>CAWDII010000010.1:0-1013208 GCA_963802325.1 uncultured Thermoleophilia bacterium | reverse complement strand
AGAAGGCCTCCGACGGCGGCCTGGGCGGCCCCGACGAGGGCTCGTTCTCGCTCTGCTCCTTCTGGCTGGTGGAGTGCCTGCTCGCGCGGGGCGCACCGACGACGCGCGGCTCGTCTTCGAGGAGATGCTGACCTACCCCAACGACGTCGGCCTCTTCGCGGAGGAGGTGGGCGACACCGGTGAGGCGCTCGGCCAACTCCCGCAGGCCTTCACCCACCTCGGCCTGATCTCGGCCGCGTGGACCTCAACAAGGCGCTGGCGGGTCAGACTGACGCCGGAGCCCGTCCCGCACGGAGCGCCGGCTGCGCCGCGCGCTGGTCGGGGTCTCGATGGCACTGGCCCTCGCGCTGCTGGTGGTCGCCGGCGCGGTGGTCTACTGGCGGCTGTACCTGCTGGGGCCCAGGGGACCCGTTCACCCGCGGCCCTACCTGGTGCGGGTGGGCGCCGACTCGGCCGAGCTGCGCTGGCGCACCTCCCCCACCCGCGAGGTCCGGGTCACCGCCCTCGCCGAGGACGGCCGCGAGGTGACGGCGCCGCGACGGCGAGGCTGACCGGGCTGCGACCGGGCACCCGGTACGCCTGGACGGCGTCGGTCGAGGGCATCGGGCGGGCCTCGGGCGCGTTCACCACCCCCTCACCGATCCTCACGGCCGGTCCGCATCGCGATGTTCGCCGACTACGGCGGCGGAGGCGACGAGGAGTGGGCCGTGGCCCGGACGATCGCCGCGGGGCGGCCGACCTCGCGCTGACGGCCGGGGACAACAGCTACCTGAGCGCGGCGGGCGTGCTGCTCGACCGCAACATCTTCCAGCCGCTGGCCGAGGTGATGCGCAACGCCCCGGTCTACGTCGGGCTCGGCGACCACGAGGCGCTGCCCCCGGCGACGGCGCCATCCGCGCGGCGTTCGGCATCCCGCCCGGCGGGCGGTACACCGTCGAGCACGGCCCGGTGCAGGCGGTGATGCTGGGCGACGACCCCGGACGCCGAGGGCCTCGCGTTCGCGCGGCGCGCGCTCGCCCGGGGCCGACTTCGCGCACCGCTTCGTGGTGGTCCACCGGCCCCCGCAACCTGGGCAGCCCCTCCTGCGCGATCGCGCGCGCCGCGGCGTCGACGCGATCCTCTCCGGGCACCTGCACCGCTACGAGCGCCGCGTGGTCGACGGGGTCCGCGCCTTCACGGTGGGCACCGGCGGGCGGGCCGATCGGCGCCGACGAGTTCACGCGCGCGACCGCCGGCGCGCAGCTCTCGCTGACCGACTTCGGGCACCTGCGCATCGACATCGACGGACCGCGCGTGCGGTACACGTTCGTTGACCTACCGGCCGCGCCCTCGACCGCGCCGGCCCGTGATCCTCCGCCTGCTGCTGTCGGGCGGGCCTCGCCGCGCTCGCCGGCGCGATCGCCATCGACCGGCCGGAGCGTTTCTCCGTCACCGCGCCGGCGGCCCTGCTGATCTTCGTGGTCAGCGCCGGCGCCATCGCCTCCGACGCCGTCCCCGTGCGGAGGATCCCCCTGATCTGCTCGATCGCGACGATGCTGCTCGGCTTCGCGCTCCTCGCCGGGCGCGGGAGTCCCAGATCCCCGTGGCCGCGGCGATCTTCGTCCTCCAGGCCGTCGCCCTCACCGCCGCGCGGCGGCGGGCCGCCTAACCGGGGACGGCGGGCCGCGCTCGGCGAGCGTCGTCGCCGACACCGCCGTCCGCGCGCACCGCCTGACTCGACCGGCTCTCGGACGACCCCGCGCTGGCACGCGCACGCTGCTCCTACTGAACGTGGCCGAGAGCCTCTCGGGCCACCTGCGCCGGGCCACGGCGCTGCTCGCGGCGGGCCGCGCCTGAGCCGGCCGGCGGGCCGCGCCGATCAGGATTCCATCAAGGGACTCAGGCCCCGGGGGCGAAGGCCGAGAGAGTTGCGGAAACCCGTGTGTGCCCGCGTCCCGAGGAGTGCCCCGTGAACCATCGCCGTCCCGTGCGCCCAGGCAGGGTGCGCCGCCTCGCCCTGACGGGCGGTCTCGCCCTCCTCGCCGCCGCGTCCCCGGCGGTCGCCACGACCGGGCCCGCCGCCGAGATCTCGTCCTCCAACCTCTTCCTCGGGACGACGAAGGTCGAGACCGGCGCGCGTGCCAACGGCTCCTTGGCTCGACCGTCGCCGCCCCCGCGGGCTACAACCCCCTCACCGAGAGCGCCTCGATCCTCGGCTTCCGGGTGAACCCGGCCGAGTGCGCCTGGACCGACGGCGCCTGGTGAACTCGGCGACTTCTTCACGCCGGGCACGCCCTACGAGGTGTGGGGCGTCCAGGTGGGCGGCGGCACCCCCGGCTTCAACAGCCAGGCCGTCAGCGGCATCGCCGGCGCGTTCGCCTCGGCCGACGCCGCCGGGGTGAAGGGCGTGTGGCAGTCATCGGCGCGATCGACGGCATCAGCGTGAAGCAGACCTACGCGATCCCGTCGTACGCCTGGATGATCGACACCACGGTGAGCTCACCAACACCACGGGCGCCCCGGTCGACGACGTCTACTTCCTGCGCGGGCTGACCGACAACTGCCGCATGGAGGCCCGCGCCCTCTGCGACTCGGACGGCGACGGCGTCGCCAACGTGGCGGGCACGACCGGCGTCTACAAGACCCACAACGCGATCGTCCGCAGGGCTCGGCGAGCACGCCCGCCCTGGTCACGGCCACTCAGACCGACGACTCGTACCTCGCCCTGCGGGCGACGGGCGCCGAGGCGCGCGCCTTCGTCAAGAACAGCCCTTCGCCAACCCGGCGAGCATCGCGAACCTCTGGAGCGGCGCGACGGTGCCTTCCGCTCCACCATCGCATCGAGCTTCGGCGACACGGGCATCTACGCGGTGGTGCGCGTGCCCTCGATCGCCGCCGGCGCCACCGCGACGGTCCACGTGCAGTACGTGGTCAAGGAGATCCCCGCCGCGGCCGACTTCGCCGAGACGGTCTCCTCCTCGGGCGGCCTGATCGACGTCTCCGCCCGCAACGGCGGCGCGTCCTTCGGGGGGATCTGCAGCGCCCCGGCGCACGGCACCGCGGTCGCCGAGGGCGGCAGGGTGCGCTACACGCCGGCCGCCGGCTACTCCGGCCCGGACAGCTTCACCTACAGCACGGGCGGGCCGTGCGGCACCGTCACGGTGACCGTGCCCGCCGCGGGCGCCGCGCCCACCCCGGTCGCGGCCCTCGTGGTGCTGACCGCTCCGTCGAAGCGGGCCACCCTCCCCTCGGGCGACCTCCGGATCGCCCAGGCCCTGCGCATCGAGCGCCCGGGGCGCTACACGTTCATCTACACCGACCCGGCGACCGGCAGGCGCGTGAGGCAGCTCGCCGGCAGCAGGGTCGGATCGCGGACGCTCGGCAGGCGCTTCAGCGCCCCCGTGCCGACCACGACGAAGGCGGCCACCCGTGTCACCCTCGTGAGCATCTTCGGCAAGGCCCTCCCGGCGAAGCTGAAGGCGCGGATGACCCTGCGCATCGTCCTGCGGAGCGCCGACGGTACGCTCTCGGACGTGACCCCGACGGGATAGCCGCCCGCCGCCGAGGGGCGCCGGACGGCTGCTCCGCGATGGGACGGAACGACGAAGGGGGCCCCGAGGGGCCCCCTTCGCGCTACAGCGGGCTGCTCAATGCCTCTGATCGAGGCGTTGGGCGATGCCTACATCATCCCGCCGCCCATGCCCATGCCGCCCATGTTCGGGGACATGCCGCATGCCGCCGCCGCCAGCCGCCCTCCTCGGGCTTGTCGGCCACGACGCACTCGGTGGTGATGATGTTCTTGGCGATCGAGGCCGCGTTCTGCAGCGCCGAGCGGGTCACCATGGCCGGGTCGATGATGCCGGCCTTGACCAGGTCGACGTACTCGCCGGTGTCGACGTTGAGGCCGATGCCCGGCTTGCTTGGTCTTGACCTCGCCGACCACGACCGAGCCCTCCAGGCCGGCGTTCTCGGCCAGCTGGCGAAGCGGCTCCTCGAGGGCGCGGCGCACGATCGCTGGCCCGGTGGCCTCGTCGCCGGTGAGCGCGAGGCCAGTCGAGGGCCTTGATCGCGTTGACCAGCACGACGCCGCCGCCGGGACGACGCCCTCCTCGAGGGCGGCGCGGGTCGCCTGCAGGGCGTCCTCGACGCGGTGCTTCTTCTCCTTCATCTCGGTCTCGGTGGCGGCGCCGACCTTGACGACCGCCACGCCGCCGGCGAGCTTGGCCAGGCGCTCCTGGAGCTTCTCGCGGTCGAAGTCCGAGTCGGTGGTCTCGATCTCGGCCTTGATCTGCTTGATGCGGCCCTTGATCTCCTCGGAGTCGCCGGCGCCGTCGATGATCGTGGTGGTGTCCTTGGTGATCACGACCTTGCGGGCGCGGCCGAGCTGGGCGACCTGGGTGTTGGCGAGCTTGAGGCCCATCTCCTCGGAGATCACCTCGCCGCCGGTGAGGATGGCGATGTCCTCGAGCATGCGCTTGCGCCGGTCGCCGAAGCCCGGGGCCTTGACGGCGATGCCGGTGAAGGTGCCGCGCAGCTTGTTGACGATCAGGGTCGCGAGGGCCTCGCCCTCGACGTCCTCGGCGATGATCAGCAGCGGCCGGCCCTGGCCGATGACCTGCTCGAGCAGCGGCAGGATGTCCTGGACGCGACGAGATCTTGCCGCCGTGGATGAGCAGGAACGGGTCCTCCAGGACGGCCTCCATGCGGTCCTGGTCGGTGACCATGTAGGGGCTCATGTAGCCGCGGTCGAACTGCATGCCCTCGGTGAACTCGAGGTCCATGCCGAAGGTCTGGCCCTCCTCGACGTTCACCACGCCGTCCTTGCCGACCTTCTCGATGGCGTCGGAGATGACATCGCCGATCGCGCGGTCGCGGGCGGAGATGGTGGCGACGCGGGCGATGTCCTCCTTGCCCGAGACCTCCTTGGCCTGCTTGGCGATCTCGCCACGACCACGTCCACGGCCGCCTCGATGCCGCGCTTGAGGCCCATCGGGTTGGCGCCGGCGGCCACGTTCTTGAGGCCCTCGCGCACGATCGCCTGGGCCAGCACGGTCGCGGTGGTGGTGCCGTCGCCGGCCACGTCGTTGGTGGCGGTGGCCACCTCGCGCACGAGCTGGGCGCCCTGGTTCTCGAAGACGTCCTCCACCTCGATCTCGCGGGCGATGGTGACGCCGTCGTTGGTGATCGTGGGGGCGCCGAACTTCTTGTCGAGGACCACGTAGCGGCCCTTGGGGCCGAGGGTCACCTTGACCGCGTCGGCCAGGGTGTTGACCCCGCGCTCGAGGGCGCGGCGGGCGTCCTCGTTGAACTTGATCAGCTCTTGTGGCCATTCTCGGTTCCTCCTTTGACGTGCGGCGGCCCGCTGGGCGACCTTCGCCGAGGATGTCGTGCTCGCTGAGGATGAGGACGTCCTCGCCCTCGAGCTTCACCTCGGTGCCGCCGTACTTCGAGTAGATGACCTCGTCGCCCTCGGCCACCTCGAGCGGCATGCGCTCGCCGTCCACCCAGCGGCCCTCGCCCACGGCGAGCACCTTGCCCCGCTGCGGCTTCTCCTTGGCCGTGTCCGGCAGCACGATGCCGCTGGCGGTGACCTGCTCCTGCTCAACGGCCTTGACGATCACGCGATCGCCCAGAGGCTTGAGATTCATCGGCCCTCCCGGGGTCAAATGGGTGGCACTCCCTCACATGGCCCGGGCGCGACGCGCCGGAACCTCGGGAACGCACTTGGCACTCAAGCCATAAGAGTGCCAGGCGGACTATACCGGATCGCCCGCCCGCGCCGCTCAGCTATCGCGCGAGCCAGCCTCCGCGAACACGCCCGCCACGCCGCCCTCGCCGGGCCGCACGAAGACCCACCAGCGGTAGAAGCCGTCGCGCTGGTCGGAGGTGATCGCGGCGGCCGGGCGCGGGCGCCGCGGCGGGTCGACCTCGAAGAGGCGCCGCGCGACCACGCCGGGGTCGAGGCCCGTCGACGCCCCAGTCGCGCGAGCGGCCGGCGCGCGCGCCGGCGGGCGGGTCTCGCCGCCGCCGGCGTAGCGCGCGCCGCAGCCGGCGCAGGCGCCGGGGGCGGGCTCGGCGCCGTCCACCACCGACGTGCCGCAGAGCGGGCAGACCAGCCGGGCCGCCACGCGCTCAGAGGGCGAGGGGCAGGATCAGCGAGAGGGCGGCCACGACCACGACGCCGACCGCGCCGCACCGGCAACCCGCGCGCGCCCTGGAGGCGCCACACCGCCAGGCCGACCAGCCGCGCCCGCGACGCCGGCGAGCGACGATCAGCACGATCTGCCCCGGCTCGGCGAGGTCGCGCGAGAGGCCGACGCCCGGCGAGCACGGCGGTGAGCGTGCACCCGAGCACGATCGACTCGATCCCCTCGGCCTCGCCGCGGCGCAGGCGCATCGCCTCGTCGCCGAGCCAGAGCCCGACCAGCACGTTCCACCCCGCGAGCATGATCGTCGTCTTGGCGCGGCGCCGAGTCGGTGCCAGCCAGTCGCCGCCAGGTAGGCGCCGACCGACCAGGGCGACGACCGCGAGCGCGCCGAGCGGGGGCCACGCGAGCCGCACGGCGTCGCGCTGGGCGTCGTCCATCGCCGACGGCGACGGGATCCCGACCGGCGCCGGTCGCGGAGCACGCGGCCCGACGCGCGGACGGCGCCGCGCGCGAGCAGGCCGAGCGCGAACACGGCGACCCCCGCCACCGCGCCGATCCCGAGCGACGGCCAGGCCGCCTCGGAGGGGCTCGACGCCGCCGATCGCGCATGACGTTGTAGACCACGAGCCAGCCGACAGGACGCAGCCGACAGCCACGACAGGAGTCGCGACGACGGGCGGGCCGGGGCGGCGGTCCGCCGTCGTCACGGCCTCACCAGCCGGCCGCCGTCGACCACCAGCGTGTGTCCGGTCACGTAGTCCGCCTCCAGGAGGTATCGGAGCGCCCCCGCCACGTCATCGGGGGACCCTACCCGCTCCAGCACCGTTTTCCCGTCGGCCCGGTCGCGTCGCGGCGTCGCTCGCGCCGTCGGGCATCAGCACCGTCCCCGGCGCGATCGCGTTGACCGTGATCGTCGGGCGCGAGCGTCCTGGGCCAGGCTGCGCGTGAGCATCACCACGCCGGCCTTGGCCACCGAGTGGGCGGTGAAGCGCGGCCACGGCTCGAGGCCGGCGACGTCGCGCCAGGTTGACGATGCGCCCGAAGCCGCGCGGCGGTCATGCCGGGCGCCGCGGCCTGGGCGCAGAAGAAGGGGCCCTTCAGGTTGACCGCGAGCGCCGCGTTGACCTCCTCCTCGGTGGTCTCCGCGAACGCGGCCGCCACGAAGTTGGCGGCCGAGTTGACCAGCACGTCCATGCCGCCCGAGCGCCCGCTCGGCCTCGGCCACCACGCGCCGGCACTCCGTCGGCCGCGCCGAGGTCGCCGCGCGACGGTCACGGCGCGCACCCCCGCGCCCGGCAGTCGGCCGCCGTCCGCTCGGCCGCGTCGGCCGACGAGCGGTAGTGCACCGCCACGTCGAGCCCCATGCCGGCGAGCTCAGGCAGAGCGCCCGGCCCACCCGCACCGCGCCGCCGGTGACCAGCGCCCGGCGGCCCGCCAGCGGCGAGCTCACCCGAGGCCGAGCATCGCCGCCATGCGGCGGGTGGCCCGGCCGCGGTGGGAGATGGCCGCCTTCTCGTCGCGGCGTCATCTCGGCCATCGAGCGCTCCTCGCCCTCGGGCAGGAAGACCGGGTCGTAGCCGAAGCCGCCCGCGCCGCGCATCGCCGGCGCGATCGTCGCCCGGGCAGGTGCCGCTCGACGACGAGCATGCGCGCCGTCGGGCGCCGAGCGCGACGAGCACGCAGACGAACGCGGCGCGCGCGGTCCGTCGACGCCCTCGAGCTCCTCGCAGCAGGCGGCGGCAGTTGTCGGCGTAGGTGGCGTCCGGCCCGGCGTAGCGGGCGCTGAACGACGCCCGGCCGCGCCGCCGAGCGCGTGCACCACGAGGCCCGAGTCGTCGGCCACCACGAGCGCGTCCGCGTCGACCTGCGCCGCGCAGGGCGGCGGCCTTGAGCCAGCGCGTTCTGGCAGCAGCGTGTCGCCGGTCTCCTCGACGTCGAAGCCGGCTCGGCGCCGCGCTCGACGCTCGGCGCCCGGCCAGGAGCGGCCCGAGCTCGCGCGACCTTGTCGCGGTTGCCGGTGGCGAGGACGATCCGTCAGCGGGCGGCGCCCGCCGCGCGCCCGCTGCGCGGCGCGTCAGCGTCGCGCGACGCCGCGCCTCGGCCAGGTCGAGCAGCGCGTCGAGCTCGCCGCGCGAGAAGGTGCTGCCCTCGGCGGTGCGCCTGCACCTCGACCAGCCGCCCGCCGCCGGTCATCACCACGTTCATGTCCGACTCGGCGCGCGAGTCCTCGACGTAGGCGAGGTCGAGCAGCGGCTCGCCGTCGACCATGCCCGACGCTGACCGCGGCGACCGAGTCGGCGCAGCGGCAGCGCGCGCGAGCGCGCCGCCGTCGACGAGCGCGCCGCAGCGCCAGGCGCAGCGCCACCCAGGCGCCGCAGATCGCGGCGCAGCGCGTGCCGCCGTCGGCCTGCAGCACGTCGCAGTCGAGCCAGACGCGTGCGCTCGCCGAGCGCCTCCATGTCGACCACCGCGCGCAGCGAGCGGCCGATCAGCCGCTGGATCTCGGTGGTGCGGCCGTCGAGCCGCCCCGCGGCGACGTCGCGCGGCTTGCGGTCGCCGGTCGAGGCCGGGCAGCATCCCGTACTCGGCGGTCACCCAGCCCTTGCCGCGGCCGCGCATCCAGCCGGGCACGTTCTCGTCCACCGACGCGGTGCAGATCACGCGCGTGCGGCCCACCGAGATCAGCGCGCTGCCGTGGGCGGTCTCGACGAAGCCCGGGATGATGTCGACCGGGCGGAGCTCGGTCGGGTGTCGTCCGTCGGCGCGCATCGGGCGAGCTTAGCGACGGGCTCGACGGCGTCGGCCCGGATACGATCCGCGGCGATGGCCGACACCCCGAGGATCTCGCCGCCCTCCTGGCCGGCGCCGAGCACGCCGTCGTGCTCACCGGCGCGGGCATCTCCACCGAGAGCGGCATCCCCGACTTCCGCTCGCCCGGGCGGCGTCTGGGAGGAGTTCGACCCGATGGAGGTCGCCTCGATGCCGACCTTCCTCTCCGACCCCGGAGCGCTTCTGGCGCTTCCACCGCCCGCGCATCGACATGCTGCGCGGCGTCGAGCCCAACCCGGCCCACCACGCGGTCGCCGAGATGGAGCGGCGCGGCATCGTGAAGGCCGTGATCACCCAGAACATCGACGGCCTGCACGCGGCGGCCGGCACGCCGCGACGCTGATCGAGATGCACGGCGGCCTCGACCGGGGCATGTGCCTGCGCTGCGGCGCGCGCATCCCGTTCGACGAGCTGGTCGCGCGGGCCGACGCCGCCGACGACGGCGTGCCGCGTCTGCGACTGCGGCTTCCCCATGAAGAGCGGCGTCGTCATGTTCGGCGAGAACCTGCCGGCCGAGGCGATCGAGGCCGCCTACGACCACGCCGAGCGCGCCGACGTGATGCTCGTGGTCGGCAGCTCGCTGCTGGTGGCGCCGGTCAGCCAGCTGCCCGGCATCGTGCTCGACCGGCGGCGGGACCCTGGCCATCCTCACCGAGAGCGAGACGCCCTACGACGACCGGGCCGCCGTGCGCCTGCACGGGCGCGCCGGGGTGCAGCTGACCGAGACGCTGGCCGCGCTCGACGCCCTGGGCTGACGCCCGCGCTCAGTCCTCGGGCGGGGGCACGGGCAGGTGGGCGACCACGCGGTAGCCCCCGTCCGGCCGCGGCTCGGCGGTCACGCTGCCGCCGAACATGCCGGCGCGCTCGCGCATGCCGATCAGCCCGCGCCCGCCCTCGTCGCCGCCCGTCGCGGCCGAGGGCGCCCGCAGCGCCGAGGGGCCGTTGACCGCCTCGGCCTCGACCCAGCCGTCGCCGTAGCGCAGCACCACGGTGAGGTCGGCCCCGGGGCCGGCGTGGCGGAGGGCGTTGGTGACCGACTCCTGCACGATCCGGAAGAGCGAGAGCTCGAGCGTCGCCGGCAACGGGAACGGGGCGCCCTCGACCCGGTGGGAGACCTCGAGACCGGCCTCGCGGGCGCCCTCGAGGAGGGCCGCGATGGCGTCGATGCCCGGCTGGGGCGACAGGGCCTCGTCGCCGGCGGCCTCGGGCCGCAGCACGCCGAGGAGGCGGCGCAGCTCGGACATCGCCTCCCGCGTGGCCGACTCCGCCCGGCCGAGGGCCTCGTCGGCCCGCGCCGGGTCGCGGGTCATCGTGAGGCGGGCGCCGCCGATCTGCAGCGCCACGACGCTCATCGCGTGCGCCACGACGTCGTGGAGCTCGCGGGCGATGCGCCCGCGTTCCTGCGCGAGGTCGCGCTCGCGCAGCAGGGCGGCGTCCTGGGTCACCAGCCGGGCCTGCTCGCGCTGGGCCTCCGCCAACGCCCACCGGGTGCGGAGGTAGGCTCCGAGCGCGACGGCGAAGACGATCGCGCTGATCTGGACGACGTTGAGGAGCTCGAAGCCGAAGTGCGGCTCGCGGAACACGAAGACGATGGCGATGCAGGCCGCGCCCACCGCGACGGCGACGCGCAGCGGGCGGAAGGCCGCCACCGCGAGCACCGCGACGAACACCGAGTAGCCGGTGTAGGCCTCGGTGTAGTCCAGGCCGAGGTAGATCCCGATCAGCACCAGGTTGGCCGCGAAGACCAGCAGCGGCGCGCGGCGCATCCACGCCAGCGACAGGCTCGCGCCGGTCAGGAGCGCGTAGCCGAGCGCGTCCAGGCCCCGCAGCTCCGGCTCGCACGGCAGGCACTCCCCGCCCGTGGCGGCCGACACCGACAGCGCGGCCACGAGGACCGCGATGACCGGGTCCACGATCGCCGGGCGATCGCGGAGGAACGTGGCGGCGCGGTGGAGGTCGGTTCACGGCGCCCGCAGGGCTAGCGGGCGCGGCGTGAGCATCCGGGTCCTCATCGTCGACGACCAGCCCCTGGCGCGCGCGGGCCTGCGGATGATCGTCGAGAGCGAGCCCGACCTCGGCGGTCGCCGGGGAGGCGCAGGGCGGCGCTCGAGGCGTGCGACCGCTGCGCGGGCGCTGCGCCCGGACATCGTGCTGATGGACGTGAGGATGCCGGGACTCGACGGCATCGCGGCGACGCGGCAGATCCTGCGAGGACGGCGGGGCGCCCGGCCCGCGGGTGATCGTGCTGACCACCTTCGACCTCGACGAGTACGTCTACGACGCCCTGCGCGCCGGCGCGAGCGCGTTCCTGCTCAAGGACACCGAACCGCGGCTCATCATCGAGGCGATCCGCGCGGTCGCCGCGGGCGAGGCCCTGCTGTCCCCCCAGGTGACGCGGCGGCTGATCGAGCGCTTCGTGCGCCTCCCCGAGCGGGTGCCCGAGCCCCCCGCGGCGGTGACGGATCCACTCGGAGGACTCACCGCGCGCCAGCGGGAGGTGCTGACGCTGGTCGCCCGCGGCATGACCAACACCGAGATCGCCGCCGCCATGGTGATCGTGGAGGCCACGGTCAAGACCCACGTGTCGAACGTCTTCGCCCGCCTCGGCATCCGCGACCGCGCCCAGGCCGTGATCGTCGCCTACGAGACCGGGCTCATCCACCCCGGGGAGCGCCCCACCTCCCCCGTGTGACCGCCGAGGCGCCGCGACGGGGTCCCGAGCAGCGCCTCCAGCACGACGACGGCCGGCGGCCAGAGCTGTGAGCCGGCCGAGCGGTGGCACTCCGCGAGGGCGTCGGCGACGGTCATGCCGCGCCGGTAGGGCCGGTCGGTGGTCATCGCGTCCCAGGCGTCGGCGAGGGCCAGGATGCGGGCGCCCTCGGGGATGTCGTCACCCGCCAGGCCGTCCGGGTACCCCGCGCCGTCGAGCGCTCGTGGTGGCCCCGCACCCAGCCCGTGGCCTCGCGTCCCAGCATGTCGGCCACGATCTGCGCTCCGAGCTCGGCGTGGCGCGTCGATCTGGGCGTACTCCTCCGCGTCGAGCGCCGCCGGGCTTGAGCAGGATCGCGTCCGGCACGCCGATCTTGCCGACGTCGTGCACCAGCCCGGCCTCGCGCAGCTCGTCGGCGACGCGGCCTCGCTCCAGCCGAGGCCGATGGCGATGCGCCGTGCCAGCTCGGCGACCCGCTCGGAGTGCCGCTGGGTGTAGGGGTCGCGCGCGTCCACCGCGCGCGCCAGCGCCCGGAGCCCCTCCCGCGCTGCGCAGCTTCTCCAGCCGGTCGGCGCGCTCGGCGTCGGAGACCTCGCGCACCGTGTCGGGCGAGTAGAGGCAGGTGAGGTCGCGCCCGTTGTGCTTGGCCCAGTAGAGGGCCCCGTCGGCGAGCCGCATGAGCCCGGCCGCGTCACCGGCCTGCGAGAGGTCGCAGACGCCCGCCGAGATAGTCATCGCGACGCCCGGCGTCGAAGCGGTCGCCCCCCCACCAGACGCCGGGCGCGCTCGGCCGCGGCGAAGGCCCCCATCGCCGCGACGCTCCGGGCATCAGCCAGGCGAACTCCTCGCCGCCGATGCGCGCCACCAGGTCCCCCTCGGCCCGCCGTCTGCGCCCGGCCGGCGCGCGGCCTCTCACCAGGGCCCGGTCGCCCACCTGGTGCCCGAGCCCCTCGTTCACCCGGCGGAAGCCGTCGAGATCGAGGAGCACCAGCGACCGGGGCGGCCGCGCTCGGCCCGCGGCGGCCACCTCGGCGGTGAGGCGCTCGTGGAAGGCGCGGTGGTTGGCCAGGCCGGTGAGGTGGTCGGTGGACGCCTGCGCCGACAGCCGCGAGTGCGCCGCGGGCCCGCTCCGATCCACGAGGGCCGCCTGCTCGGCGAAGCGCTCGAGCAGGTCGAGCGTGTCGTGCGGGACGTCCGTCGCGCGGAAGGCCGCGCCGAGGGCGCCCCAGAGGCTCCCGCCCGCGATCACGGGGACGGCGGCGGCCGAGACGAGCCCGGCGGCCGCCAGCTCGCGGTCGGTCGCCCCGTCGGCGTCGCGCAGCGTGCGCACCCGGGGCCGTTCGCCGTCGTCCGCCCGGCGCCGCATGGCCGCGAGCGTCCCCAGCACGCGGGGACCGGCCCCGGCGCGCATCGTCTCGTCGGTCCAGAGCGCGACCGGCGGAGCCCCCGTCCTGGTGCCGACGACCTCGGTCACGGCCGCGCCGCTCAGGAGCCCGGCCTCCCGGGCGACGATCGCGAGGGTCCGCTCCAGCTCGTCGCCCCTCATCACCGACGACGCCACCCGGCGGAGCGCGCGCTGCTCGTCGGTGGCCTCCACGAGGGCGCCGACCACGCGCCGCCCCGCGCGGTCGAGCACCAGCCACGCCCCGGCGCCGCCCGCCCCGACGAGGAGGACCAGCGCGTACCCGAGGGCGGCCGCGCGGCCGCGGGTCACGATCAGGGCCGTGGCGGTGATGATGCACGTGAGGAGCACGAGCACCGCCAGCTGGGCGATCTGCAGCCGCCGCATCCTCGCCGCGGCCCGCTTCCACTCCGGCGCCCCGGACCCCGCGGCCCCGGACGGGATGCTCGGGGTGCGGTCCGGTCGTGTCACCTCGTGACTATCGGGCCGCGGCCTCCCGGCCGGAATCGGTCCCGGGGGGGAACTTGCGCGGCGGGCGCACGGCGATTCGCCGCCGGGCTCCGTCCACGGGATGAGATCGTCAGCCGGTGGCCCTCCACAGGGCGTCGTCGCCCAGCGGCGATCCGCTCGGCCGGCCGTCGCCCGACCAGCCGCAGCAGGGCCGCCTCGGCGGCGGGGCGGTCGGGCGCGTCGTTGCCGTGCGTCAGCAGCGCCGTGACCTCCTGGGTGACCAGCCCCTCGGGGTAGCGGCGCAGGAGCGGCCTCGGGGTCGTCGGGCGGCGGCTCGCGGCGCAGGCCGGGGTCGAGGTTCGCCACCAGGACGTCGTAGGCCTCGACGGTCTGCCAGCCGCCGGCGACCAGGCGCCGGTCGCCGGCCTCCAGCACCACGCTCGGGGCGCGGTGAAGCGCACCGGCGCCGTCGCTGTTGGCCGTCTTGCCCTGGAGCGGCGGCCGCCGAGCCGGCGGCCGTGCGCGCCTCGGCCCGGTCGCGCTCGTAGGCCCCGTCACCTCGGGGTCGTCCAGCCGGGCGACGACGGCGTCGGCGTCGACGCCCGCCACGCCGGCGAGCACGTCGCGGAGCTGCGCGTCGTCGTCCAGCAGCAGGGGCGTGGTGAAGTTGGCGAGCTGGAGGGCCCTGAGCACGCCCCACTCGCTGCCCGGCGCGGATCAGGCGCGCCGCCACGATGGCCCGGCACGCGCGCGCGGTCCCGGAGACGCGCTCCTTGAGCAACGACGCGAACGGCATGCCGAAGCGATCCCGGAACTCGACGTGCCCGCCCAGCATCGCCGGCCGGGCGTGTAGCCGCGCTCGCGGTAGACCGCGCCGCTCTCGGCGAGGCCGATCACCACGAGCCGCCAGCGCGATCTGGTCGCCGTAGCGCCAGTCGAGCACCCGCAGGGCGGGGAGGGCGGAGTAGGCCCAGGGGCAGCCCGGGTCGGTGTGGAGCGTCGCGCGGATGGGAGCGGTCACGGATGCCTCTCTGGTCGACCACCTCACCGTAGAACCGGCGGGCGCCGCGCGCCCTAGAGGCCGTCGGTGCGGGCGTCCAGCCAGCCGACGATCGCCTCGAGGAGGTCCGCCTCGCAGCCCGTGAAGCACGTGGTCGGCGTCGGGGATCGTCTCGCGCAGCACGCTGGGGCAGTCGCCCTGGCGCGCGAGCGTCTCGAGCTGGAAGCCCTCGTCCTCGCGCACCAGCTCGTCCTCGCCGGCCTGGATGATCGCCAGCGGAACGGTGACGTCCCCGATCCGCAGGCGCGACTCGGCGTGGGGGGCCCGCGGGCCGCGCGAGAACCACCAGGTGCGGTAGGTCCAGACCTCGCCGTCGATCGGCCGCTCGCCGAACCCGCGGGCGCGGCGCACGAGGAAGATCCGGTCCCGGTCGGGCGTCCTCGAAGTCGGGCGCCAGGAGCTGCTGCTCGATGCGCTCGACCACCTCCTCGTAGCCCGGGTCGGCGCCGAAGTGGTCCCAGCGCAGCCGCATCGCCGCGGGCAGGGAGGCCGGGTGCGCGAGGGTGCAGACGCCGACCACGTCGGGCGGCTGGCGCAGCGCCTGGTAGTGGGTCACGACCGTCGCGCCCATGCTGAAGCCGAGCAGCACGATGCGCGGAAGCCCCGGCGGCGCAGCACGTCGAGGGCCGCGTCGAGGTCGAGGGGCGTGTGGTGCATCAGGCCGCCGCCGAAGATGACGCCGTAGTTGGCCATCCGCGTGTTGACCGAGAGCACGGTGAAGCCGGCGTTGGCGAGCCCGAACGACACCCGGCGCGGGACGCCCGGTGAGGTAGTTGCCCACCGAGCCGTGGACCACGAGCACGGCGAGGCGCCTGCGGCGCGAGTCGCCGTCGCGGGCGGAAGATCATCCCGTCCCAGCTCTGGCCGTCCTCGGTGTGATGTCACCACGAGGTCGATCGCCAGGTCGCGGTCGTCCGCGCCGAAGAGCGGGAGCGGCGGCGGCCGCCGCCGGGGACCAGCGGGCAGCTCAGACGCGCTCGCCGCAGCCAGGAGGTGACGGCGTCGAGCGTCGCGATCTCGTGCCCCTTGAACGAGTGCCGGCGCTCCGTCGATGCGCGACCACGGTCACGTCGCGGTTGCCCGCCGAGCGCGCCACCCCGGCGAGCGCGACGGCCTCCTCGAACGCACCACCTCGTCGCCGGTCCCCTGCACCAGCAGGACCGGCGCCCACACCTGGCCGATCTGGCGGAAGGCCATCGCCGAGGTCGCCGCCGGCCCGCGCGAGTGCCACCAGGTGCGGTAGGTGTAGACCTCGCTGTCGGCGGGGCGGGCGCGTCGGGCCGCGGCTCGCTCCACCACGAAGAGGCGGTCGTCGGCGGGCGCGTCCGGGTTGGCGCCGATCGCCCGGCGCACGATCCCGGTCAGCTCGGCGTAGTCGGGCGTCGCCCCGTAGCGGTCGGCCCGCTGCTGCATCGACTGCGGCAGGCCCCACGGGTTGCCCAGGCACACCAGCCCGCGCAGGTCGGGCACGTGGTGGGTGGCGGCGAAGCGCGTGGCGAGCGTCGCGCCGCTCGAGTAGCCCGACAGGATGATCGTGTCGTAGCCCTCCTGGCGCAGCCAGCGCACGGCGGCCTCCACGTCGCGGATCGCGTCCTCGAAGATCGCCTGGCCGAAGAGCTGGCCCACGTTGCCCATCCGGGTCTCCAGCACCAGCACCGGGTAGCCGGCCCGCGCGAGCGGCGCCGGGTAGAAGCGCAGCGTCCCGACGAGGAAGTTCCCCATGATCCCGTGGATGTGGACGATCGCCGTGCGCCGGCCGCTCGCGCGCTCGCGCGCCCGCGCGGCGCGCTCGTCGATCTCGAAGAGCGCGTCGTGCACCTCGCCCGTCCTCGGCCGTGAGGCTCACGAGGCGCCGGTCGACGGGCATCGCTCGCGGGCTCTATTCCGGCGGTCGGGAGCGGACACCACGGCGGCTACGATACCCGGGTGGCCGCGCCCCCTCGGCTCGCCGTGACCTACCTCTTCAGCCGCGCGTGCCCCTCCCACGACGAGGGCCTCGCCCTGCTGCGGGCGCGCCGCCGCGCGACGCGGGCGTCGAGCTGGCGTCGACGACGGTCGAGGTCCGCGACGACGCGCAGGCCGAGCGGCCTCGCGTTCCTCGGCTCGCCGACCTACCTGCGTCGGCCGGCCGCGACCCCTCGCGCCCGGCGACGGGCCGGCGCACGCCTTCCAGTTCGACGCGTGCCGCGCCTACGCGCGCCCGGGCGGCCGCATCGGGCCCGCTCCCGGACGCGCGACGACCTCGCCGCCGCCCTGCGCGACGCCGCGACGAGGGGGCCACCGCATGAGCCTCGCGATCGGCGACGCCGGCGCCGGCTTCCGGCTGCCCACCACCGACGGCGGCGAGGCGTCGCTCGAGGAGCTCGCCGGGTCGCCCGCCGTCGTGGTCGCCTTCTGGTGCAACCACTGCCCGTACGTGCGGGCCTGGGAGGAGCGCTTCAACGACATCGCGCGCGAGTACGCCGACCGCGGCGTCGCGACGGTGGCCGTCTGCGCCAACGACGCCGTCAGCCACCCCGGCGACTCCTTCGAGGCATGGCCGTCGCGCGCGGCCGAGCGCGGGCTACACGTTCGCCTACGCCCACGACGACTCCCAGGAGATCGCCCGGGCCTACGGCGCCGAGCGCACGCCCGGAGGTCTTCGTGCTCGACGGCGAGGGGCGGGTCGCGTACCACGGCGCGATCGACGACAGCACCGACCGAGGCCGCGGTCACGGCGCCCTACCTGCGCGAGGCCCTCGACGCCGTGCTCGCCGGGCGCCCGCCGGCCGGGCCGAGACGCCGCCGTCGGCTGCACCATCAAGTGGCGGCGCTGAGCCGGCGCCGTAGGCGCGGTTGCAGTAGAGCAGCGGGTCGGTGCCCGCGAGCTCCGTCGAGCACGACGCGCCCGACCAGGATCGTGTGGTCGCCGCCGTCCAGCGCCGAGTGGCGCTCGCAGACCAGCCGGGCGACGCCGAAGGGCAGCAGCGGCGCGCCGAAGGGACCCGCCTCGTCCGGGTAGGCGGCGAACTTCTCGGCCCCGGGGCGGGCGAAGCGCGGCCGACATCTCGGCCTGCTCGGCGCCCGAGGACGTGCACCGCGAAGCCCGGGGCGCCGCACGAGCCCCTCGTGCGGCCTGGGCCGAGTGCGGCGACGCACACCAGCACCAGCGGCGGATCGAGCGAGAGCGACGAGAAGGACGCCGCGGTCATGCCGACCGGCTCGCCGTCGTGGCGCGCCGTCACGACGGTGACGCCGCTGGCCCACCGGGCCAGGGTGTCGCGGAACTCGTTCTCGGAGACGCTCTCCATCGGCGGCAGGTTAGCGGCGCGGCCCATGGCGCGCCTCAGGCGACGAGCGTGCTGGCGAACACCTGCCAGGCGAGGGCCGACTTCGCGACCAGGCTCGTGACGACGTAGGCCCGCTCGCTGAAGACGGCAGTCGCGCCACGGGCCCGACCCGGCGGAAGTGCAGCGCCATGTTCACCGCGAAGCAGTTGAAGAGCACGAACAGCGACACGAAGATCGCGTAGACGAAGCCCGGCGCCTGCGTCGCCCGCCGAAGAGGTAGACCGCGATCGCGATCCACGGGACCGCGCCGGCCAGGCAGCCCGAGCCAGTAGGGCAGCCAGTCGACGTCCCCCTCCCGGTCCTGGCGCTCCATCAGCAGCCCGAACAGGATCATCGCCGCGTTCGCGCCGAAGATGCCGATGAGGGCCGCGACGTCGGAGATGCCGGTGAGCATCGCGATCAGGACGACCATCACGCGACGCGCTGACCGAGTACTCGATCCAGCGCGCCGTGTTGCGGCCCCGCCGCACCTCGCGCTCGTACCAGCCGCGCACCGGCGGACGGCCATCAGCGAGGTGGTCGGCGGCGGCCAGGAGGAGGAAGAGCGCGACGAACGGGGCGACGCGCAGATCGGTGAGGACCTCGAGCACCCCCGGCCCCTCGCCCGGCGGGCCGGCGAGGAACGACGCCGTGACGGGCGTGGCGAAGTCGTTGGCCAGCGCGAGGATCACCACGGCCTGGACCAGGTGGGCCAGGCCGACGACCACGTTCAGCGTCCGCAGGCCGCGGAGGCCGCCGGCGGGGTGGGTGGTCGTCGTCACCCGACCAGCATGGAGCACGGCCGCACGCCCGCGCCGCCCATCGGTCGGGTGCGGTGGACGTCCGGAGCCCGGCGGCTACACTTCCCCCAGATCTTCGGCGATACGCGTCGAAGCAGGACGGCAATCCGGCCGTCCGTGGGAGAACGTCCTCAACCCTCGAGTCACTCCGGTTGGACGGTCGAGTGTGTCTCCCGTCCGATCCGCGGCCCAGCGGCCGCAAGGAGTACAGCTTGTCAGTCAACCACCTTCGCCGACCTCGGCGTGAGCGAGAGCGTGCGCGCGGTCCTCGACGAGCGCGGCATCACCACCCCGTTCCCGGTCCAGCAGCTCGTGCTCCCCGTCGCCCTCACCGGCCGCGACGTCCTGGTCAGCTCGCCCACCGGCTCGGGCAAGACCCTCGCCTTCGGCCTGCCGCTCATCGAGCGGCTCCGACCCGGCGCGGCGCCGCCCCTCGGCGCTGATCCTCGCCCCGACGCGCGAGCTCGCCATCCAGATCGAGCCGAGCTCGCCCCCCTCGCCGCCGCGCGCAAGCCTGCGCATGGCCGTCTGCTACGGCGGCGTCGGCCTCGAGACCAGGCCCGCAAGGCCGCCCGCGCCGACATCCTCGTGGCCACCCCGGGCCGCCTGATCGACCTCGCCCGCCGCGGCGCGTCAACCTGCGCGGCATCCGAGTGCTCGTGCTCGACGAGGCCGACCGGATGCTCGACATGGGCTTCCTGCCCCAGGTCAAAGCCGATCGTCGCAGCAGCTTCCCGCGCGAGCGCCACACGATGTTCTTCTCGGCGACCCTCGACGGCGCAGATCGGCCAGCTCGCGCGCGCAGTTCACCCGCGACGCCGAGCGGCTGCACGACGGTCGCGAGCCCCAACGAGACCGGCGAGCCCCTCTCGGACCGCCTCGCGCAGAGCTTCCTCGCCTGCACCCCGGCCACCCGACAGGACGGCCTGCTCATCGCTGATCAACGGCGAGGACGGACCTCGTGCTGGTCTTCTGCCGCACGCGCCGCGGCGCCGGCCGCCTGGCCGAGCGCCTCGAGCGCAAGGGCCTCACGCGCCGACCTCGATGCACGGCGACCTGCAGCCAGTCGCAGCGCGAGCGGGCGCTGCGCCGCTTCGCCAGGGCCACGCCCGCGTCCTCGTCGCCACCGACGTCGCCGCCCGCGGGATCGACCTCGACGACATCGGCCTGGTCGTCAACTTCGACCCGCCCGAGGACCACGACGCCTACACCCACCGCGTCGGGCGCACCGCCCGCGCCGGCCGCACGGGCCGCGCGGTCACGCTGGTGATGCCCGAGCACGCCGAGCAGCTCGGCAAGATGGCGCAGAAGCTCGGGCTGCACGAGCCGTGGGGCGAGACCGGCTACGAGGTGGCCCAGCGCCCGGCCCAGAACGCGCCGCGCCGCCGCGGGCCGAGCCAGTCGCAGGGACGCACCTCGCGCCCGCGTCCGGCCGGCTCCCCGGCGCGTCCGGCGTCCGGGCCGGCCGCCGGCGGCCCGCCGCCGGTCCGCGCGAACCGCGTCCCCCGCGGCTCGCGCACGCCCACCGCGTCCTGAGGTAGCGGCGCGGCGGCGGCGGGAGGGGCTAGAAGTCCCCTCCCCCGCCGCCGCCGAAGTCGCCGCCGCCCCCGAAGTCCCCGCCGCCGCCGAAGTCGCCTCCGCCCCCGCCGGAGTCGCCGCCGCCGCCCCACCCGCCGCCGAAGCCGCCGCCGTCCTGGCCCTCGCGACGCGCTGGCGTCGCCGCCGCCGAACATGCCGCCGAGGATCATCCCGGCGAGGGCGCCGCCGAGCACCGGGCCGAGCCCGCCGCCGCCCATGCCCATGCCCGCCGCCGCGGCCCATGCCCATCCCGCCGCTCTGCCAGTAGGGGACCAGCCGGCCCTGCTGCTCCACCTCGCGGAAACGGGGCTGCTGGCCCGGCGGCCATGTCGGCCGCGCACGTCGCGCACGCGGGCAGTGTGGCCTTCTCGCCGCTCGGCGTGGTGATCTCCACCGTGGTGACGGCCTTGCCGTGCTTGGGGTCGAACGAGCACATGCCCTCGAGCAGCGGCTCCTGGTCGGCGGCCTCCACCGAGCGCCCCTCCAGCACCGCGCGCGTGCGCCGCGCGGCGCGCAGGCCCTTCTCGAGCGCCGCGCCGGCCGCCTGCAGGCTCTCCTGGGTCGGGGACGCGGGCTCGAGCAGGTCGCGCGCCTCGCCGTAGGAGAGCACCGCGACGTCGTAGTGCTCCTTGGCGGCCGCGGTCCGCTCGCCCGCGATCTGCATGTCGTCGTCGAGGTCGCCGATCTGCGCGGCGAGGGCATCGACCAGCGGCTCGAGGACGCGCGCTGGAGCCGCGGCCTGCTGCCCCGTCGCGCGCCTTCGCGCGCTTGCGCGCGACCACCACGGCCACGCGCGACCACGCCGCCGCCGAGCAGGAGGATCCCGAGCAGCGCGCCCCCGCCCCCGCCGCCGCCGTCCGGAGTCGTCCGACGCGGCCGGCGCTGCCGCCGCCGGCTCGCCGCCGTCCGCGCCGCCGCCGAGCCGCGGACGCCGGAGAGGCGCTCGGCCACGGCGATCGTCCCGCCGACCGGGTCGGCCCGCAGCGTCGACCGCTCGGCCTCGAAGGCCGCCTGCACGTCGGACGTGCGCAGGGCCGAGGCGATGCGCAGGTTGCCCGGCGAGAGCACGAGGATGTCGCCCGCGGTAGCCGAGCTTGCGCGCGGAGCGAGTCGGCGTACGCCTGGGGGTCGGCGGGCTTCGCCGCGCAGCACGACGTACTTCACGGGCGTGCCCGCGCGCCTTCGAGCTCGGCGGCCGACGACTCGAGGCGGGCGCGGTCGGACGACGAGACGCCGGCGCCGTTCTCGATCGGCGACGTCCGACGCGGCGACCGCGGCGAGGTCGACGCAGGGCGACGCGGCCGAGGACGCGGCGACGAGCAGGGCGAGGAGCGACAGGGCGAGGGAGGCGAGTGCGCGGCGGTTTCTCATGGCGGCGAATCTGTCAGGTGGGCATGTGCGGCACAACCGGCGCCGGACCGCGAGACAGCGCCCGCGAGCCCCGTTCCCTTCGATCGCCGGGAGGCGTTAGCGTCGCGACTGGAAACGACGACGAGCGACCAAGGGGAATGGCGTGTCCTTCTTCAGTCGCCTGAAGGCGATCTTTCAGGCGAAGGCCAACAAGGCCCTCGACGCGGCCGAGGACCCGAACGAGATGCTCGACTCTCCTTCGAGAAGCAGACCGAGCTGCTGCACGAAGGTGCGCCGCGGCGTCGCCGACGTCGCCACGAGCAAGAAGCGGCTCGAGCTGCAGGCCGACAAGCTCCAGGCGAGCGTCGGCAACGCTCGAGCGGCAGGCCGCCCAGGCCCTCCAGGCCGGCCGCGAGGACCTCGCGCGCACGGCGCTCGAGCGCAAGGCCGGCGTGCAGGCCCAGCTCGAGAGCATCACGGCGCAGAAGGACCAGCTCCAGGCCGAGCAGGACAAGCTCGTCGCGGCCGAGCAGAAGCTGACGGCGAAGATCGAGTCCTTCCGGGTCCGCAAGGAGACGATCAAGGCCCAGTACACCGCCGCCGAGGCCCAGACCAAGATCGGCGAGGCCTTCAGCGGCATCTCCGAGGACATGGCCGACGTCGGCATGGCGATGGACCGCGCCGAGAACAAGGTGCAGACGATGCAGGCCCGCGCCGGCGCCATCGACGAGCTGCTCGAGTCGGGCGCGCTCGACGACCTCACGCGTCGAGCGGCGACGTCGTCGACCGCGAGCTCGCCGCGATCGCCTCCAAGAGCGCCGGTCGACGCCGACCTCGAGCGCCTCAAGGGCGCAGCTCGGCTCGGGCACCGCCCCGGCCGGCGAGATCTCGGGGGGTACGCCGTGATCGTCCGGGTGCTGGGCCACGGGCAGTTCCGCCTCGACGACGCCGACATGGCGACGGTCGAGGCGCGCCGACGACGCCGTCGAGGCGGCGATCGCCGCCGACGACGAGGCCGCCTTCCAGGCCGCCCTGGGCGGGCTGATCGACGACCATCAAGAGCGTCGGGCGACGCGGTCCCCGACGACGAGTTCGTCGCCTCGGACGTGATCGTCCCCGACCGCGACATCACCCTCGCCGAGGCGAGGACGCTCGAGAGCGAGGCCGGCGAGGGGCTCATCCCCGGCTGACCCGCGCCGCGTCGAGCCTCCGGCGGCCCCGCGGGGCCGCCGGAGGCCGCCGGCTACGCCCCCGCGGTGACCCCGAGGGTCGCCTGGCGGCCGGCGCCCTCCCCGTCGGTGGCCTGCACCAGGGCCCCGTGGCTCAGGACGCCCACGACCGCGCCGCCGTCGACCACGACGAGCCGGCGCACGCCCGCGCCGCTTCATGGCGTCGGCGGCGTCGCCGAGGTCGTCGTCGGGACCGACGACCGTGACCTTGGAGGTCATCACCTCCGACACGGGGTCGCCGAGGGCGTCGCCGCCCCCTCCGGCGACGAAACGCGTGACGATGTCGCGGTCGGTCACCACCCCCACCGGCCGGTCGGCCTCGGCCACCGGCAGGAACCCGGTCCCCACCTCGCTCATCAGCCGGGCGGCCTGGGCGATGCTGTCGCCGGGGCCGACCGAGCGGACATCGGCCGCCATCGCGTCGCGGACCTTCATGGGGCACCTCCTGGGGAGCGGGACGTGCCCCCAGCGTCCCATCCGGCACCGCCGCGGCACAAGGCGACCGCCCCTCAGGCCTCCCGCATCCGCGCGAACACCGCGCCCATCCGCGAGGTCACCTCGGCCCCCCAGTGGGCGTTGGCCTCGATGATCATCGGGCCCCCGGGCGTGATCGCGATGTCCCACCCGAGGGTGCGCAGGGGCAGGAAGTGCGGCGCGGCGTCGCGCACGAGCGCGCACGCCTCGTCCCACATCGGCACCCGCAGCGGGCGCCGTCGGCGCCCGTGGGCGCGGGCGTGCGCGACGGTGCCGTAGCAGCCGGGGACCGGGGTCCGGGTCCACATCAGCCGGCCCGTCGTCGACGGAGATGCCGCAGAAGGCGTTGCCCGTGCTGCCGTGGGCGAGGTTGTCGACGCCGGTCCCCGACACGCCGAGCTTGAGCGCCGCCCACAGCACCTCCACGGCGCCGCCGTCGCCCACGAGGGAGACGATGCGGACGGTGTGGAGCGTCTCCTCGCCGGCCACGGCGGCCAGGTCGGGGTGGTTGCGCACGCGCTCCTGCACGACGTGGCAGTCGTACTCGGGGTCGCGCGCAGCGCATCCCAGAGCGCACCGGGGGTCAGCGCGCCGCCCGCGGGGTCCACGAGGAGGCCGTCGCGGCGCTCGAGCACGCGCACCCCGCGGCCGCCGTGGCCCCGCGTCGGCTTCACGACCAGCCCGTGGGGCAGGGTCGTCAGGGCCCGCTCCCACTCGCCGGCGTCGCGCACGATCACCTGGGGACGGATCCAGCCGTCACCGACCTTGTGGATGATCCCGAGCAGCTCCGGCGCGCGCAGCCCGAGGGCCCGCAGGTAGAGGTAGAGCACGCCCTTGTCGCTGACGAGCACCGGCGAGTCCTCGCCGTTCAGCCGCCGCTGGGCCGCCGTGTTCTGGTTGTCGCTGACGAAGCCGCGGAGGTCATCGGCGCCCAGCGCCGGGTCGAAGAGCCCGTTGCCGAGCGCCTCCTCGTACTCGAAGTGCTGGCGCCGGCGCAGCAGACGCGCGCCCGTCGCACGGTGGCGAGGCGGCCCGCGCCGTGCGCGCGCCGCGCCTCCCGCACGACGTGGACGAGCGAGGCGGCCTGTCGACCGACGTGCCGCGGCGAGGTGAGGCGGTACCGCATCCGCGTCAGTCTAGGAGACGCCGCCGGTGCGCGCGCCATGGCGGCTCACCCCGTGGCGGGGGGGCCGCTGAGGCGCACGGCGGCGGCGAGCCAGTCGAGCCCCTCCAGCTCCCCCTGCGACAGCGCGACGGCGCCCGCGGCGATCGCCCGCGCCATCGGGCGTTCCGGGACCCATCTCCAGGGCCTGGAGCGCGGCGGTGGCGGCGAGCCAGCCGCTGCGCGGAGGGACGTCGGCCATGGCCCGCCGGACCTCGACGTCCTCGTTCAGCCGCGATGTCGGCGCGCCGGCGCGGCTCGGGCGCGGGCCACCCGCCGAGGTGGGCGAAGACCGGCCGCACGAGCCGGACGGCCTCGTCGCTGCCGAGGTCCGCGGCGCCGCGCGATCAGCAGCGTCGAGGGTCTCGCAGCACCGGGTCGCCGGGATCGAGGCGCGCACGCGCGCGCCGGCGCGCGCTCGACCAGCCCTGCGCCGCCCCCGTGTCCCGCTCCACCCCGGCTCCACCCCCACCCCCTCGCGCTCCGCCGCCTCCGCCGAACGCCCCTCACATGATACGACGCCCGGGCGCCGAAGGTCGGTGCGATCGGCGGATATCTCAGGACCGCGGGCGCACCTGCACGGGCGGCGCGCCGCCGACCCCGGACGGCCGGCGCGCGCGCGCCCCGCGGCGCGGGATCGGGCGGCGCGGGCTGCGGCGGGTGCCGGGTCGGCGGCCGGCGGACGGCCGCCGGGACCTCGGGTGCGGTCGGCCGTGGCGTCGGCGGCCGGGGCGGCCGGAGCCTCCGGCGGCCTCCTTGCGGGCGCGGCGGGGGCGGCCCGCCGGCGCGCCGCCCGGCGCCGCGCCCCGCGGTGGCGGCCGCGTCCGGGACGGCGCCGCGCCCGGGCGGGAGTCGTGTCCGCCGCGGGGCCCGGGGCGAGGCGAGTGGCGCCGCCCGGCCGTCCGGCGGCCTCCCGCGGTCGGGCCGGGGCCGCCCGCCGCGCGGCGGTCCGTCGCCGGCATGGGCCGGGCCCCCGTGCCCCGCCCCGCCGGCGCGAGGCCGGGCCGGACCCGGCCCGTCCGGCCCGGGGGGCCGCCGCCCACGCCGACCCGCAGCGGGCGTCGCGGCGCGCGGCCGCCCGCCGGCCCGGCGTCGCCTGGGCGGCGCCGCCCGCGTCGGCCGCCGGAGGCGCGCCTCGACGAGGCGCCCGGCGGGGCCGCGGCGCGGGCGGGGGCGGGCGCCGGCGCGGCGGCCGCGAGGCGGTGGGCGCATCGGGTGCCGCCGCGCCCGGCGCGTCTCGCCGATCCGGGCGCCGGGCCGCGACGGCGGCCGCCGCCGGCCGGCGCGGCCGCGGCCGGCGACCGCCGGAGGATGGCCGTGGCGGGACACCCGGCGCGGCGACGATCGGCGCCGATCACGATCGGGGCCGACGGCTCCACGAGCGCGGGCGGCAGCCGGGCCGCGGCGCACGCGCGCGGCCGGCGGCGGGCGCGGCGCCGCGCACGGCGGCGGGCTGCCCCGGGGCGCCGCGGCGGCGGCGCTCGACGCGCGCGGGCGGCGGCGATGGCCCGGTCCCGGCGATCGACGACCGGGGCGACGACGGCCGAGCCGCCGACGACGCCGGCGATCACGAAGGCCGCGAGCTTTGCGCCGTCCGGCGGTGACGCCGATCGCGCCGCCCGAGGCGCCCGACCCGGCGGCGACGGCGCCTCCCCCGGCGCCGCCGGCTCCGAGGAGGCCGCGGACCACCTCGAGCAGGCGCTGGCCGGCGGCCAGGGGCACCACCGGCGCGAGGGCCGCCAGGCGCGCCGGGCGCGCCGGCCGTGGCGTCGCGGAAGCCCGCGGCACGCCGCGCAGGCGCGCAGGTGGGCGCCGACGCCGCGCGCGCGGAGCACGCGGCCCGTCCCCGTCGGAGATGCGCCGCCGCACCGTGTCGCAGTCGAGGTCGCGACCGTCGGCCATCGCGTGGAGTCCCTCGCGGGCCTGGTAGATGAGCTGCTTGACGCCCGCCGGGGTCTCGTCGAGCACCGCGGCGATCTGGGCGTGGGAGAGGCCCGAGAGCTCGCGCAGGACGAGCGCGCCGCGCTGCTCGATCGGGCAGCGCGAGGAGGTCCTGTGCGCAGCCGGCGCAGGTCGTCGGCGACCTCGCCCGCTCGGCCACGCCGGGTGCCGCGAGCACCTCGTCACCGGTGAGCGCGCCGGGCGGCCGGGCCGGGCGGCGCCGGAGCATGTCGACGCACTGGTTGTGGGCGATCCGGTAGAGCCACGGCCGCACCGCCACGTCGCGCGGCCCGCCCCCGGCGAGGGCGAGATAGGCGGCGAGCATGGCGCTCTGGAGCGCCTCCTCGGCGTCCTCGGACTGGCGCAGGATGGATGCGCAGTACCGGTGGAGCGCGGCGGCCGGTAGCGGGCGTACAGCTGCTCGAAGGCCCGCTCGTCGCCGTTGCCGCACCCGCGCGGCGAGCGCCTCGTCCGACAGCATCGCGGGGCGACGCCGGCCTGCCCCGCCCCGCGCTCGGCGACCGATCGGTCTCTGAGCGTTGTTCCCATGCACCTGCCGTCCGCGACACCGGGCCCCCGGGGGCGGCGCGCACTCTGCCCCAGGGGCGGCCGGAATCAAGACCGGCGCGCGGGGGGCGGACGGTATAGCTCTCTAGCTGTCGTCCGACCAGTCCAGCGGGCCCTCGCTCCATCCGGCGCCGAGGCGCAGGGCCACGTCGATGTCGCCCGGCGCCGCGACGCCCTCGTCGCGGCAGCGGCGGGCCTCGTCCACGGCCTCGGCGTAGTAGGCCGCGGCGGCCGCGCGCGCGGCGGCGTCGACCGGCGCCGGCCTGCGCCCCGGCGGCGAGGAACCCGCCGCCCGACTTACGGCCGAGACGGCCCGCCGCGACCAGCGGCGCCAGCACGCCGCCGTCGGAGAAGCGGTGCCGTACGCCCGCTCGAGGTCGGCGCCGATGCTGGCGAGCGTGTCGAGCCCGATCAGGTCGCCGAGGGCGAACGGGCCCATCGGCGCGGGGCCGGCCCCGACCACCGCGGCGTCCACCGCCCCGGGTCGGCGCCCTCGCCTGCGGCCCTGCGGTAGGCGGCCGCCATCGCGCGCACCAGCACCGGTTGACCAGGAAGCCCGGGCACTCGGCCACCGGCGACCGGCGTCTTGCCCATCGCCCGCGCCAGGGCGACGCCCGCCTCGGCGGTCGGCGCGGAGGTGCGCTCGCCGCGGACGACCTCCACCAGGCGCATCACGCTCGGCGGGTTGAAGAAGTGCAGGCCGAGCACCCGCTCGGGCCGCGCCGGTGACCGCGGCGAGCTCGGTGATGGACAGGCCCGAGGTGTTGGAGGCGATCAGCGCGCCCGCGCGGGAGGGCCGCGTCGAGCCGCGGCGAAGACCGCCGCGCTTGACCTCCATCGACTCGGTCACCACCTCGATGGCGACGGTGCACGCGGCGAGCGCGGCGTCGTCCTCGGCCGGCATGATGCGCGCCGAGGGCGGCCGCGAGGCCGGCGGCGTCGGCCCGCCCCTTGGCCACCTGGCGCTCGCCGACGGCCCGCGCGTGGGCGAGGCCCCGGTCGATGGCGGCGCGGTCCACGTCGCGCAGCACCACGTCCATCCCCGCCTGCGCCGCCACGAGCGCGATCTCCGCGCCCATCACCCCCGCGCCCACGACCCCCAGCGCGCTCAGCCGCGCGCCGCGTCCCCAGCAGGTCGCGGGCGATCACCAGGCGCTGGATCTGGCTGGTGCCCTCGTAGATCTCGGTGATCTTCGCGTCGCGGTAGTAGGCGCTCGGCGGGGAACTCGGCCGAGTAGCCGTAGCCCCCGAGGGTCTGCACGGCGAAATCGGCCGCCTCGACCGCGACGGCGCTCGCGAAGAGCTTCGCCTTTGCGCCCGACGGCCGACATGCGGTCTCGCCGGCGTCGCGCAGCGCTGCGGCGTGCGGGTCAGCAGGCGCGCCGCGTCGAGCTTCGGCGGCCACGTCGGCGATCGGGAACTGGACGCCCTGGAAGCGGGCGATCGGGCCGCCGAATGCCGTGCGCTCCTGGGCGTAGGAGACGGCCAGGTCGAGTGCGGCGCCGCGCGATGCCGCAGGCCTGGGCGGCGATCGTGATGCGCCCGCCGTCGAGGGTCGAGAGCGCGAGCTTCAGTCCCTCGCCCTCGCGCCCCGAGCAGCGCGTCGGCGCCGACGCGAAGGCCGTCGAAGGCCAGCTCCACGGTGGAGGAGGTGTGCAGGCCCATCTTCGGGATCTCGCGGCCAACCTCGAAGCCCGGCGCCGCGCTCGGCCACGAAGGCGCTCGACGCCCTCGGCGCCCGGGCCGCCGGTGCGCGCGAAGACGATGAAGACGTCGGCGAAGCCGCCGTTGGTGATCCAGCTGCTTGGCGCCGCGAGATCTCCCAACCGCGCCGTCGGCTCGCGGCGCGGTGGTGCGCAGCGCCGCCGTGTCCGAGCCGGCGTCGGGCTCGGTGAGGGCGTAGGCGCCGAAGATCTCGCCGCTCGCGAGGCGCGGCAGCCAGCTCCTTCTGCGCGTCGGTGCCGAGGCTCGCAGGAGCGGCGACGGCACCAGGCCGTTCTGCACGGCGACCGCCGTCGAGGTCCCCGCGTCGGCGCGCGCGATCTCCTCGATGACAGGCGCGAGCGCCGTGGCGTCGAGGCCGGCGCCGCCGAGGTCCTCGGGCACCGATCACGCCGAGCAGGCCGAGCTCGCCCATGCGCCGGATGACGTCGACCGGGACGTGGTGGCGCGGCGTTCCACTCGGCGGCGTGCGGCGCGATCTCGCGCCTGGGCGAACTCGCGCGCCAGCGCCTGCACCTCGCGGTGGGTGTCGGTCAGGAACTCGGTCACGCGGACTCCTCCGGGCGGATGCCGTCTGGGCCGCCAATTTATTCGGATGTCAATCTATCTGTCAACGATGTATTTTCCGGCCATGCCCCCGCGAGACGCGACCCCGCCGGGACGATCCGGTCGAGAAGGCCCGCCGCACCTGGGCCGAGCGCCACCCCGACGAATCCGGCTTCACGGTGCTGGTGTCGATGCTCCGCTCGTACAACCTGCTGATGCGCGAGCTGGAGCGGCTGCTGAAGCCCCTCGACCTGACCCTGTCGCGCTTCGAGGTGCTGCTGCTGCTGTCGTTCACGCGCGGCCGGGCCCTGCCGGTGATGCGGCTGCGCGACCTGCTGATGATCCACGGCTCGAGCGCGACCTACCTCGTCGACCGCCTCGTCGAGGCCGGCTGGGTCGCGCGCGAGGCCGACCCGGGCGACCGGCGGGTCAGCATCGTGCGCCTCACCGAGGCGGGCGGGCGGATGGTCGAGGCGGGCGTCGCCGCGCTCGCCGGCGCGGGCTTCGGCCCGATCGCGGCGCTCGCCGAGGACGACCGCCGCGCGCTCTCGTCGCTGCTCGCCGCGCCTGCGCGGCGCCCCGCCCCCGGGGCGGGGAACGGCGACGCGGCGCGCGGTCAGCGCGCGATCGTGATGCCGGCGGCCTCGCGGTCGAAGGTGTCCGGCGGTGATGCCCTCGTCGCGCAGCTTGACCTTCTGGACGCGCTCGGTGGGGGTCTTCGGGCAGCGCGTCCACGAAGCGGATGTAGCGCGGCACCATGAAGTACGGGATCCGCTCGGCGAGCCAGTGGGTCAGCTCCACCGGGTCGGGCGCGGCGCCCTCGGCGCACGCAGACGATGAGGATCTCGTCCTCCGACGAGGCGCCCTCCCCCGCCTTCACGCCGATCGCGGCCGCCTCGCGGATCGGCCGGGTGGTCGGAGACCTGCTTCTCGACCTCCATCGAGGAGACGTTCTCGCCGCGGCGGCGGATGTAGTCCTTCACCCGGTCCATGAAGTAGACGTAGCCGTCGGCGTCCATCCGCCCGAGGTCGCCGGTGTGGAGCTTCAGGTTGCGGAAGTCCTCGGCGGTCTTCTCCGGCATCCCGTAGTAGGCGCGCATGACGATGTTCGGGATCTTCATGTCCACGACGATCTCGCCCGGCGTGTCCGGGCGGCAGCGGCCGGTCGGTGCCCGGCTCGACGATCGTGACCTCGTAGCCCGGGTTGGCCGTGCCGCAGCTGCCGAGGCGCGGCGGCCGGGTCGGGTCCATCAGCGTCGCGACGCCGGTCTCGGTGAGGCCGTAGCCCTCGGTCGAGGCGCACGCCGAAGCGCTCCTCGAACTCGTGGTAGATGTCCTTCGGCGCCGGCGCGGCCGAGATCGTGTGCACCCGGTGGGCGCGGTCGTTCGGCGAGGGCGGCTGGTTCCAGAGGAAGTAGAGGATCGCGCCGATGCCGTTGAAGGTCGTGGCGCCCGGCGTCGATCACCTGCTGCCAGAAGCGCGTGCCCGAGAAGCGCTCGACGTAGGCCACCCGGGCGCCCGCCAGCAGCGCCGGGTAGGCGCAGAGCACCTGGGCGTTGGAGTGGAAGAGCGGCAGGCACGAGAAGTAGGTCTCGCCGGCGCAGGTCCTCGGGCGCGCACGCCGCGGCCGCACGGCCATCGACTCCACGGCGCTGCGCGCCGAGAAGTAGTCGGCGGCGTTCTGCTTGATGACGCCCTTGGAGCGGCCGGTGGTGCCCGAGGTGAACATGATCCGGGCGTCGTCGGTCCAGGAGTACGCGATGCCGTCGGGCTCGGCGTCGGGCGCCGTCCATCAGCGCCTCGAGGGTCTCCCACGGCGACCGACGGGCTCGGGCCCGGCGTCGGCGCCGGTGCGCAGCACGATCACGCGCTCGAGCAGCGGCAGGTCGGCGGCGACGAACGCCAGGCGGTCGAGGTAGACGTCGGCGATGACCAGCGTCCGCGACTCCACCAGGCTGATCGTCCAGCTAGAGGAAGTCGCCCTTGTAGGCGGTGTTGATCGGGCTCATCACCGCCCCGGCCTTGAGGATGCCGAACCAGACCGGCACGAACTCCTCGCAGTTGGGCAGCAGCACGCTGACCGACTCGCCGCGGCGCGACGCCGCGCGCGATCAGCGCGTTGGCGACCCGGTTGGCGCGCGCGTTGACCTCGCCGTAGCCGACCCACGGGCCGTCGGCGTAGCGCAGGTACTCGCGGTCGGGGTGCTCGCTCGCGCCTGCGCGCGCAGGATCTCGGCGCAGCACCCAGGTGGTCGGGTCCTCGCGGGCGTACCAGTCGCTCCACTCGGCGCGGCTCACCGGCCCGCCTCCGGCTCGGGGCCCTGGCCCTCGCGGAACCGGCGCCAGTCGGCGGGGCGCTTCTCCTGGAAGCTCGCGATGCCCTCCGCGGGCTCGGACGCCGTAGACGTGGTTGAGGGCCATCAGCTCCATCCCGTGGTTGGTGGAGGAGTAGAGCGCGTCGGTCGCGGTGTTCATCGCGATCTTCGCCAGGCGCAGGCCCTGGGGCGAGCGGCGCAGGATCTGCTCGCACCAGCGGTCGACCTCGGCGTCGAGCTCCTCCGGCTCGACGACCGCGTTGACCAGGCCCATCGCGAGCGCCTCGTGGGCGTCGTACTGGCGGGTGAGGAAGAGCACCTCGCGCGCCTTCTTCTCGCCCACGATCGCCGGGATCAGCTGGCAGCCCCACCACAGCGGGGCGCGTGCCGATCTTCGGGCCGGCCTGGCCGAAGACGCCGGTGGTGTCGGTGATCGTCAGGTCGGAGATCGATGTTCAGCTCGTTGCCGCCGCCGATGCAGTAGCCGCGCACCCGGCAGATGATCGGCTTGCCGTTGTTGCGCATCGCGCCGCCAGGCGCGGGCCGATGATGTGGCCGGCGCGCTTCTCCTTCATCGTGCGGGTGGGCTCGCGCACGTCGCCGCCCACGCAGAACGCGCGCTCGCCCGGCGCCGGTGAACACGATCACCCCGACGGCCTCGTCGTCGGCCGCCGCGCTCGAACGCGTCGCAGAGCTCGAGCATCGTCAGGCCGCGGAACGCGTTGAGGCGCTCGGGGCGGTTGATCGTGATCGTCGCCCGGCCGCCGCCCACCTCGTAGAGGATGTCCTCGTAGGGCGGCGGCCGGTCAGCCCTCGTAGGCGGCCGCGTCATTCGGCCGGCAGGAACTTGCGCGGCGTCGATGCCGTGCTCCTCCATCAGCTTCGGAAGGTCGTCGCGCATCTCGTCGGGGTAGTCCGGCAGGTCCTCGGTGGCCAGGACGTGCTCGGCGTGCGCGCGCAGGTTGGGGCCGAAGTCCCAGTCGTCGTCGTCCAGCAGGCGGCGGATCTCGCGGGCCGGGAAGTAGAGCATCCCCGGGTCGCGGCCGTGCTTCTCGGCGATGCGCGACGATCTCCTCGATGCGGCCGGGCAGCGGCGCCTGCTCCTGGATGAGCCCCTTCTCCTCGCAGCATCTCGACCGTGGCCGGGTCGGACGTCAGCGGCACGCCGAAGGCGTTGTCGTGGAAGAGCTTCTCGAACTTCAGGCGCGGGCGCTGGCCGCCGGCGTTGGCGTTCTCGAGCGGGTAGCCGACCGCGTGGCCCCAGGTGAAGCGGTAGTGGGGCGGCAGGCCGAAGGCCTTCTCGATGCCGCCCGGCTTGCGGCCGAAGGCGATCAGGATGTTGCCGACGCCGAGGCCGACGCCGGCGGCGATCGCGTTGGCCGCGGCCTGGCCGCTCTCGAAGCGCAGCAGGATCTCGGTGCGCTCGGTGGGGAAGCTCATCAGGCGCGGGATGGTCTGGGTCATCGAGAACTCGTAGTTCCAGCCGTGGTACTTCGACAGTCGCGCCGGCGAGGGCGACGCGTCGAGATCCCGTCCACCGCCGCGGCCGTACCAGGCGTTGAGGTTGGTGAGCCAGAGGATCAGGTGGGAGGCCTGGTTGATGATCTGGACGTTGAAGCCCGAGACGCACTCCTCCAGCTCGTCCCAGAGCTCGCAGCGTGTCCTTGCGGACGACGATCGCCTCGGTGGCAGTTGATGTTGCCCTGGCACGAGGCGAAGCGGGCCGCCTGGAGCATCGCCTCGATCTTCCAGTCCTCGACCGTCGCGGTCGGCGTCGAAGTAGCGGATGCTGCGCCGGTCGCCGAGCGCCTGCAGGATCGGCACGTCGGGGATCTGGTCCGCCGGCGGCGGGCCTGCCTGGGATGCGGTCATCGACATCCGTCCCCCGTCGTTGGCTTACGCTGTAAACACGCCGTCACGCTACGAGCCGCCGGAGCACCCGTGTCAAGGCCCGCAGCCCACCGAGCGCACCCCCCTCTCCCGCGAGCGCATCGTGGCCGCCGCGCTGCGCCTGATCGACGAGCGCGGGCTCGACCAGCTCGTCGATGCGCCGCCTCGGCGCCGAGCTCGGCGTGGAGGCGATGTCGCTCTACAAGCACGTCGCGGGCAAGGACGCGATGCTCGACGGCGTGCGCGAGCTGCTGCTGCGCCGAGCTGGGCGACGCGCCCCCGCCCGGCCGACGACTGGACTGGCGCGAGCAGCCTCGGCCGCTTCGCCCGCCGCTACCGCGCGCTCGGCCGCGCCCACCCGGAGGCCTTCGGGCTGCTCGCCCGCGGCGCCGACCGCGCCTACGTCGCGGGGCGCGGCGAGCGCCGAGGCCGGGCCTGCGAGCGCCTGCTGGCCGCCGGCTTCGACGCGGACGACCGCCGCCTTCGCCCTGCGCACCGTCGTGCGCTACGTGCTCGGCTTCAGCCTGATCGACATGGCCGGCGAGGACGCCCCCGCCCCGCTGCCCGCGCCGAGCTGGAGGCCCTCGCCGAGGAGCAGCCGATGGTGGCCGGGCTGATGCGCTCGCTGGGCGCGCGGCACCGAGGACCCGCTGTTCGAGTTCGGGCTGCGGGCGCTGATCACCGGGATCGCCGCGATGGGGCCCGCCGCTCCCGAGCGCGCCGCCGCCCGTCGGCGGCCGGAGCCGCCGCGATCACGTCTGGCACGCCGGGCACCGGTAGCAGGGGCGCGCGCCGATCACCGGGCGCTCGACGGGCCGCCGCAGCGGTAGCAGGTGCCGCGCCGGTAGACGTAGGTGCGCTCGCCCGGCGCGGGCGCGGCTCGGCGGCGTGCCGCGCTCGGCCGCCGAGACGGTCACGATCCGGCCGAGGCGCAGCGCCCTCGCGCAGCATCCGGCGGCTCTCGTCCCAGACGGCGGCGAGCTGCGCGCGATCGAGCGATCGCGCCTCGCGGGCCGGGTCGATGCCGCACGTGAAGAGCACCTCGGCGCGGTAGACGTTGCCGAGGCCGGCGATGATCGACTGGTCGAGCAGGGCCGCCCCGATCGGCAGCCGGCGGCGCGCGAGGGAGGCGATCGCGCGCTCGGGGTCGGCGTCGGCGCGCAGGGGGTCGGGGCCGAGGCGGGCGAGGATCGCCTCGCGGCCCTCCTCGCCGATCAGGTCGCATGCGGTGGGGCCGCTGAGGTCGACCGCGCCCGCCGCTCCGATGAGCCGCAGCCGCACCAGTCCGCGCGGCTCGGGCGGCGGGACCTCGTGGTACCGGAACCTCCCGAAGAGGCCGAGGTGCACGTGCAGCACCTCACCCCGGTCGAAGGCGTAGAAGAGGTGCTTGCCGGCCGCCTCGACGCGCTCGAGCACGCGACCGTCGAGGGCCGCCGCCCCGTCGGCGAAGCGCCCCTGCGGGGACGACGCGGCCACCGGCCGTCCCGCCAGCAGGGAGTGCTGGCGCCGGGCCGCCCGGTGGACGGTGTGCCCCTCGGGCATCAGCCGTCGTCCGCGGCGCGCCGTCCGGCCCGGATCCACGCCGAGTACGAGCCGACGGGGCCGCCCGCCGGCCGCCGCAGCCACGGCCACGGGTGGACCACGCACGGGTCCGATCGCCGCCGCCGCGGCGCCGGAAGCCGGGCACCGGGGCGTAGGTCGACCGCGACACGCGGCGCCCGCGAGCAGCTCCCGGGGCTCGCCCCGGAGGACCGTCACCGCCCGCCGCCCGGCCGAGATCGGCGAGCGTCTCGGCGAGGAACACCAGCCGCTTGCCCGACAGCCGCATCCGAGCCGAGCAGCGGCGCGTCGAAGACGAACACCGCGGGCAGATCCGGGTGCGCGGCGAGGGCGGGGTCGGCGTCGCCGAGCGACTCGGCCGTCAGCCAGACGGCCTCCGGCTCGCGGCGTCGCCCGATTGGGACCTCGCGCCTCCGGCGCCCGTCGGCCGCGGCTCCACCGTGCGGGGCCCGGCCGTCCGGCGTCGACATCCGGGTCGGCGCGCAGGCCGTCGGGTCGGCGCGATCCGGCGCCTGCCGGACGTCGGCGGCCAGTCCTGGATCGGGCAGCGCGTCGCGCAGCGGGCACGCGCGGCAGAGCTGCCGGCGCGCGCTTCTCGACCTGCCAGCGGGAGAAGCCGTAGGGCTTGCCGGTCGCCGTGCCGACCGTCCACTGCCAGCCGAGGCGGTTGGCGGCCCGGGAGCCGTCGAGCAGGTGGGCGAAGAATCGCCTCTCGCCCTCGCGCCAGTCGCGGCCGGCGCGGACCGTCCACTGCGAGGCCAGCCACATGCGCGTCTGGTTGACGAGCCAGCCGTCGCGCTCCAGCTCGCCGGCGGTCACGCTCCATGCAGCGCCATCTCGCGCGTGCCAGGGCTCGTCGGCCAGCGCCTCGCGCGCTGACGGCGGCTCGTGCGCCGCAGCGGCCGTGCCGAGCCGGCGCCCGACGCGCGCGTAGAGGTGCCGGGCGTACTCCTGCCAGAGCAGCTCGTCGCGGAAGCGGCCGACGTCGCGCGCCGGGCCGCCGGCCACCGCGTCCCAGGCCGCGGGCAGGTCGAGCAGCCCGTGCCGGATGTAGGGCGACAGCGCGACGCGCCCCGGCGCTCCGGCGGCCACACCTCGCTGCGGCGCCGGGCGTAGCCCGTGACGTCGAAGGCGGCGAGCGCCGCGTCGGCCGCCGCCTGGCCGCCGCGGAACGCCGGCGACGGCACGGCGCGATCGCCGATCAGATCGCCCAGATGCTCCTGCACCCAGCCGCGGCGCCCTGCGGATCGTCGGCGGGCGGCGGGGGAGCTCCACCCACCGAGGGTCGCAGACGGCCTCCGGAGCCGGGCCGGGCATCCGTCCGGCCCGTCGAACGACGGAGGCCCCGCTGAGCGGGGCCTCCGTGCCGAGCGTCCTGGTCGGGGCGGTTCAGCCCTGGCCGGAGGTGGTGATCAGCTCCTTGCGCGAGGGGCTGTCGGCAGCACCAGCTCCGCGACGACCGCGCTGTCGATGTCGGCGACGATGATCTCGCCGACCTCGTCGTAGATGTTCTCGAAGATGCCGCGCTTCTTCATGCTGGCGGCCGCGCCGTGGTTGTCCTCGGTCGGCGTCAGGTAGTGGATCTGATCCGCCTTGTAGCGGTGGATCAGGAACAGGTGCAGCAGCGTCATGAGGCGCTTGCGGCGCAGCGACGTGTCGAACGTGTTCTGGTCGCGCACCGAGAGGATCACGCTGCCCGCGCCGGTCCTGGAGCGTGCCGAACACGATGTTCGCCAGCTTCTCGTCGTCGGCGCCGAGCACGCTCAGCTCGAGCAGGTCGGTGCCCGCCGTGTGCGGACGCAGCTGCACGCGTCAGCGGCTTGTCGACCTTGTTGTACTCGGCCCACTCGGCGAGCCAGCCGGCCAGCATCTTCGGCGGGACCTCGGTCTGCACCAGGTGCTGGCTCTGCGTGGAGCCCTCGCCCATGGCCTTGGTGGTGGCCGTCTGGCCCGGACAGCGACTGAGCGCGGCGTCGGCCCGCGGGCCGCCGACCAGGGTCTGCGGCGTGCGGTAGGGCGACTCGAGCAGGCGGAACTTCCGCTGCAGGCGCGCCAGGGCGAGCATGCCGTCCTCGCGGAGCGCGGTCGTGAACTCCTCCGCCGCGAGGCCGTCGATCTGGTGGCCGCCGTAGGTCATGAAGTTGAAGACGAAGCCCATCTTCCCCAGCTCGATCGGGAAGTTGCGCATCTCGTCGTCGCTCATGCCGGTCGTGTCCCAGTTGAAGGACGGCGACAGGTTGTAGGCGAGCATCTTCTCCGGGAAGACCTCGTGGATCGCGTCGGCGAACTCCTTCGCGTCCTCCAGGTCGGCCGTCTTGGTCTCCATCCAGAGCAGGTCGGCGAACGGCGCGGCCGCGAGCGACTTGGCCACGGCGTACGGGATGCCGCCCTGGATCTGGTAGTAGCCCTCGGGGGTCTGCGCCAGCTCCGCGTCCCAGACGACGTCCACGCCGAGCGCCTGGGCCTTCGAGCGGATCTCGTACCAGGAGGCGCGCGAGGCGAACGTCTCCACTCCTCGACGGTGATGTCGGGGGCCGACTCCTCGTCGGAGCGGAAGGCGATCAGGTCGGCGACGGCCTGGCCGAGGGTGGTGAGGCCGGCCTCGGCCTCCCACCTCGCAGGAAGGCGTCGCCGGCGGCGTCCAGGATCGCCTCGGGCGAGACGATCTCGCCGGAGGTGTCCTTCGCGGCGACGGCGTCGACCGCGGCGGTGACGCCGTTGGCCTCGAGCCACGCGTCGGCGTCGGCGTACTCCTCGTCGGGGACCGCGTAGATCAGGTGGCCGTTGACCTCGTCGATGCCGGCCGCGTTGAGGCGGCGCAGCACGGCGAGGAAGCCGGCCTTGTACGACGGCACCGAGGTGTTGGTGACGCCGAGGATGAAGGGCTGGTCGCGCTCGTCGCCGGAGCTGTCGAGGAGGTTGGCCGCCTCGGCGTCGGTGCGGGCCACGATGATGCCCGGGACGCCCATGATGTCGAGCTGGAAGCGGGCGGCGCTGAGGCGCTTGATCTGCTCGTCCGAGGGGACGAGCACCTTGCCGCCCTGGTGGCCGCACTTCTTGGCGCCGGGCTTCTGGTCCTCGATGTGGTACCCGGGGACGCCCGCCTCGACGAAGCGGCGGACGAGGTTGCGGACGTGGGCGTCGCCGCCGTGGCCGGTGTCGGCGTCGGCGATGATGAACGGGCGGAAGTCCACCTCGGGGGTGGCGTCGCGCTCGGCCTGGGTCATGCGGCTGCGCGGGAAGCGCTGGTTCTTGTCCGCCGTCAGCAGCGCGCGCACGAGGCCCGCGGCCTCGTCGGGCACCTGGCTCAGCGGGTAGCTCGCGAGGTCCGGGCCCGGATCCTCGTTGGTGGAGCCCTTGGCGGACGTCGCCCAGCCGCCGAGGTAGATGCCCTCGATGCCGGCGCGCTTCATCTGCACGACCTGGCCGGGCGAGTACGGCCCGAACGTGGTGATCGACTTGCCCTCGGCGAACAGCTCGCGCAGCCGGGCGTAGAACTGCGACGCCGCGTTCCGCGCGATCGTGTAGTCCTGCGGAACGGTGCCCTTCTGCTCGAGCACCTGGGCGGGGGTGTGCACGCGCGTGATCCGCGCGAACCGCTCGCTGCTCATCCAGGCGCGGAGCTCCTCGATCTCTTCCTCGTATGCCCCCATGCGATGCCCCTTGTCGCGACGATTTCCTCGGAGAGTCTACGCACGATTCGCGCCGCATTCCGGGCGTTTTTCCACGTGTCAGACCGCACAAGGGCACGCGGGGCCCGCGACGGACGGCGCGCCGGCGCGCCGCCCCCGCGGCGCCGCATCCGGCCGCGGCGAAGCTCGTGCGTATCGTCACGATCGGGCGAGATCGCCGGGGAAAACTGGCGCGCCGGCCCTATCCGCCCTCCGCCGGGTGGCGCGACCCCTCAGCGCGCGCGCCAGAGCCCCTCGACGTGGCGCCGCGCGGCCCGTCGAAGCCCGGATGGCGGGCCGCGCGGGCGTTCGCGGCGGCGTGGGCGGGGTCGGAGGTGGCCGGGATGACGGCGGTGACGCGCGGGTCGGACAGCGCCCAGACGAGCACCGCCTCGGCCCAGCTCTCCACGCCGAGGGGGCGAGCTCCCGGGCGGGCGGCCCCGCGCCCAGGCGCCCGCTGCCGAGGGGACGCATCACCAGCACGCCCAGGCCGAGCTCCTCGGCCAGGGGCAGGATCTCGTCCTCCACCTCGCGCTCGCCGGGGTTGAGCGGCATCTGCACCATCTGGATCAGCCCCGAGCGCATCACCCGGGCGAGCTCGTCGAACGCCGAGGGCTGGTAGTGGGTCGCGCCCAGCAGGCCGATCCGCCCGGCGTCGCGCTCCTCGGCCATCCACTCCAGGTGGGCCCGCCAGGCGACCAGGTTGTGGACCTGCTGCACGTCCACGCGCCCGCCGTACCAGCCGAGCTGGCGCGCGAACTGCGCGCGCCCCTCCTCCGCCGAGGGCGTCCAGATCTTGGTGGCGACCACGGCCTCCTCGCGGCGGCCGGCGAGGGCCGCCCCGAGCACCGCCTCGGCGCGCCCGTACATCGGCGAGGTGTCGAACAGGGCGCAGCCCGCGTCGAGCATCGCCGCCACCACGGCGTCGCGCCCGCCTGCCGCTCGGGGCCGTGGTCGAAGACCGACCAGGTCCCGAGGCCCACCGTCGCGACCCGGAGGCCCGGGCCGATCTCGCGCGGCTCCATGCCAGGACCATACGGACGTGGCGCGGGGGGCGCCCGCCGCGGATACTGGCCGAGGCGTGCCCGCCCCGGATCCCACGTGGAGGCTCCCGATGCGCATCCGATTCCTGGCGCTCTGCGCCGCGGCCGCGCTGGCGGCGCCGGCCGTCGCCTCGGCCCAGCCCAACCGGTTCAAGCTCGTCACCACGGTCGCCCCGGGAGGCCGCGCCGCGCTGACCATCGGCACGGTGCCCAAGGGCGAGTTCGCCTTCGGCGTGCGCGTCTCGAGCGACGGCGCGAAGACCTTCCGGCTCACGCAGCAGCGCAGCGGCGGCACGCGCTTCACGGTGCTGAAGGCGCCCGGCCCGATCGCCGACGGCGCCTGCGAGGGCGCGGCGGGGTCGCTCATCTGCACCGGCATCACCACGCCGGCCACGCCCGGCGGGCGCCGCTGGACCTTCGTGTTCACGAACTCGGGCGACCGCCCGATGTGATCACGCTGAAGATCACCTGGAGGGCCGTCCCGAGCGCGGGCTGAGGGGGCGCGCGGCGACGGGGCCGGCCGCCGATCGGCAGGATGCGCCCCCATGGCCCCGCCCGCCCGCAACCTCCTCAACCTCCAGTCGGTCACCAAGGGCTACGCCAGCCGCTCGGTGCTGAGCGACATCACGCTCGGCATCTCGGCCGGCGACCGCATCGGCGTGGTGGGGCGCAACGGCGACGGCAAGTCGACGCTCCTGCGCCTGATCGCCGGGCTCGAGGAGCCCGACTCCGGCCTGATCACGCGCGCCAACGATCTCGACATGGCCCTGATCGCCCAGGGCGACGACCTCGACGGCGCCCGGACGATCCGCGAGGAGCTGGTCGGCGGCCGCGCCGACCACGAGTGGGCGGGCGACAGCGTGTTCCGCGGCGTGCTCGACGGCCTGCTCGGCGGCGTGGAGATGACCCGCTTCCCGCAGGGCCTCGACACGCCGATCGGGCCGCTGTCGGGCGGCGAGCGCCGGCGCGTCGCGCTGGCGCGGCTGCTGCTGGAGCCGCCGGAGCTGCTGCTGCTCGACGAGCCCACCAACCACCTCGACGTGGAGGGCGTCGACTGGCTCGCCCGCCACCTGGCGGCGCGCCGGGGGTCGCTGGTGGTGATCACCCACGACCGCTGGTTCCTCGACGCCGTGTGCACGGCCACCTGGGAGGTCGCCGACGAGGCCGTGCACCAGTACGAGGGCGGCTACGCGGCCTACGTGCTGGCGCGGGCCGAGCGCGACCGCCAGGAGGCGGCGCGCGACGAGCGGCGCCGCAACCTGCTGCGCAAGGAGCTCGCCTGGCTGCGGCGCGGGCCGCCCGCGCGCACCTCCAAGCCGCAGTTCCGCATCGACGCGGCCAACGCCCTGATCGCCGACGTGCCCGAGGTGCGCGACCGCGCCGAGCTGCTGCGCTTCGCGACGGCGCGCCTCGGCAAGAACGTGCTCGACGCCGAGGCGGTCTCGGTCACGCTCGGGGAGCAACCGCCTGCTGCGCGACGTCACCTGGCGCCTCGGCCCCGGCGACCGCGTGGCGCTGGTGGGCGTCAACGGCTCGGGCAAGACCACGCTGGTCCGCCTGCTGGACGGCACGCTCGAGCCCGACGCGGGGGTGGTGAAGCGCGGCGTGACGGTGCGCCTGGCCCACCTGTCGCAGGACACGGCCGAGATCCCGGGCGACCTGCGGGTGCTGGAGTCGCTGGAGAAGGTCCGCCTGCGCACCACGCTCGGCGACGGCCGCGAGATGACCGCCTCGATGCTGTGCGACCGCTTCGGCTTCCGCGGCGCGCGCGGGCGCACGCTGGTGAAGGACCTCTCGGGCGGCGAGCGGCGGCGGCTGCAGCTGATGCGGCTGCTGATGGAGGAGCCCAACGTCCTGCTGCTCGACGAGCCGACCAACGACCTCGACATCGACACGCTGACCGCCCTCGAGGACCTGCTCGACGGCTGGCCCGGCACCCTCGTCGTGGTGAGCCACGACCGCTACTTCGTGGAGCGCGTCTGCGACGACGTCTACGGGCTGATGGGCGACGGGCGCCTGCGGCACCTGCCGGGCGGCATCGACCAGTACGTGACCCTGCGCCGCTCGGCGGGCGAGGAGCCGCCGCGCCGGCGCCGCGGCGCGCCGCGGCGCGAGCGCGCCGACCGGCGTCGATGCTGCGGGCGGCGCGCAAGGAGGTCCAGCGCCTCGAGCGCGAGCTCGAGCGGCTCGACGGGCGCGAGGCGGCGCTCCACGAGGAGATGGCCGCCAACGCCACCGACCACGCGCTGCTGCGCGAGCTGAACGCGCGGCTGGCGGAGCTCTCCGCCGAGCGCGACGGCCTCGAGGCCGCCTGGCTGGCGGCCTCGGAGGTCCTCGAGGGCTGACGGCACCCGTTCACGGAGTCCGGATGGCGGGCGTATCCTCCCCTGTCGAGGAAAGGTGGGCGGCAGTGCGACAAGGCAACGGCGCCCCGGCCGGCTCCGAGACGCTCGCGCGGATCGCGCGCAGCGCCCGTGGCCTGCGGCAGCTGCTCGACAGCATCCCGGACGCGAGCCTGCTCTTCGGCCACGACGGCGTCATCGTGCTGGCCAACGCCGCCGCGGGCGAGCTCGTCGGCCACCCGCCGGGGGACCTCGTCGGCATGGAGATCGAGCGCCTGGTCGCACCCTCGATCCGCGCGGCCCACCGTGCGCGGCGGGAGGCCTTCGCCGCCGCCCCGCCATCGGGCCCCGCGGGCGACCTCCGGGGAGTCGCGGTGCTCACCCACGACGGACGCGAAGTGCCGGTGGACATCTCGCTCTCGGGCATCGAGACCGCCGACGCGCCGCTGATGTGCGCGATCGTCCGCGACATCTCCGGCGAGCAGCAGCGCGGGCGCCAGGACGCCGCGTTGCGGCGCATCGCCGCGGCCGCCGGAACCGATCTCCCCGTCGAGCGGCTGCTGGCGATGGTGGTGCGAGGCGGCGGCGGCCCTCCTCGCGACCGAGAAGTCCCTCGTCGCGCGCTTCGACCCGGACGACATCGTCGTCGTCGGCGTGCACGGCGACCCCATCACGCGTGTCGGCGACAGCATCCCCCCCGGCAGCGGGTCGTCGCTGGGCGCGGTCGCACGCGGCGGCGTCGCCGCGCGGCTCCTCTACGACGACCTGCCGCCGGCGACCCGATCCGCGAGCTCGCCGCCTCCCTCGGGCACCACCACGCCGTCGCCGTGCCGATCACGGTGAACACCCGCCTGTGGGGTGGCCTGATGGTCGCCGCGGCCGACGAGTCCCCGCGGCGCGGTGGACGCGCTCACCCGATTCGCCGAGTACGCCGGCGCCGTCATCGGAGCGGTTCAGTCGCGGGCCACCGAGAAGGCCCTGCGCGAGCGCGAGGAGGGGTTCCGCCTGCTGGCCGACTTCGTCCCCCATTTCCTCTGGACGGCAGACGCCCGGGGGGAGTGCGACTTCATCAACTGGCGGTGGGCGGAGTACACCGGCGTCCCCGCCGATGAGCAGCTCGGCGCGGGCTGGCTCTCTCAGATCCACCCCGATGACCGCGATCCGGTGCTTCGAGGATGGGGCGACGCCGTCTCCGCCGGCGCGCCCTTCGCCGTGGTGTTCCGCGTCCGCCGGCACGACGGCGCCTATCGGCGCGTTCGACTCGCGCGGCCTGCCGATGCGCGACGAGGCCGGGCGGGTCGTGAAGTGGTTCGGGTCGGATACGGACGTGGAGGACGCACTCGCCGCCGTCGAGGCCGCGCGCGCATCGGAGGCGCAGCTGCGCGCCGCCCTGGATGCCGGCCGGATGGGAGCGTGGACGCTCGACGTTGACGGCGAGCTGCTGCGGGTCGATGACAACGTGCGCGCGCTCTTCGAGATCGGCGACGAGGTCCCGGACGACGCCGTGCGGGAGACGCTGCGGAGCCGGATCGTGAGCGAGGACCGCGTCGAGGTGGCGGCCTCGTTCGCGCGGGCGCTGGGCGGCGCGGCGCCCGACTACCAGGCCGAGTACCGGATCCAGCTGGCAGACGGTGGGCTTCGCTGGATCCAGAGCCGGGGGCGGTTGACCCGCGACGGCGACGGCGCGCCCCGGACGGTCACCGGCGTGCTCCTCGACGTCACCGACGCACGCCGGGCCGGGGAGCGCCTGGTGCGCTCGCAGAAGCTCGAGGCCCTCGGGACGCTGGCGGGCGGCATCGCCCACGACTTCAACAACCTGCTGCAGGTGGTGGGCGGGAACGTCGCCATCGCGCGCGCCGGCCTGCCCGACGCCCACGGCGCGCAGGAGCCCCTGGGCACGGTCGAGCGCGCCACCCAGCGCGCGGCGGACCTCGTGGACCGGATCCTCGCGTTCTCGCGCCCGGACGACGGCGCCGAACGGAGGCCGGTCGCCATCGCCCCGCTGGTGGAGGAGGCGCTCGACCTGCTGCGTCCCACGCTGCCGGCGATGATCGAGCTCCACCTCCTGGCCGACGACGACCTGCCCGGGGTGAGCGGCGATCCGGCCGGCATCACGCAGGTGGTCGCGAACCTGGCCACCAACGCGGCCCAGGCCATCGGCCGCCGGGCGGGCGTCATCGAGTTCCGCATCGAGGCGGTGACGCTCGGCGCCGAGGACCTGCGGGGCACGCCCGAGCTCGCCGAGGGACCGTACGTCCTGCTCACGGTGAGCGACGACGGGCCGGGGATCGACGCCGAGGCGATGCCGCGCGTCTTCGACCCGTTCTTCACCACCAAGGGTCCCGGCGAGGGCACCGGTCTCGGGCTGTCGATCGTCCACTCGCTGATGCGGGCGCACGGCGGGACCGTGACCGCCTATTCGGCACCCGGGACCGGCACGGCGTTCAACCTCTACTTCCCGGCCACCGCGACGGGCGGCGGGGGTCCGGTGGGCGGCGGGGAGCCGGCCGGGCCGGCGGGCGGCGACGCCGGGCGGTGGCGCGCAGCGGGAGGATCCTCTTCATCGACGACGAGCCGGACCTGGTGGCCCTCGGCGAGCGCGGGCTCGGCCGGGCGGGCCACGCGGTCACCGGGCACACCGATCCGCGCGCGGCCCTGGAGCAGTTCCGCTCCGATCCGGCCGCCTTCGACGTCGTCGTGACCGATCTCTCCATGCCGGCCCTCACGGGCCTGGAGCTCGCGCGGGAGATCCTCGCGCTCCGGCCGGACATCCCCGTCCTGATCTCCTCGGGCTACATCCCGCCCGAGGAGCGCGCCCAGGCCGAGGCCCTCGGCGTCCGCGCCATCCTCCCCAAGCCCAGCCCCATCGCCCGCCTGCGCGAGGCGCTCGCCCGGGCACTCGGGGAGTGAGCCCGCGTCGGGCGCCCGCGGCGGGCGCCCGACCCGAGACGCTAGGCGGTGACCAGCGGGGCCGCCACCGCGTCGATCACCTCGGCGAGCACGCGCGCGGTCTCGGCGTGGGGCACCTGGCAGGTGCCCGCCGCCTCGTGGCCGCCGCCGCCGTAGCGCAGCATCACCTCGCCGATGTCGGCGCGTGGAGGAGCGGTCGATGATCGACCGGCCGACGGCCAGCACGGTGTTCTGGCGCTCCTGGCCCCAGATCACGTGCACGGAGACGCGGGCCTGCGGGAAGAGGGCGTAGACCATGAAGCGGTTGCCGGCGTGGATGACCTCCTCCTCGCGCAGGTCCACGACGACCACGTCGCGCTCGAGGCGCGACACCCGCCGCAGCTGCTCCACGAAGAGCTCGCTCTGGTCCTCGTAGAGGCGCACCCGCTCGGCCACGTCGGGAAGGGCGAGGATCTCCTCGACCGTCTCGTGACGCATGCACGCGTCGATCAGGTTCATCATCAGCTCGTAGTTCGAGATGCGGAAGTCGCGGAAGCGCCCGAGGCCGGTGCGGCTGTCCATGAGGAAGTTGAGCAGCGTCCAGCCCGTCGGGCCGAGGACGTCGTCGATGGCGTAGGCGGCCGAGTCGGCCTGGTCGACGGCGCTCATCAGGTCGTCGGGGACCATCGGGAAGCGGTGGCCGCCCCCGAAGTGGTCGTAGACGACGCGCGCGGCCGAGGGGGCGTCGGCGATGATGATGTGGTTCGGCGGCCGGCCGCCGACGCGCAGCGCCTCCGAGTGGTGGTGGTCGAAGACCAGGTGCGCCGCCGGCGGCGTACGGGAGGTTGGTGAGGATGTCGCGGCCGGTGATCTCGACCACCCCGTCCTGCACGTCCTTCGGGTGGACGAAGGCGATCTCGTCGATCAGCTCGAGGTGGCGCAGCAGAACGGCGCACACCAGGCCGTCGAAGTCGCTGCGGGTCACAAGGCGGTAGCTCACGGGGTGTCCTCCTCGGACGGTCGTCGGTGCCTCGGCATCGTCGACCCATCGGCGCCCGGGGGTGCCCACTCAACTTCCGGGAGGGCGCCGCGCGACATTTTTCCGCGAGCGTGTCGATTCCGCGCCGCCCCGTTCGACGTCTCGTGTGACGGGCCGGGTGAACCGGCCGCCAGACACCACCGAGGAGGTCCGACCATGCGGGTCATGGTCCTGATGAAGGCGAACGCGCACAGCGAGGCGGGAGTGATGCCCCCGCCGGAGGTCCTCACCAGGAATGGGCGAGTTCAACGAGCAGCTGGTCAACGCCGGCGTCCTCCTGGCCGGAGAGGGGCTCCACCCGAGCTCGAAGGGCGTCCGCGATCGCGTTCTCGGGCGGCGAATGCGACGGTCGTGGACGGGCCGTTCGCCGAGACCAAGGAGCTGCTGGCCGGCTTCTGGATGCTCCAGGTGTCCTCGATCGACGAGGCCATCGAGTGGATGAAGCGCAGCCCGCTCGACGGGGGGGTCGAGGTGGAGATCCGCCCCGTGTTCGAGGCCGAGGACTTCGGCGACGAGTTCACCCCCGAGGCGCGCGCGGCCGAGGAGCGCATGCGCGCGCGGATCGCCGAGCAGCACAGGCGGGTGACGACGGCGGCGACCCGGTGAGGCCCCCGACGCGCATCGGTGCGGTCGACGCGGTCTGGCGGATCGAGGCGCCCCGCCTGATCGCCGGCCTCGCGCGGATGGTCGGCGACATCGGCCTCGCCGAGGACCTCGCCCAGGACGCGCTGGTCGTCGCGCTGGAGAAGTGGCCCGAGTCGGGCGTCCCGGACAACCCGGGCGCCTGGCTCATGGCCACCGCCAGGCACCGCGCGATCGACGGGATCCGCCGCGACGCGACGCTGGCCCGCAAGCAGGAGGAGATCGGGCGCGAGCTGGAGGCCGCGCAGATGACGCCGCCCGACCTCGGCGCCGCCCTCGACGACGACATCGGCGACGACCTGCTCGGCCTGATCTTCACCACCTGCCACCCGGTGCTCTCCACCGAGGCCCGGGTCGCGCTGACGCTGAGGATGCTCGGCGGGCCTCACGCACCGCCGGAGATCGCCCGCGCCTTCCTGGTGCCCGAGGCCACGGTGGCCCAGAGGATCGTGCGCGCGAAGCGCACCCTCTCCGAGACCGGCGTGCCCTTCGAGGTCCCCTCGGCGACGAGCTCCCGGCCCGCCTCGGGTCGGTGCTCGAGGTGGTCTACCTGATCTTCAACGAGGGCTACTCGGCGACGGCGGGCGACGACTGGCTGCGCCCCGGCCTGTGCGAGGACGCGCTGCGGCTGGGGCGCGTGCTCGCCGGCCTCGCCCCGCGCGAGCCGGAGGTGCACGGCCTGGTGGCGCTGATGGAGATCCAGGCGTCGCGCACCGCGCGCGCGCGTGAGCCGCGACGGGCGAGCCCGTCCTCCTGCTCGAGCAGGATCGCTCGCGCTGGGACCAGATGCTCATCCGCCGCGGCCTCGCGGCCCTCGCGCGCGCGCAGGAGCTCGGCGGCTCGCTCGGCCCCTACGCGCTCCAGGCGGCGATCGCGGCCTGCCACGCCCGGGCCCGCACCGCCGCGCAGACCGACTGGGAGCGGATCGCGGCCCTCTACGACGGCCTCGGACAGATGTCGCCGTCACCGGTGGTGGAGCTGAACCGCGCCGTGGCCGTCGCGATGGCCTTCGGCGCGGCCGCCGGCCTCGAGATCGCCGACGGGCTGGTGGACGAGCCGGCCCTCGCGGCCTACCACCTGCTGCCGAGCGGTCCGCGGCGACCTCCTCGCGCGCCTCGGCCGCCACGAGGAGGCCCGCGACGAGTTCGCGCGCGCAGCCGCGATGACGCGCAACTCCCGCGAGCGCGACCTGCTCCTCGCGCGCGCGGCGGAGCTGGGCGGCTGAGGCTCGGAGCCGGCGCGGGCCGCCTGCTCCCCGGCCGAGGCGCCGGCGGCGGGGATCAGATCGTGGCGGTGGCCTCCGCGAACGCCCAGTCGAGCCAGGGCAGGAGCGCCTCGAGGTCGGACGCCTCGACCGTCGCGCCGCACCAGATGCGCAGCCCCGGAGGAGCGTCGCGGTAGGAGCCGATGTCGAGGGCGACGCCCTCGGCCGCCAGCAGCTTCACCATCGCCTTGGGCACCGCCTCATCGGCGTCGAGAACGAGGCACACCGAGGTGTTCGAGCGGGTCTCGGGCCGCAGCGCGAGGTTGCGGGCCCATGGGGTGCGCTCCACCCAGCCCTCGAGCACCGCGGCGTTCGCGTCGGCGCGCGCCCTCAGGGCGGACAGGCCGCCGAGCCCGCTCGCCCACTCGAGCGCGGCGATGCAGTCCTCGACGCAGATCATCGACGGCGTGTTGATCGTCTCGCCCTCGAAGATGCCCTGGATCAGCTTGCCGCCCTTGGTGAGCCGGAAGACCTTCGGCATCGGCCAGGCGGGCACGTGCGACTCGAGGCGCTCCACGGCCCGCGGGCCGAGCACGAGGACGCCGTGGGCGCCCTCGCCGCCGAGGACCTTCTGCCACGAGAAGGTGACGACGTCGAGCTTGGCGAAGTCGAGATCCTGGGCGAAGACCGCCGAGGTGGCGTCGCAGATCGTGAGCCCCTCGCGGCCGGCGGGGATCCACCCGGCATCGGGCACCCGCACGCCCGAGGTGGTGCCGTTCCACGTGAAGATGACATCGTGCGAGAAGTTGACCGAGGAGAGGTCGGGCAGCTCGCCGTAGGGCGCGCGCAGCGTGCGGACCCCCTCCAGGCGCAGCTGCTTGACGACGTCGGTCACCCAGCCCTCGCCGAAGCTCTCCCAGGCGAGGACGTCCACCGGCCGCGGCCCGAGCAGCGACCACAGCGCCATCTCGACGGCACCCGTGTCGGAGGCCGGCACGATGCCGATCAGGTGGCCGTCGGGCACCTCGAGGACCTCGCGGGTCAGCGCGATCGCCCGCTTCAGGCGGGCCTTGCCCTCGCCCGAGCGGTGGGAGCGCCCCACCAGGGCGGACTCGAGGAGCGCGGCGGACCAGCCCGGGAACTTCGCGCACGGGCCGGATGAGAAGTGCGGTTTTGCCGGGCGCACCGGCGGCGTCGGAAGCGGCGTCGTCATCCCCCTGGAGTGATCAGCGGCGGCGCGCATCCTGACAGACGCGCCCGTCCGCCGAGGGGCGGTTCAGCCGTGCCGGCGCGTCACCTGCATCGACACCCAGCGCACCCACTCGGCGAGGCCGTCGTCGTCCTGAACGCTCGCGAGGACGAAGACCTCGATCCCCTGGCAGCGGGCCAGGACCGAGGCGACGACCGCCGCGACGCCGTCGGAGCCGAGCGCGGCCGCGTCGGTCACGACCACGGCCTGCGCGTCCGCGAGCTGGGACGCCGTGAGGGTGGCCGCATCGCGCGCGGTCACGACGGCGACCTGCACGTCCTCGCCGATGCCGTGCGCCAGATCGAGCTCCCCGTCGCGGTCCTCCACGAGGATCAGCTCCGCGTCGGCGAGACGGCCGACGACCCGCTCGAGCCCGGAGCGCCAATGGGCCGCGGGCTCGACGACCTCCCGCACGCCCGCCGCCTCGGCGGAGGCGACCTCCTCGGCGGCCTCGGCGTCGGCCGCCGCCATGTTCGCCTGCACGATGACGGCGTCGAACTGCCCCAGGTGCGCCAGCGATCGCATGATCAGGGTGGTCTTGCCCGCGCCGGCGGGTCCGGCGATGCGGATCACCGTCGGGCGCGGATGGCGCCGGCCGATGCCGCGGCCGATGGCCGTGCGCACGATGCCCAGCACGTCCGAGCGCGTGATGACGCCGACCGGCAGGCCCGCGTCGCGCACCAGCACCGCCTCCGCGTCGCCCATCAGCGCCCGCATCCCGGCGTCGGCGCTCGCGTCGGAGGAGATCTCCTCCACGCGATCGCGGCCCAGCATCACGACGCGGCCGTCGCCGGTCGCCACCCACACGCCGAGCAGCATGCCGTCCTCGACGATCGGCAGGTGATGGATGTCGGCGTCCTCCATCATCCGCCGCAGGGCCTCGCGGTCCTTGACGCCGCCGGAGACCAGGATGGGGTGCGAGGTCATCACGTCTTTGGCTCTCATGTCCGCGACTCCGATCTCGTCGGTGGCTGGATCCCCTCGGCGGCGGGCTCGGGACGGACCACCAGAACGGGTGACGGCGCGTGGTTGACGATGTGGCGCGTGACGCTGCCGAGGACGGTCGCGCCCCAGGCTCCGTGATGGCGCGCCGCGATCAGCAGGTCGGCCCCCGACGACTGCGCCCACCGGCAGATCTCGGGGCCGGGCTGCCCCTCCAGGAACACCGGCACCGCACCGGGGACGTCCGCCGCGAGGCGCACGAGCCAGGCGTGCTCGATGGCGTTGATGTCGCGGGGCGAGGCCACGGTCTCGCCGTCCACCGAGTCGACGATCAGGGGCAGCGGGGCGACGTGGACGAGACTGAGCACCCCCTCGCCGGGCACCCAGAGCGCGCGGGCGTGCGCGAGCGCGACCATCGAGGCAGGGGTGTCGTCGACGCAGCACCCGATATGGCGGTAGGCCGGGCCGCTCATCGGCGCGCCCAGGAGCGATTCGGGGGGCACGGCGGGATCGGCGGCATGCCCGGCAGCGTAGCGCCGCGGCGTCCGGCCACGGCGGCGGACACTCGGGGCGGGCGGTGGCTGACCATTCCGTCGACCGTACGACGGACCCCCGCCGGCGCCAGCCGTGCGTTCCCCACGGCGCGCTGCGGCAACTCCGCACCAGCGGTGCACGGGTTACCGATGGCGCCGCAGCGGCACGGATCCACCATGTGGTTACCGGTGCCGCATCCCGGCGCCCGAGAAGGCGGGGGTTCCCCATGGACAGGCCCTACGACAGGATCGCCTGCTGCGTCGACCGCGACCAGATGGCCGATGAGGTCCTCAACGAGGGCATGCGCCTCGCCGGCGGCGACGCCAGCGCCCTGCGCATCGTCCACGTCGTCGCCCCTCCCCACACGGTCGTCGCCGGGCCCTTCGCGTACATCGCTCCGGTCACCGAGATGTGGAGCGAGGCCGAGGCGTGGCTCGAGGACCGGGTGCAGGAGTTCCCCGGAGCGACCTCGGTCCTGCTCGACGGCTCGCCCGCCCGGGCCCTCTGCGCGTGGGCGGCGACCCACGACATCGACCTGATCGTCGCGGCGGCCCATCGCGGCCGGATGGAGCGCGCGATGCTCGGCGGCTTCGCGGCGCACATCGCCTACCACGCGCCCTGCTCGGTGCTGCTCGTGCACCGCCCGGTGGAGGAGCCGGCCGGCGGCCACTCCCGCGACTCGGCCGGCGCGAACGAGATCGCCTAGACGATCCGGTCCACCAGCCGCCGGGCCTCGCGCGCGACGAGGTCCGGCGGCGGACCGGTGTCGAGCACCAGCGCCTGCGGCCATGGATCGGCGGCGGCGGCCAGGCGCCGCGCGATCTCCGGCGTCGCGTCCGACGATCCCTCTCCGGCGGCCCGGCGGGCGAGGATGCGCGCCGCGGCGGCCGCGGGGTCGAGCCGGCACCTGATCTCGATGGCGCGGGCACCGAGGCCGGCGGCGAGCGCGCGGGCCGCCGCGCGGTGGCGGCCGTCGCTCCAGGAGGCGTCGAGCACCACGCTCCGGCCCAGGCCCAGCTGCTCGGAGGCGAGCTCCCTCATGCGGGCGTACACCCGCTCGGAGACCGCGGGGGCGTAGAGACCCTCGGCGAAGCCGCCCGGGTCGGCCGGCGTGCGCGGCAGGCCGGCCACGTCCTTGCGGATCTCGTCGGACCCCAGCACGACCCCGCCGCCCGCCTGCCCGAGCGCCCGGGCGACGGTCGACTTGCCCGTCCCCGGCGCGCCGCCCACGATCACCACCACCGGCTGCGCGCGCTCCAGGTAGCCGAGGGCCATGGCGTGGAGGGCGCGGGCGCGGTCCGCGGCATCGGGATCGCCCTGGCGCGCGCGAAGGGCCGCCACCTTCGAGCGCACGTGGGCCCGGTAGGCGACGTAGTGGTGCGCGAGCGATTCCGGGTGGTCCTCACCGAGCTCGCGCCCCCACTCGGCGATCAGCAGGGCGCCGAGCGCGGGATGGCCCTGCGCCTCCAGGTCCATGGCCAGGAAGGCGATGTCGCCGAGCACGTCCCCGTACCGGAGCCGGTCGGCGAAGGCGAGGCAGTCGAGGATGCGGGGACCGTCGGCGAGGCAGAAGACGTCGTCGCAGAGCAGGTCGCCGTGCCCGTCGCGGACGCGGCCCGCCGCGATGCGCCGCTCCAGCAGTGGCCGGCGGCCTCCGACGTACGCCCGGGCGAGCGCCCGGGCGCGCTCGACCTCGTCCGCCGGCACGACGGCGGGCGTGATCGCCTCGAGCTGATCGAGGCCCTCCTCCCAGAGGCCGAGCACGAACTCGGGCGTGCCCGCCTCGCAGATGAGCGGGGACGTCGGCGCCACCCGGTGGAAGCCGGCCACCGCGCGGGCCACGGCGCCGACGAGCCCGGCCGCCTCGGGCCCGTCCAGAAGCGAGGACAGGCGCCGTTCGGCGGGCATGCGGCGCATCTCGAGCAGGTGGTCGCGAACGACGCCGTCCGCGCCGACCACGTCGAGCACCCCGAGGTAGACGTCGGGGGCGAAGCGGCGGTTCACCTCGGTCTCGCGGCGACAGGCGGCGAGCCGGTCCTGCCGCAGCCGGTGGTCGAGGAACCCCATGGAGACGGGCTTCAACAGCTTGTAGGCCCGGGCGCCGATCATCGTGATCACCGAGATGTGCGTCTCGACGACCTCGGCCGGCCGATCCGGCGCTCCGTGCGTCACGGCCCCTCCCCATCGTCCGAGGTGGATCCCGGAGACGCAGTCTCGACCCCTCCGGCGGGGTCGTCATCCGTGCGGGGGCGTCCCTCGTTGCGGGTTTTCCGGCGCCGGATCCGTGGGCGTGCCGATTCCCGCGCGGACGGCCGGCGCGAGGGTGAGGCGTCTCCGCGCGCAGGCGCGGCGCAGCAGCGAAGGAGCCCGAGATGCACGATCGCCGCCCGGCCGGCCCGCCGACAGCGACGCAGACCCGTGTCGGCGACGTCATGAGCACGCCGATCGTGACCTGCCAGGCCGACGTCACGGTGGCGGAGGTCGCCGAGCTGATGGCGCGCCACCGGATCCACGCCGTCGTGGTGGTCGGCGAGTCCGATCCCGGCATGCCCGGAGCCTGGCGCGTGATGGCCGACATCGATCTGGTGCGCGCCGTCGCCTACGACGCGCGCGACGCCGCGGTGGGACGGCTCGCCGCGACGCCCGCGATCACGGTGCCGCGCGACCGCCCGCTGCACGAGGCCGCCCTCCTCATGTCCGAGCACGAGACCACCCACGTGATCGCCGTGGAGGACGGCCATCCTGTGGGGATCGTCTCGGCGCTCGACGTCGCTGTCAGCCTGTCGTCATCGCCGCGCGGCGCCGCGGCGGAGCCGGCTCCCCCGCCCCCGGCCCGCGCGGGCGGCGATCTTCGTGCCGAACCGGGCGACCGCCTGGTGATCCACGGCCATCACCTCGGCGAGCCCGAGCGCGATGCCGAGGTGCTCGAGGCACGCGGGGCCGGCGGCGGCGCCCCGTTCCTGGTGCGCTGGGGCGACACCGGCCACACGACGCTGCTCTATCCCGGCTCGGACGCCAGGGTCCAGCGCCCCCGGGGCCCCGCCGGCGGCTGAGGCCGAACCCTCAGTCGTCCTCGGTCAGCAGGCCGGCGTGGAGGGCGGTGCGCACGAGGCCGGCGCGGGTGCTGACGCGCAGCTTGGTCATCACGTGCGCGCGGTGGCTCTCGACGGTGCGCACGCTCACCACGAGCCGCTCGGCGATCTCCTGGTTCGTGTGCCCCAATGCCAGCAGGCGCAGCACCTCGCGCTCGCGCGAGGTCAGCTCGTCGAGCGGCCCGTTGCGCTCGGCCGGCGCCGCGAGGGCGGCTCCGAGCGAGGGGTGCACGTAGCGCTCGCCCGCCGCGACGGCGTGGATCGCCCTGATGAGGTCCTCGTCGGCGGCCGCCTTCAGGAGGTAGCCGTCGGCGCCCGCGTCGAAGGCCCGGCGGACGTCGTTCGCCTGGTCGTGCATCGAGAGCACCAGGATCCGCACGCCGGGCATGCGCTCCTTGATGCGGGTCGCGCCCTCGAGGCCGCCGATGCCCGGCATCTCGATGTCGATCACGACCACGTCCGGCTGCAGTCGCGGCAGCGCGCGCAGGGCCGCCTCGGCCGACTCGGCCTCGCCCACCGGCTCGAAGCCCTCCTCGCGCTCGAGCAGCAACCGCACCCCGGAGCGGAGCACCGCGTGATCGTCAACCAGCATTATCCGGATCGGATCGCCCATCAGAGGATCTCCAGGTCGACGACGACAGCGCTGCCGGCACCCTCCGACGACTCGATCTGCAGGTTGCCCCCCAGCAGCTCGACCCGCTCGCGGATCCCCACCAGGCCGAGTCGCGAGGTGGGCGAATCGGGGTCGAAGCCGACCCCGTCGTCCTCCACCACGATGCGCAGCCGGGAGCCGCTGGCGGCGGCGACGACGCTGGCGTGGGTGGCACCGCTGTGGCGGGCGATGTTGGTCAATGATTCCTGCACAGTCCGGAACACTACGGTCTGGACGTCCTCGGAGAGGTCCGGAGTGATGCCGCGCACATCCACGTCGACCTCCAGACCGGCGGCGCGCAACCGGTCGGCCTGCTCCTCGATGGCCTCGGCGAGCCCGCGCTCGAGCAGCCGAGCGGGCCGCAGCCGGACCGCGAGCTCGCGCAGGCTGCGGGCCGCGTCGCCCACCGATCCGCGCAGATCCTCCACCCGTCGGCGGGCTTCGGGGGTGCTCACCTCGTCCTCCAGCGTCCGCAGGTGCACCGCGAGGGCCGTGAGGACCTGGCCGACCTCGTCGTGCAGCTCGCGGGCGACCCTGGCCCGCTCGGCCTCCTGCGCCGCGACCGCGCGGCGTAGCCCCTCGGCCGCGGCCTGGTCGCGGGCGGCGGCCGCCTCGCGGCGCGAGGTCTCCTTCATGCTCTCGCGCTCGGCGGCGACCGACCGGGCGTTCACGAGCGCGATCGCGACCTGGCTCGAGAAGGTCTCCAGCAGGCGCCGCGCGGCCGAGTCGAACGGGCGCCAGCCGATGGCGACGAGCGCCCCGGCCAGCTCTCCGCCCACCTCGAGCGCCGACGCCACGACCACCGGAGCCCCGAGGGTCTCGCGCAGAGAGGTCTCGAGGAGGTCCATGTCCCGGGGCACGCGGACCCCCTCCAGCCCCAGGGCGTCCACCCCGTGGGCGTACTGGAAGGTCAGGGCATCGCCGTCGGTGACCGCGAAGCCGACGGTGTCGGCGCCCGTCAACCGGCGCGCCCTGCGCGCGACGAGCGGCAGCAGCGCCTCGACGTCGAGCGTCCCGAGCACGGCGCGCGCGATCTCGAGGACGCTCTCGAGCTCGCCGGCCCGGCGGCTCTCGGCCTCGAACCGGCGCAGGTTGTCGACGGCCACGGCGGCCTGCGACGCGAAGGTCTGGGCGATCTGCTCGTCCTCGGCGGTGAAGGCGCCCCCGACCTTGTCGGTCAGGTAGAGGTTCCCGAAGGTCTCACCGCGGAGCATCACGGGCACGCCGAGGAACGATGTCCATCGGCGGGTGGTTGGCCGGGAAGCCGACCGACCGAGGGTCGTCGGCCATCCGCTCGAGGCGGAGCGTGCGGGCATCGCGGATGAGCGCCCCGAGCAGGCCGCGCCCGGTGGGCGGGTCGCCGATCGCCGCCCGCTCCTCCTCGCTGAGCCCTGCGGTGACGAACTCGGCGAGGCCCGTACGGCCGGCGTCGAGGACCCCGAGCGCCGCATAGCGGGCGCCCACGACCTCCCGGGCCGCCTGGACGATGCGGGTGAGCAGGTCGTCGAGCGCCAGCTGGCGCCCGAGCGACAGGCCGGCGTCGACGAGACCCGCCATCCGCGCCCGGGCATCCTCCGCCCGCACCCGCGCGCCCTCGAGCCCCAGCCGGGACGCGACGAGGCCGACGAGCACCTCGAGGGCGGCGGCCGCCTCGTCGTGCGCAATGGCGCACGACGGATCGCCGCTGCCCACCAGCGTGGCCTCCACGCCGTCCTCCACGTGCATCGTCGCGGCCAGCAGCGTCCCGCCCGATCCACCGGCGGCCTCGAGCAGCCCCGCCCGCTCCGACGGCCCCTCCCCGGCGGACACACCGGCGAGATCGACCGGCCAGGAGGCCCGGACGACCACGTCGTCCGGGCCGCCGACGACGAGGGCGACGGCGTCGAGGCCGGCGACCCGCGCCGCCAGGCGCAGGAGCTCCGCGTCCTGGTCCCGGGAGCGCGCTCCCGGCGCGGAGGTCGCGCCCGCCTCATCGCCGGGGTTTCCCATGCCGCGAGGCTTGTCCGGGAGCATCGGGATGTCAAGTGTCAGACACCCCTCAGCGGGGTGAGGAGGCCACCGCGATGTCGATCGGTGCAGCCGGGTGGGGTGCCGGACGACCGGGCGAGCGGGCCACCAGCACCGCGCAGGGTGCGTGGGCCGCGAGGTGGTGCACGAGCCCGGACGACTGCGTGCACGCCGGATCGGGGCAGCCGGCTCCGGCGACGATCAGGTCGACGCCGGCCCCCTCGGCCCAGGCGCAGACCGCGGCACCGCCGGGCCCCCTCAGGAGGACCGGCTCGGCGCCGGGGATGCCCCGGGCCGTTGCGCGCACCGCCTCCCGGGCACCGCGGTCGGGGTCCTCGCGCCGCAGCACGGCCGCGAGATCGAGCGGACCGGAGGGCGGCGGGAGCGGCGCGACCCGGGCGATGCTCAGCCTCCCGCCCGAGGTGCGCCACAGAGCGGCAGCGGCCCGCAGCGCGATCGCGCCGCAGGCCGAGTCGTCGATCAGGCAGCCGATGTGGGCGAAGGGCGCCCCCGCCCGATCAGTGCTCGTCGCCGCCCAGGATCATCGCGGTCACGATGATCGAGCCGATCGCCAGGACGGCCCAGATCCCGTACAGGAACATCTCGCCGATGGGCATCCGCCCCTCCTCGTCGTCGTGAGAACCTCCCCGGCGACGCTAAGGCCCGTCGATGGGGCAGGACATGGGCGGCGCCCCCGATCGACTCCATCGGTTTTCCCGCAGGCGACGCGGAGTACGATCGCCGGGTCACCGGCCGAGGCCCCACACCCACCGCTCACGGCACGCCGCCACCGGGGCGGGCGACCGCCCACCGGCTGCATCGCCTCCGCCGTCGTGGCGCCCACCGGCGCCTCGGGGCCCTCGGGCTGCTCGCCGTGCTCGGGCCGGGGCTCCTCGCCGGGCTGTCCGACGACGATCCCGCCGGGATCACCACCTACTCGATCCTCGGCGCCGACTACGGGTACGAGTTGCTGTGGGTGCTGGTGCTGTCCACCGTCGCCCTGATCGTCTTCCACGAACTGGCCGCCCGGACGGGCGTCGTCACCGGCAAGGGCCTGGTGCTGCTCGTGCGCGAGCACCACGGACGGCCCGCGGCGCTGCTCGCCGTGGGGTCGCTGATCGTGGCCAACGTGGGCACCCTCTGCGCCGAGCTCGCCGGGGTCGCGATCGGGGCGGAGATGCTCACCGGCGCCGGACGGGCCGTGTCGGTGACGGTCGCGGTGGTGGTGGTCTCCGCCCTGGTCCTCGGCAGCGGCTTCCACCGGGTGGAGCACATCCTGCTCGCCCTCAGCCTGGTGTTCGTCGCCTACGTCGCGGCGGGGATCCTCGCCGGCCCCGACTGGCCGGCGGCCGCCCGCGGGCTGGTGCAGCCCAGCATGCCCGCGACCAGCGATGCGGTGCTCATCTCGGTGGCGACGCTCGGCACCACGCTCGCCCCGTGGGGCCTCGTCCTTCATGCAGAGCTACGCCGTCGACAAGCACCTGAAGGTCGCCGACCTGCGCTACGAGCGTCTCGACGTCGTCACGGGAGCCGTCCTGACCGGTGTGATCGGGTTCTTCGTGGTGATCGCCTGCGCGGCGACGCTGCACCCGGCCGGCATCGAGATCGAGGACGGCGCGGACGCGGCGCGGGCGCTCGAGCCGCTCGCGGGATCGGCGGCCTCGCTGCTGTTCGGGCTCGGCATCCTCGGCGCCGCGATGCTCGCGGCGGCCGTGGTGCCCCTCTCCACCGCCTACTCGGTCTGCGAGGCCGCCGGCCACCCGGCCGGCCTCGATCAGCGCCCGCGCGAGGCGCCGCTCTTCTACGGCAGCTACCTCGGCGCGATGGGCGTGGCGGCGGCCATCGTGCTGGTGCCGGCCGTGCCGCTGGTGCCGGTCCTCTACCTGACGCAGGTGCTCAACGCGATCCTGCTGCTGGTGATCCTCCCGTTCATGGTGCGGATGGGACGCGACGTCTCGATCCTCGGCGCGCAACGCCTCACCCGGGCCGGAGTCGTCGTCTGCGTGGCGCTGATCGCGGCCGTGGCGGGAGCCTGCGCGGTCCTCGCGGCGTTCAGCCTGGGCATCATCTGAGCACTCCCGCGCCCGGAGCGCGTCGCGCGCGCTCAGGCTTTGCGCCCGCCGACCGATACCCGAGACGGACCACCGGTCCGAACGGCCCCAGACGTCGAGTGCGGAGGTTCAGGTGGTGGACACGATCCGGGTGGGCATGATCGGCGCGGGAGAGACGGGCACGCCGTTCCTGCGGCAGCTGCTCGCGGCGGGCTTCGTCGACGTCGTCGGCGTCGCCGACCTCGACCAGGACGCCCCGGGCATGATCCTCGCGCGCGAGCACGGCCGCCCGACGACCCAGGACTTCATGGACCTGGCCGAGATGGGCGACGCGGTTGACATCCTGATCGACGCGACCGGGGTCGCCGAGGTCCGCGACCGGCTGCGCACGACGCTGCAGGAGTCGGGCAACCGCCACACGATCATCATGCACGAGATGATCGCCATCCTGATGATGTCGCTCTCCCAGGGCCGCCTGGTCGCGACCAAGCACGGCGCCGTCGACTACGAGACGCCCTCGTCCGTGGCGGGCCACTGAGCATGTAGGCCGGGGGGCGCCGCGCGCCCCCCCGGCCAGGATCCGTAGTCGGCCGTAGCCCCCCTCCGCGCCCGCCCCGTCGGCGGGCGCGCGCCACGGGATCAGATTCGGATGAGCGGGTGCCCCATCGGGGGCGTCCGTGGTCCGTGCTCCCGAGGGAGGAGGCATCTGATGGCCGTGATGCTGCTGGCGCAGTACGAGGTCTCCGACGCCGAGCGCTTCGTGGCGGCGTTCGACGGCTACGAGGCGACCCGAAGGGGGGCCGGGGCGATCGGCAGCGGCCTGATGAGGGCCGCGGACGATCCCGCGACGATGGTGGCCATGATCACCTTCGGCTCGCGGGCCGAGGCCCAGGCGTTCGCCTCGAGCCCCGACCGCGCCGCCACCCTCGCGGGCGCAGGGGTGACGCGCACGACCGACCGCCTCCTCGAGACGGTGCGCCCATTCGCGCCGTGAGCCCCGGGTGAGCCGCACCATGTTCCAGGTCCGCTTCCACGGGCGCGGGGGTCAGGGCGTCGTGACCGCCGCCGAGATGCTCTCGGTGGCCGCCTTCGACGAGGGCCGCAACGCCCAGGCGTTCCCGAGCTTCGGCTCCGAGCGCATGGGGGCGCCGGTGGTCGCCTTCTGCCGCATCGACGACCGCGAGATCCGCGTGCGCGAGCCCATCACCGAGCCGGACGCCCTGATCGTGCAGGACGCGACGCTGCTCCACCAGGTGGAGCTCTTCTCGGGGGTGCGCCCCGACGGCTGGATCATCATCAACTCGCCCAGGAACTTCGACGAGCTCGGCGTGGGCGACCTCACCGCCCGCTTCCGCCGCGAGCGGCTGCTGACGGTGCCGGCCACCGAGCTGGCGCTGCGGCACATCGGCCGCCCGATCCCCAACACGGTGCTGCTCGGCGGCTTCTGCGCCGCCACCGGCATCGTGTCGCTCGACGCGCTCGCGCGGGCCGTCGGCGAGCGCTTCGAGGGCGCGGTGGCCGACGCGAACATCGCCGCCGCCCGGGAGGCCCACGCGTGGGTGACGGCCGAGATGGGGGAGCTCGCGCATGCGCCGGCAGATTGAGGGCGCCAAAGGGGTCGCCGAGACCGTCGCCGCGTGCCGGCCGCAGGTGATCTGCGCCTACCCCATCACCCCCCAGACCCACATCGTCGAGGGGCTCGGGGCGATGGTGAAATCGGGCGCGCTCCCGGGGTGCGAGTTCGTCAACGTCGAGTCGGAGTTCGCGGCGATGTCGGTCGCCATCGGCGCGTCGGCGGCCGGCGCGCGCGCCTACACCGCCACCGCCAGCCAGGGCCTGCTGTTCATGGCGGAGGCGCTCTACAACGCCTCCGGCCTCGGGCTGCCGGTGGTGATGACCGTCGCCAACCGCGCGATCGGGGCGCCGATCAACATCTGGAACGACCACTCCGACTCGATGTCCCAGCGCGACTCGGGCTGGATCCAGCTCTACGCCGAGACCAACCAGGAGGCCATGGACCTCCACGTCCAGGCGTTCCGCCTGGCGGAGGAGCTCTCGGTGCCTGTGATGGTCTGCATGGACGGCTTCGTGCTGACGCACGCCTTCGAGCCCCTCGACGTGCCCGGGCAGGCGGCGGTCGACGCCTTCCTGCCCCCCTTCGCCCCGCGCCAGGTCCTCGATCCCGCCGAGCCGGTCAGCATCGGCGCAATGGTGGGCCCGGAGGCGTTCACCGAGGTCCGCTACCTGGCCTTTCACCGCCAGCTCGAGGCGCTGGCCCGGATCCCCGAGATCGCGGCGGAGTTCGCGGAGGCCTTCGGGCGGGAGTCCGGCGGCCTGCTCCACCGCTACCGCTGCGACGACGCGCGGACGATCGTGCTGGCCATGGGCTCAGTGCTCGGCACGCTCAAGGACACGGTTGACGAGCTGCGCGACGAGGGTGAGCCGATCGGGGTGGTCGGACTCACCTCGTTCCGCCCCTTCCCGATGGCGGCGGTGCGCGCGGCGCTCGAGGGGGCCGAGCGGGTGATCGTGCTCGAGCGGGCCTTCGCGGTCGGGGTCGGGGGGATCGTGTCGGCCAACGTCCACATGGCGCTCGCCGGACTCAGCCAGCGGTACAACACGGTCATCGCAGGCCTCGGGGGCCGGCCGGTGACGCGGGCCTCGCTGCGCGGGATGCTGCGCGCGGCCGCCGGCGACCGGCTGGAGCCCCTCACCTTCCTCGACCTCGATCACGCCCTCGTCGAGCGCGAGCTGGAGAGGGTCCGCGCGCACCCGCGCTCGGGGCCGGCCGCCGAGAACATCCTGCGCGACGTCGGCATCGTCGGCGCGCGGCCCCACTGAGGAGACCGGTCGTGGGCACCCAGGAGATCCGCTACTTCCAGGTCGGCAGCCACGCGGTCGGCAACCGGCTGGTCGAACCGGGCCGGCGCACCGTGCAGTCCGATCCCGAGCGCGCCAACGCGCTCACCTGCGGCCACCGGGCCTGCCAGGGATGCGGCGAGGCGCTCGGCGCCCGCTACGTGGTTGACGCCGCCCTGCGCGCCACCGCGGGGCGCCTGGTTGCGGTCAACGCCACCGGCTGCCTGGAGGTCTTCTCCACCCCCTACCCGGAGACGTCCTGGCAGCTTCCCTGGCTGCACTCCCTCTTCGGCAACGCGCCGGCGGTCGCCTCGGGCGTCGCCGCGGCGCTGCGCGCCACCGGCCGCGACGACATCCGCGTGCTCGCCCAGGGCGGGGACGGCGGGACGGTCGACATCGGCTTCGGCTGCCTGTCGGGGATGTTCGAGCGCGACGACGACGTGCTCTACGTCTGTTACGACAACGAGGGCTACATGAACACCGGCGTGCAGCGCTCGGGCGCGACCCCGCCGGGAGCCCGCACGGCGACCACCGAGGCCGTCGGCGACGCCCCGGGCAACCCCTTCGGACAGGGCAAGGACGTCCCGCGGATCGCGATGGCCCACGGCGTCGGGTACGTGGCGACCGCGACGGTGGCCGACCTGCGCGACCTGGAGGCGAAGGTCGAGCGGGCGATGGAGATCCGCGGAGCGCGCTACCTGCACGTGCTCGTGCCCTGCCCGCTCGGATGGGGCAGCCCCGCGGCGCTGACCGTGCGGATCGCGCGGCTGGCCACCCAGACCGGCCTCTTCCCGGTCTTCGAGGCGCGCGAGGGCGAGGTCACCGGCGTCACGCCGATCCGCCGCCCCGCTCCGGTGGAGGACTACCTGCGCCCGCAGAAGCGCTTCGCGCATCTGTTCTCGCACCCGTCGGGCCCGGCGGCGCTGGCGCGCATCCAGGAGATCGCCGACCGCAACATCCGGCGCTACGGACTGCTCGGCGACGCAGGGGCGACCTGATGGACAAGCCGTTCGCGATCACGCTCGACGTCGGCTCCTCGCGGGCCAACCACACCGGCTCGTGGCGCACGGAGCGCCCCGAGTACGTCCGCAACCTTCCACCGTGCAACGGCGCCTGCCCCGCCGCGGAGGACGTCCAGGGCTGGCTCTTCCACGCCGAGAGTGGCGACTACGAGGCCGCCTGGCGGGTGATCGTCCGCGACAACCCGTTCCCCGCCGTCATGGGTCGGGTCTGCTACCACCCGTGCGAGACCGCCTGCAACCGCGGACACCTCGACGAGTCGGTGGGGATCAACTCGGTCGAGCGCTTCCTCGGCGACCTCGCCATCGAGAGGGCCTGGCGGATCCCCGTCGAGGCGCCGCCCTCGGGCAGGCGCGTCCTGGTGGTGGGCGCGGGCCCCTCGGGTCTGAGCGCCGCCTACCACCTGCGGCTGATGGGCCACGAGGTGGAGGTCCGCGACGCGGCGCCCGCGCCCGGCGGGATGATGCGCTACGGGATCCCGCGCTACCGCCTGCCGCGGGAGATCCTCGACGCCGAGATCGACCGGATCCGCGACATGGGCGTCGCGGTGGTCACGGGAGGCGCGGTCACCGACCTCCAGGCCGCGATGTCCGAGGGCGGCCACGACGCCGCGTTCCTCGCCGTCGGCGCGGGCGTGGGCAGGAAGGCCTACGTCCCGGCGGGCGCGGCCGCGCGGGTGATCGACGCGGTCGCCTTCCTCCACGGCATGGAGGACGACGAGCCGCCCCGCATCGGTCGCCGGGTCGTGGTCTACGGAGGCGGCGACACGGCGGTTGACGCGGCCCGCACCGCGCGGCGCCTCGGCGCCGACCCCGTGATCGTCTACCGCCGCACGCGCGAGCGCATGCCCGCCCACGACGCGGAGGTGGAGGAGGCGCTCGAGGAGGGGATCCTCACGCGGTGGCTGTCGACGATCACCCAGGTCGACGCCGGCGAGGTCACCGTCGAGCGCATGGAGCTCGACGCGCAGGGCTTCCCGCAGCCGACCGGGGAGACCGAGACGCTCGCCGCCGACACCGTGATCCTGGCGCTCGGCCAGGACTGCGACCTCTCCCTCGTGGACGGCCTCACCGGCATCCAGGTGGCGGACGGGGTCGTGAGCGTCGGCCCCGACATGATGACCGGGCACCCCGGGATCTTCGCCGGCGGCGACATGGTGCCGGCCGAGCGCACCGTCACCACCGCCGTCGGCCACGGCCGGCTCGCCGCGCGCCACATCGACGCGTGGCTGCGCGGCACCGCCCACACCCCGGCCGCGCGCCCGCCGACCGCGGGCCTCGAGGCACTGAACACCTGGTACTACGAGGACGCCCCGCACGCGGTGCGCCCCCGCCTGGAGGCGGCCCGCCGGGCGTCGACCTTCGACGAGGTCGTGTCCGGGCTCGACGAATCGACCGCCCTCTTCGAGGCGCGGCGCTGCCTGTCGTGCGGCAACTGCTTCGAGTGCGACAACTGCTACGGCGTCTGCCCCGACAACGCTGTCATCAAGCTCGAACCCGGCAAGGGCTACCGCATCGATCTCGACTTCTGCAAGGGCTGCGGGATCTGCGTGCAGGAATGCCCGTGCGGATCGATGGCGATGCGCCCCGAGCCGGGTTGATCGGCGCGACGCGGGGGCGGGGCGCCGGTTCGGATCGTGGGACCGCCACACCCCGGGCCTGGCGCCGGTGACCGCGGCCGGGGTACCGTCGCGACGGGCGATGTCCGGCGGCGGCGCGGAGGTGAGCGGCGATGTTCACGCCCAGGCTCGTGAGGGTCGTGGAGGTGGAGGGCGACCCCGAGAAGTGGTCCCTCACCGAGGACCTGCGCTACGACCGCGCCCCGCGCGGGCGCAGGACGGAGCCCGAGGCCTACCTCGTGCGGGCGCCCTTTCGCACCGACTTCGCGTCGATCCCGAGCGCCTTCGCCTGGGCGGTGCCGCGCTACGGCGCGCACACGAAGGCCGCCATCGTCCACGACCGGCTGTGCGTCTCGGAGATCGACCGCTTCGCGGGTGACGAGGTGTTCCGGGACGCCCTGGCCGAGTCGGGCGTGTCGTGGGGTCGGCGGTGGCTCCTGTGGACCGGTGTCACCTGGGGGTCCGTCCACGCGGCCCTGAGAGCGGTTGTGAAGGGCCGGCGCGACGACCCGGTGCCACTCGACCGCCTCCCCGACGCGACCGAGTCGCCGGTCGTGGACGCCGGTGTCGCCTCGACGAAGCAGCACGATCCCGCCGGAGCGTGGCGCGCCCGCATCCGGGGAGCCATCGCAGCGCTCATCCTCCTCGCGGCCTGCCCGGTCTATCTCGACGCCACCAGCTCCCCGGGCGACGGCTCCTCGCGCGCCTGGTGGCAATGGGCGCTCGCGATGGCCGGCCTCGCGGCCCTGGTGCTCGCGGGGGTCCTTGTGATCACCGCGGTGGCCCTGTGGCGCCTCGATCTGATCGGCGGCGGCAAGTTCCCGGCTGCGTGGCTCCTCAGCGTCGGCGTCCTGCCGTTCGTGCCGATCGCTCTCGGGGCCGCCGTCCTGATGTTCGTCTACACGCTCGCCAAGCCGCTGCGGCGCCGCCTCGGCCGCAGGCGCGCGAACACCACGGCGCAGGATCCGGGCTTCCAGCGCCTGGAGCGGGCGCGCGCCAACTTCATCCGCTGATCGCCGGCGCCCGGGGCGCGATCGCCCCGGGCGCCGTGGCGCTCAGGTCGGCTGGGGCACGATCCGGATGTACGGCTTGGGCTCCTTCCAGCCCTCAGGCCAGATCTCCTTCGCCTGGTCGTTCGTGACCGAGCCGGCGATGATCACGTCCTGGCCGAGCTGCCACTGGGCGGGCGTCGCCACCTTGTGGTTGGCGGTGAGCTGCAGCGAGTCGATCACCCGCAGCACCTCGTCGAAGTTGCGGCCCGTGGTCATGGGGTAGACCAGGATCAGCTTGACCTTCTTGTCCGGGCCGATCACGAAGACGTTGCGCACGGTCTGGTTGTCGGCCGCGGTGCGCGCGAGCGGGTCGCCCTCGACGCTCGCCGGCAGCATCCCGTAGAGCTTGGAGACGTTGAAGTCGGCGTCGGAGATGATCGGGTAGTTGGGGGCCGTGCCCTGGGTCTCGGCGATGTCCTTCGCCCACTCGGCGTGACGGTCCACCGGGTCGACCGACAGGCCGATCACCTTGACGCCGCGCGCGGTGAACTCCGGCGCGATCTGGGCCATGTAGCCGAGCTCGGTGGTGCAGACGGGCGTGAAGTCCTTGGGGTGCGAGAAGAGCACCGCCCACGAGTCGCCGATCCACTCGTGGAAGCTGATGCGCCCCTCGGTCGTCTCGGCGACGAAGTCGGGGGCGGTCTGGTTGAGCTGCAGTGCCATCGAGTCACTCCTCTGAGGTCTTGCACCACACGACGTGGGCGGGAGATGGCCCCCGGCCGGAACGGATGCACGAGGCATACCAGACAAAGGTACCGAGATTCCGGTGAATCGCGCCCGGGGGACAGGTGTCCGGGACGTACGCGCCGGGCGCTACCCCGCCCACGCCGTTGACGCGGCACACGAGTTGACGCCCACCTCGAGCCGGGCGACGGCGTCGGCGTCCATCCGCTCGCCGAGATTGACGGCGATGATCCGCAGGTGGTTGGCCGGAGTCGGCGGTAGCTGGGCGAGGATCCGCCCGACGAACTCCTCGCGGCCGAGCGCGAGCTCGCCGACGCCCGCGCGCACCTCGCCGAGCGTCGGGGCGACGGGGCCGGGCAGACGCCCGCCGGCGTAGTGACAGGGCAGCAGGACGGTCGATGCGGGCAGGCCTGCGATCCGCTCCCGGAGCGTCGCGAAGAGCTGCCGGGCCGCCTCGTCGGCGCCGTCGCCACCGGCCTCGAGATCGGGCCGGGCGACCGAATCGACGAAGAGAGAGTCGCCGCCGATCAGCGCGGCCTCGCCCAGCAGCAGGCCGGTCATGTCGCTGGTGTGCCCGGGCAGGGCCACGACCCTGATGCCCTGATCACCGAGGCTCAGCCGGTTGCCGTCGGCGACGGTGGATACCTCGTCGCCGTAGCGCAGGCCGCGGCGGAGCGCGGCGCGTGAGAGATGGAGCGCCGCCCCGGCCTCCCGCGCGAGCGCGCGGGCGCCCGAGACGTGATCGGCGTGCACGTGCGTGTCGAACACCCGGGTGATCCGCGCGCCGCGCGCCGCCGCCTCCTCGACATATGGAGCGACGCCGGGCGCCGGATCGACCACGAGCGCCTCACCGTCGGCGATCACCAGGTACGACAGGCACCCGCGGGCCTCGCGGCGCAACTGCACCACCTCGAACGGCCCGGGCAGGGGGACCTCGTCGGCCCGCAGCACCCGGGACCAGCCGATCATGCCGCCGCTCACGCTCAGCACCTCGGCGAACCGCCCCTCCAGCGCCGCCGCAACGCGGCGGGAGCCGATCCCGGCGTGACAGATCACCCGCACGCGGGCATCGGGTGGGATCGACGAGAGCACGTCCTCGGGATCGTCCCCCAGCTCGTCCTCGGGCACGTTGCGCGGAGGCGGTGCGCCGTCCACCCGCCAGGCCGCGAACGACTCCCGGTCGCGCGTGTCCAGCACGACCACGTCCGCCCGCTCCCGGAGCTCGGCCTCGAAGTCGGTCGCGCTGATCTCGCGGACCGCCTGGGTGACGTTGCTCACCGCGACTCCTCCTCATCGGTGACCGCGGTCACCTCTCATGCCGACGGGCCCATCCTAAGGGGCGGCGAGGGGCGTCGACGTGCACCGGGGCCCCGTGCGGGGCCCCGGTGCAACGCGGCGCGCGCGGTCAGCCGTGGTGCCGGGGGCGGTGCGGCGGCCGGCACGGCGGGTGGTGCACACGGGGCGGGGTGATGCGTCCGATGCGGTTGCCCCACTGCTCCGTGAACCAGAGGCTGCCACCGGGGCCGGCGGTGATGTCGCGCAGCCCGCTGCCCGGGCTGATGCCCGCCGAGTACTCAGTGACGACACCCGACGGCGTGATCCGCCCGATCGCCTCGCTCCCGATGAACCAGACGTTCCCGTCGGGGCCGAGGGCGATCCCGCTCGGGCCGCCGAGCGGCGCGACCGCCGCCGGGAAGTGCGTCACGACACCACGCGGCGTCATCCGCCCGATGCCCGTGTCCTCCCGGAACCAGAGGTTGCCGTCGGCACCCGCGGTGATGCCGCCGGGGTTGCTCCCGGCACCCACGGGGAACTCGGTCACGACCCCTGAGGTCGTGATGCGCGCGATGCGGTCGCCCGAGGTGAACCAGAGGCTCCTGAGAGGGCCGGCGGTGATGTCGCCCAACCCGGCACCGGGGGTGATGCCGGCCGAGAACTCGGTCACGACCCCCGAGGTCGTGATCCGCCCGATCCGGTCGCCCTCCGTGAACCAGAGCCTGCCGTCGGGGCCGGCGGCGATGCGGTTGGTGAAGCCGGTGATGCCGGCCGAGAACTCGGTCACGACGCCAGCCGGGGTGATGCGCCCGATCCGGCGCTTCTCTCCCTGGGTGAACCAGACGTTTCCGTCTCGCCCCGCGGCGATCCCGAGAAGCCCGCTCATGCTGGTGAACGGCGGCAGAGGGCTGATGCCGTCGGAGAACTCCGTCACCGCGCCCGCCGGGGTGATGCGGCCGATGCGGTTGCCGAAGAGCTCCGTGAACCAGATGTTCCCATCCGGCCCCGCGGCGATCGCGGTCGGGCCGCTCCCGGCACCGATCCCGGCCGAGAACTCCACGACGACCGGCTGCGGGGCTCCGGCCCCGAGCGCGGGGCAGCTCACCGTCAGGGCGACGGCGAGAGCGGCGGTGGCGCGTGGCAACCACCCCCCGCGGGCCCACCTCCTGAGCGCGGCCGCCGGTCGGGTCCTGGTCCCACGGTCGTCCCTCAGCGGCCCGGGCGTGCTCATCGGGGCCATAGCGCACCGCCTTCCTGGTGGTCGTATGCCGTGTCGATCGCGCCGTCGTGGGTCTCGAACTCCACCGGGGCCGTCGCCATATCGGGCACGCGGCCGCATCGCCCCGCCGTCCTTCCGCACTCGATGCCCGGAGGATGCGGGCATCGTCCCCGACCGACGACGCGTCGCCATCCGCGATTCGCGCCGGCACCCTGCGGACATCCCACACGCCCGGCGGCCGAGGGCCGCCCGGCCTACGGGGCGGTGGCGGGCCCCGCTCCGGCGCGCAGGAGGCCACCCCGGCCGGTCGGCCACGGCAGGCAGTTCGCCGCCGAGCCGGGCACCCGGAAGACATCGAGGCCGTGGTCGAACGAGGTCAGCACGATCTCGAGGGTCCCGTCGCCGTCGATGTCGGCGATCGAGGGCGCCGCGGGGATGCCGATGCCGTTGCCGTCGCTCCGCTGCCGGGGGATCCGGATCTCGTGCAGCAGCCTGCCGCGGCCGGACAGCACGATCAGACGGCCGCCCTTGCGCGAGAGCGAGTAGGTGCCGAAGACCAGCTCCGGGCGGCCGTCGCGGTTGAGGTCGGCGGCCACGACCTCCGAGGCGAAGGTGCGGCGCGCGGCGCGCGCGTAGTCGTACCGCCACAGCTTCTTACCGTTCGGGCCCACCGCGTACACGGCGCCGTCGGGCACCGACGCCACGATCTCGGGTCGCGCGTCGCCGGCGATGTCGACGACCGTGGGCGCGGGGATGCCGCTGGGCGGGTACCAGTCGCCGTCGCCGCGCACCGCGGGCTTGCGCGACAGCGGCGGATTGACGAACCCGGCGTGGCGCCGGGCCGAGCGCGAGCCGTCGCCATGGGCCCCGTCGAGGACCACGAACGCGTAGGCCTGGGTCTCGTAGGGCTCCTCGCGCTCGGCGTTCGGCAGCCCGATCACCTCGTTGCGCCCGTCGCCGTCGAGATCGGCCACCGACGGCGGGGAGGCGGTCCACTGCAGCCACATCTGCCGGCGCACGTCCGGCCAGGGGCCGCGCTGGAGGTGGTAGTGGTTGCGCTCCACGCCGGGCGAGAGCCAGCGGATGAACTGGCCCCAGCCGAGACGCCGGCCCGCGAACTCGCTCGCCCGGTTGGTGAACCAGGGGGACGCGAGCACCGAGCTGCCGTCGTGGTTGAAGACGTTGATCTGATGGTTGTCGAACGTCACGACGATCTCCATCTGCGGGTCGTCGTCGAGGTTGCCGATGCCCACGTTCTCGCCGTACGCGCCGTAGCCCTGGTTGCCCTGGCCATTGAAGCCGCGGTCGCTCGCGTTGTAGCGGGGCCACGCGCCGGCGCCCGCTCCGGCCGGCCGGTAGAGGTCGCCATCGGCGTCGAACACGAACACCTGCGCGCCGTCGGAGGCGGTGTTGGTGGTGGTGACCACGACCTCGGTACGTCCGTCGCCATCGAGATCGGCCGCGGCCATGCCGCGCGCCTCGGGCGCCTGCCCGCCGCTGGCGGTCGATGCCGTCCAGACGGTCTGGAGCGCGCCGCCGCGCAGCCGGTACGCCGCCACGGTGCCCTCGCCGCCGCCGACCACGACCTCCTTCGTGCCGTCCCCGTCGAGGTCGGCCACCACCCCGGGGGCGTACACGCGCCCCTTCGTGGCCGTGCCCCTGCCCAGCTGCCGGCCCTGCGCGTCGAACACGAAGGTGGAGTAGAACGGCGCGACGATCTCCAGCCGTCCGTCGCCGTCGAGGTCGACCAGACCCGGGGACGCGAACCATCCCGTCTCGCCCGTGGTGATGCGCCGCACCAGGCGGGGCTTGCCCACCGCTCCGGAGGGCCCGGGCGCCGTGCAACTCGACAGGGCGGTCCCCTGGGCGGCGGCATCGTCGCCGGGGGAGGCGACCATGATCGCGGCGGCCGCAAGGAGGGCGGCGGCGGCGGAGAGCGACCGTCGGGACACGTGACGAACCTAGCGGCTCACCAGGCCCCGGAATGCGGGCAACTTGTTCGGGGACGTTAAGAGAATCGCGCCGGCCGGCGGGGATTGCTTACAGCCCATCGCGAAAACCTCCGAGATCTTGGGGCGGTCCGCTCACAAACGCTCCCGAGACTGGGATCCACCTTTTCCTCAACGGAGGTCCCAAGATGAACATGCATCGGAGAATCGCGGCGGCTGCGGTGGCCGTGCTGGTCGCGGCCCCTCTCGCCACGGCCGCAGTGCTGGACGGGACGGACGCCGACGACGTGCTGCGCGGCACGCGCGGTGCCGACACGGCGACGGCGAAGGCCGGGAACGACGTCGTGTTCGGCTTCCGCGGCCCGGACGTCGTGACCGGTGGTCCCGGCACCGACGTGCTGCTCGGAGGCCGGGGACGCGACACGATCCTCGGCGGTCCGGACGCGGACGTGATCGATGCCGGCCCCGGGCGCGACGTGGCGCTGGGCCAGGCGGGCAACGACGTGATCTTCGGCGGCTGGCGCGGCGACGTGCTGAGCGGCGGCTCGGGTGACGACCGCCTCCTCGGCGCCCGCGGCTTCGACACCCTCTATGCCGGAGAGGGCGCCGACGTGCTCGTGGGCGGCTTCGGCAGGGACGTCCTGTTCTCCCGGGCCCCCGACGCCGTCGTGGACACGCTGATCTGCGGACCCGGCCGCGACGTCGCCTATGCGCGGCCCGAGGACACGGTGTCGCGCGACTGCGAGCGGGTGATCGTCCTGCCGGCAGCGGACGCGACGACCGACCCCGGCGACGAGGACACCGCACCGGCGGCGGCCACCACCGGGGACGAGGGCACGGGCGAGGGCGGGACCGACCCCGACGACCAGTAGGGATCCCAGGCCTGCGGCCTCCCCCGGGAGGCCGCAGGCGGTTCCTGCCCTGAACGCCACTGCGGGATGGGGGCGGGAGGGTCATCGGCGGGCGACGCGACGGGAAGGTAGGCTGTGGTCATGGCTGCTTACGATTACCAATGCGAGCGCGACGGAGTGTTCGAGTTGACCCTGCCGCTCGGCACCGCACCGACGACCGCTCCGTGCCCGGAGTGCGGCGAGGAAGCTCCGCGCATCTTCTCGGCCCCGCTCACGACTCCCCTCACGCTCGACAGGAGTGGACCGGGCGGGATGACACCCATCGCGGCTCCGCCGGGGGCTCGGCCGCCAGGCGCCGGGCCGCCGGGCATGAGGCCGGGCATGATGCCGCCGATGACCGCACCGATGCGGGGCATGCCGAGGCCCTGACCTCGCCGCCGGATGCGACCCTCGGAGTCTCCGACGGGTCGATCTGCGGCGGTCTGCGAGCGAGGCGATGCCCCGACGGGGCCGGACCCGTGGCCCGGCCACCCGTGAGACCCGTGAGGAGGTCGGCTCGCTCCTTCGGCAGATCTGCTGCTGGGCTGCGGGGCACAGTCGGGCCCTCACCCTCAGAGTGCACACAAGCGACAGGGAAGCCCCCTCCCGCCCTAAGACGTGCAAGGGCAGGAGGGGCTCGGGTACTACACGTCGAGGTCGAGCGTCAGCTGGCCCTCCGGCACCGGCCGCGCCTGGCGGTGGCGGCGGCGCAGGGCGGGGCGCTCCTTCTGCGGCTCAGACCGGCCGGGCGACTCTGAGGTCATAGGTCCTCCTCGGTGGTTAGCGTTGCGTATCGGCCGCTGAGGGGGCAGGCTGGCTTTTGCGAAGACAGACGAGCCCGGTTCCTCAGCGGACCGGGCTCCATCTTCGATTAGAGGCTGGAAGACACCATGTCCCCCGTTCGGCACAGATTCCCACCCCATGCGGGACTCGGTGGGCACCGGAATCGGCCGAGCCTCAAGCACTCCGGAACGATCTTCCCGTCGGCTTGCCCTTCGGGCCTCCGAGCCTTCGCTTCCCCGATGGCCGTTCTGATCGCATGGGCGCGGTAGGACTCGAACCTACGACCCAGGGATTATGAGTCCCCTGCTCTAACCAGCTGAGCTACGCGCCCCGGTGCATCAGCCCGGACAATGCCACGCCGCGTCGCCTCAGGCGGGGTCGTCTCGGGTGGAGGCCTCGCCGAAGCCGGGGCGCTCGGTGCGCTCATCGAGGGCCTCGAGCTCCTGGAACAGGGTGATCTGCAGCCCGGCGGGCGCGTCGAGGCGGGAGTTGAGCGAGCGCCACGGGGTTTCGACCGGGGGCGCGATGAGGGTGGCGCCCGCGTCCACCAGCGCCGCGGTCGCGGCCTCCGCGTCGGCCACCTCGAAAGCGACGCGGATCCTCGGGGAGACCGGACGGCCGACCTCCACCCGGTCGATCAGGGCCTTCTGGGCGGGGTTGGCAAGCTCCAGGGTGGCGCGGCCGGCCTCGAGGATCACCACGCGGGCGTCGCCGTCCCCCTCGAAGGCGGCCTGCTCGGGCAGGCCGAGCGCGTCGCGGTAGAAGGCGAGCGCCCGCTCGAAGTCCTCGGCCTCCACCACGAGGCGGAGCTGGATGACGGGAGCGGCCGGCGGATCGTGTGCCATGCGGCCAGGTTAGGCGCTCAAGGCACCGCCGCGCCCTGGCCGAAAGCGGGCTCCTCGGCGGCCGTCACCTCCACGTCGTCGAGCGCCATCGGTCCGCTGGCGCTCGCCCAGGCGACGTCGGCCGCGTCGCGCCCGGTGGCGATGCGCACCAGGGTCTCGACCGGCGCGAGACCGGTCACGTCGATGATGCGCCACCCGGTTCCGTCGTGCACCTCGAGCAGTGCGTGGAAGTCGGGGGGGTCCACCAGCGGCGCGTAGGCGGCCACGACCCGGGCCGGGACCTCCAGGGCACGGAGGAAGCTCACCGCCAGATGAGCCATGTCGCGGCAGACCCCCTGCCGGGCGAGCAGCGTCTGGTCGGCCGTCGTGAGGTTGTCGCTCACCCCCGACTGGTAGGCGATCCGCTCGCGGACCCAGTCGGCGACGGCCGGGATGAGGGCGCGCGTGCGCGGGAGGTCGCCGAAGGTGGCCTCGGCCGTCGGGCCGAGGGCATCCGAGGGGCAGTAGCGGCTCGGGAGGGTCCACGGCAGCAGGTCGAAGGCGAGATCGCCCGGTCCGGGAAGTGGCAGGTCGTCGCGGGGGCAGACGCGGCCCGAGCCGTCCACCGCGACACCGGCCGCGTAGCGGACGGCGATGTGGCCGTCCTGGGCGTGGATCCTCACCGGCCTCGTGCCGAGCGGCCCCGTCGGCCCCTCCTCCATCCGAACCCGGTGACCGACCAGCGTCTCGTCGATCAGCCGCTGATCGGCGGCCTCGGCCACGCGGATCTGGAGCAGGGCGCTGCTCTCCCCCTCCGACGACCAGGTCATCACCGTGCCGACCCGAACCAGGCTCTCAGGCATCCCCACCTCCGTGCGACGAGGTGCCCCCCTGGCGCAGTCTCCCAAACCCCGTCCGGTCGCCGCCCGCGCACGGAGCCGGGCGGCGGGCCATCAGGTACTGGGCTGCGGTTGCGCCACCTGGGCGCCGGCGGAGTCGGCGGGAGCGCGGCGGGCGGCGTCGAGGACACCCTCGCCCGATTCGACCGGCACCTCGAGGGCCGCCTCGAGCGCGGCGCAGGCCACCTCGAGCTCCTGCGGGCCCGGCGGGGCGGTCGTCAGCTTCTGGGCCCACATGCCGGGCCAGGAGAGGAAGCGCAGGCGCCCGTCCGCGTGGCGCGAGGCCTGGCGCTGGAGCTCGAAGGCGAGCGCCGTCACGACCGGCGCGCCGATCAACCGGGTGGCGATCAGCGCCAGGTACGTGAAGACGCCGGTGATGGCGAGCACCGCGCCGTAGACGACGATCGAGACCATCGCCGACACCACCAGGAAGGAGGTGCCACAGCGCGGATGGAAGCGGCTGAAACCGGCGGCCGCCGATGCCGTGATCGGGGAGCCCGCCTCGTAGGCGGCGATCGCCTTGTGCTCGGCGCCGTGGTACTTGAGGATCTTGCGGAAGGGCCGGAATGCGCTCAGGACCAGGAGCATCCCGAGCAGCAGCGCGAGCCGGATCGTCGCGTCGGCCACGATGAAGGCGGCGCCCTCGAGGCCCGCCTCCTTGGCGATCACGATCGGGCCGATCCGGAAGGCGGCGATCTGCAGGCCCGCCCCGAGCAGTGCGCCCGCGCCGATCGCGACCTTGCCCCAGAAGCCGACACCCTCATCGTCGTCGTGGGACTCCTCGCCCTCGACGCGCAGCTCCTCCCAGCGGAGCCGCTCGGAGATCGCCATCGAGCGCTGACCGGTGCTCACCGCACTGCGGATGGCGAAGATCCCGCGCGCGAGCGGCAGGCGCATCCACCGCGACGCGGAGGGCGTCAGCTCGAAGGACTCGGTGACGATCTCCCCGTCCTCCTCGCGCCGGACGGCGACGCCCACCCGGTCGCGGGTGCGCATCATCACGCCTCCGGGAAGCGCGCTGCCGCCGACCATGCCGGCCGGCTCCTGGTGACTCGCGCGTGAGATGCCCGTTCCCCCTCTGTCAGGCCCTGCGCCGACCCATCGGCACCGGACTGGCGAAGTGTAGGGGACGATCCTTGGAGGACCCTACGACGCGGGCCGCCCACCGGGGCCGTCGGCGCGGTCGAGCATCGTCACCGCGAGCTCGACCAGCTGGGCCTCGCCCATGCCCGCCACCTTGAGGGCCTCCTTCGCCAGCCGGCTGCCGTCGCGGGCCGCGTCGGCCATCCCGAGGCGGACGTCGATCCAGAACGTGGCGCTGACCCCCTGCCCGTCGGGGTCGGGACCGGCATCGGAGACCTCGTCGATGCCCGGCATCGTCGCCAGGGCGGTCTTCAGCCGCGCGCCCGCATCGTCGGAGAGCCGGACGCTCGAGGTGGCGCTGAACCTGACCCGGTAGTCGCTCACTGGTGCATCCCCTCCTCGTCGCCGCCCACCCTACCGGCGCGCCGCACGCTCCCACTCCCCCGCGGCGGCCGGATCGGCGACCGCGTCCAGATCGTCGAGCGCCCGGACGCGCTCCTGCGGCGCGATGTCGGAGCTCACGATCCACTCCCACACCGGGCCCGGCCACGCGCCGGACCAGGCCGATCCGGTGCTCGGGAACCGGCTCGCCCATGGCGAGGTGGGCGCCCTCGATGACCGGGTGCGGGCCGAGCACCAGGGTGATGCGCCCCGGCGCGTCGATCAGATACGGACCGGCCCCCTCGGTGAGCAGCACAGCGAGCACCACCTCCACCAGACCCGCGTCCCAGCGGTCCTCGCCCATCGCCGCGAGCACCGGCACGGCCGCCTCGCCCTCGGGGCGCGTGACGCCGGCGAACCGCTCCCCTCCGTCGGTGAAGGAGAGCGCCCAGCGGCGGCTGGCGTCGGCCGATCCCGCGGGCGCCCGGGGTGAGGCGACGACGCTGATCGAGGACTCGGGCGGCGGCGCGCTCACCCCCCGAGGATAGACGGGGGTGGTGGATCGCGCGGCCGCGGCCGATGAGGGAGGAAGCCGCGCGTGCTCGTCCCAGCCGCGCCATCGCGTCACACGACGACCCTGGAAGGTCCCGATGCCCACTCGCCGCACCCCCCGACCCGTGCCCGCGGACATCGCACGCGCCCTCCGGGCGCACGAGCGATGGGTGTCGGGGACACGAGTGGGTGCCCGGCGGGGGGGCTCCGACGCCATGCCGCTGGCGGGGGCCGACCTCGCAGGCGCCGATCTCACGCGGGCCGACTTCGACGGACACGACCTGCGCGCCGCCGATCTGCGCGGGGCCACGCTCGACCGCGCCAGCCTGCGCGGCGCCGATCTGCGGGGGGCCCGCCTCGACGGCGCCAGCCTCGCACTCGCCGGCCTCGCGGCCGCGCGCCTCGACGGGGCGAGCGCCCGTGACGCCTGCTTCGAGCAGGCCGTCATGCTCGGGGCGATCCTGCGGGACACCGACCTGTCGGGCTCGCGCATGTCCGGGGCCACCCTCGACGGCGCCGACATGTGCGGCGCGAACCTCGCGAGCACCGAATGGTCGCGCGAGTTCGCCCGACCCGGCGTCGGCGCGCCCCAGGGAGCGCACCGGCTCTTCGCCGCCGTGCTCCGCGACGTGGACATGGCGGGCTTCTCGCTGATGGGGGCCGACCTGACCGACGCCGACCTGGCCGGCGCCGATCTGCGGCGCACGGACCTGCGCGGCGCCTGCCTGTTCCGCGCCCGGCTGTCGGGCGCCCTGCTGGCCGGCGCCGGCCTGCGCTCGGCCGATCTGACCGAGGCAGACTTCAGCGGCGCCGACCTCACGCGCGCCGACCTCACCGGGGCCGACGCGACAGGCGCCGTCTTCGCCGGCGCCGACCTGCGCGGAGCCGCCTTCGACGACCTCTCGGGAGCCCGCCTGGGCGGGGTGGTGCTCGAGGCGTTCAACCGCGGGGACACCCACGCCCCCACCAGCCTCGGGAGCGGCCCCCGACCTGCGCGGAGCCGACCTGCGCGGCGCCCTCCTGAGCGGGTTCGACCTGCGCCGGGCCGACCTGCGCCGGGCCGACCTCACCCGCGCCCGCCTGGTCGGGGCGGACCTGCTCGACGCCCGGCTCGACGACGCGGTGTTCGCGGGCGCCGACCTGACCCGGGCGCGGCTCTGCCGTGCGTCGCTGATCGACGCACGGCTGCTCGCCGCCGTGCTGCGCGACGCCGATCTGACCGGCGCCGACCTGCGCGGCAGCGACCTGACGGGCACCGACCTCACCGGCGCGCGCGGCGAGCGGGCCGAGCCCGAGCGCACCGGATCGCCGGGTCTTCGCGCGGTCCGCCAGGTCGCCTGAGCCCAGATCCGCGTCCGCGCGGATCCAGGCTGAGCCGGCAGCCGGCGCTACAGCCCCCCGGACGCCTTCTTGATCGCGTCGGCGATCGCCTTCTTCAGGCCGTCGCCGACCGACGGCGCCCACCCCTTCGCCGCGACGGCGACGGCGGCGATCAGGAGCGTGACCATCACGACCACGCCCACGTACTCCACCGTCCCCTGCCCCCTGCGGTCCGTCCTCGCCCGCTCCATCGCCGTCACTGCGGCGGCCTGCACCCACGCCGCGATCACGTAGCCCATCATCGTCTCCCCCTCTGCTGTGGCTGACCATGCGTGGATCCTGGGCGCCGTGCCTGATCCGGCGCGACACCGGGATGTGCCGGTCGGCGGGTCGCCTCTGTCACGGCGCCCGTGGCGGGACGCGGTCACCGGTGGGGGGCGCCGTGCGCCCGGAGGCCCCGCGGGCCAGCCGGCGGCGAAGGGCCGCCTGGCCGACCTCGACGGCGACGTCGGCCGAGGCGCGCCCGGCATCGTGGGAGGCGACCATGATCGCCGTCCGGGGTGGGAGCGTGCGGAGGAACCGCGCGTAGTCCCAGAGCTCCCCGGCCCGGTCCAGCGCCGCCATGCCGAGCCCGCGGGTCGTGAAGAAGTCGGGATCGGGAAGGTCGCCGGCGCCGCCGAGCGGGTCGCGCACGAAATCGATCGCGCGCTCGCGCAGCCGCTCCCCGAATCCGAGGATGAACTGGTGGCGCGCCTGGGCCGCGATCACCGCGCCGGTCGCGACGGCGCGCCCGGCCGACCTGCAGCGCGCGCCCGATCGGCGCGCCCGCCCTGCCCGGCGGGCGACCAGGGGAGGGAGGGCGGCGCGGGCCGCTCCCAGAGCTGCGGATCGGCGACGGCGCCGAGGGGCTCGGCGACCCGGCCGACGACATCGGGCGGATGGGCGGTCGGATGGGCGGAGCCGGCCAGCCACGCGGCGGTGGCGGCGAGCAGCAGGGCCACGACCACGGTGATGCCGACGCCCTCGACCGCGGCCTGGCCGTTCTGACGGTGGTTTCGCATGCATCGACGCTAGGACCGGGGGCGCGCACGGCTCTGCACGCGATCGCGACAGGAGGGGGATGACTGTGCGCCGGCACAGGCGGGTACAATCGTGGCCACGGCGGCCCGCGGGACGGCTCGAAGGAGGCGACGATGACGGTTCTGGACACCATCGCCAAGCAGGCGAACCGCCTTGCGACCGACGTCCAGATGTCTCTCAAGCGCGCCCGCGTCGAGGGCGAGCGCCGCCTGCTGCAGCGCCAGCACCGGGCCGCGCTCGAGGAGCTCGGCGAGCGCACCTACGAGCTCGTCCGCGCCGGGACGATCGCCGAGGAGCCGCTCGCCACCGAGGTGGGCGCCGTCGAGGCGAAGCTCATGGAGATCGAGGCGAAGGTCGCCGAGATCGAGTCGCTGCGCGGCGACGAGGCCGAGGCCGCGGGCGGGGGCGACGATGCGGCCCCCGCGCAGGACGCCTCGCGCACGGCCTTCCCGATGGTCGGCGAGCAGGATGCCGCCAACGGCCCGGGTCCCGGCTGGGACGCCGCCGAGAAGTTCTTCGGCGACCACCCCAAGGAGTCCTGAACGGCCCTGTAACGCCTCGCCACACACCCTCTGGAGAGGGTCTGGCGAGGCGCCGCGGGCGTTTGAACGTCCCCGGAGCCCGGTGTATGCTTCCGCCACGCCGGGCGGGCGCCCGGCGTTCTGCCACGTAGTGCACGGGAGTCACCGGCGTGAGAGCCGAGTCCGATCTTCAGGGACACCACCGCTCCGAGACGCCCGCATGCCACCGTTGCGGCCTCCCGCTGCTGGCCGAGGCCCGCTTCTGCCCCTACTGCGAGCGCTGGCTCGATGAGGGCGGCCTGCCCCGCCTCCTCGCCAAGCGCCGCGGCGAGGACGGCGTCCGCCGGGTCGCCGGGATGTCCGAGCGGCTCCTGCTGGCGGTGGGGCTCACGCTCTTCACGCTGGTCGCAGCGGCGAGCATCGTCGCCGCAGTCGCCACCTGAACCCCGGTCCCCTCAGGGGCCGCTGAACCACTTCCCGGCTCGCGGGCCCTTTCCGCGAGCGCCGTCCGCAATGGAGGTACCGCCGACGATGTCGAGCACCCAGAAGAGCGAGCTGTTCCACGGTCGGCGACGAGGTGGTCGGCTCGTTCCGGTGCGCCGCGTGCGACCTGCTCGTGAACTCGCCCCGCGAGAACGACGGCGTGCTGGTGCTGGGCCTCTGCCCGCTGTGCGGCTCCGAGGACTGGCGCCGGGTCGGGTGACGGCCCGCGGGGCCGGCTCCGGACTCAGTCCGGGTCGGTCGGGGTGAGCGAGGCGATCAGCTCATCGACCGGGATGGCGGCGAGCACCTCGAAGCTCGCGCTGCCCCGGGAGCGCCAGCTCGATCGTGAGCTTGGTGATGGTGATGCGCCTCGGGCGCCTCGACCACGCTCAGGAAGTCGTAGGCGCCGAGCAGCGCCCACTGCTTGACGACGCGCCCGCCCAGGCGCTCGATCTCCCGGTTGACCTCGAACAGGCGCTCGGGCGTGGCGGCGAGGGTCTGGAGGCCCTGCGGGCTCAGAGACGACAGCAGGAGGAACGTCCGCATCGGGGCGAGTCTACGCCCGGCCGGGGTCGCGCACCCGGATCGCGCGGTACCGCGGGCGCGCGGCGACGGGTGGGCGAAGGGGGCTACACTCCCGCGCGGCCGACCCCCGTTTAGAGGTGAGCATGCAACGAGACAGCGACGCCACGCCGAACGCCCTTCAGAAGGCGCTTTTCGAGTACGACCCCACCCAGCTCGAGACCGCGCTGATCGAGTGGACGAAGGAGCACTGGCCGATGGCGGCCCGCGCGATGGTCTACAACCGCGCCGAGGCCGACAAGACCGTCGAGGGCGTCAACGGCATCCGCAGCGACGACGCCCGCCTGGCGCTCGAGGTGGCCGCCCGCGTCGCGATCTCCGAGCGCGAGCTCCTGTGCCGCGGCATCGCCGCCGTGCTGCCGGAGTGGCTCGAGAGCACCTACGGCCTGCGCCCCCGGGGCGCCTGAGGCCTCCGAGCCCTACGAGGGCTTCGGCTCGACCGGGTAACCGGCGTCCTGCCAGGCGGCCCAGCCGCCGACCAGGACGCCGACCCGCGAGCGGCCGTTGTCGAAGGCCCACATGGCGATCATGAGGCTCTTCGCCTCGCCGGGGCGGTCGCAGTAGAAGATCAGCTCCCTGCCCTCGGGGAGCCCCGGCACCTGGGCCTCGAACTCCATCGGGTCGATGCGGAGCGCGCCCTTCACCTGCGACGTCGGACTCGCGGTAGCCGAGGTCCCGGACGTCCACGGGCTGCACGGCGTCGCCCATCTTGAAGGCCGCCGCGAGGTCGACCGGCTGCCAGCGTGACACGTCATCCCAGCCCATCGAGCCCCCCGTTCGCGCTCTGGTCGATCCAACGCTACCAGCCGCTCCGCCTCCTCCAGCGACCCCGCTCCGAGGAGTTCCAGGACACGCGCCGGCGTAGGCCGCGGTGACCGGCGTCGCGATGCCCGAGCGCGCACGGCCCCGGCCAGATAGGCGACCCCGTTGCGCGGCCCGTTGCGCACGCTCGCCGAGGGCGCGCCGCGCGAGCGCGTCCGGGGTCATGTCGGGAGCGGGGAGGTTGCGCGGCAGCGACGCCGCCAGCACGAGCCGCTCGCCCGGCATCTCCACCTGGACCACCCCGCGGGCGTCCTCCAGGCCCTCGCGCATCGCGAGCATCTCGACCGCCTCGCCCAGATCGACGTCGTCGGCCAGGAGCAGGAGCGCCCCGTCGACCGGCCGCGCCGCGCGCGTGCGGCACGAGCACCGGCCCACCGCCCCAGCGTCGCGACGCCCGCCCGTACTCCACCGGGAACGGCGTGCAGGCAGGGCTCCACGCCGGCGATCCGCGGGGTCAGGGCGGCGCCCGGCGAGTGGATCAGCGAGCCGTAGGCGAGGATCGCCAGCCGCCTCTGGGGCACCGGCGAGGTGGGGCCCCTCACGGCCGGCGGTTCAGGAGGCCAGCTCGAGCACGGACGCGGCGTGGCCCTTCGGCTTGACCTTGTAGAGCGCCTCCTTGAGGACCCCGTCGGGGCCGATCACGAAGGTGCTGCGCTCGATGCCCATGTAGGTGCGCCCGTACATCGACTTCTCGACCCAGACGCCGTAGGCCTCGGCGGCCTCGTGCTCGGGGTCGCTGAGCAGGGTGAAGGGCAGGTCGTACTTGTCGCGGAACTTCAGGTGGCTCTTCAGCGGGTCGGGGCTCACCCCGATCACGCGCACGCCCGGCGGCGTCGTAGTCGGCTCGGCATGTCGCGGAACTCGCACGCCTGCGTCGTGCAGCCGGTGGTGTCGTCCTTGGGGTAGAAGTAGAGCGCGACGGTGGTCCCGCGCAGGCTCGCGAGGTCGACGGTGGAGCCGTCGTCGGCCTGCAGGGAGAAATCGGGGGCCGGCTGCCCCGCCTCGAGTCGCGCCATGTCTGACCTCCGTGGAGCGTGGACGGGCGCGGAGGCTACCGAGCCGGCGGGTCGCGGACGACGGGCTACCATCGCGGCGCCATGCCGACCCCTCCCGCCCGAGCGGCGATCCGCCCCGCCGAGGAGGCCGACGCCGACGCGATCGCCGGCGCTCGTGGCCGAGGCGCTCGCCGACAAGTACCGGCCGGCGCTCGGAGCGTCGGCCGCAGACCGCGATCGCCGCCCTCGTGCGGCGCGACGTCGGCGGACCCGGGTCGGCGCGGCGCTGGGTCGCCGAGATCGACGGGCGGATCGCCGGCACGGTCAGCATGGCGCTCGGCCGGGGCGTGGACGAGGGCTTCCCCGGCAGCATCGCCGAGGCGGTCGGCTGGCCGCGGGCGATCCGTGCGACCCTGGTGCTCGAGCCTGCTCGCCCACGGGAGCCTCGGCGCCGACGAGGCCTACATCGACGAGCTGGCCGTCGCCGGCTGGGCGCGGCGGCGCGGCGTGGGCCGGGCGCTGCTGGAGACCTGCGCCGCCGAGGCCGCGCCGGGCGGGTCGCGCCCGGCTCACCCTCTGGGTCACGATCGACAACGGCCCCGGCCGGGCGCTCTACGCCGCCGCGGGCTTCCGGGAGGCGCGGAGGCGGCGCTGGCTCGCCGGGCGGCTGCTCTTCCGCGCGCCCGGGGCGATCCTCATGGAACGGCCGCTGGCTCCGGCGACTGCGGCGCCGGGTCGTCCGCCGGGACCGGATCGGGCGCCGCGGCCGGCATGAGGGCGGCCGGCAGCTCGAGGCGCGCCCGCCCGCCGGGCCCGGCCTCGAGGTCAGCGCGCCCGCCGAGCCGCTCGGCGAGCGCCCGGGCCACGCCGAGCCCGAGACCGGCGCCGGGGAACCCGTTGGCCCCCGCGCCGCGCGCGAAGCGCTCGCCCACGACCGACGAGCTCCTCGGGGCGGATGCCCGGACCGGTGTCGGCCACGGTCAGCTCCACCCGCCCGCCCGGCAGCGTCGCGCCCCGAGAGGGTGATGGTTCCTCCGCGCGGCGTGAAGGTCGCCGAGTTCGCGATCAGCTCGGAGAGGATCTCGTGCGGCGAGGGCCGCGTCGGTGCGCAGTGGCGGCAGGTCGGCCGGCAGGTCGGTCTCGAGGCGCAGGCCGCGGTCGCGCAGCCGGCGATCGAAGGCCGCGCCGAGGCCGTAGGCCATCCCGGCGGCGCCCACCGGCCCGCAGCCGCACCGGGTGGGCCCGGGGATCGTTGGCGGTGCCGCGCAGCAGCTGCGACACCAGACGCTCCATCCGGTCGGCCGCCGCCTGGATCCGCCGTACCGTCGGCAGAGCCGACGACGGGCACCTGCCCGAGGAGGTCGGAGCCGAGTGGCCTGGATCTCGCTCACCGGCGCCTGGAGGTGGCGGGCCGCGGCGCCGGTCACCTGGCGCCGCACGGCCTCCATGCGCGCCTGCTCGGTGCGCTCGCCGACGGCCACCACCCGGCCGCCGGGCACCGCCCACGCCTCCATCTCGAACGCCCGACCGTCCGACGAGCGCGATCCGGCGCGACACCGGCCCCGACGCGGACAGCCCCATGACCACGGCGTCGTCCACCTGCGCGGCGTCGACCGGCGTCAGCGATGCGATCAGCCGCTCGAGGGCGTCGTTGCGGATCAGGCTGCCCGACGGCGTGCGCGCGGCGACCGGGTGGGCCAGCGGCGCGAGCGCCGCGCCGAGCGCCTCGACCCGCGCCTCGGCCGCGGCCTGGAGGGCGCTGCGCGCGATCCGCCGCGGCCCCGACGGCCTCCGATGCGCGGCGCCACTCGCCGCGGCCGCCGGGGGTCAGCGTGGCGACCCGGCCCGCCGCGATCGCCTCGGCCGCGAGGGTGATGTCCCGCAGCCGGCGTGCCTGCGCGGGCGCCCAGGATCCAGACGGCGCCCGCCACCAGCAGGGAGACGGCGCCGATGCCGAGGAGGATGCCGCCGAGCGGACCGGTGTCCGCCGCGCCGGCGGGCAGCGCCGCGCGCAGCTACCACGGCGCCACCGGCGGCGAGCGGGCGCGCGCGCCTCGACGGCGCCGTCGCGCAGGGACCATCCGTCCGACGCGGGCCGCCGCCAGCGCGGCCGAGCGGCATCGGGGCCGCCCGCGCCCCAGAGCGACGGGTCGCCGGTCTGCGACGCGCACGCGGCCCGCCGGGCCGAGCAGGCGCGCGGAGGCGTCCGGTGCCCTCGAGCAGCGCCGCGGGCGTCGGCGGCTCGCGCGGGATCGATCCGCGCGGCCAGGCCGCGTCGGCGGTGCGCGCGAGCGGGTCGGCCGCATGCGGCCACGTCGTCGCGGATCTCGAGCGCCGAGGGCGATGCCGGCCACCAGCCCGAGCGCGACGGCGCGTCGCCGCGAACGCTGCGATCGCGGCCCGCCATGGCCGGCGAGGACGGTGGGAGTGATGCATCTCGGAGCAGGGCTTCGCCTCGGTCGGGCGAAAGTCCTTCCGACGGCCGCTGCCAGTATCGTGCGCGTGGCGACGGTTCGGCGACGAGATGCTCGGGGTGGGGATGACTGACGAGGACGGCTGGCCGAAGGCGCGATCGGCGCGCGCCGACCGCGACCGGGGCCGCCGGACGCTCACGGCCAGCGAGGCCGCTGCGCTGATCGGGGTGAGCGTCGCGACGATCCGCGGGTGGGCCGACCAGGGTCGCCTGCCCTCGCACCGCACCGTGGGCGGGCCACCGCCGCTTCGAGCTCGATGAGCTGCGGTTGTGGCTCGAGAACCGCGGCGCGCCGGCGCCCGAGTCGCGGCGCCTGCGCCGCACGCCGCAGGAGATCCCGGCCTGCCCGCTGCTGGCGCGCGAGCTCAACTCGCGCACCGAGGCGATCATCGACCGCGTCCTCGCGGGCTACGACGAGCGGCGTGCCGACGCCGCTTGCGCCGCCCGAGCGCTCCGGCGATGCGCCGCCTGACGCTGCGCTTCGTGCGCGTCGCTCGCCTCGGGCCTCGAGAGCGGCCGGCCCGGCGCGACAGCGGGCCGCGCCGAGCTGGCGGGACTGCGCGGGGGCCTTCAGGGGCCCTCGGGCGCCCGCGTGCTCGTGGAGCACACCCGGGTCGCGGCCGCCGTCCTGGTCGAGGCCGAGGCGGCCCAGCGCGAGGGCGTCCCGATGGAGGACCTGGCCATGGCCGCCCTGCACGCGGTCATCGACCACGCGCAGGCCGCGGTCGCCCGGGGCTTCGAGCAGGCCCACTCGCTGCGCTCACCTCTTCCGCAGGGGCCGATCCCACCGCGCTGAGCGGCGGGCGGAGGGCTCAGCCGCCCGCGCCCTCCAGTTCCCGCCGCGCCGCGTCGGCGAGCGCCGGCGGATCGATCCCCATCGCGCGCAGGGCCCGGGGACCGGTGCCGTGCTCCATGTCGGCCACCGCAGCCACCACGTGGGCGCCGAGCAGACGCGAGCCCTTGTGCCGCTTGTGGAGATCGACCGCCGCGTGGAGCGCCGCCTGCCCCGAGGGGCTCGCGCGGTAGGCGCGGCGCGCGGGCGCGGGCGCGCCTGAGGGATCGAGCATGCCGTCGGCGAGGGGTTCGATGCCGATGGCCCGCAGCGCCTCGGCGTGCTGGGCGGCGATGGCCTCGCGCAGGCGGTCGGGATCGGCGCCCACCGCGGCGAAGGCCCGGCGGGCGGTGCCGTCCTCGAGGGCCAGCGCCGACAGCAGCAGGTGCTCGGCGCCGGGCAGCTCCTCTCCGGTCGCCAGTGCCTCCGCCTCGGCGGTCTTCAGCAGGGCCGAGATCGTCTGGACGTTGCGGACGGTCTTCGGGAGCTTCACGGGGGTCCTTCCTTCGACGGTCGTTCGTGACGGTGCGCATGACGCTTGTGGGCGGCCTGGCGCGTGACGCCGAGGGCCTCGGCGATCTGCTGCCAGGTCCACCCCTGCTCGAGCGCCTTCGCGACGGCGGCGTACTCGAGCCGCTCGGCCATCCGGCGCAGCGCCACGACGGCGGCGAGCGCCTGCGCCGGATCGTCCGGTGCGGGGATGTCGAGGGGTTCGCTCATGCGCCGTCAACCGTAGTTGACGCCCGGGGGCACGTCAACCAGGGTTGACGGCATGGACCGTCCCCGGCTCCGCCGCGTGTCTCCCGGCTCCGACGACGCGGCCGCCGGCCACCTGCCGTGCCGTGCCCGGATGGAGCGACCACGCGCGGCCCGTCGCGCCGAGCCCGGCCGCCGATTCGGGCTCGGGGAGCCCGCCTGACCTCGCACGATCGCGGGAATGGCCGGCCCAGAAAATAGAAAACCCTGCTTTCGCAGGGTTTTCCGTAGCAGGCCGTAAGCCGGATTCTGTCGTGGGCAACCATCCATCTGGGACGTCTGTTGCCAGACGCCTCATGCGGCCGACCTGGAGCTGGGCGAGCAACCCGTGGCGCCCCGGTTTGGCCTTGCACCGAGTGGGGTTTACCGAGCCGGCCTGTCACCAGACCGCTGGTGCGCTCTTACCGCACCTTTTCACCGTTACCGCGACGCGACGCGCCGAGGCTGTGTATTTCTGTGGCACTTTCCCTGGGGTTTCCCCCGCTGGCCGTTAACCAGCACCCTGCTCTGCGGTGTCCGGACTTTCCTCGAGCCACACGAGTGCGACCCGCGGCTGCCTGGCCTGCCCGGTCAGATTAGCGCCCCACGCGCCATCACTCGATCCGCCGCCCGGAGGCGGTGCCGTCAGAGCTTGCGCAGCACCCCCACGACCACGCCGAGGAGCGTCACCTCGTCGGGGACGATCGGCGAGAAGGCGTCGTTCTCGGGCATGAGGTGGACGCGGCCATCGACGCGCCTGAGGCGCTTGACCGTCGCCTCGTCCTCGATCTGGGCGACGACGATCTCCCCGTCGTTCGCCGTCGGGCCGCTGGGCGACCACCACGAGGTCGCCGTCGAGGATGCCCGCGTTGATCATCGAGTCGCCGGTGACGCGCAGCATGAAGTCGCCCTCGAAGGGAGAGCTGATCCAGTCCTCGACGTCCTGCTCGGCGAGCATCGGGACGCCGGCGGCGACCGAGCCCACCAGCGGCAGCGCGTTGGCCGAGGGCCGGCCGGCGGGCTCCGCGGTGGCGGGAGGGGCGGCCTCCTCGGCGGCGTCGCGGCAGACGAACATCGCGCGCGGCTTGGTCGGATCGCGGCGGATGTGGCCGGCCGACTCGAGCTTGGCGAGGTGCGCGTGGACGGTGGACGGGGACGCGAGGCCCACGCCGAGCCCGATCTCCCGCACGGTCGGGGGATAGCCGCTCTCGCGGCAGTGCCGCGAGATGAAAGTGAGAATCGCGGTCTGACGCTCGGTCAGGTCGTCCATGCCGGGAATGCCTCCGGGACGCGAACAGGTGTTCCCAACGCTACCAGAGGTCGCGGCGAAATCCACATGCGGAGTCCGGCGCCGGCTCGTCTATACTCCGCCGACGCTCGCGCCTGTGGCGGAATTGGTAGACGCGCAAGGTTGAGGGCCTTGTGACCCGTTTGGGTCGTGGAGGTTCAAGTCCTCTCGGGCGCATGTCACGAGGGCCCCGCTCCGGCGGGGCCCTCGTCGTTTCAGCGCCAGCACGACCGCCGCCAGAAGACGAGCATGCCCATCACGAGCCGGTGCGCGTGTCTCATGGGGACCTCATCGGCGCGCGAGCCCCGCCGGGTGAGCGTGGTCACCGAGGCGTTCGGCCCGGGGCATGCCGATTCCTGCCGGCCGGGCGACCGGGGGCGGTTCGACGGGTCACGACATGGACGGCACCGACGCGCGAGCGTCGGCGCGGCGCCCCGGCCGATCAGCCGAAGATGTTGCCGATGATCTGGATGGCGAAGGCCAGCACGTAGAGCTGGACCACTGCGCCGAGGTACAGGGCGATCGCGATCACAGGGACCGCGACGGCGCCTCCGACCCACTTGACGGCTGTATTCACGCGCCGAACCCTACCCGGCGGCGCGGCCGTCCGGAAGGGCGCGGCGCGCGGGAGGGGCACCTGACACGGGACGAGCGGGCGGGAGGACCCCGACTAGACTGCCCGCTCCCACACCCCCGATGAGGATGGCCCGAGGAATGAGCACCGAACACCCTCCCGCGTCCGCCGAGAGCACCCGCGCCGCGCTGCTCGCGGCGATCGAGATCCAGATCGCGGGTGCCCCGAACGCGACGACCCTCCTGCGCCTGGCCGAGGCCTACGCCTGGACGGTCGAGCCCGAGCCAGGCCCACGGGGCGAGCGAGAGCGCCTGAGCCGCCTCGAGGAGCGCCCGGCCCCGGGCGCTCCTCGGCTCCGAGAGCACCTGGGACGCCGGCCCCTCCTCGACGATGCGCCCGGCGTCCATGACCGCGACCCGGGCCGCCACGCCCCGCACCGTCGCGAGGTCGTGCGAGATCAGCAGGTAGGCCAGGCCCTCGCGCTCGCGCAGCTCCGACAGCAGGCCCATCACCTGGGCCGCGATCGAGGCGTCGAGCGACGAGACCGGCTCGTCGAGCACCAGGAGCCGAGGGCGCAGGGCGAGCGCGCGGGCGATGGCGACCCGCTGGCGGGCGCCGCCCGAGAGCTCCGCCGGGCGGCGCTCGCGCGTCGGAGGCCGGGAGGCCGACGCCCTCCAGCAGCTCCGCCACGCGCCGGCGGCGCTCGAGGGCCCGCGGACGCCTCCGGCCCGCCGGCTCACCCCGGATCTGGAGCGGTTCGGCGATCGACGCGCCCAACACTCATCCTCGGGTTGAGGCTGAGGTATGGGTCCTGGAAGACGATCTGAACCGCCTCGCAGAGCCGTTCCCGATCGACGTGGTCCGTGTCGACGACGGTGGCCCCGTCGACGCTCACCGAGCCCGACCGCGGGCGGATCAGCCCGACGATCAGCCGCGCGAGGGTGCTCTTCCCGCACCCCGACTCCCCCACGAGCGCCACGACCTCGCCCGCCCCCACGCTCAGGCCGACGCCGTCGAGCGCACGCACGCCGGGGCGGCCGCGCCGGCACGGGAAGTCGTGCACCAGCTCGCGCACCTCCAGCAGCGGGGCGCTCACGACAGCCCTCCGCGGTGGACCGCCGCCTCGCGCTCGCTGAGCACGCATGCCACGCGCCGGCTCGAGCCCGGCGGGTCGCAGGTCGGGGGGCGACGCCGTGCACGCGGGCCGCACGCGACGCGCACCGGGGGGCGAACGCGCAGCCGGACGGACGGGGAGCCGGGCAGCCGGGGGCGCGCCCGGGATCGGCACGCGCGGCCGCGCGGGCCCGCTCATCCGCGGCGCGAGGGCGATCAGCCCGGCCGTGTAGGGGTGATGCGGAGCCGCCAGCAGCTCACGCGCCGGCCCCTCCTCCACGATGCGCCCGGCGTACATGACCGCGACGCGTCCGGCCAGCCGCGCCACGGCGCCGAGGTCGTGCGAGATGAGCAGCACCGCCAGGCCGTCCTTCGCGCGGCGGGCGGCGATCAGATCGAGCACCGCGACCTGGACCGGCGGGTCGAGGGAGGCCGTGGGCTCGTCGGCCACCAGCACCCGGGGGCCGGGGGCCAGGGCCATCGCGATCAGGGCGCGCTGGCGCTGCCCGCCGGAGAGGCGGTGCGGATGGTCGTCGCGATCCACTCCCACCTCGGCGAGGGCCGCGGCCGCGGCGGCTCGCGCATCCGCGCGTCCCGAGCGCCGCGTGCGCCCGCAGCACCTCGGCCACCTGCGCGCCGACGCGCATCACCGGGTCGAGCGCGGCGGCCGGATCCTGCGGCACGAGGCGCGATCCCGGCGCCGCGCACCGCGCGCAGCGCGCGAGCGGGCAGCGCGCTGATCTCGACGACCGTCCAGCATGCACGGTCCCGCCCACGACGCGGGCGGGCGGCGGCACGAGGCCGAGCAGCGCGAGGCCCGGTGAGGGTCTTGCCGGCCCCGCTCTCGCCCACCAGCGCCGTCACCCCGCCGGCCTCGCAGATCGAGGTCGACACCGTCCACCAGCGCGGCCCCGCCGGGACCCGAGCACGCGCAGGCCGCGCGACGCGCAGGCGCGCGGTCACGGCCGCCACCACCGCACCGGGCGCCGATCGCGCGCCGGTCGAGAGCGCGGCCGCGCACGCCGTCGCCGACCAGGCTCACGGCGAGGACCGTCGCGAGGATCATCATGCCCGGGAAGAGCGTCAGCCAGGGCCGCTCCTCCACCGTGTCCTGCGCTCCGATCATCAGCGTCCCCCACGAGGGGCTGCCGCTCGGGATCGATGCCGAGCGACAGGAACGAGAGGGCGCTCTCGGCCAGCATCGCGACGCCCACGGCGAGCGCCGCGAAGGCGGCGATCTCGGGCGTGGCCGCCCGCAGCAGGTGGGTGCGCACGATCCGCGCCCCGCCCGCGCCCGCCGCGCGCGCGGCCTGCACGTAGGGGAGCTCGCGGGTGCGCAGCGCCGAGGCCCGGGTGAGGCGGAAGAGGGGCTGCCAGGACATGAGCGCGAGGATCAGGATCACCTCGGGCGGCCCCGACGCGCTCGAAGGTGAGGCTCAGGACGATCAGCACCACGAACGCCGGCACGATCAGGAAGAGGTCGGTCAGCCGCGAGAGCGCCGAGTCGACCCAGCCCCCGCGCCACCCGGCGAGCAGCCCCAGCCCGGCGCCCACGATCGTCGCCGACCAGCGCGGTGGCGAGCCCCACGAGCAGCGACACCCGGCCCGCCGCCAGGACCCGGGTGAGGACGTCCTCCCCGAGCTCGGCGGTGCCGAACGGGTGGGCGCAGCTCGGCCCCTGGTCGCGGACGAGGAGGTCCTGCTGGTCGACCCCGTAGGGCGACAGCGCGGGCCCGACGAGGCAGGCCAGGGCGATCGACGCGAGCACGACGAGGCCGGCGATGCCCGCCGGGCCGAGGCGCGCGATGTCCGCGGAGGCGGCTCACGACGGCCGGCCGCCCAGCTCGACGCGCGGATCGAGGGCCGCGTAGGCGAGGTCGGCGATCAGGTTGGCCACGACCACGGCCACCGCCCCGATCATCACGATCCCCATGGCGACGTTGATGTCGCGAGCCACCGCGGCGTCGCGCAGCAGCCGCCCCATCCCGGGCCACGAGAAGACCGTCTCCGTCACGACGGCGCCGCTGAACATCGCCCCGAGGTCGAGCGCGACCAGCGTCACGATCGGGCGCCAGGGAGTTGCGCAGGGCGTGGCCGATCACGACGCGGCGCTCCGAGAGACCGTGCGCCCGGGCCGCCGCGACGTGCTCCGAGCGCAGCTCCTCGATCAGCACGGCCCGCTGGAAGCGGCTCCAGACGGCGACGTTGACCAGCGACAGCGTGAGCACGGGCAGCACGAGGTGCTGGAGGTGGTTCAGCGAGAGGAGCTCGCCCTCGTGCCCGAACGAGAAGCGCTGGCCGGTGTAGAGGATCGTGCTCCCGTCGCCGCCGAGGCTCCCCCAGAGGGCCACCGCCAGCACGATCAGCACCGCCCCGGCGACGAGCACCGCGACGGTCGCCGCGCCGCCGCGGCGCATGCGGGCGAGCCCCGCGAGCAGGAGGATCGTGCCGATCGCGAACGGGCACGATCGCCCACCCCTCGTCGCGCATCCAGATCGCGCCGAGCTGCAGCAGCACGCCCGCGAGGAAGGTGGGGGTGGCGAATCCCAGGTAGGCGGCCCCCGTCAGGGCGAGGTCGGCGCCCGAGCCGGGACGGGTGGCCGAGACCACCCCGAACGCCACGCCGAGCACCGCCGACACCAGCAGCGCGAGGCCCATCAGCTCGAGCGTCGCGGGCAGGGCGTCCATGATCGTCTCGAGGGCGCCGGCGCCGCCGTTGGTGGCGCTGAGCCCCCAGTCGCCGCGGACGAAGCCCGACAGCCAGCGCCAGTAGCCCTCGATACCAGGGGGCGTCGAGGCCCTGCTGCTCGACCAGGCGGGCGACGTCGCTCGGGCCGGACCCCGGGGATCCTGCCGCAGCCGCGCCACCGGATCGGCGGCGCGGTAGAGCAGGAGGTAGGAGACGACGCTGACGACCCACAGCAGCGGCACCGCGATGGCCAGGCGCCGCCCGATGTACGCGCTCACCGCGCCCACATGCCCTCCCGGGCTATCCGTCCTCCGGGCCCCCGAGAGACCACTCGCCGCTGTTCCAGAAGACCTCGGCCTGCGTGGGGTTCTCGCGCACGCCGGTGAGCGCGTCGGTGTGGACCACGGTGTTCGGCTGCTGGTACAGCGGGATCAGCGGCACCTGCTCGGCGACGATGCGCTGCACCCCCGCGAGCGTCGCGCGCGCGGGCGGCGTCGTCCACCTGGCGATCCGAGCGACGCATCAGGCTGTCGGCCTCGGTGTCGCTCCACCGGTACACGTTCTGGCCCGAGAAGCCGTTCTCCTCCGTGGGGATCTGATCGCTCGCCAGCAGCCCGGTGACGCTGGGATCGACCCCGCCGCCGAAGGCCGCCATCAGCGGCCGTGAAGTCGCCCTGCACCAGGTCGCTGCCGAAGATGCGGTCGGGCGAGCAGCGGACGGGGCACGATGACGATGCCGGCGGCGCGGGCCTGCTCGGCCATGAGGCGCGCGGTGGTGGCGCGCAGCTGGTTGCCGCTGTCGTAGACCAGCGGGATCCGCAGCTCGTCGCCGTCCTTGGTGAAGAGGCCGTCGGCCCTCGCGCGTCCAGCCGGCGGCGCTGAGCAGCCGCGCCGCGCGACCGGGGTCGTGGGCATAGCCCTCGAAGGCGGGCTGGTAGCCCAGCTGCGACGGGCCGCAGCACGCTCTGGAGCACCGGCACCGATCCGTCGAGCAGGACGTTGACGATCTGCCGGCGGTCGATCGCGAAGGCCAGGGCGCGGCGCACGGAGGGGTCGTCGAGCGGGGCCCGGGTGGTATTGAGGATGACGTGCTCGAAGAAGAGCGAGGGCACCGACTGGACCCGCGCTCCCTCGATCCCGCGCGCGCGGCGGATCAGCGCGGGGTCGGGCGGCGGGCTCGCCATCTGGGCCTCGCCCTGGCGGACCGCGGCGAGGGCCGCGGCCGGCGAGGCGAGGAAGTCGACGACGATCCGGTCGATCGGAGGGGCGCCGCCCAGCGGGCGCCGGACCCCAGTAGCCGGGATCGCGGGCCAGGACCGCCCTCACGCCCGGGGTGAAGCTCTCGAGCGTGTACGGGCCCGATCCCACGATGCCCCCGGTGTTCCAGACCGTGTTGAAGTCGGCGCCCTCCGAGCACGTGCTCCGGGAGGATGTAGTTGCCCCCCGAGACGCTGAAGACGTCCCTCCAGGGGGCGTAGTCGCCCTCGAAGGCCACCGTCAGGCAGGTCGCCTCCGGGCAGGCGCCGCCGGAGGCGGTCGCGCCCCGGCGTGATCGCACGGATCCGGTCCCAGCCGCTGCGGCTGGCGACCTCGTTGCGGTCGTCCATCATCGTGCGCCAGGTGAAGACGACGTCGGCGCTCGTCACGGGCTCCCCGTCGGACCAGCGCGCCGCGGGGTCGAGCCGGAACGTGACCCGCAGCGGCCCCTCGCGCACGTCGGCCCCGCTCGGGACCGCGGTGGCGAGCTGGGGCGCGAACGCGCCGGTCTCGTCGGAGGTGAGCAGGTTCTGCTGGATGTTGGACACCACGCGCTGCGCGGCGACGGTGACGCCCTCGGGCAGCAGGACGTTGAGGATCGGCGGCGCCTGATCCTCCGCGTCGATCAGCGTGCCGCCGGCGCGCGGGGCGTCGGCCCCGTCGGAGCCGCATCCGGCGGCGCCCAGCACCGCGAGCGCGATGGCACCCGCCACCACGGCGAAACGTCGCACCGCCACTCCGCACCGCCTCGCCTCGACCGCCGGATGAGCTCCGGGCGGCTCGCTGTATACCTGCGGATTCACAGGGAACGCAACCTAGCCGGGCCCACCGCCGCCGCCCGGGCGCTCGCTACAGGGTCTTCGCCAGGAAGAACGTGGTCACGAAGAACAGGACCGCCGAGACGACCGTGATCCGGTCGAGGTTCTTCTCCACGATCGCCGTCGAGCCGCCGTAGGAGCTCGAGGCGCCGCCGACGCCGAAGGCGCCCGACAGCCCGGCGTCCTTCCCGCTGTGCAGGAGCACGAGGAAGATCAGCAGCACGGCGTCGAGCGAGTGGAGTACGACGAGGAAGGCGGTCACGGGCCGGACGGTAGCATGGCGCCCCGCCATGGACGACCTCCCGCTCCTCAACCCGGCCGCCTTCCCGGACTGCTTCGTCTGCGGGCCCGCCAACCCCGACGGCCTCGGGCTGCGGATCCACCGCGACGGAACCGACGCGGTGGCCCGCTACACGCCGCGCGTGACCCACATCGGCTACCCCGACCGCGTGCACGGCGGCCTGATCGGGATGCTGGTGGACGAGATGCTCGTCTACGCGGGGGCGCCCCACGGCCTCTGGGGCATGACCGCGAAGGTGCGCTACTGGCTGCGGCGGCCGATCCCGGTGGGCGAGGAGCTCCTGCTGCGCGGCCGGCTGGTGCAGCGCAGCGAGCGCGGCTTCCGCGCGGTGGTCTCGATCCACCTGCCGGGCGACGTCCTCGCCGCCGAGGGCGAGGGCATGTGCGTCATCCGCCCGCCGGTGGAGTGAAGGCCGGCAGGCCGTCGATGCTGACGGCGTTCCTCTCGGCCCGGTAGGCGGCCAGGCCGTCCGGGCCGCGATTGGCGGCCCAGCGCGTGAGCTGGTCGCGCTCGGCGTCGAAGGTCATGCGCGGCACCGCGAAGCCGCACGAGTCGGCCACCCGGGTCACGTCCACCCGCACCACCGCGCGCGCGCCCGGGGTGGCCCGTGAAGTGCCCGGCGAGACCCTCGAAGCGCGGGTCCCCGAGCAGCACGGCCTCGCCACGGCCGTGCAGGCGGACGATGCGCGGGGGACCGTCGAACGCGCAGAACATCAGGCAGATGCGACCGTTGTCGCGCAGGTGCGCGATCGTCTCGGCGGCACTGCCGGTGAGATCGAGGTAGGCCACCTCGTGGTCGCCGAGCACCGCGAACGAGCCGTCGAGGCCCTTCGGGGAGACGTTGACCATCCCGTCCGTCGCGGTCGGCGCGGTGGCGACGAAGAACATCCGCTGCGCGCGCAGGAACGCGGCGAGCGCCTCGTCGATCTCCTGGAGCACCTTCCCCATCGGCTGAGGATAGCCGTAGTCTGCGGACATGGAGATCCGCTCGCGCGACGCCGCCACGCCCTTCACGACCGATGACGGCAGCACGATCCGCTCGCTGCTCGACCTCTCGAACGCCCCGGTGGCCAACCACAGCCTGGCCGAGGCGACCATCGAGGCCGGGCAGGCCACGGTGCGCCACCACCACCGGGTGAGCGAGGAGATCTACTACCTCGTCGAGGGCACCGGAACGATGGAGCTGGACGGCGAGACCACGAGCGTCTCGGCGGGCGACGCCGTCCTGATCCCTCCGGGCGCCTGGCACCAGATCACCGCATCGGCGGACGGCCCGGTGCGCCTGCTCTGCACCTGCTCCCCGCCCTGGGCGTCGGACGACACCTACTTCGCGTAGCGGGCAGGGACGAGTGACCGGCCCCCGGCGGGCTAGGATCACCGGGTACGTCCACCCGCCGGAGGAGCCTGCGTGCCCGACCGCCTGATCCGTCTCGGGCACAGCCCGGACCCCGATGACGCCTTCATGTTCCACGCCCTCGCCGACGAGCTGATCCCCACGGACGGCTTCCGGTTCGAGCACGTGCTGCGCGACATCGAGACGCTCAACGACTGGGCCAAGGAGGGGCGCCTCGAGGTCACCGCCGTCTCGGTGCACGCCTACGCCTATCTCTCCGACAGGTACCGCCTGCTCCCGCACGGCGCGTCGATGGGAGAGCAGTACGGGCCGATGGTCGTGGTGCGCGAGGGCGCGGAGATCGAGCCGGCCGAGCTGCCGAACCTGCGGGTGGCCATCCCCGGCGTGCTCACGAGCGCGTTCCTCGAGCTCCAGCTCGCCGTCGGCCGCATCGCCGACCCGGTCATCGTGCCCTTCGACCGGATCCTCGACGTGGTCGAGGCGGGGGAGGTGGACGCCGGCCTGGTGATCCACGAGGGCCAGCTCACCTACCAGACCCAGGGCCTGCGCTCGATCCTCGACCTCGGCGAGTGGTGGCACGAGCTGACCGGCGGCCTGCCGCTGCCGCTCGGCGCCAACGCCGTGCGCCGCGACCTCGACGAGGGCGACACGATGCCGCGCCTGTCGCGGATCCTGCGCGACTCGATCGCCTACGGCCTCGAGCACCGCGAGGCGGCGCTCGCCTACGCCGAGGGCTTCGGGCGCGGCCTGGACCGCGGCCTGGCCGACCGGTTCGTCGGCATGTACGTCAACGACCGCACCCTCGACTACGGCGACGACGGCAAGGCCGCCGTGGCCGAGCTGCTGCGCCGCGGGCACGAGGCCGGGCTCATCGACCGTGCCCCGGTCGTGGACTTCGTCGAGGATTGACGCGCGACTGGCAGGCGGAGATCGACACCTGGACGGAGCGCTTCCGCTCCGTCCAGGACCCGCCCGAGCCGTTCGCCACCGCCCTGCGCGAGGGCTGGACCGCCGAGGCCCGTGAGGCGCTGGCGGCGGAGGCCGAGGAGTACGCCGCGCGCCACCGCTCCTGGATCGCCCAGATCGGGGGCGCCGGGATGGACCTCGTGCGGCTCGACTGCAAGGGCGGCTCGTGCGGGGTCTGCGTCAGGTACTGCGGGAGCGCCTACAGCCTGACCGGCGAGACCGAGGGCCTGCCCGATCCCCCTCCCCTGCCCATCTGCCCCGCCTGCCGCCACACGCTGAACCTGCTGACGCCCTTCTTCATGCAGAGCCTCGGGATGGACCTCGACGACCTGATCGCGGAGTCCCAGCCCTTCATCGACTGAGCGGGGCACGTGGCGGGCGCGGGCGCCACGACCACGCCCGGCTCACTCCACGTGCACGGCGTGGGCGGCGGCCGGGGGCACGTCGACCACCCGCTCACCGCCGACGCGCACGGAGATCGGGCCACCGAACGGCGAGTGGTCGAGCACCTCGACCCGGGCCTCGGGCACCAGGCCGCGCTCGGCGAGGAACCGCAGCAGGGCGTCGTCGCGATCGTCGACCCGCCCGACGACGGCGGCCGAGCCCTCGGCGAGCTCCGACAGGCGCCGGGAGGGCGTGATGGCCACCTGGCCGGCGGTGGTGGGGATCGGATGGCCGTGCGGGTCGCGCTCGGGGTGGCCGAGGGACTCGGCGATGCGATCGGCCAGAGCGCCCGAGACGTGGTGCTCGAGCACCTCGGCCTCGCGGTGGACCTCGTCCCACGACATGCCCAGCCGGGTCGCGAGGAAGGTCTCGAGCAACCGGTGGTGGCGGATCACCTCGAGCGCGGCCTGCCTGCCCGCCTCGGTCAGCTCGACGCCCTGGCGCTTGACCTGCACCGCGTAGCCGAGCGTGTCGAGCTTCTTGAGCATGTTGCTCGCCGACGCGGTGGTGACCGCGAGCGCCTCGGCCACCTGCGAGGTGGTGACCGGCCCGTCGGCCTCGGCCGATTCGGCGAGTTGATAGATCGCCTTCAGGTAGTCCTGAACGGCGGGGCTGGGCCGATCCACGAAAACGCACTCCTCGCCGGGTCGCGCCCGATCGTACCGTGAAGGGGCGTCCGCGTGATTGAGGACGCTCCTGGCGGGCATCACCCCGACATCTTGCATCCGTTCTTAGTAGCCCATAACAAACGGGTGCCAGAGTCCCCGCAATGGCAACGGCCCTCTCAGAACTGCGTCAGGACGGCTTCAGGACCTCGGGCGTGAGCGGCGGTGGCCGCATCGATCTGACCCGGATGGACCTCTTCGCCGGCCTGCCCGAGCGGGACCTGACGCTCCTCGACAGCCGCCTGCCGCTGGTGCGGTGGCCGCGCGGCGCGTCGATGCCCGAGCCCCTCAGCCGCCCCGACCACCTCTTCGTGGTGCGCGACGGCCGCCTGGCGCTCTTCGAGAGCACGGCGCCCGGTCACGAGATCATGATCTCGCTCCTGGATGCCGGCGCGATCTACTCGACCCTCGGCGCGGCACCGGCATCGAGCGTCACGGCGCTCGAGGACTCGGCCGTCTCCCCCCTCTCGGGCCGCGCGATCGAGGGCCTCATCGCCCGCTATCCCCGCCTGGGCCGCAATCTCGCCGAGCTGCTGTCGGACCGCGTGGCGATGCTGCGCGAGACGGTCGCGCTGGTGAGCGAGATGCGCGTCGAGGACCGGCTGCGCGCGCGCCTGCACCAGCTGGCCGACCGCTTCGGGGTGGCGACCCGCGCCGGCGTCGAGCTGCGGCTCGAACTGACCCACGCCCAGTGGGCATCATTGGTCGGTGCCTCCCGCGAAGCCGTCACCACCGCCTTCAGCAAGCTGCGCGCGAGCGGAGCGGTGGAGATGGAGGGCCGCGAGATCACCATCCCCTGGGAGGTCGTGCGCGCGCGCGAGGAGGCACTCAGCCTCGCCGCCGCCCAGCGCCTGTAGCGGGGCCGCGCTCGCCGTCGCGGCGCTGCTCGCGCTCGCGGGCGCCGCACCTCTCGCCGCCGCACCCGCGGCGGTGCACGACTCGGTCCTCGGCCGCTCGGCGCAGGGGCGGGCGATCCACCTGACCCGGATCGGCGACCCCGCGGCGCCCGTGAGGGTGCTGGTGGTGGGATCGATCCACGGCAACGAGCCCGCCGGGCGCACCGTGGTGGCGCGCCTGCGCGCGAGCGTCCGCCGGCTGCCCGGCGACGTCGCGCTGTGGCTGGTGCGCGACCTCAACCCCGACGGGGCCGCGGCCGGCACGCGCCAGAACTCCCGCGGCGTGGACCTCAACCGCAACTTCCCCCACGGCTGGCGCGCCCAGGGGGCCCCGGGCGACACGTTCCACTCGGGGCCCCGGCCGCTCTCGGAGCCCGAGTCGCGACTGGCCGCCCGCCTCGTCTCGCGGCTGAGGCCGTCGGTGACCATCTGGTACCACCAGGCGATGCGCGTCGTCGATCTCGGCACGGTCGCGGACCGGCGCGTCCCCTGGCGCTACGCCCGGGCCTCGGGGCTCCCCGCGACGCGGCTCGGATACCTGCCGGGCGTGGCGACCCGCTGGCAGAACCGGACCGCCGCGCGGGGCGGGAGCGCCTTCGTGGTCGAGCTTCCGGCCGGGCCGCTCGACCGGGCGGGCGCCGGCCGGCACGCCCGGGCCGTGCTGGCGGCGGCCCTCCAGGCGCGCCGGGACCGCACCGAGGGATCCCCTGGTCCGATCAGGCCCGGTGCGCGTACCGTGTAGGTGATGAGGCTGACACGGACCGGGCGCGTCGGCGCCGCACTCTGCGCACTGGGCTGCGCCGCCGCACTGACGGCGTGCGGCGGCACCGACGCCGCCCCCTCGGCGGCCGCCCCGGCCACCGTCGCATCAGCGCCGGTCGCCGATCCCGGCGATCGCGGCCCCAGCGTCCTGCGCGGCCGCGTCACCCTGATCGACGGCGGGGCGTTGCCGCTCGCGCGCCTGCGGGGCTCGGTCGTGCTGGCGGTCAACACGGCGAGCCGCTGCGGGTACACGCCGCAGTTCGAGGGCCTCGAGGCGCTCTACGAGGCGCACCGTGCCCAGGGGCTGACGATCGTCGGCTTCCCGAGCAACGACTTCCGCCAGGAGCTCGGCGCCAACGGCGAGATCGCCGACTTCTGCCAGCTCAACTACGGGGTCAGCTTCCCCATGGCCGAGAGGTCCCGGGTCACGGGACCGGGGGCCAACCCGCTCTTCGCCGCGATCGCGTCGCGGCCGGCCCCCGCGGGCGAGCCTCCCACCTGGAACTTCACGAAGTACCTGCTGGACCGCTCCGGGCGCCTCGTGGCGCGCTTCCCGTCGTCGGTCGAGCCCGACGACCCCGGCCTGCGCGCGGCGATCGCGCGACTGCTCGAGGAGGAGCGGGATCTCTGAGGGCCGGCCCCGCTGTCGCGGGCCGGCCCTCAGACGTGATGGCTAACGACGGATCCAGGTGGCGGCGACGGCGCCGTTGGCGGCGACGAGCATCGCGATGGCCGCGCCGGCCACGTAAAGGGCGGTCAGGTTTCGACGCATGTGGTGTATAACCTTTCGATGGAGGGGGTCAGTCCGGTGTGAGGCCCGGTTGCCCCCTCTATCGGTGTCCGGGATCGGTTCCTTACGGATGCGGACGGGTATGGAGCGGCGATTCGACGCCACCCGATGACCACACGACTGACCGCCGCGCTCGGGATCCGTCACCCGATCGTGCTCGCCGGGATGGCGGGCGGGCCGACCACCCCCGAGCTCGTCGCGGCCGTGTCGCAGGCGGGCGGGCTGGGCACGTTCGGACTCACCGGGATGAGCCTCGACGCCGCGCGCGACGCGGTCGCGCGGGCCTGCGCGCTCACCTCCGCACCCATCGCGGTCAACGTCCTCGTGGCCCCGGCGACCCCCGCCGATCCGTCGGGTCCTGACCCCCACGCGGTGCTGGCCCCGATGCGCGCGGAGCTCGGCCTGCCCCGGAGGAGCCCGGGCCGGCGCCGGCCGCCCCGCCCACGCCCCGGGAGCTGGTCGCCGCGGGGCTGGAGGCGGGTGCGCGGGTGGTGAGCGTCGGCCTGGGCGATCCCTCGGTCGTCGCGCGACCTGGCGCACGACGCGGGAGCGCCCCTGCTGGCGATGGCCTCGTCGGTGGAGGACGCCGTGCGCGCCGTGGCCTCGGGGGCGGACGTGATCGTCGCCCAGGGCTCCGAGGCCGGGGGCCACCGGTCGACCTTCCACGTCCCGGACGACGGCATCGTGCCCCTGGTCGGCACGTTCGCGCTGGTGCCGCAGGTCGTGGCCGCGGTCGCAGTGCCCGTCGTCGCCGCGGGAGCGGTGATGAACGGGCGCGGTCTCGCGGCGGCCCTCGCGCTCGGCGCCGACGGCGTGCAGATGGGCACGCGTTTCCTGGTGGCCACCGAGAGCGGTGCCCCCGAGGGCTACCGCCGCAGGGTGCGCGACGCGCGCGACACCGACACGGTGGTCACGCGGGCCGTCTCGGGGCGGCCGGCCCGCGGCATCCGCAACCGCCTGATCGAGACCCTGGAGGCCGCCGGGCCCGCCCGCGCTGGGATACCCGCGGCAGGCGGGCGCGACCGCCGAGGCTCCGGGCGGCGGCGGCGGCGGCCGACGACCCCGAGATGATCGCGCTGTGGGCCGGTCAGGCCGCGGGGCTCTCCGGGTCGGGGCAGTCGGCCCGGGAGATCGTCGACGAGGTCGTGGCCGAGGCCGAGGCCGTCATCCGGGGGCTCGCCCGGGACCTCTGAGGGCGGCCCGCGGGGACCACCGGTTCCTCCCGCGAGACGATGGGGCCGGCCTCCCGACGGCCCCATCGTCCGCGGGTCCCATCACCCGCGCGGCAGCCCGGGTGCGGGCTTGTCCGCCGCCCCGCCCTCCGGCGGGGAGGCGATCTTGGGGAGCGCGACCACCACGAGGGCGATCCCGCCGAGCACGCAGGCGGCGGCCGTGACCAGCCAGCCGTAGCCGCCCGCCCTCGTCGGTGAGGGTCATCAGCACGACCCGCACCAGCAGCGCCCCGCCCGCCAGGAGCAGGGCGAGGCCCGCCGGGGGCGCCAGGCGGCGGCGGATCATCCGCGGACCACCTGGCGGGCGCCCCGGCGTCGCCGGGGAGCGGCTCGGCCCGCTCGAGGTCGCGGCGGGAGTGGACGCCGCGCTTGCGCAGGATCGACTGCGCGTGGGTGCGCACCGTGTGCCAGGAGACGCCGAGGTCCCTGGGCGATCTCCTTGTAGGTGAGGTGCTGGCGCATGAGCCGGAGCACGACGCGCTCCTGCTCGGTGAGCGAGCGCGTCGGCGGCGTCGCGGCGCCGGGCGCTCTCGACGAACGGCCTCAGGCTCTCGGCGTCCTCGCCCTCGTCGCCGCGCAGCGCGTCGGCGAGCGCCTCCAGCGCGCCCTCACGCGCGCGGACCGGCGAGAGCCCCGCCGTGACCCCGGCCAGCAGTGCCCGCGCCAGCGCGCGGTCGATGACGACCAGGTCGTGATCGGCCGTCGCGAGCCCGGCGAGGGCCTCCTCCACCGTGCCGGCCAGGTCAACGTCGAGCGCGGGGTCCGGCAGGAACGCGGCGATGCCCGCCGACCAGGCGGGGCTGCGACTCGCGATGAGCACCCGGACGGGAGCGTTGGGCACCGGCACCATCCTTGGCGTCGACCTCCTCGGCGGCGACGGAGGACGATCCCCCGGCACGCACAGATGGCATCGGCAGCACGGCGCGGGAGCATGATGGCCCCCACGGCGAGGTCTAGGGCGCGGCGGTGAGGCTCCTGAGGTCGCCGACGCTCGATGGCGTAGCGGCCGGCCGCCGCCGCCATCGTCGCCGGTCGCCCGCGGCGGCGGCGTCGGACACCAGGCTCATGGCGACGACCACCTCCTCGAGGGCGGCGGTCGCCCGCTCGCGCTGGGCCTCGAGACGCCGGTCCTCGAGGCGCTGCGCCCCGATGCGCCCGGCGATGGCCGCGGCGCGGTCGAGGGCGTCGTCCAGCCGGGGCGCGGCGGCGACGCAGCGCGGGCCTGCGCGCGACGGGGGCGATCTCGGCGAGGATCGCGGAGAAGTCGCTCACCGCCGCCGGCGGCGGCGGAGGTGTCGGCGAGGTAGCGCTGCGGCGAGACCTGCGCGCCCTCGGGCAGCGGCGCCGTGGAGGCGTCGAGGGAGCCGCCGCCGCAGCCGGCGGCCGTCGCGGCGAGCGCGGCCGTCGCGGCGAGCGCGAGGGTCAGGAGGCGGCGGCGGATGGCAGCGTCTCGCAGGGAGTCGAGGAAGGGCCCGACGGCCGTCGGCAGACCGGCGCCCGGTCGCCGGAGCCGAGGGCGTCGGCGGCGGTCTGCATGCGCGGGATCAGGCGCGCGTAGGCACCGGCGAGGCGGTCGCGCTGGCGCCGCAGCGCCGGGTCGTCGAGGCGCAGGGCGCGGAACTCGGCCAGGCGCTCGCGCGCCCGGGCGACCAGGTCGCGCAGCCGGGTCGCGGCGCGCCGGGGGCCCGGCTCGTCGTCGGTCGCCTCGCGAGATGATCGACGCGAGCCGCGCCGGGCGGATCGAGCAGCCCCTCGACCGCCGCGATGTAGCCGGAGCGGTGTCGCGGGCGCCGCGACGGGCTCGGAGTCGCGGCATCCGGCGAGCGAGGCGCACGCGACGGCGCCGACGGCGAGCACGACGGACAGACGGGGCGCCATCGGGCGATGGTACTTCACCGCCCGCGCGGCGTCGGCGCGGGGCCGGTGGTGGGCTATCCTCGCCGGGTGAACTCGGCCGGCATCCCGCTCGCCCTGTCGTACGACGACGTCCTGCTCTCGCCGCGTCGCAGCGGCATCGGATCGCGGTCCGACGTGGACGTCTCGACCCGGCTCACGACGCCGCCTGCGGCTGGCCGTGCCGATCGTCTCGGCGAACATGGACACCGTCACCGAGGCCCCCATGGCGATCGCGATGGCGCGCGCCGGCGGCATCGGCATCGTCCACCGCTTCCTGACGGTCGAGCAGCAGGTGGCCGAGGTGGCCCGCGTGAAGCGCGCCGAGGCGCTGGTGATCGCCGACCCCCACACCATCGGCCCCGGCGCGCGCGCTCGCCGACGCGCTGGCCGAGATGGAGCGCCGGGGCGTGACCAGCCTGGTGGTGGTCGACCCCGACGGGCGCCTGGCGGGCATCCTCACCCGCCGCGACGTGATGCTGCAGACCGACCCGCTCGACGCCGGTGCGCGACCTGATGACCCCCCGCGAGCGCCTGGTGACCGGCGGCCCCGACACGACCAGCGAGGAGGCCGCCCGCCTGCTGCGCGACGGCCGGGTGGAGAAGCTGCCCGCTGGTCGACGGCGACGACCGGCTCGTCGGCCTGATCACCCTGCGCGACCTGCTGCAGCGCGCCGAGCGCCCGGAGGCGACCAAGGACGAGCGCGGCCGCCTCGCCGTGGGCGCGGCGATCGGCGTGCGCGGCGACTTCATCGAGCGGGCGCGGGCCCTGCAGGAGGCCGGGGCGGACGTGGTGGTGCTCGACATCGCCCACGGCCACGCCGAGCACTCGGTGCGCGCGGTCGGCGAGGTGCGCGAGGCGCTCGGCGACGGCACGGACATCATCGCCGGCAACGTCGCCACCGCCGAGGGCGCCCGCGAGCTCGCCGAGGCCGGGCGCGAACGGCGTCAAGGTGGGCGTGGGCCCGGGCTCGGTCTGCACGACGCGCGTCGTCGCCGGCGTCGGCGTGCCCCAGCTCACCGCGGTGATGGAGTGCGCCGAGGCCTGCGCGCCTCCTCGGCGTGCCCGGTGATCGCCGACGGCGGCATCCGCGTGGGCGGCGACGTCGCCAAGGCGATCGCCGCCGGGCGCCGAGACCGTGATGATCGGCAACCTGCTGGCCGGCACCCCCGAGAGCCCGGGCGTCGTGGTCATCGCGCAACGGCACCCGCGTGAAGGTCTTCCGCGGCATGGCCTCGAGCGCGGCCGCGGCCGCGCGCCGCGGCGGCCGAGGGCGAGGACGGCACCGAGTTCACGCCCGTCGTCGCCGAGGGCGTCGAGGCGGTCGTGCCGCTGCGCGACGACGCGGCGGTGGTCCTGCACGGCCTGGTCGGCGGGCTCCGGTCCGGCATGAGCTACTCCGACGCCCGTACGATCCCCGAGTTCCACCGCAACGCCCGCTTCGTGAGGATCACCCCCGGCGGCCTGCGCGAGAGCTATCCGCACGACGTCAGCTACTAAGGAGCATCCGTGTCGACAACGCTCGCCTCCCCGGAGCTGGCCATCACGACGGTCCGCACCCTCGCCATCGACGGCGTGCAGGCCGCCAACAGCGGCCACCCGGGCGCCCCGATGGGCCTCGCGCCCGTCGGCTGGACGCTCTTCTCGCGCCACCTGCACGCACTCCCCCTCCGACCCGGAGTGGCCCGACCGCGACCGCTTCGTGCTGTCGGCCGGGCACGCGTCGATGCTCCTCTACGCGCTGCTGCACCTGAGCGGCTACGACCTGCCGATCGAGCAGCTGAAGGCGCTTCCGCCAGCTGGGCTCCGAGACGCCCGGGCCACCCCGAGCGCGGCGACACCCCGGGCGTCGAGATCACGACCGGCCCGCTCGGCCAGGGCTTCGCCAACGCGGTCGGGTTCGCGCTGGCCGAGGCGATGCTGGCCGCGCGCTTCAACCGCCCCGGCCACGAGATCGTCGACCACCGGACCTGGTTCATCTGCTCGGACGGCGACCTGATGGAGGGCATCTCCCACGAGGCGGCCTCGATCGCCGGCTTCCTCGGCCTCGAGAAGCTGATCGGGATCTGGGACGACAACCACATCAGCCTCGACGGCCCGACCAGCCTCTCCTTCGGCGAGGACGTCCCCGCCCGCTTCGCGGCCTACGGCTGGCGGGTGATCCGGGTGGAGGACGGCAACGACGCCGACGCGATCGACGCGGCGATGGCCGAGCGCGAGCGAGCCCGACGGCCGCCCCACCCTGATCGCCTGCCGCACCCACATCGGCTACGGATCGCCCGACAAGCAGGACACCTCGAGCGCGCACGGCTCTCCGCTCGGCCCCGACGAGGTCGCCGCCACCAAGCGCGCCTACGGCTGGCCCGAGGACGCGCAGTTCCTGGTCCCCGACGACGTCGCGGCGCTGGGCCGGTCGAGCTCGTCGCGCGCGGCAGGGCGGCTCAGAGCCGCGTGGGACGAGCGGCTCGCCGCCTACGCCGCGGCGTTCCCCGCCGAGGCCGCCGAGTTCGCCCGCGTCAGCGCGGGCGCGCTGCCCGAGGGCTGGGAGTCGGCCGCCCCGGCCTTCACGGCGGGCGAGTCGATCGCGACGCGGGCGTCCGGCGGGCAGGGCCATGAACGCCTTCGCCGCGGCCGTCCCCGAGCTCGTCCAGGGCGCCGCCGACCTCTCGAGCTCGACCAGCACCGACCTCAAGGGCATGGGCGTGGTCGCGCCCGGCGACTTCGCCGGGCCGCAACCTCTACTACGGGGTCCGCGAGCACGCGATGGGCGCGATCACCAACGCGATCGCCGCCCACGGGGGCCTGCGGCCGGTCTGCTCGACCTTCTTCACCTTCTCGGACTACATGAAGAACACGATCCGCCTGGCCGCGCTGATGCACCTGCCCTCGATCTTCGTCTTCACCCACGACTCGATCGCGCTCGGGCGAGGACGGCCCGACCCATCAGCCGATCGAGCACCTGGCCGCCCTGCGGGCGATCCCGGGCCTGGTGGCGCTCCGGCCGGCCGACGCGACCGAGGCCGCCGAGGCCTGGCGCGTCGCGATCGCCCGCACCGACGGCCCGACGGCGCTGGTCCTCAGCCGCCAGGGCCTCGACGACGCTGGAGGGACGCCCCGCGCGTCGAGCGCGGCGCCTACGTGCTCGCGCCGACGGCGACGACTGCGCCCTGATCGCGACCGGCTCGGAGGTGGGCACCGCGCTGCGCGGCGCGCGAGATCCTCGCCGCGGAGGGCATCGCGGCCCGCGTCGTGAGCATGCCGTCCTTCGAGCTCTTCCGCGCGCAGGACGCCGCGTACCGCGACGAGGTGCTCCCGCCGGCGACTGCGGGCGCGGGTCGCCGTGGAGGCCGCGAGCCCCTTCGGCTGGGCGGAGTGGACCGGCCTGGACGGCGCGATCGTCGCGGTGGACCGCTTCGGCCTCTCGGCGCCGGCCGCCGAGGCGATGGCGGAGGTCGGGATCACGTCCGAGGCCGTCGCCGCGGCCGCCCGTGCCCTGGTGCAGGGAGAAAGGGCGTAACCCTCAACCTCGACATGACGGTGAGAATACCCTGTCCGTGACCGGCGCACCGACCTCGACGACCCGCTCCGGCCCCGCCGCGGCCCCCGCCGAGGCCGACGTGCGCCTGACGCGCACGGCGCCGCCCGCGGTGATCGTGATCTTCGGGGCGACGGGCGACCTGACCCAGCGCAAGCTGGTGCCGGGCCTCTACAGCCTCGCCACCCAGCAGCTCCTGCCCCCCGAGACGGCGATCATCGGCGTCGCGCGGCGGGACATCCCCGACGACGACTTCCGCGCCCACATGCGCGAGGGCGTCGAGGCGCACGGCCGCTTCCCGATCGACGAGGACGTCTGGGAGGGCTTCGCGCGCCGTCTGCGCTACCTGTCGGCCCCCTTCGACGACCGCGGGCGGCTTCGAGCGGCTGCGGGCCATGATCGAGGAGGAGGACGCGCCAGCGCGGCACGCGCGGCAACCGGCTCTTCTACCTCGCCACCGCGCCGGAGTTCTTCCCGGTGATCGCCGAGAGCCTCGGCGCGGTCGGGCCTCGCCGACGAGGGCGACGGCACCACGCGCTTCGCGCGCCTGGTGGTGGAGAAGCCCTTCGGGCACGACCTCGAGTCGTCGCGGCGCGCTCAACAGCCGCCTCGGCGCGGTCTTCCGCGAGCGGCAGGTCTACCGGATCGACCACTACCTGGGGAAGGAGACGGTCCAGAACCTGCTGGTGCTGCGGTTCGGCAACGCGATCTTCGAGCCGATCTGGAACCGCCGCTACGTCGACCACGTCCAGATCACGGTCGCCGAGGAGCTCGGCGTGGGCACCGCGCGGCGGCTACTACGACACCAGCGGCGCCCTGCTCGACATCGTCCAGAACCACATGCTGCAGGTGCTCTCGATCGTCGCGATGGAGCCGCCGGCGCGGTTCGAGAGCCGCGACGTGCGCGACGAGAAGGTGAAGGTGCTGCGGGCGATCGCGCCCTTCGACGCCGGCATCGGTGGCCGCGCGACGCGGTGCGCGGCCAGTACGCGCCCGGCTGGATCGCCGGGGAGCGCGTGCCCGGGCTACCGTGAGGAGAAGGGGGTCGACCCCGAGTCGAACACCGACACCTTCGTCGCGATGCGCGTGATGATCGACAACTGGCGCTGGTCGGGGACGCCGTTCTACCTGCGCACCGGCAAGCGCCTGCCGCGCCGCGCGACCGAGGTGGCGATCCAGTTCAAGCAGGCGCCCCACCTGCCGTTCGCGAGCTCGGCCGTGGAGAGCGGCGCGCCCAACCTCCTGATCCTGCGCATCCAGCCCGACGAGGGCGCCTCGCTGCGCTTCCTGGCCAAGGTGCCCGGGCCGCAGATCGACCTGCGCTCGGTGAGCATGGACTTCACCTACGGCAACTCGTTCCTGCGCAGCTCGCCCGAGGCCTACGAGCGGCTCCTGCTGGACGCGCTGCTGGGCGACTCGACGCTGTTCGCCCGCTGGGACGAGGTGGAGCGGGCCTGGGAGATCATGCAGGGCCTGATCGACGCCTGGTCGGCCGAGCCCGGGCCCTACCCGAACTACGAGGCCGGATCGTGGGGGCCCGAGGCGGCCGACGCGCTGCTGGCGCGCGACGGCCGCGAATGGCGGCGCCTGTGAGGACCACGGCCGATCCCCCCGTCGCGGCGTGGGACGGCGTCGACGTGAGCATCGCCGAGGTCCTCGACCGCCTCGCCGAGCAGCGCCGCCCGCCGGACGGCGGCGCGCCCCTCGACGCTCGCCGGCATCCTCAACCTGGTCGCCCACGTCCCGACGGAGGCCGAGGTCGCCGAGATGCGCTCGGTGGTGCGAGGGGCTGGCCGGCCACCAGCCCTCGCGCGCCGTCCTCGTCGTGGAGCACGGAGGCGGGCGAGGGCATCGACGCGACGGTCAGCACCAGCTGCCGCCTGAGCGGCGGCAGGTGAGCGTGGGCGTCGAGCTCGTGGTGCTCTCGCTGCACGGCGACCGGCGGGCCGGCGACGCCAGCGCGATGCAGCCACTGCTGCGCGCCGACCTGCCCACGGTGCTCTGGTGGCCGGGCGCCCCCGACGACGCACCCGGGGGCCCGCTCGCGCGCCTCGCCCCGCTCGCCGACCGCATCGTCACCGAGAGCGGGCTCGCACCCCGGCGGGGCCGACGCCGTGAGGCGCCTGGCGGCCTGGGTCCCGGGCGCGCCCGGCGGCCGCCACCGACCTCGCCTGGGCGGCGATCACGCCCTGGCGCCAGCTGATCGCCCAGATGATCGACGCCGCCGAGATCGCCTCGGCCGGGGCGGGGCCCGTGCGGGCGGTCATCACCCACCCCGCCGCCGGCCCCACGGCCGAGGCGCTGCTGCTGGCCGGCTGGCTGCACGACCTCGCCGGCGAGCGGCTCGAGGTGTCGCTGCGCGGACGCCCGGGCGAGATGGCCGTACTGGGCGTCGAGATCGACCTGCCGGGCCGCGGCCGTCATGTCGCCATCGACCGGATGGCCGACCGGCAGGCCGCGACGGTCTGCGTCACCCAGCCCGGGCACGACGGCCGCGACCGGGCACTCGCCCTGCCGGCCTTCGACCGCGGGCGGCTGCTGGCCGGAGAGCTCGAGCTCCAGCGCCGGGACCACGCATTCGAGAGAGCACTCCCCTTCGCCGCGGAGGTGGCGCAACGATGACCGACGCGACCGAGATCGTCGTCGTGGCCGACCTGTCCGCCCTCGCCGACGAGGCGGCGGCGCGCATGGAGCGCGTGGCCCTCGACGCGCCGGCGGGCGGCACGGCGACGATCGCCCTCGCAGGCGGGGCCACGCCGCGCGCGGCGTACCAGCAGCTGGCCGGCCGCTGCCCGCCGTGGGGCCGGGTGCAGTTCTTCTTCGGCGACGAGCGCTGCGTGCCGCCCGACGCCGAGGGCTCGAACTACGGGATGGCCCGCGAGGCGCTGCTCGACCGCATCCCCCTGCGCCCCTCCCAGGTGCACCGCGTCCTCGGCGAGCTGCCGCCCGAGGAGGGCGCGCGCCGGGCCGAGGAGGACCTGCGGGCCTCGGTCGCCGGGTCGCCGTGGCCGGTGTTCGACCTGGTGGTGCTCGGGATGGGCCCCGACGGCCACACGGCCTCGCTCTTCCCCGGCGCCCCCGAGGTCGACGAGTCGGAGCGCATGATGGTGCCGGTGCACCGCCCCGAGATGCCCCAGCCGTGGCGCGTCTCGATGACCCTGCCCGTGATCAACGCCGCCCGCCAGGTGCTGATGGTGGTCTCCGGCGTCCAGAAGGCGCCGATGGTGCGGCGGGCGATCGCCGGCGACACCACGATCCCGGCGGGCCGCCTGAGGCCGGCGGGCCGGCTGATCTGGCTGGTCACCGAGGATGCGGCGGCCGAGCTGGAGCGCGAGGAGGAGACGTGACCTACTGCCTCGCCCTCCGCCTGGACGAGGGCCTGCGTCTTCCTGGCCGACACCCGCACCAACGCGGGCGTCGACAACGTCAGCACCTACCGCAAGCTGCACGTGCTGCGGCCGGCTCCCGACCGCGTCTTCGTGCTCGAGTCGGCCGGCAACCTGGCGACGACCCAGGAGGTGCTCGACCGCATCCGCCTCGACCTGAGCGAGCCGGGCCAGGGCGAGAGCCTCGCGACGGTGAACCGGCTCTTCGAGGCCGCGCTCTATGTGGGCCGCCTCAGCCGCGAGGTCAACATGCGCCACCGCGAGGCGCTGGCGGCCTCGGGCGTCGCACGGCAAGGCGACCTTCATCCTCGGCGGGCAGATCGCGGGCTCGCCGCGCCGACATCCTGCTCGTCTACCCCGAGGGCAACTACATCCGGGCGTCCGACGACCGGCCCTTCCTGCAGATCGGCGAGAGCAAGTACGGCAAGTTCATGCTCGAGCTGGCGGTCACGGCGAACGCGGACCTGGCCACCGCCACCAAGATCGCCCTCGGCTCGATGATGAGCACCGCCCGGCGAACCTCTCGGTCGGGCCGCCCTACGACATCGGCGTCTACCGCAACGACTCGCTGAGGTCGAGGAGACGCGGATCCCCGCCGACTCGCCCGTGCTCGGGCGCCTTCGCGAGCTGTGGGAGCGGCACCTGCTGGCCGGCATCGACGAACTGCCGACTTCACCGCCGACGAGCTGGTCGCCCCGGGGACCTGGGACTGAGCCTGAATCCGGCGCGCCCGGCCCCCGAGCGCCCGCAGGGCGTTCAGGATCACGGCGACGTCGATCACCTCCTGCAGCAGGGCTCCCGCGACCGGCGGGATGTAGCCGAGGGCGGCGACCACCATCGCCACGATGCTCAGCGACATCCCCGCGATCACGCTCTGGCGCGCGATGCGCAGCGAGCGGCGCCCGATGGAGATGGCGTCGGCGACCCGCTCGACGCGGTCGAGGGGGATCACGACGTCGGCGGCCTCCGACGAGACCGTCGCCCCGCCGAACGCCATCGCGATGCCGACGTCCGCGGCGGCGAGCGCCGGCGCGTCGTTGATGCCGTCGCCCACCATCACCACCGGACGGGTGGCCGGCGCCGTCCTGCATCGCGCGCACGATGTCCACCTTGCCCTCGGGGGTCGAGGTCGCCGTAGGCGGCGTCCACCCCGAGGCGGCGCCCGACCTCCTCGACCGCGTCGGCGGCGTCGCCGCTGAGGATGGCGACGTTCGCCACCCCGGCCGCGCGCAGGCCGGCGATCGCCTCGGCCGCGCCCGGGCGCACCGAGTCGGCCAGGCTGAGGATGCCCGCGAGGCTGCCCGTCGACGCCCACCAGCACCCGGCTGCGGTGGGCCGTCGGGAGGCGCCGCGGCGGCCGCGCCGTCGGAGCAGCCGCGCTGATGGAGCCAGCGCGCGCTCCCGGCCGTCACGCGCCGGCCGTCGACACGCCCCTCGACGCCCATCCCGGCGCCCTCGACCACGCCCTCCGGCGCCGACAGCACGAGGTCGCGCGCCTTGCGCCGCCTCGACGATCGCGCCGGCCCACCACGTTGGCCGACATCTGCTCCACCGAGGCGACCAGGCGCAGCAGCTCGTCGGAGGAGATCGCGCCGACGGCCGTGACGCCCGTCGATGGCGGGCGCGCCGGTCGTGAGGGTGCCGGTCTTGTCGAGCAGCACCGTGCGCGCGCGGCCCAGTTGCTCGATGGCCCCCGAGCCCTTGGCGATGATCCCGCGCCGCGCCGCGCGCGAGAGCCCCGAGACCAGCGCGACCGGGGCGGCGAGGATCAGCGGGCAGGGGGTCGCGACGACGAGCACCGCGAGCGCGCGCACCGGATCGCCGCTCACCGCCCAGGCACCGGCGGCGAGAGACGACGGTGACGGGCAGGAAGACGGCCGCGTAGCGGTCCGCCATGCGCACGAAGGGCGCCTGCTGCGACTCGGCCTGCCGGACGAGCCGCACGAGCGCCGCGTAGGCGCTCTCGGACGCGGGCCGGGTGGCGCGCAGGTCGAAGGCCGACCCCGCGTTCGCGGTGCCGCTGCGCACCGGCGAGCCGGTGGCGTGGAGCACCGGCAGGGGCTCGCCGGTGAGCGCCGACTCGTCGACGACCGCCTCGTCGCCCTCCACGGTGCCGTCCACCGGGACGACCTCGCCTGCCCGCACGACGACCACGTCGCCCGGGAGCACCTCCTCCACCGGGACGCGCTCGATCGGATCGCCCCGTCGGCGCTGGGCGAAGGCCGGCGCGCGCGCGATGAGCGCCGACAGCTCGCGGCGCGCCCGGCGCGCGGCGACCTCCTCCAGCGCCGACCCGCCGGACAGCATCAGGGCGACGATCGCGCCCGCCAGGTACTCGCCCAGCGACAGCGCGGCGGCGATCGCCAGCAGCGCGATCAGGTCCACCCCCAGCCGGCGGCGCGCGAGGGTGCGCACCACCGACCACGCGAGCGGCAGCAGGACGATGGCCGCCGAGACGGCCCACACGGCCCGCCCCGCCTCGGCCTGCCCGGCCCGGTGCAGCGCCCCGCCCGCCAGGATGGCGGCCAGCTGTCCGACCGCGAGATGGCGCGCGCTCACCCGCGCCCCTGGAACGCCCGGCCCTCCAGCCAGCGGGACCACGCCTCGAGGCCGCGGTCGTCGTGTGCCGCCGCCACGGCGAAGGTGTGGAGGCCCGGGCAGCCGGCGCGCAGGCTCCTCAGCGCGTGCTCGGTGTCCATCTCGGAGGCCTCGTCGGCACGCGTGGCCACCAGTGCCCCCACGCCCTCCAGGCGATCCGCGGCGAGACCGGGAAGGTCGATCGCCGCCACGACGGCCACGCGCACGTCCTCCCCGACGTCGCCCATCGCGTCGTGCGGGCCGTCGCGGTCCTCGACCAGGATCAGCTGCGCGTCGGCGAGCTTGTCGATCGCCTTCCGCAGGCCGATCCGCCGATCGACCTCGGGGGCGTCGAGACCCCGGCCCCCGGCGAGCGCCGCGACCTCGCCCGCGGCCTCCGCGTTGCCCTGGACGAGCGCGGCATCGACCCGGTCGAGCAGGCCGAGGGTGCGCATCAGGAGGGTGGTCTTGCCGCAGCCGGCGGGGCCTGCCAGGCGGACGACGGTGGGCCGCGGATGACGCCGCCCGATGCCCTGCGCGAGCGCGCGTCGCACCAACGCTCGCAGATCGGCCCGGGTCAGCACCCCGGCCGGGACGCCGCCGTCCCACGCGAGCACCGCCTCCGCCCCCGCGATCAGCGCGTCGAGCGCCTGCGCGGCGTCCGCGCCGGCCTCGGTCTGGTGGACCTGATCCGGACCGAGCATGACGAGCGGGCCGTCGCCGGTCGCGATCCAGATGCCCACCAGGCGCCCGCCCTTCGACGACGGGCAGGTGGCTGACGTGGCCCACCTCCATCAGCCGGCGGACGTCGGCCGCGCGCTCGCCCACCACGATCGGACGGCAGCTCATGATGTCGCTGACCTTCACGCTGCGGCCTCCGGACGCTCTCGGGGGATCCTCTCGCCGGCCACTGTCGCAGGCCGGGGAGGCCGCGGCATCCGTGGGCGCCTCGGCGCCCGGCGAGATTCTCCGCAGCGGCGGCCGGGGTTTACCCGAGGGACTCGAGCAGGCGGGCGTCCTCGGTGAGCTGGCGGATGATCAGCATGTGGGCCCGCACCCGTTCCCGCGCGGCCGCTCCGAGGCCGGCGGCGAGCTCGGGGGCGTCGAGCAGGCGCCGCAGCGCGGCGGCGAAGGCGTCCGGGTCGGCGGGATCGTCGAGCAGGACGCCGTCGCGGCCGTCGTCGATCTGGTCGACGATGCCGCCGACGGCGCTCGCGAGCACCGGGCGCGCCTTCCACATCGCCTCGGCGACGGTCAGGCCGAAGCCCTCCCGCAGGCTCTTCTGCACGACGACCGTGGCATGGCGCTGGAGGGCGTTGACCATGGCCGCGTTCTCCTGGGGGTCGACCACCGGCAGCGAGACCAGCTGCACCTGGTGGCGGATCTCGTGCGGCAGCGCGCGCCAGGCCCGCGTGAGCTCACCGAGGACCGCGGGCCCGTCGGGATCGTCGGCGACGCCGGTCACCGCCGGCCCGGCGAGCACCAGGCGGGCGCCGCTCGCGGGCCCGAGTCGCGCGAACCCGGCCATCACCCCGAGGTGGTCCTTGAGCCGGTCCCATCGCGACACCTGGACCACCAGCGGGGTGTCCCAGCTCGGGGCGCGACCGACGTGGAGGATGTCGGCGCCGCGGTCGACGCGCCCCGGGGCCCCGTCCTCGCGGGTGTAGACCGGCGCCTCCTGTGCGGAGCCGTCGCCGATCAGGCCCACGCGGGAGAGGATCGCGCGGACGACGCCGGGGGACAGATCCTGGTTCTTCGGGGAGAACGGGTCGATCGAGGGGGCGATGATGTGGACCGGGATCCCCGCACAGCAGGCCGGCACGTAGGCCGCCCGCGAGAACACGGCGGCGTCGGCGCCCCCCACGTAGGGCGCGAGGAACTCCCAGCCGCGCACCACGTGCGGGTCGCGCAGGTCCTCGAAGCCGATGTGGCAGCGCCACACCAGCCGGGCGCCCAGGCTCCGCAGCGGAGGGATCAGGCCGGCCGTCTGGGGATCGTGGAGCACGACCACGTCGCCCGCCCGCACGATCGCCGCGAGCTCGACGGCGTTCTCCCACATCACCCTCTCGTAGATCCGCCGCTCGGCGCCGCCGAGCTCGCCCCCGTCGCCCGGATCGCCGTGCAGGAGGTTGTGGATGCGCTTGGTGATGGTGAAGAACCCGGGGGTCCCCGCCACCACCATCCAGCGCATGTCGGCGCCGCCGTCGCGCGCGTACGCGACCAGCGGGCCCAGCATCTCGGCCACTCCGCCCCCGCGCGCGGTGGAGTTGACGTGCCACACGACGCGCCCCCGCAGCTGCCGCGCGCCGTCCTCGAGGGCGCTCCGGCAGCGGTCGTAGTCGGCGGGGTCGAGCACCTCGGCGAACCGCGCCAGGGGGCGCGACGGCACCCGCACCTCGAGCGGGCGCAGGCCGGGCCGCCCCGGGGACGAGGCGCTCACCGGGACCCTGCCGCGTGGCCCGCGCTGGTGGTGGTCATCGCTCCCGAGGCTCGGCCACGCGGCAGGGTCCGTCAGCGGGGCGCACCCCGATCGCGCCCTCGGGGAACCCGCGGCGGGCCATCGTGCCCGCCCCGCCGTTGCGCTCGGGTGCGGGAGGGCGCAGTCTGACGGGGTACGGGACACCTCCAGGAGATCCGATGACCACCCCCTTCCGCGCGATCGGCTGCTGCATCGACCATAGCCCCGCCGGCCGCGCCGTCGTCGCCGAGGGGGTGCGGCTGCGCGAGACCCTGGGCGGAGAGCGGCTCCACCTGGTGCACGTGCTGGAGCCGCCCGCCCCCCTGCACGCCGGTCCCTACACCTACCTCGAACCCCGGGAGGTCGTGCGCTCGGACGAGGGACACTGGCTCGACGAGAGGGTCGCCGCGGTCCCCGGATCGACAGGGGTGCTGCTCGAGGGGGAGCCCTCGGAGGCGATCTGCCGGTGGGCCGACGGGGCGGGCATCGACCTGCTGATCGTCGCCCCCCATCGCGGGGCGATCGGCCGCGCCCTCCACGGGTCCTTCGCCCGGCGGCTGGCCCACGACGCTCCCTGCCCCGTGCTGGTGCTCCGCCGGCCGGGCTGAGCCTGAGCCTGGGACCGGACCGGCGTCAGGCCGGCCCGCCCTCGATGCGCGCCAGCCACGGGATGCGACGGACGGCGAGCAGGGCCGCGACCCCGGCTGCCAGGCATGCGGCCACCACCGCCCAGACCGCGGGCGACGGCTCGACAGCGGCGAAGAAGTCGCGCAGCCAGGGAACCTGGATCCCGAGCACGAGCACCGCCCCGAAGCCGGCGACCATGCCCTGCACCCAGCGCCGGATACGGCGCCCCTCGGGCCCGCGCTCGACCTCGACGACGATCGCGAGACCCATGCCGGTGGTGGCGAGCACCGCGGCCGTGCGCCCCTCGTCGATGCCCGCGTCCAGCGGGCCGCGGACCAGCAGGTAGGTGGTGATGGTGGTCAGCGCGCTGACCACGCCGGCCGGCACGACGAAGGCGAGCAGGCCGGGGATGAACCGGTCGCGGCGCACCGGCCCCTCCGAGGGGGCGAGCGCCAGGAAGAACGCCGGGATCCCGATGGTCAGCGTCGAGGCGACCGTGATCTGGCGGGGGAGGAACGGGTAGGCGATCGGGGCCATCCCGAGGGTCGCGAGGATCACGGCCGAGTAGACCGTCTTGGCCACGAAGAGCTTCGCCACCCGGTGGGTGTTGCGGATGATGCGGCGCCCCTCCTCCACCGCCCTGGGCACGGTCGCGAACGAGTTGGTGAGCAGGATCAGGTCGGCCACCCCCTTGGCCATCTGGCTGCCGTTGCCCATCGCGATCCCCAGCCGGGCCTCCTTGAGGGCGAGCACGTCGTTCACGCCGTCGCCGGTCATCGCCACGTAGCGGCCCCCGCGGGTCATCGAGCGCACCAGCTCGCGCTTCTGCTCCGGAGTGATGCGCCCGTACACGACCGTGCCGGCGACGACCGCGTCGAGCGCGGCCGGATCGTCGGGGAGATCGGCGCCGCTGACGACGGACTCCGCCCCGGGGATGCCGACGGCGGCGGCCACCGCGCCCACCGTCACGGGGTCGTCGCCGGAGATGACCCGGGTCGCGACCCCCTCCCGGGTGAGGTAGGCGATCGTCGGGGCGGCCTCCTCGCGCACCGCCTCGGTGAGCAGCACCAGGCCCAGGGGGAGCAGCCCCGCCGGCAGCCGCTCGTCGGCGAGGGGAGCCGGGCCGCCCGCCAGCAGCACCACCCGCCGCCCCCGCGCCGCGTGGTGGGCGACGCGCTCGCGCAGGTCCTCCCCCACCGGCAATCCCGAGCGGGCGAGGACGTCCGGCGCGCCCAGCACGAGCGTCCCCCGGCCCTCCAGCGTCAGCCCGCTCCACTTGCGGGCCGACGAGAACGGGACCTCATGGGTCACCGCCTCCGCGGCGCCCGGCGCCGCCTCGGCCACGGCGTCCATGGTCGCGTTGCGCGCCCCGGCGCTCGCGGCCAGCGCGCCCAGATCGGCGCTCAGGGCGTCCTCGTCGCGCCCGTCGACCGGCTCGAGGCCGCTCACGCGGATGCGGTTCTCGGTGAGCGTGCCGGTCTTGTCGAGGCAGAGCGTGTCCACCGAGGCGAGGCTCTCGACCGCGTTCAGCCGCTGCGCGAGGGTGCCGATGCGCGCGAGCCGCACCGCCGCCACCGCGAAGGTGAGGCTCGTGAGCAGCACGAGCCCCTCGGGGACGAGCGGCACCAGACCGGCGACCACGGTGGCGGCGCTCTCCTCGACGCCCGCGCCGCGCACCATGAGTGAGACGACGAGCAACGCGGCGAGGGGCACCATCCCGGCGACCGTGATCCGCAGGATGCGGTTGATGTCGGCCTGCAGCGGGCTGAGCGGCGACCCGGCCGCGCGCGCCTCGACCGCCAGGCGCTCGGCGAAGCTCTCCGCACCGACGGCCTCGACCAGGTAGTCGCCGGATCCGGCCACGCAGTAGGCGCCCGAGAGCACCTGCGCGCCGGCCTCCCGACCCACCGGCTCGCTCTCCCCGGTGAGGATCGATTCGTCGAGCGAGAGCCCGCGGGAGGTGATGACCCGGCCGTCGGCCACGACCTGGTCTCCGGGCTGCACCCGGATCGCGTCGCCGGGCACGACGGCCTCGACGGCGAGGTCGACCATCCCCCCGTCGCGCCAGACCCGGGCGTGCGGCGCCACGAGCAGGGCGAGGCGGTCGAGCACCCGCTTGGCCCTCACCTCCTGGACGATCCCGATGAGGGTGTTCGCGACGATCACGCCGCCGAAAAGGGCGTCCTTGGGGTCGCCCAGCGCGAGCGTCAGCGCCAGCAGGGCGCCGAGCACGAGGTTGAACAGCGTCAGCGTGTTCGCGGCGACGATCTCCGCGTACGACCGGCTGCCGCGCGCGCGCCGCCCGGCTGGCCTCGAGGCCAGCCGGGCGGCGGCGTCGGCAGAGCTGAGGCCGGGCGGCGCGGGCGCCGGGCCCCCGTGCTCGGCCCTCAGCTGTCCCGCCCCCAGCGCCAGTCGGCGACGACCGGGTGGTCCTCCCCCGTCTCGCGGGTGTGGGCGCGCAGCCGCAGGCGCTCATCGACCATGTGCTGACGCAGGGTCGCCTCCCGCTCGGCGAGACCCGGCACCCGGTCGATCACGTCCATCACCAGGTGGTACCGGTCGAGGTCGTTGAGCATGAGCATGTCGAAGGGCGTCGTGGTCGTGCCCTCCTCCTTGTACCCGCGCACGTGGATGTTGTCGTGGCCGTTGCGGCGGTAGGTGAGGCGGTGGATCAGGAACGGATAGCCGTGGAAGGCGAAGATCACGGGCCGGTTGGTGGTGAAGAGCGCGTCGAAGTCGCGGTCGCTCAGCCCGTGCGGATGCTCCGCCCGGGGCTGGAGGCGCATCAGGTCCACGACGTTCACCAGCCGCACCCGCAGCTCGGGCAGGTGGCGCCGCAGGAGATCGGCCGCGGCGAGGGCCTCGAGCGTCGGCACGTCGCCTGCGCAGGCCAGGACGACGTCGGGGGTCGTGCCCGTGTCGCTGCTGGCCCACTCCCAGATGCCGATGCCCCGCGTGCAGTGCTCGACGGCCTCCTGCATGCCGAGCCACTGCGGGGTCGGCTGCTTGCCCGCCACGATCACGTTGACGTAGTCGCGGCTGCGCAGGCAGTGGTCGGCCACCGACAGCAGGCAGTTGGCGTCGGGCGGCAGGTAGACGCGGACGATCTCGGCCTTCTTGTTGACGACGTGGTCGATGAACCCCGGGTCCTGGTGCGAGAAGCCGTTGTGGTCCTGGCGCCAGACGTGGGACGTGAGCAGGTAGTTCAGCGACGGCGATCGGCCGGCGCCAGGGGATCTCGCGCGAGACCTTCAGCCACTTGGCGTGCTGGTTGAGCATCGCGTCGATGATGTGGATGAAGGCCTCGTAGCAGCTGAACAGGCCGTGGCGGCCGGTCAGCAGGTAGCCCTCGAGCCACCCCTGGCAGAGGTGCTCGCTGAGCACCTCCATGACCCGCCCGTCGGTGGACAGGTGCTCGTCGGTGTCCAGGCGCTCGGCCTCCCAGGCGCGGTCGGTGACGTCGAAGACCGCCCCGAGCCGGTTCGAGGCCGTCTCGTCGGGGCCGAAGATGCGGAAGTTGCGGAAGGCGGCGTTCGCCCGCAGCGCATCGGCCAGGAGCTCGCCGAGCACGCGGGTGGCCTCGGCGTCCACGGCACCCGGCGAGGGCACGTCGACCGCGTGGTCGCGGAAGTCGGGGAGCGTCAGGGGCCTCATCAGCGTGCCGCCGTTGGCGTGGGGGCTCGCGCTCATGCGCCGCTCGCCGCGCGGCGGCAGGGCCGCCAGCTCGGGGACGAGGGCGCCGTCGCCGTCGAAGAGCTCCTCGGGCCGGTAGGAGCGCAGCCACGCCTCGAGCTGGGCGAGGTGCTCGGGCCGCTCGGCGAGGCCCGCGAGCGGCACCTGGTGCGAGCGCCAGGTGCCCTCGGTGGGCTTGCCGTCCACCGAGGCCGGGCCGGTCCACCCCTTGGGCGAGCGCAGCACGATCATCGGCCAGAGGGGGCGCGTCCGCGATCCACCGCCGCGCGCGGCCGCCTGGAAGCGGGCGATGTCGTCGAGCGCCTCGTCCAGCGCCGCCGCCATGGCCCGGTGCATCAGCCCGGGATCGGAGCCCTCGACGAAGAGGGGGCGATGGCCGTAGCCGCGCATCAGGCTCTCGAGCTCCTCGCGGGGGATCCGCGCGAGGAAGGTCGGCCCGGCGATCTTGTAGCCGTTGAGGTGGAGGATCGGCAGCACCGCGCCGTCACCCACCGGATCGAGGAACTTGTTCGAGTGCCAGCTGGCGGCGAGCGGTCCGGTCTCGGCCTCGCCGTCGCCGACGACGCAGCACACGACCAGACCGGGGTTGTCGAAGGCCGCTCCGTAGGCGTGGGCCAGCGCGTAGCCGAGCTCGCCACCCTCGTGGATCGAGCCGGGGGTCTCGGGCGCGACGTGGCTCGGGATGCCCCCGGGGAACGAGAACTGGCGGAAGAGCCGGCGCAGGCCCTCGGCGTCGCGGCCGATCTCGGGGTAGACCTCGGAGTAGGTCCCCTCCAGGTAGGCGTTCGCCACCAGCGCCGGCCCGCCGTGGCCGGGACCGGTGATGTAGAGGGCCTCCAGGTCGCGCTGCGCGATCGCCCGGTTCATGTGCGCGTAGATGAAGTTCAGCCCCGGCGAGGTGCCCCAGTGGCCCAGCAGCCGCGGCTTGACGTGCTCGATGCGCAGGGGCTCACGCAGCAGGGGGTTGTCGAGGAGGTAGATCTGCCCGACCGACAGGTAGTTCGCCGCGCGCCAGTAGGCGTCGATGCGGTCGAGTTCCCGGTCGTCGAGCACCGTTGCGGGCGATCCGCTCATGACGCGGCCCCCGCCGAGGCCAGCGCGCGGCGGGCCCCGCGGGCGATGGCGACCTCCTCGCGCGAGCGCACCACGAGCGTGCGCACCGTGGCCCCGCCGGCCGAGACGTCGGCATCGCCTCCGGGCTCCGCGTTGCGCCGGTGATCGACGACCATCCCGAGGAAGGCCAGGCGCCGGGCGGCCTCCGCGCGGACCCGCGGCGATCCCTCCCCCACCCCGCCGGTGAAGACGACGGCATCGAGGCCCCCGAGGGAGGCGGCCATCGCCGCGATCGCCCCGGCCAGCCGGTGGTCGTGCACGGCGAGCGCCCGGCGCGCGCGCTCGTCGCCCCGGACCGCGCCCTGCTCGACCTCGCGCATGTCGGCCGTTCCGGCCAGGGCCATCATGCCGCTGTCCTCGTTGAGCATCCGCCTCACCTCCTGTGGGGTCATCCCGCCGTGGAGTATCAGGTGCAGGGGCACGTCGGCGTCGAGCGTCCCCGGCCGGGTCGCCATCATCAGGCCCTCCAGGGGGCTGAAGCCCATGGTGGTGTCAACCGAGCGCCCCGCGAGCACCGCGGTCGCCGACGCTCCGCCGCCGAGGTGGCACACCACGAGGCGCAGGTCGCCGGCGGCCGGCCCGAGCAGCTCGGCCGCCCGTCCCGCGGCCCACTCCACCGAGAGCCCGTGGAAGCCGTGCCGGCGCACGCCGTGCACGGAGCGCCACTCCTCGGGCACCGGGTAGACGGACGCCTCGTCGGGCATGGTGGCGTGGAACGCCGTGTCGAACACCGCGACCTGGGGAACCCCGGGGACGGCCGCGCGCGCCTCGTCCATCAGCCGCAGCGCCGCGGCGTTGTGGAGGGGGGCGACGGCGACCTGACGGGCCAGATCGCGCCTGAACCCCTCGTCGATCACGACCGGTCCCGCGAACCGGTCGCCGCCGAAGACCACCCGGTGGCCGACGGCGGCCAGGCCGGCCGGCGCGTCGGCGAGCGCTGCGATCGCCGTCGTGCGCTCCCGCGCGTCCACGACCCGCAGCTTCACCCCGGTCGAGCCCGCGTTGACGACGAGCACCGATCCTGGGGACGTGGGGCCGCGGGGCATGTGGGTGAGCTTGGCGGTACGGGCGCCCCGGGGCAACGCCCCGGCCGTCACACGAGTGCGGGGGAACCGCAACGATCCGGAGAGACTCCCCGGATGTCGCGCAGCCCGGGGCCGCCGAGCATCCGGGAGTGTCCGAGACCCCGCCGCGAACCCGCGCGCACGTCCTCATCGCCGGAGGCGGGATGGCCGGCGTCGAGGCCGCGCTCGCGCTGCGCGAGTTCGCCGGCGATCTGGCCGATGTGACCGTCGTCGACCCGGGGCGGCGCTTCGCGATCCCGGCGAGCGCCGCCGGGAGCGCCTTCGGCATCTCCCCGCCGATCGACGTCGCGCTGTCGCGGGTGGTGGCCCGCGCGGGCGCGAGCCTGCGGCGCTCGCACCTGGTCGGCGTGGATCCGGGCCGTCGCCTGGTGATGCTGGCCGGTGGCGAGATCATCCGCTTCGACCACCTGATCGTCGCCGTCGGGCCGCGGCTGGTGCCGCCGCTCCCGGAGGCCCTCGCCTTCCGCGGTCACCCCGACGTCCAGGAGCTGCGGGCGCTCATCGACGGCGTCGTCCGGCATCTGGAGCGCGGAGGGGACGCCGAGCTGGCGATCGTGATCCCCGCGGGATGCGGCTGGCCCCTGGCGGGCTACGAGATCGCGCTCATGGCCCGGGAGCATCTCGTCGCCGGAGGGCACGGCGACATGTGCCACGTGGCCGTCATGACGGCCGAGGACGTCCCGCTCGGGACCTTCGGACCACTCGCCGGCGGCGCCGTGGCCGGCAAGCTGCGCAGGACGGGCGTCGAGATCGTGACCGGCGCGACCGTCACGCACTTCCGCTGGGGCCAGTTGGAGATGGGCGACGGCACGACGCGCGGCGCCGACCGGGTCGTGGCGCTGCCGGTGATGCGGGGACCGGCGCTGTGCGGGTTGCCGATGGACGCCGAGGGCTTCGTGCGGTGCGAGCCCGACGGGACGCTCCCCGAGGCCCCGGGGGTGCGGGTGGTGGGTGACGCCGGCACCTTCCCCCTCAAGAAGGGCGGCATCGCCTGCCAGCAGGCCGACTCGGCCGCCGCCTCGATCGCGCGCGCCCTCGGCGGCGACGTCGAGGAGCTGCCCTTCATGCCGGCCATGCCCGAGTGGGTGTGGGACGGCGCCGACGGCTGGCTCGCGATCGACGGCGAGCCGCTGCTCGACGGCGGACAGGACCCGGCCCGCTGGTGGCCGGTGCCGAAGGTGACCGGCCGGTTCCTCGCCCCGTTCCTCCAGGAGATCGCGCGAGCGCCGACTCCCGCCGCGGCGCACGATCACGAGGGCGACCACCGCCGCTGACCGTTCCCGGGGCGGCCGGTTCGGGCCGCCCCGGGACGCGCGTCAGACCAGCCCGGCCAGCTCCTGCCGGGCGCGCGCGACGCGCGAGCGGATGGTGCCGATGGGGCAGTCGAAGCGCTCGGCGACCTCCGCGTAGCCCAGACCCATCAGCTGGGTCAGGACGAAGGCCTCGCGTCGGGTCGGCTCGATCTGGCCGAGCATCTGCACGGTCGAGACCGAGCCCTCGGCCTCGTCGTGGACCAGCCGCTCGGAGGGGGTCCACGATCGCGTGCGGAAGCGGGCCTCGCGGCCGGCGCTGCGCGCGTGGTCGACGCAGACGCAGCGCGCGATCGTGAGGATCCATCCCTCGGGGGAGCCCCGCCCCTGGAAGCGGCGGGCCGAGGCCAGCGCCCGGGCGTAGGTCTCCTGCACGAGGTCGTCGGTGACGTGCCGGGGGCCGAGCCTCCGGCACAGGCGCGTCACCGCGTCATGCAGTTCGGTGGACGAGATGGCGCGATCCATCTCGCTTTCGTGATCGGTCGCAGGCCGGGGACCGTCGTACACGGTCTCCGGGCCCGCGCAGCATGTGCTCACGGGTGGATGTCCTCCCACTGGTTCGTCGTCGGATGTCGCTCCGGATCGACAAGGGAGGACCTCGGGTGGGCGCGATCGCGAGCGGGCGATGCCCGTGGGAGAGGGCTGCGGACGCGATCGGGGTCGTCCGCGCGGGAAGCGGGCGGACGTCGCGCGCGCGCATGGCGCGCCGGATCGCGCGGACCATGCGGACCGCGGCGTCGAGGAGCCGCTCGCCGCGCAGCAGCAGCCACGCCAGAAGTACGGCGGCGGCGGCGTGGGCGGCGATCGCGGTCGGGCCCGCCGGCGGGGCGTGGTGGTGCCCGGCGATGCCGAACGCCCAGGGGGCGGCCGTCATCGTCAGGTGGAGCCCCGCCTGGAGTCCGGCGAGCATCAGCAGCGTGACCAAGGGACTCCGCGGGGCGAACCTCGCGCCGCGCGAGCCGCAGATCGTCGCCGCCAGGATGATCCAGCCCCACGCGAAGGGCGCGGCGCGGGTCAGGTGCAGGCCGCCCGTGGCGGCGGCGTGGGCACCGAGCGTGGCCCCGAGGGCCGAGGCGGCGAGCGCCGCGCGGCGCGCCGCGAGAGCCTGTGCGGACGAGATCACCGCAGAACCCTCGCAGACGGGCGCGGCCGCGTCCTGCGGGTTTGTACGGAGATCCGGCCGGCGTCATCCGGCGGCGATCACGTGACGCGGGCGCTCGGCGGCGCCGGTTCCGGCACGACCGAGCGATGGGCCGCGCCGCGGAAGCTAGAGCTCGATCAGCTCGTCGTCGGGCTCGCCGGCGCGTCCGGCGTAGGCCAGCTTCGAGCCGCGGTCCATCGCCCGCTGGCCGAGAATGTAGAGGATCGCCAGCGCCAGCAGCCCGATCGGAAGCCACGGGGAACGGCTCGCCGTGGTGGCCGTCCTGGTGACCGTCCCGGCGGCCGCCTTGGTGGCGTCGAACGTGGCGCCGGCCACCCTGCCGATCGCCCGCGCGGAGCTGCCGGGGCGCGTGGCGCGCGTGCGCGGGGCGGACGCCGCGCTCGCCGGCGAGTAGCCCTGGAACGACGGGGCCGGGGTCGCGCGCACAGGGATCGCCGGGGCGGCGATCGCCGACGCGGGCGGCGCATCGGGCCCGATGCGCTCGTGCGTCGGGGGCTCGGCCAGCACCGGGAGGACGTCCTCGGGAGACAGGCTGCCGTCGGCCGCCGCGACGATGGCGGGGTCAACCGGCGCCGCGGCCGCCGGGACCGCGGCGGTTACGACCGGGAGCCCGGCGTCGGACGGAACGGACGGTGCGGCCGCGCCGTCCGGCACGACCCCGATCCATGACAGATGCGGCGCGTTGGGGTCGTAGAAGCCGGGCGGGAAGGCGGGGCCGAAGAGCGCCGAGGGGTCGATGCCCTCCTCGCCCTCGTCGTCGGCGTCCTCGGGCGACTCGGCCGGGAGCTCCGGCGGGACGATGACCGTCGGCGCCGGGTCGGCGGCGACCGGGGCCGGCGGGGTGAACTCCACCTCGACGGTCAACCCATCGACCGCGCGCAGCACCAGGCGCGCCGGGGTCGTCACGACCTCGGGCTCGGCCGGGGCCGCGGGGGCCTCCACGACCGGCGCCACCGGATCGGCCGGGATGGCGGGCTCGGCGACCGGGGCGGCGTCCTCGACCGACGGGGCGGGCGGGGCGGGCAGCTCGGCCTCCGGGGCCTTGTCCTCGGCGACCGCCTGGTCGGCCGGGGGCTCCGGCTCCGGCTGCGCCTCGGGGCCGGACGCCGCCGGGGTCTCGGCGGCGGACTCGGGGAGCACCTCGGGGGCAGGGGCGGGCGTCGCGGGTGCCGGGAAGGTCGACAGCGACTCCTCCGGCGCGGTGTCCTGGAGGACGACCTCGGGCTGGGGCTCGGGCTCGGACGGCACCGGGGCCGGGGCCGGCACGGCTTCGGGCTCGGCCGGAACGACCTCGCCGGGCGCCGGCTCGGGGGCCGGGGCGGGCTCGGCGGGGGCGTCGGGTTTGGAGGCGAGGTCCGCGTCGGGAGCCGCGACGGCGAGGGCCGTGGGCTCGGCGACGGCCGGGTCGGCGGCGGCGCCCTCAGGCCCGGTCGCGAGGGCGGCCGTCGGGGCGGCGGCGACCGCGAGGGCGGTGACGGCGGCGACCAGCGAAGCCGGCCGGCGGCGGGTCGATCGCGAGTGTCCGTTCGAGGGGGGCGCCATGGCGCCCCCTGTATCGGCAGCGGGGCCCGATTCCTTTAGCCCCTCGCCGAAATATCTTGCGGAGCAGCTAACGTGCGCTCAGAACCCCGTCAGGGAGCGCGATGTCCACAACCCCGGGCGACTCGGGAACAGTACTCCAGAACGCACCCTCGCGTCGAGCGTGGTACCAGCTCGAGGATCGGCACGCGGCGATGGCGCGCGGCCGGGTGGCCGTGATGGCGGCGCTCGCGGTGGCCGCGGCGGTGGCGCCGCTCGACGACGTCTCCGGCTCGGAGCGGCTCCTCGCGGTCGCCGCCTGCGCGGGGGGCATCGGCCTCCACGCGCTCCTGGCCTGGATCCCCAACCGCTGGCCGCGGCGGCTGCTGAGCGCCGTGGACGTCGCCCTGGTGGTCAACGCGCTGCTGATCGCCCTTCTCGCCCTGTTGTCGGGCGGCACCGAGAGCCCCGCGGTCTGGCTCCTGCCCGTGTTCTGCCTGGCCGTCACCCTCATCCTGACGATCTGGCCGGGCCTGAAGGCGCTGATCCTCTCCGGCCTGGTGGTGGGCTGGCTCACGATCGCCGGCGACGGGGCCACCTCCACCCTGTCCGATTCGATCGGCCCTCTCGCCCTGGCGTTCGCGGTGGTGGCCATCGCCGGCGCCGCCGCACCGGTCAACGAGCGCGAGCTGAGGCAGAGCCACGACCGCATGGAGGCGCTGCACGCGGCGTCGATGTCGTTCACCGGCGCCGAGGACGACGCGGCCCTCGCGCAGATCACCGAGGAGGCGGCGGGCGCCCTGCTCCCCGGCTGGGACGTCGCGGTCGACCTGGGCGAGGGAGTCGGCGGGGCCGAGCGCCACTGGCGCGCCGATGGACGCGCCTTCGTCGAGGTCCCCGTCCTGGCGCGCCGCCAGGAGGACGGAGGGGAGCGCTCGCTCGGCGCCGTCACGGCATCGCGCCCACTGGTTCGCCTGGGGCGTACCGTCGTGCGGCGCGACGCGATCCGCGAGCTGCGGATGCTGACCACCGCGCTCTCGGGCGCGCTGGTGCAGCGCGAGCTCCTCGCGCGGCTGGAGCATCTGTCGCTGTCGGATCCCCTCACCGGGCTCGGCAACCGGCGGGCCTTCGACGACGCCCTGGCGGTCGAGATGGCGCGGGCCCGCCGGGCGGGCGGGTCGATGGGCGTGGTGATCCTCGACGTCGACCACTTCAAGCAGTTCAACGACCAGCACGGGCACCAGGCCGGCGACGACGCGCTGGTGACGGTCGCGCGGGTGCTGGCGCAGGAGGCCCGGGCCGAGGACCGCGCCTGCCGCATCGGGGGCGAGGAGTTCGCGCTGCTGCTGCCCGGCGCCGACGATTCGACGGCGGCGGCCGTCGCCGAGCGCGTGAGGCGGGCCGTGGAGTCCAACACCGCGCCGGTGGCGGGCGTGACGGTGAGCCTCGGCGTCGCCGCCTCGCGCGGAGACGATCCGCGGGGGTTGCTGGAGAGCGCCGACGCGCGCCTCTACGTCGCCAAGTCCGCCGGCCGCAACCGGGTGGTCGCGTCCTAGGCGGGCGGGCGGGCGGCGCGGTCGATCACCGCCAGGATCCTGCCGCCCTCGCGGACCACCCGCACGGGCGCGTCGAAGCAGCGCGACAGGGGGCCGCCGTCGAGCACCTCGGAGGCGGGGCCCGCGGCCACCACGCGCCCCCCGCGCAACAGCAGGGCGTGGGTGACCGACGATGCGAGCTCCTCGAGGTGGTGGCTCACCTGGACGGTGGCCAGAGCACGGCTCGGCGCGCGCGAGGGCGTCGAGCCGGTCGAGGAACGCCTCCCGGCCGGGGAGGTCGAGGCCCGCCGTCGGCTCGTCGAGCAGCAGCAACCGCGGCCGGGCCATCAGCGCCCGGGCGAGCGAGGACGCGCTGCTGCTCGCCGCGCGAGAGCGTGCCGAAGCGCCGGTCGGCGAGGGCGGCGCACCCCATCCGGCCGAGCAGCTCCGGCGCCCGCGCGCGGTCGGCGGCGGTGACGCGCTCGGGCCGCAGGACGATGGTGGCGCCGGCGCCGGTCAGGGTGACCTCGCGCGCGGTCGCCCGGGGACGGAACGCGGCCGCCATGGCCGCATCGACGTGCCCGATGGACCGGCGCAGCTCGCGCAGGTCGACGCCGCCCAGCGGCTCACCGAGGATGCGCACCGACCCCTCGCTCGGATGAGCCGACCGCGCCCACCATGGCCATCAGCGTCGTCTTCCCCGCCCCGTTCGGGCCGATCACGGCCCAGCGCTCACCCGGCGCCACCCGCCAGTCGATCCCCTCCAGCAGCATCGCCCTGCCGCCGTCCGGGCGCGCCCGCCAGACCCGCAGACCCACGGCCTCGATCGCCGGGGGTACCGGCGCGGCGGCGGGGATCAGCGCAGGAAGAGGGCCCGCGCCTCGTCGACCACGCGGTCGCCCTCGACGTCGGCCCGCATCCGCACCTCGTCCGGAGCCTCGGGCTCGGGGTCGTCGGACATCCTGCCGCGGCAGCGGCACGCCGAGCATCTCCTCGCCCGGGCGCCACCAGGCCTCGGGGATCTCGTCGTCGAGCTCGACCCCGAGCATCTCCGCGAACAGGAGCGTCCACGCCCGCGGCACGACCTGGAAGGTGTAGCCGCCCCCGCCCAGCGCCACCCAGCGCCCGGCCGCCGACGAGCGGGCGAGCTCGTGGAGCACCCGGTAGGCCCTCGGGAAGGTCGGCATCGTGACCTGGAGGTGGGCGAGCGGGTCGGCGTGGTGCGGGTCGGCCCCGTCCTGGGTGACGATCACGTCGGGCTCGAAGGCCTGTACCGCCGGCGCGATGACGTCCTCGATCGCGCGCATGTAGGGGCGGTCGCCCGCGTAGGGGGGCAGCGGGATGTTGATCGACGTGCCCTCGGCGGCGCCGACCCCGCGCTCGGCGCATGCCGCCTGTGCCGGGGAACAGGTAGCGGCCGGTCTCGTGCACCGAGCACGTCAGCACGCGCGGGTCCTCGAAGAAGATCCACTGGGTGCCGTCGCCGTGGTGGACGTCGATGTCGATGTAGGCGACCCGCTCGGCGCCCGGCGTCGAGGAGCGCCTGGATGGCGACCGCGGTGTCGTTGTAGATGCAGAAGCCCGGCGGCCCGGTTGGCCATCGCGTGGTGCAGCCCGCCGCCCGCCACGAACGCCTGGTCGGCGCGCCCCTCCCAGACCGCCATCGCGCCGGCGACCGACGCGCCGCAGATCGCGGCGGCGGCCTCGTGCATGCCGGCGAAGGCCGGGGTGTCGCCACCCGCCGCGAGGCCCCACTGGCCGGCCTCCCAGGCCGACGCGAGCATCGGGTTGGCGCTGTAGCGGCGCACCGCCGCGACGTAGGCCGGGGTGTGGACCCGCTCGATCACCTCGTCGGGGGCGGCGTCCGGCGTGATCCGCACCACGTCGGGGTGCTGATCGAGGCCGTAGGCGCGGATCAGGTCCACCGCGAGCTGACGCCGCAGCGGCGTCATCGGGTGGTCGTCGCCGAGGTTGTACGTCGGTCCGCCCTCGGCGTGGACGAAAGCGGTACGGGTCACCCCGGCAACCTATCCGACGGCCACCGCGCGGGCCTCCGCGAAAACCCCGAGGACATCAGTCCCGGGACGCCACGACCGTCCACGGGATGATCCGCCGCGCGGTGACCAGGCCGGCGGCCACGTAGGGGTCGCCGTCGGCGTAGCGCCGCGACCTCGCCCTCGGGCACGTCGCCGAAGACGAACATGGCGCCGGTGGGCGGATCGCCGAGGGCGCCGGCCGAGAGCATCGCGCCCGACGCGACCCACTCGCCGATGCGGGCGAGGTGCGCCTCGCGGTGCGGCGCCCGCCGCTCCAGGATGTCGGGGACGTAGTCGTAGAACAGCACGGTGTGGGGGCCGGTGGCCATCAGCGCTGCCGGGTCAGCCGGAGCGTGTAGGCGCCGGCGCCGCGGCGGGCGAACACATCGACGTAGTAGACGCCGGCCGCGGCGCGCGCGGTAGACGATGACCCCGGTGGAGGAGGTCCCCGGCCGGTAGTCGATCAGGTGCCGCTCGAGGTTCCCGTTCTCGGTGCCCACCGTCCTGGTGCCGGGGTCCCAGAGATAGAGGTCGAGCCGGGGCTTGCCGTGGGTGAGGACCGTCCGCAGCCGCTCGCCACGTGCCAGCCGCACGGCGTAGACGTCCTCGGAGTCCTCGAACTGGTCGGCAGTGGCCTCGATCACGAGCGGCGTGCCGACCTCGTCGAGGGGCGTCGCGCCCCGCAGCCACTTGACGTCGTCGTTGACCTCGCCCGGGTCGTCGGGCGGCCCCTGCAGGGTGACCGCGGCGCGCGGGTTGACGACGCCGAAGCCGCTGGTGTTGTCGCGGCCGGTGGGGCCGATGTCGGTGGCGGTGTTCTTGATCTGGCGCAGCACCTGGTAGGGGCTGAGGGTGCCGCCGTTGGCCGCCATCACGAGCGCGGCGACGCCCGCGACGTACGGCGACGCCATCGAGGTGCCGTCCTTGAGGGCGTAGCCGGGTGCCACCACGCGCTCGCTCACGCGCTTGGGCACGCTCGAGAGCACGTTGACCCCGGGCGCGATCACGTCGACCGTGCGGTTGTGGTTCGAGAAGGTGGCCGTCGCGAAGGGCCGGGGGCAGTCGAAGGTGACGACGCCGTCGCACTGCGCGCCCACGCCCAGCACCCGGCGGTACCCGGCCGGGTAGTTGAGCGCGTTGACGTCCTGGCCCTGGTTGCCCACCGAGGCGACCACCAGGGCGCCGCGGGCGGCCGCCCAGAGGATCGTGTCCTGGAAGGCCTGCGAGTAGCCCGGGCCGCCGGCCGAGATGTTGATCACCTTGGCGCCGTTGATGACCGCGTGGCGGATGCCGCGCATCATCGTCTCGTCGGTGCTGCTGCCGTCGCGGTCGGCGATCTGGACCGGGATCACCGGAGCGGTGCCCGCGGCCGCGGGGGACACGCCGACGACGCCGACGCCGTTGGCCGGCGCGGCGGCGATGCCCGCGACGTGCGTGCCGTGCCCCGAGAGGCCGTGGTCGTTCGCGTCGGCGTCGCCGCGCAGCGTGCTGCGGGGGGCGACGAGCGGGCTGGCGGGGCCGCCCCACTCCTCGTGGGTCGAGTCGACGCCGCTGTCGAGGATCGCGATCGGCGGGCCGCTGGCCGGTGACGGTCAGGTCGGCCCCCCAGGTCGACCGCCGAGGAGCCCCCACTGCGAGGCCGGCGTGAACAGGGGGTCGGTGATCACGGGCGCGGCGCCCGGCGGGATGGGCGGGGCGGGGCGGTCGGCCGCGGCGCGGGCGAGGGACCATTCGGCGCCCGAGACCCCGGGGCGGGCGAGGGCGCGCTCGCGCGCGGAGGCGGGAGCGCCGGGCGAGAGCCCCCAGACGCCGGCCTCGGGCACGACCGGCGCGAGGTCGCCGAGCCCGGACGAGGCGCGATGCCGCGACGGCGCGCGAGGGCGAGTCGGTGAAGGTCACCAGCAGCCGGGAGGCCCCGGGGGACGTGCGCCCGAACTCGGTGCGCGGCGCGGCGCCCGCGACCTCGCCGGGCGGCGGCTTGGCCGGCCCCGAGGCCGCCGCCGACGCGGCGACGCAGAGCGAGAGGGCGGCGGCGAGGGCCGCCGAGCGGTGTGCGAGGGATCTAGACATGACGGCTCGTGATGGGCATTCGACGGTCGCGCCCGAATGCCCTTGGCGTGATCTTGATGCCGACCGGCCCCTGGCGCCGCTTGTACTCGGCGCGGTCGACCATCCGGATCACCTCGGCGACGACCCGCTCCGGGTGGCCCTGCTCCACGATCTGTCCCGGCTCGAGCCCGCGCTCGACGTATCCCTCGAGGATCGCATCCAGGACGTCATACGGGGGCAGGCTGTCCGTGTCGAGCTGGCCGGGTCGCAGCTCGGCGGTCGGCGGTCGGTCGATCGTCTCCTGAGGGATCGACCTCGCGACCCTCCGATGCGTTGCGCCAGCGGCACAGGCGGTAGACCCAGGTCTTGGAGAGGTCGCGCAGCGGGGCGAAGCCGCCGACCATGTCCCCGTAGAGGGTGCTGTAGCCCACCGACATCTCGCTCTTGTTGCCCGTCGCGAGCACGAGCGGGCCGAGCTTGTTCGAGAGCGCCATCAGGAGGGTGCCGCGCGCGCGCGCCTGCAGGTTCTCCTCGGTGATGTCCGGCGGGCGGCCGGCGAGGGGCTCGGCGAGCGCCTCCTCGAACGCGTCCACGACACCCGCGATCGGGACGGCCAGCAGGCGGATGGCGAGCGCCTCGGCGAGCGCCTCGGCCCCGGCGAGCGAGACCGGCGAGGAGTGGGCCGACGGCAGCGCCACGCCGGTCACGCGGTCCGGGCCCAGGGCGTCGGCCGCCAGCGCCGCCGTGAGCGCCGAGTCGATGCCCCCGGAGAGGCCGATCAGCACCCCCGGGAAGCCGTTCTTGTCGACGTAGTCGCGGATGCCGACGCACAGCGCCGCCCAGACCTCCGCCTCGTCGCGCAGCGCGTCGGCGCGGACCGCCGCGGCGGCGGCGGGCGCGGCCGGGGGGCGGGCGACGATGCGCACGCTCTGCTCGGGCAGGTGCCCCCGGCAGCCGGCGCGAGAGGGGCTCGCGCAGCCGCCGGCGGGCCGACATCCCCGGATCGATGTCGGCGATCAGCAGGTGCTCGGCGAACTGCGGCGCCCGCGCCACGAGCTCGCCGGAGGCGTCGAAGACCGCCGAGCGCCCGTCGAAGACCAGCTCGTCCTGGCCGCCGACCTGGTTGCAGAAGGCCAGCGCCGCGGCGCAGTCGTCGGCGCGCGTGGCGAGCATCGCCTCGCGCCGGTCGCCCTTGCCGCGGTGGTACGGCGAGGCGGAGATGCAGCAGACCAGATCGACGCGCGCGGCGGCCAGGTCGGAGGCGACCGGGCTCGGGTACCAGATGTCCTCGCAGACGGCGAGGCCGATGCGGGTGCCGTTGACCTCGAGCACCATCGGGGCGTCGCCGGCGCGGAAGTAGCGCGCCTCGTCGAAGACGCCGTAGTTCGGCAGGAACCGCTTGTGGTAGACGGCCTGGACCCGGCCGTCGGCGACGACGGCGGCGGCGTTGTGGCAGTCGCCGTTCCACTCGGGGAAGCCGATCACCGCGACGCCGGTGCGCACCGTCGTGGCCAGGCGGTCGAGCGCCTGCCGGGCGGCGGCCGCGAAGGCGGGGCGCAGGAGCAGGTCCTCGGGCGGATAGCCGGTGATGGCGAGCTCCGGGACGAGCGTGACGTCGGCGCCGGCCCGGGCGGCGTCGCGAAGCGCGGCCGCGATCATCTCGGTGTTGCCGTCGATGTCACCGACGACCGTGTTGAGCTGTGCCAGGGCGACTCGGATGTGTCTGCGGTCCCGCGTCGTGGGTTGGTGGCCGGGTCCGGGGCATCCCCGCGGGGCGGGTGGACCGGGGACCGTGTTCCCGCCGACCCGGGGCTCGGTACCGGGTCACGGGAGCGGTAGGATTGCCGCTGACAACGATACGCCTCGGGGGCGGGCGCGCGTCGTCCCACCTCCGGGCGCCGAGCGGGGAGTGTCAATGGGAAGTCTGCCACCTCAGCGTCGTCAGGCGGGTGGCCCCGGGGGCGGACCCGGCGGCCGCACGGGACGGACCAACCTGAGCACCAAGGAGGGCGTCGAGGAGGCCGAGCGCCGCCTCGGCAAGCCCTGTTTCCACGCCGGCCAGAAGGTGCTCGGCACCTACGGCTGCGTCGCCTGCCAGTTCCAGATCCGCAACCGCGGGACCCTCCCGACCTGCCCCGAGTGCGGGGAGATCGTCTGGGCCTACATGGAGAGCGGCCCCCGGCCGGTCCCCGAGGGCGAGCAGGCCGGCGCCTCCGCCCCCGCGCCCGTCGCCGAGTCCGGCCCCACGGTCGAGGAGGGCGTGAAGCTCGACGCACCGAGCGTCTCCGTCACCGAGGGAGTGAAGCTCCAGCCCTGACCCGAGGGCCCCTCGCGGGGCCTCGCTCACACATTGCGAACAGAGTGACGCAAACCTCTTACCCAACCAGCGCCGCGACCACATTCGAGCGATGCAGCATCCACCTCACAGCGACGCACCCGTCCCGGGTGGTCGTGTTCTCGGAGGTGGAGTGATGCGTCGCGCGTTGATCGTCGCCGTCGCCCTCATGCTGCTCGTCCCGGTCCTGGCCGAGGCCAAGACCGCCCACTCCAAGCGCGTGGGCGGTCGGGTTCCCTCTGCACAGCTGGCGGCGACCGGCAGCGGCGCGATGACGATCGTCGGGCGCATGACGGTGTACGGGACGATCCCCGAGCGGGGATCGGTGGTCGTGCTCGACCGGGCGGGTGACGCGAAGGCCCATCTGGCCGGCGCGCCGCTGCAGTTCTCACGCGGACGGGTCCGCGCGGTCCGGGTGCAGCAGGCGGCGGGGATCCTCATCGTGAAGGGCTCGAACGTCACGGTGACGATCCTCGGTGTCGACCTCTCCTTCTCGATCGCCGGTAACGGACGCGCGAGGTTGCTCGGATCCGGTGTCTACACGCTCAACTCCGATCCGGAGAAGAGCTGGGCCCGGGGCTGGTTCAACGTCGAGCCCTCCTCCTCTTCCTCATCGGAACGAAGGAGTGTCCAACGGTGCGCAAGCTGCTCCTCATCGGCGGTGCCGCAGCACTGATCGCCCTCCCGGCGACCGGGCTCCCCCCGGGCCGCCACGGCGGGGTGCGGGTGCTCCTGCAGCCGGCCTCCCCCGCGGCGCCGAAGTGATGCCGTCCCTGGCCCCGTCGTCGCGCTCGGGCGCGGCGGCGGGGCGGGGGCGCGGCGCCGCCATGGTGGACCGAGCCACGCCACGCGACTACCATCGGGCGCCGATGGCCCCTCCGGACGATCGCCAGCGAGTCCTGATCGTCGAGGACGAGCCCAACATCGCGTCCTTCGCCCGCATGTACCTGGAAGCGGCGGGGTTCGCCGTGACCGTGGCCGAGCGGGGCGACGACGGCCTGCGCCTCGCCGAGGCCGAGCCGCCCCACCTGGTGATCCTCGACCTGATGCTCCCGGGCATGGACGGCTACGAGATCACCAAGCGCCTGCGCCGCAGCGGCCACACGCCGATCATCATGCTCACGGCGCGCGACGACGCGGTTGACAAGGTCGTGGGCCTCGAGCTCGGCGCCGACGACTACATCACCAAGCCGTTCAACCCCCGCGAGCTGGTCGCCCGCGTGCGCGCCGTGCTCCGCCGGGCCGAGGGCCGCCAGCAGAGCACCTCCCAGCCCGAGGCCGTCACGATCGAGAGCGGCCCCCTGCGGATCGAGGTCGGAGGCCGCGAGGTCTTCGTCAACGGCGAGGGCGTCCAGCTGACGCCCAAGGAGTTCGACCTCCTCGTCACCCTGATCGAGAACCGCGGCCTGGTGCTGACCCGCGAGCAGCTGCTGGAGCGCGTCTGGGGCTTCACCTTCCTCGGCGACAGCCGCACCATCGACGTCCACGTGCGCCAGCTCCGTCGCAAGCTCGGCGACGCCTGCCCGATCCAGACCGTGTGGGGAACCGGGTACAAGGTCCCCGCGAAGCGGTGAAGCCCTCCCTCCCGCGGCCGTGGCGCACCCTGCGGGGTCGCCTCGTGCTGGCGGCGGCCGTCGGCCTGATCGTGGCGGCCGCGGTGTTCGCGGCCGTCGGCGGCGGGCTGATCCGCTCGCAGTCGCAGGCGGTCGCCCGCGCCGAGCTCGACCGCCAGGCCGAGGCCCTCGCCGGCATCGTCTCCGAGCAGGCCGAGCGCCAGGCCGCCCGCGGCGTCGAGTTCACGTTCATCCGGCCGAGCAACCTGCAGGCCCTCGTCGGCCCGAACACCCAGCTCTACTACTCCGGTCTCCAGCTCACGCCCGGCGGCGAGCACCCCACGGGCGAGATCCCCTCGGTCGCGGCCAAGGAGATCGACTACGGCCTGCTCGAGCGCGATGAGGTCCAGCGCATCGATTTCACCCTGCCCGGCGAATCTCGGACCATCGAGGCCTCGGCGGCGGCGGTCTACCTCGGCGACGAGGCCGTGGGGGCGGTCCTGCTCACCCGCCCGCCCGGCGAGCTCGCGTCCGCCTGGCCGGACGTCGCCTCGCGCGTGTTCACCGCCGCGGGGCTCGGGCTGGGTGTCGCCCTCCTGCTCACCCTCCTGCTCACCAGCCGCGTCACTCGCCCGCTGACCGAGATGCAGGCGGCCACCCACCGCGTCGCCGGCGGCGACCTGCGCACCGAGCTCGGGCCCACCGGGACCCAGGAGCTCGACGAGCTCGCCTCCGACTTCAACCGCATGGTGCGCCGCCTGGCCGAGCGCGAGGGCGAGACCCGCGAGTTCCTGATGCGCGTCACGCACGACCTGCGCACGCCGCTCACCGCGATCCGCGGCCACTCCGCGGCGCTCTCCGACGGCGTGGTCCCGGCCGACCAGGTCCCGCGATCGCTGGCGGCCATCGAGGGCGAGGCGACCCGCCTCGAGCAGCTCGTCGCCGACCTCCTCGACCTCGCCCGCCTCGACGCCCAGCGCTTCGACCTCGACCTCGCCGCGGTCGAGCCCGCCGGCGTCCTCGACCGCGCCTTCGACGCGATGGAGGCCGAGGCGCTGAACCGCGGGGTGGCCTTCGAGCGCGGCATCGACCCGCTCACGTCGATGGTCACCGACGAGTCGCGCGTGCAGCGCATCGTCAGCAACCTGCTCGACAACGCCATCCACTGGACCCCCCGGGGCGGCACCGTCCGCCTCGAGGGCCACGAGCGCCCCGGCGGCGGCTTCCGCGCCTCGGTCAGCGACACCGGCCCCGGCATCCCCACCTCGGAGCAGGAGCGCATCTTCGAGGCCTTCCAGTCGCAGGAGACCCCCGACGGCCGCCGCGGCAGCGGCCTCGGCCTGGCCATCAGCCGCCAGCTCGCCCGAGCCCTCGGAGGGGACGTCCGCGTGGAGAGCCGAGAGGGCATCGGAAGCCGCTTCGTCCTGGATGTCCCCGACCGGGGTGCGTCAACGCACTGATCTCCCTCTTGCGGGGAGATCAGGGCGGCAAATCGCCTCTACCGAGGCGATTTGCACCCAGCAGGCACCGCCTTCGGCGGGGACGGCCTCTGGAACACCGAGACGATCAGGCACCAGGGACGGCCACACAGGACGATTCCGGGGGCTACGCCCAGACGATCACATCGCGCCGCGCCTGCTTCCATCTCGCGACCACCTCGGATTGCGCGCCACAGACGATCCGAAGGACACGGGCACCATGAGGCCCGACCATGGACCGCAGCAGGGTTGCGCGCCGGCGACGCTCTCAGGCTCTTTGCGTGGGTGAAGGTCTGAAAGCTTGAGACAAGGTTCGCCGTCTGCGGACCACTGTGATTGCTGTACCGCGACGTACCCCGGGCGAAGCCCGGAGGAGCGGAATCAAAATGGCCCCGGCCAGGGGCCATTTTGTCGCCCTGATCTCCCCGCAAGTGGGAGATCAGTGCGTCGACGCACGTCCGGGTAAGGCGTTCCGATGGACGCCCCAGACGATCGTCCCGAGGAGTGGGGCCAGAACCACTCCGTCCCGAGCAGAGTGGAGTGAGACGACTCCGTCCCGAGCAGAGTGGAGTGAGACAACTCCGTCCCGAGCAGGGTGGGGTGGTTCAGCTTCGGGGTGGTCGAGCCTCGAGGTGGTTCAGCTTCGGGCTGGTCCAGCTCCGTCCTGAGCAGGGTGGAGTGAGACCACTCCGTCCCGAGCAGGGTGGAGTGAGACCACTCCGTCCCGAGCGAGGCGAAGTGGCCGAGCTCCGGGGTGGTCGAGCTCCGGGGTGGTTCAGCCTCGGGGTGGTCGAGCCTCGTCCCGAGCAGAGCCGCGCGCCAACGGCCTCCCAGGTAGCGACGTGGGTGAGGCCTGAAGCCGGAGACAAGCCCTTCGTCGACGGACCACTGAGATTGCTGTACCGCGACGTACCCCGGGCGAAGCCCGGAGGAGCGGAATCAAAATGGCCCCGGCCAGGGGCCATTTTGTCGCCCTGATCTCCCCGCAAGTGGGAGATCAGGGCGTCGAACGCAGCGAAGCCCCGTTTCCGGGGCTTCGCGTCGTTCGGTTGATGTGAGTGGAGTCCGCCTAGGCGGCGCTCTCCTCCGGGTGGGGTGCGAGGACGACGTCCCCGCGCTCACCGGTGCGGACCCGGATCGACTCCTCGACGGCGAAGACGAAGATCTTCCCGTCGCCCGGCTCGCCCGTGTGGGCCAGCTCGAGGATGGCGTCGATCGCCCGATCCACGTCCGCGTCGTCGAGGACCATCTCCAGCTTCAGCTTGGGTCGCAGGAAGATGGTGGTCTTGGCTCCGCGGTAGCTCTCGGTGAATCCCTTCTGGCGTCCCGAGCCCTTGACCTCCGTGACGCTCATGGAGGGGAGCCCCATGGTCGCCAGGCGGTCGTGGATGGCCTCGAGTGCCTCGTGGCGGATGAACGCCTCGATCTTCTTCACGTGCGCTCCCTTACGAGGCGGTAGCGGGGTTGGTGGCCGTGGCGGTGCCCGAGGGCGCCGACAGGACCGGCGATGCCGCCGTGTCGGGCTCGGCGCCCGGCACGTCGATGAAGCGCTCCGGGTACCCGAACATCGAGTGCTCGGAGATGTCGAGGCCGCGAAGCTCGTCCTCTTCGCTGACGCGGAGGCCGACGGTGTACTTGATGGCCAGGAACACGACCATCGACGCGGTGAAGGTGAAGCCGATGGTCGCGGCGACACCGTAGAACTGGACCCAGAGCTGGTGGGCGCCGCCACCGACCAGGAGCCCCTCCTCGCCGACGGCGAGTGCCGTCGCCCGGTCCGCCGTGGCGAACAGGCCGCAGGCGAGGGTGCCCCAGATGCCGGCCATGCCGTGAACCGGCAGGGCGCCGACCGGGTCGTCGATCTTGAGCTTGTCCACGGCCACGACCAGGGCGGGGACGATGATGCCGGCGATGAAGCCGATCACGATCGCGGCCCAGGGGTCCACGAAGGCACACGGAGCGGTGATGGCCACGAGGCCCGCGAGGGCGCCGTTGCCCATCTGCGACACGTCGAGCGTCTTGAAGGTGACGAGCGAGCCGATCGTGGCGCCGATGATGCCGGCCGCGGCGGCGAGGTTCGTGTTCACGGCGACGTCGGCGAAGTTGTAGCCGATCGCGTTCAGGAACGATCCCGGGTTGAAGCCCATCCAGCCGACCCAGAGGATCAGCACGCCGAGGATCATGAGGGGCATGGAGTGACCGGGGATCGGCACGGCCTTGCCGTCGCGGAACTTGCCGATGCGCGGACCGAGCACGAGCGTCCCGGCGAGCGCGGCGAGCGCGCCCTGGAGGTGCACGATGGACGATCCGGCGAAGTCCTGGAAGCCGTTCTGCAGGAGCCAGCCGCCACCCCAGGTCCAGTGGGCGACGATCGGGTAGATCACGCCCGTGAAGACGATGGCGAAGAGCACGTAGCCGATGAACTTCGTGCGGTCGAGCATCGCGCCGAAGACGATCGCGAGCGAGACGGCGCAGAAGACCACCTGGAAGAAGAAGGTGACCTCGAAGTTCGTGGCGCTGTAGGCGAGCGACGCGTAGTTGACCGCGGGGTTGTTGTTGTCCATGAACCAGCCGCTCGAGCCGAGGAAGTCGTTCCCCGTGCCGAAGCCGATCGCAAAACCGATCGCCCAGAACATCAGGAAGCTGATTGAAAGGTTGATGAGGATCTTCCCCATCACGGCGCCTGCGTTCTTCATGCGCGAGAGGCCGACCTCGAGCATCGCGAATCCAGCCTGCATGAAAAGAACGAGAAGGGCGGCCACGAACACCAGGATCGAGTTGATCGCGATGTCCTGGTCCGTCACGTCCTGCGCGGCGGCAAGGGCCGGGACAAGCAGCAGCATGACCGCCGCGAGCACCGGCACCAGCCGGAATGGCCTTGAACGCATCTACTCTCCTTGCGCTTTTGGAGTGGGCCGCAGGGACCCCAGGTGTGCGCAGGCTAGGGCGGGGCCCTCTGGGGCGGCTTTAGCCACAGGTATGAGAAGTCGGCCCCCCACTACTCCCGATGCACAAGGCCCCCAGTGCCGGGCGGTTCACCCGTGGGCGCCGACCAATGCGTGTGCGCGCGCGAGGAGGCGCCGCCCCTCGTCCTCGATCCCCTCGGCCAGGTACCAGGCCCCGGCGTCGGCCGCCATCAGCGCCCTCCAGCCGGCGAGCCGGGCATCCATGCCGGCGAGCGCGTAGCCCTCCAGGACGCCTGCGGCGACCTCCTGCGGCAGGGCGTTGGCCTCGATCAGATAGGCGAGGTCCTCAGCCGGGTCGCCCATGCGCGCGAACTCCCAGTCGACCAGCGCCGGGCCCGCCGGGCCCCACACCACGTTCGCCTCGACGAGATCGCCGTGGAGGTGGCGGAAGGCGCCCGGGGCCGATCCCCCGCCCGGTGCCAGCGCCATCGCACGCCGCGCGAGCCCGGCATCGGGACCGCCGGCCAGCATCCGCTCGGCGTCCTCGGCGCGGCCGCGCCGGTAGTCGTCGAGGGACGCCGCCGGAGCGTCCCACCACCACAGGCCGCCCTCCGCCCCCCGGCGCGTCTCGTGGACCTCGCGCAGCAGCGCGCCGAGCCTGCGCGCGTCGGGCGCCCCGGCCCCGGCGATCCGCCGTGGCGCCCCGGGCAGCCGCGCCGAGACCATCCACCCGGGGCCGTGGTCGACCAGGGCCGGCACCCAGGGCCGGCCCTCCAGGAAGAGGAGGGCGGCGACCTCGCGGGCGATCGCCCCGGGATCGCCCCGCTTCTCCACGAGGGGGCGCTCACCCGGGATGTCGCGGAGACGGAAGCGGGTCGACACCGCCGAAGGGTAGACGCGGGCCCCTCGGGCTGACAGCGTGCCGCCCGTGATCACTCGCCGGACGAAGATCCTCGCCACCCTCGGGCCCTCCACCGATCCCCCGGGGGTGATGGACGAACTGGTCGCGGCGGGGATGGACGGCGGGCGGATCAACTGCGCCCACGACACCGCCGACCGCTGGCGCGAACGCGCGGCCCAGCTGCACGCGGCGGCCGAGCGCGCCGGGACGGCCGCTGGCCCTGCTCTTCGATCTGGCCGGGCCGAAGATGCGTCTGGGCTCGGCCGTGCGCGCGCGCCAGGTGACCCGCGGCGAGATGGTCACCTTCTCGGCGGGCGACGCCACGCCCGACGGCGCGGTGCCGGTGATCTGGCCCGGGCTCGCCGAGGCGGTCACCGTGGGGCGCTCCGAGATCGTGATCGGCGACGGCACCCCGCGCATGACGGTCACCGAGGCGCGCCCCGACGAGGGCCTGGTCCTCGCGCGCTGCGATCGCCCGGGCGCGATCGGCCCGCGCAAGGGGATCTTCCTCACCTACGTCCAGACGCCGTCCTCGACCCTGAGCGCCCAGGACCTGGCCGACCTCGCGGTCGCGGTGGAGCTCGAGGCCGACATCGTGGCCCTCTCGTTCGTCCGCTCGGGCCAGGACGTGCGGCGCCTGCGCGGCGCGCTCGCGTCGATGGGCAGCCACGCGCGGGTGATCGCGAAGATCGAGAAGGTCGAGGCGGTCGACGCCATCGACGAGATCGTGGACGTCTCCGACGGTGTGATGGTCGCGCGCGGCGACCTCGGCGTCGAGGCCGGCGTGGCCCGGGTTCCGCTGATGCAGAAGCAGGTGATCCGGCGCGGGGGCCTCGACGGCAAGCTGGTGATCACCGCGACCCAGATGCTCGAGTCGATGATCTCCCAGCCGGAGCCGACCCGCGCCGAGGCGACCGACGTGGCCAACGCGATCCTCGACGGGACCTCCGCGGTGATGCTCTCCGGGGAGACGACCGTCGGCACGTACCCGGTGGAGGCCGTGCGCGCGATGGCGGAGATCGCCGAGGAGGCCGAGAAGGGGCCGCTGTTGTCGCTCGTGGTGACCGCGCCGGTCGCCAATCGCGCCGAGGCGGTGATGCAGTCGGCCGTCCACCTCGCCCACCAGGTCTCCGCGGTGGCCCTGGTCGTCTCGACCGTCAGCGGGGGGGCGGCGCGCGCGGCGGCCAAGTACCGCCCGCACCTCCCGGTGATCGCCCTCTCGGAGGACGATCAGGTGCGTCGCCAGCTCGCCCTGGAATGGGGCGTCGTGCCGGGGTGGCTCCCGCCGCGGGGCGACTCCCTCGAGGGCCACCGCGAGACGCTGCTCGAGCGTGCGCGCGAGATCGGGGGCCTGTCATCGGGGGACGTCGTCGTGCTCGCCTATGGCCCGCCCGAGGCGGGGCCGTCCCGGACCAGCTACCTGGCGGTCCGCGAGATCCCCTGATCGCGGCGGGCGGCCATCATCTCGCCGACCGCCCGCAGGGGGACGTCGGCGAGCCGGGCGAGCTCGACCGCACCGCCGGCGGGCATCCCGTTGCGGGCCAGGTAGGTCACGATCCGCTCGCGCGACTCGGCCAGCAGCCGGCACCCGGGACAGTCGCTGCGACCGAGGTTGCGGGGGGCCCCGCAGCGCTCGCACCAGCGCGCCGACGCGAACCGCGGCGGGGGCGGGTCGGGTTCGTCATCCTGACCGTACGATGAGCCGGCGAGGGACGAGAGCAGATCACGGGCTGTCGCGCCGCGGGGGAGTGCCACGAGACTGGAGGTCGTCCGTGACCGCGGTCGCCTTGAGCGTCGCGGTCGCGCTCGCCTCGGCGTGCGGCTCCACTGACGCGCGCTCCGACTCGACGGCGCGGGTGCCGCCCGACCGGCTGGAGGCGACCCTGAGCGGCGGGGGCGGCCCGGACTTCCGCCTCGCGCTCGACTGCGCCGTCGCCGACCGCGCCGCCTGCGCCGAGGTCCTGTCCGCCATCGCCGACGCCGAGGGAGAGGAGGCCTGCGCCCCGGCTCCCGCGGGCGACGACGGGGCCATCCTGGTCTCCGGCACCATCGGCGGCGAGCGCGTCGAGTCGGTCGTCACGCGCCGCACCGACTGCGAGATCCGGACCTACGACCGCGTGGTGGCGGGCCTCGGGCTGTGAGCCCGGCTCCGGCGGTGGATCGGGGGAGCGGGCGTCGCGCCGCGAGCCGCGCCGGGTCCGGGCCGAGCCGTCACCCCGGGAGCCAGGACGCGATGACCGCGGCCGCCTCCTCCAGCCCCGCGGCCACCGCGTCGGCGTGCCCGAGGGCACCCGCGTCGTGCGCGCCGGTGGTCACGGCCACGCACCGGGCCCCGCCCGCCCGGGCGCACGCGATGTCGCGCGGGGTGTCCCCCACCACGACGACCGGTGTGGCCCGGCCCGCCCGGCGGGCGGCGATCGGCACGAGGGCGTCGCGGCTCTCGTGGTCCGATCCGAAGGCGCCCTGGCCGCGGGCGAAATGGTGACCGAGCCCCGCGCGCGCCATCTTCGCGTGCGCGAGATCCTCGAGGTTGCCCGTCAGAAGGGCGAGCGACGCGCCCCGGGCGGAGAGCGCCGAGAGGGCCGCGTCGGCCCCGGGGGCCGTGATCTGGGCGGGGTGCCGGGCCTCGAGGGAGGGGTAGAGCGCGACCACGCGCGCCATCCACGCGGGCATGCCGGCGCTGATCTCGTCGTCGGACCGCCCGGCCGCGCGCAGCACGAGCCGCGCGATCTCCTGGTCGGTGCGGCCCGCCGGCCCGATCGCGGTGACGTCGCCGGGGGTCACCCGCACGCCGAAGACATCGGCGACGGCGCGCACGGCGGCCTCGGTGTGCGCGCGGGGCGTACCGAGCAGCAGCGTCCCGTCGATGTCGAGGAGCACCAGCACGTCCGTGAGGATAGGCGCCGGGCGTGGCAGACTCCCCCTCCGCCGACCGGCCGTGCCCGCCCGGAGACCGGAGGTCCGTGAGACGGCGTTCCCTGACATGGCTCGGTGCCGCCGTCCTGGCGGCGATCCTCGTCGCGACCGCCGTCGCGACCACCGCCGCGATCCGCGACGGCCGCCACCGCGCCGACGACGCGCGGGCCGCCGTCGCCGGCCCCGCGATCCGCGCCCTGGCATCGGACGTCGACCAGGCGGCGGCGAGCATCGAGGACCTGCGCGCCTTCTTCGAGTCGTCGGACGACGTGACCCCGGACGATTTCGCCCGGTTCGCCGCCGCGCCGCTCAGCCGCCAGCCCTCCCTCGATCATCTGGCCTGGACGCCCGAGGACGGAGAGCCCGGATACGTGGCCGGGCGACCGGGATCCACGACGCCCGCCGCGACGCTCGCGGGCACGCACGCGCGCTCGGTGATGGACGACGCCCGCGATCAGGCGGCACCCGTGATGACCGCCCCCTTCACGAACCACGAGGGGGATCGGCTCGTGGTGATGGTGGCCGCGGTCTACGCACGCGGGGCGACGATCGCGACCCTCGCCGAGCGGCGGGCTGCGCTGCGCGGGTTCGTCAGCGGCGCGTCCCGGCTGGACGTGCTCGGGGCCGGGGCCCAGGACGGCCTGCCGCCGGGCGCCCGGATCCACGTGAGCGACGGCGACGCGGACGTCATCGGCGAGCCGGTCGACGGCGCCGAGGCCGGGACGATCGACGTCGCGGGCCGGCGCTGGACGGTGGCGCTCGCGGGGGTCGGCGACGCATCCGGCGCGCTGCCCATCGCGGTGGCCTCCGCCGGTCTGCTGCTCGCGGCCGTGGTCGCGCTGCTCTTCGTGGAGTCGGCCGGGCGCGAGCGGGATGTGCGCGACGAGCTGGCCCGCCTGCGGGTGCGCCACGGCACGATCCTCGCCTCGGCCGGCGACGGCATCGTGGGCGTCGACGCCGACGGACGGGCCGCGTTCGTCAACCCGGCCGCCGCCCGCATGCTGGGCGCGAGCGTCGACGAGCTCACCGGCCGGGAGGTCGATGACCTGATGCTGCCCTCGTTGCGGGCCGCGCTGCGCGAGGGCCGGGTCCAGACCGGCGAGGAGACGCTGCGCCGGCGCGACGGGTCGAGCTTCCCCGCCGAGTACACGGCCAGCCCGCTCGCCGACGGCGACGCGAAGGGCGCGGTGGTCACGTTCCGCGACGTCACGGCCCGCAAGCGCCTCGAGACCCAGACTCTCGAGAGCCTCGCCGCGGCCGAGGAACTGGCGGCCAACGACCCCCTCACCGGCCTCGCCAACCACCGCACCTTCCACGAGCGCCTGCGCACGGAGGTCGAGCGGGCGCGGCGCCACGGCCGCGGGCTCTCGCTCGTGCTGATGGACCTCGACCACTTCAAGCGGGTGAACGACCTGCACGGCCACCAGATGGGCGACCGCGTGCTCGAGCACGCCGCCCGCATCTTCGAGAGCGAGACGCGCACCGGAGAGCTGGTCGCCCGGGTCGGCGGTGAGGAGTTCGCGATGATCCTCCCCGAGGCCGACGAGGACGAGGCCTTCCGCGCGGCCGAGCGCATCCGCCGGGCGGTCGCCGCCACCACCTTCCCGGCCGTCGGGGCCATGACGATGTCGGCGGGTGTCTGCGACCTGTCGCGGGGACCCGACGCGGACACGCTCTACCGCCTGGCCGACGGCGCCCTCTACTGGGCCAAGCACCGCGGGCGCGACATGGTGCTGCGCTACTCGCCCGAGGCGGTGACGTCGCTGTCGGCCAACGAGCAGGCGGAGCGCCTGGAACGCCAGCAGGCGCTTGTCAGCATCCGGCTGCTGGCCCGGGTCGTCGACGCGAAGGACCCCTCCACCCGCCGCCACTCCGAGCGCGTGGGCGATCTCTGCGCCGAACTGGCGGAGGCCCTGGGCTGGTCGCCCGAGCGGGCGTCGCTGCTGCGCGAGGCCGGGCTCGTGCACGACGTGGGCAAGATCGGCGTCCCGGACGCTCTGCTCTTCGCGCCGACGCGCCTGAGCGACGAGGAGTTCGAGACCGTCAAGGAGCACGCGTCGCTGGGCGCGCGGATCGTCAGCGAGGCCCTCACCGACGAGCAGGTCTCGTGGGTCCGCAGCCACCACGAACGCTGGGACGGGAACGGGTATCCTGACGGGCTCAAGGCTGAGGAATGCCCCGAGGGAGCCCGCATCATGGCCCTCGCCGACGCCTGGGACGTCATGACTTCGGAGCGCCCGTACACGATCGTGCCAACCTCCCCGGCCGATGCGATTCTCGAATGCCGTGCCCACGCGGGTAGCCAGTTCTGGCCTGCCGCGGTCGATGCCCTGATCGCGATCAGGGCCGGCGCGTGAGCGCCGGCGGCGGTCGGCGCCTGGCCATCGCGGCCTGCGCGGTGGCGGCGACGGCGGTCGGTGGGCTGCTCGCGCTGACGCTCGCCCTGACGACCCAACACGACACCGAGGCACCACGCAGCCTGAGCGTCGTGGTGGGGCGCGACGCGATCACCTCGCCCGTCCCCGCGAGCGCGCCGGAGGCGTCCACCCCGACCCGCCCGGTGCCCACCGCCGGCCCCGCGGGACGCGGGCCGCGCCTGCCGGCGCCGGCGGCCACCCCTGCCCCGCGGACCGTCGGCGCGCGGACGCCCGTGACGCGGCCCTCGCCGCGCGTCCGGCCGGCGCCCGTCACCCGGCCACGGCCGGGCGTGACGACGCCGCCGGCACCCGTGACGCGCCCCCTCACCCCCGTCGGCGAGCCGGTCCCGGCACCGCCCGTCGTCGTGCCGGCCCCGACGACGATCTCGGTGGGACAGCCCGCCACACCGGGGCCGACGGTGCCGGATCCGGGCACGGTCAACCCCGGAGCCCCGCCGGCCGGCGATCCACCGGCCGTGGACCCGCCCCCGGTGGACCCGCCGCCCGCCGTGGACCCGCCGCCGGTGGTCGAGCCCCCCGTCACCGGACCCCCGAAGGATCCCCCGCCCGGCGCCGAGGCGCCCGGCGACCCCCCGGACGAGGACCCCTCAGGCGGAGACCGCGAGCCCGGAGACCCCGAGCCGAAACCGGGCACGACCCCGCCGGACGCTCCCGACGGGTCGCCCGGCGGGGATTGCCCGCACCACAGCCGGCGCTAGGAGCGCGAGAAGGGCAGCACCGTCGTGAGCCACTGCACGAGCGCGTTCGGGTTGCGGCTCTGGACCATCACCTCGCCCGGTCCGCGGAAGTCGAAGACGAAGCCCTCGCCGCTCTTGAGGGTCTGCATCGTCTTGCCCCCGGCCGCCCGGCGCAGGCTGAACGTGACGCTCTCGTCGAAGGCCACCATGTGCCCGGAATCGACGACCACCGTCTCGCCCTCGGCCAGGCGGATGCGGTCGAGCGCCCCGTAGCAGGACACCACCACCGTCCCGCCGCCGGTCGCGCGCAGCAGGAAGCCGCCCTCGCCTCCGAACATCGACTTGAAGCCGCCCCACTTGGTGTCGATCTCCACGCCGGTCTCGGAGGCGATGTACGAGCCCCGCTGGATGAACAACGGCTGGGCGCCGACCTCGACGGTCATCATGTCGCCCGGCAGGTGGGCCGCGACGTCCACCCATCCGCCGGCCGGCGGCGCGGTGTAGGTGGTGATGAAGAACGACTCACCCCCGAGGACGCCGCGCTTGAGCGACTTCATCAGGCCGCCCTGCATGCTCGCCTCGATGGCGACGCCATCGGAGGTGGCCATCATCGCCCCGGACTCGGCCCGGACCACCTCGCCGCCGCCGAGCGTGCAGCGCGCCACCGCGAAGCTCGGTGCGTGCCGGATCGCGATCTCCATTGCCGCCTCCCATCGTTCGCCGACCGTACGTCTGACGAGGGGCAGTGAAGCACGCCGCCCCCTGACCTGAGGAGCAATCCCGCGACCCACACCCTGTGCGCGCGGCCAAGGCCGGGGGGTCGGCCGATGTCGAGACTGGGGGTGCGAGCGGGGTGGAGTGCACTGCCTACCGGGTCAGCTCCGTTCGTCATGGTGAGCGGCGGGGATCGGGAAGTCGCCCCCTTCTTCCCGATCCACGTCCTCGCTCCCCGGACCGCGCGCGGCCCTGACGAGGGCCTCGATCACGCGGCTCCCGGGATCCGCCTCCGGGTGCCACTGGACGCCCAGGACCCACCCCGGCCCGGTCGACTCCACCGCCTCGGGCAGGTCGTCGCCGGCCGCGCGCGCGCTGACGCGCAGCCCCTGCCCGGCGACGTCGATCGCCTGGTGGTGGTGCGACGCGACCCGGTGCAGCGGCTCGCCGGTGGCATCGAGCGCCCGCGATCCGGGGTCGACCCGGACGTCGTGCTCGTTGCCCTCGAAGCGCCCGATCGCGCGGCGGTGCTCCTCGTGCCCGAGGTCGTCGGGCAGGTGCTGGCGCAGGGTGCCGCCGGCCGCGACGTTGATGATCTGCGCGCCCCGGCAGATCCCGAGCACGGGCAGGCCCCGGTCGGTGGCCGCGCGCACCAGGGCGGTCTCGACCGCATCCCGGAGCGGGATCGGCGGATCGTTGGCCGGGTGGGGCTCCGCCCCGTAGGCGGTGGCGGCGACGTCGGCGCCACCGACCAGCAGGAGCCCGTCGAGGCGGTCGAGCACGCGGCCCGGGTCGTCGACGAGCGCCGGGTCGGGCGGGATCAGGAGCGCCACCGCGCCGGCCCGCTGCACCTGCTCGACGTAGTTCATCGGCACGAGCGCTGCGGGCATGTGCCACACCGACCAGCGCGCCGGCTCCATCGCGGAGCAGATGCCGATCACGGGGCTGTCGGTGCGGCGGGCGATGGGCTCCAGGCTAATGCCCCGCTCGCGCACGTGCCGTCACGCCCGGATCCGTCGCGGATCGTGGATGCGGGGGACGAGATCGCTCATCCGCGCCGCGAGATCGACGGATCCAGGCTCAGGCCCGCCACTCCCGGGTGTGGAGGGGGCGCATCTCGTAGGGCAGCGCGCGGGCCGCTCCGGGACCGCGCACGATGCCGGTGCTGCCGTACGACACCACCCGCGGGGCGCCGGCCGGGAGCGCCCGGTCGATCAGCGTCTCGAAGGCCTCGCGGCCGGTGGCGAAGCGCCACGCGGCGCCCGGGTCGCCGGGGCAGCGGTCGGGATGGTGGTCGCGGGCGAACCGCCTCCAGGCGCTCACCAGGTCGTCGCGCGCCGGGCGCTGGGTGGGGAGGCCGAGGACCTGGGATGCGGTGGTGACGTTCATGGGAGCACCGTACGAGCGCCGTTCGCGGCGGTGGCCATCCTCCCGGACGGTCCCGACCTGGACCGCGGTCTAGAATCACCCGCATGTCCACCCTCGGATACTCCATCGCCGGCGTGCTCATCGGGCTCGGCGTGATCGTCGCCGGCGGCATCGTCGGCGGCCTCTGGTTCGCCATGTCGGCCATGCGGCCCGAGCTCCTCGAGCGGACCCCGCGCGAGCCCGACTGACCTCCGTCCGGCCGCGTGACTAGCGTGCGGCGCGATCGTGCTTCGGGAGGACACACACGCGCGCTTCGAGCCGGCCTTCATGCGCCGGCGCTTCGTGAGCGGGCGGCGCGAGTTCGACTTCATCTCCGGGGGCGCCCACCGGGCGATCCTCCGTGAGCAGGAGACGGCCCCCGTGGCGGTCGCCGAGGACGAGCGGCGGACCTGGTGGATGTTCCGCGGCCGGTTCTTCTGGGAGGACGACGGCCTGGCGGCCGACGAGGTGATGGCGCTCATCCACGAGCGCGAGCGGCGTCTGCGGCGGCGCATCGAGCGCGCCAAGGACATGATGCTCGCCGACGCCGAGACCACCGGGCCGCGGCGCGAGCCGATCCCCGAGGAGGTGCGGCGCGAGGTCTTCCGCCGCGACGGCGGCCGCTGCGTGGCCTGCGGGGTGGATGAGCTGCTGCAGTTCGATCACGTGATCCCGGTGGCGCTCGGCGGCGCATCGACCCTCGAGAACCTCCAGCTGCTCTGCGCGCCGTGCAACCGCGAGAAGGGCGCCGGGCTCTCGTGAGCGACGATCCGCCGATCACCCCCGCCACGACGCTGGCCTGGATGCGCGAGCACGGCGAGGTGCTGCGCGAGCTCGTCGGCCAGGAGCAGGGCGACGACGCCGACCCGGCCCCGGGCGACGACGGAGCGATCCGGGCCCACCTGCGCTTCCTCGCGCGCGCCCTCGAGGCGACGGCCGCCCCCGATCTCGCCGCGGCCCTCGCCGGCTATGACGACGACCTCCCGGAGTGGTTCGCCGGCAGCCAGGACCTCTACGACCAGCACGTCGAGACCGGCGCCGGCGCCATCGCCCTCGAGGAGCACCTGCAGTTCGGCGTGCGGCCCGGCAGCGACCCCGCGCTCGACGCCGGACTGGAGCGGCGCGTGCGGATCGGCGGCCTGATCCGGATCTTCCTGCTCGGGCTCGAGCTGCGGCTGGGGCCCTCCGCCGACGGGCTGGAGGGCGAGACCCTCGGCTGGATGGGCGCCCACCAGCGCGAGCTGGCCCGGCTGATCTTCTCCCTCGACCGCCACGCCAAAGCGTCGGCCCGTGGGCCCTCCGGCGAGATGGTCGACCTCGAGATCCAGGACGCGATCGGCCAGGCGGCCGCGGTGCAGGGGCACATCCGCCTGCTGGTGGAGGGCCTCGCCTCGAGCCTTCCCGGCGCGGGCGGGCCTACGCCCTGAGCATCGAGACCGGCAGGGCGAGCGGGTCGTCCACCGGCAGGGGGCGCCCCACCAGGTAGCCCTGCAGGACGTCGCAGTCGAGGGCCTCCAGGTGGTCGGCGCCACGCCGGGTCTCGACCCCCTCCGCGACGACGGTCAGGCCGAGGTCGTGGCCCAGCCGGATCAGCCCTCCCACGAGGGCGGCGTCCCGGTCGGCCTCGTCGATGCCGCGCACGAAGCTGCGGTCGATCTTCAGCTCATCGACGGGCATCTCGCGAAGCGTGGCGAGGGGCGCGAACCCCGTGCCGAAGTCGTCGAGGGAGACGCGGACGCCGTCGGCGCGCAGCGCGACCAGGTGCTGCGCGGCGTCGAGCGCGGTCGCGAGACCGTTCTCGGTCACCTCGAGCGTCAGCCCGGCGGCGGCGACGCCGCTCGCGGCCAGGGCCCGGTTGACGCGGTCGGGCAGGCGCGGATCGCGCAGGTCGCGGGCGGAGATGTTGACCGCGATGCGGATCCCGAGCGCAGGCGCGTCCCAGCGGGCGGCGTCGCCGAGGGCGATGGCGAGGACCGCGTCGGTGAGCTCGCAGATCAGGTCGCTCTCCTCGGCCAGCTGCAGGAAGTCGTGCGGCATCAGCAGCCCCCGCTCGGGGTGCCTCCAGCGCACCAGCGCCTCGGCCCCCACCAGGCGGCCGTCGTGGGTGCTCTGGGGCTGGTAGTGCACCTCGAGCTCACCGGCCCCGATCGCGTGGCGCAGCTCCTGCCGCAGGATGAGGCGGTCGGGGCGGCGGACGTCGGTCGACGAGGCGTAGACGGCGACGTCGGTCGCGTTGCGCTTGGCGTGGTACATCGCGACGTCGGCCGCGTGGACGAGGTCGTCGGCCTCCGAGCCGTGCGCGGGCGCGTAGGCCACGCCGATGCTCCCGCCGAGGCCGATCTCCGTGCCCTCGACCGGGAACGGGACCCGCAGCACCTCGCGCAGGCGGAACGCGATCGCCACGGCGGCCTCGTGATCCTCCCCCGGCAACAGCACCCCGAACTCGTCGCCGGCCAGGCGCGCGACCGTGGCCTCGGCTCCGGCGGCACGGGTGAGCCGCGCGCCGAGCTCCTTGAGGACCTCGTCGCCGGCCCGGTGCCCGAAGGTGTCGTTCAGGTCCTTGAAGCCGTCGAGGTCGAGGATCAGCAGGGCCGGGCCGGGGGCACCGGCGGCCATCTCGGCGAGGGATCCCCGCAGGCTCTCGAAGAGCAGCGTCCGGTTGGCCAGACCGGTGAGCGGGTCATGGCGCGACTGGTGGCGATGGCGGCGGTCGCTCTCGGCGAGCGCCTCCTCGGCACGGCGGCGCTCGGTGACGTCGCGCAGCATCACCACGCAGGGCGAGCGGGGGTCGTCGCCGTCGATCGGATTGGCGGCCGCCTCGAGCACACGGGCGGACGATCCCACCGTGGCGGTGTACTCCCACGCGCGCCCCGGGCCCGACGGCCCCCAATCGTCGATCAGCCCCTCGACCGGGCGGCCCACCGCCTCGTCGGCGGCCACGCCCAGCAGCGAGGCCGCGGCGGGGTTCAGGTCGAGAACCCGTCCCCGTCCGTCCACCACGACCACCCCCTCGCCCATGGCCTCGACCACCAGGTCGCGGGCGACCGGCAGGAGGCCGAGCTGGGCGTCGATCAGGCGCATCCGGCGCACGCCCCAGAAGAGCCCGGCGACGGTGATGAGCAGCGCCACGGGGGTCGGGTCGTAGCCCCCGAAGCCGAACAGCCGCGTGATGGCCACGGCGTTGACGGCGAGCGGCAGGACCACGATCGCGATCATCAGGATGGCCTGAGGGCGGTAGCGCCGGGGCGCGCGCAGCACGGTCCGCGCGAACAGGCCGAGCCCGCCGATGATCAATGCGTACGCCCACAGGGCGTGCACCGCGAACCAGGGGCCGGCGGTGTTGTCGATCGGGCCCTGCCCCGCGGGGATGGCGAGCTCGCGGAACATCAGCCCTCCCCACCCGGTCCAGGTGAGCGCGAGGGTCACCGGCACCGGGCAGGCCAGCGCCAGCCAGCGCCCCCGGGTCATCCGGGGGCGCCCCGCCAGGGCGGTCATGCCCCACCAGATGGAGAGCGTCAGCGCGCAGACGGCCGTGAAGGTGACGTCGATGGTGGCGCGCTTGATCGCGTGCGAGGACGCGATGGTCTGCACGGCGTTGGACGCCGACCAGACCGCGAGGCTCGCGCTCATCGCGGCCAGGCCCAGGCCCGCCGGCAGCCGCCGCCGCCGGATGCCCAGCATCATCAGCCCACCGGCGGCCACGGCCACGCCCACAAGCAGCAGCGCCACCAGGTGGTGCGTGGTCATCGGAGGGGTGGCCCGTCGGTCATCCGCGTGACGATCGCACCCGCGGGGGGCTTTCCCAAGGCGACGATCGTCTAGTCACCCGGTTCCGGGCCCGGCGTGCGGATCCGTGGCGAATCGCCGGGGACGATCGGGGGTGTCGATGGGGTTGAGGCCGCGCCGCGGATGCCGATCCACCATGTGTGGACGGAGCCCGAACCCGCACGCGCCAGCAGGGCCAGCCCGGAGCGGGCGCCCCGGGCGCCGCCTCGTCCCTCGGGACGGCCGACGCCGCGTACCGCCTCTCCGAGATCATCGGGGCGCTCTCGCACGCCCTCGACCTGACCGAGGGCCAGCCCGTCGGGCACTCCCAGCGCAGCTGCATGATCAGCATGGAGATCGCCGAGAGGCTCGACCTCCCGGCCAGGGTGCGGCAGGACCTCTTCTACGCCGCGCTGCTGAAGGACGCCGGGTGCTCGAGCAGCGCCGCCCGCATGTGCGAGCTCTTCGACACCGACGACCGCGCCCTCAAACGCGAGTTCTCGTTCGTCAACTGGACCAGCGCGAGCGACTTCATCCGCTTCGCCGCGGCCAATGTGAGCCCGGGATCCTCGGGCATCGCGCGCGCCGGCAAGCTCCTGCGCGCCCTGCGCTCCATCGCGCGCGAGGCGTCCGGCGCTCAACAACGCCCGCTGCGACCGCGGCGCGCGCATCGTCGCCGATCTCGGCTTCTCCCCCGCCGCGGCGGAAGCGGTCCGCGCCCTCGACGAGCACTGGGACGGGAGCGGGCGCCCGGATGGACTGGAGGGCGACGCCATCCCTCTGATCTCGCGCATCACCTGCGTCGCCCAGACGGCCGAGGTGTACATGTCGGCCGACGGGCCCGAGGCCGCCCTCCAGGTCGTGCGCGAGCGCCGTGGGCGCTGGTTCGACCCCGAGATCGCCGACGTCCTCCTGGCGATCGGCCCCGACGATCCGCTCTGGATGCGGATGGTCGACGACACGGCGGCCGAGGTGCTGCGCGACCTGGAGCCGGCCAGCGGGCTGGCGTTCGCCGACGAGGAGGGACTCGACCGCGTGGCCGAGGCCTTCGCCCAGGTCATCGACGCCAAGTCGCCCTACACGGCGCGCCACTCCCTGGGCGTGGCGACCTACGCCGTGGCCATCGCGCGGGAGGCCGGCTTCGACGAGATGCGGGTGCGCTCCCTTCGCCGGGCCGCCCTGCTGCATGACGTCGGCAAGCTGGGCGTCTCGAACCGGATCCTCGACAAGCCGGGGAAGCTGACCGACCAGGAGTTCGCAGGAGGTGCGCCTGCACCCCCTCTACACCTTCCAGATCCTCTCCCGGATCACCCCCTTCGCCGACCTGGCCGAGGCGGCGGCGGCCCACCACGAGCGGCTCGACGGACGCGGGTACCACCGCGGGGTCGGAGCGGAGCACCTGTCGCCGGAGGCGCGCATCCTCGCGGTGGCCGACGTCTTCGACGCGCTCACGGCCGATCGCCCGTACCGCGGAGCGCTCGATCCGGACGTCGCCTTCGAGATCCTCTGGAAGGACGCCGGGGCGGCGTTCGACCCCCTCTACATCTCCGCGCTGATGGGCTCGGGGGTCGAGGTGGGCCGCTTCAGCTGAACTGACCGTGCGGGGGATTCGCCCGGCGCCGGTCGTATGACAGTCTCCGGTGTCGTGGAAACGCCCCCGCCGACAAGGAACTGATGCGCGTGCTGACGATCTACGTCACCGGCCACCGCAACCCCGACATGGACTCCATCGCCTCGGCGATGGGCTATGCCGAGCTCCGGGGCCGGCTCGACCCGGCGAACGAGTACGTGGCGGTGCGCCTCGGCGAGATCAACGCACAGGCGCGGTGGGCACTCGATCGCAGCGGCGCGCCCGAGCCGCCCTTCCTCGACCACGTGATGCTGCGCGCGGTGGACGTGATGAGCCCCGACCACCCGGCCGCGAACCACAACGCATCGCTGCGCGAGGTCGGCATCGCGATGGCCAAGGCCGATCTCGACCTCATCCCGATCGTCGACGACGAGGGCACGGTCGTCGGGATCCTGACCGCCCGCGACCTGGCCCGCCGCTACATCAAGGAGTCGGGCGAGCCCTCGAGCTTCGCCGACCGGCCGGCATCGGCCGACCTGATCGTCGGCGTGCTGGGCGGGCGGATGATCGTGCCCCCCACCCGGCGCCTCAACGGCCGCCTCTGGGCCGTCACGGTCGACGTGGAGAGCATGGGCAACACGATGGGCGAGAACGACATCGTCGTGGTGGGCAACCGCACCGCCGCCCAGCGCCGCGCCGTGGAGCTCGGCGTGGCCCTCGTGGTGGCGCCCTACGACTCGACGCCCGACGACGACGTGGTGGAGCTGGCGCGCAAGAGCGGCACGGGCATCGTGCTCTCGCCCCTCGACTCGTACGTCACCGGCCGGCTCGTGTCCCTGTCGGTGCCGGTGCGCGAGGTGATGAGCCGCGATCCCCTGGTCTGCGAGCCCGACGACCTGCTCAGCGACGTCACCGAGCGGATGAAGGAGGTGCACTACAGCGCCGCGATCGTCGCCGACGAGCACGGCAAGCCGGTGGGCCTGATCACCCGGTCCGAGCTGGTCAACCCGACGCCCCGGCAGGTGCTGCTGGTCGACCACGCCGAGCAGGCCCAGAGCGTGGCGGGCATCGAGCAGGCCCACATCGTCGAGATCCTCGACCACCACCACATCGGCTCGATCGAGACCCGCTTCCCGGTGGCCGCCACCTTCGACCCCGTGGGCAGCACCGCCACCCTGGTCGTCGAGCGGTTCCGCTCGCACGGGCGCGAGCCCCAGCGGCCGACCGCGATGATGCTGCTCTCGGCGATCCTGTCGGACACGGTCATCCTGAGCTCCCCCACCACGACCGACCGCGACCACCAGGTGGTCGGCTACCTGGAGGAGCTCGTCGGGGTCAACGCGCGCGAGTTCGGCACCGAGCTCTTCGAGGCGTCCTCGGACGTGGGCGACGTCCCCGCCGCCGACATCATCCGGCGCGACTCCAAGGAGTACGAGGTGCGCCCCGGCAAGCGCCTGTGCGTGGCCCAGATCGAGACCGTCGGCCGGAGCCTCCACAACCGCGGCGCCGAGCTGCTCGCGGCGCTCGAGGAGGTGCGCGAGCGCCAGGACTACATCCTCTACGCCCTCATGGTCACCGACATCGTGGACCGCAGCACGGAGCTGCTGGTGGCCGGCGACACCACCCCGGTGGAGCGCGCCTTCGGCGTCGCGGCGACCGGCAACATCCTTGACCTTCCGGGCGTCATGAGCCGCAAGAAGCAGGTGGCGCCCAAGCTCCTGGCGGCCTTCTGACCCGGACCGCCCGCCGGTCGCTCAGCCGACGTTCCCGCAGAGCGCGACGACGAATGCCTGGGAGTTGCCGGTGATCGTCTGGCCGGGGATCAGGACGGCCGTCAGCCCCATGACGTCATTGCTCTGTGGGAGCAGGAACGTGATGTGGAGCTTCGAGTCCTGCACCGCCCCGCCGCCGCCGAGGAGCTTCTTGCCGGCCGGACATGCGGCGGACGTCACGACGGAGGTGTCGCCGGGCCCGACGTTCACGGTCGTCTCGATGCGCTGGTAGCCCGAGACCCCCACCGGGCCCGCGATGCCCGCTGGCCCCTGAGGGCCGGCGGCGCCCGTCAGCCCCCGGGCGCCCTGGGGACCGGTGGTCAGCTGCCCCGGGCGGAAGTCGGCCGCCAGCAGCGAGCCGTTCCTCACCTTCGCCGACGTCACGGCCCCCTTGCCCAGCTTGGCCGTGGTCACGGCACGGGCCTTGAGCTGCTGCGGGCCGACGCTGTCGCGCGGCAGGTTGACCGCGGCGTACGACGTGCCCCCCATCGCCACGAGCAGGGCGAGCAGGGCGACGTGATGGCGGCCTACGTAGGTGCGGAGCCAGCGGATCATCGTGCGACGCTAACCCAGGCCGGGCCGGCCAGTCCAGCCGTCGGGGTGGCGGCGCGTCGGGCAGACTCCCGGGTGCCCGCATGACACGCACGAGGGGGATGTGATGGAACTCGCCGACGCCATCCGCAAGCGCCGCGCGGTACGGAAGTACACCGATAGCCCGGTGGACGACGAGGTGCTCGACCGCATGCTGCGACTCGCGCTGCGCGCGCCGAGCGGTGGTGGACAGCAGGCCTGGGGCCTCCTGGTGGTCCGGGATCCCGAGAAGCGGCGCCAGGTGGCCGATCTGATCATCGCGGGCGGCGCCCAGTACTTCGCCATGATGCGCCCGCAGAAGGACGCCACCGACGAGGAGCACGCCGCCTGGGCGCGCGACTACGCCGAGACCGTGATGTCCACCTACCGCCACGTGCCGGCCTTCGTCGCGGGGCTCCTGGTGCCGCGCGGATACCCCGAGGCCTTCCCCGGGGGCTACGAGGACGACCTCATCTCCCTGTCGTTCGCCTTCCAGAACATGATGCTGGTGGCCCGCGAGGCGGGTCTGGGCACCGTGTCGATCACCGCGTTCATCCGCTGGGAGAAGGACCGCCTGCGCGAGATCCTCGGCATCCCCGTCGACGTCGACCCGGCGATCATCTCCCCGGTCGGCCACCCCGAGGCCTTCCCGACGGGCCTCGCGCCGGCGCTGCAGCGCAACTTCCGCACCTGGAAGGCGCTCGTGCACGACGACACCTACGGCAACACCCGCGAGTAGGAGGCCCCTGATGGCCGACGCGCCCCTGGCGTACGGCGACGACGAGGTGGCGGCCCGGCTCGCCGGGTCGCTGCCTCACTGGTCGCTCGAGGACGGCCGGATCCGGCGGCGCTACCGCACCCAGGGCTGGAAGAGCGCCGTGATCCTGGTGGCGACGATCGGCCATCTGGCCGAGGCCGCCTGGCACCACCCGGAGGTCACGGCCTCCTACGGCTGGGTGGAGGTGCGTCTGTGGAGCCACGACGCCGACGGGATCACCGATCGCGACCTGGCCCTCGCGGCCCGGATCGAGGACGTGATCGCGTGGCGGCCGGGCGATGGCGGCGGACCCCTCGGCGGCACTCCGGACGACCCGCGTTTCGCCCACGTCCTGCCCGACGACTGATGATCCGGGTGATCTCAGCCTCGACGTGAGGCTGAGAGATTTCTCCCTATTTGCGCTGTTCTGCGCCGCCGGGAGCGAGGAACCCCTCGAGAAGCGCGTACCCGTGCTCGGTGAGCACCGACTCGGGGTGGAACTGCAGCCCGACGATCGGATGCTCCCGGTGGCGGAGCGCCATGATCTCGTCCTCGTCGCTGCGGGCCGTCACGACCAGCTCCTCGGGGAGGTCCTGCGCCTCCACCACGAGCGAGTGGTAGCGCCCCGCCGTCAGCGGATCGGGCAGACCGGCGAACGGCCCGCTGCCGTCGTGGCGGATTCGCGAGGCCTTGCCGTGCATCGGCCGGCGGGCCCGCACGATCTGCCCGCCGAAGGCCTGCCCGATGCACTGGTGGCCCAGGCAGACGCCGAGGATCGGCACCGTCGGCCCGAGCCGGCGCACGAGGGGCACGCAGACGCCCGCCTCGTTGGGCGTGCAGGGCCCCGGCGAGAGCACGATGTGCGAGGGCTCCATCGCCGCGACCTCGTCCACCGTGACGGCGTCGCAGCGGACGACCTCGGTGCTCCAGCCGAGCTCGCGGACGTAGCGCGCCAGGTTGTGCACGAACGAGTCGTAGTTGTCGATGACGACGATCACGGCGACAGGGCCGCGATCAGCGCGCGGGCCTTGGCGAGGGTCTCCTCGTACTCACCGGCCGGGTCGGAGTCGGCGACCACCCCGCCGCCGGCCTGGAAGGTGACCCTCCGGCCCCGGATGGCGAAGGTGCGGATCACGACGCTGGTGTCGAGGGCGCCGTCGAAGCCGATGTAGCCGATCGCGCCGCAGTAGGGGCCGCGCCGGGTGGCCTCGATCTCGGCGATGATCTCCATCGCCCGGATCTTCGGCGCCCCCGTGATCGACCCCCCGGGGAAGCAGGCCGCGAGGAGATCGACCGCTCCCAGCCCCGCCCGCAGGCGGCCGGTCACCGTCGACACCAGGTGCATGACCGTCGCGAACCGCTGCACGGCGCAGAGCTCGGGCACCTCGACGCTGCCGTCGCGGCACACGCGCGAGAGGTCGTTGCGCAGGAGGTCCACGATCATCACGTTCTCGGCGCGGTCCTTCTCGCTGGCGGCCAGCTCCGCCGCGAGCGCGTCGTCCTCGGCCGGCGTGGCCCCCCGCGGCCGGGTGCCCTTGATCGGGCGGGTCTCGACCCGGTCGCCGTCCAGGCGCAGGAAGCGCTCGGGCGACGAGGATGCGATGACCACCTCGCCGAGGGTCAGGTAGGCCGAGAAGGGCGCCGGATTGCCCGCCTGCAGGCGCCGGAAGAGGTCGAGCGGGCCGAGCCCCGCCGGGAGCTCGGCGACGAATCGTTGCGAGATGTTGGCCTGGAAGATGTCCCCGGCCAGGATGTAGTCGATCACGCGGCGCACCGACCGCTCGTAGGCCTTGCGCGGGACGTCCGGCGCGATCCGCGGCACCCCGGAGGGGACCGGCGGCGGATCGAGCGCGACGGCGCCCGCCAGCCGGGCGACCGCCTGGTCGAGCCTGTGCTGCGCACGCCGCCGGCGCGCGTCCGGGTCGCTCTCAGGGTGACCGCTCGACACGACGAGGGCCCGGCGCGCGTCGTGGTCGATGGCGACCACCAGGTCGCAGAGCATCATCTGCATGTCCGGGAAGTCGTCCGGATCGGCGGGCGGGCACGGGACGTCCTCGAGGTGGCCGGCGAGCTCGTAGCCGAGGTAGCCGATCGCTCCGCCCTGGAACGGCGGCAGGCCCGGCACGGCCGCCGAGCGGTGATGGGCCAGCTCCTCGCGCAGCACCTGCCAGGGATCGCCCGCGACCGGGGCTCCGTCGATCGTGACGACGCCGTCGCGGGCGACGATGACGCGAAAGGGGTCGAAGCCGATGAACGAGTGCCGGCCTCGCTCGCCGGCGCCGTGCAGCAGCGCCGCGTACGGGTCGCCCGCGACCACGGCGAACAACTCCACGGGGTCGGCGTAGGGGATCTCGCGGACGAGCGGAGCGACGGCGCCCGCGCCCGGCGGCCCGGCGGCTGGTCGGGTCATGGCGATCGCCCCATTGTCCGCCGCGCCCCGACCGGGCACAACGTCATCGACCCGCCGGCGCGCCGATCGCTGGGGTCGGGGGCCCCGGATGCCGATGTACAGGTGGATGTCGACCCACTCACACAGACGGCGCCGGCGCGCGCTCGGGCTCAGCGTCAGCGCGGCCGCGATGGCCGGCGCGATCGCGGTGGCGCCGATGGTCGTCGGTGCCGACCCGCTGCCCGACCAGTCGAGCTACCTGAACCGGGTCGAGGGCGGCGGCTTCGACCACAACCGGGCGCACATCCGCGCGAGCCCGGCCGCCATGCGACGCGCGGTGGTGCGCGCGCGGCTCTGCGAGACCGACCCCGCCTGGAGCGCCGCGAACGCCGAGCTGTGCCCGGCCGAGCCGCCTACGCTGATCGAGGCGTCGACGCTGAGCCTGGCCGGCGAGTCGCTCAGCCCCCTCTCCTCCACCCAGCCCGACGGGCTCTGGGGACCGCTGCTGGGCATCCCGTCGACGGCGATCCACGCGATCGTGCTGCCCACCAACAAGGTGCTCTTCGTCTCGCAGCCGAAGTGGCCGACCGAGGACGAGGCGGTGGCCGGCGGCAACGCGCACGTCTGGGACCCGGTGACCAACACCAGCCGGTCGGTCCCGCCTCCCGACGTCCCCTACCCCTCCGGCCCCGACCGCCCGGCCAATCTGTGGTGCGGCGGGCAGGCGACCCTCGCCGACGGGCGCGTGCTGCTGGTCGGCGGCAACCTGGAGTACCCCGAGAACGGCGGCATCGGTGCGGGGAACGGCTTCAAGGGCGGCAGGTGGGTCATGACCTTCGACCCCTGGACCGAGACCTGGACCCGCTACGCCGACATGCCCCACGGGCGCTGGTACCCGACCCTCACCGAGCTCCCCGACGGCCGCGTGCTGATCGTGGGCGGCTGGGACGAGACCGGTGGCCTGCAGGGCCCCGGGGGCCCGGGCGACGCGCCGACGATGGTCAACGACCAGGACGTGGAGGTCTTCGACCCGTCGACCCCCGCCGGCGGGCAGGCGACCACCGTGGTGAGCCAGTTGCCGCCCAACGGCCCCGGGCAGCCGGCACCCTGGCCCGACCATCGCGACGTCGGCCTCTACCCGCACATGTTCGTGGTGCCCGACACCACGGCGCTCGGGCACGGCGGCGGCAAGGTGCTGGTGGCCGGGCCCGGCAAGTACGACTCGGCGGTGATCGACACGGACGACTGGGTGTGGACCGACGTCCTCGACCGCAGCGTGCCCGACACCGGCCAGGCCCGGCTCTCGTCCGGCCGCTCCTGGGGGACCGCCTTCCTCGAGCCCTCGGGCCCCGAGGGCTCGACGCGGGTCGTGCTGCTGGGAGGCGCCGACTCGGACGCCCCGGCGCCCGGCCCGGGCACCGCCCCGGCACCGCTCGCGACCGCCGAGGTCCTCGACCTCGACGACCCCGACGCCGGGTGGCAGCCCGACGCCGAGCTCGACCTGAACGTCCCGCGGGCGCACTTCAACACGGTCCTGCTGCCCGACGGCACGATCTTCTCCAACGGGGGCGGGTACGGGCGGCGCTACGACACGCTCTACGCCGACCCGGTCTACCGCTCCGAGCTCTACACGCCGGGCGCGGGCTGGCGCGAGGTGGGCGACGAGGCCGACGCGCGCAGCTACCACTCGACCTCGGTGCTCCTGCCCGACGGCCGCGTGGCGTCGGCCGGCGACGACCGCGACATCGCCCCCGAGCACATCTCGCTCGCCGGTCGCACGGCCCAGATCTGGAGCCCGCCCTACCTGTTCGACGGCCCCCGTCCCGAGGTGACCTTCGCGCCGGGCGCGGTGGGCTACGACGCCCCCTTCCGGATCGCGGTCGACGGCACCCCCTCCGACATCACCCGGGTGATGCTGGTGCGTCCCGCCGCCGTGACCCACGCGGTCAACATGTCCCAGCGCGCGGTCTCGCTCGAGGTGACCGCCCAGGCCGACGGGCTCACCCTGCGCACGCCGCTGAACGCCTCGGTGGCGCCGCCGGGCTACTACATGCTCTTCGCCCTGAACTCGGCCGGGGTCCCCTCCGTGGCGTCGTGGGTGAAGCTCGACCCCGCGGCCGGGCCGGCCCCCGCGCTGCCGGCCGACCCGGTGGTCGCGCCGGGCCCGGAGCCGGCGCCAGCGCCCCCGGGGACCCCGGTGCGGCGGCGCCTGCGCGTCTCGGTACCGCAGCCGACCGTCACGATGGCGGGATCCCGGGTGCGCGTGAACCTGCGCCTGCGGGCGAACCTGCGGGCCAGCGCCCGGATCACGCTCCTGCCGACCGCGGGCGGCCGGAGCCAGAACGCGCGCTCGGTCGCCGGGCGGACGATCGCGCTCCGGGCCGGCCGCACCGCGAGGCCGACGATCACCGTGAGGCGCGCGCTCCTCGGCACGCGGCGCAGCATGCGCATCACCATCGTGGTCCGCGACACCGGCGGCGGCGAGATCGTGGTCGACCGGATCGCGGAGCTGCCCGCCCGGCGCTGAGCCGGGCCGGGCAGCGACATCACCGCGCCTGTCACACCGGCGGGCGCCGGCGGCTGAGCGCGGGCCGCGGCCCCCGCGTGCGGATAGCGTCCCCGAGATGAGCCCCGGCCCCCAGAGCAGGGTCCCGATCGGTGAGATCGCGCGGCAGTGGGGGCGCATCGGCGCCATCGGCTTCGGGGGGCCGCCGGCCCACGTGTCGCTCCTGCGCGAGCTCTGCGTCGACCGGCGCGGCTGGATCGGCCCCCGTCAGTTCGAGGACGCGATCGCCGCGACCAACCTGCTGCCCGGTCCGGCATCGACCCAGCTGGCGATCTTCTGCGCCTGGCGGTTGCGCGGCGGGCTGGGGGCAGTGGTCGGCGGGCTCTGCTTCATCGGGCCCGGGCTGATCCTCATCCTCGCCCTCGCGGCGCTCTTCCTGAGCGGGACACCGCCCACGTGGCTGCGCGGGGCGGGCGCCGGGGCCGGGGCCGCGGTGGCCGTCGTGGCGGTGGACGCGGGCGCCCGGCTGATCGTCCCCACCTGGCGGCGGGTGGGCGTCCGTCAGCGGCCGCGCGTGGTGGCCTACGCGGCGCTCGGGGCGATCGCCGCGGCCACCCTCGGCGCCTGGCTGGTGCTGGTGCTGCTCGGCTGCGGCGCCGCCGAGGTGATCGGCCGCCGGGCCGCCCCGGCCCTGCGGGGGCGGCTCGGGTCGCTGCACCCGGGTGCCCTGCTGCTGGCGGCCGGCGCGGCCGCGACGACCGGTGGGCTGGGAGCCCTCAGCTGGACCGCCCTGAAGGTGGGGGCGCTCTCGTACGGCGGCGGCTTCGTGATCATCCCGCTGATGCAGGCCGACGCCGTCGGCAACGGGTGGATGACCGACGGCGAGTTCCTCAACGCCGTCGCGCTCGGCCAGGTGACCCCCGGACCGGTCACCCACACCGTGGCGGTGGTGGGCTATGCGGCGGCGGCGCTGCCCGGCGGCCTCCTTGCGGCCGCGCTCGCCTTCGCGCCCTCGTTCGCCTTCGTCCTGATCGGCGCCGACCGCTTCGACCGGCTGATCGCCGACCGCACCGTGCGGGCCTTCCTCGACGGCGCCGGCCCCGCCGCGGTCGGCGCGATCCTCGGATCGGCGGTCCCCCTCGCGCTGGCGCTGCAGGAGCCCTGGCAGGGAGCGGTGCTCGCCGGCGCCGCGGTCATGGTGCTGGCGGCGCGCCGTGGCGTGGTGGCGGCGCTGCTGCTGGCGGGCGCCGCCGGGGCCGCCGTGGGCCTGCTGGGGGGACCCCTCCCCCTCTGAGCCTGAGCCCGGAAGCCGCCGGGGCACGCGCCGCGACCCAGACCGGCTCCGGGCGGGCGACGCGTAGCCTTTCGGGCACACGGGGAAGCGTCTGAGGAGATCGGACGACGGGAGCGGCGATGCGCGTTGTGATCGTGGGCGGCGGGATGGCGGGCCTGGTCCTCGCCCGGGGCCTCGTGGCCCGCGGGCTCACGCCGCTCGTGCTGGAGCGCAGCCCGGCGAGCGTGGTGGTGCCGGGGCCGATCATGCTGCCCTTCCAGGCCTTCGATCCACTGGAGGACATCGGGCTGCTGCGTCCGATCCGGGCGATGGGAGTCGACGTGCCGCCGTTCCGCAACGACGAGCCGGTGGCGATCGGCGTGGGGCGCCGGCCGGTGCTCGAGATGCTGCGCGAGGGCGTCGCGATCGCGTGGGAGAGCGAGGTCGTCGACCTGATGGGGACGGGCGACCGGATCACGGGATGCGTGGTGCGAGGCCCGGACGGAGCCGTTCGCGAGGTGGCCGCCGACCTGGTGGTGGGCGCCGACGGCGCGCGCTCGGAGGTCCGCGGGCTGGCCGGCATCGCGGCCCACGTGCGCCCCTCACCGACCGTCGCGCTCGCGTGGCGCAGCCCGCGGCGCCCCGCCGAGCCCTTCGACATCCGCTTCCTGGCCGACGGGCGCCAGCTCACCATGCTCGACTGGCCCGGCGGCGCGGCCGGCGGGTGGCAGATCCCGCGCCCCGGAGGCGGGGCCCGCGAGGCGATGGCTCCGGGCGTCGACGCCTTCCGCGCCGCGTTCGCGCGCCTGATGCCCTCGGCCGAGGGACCACTCGAGGAGCTCGGCCCCGAGGGCTGGTTCTACCGCGAGGCGACAGAGGTCTCGTGCGACACCTGGTGGGTGCCGGGCGTGGCGCTGATCGGCGAGGCGCTGCACGCGATGGATCCGGAGGCGGGCATCGGCTCGGGCCTGGGGATGGGCGACGCGCAGGCCCTGTCGATCGCGATCGCCCGCAACCCGGACGACGCCGACGGCGCATGCCGCGACTGGGAGCACTGGCGCCGCCCGGCGCTCGCCCCCTACCTGGCGATGGGGAGCGCGGGCGTCCGGGTCGTGCGCGGGGGCCCCTCCCCGCCCGAGGAGCGGTGGCCGCCGGAGCCGGAGGGCGCGGTGTGACCGGCATACGGCCGCGGCCCGCTCTACCATCGGTGGACGACATGCGGACAGAGCCCGAGGCGATATGACCGATCTGGATCCCGACGAGACACGCGACTGGCTCGACGCGCTCGAGTCGGTCATGGAGCATGCCGGCCCCGAGCGGGCGGGACAGCTGCTGGGCACCGTCATCAACGAGGCCCGCCTGGCCGGCGCCCCGGTGCCGGTGAGCGACGCGACGGCCTACGTCAACACGATCCACACCGAGGACGAGAGCGGTGATCCCGGGCGACCCCGAGGTGGAACGCCGGCTGCGCTCGGCGATCCGCTGGAACGCCGCCGCGCTGGTGTTGCAGGCGAACAAGGAGAGCTCGGAGCTCGGCGGCCACATCGCCAGCTTCCAGTCGGCCGCCACCCTCTACGAGGTCGGCTTCAACCACTTCTGGCACGCGCGCACCGAGGAGCACGGCGGCGACCTCGTCTACATCCAGGGCCACTCGTCGCCGGGCATCTACGCCCGGGCCTTCCTCGAGGGGCGCCTCGACGAGGAGCAGTTGCGCAGCTTCCGCGAGGAGGTGGGCGGCAACGGGCTCTCGTCCTACCCGCACCCGTGGCTGATGCCGGACTTCTGGCAGTTCCCCACCGTCTCGATGGGCCTCGGCCCGATCATGGCGATCTACCAGGCGCGCTTCATGAAGTACCTGGCCGGGCGCGAGATGGCCGACACCGCCGAGCGCAAGGTCTGGGCCTTCATGGGCGACGGCGAGATGGACGAGCCCGAGTCGATGGGCGCGATCTCCCTCGCCGGGCGCGAGCACCTCGACAACCTGGTGTTCGTCGTCAACTGCAACCTGCAGCGCCTCGACGGGCCGGTGCGCGGCAACGGCAAGATCATCCAGGAGCTCGAGACCAACTTCCGCGGCGCCGGCTGGAACGTGATCAAGGTGATCTGGGGCGAGAACTGGGACCCGCTGCTCGACGCCGACCACGACGGCCTGCTCAAGCGGCGGATGACCGAGGCGGTCGACGGCGAGTACCAGACCTTCAAGTCGCGCGACGCGGACTACGTGCGCGAGAACTTCTTCGGCGCCTACCCGGAGCTCAAGGAGCGGGTCGCGGACATGAGCGACTCGCAGATCTGGGCGCTCAACCGCGGCGGCCACAGCCCGCGCAAGGTCTACGCGGCCTACCACGCGGCGATGGAGCACGAGGGGCAGCCGACGGTGATCCTGGCCAAGACCATCAAGGGCTACGGCATGGGCCGCGCCGGCGAGGGCCAGATGATCAGCCACCAGCAGAAGAAGATGAACGAGGACGCCCTGCTGGCCTTCCGCGACCGCTTCAACGTGCCGCTGAGCGACGACGACGCCAAGGCGGCGTCGTTCTACAAGCCCCGCGCCGATTCGCCGGAGATGGTCTACCTGCGCGAGCACCGCGAGGCGCTCGGCGGCAGCCTGCCCGCGCGCGTACCGATCGCCCCGCCGATGGACGTACCCCCGCTCTCGGCCTTCGACGCCCTGCTCAAGGGCTCGGGAGACCGGACCATCTCGACCACGATGGCCTTCGTACGGGCGCTCAGCACGATCCTGCGCGACAAGACGATCGGCCCGCGCGTGGTGCCGATCGTGGCCGACGAGTCGCGCACCTTCGGCATGGAGGGGATGTTCCGCCAGCTCGGCATCTTCAGCCAGGTGGGCCAGCTCTACAGCCCCGAGGACGCCGAGCAACTGATGTTCTACCGCGAGGACCGCAAGGGCCAGATCCTCCAGGAGGGGATCAGCGAGGCGGGAGCGCTCTCGTCGTGGATCGCCGCCGGCACGTCGTACGCCAACCACGGCGTCGCGATGATCCCCTTCTTCATCTTCTACTCGATGTTCGGCTTCCAGCGGGTGGGCGACCTGATCTGGGCCGCCGGCGACAGCCGCGCGCGCGGGTTCCTGCTGGGCGGTACCTCCGGGCGCACCACGCTGAACGGCGAGGGGCTGCAGCACGAGGACGGCCACAGCCACATCGCGGCCGCCACCATCCCCAACTGCCGCTCCTACGACCCGACCTTCGGATACGAGGTCGCGGTGATCCTGCAGGACGGCCTGCGCCGCATGCTCAAGGACCAGCGCGACGTCTTCTACTACCTCACGCTGCTCAACGAGAACTACGAGCATCCGGCGATGCCCGAGGGCGCCGAGCAGGGGATCCTGCGCGGGATGCACCTGATCCGCGAGTCCGGCGCGCGCAAGAAGGGCCCGAGGGTCCAGCTGATGGGCTCCGGGGCCATCCTGCGCGAGGTGATGGCGGCGGCCGACCTGCTGCAGGAGGACTACGGCGTCCAGGCCGACGTCTGGAGCGCCACCAGCTTCACCGCCCTGCGCCGCAACGGCATCGAGGTTGACCGCTGGAACCGCCTTCACCCCACCGAGGAGCCGCGCGTCTCGTACGTGGAGGAGATGCTCGGCGACCGCGGAGGTCCGGTGATCGCCGCCACCGACTACATGCGCGCCTTCGCCGACGGCATCCGCGCCTTCGTCCCCGGCCGCTACGAGGTGCTCGGCACCGACGGCTTCGGGCGCAGCGACTACCGCGTGCGCCTGCGGAGCTTCTTCGAGGTGGACCGGCACCACGTGACCGCCTCGGCCCTCGCCGCCCTCGCGCGCGAGGGCGCCATCGACGCCGCCATCGCCGCGGCCGCGATCACCCGGTACGACATCGACCCGGAGGCCATACCGCCGTGGCAGCGTTGACAGAGGTCCGCGTTCCGGACATCGGCGACTTCGAGGCCGTGCCGGTCATCGAGGTGCTCGTGGCGCCGGGCGACACCGTCGCCGCGGAGGATCCGCTCATCGTCCTCGAGTCGGACAAGGCCAGCATGGAGGTCCCCTCGCCGGTCGCGGGCGTGGTCGGCGAGATCTCCGTGTCGGTGGGCGACGACGTCTCCCAGGGCGACCTGATCCTGGCGCTCACCGCCGCAGACGCCGGAGCCGCGGCCGCCGAGCCGGTCGCGGAGCCGGCCGTGGAGCCGGACCCGCCGGACGCCGCAGGCCGATCCGGGCCGACGGCCGCCGGGCACGAGGAGGACGGCCGCGCCGCCGGCGCCGGCCCCGCGGCGCCGGCCGCCGCGCCGGCCGCCGCCCCGGCCCCGCCTCGCGGCGATGGCCGCGGCGGCACGGCCCATGCCGGCCCGAGCGCCCGGGCGCTCGCCCGCGAGCTGGGCGTCGACCTGGCCTCCGTCGTGGGCACCGGCCACAAGGGCCGCGTCACCCGCGGGGACGTGACCGCGGCGGCCCGCGGTGGCGGCGGATCGCCCGCGGCCGCGCCGAGGCCGGCGGCGGCGAAGCGCCGCCCCGGCGACCGCGGCCGCCGCGCCCGCCGGGCTGCCGGCCTGGCCGCAGGTCGACTTCGCGGCCTACGGACCGATCGAGCGCGAGCCGCTCTCGCGCATCGCGCGCATCGCGGGCCCGGCGCTCGCCCGCAACTGGGCGATGATCCCCCACGTCACCCAGTTCGACGAGGCCGACATCACCGAGCTCGAGGCCTTCCGCAAGGAGGTCAACGCCGCGCACGCCGCAGGAGGGCGTGAAGGTGACGATGGTGTCGCTGCTGGTGAAGGCATGCGCCGCGGCGCTGCGCGCCTTCCCCCGCGTCAACTCCTCGCTCGACGGCGACGCGCTGGTGCTCAAGCGCTACTGCCACATCGGCTTCGCGGCCGACACCGAGGCCGGGCTGATGGTCCCGGTGATCCGCGACGCCGATCGCAAGGGGCTCCTGGAGATCGCCAGCGAGCTGACGACGCTGTCGGCCGCGGCCCGCGACGGCTCCATCACGGCCGAGCAGATGAAGGGCGGCACGTTCACGATCTCGAGCCTCGGCGGCATCGGCGGCACGTCGTTCACGCCGATCATCAACGCCCCCGAGGTCGCGATCCTCGGCGTCTCGCGCTCGGCCACGAGGCCGGTGTGGGACGGCGTCGCGTTCCGGCCGCGGCTGATGCTGCCGCTGTCGCTCTCCTACGACCACCGGGTGATCGACGGCGCGGCCGGCGCGCGCTTCTCGACGCACCTGGCGGGCCTGCTGCGCGACCCCCGGCAGATGCTCCTGTGAGCGCCGCGGAGCGCGACCGGGTCGACGTCGTCGTCCTCGGGTCCGGCCCGGGCGGCTACACGGCGGCCTTCCGGGCCGCCGACCTCGGCCTGCGGGTGGTGCTGGTCGAGAGCCACTCGCGCCTCGGGGGCGTCTGCACCAACATCGGCTGCATCCCCTCCAAGGCGCTGCTGCACGCCGCCCGGATCCTGAGCGAGGCGCACGACGCCCGCGAGCTGGGCATCACGTTCGGCGAGCCGTCGATCGACCTCGCCGCGCTGCGCGCCTCCACCGAGGGCGTCATCGCCCAGCTCACCAAGGGGCTCGCCGGGCTCGCCAAGCAGCGCGCGGTGGAGATCGTGCGCGGCACCGGGCGGTTCACCTCTCCGAACGAGCTGGTCGTGGAGACGCCGGACGGGCCGCGCACGATCGCCGTTCGCGCACGCGGTGATCGCCGTCGGCTCGTCCCCCGCGCGCATCCCCTCGATGCCCGACGACCCGCGGGTGATCGACTCCACCGGCGCCCTCGCCCTGCAGGACGTGCCCGGGAGCCTGCTGGTGGTGGGCGGCGGCATCATCGGCCTCGAGATGGCGACGGTCTACGACGCGCTCGGCTCCCGGATCACGGTCGTCGAGATGCTCGACCAGCTCATCCCCGGCTGCGACCCCGACCTGGTGAAGCCGCTCAGCGCCCGCATCGCCAAGCGCTACGAGGCGATCCACCTCGGCACGCGCGTCGCGTCGGTCGAGGCGGCGAAGGACGGCCTGCAGGCGACCTTCGAGGGCGACGACGCCCCCGAGGCGCGCACCTTCGACCGCGTGCTGGTGGCCGTGGGCCGCCGCGCGCGCGGCGGGGAGATCGACGCGCAGGCGGCGGGCGTCGAGGTGGACGAGCGCGGTGTGATCGCGGTCGACACGCAGATGCGCACCAGCGCGCCGCACATCCACGCCATCGGCGACGTCACGGGCGACCCGATGCTCGCCCACAAGGCGACCCACCAGGGCGTGGTGGCCGCCGAGGTGATCGCCGGCCGCGCCTCCGTGTTCGACCCGGCGGGGATCCCCTCGGTGGCCTACACCGACCCCGAGGTGGCGTGGGTGGGGCTCACCGAGACGCAGGCGAAGGCCGACGGGATCCCGCACGAGGTGGCCGCGTTCCCCTGGGGGGCGTCCGGACGGGCCCTCTCGGTCGGCCGCGGCGACGGGCGCACCAAGCTGATCGTCGATCCCGGCAGCCGCCGCATCCTCGGCGGCGGCATCGTGGGCGTGAACGGGGGCGAGCTGATCGGGGAGATCGCCCACGCGCTCGAGATGGGTGCCGACGCCGGCGACCTCGACATGACGATCCGCCCGCACCCCACCCTGTCGGAGACCCTCGGCTTCGCCGCGGGGGCCGCCGAGGGCACGATCACCGACCTCTACCTCGGCAAGCGCCGGGCGGCGGCGGCGAAGGGCTGAGCCGGGGGCCGAGGGCGAGCGCGGAGGCGGCGGCGAGGACGATCACCAGACCGAGCCCGCCGAGCGCCCAGGCGCCGAAGAGGGCGATGGCGACCAACTCGCTGCCGAGCGAGGCGACGGAGGTGACCGTCGCCCGGGAGCCTCCCTCGATCCGCGCCTGCAGCCGGGCGTCGGCCACGACCATCGCGAGGCGCAGCACCCCGTAGTAGAGGGCGACCCCGGCGATGCCCGCGGGCCGGGCTGCGACCAGGGCACGCCGCGAGCGCCCCGGCGCCCAGCAGCATCGCCGCCGTCAGCGCGCGCCCCCGCAGGCCCGAGGGCGCGCACGGCGACGACCGCGCCGAGCGCCCCCGCGAGCGAGATCGGGAGCATCGCCACCGGCACCCCGCCGGTCGGCACGCCCCATTCGGAGGCCAGCAACGCGAAGTACTCCTCGATCGCGTCGAACCCGCTGAAGACGGCCACGGCGAGGGCCGCGACCCGCACCGGAGGGGACCCGAGCGCCTCCGCCACACCCGAGCGCAGGGTCTCGGCGAAGCCCGGCTCCTCCTCGCCGTCGTCCGCGGCGACGCGCGGCGCCTCGGGGAGGCGCGTCGCCAGGCCGGCGGCGCAGAGGCAGACGGCGACGCTCGCGATGCCGAGCAGCGGATAGCCGCCCACCTCGAAGAGCGCACCCGCGACCAGCGCGAGCGGCACCTGCACGGCGATGGCTGCGGCCTCGGCGCGCCCCATGACCGCGGCGTACCGGCCGGCCGCCCCCTCGGCGCTGAGGCCGTCGAAGACCAGCGCCTGGATGCTCCCGGAGCTCAACGCCCCGCCGATCCCCCAGAGGACGAAGCCGAGGGCGAACCCCCCGATGGCCGGCCAGACGATCCACGCCAGGTGCCCCGCGGCCTGGAGCACCCCGGCCGCGACGATGGCCGTCCGGCGCGAGTGCTGGTCGGCCCAGGCCCCGCAGGGGACCTCCGCGACCACGCCGACCACCGACCACAGCACGAAGAGCCCGGAGATCTGCGCCACCGACATCCCGCTGTCGGCGAACAGCAGCGCGTAGACCGGATACAGCGGCACCGCGTCCGAGAGCGCCGACCAGCAGATCGCCCGCCGGGCGAGGCGCCGTGCGTCAGATGGCGGGCCGGATCACGGAGGGCTCATGCGTTCAGTCTGCCACCCGCGCCCGATCCGCGCATCCTGCCGTGGACGCGCCCGAGCAGGGGCGGGGTGCCCTATCGCACCCAGTTCAGCGCGATCGTGCCCCTGAGGGCGTTGTAGCCGTCCACCGCGATCCGGTAGGTGGTGCCGGCGGTCACGGTGAGGGTGACCCGGCTGGTGAGGGTGCCCGCGGTGACGTCGTCGTTGGAGGCCCGCAGGGTCAGGGCGTTGACGGCGGTGCCGGTGTAGACGGCAAGGGTGGTGTCGAAGGCCGAGCCCGCGGTGTCGATCGTGGCCGAGCCGCTGCTGGCCGGAGTCCAGGAGTACCAGACCGAGCCGCCACCGGCGTTGCCGGCGTGGGCCGGCTCGCCCGACTCCTTGGTCGCGTTGACGTTGGTGCCGGCGACGGTGCCGGTGGCGCCGCTCAGGACCTGGGCGGCGGCGAAGGCGTCGTTGGCGGGCGGGCCGGCGACGACGGTGAGGGCCCAGTTCAGCGTGACCGCCCCCTTGAGGGCGTTGTAGCCGTCCACCGAGATCCGGTAGGTGGTGCCGGCCGTGACGGCCAGCGTGACCCGGCTGGTGAGGACCCCCGAGGTGACGTCGTCGTTGGAGGCGCGAAGGGTCAGGGCGTTGACGGCCGTGCCGGTGTAGACGCCGAGGGTCGTGTCGAAGGCCGAGCCCGCGGTGTCGATCGTGACGCTGCCGTTGGCCGTGGGCGTCCACGAGTACCAGATCGAGGCCCCACCGGCGTTGCCGGCCTGAGTCGGCTCACCCGACTCCTTGGTGGCGCCCAGGTTGCCGGCGGTGACGGTGCCGGTGATGCCGCTCAGCGCCTCGGCGGCCGCGAAGGCGTCGTTGGCGGGCGGGCCGCCCGTGGCGGTGACGGTCAGCGTGGCGGCCGTGGTGGTGGCGGGGCCGGCGCTGTTGGTGAAGACCGCCCGGTACTGGTACTGGTTCTTGGCGATGGTGACGCCGCTCAGGGTGAGCGTGGGCGCGGTGGCGCCGGCGATGTCGGTGAAGGTGGTGCCGGCGTCGATGGAGACCTGCCACTGGACGGTCGGGGTCGGTGAGCCCGAGGCGGCCGCGGTGAAGGTGGCGGTGGAGCCCGCGGCGACGCTCTGGTTGGCCGGCTGGGTGGTGATCTGGGGCGGGGTGATGGCGGTGACGGTCAGGGTGGCGGCCGTGGTGGTGGCGGGGCCGGCGCTGTTGGTGAAGACGGCCCGGTACTGGTTCTGGTTCTGGCCGCTGGTGACGCCGCTCAGGGTGAGCGTGGCCGAGGTGGCGCCGGCGATGTCGGTGAAGGTGGTGCCGGCGTCGATGGAGACCTGCCACTGGACGGTCGGCGTCGGCGAGCCCGAGGCAGCCGCCGTGAAGGTCGCGGTGCCGCCCGCGGCCACCGTCTGATTGGCCGGCTGGGTGGTGATCTGGGGCGGGGTGACCGTGATGCTCCCCGCCCAGTTCAGGGTGACCGCGCCCCTGAGGGCGTTGTAGCCGTCGACCGCGATGCGGTAGGTGGTGCCGGCCGTGACGGTGAGCGTGACCCGGCTGGTGAGGACCCCCGAGGAGGCGTCATCGTTGGACGCCCGCAGGGTGAGGGCGTTGACGGCTGTGCCGGTGTAGACGGCGAGGGTGGTGTCGAAGGCGGAGCCCGCGGTGTCGATCGTGACGCTGCCGTTGCCGGCCGGAGTCCAGGAGTACCAGACCGAGCCGCCGCCGGCGTTGCCGGCGTGAGCCGGCTCGCCCGACTCCTTGGTGGCGCCGAGATTCGTGCCGGTGAGGGTGCCGGTGGCCCCGCCCAGGGCCTGGGCGGCGGCGAAGGCGTCGTTGGCGGGCGGGCCGGCGACGACGGTCAGGGCCCAGTTCAGCGTGACCGCGCCCTTGAGGGCGTTGTAGCCGTCCACCGAGATCCAGTACGTGGTGCCGGCCGTGACGGCGAGCGTGACCCGGCTGGTGAGGACGCCCGACGAGGCGTCGTCGTTGGAGACACGCAGGGTCAGCGCGTTCACGGCCGTGCCGGTGGAGATGCCCAGGGTCGTGTCGAAGGAGGAGCCGAGGGTATCGACGGTGACGTTGCCGGTGGCCGTGGGCGTCCACGAGTACCAGATCGACGCGCCGCCGGCATTGCCGGCCAGGGTCGGCTCGCCCGCCTCCTTGGTGGCGCCGAGATTGCTGCCTGTGACCGTGCCGGTGTTGCCGCTCAGCGCCTGGGCCGCCGCGAAGGCGTCGTTGGCGGGCGCCCCGCCGGTGGCGGTGACGGTGAGGATCGCGGCCGTGGTGGTGGCGGTGCCGACGCCGTTGGTGAAGACGGCCTGGTAGCGGTTCTGGTTCTTGGCGATGGTGACCCCGCTCAGCGTGAGCGTGGGCGAGGTGGCGCCGGCGATGTCGCTGTAGGTGTTGCCGCCGTCCTCGGAGACCTGCCACTGGACGGTCGGCGCGGGAGACCCGGAGGCGGCGGCCGTGAAGGTGGCGGTGGCGCCCGCGGCGACGCTCTGGGCGCTCGGCTGGGCGGTGATCTGGGGAGCCGTGGCGGCGGTGACCGTCACGGTTGACTCGTCGCTGGCGGCGCTGGCCAGGTGGGTGGCACGCACGATCACGGTCCCGCCGGCCGGCACGGCGCCGGGTGCCGTGTAGAGGCCGGTCGCGTCGACGGTGCCCACCGTGGCATCGCCCCCGGCGATTCCGTCGACGCTCCACTCGACGCCTCCGCTCACGTTCTCGAGAGCGGCCGAGAACTGGCGGGTCGTGCCCGTCGTGAGGGTCGCGCTACTCGGGGTGACCGTCACCGAGGGCTCGGTGGAGCCCGAGCCGATGCCGCCCATGTCGGCGAGCATGTTGAGCGTGAAGGCCTCCAGGCGCGCATCGGGTGAGGCGGCGGGCGCGTTGTAGCGCCAGCCGTCCAGGCCCCAGGAGAACTGGAGTGAGGCGGCGGCGAAGACCTTGGCGCCCGAGGGGGCGGTGTAGCGCACCGAGTCGGCGCCGGGCCAGCCGGAGGACTGCCAGGCGAACAGGCGCGTGAGGGGCGGGGTGGCACAGCCGGAGGTGACCTGGTCCCACTCGTAGCCCATCGTGTCGGTGATGGTGTCCCCGGCGCTGAAGCCGGTGCCCGCGAACCAGGGATCATCCAGGGAGGCATCGACCACGCCGAGGTCGGCGCTGGTGCCAAGGGCCCAGCCGGTGTTGTTGTACTGCACCCCGAGCAGCGTGCACTCGGGCCGGCCCACGTCGCGAAAGCGCGCGGTCTTGAGCGCCGGGTCGGCGATCGGGTCATCGAGGGACTTGTAGCCGACCAGGGTGCGCCCGCCATCGGCATAACGCACCTGCCAGTAGCCGATGTTGGCGCCCATGAAGGCCAGGTCCTGGCCGGCGTCGCGGGCGGCCTCGAGGGCGTCGAAGTGCTCCTTGGTCCAGTACTCGTCATGGCCCGAGGTCATCACGACCTGGTGGCCGTCGAGGATCCCCGGATCCAGAGAGACGTCGTGGTCGGTCACATAGGAGACATCGACGTCGTGGCGCTCGAGGAAGCGCACCAGGTTGTACTCGTCATAGCGCCAGGTTGACTGCTCGACCCCCTCCATCCAGGGGCGCTCGAAGGAGACGTGCGAGGCCCGCTGGCCATCGGCGCTGTGGTTGTCATAGAGGGCGTTGCCGCCCCAGCCGTTGTAGGCCTGCCAGGTGTTGACCGGCACGATCACCACGGTGCGTGATGCCCCGGGATCGGGGGCGCGCACCACGAAGGGCAGCCGGCGCACCGAGCCGGTGCCGGTGCCCGAGGTGATCTTGAGGGCGGCCACATAGAAGCCGCTGGGCCAGGAGGCCGGGATGGTGAGCTGATCGGTCACCGGCCAGCCGGCGCGCACCTCGCCGGTGAGCGGGTCGGGGGCCGGGGGCAGGGGCTGGACGATCCCGGCCTGATCAGAGCCACAGTCCGGCAGGCAGGCCCGCAGGCGGGCCCCGGCCCCGGCGTACCAGCCCAGACGGTAGAACTCGACCCGGTAGCGCACCCCGGCCGCGGTGCCCACATGCAGCTCCAGCTGCTCACCGGGGGCGGCGCTCAGCGGCCAGACCCAGCCGTCGATGCTCTGGACGTGCCCGGTCCACTGGTCGGCGCGGCTCGGCTGGGGTGCGGTCGGGGCCCACCAGCCCGGGGTGCCCGGCAGGGCGTTCTCGGTGGGCACCGGGCCCGTGTCGGCGCGCAGCGTGGCCGGAGCGCCCAGCAGCACGAGCGCCGCCAGCAGGGCGAGGGCCGCCCAGCATGCGAGGCCCGCGGCCGAGCGCACACGCATGGATCCACGACGCGACGTCGTCTCGACGGCCACTCCCACCCCGATCGGTTTCGTTCGAAAGCCGTCGGTATGAGACAACGCGCGGTGGTGGCGGGGCATCTCCCGACCGGGGGGGTTGGCTCCTGGTCGCAAGGGGGGCATGGCGCGGAGCCGGCGGCCGGAGGACCCCGGGTCAGGTGCGCGAGACGGACGCCCTCCGGGCCATCGCCTCCGCCCCGCCGCGCAGCGTGAGCGTGAGCGCGGCCGCCAGGAGCGCCGGGACGAGGAGGAAGCCCGGGCGGACCCCGATGGCGTCGGCGAGCGTCGCGAGGGCGTAGGGCGCGAGCAGGACGGCGATGCCGCCCGCGAGCGAGGCGCGGGCGCTCGCCCTCTCGGAGAGGCCCGGCGCGGAGGCCATCGCGAAGGAGAGAGAGAGCGGGAAGAGCATCGCCACGCCGAGACCGGTGACGGCGAGCCCGGCGAGGCTCACGACGGCCGTCCCCGTGCTCCAGAAGAGCGCGAAGCCCGCGGCGGTCAGCGCGAGGGCGCCGATCAGCAGCCGCCGGGGATCGCGCGAGACCGCCAGGCGGCCGCCCACGAAGCGCCCGGTGGCCATGCCCCCCACGAAGAGCCCGAGCGCGGCGCTGGCCGCCCCCCGCCCCACCCCGGCCTCCTCGCGCAGGAAGTCGGTCGCCCAGAAGGCGATGCAGAACTCGACGCCGACCACCAGCACGATCACGCTCCACCAGCGCCAGAAGCCGCGCGGCAGGCGCCCGGCGGCCTCGGGCCGCGCGTCGGGCGCGGGCGGCCCGTCGAAGTCGCCCGCCCGCCCGACGAGGATCACCGCCGCGATCGCCGCCAGCACCAGGAGCGCCCCGGCCCGCCAGCCGGCCCCGAGCAGGATCGCCGCGCCGACCGCCACCGGCGCGAGGACGCCGGCGGCCGCCGCGCCCACGTTCGCCTCGGCGAGCGCCGCCGCCCGCGCCTCGGGCTGGCGCACCTCCACCACGAGCGGCACCACGACGAGCACCGCCGTGCCGGCGACGCCCATCACGAAGGTCGCGACGATCACGGTCGCCAGCGGCCCCGAGACGACCAGCATCACGGTGCCCGCCCCGAGGCCGAGCAGGCCGGCGCGCAGGATCGTCCCGTGCCCGGCGCGAAGCAGCACCGGCGGCGCACCGAGGGCGGTGAGCACCGCGCCGACGGCGAAGGCGCTCCCGGCGAGCCCGATGGCGCCCCGGCTCACGTCCAGCTCATCACGCAGCGCGTCGAGCGCCGGCCCGAGCCCGTAGAGGGCGTAGCCGTAGATGGCGAGCGAGGCGTAGACGATCCAGGTCGTGCGATCACGCACGGGCGCGGCACCCACCGGATCACCGCCGCCCGGCGCCGAGGGGCGCGCGGAGGTCACCGGGCCAGGCTACCCGTCCGCCTCCGCTCCCCCGCTCACGGCCCCGGGCGCCGGCAGGCGGTCCACGATCACGCGGCACCCGGCCCGCACGGGATCGGCCGGCTCGAACACGGCGAGGCGGCTGCCCGGTGCCGCACCGGTGGCGATGCCCTCGGCGAGGCCGCGGTGCAACTGGCAGATCATCTCCCCCCCTGGCGCCGTCACCGCGTCCCTGAAGGGGCAGTGGCCGAGGCGCATCCGCAGGCGCCCGCGGCCGGCGTCGGCGGCCGATCCCGCCTCGCGGGGCGCGAAGCCCAGCCGGGCGAACGACTCGACGATGCCCGCGGCGCCCGCGCCCGTCGCGAAGAACCCGCCCTGGAGGCGCCCGAACGTCTCGACGTCCTCCGTGTCGGCGCCCGAGCGGACGATGTAGGCGATCAGCAGGCGCACCAGCTCCTGATGCGCCGCGATCTGCGGCGCCCGCATGTCGACGAGCCGGTAGCGCAACCGCGGCCGCCCCCGTCCCCTCGGGTCATCGCGTTCAGTGGAGACGACACCGGCGTCGGTGAGCTTCTGGAGGTGCTGGCGCACGGCGTTGGGGTGGAGCGCCACCCGTTCGGCGATCTCGGCGACGCCGAGGCCCGCGGTGCGCTGGGCGAGCACGTCGGCGATGCGCCGGCGCGAGGGCTGGGCGAGCACCCCGGCGGCGGCGATGCCGGGGGGCGGGCCGGACGCCGGCACGACGGGGTATGCGAGCGGGCTCGGCACGGGCGGACCGGTACTCAGCGGAAGACGGGCCGGCCGAGGGCCCTCAGCGCGTCAGGAGTGATGCGCGAAGGGCCCCACTTCGGCTCCCAGACGATCTCGACGTCGACAGCCGGGCCGCCGGGCCGCCACAGCGCCCGCTCGACCATGTCGATGATCACGCCCGCCGGCGCCCGGTGGCTGGTCATGGTCATGCGCACCACCACCCGCTCCGGGGTGGCCTCGACGCCGTAGACGAGACCGAGGCCCACGATGTCGGCACCGATCTCGGGCTCCCGGACGCCCCTGAGCGCCTCCCAGACCTGCTCCTCGGACATCGGTACCTCCGGCATGTTCACCCACCGCGGCGGGACAACTGTCACGGGGCGATGATTTATCACACAATATTGTTTGAAAACAAGTTGGCCCCGCGGCGACAACGGGAGTGTCAGATGGACGACCGGCACGCCATCTCCAGACGAGAGCTGTTGCGAAGGGCCGGCGTGGCCGGTGCGGGAGTGGGGTTGGGCAGCCTGTTCGGCCGTCCGTTCTTCCTCGCGGCCGCTCAGGAGGAAGGAGCGGATCCGCCCCCCGCCACGCGGATCACCAATCCGCTCCGCGGCGCCCCCGACCGCGGTTGGGAGAGCGTCTACCGCGACCAGTTCCGCGAGGACTCCTCGTTCGTCTTCACCTGCGCCCCGAACGACACGCACAACTGCCTCCTCAAGGCGCACGTCAAGAACGGCGTCGTGGTGCGTATCTCGCCGACCTACGGATACGGGAAGGCGACCGACCTCGCGGGCAACCCGGCCTCCCACCGCTGGGACCCGCGCTGCTGCCAGAAGGGCCTGATCCTCGGGCGCCGCATCTACGGCGACCGGCGCGTGAAGGCCCCGCAGGTGCGCAAGGGCTTCAAGGACTGGGTCGAGGCCGGCTTCCCGCGCCGCTCCGACGGCAGCCCCGAGATGGACACCGCCGCCCGCGGCACCGACTCCTTCGTGCAGGTCACCTGGGACGAGGCCGTCGACATGGCCGCCAAGGCGATGCTCGACATCGCCACCGCGTACAACGGCGAGGACGGCCAGCGGAAGCTCACCGAGCAGGGCTACGACCCGGCGATGGTCGAGGCCGTCCACGGATCCGGGGTGCAGGTCATCAAGATGCGCGGCGGGATGCCGCTGCTGGGCATCGGCCGGGTCTTCGGCTTCTACCGCTTCGCCAACATGCTCGCGCTGCTCGACCGGAAGCTGCGACCGGACACCCCCGCCGAGGAGATCGTCGGCTCCCGGGCCTTCGACAACTACGCCTGGCACACGGACCTGCCGCCGGGCCACCCGATGGTGACCGGCAGCCAGACGGTCGACTTCGACCTGTTCGCCGTGGAGCACAGCAAGCTCATCGTGCTGATCGGGATGAACTGGATCTGCACGAAGATGCCCGACGCCCACTGGCTCGGCGACGCCCGCCTCAAGGGCGCGCGGGTGATCGTCATCAGCGCCGACTACATGCCGACCGCCAACAAGGCCGACGAGATCATCGTGCTGCGGCCCGGCACCGACCACGCGCTGATGCTGGGCGTGGCGCGCGAGATCATCGCCAGCGGCACCTTCGACCGGAAGGCCGTGACCCAGCGCACCGACCTGCCCCTGCTGGTGCGCGACGACACGGGGGAGCTGCTGAAGGCCGCCGACGTCATCCGCGGATACCGGCAGGCCGAGCTCACCAACTACGTGACGATGAAGCCCGGGGCCGACATCGCCAAGGGCCCGCCGCCCAAGCCCTTCACCGTCGGCACCCAGATCCTCCCCATCGAGCTCCGCGAGAGCTGGGGCGACTACATGGTGTGGGACCGCCGCAAGAAGGCCCCGGTGGCTGTGAGCCGCGACCAGGTCGGCGCGAAGATGCCGGTCGACCCCGCGCTGCGGGGCAGCTTCGAGGTGACCCTCGCCGACGGCACGACCGTCGGCGTGCGGCCCGTGCTCGACCTGCTGGCGCAGTATCTCGACGACTCGTTCGACCTCCAGACCACGGCCGAGGTCTGCAACGTGCCGCCCGAGGCCGTGCGCTCGCTCGCGCGTCAGATCGCCGAGAACAAGGGCTCGACCCTGCTGGCCGCCGGGATGGGCCCGAACCACTACTTCAACAACGACCTCTTCGGCCGCAGCCAGTTCCTGGTGGGCGCCCTCACCGACAACATCGGCCACGTCGGCGGCAACGTCGGCAGCTTCGCCGGCAACTACCGCGGCTCGCTCTTCCAGGCGGTCCCGCAGTGGATCCTCGAGGACCCGTTCAACATCGAGACCGACCTCTCGAAGCCCGCGAACGTCAAGAAGTACTACAAGGCCGAATCGGCCCACTACTGGAACTACGGCGAGCGCCCGCTGCGGGCCGGTGACACGATGCTCACCGGGGCGAGCCACATGCCCACGCCGACGAAGCTGATCTGGTTCGGCAACTCGAACTCGCTGCTGGGCAACGCCAAGTGGTCGTTCGACCTCGTCAAGAACACCCTGCCCAAGCAGGAGGCGGTGTTCTGCAACGAGTGGTTCTGGACCAGCTCGTGCGAGTACTCGGACATCGTCTTCGCGGTCGACTCGTGGGCCGAGGTGAAGCTGCCGGACATGACGGCCAGCTGCACCAACCCGTTCCTGATGGCCTTCCCGGACACACCGCTCAAGCGCCTGCACGACACCCGCTCCGACTACCAGGTGCTCGCGGCGGTCGCCGCGCGGCTGGGCGAGCTGGCCGGCGTCGAGGCGATGAGCGCCTACTGGAAGGGCGTGCTGGCGGGCGACCCGGCGCCCTACCTCCAGCGCGTGCTGTCGGGCTCCAACAACACCCACGGGGTCACGTTCGCCGACGTCCTGGCCAAGTCGAAGGACGGCGTTCCGACCCTGATGAACACCCGGACCTACCCGCGCGCGGCCGGCTGGGAACAGCGCCAGGAGGACAAGCCCTGGTACACGCCCACCGGGCGCCTGGAGTTCTACCGGCCCGAGCCCGAGTTCCGCGAGGCCGGCGAGATGCTGCCGGTGTGGCGCGAGCCGGTGGACGCCACCCACCTCGAGCCCAACGCGATCATGTCGAACCGCGCCCACCCGTCGATCACCCCGAAGACCCCCGAGGAGTACGGGGTCCCCGAGAGCCAGATGGACGCCGAGACGCGCCAGTTCCGCAACGTGGTCCGCACCTGGGCCGAGCTGAAGGCCACCGAGCACCCCCTGCGGGCCGACGACCCCAGCTTCCGCTTCATCTTCCAGACCCCCAAGTACCGCTGGGGAGCGCACTCGACGGCCGTCGACTCCGACTGGATCGCGATGTTGTTCGGGCCGTTCGGCGACCCGTACCGCCGCGACACCCGCGCGCCGTGGACAGGCGAGGCGTACCTCGAGATCAACCCCCTGGACGCCATGGTGGTCGGCGTCGCCGACGGGGACTACGCCTGGGTGGACGCCGACCCCGCCGACCGGCCCTACCGGGGTTGGAAGGAGGACGACGACTACTACGACGTCGCCCGCGCGATGATGCGGGTGCGCTACTACACGGGCATGCCGCGGGGCACGATCCGCACCTGGTTCAACATGTACGCGGCCACCCCGAAGACGGTCGCCGCCCAGAAGGCGGGCGGCCCCGCGCAGGCGGCCGACACCAACTACGTGTCGCTCTTCCGCCACGGAAGCCACCAGTCCGGCACGCGCGCGTGGCTGCGCCCGACCCAGATGACCGAGTCGCTCGTGCGCAAGACCTACTTCGGGCAGGTCATCGGCACCGGGTTCGAGGCCGACGTGGTGACGGTGTCGGGAGCCCCGAAGGAGGGTTACGTCCGGATCATCAAGGCCGAGGACGGCGGCGTGGGCAACGAGCGCTACTGGCGGCCGGTCACTCTCGGCCTGCGTCCGCAGAAGCCCTCGCTCGCACTCACCACCTACCTCGCCGGCGACTACATCAAGGGGCGCTAGGCCATGGCACGAGTCTTCAACTGGCAGCTCGACCGGGAGATGGACTACCCGCTCCCCGAGAGCCGTCCGGATCGTCAGTTCTGCATGATCATGGACACCAACAAGTGCATCGCGTGCCAGACCTGCACCGTGGCGTGCAAGTCGACCTGGACCTGGGGCAAGGGCCAGGAGTACATGCTCTGGAACAACATCGAGACCAAGCCGTTCGGCTTCTACCCGACCGGCTGGGACGTGAACATCCTCGACCAGCTCGGCCCGCAGGAGTGGAAGGACGACGGCTACGCGGGCAAGACCATCTTCGAGGCGGCCCCCGACGGCAGCGTCGCACTGAACTGGCAGCCGGGCGAGGACGACTGGAACCACCCGAACCTGGGCGAGGACGAGCCCACCGGCGACGCGGCCGACACGACCTACATCGCCGACATGCCGCACGCCGACATGTGGATGTACTACCTCCAGCGCATCTGCAACCACTGCACCTATCCGGCGTGCCTGGCCGCGTGCCCCCGGCAGGCGATCTTCAAGCGCGATGAGGACGGCATCGTCCTCATCGACCAGGAGCGCTGCCGCGGCTATCAGGAGTGCGTGGCGGCCTGCCCGTACAAGAAGTCGCTGTTCAACGCGGAGACGCACGTCAGCGAGAAGTGCATCGGCTGCTTCCCCAAGATCGAGCAGGGGCTGCAGACCCAGTGCACCACGGTGTGCATCGGCAAGCTGCGGCTCACCGACTTCCTCAACCCGCCCGACAAGGCCGACCGGCGCAACCCGGCCGACTTCCTGGTGCACTTCAAGAAGATCGCCCTGCCGCTCTACCCGCAGTTCGGGCTCGAGCCGAACGTCTACTACATCCCCCCGATGCACGTGCCGCCGGAGTACCTGCACCAGATGTTCGGCCCGGGGGTGGAGGAGGCGATCGCCACCTACAAGAACGCGAAGAACGACGACGAGCTGCTGGGCTGCCTGATGCTGTTCGGGGCGACCGAGCGCATCCTCCACAGCTTCGACGTCAAGGACGGGATCGCGCGCGGATACGACCGGCAGGGCCGTGAGCTGGTCGCGGTGCCCCTGCGGGAGCCCGCCGTGGTGCGCGACTACTCCTACGCGACCGAGCTGGCGGACGGCACTCCCGCCACCGGCTTCCGCCACAACACCTGAGGGCAGGGGGACGACGTGTCCGGAGTGACGAGACGTGCACTGATCGTCGGGGCCGCCGGGGTGGGCACGGCCGTCCTGATCGCGCGCGATGTGCGCGACGGCGCACCCGACCCCGCGCTGGGCGACGCCCTGGTGGGCAGGCGTGTGACCGAGGTGCCGGTCGGCGAGCCGCGCGACGATGCGTGGGACGAGGAGGGTCAGACCCTCCTCGCGCTGGCGCCGCAGCAGATCGCGACGCCGAAGCTCGCCGAGCAGACCATCGCCGACGTCCGGGTCGCGGCCCTCCACGACGGCACGACCCTCGGCCTGCGCCTCTCCTGGGAGCAGCGGACCCCGAGCGAGCTCTCGGGCGTCGCGCGGTTCAACGACGCGGTGGCGGTGATGCTCCCCGCCGCGGGGCCGGCGACGCCGGCGATCACCATGGGCGACGCCACCGCGCCGGCCCACATCGTCCAGTGGCGGGCGAGCTGGCAGAAGGACGTTGACCTGCATGCGTCCCAGGGGATCGACGCCCAGTTCCCCAATGTGATCCGCGACCTCGATCCCGGCGACATCCTCCCGGCCGAGGTCGCCGTCCTGTGGAGCCCCGCCCGTGCCGTCGGCAATGCGATGGCGGCGCCCTCGCGCACCACTCCCGTGGAGGAGCTGATCGCCGAGGGCTTCGGTTCGACCACCTCGCTCGCCGAGCAGACCGCCACCGGACGCGGCGTCCACGAGGACGGCCGCTGGTGGGTGACGATCGCGCTCCCGCTCGCGCGCCACTCCGGGCTCGGGGCACTGGAACCCGGCGGTACCTGGCCGCTCGCCGTGGCCGTCTGGGCCGGCGACGGCGACAACCGCGGCGGACGCAAGCACTACTCGCCGTTCGCCGGGATGCGGCTGGAGGCGTGACCGTGCAGATGACGCCCGGGCACCGGACCGAGCTGGCCACGGCCGCCGTCGCGCGCCTGCTCTCGCTGGGATTCCTCCCCCCCTCGCCGGAGGTCGCCGGGGAGATGGTGGACCTCGCCACGGCCCTGGAGGACGAGCTCCCCCCCTCCACCCTGCGCGACGACGTCGCCGCCCTGCGCGCGTCCTGCCCGGCGCAGCCCGACCTCGACGAGCAGTCCGGCGAGCACCACCGCCTGTTCTCGGGCACCGTGGCCTGCCCGCCGTACGAGAGCAGCTACGCGGCGGACCCCTTCCAGCAGGCCCGTCAGATGTCGGACGTCGCCGGCTTCTACCGGGCCTTCGGCGCCGAGCCTGCGGGCCCCGCCGCCGACCGGCCCGATCAGGTGGGCTGCGAGCTCGAGTTCCTCGCCTACCTCGTCCTCACCCGCGTGGAGGCCGAGCGGGACGACAGGACCGACGACGCCGCCGTCTGCGCCGACGCCGAGGACGCCTTCCTGCGCGATCACCTCGGGCGCTGGCTCGGCCCCTTCTGCCGGGAGCTCGAGAAGGCCACCGTCCACGACACCTACCGCGCGCTCGCCCGGCTCGGCCAGCGCTTCGCGGTGCAGGAGCTGGGCCGCCGGGGCCTGACGGCCGACCCGGTGCTGGCGCGGCGGATCCGGACGGTCGTCGAGAGCGACAGTTTCACCTGCGGGGCGGGCACCCAGACCGCCGCCGGGGTGCTCGACGAGGTCATGGGCCGCCGCGGCAAGGGCGACCGGAACTAGAACGCGCCAGCGGCCGGGGGATCCCGGCCGCTGGCGGTCGAACGCGGAGTGCGGTGGGGCTACCGGCGGATCGTCACCGCGGTGCGGGTGACGGCGCGGTTGCCGGACGTGTCGGTCGCGGTGATGACGACCCGGGCCTTGAGGGCGCCGCGCCGGACGGCCGTCCGCGCCTTCGCCGACATCGGGACCGAGACGGTGCCACGGTCGCCGCCCTGCACGCGGATCAGAGCCGAGCCGAGCAGGCGGCCGGCGAGGGCGCCCTTGGAGCCGCGGACCTTCACGCCCACCGTGCAGAGCTGCTCGGAGGCCGGGCAGGCGACCCGGAAGGAGACGCGGTTCGCCGCGGACATCCGCAGGGCGGTCTTCAGGGGCCGCAGGCGCGGGCCGACCGAGTCGGTCGTGGCGACCGGGGTCGCGGAGACCTGGACGCGCAGGGTGGTCTGGTCGGTGGCGCCGTCGCCGTCGGTGACCTTGAGGCCGACCGTCCGGGGGCCGGTGGTCGCGAACGTCGTGGTCGCCTGCGGCACGGCGGCCGTGCTGGTCTCGAAGGTGCCGTCGCCGTTGAGGTCCCACTCGTACTTGGCGATCGTGCCGTCGTCGGACGAGCGCGAGCCGTCGAGCGTCGTGGGCTGGTTGACCACCGGGTTGGGCGGCTGGGTGACGATCAGGGCCGTCGGGGCCCGGTGGACGCGCACGGTGGCGATGGTCGTGCTCTTGGCACCGAGGGTGTCGGTGACGCGCAGGGAGACCTTGTGCGGGCCGGTGGTGCCGAACGAGGTGGCCTGCTGGGGACCGGTGCGCTCGAAGGTGCCGTCGCCGTCCATGTCCCACTCGAGCGAGGCGATGCCGTTGTCGTCGGTGGAGGCCGAGGTGAAGGTGAGGCTCTCGCCGGCGACCGCGACCGCCTTGCTCGCCGTGATGCGGGCGGCGGGGGCGCGGTGGGCCGTCAGCGGCATGGTGTCGGTGGCCTTGCCACCGTCGTTGTCGGTCACGCGGACCCTGACGGTGAGGGTGGTGGGCGCGGTGTAGCGCCGGCTGGTGGTGGGCGCGGTCGTGGTCTTCTCGAAGGAACCGTTGCCGTCGAGGTCCCATTCGTACTTCACGATGCTGCCGTCCTCGTCGGTCGAGCCGGCGGCGCTGAAGGAGACGAGGCCGCCCAGGAGGTCGGGCAGCGCCTGGGACTGCTGGGTGCCGACGGCCGGCAGGCGCGGGTCGATCGCGAGGAGCGTCGGGATGACGACCGGGTTGGGTGTGCCGGCGAGGACGGCGCTCGGGGGCTCGTTCGGCGGGATGCCGCCGCCGCCGGTCGGGATCGCCATCGCCTGTCCGGCGGATGCGATCGCGCCGGTGAGGGCGAGGGCGGCGATGAGACGACGGGAGGTGCGCGAGTTGTGGGCGGTGCGGGCCATGGTGGGCTCCTTGCGAGGGGGTGGGATGACCATGGGCACACACTCGCCCCCATCCCCCCGCGGTTCCGTTCACCACGCGACGGCCGGTGTGTCAGGAAGGCGACACAGGCTCCGGGCCCGGCACGGCCAGCGTCCACACGGCGGCCGGCACCTGGCGGCCGCGCACGTCGAGCGCTCCGACCGCCTCGAGGTCGGCCACCGGCCCGGTGAGCGCCGCCCGGGTCGAATCGGCGATCAGGACCATCGCCGGCGTCTCCTTGGTGAGCGCCTGCAGGCGCGAGGCGATGTTCGTGGTGTCGCCGACCGCCGCGTACTCCATCCGCCGCTCCGAGCCGACGTTGCCCGACATCACCGGCCCGCTGGCGATGCCGACGCCCATCCGGAAGCCCTCTCCCGGCACGCGGCCCGCGCACCAGGCGTTGAAGGCGGGCAGGCGCACATCGCGCATCTCGCGCGCGGCGGCGACCGCGCGGTCGGCGTGGTCGCCCGCCTCGATCGGCGCGCCGAACAGCGCCATGATCCCGTCGCCCATGTACGAGACCACCGTGCCGCCGTGGTCGAGGATCGCGTCGCTCATCTCGCCGAGGTAGCGGTTGAGCATCTCGATCACGGTCTCCGGAGGCATCCGCTCGGCCGCCGCCGTGAAGCCGCGCAGGTCGGCGAACATCACCGTGCAGTAGATGCGGCGCCCGCCCAGGCGCTGGTCGTCGCCCACGCGCTCCATCACCTGCTCCACCACGCCGGCCGGCACGAAGCGCTCGAACTCCGACGCGCAGGCGACGCCGCTGGCGGTCGACGCCGGCGAAGTTGACGCCGATCCCACCCGCCGTGGCGAGCCCGAGCGCGAGCAGGGGCGCCGTCACGCCGACGACGGTCCCGCCGGAGAAGGCGAGCTGCGCGGCCACCAGGAACAGGGCGGCCACGACCAGGGCCGCGGCGAGCGTGGTCCACGCGCCGCCCCGCAGCGCGGCGGCCGCGCCCAGGCCCCCGAGCAGGACGATCAGCAGCGCGTCGAGCCAGGCCGGCGCGTCCGACAGCGGCTCGCCGGCGATGAACGTGGCGATGGCGTTCGCGTTGATCTCGGGCCCTGACATCGGCGCGCCGCCGAAGGGGGTCGGATGGGTGTCGCCGAGGGCGGGCTTGGTGGTGCCGACGACGACCACCTTGCCCCGCACGTCCTGCGGGGAGAACTCCCCGTTCCAGACGTCGCCGTAGGGGATCTCGGGGATGGTCCCCGGCCCGCCGGCGTAGTCGATCAGCGCGGTGCGGTCCGAGCCCACGCCGGGCACCGGCCGGCCCGAGGAACCGCCCCGCGGCCACCGCCGCGAACGACTGCAGGCCGTCGACGCCGAGGGGCACGCGGCGGAAGGTGCTGTCGGGTGTCTCGGGGAAGCCGACGTGCCCCACGACGACCCCGGCCGCGGCGAGATCCTCGTCGCCGAAGATGATGTTCGGGCCCTGCTCGGGCGTGTAGAGCGTGGTCGCCAGCACCACCTTCCGCGACGTCGGAGAGCGCGTCGTAGATCGCCTGGTTCTGGGCGCCGCCGGTGGAGCTCGAGAGCTCGATGTCGTAGGCGATCACCGCTGCACCCGCGCCGGTCAGCTCCCGGATCACCGTCGCCTGGACCGTCCGGGGGAAGGGCCAGCGCGATCCGACGTCCGCCTCGGCGTTCTCGTCGATCCCCACCACCACGACCTCGGCAGGGCGGCGTGCGGTCGCCGCGCACCTGGAAGCGCTGGTCGAGGGACACGCGCTCGAGCCGGTCGAGCGCCCCCGCCCCCCACGCGGCGAGCCCGATCAGGGCCGCCGCGGCGCCCACCGCGGCGAGGAGGACGCCCCTGCCGCGTTGACGGGAGATGCGCACGCGGCGACAGTAGCCGACGTCGCGGCGCGCACACGGCGCGCGTCGCGCCCGCGACAGACGAGACCACCCGCCCGGAGTCACCCTCACCCCATGCCGATCCGCTCCCGCCACCTCACGCTCCCGGCCATCGCGCTGATGCTCGCCCTGCCCGGCGCACAGGCGGCCGAGGGCACGATCACCACGGTGGCCGGGACGGTCCCCGGCCTCGACGGCGACAACGGGCCGGCGACCGGGGCGAAGCTGAACGGCCCCGAGGGCACGGCGATCGCGGCCGACGGGGCGCTGCTGATCGCCGACACCCAGAACGACCGCATCCGGCGGGTCGGCGCCGAGCGGCGTCATCACCACGATCACCGGCAACGGCCAGGGCTTCTTCGGCGACGGCGGCCAGGCCGTCGACGCCGAGCTGAACGCACCCTCCGACGTCGCGGCGCTCGCCGACGGCAGCATCCTGATCGCCGACACCGGCAACGACCGCATCCGGCGGATCGCGCCGAACGGGATCATCACGACGGTCGCCGGGTCCGCCCGGGGCCTCGCGGGCGACGGCGGCCAGGCGGGCCTCGCCCTCCTCAACCAGCCGCGCGGCGTCACCCCCCTCGCCGGCGGCGGCTATCTGATCGCCGACTCGGGCAACGGCCGCATCCGCTGCGGTCTCAGCCGGCCGGCGTGATCACCACCGTCGCGGGCACGACCCCCGGCTTCGCCGGCGACGGCGGCCCGGCGACGTCGGCCCGGCTCGACGACCCGCGCTCGGTGAGCGTCGTGGACGGCGGCGGCCTGCTGATCGCCGACCTCGGCAACCGCAGGATCCGCCGGGTCGGCAGCCGACGGCCTCATCGCCACCGTCGCCGGCGGCGGCACCGGGCGGATCGACGACCACGGGGCGCTCGCGCGCGCAGACCCGGCTCGGTGGAGCGGCCGACGTCATCCCGCTGACGAACGGCGGCTTCCTGATGGCCGACACCCTCTCCGACCGCCTGCGCCGCGTGACCCCCCTGGGCACCATCGTCACCGTGGCGGGAGAGCGGCGGGGCGCTCGGCGGCGACGGCGGCCCGGCCTCGGGCGCCTCGCTCGACAGCCCGAGCTCGCTGACCCTCCAGTCCGGCGGCGGCCTGCTGGTGGCCGACACCGCCAACGCGCGCGTGCGGCGCCTCAGCGAGATCGGCGCCCTTCCGCCGCCGGAGGCCCTGAAGACGGTCGGGGTGAGCCCCTTCGGCGGCACGGTCACGGTGCGCCCCCGCACGACGACCGCGTTCATCGGGCTGCGCGAGGCCGACCTCGCCCCCAACGAATCGGTCGTTGACGCCACCGCGGGGATCGTCGATCTGACGGTCAGCCTGCGCGACTCCGGCGGTGACGCCACCGCCCGCGTCTCGCGGCGGCAAGATTCCTGCTGGTCCAGCCGATCGCCGACACCGCGATCGCCGACCTGCGGCTCAACGGACCGCTCGTCTGCACGGCCAGGGCCGTGGCCGGACGGGCGCAGCAGACCGCCGCCAAGAAGGCCCAACGGCGGGTGCGCATCAAGGTGCGCGGCCGCTATCGCACCTCGGGCCGCTACGCGGTGGCCGTCGCCAACGGCACCGCCTGGACCATCACCGACCGCTGCGACCGCACGATCATCCGGGTCACCGAGGGCACGGTCACCGTGCGCGACCTGCGCCTCGGACGCAACGTGCGGGTGAAGGCGGGCCGCACCTACGTCGCCCTCGCGAGGGCGCCCCGGCGCTGACCCGGACTACCGGCCGCGCTTCTCCAGGGCGGCGCGGTCGATCACGATCGTGCGCCCGCGCTCCAGGCGCACCGAGCCACGCGCCTCCTCCTCGCGCAGCACCCGGTTGACCGTCGCCCGGGAGGTTCCGGCGATGCTGGCGAGATCCTCCTGGCGCAGCGGGATCGTCGCCTCCTCCGCCCCGGGGGCGTAGCTCTCGGCCAGCTCGCCGAGACGGCGCAGCACGCGCTTGTCGGCCGGCACGTAGAGGGCCTCCAGCAGGTGCCGCGACAGGCGGCGCATGCCCCCGGCGAGGATCGCGACGAGGACGTCCGTCACCGACGGGTGCTGCGCGCGCAAGCGCTCGAAGTCGGGCCGGTGGATCGAGCGCGTCTCCCCCGCCTGCAGCGCCTCGACGGTGGCCGTGCGCCGGGTCTCACCGCCGATCAGGGCGAGCTCGCCGAACATCTCGCCGGGGCCGAGCACGGTGAGGATCGCCACGTCGCCGAGCGCGGTCTGCACCCGTACCGCGAAGCGCCCCGAGACGATCAGGTGCAGCGTGTCCGCCGGGTCGTCCACATGGAAGACCACCTCGCCGCGGCGGAACACCCGCCGCCGGGCGATCGACAGCAGCTGCTGCACGTCGCCCTCCGGAACCCCCTCGAGGACCTGCCAGCGCACGACGCCGCCTCCCTAGCTCCCCCGGACCCCGCCAGGCTAGTCGATACGACGCGAACCCCCGAGGGAAACCCGACGGGGCGCCCTCCTCAACCCGGAGTTCGAAGCCCGACCAGGTTCGGAGTGCGACCACCCAGAGCTGAATCACTTCGCTCTGCTCGGGGCGACGCTCGACCACCTCCAAGTGCGACCACGCCGGAGTGCGACCACGCCGGAGCGCGACCACCCCGGAGCGCGACCACCTCGCTTTGCTCAGGACGACGCTCGACCACCTCGGAGTGCGACCACCCCGGAGCTGAACCACTTCGAAGCTCGACCACCCCGAAGCTCGACCACCCCGAAGCTGAACCACCCCGAAGCTGAACCACCCCGAAGCTCGACCACCCCGAAGCTCGACCACTTCGGAGTGGTTCTGGCCCCACTCCTCGGGACGATCGTCTGGGGCGTCCATCAGAACGCCTTACCCGGACGTGCGTCAACGCACTGATCTCCCACTTGCGGGGAGATCAGGGCGACAAAATGGCCCCTGGCCGGGGCCATTTTGATTCCGCTCCTCCGGGCTTCGCCCGGGGTACGTCGCGGTCAACCAATCACAGTGGTCCGTAGACGACGAACCCTGTTTCAGGCTTCAGGCCTCACCCACGTAGAAGCCTGGGAGGCCGTTGGCGCGCAACCCTGCTCGATCCATGGCGGGCCTCATGGTGCCTTTGATCTTCGGATCGTCTGTGGCGCGCAATCCGAGGTGGTCGCGATATGGAAGCAGGCGCGGCGCAGTGTGATCGTGTGGGCGTAGCCCCCGGAATCGTCTCTTGTGGCCGTCCCTGGTGCCGAATCGTCTTTGGTGTTCCAGAGGCCAAACCCGCCGAAGGCGGTGCCTGCTGGGTGCAAATCGCCTCGGTAGAGGCGATCTGCCGCCCTGATCTCCCCGCAAGAGGGAGATCAGGGCGTGGATCACCGGACCGGGACGTCCAGGGGACAGTTCAGCACCGGCGGCGCGCCCCCATCCGGGCCCCGGTCGTCGCGGATCGTCAGGAGGGCGAGGACCCCGCCGAGCGCGCAGAGACCGGCCGTGATCCAGATCGCCGTGACGAAGCCGTCGGTGAACGCGGCCGGGTCGCGGTAGTCGGCCCCCGAGATCCCCGCCAGGGGCGGCAGAACCGCGACGGCGAGCAGGCTCCCGATGCGGGCGACGTCGTTGTTGACCCCCGAGGCGACGCCGGCGTGCTCGTCGCTCGCCGCCGCGAGCACCGTCGCCGTGAGCGGCGCCACGGTGAGGGCCAGCCCGAGGGCGAAGACCAGGATGGCGGGCAGTACGTGGGTGGCGTACGCGGCGTCGGCGCCGATGCGCACCATCAGCGCGAGCCCGGCCGCTGCGAGCAACGGTCCGGCGGTCATCGGCAGGCGGGGGCCGATCCTCTGCGACAGCCGGCCGGCTCGGGCCGAGAGCAGCAGCATCACGATCGTCATGGGCACGAGGGCGAGGCCGGCCTCGAGGGCGGTGTAGCCCACGACCTCCTGGAGCTGGATCGCCAGGAGGAAGATGGCGCCTCCGAGCGCCGCGTAGACGACGAAGGTGACGAGGTTCGCGGCCGTGAACTGCGCCGAGTCGAAGATCTCGAGCGGCAGCATCGGGTGGCGCCCCAGGCGCTGGGACACGACGAACGCCGCCAATGCGGCGATACCGCCCAGCAGGGTCGCGAGGATCACCGGATCGCCCCAGCCGGCGCCGGGCCCCTCGATCAGGGCGTATGTGAGGCCCGCCAGGCCGAGCGCCGCGAGGGCGGCGCCGAGCGGATCCAGGCGGGCCTGGGCCGGATCGCGGGTCTCGGGCACGTGGCGCAGCGCGACCACCACCACGGCCGCCGAGACCGGCAGGTTGAGCAGGAAGATCAGACGCCACGAGACGGCGTCGACCAGGTAGCCGCCGAGCAGCGGGCCGACGGCGATCGCGATCCCGCCGAACCCCGACCACGCCCCGATGGCCGCGCTGCGGTCGTCGCGGTGGAACGACGCCTGGATGATGGCCAGGCTGCCCGGGGTCAGGAGCGCGGCGCCGACCCCCTGGAGCGCGCGCGCGGCGATCAGGGCCTCCACGCTCGGGGCGATCGCGCACAGCAGGGAGGCCGCGGCGAACCAGACCACGCCGATCGTGAAGACTCGGCGGCGGCCGTAGCGGTCACCCAGGGAGCCACCCAGCAACAGCAGACCGGCCAGCGCGAGGGTGTAGGCGTTGATCGTCCACTGGAGGCTGCTGAGGCCGGCGTCGAAGTCGGCGCCGATGGCCGGGGTCGCGACGTTCACGGCCGTCGCGTCGATGCCGGCGACACCCGATCCGAGGACGGTCGCGAGCAGCACCCACCTGCCCCGGGGCGACCCGAGGCGCAGCGGCTCGGCCGCGGCGGGCCGGTGGTCGGGCGGGTCGCTCGTCACGCCGGTGCATCATGACCCCCAGCCCGCGCACCGCGCCCGGCCGGGCTTCGGCTCAGATCCAGTCGCGCCGCTTGAAGATCAGATAGAGCGTGACCGAGGTGACGACCATCATGGCCACCGCCAGCGGGTAGCCCAGGCGCCAGTGCAGCTCGGGCATGTGGTCGAAGTTCATGCCGTAGGTCGTCCCGATCAGCGTCGGGGCGAACAGGATCGCGGCCCAGGCGGAGATCCGCTTGACCTGCTCGTTCTGGGCGATCGAGGCCTCGTTGAGGGCTTTGGTCTCGAGCGTGAGGTTCACGTTGAGGATGCTCTGCAGCAGCTGGCGGAAGCCGTCGACCTGCTCGACCACGCGCAGGGCGTGGTCCTGGACGTCGCGGAGGTAGCGACGTTCCTCGTCGCCGACCGCCGGATCGCCCACGAGGGGCTCGAGCATCGACGCCAGCGGCTTCGACGCACGGTTGAAGGCGATGACCTCCCGCGAGAGCTCGTAGATGCGCCGCGACACGTCGGGCCGGCCGTCGAAGACCTCGTCCTCGATCTCGTCGATGTCGTTCTCCAGGCCGGCCACGACGGGCGCGTAGTCGTCGACCACCCGGTCGAGGATCGCGTGCAGGATCAACACGGGCCCCCGGGCGAGGAGATCGGGGCGCGCCTCCAGGCCGGCGCGGACCGTGGCCAGGTCGCAGGCGTCGTCCTGGCGGGCCGTGATGACGAAGCTGCTCCCGGCGAAGACGTGGAGCTCGCCGAACTCTACGGTCTCGGTCTCATCGACGTAGCGCGCCGGCCTCAGCACGCAGAAGAGCGTGTCGCCGTAGCGCTCGAGCTTGGGCCGCTGGTGAGCGTGCACCGCATCCTCGACGGCGAGCTCGTGGAGGTCGAACTCGCGTGCCACGTCGGCGAACTCGGCCGCGGTCGGTCGGTAGAGGCCGATCCACGCGATGCCCTCACCGGCCCGGGCGGCCTCGGCGACCGCGGCCAGGCCGGAGGGGGCGGGCTGCCGGATCCCGTCTCGGTAGAGCGCGCTGTCGACGATCACGAGCGTGGACCTCCCTGGTGGCCTGTGGCGCGGTCGGGAGCACCCCCACGAAGGGGTATCCCGATGCCGCGAGGGCATCGTATGCGGGTCGCGGCCCGAGTCACGAATCCGCCCCGGGTGGAGGCCGGGAGGGCGGATCTCTCAAGATCGGGACCCGATCGCTCGATGGGGGCGTGAATCCGCGAGAACCCAACCAACCGGGCTCGGCTCGCGGCACATCACGTTCTCGTGGAGGAGAACCAACATGCTTGATCGACTCCGCCGCCGCAGGGGCCAGAAGGGTTTCACCCTCATCGAGCTCCTCGTGGTGGTCATCATCATCGGCCTTCTGGCCGCGATCGCCATCCCGGCGTTCCTCGGCCAGCGCAACAAGGCCAATGACGCCGCCGCCAAGTCGCTGGTTCGCAACGGCGCGACCGCGATGGAGGCCTACTTCTCGGACGGCAACACCTACGCCGGCGCCACCGCCACGAACCTCGGCACGATCGAGCCGAACATCGTCTGGCAGACCACGGCCGCCGACGCCGCCTCGGATCAGGTCAACTTCGGCACCCCGACCGCGACCACGTTCACGCTCTCGACGGTGAGCAAGTCCGGCACGACCTACAGCTACGCGAAGAACCTCGGCGCCGCCGCCGGTACCTCGACGGTCAGCCGCACCTGCAACCCGACCACCGCCTGCACGTCCAACGGCGTGGCGGGCAACTGGTAGCAGCACGACGCCCGCCGCGCGTCCCTCCCGGGCGCGCGGCGGAGGTGTCGCCCAGAGGGCCCCGGGGTGCGTGCACCCCGGGGCCCTCGGTGTCTCTACAGGGTCGCGGTGACCCGGCAGACCTCGCCGGTCGCGGCACGCCGGGCGACGGCGGTGACCGTCGTGCGGGGCGATCCCGCCGCGATCACCTTGCGGACCTCGAACGACCCGCTCGGGGCGTGCGTGACCGCCGAGCGCGCGAGCACCCGGGTGCCGCTCCGCGTGAGGGTGACGCCCCACGTCGAGCCGTTGCGGTTCTCGTCGACCTCGAACTCCACCTCGACCCTGCCGTTCTCGGGGCTGAGCTTCAGCTTGGCCGTACTCGAGGCGCTGCAGCGGCGGCTCACCCGGACATCCGACTTCCCGTCGCTGCGGATCACGCCCCCACCGGCATCGGCCCGGCCGGTGCTGTCGTCGGCCGCGACCTGGGCGGGGCTGTCATCAGCGCCGTTCCTGGCCACCGCGAGGGGCGCCGTGACGAGGAGTCCCGCCGCCAGGGTCGTGCTCAGAACCGCCAGGGTGCCTCGGAACATGATGGGCTCCTCATCTCGTGGCGCCCGGGTGGCGCCGTCCACCATCAGATTCACCGAGGCCCGGTCGGGGTCTCAATGCGACATGGGTCCTACGACCGGGAATCCTCGGACGGCGGTGCGGCGGCGACCGTCGCGGAGGCGGTGCACACCTCGCCGCTCGGCGCCACCGCGCGGATGCTGACGGCGTCCGCGCCCTCGTAGTCGGGCAGGAGGACGCGGTGGCTGAAGCCCCCCGACGATCTCGTTGACCGAACCTTCACGCGGACCGCGATGCGTCGTTCGTGCAGCACGGTGAGGCGCCAGAGGCCGGTGCGCGAGGAGCGCACGTCGGTGTCGATCCTGATCTCCCCGTCCTCGGCGCGGAGGCGCAGCCGCACCGAGCTCGCACGCCCGCAGACGCCCTGGGTCCGCACCTCCACGCGCTCGCCGCCGCCGCGCGCGTCCGCGGGCTCCGCCGAGGCGAGGACGGCCGCGCAGGCGGTCGCGGCAAGCATGAGGGCGAGCGGTCGCGTGGCGGATCTCCTGGACACCGCCGCACAGGGTCGCGGGTCAGGCGGCGTCCGGCAATGGGACCTCGGTCCTAGGACCTCGGCGATGGGCCGACGCCGTTCCGCGTGGCCCACATCGCCGCCTGGGTGCGATCGTCGACGCCGATCGTGCGGAAGACGCTGGTCAGGTGGGCCTTCACGGTCTTCTCGCTGATCTCCAGGCGCCGCGCGATGAGCTTGTTCGGCAGGCCCTCCACGACCAGGGCCAGCACCTCCCGCTCGCGCACGGAAAGCCCGGCCCCGCCCCCCGCCTCGGGACGCACCCCGGCCGACAGCAGGGCACTCGCCGCCCGCGGATGCAGGGGCGACTCGCCGCGCGCGGCCGCCCGGATACCGCTCTCGAGCTCGTTGGGGGTGGCGTCCTTGAGCAGGTAGCCGATGGCCCCGGCGTCGAGTGCCTCGAGGATCCGCGCGCGGTCGGAGAACGAGGTGAGGATCACGACCGCGACCTCGCCGCCGGTCTCGCGGATGCGGCGGGTGGTCTCGATGCCGTCGGGCGAGGGCATCTCGAGGTCCATGAGCAGCACGTCGGCGCCGTGCTCCGCGATGGCGGCCAGAGCCTCCTCTCCGCCGGCGGCCGACGCGACCACCTCGATGCCGTCGAATGTCGCGATCAGCTGCTCGAGCCCGGCGCGCACGACGCCGTGGTCATCGCAGACGACGATCCTGATCATGCGGGCACCTCGATCTCATGCTCCGGGACGAACGGTTCAAGGATGGCATCCCGGGCGGCCGCGCGGGCGGTCATGCCGGCACCTCCACCTCGACGGTGGTGCCGCCACCCGGCACGGACGTGATGGTGGCGCCGCCGCCCAGGTGGGCCGCGAGATCCTCGACGAGGGCGAGGCCCAGATGGCCCTCGCCCCGCCGGCGCGCCCGCGTGGCGGAGTCGAAGCCCCTGCCGTCGTCGGCGACGCGCAGTCGGGCGCGGCCGTCCGCCACCCGCACCGTCAGGTCGGCGCGGGTGGCACCCGAGTGGGCCGCCACGTTGCGAAGCGCCTCGCCGGCGGCCCGGTAGAGGAGCTCCTGGGCGGCGGGGGCGATCACCAGATCGGGGGGCACATCGATGTCGACGACGATCCCGCGGGCGCGCACGGAGCCGGCGAGGTCGGCGATGGCCGCCGAGAGCCCGGCGTCGTGAAGGCGCCCGGGGTTGATCTCGACCACCGCGGCCCGCAGCCCGCGGATGCCCTCGCGCGCGGCGTCGGCGCCGTCCTCCAGCGCCTGGACCGTCGCCGCATCGGTGCCCTCGGGGGCGCGCTCCGCCGCCGCCGACAGGGAGAAGGAGAGGCCGGCGAGGTTCTGCACCGGCCCGTCGTGGAGGTCGGCGGCGATGCGGCGGCGCTCGACCGACGACGACTCGAGGGCGGCCTCGAGCAGCCCCTCGCGCTCGCGCAGGCCGTCGCGCAGGCGACGGGCGGTTGACCACGCCAGCGGCAGCTGGATCAGCCAGAGCAGCAGCAGCGAACCGATCGCCACGGGAGCGACGGCCTCCAGCAGGCGCCTGCCGCTGGCGTCGATCGAGCTCTGGCGCTGGTAGAGCTCGAAAAGGGCCTGCCCGCCGCCGGGCGCGCGGATCGGCAGATAGACCTCGAGCAGCGAACCGCCCTCGCGCTCGTAGACGTTCTCGGGCTTCGAGAGGTCGCTGAGCTCCGCGTCGGTGACCCCCGCCTCGAGCGCCTCGCGCTCGTCGGCGCCGAGCGGGTAGCGCTCGCCGATCAGGCGCGGCTCGTCGGAGTAGATGATCGTCCCGTCGGGCGCCCAGATCTTCACCCGGACGACGTCCTCGGTGAGCACCCGCTCCTGCACCACCAGGTCGAGCGCCTCCAGGGCGTCCGGGCGCCCCGCGAGGGCGGCGTCGGTGAAGGAGGGCTCCACCACTCCGCGGCCGGCGAGGGTCGCGAGACGGCGGGCGTCGTTGACGGCCTCGTCCTCGGCGAGGTTGTTCAGCACTATGCCGCCGGCCACGCCCAGCGCCGCGATGGCCACCAGGCCCGCGACCGCGAACCGCACGATCGCCGCGCGCACCGACGGGCCTGCTCCTCCGGGCCCGCCGTTCGCCCGCCTCATCGGCGCGGAGATCCGCTAGTCGTCGTCATCGTCGCCATCCCCGTCATCGCCGCCGCTGCCGCTGCCGCTGTGTGATCGTCGTCGGGGGCCTCGATCGTGGAGTCGTCGCCGGTGCCGGTGGTCGTCGCCGCGCCAGGCGCCGTGACGGTCGACGCCCGGGTGCGCGTCACCGGCGGGGGGGTCCCGGTCGTCGTCGAGGGGGTCGTCGCCGGAGTCGCATCCACGGGCCGCAGCCGGCCGAGGCGGTCCTCACCGGTCGAGCCGAGCAGCGCGACGTTGGCGAACGCCGCCGCGACGGCGATCGCCGCGACGGCCAGGCCGATCAGGGCGGGGGTCCTCCAGCGCCGCGGGCCGGGCCCCGCGCTCACACGCCCACGCTCTGCGGTGTCGGATCCTCGGTGGGCACCTGGGGAGTCTGACGCGTCCGCGGGGGCCGCGCACCTCGTGAGGCGGAACCGCGACGCGCCGTGGTGGCGCGCCAGCCGGTGAGCCCGGCCACCGCGCCGACGGCGCCGCCGTACAGGGCGATCGCCCAGATGGTGCCGCTGTCGGTCCCGCTCGCGATGCCGTGCACCGCACCGCCGATGAAGACCGCGTAGGTGAGCCAGTGGATCCGGCGCCAGACCGGCACGCCGATGCGCTTGCGAAAGCGGAAGGACAGGTGCACGAGCAGGGCCATCTCGGCCACGACCACGCCGACCCCGGTCCAGACCGGACGGTAGGGGACGAGGCCCGGGACGATCAGGGAGAGCGGGCTGACGTCGATCGTCGTGTCGAGCAGCAGCGCGGTGCCGTGGACCGCGGTGGCGATCAGCGCGAGCAGGGAGAAGTGCCGGTGGAGGTCCACCATGCCGCTGCCCTTGACGGAGCCCACGGTGGTCCGGGTGCGCACGAGGAGCCCGGCGATCATCGCGAGGGTGAAGAGCCCGAACGCGGCGAAGCCGGTCGCGCGGGCGACGATCCAGGGCAGCATCTCGAGGGTCATCGAAGACCTCCCACCAGTGTCAGTTCGCCGGACTCGGCGACGAGGGCCGCCGGAACTCCCCACGCGTCGGCCAGCCGGCCGGCCTCGAGGGCGCCGGCCACCAGCAGCGCCGTGGCCAGGGCGTCGGCCTCCGCGCCGGTCGCCGCGACCGCCGTCGCGCGCACCAGGTCGGTCGGCGCGCTGCGGCCGAGCCGGGGTTCGATCGCGTGGTGGAACGTGCGGCCACCGCGCTCCCAGCGGCGCCGATCGGTTCCCGAGGTCGCGAGCGCGCCGCGCTCGAGGTTGAGGACCAGCTCACCCCCGGGGGTCTGCAGCCCGACCGGCCAGGCGCCCTCGGCGCGCGGTCCGCTCGCCACCAGGTCGCCGCCGGCGTTCACCAGGCAGGGCCCAGCCTCGGAGAGGATCGCGCAGGCCCGGTCGGCGGCGTCGCCCTTGGCGATCGCCCCGAGGTCGAGGTCGACCCCCGGTCCGAGCGCGGCCCAGCCCCACCCGGTGTCGAGGACGACGACGCCGCCGCCCACGACGGGCCGCCCGACGGGACGGGGGTCGTCACCGAGGTCCTCGAAGCTGCGGTCGTAGCCGGCGGCCACCACGGCGCGGCCGACGGTGGGGTCGAAGCGCCCGCCCGTCCGCCGCCGCAGCCGCAGGCCCTGCGCGAGCACGCGCGCCAGGTCGGGGCCGATCCGCATGCGCCGCTCACGGTTGAGGCGGCTCAGTTCCGAATCGCTGCGAAAGCGCGACAGCAGGCCCTCGAGTCGCTCGATCTCGCCGCGCGCGGCGGCGAGCGCCTCCCGGGCGGCGGGGCTCTCGGGCACATCGAGGAGCAGCTCCATCGAGGTCCCCATCCCGCGGAAGCGCTCCGTCAGCATCAGGAGCTCGCGCTCTGGGTCACCGGGGCCGAGTAGGACGGCGCGACCGAGACCACCGCGGCCGGGGCGGCCGCGACGGGAGTGCTGGCCATGACGGTCGCCTGCGACGCGAGCGCGCGCAGCCGCCTCTCGGCGAGGTCCAGGCGGGCCGCCGCGCGGGCCTCACGCTGCGCCAGCGAGGCGTCCGCGACCGGCGCCGGCGCGGTGGCCGGGGCCGCCGCGGTCACGGCCGGCGGGGAGCCGGGGAACGGGTGGGCGCCGATCGCCACGGCCGATCCGGCCGTGGCGGCGATGGCGAGGAACGAGACGGCGCGGCGCAGGCGGGGGGCGTCCATCAGTCGTCGTCCTCGTGGTCGTCGCGGTCCCGGTGGCCTTCGTCGCCCTCGTAGTGGTCGTCGTCGCCCGAGTAGGTGGCGACGACGGGCGCCGCGACGGGCACCGCGACCGGCACCGCCCGGGCGGCCGACTGGCGGGCGGCCTGGGAGTCGGCGCGGCGCAGAGCCTCGGTCGCGGCCTTCTCGGCCTTCCTGAGACGGGCGAGGCGCTCCTCGAGCGCCGCCGGGGTCTCGGTGGAGACGGTGCTCACCAGCGCGGGCGGCGGGGCGTCGGCGGAACCCGTGTCGACGGTCGCCTTGCTGATGCCCACCACACCCGCGATGCCCGCAAGACTCGCCAGACCGGCCACGATCAATCCGTTCATTACCGCCCCCTCCACTCGGAACAACTGATGAGCTCACGCTAGGCGGGGGGGCGTTCGGGGTGGGTCAGGGCGCCTTCGGAGTCCTCCAGGGATTGGTAAAGGATCGGAAGGCCGCTACCTGACGGCCCGCGCGAGGGGCATGATCGGTCCATGAGACTGCTCGTGGTGGAGGACGACGACGGCATCGCCGAGCCCCTGGTCGCCGGGCTGAGGCGCGAGGGGTTCGAGGTGGAGCGGGTGGCCAACGGACGAGACGCCCTCGCGGCCGACGAGCCCGACCTCGTCCTCCTCGACCTGCGCCTGCCCGACATCGACGGCTACGCCGTCGCGCGGGAGCTGCGCGCCCGCTCTCGTGTGCCGATCATCATGGTCACCGCCAAGGGCGAGGAGGTCGACCGCGTCATCGGCCTCGAGCTCGGCGCCGACGACTACGTCGTGAAGCCGTTCGGCATGCGCGAGCTGGTGGCGCGCATCAACGCCGTCATGCGGCGCGTCTCCGAGAACGGGGCGCCCCCGGAGCCCGATCCGGTGCTGGTGGTCGGGGCGCTCGAGGTGGACCGGCGCCGGCACGAGGTGCGCCTGGACGGCCACGAGGTCGCGCTCACTCCCAAGGAGTTCGCGCTGCTGGCGCTGCTCGCCTCCGACCCGGGCGCCGCGCTCGACCGGCGCCGCATCCTCGAGGATGTCTGGGGCACGCGCTGGTACGGCCCGTCCAAGACGATCGACGTCCACGTGTCGTCGCTGCGGCGCAAGCTCGGCGACCCCGGCTGGATCGAGACCGTCCGCGGGATGGGCTTCCGCCTGCGCCCGCCATGACCCGCCGGCTGGTCGCGACCTACCTGATCCTCGCCGCCGTCGTGCTCGTGGCGCTCGAGATCCCGCTCGGCATCGTCTACGAACGCGGCCAGCGCCGCGACCTCCAGCAGAGGGTCGAGCGCGACGCCGTGGCGCTGGCCGCCCTGATGGAGGACACGCTGCAGGAGGGCACGATCCCGGGGGATCCCCGCCTGACCGAGGTCGTCGAGCGCTACGCGCGCACCACCGACGCCCGCGTCGCCGTGGTCGGCCCGCAGGGGCGGCTCCTGGCCGACTCCGACGACAGGCTCGGCCTCGGACGCGACTTCTCGACCCGCCCCGAGATCGCGTCGGCGCTCGAGGGCACGATCGCCACGGGGACGCGCCGCTCCGAGACCCTCGACAGCAGCCTCCTCTACGTCGCGGTCCCGGTGGCGTCGGGAGGCGTGGTCCACGGCGCGGTGCGCGTCACCGTCCCGACATCGCGCCTCGACTCGCTCGTGATCCGCTACTGGCTGGTGCTCGGCGGGGTCGCCCTGGTGGTGCTCGGTGCGGTGGCGGTCGCCGGCCGCTGGCTGGCCCTCTGGGTGAGCCGGCCCCTGACCCACCTGCGCGACGCCACCCGCCAGGCCGAGGCGGGCGACCTGGCGGTGCGCGCCGACGCCACGGAGGGCCCGGCCGAGGTGCGCGAGGTGGCGAGCGCCTTCAACGACATGGTCTCGCGGCTCGACCTGCTGGTCGGGACCCAGGAGACGTTCGTCGCCGACGCCTCGCATCAGCTGCGGAGCCCTCTGACCGCACTGAGGCTGCGCATCGAGAACCTGCAGCACGAGGTCAGCCCGGGCGTCGCGGACGAGCTCGAGAGCGCCATCGGCGAGGTCGACCGGCTCTCGCGGCTGGTCAACGGCCTCCTCTCCCTCGCGCGCGCCGACCGCCGCGCGCCCGTGCGCTCCCGCCAGGACGTCGGGCGCCTGGTGGCCGAGCGCGCCGACGCGTGGCGGGTCGCCGCCGCGGAGCGTGAGATCGGCATCAGCGAGGACGCCGGCGGCGGCCTGTGGGCGGTGCTCGCACCCGGGGCGCTCGAGCAGGTGCTCGACAACCTCATCGCCAATGCGCTCGACGCCGCCCCCGCGGGGAGCGACGTGCGGCTCGCGGCGGCGCGATCCGGCCACGACGTCGTCGTCTCGGTGTCCGACCGGGGCCCGGGCATGGATCCCGAGGCCCGCGAGCACGCCTTCGACCGCTTCTGGCGCGGGCGCGAGGACCGGCGCGGCTCGGGGCTCGGCCTGGCGATCGTCAAGAGCCTGGTCGAGGCCGACGGCGGCTCGGTGTCGCTCGAGGCGGGCCCGGACGGCGGGCTGCGCGCCATCGTGACCCTGCCCGCGGAGGCTGCGGTCCCCGCCCGCTGAGGGAGGCGCGCGACGGGTCGCCCAGGGCGACCCGTCGCGCCGCCGGTTGGCTCAGGCGGCCCGGTCCTCGATGCCGTCGTTGTCGCCATCGTGGTCGCGGGAGTTGGCGATGCCGTCGTTGTCGCGGTCGCCGTCGCGGGAGTCCCTGATCCCGTCGCCGTCGTCGTCGCGGTCACCCGGGTTCGCGAGCCCGTCGTTGTCGTCATCGTGGTCGCGGGCGTTGACGACCCCGTCGTTGTCGCGATCCCGGTCCCGGCCGTCGGCGACCCCGTCGTTGTCGTCGTCGCGGTCCCTGGCGTCGGTGATGCCATCGTTGTCGTCGTCGCGATCCCGAGCGTTGGCGATGCCGTCGTTGTCGGCGTCGCGGTCGCGCGTGTCGGTGATCCCGTCACCGTCGTCGTCGGAGTCCTTCGCGTCGGAGACCCCGTCGTTGTCGCTGTCGAAGTCCTTCACGTCCCGGACTCCGTCGTCATCGTCATCGCCATCGTCGACGTCGGCGGTGCCGTCGTTGTCAGCGTCGCCGTCCACGGAGTCCGCGACGCCGTCGTCGTCATCGTCGGGATCCTTGGGGTCCTCCACGCCGTCGCCGTCGCCGTCGCGGTCCCGGGAATCCGTCGCGGCGGGGTCGCCGGCGGGGTCGGAGCCGTCGCTCAGGGAGCCGTCACCGTCGTGGATGCCGGGCGATGGCACGTCCAGCCCGGTCCACGCGGGTCCCGCCACGGCGGCGGTCGCGTCCTGCGCCGTCGCCGCGGCGGCTCCCGCGCCGGTGAGTGCCAACGCCGCCGCGAGCACGCTCGCGCGCCTGGTCCATGTACGCATCTGTGATCCCCTTGAGTCGGGCCGGCTCGATCGCCGGCACCTCGATGAACATCGGTCCTTCATGACCGGAGCGAAAGGCGGCCGACGGGCGCGACATCTGCGCGGACCGCCGGCCGAGCCGGCGGCGCCCCTCGGGTCGCGCCTTCGAGAACCAAGCTAGGCGCTCCGCGATTCTCGAATGGCCATCAGATGCCCGGAGATCCCCTCGGTTCGGTAAGGAAACGGAAGCACGCATAAGGGGCCCCCGGGCGGGCGTGGGCGGGACGGCTTTGCGATACCGGGGGCCGATCATGGCCATCCGCTTACGCCTCCCCGCTGGAGCCCTAACGGGTCCCGGTCCAGCATGGGTCGTGCACGTAAACGACCCGAGGAGCCCCCATGTTCATCCTCTCCGCACTCGCGTTCTCCCTCTTCGGACTGCTGCTCGCCGGCGCCGTCGTGATCCCCCTCATCGCCGCCGCGCGCGCCGACGGCCGGGCCAGGCCGGCCCCTCCGGTGTGATCTGGGCCCCCGCGCCCCGGGCGCGGGGGGCGCGATCTTGGACATTCCCTTACCCACCAGGGGTAGAGCCCTTACGCGCGGCGGAAGAACATGACGCCGCGCATCGCACCCTTCGAGAGGACTCCCCGTGGAGATCGACCAACTACTCGGCCTGCCCGCACATCCACTGCTGGTGCACATGCCGGTGGTCGTCATCCCGCTCACCCTGCTGCTGGCGATCGCCGCGGTCGCCTGGGCGCGGGGGCGCAGCGTGCTCAGCCTCGTGGTTGCCGGGGCCGCGACCATCGGCATGCTCGGAGCCCAGCTCGCGGTGATGAGCGGCGAGCCCCTGGAGGAGCGGGTCGCCGAGAACGACCTGATCGAGAAGCACGCCGAGCTCGGCGAGGGCGCGCGGACCTTCGCGATCCTGGTCTTCCTGATCGCGGTGGCCTACGTCCTGCGCGAGTGGCGCGGGCGCCTGCCGCTGCCGGGCATCGACCGCGTGCGGACGCTGCTGGCGCCGCGGGCGATCGGAATCGTGCTCGCGGTCGCCCTGATCGGGAGCTCCGCTCTGGCGACGGTCTGGGTCGCCCGGGCCGGGCACGCCGGCGCCGACGCGACCTGGAGCGACCTGCCGGCCGTCAGCCAGAACGAGCACGGCGGGGGCGACGGAGACGACTGACGCATCGTCGCGCCACGGAGCCCGTCAGGCGGGCTCCGTGGCGCGGGCCGCAGCCGCGCCCGCAGACGCAGACGCGCGCCGCGGCGGCGTGGTGGCCCGCCAGGCGGTGAGCCCGACGACCGCGCCGATCGCAAGGACGTAGGCGCCGAGCGCCCAGGGCCGATTGCTGTCGGTTCCGCTCAGCAGGCCGTGGGCGGCGGCCCCGGCGAAGATGCCGTAGGTGGCCCAGTGCAGCCTGCGCCAGGTCTTGATGCCGATCCGCTTGCGGTACCGGAACGAGAGGTGCACGAGCAGCATCAGCTCGGCCACCACCACGCCGACGCCGGTCCACACAGGCCGATAGGGGACGAGGCCGGGGACGACGAGGGCCTGGAGCGACACCTCGACGGTGGAGTCGAGCACCAGCGCGATCCCGTGCAGGGCCACGGCCATCAGGCTGAGCAGGGAGAGAAAGCGGTGCACGTCGGTGATCCCGGCGGGCCGCAGCATCTTCAGGGGGCGCCCCTTCAGCACGAGACCGGCGACGATCGTGGCGCTGATGAGGGCGAAGGCCGCGAGGCCCGTCGACCGCGCGATCAGCCAGAAGGTGGGATCGTGCTTCACGAGAGTCCTCCCGCTCGGATGCTGTCACCGGAGTCGGTCACCAGGAGGCAGGGAACCCCCAGGGCGTCGGCCTCCATCTCCGCCGCCTCCGCCCCGGCCACCAGGAAGCCGGTCGCCAGCACCTCGGCCCAGGCGGCGCTCGAGGCGACCACCGTCACCCGCAGGAGGTCGGTGTCGGACGGCCGCGCCGTGGCCGGGTCGATCACGTGATGGGCGGCGTCCCCGTCGCACCGCCACCGGCGGCGGTCGCGGCCGGAGGTCGCCATGGCGCCCCGCTCGAGGCTGAGGCTGAGAGTGCCCTCGGGGGTCTCGACCCCCACGGCCCAGGCTCCGTCGGCGGGGACCCCGCGGGTCGCGAGATCGCCGCCGACATTGACCAGGCACGGGCCGTAGCCGGAGAGCAGATCGCTGACCCGGTCGGCCGCATAGCCCTTCGCGATCCCGCCGAGATCCAGGCGCGCGCCCGGATCGAGCGAGATGACGCCGGTGGGACGGTCGAGGCGCACGCCGCCGCCGCATCGCGCGGTGCGTCCGTCGCCCGGGCCGGGCACGTCCGGTTCCATGAGCTCGAAGGAGCGGTCGTACCCCGCGGCCACGACGGCGTCGTGGACCGTGGGGTCGAACCGTCCCCCGGTGCTCTCGCGGCCGGCGAGAGCCAGCTCGGTCACCTCGGCCAGCTCCGGGCACGCGATGAGGGCGCCGGCGCGGTTCAGCCGCGACAGGTCCGAGTCGGGCCGGAATCGGGACAGGAGCCCTTCCAGGCGGCGGATCTCGTGCTCCGCCGCCTGGAGGCCCTCACCCGAGTCCGCGTCCGAGTCGCTGTCGACCAGCAGCTCGACGTCGGTTCCCATCGCCCGGAAGCCCCGGCGGCGGATCACGACGACCCGCTCGAGGTGACCGGAGCCGCCCCGCCCACGCTGACGACCGGCGCAGAGGCGACCGGGGCGGCGGCCGGAGCCGAACCGCCGCCGGACGACGCGGGCGCCACGTAGCCGCCGCCCGAGCCCGAGGGCGCGGTGTAGCCGCCGGAGCCGCCCGACGATCCGCCCGATCCGACCTGGGCGTAGACCGTCCGGACGATGACCGGCCGGTTGGCTCGTGCGACCGCGAGGCGGCGCTGGAACACGGCCTCGGCGTGCTTGCGGCGCTGCCAGGCCTTCTTCACCAGGCGCTGGCGCTTCGCCAGCCGGTGCTCGTAGCGCTCCCAGCGCACCGCGACGATCTTCTTCGCCTCGGCGGCGTCGTGGCGCACCTTCGCCCGGCGCTCGTTGAGCGCCGCGACGCGCGGGTCCACCGGCGCGGCGTCCCACGGGTGGGCCGCGACGGCGGCCCACCCGAGGAACAGCACGACGACCGCGCCGGCGATGGCGTACATCCGTCCGATCTGGTTCGTCATCGCCGCCCCCTCTCAGTCGTCGTCGTGGTCGTCGGACGACTCGTCGCCGTGGTCCTCGCCGTGGTCCTCGTCCTCGCCGCCGGACGCCCCGTGGTCGTCGTCCTCGTCATCGCGCTCGGCGTGGACCGGCGGGTCCGCCGGGGCCGGGGTGGAACGGGCCGCGGGCGCGGGGTCGGCCGCCGGAGCGGGATGGGACGCGGTGGAGCGGCCGGGGGAGTCGTCTCCGCCGCTCGAGCCGGCCGAGGCCGACGACGCGACCGGGACCACGCGCGTCACGACCAGCGGGGGCACGCTGGGCTCGCCGAGCGGCTCGAACTTCGGCACCTTGGGCAGCGCCGGCGGGCGTGCGGCGAGGGCCGCGTCGATCGACCGGTCGGTGGCCGCCAGCTTGGCCTTCTGCGCGGCGAGCACCTTGGCCGAGATGGGCGGAGCCTCCTTGGCGTCGGCGCCAAGGTGGACGGTCTGGGTCGCGGCCGCGGTTCCCGCGACGGCGGACACGGCGAGCGCCACGGCCAGGGTGATGCGATGAGTGGATCTCATCAGATGGTCTCCCTACTCGGATGCGGACGGCATCGGGACCGGACATGCCCTGCGCGGGTGGCATGTCCGATCCCGGTGCTCATCGACACCACGCCGGGAGGGCGCGGCACTTACGCGCCGATCGTCAGTCCGGCTCCGGAGCGCTGGGCTCCTCGGGCGGCTCGGCCTCGTGCTCGGGCTCGTCGGCCGGGGGCGCGGGCGCCTCCGGCGCGCGGGTCTCAGGCGACCGCGACTCGGAGGACTCGGCCTCCGGCTCCTCGCGCCGGACGACCGCATCCTCGTGCTCGCCTCCCTCCGGGCGCGCCCGCTCGGAGGAGTCCTCGACCTCGCGGTCGCGGCCCTCGACGGGATCCGATCCCTCCGGCTCCGGGCCATCCTGCCGCTCGGGAGCCTCCCGCGCCTCGCCACCGGCGCGCGGGGAGTCGCCCACGAGCGCCACGCTCGAGCGGGTCGCCCTGGCGGGGGCGGCCGCACCGCTCACCGTGCCGGCGGCCGCGCGCACATGCGTCGCGGCCGGCGTCGGGGCAGGGGCGGGAGAGGGCGCGGCGGACGCCACCGCGCGCGCGTGGACCGGGTGGGGGATCACCGGCTGGTCGGCGACCACGCCGCCGCCGATCACCGCCGCGGCGACCAGGCCGACGAGCCCGGCTCCGCCGGCCAGGCGACCGCCGGAGCCCGGCGTCACCGCCGGCAGGCGCTCGATCGCCGGGGAGCTCGCGGCGCGGAGCATCAGGCGGATGATCGGCAGGGGCAGCAGGCCCCACGCGGCCGCGCGGGCGTCGCGCATGCGGCGACGGGCCCGGAAGAGCGACTGGTGCACGGCGTTGGTCGTCGTCTGCATCCGGCGCGCGATCGCCGTGGGCGCCAGCCCGGCCTGATCGAGGATCACGGTGTGCCGCTCGCGCGGCGGCAGGGCGTCGAGGCCCTCGAGGGCCTGCCGGGCCTCCTCGCGGCCCTGGAGCACCTCGAGGGGGCCGCGCGGACGGGCCGCGACCACCTCGAGCGAGGTCCGCACCTCGTCGCCACGACGGGAGCGCCGGCGCTCGTCGAGGGCGAGGTTGCGGGTCACCCGGAACAGCCACGGCCGGGCCTCGCGCACGGGCTGGCCCGACGTGGCGCGCTCATGCAGGCGCAGGTACGCCTCCTGCACGATGTCCTCGGCGAGTTCACCCTGGGCGGCCAGCAGGCGGCGGGCGTAGAGAACCAGCTCGGCGCGGTTGGCCCACGCCTCGCCGACCTGGGCGTCCGCGTCGTCCACCGGACCGGTCTCCTGCGGTTGCGTGATCATGGGAGAGAACCCTTCCATAGCCCGTCGCGGATGGGGGTCGGCTCATACATTCCTTACCCGGTGCCCACGGCCGCCGCCGCAAAGGGCGCCGCCTGCATCTCGCGCCGGAGGGCCGTCACGGCATCGGGTCGATTCACGGCCAGCCCACCCCGCACGGAGCCCGCGGCGTCGCGGTAGCGCACGAGGAAGCCGTCGTCGGTCTCCTCGCACACCTCGGAGCCCAGATGCCCCCCGGACTCGCCGACCATCTGGATGCGCCAGCCGAACTGGTCGGACCAGAAGAACGACTCCGACTCGTCCGGTCGCGGCTCGCCGGCGATCGCCGCCGCCACGGCCCGTGCGCCGGCTGCCGCGGCGGTCCAGTGCTCGCGGCGGCGGTGGCATCCGAGATCCTGCCGCCACGCGCTCGCGACGTCGCCGCACGCGAACACGCCCGGGTGCTCCGTGCGCCCGCAGCCGTCCGCGAGCAGCCCGCCGTCGTCGGCGCGGCCGAGCGTCTCGAGGCCCGGTATGTCGGTGTTGGGGACGGCGCCCACCCCGACCAGAACGAGGTCGCACGCGAGGCGCTCACCGCCGGCCAGCTCCACGCCCCTCACCCGCCCGCCGCGTTCGGTGAGGCCGACCAGACGGGCGCCCAGGCGGAGATCCACGCTGCTCTGTCGCATCCGTGCCGCCATGCGCGTTCCCGCGTCGGGACCGAGGACGCGCGCGAGCGGGATGGCGGCCTCCTCGATGATCGACACCTCGAGACCCGCGTCCCGGGCGGTGGAGGCCACCTCCGCGCCGACGAATCCGGCGCCTATCACCACCAGCCGGGCCCCCGGCGACATCTCCGCCCGCAGAGCGCGGGCGTCGTCGAGCGTCCTCAGATGATGCAGGCCGGTCGCCTCGGGCAGGCCCGGCAGGCGCCGGGCGCGGGATCCGGTGGCGACCACCAGGTGGCGCCATCCCACCGTGCGATCACCCACGCGGGCGCGCTGCGCCACGAGGTCGACCTCGTCGACGCGCGCGCCCCAGGACACGTCGATCGCCTGCTCCGCCCAGAAGCCCGCCGGGCGCTGGGCCAGCGATTCGGCGGTCCGATCGCCCGTGAGGAAGCCCTTCGAGAGCGCCGGTCGCTCGTAGGGCGAGTGCGACTCATCGCCCGCCATGAGGATCGTTCCGTCGTAGCCGGTCGAACGCAGGGTCTCGGCGCAGCGGGCGCCGGCGAGGCCGGCGCCCGCGATGAGGACATCGACGACGTCCACGCTCACACCACCTTCCGGCCGGCGTCGTCGACGACGCTGATCGCGCCCATGGGGCATCCGCGGGCAGCGGCGACGGCGGCCTCGCGGTCGGTGGCCTCGACCAGCGCGACCGCGATCCCGTCGGCCGCGAGGGCGAAGCTCTCGGAATCGAGGTCGACGCACGCGCCGAAGCCGCTGCACAGGTCGCGCTCGATGGCGATTCGATGGGTGCTCATGATGCTCCTTGGTCGGGGGTCGGGGGTACGGGTGAGGCGGTACGGGCGGGCCCGGAGACGCTCCGCCGGGGCGCCGGCCGGGTGCCCGTCGCGCGCCAGGCCGTCAGGCCGATCACCAGCGAGAGGGCTCCGGCGTACATCGCCTGCGCCCAGGAGAGGTTGCTGTCGCTGCCGCTCGCCAGGCCGTGGGTCGTGGCACCCGCGAAGACCAGATAGGTGGCCCAGTGGAGACGGCGCCAGACGCGGGCGCCGATGCGCGCGCGGAAGCGGAACGAGAGATGGATGACGATCATGAGCTCCGCGGTCGCGACGCCGATGCCGGTCCACACCGGCCGGTAATCCATGAGCCCGGGGACGACGTACGCCACGAGCGGAGCGGGCTTGTTGAGGTCGAGCAGGAGACCGCCGACGTGGATGACGAGCGCGCCGAGCGCGAGCAGCGACACGAGCCTGTGGAGGTCGACCACGACCACCGGGCGCACGCGCGACAGAGCGCGCGTCTTCACGCACAGCCCCAGCACGACGGCCGCGGTGACCAGCAGGTAGGCCATCACGCCGCCCGAGCGGGCGAGAATCCAGAAGGTCGGTGCGATCTTCTCGTGGAACTCCATCTACGAGCTCCCGGTCCTCGTGACCGGGGTTCGGCGTCCGGCCCAGACCACAACCGGTGGAGGGGTCGACCGGGAGCTCACATCCACGTGACGCCCGGTGGCGCGCTCGATGGCCGCCACGCGCTGCGCGAGACGCCGCTGGTAGCGCGTCCAGCGGAGCGTGAGCACGCGGCGCGTCGCCCGGGTGCGGTCGAGGAGGTGGGCCTCGCGGGCGTTGACGACCGCCGCCCTGGGGTCGGCCCGCGCCACCGGCTCGGGGCCGGTCCAGGGGTGGGCCGCGATCGTCGCCCACGTCACGAAGAAGATCAGCAGCGCCAGCGTGATGGCATACAGGCGGGCGGTCTCACTCCCCTTCATGGGTGCCCTCCGGATCGGGGGCGGGAGTGGAGGTCGTCGGGTCGGTCTGCGCGCTCGGGGTGGTCTGCGTGCCGGGGGCGCCCGGGGGCCGCGACGTCGAGCCCGGCGACGATCCCGGCCGGCGGCGTGGGTCGGTGCTCGGGGCAGGGGCACTCGGGGGCGCACCGTCCCTGGTGCGGCTGCCGCCGGACCCCGCCGCCGGATCGGAAGCCGGCGAGCGGGGGGCCCGCGGGGCCGGCCCCGGCCCTGCGGGAGGAGCCACCGGTGGCGCGGGTGCCGGACCGGTCGTGCTGGACGCGGCCGGGGCGGGCGCGCTCCTGCGGCGGGGAGGGACGCCCGGCGGTCCGGGAGGGATCGCGGTCGCGGTCGCCGGCCGGGCGACGGATGCGGTGAACGCGCCGGGCGACGCGAGGGCGCGCGGTCCACTCGGCCCGCCCGGCGATCCGGGGGCGCCGCGCCCCGTGGCCGGGGCCGCGAGCCCCGGAAGCGGCGGTAGATCGCTCGCGAGGGCGCGCCGCAGGCTCGCATCGAGCTGGTCGAGCGCAGACGCCCGCCGAGCGAGGTCGGTACCCGCCGCCTGGGGCGGGTGGTGGTACGGGCCGAGGCTCATCGTCCGTGCGAGCCCCAACGACCCTGCGAGCGCGGCGGCGCCGGTGATCAGCGCCACGATGGCTCTGTCGGTCCGTCTCATCTCGTGTGCCTCCGCGGGTGGGGTCCGTTCCCCCAGGACCACGTCCGCCGATCCGATCACTTACGGATCCGGGCGCATCCCAACCGCCAGAACCTCGGCCGCGGGCGCGCGCACTCACAGCCGACTCTCAGCTTCCGCCCCGCGATCCCCCAGCGCCGCGGGCGACCCTGTGGGTGTATCCCGAGCCCCACGCGAAAGGCCCCGATGCTCCCTCCCCTCGACGGCAGCACCACCCCGCCCGCGCCCGAGCGCCGCGACGCCGACGTCCGCGGCGTCTCGCGCCTGACGCGCGGGATCGTCGCCGTGGCGGTCGCCGGCGCGGTCGCGGTGGGCGCGGTGGCCGCCGGCGGCGGACTGGACCAGTCCTCATCGGGCACCGGGACGGGAGCCGCGGATGGCGCCGCCGCCTCCCCGGTGACGCCGGACGGCGGCGTGGTGGCCGCTCCCACCGACGACGGCACGGTGCGGACCCCGGACGACGCCGGCGACCGGGACGGCTGGGGGCCGCCACCCGGCGATCCCGGATCGCTCGGCGCCCCGCCGAGCGCGCCCACCGGGTCGGCGATGCCGCCGGCCGCGGGCTCGGGCGGGTCCTGAGGTGGTCGGCGCGCACGCATCGGCGTCGTTCACCGCACTCGGCACCACGGCCCTCGTCGCGGTCGATCGCCACGAGGCCCTCGCGGAGGCGGAGATCGTGCTGCGCGCCGAGCTCGGGCGCATCGACCGGGCCTGCAGCCGCTTCCGCGACGACTCCGAGCTCAACCGGGTGAACCGGGCCGCGGGCGGCGCGGTCGCCGTCGGGGATCTGCTGATCGAGGCCCTCGAGGTGGCGCTGCGCGCGGCGGGGATCACCGGCGGCGACGTCGATCCCACGGTCGGCCGCGCGATGGGCGACCTCGGCTACGACCGTGACTTCTCGCTCGTCGGCGGCGGCCGCCCCGGCGTGATCGTGCGCATGACCCCGGTGCCGGGCTGGCGCACGGTCCGGATCGACCGGGCCGCGGGGACGGTGACGGTGCCCGCCGGCGTCGCGCTCGACCTCGGCGCGACCGCCAAGGCCCTCGCCGCCGACCGGGCCGCGCGCGCCATCCACGACGCGACCGGCGCGGGCACCCTGGTGAGCCTCGGGGGCGACATCGCCCTCTGCGGGGAGGCGCCCGCCGACGGCTGGCCGGTGCGGGTCACCGATGACCACCGCGACCTCGACGGCGAGGGCGAGACGATCTGCCTGCGCGAGGGCGGACTGGCCACCTCCAGTACCGCCGTCCGCCGCTGGAGCGCCCACGAGGGCGAGCGCCATCACATCATCGATCCCCGGCGGGCCGCGCCGGCGGCGGAGGTGTGGCGTACCGCGAGCGTCGCCGCCGCCACCTGCGTCGACGCGAACATCGCCAGCACGGCCGCGATCATCCGCGGCCACGCCGCGCCGACCTGGCTGGCGGAGGCCGGCCTTCCGGCGCGGCTGGTGTCGCCCGAGGGCATCGTCGTCCACGTCGCCGGTTGGCCGGAGCCCCACCGGTGACCGGCGTCAGCGACGAGGCGCTCTGGTACGTGATGCGCGCGACCGGCGTCGTCTCGCTGCTGCTGCTCACGGGCGTCATGGCCCTCGGCATCGCGACCCATGGCGGCGTGCGGCTCGGGAACCTGCCCCGCTTCGCCACCCTCTCGCTCCATCGCAGCCTCTCGCTGCTGTCGGTCGCCTTCATCGGCGTCCACGTCGCGACCGCCGTCATCGACCCCTATGTGACGGTCCGGCTGGTGGACGTCGTGGTGCCCTTCTCCTCCGCGTCGGAGCCGCTGATGGTGGGGCTCGGGGCGCTGGCCGTCGATCTCCTGGCGGCGCTCGTCGTCACGGGGCTCCTGCGCGACCGGATCCCGCGGGGCACCTGGCGGGCCGTCCACTGGGGCGCCTACGCGATGTGGCCCCTCGCCCTCGTCCACGCGATCGGGATCGGCTCCGACACCTCGACCCTCTGGTTGCGGGTGCTCGGGATCGGCGCGGTCGCCATCATCGGAGGAAGCCTCGCATGGCGCCTGCTCCTGCCGTCCGACACCGCGTCCGGCCCCGTGACGGCGCGCTGATGGCGCCCGTGCGCACCATCGAGCGCCCGCCGGGGGGTCTGCCCGGGCTCGCCCCCCGCGGCCTGCCGCGCCTGCTCGGTCCGCGCGACCGCGGGGGCGCGCCCGGTATCCGCGGCGACGCACTGATCGAGGAGATCGCCCGTAGCGGCCTCAGCGGCCGCGGCGGCGGGCGGTTCCCGACCGCCCACAAGATGCGGGCGGTCGCCGGCGCGCGGGGTCCCGCCGTCGTGGTGGTCAACGGCACCGAGGGCGAGCCCGCGAGCGGCAAGGACGCCTTCCTTCTGCGTCACGACCCCGACCTGGTCATCGACGGTGCCCTCGCGGCCGCCGAGGCCGTCGGCGCGCGGGAGGTCGTCCTCGCAGTCTCGCGCGGATCGGCCGCCCTCGCCCGCGCCCGCGAGGCGGTGGGCCGGCGCGCGCCCGTGGCCCTGCCGGTCCGCCTGTCGATCGCCGAGCCACCCGACCGCTTCGTCGCCGGCGAGGAGACCGCGCTGGTGCAGTGGATCAACGGCGGGCCGGCCACGCCCACCCTCTCGCCCCCGCGCCCGTCCGAGCGGGGAGTGGGACGCCGGCCGACGCTGGTGCAGAACGCCGAGACCATGGCGCACATCGGCCTCATCGCCCGGCACGGCGCCGACTGGTTCCGGCGCGTCGGGACGACGGCCGAGCCCGGCTCGATGCTCGTGAGCCTGGGCGGGGCCGTGCGCACGCCGGGCATCCATGAGATCGCCCTCGGCACACCGCTCGGCGAGGTCCTCGATCTGGCCGGAGGAGCCGACGGCGAGATCGCGGGCATCCTGGTGGGCGGGTACTTCGGCACCTGGCTCCGCGGGGACGACCCCCTGCGGCTGCCGTTCTCCGCCGCGGGCCTGCGGCCGGCCGGCGGTTCGCCGGGGGCGGGCGCGATCGTGGTGCTGCCGCACGGGTGCTGCGGGCTGGTCGAGACGGCGCGGGCCACCCGCTACCTGGCGGGCGAGAGCGCCGGCCAGTGCGGCCCGTGCGTCTTCGGCCTGCGCGCCCTGTCGAACGCCGCCCTCGCCCTCGCCGCCGGCCGAGGGGCGCGCGAGGCCCTGAGGGAGATGCAACGGCTGCCCTCCGAGATCGAGGGGCGCGGCGCATGCGCCCACCCCGACGGGGCCGCGCGCCTCGCGCTCAGCGCCCTGGCCGCGTTCCCGCGCGAGGTCGAACTGCACCTGGAGGGGCGCTGCTCGGCCACGCGCACGGCGCCGCTGCTGCCGATCCCCGCCAACCGCGACGAATGGCGATGACATGACAACCCGCCTCCGGCTCGATCCGATCGCCTGCGACGGCCACGGCAACTGCCACGAGCTCCTGCCCGAGCTGATCGGGATGGACCGCTGGGGCTATCCGATCGTGGACGAGCGCCCGGTGCCGGCCGGCCTCGAGCGCGACGCGCGCCGTGCGGTCAGGCTCTGCCCCCGCCTCGCGCTCGCCCTCCGGCGCGACGAGCCGCCCGCCGGGTGGCCGGAGCCCTCAGGCGCGCGGGCCGAGGAGGGCCTGGAGCTCGGCCACCTGGCGCTGGAGCCCGCCGCAGACCTGCTCGCACATGCGCAGCACCGACTCGTCGGCGATCCGGCAGCGGACGCTGTTGCCCTCCTTCTCACGCGCCACCAGCCCCGCCCCGCTCAGCACGCCGATGTGCTTCGAGACGTTCTGCTGGCTCGTCCCGAGCTGCCCGGCGAGCTCGCCCACGGTGAGGGCACCCGCCCGGAGCTGGTCGAGGATGCGGATGCGCATCGGCTCGCCGAGCACGCGGAAGCGCTCGGCGATGACCTCGACGAGAGGACCGGGCAGTGGGTGCGGCATCTCCATCGAGGCTCCTCGGGCACGGGCACGGCGGCCGGGAAAGATACAACCACATGGTAGTTCAGTTGCGGACGGCCGTGCCCGCTAGCCTCGCCCGATGGACGATCCCCCCGGGCGGCGCGTCCCGCCGAGGCTCTACGACGGATTCGTCGGGGCGCTCGACCGCCTCGGCCTCGGACGCCTTCGCGACGACCTCTCACGCGGCCTCCGGGGCGACGTCCTGGAGATCGGCACCGGAACGGGACGCCAGCTCGCCCACCACCCACCGGACGCCCGGGTCACGGCGACCGACCCCGACGCGGCCTCCCTCGCGCTGGCCGCCCGCCGGGCGCCGGCCGTCAGGACCGTGGTCGCGGCGGCCGAGGCGCTGCCCTTCGACGACGCCTCGTTCGACTGGGTCGTCTGCGCACTCGTCCTGTGCACGGTCGGTGACCCCGCGGCGGCGCTCACCGAGATGCGGCGCGTGCTGCGGCCCGGCGGCCGCCTGCGGGTGCTCGAGCACGTGCGCAGCCCGCGCCCGGCGCTCGCGCGGGCCGAGGAGCTGGCCGGCCCGCTCTGGAGCGCGATCGCCGGCGGGTGCCGACTCGACCGGCCGACCCGGGAGACCGTTGTCGCTGCGGGATTCGCCCCCGTGGAGGTGCGGCCCCACCTCGGTGGCAACGTGATCCTGCTGGAGGCGGGCCGGGGTTAGCCCTCAGCCGGCGGGGGCGGTATCCGGTCCGGCGCCGGCGGGCGTCTCGCGCAGGGTCACGACCGACTGCCAGGTGATGCGCAGGATCACGATGGTGATGGTCAACCCGATGATCGGGTCGCCGAGCGGGAAGCCGACGGCCGCCACGGCCGCGCTCGCGACGACCGCGAGGCTCACCAGTCCGTCGACGCGCGCGTGGTTCCCGTCGGCCACGAGCGCAGGGCTCGACAGGCGCCGGCCGCCGCGCAGCCGGACCTGGGCGGCGATCTCGTTGCCGAGGAACCCCACCGCGCCGGCCGCGGCGAGCGCCCAGAGATGCGACAGGTCGCGCGGGTTCAGCAGCCGGTTGACCGACTCGTACCCGGCGACGCAGGCGCTCACGAAGATCGTCGCGACGACGAAGTAGCCGGCCCGCTTCTCGGCCACCGCCGAGCGCATCAGGAAAGCGATCGCCAGCGGTATGGCCGTCAGTGCGTCGCCGGCGTTGTGGATCAGGTCGGCCAGCAGCGCGACGCTGCCGGTCGTGGCGAAGATCGCCGCCTGGGCGAGCGCGGTGACCAGCAGCACGACGAGGCTGATCGAGACGGTCCGGACGCCCGCTCGGGAGCGCGTGATCGACGGGTCGATCAACCCGTGGCTGTGGCCATGACCGTGCCCATGATGGTGGTGATGACCGTGGGCGTGGTCCGTATTGGCGTGGTCGCTCATGAGGCGGCCCGCTGCTGCTCGTGCGCACGCTCCGCGCGGCCGCTCTCGAGGTGATCGACGTGCGAGACGGCCTGCTCGATCATCCGCGCGACGTGCGTGTCGAAGAGCGCGTAGACGACATGGCGCCCCCGCCGCTCGCCGGCCACGAGGCCGAGGTGGCGCATCAGGCGGAGCTGATGGGAGACCGCTGAGTCCTCCATGCCCACGTCGGCCGCCAGCTCGCCGACCGACGCCGGCCCCTGGTGCAGCCGGGCGAGGATCCTGAGGCGGCTCGGCGCGGCGAGGCCCTGCATGGCCTCGGCGGCGGCCCGCGCATAGGCCGGATCGTCCAGCACGCGCTCGAGCCCGGGATGGTGTCCGTCGGCCATCACGGGGAAAACATACCTGATCATATGAGCAGGTGTTCATGCATTACGGCCGGACGCCGCCGCAGGCGGGCGGCGGCAGATCAAGACTGACTCTGGGATCCCTGCGGGATCTCAAGGGCCACGGCAGGGCTCCGATGGAAGAGGGCGGAAGACGGACACGCCGCGCTTCCGGACAAGGGGTCGGCATGCCGCTCATCAGAGGAAGGCGTCTGAACGCGGCCACGCCGCGCGCCCTCAGGCGCGCGTTCCGCCGGGGTGCCGTCCGCGTCGGCCTGCGTCCGCTACAGATCGCGGTCCTCCTCGCGGTGGTCGCGTGCGGCCTCGCCGCCTCCGCCCTGCTGGCCGCTCAGGAGCGGGCCGGGCAGCGCACGGCGCAGCAGGCATGGGCCGGGCGCGCGGCCGCGACCCTCGACGACGAGGTCGCCGCCGCCGGCGCGGCCCTGACCAGCGCGCGGGGGCTCTTCGCGGCGGTCGGCCACGACGTTGACCCGGCGGCGTTCGCGCGATTCGCGACGGTGGAGCTGCAGGGCTCGCAGATGCTCTCCCTGAACTGGGCCCCGCGGGTGCGCGCAGCATCGCGCGCGCGGTTCGAGCGTGAACTGGGCCGGCCGATCACCGAGACCCCTCCTGGCGGCAGCGTCCGCCCCGCCGCCGCGCGGGCCGAGTACTTCCCCCTCGCCCTCGTCGCGCCCGCGATCCCCGCGACGGAGGCGCTGCTCGGCTCGGATGTCGCGAGCACCCCGATCCTGCTGCCGTCCCTCCTGGCGGCGCGCGACGGCGGGCGACCGGTCATGACTCAAGCCCTCAGCCTCGACGCGGCCGGCATTCCGACGACCGTGGCGCTCATGACCGCGGTGTACGGGCCGGATCCGAGCCCGGGGACGACCGCCGCGCGGCGGGCGACGCTGCGCGGCTACTTCGGGGGCCTCTTCGGCATCGCCCGCCTCGCCGAGTCCGCGCTCGCGCTGCTGCCCGAGGGAAGCCGCCTGCAGATCGTGAGCTCCGGCGCGCGCGTCTTCGACTCGGGGACGGGACCCGCATCCCGGGCCGCGAGCGGCGCCCCGGTGGGGACGACCGGCTGGAGCGTCAGCGTGGCGCTGGACCAGGGGCCCGCCGTCCGCACGCTCCCGGTCGCGGTGATCACCGGCGGCTCCCTCGCGGTGGCGCTGCTGCTCGGAGTCCTGTTCGCCCAGGCGAACCAGCGGCGGCGCGAGCGGGAGCGCGGGCGGGCCCGGCTGCAGCACGAGGCCGATACCGACGGACTGACCGGGCTCGCCAACAGGCGCCGGCTCGAGCGCGACCTCGCCACCGCCCTGGCCCTGGCGCATGGGGAGCGGCCGCTCGCGCTCGTCCTGCTCGACCTGAACGGGTTCAAGGGCTACAACGACCGCTTCGGGCACCCCGCCGGCGACGCGTTGCTGGTGCGCCTCTCGGCGCGCCTGCGCGACGCGGTGCCCGGCGGGCGGGTCTACCGGCTCGGCGGGGACGAGTTCTGCGTGCTGGCCCCCGTGGGCGCCGTCAACCTGATGGGCGTGGTGGAGTCCTGCCTCGCCGCCCTCACCGACGGCGGCGAGGGCTTCGCGATCACGGCCGCGCACGGCGTCGCGCTGATCCCCGCCGACGCGACCACCGCGGAGGGGGCGATGCTGACCGCCGACCACCGGATGTACGCCCGCAAGGCGCTCGGGCGCCAGTCGGCCGGCAGCCAGAGCGCCGACGTCCTGATCTGCGCCCTCGCCGAGCGCTCGCCCGACCTCGGCGACCACACCCGCGGTGTCGCCGACCTCGTCGACCGGGTGGCCCAGCGCCTCGGGCTCGACGAGTCCGAGCGCGGCCCCGTGCGCCAGGCGGCGCTGCTCCACGACGTCGGCAAGGTCGCGATCCCTGACGCCATCCTTCAGAAGGCCGCCGCTCTCGACCCCGGCGAGCGCGCCTTCATCGAGCGCCACACCGTCATCGGCGAGCGGATCCTGCGCGCGGCGCCATCGCTCGAGGCGATCGCCCCGCTGGTGCGCTCCAGCCACGAGCGATGGGACGGCACCGGATACCCGGACGGCCTGGCGGGTGAGGAGATCCCCCTCGGGTCGCGCATCGTCTTCGCCTGCGACGCCCTCGACGCGATGACCTCGCCCACCCGGCCCTATCGCGAGCCGATGTCTCGCGAGGCCGCTCTCGACGAGCTCGATCGCTGCGCGGGGAGCCAGTTCGATCCGCGGGTCATCACTGCGCTCGTCGCCGTCGTGCGGGAGCAGGCCCGCTGCTCCGGGAGCGCCCCCGCGGCGAGCGCGTAGACCGCGCCCGCGCCTTCGCGGGTGCGACCGGGCGTCCGGTGGAGCATGATGAGGGGGAGATCCCGCGATGCCCGAATCCCCGCCCACCACGATCGTCACCTGCCCGGGCTGCGGCCGGCGGAGCAGGGTGCGCGCGCACCCCACCGCGGTGCCGCGCTGCGGGGGCTGCCATCAGCCCCTGCCCTGGGCGGTCAACGCCGGCGAGGCGGCCTTCGACGCCGAGATCCGGGCGGCGGTGCCCGTGGTCGTCGACCTCTGGGCGCCCTGGTGCGGGCCCTGCCGGATGATCGCGCCGGTGCTCGAGCGCCTGGCCGCGACCTACGCGGGACGCCTGAAGGTGGTCCGCGTCAACGTCGATGAGAACCCCGGCCTGGCCTCCGAATACCGGGCGATGAGCATCCCCCTGCTGGTCGTCATGCGCGACGGGGCCGAGGTCGACCGGATCGTCGGCGCCCTGCCGGCGCCGGAGCTGGAGCGCCGGCTGGCGCCCCACCTCGCGCCCGCCGCCTGAACGCTGGACTGACGGCGGCGGCGGGCGGCGGCTCGGGCCGGGCGCCCGCGTAGTTGCCCGCAGGAGGGTGCAGCGGATGACCGCATGCCCGGGCCCGCGGCGCGGCGCAGAGTGCGAGGCGCTCCGCTCTTCCCGCCGGCAGGAGACCCGGGTGACCTCCACTTCGCTCCGTCCCCCCGCCCCGACGAGCACCGCTCCCGGGGTGTCCGTGCGCCGGGAGGACGGCATCGTCGTCGTCGCCCTGACGGGATCGCTCGACATCTACTCGCTGCCGGCGCTGCGCGACGAGCTCGAGGTGCTGGCGGGAACGGAGCCGATGGTCGTCGACCTCTCGGAGGTGTCGCTGATCGACTCCGCGGGCCTCGGCGCCCTGCTGCGGCTGAGCAACCGGTGCGCCCGCGAGGGCACGACGCGGTTCGGCCTGATCTGCCCGCGCCGGCGCCTGCGCCGGGTCTTCGAGATCACGGGCCTGCGGCCCGCGTTCACGATGGGCGCCGACCTCGCCGCGGTCCGCGCCCTCTGGGAGGCGAGGCCGTAGCCTCTGCGGCGTGACGGTCTTCACGCGGTCCCACCGGGGCGGGTCAGGGACGCCGCTCGTGCTCCTGCACGGCTTCACCGACACCTGGCGCACGTGGGAGCTCGTCCTCCCGGAGCTCGAGCGCCATCACGACGTGCTCGCCCCGACCCTGGCCGGCCACGCCGGCGGGCCTCCCCTGCCGGAGGGATTCGACGGGCGGTCCCTGCCCGACGCCGTCGAGGCCGCGATGGACGAGGCGGGGTTCGCCACCGCGCACATCGCCGGCAACTCCCTGGGCGGCTACGTCGCCCTGCAACTGGCGGCGCGGGGCCGGGCGCGGTCGGTCGTCGCCTTCGCCCCCGCCGGGGGCTGGAGCGTCGATGAGCCATGGCCCGCCGACATGCTCCGCGGCTTCCTCGACGTCCAGGCCCAGGCGCGGGCGGCCGCGCCGAACGCGATGGCCCTGGTGGCGACCGCCGACGGGCGGCGGGCCGCGACCCGTTCGATCGTGGTGAACGCGGATCACATCCCCGGCGAGCTGATCGCCCATCAGATGCTGGGCATGACCCTCTGCGCGGTGCCACCGATGATCGAATACGCCCTGCGCAACCGCTACGAGGTCGACGCGGAGGCGATCACCTGTCCGGTGAGGATCGTCTGGGGCACCGACGACCTGCTGCTTCCGTGGCCCGCGGCGGCGGCCCGCCTGCGGAGCGAATGGCTGCCCAACGCCGACTGGGTGGAGCTGGAGGGGGTGGGCCACTGCCCCCAGCTCGACGTCCCGCTGGAGGCCGCGCAGCTGATCCTGGGGTTCACGGGGGGCTGACGACCGTTCCCCCGCGCGCAGGCGCGGCAGCGGTGATACTGGACCGAGGGCCTCCGCCCGGCCCCGCCCCGATGCGGGGCCGGGTCCCGGGAGCCGCGACGACGACAGGGTGATGATGTACCTGGCGCTCAGGGAGATACGGCGGGCCAAGGCCCGCTTCGGCCTGCTGGCCGCCGCCGTCGCCCTGCTGATGTTCCTGATCCTCACCCAGCAGGCCCTTCAGAGCGGCCTGATCACCGCGTTCGTGGGGGCGATCGAGCGCCAGTCCGCCCCGGTGCTGGTGTACGCGGTCGACGGCCAGAGGACTCTCCAGGGCAGCGTGATCACCCCCTCCCTCGAGGCGGCGGTCGCGGGCGTACCCGGAGTGGCCGAGACCGGGCGGATCGGGCAGGGGACGTTCACCGTGACCGTCGGCGAGGACGAGCAGTCGGACGCGGCCCTGATCGGCTACGCGGAGGCCGCGCTCGGCGGGCCCGAGCGGCTGAGCGCGGGACGGATGCCCCGGGCCGCCGGCGAGGCCGTGGGCAGCGCGGGGGACTTCTCGCTCGGCGACCGCGTCGAGATCGTCGGGGGCGCCACCGGCCCGGTGCTGCAGGTCGTCGGGCTCGCCGAGGACGCGCAGATCCAGGTGACCCCGACCCTCTTCGTCGCGTGGTCCGACTTCGTGTCCGCCACGCGGGCCGCCAACCCCGACGCGACGACCGTCCTGCCCAGCGTCATCGGCGTGCGCCCGGCCGCAGGCGTCGGCGACGAGGAGCTGACCGCCCGGATCAACGCCGCATCCGCCCAGGCCGACGCCCTGACCCGGCGCCAAGCGGCCGACGAGACGCCGGGGGTGGCCGACGTGCGGCGTTCGTTCGATGTCATCTTCCTGCTCTTCGCACTCGTGGTGCCGCTGGTGACCGGCCTGTTCTTCCTGATCATCACGCTCCAGAAGGCCCGCGCGCTGACGCTCCTGCGCGCCATCGGGGCGCCGCCGGGCGTTCTCGTGCGCTCGCTGATGATCCAGGTGGTGATCATCATCGGCGGCGGCGTGGCGGCGGGAACGCTGCTGTTCGCGCCCCTGTCGCAGGCCACGGTCGGATCGCTGTCGCTGCGCTTCGACCCGCGCGCCGTGCTCCTGTGGGCGGCGCTGCTGCTGATCCTGGGTGCGCTGAGCGCGATCGCCGCGGCGCGGCGCGTGCTGGCCATCGACCCGGTCGAGGCGACGAGCGGCGGGGGTGCGCGGTGAAGCTCGCATTCCGCGAGTTGCGCCGGCGCCCCGGGCGCTTCGTGGTGGCCGCGGCCATCCTCACCCTGATCGCGATGCTCCTGATGTTCCTCGGCGGCCTGCTCGACGGGCTCACGGCCGGCGGCACCGGAGCGCTGCGCGCGCAGCGCGGCGAGCTGATCGTCTATTCGGCCACCTCCCAGGACTCGCTGGTGCGCAGCCGCATCTCCGCCGAGGAGCGCGCAACGGTGACGGGGGCCGCCGGCACCGGCGACGTGGACGGCCTCGGCAGCGTCCAGCTCGGGGCCCGCATCGCGGGTCACGGGCCGCGCGATCTCGTTCCCGTCGTGCTCTTCGGCTACGAGCGGGCGCCGCGTGGCCTGCCCGACGAGGGACCGCCCGGCGCCGGGCAGGTCTATGCCGACAGCTCGCTGCGGTCCGAGGGAGTCACGACCGGGAGCGTCATCCGCCTCGGCCCGGAGCGGTCCGCCGTCGAGGTGATCGGCTTCCTCGACGACAGCCGCTACTCGGGCCAGAGCACGCTCTGGGGATCGCTCGGCACCTGGCGCACGGTGCTCGCGGCCAACCGGCCCGGCCAGCAGGTGGGCGACGGGGTGGTCCAGGCGCTGATCGTCAGCCCCGGCGGGCAGGGCGCGTCCGCGACGGCGGAGGCCATCGACCGCGCCACCGGCGGCGCCACCTCCACGCTGACCGTCGCGCAGGCGATCGACGCGCTGCCGGGCGTCTCCCAGCAGCAGACCGTCTTCAACCAGATCATCGGCGTCACGGTCGTGATCGCGCTGGTGGTGGTGGCGCTCTTCTTCGCGCTCATCACCGTCGAGCGCACCGCCCTCTACGGCGTGCTGAAGGCGATCGGGGCGAGTTCCGGCACCCTCTTCGCCGGGGTCCTGCTGCAGGCGCTGGTGGTCACGCTGGCCGCCTCGGCCATCGGCGTGGCGGCCTCCCTCGCGCTCGACGCCGTGATCCCGGCCGGCTCGATCCCGTTCACGGCCACCCCGGGCCGCCTGCTGAGCAGCATCGGGTACCTGCTCGTCGCCGCCCTCGCCGGATGCGCGTTCTCGCTGCGTCGCGTCCTGCGGGTGGACCCGGCCTCCGCCATCGGCGGCGACCAGTGAACCGCGGCGCGCAGGCCCGCCGTCCGCCCGCCCCCGCCCCGACACCCGCCTGGAGCCCGTCATGACCACCATCGCCACCGACGTCGCGCTCCGGATGGAGGGCGTCCGCAAGACCTACCAGGTGGGCGATACGGAGGTCGTCGCGCTCGACGGGGTCGACCTCACCGTGGGCGCCGGCGAGATCATCGCGCTGGTCGGGCCCTCGGGCTCGGGCAAGACGACCCTCTGCTCCATCGCGGGCGGCCTTCTGACCGCCACCGACGGCACCGTCGTCGTGGGCGGCGAGGACATCTCCGGGTACAGCCCCCGGCAGCTCACGGAGTTCCGGCGCACGTCCGTCGGCTTCGTGTTCCAGACCGTCAACCTGGTGCCGTTCCTCACCGCGCGGGAGAACCTCGTGGTGGTCGATGAGATCGGCCCGCGCGTCGGGGCGAAGGCCCGGGCCCGCGCCGACCAGCTGCTCGACGAGCTCGGCCTGGCCGACCGCGCCCGCAACCTGCCCGCCCAGCTCTCGGGCGGACAGCGCCAGCGGGTCGCAATCGGCAGGGCGCTGATGAACGGGCCGGGGATGGTGCTGTTCGACGAGCCCACCTCGGCCCTCGACACCGAGCTCGGCGACCAGGTCGTGAAGCTGATCCGCCAGGAGATGAAGTCGCGGGGCACCGCGGCGATCATCGTCACCCACGACGACCGCATCACCCACTACGCCGATCGTGTCGTGCGGATCGTCGACGGCCGCGTGACGGACGACGGGATCCGGGGGGACGAACCGCCGCCGGGCTGATCCGCCGGTGCCGCGCCCCTCAGCGGCCGGAGATCAGCTGCTCTGCCTCTTCGCGGGGGAGCACCGAGAGGGCGATCACCTGCTCCCGGCGCAGGCCCGCCGAGAGCGCCCGGCGCATCGCCCGTGCCAGGTTGCCCCGGTAGAAGCTCGTGTCGTCCACCGCGACGATGCCGGCCGAGCGCGTGATCCTCGCCTGCAACTCGTGGGTTCTCATCGGGTCCATGGGGACGACCTTACGCCGTCAGCGAAGCGCGGGCCATGCCATCGGCGGGCAGGGTACGGACGGCCCGTGGGGCCGAGGCCGGACGGCCCCTGACCCCGGACTTCACGGACGCGCCACGGCGCTGCAACACCGCGGGCGCGGGCCGCTGAGAGGGTGGCCCCGACGGTGAAGCCCCTGGGCGGCGCGCGTCGGATGCGAAGGCTCCCAGGGCGACCAAGGAGCCCGCCACGTGCGTTCGCTGACGCCCATCTTCCCCCGTGAGACGCGGATCGACCTGCACCTCCACTCGCGGGCATCCACCGACACGGGCAGCTGGTTCCTGAACCGCGCCGTGCTGCCCGAGTCGTACACGGAGCCGGCGCACGCCTACGCCACGGCGAAGAGGCGGGGGATGGACCTGGTCACCCTCACCGACCACAACACCATCTCCGGTGCGCTCGAGATCGCCCACCACCCCGATGTCGTGATCGGCGTCGAGGTGACCACCGCGTTCCCCGAGGACAAGGTGCCGGTGCACGTGCTCGTCTGGGGCGTGGACGAGGCCCGGTGGGCCGACATGGACCGCCTGCGGCCGAACCTCTACGACCTGATCGAGTACGTGGACGGCGCGCGCCTGCCCTTCGCGCTCGCCCACCCGCTCCACCGCGTGGGCGGCGAGCTCACCGCCGAGCACATCGAGCGCTGCCTGCTGCTCTTCCCCCTCTGGGAGGGGCGCAACGGATCCCGGCCGGCGGCGACCAACGAGGTCGCCGTCCGCATCGCCGGCTCCGCCAGCCGCGACCTCCTGACGCGCCTCGCCGACAAGCACGGCATCCCGCCCTGCGGCGACGGTCCTCCCGCCCTGACCGGCGGCAGCGACGACCACGGCGCCTTCGACATCGCCTCGACCTGGACCGTCACGCCGCCGGCCCGCACCCCCCAGGCCCTGCTCGACCACCTCCGCGCGGGCAGGGTCGCCCCGGGGGGCGGGCACGGCGGATCCGGCACGCTCGCCCACTCGGTGGGCTCGCTCGCGGCCAAGGGGTACCTGGAGCGGGGCACGGTGTCCATCCCGGCCCCGCTGCGCGGACTCCTCGGCGACCTGCTCCAGCACCGGCTGCCGCCGCCCTCGGGAGAGCCGACGACGGCCGCGGGCTCGGCGATGGCCGAGGACGTCCTCGGCCGCATCCGCGCCGACCGGCGCCTCGTGCGCCGCTACCGGCGCATCGGGCGGACGGCGCGCGGCAGCGAGCGCAGCCACGCCCGCCTGCGCCTGGCCACCGGATGGCTCCACGAGGAACTGGTGCGGCGGGCGCTCGACCCACGGGGCTTCGGCTTCTCCACCCTCGGACGGCGCGTGGAGGCGCTGGCGGGGGCGGGGGCGCTGGCCCTGCCCTACGTGCTGGCGGCCAACTACGCGCGGGGCGAGGTCCGCTTCGCGGAGGACGTCGAGGCCGAGTTCTTCGGCCCCACGACGGCCGAGCCCCGGTCCGTGCCCGCGGTGATGGTGACCGACACCTTCGCCGAGCTGAACGGCGTGGCCGGGACGATGCGCCGGCTCGCGGCCTTCGCCGGGGCGCGCCCCCGGGCGGGCATGCGGGTCCTGACGTGCGGCGGAGAGGGACAGGACACCCCGGGCCACCGCGACCTGCCCGCGGTGACGCGCCTGCCGGTGCCCGCCTACGGCGACCGGGGCTGGCGCCTCGGGGTGCCGTCGATCATCGACCTGCTGGAGGTGGTGGAGGCCTCGGGCGCGCGGGTGGTCCACGCGGCGACCCCGGGGCCGATGGGCCTCAGCGCCCTCGTCGTCGCCCGCACCCTCGGCATCCCCTTCGTGGCCAGCTACCACACCGAGCTCGCCCGGTACGCGCTCGACCTGACCGGCGACCGCCTCGCGGCCGAGCTCACCGACCGGGCGGTGCGCTGGTTCTACGGCCAGGCCGAGCGCGTCTACGTGCCCACCCGCGCCACCGGCGAGGGGCTGATCGCCAACGGCATCGACCCCGCCCGCATCTTCACCTTCACGCGCGGCACGGACGCCCACCTCTTCGATCCGGCCCGCCGCACGCGCGCCATGCGGCGGCGGCTCGGCGGCGACGAGGCGACCGTGGTCCTGTACGTCGGGCGCCTCTCGGCGGAGAAGGGCCTGCTGCTGCTGGCCGAGTCCTTCCGGCGCGCCGCGGCCGTCCGGCCCGACCTCTGCCTCACGCTGGTCGGCGAGGGACCGGGGCGCGCGGAGGTCGCGGCGGCCCTCGCGGGCACGCCGCACCGGTTCCTGGGGCCGCTCACCGGCGACGAGCTGGCGAGCGCCTACGCCTCGGCCGACATCTTCTGCCTGCCCTCGCAGACGGAGACCTTCGGACAGGTCGTGACCGAGGCCGCCTCCTCGGGCCTCCCCGCGATCGTCATCGGGCGCGGCGGGGCGGCGGAGCAGGTGGACGACGGCGAGACCGGCCTGCTGGTGGCGCCGGACGACCCGATCGCACTGGCCGCGGCGATCGCGGTGCTGCACGACAACCCCTCGGTCCGCACCGAGATGGGCGCCCGCGCCCGCGCGGCCGCCCTCGCCCGGCCGGGCTGGGACGAGGTCTTCACCGCGCTGCTCCAGGGCTACCGCGGCCTGGTCGCGGGACCGGTCGCCGTCGCCCCGGCGCCCTCCCCGACCGGCCGGACGGCCGCGTGAGGGTCGTCGACCTGACCCAGTGGTACTCGCCCGTCTCGGGCGGCATCCGCACCTACCTGCTCGCCAAGGCCGAATGGGCGGCCCGCAACGGCCACCCGCACGCGGCGGTCGTCACCGGCACCCGCCGGGGTGTCGAGCTGGTGGGCGGAAGCCGCTTCGAACGCGTGCGCGGGCTGTCCCCCTCGCGTTCCTGGGGCTACCGGGTGGCGCCGCGGGCGGCTCCGGTGCTCGCCGCCCTCGAGCGCCTCGAACCGTCCGTCGTGGTCATCCACGACGCCCTCGCGTTCCCGGGGTCGGTGGCCCGGTGGGCGGCCGGGCGGGGGGTCGCGGTCGCGATGCTCTGCCACTCCGACCTCTCGCTCGGGGCGGCGGGTCTGCCCGCCGGCCTCCGTCGTCCCGCCATCGCCACGCTCGCCATGGCCCAGCGACGTGCCCTACGGGCGCCGGCGGCCATCCTCGTGGCGTCCGAGACCTCCCGGGCGCGGTTCGACACCCCGGAGGGCGTGCGCGTGATCACCTCGGCGCTCGGCGTCGATCTCTCGGTCTTCGCGGCGGCCGCCGCCGATCCGGACCTGCGCGCGCGCCTGGCGCCCCCCGGGGCGCCCCTGCTCCTCTACGCCGGACGGGTCTCCAGCGAGAAGCGCGTCGATCTCCTTCCCCCATCCCTCGCCGCGCTCGGCGGCGACGCGGTGCTCGCCGTGGCAGGCACGGGCGCCGCGATCCCCTCCCTGATGCGCTCGGCGCGGCGCCTCGGGGTGGAGGACAGGGTCGTCCTGCTGGGCCACGTCGCCGGACGCGCGGGACTGGCGACGCTGATGGCCACGGCCGACTGCTTCATCCACCCGAATCCGACCGAGCCGTTCGGGCTCTGCCCGCTCGAGGCGCTGGCCGCGGGCTGCCGCGTCGTCGCCCCCGACGCGGCGGGAACGGCCGAGATGCTCGGCGGACGCGGCGCGGTGCTGGTCGCGCCCGACGATCCGTCCGCGATCGCCGACGGGGTCCGGCGGGCCCTCGCCCTTCCCCGGCCGCGGCCCGATCTGCGCGATCTCTCGTGGGACCGGACGTTCGACCGGGAGTGGAGCCTCTACGAGACGCTCGGGGCGGCCGCGTGAAGGGGGTCGTGATCGCGCTGCACGACGTCGCTCCCTCCACCCTCGCGGAGACGGTGCGCTGGCGCGCCCGGGTCGCCGAGGTGACCGGCGGCCCGGTGAGCCTGCTGGTGGTGCCCCGCTACGGAGGACGCGATTCCTGGCGGTCCGGGCCGGGGGTCGCATGGATCCGTGAACGCGGCCGGGACGGCGACGAGGTCGTGATGCACGGCTACTCGCACCTCTCGCTCGCCGGGCGCGACGGGGGGGAGTTGCGAGGCCGGGACGCCCGCTCCATCGCCACCCTGATCCGCGACGGGGTGGCCGAGATGCGGGAGGTCGGGCTTGCGGCGGAGGGCTTCATCTCACCCGCCTACGCCCACCCCGCACGTGCCGACGCGTCGTGCCGGGCGGCGGGGCTGCGCTGGTGGGCGACCCGTGGGTCGCTGCGCTCGGCCGACGGCGCGCGCCGCCTCCCCAGCATCGGGCTGGGAGCCTCCACTCCGGGCCGCCGCGCGCTGTCGCCCCCGGCCGCGCGGCTCGCCCTCCGGCTGCTGAGGGCGGCGCCGGTCGTGCGGCTCGATCTGCACCCGGCCGACCTGCGCCACGCCCGCCTCGAGCGCGCCGGCATGGAACTGCTGGAGGCCCTGCTCGACCAGGGCCGGCGGCCCGTGACCCACGCGGCCCTGCTGGGCGCCCATGCGGCCGCGTCGCCGGCCGGACGACTCGCCGCGATGCCCTGGTGACCACCCTCCCGGGGCCGCCTCAGGGCGCCGTGGGAGACGTCGCACCGCGGGACCCCGGCCTCGCCGCCCGGCTGACCGTGGTCGGGCCCGCCCTCCTGGTGGCGGGGCTCGTCGCCCTGGTGGCCTGGCGGGTCGACCTCTCGGTGCTCGCGGAGCGCCTCGCCGACTGCCGGTGGCCCTTCCTGATCGCCGCCTGCGTCGCCAACGCCGTCTCGGCCGTGCTGAAGGCCGTCACCTGGCGCGGCCTCCTGGCCGGGGTCAACGGGATGCACGGACGCCTGCGCAGGCTCGACCTCGTCAGCCCGCTGCTGGTCGGCGCGCTGGTCAACACCGGGCTGCCGGGCCGGGTGGGTGAGGTGGCGAAGGTGGTGCTGGCGCGCCGCAGGATCGGGCGGCGGGGCGGCGAGGCCACCGTGGGCCAGGTGGCCGGATCGATCGCCGCCGAGCACCTCGTGTCGACCCTCGCCTGGGCAGTGGTCGCGGTGGCCCTCGTCTGCTCCATCCCCACTCCCGGCGCGGTCCGGATCGTGACGATCCTCGCCGCCGCGGGGTGCCTGGCGCTGACCCTCCTCGCCGCCCGGTTGCCCGCCCCGGGACGCGTCCTGGGCGGGCGCTGGCGGCGTCCCTCGCGCGCCCTCATCGACGGCTGGGCCGCGGTGCATCAGGGGCTGCGAGCCCTTCGCCGCCCGCGCGCGTTCGCGAGCGTCTCGGCGGCCGCCGTGGGGCAGTGGATCGCCCAGTGGGCGGCGATCATGCTGACCCTCGCGGCGACCGGGCTCGGGAACGTCGGACCGGCCGCGGGTGGGATGGTGCTGGTCACCCTCACCCTCGCCCACGCGGTGCCGCTGGTGCCCGGCGGCATCGGGACGTTCCAGATCGCCGCCATGCTGCCGCTGACGGGCGCGTACGGCGTCGATCCGGCGAGCGCCCTCGTCTTCGGCGTGCTCCTCCAGCTGAGCGAGACGGCCGTCGGCGTCTGCCTCGGACTCGTCTGCCTGGTGCGCGAGAACCTCGCTCAGCCCTCGAGCGGCACCGCCTCGGGAACCGGGACGCGTCGCACGGCCCTGCGGAACGCGATGAGGTCGAGCACCGTGTTGCGCGCCTCCCGGGCCGGGCGGATGTAGGAGCTGCCGGCCGCGCGCGGCCGGTGGCGTATCGGGACGTCGACGACCCTCAGGCCGCGGGCCTCCGCCCATGCGATCAGGTAGCGGTGGCCGCGGCGGAATCCCGTCGGGTCGTACCCGAGCGCCGGCAGGGAGGAGGCCCGGAACAGCTTCAACCCGCTGTTGGCGTCGCGCGAGCGCACGCCGAGCGCCCCGCGCATCAGCACCGTGTTGTAGACGCCCGAGACCAGTCGGCGCATCGCCGAGTCGGCCCGGTCGAACCGGCAGCCGTTGGCCACGTCGGCCCCCCCGGCCAGGACGGCGAGGAGCGTCCCGAGGTCGTCCGGGTCGTACTGCCCGTCCGAGTCCATCACGGCGACCGCCGAACCGGCGGCCTGGGCGAAGCCCTCGGCGATGGCGTGCGCCCGGCCACGGTTCACGGGGAAGGTGATGACGCGCACGCGAGGCCCTCGGAGATCCGCCGCGACGGCCGCCGTGTCGTCGGTGCTGCCGTCGTCGATGATGATGATCTCGCCGTCGATGCCGGCCCCCAGGAGGGCGGCCTGCACCTCCCCCACCACGCCGGGCAGGTTGTCGGCCTCGTTGCGGGCGGGCAGTACGACGCTCAGGTCCATCGGGCCTCCGTTGGTGGTGGGGTACGGCGGCCGACCAGGGCGGCCAGCGCGCCGAGGGGGAAGCTGAGCCACGTCGAGGTGGCGACGAACACGAGCCCGAGGGCGGCCGCCGATTCGGCCGGTGCACCCGCCGCCGCCAGGAGCGCGCCGACGGTGACGGCCATGCCCGCCCCTCCCCCGACGATCGTCACCGCGCCGGCGAGGGTCGCCGCCGCGACGATGGCGACAGCCCGCCAGAAGCCGAGGTCGATGCCGTACCCGGTGGCCAGCAGGACGAGACGGAGGGGATCGTTGACCTGGATCACGACGGTGAGGGCGATCGCGCCGGCGCCCGCGGCGGGGCGCCGGGCGAGCGCCGCGAGCCGGCCGCGCCGCCAGATCCACGCCGCCGCCGCCGCCACCGCGAGGGCGCACAGCGTCGCGGCCGCGGCGACCGTGGGGACGGCGTCGGGATCGAGCCCGGCCAGCAGGGGGATGCCGGCGGCGGCGGCGACCGCGAGGGCGGCGGCATCGAGGGCGCGATCGGCGGTGGTCGCGGCGACGCCGGCCGGGGTGATCCTCCCCTCCAGCCGCGCCAGCCTCACGGGCTCCCCGGCGAGCCCGGTCGGCAGCAGGTTGCTGACCGCCATCCCCACGAGGAACGCCGGATAGGCCCGCCGCAGCGGCGGCGCCACCCCGGCGGCCCGCAGCAGGACCGTCCAGCGCAGCGCCTTCAGCACGCCGTTGACGAGATAGAGGCCGACGGCGGCCAGAACCAGCGGCAGACCGTGCCCGTCGAGCGCGCCGCCCAGGTCGCCCACGTCGCCGACCACGAAGAGCGCGGCGATCAGCAGCGCCGAGAACGCCGCGGCGGCGGTGCGGCCGGCCAGGCCGAGCGCGGGGTTCACGGTGCGAGCGCCCGCACGCGCGCGGCGCTCGCGGCCGCCAGTTGCGAGGCGAGCCCCTCGCGCAGGCCGACCCGCGGAACCCAGCCGAGATCGCGGCGGGCGCGCGAGGTGTCGGCGCGCGTCTCGCGGACGTCGCCGGGGGCCGCGGGGTGGGCGACCATCTCGACCGGCGCACCCGCGAGCTCGGCCACGATCGCGATCGCCTCGCCGAGGCTCGCGGGACTCCCGCCGCCGATGTTGTAGGCCCCCTCCCCGCGCGAGGCCGCGGCGATCGTCGCCGAGACGACGTCGTCGATGAAGGTCACATCGCGACGCTGCAGCCCGTCCCCGTAGAGCGGGAAGGGCGACCCGCCGGACGCCGCCTCCACCAGCCGCTGATAGGCCATGTCCGGACGCTGCCCGGGCCCGTAGACCGTGAAGTAGCGCATCGCGACGACCCCCATCCCGTGCTGCTCGGCGTAGCAGCGCGCGAGGCCCTCTACCGTCACCTTGCTGACGCCGTACGGAGACCGCGGCGACAGGGCGTCGTCCTCGCGGATCGGCCGCCCCAGCCCCTCGCCGTACACCGACGAACTGGAGGCCAGCACGACGCGCGGCGCGCCGGTCTGCACCATCGCATCCAGCAGGCGGTGCGTGGCGATGATGTTGCGGCGCACGTGGCGCCCGAAGCCGGGACCGAAGGAACCGCGCACGCCCGGCTGGCCCGCGAGATGGAACACGACGTCGGAGCCGGCCACGTCGGCGGTGAGCGGATCCACCGCGAGGTCGCGGCGCCCGAAGGAGAACCCGTCCCATTCGCGCAGATGGGCGATCCTGCGCCTCTTGTCGGCGATCGGGGTGAACGTGGTGAGGGCGTCGAGCCCGATGACGCTCCAACCGTCCGCCAGCAGGCGCTCCGCGAGATGTGACCCGATGAAACCTGCGACGCCGGTGACCACCGCGCGCCCCGGGCCCCGGTACCGTGGCCCTCGATGACGCGCCGACCCGGGCTCGCCGGCCCGCCGCGTATCGCCGAGATCACGGCGCTTGCCGTCATCCTCGGACTCGTCGCCGCCGCCGCGGGACGGCGTCTGGGCATCCATTCCGCCGAGTTCGACGAGGGCGTCTATCTCGCGAGCGCCGACGCGCTCGCCGGCGGTGCCGCGCTCGGCACCGAGGTCTTCGCCTCGCAGCCGCCCCTCTTCTTCATCGGCCTCCGCTGGGCCGCGAGGGCGACCGGAGGCGACCCCGCGCTCGATGAGGGCGGGCGTCCTCCTTCTCTGCCTCGCCGGCACCCTCGCCGCCGCGGCCGTCGTCCGCCCGATCGCCGGGCCGTTCGCCGGATGCCTCGCCGCCCTGCTGGTCGGCCTGTCGCCCGCCGTCGTCGACCGGGCCGCCGTGGTGAGCGCGGACGTCCCGTCGATCGCGCTCGGGCTCATGGCGCTCGCCGCGGCCGGCGCCGCCGCCCGTCGCCCGGCCTGGGCGGCGGTCGCGGGGGCGCTCGCGGCCGCCGCGATCCTGGTCAAGCTGCTGGCGGTGCCCTTCGCGCTGGCCGTTCTCATCGCCGCCTGGCGCGGGCGTGCCACACGCGGGGAGTGGCTCCTCGGCGCCACGGGGGCCGCCCTGGTCGTCGCGGCCGTACTCGTCCCCCTGGCCGGCCGCTGGGGGGATCTCTGGCACGGATCGGTCGGCATGCGCGGCGCGGCGCGCGGCGTCGCCCTCGGCGGGTCGGGTCTCGACCCGCGTGTCGCGCTGGGCTTCGCGGGCCTCGGCCTCGCGATCCTCGCCGGCGTGGCCTGCGTCCCCCCGGATCCCGGCGCCGATGGCTCGGCGACAGAGCGGCCCTCGTCGGCCTGCTGCTCGGCGGCGCGGCGTTCCTGGCGGTCCAGCGTCCGCTGTTCCTCCATCACTGGGCACTCCTCTCGGTACCGATGGCCGTGCTGGCGGCATCCGCCGCCCCCTCCCGGATCCGGACCGCCGGAGCGCTCGCGCTCGGGATGGCCGTGCTCCTGCTGCTGCCCGGCGCACTGCGCGGGCGGGTCGTCCTACCGGCGGACGCCCGCGAGCGCCTCGCGCGCGTCGCGGCCGTCGTGCGGGTGTCCACCGCCCCCCGGGCGGCGGTCGTCAGCGACCTGCCCCTGGTGCCCCTCGAGGCCGGCCGGCCGGCGGCGGCCGGCACCATCGACGCCTCGCTGGTCCGCGTGGGCAGCGGGGCGCTCGGCCACGAGGCGGTCATGCGGGCGGCGGGCGGCGCCGAGGCCGTGGTGATCGGCAGGGCGTTCGCCGGCATCCCGGGCCTGGAGGCCGGCCTGGCGGCCCGGTTCCCACGGGTCGTGCCGGTCGCCGGCGTGAGGGTGCTCCTGCGCGGTTCACCGGCGGCGTCGATGCCGTAGACGGCCACCATGGCCATCCCGCGGACCCGGACCGTGAGGTCGGGTTCCGCCGTCCGCCACAGCCAGTCGAACAGCGCGCGGTTGCCGAGGCTCACCTGCGACGGCTGCACCACCACGGCCCGCACGCCCTCCGACCGCAGGGCGGCGGGGTCGGCCGCGAGCCCCTCGGTCGCCACCGCGCTGAGCCGCCCGCCCGAGAGGAAGCGGACGAGCGTCGGATCGGCCACGGCCACCTGCCCGTCCACCCCCCGGCCCTCGAGCGCGGCGATCGCACGGGTCATCCCGAGGTTGCCTCCGGCGTCGTCCGGGCTCCAGTGGAGGGCCCGCCCGCTCCCACCCCCCAGGGCGTTCACGTAGAGGGCCGGGAACGGCAGCGCCAGAGCGAGGGGCGCGACGAGCGCCACGGCGGCGGCGGCGGCGGCCGGCGCGGCGACGCGGCCCAGCCGCGCGATCGCCCAGGCGACCGAGAGCCCGCCCAGGAGGGCGAGCGCGGGCAGCGCCGGGGCCAGATAGCGGGCGAACCCGAAGGGCACCAGCGAGATCGCCGCCAGATAGCCGCCTGCCCAGACGAGCAGGAGCACGTCCTCCCGGCGCCGCCGGGCCGCGGCGATCACCACGCCCCCGGCGGCGGCGGCGATCCACAGCGGTTGGGCCTTCACGGCGAGGTAGAGGGCGTAGTACCAGACCGGTTTCGCCTCGTGCAGATCGCCCGCGGCCGCGAAGCCGTGCGTCGGGACGATCGATCCGTCGGCGGGCGGGCGGTCGTCGAGGAGGCTGCCGGTGAACTCCCACAGGAACTCCCACTGGGCCGGGACGAGCAGGAGCGGGTTGAGCGCCAGGTGGGCTCCGAGGAAGGCCAGACCGACGAGGGCGGCATCGCGCGGCCGCGCGGGAGGCCGGGGGCCGAGCCCGGCGCGGCCGGCCACCCAGAGGGCCGGGAGCAGCGGCAGCGCCTCGTACTTCACCGCCACCGCCGCGCCGGCGAGGGCGGCCGCGCCCGTCCACCACCGGGGATCCTCCCCGGCCCGCAGCCAGCACAGCACCGCGGCGAGGGCGAGGGCCATCATGACCGCGTCCTCCTTGCCCACCCGGTCGATGCCCACGGGGATGGTCCCGAGGGCCATCAGACCGCCCGCGGCCCACCCCGCGACGGGGCCGTACAGGCGGCGCCCGATCAACGCGACCAGGACGCAGCCCGCGACCCCGGCGATCACGCTCGGCATCCTCAGCGCCGCCGCGGTCTCGCCGGCGATCCAGGTGGAGACGAGGACGACGCCCTTGAAGAGGGCCGGGTGCTCGCCGTTGACGATCAGGTGACCCGCCCGCCAGGCGGCCACGGCCTCCAGCTTGTGGTGCTCCGCCTGGGCCAGATCGGGCGTGCCGAGGGCCGGGATGCGCACGGCCATCGCCGTGACCGCCAGTGCGACGACGCCCGCCGCGGTGGCGCGCTCGGCCGGGAGGCTGCTCACCGGCCGAGCGTCTCAGCCCCCCCGGCGACGGGGGTTACGTCGTGGTGGCCGCGGCGTGAACGGCGGGGTCAGATCGGCCGTACCCCCTCGTGATCCGGCTCCGGGAGCCCGATGCGGGTGTTTCGCCGCTCGTCACATCGGAGACGCCCGGGCCCGCCGTTGACCCGCACGGCCGCGGGAGTGGAGGATCGCGCAATGCGCCGCGCCCCACGCTCCGTCGCGGCCCTCGCCGCCGCCCTCGGGCTGGCGGCCCTTGGCGGCCAGGCAGGGGCGGTCTCGGTCACCGAGTTCCCCCTGCCGGTGGTGCAGGGCGGCAGCTCCCCCCTCGGCATCGCCGCGGGGGCCGACGGGAACGTCTGGTTCGTGGAGGTCGTCGGCAGCCGCTTCGGCCGTGCGACGCCGGCGGGCCAGGTGACCGACTTCTCGACCGGCTCGGGCATCAGCGCGAACGCCCGGCCCTGGGGGATCGCGGCAGGCCCCGACGGCAACCTGTGGTTCACCGAGGAGATGGGCAACCGCATCGGCCGGATCGTGCCCGGGACGGCCCAGGCGACCGAGTTCTCCGCCGGCATCAGCGCGAACGCCGGGCTGCGGGGGATCGCGGCGGGACCCGACGGGAACGTCTGGTTCACCGAGGACGCGGGTAATCGCATCGGCAGGATCACCCCGCTGGGCGCCGTCACCGAGTTCACGGTGCCGACCGCCGCCAGCCGCCCGCTCGCCATCCACGCCGGCCCCGACGGGAATCTGTGGTTCACCGAGATGGACGGCAACAAGATCGGCCGCATCACGCCCGCCGGGGTGATCACCGAGTTCGCGAGCGGTATCAGCGCGGCGGCGGGGCTCGGAGGGATCACTGCCGGGCCGGACGGCAACATGTGGTTCGTCGAGCGCGACGGCAACCGCGTTGGTCGCATCACGACGGGCGGGGCGGTGACCGAGTTCCCGCTCACCACGCCCGGCAGCGGGCCGCGCTCCATCGCGGCCGGGCCGGACGGCAACCTCTGGGTCACCCAGGAGGGCGCCGCATCGCGCGTCGCGCGCGTCACCCCCACCGGCGTCGTGACCGAATACCCGCTCCCGCTCGCGGGGGGAGCGCGGGCGGTCGAGATCACGGCCGGCCCGAACCGGGCCGTCTGGTTCAGCGTGGGCTCGAACAACACGATCGCCCGGCTGCACCTCGACCCCACCGCCGTGACCGGCGACGCCTCGGCGATCACGACCGCCTCAGCCGTCCTGGCGGGAACGGTCGACCCCTTCGGCTCGGCCACCAGCTACGCCGTCGAGTTCGGCCCGACCGCCGCCTACGGCGCGGTCAGCGCGTCGCGGATCCTCCTCCCCGGACCGGCGGCGGTCCCGGTCACCGCCGAGGCCACGGGCCTCGCGCCGGGAACGCTCTACCACTACCGCCTGGTGGCCGCGAGCGTCGCCGGCACCACGAGGGGCGCCGACCGCACCTTCACCACCCCCGCCGCCCCGGGCGGCGGAGGTGGGCCGGGCGGCGGAGGTGGGCCGGGCGCCGTGGCCGGCGACCGGACCGGCCCCCGCATGACGATCGCGCGGCGCGGCCTCGTGATGTCTCCGGCCGGCCGGGTGCGGGTCCGGCTGGGCTGCCCCCTGATCGAGACGCTGGGCTGCCGCGGCCGCGTGCGCCTGGTGAGCGTCGCGAAGCTGGGCGCGAGGCCCGCGGCCGGCCGGCCTCGGGCGATCCTGGCGCTGGGGCGCAGCGGCGTCTTCCGCATCGGCGGCGGGCAGAGCCGCGAGATCTCCGTCCGCCTGCCGCCGCGCGGCCGGGGGATCGTGCGCACGAGCGCCCGCGTCGCCGTCAGGGCGATCGTCGTCGCCGAGGACGCGCTGGGAAACCGGCTCACGACGACCGCGAGGCTCCGGGTACGCGCGACGCCCGTCCCCACGCGCTGAGCCCGTCGAGACGGCGGCCGGGCCTCAGGGGATCAGCCGGGTGCCCTCGGTGAGCAACGGGCGGCGGGCGCCGAGGAAGTAGATGCCGGGCAGGCCGGGCGTCTCGAAGCCGAGGCTGCGGTTGTTCCGCAGCGTGGAGGCCGCGAGGGTCGCCGTGCCGGTGCGGTCGTTGCTGACGAAGAAGATGGCGCCCCCGCCCTCGGGCGCGGTGTTGTCCTCGATCAGCGTCCGGCGCAGGGTGAGCGTGAAGCGGTTGCCGTCGAGGTAGATCGCGCCACCGCTGCCGCCGCCCGGGGCTCCGGAGCGGGCCGGGTTCGCCCCGCGCCCGGTCGCGCGATTGCCCGTGAAGGTGCTGTCGATGATCGTCCACGACACCCCGATGCTGCTGAGCGCCCCGCCGTTGGCGCAGCGGCCCCCGGTGAAGGTGCTGCCGACGACCCGCACCGGGATGCCCCGGTGCTGGCTGAGCGCGCGGACCGCGGCCCCGCCCACGTCCGGCCCGGTGCGCTCGCAGCGGTTGCCGGTGAAGCGCGAGCCGATGATCGTCAGCCGCCCGCCCCGGACGAAGATCGCCCCCCCGCCGCCGCCGTCCACCGCCTGCCCGGTCGAGTCGCCACCGGTGAACGTGATGTTCTTGACCACGAGCCGGGGAGTCGCCTGGTCATCGCAGTGATCGGTGGTCCACACCTGCGCCCGGTCGCAGGTGTTCTGGTAGAGGATCCGGCGCCTCCCCTCCCCGCTCAGGGTCACCCGCCCGCCGCCGTCGAGGACCAGGGACGGGTTGGTGTTGCGCACCTTCGCGGTCCGGCGCATGCGGATGGTGACCGGCGCCGGTCCGCAGTCGAACGTGACCACCCCGCCCCGGGCGACCGCGGCGACCACCGCCGCCGAGGTGCAGCTCGCGGGAGTGCCCCGGCCGACCACCTGGGCCGCGTCGGCCGCGGCCGCGCCGGCGAGAGCCAGCACGGCCGCGGCGACCGGCGCGAGTGCCCGAGACGTCATCATGCCGGGGATCCTAGTGCCGCCCTCCTCAGGACTCCCGGTCCGGGGGTACGAACTGCGTGGCCGTCAGCACCGCGCCCTGGGGGTCGCGGATGACGGTCGTGCGCACCCACGGCATGTCGGTCGGCGGCATGAGCACCTCGGCCCCCAGCTCCGACGCCGCCGCGGCGGTCGCATCCGCGTCGGCGACCCCGAACGACACGTCCCAGTACGCGTCGGCCTCGTCGCCGAGCGGGGCGATCCAGGCGACCGCGTCCTCGAAGCCGGCGGGCGCGCCCATCTCGGCCATCCGGGCGCGCAGGCCGGGGTCGAGCTCCTCGAGGTGGTCGCCGTAGCCCGGCCGGCGCAGCAGCACCGTGCCGCCCGCCTGCGGGTCGGGGGCATCGCCCTCCCAGCCGAACAGCCCACCGTAGAAGGCGAGCGCGCGCGCCATGTCGCCGGCGTGGAGCGTGCTGAAGCTCCAGGTGCCCGGCTCGTTGACGAGGCGGGCGCCGCGGTGGCGCCGCGCCTCCCAGACGCCGATCCGGGCGCCCTCGGGATCGGCGATCACCGCCATCCGCCCGGCGTCGAAGATGTCCATGGGCGCCACCGCCACCGAGCCGCCGAGCTCCCGGGCGCGCGCGGCCGCGGCGTCGGCGCTGTCCACCCAGACGTACGTGTTCCAGGACCGCGCGGTGGGCGATCCCTGCGGGCGGCTGCCGATGCCCGCCACGTCCTTGCCGCCGATCGTCGCGGCGAAGTACCGGCCGGGGGCCTCCGGGGGCATCTGGTCCGCCAGATCCCAGCCGAACAGCCGGCCGTAGAAGGCCGCCGCGGCCTCCGCGTCGTCCTGCTCCAGGTCGATCCAGCAGGGCACGCCCGCCGGGTATCCATCGCGCTCGATCATGTCCGCTCCCTCCTCGTGGGTGAATCGAGGGGCGAGCCTACGAGGGGTTCCGGTCAGTTTCTGTCCGCGATATACGCGATGATCACCGGGTGACCGGCACCGCCAGCCGACTGCTCGAGCTGCTCTCGCTGCTGCAGGCCCGCCGCGACTGGACCGGGCCCGAGCTCGCCCGGCGCCTCGAGGTCTCCGAGCGCACCGTGCGGCGCGACATCGACCGGCTGCGGCGGCTCGGCTACCCGGTCGAGTCGCACACCGGCCCCGCCGGGCGCTACCGCCTGGCGGCGGGGGCGGCGATGCCGCCCCTCCTGCTCGACGAGGACGAGGCGGTCGCGATCGCCGTCGGCCTGCGCACGGCCGCCTGGTCGGCGGTGGCGGGCATCGAGGAGACCTCGCTGCGCGCGCTGGTGAAGCTCGAGCAGGTGCTGCCGGCCCACCTGCGCGCCCGGGTGCAGGCCGTCGGCGCGACCGCGATGCCCTCGCCCGGCGAGGGGCCGACGATCGACCCCCAGCATCTGGCCCTGCTCGGAGCCGCGCGCCGCGACAGCGAGCGCGTGCGCTTCACCTATCGCCGCCGTGACGGTGAGACCGCCCGCCGCGAGGTGGAGCCGCACGCGCTCGTCGCCCTGCACCGGCGCTGGTACCTGGTGGCCTGGGACGTCGCCCGCGACGGGTGGCGGACCTTCCGCATCGACCGCATCGCCGATCCGGTCGCCGTGAGCGTCCGGTTCCCCCCGCGCGAGCTGCCGGGGGGCGATCCGGTGGCGTTCGTCTCCGAGGGCCAGCGCGCCGGCGCGAAGGGCTACGAGGCGCGCGTGACCGTGAAGGCCCCCGCCGAGGTGGTGCTGCGCCGCGTGGCCCGCGGCTGGGCCGACGTCACCCCGATCGACGCGGACACGTGCGAGGTGCGCACCGGCGACGACGACCTGGGCTGGCTGGCCCTGCGGATCGTCGCGCTGGACGCCGACGTCGAGGTCCACGACCCCCCGGAACTGCGAGAGCGCCTGGGCGAGCTCGGCGCGCGCCTCATGCGCGCCGCCGGCCGGCCGACGGCCACCTCGGCCGTCCGAGGAGCCCGCGCTCGGACGAGTGATGGAGGATGACGGGATCGAACCGACGACCTCCGCCTTGCAAAGGCGGCGCTCTCCCAGCTGAGCTAATCCCCCGGGAACGGTGCCTACGGTAGCATCGGCGCGCCCTCCCCCCGACCCTGAGGCGCACCCGTGAGCACTGCATCCTCGGGCGATCCGTTCGCCCCCGTCTACCGCCTGCTCGACGAGCTCCAGACGAAGCACTACGAGATGGCGCAGACGATCGGGGACTACAAGGACCTGGTGGAGCGCCTCGAGGAGCGCGGCGACGAGGAGTCGCTGCGGGTGGCGCGCTCGCTGCCGGGGGCGCGCTACATGGTCTCGCAGACCTTCGTCCGCGAGAACTGGCTCAAGGTGCAGGCCGAGCTGACGGTGCTCTTCCCGCCCGAGTAGCGCTCAGCCGTAGATCGACTGCAGGGCCGCCCCGAGATCGGGGTGGACGAACTCGTAGCCGGCCGCGAGGGCCGCCGTGGGAACGGCGCGCTGCCCCTCCAGCGCCAGCGCGGCCATCTCGCCCATCGCGATGCGCAGTGGGAAGGCGGGCGTCGGCAGGATGGCGGGCCGCCCGAGGGCCTTCGCGAGCGCCTTCACGAAGTCGCCCTGCCGGGCGGGCTCGGGTGCCGTGCCGTTCATCGGGCCCGAGAGCTCGGCCCGGTCGAGGGCGAGCAGCAGCAGGCCGACCTCGTCGTCGAGGTGGATCCAAGGGATCCAGTGGCGGCCGCCGCCGATCGGGCCGCCGGCGAAGAGCTTCACCGGGAGCGCCATCTGCGGCAGCGCGCCGCCGTCGCGCGCGAGCACGATGCCCGTGCGCACCAGCACCACGCGCACGCCGTGCTCCTGTGCACGCAGGGCCTCGCGCTCCCAGGCGACGCAGGTCTCGGCGAGGAAGTCCGATCCCGCCGGGGAGGTCTCGTCCACCGTCTCCTCGGTGCTGCCGTAGTAGCCCACCGCGCTCGCGTTGACGAGCACCCCCGGCGAGCCTCCGGCCGCCATGGCGTTGACCAGCAGCCGGGTGGTGAGCGTGCGGCTCTCGCGGATGTCGCGCTTGCGATCGGCGGTCCAGCGCTTGCCGCCGATCGGGACGCCGGCGAGGTTGACGACCGCGTCGGCCCCGTCGAGGGCGGCGGGCGGCGGCGGGCCCTCGGCCGGATCCCAGCGCATGTCGAGCGCACCCCCGACACCGGCGGCCCCGCTGCGCGAGAGGGCGACCACCGAGTCGCCGCGCGCCACGAGCGCCCGCGCGAGCGCACCGCCGATCAGTCCCGTCGATCCGACGATCACGACCTTCACGGGCGCCGCCTCAATCCGGTGATCCGTAGGAGATGACCCGCCGGTCCTCGCGCGCCAGCGCCAGGAGATCGGCTGCCGAGATGCCCGGGGCGGCCGCGGCGCGGCCCATCTGCACCGCTCCGAAGCCCTCCGAGCGCAGGCGCAGCCTCAGGCGCGCGAGCGCCGGCTCCGAGTTGGGGCCGTCGGCGTCCGTCAGCGCGAGCAGGAGCGTCCGGACCCCGTCGCGCCAGAGGGCGTCGGTCTCGCGCACCGAGCTGCGCACCGAGGTCGCGATCCGGGCGAGCGCCTGCTCGTCGAACGGCTCCGGGACCTCGAGCGACACCAGGGTGATCGCCCGGCGGGCGCTGCGCGCCGACTCCATCGCGATCTCGAGCGAGCGCATGACGCCCGCCGGATCGGGGCGCCCCAGGGCACCCGGCGTGGGGGCGAGCGGACGCGACCGCGACCTGCGGGCGTCGCTTCGCCTGCGCTGTGGCTCCGCGGTGGCCATGCCCCACCTTAGCCTCTCGGCTCAGGCGTCCGCGGAGGGGTCCGGGGGCTCGCCGTGGCCGTAGGGCCGCGCGGCCGCCGGATGGCGCGCCAGCACGGCCTCGATCGCCGCGTCCTCGTCGGCGCTGAGCGGGGCGCCGGCCAGCGCCGCGTTGCGGACGGCCTGCTCGGGCGAGCGGGCGCCGACGATCGCGGCCGTCACCTCGGGACGCCTCAGCACCCATGCCACGGCCAGCTCGGCCACGCCGCCGGGCCGGCCCGCCTCGCGCGCGATCGCCTCCAGTTCGGAGACCACGGCGATCCGCTCGGGGAAGGCCTCGTCGGCGAAGAGCTCGCTGGTGGAGCGCCAGTCGTCGGCCCCGAAGGTCGTCTGCGCGCTCATCTTGCCCGTGAGCAGCCCATGGGCGAGCGGGCCGTAGGCGATCACGCCCGTGCCGTGCGCGGCGCACCAGGGCAGCTCGGCCGTCTCGACGTCGCGGCGCATCAGGTGGTACCCCGGCTGGTACGAGTCGATCTGCGCCACGGCGCCGGCCGCCTCGAGGTCGGCCAGGTGGTAGTTCGACACCCCGATGGCCCGGATCTTGCCGGCGTCGCGCAGCTCGACGAGCGCTCCGATCGTCTCCTCGGCGGAAACGCCGGCGACCGGCCAGTGCACCTGGAAGATGTCGATGTGATCGAGGCCGAGCGCGGCGAGGCTGCGCTCGCACGACATCTTCAGGTAGTCGGCCGACGCCTCGCGCCAGATCGCGAGCGGCGGGCCCATCTCCCAGGCGACGCCGCCCTTGGAGGCCACGATCACCTCGTCGCGGCGCTCGCGCACGGCCTGGCCGACGATCCGCTCGGCGCGCCCCTGGCCGTAGATGTCGGCCGTGTCGATCCAGTTGACGCCGGCATCGAGCGCGGCGTGACAGGCGGCGAGCGAGAGCGCGTCGTCGGCTCCGCCCCACCGCCCCCCGAAGACCCAGGTCCCGAGCCCGATCACCGAGAGCTCGAGGTCCGTCCCGCCCAGCCGCCGCCGCTCCATCGGTCCCCCTCGTCGTGGATCACCCACCGCGACGAGACTACTGGGACGGCACCGCCGTCTTGGGGGTGAGCGCCACCAGCAGGCCGCCGTCGTCGTCGTAGGCCGGGAAGAAATCGACCGTCGCCGCGAGGTCCTCCCCGGAGCCGTTGAAGCGGTAGGTGCACGGCACGTTGAGCACCCGCACCCCCCACTCCAGGCTGCGCGCGGCGGGGTCGCCGTCCTCGAAACCGCCCAGGCCCAGGCGCTCCATCACGTCCTGCCCGATCAGGTCGCCCTCGTCGTAGCCGGTGACGGCGAAGGCCGAGTGGCCGGCGACGAGGATCCGGCGCTCCTTGTCGCACACGATCAGCGCGGTCCTCGGGCTGGCGTAGTAGTCCTCGAGCAGCTCGAAGGCGAACCCGAAACCGCAGCGCGAGCAGCCTCTGCGGCTGATGGCGGACGTTGCGCTCGCTGCCGCTCTCACGGTAGGCGCAGCGCGGGCAGAGGAAGACGGGCACCGCGCCATGGTAGCGGGAGGGCGAGGACCCGCCCACGGCGGTCAAGACAGCCCGGCCGGATGCCGAAAAGAGGGCTGCACGGAGCGATCCAACGGAATGGATTCGAATGATCTCGGGCAGGTTCAGCCCGAGGGGCCGGCATGGACGCCGTATCGCCGAGGCCCTCGTCGCGATCACCTCACTCGCCGCACTCGCGGCACTCGCCCCATCCGCCGTCGCGGCGCCGACACCGGCACTCCAGGACCGCCTCGACGCCGCCGCTCCGGACGCCCGGATCGCCGTCATCGCCACCCTCGCCCGGCAGGTCGACGGCGAGCGCTACACCGGCCGCCCCCAGGCGCTGCTGCGCGCGCTCCAGCGCACCGCCGACGCCACCCAGGAACCGGTCATCGACGGGATCGACGCCCCGGTCCGGGCCTTCTGGCTGATCAACGCCGTCGCCTTCACGGGCACGCCCGCCGAGGTGCGCGAGGTCGCCGGCGACCCGGCCGTCGAGACGGTCGATCTCGACACCCCGATCGTCCTGACCGACGCCGCCCACATCGACGCCACCCCCTTCCCCGACGCGGGCGAGGGCGACTGGGGGCTCGCGGCCATCCGCGTCCCCGCCGCCTGGAGCACCTTCGGCCTGCGCGGGGCCGGCGTGCGCGTGGGCACGATCGACACCGGCATCGACGCGACCAACCCCGACCTCGCGGGCAAGGTGGCGGCCTGGCGCGACTTCGTCACCTCCAGCCCGACGCCGGTCGATGACAACGGCCACGGCACCCACACCGCGGGCACGATCGCCGGCGGCAGCGCCGGCGGGGCCGCGATCGGCGTCGCGCCGGAGGCGCGGCTCGTCGTGGCCAAGGCGATGGGCGCCAACGGCATCGGCGCGGGCAGCACCCTCCTCGCCGCCGCCGAGTGGATGACCGATCCCGACGGCGATCCGGCGACCGCCGACCAGCCGGGGATCGTCAGCAACTCGTGGTCGGCCTCGAGCGGCCAACGACACCTGGTTCCGCCCGATGATCCGCCGCTGGCTGGAGCTCGGCATCGTGCCGGTCTTCGCCGCCGGCAACACCGGCCCCGGAGCCGGGTCGATCGGCAGCCCGGCCGGATACCCGGAGGCCGTCGCCGTCGGCGCGATCGACACCGACGACAGCGTCCCGGCGTTCTCGAGCCGCGGGCCGATCGTCTGGCAGAACGCCGACGGGCTCGGGCCCGGCGGCGGGCACGGTGCTCGCCAAGCCCGACCTCGTGGCCCCGGGCGTCGGCATCGTCTCGAGCGTCGGGTCCGGGCTATCTCTCCTACTCGGGCACCTCGATGGCCGCCCCCCACGTGGCCGGCGTGGCCGCGCTCGTGCGCCAGGCCAACCCCTCGCTGCCCCCGGCGGCGGTGGCCGACATCCTGCGCGGCAGCGCCGTCGATCTCGGAACCGCGGGACCCGACCCGTCATCGGGTATGGGGCGGGTCGACGCGCTGCGCGCCGTCGAGGCCGCCGCCGGCCCCTCCCCCGACACCCGCTTCACCTCGACGCCCGGGCCCGTGACCAACGCCGTCGTGGCTCGAATACGGCATCGCCCTCTCCAACGGCGGGCTCACCGTCCGCACCCGGGTCGACGGCGGCGACTGGAGCGCGCCGACCACCGAGCTGACGCCGGCCCTCGCGCTCTCCGAGGGCCGGCACGTCGTCGAGGCGCAGGCGATCGACGCGCGCGGGCGTCGCCGACCCCACGCCCGGCCCGCCACGCGCGTGACGGTCGACCGCACCGAGCCCGCGCGTGGCCATGCGCTGGACCCTGTCGGGCACTCGCGGCGACCTTCCGCGGTTCCGTGAGCGACGCGCTGAGCGGCCCGCGCCGCGACTCGATCCGCTGGAGCTTCGGCGAGGGCGACACGGCCCGCGGCGCACGCGTGGTGCGGCGCTTCGCCGAGTCGCGCCGCCGCTGGGTGGTGCTGAGCGCCCGCGACGCCGCGGGCAACGAGAGCTTCGCCGTGCGCGCCCTGCGCCCGCGCGCCGCCAGCGCCGTCCGCGGACTGACCGTGCCCGGCGGTGGCCTCGCGCGACGCCGGCGTGGTCGCGGTCGCGGGCCGCCTGGTGCGCCCGGCCCGCCTGCACGCCACGCTGCGCCCGGTGCGCACGGGCGCCCAGACCGCCGGGGCGGCGGGCCTGGCCGCGTCGTTCATCACCGAGAGGGTCGGCGCGCCCGGTGGCGCGGGCGGGCGCCGAGCGCAGCGGGCCCGCCGCGTTCCGCCTCGCGGTGCGGGTGCGCGGCCTGCAGCCGGGGATCTACCGCCTCGAGCTGCGCGCCAGCGAGCCGGGCACGAGCCCGCCGGCGATCACGAGGCGCATCCGCATCCGATAGGGGTCGCACGGGGTTATGGATCCGGGTCGTCCGCCTGCGGCCGGTTGCCCTAGTCTTCGGGCTTCGTGTCGTGGTTCGAGGCCATCATCCTTGGGATCGTCCAGGGACTCACCGAGTTCCTCCCGGTCTCGAGCACCGCGCACCTGCGCATCGTCCCGGCGTTCGTCGGCTGGGATGACCCCGGGGCGCTCTTCACCGCCGTCATCCAGCTCGGGACGATGCTGGCGGTCGTGATCTTCTTCTGGCGCGACCTGATCCGGATCACGCGCACCTGGACGCTCAGCCTCCGTCGCCCGGCGCTGCGGCAGGAGCTCGACGCGCGGATGGGCTGGTACGTGATCATCGCGACCATCCCGATCGGCGTCGCGGGCCTCGCCTTCCGCCATCAGATCGAGAACGGCGCCCGCAACCTCTACCTGATCGGCACGACCCTGATCGTGCTCGGCCTCGTGCTCCTCGCCGCCGAGAAGGTGGGCAAGCGCGTGCGCCCGCTCGACGACGTGCGCCGGTCGGACGCGATCTGGGTCGGCATCGCGCAGGCGATGGCGCTCGTGCCGGGCACCTCCCGCTCGGGCGCGACCATCACCGCCGGCCTCTTCCTCGGGCTCGAGCGCGAGGCGGCGGCCCGCTTCTCGTTCCTGCTCTCCATCCCGGCCATCGTCCTGAGCGGGCTGTTCGGGCTGAGCGAGCTGATCAACGGCGACCGCGACGTGAGCTACGCCGCCCTCGCTGATCTCGACGGCGGCGGCGTTCGTCGTCGGATACGCGTCGATCGCCTTCCTGCTGCGCTACCTGGCGTCGCACTCGACGCTGGTCTTCGTGGTCTACCGCGTCGCGCTCGGCGCGCTCGTGATCGCCCTCACCGCTGGCGGCGCGATCAGCTGAGCGCGGGGGGCTCGACCACCTCGAACTCGCGGGTGAGGTCGACCAGCTCGAGCACGCGCCGAACCGCGTCCGAGGGGCGCGCGATGGCGAAGGTAGCGGCCGGCGTCGAGGCAGGCCTGACGCGTCTCGAGCAGCGAGCGCAGGCCGGACGAGTCCATGAAGCCGACCGCGCCCAGGTCGAGCACGACGGGGCGTCGTGCCGGTCGCGGGCACGGACTCCACCAGGCGGGGGGCGCCGACGAGGTCGAGCTCCCCCTCGGCGACGATCAGGACGGCGCCCGGGCGCTCCTCGGCGCGGACGCGGAAGGTGCTCGTGTTCTCGTCGCTCATGCGGGCGAGGGTATCAGGGGACCGTGCCGCGCCCCCCGGTTTCGGCCCGGGGCGGCATCGGGCATCATGATCCCCGGCGCGGGTGGAGCGCCGTCCCCGAGGAAGTCCGTCGATGCCCCCAGGACGCACAATCGACGCCGCCGAGCGCGAGCGTCTCATCATGGAGCACCTCCCGCTGGTGCGCGGCCTCGCCCGTCGGTACGCCGACCGGGGCGAACCGCTCGACGACCTGATCCAGGTCGGCACGATCGGCCTGATCAAGGCCATCGACCGGTTCGAGCCCGAGCGCGGCTTCAAGCTCGCGAGCTTCGCGACACCGACGATCCTCGGTGAGATCCGGCGGCACTTCCGCGACCGCTCCTGGACGATCCGGGTTCCGCGCGGGATGCAGGAGGCGCGCGCGCAGATCTCGCACGCGGTCACCGCACCTGTCGGCCGAGAACGGCCACACCCCCACGGTGAGGGAGATCGCCGGGTCGACCGGCCTCTCGATGGACGAGGTACTCGACGCGCTCGCCGCGGGCAGTGCCCAGCGCCCCGGCCCCCTCGCCGCCCCGGGCTCGGAGGGCGAGGAGGACGCCGGGGTGGTCGTCGGGGTCGACGAGAAGGGCTATGAGCAGGCGGAGGCCCGTGCCACCCTCGACGCCGGGCTGTCGGCGCTGCCCGCCCGCGAGCGCGTGATCCTGCACCTGCGCTTCGAGGAGGGCCTCACCCAGTCGCAGATCGCCGAGCGCGTCGGCGTGTCGCAGATGCACGTCTCGCGCCTCATCCGCCGGGCCCTGGACACCCTCCGCGAGAGCGCGAGCGGACCCGGCCACGAGGGCGGTGCGCCGTGATGGCCGGGGTTTGCCGCCACGAGGCCCCGGGAACCGCCAGAACATGCCCGGATCCGCAATGCTTCCTGCCGTGACCACCGCGCGCCCCGACGTGGAGCTGCTGCTGCCGGCCGAGCCCGAGAGCGTGGCCCTCGCGCGGCAGATGGTCAGGGGGATCGTCGACGCGCTGGGGTGGGACGAGGAATGCCGCACCGACATCTCGATCGCGGTCACCGAGGCCTGCACGAACGCGGTGCTCCACGCGTACCCGCCCGGCTCCGACGGCGAGTACGAGGTCTTCGCCTGGGCCGAGCCCGAGCAGCCTGGTCGTGGCGGTGCGCGACCGGGGCACGGGGGATCGTCCCCACGGTCACGTCCCCCGCCGCCGGCCTGGGTCTGGGCCTGCCCCTGATGCTCGCGATCTCCGACGAGGTGACCTTCTCGGGCGACGACGGCGTGACCGAGGTGCGGATGACCTTCTCGCCGGCCTCCCGCCGGGCGGAACCGTGAACGGGCGGCCCGCCGGACGCCTGCGGGTGCGGCGCGACGACCTCGGCGGCGCCGTCCTCGAACGGGTCGTCGGCGCCATGGCGGCGCGGATCGACCTCCCGGTCGACCGCCTCGCCGATGCGCAGCTGGTCGGCGCGGCCCTGGTGGCCTCCGCGTTCCGCCACAGCCCCGACGGGATGCTCTGCGTCGAGCTCGGCGCCGGCAGCGAGGGCCTCGCCCTCGGCGTGGGCCCCCTCCCGCACGGCGCCGCCGCCCGGGTGGTCGCCGAGAGCGCCCTGCCCGGCGTCGGCTCGGTGCTGGAGCGGCTCGTGGACACCTGGAACGTGGAGACGCTCGCCACCGGCGACGAGATGCTGCGGCTGAGGATCGGCGCCGGGGCGCCCGCCGAGGGCTGACCGCCATGCGCAAGAAGGCCCTGATGGCCCTCGGGGTCGCCGCGCTGCTGGCGCGCCCCGGCCGGGCGCCGCGGGCCGGGCCCCCGGCGCCCGGCCCCGAGACCGCCCAGCCCGTCACGGCCCCGGAGGCGGCGCCTTCGACCGCGCCCCGAGGAGCCCGGGCCGTGCTGCGGTCGTCGCTGACCGCGGCCCTCGCGGGCAACCTCACCGACGTCGCCGCCTCGCTCGCCTACTACGGCTTCCTCGCGATCCCCGCCACCCTGCTGGTGGCGGTCGGGGCGTTCGGGGCCCTCGCCGGCCCCGCGACCATCGAGTCGCTGCTCGACCGGCTCGACGGCGTCGTCCCCGCGGAGGCGCTCACGCTGATCGACGACTCGCTCACCCGGGTCACCGAGAGCTCGGGCGGCGGCCTCGGCCTGGCGCTCGTCGGCCTCGCCCTGGCGCTGTGGACCTCCAGCGGCGCGATGTCGGCGCTGATGCGGGGGCTCAACCGGGTGCACGGATGCGAGGAGACCCGCTCGTTCGCCCGTCAGCGCCTCACCGCCCTGGCGCTGCTCGCGTGGAGCCTGCTTGCGATCGGCGTCTCGTTCACCCTGCTCGTACTCGGGGCGCCGCTGTCGCGGGCGCTCGGGGACGCGGTGGACGCGCGGGCGCTGGTCGGCTGGCTGTGGTGGGGTGCCCAGTGGCCGATCCTCGCGGCCGCCCTGCTGGCCGCCGTCATCGGCATCCTGCGCGTCGGGCCGGCCGGAGCCCGTCACAGCACCCGCGCCGAGCTCGCCGGAGCGGGGGTCGCCGTCGCGATCTGGGTGGTCGCGTCGGCCGGCTTCGGGCTCTACGTGTCGCGGCTGGGCGACTACGGGGCCGCCTGGGGGTCGCTGTCGGCCGTCATCGTGATGCTGACCTGGCTCTGGCTGACCTCACTGGCACTGCTCTTCGGAGCCCAGGTCGGGGTCGAGGTGGAGGTGGAGCGACGGAGGCCGGGCTAATCTCCACCGGGTGAGCGACCGATGACGACGCCCGGCGACCGGCGCGCACCCCGCCCGCCGTGGTCGCGCTCGCAGAGGCCGGTGCCCCGGCTGGTGCTCCGCCCGCTGCAGGACTTCCTGCATCTCGAGGCCGCGGGCGGGCTGGTGCTGCTCGGTGCGACGATCGTCGCCCTCCTGTGGGCCAACGTGGCCACCGGGTCCTACACGGACTTCTGGAGCACCGAGGTGACGCTGCGCATCGGCAGCTTCTCCGAGATCGAGGACCTCCAGCACGTCGTCAACGACGGCCTGATGGCGCTCTTCTTCCTGGTGGTCGGGCCTCGAGGTGAAGCGCGAGCTGGCCGTTGGGGAGCTCTCGACGCGCCAGGCGGCGCTGCTGCCGGCCTTCGCCGCCGCCGGCGGGATGCTGCTGCCGGTGGCGATCTTCCTGCTGGTCACCGGTGGAGGCGACGGCGCGCACGGCTGGGGCATCCCGATGGCCACCGACGTCGCCTTCGCCCTCGGGGCCCTGGCGGCGGTGGGGTCGCGCGCGCCGGCGGCGCTGGTGGCGTTCCTGCTCGGCGTCGCGGTGATCGACGACATCGGGGCGATCCTGGTCGTCGCCGTCTACTACACCGACGCGCATCCGGCTGGCCTGGCTGGCGCTCGCGCTGATCGGACTGATCGCGATCGTCGTGATGCAGCGGATCCAGGTCCGCTCCATCGGGGTGTACGTCGTCCTCGGCCTCGTGGTCTGGTTCGCGACCTTCGAGTCGGGGGTGCACGCCACGATCGCCGGTGTCGCCCTCGGGCTCCTGACCCCGGTGCGCCCCTTCCAGGACCCCGCCGCGGTCAGCGCCGAGGCGATCCGGATCGCCGACGCGACCGACGACGAGCCCGCGTCCCCCGACGCCGACGCCGGCCACTGGCGGCGCCTGGCATGGCTCTCGCGCGAGGCGATGTCGCCGCTCGAGCGCGTGGAGCACGGTCTTCACCAGTGGTCGAGCTTCGTGGTGCTGCCGGTCTTCGCCCTGGCCAACGCCGGCATCGTGCTCGACGGCCCGTCCTTCGAGGCCGCCACCGAGACCCCGGTGGCCCTCGCCGTGGCGCTCGGCCTGCTGATCGGCAAGACCGTCGGCCTCACCGCCGGGGCGGCGCTCGCGGTGGGCCTCGGACTCAGCACCCTGCCGCACGGCGTGAGATGGGCCCACGTCGTCGGGGTCGGCGCCCTCGCCGGGATCGGGTTCACCGTGTCCCTGTTCATCACCGGCCTCGCCTTCAGCGACCCCGACGTCATCGCGGCCTCGAAGATCGGGGTGCTCGGCGGATCGGCGCTGGCGGCTCTCCTGGGAATCGCGCTGCTGGTGCTGGCAGGGCGGCGCTCCGGCGACTAGGGCAGCCGCGCCCCCTTCTGGTCCCTGACCACCTGCAGGAAGCGCTCGTAGCTCGGCTTGGCCTCGAGCGTCACGTCGCGCAACAGGCCGGCGGGCCAGTCGGCGTTGTCCTGGAGGTTGAACCAGACCACCGTCGTGATGCGGTCGGTGCGCAACTGGGGCAGGGAGAAGATCTGGGTGAGGTACTCGGCCTGCTGGGCCTCGGTGACCTTGGTGTCGCGGAACCGGGTGGCGGCGGTCGTGTAGCCGGCCTCGGTGATGTAGAGCGGGATCGCCGGCTCGGCGCGCCAGGCGTCGAGCTCGTCGATCACCCGGCCGATGCTGCTCCAGCTCGGCACCACCTCGGTCTCCACGGTGGGCGCGGCGGCCGGGTAGACGTGCTGTGAGTAGGCGTCGAGGGGGACGTCGCGCGCGCGCAGGCCGCGCAGCCACTCGATGGCGCCGACCCCGGTCGCCGTGGTGCTGCTGCGCGGTCCACCCACGCCCACGATCACCTGGGCGTCGGCGTTCGCGCCCTTGATCGCCGGATGGGCCGCGCGCACGAGGTCGGCGTAGACGTCGAGACGGGCCTCGGCGCCCGGATCGCGCGGCTGCAGGAAACCCGAGAGGTTGGGCTCGTTCCAGACCTCGTAGTGGCGCACCTCGGGCAGGGCGTCGCCGCCGGGGCCGACGAAGGCGCCGCTGTAGCGCGTCGCCACCGCCGTCATGAACTGCCCGTAGTCGGCGGGCTCGGGGGCGAGGCGGTTGATCGGCCCGCCGATGGCGTTCACCGCGCCGCCCGACGACCATGGGGGGGTGCTGTAGACCGAGACGATCGGCGTGATCTGGCGGTCGGCCAGGCCGCGCATGATCGTGTCGGCCCGCGAGAAGTCGTAGGCGGGGTCGGCGGGGTCGGCCGGGTTCGCCGGCCGGGCCGGACCGGGGGCGATCGCGTTCCAGAAGAGGTCGACGCGGGTGGTGGTGACGCCGGTGGCATCGAGCAGGTCGAGCCGGGCGGGGATCGACTCGATCGGCTCGGTGGAGAGGTGGTCGTCCTGCACCGCTGCCACCGCCCCGATCGGCGCCGTGGCGTCGCTGCCCGAGAGCATCACCGCGCCCACCACGGCGGCGATCGCGACGGCCACCGCCGCCAGTCCCATCACCACGCGTCCTGTCGACCTCACTGGGGCTCCGCTCGTCGGGTTCGGGACATCACTGACCGGCGCGCGCGGCAGCCGGCGGAACCGCGCCCTCCCACGGCAGGCGCGTCGGGTCGGGATCGCCCGGCAGGCGATACTCCCACGCCGGATCGCCGAGCGTGCCGCCGGCCCAGCGGTGGACGGCGCCGGCGAAGCGCGCGAGGTCGAGCGGCTCGTCGAGGACGCTCGGGGCCATCGGGTCGGCCGAGAAGGCGAGCACCCGCCCGGCGCCGACCGGGCGCAGGATGGCGGCGGGCGCGCCGTCGAGGAAGCGCGCCACGACGCTCGCCCCGTCCGGGACGCCGGCGAACGCCCGCGGCCGCGGCGTGTCGATCGGAAGGCTGAGGAGGTCGTCCGGGGCGCCCGCGCCGAGGGCGCCGGGCAGCACCTCGAGCATCGACCCCCGGCGGGGGGGGCCGAGCGGCGCCCCGATCAGCGCGTCGCGCACCGCGGCGAGCGAGGAACCGTCCGGGGCGCGCGTGAACGCGTCGGGGTCGGTCGTGATGAGCGTGCCGCCGGCCCGGACCCAGTCGAGGACGCGCGCGGCGAAAGCGGCGTCGAGGGTGTCGCCGCGCGGCATCCAGAGCGTCCGGGCGGCGGCCAGGCGGGCCGGGTCGTCCGTCAGCCGGGTGTCCGCGTCGAAGCTGAACGCCGCCCCCTCGAGCTCGCCGAGCAGCGCATAGGTGGTGTAGATGGCATCGCCGCTCGTGCGGTAGCGGACGCCCCCGGCGCGATGGGGCTGCGCCTGGCCCTCGCTGGCGGTCGCGTAGAGCACGAGCTGCGCCGGATCGACCGGCGCGGCGGGCAGCCGCGCGCCGCGCACCGAGGCGGCGATCGCGAGCATCGTGTCGTAGAGGCGCCGGTTGGTGAAGCGCGGGTTGTCGGAGCCGAAGAAGCTGATGTCGGTGGCCCCGGCCCGCAGGGCCTGGGCGGTCCAGGTCCAGAGGTCTCCCGGCAGGGGCTGGTAGCGCGAGTAGTCGAACGCCTGCACCACGATCCTCACGCGCTTGCCCGTGAGGTCGGCGAGCAGCTTGGCGCCGAAGCCGGGGTTGTAGCGCCCGCGGCCGGCGCGGTCGCGCTCGGGGTAGCTCACGTAGGGATCGGCCTCGACCACGTCGGCGAACCCGGCCAGGCGGGTGTAGTCCCACGGGATGAAGCCGTCGATGAAGCCGTAGTCGTTCGGGTTGACCACCGCCGCGGGGTCGAGGCGCCGGATCAGGCGCGCCTGCTCGGCCTTCATCGCGAAGAAGCGGGCGCCCGAGTAGCGGCTCCAGGCCAGCCAGCGCAGCCGCTCGCGCGAGGAGGTGGTGGCGCGCGCCGCCGGATCGGGCAGCGCGAGGCCGCTGGCCCGGCGGAAGTCGGCGGCCAGGCGCCGGCCGAACGGCGTCGCCCGGGCGGAACCGCGGGGCAGGATCGTCACCGGCTCGTCACTGCCGGTGTAGAGGTTCACGAACGGGCGGCCCCGGAGCGCCGGGACGATCCGGCGGATCTCCCGCAGCGCCTCGCGCCGGTAGCCCGGATCGAGGAGCGAGAGGCGGCGGGTGTAGGCGCGCGGGTCGGCGGTGGGATCGGCCACGGCCGCGGTGCGCTTCTGCAGCGCCCGGCGCGCCGCCCAGACCTCGACGGCGACGTCCCACTTCAGCCCGGTGGCGTCGAAGGCCGCCTGGAAGCGCCGCGGCGTGCGCCAGCCCACCGGCTCCTTCGGGCTGAGGGGCAGGGGCGGGAAGGGCAGCGCGCTCGGTCCGCTGAACCAGAGCCCGTGCTCACCGGCCTCGCGCAGGACGCCGTCGATCGTGCGGTACCAGCGCGCCGGGGGGATCAGCGGGCCGCGCTCGGGGTTCCAGCCCGGCAGCTCGTTCTGGTTCAGCTCGTGCCCCCACGTGCTGACCGTCCCGGCGGGACGGTCCGCGGAGAGCGCGGGACCGGCGGCCGCGGCGGCGGCGAGGGTGATCGCCAGGGCGGCGATGGGAGAGCGGGGCGGGGGCACGGGGCGCGCCCATCATGCCCACCCGCCGCGGACCGCTCAAACCGCGGGGGTGGATCGGCCCTACTTCACCCGGAATCGCCCGACGAGCTCGCCGAGCTCCTGCGAGCGCTCCGAGAGCTCGTTGGCGGCGGTCGCGTTCTCGTCGCTGCCCGCGGCGGTCACGCGGGTGGCGGAGCTGATCAGCTCGCTCGCCTCGAGGGCCTGGAGGGCGCCCTCCGCCGCTGCGGCGGTGACCCTCCCCAGCAGCTCGGCGTCCTGGCCGAGGCCCTGGGTCTCCGTCTCCGCGGCGGCCGCGGAGGCCGCGACCGTGTCGATGTGGCGGTTGAGGTCGTCCACGGCGTCGCGCACGCCCCGGAGGGCCGACGTGGCGCTGGCCACCTCGGCCGAGCCCGTGCTCATCGCGGCGACGGCCCGCCCGGTCTCCGACACCACCTCGGCCACCAGCTCGCCGATCGAGGTCGCCGCGGCGTCAGCCTGCTCGGCGAGCGTGCCGACCTCGGTGGCGACGACCATGAACCCGCGGCCGTGCTCCCCGGCCCGCGCGCCCTCGACGGCGGCGTTGAGGGCGAGCAGGTTGGTCTGGGCGGCGATCGACGAGATCAGCGTGACGATTCCCTCGATGGCCTGCCCGCGCTCGCGCAGCGCCTCCACGCGGGCCGTTCCGTCGCTCACGGCCGCGTTCGCCGCGGTGAGGGCCTGCGCGGCCGCGACGAGGCTGTCGTCGCCCGCGGCGGCCCTCTGGTGGGCGTCGGCGAGGACCGTCTGGGCCTCCGCGGCCCGCTTGCCCACGGTGGCGAGCCCGGAGGCCACGTGCCCCGCGGCCTCCACGGCGCGGTGGGCCTGCTCGGCCTGGCGCTCGGCGGTCTCGTGGGTCCGGTGGGCGCTCGAGGCGATCTCGGCCATCGCGGTCGCGGTCTCACCGGTGCGCGCGGCCATCTGGCCCGCGAGCTCGCTGACCGCGTTGGAGCTGTGGGCACCGGCTTCGATCACCTTCTGGAGGCCGAGCACGACCTTGTTGAGCTCGAAGCCCATCTGCCCGAGCTCATCGCGCCCCGCATCGGAGACGGACGCCGTGAGGTCGCCGCAGCTGACGGCGCGGGCGGTCTCCCTGAACTTGCGGATCGGCAGGCTGATCCGCCGGTTGTTCCAGACGGCGAGGGCGCCGGCACAGGCCGAGCCGGCCGCCAGGGACACGAGGCCCGCGGTCGGCCCGGCGACCACGGCGGCCGCCGCCGAGGGGACCACCGCAGCGGCGGCGAGAGAGGCGCCGACCCGTCGGCGCAGGCTCCCCTTGATGACGATCTGCCCGACGCGCAGCACCGAGTGGTGCTGGCCGCAGCTCCTCACCGGGACGATCGCCTCGCGGATGACCTCACCCGTGTTGCGGTCGTAGCACTGGGAGGTGGGCGTGCGCAGCGCGGCGGCCGCGAGGCTCACGGGGTCGCTGTAGACGCGCCCCTCGCGCATGGCGTTCGTGTGGACGAACGTGTACCCGTCCGGCGCCATCAGGACGATGTACTCGAGGCCCGGCGTCAGCTCCTGGCGGAAGATCTCCGCGAGGGCCTCGTGAGCGGCGACGTCATCGGCAACGGCCAGCTCACTCTCGCAGCGCGCGGCGAGCCGCGTCGCGAGGAGCATGGGGTCGGGGGAGCGGAAGGGCACGAGACGGAACCTCCGGACGCAGTCCTCCGCCGGGGGAGGTTCATCGCATCCTTCGTCTCGTGCCCAACCACACTTGAGTTTTTCTATGCGTCCGCCGCGCGATACGCCTCGATGAGGATCTCCGCCACCTCGGGACGCGTGAACTCGACCGGCGGGATCTCACCGCGATCGAGCATCTCGCGCACCTTGGTGCCCGAGAGGAACACGCGCTGCTCCGGCGTGGAGGGCGAGGTCTTGGTCGTCGCCATCCCGCCGGTGAGGTTGCACCAGAACGAGTGCTCGAAGAACGTCGGCGTGATCGCCAGCTCCTCGCGCGTGATGTCGTCGAAGACCCGGTGCGCGTCGTAGGTGCCGTAGTAGTTGCCCACGCCGGCGTGGTCGCGGCCCACGATGAAGTGGGTGCAGCCGTAGTTCTGGCGCAGGATCGCGTGGAGCACGGCCTCGCGCGGGCCGGCGTAGCGCATCGCGGCCGGCAGCACGCCGAGCACGACCCGCTCCTTGGGGTAGTAGCCCTCGATCAGCACCTCGTAGCAGCGCATCCGCACGTCGGCGGGGATGTCGTCGCTCTTGGTCTCGCCGACCAGCGGGTGCAGGAAGAGGCCGTCCACGGTCTCGAGCGCGACCTTGGTGATGTACTCGTGAGCCCGGTGGATCGGGTTGCGCGTCTGGAAGCCGACGACCGTCTTCCAGCCGCGCGCGTCGAACTCGGCGCGCGAGGCGCGCGGGTCGAGCAGGAACGGCAGGGCGCCCGGGTCGATCGGCAGACGCGCGGCCACGCGCACCGGACCGGCGAGGCAGGTGGTGCCGTGCGAGTACAGCGAGGCGACGCCCGGGTGGGCCTCCTCCTCGGTGCCGTAGACGAGCTTCGCCTCGCGGCGCTGATCGGTCTCGTAGCGATCGGTGATCTCCAGCACGCCGAGGAAGCGGCCGCCCTCGTTGACCAGCTCGACCTCGGACGCCGAGCCGATGGCGGCGAGCTCGCCGGGCTGGACGGCCAGCGTCACCGGGACCGACCAGGCGAGTCCGTTGGGCAGGCGCATGCCGGTGATGACCGACTCGTAGGTCGCCTTGTCCATGAACCCCTCGAGGGGCGACATCGCGCCGACGGCGATCAGGTCCAGGTCGGCCTGCTGCCGGGCGGACAGGGTGACGCGGGGGCGGTTGCCGCCCTCGTCGAGCGAGCTGTCGAATCGGTTGACCAGGACGCCGCCGTGAGGGGCGATGGGACCAGGGGTGGTGGGGGTCAAATGCCCGCTCCGTCCACGTTGCCGAGCGCTGTCGAGTCGAGGAGTGTGTCGGCGCGGAGGCCGAGGCGGAGGGTTTCCAGTGGTATCACCTCGTCGTGTGGGATGTTCCCAAGGTTCACGTTGGGACCGAACTTTCGGATGAACCAGACCTGCTGGGCCTTCTGAGGGGCCTCGAACAGCAGGCGGTTCGGGTCGATGGCGTGGACGATCTCGTCGATCAGGCCCATCCGGACCTCGCCGTCGCCGCGGAAGATGCCCGCCGTGCCGGTCTCCCGGGCCTCGGTGATCACCTTCCAGGCGCCGGCGCGCAGCTCGGCCTCGATGAGCTCCACCCAGCGGTAGGGCGCGATCACGGTCTGCAGGTCCTTCGAGCCGACCTCGCTGAGCACCGTGAACTCCTGTGCGAGCGCCGCGATGTGCTCGAGCTTCACCTCGTGGGGAATGGTGATCGTGCCGTCGGAGACCTCGACGTGGCGCAGGCCGAGCTCGCTCGACCCAGCGGCGCCAGTCGTCGAGCTTCTGCTGGGCGAAGCAGGTCTCCCAGAAGGTGCCGCCGAGCACCACGGGGATGCCGGCGCTCTCGTAGAGGGCGAGCTTGTCGCGCAGGTTGCGCGAGACGTAGGAGGTGCCCCAGCCGAGCTTCACGATGTCGATGAAGTCGCCGCTGGATTCGAGCATCCCGTCCACCGCGGCGAGCGACAGGCCCTTGTCCATGACGTGGGTGATGCCCACCTGCCGCGGCTTGGGGGGCCGTCCGGGGAGCGACAGGAAGGCCGCTCCGGCCGCCTGCGCCTGGGTGGTCGGGGCGCTCATCGGGAGACCTCCGCGGCGCGCCGGCCGGCGATGCGCCCATAGACGACGGTGTCGAGAAGCGAGTTGCCCATCAGCCGGTTCGATCCGTGGACGCCGCCGGAGATCTCGCCCGGCGGCGAACACGCCGGGCAGCGTCGTGGCGGCGTTCTCGTCGATCGCGAGGCCTCCGTTGCGGTAGTGCAGGACGGGGTAGACGAGCACGCGCTCGCGGGTGATGTCCATGCCGGCCTTCAGGTAGCGGTTGTGGACGTACGCGAGGCGCTCGGCGGTGAAGCCCGCGCCGTTCTCGCGGTCGATCGCCGTGGTGTCGAGCCAGACCCCGCGCGCCGCCGTCGGGGGCCTCGACGCCCGCGCCCGGCATCGACGGCGTCGATGATCGCCTGCGCGACCACGTCGCGCGGCGCGAGCTCGTCGACGAAGCGCTCGCCGTCGGCGTCGTGCAGCGTCGCGCCGTAGGCGCGGGTGGTCTCGGGCAGCGCGTAGCCGGCGAGGCTCTCGGGCCACACCGACCCGGTCGGGTGGCGCTGCCAGGAGTCGAGCTCACGGCCCTCGGCGCCGAGCTCGAGGGCGAGGCGCAGCACCTCGGGCGTGGCGTCGGGATGGTTGGTGCTGCCGATGCCGAGCGCGTCGGCCTCGCCGCGCAGCCCCCGCCCGCGGCCAGCACCACCGCGCCGGCGCTCACCGTCCGCCGCTCGCCGTCGCGCGCCCTGCGCCAGCGTCGCCCGCCAGCGGTCGCCCTCGGGAGCCAGATCGACGAGGGTCGTCGACGTCCCAGACGTCGGCGCCCGAGGCGCGCACGGCGGTGCGCAGGGCCTTCACCATCTCGGCGCCGGTGCGCTCGCCCGCCTGCAGGAGGCGCTTGCGGCTGGCGCCGCCGCAGCGGATGAGGCGCAGCCGGCCGTCGTCGCGCGTGAACGCGACGCCGAGGGCGGCCAGCCACTCGATGGCGCCGGGCCCGCCGTCGGTGAGCCGGTGCACCAGCTCGGGCCGCGCCGCGCGGTGGCCGGCGGCGAAGGTGTCCTCGAAATGGGACTCGGTCGAATCGTCGTCCCCCATGGCGGCCTGGATGCCGCCCTGCGCGCGCCCGGTGTTGCCCGCCCCGAGGGCGGACTTCGTCGCGACGAGCACCGACGCGCCGGCGTCGGCGGCGCTGACAGCGGCCGACATCCCCGCCCCGCCCGATCCGACCACGAGCACGTCGGCACGCGCATCAGATGGGCTCGACACGTTCCGATGCTACCCGAGCGGCGCCGATGCTTCCAATAAGGCGACGTTATGACGCCGCCGGGGCGGCGCCCATGTCGCCGAGCTCGGCGCGGGCGAACTCGAGGAACGCGGTGGTGACCCTCTTGGGTGTCCGTCCCGAATGGCGCACCGCGAAGAAGTGGCGCGCGAGACCCGCGCCCTCCAGGCGGAGCGCGACGAGGCTGCCCTCGGCCACCTCACGCTCCACGGCCAGCCGCGAGATGACGGTGATGCCGAAGCCGTCGAGCACGGCGGCCTTCACCGACTGCTGAAGGCCCAGCTCCATGGCGACGTGCAGGTCGCGGTCGCGCAGGCCCTCCTCGCGCATGGCGGCCTCGACCACCGAGCGCACGCCCGAGCCCTCCTGCTGCAGGAGCATCGGCTCGGCCACCAGCTCCTCGAGGGTCACCGACGCGCGCGAGGAGAAGGCGTGGCCCGGGGGCACGATCGCCACCAGCTCGTCGCGGACGAAGGGCTCGAAGACCAGGCCCCGCTGGGGGCGCGCCGCGCCGACGACGCCGAACTCCAGCTCGTCGTCGAGCACGCGCTCGCAGACCGTCTGCGTGTCGCTCACCATCAGGCTCACGCGCACGTCGGGGTTGGCCCGGTGGAACGAGCCGAGCAGCCGCGGCAGCAGCAGCTCGCCGGGCCCGGTGGACGAGCCGAGCACCAGGGGCCCGGCGACGCGGGTGCCGATCTCCCCCATCTCGCGCTCGAGCTCCGCCTCGAGGCCGATCATGCGGCGGGCGTAGCGGTAGACGACCTCGCCGGCCTCGGTCACGGTGACACGGCGCCCGCTGCGGTCGAGCAGGCGGTGGCCGAGACGCTCCTCGAGCGCGCGGATCTGGAACGACACCGCCGGCTGCGAGACCTCGAGCTCCTCGGCGGCCTGGGAGAACGATCCCTTGTCGACGACGGTGCGCAGGGTGAGCAGCTGACGGAGGTCCACGGGGGGATCCTAGTCCGCCGGCCCCACCGCCACGACGGCGTCGCCCCCCGGAGCGGCGACGATCCCGCCCTCGTCCCAGGCGACGCAGCCCACTCCCCGTATGCAGCCGCCGCCCCATACGGCGCCCTCGCCGAGCAGGAGCAGGATCGCGAGCACGGCACCGATCACCATGAGCAGGTGGGCAGGCTTGTACCAGAGGTTGCTGATCCACCAGAAGGCCTTGCGGTTGCCCCGGCGCGCGCGCACCTGGGCGTCCTTGCTCCAGGCGCGCGCCAGGAAGTCGAACGGGCCCTTGATGGGCTCCCGGTAGCGGCGTGGCCGGCCCACGCGTCTCTTTTCGTCCTTCGGACGTTCTGACCTGCCCCGGCCGTTTCACGGCGCCCGCGCCGGAGCCTCTAACCTCTCCCCGATCCGGGGGCCTGATCCGAGGAGAGAAGCCGGTGCGCATCTGCGTCTATGCGGGATCGAATCCAGGGGGGCTGCCGGCCTACCGCGAGGCGGCCACGGCCCTCGGCGCGACGCTGGCGCGGCGGGGCATCGGACTGGTCTACGGCGGCGGGCGCACCGGCCTGATGGGAGCCGTGGCCGACGGCTGCGGGAGCGCCGGCGGCGAGGTCACCGGCATCATCCCCGGCTTCCTCGAGGAGAAGGAGATCGCCCACCACGGCATCTCCGACCTGCGCGTGGTGGGCTCGATGCACGAGCGCAAGACGCTCATGGCCGAGCTCTCCGACGGCTTCATCGCCCTGCCGGGCGGCATCGGCACCTTCGAGGAGCTCTTCGAGATCTGGACCTGGAGCCAGCTCGGCCAGCACCGCAAGCCCTGCGGCCTCCTCAACGTGGCCGGCTTCTACGACCGGCTGGTGGCGTTCCTCGACGGCGTCGTCGCCGAGGGCTTCCTCAAGGAGGACCACCGGGGCACCCTCCTCGTCGGCACCGAGGCCGACGAACTCCTCGACGCCTTCGCGGCCTACGAGCCCCCGGCCGGCGGGGGCAAGTGGCTGGAGCTCGAGACCACCTGAGCGCCCTCCCAGCGCCTGGCCAGGTTGGACCGCTCCGGAGCTGAACCACTGCTTTGCTCGGGACGGCGCTCGACCGCTTCGGAGTGCGACCCCGCCGGAGCTCGACCACCTCGCTTGGCTCGGGACGGAGTGGTCTCACTTCACCCTGCTCGGGACGGAGCTGGACCAGCCCGAAGCTGAACCACCTCGAGAGCTCGACCACCCCGAAGCTGAACCACCGCCGAAGCTGAACCACCTCGAAGCTGAACCACCCCGAAGCTCGACCACTTCGGAGTGGTTCTGGCCCCACTCCTCGGGACGATCGTCTGGGGCGTCCATCGGAACGCCTTACCCGGACGTGCGTCAACGCACTGATCTCCCACTAATGGCGCTGGATCAGCGTCATGGGAGAGGCTGATCCTCCGAGCCGCCGGTGGGTGAGCACTCTTTCCCACAGGGCCATGAGCCCTATCGCAAGAGCGTGCCCCTGCCGGGCGGTGAGGAGTCAGATGGCTGGTGGGATGGCGTGCCCTCAGAGCACTGATCCATTAGGTCGCCACGGACTTCTCGGGCTCGGGGGCATGCGGTCACACAAGAGGAGGCGCGTCGTGATCTTCGTGGGCGTTGACTGGGCCGAGGCCCACAACGACGTGGCGGTGATGGATGAGGCGGGGGCGGTGCTCGGCCGAGGGCGCTTCGGGGTCGGGCTGGGTGGCCTGGCCCAGTTGCACGGCCTGATCGCCGATCACGCCGATGAGCCCGAGCAGGTCGTGGTCGGCATCGAGATCGATCGGGGTCTGCTGGTTGACTCGCTCGCCGGCGCCGGTTACCGGATCTATGGCCTGAACCCCCTGGCGGTGAGCCGCTACCGCGATCGCCATACGACCTCACGCGCCAAGTCCGATGGCGCTGATGCCAAGCTCCTGGCCGATCTGGTGCGCACCGATCGCCACAACCACCGGCCGCTTGCCGGTGACTCGGATCAGGCGAGCGCCATCCGGGTGCTGGCCCGGGCCCACCAGGGCCTCGTCTGGATGCGCCAGCGCCAGCTCAACGGCCTGCGCTCGGCGCTTCGCGACTACTTCCCGGGCGCCCTTTCGGCCTTTGGCACCGACCTGGCCTGCGCCGATGCACTGGCGATCCTCGCCATCGCACCGACGCCGCAGATCGCCAGAGGCCTTTCACGGTCGAGGATCGCTGCGGCCCTTGGCCGCGCCGGCCGCCAGCGCAACCTGGAGCGACGGGCGGCCGAGATCCAGGAGGCGTTGCGCGCCGGACAACCCGAGGCATCGGATGCGGTGGCCGATGCCCTCGGCGCAGCATCAGCTGCCCGGGTGGCGGTGATCGTGTCGCTCAACCAGCAGATCAGCGAGCTCGAGCGCGCCATGTCCGAGCATTTTGATCGTCACCCGGACGCCGAGATCCTTGGCAGTCTTGCCGGACTCGGCCCAGTGCTCGGCGCCCGGGTGCTCGGCGAGTTCGGGGACGACCCGAACCGCTTCGGCGATGCTAGAGGCCGAAAGGCCTATGCGGGAACCGCCCCGATCACCCGGGCATCGGGTCGCAGCCGGGTCGTGCTGGCGCGCGTGGTGCGCAACCGCCGGCTGGCGGATGCCTGCGATCGCTGGGCCTTCTGCTCCCTGACCGCCAGCCCCGGGGCTCGCCGCTACTACGACGCCCTGCGTGCACGCGACAAGACCCACTCCCAGGCCACCCGCCAGCTCGCCAACCGCTGGGTCGGGATCCTGCACGCGTGCCTGGAGCAGCGCGCGCTCTACAGCGAGGAGGTCGCCTGGCCGCAGGACACTCTCCTGGCCGCTTGACTCCTTGGAGCCGTGGGATGTCTTGCGGGGAGATCAGGGCGACAAAATGGCCCCTGGCCGGGGCCATTTTGATTCCGCTCCTCCGGGCTTCGCCCGGGGTACGTCGCGGTCAACCAATCACAGTGGTCCGCAAGACGACGAACCCTGTTTCACGCTTCAGGCCTCACCCACGTAGAAGCCTGGGAGGCCGTTGGCGCGCAACCCGCGGCGATCCAGGTCGGTCTTCATGGTGCCTTTGATCTTCGGATCGTCTGTGGCGCGCAATCCGAGGTGGTCGCGATATGGAAGCAGGCGCGGCGCGATGTGATCGTCTGGGCGTAGCCCCCGGAATCGTCCTGTGTGGCCGTCCCTGGTGCCTGATCGTCTCGGTGTTCCAGAGGCCGTCCCCGCCGAAGGCGGTGCCTGCTGGGTGCAAATCGCCTCGGTAGAGGCGATTTGCCGCCCTGATCTCCCCGCAAGAGGGAGATCAGTGCGTCGACGCACTCTTGCGTCTTCTGATTACGAAGCGTAACTTCCTCCCAGCGGTTACGCCGAGTAACCAGAACGAGTCAGGAGCGTCGATGAACCAGGACGACCGCACCACCACCATCCTCCCGGTCCTCCCCCTCGACGATGCCGTGGTCCTGCCGGGCACGAGCGTCACCTTCCCCGTCACCTCCGACGAGCAGGCCGAGGCGCTGGCGGGCGCGGTCGAGGGCCGCATCCTCCTCGTCCCGCGTGTCGAGGGGCGCTTCGGCTCCTACGGCGTGGTGGCCGAGATCATGGGCGAGGTGGGCCTGCCCGACGGCACGCGCGCCATCGCCCTCGAGGCGCGGCACCGCGCCGAGCTCGGCCCGGCCGCGATCGGCGCCGAGGCGGGCTGCGCGTCAGCGCGGTCGAGCTGCCCGACCCGGACGACCCGGGCCCCGAGGCCGCGGAGCTGGCGCGCGAGTACCGGGCCGTCGTGGAGGAGGTCGCCGAGCTGCGCGGCGAGCGCGCGCGCGTGGCGCACTTCCTCGCCGGCATCTCCCACCCCGGGCCGCCTGGCCGACACGGCCGGGTACGCCCCCGAGATCCCCCTGGCGCGCAAGCTCGGGATCCTCGGCACCCCCGACGTCGTGGCGCGCCTGCGCCTGGCGATCGAGGCCCAGCGCGAGCGCCTGGCCGACGCCGGCCTGCGCCGGCGCATCCGCGAGGACGTCAGCGAGGGCCTCGACAAGACCCAGCGCGAGATGCTGCTGCGCCGCCAGCTCGCCGCCATCCGCAAGGAGCTCGGCGACGACGACGAGCAGGGCGACGACTGGGCCGCCCGCATCGAGGCGGCGGAACTGCCCCGGCCGCGCGGGTGGAGGCCGAGCGCGAGCTCGCCCGCCTGGAGCGCCAGCCCGACGGGGCCGAGGCCGGGATGATCCGCACCTACCTGGAGTGGATGGTCTCCCTGCCCTGGAACACCCGATCGGAGGAGCGGCTCGACGTCGCGGACGCTCGCGAGGTGCTCGACGCCGACCACGCGGGGCTGGACGAGGTGAAGGAGCGGATCCTGGAATACCTGGCCGTGCGCCGGCTGCGCCGCGAGCGCGGCATGGACGAGGGCCGCAGCGGCGTCATCCTCACCCTGGCCGGGCCTCCCGGAACCGGCAAGACCTCGCTCGGGCAGTCGGTCGCCAAGGCGCTCGGCCGCGAGTTCGCGCGCATCAGCCTGGGCGGCATCCGCGACGAGGCCGAGATCCGCGGCCACCGTCGCACCTACATCGGCGCGCTGCCGGGGCGGCTGGTCCGCGCACTGCGCGAGGCCGGCACGCTGAACCCGGTGGTCATGCTCGACGAGATCGACAAGGTCGGCTCCGACTGGCGCGGCGACCCGTCGTCGGCCCTGCTCGAGGTGCTCGACCCGGCCCAGAACCACAGCTTCCGCGACCACTACCTGGACGTGGAGCTCGACCTCTCCGAGGTGCTCTTCATCGCGACCGCGAACATGGTTGACACCATCCCCGGGCCGCTGCTCGACCGCATGGAGGTGATCTCCCTCGACGGCTACACCGAGGAGGAGAAGCTCGCGATCGCGCGCGGCTACCTGCTGCCGCGTCAGATCGAGCGCAACGGCCTGCGTGAGGACGAGGTCGAGTTCACCGACGAGGCCCTTCGGGCGGTCATCGGCGACTACACCCGCGAGGCGGGCGTGCGCAGCCTCGAGCGCGAGCTGGGCAAGGTGCTCCGCAAGAGCGCGCGCAAGGTGGCCGAGGGGGCGGAGGACGCCGTCGTGATCGGCCCCGACGACCTGTCGGACGCCCTCGGGCGGCCGCGCTTCCACCACGAGGCGGCCGAGCGCACCGCGATCCCGGGCGTGGCCACCGGCCTCGCGGTCACCGGCACCGGCGGCGACGTCCTCTTCGTCGAGGCGAGCGCGATGCCGGCCGACGGCCCGGGCGAGCGCCTGGTGCTGACCGGCCAGCTCGGCGACGTGATGCGCGAGTCGGCGCGGATCGCCCTCTCGTGGACCCGGGCGCACGGCGCGGAGGTGGGGATCCACCCGGCCGACCTGGCCGGCAGGGAGATCCACGTGCACGTCCCGGCGGGCGCGATCCCCAAGGACGGGCCCTCGGCGGGGGTCACGATGATCACCGCGATCGCGTCGCTGGCGTCCGGGCGCGCCGTGCGCCCGAACGTCGGGATGACCGGAGAGGTCACGCTCCAGGGCCGGGTGCTGCCGATCGGCGGGCTCAAGCAGAAGGTGCTCGCCGCCCACCGGGCCGGGCTGACCGACGTGATCATCCCCGAGCGCAACCGGCGCGATCTGGACGACGTGCCCGCCCAGATCCTGGAGAAGGTGCGCGTCCACCCGGTGCTGACCGTCAGGGAGGTGCTCGACATCGCCCTGGAGCCCGCCCGCGACCGCCACGAGGCACTCGCGGCGTAGCGGCGTAGTTTTCCGGGTGATGGACGACTGTCGCCACCTTCCCCCGGTGTGCCACCGCTACCAGCGCGCGGCCGAGCTCCTCGGCCGCCGCTGGAGCGCGGCGGTGATCCGCGCGGCCATGGAGGGCCCGGCCCGCTTCACCGAGATCCGCGGATCGGTGGACGGGCTGTCGGCCCGCCTGCTGGCCGAGCGCCTGCGCGAGCTGGAGGGGGCGGGGCTGATGGAGCGGCGCGAGCTCGGCGGCGGCGCCGTCGAGTACCGCCTCACCGAGAAGGGCCAGGCGCTCTCGCGCGTGGTCCGCGAGATCGAGGCCTGGGTGGCCGTCTGGGACGAGGCCCCGCCCGATGCGCCGCCGCCCACCCCGGCCCCGCCCCCCGCCGCACCCACCAGGAGATCCCGATGAGCCTGTCCGATGACGTCCGCGACCTGCTCGGCGGCCGCGCCTTCGCGCACCTGGCGACCGTGCTGCCCGACGGCTCACCGCATTCGGTGCCGGTCTGGATCGACGTCGACGACAACGACCGGCTGGTGATGTTCACCCAGACCGGCAGCCGCAAGGCGCGCAACATCGAGCGCGACGGACGGGTGGCGATCTCGGCCGTGGACATCGGCAACCCCTACCGCCAGTGCGACCTGCGCGGCAGGGTTGTGGGACGGATCGACGGCGAGCGGGCGCTCGCGATCGCCGACGCCCTCTCGGTGAAGTACACCGGGGCGGCCTTCCCCTGGCGCAGCCCGCACACGGTCGTCTACTCGATCGACGCGGACCGCAGCCACCACGCCGAGCTGCCCTTCACCCACGCATGACGAGACGGCCGGCCTCTGCTCAGAGCGCCAGGATGAGCGCGACGATCACGACCACCAGCGCGAGGATCACGGCCACGACGACGAAGGGCCAGCGCGTGAACGGCGCGATGGCCGGAGCGTCGTCCTCAACGACGGCTGGGACCTGCCGCAGCCGTTCCCGCAGCACCTCGGCCGACAGGATCTCGCCCGTGCGCGCGTCATCGATGACGTCCGAGAGGGCCGGCGGCACCAGCCGGCCCGAGAGCATCGCGGAGAGGGTCCTCGTCACGGCGAGCACCGCGGGGTCCACCCCCAGCGGCCCCGGGCCCGGGGCGCGCGCGAAGCGGGTCACCCGGATGTGGTCGTCGCTCGTCACGAGAGCCGAGGCCACCAGCACATCAGCGCGGTCAGGGGCGCTGCGGCGCACCGCCAGCCCGGCCTCGAGCAGGCCGAGCGCCAGACCGCGCGCCCGCGCCGGTGGAAGCGGTCGCGCGCAACCGGATGACCTCCTCGAGCGGGATCCCCTCCACGAACTCGCTGACGAGGTAGGCGCCCCCGCCCGGCAGCTCACCGTCCACCAGCACCGGGATGGCCTGGAGGCAGTCGAACTGCACGGCCGACATCATCCGGCCCTCGTCGCGAAGGGCAGCTGCGCGGTCCGGGTGGCCCGGCTCGACGACCCGGATCACCACGCGCCGCGAGAGGTGGCGGTCGTCCGCGACGAAGACCGCGGCGCTGTCCCCGCCTCCGAGCGGGCGGATCAGCTCGTACCGGCCCGCGACCACGTCTGACGGCCCGAGGCTCACGCGGCACTCCCAGGAGCCTCATGCGCGCCGTCCGGAGCCGGCGCCGGAGGCCTAGCGGTTGCTGAAGTGGTGCTCCCCGGACTCGCACCAGAACACGAGGCAACCGGCGTCGGCGTCGCGGGCGACGCAGGCGCACTCGCCGCCGTGGTCGGGGCAGGGCCGCCGACGCGCGAGAGCAGGCCCCACTCGGCGACGGGCAGGGCTCCGACGGGGAGTTCGCGCTCGGTCTCGGTGCGGGTGATGACGCTCATTGACGCTCCCCATGGCTTGTGGAGGGACGTGCCCCCTGGCCTTCGCCGCCGTGGCCCGCGACCCTTCCGGCGCGCAGGACGTCCCACAGCGCCGACGCCACCGGCTCCGGGCCGGCCGTCGGCGACCAGCCGGTCCAGCTCGTCCATGCTGTCGCGCAGGCGCTCCGGGTCGATGGCCGGACGCGTGGCGCGCATGATCTTGCCGTAGCGGGTCGGCTTGACCTCCTCGTCCACGTTGAAGAGCTCCTCGTGGAGCTTCTCGCCGGGACGGATGCCCACCACCTCGATGGCGATGTCCACGCCGGGCTCGTGGCCCGAGAGCTCGATCATGCGGCGGGCGAGATCGATGATCTTCACCGGCTCGCCCATGTTCGAGCACGAAGATGTCGCCGCCCTCGGCGATGCCGGTCGCCTCGATCACCAGCTGCACGGCCTCGGGGATCGTCATGAAGAAGCGCGTCATCTCGGCGTGGGTCACGGTCACCGGACCGCCGCGCTCGATCTGCTGCTGGAAGATCGGCAGCACCGATCCCGAGCTGCCGAGGACGTTGCCGAAGCGCACCGCGGCGAAGCGGGTGCTCGAGGTGGTGCCGTGCGCCTCGACGACCCGCTCGGCCAGCGCCTTGGATCCGCCCATGACGGTCTTGGGCTCGACGGCCTTGTCGGTGGAGACCAGGCAGAAGCGATCCACGCGGTGGCGCTCGGCGAGGTCGGCCAGCACGCTGCGTCGCCGATCGCGTTGTTGGCGACCGCCTGGAGCGGGTTGAGCTCCATCATCGGCACGTGCTTGTAGGCGGCGGCGTGGAAGACGATCTCGGGGCGCTCGGTCTCGAAGACCCGCTCCATCGAGCCGACGTCCTTGCAGTCGGCGATCACGGGCACGAGCAGGCCGGCATGGCCGCGCTCGCGCAGCTCCATGTCGATCTCGAAGAGGTTGTTCTCGGCGTGGTCGACCATCACCAGACGGCGCGCGCCGATGGCCGCGACCTGGCGGCAGAGCTCACGCCCGATCGAGCCGCCCGCGCCGGTGACCATCACCGACGCGGCCGTTGAGGTAGCGGGCCACGCGGGCGAAGTCGCTCTCGACCGGCGCACGGCCGAGCACGTCCTCCACCCGCACCTCGCGCAGCAGGCTGACGGTGACGTCGCCGGTGATCAGCTCGGGCAGGCCCGGCAGCGTGGTGCACGGGATGCCGGCCTTGCGGCAGGCCTCCACGATCTCCTGGCGCACCAGCCCGGGGGCCGAGGGCATCGCGATGATGACCTCGTCGACGTGCACCTCGCGCAGGATGCGCGGCAGGTCGGCGCGGGTGCCGCGCACGCGGGTGCCCTGCACGCGCAGGCGCCGCTTGCGCGGGTCGTCGTCGATCAGGCCGACGGGCGTGTAGCCCAGCTCGCGGTTGCGCTTCATCTCGCGCAGCAGGGTGTTGCCCGCGTCGCCGGCGCCGCAGATCAGCACCTCGCGGCCGCTGGAGACCAGCTCCGAACGGGGCGGGCGCTCGATCACGCTGCGCACCGCGAAGCGGGCGCCGCCGACGAACGTCAGCGTCAGGACCAGGTCGAAGACCAGCACGCCGCGCGGCACGGCCACCAGGTCGCCCGGCCGCCAGTTCGACAGGATCGCGGCGACGAGCAGGCTCGAGGCGGCCGCCGCGAGGACGATCGCCTGGAGGTCGCGCAGGCTCGTGAAGCGCCACCACTTGGTGTAGAAGCGCATCGCGACGAAGGTCGCGACCTTGATCGCGACCACGATGCAGCACGGTCCCGGCGAAGAGTCGTCTCGTACCGCCCGGGGACGTTTCCGTCGAACCGGAAGTAGAAGGCCAGCCAATAGGCGGCCGCGACGAGCCCCGCGTCGACCGCGATCTGAGCACCGCGGTGGGCGAATGCCCGGGGGCTCCAGTTGAGCGGAGCGCTCCTCACAAGTCGGGCAGTGTAGACCGCGCGGCCCCGAGAATCAGGTCCAGTAGTACTTCGGGGTCGCGCAGGGGCGGCGGGGCGTCGCGGCGGCGGCGCTCCAGCAGGACGTCCTCGGGCGCGCTCGAGGCGGCGCAGGCGCCCCTCGGCGATCAGGCGCGCGGTCCACCGCCCCCAGGCGGGCGGCGAAGGGCGTGTAGGCGGGTACGCCGAGCGCCGCCGCCTCGCGGTTCATCGTGCCCCCGGCGCTCACCACCAGGTCGGCGGCCGCCACCAGGCTCGGGCCGTCGATGGCCTGCGCGGGGACGATCGCCGCTCCGCCGACCAGGGCCGCGCGCTGCTCGTCGGTGCGCGGCAGCACGACCGTCTGCACCTCCGGCGCCGCGGCGAGACAGGCGCTCCAGCGTCCGCGGCGAAGAGGTCGGTCGAGGCGCCGCGGTGGTAGAGCGTCACCTCCGGGGGCGGCCGCACGACGGCGATCAGCCGGGTCGGGTCGAGGCCGAGCTCGGCGAGCACGCCCGTCGTCGATCGCGTGGTCGGCGAGGTAGTACTCCTCCTTCAGCCCCGGGTAGCGCACCAGCTTGGGCGGGCGCATCCCGTAGGGGGCGAGGGCCTCCTCGGGGATCGCCGAGGGCACCAGCACCCGGGTCGCCAGGCGCCCGTTCCAGTGGTGCATCACCTTCGCGTACTCGTAGTCGAACATCGTCACCTGGGGCGTGCCCGCCGCCCGCGCGGCGAGCGGCTGGTCGGTGCTGCCGTGGGCGACCGCCAGGTCGAAGCGCTCCCGCCGGGCGAAGCGCACCAGCGCGGCCGAGCGGCCGGCCATGGCGCGCGCCTTGCCGCGCAGCTCGATCCGCCGCCGTGGGCGCCGACGCTGACGTGGTCGATGCCGAAGCGCTCGAGCAGGCCGATCGTCTGGGCGAACTCGCGCGCGGTCACCGTCACCTCGCAGCCGCGTGCCCGCAGGCGCGCGATGAGCGGCCGGAAGATCACCACGTGCGGCGAGTTGGTGATGTCCACCCAGACCCTCACGGGGCGGCCGCCCCTCCGCGCGAGTCCGTCAGCCGAGCGCCTCGACCGCCGAGCGCACGGCCGCGACGACCTCGGCCACGTCCTGCCGGGTCAGGTTGGGGTGCATCGGCAGGGCCAGCGCGGTCGCCGCGCACTCCTCGGCCACCGGCAGGTCGCCCTCCGAGTAGCCGAGCGGGGCGAAGACCGGCTGCAGGTGCATCGGGATGCCGTAGTAGACGGCGCTCGAGACGCCGGCCTGCGCGAGAGCAGCCTGGATCTCGGCGCGGCGCGGGTGCCGCGCCATGAACAGGTGGTAGATGTGGGTGGCGCCCGGGGTGACGCCCGGCAGCGTCATCAGCTCGCCGAGGCCCTCCTGCGCGTACCACCCGGCGGCCTCGGCCCGGCGGGCGTTCCAGCCGTCGAGGTGCGGGTAGAACACGCGGATGATCGCCGCCTGGAGGTCGTCGAGGCGCGAGTTGTAGCCGACCTCCTCGAAGACGACCTTGTCCTTGGAGCCGTGGAAGCGCAGCCGGCGCACGCGCTCGGCGAGCTCCTCGTCGCGGCAGACGACCATGCCGCCGTCGCCCATCCCGGGGAAGTTCTTGGTGGGGAAGAAGCTGAAGGTCGCCGCGTCGCCGAAGGTCCCGATCTCGCCCTCGGGAGCGCGGGCGCCGAAGGCCTGCGCCGAGTCCTCGACCACCACCAGGCCGTGCTCGCGGGCGATCTCCATCAGCTCGGCCATCGGGGCCGGGTGGCCGAAGATGTGGACCGGCAGGATCGCCTTGGTGGCCGCGCCGATGCGCCGCGCGCACGGCCGGCGGGTCGAGGCAGTAGGTCACCGGGTCGATGTCGCAGAAGACCGGGGTCGCCCCGACGCGCGCGATCGCCTCGGCCGTGGCGTAGAAGGTGTACGGCGTCGTGATGACCTCGTCGCCGGGCCCGATGTCGAGCGCGTGCAGCGCGATCACCAGCGCGTCGGTGCCGTTGGCGACGCCCACGCAGGGGCGGCCCGCCGAGGCGCTCGGACACGGAGGCCTCCAGCGCCCGGCCCTCGGGACCGAGGATGAACCGGCCGCTGTCGAGCACGCCCGCGAGGGCGGCGTCGATCTCGGCGCGCAGGGGCCCGTACTGGGCCTGGATGTCCATGAGGGGCACGGCCATGGCAGCGGCGCGGGACGCTATCACGGCCCCAGGGGCGCGACCGGCTCGGGGGTGGTCTCCTCCAGCGCGGGCGCGGCCGGGACCGTGATCGTGACCGTCGTGCCGAACCCCTCGCGGGAGGTCGCCACCGCCTCGCCGCCGAACCGCTCGGCGATGTGCTTGACGATCGACAGGCCGAGGCCCGTGCCGCCGAGCCGCTTGGAGCGCGACGGGTCGGCGCGGTAGAAGCGCTCGAAGACGTGGGGCAGGTCGCGCTCGGGGATGCCCGCGCCGTCGTCGGCCACCGTCAGCACGACGTCGTCGCCGTCCCGACGCACGCTGGTGGTCGTGGCCGCCCCCGGGCCGGCGTACTTGATCGCGTTCTCCATCAGGTTGCGCACGATCACCCGGGCCATGCGATCGGTGAGCGGCACCCAGGCCTCGCAGGCGAGGTCGAGCCGACAGGTGCGCGCCGTGCTCGGCGGCCACCTCCTCCAGCTCATCGACGGTCGGCCGCGGCGGCGGCGGCCAGGTCGGCGCGCGACGAGGACGGGCAGCCCGGTCGTCGACTCGAGCTCGGAGAGGAAGAGGATGTCGGTGATCAGCGCCTCGAGGCGGAGGGTCTCGCTGGAGGCGCGCCGGACGAAGTCGCGGTGGGTCGTCGGGATCCATGGTGGGGTCGTCGAGCGCCTCGAGCAGGGCGCGCAGGCCGGTGAGAGGGGTCCGCAGCTCGTGGGAGACGTTGGCGACGAACTGCGAGCGCAGCTCCCGGTAGTCGGCCGCCTCGCTGGCGTCGGTGAGGAAGACGAGGGCCTCGCGCTCCCCGCTCACCTCGTAGGGCTCGACCGCCACGCGGTAGGTGCGGCGCCCGTCGGCGAACAGGCGGACCTCGAACATCTGCGCGCACCATGTCGTCGAGGGCCGTCTCGACCCGGGCGGCGAAGCGGTGCTCGCTGAAGGCCTCCAGCAGCGTCATCCCGGCGACCAGGAACGGGAAGTTCTCGAGGGCGCGCAGGTTCGCCTCGACGATCCGGCCGGCGGAGTCGAGGCGCAGCGCGGTGAAGGGCAGGTCCTGGAAGGTCTCCCGGCGTCGGCGCTCGGCGTCCTCGGCGACCTGCCCGGCGGCGGCGGCGGCCTTGGACGCCTCGCGCGCCGCCCGCGTGGCGCGCCTCAGCGCGAGGGCGAGCCCGACGGCGGCGGCGACGGCGATGAGCATCAGCACGAAGAGGGCGATCGGCACGATCCGAGTCTCGCAGAACCACCCTGCCGCGACCGGCGCATTTCGCCGGTGCCCGCGCGCGTGATTGGGTTCCCCGCGATGAGCAGACCGATACCGATCGCGATCCTGGCCGCCGCCGCCATGGCGGCCCCGGGCGTCGCGGCCGGAGCGCCCGTGAGCGCCCTGCCCCCCGAGAGCCCGCCGAGGATCGCCGAGGTGGCCCCCGGCGTGAGCTACCAGCGGGTGGCCGGCGACGACGGAGGGGTCGTGCACGTCGTGCGCGCCGCCCCCTCCCCGCGGGTCTCGCTCGCCCCCGTCCTGGCCGGGGGATCGCCCGCCGAGCTCGGCTCGCTCACCGGGGCCGATGGCGTCCCGGCTCGACGCGGGCGCGGTGGCCGGCATCAACGGCGACTTCTTCAACACCACGACCAACGACCCGAGCGGCGTTCTGCTGATCGGCGGCGAGCTCATCCACGAGCCCGAGCCCAGCCGCTCCGCCCTGATCCTGCTCCCCGGCGGGGGCCTCGAGACCGCCGGGCTGGCATTGCAGGGACGCTTCCAGGCGATCGACCCGGACGGAGCCGTCACCTTCCCGCAGCGCACGCTCAGCGGGCTCAACCGCCCGGCCAAGCGCGGCAGCGAGACGATCCTCTACACGACCGCCTACGGGCGGCTCGAGACGCCGGTCGCCGGCTCGCGCTACGAGGTGCGCGTGCGCCTCGACCAGCCGGGGCCGCTGGCCCCGAACCAGCCCCGCACCGGAACCGTCGTCGCCGCCGGCTCGGGCGGGGGCATGACGATCGGCGCGGGCCACATGGTGCTGACCGGAGTGGGCTCGGCGGGCACCGCGCTCGTCTCCGACCTGCCGCTCGGGCAGGCCGTCGGCATCACCCCGGGGCTCCTCTCGCTCCCCCCGGGCGCGCTCGACGCGATCGGGGGCGGACCGGTCCTCGTGCGCGACGGCACCGCGATCACCAGCGCCGGCGAGGGCTTCACGAGCTCCCAGACCACCTCGCGCACCTCGCGCTCGGCCGTGGGGCGCACCGCCGACGGCACCATCCTGCTCGTGACCGCCGAGGGGCCCGCCCATGGCCGGCCGGGCATCAGCGTGGCCGGGCAGGCCGAGCTGATGACGTCGCTCGGGCGCGGTCACCGCGATCGCGATGGACGCGGGCGGCAGCGCCCAGCTGGCCGTACGCGACCGCCTCGTGCTGCCCATCTCCGGGCCGCGGAGCCTGTCGGACGTGATCGTGCTGTCGTACCGGGGCGTCACCGTGGAGCCCCTGCCGTTCCGGCTGTCGCCCAACGCCGACAGGGTCGACGACGCCACCACGATGGTCGTCCGCGCGACGGGGCCGGGCGCCACCCGGGTGAGCGTCGCCCGGCGTACCGGCCGCCCCTCGAAGCTGCTCTGGGAGGGCCGCCTCGGGCCCGGCTCGGCGCGGGTCAACCTCGACCCCCGGCGCCTGAGGCTGGGCGACGGCGTCTACTTCGTGATCGCCCGCCACACCGCCGACGATGGCAGCGGCGAGACCGAGCAGCGCCGCCGGGTGATCGTCGACCGCACGCTCTCCTCGCTGAACGCCCGCACCACCACCGTCGGGGCCGGGAAGAAGGCCGTGCGCCGGCTCGACGTGCGCTTCCGCCTGCTGCGCCCGGCGCGTGTCACGGTCCGGGTCGAGTCACCGGTCGGCACGCCGATCGCGACCATCGCGAGCGGCCGGCCGCTGCGGGCGGGTCAACAGGTCGTCTCCTGGAACCGCAAGGTGCGCGGAAAGCTGATCTCGGGGAGCGTGAACGTCACCGTCGAGGCCCGCAGCGCGTTCGGCACCTCGGGCCTGGTGCGGGCGGTCACCCTGAAGGCGCCGCCCGCGCCGAGGCCCGCTCCTACCTCTCCCTGATCCTCGGACCCGGGCTCAGCCGCGCACGTCCGCGAGCGACGCCCCGAAGTTGATGTGGAACGGCCGGCCGTCGATCACGAGGGCGGGAACCGACGCGACACCGGCCTTCTCGGCCTCGTCGATCCGGTCGGGGTGCTCACCGAGATGGACGACCTCGACGTCGAAGCGCGAGGTATCGAGGGCGGATGCGATCTCATGCTCGGCCTCGACGCACACCGGGCAGCCCGCGTGGAAGAAGGTGGCGGTCGTCATGTGGGTTCGGCTCCTGGCTCTGGGGCGGCCCGGCGGGCGGGCATCCACCCCGATCGTTGTTGGTAGGACTCCTATCTAATATCTTCCTCGATGTCTAGGAGTCCTCTACGATCGGGCCATGCCCGACGACGCGACCGCCCCGGGAGCACGACAGGTGGCCCACGGCCTGCTGCGCATCGCGCAGGTCCTGCGCCAGGATGGCTATCGCGGCCGCGAGCACCACGGCCTCAGCCTCACGCAGGCGCAGCTCGTGGCCCTGGTGGACTCGCGCGGGTCCCTTCGGGTCGGCGAGATCGCCAGGGAGCTCGCCATCACGAGCGCGTCAGCCAGCGACTCGCTGCGCGCGCTCAGCTCCAAGGGCCTGATCGAGCGCTCCCCCGCCCCCGGTGACCGGCGCGCGACGCTGATCTCCCTCTCACCCGAGGGGCGCGCCGTCGCTCCCCAGGTGGGTGAGAGCGTCCTGCGGCTGGTCGACGCGGTCGCGGCGCTGCCCGAGGACACCCGGAACGCCCTGCTGGGCGCCCTCGTCGACCTCGTCGCCGAGCTCGCCGCGGGGGGCGTGATCGCCCCGGCACGGGTGTGCACGACGTGCGCATGGTTCGAGCCGGGCGCCCACCCCGGAGAGGCACGTCCCAACCACTGCGGGTTCATCGACACGCCGCTCGGACCCGCCGACCTGCGGATCGAGTGCCCCGATCACCACCCCCGCCCCGCCGATCAGGAGCCGGCCGTGGCGGTCGGCTCCTGATCGGTTTCCCGCGGCGCCCCCGGCGGAGCGAGCGCAGGCCCTACTTGCCCTCGTCCCTCCAGTGCATCACCGAGAGGACCATCGCGGCCAGCGAGAAGATCAGCGCCAGGAAGATCCCGAACTTCCGGCTCTCGCCCTCGAGGAAGATCATCAGGGTCACGATGAAGGTGACGCTGGTGAGATAGGCCGCCCAGGCGGCCGGCTGGATCATCGAGGGCAGCTCGAAGTTCATGGCCTCGGCGATCAGGATCGCCGCGGCGCCGGCGGCGAAGATCAGGATGATCCACCAGGACGGGATCGCGTCCGAGCCCTTGATCTTGACGGAGATCTCGCCGAAGTCCTGGCCGAACCAGGTGAAGAACAGGCTGATGATGAAGAGGACCGATGCGCCGGCGGCGCCGTAGATCCTCTGCTCGCGGGTGAGCGAGTTCACGTGATCACTCCTCGTTGGTGCCGGTGGGATGGGGCGCTGTTGCCATTCGACGTGCCGATCGGCCTCCCCTGCCCGATCAGGCGGGGCGCATGTCGATCGGCGGGTTGTGCCCGGGGATCATGACGATCGGGCGCTCGGCCCGTATCGCGCGGAATGCGGCCAGGTGCTCCTCACGGCGCGGGAAGCCCTCGGGAAGCTCCATCCGGGCGAACCAGCCCGGGTCGGGCCCCGGGGTGTCGCCGGCGATCGCGACCGTGCCGTCCGCGGTCTCGACGAGGAATGCCACGTGCCCGTCGGTGTGCCCCGGCGTCAGGATCCAGCGCACCCCCGGCAGCACCTCGCCGGCGGTCCCGGTGAGCGGGTGCACCCGCGCGGCGTCGAGCGCCCCGCGCTGGGCCCGGGCGTGCGGCGTCGCCAGCTCGATCTCGTGCGCGTGGAGGTCGACCTCCCCCAGTTGCGGGAGGGCGGTGACGTGGTCGGAGTGCAGGTGGGTCGCCAGGACGGTGCGCACCTCGGCGGTGGCGATGCCCCGCGCGGCCAGCGCCCCCTCGAGCATGTCCCCCTGCGTCGAGTAGCCGGGGTCGACCACGACGTGCTCGGGCCCGCTCAGCAGGATCGTGTTGGGCCAGGCGATCATCCCGTGCACCGAGTCGGGGAGCCCCCGGTAGGCCTGGAAGGTGCTGAACGATGAGGGCCCGCGCGCCTCGACCACCGCTCCCTCGCGCAGGGCGAAGACGATGCGGTGCTCGGGCACCAGCACGTCCACCGTCCACATCGCTAGCGGGCCGCCTCCGTGCGGGCCGGACCGCCCGCGGTGGAGCGATCGTGCTCGTAGCAGGGGGCGGCGCGGAAGGGGGCCTCGGGATCGCCCGCCGGGCGGCCCAGCCGCGTCGCGCGGGCGCGCACACCCATGCCGATCCGGCGCGCCCCCGGCGAGAGCGCCAGACCGAGGATGCCGCCGGCGAGGATCCAGCGCCCGCGGCCGCGGCCGTCGGTCACTTCAGGAGCGACAGGAACTCATCGACGGGGATCGCCGTGAGCGTCTGGAAATGGGCCGTGCCGCGCGCGGCCAGCTCGACCGAGACCCGGGCGATGACCTTCTCGTCGGGCGCCTCGACGATGTTGACGAAGTCGTAGGGACCGAGGACGGCCCACTGCTGGATGACCTTCGCGCCCATCTGCTCGACCTCGGCGTTGACCTCGAGCAGCCGCTGGGGGTTCGCCTTGAGCGTTCCCACTCCGTGGGGGCTGAGCGTGCTGAGCAGGATGTAGGTCGGCACGTGTGTCCAACTCCTTCGGCGCCTCTTACCGGGTGATCCGAGCGTACCACCTGACCCGCGTCACCCGGCCCCCAGCGCCTCCTGCCAGGAGCGGATGTCGCGGCCGACGTCGAAGGCCACCACCTCGTCCGCCCCGGCGTCGTCGCGGTACGAGATCCGCAGGAGCGGGCGCCGCACGGACTTGCCGAGGTGGCTGCGCGGCGTGTCCACGGTGCTGATGCGCTCGCGCGCGATCCTGACCGTCCGCCGCGGCGCGAGCAGGACGAAGACGACCTCGTCGCGCCCCACCGCGAGGTGGCCGGTGCCGCGTATCTGCGTCCGGCCTGCGCTCTCGAGGCCGAAGAAGTTCGCGGTCCCCGAGTGGACGATCTCGCCGCCCAGGGCGATCGTCGCCTCCCGGACGGCGCCGGCCATGCGCGCGCGCAACCGGGGGACGATCACCAGTCGCCAGAGCCCGAGCTGCACCACGAGGATCGCCGCCACCAGCGCGACGACCCCGGCCCACGTCGGCAGGCCGGACACCGCTCAGCGGGTCCAGGCGGTGAGGTCCCTGCCGATCAGTTCCGAGAGCTCGGCGACGTCGTCGCGGAAGTGCTCCTTCAGCACGGCGGCGAACTCCGGCGAGATCTCCTCGCGCCGGGTCACCTCGCGATTGCGCCGGCGCACCCGGTCGAGCACCCCGAGGCGCTCGACGCCGGTGATCCGCTTGACGCCGCGGGCCACGCTCACCAGGGCCGACGGCGGCCGCTGCGTGAACCGCGCCACGGCGGCGGCCTTGTGCACCTTGTTCTCGTTGACCCGCGGGAACTCGGTGCGGCCGTCGTCCGGCAGCCCCAGGAACTCCAGCGTCTCGCGGTAGACCGCGCCGGTGTCGGCCCGCAGGTCGTCGAACACGAGCACCTTGACCTGCTCGCGCGGCACCACCTCGAGCACGCGCCGGACCTGTGCGCCCAGGCGCGCCGCCTCGCCGTACTGCAGGAACTCCGGAACGCGCACCGTGGCGGGCAGCCCCTCGCCCCGCGCACGGGCGGCCTGGAGCTCCCAGGCGACCGCGGGGTCGGGCTCGGCCTCGTCGAGCATGTAGCTCAGCTGGGAGTGGAGCGAGGGGACCAGCTCCACCGGGTTGCGCACCATCACGATCACCCGCGCGGCGGGGTCGAACTCGATGATGTTGCGCGCCGCGGTCCGCGAGTAGAGGTACCAGACCGACGCCTCGCCCACCGCGCGGTGCTGCTCGCCGGCGTCGGCGAAGAGACCGAGGTAGTGGTCCAGGGTGCGCTGACCGGGCGCGTAGTAGTAGTCGAAGTCGTCGCAGAAGTAGTGCGGCTCCTTCGGCGTCGACACGAAGACGCCGCTCGTGCTGGCGCAGGTACTCGCTGAGCGCGGTGGTGCCGCACTTGGGCGCACCGAGGATGAAGAAGTCGGGCCGACGTGACACGGCGCGCGACACTAGCACCGGCACGCGGTGGCTCCGGGGCGGTACCGTTCGGCGCGGTGTCCACCTCCCGCCCATCCCCCCGCCGCAGCCCGGCGAGCCGCATCCCCGAGCCCGGCCGGGTCGGGGCCCCCGCCGTGGGCGTGCTGGCGGGGCTGGTGCTGGTGATGGCGGTCTTCCTGCCCTGGTACGCCACGAACCTCGGGCCGCCCTTCGCCGCGACCAGCGCGAGCGGCTGGGACGCGACCGGGCTGGCGAAGATCGCCCTGGCGATGGGCGTGGTGCTCGCGTGCGCGGCCGCGGCGGTGGTCCTCGACGACCGGCGGGTCATCACGCTCGAGGCCCGCCACCTCGACGCGCTGGCCTGGGTCGTGGTGGGCGCGTCCACGATCGCGCTCGTCGCCGTCGGCTTCCGGCTGCTCGTGATGCCCGATCCGGCCGAGTTCCTCTCGCGCCAGATCGGCCTCTACCTCGCCGCCGGGGCGGCCGTGGCCGGCATCCTCAGCGGGCTCGGGCAGGTCGCCACGCGCGATTAGCTCGTGTCGGCGGGCGGGAATGCCGATGCACCGGTCATGCGGTACCGCCTGCCGCCCCCTGAGGATCCGGTCCCACGCACGATCGGCAGCGTGGCGCGGGTCGGCGCCAGCCCCCGGCTGGACGCGCACCCCGAGCAGGACTTCGGGACACCGGCCGAGCAGCGCCTCGTCCGCACGGCGCACATGAGCGCCGCCGAGGCACGCGAGCATCTGGCCCACTGGGAGGCCGAGGCCGTCGCGCACGACCTCCCGGCCCCGCCCGGCGTCATCGCCCGCGAGCGCTCGCGGCCCGACCGCGTGCACCACGGCGCCATGCGCCGGCAGCGGCTGGCGATCGCCTGGGACGGCGACTCGGCCACCGCGGCCCACTGGTCGGTGCCCGAGCCCCCTGACGAGGCCGACGAGCGGGCCTGGCACCGGGTGCTCGACCGCCTCGGGGCGAGCGGCGCGCCCCGGGCCGGCTGGAGCGCCTGACCCGGGACGGACCGTCCGCCTACGCCGCCGCCGGCTCCCGGTCGGCCGTGGTGAAGGTGACCTCGTCGCCGATCGCATCGACCACCACCCGGTCGCCGTCGCGCACCTCGCCGGCCAGCATCCGCTGCGCCAGGGGGTTCTCCAGCCGCCGCTGCACCAGGCGCTTGAGCGGCCGGGCGCCGTAGGCCGGGTCGTAGCCCTCGCGGCCGAGCAGCTCGCGCGCCGCCGCGGTGATCTCGAGGTCCACGCCGCGGCTCGCGAGGCGCTCGCGCAGGCGGGCCGCCTGCAGCTCCACGATCGCGCCGAGCTGCTCGCGGTCGAGGCGGCTGAAGACGACGATCTCGTCCACGCGGTTGAGGAACTCGGGACGGAAGTGGTCGCGCAGCGCGCCCATCACCCGCTCCTCGGCGATCTCGCCGTCGATGCCGTCCAGCAGGAAATGGCTGCCGATGTTGCTGGTCATGATCACGACGGTGTTCGTGAAGTCCACGACGCGCCCCTGGCCGTCGGTGAGGCGGCCGTCGTCGAGCAGCTGCAGCAGGACGTTGAAGACGTCGGCGTGGGCCTTCTCGATCTCGTCGAGCAGGAGCACCGCGTAGGGGCGCCGGCGGACGGCCTCCGTCAGCTGGCCGCCCTCGTCGAAGCCCACGTACCCCGGCGGCGCGCCGATCAGGCGGGCGACCGAGTGGCGCTCCATGTACTCGCTCATGTCGATGCGGACCATGGCCTTCTCGTCGTCGAACATGAAGCCGGCGAGCGCGCGGGCGAGCTCGGTCTTACCGACGCCGGTGGGGCCGAGGAAGATGAACGAGCCGATCGGCCGGTCGGGGTCGGACAGGCCGGCCCGCGAGCGGCGCAGGGCGTTGGCGACGGCGCTGACGGCCTCGTCCTGGCCCACCACCCGCTCGTGCAGCCGCTCCTCCATCTGCAGGAGCTTCTCGACCTCGCCCTCGAGGAGCCGGTTGAGCGGGATGCCGGTCCAGGCCGAGACCACCTCGGCCACGTCCTCCTCGTCGACCTCCTCCTTGAGCATCCGCCGGCTCGTCTGCTGGTCGGCCAGGGCGTCGTTGGCCCCGACGAGGGCCCGCTCGAGCTCCGGCAGCGTGCCGTAGCGCAGGCGGGCGGCGCCCTCGAGGTCGGCCTCGCGCTCGGCGCGCTCCAGCTCGTTGCGGGCGGCCTCGATCTGCCCCTTGATGTCGCGGATCCGTCCGATCGTGCCCTTCTCCTGCTCCCAGTGGGCGCGCATCGCGTCGCCCTCCTCGCGCAGCGAGGCGAGCTCCTCCACGATGGCGTCGCGGCGGGTGATCGAGCCGGGGTCGGTCTCGGCTTCGAGGGCCTGCTGCTCGATCTCGAGCTGCATGATCCGGCGCTGCACGACGTCGAGCTCGGCGGGCACGGAGTCGATCTCGATGCGCAGGCGGCTCGCCGCCTCGTCCATGAGGTCGATCGCCTTGTCGGGCAGGAAGCGCGAGGTGATGTAGCGGTCCGACAGCCGGGCGGCGGCGACGAGCGCCCCGTCCTGGATGCGCACGCCGTGGTGGACCTCGTAGCGCTCCTTGAGCCCGCGCAGGATGGCCACGGTCGCCTCGACGGTGGGCTCGCCCACCATCACCGGCTGGAAGCGCCGCTCGAGCGCCGCGTCCTTCTCGACGTACTTGCGGTACTCGTCGAGGGTGGTGGCGCCCACGGCGCGCAGCGCGCCGCGCGCCAGCATCGGCTTCAGGAGGTTCGCGGCGTCCACCGCGCCCTCGGCCGCGCCCGCGCCGACGATCGTGTGCAGCTCGTCGATGAACAGGATCACCTCGCCCGCGGCGTCCTCGATCTCCTTGAGGACGGCCTTCAGGCGATCCTCGAACTCGCCGCGGTACTTGGCGCCGGCCAGGAGCGACCCGACGTCGAGCGAGATGACGCGCTTGCCGGCGAGCCCCTCGGGGATGTCGCCCGAGACGATGCGCTGGGCGAGCCCCTCGACGATCGCGGTCTTGCCCACCCCGGGCTCGCCGATCAGGACCGGGTTGTTCTTGGTGCGCCGCGAGAGCACCTGGATGACCCGGCGCACCTCCTCGTCGCGGCCGATCACCGGATCGAGGGTCCCCCGCTCGGCGGCCTCGGTCAGGTCGCGGCCGTACTGCTCGAGGGCCTGGTACTTGTCCTCGGGGTTCGGGTCGGTGACGCGCGCCGAGCCGCGCACCGTGCGCAGCGCGTTCAGCAGCCCGTCGCGGGTGACCCCGCTCGAGGTGAGGGCCTCCCGGGCGGGCGAGGGCTCCTCGATCAGGCCCAGCAGGATGTGCTCGGTCGAGATGTACTCGTCGTTGAGGCTCTCGGCCTCCTTGCCGGCGCGGCGCAGCACGGCCCGGTACGGGTTCGAGAGCTGGGCGCCGGTGGCCGAGCCGCTGACCTGGGGGCGGCGGCCCATCGAGGCCTCGGTAGCCGCCCGAAGGCCGGCCAGGTCGGCGCCGGCGCGCTGCAGCACGGGCTCGACGACGCCCTCCCGGGCCTCGAGCAGTGCCGCGAGAAGGTGGTCGGGCTCGACGACCGGGTTGCCCCGCTCCCCGGCGATCCGTGCCGAGGCGGCGATGGCCTCCTGCGCGCGTTCTGTGGGCTTGTCAACGGCCATCAGTGGGTCCTCCTCATCGTTCGTCTCACGACGGGCGAATAGCGGGGCACCAGCGAGGTCCCCCGGGGTGCGGCGAGCACGATCTGCCCCCGCGCGGCACGTGCCTCGACCACCGCGGCGCGGTGGTCCTCGATCATCTGGTCCATCTCGGCCCGCAGGTCGCGCGCGCGCCGCTCGGCGCGCTCGAGGCGCTGTTCGAGGCGCAGCACGCGCTCGATGCCGGCCAGGTTGAGGCCCTCCTCCGACAGCTCCTGGATGCGCCGCAGCAGGGCCACGTCGGCCTCCGAGTAGACGCGCGTGTTGCGCGCCGTGCGCTGGGGCGTGATCAGCCCGCGCCGCTCGTAGACCCGCAGCGTCTGCGGGTGCATCCCGGCCAGCTCGGCCGCGACGCCGATCAGGAAGACGCGTGACGGGGGTCGCCGGGTGCTCATGAGAAGAGCGTCTCGCGCGGATCGCGGGCGTCGAGCTTGGCGTACTTCTCGAGCGCGTCGCGCTGCTTGGCCGACAGCTCGCGCGGCACGTCCAGCCGCAGGGTCGCGATCAGGTCGCCGCGGCCGCCGCCCTTCAGGCGCGGGGCGCCCTTGCCGCCGATGCGCAGCGAGCGGCCGTCGGGGCTGCCCGCGGGCACCGTCAGCTTCACCCGCCCGTCGAGCGTCGGCACCTCGACCTGGGCGCCGAGGGCCGCTTCGGCGAAGGTGACGGGGACGTTGATGACCAGGTCGTCGCCCTTGCGCGTGAACAGGCGGCTCGGGGAGACCCGGGTCAGCACGTAGAGATCGCCGGCCGGCCCGCCGCGCGAGCCCGCCTGCCCGCGCCCCTTCACGCGGATGCGGGTGCCGTCCTTGACCCCGGCGGGGATCTTCACCTTGATCTGCGAGCGTGTGGAGGTGGTGCCCGACCCCGAGCAGGTGGGGCACGGGTCGTCGATCACCGTGCCGTTGCCGCCGCAGCGCGGACAGGGCTCGCTGAAGGCGAACGACCCGACGTCGCGGCCGCGCACGCCGCGGCCCTTGCACTCGGGGCACAGGCGCGCGTTGGTGCCGGGCTTCGCGCCGCTGCCGCCGCAGTCGGCACAGGCCACGGGCGTCTCCACGGACACCGGCACCTGGGCGCCGGCCATCGCCTGGTCGAACGAGAGGTTGACCTCGACCTCCACGTCGGCGCCCTTCTGCGCCATCGGGCCGCCGGCCGTGCCCGGGCCGCCGCTGCCGCGGGCTCCGCGGAAGATGGTGGAGAACATGTCGGCGAAGTCGCCGAAGCCGCCACCGGCGCCACCGCTCCCGGCACCACCTCCGTTGGGGCGACGGCCCCCGAAGGCGGCGCGCGCGTCGTACTCGCGGCGCTTCTCGGGGTCCGAGAGGACGTCGTGGGCGTGGGAGATCTCCTTGAAACGCTCTTCGGCCTTCGGGTCGCCGGCGTTGGCGTCGGGGTGGTGCACACGCGCCAGTTTGCGGTAGGCCTTCTTGATCTCGTCGGCGCTCGCGGTCTTCGCGACGCCGAGGGTGGCGTAGGGATCGTCCACTCGGGTGTCCGCCTCCCTTCCCTACTCGTGCTCGGGCTGGGCCGCCGCGATGACGACGCGGGTCGGGCGCAGCACGTGCTCGGAGTGGCGGTAGCCCTTCTCGACCACCTCGATGACGGCGCCCTCCGCGTGGTGGGGCGAGGACACCGAGGCGATCGCCTCGTGCACCGTGGGGTCGAACGTCTCGCCCGCGGCGGGGATCTCCTCCACGCCGTGCCCTGCCAGGAGCGCGGCGAGCTGCCCGCGCACCATCTCGAGGCCGGCGACGATCCCCGCGGCGCCCGCGGCGACGGGCTCTCCCTGGTCGCCGAGGGCCATGACCGCGCGCTCCAGGTTGTCCATCACGGGCAGCAGCCCACGGACGACCTCACGCGTCGCGCCGGTTGCGATCATCTGACGGTCGCGGTCGTTGCGCTTGCGGTAGTTGTCGAACTCGGCCTTCAGCCGCTGCAGCGCGTCGAGGTACTCGTCGCGCTCGGCCGCGACGCGCGCGATCTCCTGTGAGGCCTCATCGGGCGCCTCCGCGTCCTGCCCGGCGGAGCCGTCCTCGACGGAGCCCTCGACCACCGACCCGGCCGCGCGGGCCGGGTCGGTGGTCGGGTCGGTGGGCTCGTGGCTCATGACGCCTTCGGGGCGTCTTCGTCGATGACCTCGTACTCGGCGTCCTCGACGGTGTCGTCGGCCGCGCCGGCGCCGTTGGCCGAGCCGGCCTCCTGCTGGGCCGCCGCCTTCTGGTAGACCTGCTCCGAGAGGCGGTGCAGCACGTCGGTGAGGGAGCCCGTCTTGGCCTCGATGTCGTCGGCGTCCTCGCCGGCGGCCGCGCTCTTGGTGGCGTCGATGGCACCCTGGAGGTCGCGGCGGACCTCCTCGTCCACCTTGTCGCCGTTGTCCTTGAGCTGGCGCTCGGCCTCGTGCACACGGGCCTCGGCCGCGTTGCGGGCGTCGGCGACCCGGCGCAGGCGCTTGTCCTCGTCGGCGTGCGACTCGGCGTCGCGCACCATGCCGGTGATCTCGTCGTCGGAGAGGCCGCTGGAGGCCTTGATCTCGATCTTCTGCTCGATGCCGGTGCCGAGGTCCTTGGCGCCGACGTGCACGATGCCGTTGGCGTCGATGTCGAAGGTGACCTCCACCTGCGGCACGCCGCGCGGCGCCGGCGGGATGCCGACCAGGTTGAACTTGCCGAGGGTGCGGTTGTAGGCCGCCATCTCGCGCTCGCCCTGGAGGACGTGGATCTCCACCTGGTTCTGGTTGTCGTCGGCGGTGGAGAAGACCTCGCTCTTCTTGGTCGGGATCGTCGTGTTGCGCTCGATCAGCTTGGTGAACACGCCGCCCTTGGTCTCGATGCCCAGCGACAGCGGGGTCACGTCGAGCAGGAGGACGTCCTTCACGTCGCCCGAGAGCACGCCGGCCTGGATCGCGGCGCCGATGGCGACGACCTCGTCCGGGTTCACGCCCTTGTGCGGCTCGCGGCCGGTGACCTCCTTGACCCGCTCCTGCACGGCCGGCATGCGGCTCATGCCGCCGACCAGCACGACGTGGTCGATCTTGTCGCCCACGCCCGAGTCCTCGAGGGCCTGCTTGGTCGGGCCGACGAGGCGCTCGAGCAGATCGCGCGCCAGCTCCTCGAGCTGGGCCCGCGTGAGCTGCAGGTCGAGGTGCTTCGGACCCGACTGGTCGGCCGTGATGAACGGCAGGTTGATCTGCGACGAGGTGGTCGTCGAGAGCTCGATCTTGGCCTTCTCGGCCGCCTCGTAGAGGCGCTGGAGGGCCATCTTGTCGTTGCTCAGGTCGATGCCCTGCGTCTTCTTGAACTCGGCGGCCATCCAGTTGACGATCGCCTTGTCGAAGTTGTCGCCGCCGAGGTGGTTGTCACCGGCGGTGGACTTGACCTCGAAGACGCCGTCGCCGATCTCCAGCACCGACACGTCGAACGTGCCGCCGCCGAGGTCGAAGACGAGGATCGTCTGGTCGGTCTCCTTGTCGAGGCCGTAGGCCAGCGCGGCCGCGGTGGGCTCGTTGATGATGCGCTTGATGTCGAGGCCCGCGATCACGCCGGCGTCCTTGGTCGCCTGGCGCTGGGCGTCGTTGAAGTAGGCCGGCACGGTCACGACGGCGTCGGTGACGGGCTCGCCGAGGAACGCCTCGGCGTCGGCCTTCAGCTTCTGCAGGATCATCGCGCTGATCTCCTGCGGGCTGAACTCCTTGTCGTCCACCTTGATGCGGGCGTCGCCGTTCGATCCGCGGACGACCTCGTAGGGGACGATCTTCATCTCCTCGTCCACCTCGGCGTACTTGCGCCCCATGAAGCGCTTGACGCTGAAGATCGTGTTCTCGGGGTTGGTCACCGCCTGCCGCTTGGCGACGGTGCCCACGAGGCGCTCGCCGGTCTTCGAGAAGCCCACGACCGACGGGGTCGTGCGACCACCCTCGGCGTTGGGGAGGACCTCCGGCTCACCGCCGGTGAGCACGGCGACCGCCGAGTTGGTCGTACCCAGATCGATGCCGATCGTCTTGCCCATGTGTGAACCGCCTCCTCATGCCGGGCCGTGGCCCGGGTCTCCAGTACGGGGAACGTCGCTGAGGAGATAGTAGATCTAAGTCACATCATGTCAAGTCTGATCTGAGTGGTATCGACTCAGATCGTCAGGGAGCGCCGCCCGCGCGGCGGCGCCCCTCCCGGCAGACCCCGAGCAGCGCGCACGAACCGCACCGTGGGGTGCGGGCGAGGCAGACGCGGCGACCGTGCTCGATGAGGCGCATGTGGGTGGCGAACGCCTGGCCCACCGGCACCCAGCGCGTCAGCCGCTCCTGCGCGGCCGTCGCCGTCGCGCCCCTGGGGACGATCCCCGTGCGCAGGGCGATGCGGTGCACGTGGGTGTCGGCCGGCACGACGTGCGCGTCGAAGGAGAAGCACATCACGCACGCCGCGGTCTTCGGGCCGACGCCGGTGAACGAGGTGAGGTAGGCCATGGCCTCGTCGAGGGGGATCTCACCGAGCCACTCGAGGTCGCGGCCGCGTGGGTCGCCGGCGATCCGGTCGAGCGTCTCCTGGATGCGCGGCGCCTTCTGGTTGGCGAGCCCGGCGACCCGAACGGCGTCCTCGACCGCGGCCGTCGGGGCCCGGCGCACGTCGTCCCAGGTCGGGAAGCGCGCGCGCAGCTCGCGGAAGGCGCGCTCCTGGTTCACGTCGGTCGTGCTGTGGCTGAGGAGCGTGGTCACCAGCTCGCTCACCGGCGGATGCCGGCGCGCGTAGGGAAGCGGCCCGTAGGCCTCCGCGAGCCGCCGGACGATCTCGAGGACGTGGGCCCGCGTTCCCGGGCGGGGGGCGGGCCCGGTCACCCCTCCTCGGGCGCGTCCGGGGCCGAGGCCTCATCGACCAGGGCGCGCTCGATGGCCTCCTCCGTGAGCGAGAGGATCGTCGGCACCCACACCAGATCCTCCGCCGGGTCCTCGGGGACCGGGCCCGACGAGAGCACCGCGATCGCCTCCGACGCCTCGGGCGCCTCGGTCGCCTCGGTCGCGGCGACGGCCGCACGGGCCCACTCACGGATCTCGGGGTCGCCGGTCGAGCGCGCGAGCTCGGCGATGTCCTCGGCGCGGCTGCCGCCCGTCACGTACGCGGCGATCTCGGGGGCGAAGTCCTCGGGGTCGAGGTCCAGCAGGTCGGCGGCGATCGCCCCGGCGGCCGTCGCGGCGGCGATCGCCGCGGCCGCGCCGCCTTCGGCCACGGCGTCCTCCGCCGCCCGCAGGCGCTCCCGCGAACGGTCGCCCGCTGCGGCGAGCTCCGACGCGGCGCGCACCGCCAGGGCGCGCGCGAGGGGCGAGTCGGGATCGTCGTCGGCGGCCCAGGCGAGGACGATGTCGAAGGCCTCGTGCTCGGCCTCGTCGGCCTTCCAGCGTGCCCGCTGCAGAGCGGCCTCCATCGGGCCGCGCAGCGCGCGCCAGTGGGAGGCGGAGGCCGCGCCCGCGAGCTCCGCCGGGTCGGCGCGCGGGTCGGCGTCGTCGCCGAGCGCGCGCGCGAGGGCCCAGGTCTCGGGTCCGAGCACACCGCGGGGGAAGCTCAGGCCGGTGAGGCCCAGCACACGGAGGAGCGCCTCCTCGGGCGTCATCGGACCGCGTTCTCCAGGACGCCGATGCCCTCGACCTCGACGCGCACCACGTCGCCGGGCTCGAGGAACGCCTGCGGGTCGCGGGCCTCGCCGACGCCGGCCGGCGTCCCGGTCGTGATGACGTCCCCCGGCTGCAGGGTGAAGCTGGCCGAGCACCACGCGATCAGGGCGGCGACGCCGAACATCATGTCCGCGGTGGAGGCGTCCTGGCGCAGCTCGCCGCCGACCCAGGTGCGCACCCTGAGCGCCTGCGGGTCGGGCACCTCGTCGGCCGTCGTCACCCACGGGCCGAAGGGGCCGAACGTGTCGCCGCCCTTGGCGCGCGTCCACTGGGGCTCGGTGCGCTGGCGGTCGCGGGCGGTGAGGTCGTTCATCACGGCGTATCCGAGCACGTGCGACAGCGCGTCGGCCTCGGCCACGTCCCGCGCCCGGGTCCCGATCACCACCGCGAGCTCGCCCTCGTAGTCGAGCTCCCGGGTGTACGACGGGCGCACGATGTCGTCGCGCGGCCCGGTCACCGACGTGACCAGCTTGGAGAAGATGACCGGCTCCACCGGGATCGGGACGCCTCGCTCCAGGGCGTGGGCGCGATAGTTGTGGCCCACGCCGAGCAGCTTGCCGGGCACCAGCGGGGGTGCCAGCCGGAGGCCCTCGAGCGGGACCGGATCACCGCTCTCGGCGGGGATGCCCACCAGGGCGTCGCGCACGTCGCGGCCCTCCAGCGGCTGCACGAGATCCCCCCGGACCGATCCGAGGCGGGTCCGTCCGGCGTCGAGGAACGTGCACAGGCGCATGCGTCGCTATCCTAGACGCACCCGGGAAGGCCGGTCCGCCCGGCGCTCCCCCGTCATCATCGAGGAGCGGTCGCCATCAGCACCGAGGCCCAGCAATTCGACTCCGAGCCGTCGGGCGGAGCCGCCACCATCTGGCGGATCGTCGACGCGAGCCGGATCACGCCCAACGGCGTCACGATCCTCGGCTTCCTCGGCATCTGCGCGGCTGCCGTCCTCACCCTGGAGAGGCTCTGGGTGATCGCGGCGCTCGTGTTCGTCGCCTCCGGCCTGGTCGACTCGCTCGACGGCCTCCTCGCCCGCCACCAGGGCCGGGTGACCACCTTCGGCGCCTTCCTCGACTCGACGCTCGACCGTCTCGCCGAAGGCGTCATCCTCGGCGCGATCGGCATCACCTTCGCCCAGGACGGCATCGACTGGGGGGTGGGCGCGTGCTTCGTCGCGCTGACCGCCTCGTTCCTGGTCTCCTACGCCCGCGCGCGCGCCGAGGGCCTCGGCATCCCGGGATCGAGCGGCGGCCTGATGGGCCGGCCGGAGCGCCTCGTGATCGTCGGCACGTGCATGTTCATGGGCGGGGTCGGTGACGTCACCCCGGTGCTCATGGGCGTCCTCGCCGGGCTCAGCCTGATCACGGCCGCTCACCGCGTCGCGTTGGTGTGGAGCGCATCCGATGGCCGCGGTGAGTAGCCGCCCCGCACTGCGGATCGCCCTGATCTCGCCCCACGCGTGGCCGCCCCGCGACGACGTGGCGCACCACCTGGCGGCGGAGGCGCGGGCGCTGGCCTCGCGCGGGCACCGGGTGACGATCCTCGCGCCCGCGACGCGCAAGGACCTGATCGTCGCGGGCCGGGCCCTGCTCATGGCCGCCCAGGCGGGCGACGCCGACGCCCTCTCGCCCGCTCCGGGAGAGGTGCTCGAGGTCGCGGTCGGGCGCGCGCTCCCCGCCGGTCCCGGACGCCGCGTCGGCGAGCCCTTCGATCTGGCGGCGACGCTGGAGACGCTGCTCTCCCGGGTGCCGTTCGATGTCGTGCACCTGCACGAGCCGCTCGCCCCGAGCCCGGCGCTGGCGGCCCTGCGCCATGCCCCCGGGGTGACGGCCGCGACCTTCCACCGGGCCGAGCCCCTCGTGGGGGTCGCCTTCCTGAGGCCCCTGATCGACCGGGCCCTCGCCCGCGCCGACCTGCGCATCGCCACCACCGGGTCGGCACGTACCGCCCTGTCGGAGATCCTGCCCGGCGAGTACGCGGTCGTCGCGCCCGGCGTGGACGTGGAGACGTTCCGGCCGCCGCCGCTGCGCGACGGGCCGCCGGGTCTGGTGCTGGTGGCCCGCGGACGCGACCGCGTCGGCGTTCGCTTCGCGCTCGAGGTCCTCCGCGGCCTCGACGTCGGGCGGATCGGTCCGGTCACCCTCATCGGACCGGCGGACGCCCCGTGGCGGACGCGGGCGGCGGTGCCCAAGGCCCTGCGCGAGCGGGTGGAGGTCGTGCCCGACGCGGGACCCGAGGCGCGCGCGGCGCTGTTGTCTGCCGCGGCCATCGCGATCCTCGCGTCCCCCGACGACGCGGCCGGACCGGTGCTGCGCGAGGCGATGGCGTCCGGATGCGCGGTGCTCGTCCCACGCTGCGCCGCCACCGAGGAGAGCGTCGTCCACGGGCTCGACGCCCTGGTGCTGCCCCCGTTCACCCGCGAGCCGTGGAGCCGGGCCGTCGCCGAGCTTGCCGAGAACCCGTCGCGGCGGGAGCTGTTGCAGGCCGGCGCGCTCTCCCACGGGCGGCGGCGCACGTGGGACGACGTCGCGGCGGACCTGGAGGGGCTCTACCGGCACGCCCTCGAGACGGCCCTGTTGCGCCCCGCCGACGAGCCCGGCCGGCGGGTGGTGGCCGACCTCCTGGTGCGGCCGGGGCGCGAGCTCACCCCCGACCAGATCGTCGCGGCGTGCGCGGAACGCGGCGTCGAGGTGGTCTGCGTCGCCGCCGCCGAGGGCCTCGGCCCGGCGCGCGCGGTCGCCGCCTCGGCTCCCGCGAACCTGGCGGTGATCATCGGCCAGGAGATCGAGACGACCGACGGGAACCTGATCGGGCTCTTCCTGACCCACCCGGTGGCCGGCGGGCTCGTACCCGAGGACGCCGCCGCCGCGGTGCGGGCGCAGGGCGGTCTCGTGATGGTGCCCCACCCGGAGGCGGGCGCACCGTCGCCCGAGGGCCTGCGGCGCATCGCCGGATCGGTCGACTGCCACCTGATCCTCAGCGGCACCGACACGGCCGACGACCCGGAGATCCCGGCGTTGCGCCGCCTCGGCCTGAGGGTCTGCGCGGGCAGCGGCGCCACCCGCCCCCAGGAGGTCGGCACCGCGGTCACCGAGATGGCGTCCTTCGACGGACCGGCCGCGATGCTCACCGGTCTCGACGACGCGGAGCTGCGGCGCAACGCCCGCCGGGGCGCCGGCAACGAGCCGCGTTCGCGGGGACGACGCCACCGATCGCCGAAGTCCTGAAACGCAGCCGTGCAGGAGTACCGGGAACCCCGGTAAATATCGTCGTCGCCTATGACCACTGAGCCCCCCTCGCCGCGCCCCAGCCGGCCCACCCGAATCCGCCGCACCGCAACGCCACCGATCGCCGGATCCACCCCCGAGGACATCCAGGACGCGTACCAGCGCCGGGCGATCGCCGAGATCGCGGCCCTCAACGACGAGATCACCGCCTGCGAGCGTTGCAGCTCCGACGCCGAGCTCCCGGTCATGAGCTCCGGCTCGCCCCAGGCCGAGATCATGATGATCAAGTGGAGCCCCAGCCTCTCCGAGCGCCAGGAGGGCGTCGCCTTCTTCGGCCGCGCCGGCACGGCGATCCTCAAGAGCGTGCAACGCCTGGGCATCGACCCGCTGCAGCTCTACGGGACCCTCTGCGTGAAGTGCAGCCATCTCGAGGAGTCCGAGGTCCTGGAGCTCTGCATGCCCTGGCTCGACCGCGAGATCCACATCGTGCAGCCCACGCTGATCGTCCCGATGGGAGAACGCGTCGTGGAGGCCCTCGCGACCCTCGGCCACCCGCTCAGCGAGCCCCTGAAGGCCGAGCCCGGCGTCGTCCAGCGCTGGACCCCCACGATCGACGCCCTCTACGTCCCCGACATCGACGCCTCCCTCGACGAGCAGGGAGCGAAGCGAGCCTTCTGGGACGCCTTCCGGGCCATCGGCGACTGGCACCAGGCTCAGCCCCCCTACTGAGCCTGCGGCTCAGTAGGGGGGCTCGTCCCTCACGCACGGATCTCCCTCTTGCGGGGAGATCCGGCGGCAAATCGGCCCTGGCCGGGCCGATTTGCACCCAGCAGGCACCGCCTTCGGCGGGTATGGCCTCTGGAACACCGAGACGATTCCGCACCCAGGGACGGCCACACAGGACGATTCCGGGGGCTACGCCCACACGATCACATCGCGCCGCGCCTGCTTCCATGTCGCGACCACCTCGGATTGCGCGCCACAGACGATCCGAAGATCAAAGGCACCATGAGGCCCGACCTGGATCGCCGTGGGTTGCGCGCCAGCGGCCTCCCAGGATCCGACGTGGGTGAGGCCTGAAGCCTGAAACAGGGTTCGTCGTCTGCGGACCACTGAGATTGCTGTACCGCGACGTACCCCGGGCGAAGCCCGGAGGAGCGGAATCAAAATGGCCCCGGCCAGGGGCCATTTTGTCGCCCTGATCTCCCCGCAAGACATCCCACGGCTCCAAGGAGTCAAGCGGCCAGGAGAGTGTCCTGCGGCCAGGCGACCTCCTCGCTGTAGAGCGCGCGCCGCTCCAGGCACGCGTGCAGGATCCCGACCCAGCGGTTGGCGAGCTGGCGGGTGGCCTGGGAGTGGGTCTTGTCGCGTGCACGCAGGGCGTCGTAGTAGCGGCGCGCCCCGGGGCTGGCGGTCAGCGAGCAGAAGGCCCAGCGATCGCAGGCATCCGCCAGGCGGCGGTTGCGCACCACGCGCGCCAGCACGACCCGGCTGCGACCCGATGCCCGGGTGATCGGGGCGGTTCCCGCATAGGCCTTTCGGCCTCTAGCATCGCCGAAGCGGTTCGGGTCGTCCCCGAACTCGCCGAGCACCCGGGCGCCGAGCACTGAGCCGAGTCCGGCAAGACTGCCAAGGATCTCGGCGTCCGGGTGACGATCAAAATGCTCGGACATGGCGCGCTCGAGCTCGCTGATCTGCTGGTTGAGCGACACGATCACCGCCACCCGGGCAGCGCTGCTGCGCCGAAGGCATCGGCCACCGCATCCGATGCCTCGGGTTGTCCGGCGCGCAACGCCTCCTGGATCTCGGCCGCCCGTCGCTCCAGGTTGCGCTGGCGGCCGGCGCGGCCAAGGGCCGCAGCGATCCTCGACCGCGAAAGGCCTCTGGCGATCTGCGGCGTCGGTGCGATGGCGAGGATCGCCAGTGCATCGGCGCAGGCCAGGTCGGTGCCAAAGGCCGAAAGGGCGCCCGGGAAGTAGTCGCGAAGCGCCGAGCGCAGGCCGTTGACCTGGCGCTGGCGCATCCAGACGAGGCCCTGGTGGGCCCGGGCCAGCACCCGGATCGCGCTCGCCTGATCCGAGTCACCGGCAAGCGGCCGGTGGTTGTGGCGATCGGTGCGCACCAGATCGGCCAGGAGCTTTGCATCAGCGCCATCGGACTTGGCGCGTGAGGTCGTATGGCGATCGCGGTAGCGGCTCACCGCCAGGGGGTTCAGGCCATAGATCCGGTAACCGGCGCCGGCGAGCGAGTCGACCAGCAGACCCCGATCGATCTCGATGCCGACCATGACCTGCTCGGGCTCCTCGGCGTGATCGGCGATCAGGCCGTGCAACTGGGCCAGGCCACCCAGCCCGACCCCGAAGCGCCCTCGCCCGAGCACCGCCCCCGCCTCATCCATCACCGCCACGTCGTTGTGGGCCTCGGCCCAGTCGACGCCCACGAAGATCACGACGCGCCTCCTCTTGTGTGACCGCATGCCCCCGAGCCCGAGAAGTCCGCGGCGACCTAATGGATCAGTGCTCTAACGGCACGCCATCCCACCAGCCATCTGACTCCTCACCGCCCGGCAGGGGCACGCTCTTGCGATAGGGCTCATGGCCCTGTGGGAAAGAGTGCTCACCCGCCGGCGGCTCGGAGGATCAGCCTCTCCCATGACGCTGATCCAGCGCCATTAGTGGGAGATCAGTGCGTTGAACGCACGTCCGGGTGAGGCGCTCCGATGGACGCCCCAGACGATCGTCCCGAGGAGTGGGGCCAGAACCACTCCGAAGTGGTCGAGCTCCGGTCCTGAGCCACGGGGTGGTCGAGTCCGGGGTGGTCGAGCTCCGGCGTGGTCGAGCTCCGGCGTGGTCGAGCTCCGGCGTGGTCGAGCTTCGGAGCGGTCGAGCTTCGGGGTGGTCGCAGCTCCGGGGTGGTCGAGCTCCGGCGTGGTCGAGCTCCTGAGCAAAGCGGTGGTTCGAGCTCCGGGGTGGTCGAGCTCCGGGGTGGTTCAGCTCCGGGGTGGTCGAGCTCCGTCCCGATCACGACGGGTGAGACCTAACGCGTGAAGCGGGCCACGGCCTCGATGTGGGGCGTCTGCGGGAACATGTCCACCGGGCGGACCCACTCCAGGGTGTAGCCGCCCTCCACGAACTTCGCGGCGTTGTCGGCGAAGGTCGCGGGCTGGCAGGAGACGTAGACGAGGACAGGCGGGGCGAGCTCCAGGATGCGGCGGATCGCGCGGCCCGCCAGGCCGCCTCGGGGCGGGTCGACGATCGCGACGTCGGGCTCGGGCAGCTCGCCCTTGCGCTCGCGCAGCACCACGCCGACGTCGCCGCAGATCGCGGTGTGGTTGGCGACCCCGTTGTCGCGGGCGTTGCGCTCGGCGTCGGCGACCGCCTCCTCCACGATCTCGATCGCGACGACCTCCTTCGCGCCCTTCGCGAGCGCGATGCCGATGCTGCCGACGCCGGCGAAGAGGTCGTAGAGGACCTGATCGCCGTCGAGGCCCGCCGCCTCGGCCACGCGGGCGTAGAGCGTCTCGGTCATGCGGGTGTTGGTCTGGAAGAAGGCCGCCGCGGACAGGCGCAGGGTGACCCCGGCGACCCGCTCCTCGATCCAGTCGCGGCCGTGGACCAGGCGGGTCGGCAGCCCCGACGTGACCTCGGCAACGCCGTCGTTGACCGAGTGGATCAGGCCGACCACCTCGGGGTGGGCGCTCGTGAGCGGTCCCACCAGCGCGTCCACGGGCTCTTCGACGCCGGGGCTGGTGACGACGCTGACCAGCACCTGGCCGGTGGCGACGCCCTCGCGCACGAGCACGTGCCGCAGCTGGCCGGTGTGCGCACGCTGGTCGTAGGGCGTAAGCCCCTGCGCGACGGCCCACGCCCGGACGGTCTCGCGCACCGCGTTGCCGAGGGGGCTCGCGAGGAGGCAGGCCTCGACGTCGACGATCTCGTCCCAGCGCCCGCGTACGTGGAACCCCAGATGGAGGGCGCCACCGGGGCCGGGCGCCGCCGAGTACTCCATCTTGTTGCGGTAGCCGAACTGCTCGAGCGCGGCGTCGGGCTCGCGCACCTCGACGCCCTCGAGGTGGCCGATGCGCGCGAGGTGCTCGGCCACCTGGTCGCGCTTGGCCGCGAGGGCGAGCGCGTACTCGACGTGCTGGAGGCGGCAACCGCCGCAGCGCGGGACGTAGGGACAGGGCGGCGCGATCCGCTGCGGACCGGGGCGCAGCACCTCCACGAGATCCGCCTCCGCGAACCGGCGGCGCGCCTTCGCGACGCGAGCGCGCACCAGGTCGCCGGGGGCGGTGTCGCGGCAGAAGACCACGTAGCCGTCGTGGCGGGCGACGCCGGCGCCGCCGAAGGCGAGGTCGTGCACCTCGACCTCGAGGATGTCGTCGCGGCGGGGGCGCTCCATGGACCTAGTATGTCCATGTGCCCTCCTCGATACCGGACCTCGATCGGTACCGCTCCGATGCCGAGCGGTATCTGGAGGGTCCGGGCCCGGCCGCCGACGAGGCCTTCGCGCACCTGTTCTCGGCCGACGCGGTCGCCGGTCTCCAGGCCGAGACCGGCGGGGTTCCCGCCCGGATGCGGGGCCTGGCGCGCTTCGCCGCCGAGGGGCACCTACGTCTGGCGAGCGCCGGCGAGATGGCCGACGTGCACGAGCTGCTGCGCGCGCCGCTCGTGGCCGGCGGCCCGGACGGCGCCGTCACGCTGGGCGGGGTCGACGCGCTGCTCGCCGCCGAGCCGGACCGCGAACGTCGGCGCGAGCTGCAGACCGCCCGCCTACGCGCGCTCGACCAGCACCTGCGCGGGCTGATGTCGGATGCCGCGCTGCGGCGAGCCGACGCCGCCCGCACGCTCGGGGCGGCCTCGGCCGCCGCGCTCCTGGCGGGCGCGGCGGGTCTCGGCCTGCCGCCGCTCGCGGCCGACGCGGCGCGCATCCTGGACGGCACGGACGACATCGCGGCGCGCGCCCTCGACCGCATCGCGCACGCCGGTCTGGGGACGCCGGCCTCCGGTATCGACGCGGCCGACCTCCCCCGCCTGATGCGCGCCCCGCACCTCGAGGCCGACCTGCCCCCGGATGCGGTGGCCGCGGCCGTCGGGCGCACGCGCGAGGCGATGGGCAGCCGCGGCGGCGGAGCGCGCGGCTCCGGCCTCGAGGGGGTGGCCGGAGCCCTGGAGACCCTGCGCGGGGCGGGCGCGGCGCTGGCGCAGGCCGGTGTGTCGCCGCGCCTCCCCCTCGAGGCCCGCCGCCTGGGCGATCCGGCTCTGATCCTGGCCCAGGCCGCCCTGATGGAGGGCCTGCTCGCCGAGCCCGAGTGGCTGAGGCGCGTCCTCGGAGCCGCCGATCCCGAACCGATCGCCGTCGGAGCGGCGGCGGCCCGCCTGCTGTCGCTGCGCGCGTGCGCGGCCGCGGCGCACGCCCTCGGGAGCGAGCCCGACCCCGACCTGATGTCGCGCGCCCTCGGCGTGCCATGGCCGGCGGAGCTCTCGCTCGCCGCGGCCCTCGGCAGCCTCGCTCCCGCCGACGAGCTGCGCGGCCGGATGCTGGCCGCGACGCTGCGCCGGCACCTGCGCGAGACCTTCGGCGAGCGCTGGTTCCTGGAGGCGGGCGCGGCGCGACTCCTGCGCGAGCTGTGGCTGGAGGGCGGCGACCTCGACGCCGACGGCCTGGCCCGCGAGCTGGGGTCGGCGGGGCCCGATCCCGGCCTCCTGGTCGCGGAGGCCGTCGAGAGGCTCGGCTGATGCCCCTGCGGCTGACCGGCCGGGTGCTGCGCGGACGCTCCCTCGCCGAGGGATCCGTGACCGTCGCCGGCGATCGGATCGGGGCCGCGCCCGAGGGCGAGGAGCGCCGGCTGCCGCCGGGGTGGATCGTCTGCCCCGGCTTCGTCGACCTCCAGGTCAACGGCTTCGGCGGGGCGGAGATCGGCGACGACCCGGCCGCGCTCGCGCGCGTGGCGGCCGCCCTGCCGGCCTCGGGCGTCACGGCCTTCTGCCCGACGCTGGTGACCCGGACGCCCGAGGCCTACCGCCGCGCGGCCGTGGCCCTGCGGGGCGATCCCGTCGCGGCCCACTCCGCGCGAGCGCTCGGGGTCCACCTCGAGGGTCCGTTCCTCTCGCCCGCCCGGTGCGGGGTGCACGATGCGGAGGCGCTGCGCCATCCCGGCACGGAGGAGGTCGATCGCCTCCTCGACGCCTTCCGCCCGGCGATCGTGACCCTGGCCCCGGAGCTGCCGGGGGCCCTCGGTGCCATCGGCCGCATCGCCGCCCGCGGCTGCATCGCGGCCGTCGGCCACACCGACGCCGACGAGCGCGACGGGCGCCGCGGCCATCCACGCCGGGGCGCGCCTGATGACCCATGCCCTCAACGCCATGCGGGGCATCGAGAGCCGGGCCCCGTCGGCGCTGGTCGCCTTCCTCGCCTCAGGGCGGGCGCACCTGTCGCTGATCGCCGACGGCGTCCATGTGGCGCCCGGTGTCGCCGCCGTGCTCGCGCGCGCCTGCGGACGACGGCTGGTGCTGGTGAGCGATGCGGTCGCGGCGGCGGCCTCGCCCCCGGGCGACTACCGGCTGGGGTCGCGGCGCGTCGTCTCGGACGGGCGGCGCGTGCTCTGGGAGGGCCGCCTGGCGGGCAGCGCTCTCGGCATCGAGCACGGCCCGGCCACCCTCGTCGCGGCGGGAATCCGGCGCTCGGCGGCGATCGCCGCGGCCACCGAGGCGCCGCGGCGCCTGCTCGGCCTGCCGGCGGGGCTCGCGCCCGGCCACCCGGCCGACCTCGTCGTGCTCGACGCGGATCTGGTGCCGCGGCTCACCGTGATCGGCGGACGGGTGGCCTACGTGAGCCCGGAGCTGCCCTTCGCGGTGCCGGAGACCGGCGCGCCGCTGGCCCCGTAGACGTCCTCGCGCCGGTGGCGCAGGGCGGGAAGGCGGGTCCGGATCTCCTCCATCCGCCCGAAGTCGAGATCGGCGATGGCGAGGCCCTCGCCATCGCCGGCCTGGGCGAGGATCGCGCCCCACGGGTCGATGACCATGCTGCGCCCGTGCGACACGGTGCCGTCGTCGTGCGTGCCGTGCTGGTCGGCGGCGATCACGAAGGCCTGGTTCTCGATGGCCCGCGCCCGCAGGAGCGGCTCCCAGTGATCGCGCCCGGTGGCCTCGGTGAACGCGGCCGGCACCACGAGGATCTCGGCGCCCGCCAGCGTCAGCCGCCGGTAGAGCTCCGGGAACCGCAGGTCGTAGCAGACCGTCATGCCGACGCACCGGTCGAGGACGCGACCGAGCACCACCTCCGAACCCGGCGCCGTCGCCGCCGACTCGCGGTACGACACGCCCCCCACGTCGACGTCGAACATGTGGAGCTTGCGATAGGCGGCCACGACCCGGCCCTCGGGGTCGATCAGGAGGCTGGTGTTGCAGGGCAGGCCGTCCTCGCGGCGCTCGATGATCGATCCGGCGACGATCGCCACGCCGAGCTCCCTGGCCCACGCCCGGCAGGCCGCCACCGACCCGCCGTCGAGCCCCTCCGCCCCCTCGGCGGTCCGCGGGCCGTGGATGAAGGGCCACTTCTCGGGCAGCACGATCAACCGCGCACCGGCCGCGGCCGCGCGACGCACCAGCCCCTCGGCGGCCGCGACGTTGCGTGACGGGTCGGAGCCGCTGCGCATCTGGACGGCGGCGACCCTCATCGCGCTACCATCGATCGGGTCCGGGCGGAGATCAGGGGGAGTCATGTCGGCGGAGATCATGTCGCAGATCGAGGACGTGCTGGAGCAGATCCGGCCGGCGCTGCACGCGGACGGCGGTGACGTCGAGCTGGTGGAGTTCGACGAGGAGGGCTTCGTCCATCTGACCATGATGGGCTCCTGCGGCGGCTGTCCCATGTCGACCGCCACCCTCACCCTCGGCATCGAGGCCGAACTGCGCCGCGCCATCCCCGAGGTGGAGGGCGTCATCACGGTCTAGGGGCAACCCCCGAAAGGATGGCCGGGCCGGATCGGCCCGCCTGCATCGGGTAGGATGCCCCGACGCCGTTTCGTCGGCGGGGTGTGGCGCAGCTTGGTAGCGCGCTCCGTTCGGGTCGGAGAGGTCCCCGGTTCAAATCCGGGCACCCCGATTGAGTGGTGGGAACGAGGCCGCCGGCGCCGCCCGGCGCCTCACCCAATTCCTGGTAACGCTGGCCGTGCGGGGGTTGTTGCACACTCGTTACCCAAGATACGTTTCGGGGTATGCCCATGGTGCGTTGCGGAACACCCGCTGACATGACGGAAACCCTGACCGACCACGTGTGTGACGAGACGGCCGCCCCGGGCGGGCCGGCCGTTCGTGCCGGGGCGGCGGATCCTCGCGGCGGGCGCCTGAAGACGGCCGCGCGGGCCGTGGCGTCGCCGTTCCGCCGGCACCCCTGGGCCATCGAGGTGGCGATCTTCGCCGCGGCGCTGGTCTTCTACCAGCTCTCCCGCGCCCTGGTGATCGGCAAGCCGTCGACCGCCTTCGAGAACGCCGCGGGGATCATCAACTGGGAGAAGGGCTCCGGCCTGTTCGTCGAGACGACGCATCCAGCAGTGGGTGCTGAACCACATCCAGCTGACCGAGGCCCTGAACTACTTCTACCTCTACGGCCACTGGACGATCACGCCGCTGTTCTTCGTGTGGCTCTACAAGCGCCGCCGCCGGGTCTACCCCTACGTGCGCAACGCCTTCCTTGTGGCCAACGCGATCGCCCTGTCGGTCTTCATGGTCTACCCGGTCGCGCCGCCGCGCCTGGCCGCGACCGGCGATGGCCTCGTGGACACGCTCAACCACATCAGCGACATCGACCTCCACGGCGGCGTCTTCTCCGGCTGGTTCAACCCGCACGCGGCGGTGCCGTCGATGCACTTCGGGTACGCCGTGATGATCGGGATGGTCGGCCTGGTGCTGCTGCGCTCGTGGCCCCTGCGCCTGCTCGCGGTCGCCTACCCGGCCGTGGTCTTCGTCACCATCACCGGGACCGCCAACCACTACGTCCTCGATTCGGTGGCGGGCGGCCTGGTGGTCGGCGATCGGCTTCGTCGGGGTGTGGGCCTGGATGTCGGCCCGCGGCACGCTGCGACCCGCGCACAGCCGGATCCGCCGAACCCACTAGCCGGGGCCGCGGGGGCTCACCCTCCGCGCGGGTGTCGTCCGCACCGAGCGGATACCGTGGTTGACAATGTGCTCGAACGGGTCGATAACCCCGGTTACATGGACACGCGAACCAACGGCCTCAGGGCCTGATACCCCGGTTCGCCGTGACCCGTCCCCAGCCATGTCCCAACCGGCTGGCGCGTGATCGGGTTCTCAAACCATCGAGGAGGTCGTAGTGGCCAATCACCTCACCCCGGACGAGCTGTCCGAGGCGCTGGGCCTTGCCCGCAAGCAGGTCGTGCGTCTCTGCATCGAGACGTCGGTACCGATCTACAACGGCCGGATCGACAAGATGCTGTTCCTGAGTTCCGTGACGGCCGCCGGGCACCGGCTTCCCGAGGAGGCGGAGCAGATCCTCCTGGCCGCGGTGTAGCCGGACGAGGCCCACGCGCCGCGGTGGCGATCCTCGCCGCCGCGGCGCTCGTGGGATCCTGGGCACCCGCGGCCGTCGGCGCGCCCGGCGCGGTCCAGAAGGCCATCACGGCCTGGTCGGCCGCCAACCCGGCCACGTCCGCCCTCGTGTGGCGGCTCGACACGGCCGGCCCCCCCGTCCTGGTCGGGGGCTTCCGCGCCGACACCCCCCGGATCCCCGCGTCGACGATGAAGCTGGTCACGAGCGCGGGCGCCCTGCTCCAGTTCGGGCCCGACCACCGCTTCACGACCAGGCTGCTCGCCGCCGAGGAGACGGCTCTCGCGGGCAGGACGCTGGTCGGCAAGGTCTACCTCCAGGGGGCCGGCGACCCCGTCCTGGCCACCCGCTCGTACGCCGGGCGCTACCTCGGCGGGCGCGGCGACCTCGATCTCCGACCTCGCCCGGCCCGTCCGGGCGAAGGGGATCCGCCTGATCCGCGGCCCGATCATCGCCGACGAGCACCTGTTCGACGCGCGCCGGCTGGGCCCGCGCTGGCCCTCCTACTACCGGGCCTACGCCTCGCCCCTCTCGGCGCTGGTGACCAACCAGAACTACAGCGGCAACGCCCGGGCGGCCTACGTGAGCAGCCCGGCCATCGCGGCGGCCCAGCGCATGAAGGCCGCCCTGAAGGGCGTGGGCGTCTCGCAGGTGGGCGGCCTCACGGTGGGCGTGACGCCGCCCTCGGCACGACCCATCGGCTCGGCGAGCTCCCCGCCCCTGCGCGAGCATCCTGCGGGCGATGAACCTCGAGAGCGACAACTTCATCGCCGAGACGCTCGCCAAGGACGTCGGCGCCTACGGCGCGGGCCACGGCACCACCGCCGCCGGAGTCGGGCGGACCGCGGCCCTGCTCACGGCCCGCGGTGTCCTCGGGGAGGGCGACCGCCTGGTGGACGGCTCGGGCCTCTCGCGCGAGAACCGCCTCGCCGCGTCGTCGCTGGTGCGCCTGATCGCCGACGCCGACGAGGATGCGACCTGGGGATCGGCGCTCATCGCCTCGCTCGCCCAGGGGGGCCAGGGCACGCTGATACGCCGCTTCCTCTCGGGGCCGGCGACGAAGCGCGTGCGGGCCAAGACGGGCTACCTCAACGGGGTCAGCGCCATGGCCGGCCGGGTCGTCAGCCGCGGCGGCGAGCGCTACGCCTTCGCGCTCCTGATGAACAGCGCCGACATCACCGGCGCGCGGGCGACCCAGGACCGCGTCGTCACGCTGCTCGCCGCCGGCTCGGAGGACCCTCCCGCCCCCTGAGCCCGCCGAGGGCGAGGAGCGCCGCGGCCGCCGCCAGGAGGATGACGCTGGGGCCCACCCACGCGCCCAGGAGGCGCGTGGCCAGATCGCGCGCGAGCTCGTCGTCGGGCCGGGCCACGGCGGCCTCTGCCGCCCGCGGGGCCAGCAGGCGGATCACCGCGGGCACGATCGCCGCCAGGATCAGCGCCGAGGCCATTCTCCGCGCGGTCCCCTCCGGCCGCCGGCTGAGCGCGAGGGCCAGCGCCCCCAGAGCCGCGGCGGCGATGACGAGCAGGCCCGTCACGGCCGGCAGACGGCCGGCGAGAGCCGAACCCGGCACGACCGGCTCCTCGATGCCGGGCGAGATGCGCACGTCGGCGAACGCCCCATCGGAGGGCAACCGCGCGGCCAGACGTCCGTCGGTGGCCGCGAGCGCCTCGGAGAGGGGTCCCTGCAGGCCGGAGAGGTCCATCTCGACCGGCTCGCCCGGCTCGCCCACGACGCGGCGGTGCGCGGCGATAGCGACCGGCGTGAGGATCTGGGCGAACGCGGGCGAGCCGGCGACGGTGTCCACCGCCCGGCCCACCGCCTCCTCGATCTCGGGCGTCGTGATCTCCTGGGGAGCGCGGAGGCGGACGGCCCCCGAGATCCTCAGCGTCATCGACAGGCGGCCGGGCGTGGAGGCGAGCGCGGCCACCGTGTGATCGGCGAAGCGATCCTCGTCGAGCACGTTGCGGCCGGCGGTCCAGAGCACCGCCGCCCCGAGCGCCACGGCGACCGCGAGGATCGCGGCGACCGCGGCGGCGGCGGGCTTCACCCGGCCGGCTCGCGCTCGGGGGGCGGCCGGGTACCGGCAAGGACCGCGAGGAAGCCCTCCTCGTCGATCACGGGCACCCCGAGCGATCCGGCCTTCTGCAGCTTCGACCCCGGGTCCGCGCCGGCGACGACGAAGGAGGTCGTCTTGCTGACCGACCCCGTCACCTTGCCCCCTGCCCCGACGACGGCACGCTTGGCGTCGTCGCGCGAGAACCCGTCGAGGCCCCCCGTGATGACGACGCTCAGCCCCGAGAGGGGGCCGTCGGCGCGCGGGGCCGGCTCGTCGGACACCACCGTGAGCCCCGCTGCCCGCAGGCGCTCGAGCAACTCGCGGTTGGCCGGCGACGAGAGGAACTCCATGACCGACTCGGCCACCACGGGCCCGACGCCCTCGGCCTGGGCGAGCCGCTCCGCGTCGGCGTCGAGCAGGGCGTCGAGCGACGGCGCCACGGCGACGATCGCCTGGGCGGTGACGTCGCCCACGTGGCGGATGCCGAGGCCGTAGAGCACCCGCGACCAGGGGCGCTCGGTTCGACGCCCGGATCGCGGCGAGCAGGTTGTCGACCGACACGTCCTTGAACCCCTCCATCGCGATCAGCCGGTCGCGATGGCGATGCAGTTCGTAGATGTCGGCGAAGCTCGTCACCAGCCCCTCGTCGAAGAAGCGCGCGATCGTCTTCTCGCCGAGGCCCTCGATGTCCATCGCCCCCCGCGAGGCGAAGTGGAAGAGGCCCTGCTGGATCTGCGCCGGGCAGGAGCGGTTGGGGCAGCGGATCTGCACCTCGCCGGGCGGCTGCACCACCGGCGTGTCGCACACCGGGCAGCGGTCGGGCATCACGAACGGCCGCTCGGCCCCGGTGCGCTCCTGGGTGAGCGGGCCGACCACCTGGGGGATGACGTCGCCCGCGCGCTGCACGATGACGCGGTCGCCGATCAGCAGGCCCTTGCGCGCCACGTCCTCCTGGTTGTGCAGCGTCGACAGCCGGACGGTGGCGCCGCCCACCGAGACGGGCTCGAGCACCGCGAACGGCACCAGCGCTCCGGTGCGGCCGACGCTGACCATGATGTCGTTGAGGGTGGTGACGGCCGTCGTGGGCGCGAACTTGTAGGCGATCGCCCAGCGCGGGGCGCGGCCGACCACGCCGAGGCGGTCCTGCACGGCGACGTCGTCGATCTTCACCACCGCGCCGTCGATGTCGTAGTCGACCGCACCCGCGCCGCGCCTCCCAGGCCTCGCACTCGGCCTGCACCTCCTCGATCGTCTCGACCACGCGGATCTCGGGGTTCACCCGCAGCCCCGCCTCGCGCAGCCACTCGAGACCCTCCGAGTGGGAGGCCGGCGAGAGCCCCTCGGTGTAGCCGATGCCGTAGCACCAGATCGAGAGCGGCCGCTCGGCCGTGGCCGCCGGGTCGAGCTGCCGCAGGCTCCCGGCGGCCGAGTTGCGGGGGTTCGCGAAGGTCGGCAGCCCCGCCTCGGCGCGGCTCGCGTTGAGCTCGGCGAAGGCCGCGAGCGGCAGGTAGACCTCGCCCCGCACCTCGACCACCGCGGGCGGGGCGACGCCGTCGGGCATGCGCAGCCTCTGCGGGATCGCACGGATGGTCCTCAGGTTCGCGGTGACGTCCTCGCCCATGACGCCGTCGCCGCGGGTCGCGCCCTGGACGAAGCGGCCGTCCTCGTAGATCAGGGAGATGGCGAGGCCGTCGATCTTCGGCTCGACCACGAACGCGCACCTCGCGCTCTCCCAGCCCCTCCTGCTCCATGACCGCCCGGGCGCGCCGGAACCAGGCCGTGAGCTCTTCGGGCCCGCGGGCGTTGGCGAGGCTCAGCATCGGGCGCCGGTGGGTGACCGGGGCGAAGCGCTGCGAGGGCGCCGCGCCGACGCGCTGGGTGGGCGAGTCGGGGGTGCGCAGGTCCGGCTCGCCGGCCTCGAGGGCCTCGAGCTCGCGCATCCAGTCGTCGTAGACGATGTCCTCGACCGTCGGCATGTCGAGGACGTAGTAGGCGTGGTTGGCCGCGTCGATCAGATCGCGCAACTCGGCCGCCCGCTCGGCGTGACGCCGCTCACTCAGAGCCCCTCGAGGCACATCCGCATGAGCTCGCCCGGCGTCTCGGCCATCGCGTCGGGCGATTCCGCGACGAGGGCCGCGCGGGAGAAGAACCCCCACGGCACGGCGATCGTCGCCACCCCGGCCGCGCGGCCGGCCTGGAGGTCGAAGGGGGCGTCGCCGACGTAGCAGGCGCCCTCGGGCGCGGCTCCGAGGCGCGCGAGCCCCTCCAGGATCGGCGCGGGGTCGGGCTTGTGGGCCACGCTGTCCTCGGCGGCGATCACGACGTCGAACAGCTCGCGCAGCCCCGGCAGCACGCCCCAGGCGAGATCGACGGCGTCGTGGCTCTTCGAGGTGACGATGCCCAGGCGCCGCCCCGCGGCACGCAGGCCCTTCAGGACGTCCTCGATGCCCTCGTAGGCCAGCAGCAGCTCGGCCGTGTGGGCGTGGTTCCACACGCGGTAGACGCGGTAGAGCTCCTCGGCGTGATCGGGCGAGAAGACGGCCATCTGCTCGATGAGCGGCCGGCCGACGTTGGCGACGAGCCGCTCGTCCGGCCAGTCCTCGCCGAGCACGGTGCGGACGGCGTGGCGGTGCGACTCGCGGATCAGCGCCACCGAGTCGATCACCGTGCCGTCGAGATCCAGCAGGATCGGATCGAAGCCGCTCACCCGTCCACCTCCAGCGCATCGGGTCCGACGAGCTCGGCGAGCGACAGCCGCTCGAGGTGATCCATCCCGCCGATGTCGGTCAGGTCGAAGTGCATCGGCGTCACGGAGATGGCCCCGGCGTCGATGGCGGCGAAGTCGGTGCCCTCGTCGCTGTGGTGGCTGGCCGTGTTGCCGTAGATCGTGAAGCGGCGGCGGTTGCCCTCGGTCGACATCAGGGTGAGCTCGTCGTTGTAGACACGCCGCCCGAGACGCGTGACGCGGGCGCCCCGGATCTCGCCCGGCGCCCGCCCGGGGCCGTTGACGTTGAGGATCACGCGGGGGGGGAAGTCGGGGTGCAGCACCGTGGGGACGAGCCGGGCGGCGAACGACGCGACCCCGCGGAAGTCGTAGGCGAGGCCGTCCCACTGGTCGGCCGCCGGGTCGGTGGTCTGCGCCGATACCGCGATCGCCGGCCAGCCGAGCAGGACGCCCTCGAGCGCGGCGGCGACGGTGCCCGAGTAGGTGACGTCGTCTCCGAGGTTCACGCCCAGGTTGATCCCGCTCACGATCACGTCGGGCAGGCCGCCGTCGAGCAGCCCGAGCATCGCGAGGCGCACGCAGTCGACCGGGGTCCCGTCCGTCGCGAGGGCGACCGATCCATCGGCGAGCCGCACCTCCTCCACGTGGAGGGGATTGTGGATGGTGATCCCGCGCCCGATCGCGCTGCGGTTGGAGTCGGGGGCGATGACGCTGACGCGGCCGAAGGGCTCCAGGGCCTTCTTGAGGGCGAGCAGGCCCGGGGAGGTGACCCCGTCGTCGTTGGTGACCAGGATGTGGGTCACTGCTCACCCCCGAAGAACCGCGCGCGCACCAGCCGCTCGATCACCAGCGCCGCGATCGCGCCCGCCACCGCCGCCAGGACGATGACCCAGATCAGCGAGATCGACGCCGAGAAGAAGACGAACGACACGCTCACGTCGCCGCTGTTCTCCACGATGAACAGCAGCACGAGCGTGGCGACGAGGATCAGAGCCCCGACCAGGGCGATCTGCCGCACCTGCCGCTCGTCGAGCCCGCCGCGGTCCGGGCCGTCGTCGGGCGCCGCCACCAGGCCTACCGTGACGCGGCGGCGGCCGCGCGGAAGACCGCGCCGAGCCGCTCCATGCCCTCCTCGATCTCCGCCGGGCTCACGCCGCTGTAGGCCAGCCGGAGCGTCCGCTCACCACCGTCGAGCACGCAGTCGCTGCCCTTGACGTAGGCGATGCCCGCGGCGGCCGCGGGCTCGAACAGCGCGTCGGCCGAGAGCCCCTCGGGGAGCGTGAGCCAGCAGAAGAACCCGCCCAGCGGGGGAACGCAGCGCGAGCCCTCGGGCATGTGGCGCATTCCCTGGATCATCGCGTCGCGGCGCTCGCGCATCAGCCCGGTGACGCGGACGATGTTGGCCTCGAGATGACCGGCGCTGATGAGCTGGGCGACAGCCGCCTCCGAAAGGAGCGCGGGCGAGATGTAGGTGCGCGAGGCGGCGGCGGCCAGCGTGGCGGCGATCTCCGGCGGCGAGACGAGGTAGCCCACGCGCAGGCCGGGGGCGACCGTCTTGGAGAACGATGACGTGAACACGACGCGCCCGGGCCGGGCCGTCTCCCAGATGCCCGGGATGGGGTCGCCCTCGAAGCGCAGCTTTCCGTAGGGGTCGTCCTCGAGGATGAGGATGTCGTGGCGCTCGCAGACCTCCACGAGCGCGCGGCGGCGGGCGGCGCTCAGGGTCGCGCCCGAGGGGTTCTGGAAGTTCGGGATGGTGTAGACCATCCGCGGCACGCGCCCCGCGGCGCAGGCCTCCGCCAGCGCGTCGACGACCATCCCCTCGTCATCGACGGGGATGGGCAGCACCTCCATGCCGTGCAGGCGCAGCTGGAGGAGGGCGCGGTCGTAGGTCGGGCTCTCGACGGCGACCAGGTCGCCGGGCGTCAGCAGGGTCTCCAGCAGGAAGACGAAACCCTGCAGCGATCCGTTGGTCACCAGGACCTGATCGGCGGAGGCTCCGTGCTCGGCCGCGAGCAGCTCGCGCAGCGGCGGATAGCCCTGGCCGGTGCCGTACGAGAGGATCCGCACCGCGTCGGCGGCGAGCGCGTCGCGGGTGCAGGTGGCGATCAGATCTCCGGAGAGAGCCTCAGGACACGGGGCCCCGCGTGCAAAGGAGATCGAGTTCGCCACGGGGGCGGAGTCTAGCCGACCCGCGCTCCGGAGGACTGGGCGCGCGCCCTCTGGGCCTTCGCCCGGGCGATGTTCCTCTTGAGGACCTTCGCGCTCACGATGCAGAAGTTGCTGATGCCCAGCGGCTTGGGCGTGAAGGCGCTGCCCGTGTACGGCCAGACCCGCCACACGTAGCACTGCCCGGCCGCGAGCCGCTTGGGCGACCGGTACCGGGTCGCGCGCGGGAAGGCGGAGTGGATCTTCTTGATCGTCGCGGCCCTGCCGAGCTGCTTCTTGGTGACGCGGAAGATCTGGACGTTGTAGAGCGTCGTTCCGCTCGGGCCCTTCTTCCAGCGCAAGACCGGCCGGATCGAGGCCACCCTGCTGCTGGCGCGCGGCGTCAGGCGCGCGGCGTTCTCACGCGGCAGGGGGACCACCGTGAGCTTGGTGGGGGCCACGACGACTCCGGGTGGCAGCTGCACCGTGAAACCCTCGGAGACCGGGGCGGACACGTTGCCCGCCGCGTCGATCTGCGACACCGAGAAGGTGTAGGCGCCCGAGGGGAGCGCGCCCACGTTGACCGACGCCGTCAGCGAGTCGGAGGGCCCCTTGACCGCCCCGCCGCCGGCGCCGAGGACCTGCCAGCGCGAGAAGGCGCCGGTCTCGGTCGCCCACGCGAAGCCGGCCGGGACGGCGGTGGGGGCCGCCGGCCGCGCCGTGATGACCGGCGGGGCGGGCGGGGCGGTGTCGACCGTGAACGCCTGCGTGACCTCCGGGCCCTCGGCGCCGAGAGCCGTGACCTGCGAGACGCGGAAGGCGTAGTCGCCGTCGCTCAGGGCGTTCAGGGTCGCCTGCTTGGCGGCGCCCTTGCCCGACTGGCCGGGTGTCGTCTCGCCGGCGCGGGTGACGTCCCAGGAGAAGGAGGGCTCGGTGCCGGCCCAGGTGAAGGTCGGGGTGGTCACCCGCGTCGGCCCGACCGGCCCGCCCGTGATCGTCGGGGCGGCGGAGGGCGGGGTGGGATCGATCGTGAAGGTGCGGGCGGCGGAGTCGCGGAAGTTGCCGGCCTTGTCGTAGAACCGGACGAACCAGCGGATCGACACCGCCTCGGGGAGGGGCGCCGTGCGCACGTTGCGCGTCACCTGCGTCGCGTTCCCGGCCGCGGTGGCGATCTTCTGGTCGGCACCGTTGCTCCAGCGCGCCCACACCTCGAAGTGGTCGTTGCCCGAGGTGGGATCGGTGATCTTGACCCACTTGTAGGTCGGCTCACCGGCGACGCGCGCCGCGTTGGACGGGCTCGAGATCGCCGGCTGGAAGGCGCCGTTGTCGAAGTTGAAGGCGGCGGTGACGGCCTCCGCGCTGACGTTGCCGGCCCCGTCCGTCGCCACCTGGCGCGCGACCGCGCCCGCCCGCGCGACCGTGATCACCTGATCGGCGCAGACGGCGCCCGACGGGTCGGCGCACGACCAGTCGATCGTCAGCGAGCGATACCAGCCGTTCATCCCGTTGGGACGGGCGGGGACGAATGCGGCCGCCGGGGGCGCCGGGGGCGTCCGGTCGACGCGGATCGTCACCGTGCTGTACCCGCTGCGCGTCTCGCCGAGCAGGAGGTCCTGCTGGACCGCCCGGACGCGGAAGATGTGGACGCCCTCGGGGAGCCCCGCGACGACGTGGGGCGAGGAGATCGGCGTCGCCGGCTCGTCGCTCGCCGAGACGACGATCCCGCCCTCGTAGCCGGTCACGACGCTCAGAGGGTCGGGGACGGCCGAGAACGTGAACGTCCAGTCGGCCGCCTGGCTCGGGGTGCCGGGACTCACGCTCAGCGCAGGCGGGCCGATGGCCACCGCCCACGGTGACGCGCTGAGCATCCAGATGAAAGCCACCGCGAACCACGCGAGGGTGGCGGGCCTGTAGTCGGATCGACGCCTCACTGCAGGGCGATTGTATGCCCGACGGGAGGTTCCGCGCAGGACCGCGACCCACCCGATCGTCCAGTTCTCACCCGGCGCCGGCTCCTCGGAGGGCGTTCACGGGGGAAACCGCCATCCATGGGGCCGGCGCACGGCGCCGGCCCCATGGTGGGGCGATCGCTAGCCGGTGACCGCCGGCTGGACCCTGCGGACCAGCGGACGGAAGACCGTGGCCGCCCGCGCGCTGACGGGACGGACGTTGGTCGCCGAGACGGTCGCGGTGTTGACCCGCGAGCCGGTGACGGACGCGTTCGCCATGAGCGTGACGATCACGGTACGGCTCTGACCGGGGGCCAGGGTGCCGATCTGGAACGTCGCGCTGCCGTCGCTCAGCGTGCTGGCACGCGAGGCGCCGACGAACGAGAGACCGCGGGGGAGCCGGTCACGGAGCACCACGTTGCGCAGGGTGACCTTGCCCGAGTTGCGGACCGTGATCGTGTAGCGCACGTTCGAGAGCACCCGCGCCCGCGCCGGAGCGGTCTTGGTGAGCGCGACGGTCGGCCGCTGCACCTGGGTCACGGGGACGGTCGGCGTCACCGGGGTGACCGGCGCCGCCTGGAAGACGACCTGCGCGCTGACGGCGAGCGTCGTCGGCTGGGCCGCGGCGGTCGACTGCGGCAGGGTCTCCGGGTCGGTCGGGTCGATGTCGATCAGACGGCCGTCACCGGGGGTGGAGGCGCTGATCACGACCGTGCCCGCGCCGGAGGCGGTGAGGGTGGTCGTGCCGAACCCGCCGGGGCCGATCACGACCTGGGAGGCCGCGAGCGTGCCGGGACCGGAGGTCACCGACAGCGTCACGAGGGCGCCGGGGCGCCCGAAGACCGTGACCGTGGTGGACGTGGCGCCGGCCGCCGGGGCGACGGCGGTGGCGCTCAGCGAGGCGGGGCTGGCCGTGGCGGCGAGCGCCTCCTGGGCCAGCGCCACGGCGGCGGTGTTGAGCGCCGCGTCGGTGGTCGGGGTGGTCTTGTTGATCTGCGCGTCGACCAGGATCCACGCGGCGACCTGAGCGACGGCCGCGGCCTGGACCTTCTCAGGGGTGGACGCGCCGGTCGGCGCCTTGTTGAGCAGGAGCCACGTGAGGGCGCGGGCGTTGGCCGTGGCGGGCGGGTCCTGGATGGTCGTCTCGACGGGCTCGGTGGCCGTGGAGAAGATCCGGCTCGTGTCGGTGCAGAAGCCCACGTAGGCCGTGCCGTCGAGCGTGAAGTTCAGGGTGCCGGCGATCCCGGCGGGCGTGATGACGGCGCCGTTGGCGTCGAGCAGGCTGAATCCCGCGCGCTCGAGGTCGGGCGTGGCGCCCGCGGCGCCACCCGTCCAGACCTGGACCCCCGGGGCGGCGGACGCCTGTCCGGCGACGACCGCGAAGGCCAGGAGCGCCAACGCCACGAGCGTCCCCCTCACGCCCCGTCGTGCCCCGTTCGAATGTGCCATCTCGTTCCCCTAGCTGTCGAAATCGCCCTTGACGGCGGATGACCGTCTGACGGTGAATCTTCCCGATTGGGCGGCAGATTATGGGAAAAACGCCGCGAGTGCGCACCCCTCGTGTATAGAACGCAACGCATGTACCCCCTCTCCCGGGTGGGAGACGGTCACAGTTCGGAGAGGCTATGACCAACCGATGCGTCGCCACAGGACCCAGGTGAGGGAGAGCGCCCCCCGGCCCGATCAGCTCGATGTCGAGATCATCACCACGCGTTCGGGCCTTCGCGCACTCGGCCCCGAGTGGGACGGACTCCCGGCACCGGTCGCAGCACCGTGCCCCACGACCGATCACGCTTTCGCCGAGGCGTGGTTCGACACGCTCGGACGGCTCCACCAGCCATACGTCGTCGCCGCGCGCCGGGCGGGGCGCCTGATCGGTGTCGTCCCACTCGCGTTCCACGACGGCCGGCGACGGGACGGCGGGCGGCAGGTGAGCCTCGCCGGGTCGCGCCGCCCGCCGATGACCGACATGGCCGACGTGAAGGTCGCGCCCGGCGAGGAGATCGCCCTGGCCGAGGCGATGATCGGCGCGCTGGAGGGCGCGGCCGGCGCGTGGGACACCTTCTACCTCGGCAACGTCGCCGCGCAGAGCAGGACCGTCGCGGCCGCCATCGGCCTGATGGAGGGGCGCGGCTGGCCGGTCGTGACGCGGGCGCGCAGCGCGATGGTCATGGAGACGGACGGCGAGTGGGAGCACTTCCGCCGCGGGCTGGGGCGGACGGTGCGGACGATGCCGCGCAAGCTGCGCGGACTGGAGCGCCGGGGTGCCGTGCGCTTCGAACCGGGCCTCACCGGGGAGGAGGGCGGAGCCGCGCTCGAGCAGATGATGGATCTCTACCGGCGGCGCTGGGGTGCGGGCAACTGGCTCGAGGACCCGGCCTACCGTGAGCTCCTGCGACGGATGCGGGCCGCCCACGACCCGGACGGGGCGCGGGTCGCCGGTCTGTGGGTCGATGACCACCCGCTGGCCTTCCAGCTGATCTTCCGCCAGGGCGTTCGCGATCAGTCGCTCCTGGTGGCGGCCGACCGCAGCCCCGAGTGGTCCAGGCAGAGCCCCGGGATGATGCTCGACTACCTCCTCGCCGAGCGGGCGTTCACCGACGGGACCACCGAGGTCCACCTGCTGCACACGGTGCTCCCCTCCAAGCTGGTGTGGACGACCCGGTTCGTGCCCGAGCTCACCGTCGTGGCCGTGTCCCCGCAGGCCCGCCGGGCTCCGGCGATGAGCGTCCCGCTGGTCGAGGCCGCGATCGCCGGCCGCCGGATGCTGCGGCGGGGGCGCTGAGATGGCGGTCGGGACGATCTCGATCGAGGATCTGGGCGCGCTCGCCCCGGACTGGGACGAACTCGCCGCCCGCCAGGCGTGGCCCGACCCCCTGCGCCGCGCGAGCTGGCTGCGGGCCTGGTGGCACGCGTTCGGCGCGACCCGCGAGCGGCGTGACCCCCTCATCCTCACCACGTCCGGCGAAGATCGGCTCACGGGCGCCGCGCCGCTGATGCTCGAGCGCTTCCCCGGCGGCGCGCTCGTGCTCCGCCACCTCGGCAACAGCTCCCACTGGTTCGACCCCGATCTCCTCGTCGACCCGGACCAGCCGGACGCGCGCGCGGACCTCGCCCGGGCCATCTCGGAGGTGCCGTGCGACCTCGTCGTGCTCGAGGACCTCGCGGCCGGGAGCCCGACGATCGGAGCCCTCACCCGCGCGATGCCGGGGGCGCTCGTGATCGACCAGGGCGAGGTCCGCAACCGCTACCGGATCGACGATCCCCCGGCTCTCGGCAGGCGCCGCAAGGACACGCGCCGATCGCTGCGCCTCGCACAGCGCGCCGGCCACGCGATCGAGATCTCGATCGCGGACGATCCCGGGGAGATCCTGAGGGGCATGGACGAGGCGCTCGACCTGACCCAGCGCGTCTGGCGCGCGCGCGGCGATTCCTCCGAGGTGACCCACCCGGCGGGGCGCCGCTATGTCCGCGACGCGATCGGCGGGCTCACGCACGGACAGGCCTCGCTCACCCGCGTGCGCGCCGACGGACGCCTCGTGGCCTTCGATCTGGCGCTGCGCGAGGGCGTCGGGGGAGTGATGTTCCGCGGCAACTGGGACCCGGAGTCGGGTATCGGGGGGGCCGGCTGGATGTCGATGCTCGCCACGATGGACCACCTGATCGCGGCGGGCGCGCGGGAGATCGACTTCGCGAAGTTCGACTGGCCGTACAAGCAGATGGTCTCGAGCGTCCCCGCCGAGGCGCTGATGACCGTCGCCGTCCCACGCGGGATCCGGGGCGCGGCGGCCCTGCGCCTGTGGCGGGCGCGCCCGGCGCTCCTTTCGGTGCGCGCCCGCATGCGCACGACCGCGCGCCGGGCGAAGGCCGCGGGGGCCCGAACCCTGGCGTTTGGCGACGACGGGCCGACCGGCTAACGTCGCCCGCGTGGTGGGAACAGTCCTACGGCGCGTGCGGGCTCGGGCCTCGCTCCTCGTGGCCGCGGCGATCCTCGCCGCCGGCGCGGCCTGGTTCGCCGTCCCGGCGGGCGCGGTCCCGGCGGCCATCGTCTCGTACTCGTCGAGGCCCGATCCGGCCGTTGACGCCTACGCGAAACCGGGCAACGTCATCGTCGTCACCATGGACCTGCGCCTGCGCGATCCCGGCCGGATCCTCTCGTGGAGGCGCAAGGGCGCGATCGTGCTCGCCTACGTGAATGCCGTCGACCACCCCGACCGGGCGCTGGGCCCGCTCGAGCAGCGCCTCTACGGCGGGGCGTTCCCCAGCCGCTGGCTCTATCCCGGCGGCCCCTCGAACTGGCCGGGCACCCGGCTGCTGGACATGCGCGACAACGCCCCCCGAGCCTCCTACCGCGGCTTCACGGGGACATGGGCCGACTACGTGGCACGCTTCGTCAAACGACAGGTGATCGGCGACGGGACGCTGTTCAACGGCGTCTTCCTCGACGTGTGGGGCGACCGCGTCTGGAGCCTGGGGCTGGGCGGCCGGGGCACATCGTGGGATCGCGGCATCACCCGCGCGAGCAAGGCGCTTCGCGCCCAGGTCGGCCCCGGCATCTACCTGGTGGCCAACAACACCCCGAGCCCCGCGTCGGCCCGCTACCTCAACGGGCGGATGTTCGAGAGCTTCGAGTCGCGCGGGTCGGGCTGGAACCAGTTGACCGGTGGTGGCCAGACCCCGGGCCTGCTCGCGACGATGCGCTGGAACTGGTTCGGGCCGCGGCTCATGATCCTCTGGCGCAACGAGGCCTCGCCGAGCTCCGACACGAGGCGGATGCTCAACGACTCGGCCCTGGCCGCGACCCGGACCGGGCGCGACATCGCGGTGGGCTCCTCCGACCACCAGCAGGGTATCCCCGCACCCTTCGCGACGAGCCGCCTCAGGCGCTAGAGGAGTCCGTGGGCCGGTCGTACCGGACATGGACCAGCGTCAGCGGATGGGCGGGCGCCGTCGGGCCGGCCGCAGCGCGGGGGGCCCCCTCGCGCAGGGGCAGGATCCGCTCGGGCGACCAGAGGCCGCGGCCCACCAGCAGCAGGGTCCCGACGACCACCCGGACCATGTGGCGCAGGAAGGCGTCGGCCTCGATCACCAGCACCAGCTCGTCATCGCGCGCGCGCCACTCGCACACGCTCACGGTGCGCTCGAAGAAGACGTGCTCGGTGCGCGTCGGCGTGAAGGCGCGCAGGTCGTGCCGGCCCACCAGGGCCCCCGCGGCGGCGTTCATCGCGGCGGCATCGAGCGCCGTCGGGTGGTGCAGCACACGCGCCCGCCGCAGCGCGGAGGGCGGCCCGCAGAGCACGCGGTACTCGTAGCGGCGCGCGCGGGCGTCCCGCCGCGCGTCGAACTCCGGGCCGGCCTCCGTGACGGCCGACACCGACAGGTCGCCGGGCAGCAGGCCGGCGAGGCCCCGCAGGATCCGCGACGGCGCGAGGTCGCTGGTCGTCGCGAGGCTGGCGACCTGACCCGACGCGTGGACGCCGGCATCCGTGCGCCCGGCCACCACGAGCTGCACCGGCTCACGCAGCAGAACGCCGAGGACCGCCGAGAGCGTGCCCTCGACGGTCCTCGATCCCGGCTGGGAGGCCCAGCCGGAGAAACCCGCGCCGTCGTACTCCAGATCCAGCCGGAGGACGCGGCCCATCAGCTAGCGGGCGGTTGCGGCCTCGACGTCCTTGGACAGCTCGAGCAGCACCATCGGCGCCGCGTCGCCCTGACGGGGGCCGAGCTTCAGGACGCGGGTGTAGCCACCCTGAACGTCGCTGAACGCCGGGCCGATCACGTCGAACAGGCGGTACGTGATGTCCTTGTTGCGCAGCAGGGCGATCGCCTGACGACGCGAGTGGAGGGTGTTCTCCTTGGCCAGGGTGATCGCCTTCTCGGCGACGCCCCGCGCGAGGCGGGCCTTGGCTTCGGTCGTCTGGATGCGGCCGTGCGTCAGAAGGGCGGTGGCGAGGTTCGATGCCAGCGCCTTCCGGTGCGAGGGGCTCCGGTTGAGCTTGGGTCCTTGATTACGGTGGCGCACGGTGGTCTCCCGGTCTGAAGAGGACTCAGTCCTCGTCGCTGCGAAGGCCGAGGCCGTGCGCAGCGAGGTTCTCCTTGACCTCTTCGATGCTCTTCTTTCCGAAGTTCGGGATGGCCGACAGCTCGGCCTCCGTCTTCGAGATCAGGTCGCCGATGGTCTCGACTCCCACGCGCTTGAGGCAGTTGTAGGAGCGGACTCCCAGCTCCAGCTCCTCGATCATGATGTCGTGCATGCCGCCGCCGGGCGGCGGCTCCTCGACGACCGGCTCACCGAGCAGCTTGGTGCTGTCCGGGTCGGCGAAGATCGCCAGGCGGCCGATGAGCGTCTCCGCGGCCTCCGAGAGGGCGGCGCGGGGGTCCACGCTGCCGTCGGTCTGGATCTCGAGGGTCAGCTTGTCGTAGTCCGTGCGCTGTCCGACGCGCGCGGCGCTGATCTCGTACCGGACCCGCAGGACCGGCGAGAAGTTGGAGTCGACCGGGATGACGCCGATCGTGGTGCCCGGGCCCTTGTTCTGCTCGGCGGCGACGTAACCGCGGCCGCGGGCGATCATCAGGACCATGTCGAGGCGGTGGCCCGCCTCCAGGTTCCCGAGCTCGAGCTCCGGGTTGAGGATCTCGAGGTCGGCCGGGGCGGAGATGTCGGCCGCGGTGACCGGGCCGGGGCCCACCTTGGAGAGCTCGACCTCGATCTCGCCGACCTCACCGTGGAGGCGGCACGACCAGCTCGCGCAGGTTGAGGATGACGTCGGTGACGTCCTCGCGCAGACCCGGGATCGTGGTGAACTCGTGCTGCACGCCCTCGATGCGGACCGAGGTGACGGCCGCGCCCTCGAGCGACGACAGGAGCACGCGACGGAGGCTGTTGCCGAAGGTGTGACCGAAGCCGCGGTCGAGCGGCTCCACCTCGAAGCGGCCCACCAGATCGGTGATGGGCTCGTAGGTCATGCGGGGCGACTGGATGTCGAGCACGTGATCTCTCTTCTCCGGCATCCGCCGGATCGTGGTACTGACGCGGTCCGTGGGCCGGCGCATCGGCGTGTCGTCCGCGCGTCACGGACGACTGCCATCGCGAACGGCCCGGGCCGTTTACTTCGAGTAGAGCTCCACGATGAGCTGCTCGCTCACGGGGGTGTCGATCTCGCCGCGCTCGGGGGCCTTGAGGACCTTGCCGTTGAGCGCGTCGTAGTCGGCCTGGAGCCAGGGGGCCACGGCCGCGACCAGCTCGGTCGCCGCGCGGACCACGCCTTCGGCGTTGGAGCCCTGCTTCAGGGTGATGACGTCGTCGGGCTTGACCTGGTAGCTCGGGATGTCGACCTTCTTGCCGTTCACACGGAAGTGGCCGTGGTTCACGAGCTGGCGCGACTGACGGCGGGTCGCCGCGAAGCCGAGCCGGTAGACGACGTTGTCGAGACGCATCTCGAGCATCCGGAGCAGGTTCTCGCCGGTGATGCCCGGCTGGCGGCTCGCCTTGGCGTAGTAGCGCCGGAACTGCTTCTCGAGCACGCCGTAGAAGCGGCGGGTCTTCTGCTTCTCGCGCAGCTGCAGGAGGTACTCGCTCTGGCGGATGCGGCCGCGGCCGTGCTCGCCCGGCGGGTAGGGCCGGCGGTCGAGGTACTTCTGCGCCTTGTCGGTGAGGGCGACGCCCTCACGACGCGACTGCTTGACCTGGGGTCCGGTGTAGCGCGCCATGGCTAGACCCGCCGCCGCTTGCGGGGGCGGCATCCGTTGTGGGGCACCGGCGAGACGTCGGTCACCGAGGCGACCTCGATGCCGGCGGCCTGGAGCGACCGGATGGCGGTCTCCCGGCCGGAGCCGGGGCCCTTCACGAAGACGTCGACCTTCTGGAGCCCGTGCTCCATCCCCTTGCGCGCAGCCGAGTCGGCGGTGACCTGGGCGGCGAACGGAGTGCTCTTGCGCGAGCCCTTGAAGCCCGCGGAGCCCGCCGTCTCCCACGCGATCACGTTGCCCTGCTTGTCGGTCAGGGTCACGATCGTGTTGTTGAACGACGTCTTGATGTGGGCGTTGCCCACGGGGATGTTCTTTCGCGTGCGCCGACGTGTGCGGCCACGGGTCACCTTCTGGCGTGCCAACGCGCTCCTCGGTCCTGTCTGGGGTTCTCGGCTTAGCCCTTGCGCTGCTTGCTGACGGTGCGCTTGGGGCCCTTGCGCGTGCGCGCGTTGGTCCTCGTGCGCTGGCCGCGCACCGGGAGGCCGCGCCGGTGGCGCAGGCCGCGGTAGCAGCCGATCTCCATCAGGCGCTTCATGTCGTTCGAGCGCTCGCGCCGGAGGTCACCCTCGACGATGAGCGTCTTCTCGATGACGTCGCGCAGACGGCCGACCTCTTCCTCGGTCAGATCCCGCACGTAGGTGTCGCGGTTGATGCCCGTCTCGGCGAGGATCTTGTTGGCCGTCGGACGGCCGATCCCGAAGACGTACGTGAGCCCGATCTCGACCCGCTTCTCGCGGGGGATGTTCACTCCGGCGATGCGTGCCATCAGCCCTGCGTCTGCTTGTGGCGGGCGTTCTGGCAGATGACGAGGAGCTTGCCGTGCCGCTTGATGACGCGGCACTTCTCGCAGATCGGCTTCACGGATGCACGGACCTTCACGACTCTTCCCCTGGAACCTGTCGGCCGGAGTGATCCGGTGCGACGTTGGGCGCGGGCATGCTCACGGGAACCTCCCGCGAGCGGTCCGGAAGGATAGCACGGGGCGATCCGGGCATGTGCTGCTGCGACCCGCGCCGGAGCAGGGTCAGGAGGCGCTCGTGAGGATCCGCGGGCCGTCGGCCGTCACGGCGACGGTGTGCTCCCAGTGGGCCGAGAGGCTGCCGTCCCTGGTGGTGATGGTCCAGCCGTCGTCGCCGAGGATCACCTCGTGGCGGCCGGCGTTGACCATCGGCTCGATCGCGATCACGAGGCCCTCGATCAGCTCCGGCGCCGGTGCCGGGGCGGCCGAAGTTCGGCACCTGCGGCTCCTCGTGCATCGAGCGGCCGACGCCGTGGCCGACCAGGCTCTGGACCACCGAGAAGCCGGCGGCCTCGACCTCGGTCTGCACCGCGTGGCCGATGTCGCCGACCCGGCTCGCCGAGCCGGCAGGCGGCGATGCCGCGCTCGAGCGAGACGCGGGTGACGTCGATCAGGCGCTGCGGCGATCGGCGAGACCGCGCCGACCGCGTGGGTGCGGGCGCGCGTCGGAGACCCAGCCGTCGAGGATCACGCCGACGTCGATCGCCAGCACGTCGCCCTCGCGCAGCGCGTAGCCGTCGGGGATGCCGTGCACGACCGCGTCGTTGACCGACGCGCAGATCGACGCCGGGTAGGGCGTCGGGCCCGGGTAGCCCTTGAAGGCCGGGATGCCGCCGCGCGCGCGGATCAGCTCCTCGGCGAGCGCGTCGAGGTGCGCCGTGGTGACGCCCGGCGCCGACCTCGGCGGCGAGCAGGTCGTGGCACTCGGCGAGCACCGCGCCCGACGCCGCCATCGCGTCGATCTCGGCCGGGGTCTTCGGGATCGGACCCCGCGAGCGCCGGGCGGAGGCCGTGGCCCGCCTAGCCGGTCGGCGCCGTCGGGATGTGCGCGACGATCTGGCCATAGACCTCGTCCGGGGTGCGCTCGCCGTCCACCTCGCGCAGCAGCTCGCGCGCGCGGTAGTAGTCGATCAGCGGAGCGGTCTGCTCCTCGTAGACCGACAGGCGGTTGACGACCGTCTCGGGGCGGTCGTCCTCGCGCTGGTAGAGGTCGCACTTCCCGCCCGCCGGTCGGGCACGGCGTCGCCCGGTGTACGGGTTGAAGACCTCGTGGAAGGAGCGGCCGCAGCGGCGGCAGATCCAGCGGCCGGCCAGCCGGCGCACCAGCTCGTCGCGGGAGACCGCGATCGAGATGACGGCGTCGAGCGGCAGCGCCGAGCTCGGTGAGCATCGCGTCGAGCGCGTCGGCCTGCGGCGACCGAGCGCGGGAAGCCGTCGAGCAGGAAGCTCGGGTCGGCGCCGCCGGCGAGCTTCTCGCGGATCATCCCGACCACCACGGCGTCGGGCACCAGCTCGCCGGCGTCCATGTAGCGCTTGGCCTCGCGGCCCGAGGTCGGTGCCCTCGGCCACGGCGGCGCGCAGCAGGTCGCCGGTCGAGAGGTGGAGGAGCTCGTGCTCGTCACCGAGGCGCTCGGCCTGGGTGCCCTTCCCGGCGCCGGGGGGGCCGAGGAGGATGAGGCGGGCTATTTCAGGAACCCCTCGTACGAGCGCATCATCAGCTGGGCCTCCATCTGGCGCATGGTGTCGAGTGCGACGCCGACCACGATCAGGATCGACGTGCCTCCGAGCACCCCGAAGAACACGTTCGAGTCCGGCAGGTACCGGAAGACGATGTTGGGGAGCTCGGCGATGATCGCGAGGTAGATCGCGCCGGGCAGCGTCAGGCGCGTCAGCACGCGGTCGAGGTAGACCGCCGTCGGGCGGCCCGGGCGCACGCCGGGGATGAACCCGCCGTACTTCTTCAGGTTGTCCGCCTGCTCCACCGGGTTGAACTGCACCGCGGTGTAGAAGTAGGTGAACAGGATGATGAGCGCGGCCTCGAAGATGATGTAGTACCAGGAGCCCGGCGCCAGGAAGTCGGAGACGTCCTGGAAGAAGGAGTCCTGGCCCCCGAGCTCGGCCAGCGTCGGCGGCAGGATGACCACCGACGAGGCGAAGATCACGGGGATCACGCCCGCCATGTTCACGCGCAGCGGCATGTAGGTCGTGCCGCCCGAGGTCTGGCGGCGGCCCACCACGCGCTTGGCGTACTGGATCGGGATGCGGCGCTGGCCCTCGTTGATGAAGACGACGCCCACCACCACCGCCGAGGGCGATCGCCAGGATCAGCACCTGCGACACCGGCGGCAGCGTCGAGCCAGCCGTCCACGGCGTCGGGCACCGACGAGACGATGCTCGCGAAGATCAGCAGCGAGATGCCGTTGCCGACGCCGCGCTGGGTGATCAGCTCGCCGAGCCACATCAGCAGCACGGTGCCGGCCGTCACCGAGATGACGATCAGGTAGAAGCGGCCGGGGCGTGAAGCCGGGCAGCGCGTCCTGCGAGCGGAAGTACAGGACGTAGGCCATCGACTGCAGCAGGGCCAGCACGACGGTGAAGTACCGCGTGTACTGGGTGATCTTCTGCTGGCCGCTCTCGCCCTCCTTCTGGAGCTTCTCCAGGGAGGGGATCACCACGGTCATCAGCTGCAGGATGATGCTCGCGGTGATGTACGGCATGATGCCGAGCGCGAAGACCGCGAAGCGCGTCAGCGCGCCGCCGGCGAACAGGTTCAGGAAGTCGAGCAGCCGGCTGCCGCGCTGGTCGAGCGCCGCCTGGAGGGCGTCCAGGTCGATCCCCGGCGTCGGCACGAACGAGCCGAACCGGTAGACCAGCAGGATGAAGGCCGTGAAGAGGAGCTTCTTGCGAAGCTCCGGCGAGCGGAGCGACGTGAGGATGGTCTTGAGCATCCGCTCAGCCTCCCTACTCCGTCGTGCCGGCCTCGCCGATGATCTCGACGGTGCCGCCGGCGGCCTCGATCTTCGCCACGGCGGCGGCGGACGCGGCGTGCACCCGCACCGTCAGCGCGCGGTCGATCTCGCCCTGGGCGAGGAGCTTGACCGGCCAGTCGCGGTTCGCGTTGTTCTTCACGAGGCCCTTGCGCGGCGAGCGCCTCGAGGTCGACCGTCGAGCCCGCGTCGAAGACGTCGAGGCGGCCGACGTTGACCGGCACCGAGTGGGTGCGGAACGGGCCCATCGGCATCGACATCTTGCGGTTGGAGCCGCGGAGCTTGCCCTGCTGCATGTGGATCGGCATCTGGCCGCCCTGGTAGCCCGGGCGGACGCCGCCGCCGGCGCGCGAGCCGAGGCCCTTCTGGCCGCGGCCGGACGTCTTGCCGGTGCCCGAGCCGATGCCGCGGCCGACGCGCTTGCGCGGGCGCTTGGCGCCGGGGCGCGGGCGACGAGCTTGTCGAGGCGGATGTCCTCGGCGGGCGTCTCGGGGATCTCCGGCGTCAGCCATTCGAGGCCTCCTTCACGTCGACGAGCCGGGCGACCATGCGCAGCATGCCCTGCAGCTGGGGCGAGTCCTCGTGCTCGACCGTCTGGCCGATCTTGCGCAGGCCGAGCGCGCGCAGGGTGCCGCGGTGGCGCTGCTGGGTGCCGATCTTCGACCGGACCTGGGTGATGACGAGGCGGCTCATTCGGACGCCGCGCCCGCGCCGACGGCCTCGGTCGCCGGGGCGCCCGAGCCGGTGCTCGCGGTGCCGAAGAGCACCTCGGACGACCGTCTTCTCGCGCAGCGCGGCGACCTCCTCGGGCCGGCGCAGGGACTTGAGCCCCGCGACGGTCGCCGCGACGAGGTTGACCGGGTTGCTCGTGCCGAGCGACTTGGTGAGGATGTCGCGGATCCCGGCCAGCTCGAGCACGGCGCGCACGCCGCCGCCGGCGATGACGCCGGTACCCTCGGAGGCCGGCTTCATGAAGACCTTGCCGGCGCCGGAGCGGCCGAGCACCTGATGGGTGATCGTGGTCCGGTACTTGGGCACGCGGAAGAGGTTCTTCTTGGCGTCCTCGACGGCCTTCTGGATGGCCACGGGGACCTCCTTGGCCTTCCCGTGACCGACGCCGACGGTGTCGACCTCGTTGCCCGACCACGACGAGCGCGGAGAACGAGAAGCGCCGGCCGCCCTTGACGACCTTCGCGACGCGGTTGACCTGGACGACCCGCTCGTTGAGCTCGAGTCCGTCCGGATTGATCTTTGCCCCTCGGCGTACCTCAGCCACGCGCGCTCACCCTCTCGCATCATCAGAACTCGAGCCCGCCCTCGCGGGCCCCGTCGGCGAGCGACTTGACGCGCCCGTGGTACTTGTAGCCGCCGCGGTCGAAGACGACCCGCTCGACGCCGGCCTGCTTCGCCCGCTCGGCGAGCAGCTTGCCCACCTCGGCCGCCGCCGGACCCTTGGCGAGGCCGCGCAGGGCGGCCTCGTGCGAGCCGGCCGCCGCCAGCGTGTGGCCGCGGTCGTCGTCGATGACCTGGGCGTAGATGCGCTTGTTCGAGCGCGACACCGCGAGGCGCGGGCGCTCGGCGGAGCCGACGACGCTTCCGCGGATCCTGCGGTGGCGCCGGAGGCGCGCTTCCAGTGTGGCTGATGCTCATGCTCTCTTACCGACCTTGCGACGGACGACTTCGCCCGCGTAGCGGATGCCCTTGCCCTTGTAGGGCTCCGGCGGACGCACCTGCGCGGATCTGGGCGGCGATCTGACCGACCGCCTGCTTGTCGATGCCCCGCACGACCACCTGGGTGGGCGCCGGCACGTCGAACGCGATCCCCTCGGGGGGCTCGATGGTAACAGGGTGCGAGTAGCCGACCGCCATCTCGAGGGTCGTGCCCTTGAGCTGCGCGCGGTAGCCGACGCCGACGATCTCGAGCTGACGCTCGAAGCCGTTGCTGACGCCCTCGACCATGTTGGCGACGAGGCGTGCGCGACAGGCCGTGCAGCGCGCGGTGCGGCCCGCGGTCGGTCGGACGGGTGACCAGCAGGGTCCCGTCCTCCTCGCGGTTGATGCGGATCGGCTCGACGATCGTGTGGCGCAGCTCGCCCTCGGGGCCCGTCACCGCGACCTTCTGGCCGGTGATGTCGACCGTCACCCCGTCGGGGATCGGGATCGGTGCGCGTCCGATGCGGCTCATGTGCTCCGGTCCCCTCTCACCACACCGAGCAGATGACCTCGCCGCCGATACCCCGGCGACGGGCCTCGTGCCCGGTGATGACGCCCTGCGACGTCGAGAGGACCGAGATCGCCCATGCCGCCGAGGACCTTCGGAATGGACGTCCGGTCGACGTAGACGCGCCGGCCCGGCTTGGAGACGCGCTTGATGCCGCTGATGACGCGGCGGCGGTCGCGGCTGTACTTGAGCTTGACGATCAGGTCCGTGCCGACGCGCCCCTCGCGCAGCTCGTAGTCGGTGATGTAGCCCTGGTCCTTCAGCACGCGCGGCGACGTCGGCCTTCAGGGTGCTGCCGGGCATCTCGACGGCGTCGTGGAGGGCGGTGTTGGCGTTGCGGATGCGCGTGAGCATGTCCGCGATGGGGTCGGTCATCATCGGCGGTCCCCTACCAGCTGCTCTTCGTCATGCCCGGGATGACCCCGGCGTGGGCCGACTGGCGCAGGCAGATCCGGCACAGGCCGAACTTGCGGAAGACCGCGCGCGGAGCGGCCGCAGCTGTGGCAGCGCGTGTACTGCTGGGTCGGGTACTTCGGCGTACGGGACGCCTTCACCCGAAGGCTGGTCTTTGCCACGATTCTCCTCTAACGCCGGCCGCGGCCGAACTTCTTCTGCTTGCGCCGGCGGCGGGCTGCCCGCTCCTCGGCCGTGTAGCCCTCCGCGCGGAACGGCATGCCGAGGTGACGGAGCAGCGCCCGCCCCTCCTCGTCGGTGCCCGCGGTGGTGGTGATCGTCACGTTGAGGCCGCGGACGGCATCGACGTTGTCGTAGTCGATCTCGGGGAAGATGGTCTGCTCGCGCAGGCCGAGGTTGTAGTTGCCGCGGCCGTCGAAGCCGTCGGGGTTGATGCCGCGGAAGTCGCGGATGCGCGGGAGCGCGACCGACGTCAGCCGGTCGAGGAACTCCCACATGCGGTTGCCGCGCAGGGTGACCTTGCAGCCGATGGCCATGCCCTCGCGCAGCTTGAACTGGGCGATCGACTTGCGGGCGCGTGGTGATCGCCGGGCGCTGGCCGGCGATGATCGCCATCTGCTCGACGGCCTCGTCGAGCGCCTTGCTGTTGGTCTTGGCCTCGCCGACGCCCATGCTGAGCGTGATCTTCTCGAGCTTGGGGTGCTGCATCGGCGACGCGTAGCCGAACTCCTCCTGGAGCTTGGCCCGGATCTCCGCCTCGTAGGTCGTCTTCAGGCGCGCGGCGGGCCGGCCTGGTTGCCGGCCGGGGCGGCGGTCGCCACGGCGGTGTCTCGGTCTCGTCGGCCATCAGTCGAGCTTCTCCCCGAGCGCGCGGCGACGCGCACGCGCTTTCCGTCGATCTCCTGGATCCGCACCCGGGTCGGGCGCTTGTCCTTCGGGTCGATGAGCGACACGTTGGACAGGTGGATCGGCGCGGGGCGCTCGATCACGCCGCCCGGCTCGTTCGGCGGGCGCGGCTTGGTGTGGCGCTTCATCATGTTCAGCCCCTCGACCAGCACGCGCTGCTCGTCGGGACGCACCTCGAGGACGATGCCGCGTCTTGCCCTTGTCCTTGCCGGACAGGAGCACGACGCGGTCGCCCTTGCGGATACGGGCCGGCACTAGAGCACCTCCGGCGCGAGGCTGATGATCTTCATGAAGTTCTTCTCGCGCAGCTCGCGGGCCACGGGGCCGAAGATGCGGGTGCCGCGCGGGTTCTGGGCGTTGTCGATGATGACGGCGGCGTTCTCGTCGAAGGCGATGAACGTGCCGTCGCCCGCGGCCGTGCTCCTTCTTGGTGCGCACGATGACCGCGCGGACGACGTCGCCCTTCTTGATGGCGCCGTTGGGGACCGCCTGCTTGACCGTGCCGACGATGACGTCGCCGACGGACGCGGAGCGGCGGCGCGAGCCGCCCATGATCCGGATGCAGAGGATCTCGCGGGCGCCGGTGTTGTCGGCGACGCGGAGTCGTGTTTCGACCTGGATCACTAACGGGCCTTCTCGACGATCTCGACGAGGCGCCAGCGCTTCTGCCGAGAGAGCGGACGGCACTCGACGACGCGCACGAGGTCGCCGTCGGAGGCCTCGTTGCGCTCGTCGTGGGCGTGCAGCTTGGACGAGCGTGCGCACCGTCTTGCCGTAGACGGGGTGCGGACGGGACGTCTCGAGGCGCACGGTGATGGTCTTGTCGCGGGACGGCCGACACCACGAGGCCCTGGCGGGTCTTGCGCGCTGGCGACCGACTCCTGCGGCGTGCGGCGTGCGGGGCTCACGCGGCAGCTCCCTCTCGTGGGCGATGGTCAGGATGCGCGCGATCTCGCGCCGGCGAGCCGATCAGCTCGGAGGTGCGCTCGAGCGCGCCGGAGGCGTGCTGGAAGCGCAGGTTGAAGTGCGCCTCGCGGGCCGTCTCCAGCGTCGCGCGCCAGCTCGTCGTCGGACAGGTCTCTGATCTCATTCGCCTTCACGCTCAACCATCCTCACGGGTGACGAACTTTGCAGCGGATCGGCAGCTTGTTCGCCGCGAGCCGCATGGCGTCGCGGGCGAGCGGCTCGGGCACGCCGGCCAGCTCGAACATGATCCGGCCCGGCTTCACCACGGCGACCCAGCCCTCGGGCGAGCCCTTGCCCGAGCCCATGCGGGTCTCGGCGGCCTTCTTGGTGAAGGGGAGCTGCGGGAAGATGTTGATCCAGACCTTGCCGCCACGCTTGATGCGGCGGGTCATGGCGATACGGGCGGCCTCGATCTGCCGGTTGGTGATCGCACGCCGGCTCGAGGGCCTTGAGGCCGAACTCACCGAAGTGGAGGACGTGGTTGCCCTTGGAGAGGCCCTGACGGCGACCGCGGTGGTGCTTGCGGTGCTTGACCCGCTTCGGCATCAGCATCAGGAGGCACCCCCGGCGCTCGCGGCGTCGCCGCCGACGCCACGGTCCTGGCGCGGGCGCCGGTCGCCGCCGCCGCCGGGGCGGCGGTCGCGGCGCGGGCGGCGCGGCGGCGGGGCCGCGTCCATGTCGGTGCGGCCGCGGCTGTCGGTGACGCCCTCGGGCAGCACCTCGCCCTTGTTGATCCAGACCTTCACGCCGATGCGGCCGAAGGTCGTCTTGGCCTCGTGGAAGCCGTAGTCGATGTCGGCGCGCAGCGTGTGCAGCGGGACGCGGCCGTCCGAGTAGTGCTCGGAGCGGGACATCTCGGTGCCGCCGAGGCGGCCGCCGCACTGCACCTTGACGCCCTGGGCGCCGGAGCGCATGGCGGAGGTGAGCGCGCGCTTCATGGCGCGGCGGAAGCTGACCCGGTTCTCGAGCTGCTCGGCGATCGACTGGGCGACCAGCTTCGCGTCGAGCTCGGGGCGCTTGATCTCGTTGATGTTCACCTGGATCTGCTTGCCGGTGAGCCGGTTCAGCTCGCGGCGCAGCGCGTCGACCTCGGACCCGCTCTTGCCGATCACGATGCCCGGGACGGGCCGTGAAGATGTCGACGGTGAGCTTGGTCTGGTCCTTCTTGAGGTGGATCGACGACAGGCCGGCGTGGCTCAGCTTGCGCGTGATGTGGTTGCGGACGACGCGGTCCTCGTCGAGGTACTTCGCGAAGTCGCGCTCCGTGAACCAGTTGCTCCGCCACCCGTTCAGGACGCCGAGGCGGAAGCCCGTGGGGTTGATCTTCTGTCCCATGTGTCCTAGCGTCCCGTCTCGGCGAGGCCGATGGTGATGTGGCACGTGCGCTTCATGATCGAGGTCGCGCGGCCCTGGGCGCGCGGCCGGAAGCGCTTGATCGTCGGGCCCTCGTCCACCGTGACCTTGACCAGGCGCAGCTCGCGCGGGTCGAGGCCGTGGTTGTGGTCCGCGTTCGCGACGGCCGACTGCGAGCACCTTGCGCACCGGCACGGCGGCCGCGCGGGTGCTGAAGGCGAGGATCGCCTGCGCGTCGGCGACGCGACTTGCCGCGCACGAGGTCGGCGACCAGCCGGCCCTTGCGGGCCGAGCGTGCGCACGTACTTCGCGCTGTCGCCTCGACGACCTGCGGGGTCTCGGGTGCGTCGGTGCTCATCGGCGCATCGTCGAGGTCCGGTCGGAGCCGCCGTGGCCCCGATAGGTGCGCGTCGGCGCGAACTCGCCGAGCTTGTGGCCCGACCATGCTCTCGCTGATGAAGACCGGCACGTGCTTGCGGCCGTCGTGGATCGCGATGGTGTGGCCGACCATCTCCGGGAAGATCGTCGACGAGCGCGACCAGGTCCGGACGATGCGCTTCTCGTTGGCGGTGTTCATGTCCTCGATCCGCTTCATCAGGCGGTCGTCGACGAACGGCCCCTTCTTCAGACTGCGACCCATCTGCTGCTACCGGCCTTCCGTGTGCTTGCCGCGCTTGCGGCCGCGAACGATGTACTTGCTGCTGGGCTTGCCCTTGGTGCGCGTGCGGTAGCCGTTGGTCGGCTTGCCCCACGGCGTCACCGGGTGGCGACCCGAGTTGCTCTTGCCCTCGCCGCCGCCGTGCGGGTGGTCGACCGGGTTCATGGCGGAGCCGCGAACCTTCGGGCGCTTGCCCTTCCAGCGGCTGCGGCCGGCCTTGCCGATCGTGATGTTCTCGTGCGTGACGTTGCCGATCTGACCGATGGTCGCGCGGCAGTCGAGGTGCACGAGGCGCATCTCGGTGGAGGGCAGGCGGACGGTGCCGTACTCGCCCTCCTTCGCCATCAGCTGCGCGCCGGTGCCGGCGGAGCGGCAGAGCTGCCCGCCGCGGCCGATCTGCAGCTCGATGTTGTGGACGATCGTGCCGGTCGGGATGTCGCGCAGCGCGAGCGAGTTGCCCGGCTTGATGTCGGCCTTCGGGCCGCTCATCACCGTGTCGCCCACGCGCAGGCGCAGCGGCGCGAGGATGTAGCGCTTCTCGCCGTCGGCGTAGTGGAGCAGCGCGATGCGGGCCGACCGGTTCGGGTCGTACTCGACCGCGGCCACGCGGGCCGGGATGTCGTCCTTGCGGCGCTTGAAGTCGATGATCCGGTAGCGGCGCTTGTGGCCCGCCGCCGATGTGACGGCTGGTGACGCGGCCGTTGTTGTTGCGCCCGCCGGTCTTGCTGATCTTGTCGAGCAGCGACTTCTCGGGCTCGGTCTTGGTGACCTCCTCGAAGTCCGAGCCGGTCATGAAGCGCCGGCTCGGCGAGGTGGGCTTGTACTTCCTGATGCCCATGCAGGCCCCCTCGAAGAGCTCGATCTTGTCGCCGGGCTTCAGCTCGACGATGGCCTTCTTCCAGCCCGGGCGGCGGCCGCGCGATGGCGCCGCGCCGCTTGGGCTTGCTCTTGACCGCGACGGTCCGCACGTCGGTCACCGTGACGTCGAAGAGGTCCTCGACGGCCTGGCGGATCTCGGTCTTGTGCGCGCCGTCGAGCACGCGGAAGGTGTACTGGTTGTGCGCCTGGACGAGCTGGAAGCTCTTCTCGGAGATCACCGGGCGGCACGATGACGCGGCGGATGTCGTCACGGAGCGCGGTCACGACTTCTCGTCCTCGTCCGGCGGTGGTCTCGTCGGCGGCCTCGGCGCTCGGGGTCTCGCGTCGGCCTCCGCGGCGGCGGTCTCCTCGGCCTCGGCGGCGGGCGCCGCGTCCTCGGCCACGGGCGCCTCGTCGGCGACCTCGGCCTCGGCGGCGACGGTCTCGACGGCCTCGGCCTCGGCCTCGGCGGCCGGGGCGGCCTTCTTGGCGCGGGAGCGCTTCGGCTTGGCCGGAGCCTCCTCCAGGTCCGCGACGGCGTTGGCCGGTGCGGGCGGAGCCGACTTCGGCGGCGGCGGGCTTCGGCGTGGGCTTGGGCGAGACGGCCTCGACCTCGAGCTCGCCGCGCGTGATGCGCTCCCAGACGGAGCGCTCGACCAGGATCGAGCGGGCGGCGACGACGTCGACCGTCTCGAGCTCGGCGCCGGCGAGGATGTAGACGCCCTCGATGTTGCGCAACGAGCGCGCCTCGACCGAGTGCACGTCCTCGACGACCACGAGCAGCGGACGGGCCGCGATGCCCTCAGGGGCCTGGCGCAGGTACTCGAGGCCGCGCTTGGTGGAGGGGGCGTCCCAGCCGGTCGCGTCCATGAGCGCGGCCGAGCCGCGCTCGACGTGTGCCCGCAGGGCCGCGCGGAACGCCTGCTGGCGGACCTTGCGGTTGACCTTGCCGCCGTAGCGAGCGCGGCGTGGGGCCGAAGACGATGCCACCGCCGGTCCAGATGCGGCGACGCGCGACGAGCCCGCACGGGCGCGGCCGGTGCCCTTCTGGCGCCACGGCTTGGCGCCACCGCCGCGCACCTTGACCGCGCGTCCGCGTGCGAGTGGGTGCCCGCGCGGCGGGCGGCGAGCTCGGCGATCACGGTCTCGTGGATGAGGTGCTGCTTGATCGGCTGCTCGGCGATCGCGGGCGCCAGCGCGGCACTGCCGACCGCGAGGCCCTCGGCGTCGAGAACGGGGAGGGTGGTCACTACTCGGGCCTCACGATCACGATGCCGTTGACTCCGCCGGGGACCGCGCCGCGGACGAGCAGCAGGTTCCGGTCGGGATCGCGGTCCACGATCTGGAGGCCGCGCTGGGTGACCGTGCGGGCGCCCATGTGGCCGCTCATCCGCATGCCCTTGAAGACGCGGGCGGGGTACGCGGCGGCGCCGATGGAGCCCGGCGCGCGGACGTTGTGCGAGCCGTGGCTCACGGGTCCGCGCTTGAAGTTGTGGCGCTTGATCGTGCCGGCGTAGCCCTTGCCCTTGGAGGTGCCGGTGACCCGGACCATCTGGCCGGGCTCGAAGGGCTCCACGGTGACGACGTCGCCGACCTCGACGTCCAGCCCCGAGCTCCTCGGGCGAGAACTCGACGCAGGTGGCGGATCGGCGGGGCGCCGGCCTTCTTCAGGTGGCCGAGCTCCGGCTTGCTCAGGCCCTTGGGCTTGATCGCGCCGAAGCCGAGCTGCACGGCGTCGTAGCCGTCGTGCTCCATCGTCTTGACCTGGGTGACGTGGCAGGGGCCGGCCTCGATCACGGTGAGGGGCACGCGCGCGCCGTCCTCGCCGAAGATCTGGGTCATGCCGACCTTGCGTCCGATGATCGCGGGCATCGCGCGTCTACGCCTTGATCTCGATGTCGACGCCGGCCGGCAGGTCGAGGCGCATGAGCGAGTCGACCGTCTTGGGCGTCGGCGAGTAGATGTCGATGAGACGCTTGTGGGTGCGGATCTCGAAGTGCTCCCGCGAGTCCTTGTCCTTGAAGGGACCGCGGATCACGCAGTACACGTTGCGCTCCGTCGGCAGCGGGACCGGGCCCGGAGATGGTCGCCCCGCTGCGCTGGGCCGTCTCCACGATGGACGCCGCGCTCTTGTCGATCAGCTCGTGATCGTAGGCCTTGAGGCGAATCCTGATCTTGTTCTGCTGCACTCGTGAAGCGCCTTTGCGTCGGGAAAGAAAACCCCGCCGCCTCCGGTGATGGAGACGACGGGGTCGGGGACGAACCCTGCTACTCGGTGATGCTCTCGACCACTCCGGCGCCGACGGTACGGCCACCCTCGCGAATGGCGAAGCGGAGGCCCTCCTCCATGGCGATCGGCTGGATCAGCTCGACGTCCATGGTGGCGTTGTCGCCCGGCATGACCATCTCGACACCCTCCTGGAGGGTGACGACGCCGGTCACGTCGGTCGTGCGGAAGTAGAACTGCGGGCGGTAGCCCTGGAAGAACGGCGTGTGACGGCCGCCCTCGTCCTTGGAGAGGACGTAGACCTGGGCCTTGAACTTGGTGTGCGGCGTGATCGACTTCGGAGCGGCGATGACCTGCCCGCGCTGGATGTCCTCGCGCTTGACGCCGCGCAGGAGCAGGCCGACGTTGTCGCCGGCGCGACCCTCGTCGAGCAGCTTGCGGAACATCTCGACGCCGGTGCAGACCGTGCTCTCGATCTTGTCGGCCATGCCGATGATCTCGACCGTCTCGCCGACCTTGACGATGCCGCGCTCGACGCGGCCGGTGGCGACGGTGCCGCGGCCGGTGATCGTGAAGACGTCCTCGACCGGCATCAGGAACGGCTTGTCCACCGCGCGCTCGGGCACGGGGATGTAGTCGTCCACCGCCGCCATCAGCTCGAGGATGCCCTCGGCCGCCGCGGGGTCGCCGTTGAGGGCGTTCAGGGCGGAGCCCTTGATGATCGGGATGTCGTCGCCGGGGAACTCGTAGTACGACAGCAGCTCGCGGACCTCGAGCTCGACGAGCTCGAGGAGCTCCTCGTCGTCGACCATGTCGGCCTTGTTCAGGAACACGACGATCGACGGCACGCCCACCTGGCGGGCGAGCAGGATGTGCTCACGCGTCTGGGGCATGGGGCCGTCGGCGGCCGAGACCACGAGGATCGCGCCGTCCATCTGCGCGGCGCCGGTGATCATGTTCTTGATGTAGTCGGCGTGGCCCGGGCAGTCGACGTGGGCGTAGTGCCGGTTCTCGGTCTCGTACTCGACGTGGGCGGTGGCGATGGTGATGCCGCGCTCGCGCTCCTCGGGAGCCTTGTCGATGGCGTCGAAGGCGACCGCGGTCGCCGCCGCTCTTCTCGGCCAGGACCTTGGTGATGGCGGCCGTCAGGGTCGTCTTGCCATGGTCGACGTGGCCGATCGTGCCCACGTTCACATGCGGCTTGGACCTGTCGAACTTCTCTTTCGCCATCGATAGCTCCCTCTGAGCACTCTGCGTGGCGGCCGCTTTCGGCCGCGCTCATCGACGTAAACGCCCCCCCGGCGCAAAACGCGCGGCCCAAGGGCCGCGCGCAGAAAAACCGGGCGCTCCGTAGAGCCGGGGTAGATTAGCAAACACCCCCCGGCCCGCAAGGCACATCCGCAGCCTCTGCTACAGCTGTCGCAGCGGTGCCTGGAGACCGTACCATCCCGCTCGATGGACGTCGTCCGAACTGGTCGCGCTGCTGCGCCGCTCCGCGGCCGGGGAGGTGCGCGACGACCCGGCCTCGCGAGAGCTCTACGCGCACGACGCGAGCATCTACCGCCGGCGGCCCCTGGCGACCCTGCGGGCGCACGACGCCGACGACCTCGACGCCGCCATCGACGCCTGCCGCGCGCACCGGCGTCCCCCTGACGATGCGCGGCGCCGGGCACCAGCCTGGCGGGCCAGGCCGTCGGCCGCGGCCTGGTGGTCGACTGCTCGGCGCTCGCGGCCGATCGAGATCGACCCCGACGCGCGGGTCGCGCGCGTCGGCCCGGGAGTGGTGCTCGACGACCTCAACCGCGGCGGCCGGCGCGCACGGGCTCGCGTTCGGGCCCGACGTCGCGACGGCGAGCCGGGCGACCCTCGGCGGGATGATCGCCAACAACTCGGCCGGCGCCCGCTCGGTGGTGCACGGGCTGACGGCCGACCACGTGCTCGCCCTGGAGGTGACCCTCGCCGACGGGACGCGTGCCACGCTGCGGCGCGGCGCGCCCGCGCCCGCCGCACTGGAGGGCGCGCGCCACCTGGCCGACGCCTGGCGCGGCCGCCCGGATCTGGTGCGCCGGGTCTCGGGCTACGCGCTCGAGGCGCTCGGCGGCGAGGCGCCCGACTGGCCGCGCCTGCTCTGCGGCTCGGAGGGCACGCTCGCCGTGACCCGCCGCGCCGAGCTGCGCCTGGTGGAACGGCCCGCCGCACGCGGGCTCGCCCTCGTCGCCTTCCCCTCGGTGGACGCCGCCCTCGAGGCGGTCGTCGGCCTCCTCGAGGCGCGGCCCGTCGGCGATCGAGCTGATGGACCGCTCCCTGCTCGACCCCGCCAACCGCCCACCGGCGGTCCGGGCCGTGATGGGCTTCGCCGCCGACGCCGAGGCGCTGCTGATGGTGGAGCACAGCGGGGACCCCGAGGGCGTGCGCGACCGGCTCGACGCGGTCGCCGGCGCCCGCGTCGTGACCGACCCCGCCGAGCAGGCGGCGGTGTGGGCGGTGCGCCGCTCGGGCATCGCCCGCGCCCTGCGGACCGGCGGCGCGGGCGGCGCGGGCGACCCGCGGCCGCTCCCCTTCATCGAGGACCCGGCCGTGCCGCCGGCCCGGCTCGCCGGGTTCGCCCGCGCGGTGCGCGCGGTGCTCGCGCGGGAGGGGATCCCGGCCGTCTGGTACGGCCACGCCAGCGTCGGGTGCCTCCACATCCGGCCCCTGGTCGACCTACGCCTGCCCGGCGCGGTGGCGTCCGTGCGGCGGATCGCCGAGGAGGTCGCCGACCTGGTGGCCGCCAACGGCGGCTCGCTCTCGGGCGAGCACGGCGACGGCCGCCTGCGCAGCGAGCTGCTGCCGCGGATGTACCCGCCGGCGACCATCGCGGCCTTCGCCGAGCTGAAGCGCGCGCCTCGACCCGGAGCGGGTGCTCAACCCCGGGGTCCTGACCGACCCCGAGCCGATGGACGAGGGCCTTCGCCTTGCCGCCTCCCCTGCCGCGGCGGGCCCACCGCACGGCGGTCTCGTTCGCGCAGGAGGGCGGGCTCGCGCGGGCCGCGGAGGCGTGCAACAGCAACGGCGCCTGCCGCTCCCGCGCCGGCGCGATGTGCCCGAGCTTCCAGGCTCTCGGCGACGAGCGGCACTCCACGCGCGGCCGCGCGGCGATCCTGCGGGCCGCCCTCGAAGGTCATCTCGCCGCCGGATTGGCCGATGACGGCCTCCATGAGGCCCTCGAGCTCTGCCTGGGATGCAAGGCGTGCGCGTCCGAGTGCCCCGCGCAGGTCGACATGGCCCGCCTCAAGGTGGAGGCCCTCGCCCACCGGCACCGCGCGCGCGGCATCCCCCTCGCACGACCGGCTCGCCGGCCACGCCCACGAGCTGCTGGCCGCCGGGTCGCGCGTTCCCCGCGCCTCGCGTCGCCTCGCGGCGCGGGTGGCCGAGCGCGCCACTCGGCGAGCGGATCCCCGTCCCGGTGCGCGAGTGGGAGGCCGCCCGCACGCGTCCGGCGCGCGGCGGACAGCGCGGCGACGGGGTGGATGTCGTGCTGATGGCCGACACGTTCACGCGCTACCTCGATCCGGGCATCGGCGAGGCGGCGCTCGACGTGCTCGGCGCCTGCGGCGCGCGCGTCCGCATCGTCGACCCGGGCTGCTGCGGGCGGCCCCTCCTCTCGCAGGGCCTGGTGGGCGCCGCGCGGGCCCGCGCCGTGCGCGCCCTCGACCGCCTGGCACCTCACGCCGTGGCGGGCCGGACCATCGTCGTACTGGAGCCCTCCTGCTGGTCGATGCTGGTCGACGACCTTCCACGGCTCGTCCCGGACGACCCCCGGGCACGGTGGGTGGCCGACGCCGCGGTCGACCTTCGAGCGCGCCGTGCTCGACCTCGGGCCGCCGGCGCTCCGCGAGGACGCCGCCGAGGCGGTCGTGCACGAGCACTGCCACGCGCGGGCGCTCGGCGGCGGAGCGCGAGGGCGCGTCTGCCCTCGCGCGGCATCCCGGGACTCAGCGCTGCGCGACTCCGGGGCCGGATGCTGCGGCATGGCGGGCGCCTTCGGTTACCGTCACCGGTGACATGTCGCGCAGAATCGCCGAGGACCGACTCGCCCCCGCCGTCCGGTCGGCGTCGCTCGCCGTCGCCGCGGGCACCTCGTGCCGCGCCCAGATCAGCCGCACCACCGGACGGCCCGCGCTCCACCCGGCCGAGCACCTCGCCGCGGAGCCTCGCGTGAGGGGCGCTGCGCACCGCCCTCGCGGGCGCCGTCGTGGTCGCCGCGCTCGCGCCTCGCCGGGCCCGGCGTCCGCGGCGCGCCCCGGGTTCATCATCGCGCCCGCCGCGTTCCCCGGCGACGTCGCCGCCGCGCGGACCCTGCTCGTCCAGGCGCGCGCCGGCACGCCGAGGGGATCGCTGGCGCGTCGCGACATCGACTACGTCCTGCGCCTGGGCGCGAGGATGATGACGCTGCGCCAGCCGGCCGGCCGGCGGGCGACGGCCGCCCTGACGCTCCGCGTCAACGCCTGGTGGTTCGCGCGCGGGCGCGGCGCTCCGAGCAGCCGCGTCATCGCGCGGCTGCCGGACGGGATCCTCGCCACCTACTGGGGCGGTCGCGGCTTCGCGATCAACCCGGTCGCGACCGCCGGGCGCTGGCAGGACCTCAACGCGCACGTCTCGCCCGAGGCGCTGGCCACGGCGCTCCTGCCGCTCGGCGTGCAGCGCAACGCGGGGCGCACGCGCTTCCTGCTGTGGGAGTACTACGACGTCCCCGACCATCCGGGCGTGATCCGCCCCGGAGCGTCCGGGATGGCGCAGGGCCGCCTGGCGCAGCTGATGGCGCGCGCCTACCACCGCACCGGCGACCAGCGCTTCGCCGAGGCCGCGCGCGGCGCCCTGGCCTCGTTCACCGTCCCGGTGTCACAGGGCGGCGTCGTGAGCCAGGTGGCCGAGCCGGCCGGCGTACCGGTCATGCCCTGGTACGTCGAGCGCGCCTACCCGGGGGCCAATCCCTGGAAGGGCGCCGCCCTGAACGGGTTCATGGTCACCCTGCTGAACCTCCACGCCACGGCCCCCCTGCTGCGCTCGCGGCCGCTCGGCCGCGCGAGCGGCCCCAATGATGGCCGCAACCGCCCGCCCGCGGCCGGCTCGCAGGAGGCCGGCGATCTCGCCCTCGATCTGATGAGGACCGGCGAGAAGACGCTGGTGCGCTACCTGCCCACGCACGACACCGGGACCTGGAGCCTCTACGGCCTGCTCACGCCGGGCCGGCCGTGGAAGTCGTACCTCGCCGACGAGGGCTACCACTGCTACCACGTCTCGCTGCTGCGGCAGCTGGACAGGCTCTCGCCCGACCTGGGCTTCGGCGACGTCGCCGACCGCTGGTCCGACTACGCGCTGCGGGTGGGCCTGAAGTGCGAGCTCGGCTCCCTGCCCCCGCCGAGCCAGCCGCCCCCGGGCGCGCTCGCCGGCCCGGGGGTCCCGCTCTCCCGCGACTAGTTGTCGCCGGCCCCGGTCTTCTTGCGGATCTCCTCGGCGATGGAGTTCGGCACTTCCTGGTAGGAGTGGAACTGCATCGTGAAGGTCGCGCGGCCCTGGGTGGCCGAGCGCACCGAGGTGGCGTAGCCGAACATCTGCGACAGCGGGCACCTGGGCGTTGACGACCTCGGCCGTCGGCCCGCGCGAGTCCATGCCGCCGATGCGCCCGCGGCGGGAGGTGAGGTCGCCGACGACCGTCCCGACGAACTCCTTCGGCACCACGACCTCGACGGCCATCATCGGCTCGAGCAGGCACGGCGACGCGCGCCGCACCGCCTCCTTGACCGCCATCGATCCGGCGATCTTGAAGGCGATCTCCGAGGAGTCCACCTCGTGGTACGAACCGTCCACGAGCTGGACCTTGACGTCCACCATCGGGTAGCCGGCGATCACGCCGCCCTCGAGGGCCTCCTTGACGCCCGCGTCGACCGCCGGGATGTACTCCTTGGGGATGGAGCCACCGACGATCTTGCTCTCGAAGAGGTAGCCGGCGCCGGCCTCGTTGGGCTCGACCGACAGGTAGACGTGGCCGAACTGGCCGCGGCCACCGGTCTGGCGGACGAAGCGGCCCTCGACCTTCTGGACGGCCTTGCGGATCGTCTCGCGGTAGGCGACCTGCGGCTGGCCGACGTTGGCGTCGACGCCGAACTCGCGCATCAGACGGTCCACGATGATCTCGAGGTGGAGCTCGCCCATGCCGGCGATCAGGGTCTGGGCCGTCTCCTCGTCGGTGTGGACGCGGAAGGTCGGGTCCTCGTCGGACAGGCGCTGGAGCGCCGTCGCCAGCTTCTCCTGGTCCTGCTTGGTCTTCGGCTCGATCGCGATCTCGATGACCGGCTCGGGGAAGGTCATCCGCTCGAGGATCACCGGGTCCGCGTTGTCGGTCAGCGTGTCGCCGGTGGTCGTCGACTTCAGGCCCACGGCCGCGACGATGTCGCCGGCCGAGACGCCGTCCACGTCCTCGCGGTGGTTGGCGTGCATCATCAGGAGGCGACCGAGCCGCTCCTTGCGGTCCTTGGTCGCGTTGATGATGTTCGAGCCGGTGCCGATCGAGCCCGAGTAGACGCGCAGGTAGGTGAGGCGGCCGACGAACGGGTCGCTCATCACCTTGAAGGCGAGCGCGGCGAAGGGGGCGGCCGGGTCGGCCTCGCGGGTGACCTCCTCGTCGGTGCCCGGGATGACGCCCACGGCGGGCAGCACGTCGAGGGGCGACGGGAGCAGGTCGATGACCGCGTCGAGCAGGGGCTGGACGCCCTTGTTCTTGAAGGAGGAGCCGCAGAGCACCGGGGTGATCGAGATCGCGAGCACGGCGGCGCGGATCGCGGCGGTGAGGCGCTCGGGCTCGATCTCCTTGCCCTCGAGGTAGGCCTCGGCCAGCTCGTCGTCCTGGTCGGCGACGGCCTCGAGCAGGTGCTCGCGGGCGGCGGCGGCCTCGTCGGCCAGCTCGGCCGGGATGTCGATGACGTCGATGTCGGTGCCGAGGTCGTCCTTGTAGATCGTCGCCTTCATCGTGATGAGGTCGATGATCCCGCTGAACTCGGCCTCGGCGCCGATCGGCAGCTGGATCGGGATCGCGTTGGCCCCGAGGCGGTCGATCATCGTCTGGACGGCGGCGTCGAAGTCGGCGCCGAGCCGGTCCATCTTGTTCACGTAGGCGATGCGCGGCACGCCGTAGCGGTCGGCCTGGCGCCAGACGGTCTCGCTCTGGGGCTCGACCCCGGCCACCGAGTCGAACACGGCGACGGCGCCGTCGAGGACGCGCAGGCTGCGCTCGACCTCGATCGTGAAGTCCACGTGGCCCGGCGTGTCGATGATGTTGATGCGGTGGTCGCGCCAGAAGCAGGTGGTGGCGGCGGAGGTGATGGTGATGCCGCGCTCCTGCTCCTGCGCCATCCAGTCCATCGTGGCCGCGCCGTCGTGCACCTCACCGATGCGGTGCGTACGCCCCGTGTAGTAGAGGATCCGCTCGGTGGTGGTCGTCTTCCCGGCGTCGATGTGCGCCATGATCCCGATGTTCCGGGTCTTCTCGAGGGAGACCTTCTTGGCCGTCGTCGTCACGAAGAATCACCTCGTCAGTCACGGCGCCGGCCGGTAGCGGCCAGACGCGGAAATCATCTTCATCCACCCAGCCCGCGCCGATCGGCGGCGGGGCGTGCTTACCAGCGGTAGTGCGCGAACGCCTTGTTGGCCTGGGCCATGCGGTAGAGGTCGTCCTTCCGCTTGAAGGCGCCCCCCTGCGACCCGAGCGCGTCCAGGAGCTCGTTGGCGAGCCGCTCGCTCATCTGCTTCTCGCGCCGCTCACGGGCGAATCGCACGAGCCAGCGGATCGCCAGCGTGCGACCGCGGCGCGGAGCGACCTCGATCGGGACCTGGTAGGTCGCGCCACCGACGCGGCGGGACTTGACCTCGAGGGCCGGCGTGACGTTGCGGACCGCTTCCTCCATGACGGCGACGGGGTCGCGGCCGGTGCGGTCGCGGATGCGCTCGAGCGCCCCGTAGACGACACCCTCGGAGGTCGACTTCTTGCCGTCCTTGAGCACCTTGTTCACGAGCTGCGTGACCAGCGGGCTGTTGTAGACGGGGTCCGGGTCGAGCGGACGACGTGTGATGACTGCGCGACGTGGCATTACTTCGGCTTCTTCGCGCCGTACTTCGACCGGCCCTTGCGACGATCGGAGACACCGGCGGCGTCGAGCGCGGCGCGGATCACCTTGTAGCGCACACCCGGGAGGTCGCGGACGCGGCCCCCGCGGACCAGGACCACCGAGTGCTCCTGGAGGTTGTGGCCCTCACCGGGGATGTAGGAGGAGATCTCCATGCCGTTGGTGAGCCGCACACGCGCCACCTTGCGCAGAGCCGAGTTCGGCTTCTTCGGGGTGGTGGTGTAGACGCGGGTGCACACCCCACGCTTCTGCGGAGCGCCCCTTGAGGGCCGGGGTCGTCACGCGAGAGAACTTGGGGCGTCGGCCCTTGCGGACCAGCTGATTGATCGTGGGCACGTCGGCCTTTTTTCGAGCGCAACAGGACATTGCCGGGCGAGCGGCTCGGGAAAGGTAGCACGCGGGACGGGGCCGCTCCAGGGGTGCCCCCGGGGGCTCAGACGCGGGGGGCGAGGCTCTCCAGTGTCAGCTCGGCGCGGGTGCGCAGCTTCGCGATGCCGCGGATCTCGGTGTCGATGCTCCAGCGCAGGGGAAGGGCGCGGCCGACCGACCACCAGACGGTGTCGGTGCGGCGTCCCGGGTGGGTGCCGCCGGTGTCGGTGATCGAGCGCACGACCATGACCGGCAGGCTTCGGCCCTCCACCTCGACCGCGTCCGCGCGCAGGACCCGGCTGCGCACGCTGACCGGGAGGCTGCCGGCGACGTACGTGTCCCTCCAGGTGGCCCCCGCCCTCAGGCGGGCCGGGAAGCGCACCGGCGCCGGGCGCAGCTCGCGCCGGTCGTCGCGCCCCACGCCGAGGAACGTGACCTTGGTCCGCGTCGAGATCCGCTTCGTGCCGGCCCTGGTGACGCGCAGCAGGGAGGCCTCGACGTGCTCCTCGCTGACGCGGAGCTCCTCCCGGTAGCCGCCGGGCGCCGGTGTCACGGTGTAGATCGCGAACCCGGGCAGCGTCGCGGGTGAGATCGACCGGGCCGACCCCGCCGCTCTCGGATCCGCTCTGGCGGAAGCGGTACACGCCCGCGCGCGGGACGCCGGGGCGGGGGCCCGCGCCACCGGCGCCGGTGGCGCGGAACTCCCTCACGGCGGCGTCGGCGTCGGCCGGCGTGCTCGAGCCCGCCCTGTTCCAGATCCAGAAGCCCGCGCCCACGGCCACGAGCAGCAGCAGGATCAGCGACGCCCGCAGGGGCCGGGCGATGAGTCCGGGGAACACGACCACAGGGTAGTCGCTGACCCGGGCGCTCCGCGCGCAGGCGCGGCGGGTGTGTCTACAACGCATATTGCAGGGGGAACGCGCGTTTTCGGTGTACGGTCGCCACATGTCCGCATCGCGCCATCACCGTCGCGAGGCGCTGCACTGCTGCGCCGCGTGCGCCGCGTCGGTGCAGGGCCGCCCCCGGCAGCGCGCGGGCGCCCACCGCCCGTGGCTCTGGGTGACGCTGCTCGCGCTGGTCGCCGCGCTCATCCCCCTGGCGGCGATGGAGGGCGGCGGGCCCGCCCTGGCGCAGGCCGCCATCGCGTCGCCGGTGTCGCCGATCCTCGAGCCGGCACCCGTGCCGCCCGTCGCCGAGATCGTCCCCGACCAGCCCGCCTCCGAGAAGCCGCCCGCTCCGAAGGCACCGCCCGTGGAGTGGCGCGACAGCCGGGCGGTCGGCACGCCCAACGCCGGGAGCCTCGTGAACGGTGTCCGGCTGCCGGCGAGCGGCGTCGGCTACTACACCTACAACCCGGCCACCCAGCAGCCCCCGGGCGGCGCCGACCGCACCTGGGGCACGGCCCGTCTGGTCCGCGAGGTCATCGACCTCGGCAGGTGGTGGGCGAGGACCCACCCCACGCAGCCGCCGCTGGGCATCGGCGACCTCTCCCGGGAATCCGGCGGCGCCTTCCACGGGCCGGTCGTCGGGCACCAGTCGCACCAGAACGGGCTCGATGTGGACATCCGCCTGGTGCGCCGCGACGGCGCCCGGGCCTCCGTCGATCCCTCCACCTACGACCGCGCGCTCACGCAGGCGCTGGTCGACCGCCTCGTCTCACGGGGCGCGACGTTGGTCCTGATCGGCCCGAACCTCGACCTGCACGGCCCGTCGGGCACCGTGATGCGGTGGCCGGCGCACGACGACCACCTGCACGTCCGCTTCCCCGGCTAGGACGGCGCCGGAGGCTGAGCCGCCCCCGGCGCCGGTGGACTCAGGGGATCGGTAGCGAGGGACCCGGGCGCTGGTCGCCATCGGCGCGGCAGTCGGCCCGGCCCCGGAGCGCGCGGCACACGGCCCGGGCGTTGAAGCCCGCGGTCAGGGTGTGGCCCGTCGCGTTGGGATGGAAGGGCCCGGTCGGATCGCCCTTGCCCACCGCGCTCAGGACGGGCACGAACCAGGAGTCGGTGGCGCAGTAACCGTGGGTCGCCCAGAGTTCGGCCGGGATGATCACCGTGGAGGCTCCGATCGAGGTCGCCCCACGGCGGACGTTCTCATTCAGCGCAGCCGACTGGTCACGCAGCCACTGCCACGTCTCCGGGCGCCACTTGGCGGCCGATGCCGTCCCGATCGTGTCGCAGATCCCTCCGGCGTCGTTGCCCGAGAACTCGGGGTACTGGGTGAAGAACACCCTGCTCATCTTCCGCACGCCCAAGCCGGCGATCCCGGCCGCGGTCGGGCTCCTCCGCAGGGCGGGCCCGAGCTCGCCGTACCGGCTCGGCAGGGCCGCCTGGAAACCTCCGACCACACTTCTCAGGGACGCCCCGCGAAGGCTCGGGAAGTCGAAATCGTAGACGCCGTTGCCCGCATCGAAGCGGGCTCTGATGCGGGCGTCCGCGCAGTTCGTGAGTGGCACCTCGCCGTTCGTCAGCAGCCTCCCGGCGAGGTCGGCGATGCCGAACTTGACGCAGGTCTCGAGCACCGGGCCGAACGACAGGTCGTTCACGCCGATCGAGACGAGCGTGGCATCGACCTCGCGTGAGCTGGCCGGCTGGCCGGGAACCCCGCGCTGGCCCGCGATGGCCTCGGCGACCTGATCGAGCTGCGGTGGCAATGGGCTCCGCTCGTTCGGGACGGTGCCGCGGTAGGGGATCCTCGTGAGGTGCGCGATGCTCGCGCCGGAGCAGGCGGCGAAGACGAACGTGACGCTGGAGTGGTCGTCCTGGTGCTCGATGAACTCCGCCACCTGGAACTGGTAGGAGGTCACGCCGCGCGCGCATCGCCGCACCTGGAAGGCCGGGTTCCCCTCGCCGGAGCCGTTCGAGTCGCCGATGCCCACGATCAGCAGGTCCTCGGCCACGACGCGCGCCGGACCGGCCGCGGGCACCTTCTGGTCGTCCTTCTGGTTCTCCGCGCGCACGCGGTAGGTCCCCAGCGCGGAGACGTCGATGTGCGGCGTGCACCCGACGATCGGCGACCGGGTGATGACGCGGGCTCCCGCCGGAGGGGTGACCGTCCAGCGCCACCGGTCGCCGGAGGCGCACTGCTTCAGGCGGGTGCCCTTGAGGGTCAGGAAGAGGTTCAGCCGCCAGCTCTTGGGGTGGACGACGCTCCGCGGCAGGGGCACGTTGTCGGAGCCGGCGCCCCACTTCGACACCTGATCGTCCAGACGGGCGGGCATCACCCAGTCGATGCCGTCGGGGTCGCAGACGACCGCCTTCTGCTGGGCCTGCTGGATGCCGTTGCCCGTGGCGCCCCGGGAACAGGTGGCGAAGTCGAGTCCCGTGCGGTCGGCGGTCACCTTCACCCGGCGCGAGGCCGGGGTGAACGTGTGGCCGCGCAGCGAGGGGGTGACGGTCCAGGTGCCCTTCCTCACGCGCATCGAGTAGGAACCGTCGGCGGCCGTCGTCGCGCGTCCGGCACCGCCCGGACCGCCCGTGGCGGCGACCTTGACGCCCGCCAACGGCTCGCGCCGGCAGGCCTCCGCGTCGCAGTCCTCCTGAGTGACCGTGCCGGAGAGCGCGACGCCCTCGACGCTCCGGGTGGCGGTCCAGGCGCCGGCCTGGCCGATGTTGCTGGTCCAGGTTCCCGTGATCGTCCCCTGGTCGGGCGAGAGCGTGCCGACGAACGTCGCCACGTACCCGGGGGAGAAGGAGTTGTAGGTCGTCACGATCGTGACCGCATCACCGCTGACACTGCCGCTGATCGCCGAGAAGACCTGGCCGCCGGGGAGCTCGCCCCTGCCGGCGAGCCCGCCCCGTCCCGAGGTGATCACGAAGTCCTGGGCCGCCGCCCCGCCCGCGCCGCAGCAGTTCCAGGTGCCGGTGAGATCGGGGGCCTCCGCGGCCCGCGCCCCGCCGGCGAACGTCGCCGTGAGGAGGAAGACGAGCGAGATCAGGACGATCCGCGAGAGCGGCGACAGCCGCAGGAGGCGCGGGGGACCCGGGACGAGGCGCGGTCGGAGGCGGGCGGGGCGGGGGGTGATGGACATCGGCCGACCGTAGACACCGGCGTGTCCGCCCGGAATCGTCGACCGGGGGGATCGCCCCGGGGCGCGCCCCCTCGGGGGACTAGTGCGCCCCGGGCGGCGCTCAGACCTCCCGCACCACCGCGTAGCGGGCGCAGGCGAACTCGCCGTTGCGCCCCACCTCCTCCAGGCTGAGCTCGATGTGCCGCGGCAGCAGGGGGGCGCCGGCGCCGAGGGTGACCGGGGCGATGGTGACGATGACCTCGTCGAGGAGCCCGGCGTCGGCGAACTGGCCGGCCAGGTCCCCTCCTCCGACGACCCACAGGTCGCGCCCTGCCGCGGCGTGGGTCATCTGCGCGTGGACCGGGGCGACGTCACCGCTGGTGATGGTGACCGGGGCGCCCGGGACGAGGTCCGGGGTGCGGTGGGTGAGCACCCAGCACGGGATCTCGTACGGCCAGACCCAGTCGGCGCGGTCCTTGCCGCCGAACTCGTGGTCGAGGATCCACTCGTAGGTCGTCGCCCCCATCGCCATGGCGCCCACGTCGGCGATGAAGGCCGCGTAGCCGAGGAACCCGTCCTGGTCGTGCCGGCGGGTGAGCAGCCACTCGAGCGAGTCGTCGGCGTCGGCGATGAAGCCGTCCAGTGTGGTCGCGGTGTAGTACCGGGTGAGGCCCACGCTGCATCCCTCCTCGGGCGGGCGGCGCCGCCCTCGCGGCCGCGCTCGGCACGATCATGCCCGGGTCGCGGCGTCCGGGCCCGCAAACGCGTCAGGGCCGGCATCTGCCGGCCCTGACGGTCGTGCGGAACCGCGTGGTGCGGGCTACTCCTCGGTGTCGATCTCCGGCCCGAAGGAGTACGTCTGCCCGTCGCCGTCGCCGAGGCCCAGCAGGGCGTCGTCGTCGGCGTCGGAGAACGGCTCGTCGAGGTCGAACTCGAGCAGCGCCGGCGCGCGCCGGACCGCCTCGATCTCGAGCTGCCGGTAGCGCTTGAGGCCCGGTGGCCGCCGGGATGAGCTTCCCGATGATCACGTTCTCCTTGAGACCGCGCAGGCGGTCGACCTTGCCCTCGAGCGCCGCGTCGGTGAGGACCTTCGTGGTCTCCTGGAAGGAGGCCGCCGACAGGAACGACTCGGTGGCCAGCGAGGCCTTGGTGATGCCGAGGATGAGGGGCTCGACGATCGCCTGCACCCCACCCACCGCGCGGGTGATCTCGCTGTCCTCGCCGGTGAACTCGCCGCTCTCGCGCTTCTCGAGCAGCTGCTCGCGGATGCGCTCGGAGGCCCGGGTGTTCTCCCGGTAGAGCACCGGCTTGTCGACCATCTGGCCGTGCAGGAAGTGCGTGCCGCCCGGGTCGTCCACGCGGACCTTGCGGAGCATCTGACGCACGATCAGCTCGATGTGCTTGTCGTTGATGTCCACGCCCTGCGAGCGGTACACGTTCTGCACCTCGCTCACGAGGTAGAGCTCGGTCTTGGTGGAGCGGTCGCGGGTGCCCTCCTGGGTGTAGAAGCGCTGGCCCGTGACGACCGGCATGCCCTTCTCGATGACCGGGCGCGGGCGGTCCGCCGGCAGCCGCAGCCACCGCGGCGAGATGCCCGCCTCGGTCTCGACGTCCACCCGCAGCCAGTCCTTGCCCTCGGCCTTGACGGCGGTGATGGTGCCCTGGACGCCGATCGCCACGCCCGGCTTGGAGCCGAGGATGTCGGCCGGGAAGGCCGAGCCGCTGGACAGCAGATCGCCGGCCTCGACCCACTGGCCGTCGCTCACCGTGATCTGCGTGCGCCGCATGACCGGGAACGGGTGCTCGCGCACCGGCGCCCGGGTCGCGCCCGTGCCCGCGTCGTCCATCTCGACGTACTCGGGCTCGACCACCGTCAGGTGGGCCGACCCCGGGCGCGTCTCGTCGTCGGTGATCCGGATCCATCCGTCCACCGGCGCGATGTGCGCCTGGGCCTTCGGCTTGCGGGCCTCGAACAGCTCGACGACGCGCGGCAGGCCGTGCGTGATGTCGGCGCCGGCCACACCGCCGGTGTGGAACGTGCGCATGGTGAGCTGCGTGCCCGGCTCGCCGATGGACTGCGCCGCGATGATGCCCACCGCGTCGCCCGGCTCGGTCAGCTTGCCCGAGGCGGGGTTGCGGCCGTAGCAGCGTGCGCAGATGCCCACCTCGCTGCGGCACTTCACGGGCGAGCGCACCGAGACGACCGCGTCGCGCGGCGTGCCGTCGGCGGCCCGCAGCTCGCGGTTGATCCGCTGGCCGTCGAGCGTCGAGATCAGCTGACCCCGGCGCGCGTCGGCCGCGACGTCGTCGTCGGCCGCCAGCTCCGGCCGCAGGTCGAGGATGACCTCGCCGGTGATGCGGTCGACGATCGGGCCGAGGAGGACCCGCCCGGGGAGGCTCGGGTTGAGGACGTTGTCGTCACGGAAGACCGGGACCTCGATGCCCACGGCGGTGCCGCAGTCGAGCTCGCGCACGATGACGTCCTGCGAGACGTCCACCAGGCGCCGGGTGAGGTACCCGGAGTCGGCGGTCTTCAGGGCGGTGTCGGCGAGGCCCTTACGGGCGCCGTGGGTGGAGATGAAGTACTCGAGGACCGAGAGCCCCTCGAAGAAGTTGCTCTTGATCGGGCGCTCGATCGTCTCGCCCTTCGGGTTGTTCATGCAGCCACGCATACCGGCGAGCTGGCGGATCTGCTTGAAGGAGCCACGCGCGCCGCTGTGGGCCATCATGTAGATCGGGTTCATCCGGTAGAGGTGCCGCTGCATGGCCTCGGCGACCTCGTCGGTGGCCTGCTCCCAGAGCTTGATGACCTCCTCGTGGCGCTCCTCGGGGCTCATCTCGCCGAGCCCGAAGAAGCCCTCGACCTCGTCCACCTTCTCGTCGTACTTCGCGATGATCGCGCCCTTGGTCGGCGGCACGACGATGTCGTTCTTCGACACCGTCAGCCCCGAGTCGGTCGCGTGGCGGAAGCCGAGCTCCTTGAACGCGTCGAGCACCATCGACACCGCGGTGGCCCCGTAGAGGTTCACGAGGTCCTCGATGAAGTCGGCGGTCTGCCGCTTGGTGAGCGTCTTGTGCAGCTCCGGGAACGGGACCGCGACGAGCTCCTCCGGGCCGACCACGTACTCGAGGGCCTCGCGGACCTCGTGGTTGAAGACGACGCGGCCGGGGGTCGTGATGCGGCGCGAGCCGTCCTCCGAGTGGCGCAGCTCGATGATGTCGTGGATCGCGACGGCCCGCTGCTCGAGCGCGTTGATGACGCTCTCGGGCGTGCGGAAGGCGCGCGGCGGCGTGAGCTTCAGGACGTCGAACGGCTTGTTCGACCAGTCCATGCCGTCGGACTTGCCCTCGTGGCCCTTCGGGAGCTCCCACTTGCGGCTCTCCGGGTTCCAGAGGTCGGTGAGCTCCTTCTCGAAGCCCTCGCCCTCGTCGCCCTTCTTGCGGACGTCCAGCACCGGACCGTGGGTCAGGTAGTAGAGGCCGAGGATCATCTCCTGCGAGGGCACCGTGATCGGGCGCCCGTTCGCCGGCGAGAGGATGTTGTTGGCCGAGAGCATCAGGATGCGGGCCTCGGACTGCGCCTCCACCGACAGGGGGAGGTGCACGGCCATCTGGTCACCGTCGAAGTCGGCGTTGAACGCCGTGCAGACGAGCGGGTGGATCTGGATGGCCTTGCCCTCGACCAGCACCGGCTCGAACGCCTGGATGCCGAGGCGGTGGAGGGTCGGCGCGCGGTTGAGCAGCACCGGGTGCTCCCCGATGACCTCCTCGAGCACGTCCCAGACCTCGGGCACCATCGCGTCGACCAGCTTCTTGGCCGCCTTGATGTTCTGGACCTGCTTGCGCTCGACGAGCCGGCTCATGATGAACGGCTTGAAGAGCTCGAGCGCCATCAGCTTCGGCAGCCCGCACTGGTGCAGGCGCAGCTCGGGCCCGGCCACGATGACCGAGCGGCCCGAGTAGTCCACGCGCTTGCCGAGCAGGTTCTGGCGGAAGCGGCCCTGCTTGCCCTTGAGCATGTCCGAGAGGGACTTGAGGGGGCGGTTGCCGGGGCCCGTCACCGCGCGGCCGCGGCGGCCGTTGTCGAACAGGGCGTTGACGGCCTCCTGCAGCATGCGCTTCTCGTTGTTCACGATGATCTCGGGAGCGCCGAGGTCGAGAAGCCGCTTGAGGCGGTTGTTGCGGTTGATGACGCGGCGGTAGAGGTCGTTCAGGTCGCTGGTGGCGAAGCGGCCACCGTCGAGCTGCACCATCGGGCGCAGCTCCGGCGGGATGACCGGGATCGCCTCGAGCACCATCCACTCGGGCCGGTTGGTGCTGCGGCGGAACGCGGAGGCCACCTTCAGGCGCTTGAGGGCGCGCGCCTGGCGCTGGCCCTTCGAGGTCTGGATCGTCTCGCGCAGCGACTCGGCCTCGGCGTCGAGGTCGATCTGGCTGAGGAGCTCGCGGATGGCCGCGGCGCCCATGCCGCCCTTGAAGAGGTCGGCGAAGCCGTAGGGCGAGCCGAACCGCTCGCGCATCTCGCGGAAGAGCTGCTCGTCCGACTCGATCTGGCGCGGCTTGAGGTCCTTGAAGGTGAGCCAGGCGCGGGTGAGGCGGTCGATCGCCTCCTCCGTGTAGCGCTCGATGTCCTTGAGCGCGACGTCGGTCTCCTTGCGCAGATCCGACTCGGCCTGCTTGCGGTCGGCGTCGGTCAGCTCGCGACGGGCCTCGGGGTCCTCGTTGGTGCGGTCGCGCTTGAGGTCGTCGATCCAGTACTCGTCCTCGTCGGTGAGCCCGGGGGCCTCGCCCTCGCGGAGCCACACGACGCGGCGCTCGAGGCGCTCGCCCAGCTCGAGCAGGCGCTCCTCCTTGTCGACGCCGAACTGCTCGATCGCGGCGTTGACCTCGTCCTGGAGGCGGTCCAGCTCGCCGGCACGGCCGTCCTGGTCGACCTCGGTGACGATCGAGGCGGCGAAGTACAGGACCTTCTCGAGCTCCTTCGGGGCGATGTCCAGCATGTAGCCGATGCGGCTCGGGACGCCCTTGAAGAACCAGATGTGGCTGACCGGCGCGGCCAGGTCGATGTGGCCCATGCGCTCGCGACGGACCTTCGCCCGCGTCACCTCGACGCCGCAGCGCTCGCAGATGATGCCCTTGTAGCGGACGCGCTTGTACTTACCGCAGTAGCACTCCCAGTCCTTGGTCGGACCGAAGATCTTCTCGCAGAAGAGTCCGTCCTTCTCGGGCTTCAGCGTGCGGTAGTTGATGGTCTCGGGCTTGGTCACCTCGCCCGAGCTCCACTGCCGGATCTGCTTGGAGGAGGCCAGACCGATGGAGATGGAGTCGAAATTGTTGATGTCGATCAATGTGCCGCGCCTTTCTCGTGTGCGGGTGGGCGCGCCGCTCTCGCGCGCCGTCCCCCGGAAAACTCCGCCCGTCGTCACGACGACCCGCGGCGCCCGGCCCCTGAGGACCGGGCGCAGCGGGGCGCCGGGCCCCCTTACCCCTCCGTCGCGTCGGAGCCGGCCGGCTCCGCCGACGAGGCCACGACCTCGGCCTCGTCCGGCGCAGTCGCGTCGGTCCCCTCGCCCTCCGGTCCGTCCTCCTCGCGGGTGGCGCCGAGGCCGCCCGAGAGGTCGATGCCGAGTTCCTCGGCCGCCCGCAGGAGGTCGTCGTCCTCGTCGCGCGCCAGGAACTCGGGCCCGGCCTCGCCCTGCACCTTCACGTCGAGTCCGAGGCTCTGCATCTCCTTCAGCAGCACCTTGAAGCTCTCCGGGATCGACGGCTCCTGGATGTTCTCGCCCTTCACGATCGCCTCGTAGGCCTTCACGCGGCCGACCGTGTCGTCGCTCTTGATGGTGAGCATCTCCTGCAGGGTGTAGGCGGCTCCGTACGCCTCGAGCGCCCACACCTCCATCTCACCGAAGCGCTGGCCGCCGAACTGCGCCTTGCCGCCCAGCGGCTGCTGGGTGACGAGCGAGTAGGGGCCGGTGGAGCGGGCGTGGATCTTGTCGTCCACCAGGTGGAGCAGCTTCAGCATGTACATGTAGCCGACGGTGACCTTGCCCTCGTAGGGCTCACCGGTGCGGCCGTTGTAGAGCTTCATGCGGCCCGAGGCCTGGCGGCCGACGCGGTCGGTGTCGTCCACGCCGAGCTGGATCGGGTTGTCGCCGTGGCTCGCCGACCAGTCCTTGAGCACCCGGTCCACGTCCTCGACCGTCGCGCCGTCGAACACCGGCGTGGCGACGAAGGTGCGCTGGGGCGGCTCGTGGCCGTTGATGCCGCCGGCCTCGTAGGCGCCGTCCACCCAACCGCGTGCGGCGGCCCATCCGAGGTGCGTCTCGAGGATCTGCCCGATGTTCATGCGCGACGGCACGCCCAGCGGGTTCAGGATCATGTCGATCGGCGTGCCGTCCTCGAGGAACGGCATGTCCTCCTCGGGGACGATCTTGGAGATGACGCCCTTGTTGCCGTGGCGGCCGGCCAGCTTGTCGCCCTCGGCGATCTTGCGCCGCTTGGCGACGAAGACGCGGACGAGCTGGTTGACGCCCGGCGACAGGTCGTCGCCGTTCTCGCGGTCGAAGACCTTGACGTCGATGACCTTGCCGCCCTCGCCGTGCGGGACCTTGAGGGAGGTGTCGCGGACCTCGCCGGCCTTCTCCTTGAAGATGGCGCGGATCAGCTTCTCCTCGGCGGTCAGCTCGGTCTCGCCCTTCGGCGTGACCTTGCCCACCAGGAGGTCGCCCGACATCACCTCGGCGCCGATGCGCACGATGCCGCGCTCGTCGAGGTCCTTGAGGGACTCCTCGGAGCGGTTCGGGATGTCGCGGGTGATCTCCTCGGCGCCGAGCTTGGTGGCGCGGGCGTCGACCTCGTACTCCTCGATGTGGATCGAGGAGAGCAGGTCGTCCTTCACCAGGCGCTCCGAGATGATGATCGCGTCCTCGAAGTTGTAGCCCTCCCAGCTCATGAAGGCGACGAGCATGTTGCTGCCGAGCGCCAGCTCGCCGCTGTCGGTCGAGCTGCCGTCGGCGAGCACGTCGCCCTTCTCGATCGGCTGCCCCTTGCGCGACGATCGGCTTCTGGTGGATGAGGGTGCCCTGGTTCGAGCGGGTGAACTTGTGGAGCTCGTAGTGCTCCAGCTCGCCCTGGGAGTCCTCGATGATGATGTGGTCGGCGTCCACCGTGGCGACCGTGCCCTCGGTGCGGCTGACGACGACGTCGCCGGTGTCCACCGCCGCGCGCCGCTCGATGCCGGTGCCCACCAGCGGGGCCTCGGTGATCATGAGCGGGACGGCCTGACGCTGCATGTTCGCCCCCATCAGGGCGCGGTTGGCGTCGTTGTGCTCGAGGAACGGGATGAGCGCCGTCGCGACCGAGACGATCTGCTGCGGCGACACGTCCATGTACTCGACGTCGGCCGGGTCCGCGAGGATCGGCTCGCCGCCCTTGCGGCACAGGACCGGCCCCACGAGCTTGCCCTTGGGGTCGATCTCCGCGTTCGCCTGGGCGATCGTCTTGTGCTCCTCCTGCGTGGCGTCCAGCCGCTCGACGTCCTTGGTGACCAGGCCCTTCTCCACCCGCCGGTACGGCGTCTGGATGAATCCGAACTCGTTCAGGGTCGCGTAGCTGCCGAGCGAGCCGATCAGGCCGATGTTCGGGCCCTCGGGGGTCTCGATCGGGCACATGCGCCCGTAGTGGGTCTGGTGGACGTCGCGCACCTCGATGGGGGCGCGCTCACGGGTGAGCCCGCCGGCGCCGAGCGCCGACAGACGCCGCCGGTGCGTGAGCCCGGCGAGCGAGTTGGTCTGGTCCATGAACTGCGACAGCTGCGAGGAGCCGAAGAACTCCTTGAGCGCCGCGACCACGGGCCGGATGTTGATGATCGTCTGAGGCGTGATGGTGTCCACGTCCTCGGTGCTCATCCGCTCGCGGACGACGCGCTCCATCCGGTAGAGGCCGATGCGGAAGGCCTCCTGGATGAGCTCGCCGACGGTCCGCAGGCGGCGGTTCCCGAAGTGCTCGTACTCGTCGAGGTCGCCGGCGATCTCATCGCGCGGGGTCGCCGCCGAATCGGCGGCGAAGTCCTTCGACTCCTCGGGGAGCCCGATCTTGATCGGCAGGGCCACCAGGCGCCGGATCAGCTCGACCAGGTCGTCGGTGCTGCCCGAGACGCGCGAGGTGAAGCGCGGGTTCGTCAGGGTGCGGACGCTCGAGCCGAGGCTCAGCCCGAGGCGCGCGTCCAGCTTGTAGCGGCCGACCTTGGTGAGGTCGTAGCGCTTGGGGTCGAAGAACAGCGAGCGCACCAGGGCGCGCGAGTTGTCGACCGTGGGCGGCTCGCCCGGGCGCTGCTTCTTGAAGACCTCGATCAGGGCGTGCTGCATGATGTCGCCGGACCGGGCGTCGAGCTTCTTCTCGAGCTTCTCGATCTCGGCCTCGACGGCCGCCCGCTCCTCGGCGCCCTTCTCCTCGAGGTCCTTCGCGAGCGCGTGGATCTCGTCCGCGATCGCGTAGACCTCTTTGAGGCTGGTGCGGTCGCCGGTCTGGGGGTTGCCCTCCGTGGCGTCCTTGTCGAGGGTCGCCTGGATGAACGGGTTGACCCGCTCCGGGTCGTCCGGGTGGCGGAAGAGGTTGGCCACGTCGTCGCGCGTGTAGCCGAGCGCGAACAGCAGGGTGGTGACCGGCAGCTTGCGCTTGCGGTCGATCCGGACGTGGACCAGGCCCTTCTTGTCGATCTCGAGCTCGACCCACGAGCCGCGGGACGGCATCAGGTTCGCGATGAAGACCTGCTTCTCGCGGTCCTTGGGCTCCATCACGTAGGCGCCGGGGGAGCGGACGAGCTGGGTCACCACGACACGCTCGGTGCCGTTGATGATGTAGGTGCCCCACTCGGTCATGAGCGGCAGGTCGCCCATGAAGACCTTCTGCTCGCGGATCTCACCGGTCTCCCGGTTGATGAACGCGACCTCCATGGTCAGCGGGGCCGCGTAGGTGATGTCCTTCTCGCGGCAGTCCTTGATGGAGTCGTTCGGCTGGATGTGGTCGAACGGCATGCCGGGCTCCCAGCCACCCAGCGTGTACTTACCGAACTGCACGGCGAGAGTGCCCGTGAAGTCCTCGATCGGAGAGATGTCGTCGATCGTCTCTCGGAGGCCCTCGTTGATGAACCACTCAAACGAGGAGCGCTGGATGTCGATGAGGTTGGGAACCTCGAGGACCTTCTCCAGCTTGGAGAAGTTGTGGCGGACGCGGGCAGCGGGGCGGGTGCTCAAGTCGCGAGGCCTCCTGACGAGAGCGGGCGGGGGACGGCGAAGAGTCGGCAGGCCGACTCGGGCGCAACGGCGAACGTTAGCACCGATGGGGATCGGGATCAATGGCACGGCCCGCGTTCCGGCGGGCGGCCAGAGGGGGCTGCGAGGTGAGGGCAGCCGCCGTCAATAGAACCCATCGGCCAAGGCCGACGATCGTAGCACCTCGATCCGGGACGCGGCCCGCCTTCGGGCGCGATGTTGCTGCATACTGGCGCGATGGTCACGTCGCCCCTCCCCGCCTACGCCGACGGCGCGCCCGACGACGGGGGGATGTCCGACCGCCTGCGCGCCCTCCTCGAGGCGACGCACCGCCAGTGGAACTCGCCCGACGAGCGCCGCCGCATGCGCGCCTTCGGCTTCCGCCCGGCCGTGGAGCCCGGCGTGCTCAAGCGCGAGTGGCACGGCCTGGCGGTGCGCGTGTCGGCCGGCGGCGTGCGGGCGGCCCGTCCCGGATCCGGGCGAGCTGGCCTGGCTGGCCGAGTCGCGGACCCTCCTGCTCGACGGCGAGCCCTACCCCGGCGGAGGCGCCGGGATCGACCTGATCGAGAGCCTCCTCGACCTGATCTCGGCCTACGAGCGCTGGGTGGAGGCCCGCGAGGGACGCGAGGGACGGATGCAGCGCGGCCGCGCCGGTCTCACCGACCGCCGCCCGGTGAACGCGCTCGCCGAGACCCGCCGCCTCCAGAGGCTCCTGCAGGCGCCGAGGCGCCGGGCCTGATCGCCGGCCGGGCCCCGCCGTCGCGGGAGCCCCGGACGAGGCCCCCGCGACGGCGTGGTGCCTAGAACTTGCCGGGGACTCCGCCGCCCTTGACCAGGGCGAGGTCCTCGAGCCACCCCTGGGCGCGCGCGTAGTCCTTGTCGTCCGCGTCGAGGGTCGCCAGCGCGGCCGTCACCTCGTCGGTGATGGCGTCGACGTTGGACTTGTTGGCGGTGGAGACCTTCTCGCGCAGCGCGCTCTTCTAGGCCTGCTCTAGGGGCATGGAGTACTCCCGGGTCGTAGGTTCGTGCGCCGACGCGCGTGCGGGGCGGGCGAGGGTCATTGTGCGCGATGCCGCGAGCGCCTGTCTACGCTACCGGACCAGAATCCGCCGGAAGACGAACGCGGTGTTGCCCGCGCGGTCGCGCAGACGCGACCCGGACGCCGTACCGGCCCCGCACCAGGCGGCCGGCCGCGATGGAGCGTCCGGCGCTCGGCCGGACCGACAGCGTCGCGCTCGCACCAGGCGGGCGCCGGAGCTGCTGGTCACGGCCACGGTGGCGGTGAGCAGCCCGGTCGCGCCGGGGTCGGCGGCGGAGATGAGCAGGCGCACCGGGCGCGGCCGCGTGGCGCGACCGCGCGCCGGCGCCCCGCGCGCGGCCCACGAGCACGCGCCGCAGGCCGACGCTCGGCGCCGTGTTGTCGACCCGGATCGACCAGTCGAGGACGCCGACGTTGCCGGGGAAGTCGCGGGCCTCGGCGCGCAGGGCGTGCCAGCCGTCGGCCAGCCTGCGCGTGTCGATGGTGATGCCGCGCGGATAGGTCTGCTGCGGTGCGGATCGCGGGCGCGCCGTCGACGGCGAGGGTCCAGGTGGTGATGCGCGAGCGCGAGATCCCGGTGAACTTGACCGTGGCGCGCCCGCGCACGGCGGCGAGGGCGGCCGGGGCGGGGCGGGCGATGCGCGGCGGGTCGGTGCTCACGCGCACGCGCCCCGCGCCGAAGGCGTGTGTCGGGCCCCGGGGCGCCGAGGTCGAGGGCGATGCGCGGCCAGCTGGGTGCGCAGGCTCGTCGGCGTTCTGGGTGAGCCCGGTGCGGCGCTGGGCCGCGAGCAGGACGGCCGCCGCGCCGGCGGCGTTGGGGGCCGCGTTCGAGGTGCCGCCCACCGCCCGCGGGCCGGTCGGGCCCTGGACGCGGGTGTTGGTCGGGCGCGGTCGAGGTCGGGCTTCAGCCGCCCGTCGGCGGTCGGGCCCTGGGCCGAGTAGGACTTGAGGGAGTTGCCCGCGCCAGTCGGTCGCGCCCACCGCGATCGCGCCCGCGGCGTCGCCGGGCGTCGGGATGCTGCCGGCGACGGTGCCCCCGATCGCCGCCAGCGGGATCTCGCGCGAGAAGAGGGTCAGCGGGCCGGTGGGCGGCGGGCCGGAGACCCGGATCGCCGCGCAGGCGGAAGAGGCCGTCGGCCGGCGGCGAGTAGCCGATGATCCGCTCGGCGGACGGGGCGCCCTGCGACTGGCGGTCGGCCGAGGCGGCGACCGGGGTCCAGAGCGCCGTCGGGCCCCTGGCGCTCGAGCGAGAGGTCGAGATCGGTGGGCGGGCCGCTCGGCGGCGGCGGGCCATGAGAGCGCGAAGGTGATCGGCAGGCCGGCGCCGCGCGCGAAGGTCCAGTTGTCGCCGTTGGGCCAGTCGAGGTCGGCGTCGGCGTCGGCGTCGGACCACGCGCCGCTCCAGTGCAGCTGGGCGTAGTTGCCCGCCGAGTTGAACCAGAGGATGCCGGCGGTCGCGGCGCGGTCGACCGCGCGGCGCGGCGGGGCTGGTGCCGTCGAACGGGCCCTCGATGAAGCTGTTCGAGTGGACGACGATGTCGGGGTGCCGGGCGATGATCGCCTCGGTCGCCGCGAGGAAGTCGGCGTCGGAGTGGTAGTTCACGAAGAGGTAGCGCGCGGCCGGGCGCGTAGTCGAAGACCGTCTGGGCCACGAGCTCGCCGTGGTTGGTGCGGTTGCCGTAGGCGTTGCGTGCCGGCCAGCCCGCCGGCGGCGTCGAACGAGAGGGTCTCGAGCCGTTCCGGCGGAGGCAGCTCGTCGAGGCGCCTGGAGGCGCGCCGATGTTCTGCCCGAAGCCGAGGTCGAGCACCACGATCGTGAGGCCCGCGCCGCCGTTGGCGACCCGGCCGAGCACGTCCGCGCCGCTGCGCTCGACGCCCTGGCTCGACGGCCGGCTCGGCGTCGGCGAAGGCGGTGGTCGCGGTGCGGGCGCCCGCGACCCCCGGCAGGCGCTCGAGCGCCGCCGCCCGGCGCGCGTCGGCGACCACCTGCAGGCGGCGCCCCTGACGGCGCTGCACCTTGCAGGCCGCTGCGGCGCAGGCCGGCGGCGGCCTGCGCCACCTGCCCCGGGCGCGCGTCCACCGTGATCGACGACCGGGGCCGCGGCGGCCTGCGAGCCGGCGGCCGCGGCGGCCAGGGCGGCGGCGGCCAGGGCGGCGGCAGCGATCGGCGCGGCGGCTCACGCGCGCCCTGCGCAGCACGCGGGTGCGGGAGGCCACGTTGCCGGCCATGTCCTCGGCGGTGACGGTCACGCTGTTCGCGCCCGGCCGCAGCGCCGGCAGGCGTACCCCCACGACCGGGCGGCGGACAGCCCGCAGGGCCCGCCCGTTGATCGAGATGCGCACGTCGCGGATCGTACCCTCGTCGAGCGCGCGCACCCGCACCAGTCGCCGGGCGCCCGGCCCGATCCGGATCCGGAGCGCCGGGGCGGTGGCGTCGAGCCGGGCCATCCCGGCCCCGTAGAGCGGATCCGCGCCGGCGGCGCCGAGCGCCGAGCGCGGTGCGGGTGAGCGCCGCCCGCAGGTCGGCCGGGGCGACCGGCAGGCCCCGCGGCCTGGCGCGCCTGGCGCAGCAGCGCGGCGGCTCCGGCGACGTGCGCGGTGGCCGCCGAGGTGCCCGCCGTGCCGGGCCACTCGGGGTTCGAGGTGACGTAGGTCGGACCGACGAGGTCGGGCTTGCCCGCCGATCCCGTCGCGCCCTGCGACGAGTAGGGCTCGAGGGCGGTGCCGGTCCACTTCACGGCCCCCACGGTGAGCGCACCGGCGGCGTCCCCGGGCGTGGGGATGCTCCCGTCGGCCACGGCGAGCGAGCGCGAATCCGACCGTGTAGGAGAACAGCGTCGAGCGCCGCGGCGCGCCCGCACTCCTGGCGCACGACGAGGCGCCAGGGTGCCGCGTCGGCGAGGATCGGCGTGGTCGCCGCGTACATCGGGCCCGCTCCGGTCGCGTTCGGCGACGGCGCGGTGGTGCTGCGCTGCACCTCGGCCCAGACCCCCGCCGCGTCCTGGCGCTCCACGGCCACGCTCGCGGCGGCGTCGGCCGAGGGCCAGGAGAGGCTGAACAGCAGCGGCGAGCCCGCCGCCGGCGCGATCGGGATGACGACCCCCTCCGCGGGCGCCGTCCCGCGCCAGTGGCGCTGGGCGTAGTTGCCCGCCGAGTTGACCCAGAGCACCCCGGCGGCCGCGGCCCGGTCGACGGCGCGGGCGGCGCGGCCGGTGCCGTCGAAGGGGGGCGTCAGGAACGAGTTGGAGTGGCTCACGATCGGGATGCCCTGCGCCGCGATCCAGTCGGCGGCCTCCTCGAACTGGGCCGGGGTGCGGTAGGCCGCGAGGACCAGCCGGGCCGCGGGGGCGATGTCGTGGACGAGCTCGGCCATGCGCACGCCGTGCTGGGTCGTCTGGCCGAACTCGGTGCTGCCGTCCAGCCCGCCGGGGTCGAAGGCGCGGATCGTCATGGCCTCGCGCGGCGGCAGCTCACCGAGGGCGATCGACCGGTCGAGGCTCGGCGAAGCCCTCGTCGAGGATCGCGACGACCTGGCCCTCGCCGAGGACCCCGCGGCTCCAGAGGGCGTCGGCTGCCCATGCGCACCCCGCCCTGGCTCACGAGGGCGGCGCTCGCCACCGGCGCGCAGACGAGGCCGGCGAGAATCACCGCCGCCATGGTCGCGTGCGCCCTCACGGCGGGCCAAGAAACCAGACGGGGCCCCCCGCGTCCACCGGGACGGGTGGACGCGGGGGGCCCCGGCGAGGCGCAGGCGGGGTGCCTACTTGACGCTGACGATGCCCCCGGCCTCTTCCAGCTGGGCCTTGACCTGATCGGCCTCGTCCTTGTTGACGTCTTCCTTCACGTTGCTCGGGGCGTTGTCGACCAGCTCCTTGGCCTCCTTGAGGCCCAGACCGGTGACCGCGCGCACGACCTTGATGACCTGGATCTTCTTGTCACCGGCCGCGTCGAGGCTGACGGTGAAGGAGGTCTGCTCCTCCGCCGCGGCGCCGCCGCCGTCGCCAGCCGGCCGGAGCGGCCGCAACGGCCACGGGGGCCGCCGCCGTCACGCCGAAGGTCTCCTCCAGCGCCTTGATCCGCTCGGACAGCTCCAGCACCGAGATGCTCTTGAGCTCCTCGATCCACTCTTCGGTCGTCGCCATCTGTGGTGCTCCTTCTGTGGTTGTGAAAGGGGTGTGCGGCTTAGGCCGCGGCTTCCTCGGAGGCCTTCTGGGCCTGGAGGGCGCCGAGGGTGCGGGCGAGGCCGCCGATCAGGTTGGAGAGCCCACCGGCGAGGCCGGAGAGCGGCGATGCGATGCCGCTGGCGAGCTGCCCGAGCATCTGCTCGCGCGAGGGGAGCTTGGCCAGGCGGGTGACGTCGGCCGTCGGGAGGTCGTTCCCCTCGAGGAGGCCGCCCTTGATGGCCAGCGCGCCGGCGTGCTGGCCGGCGAACTCGTCGAGCACCTTGGCGGCGGCGGCCGGATCGCCCTTCACCCACGCGAGACCCGTGGGGCCCGTCAGGTAGGGCAGGAGGGCCTCACGCCCGGTGTCCGCCGCGGCACGGCGGGCGAGCGTGTTCTTGACCACCGTGTACTCGACCTCGGCGGCCGTCAGGCGGACGCGCAGATCCGAGAGCTGCTTCACGGTGAGACCGCGGAAGTCGGTCGCGAAGATCGTGTCCGAGGCCGCGAGGCGCTCGGTCAGTTCCGCGATCGCCTCGGTCTTGTCGTTGCGGTTCAGTGGGTCACCTCCATCATGTTCCTGCCCGCGCGGGCGGGCGGGAGCACGGGGTCCTGGAGGGACACCGGGGCTCGTCGCCAACCTCGCACGGGCCGCCCGGCGGGCGGTTTGAGGCGGCGGTGCCGCCCCCGTGGGTCTTCGGTCGGGTTCTCGGTCGGCGCGCTGCCTAGGCGGCGGGCTCCTCGAGGACGTCGGCGGAGTTGGTGCGGGTGGTGTCGACCGGGATGCCGGGGCCCATCGTCTGGGCCATGGTGATCGACTTCAGGTACTTGCCCTTCGCCGCGGCCGGCTTGACCCGGACGATCTCCTCGACGACGGCCTGGTAGTTCTCGATGAGCTGGCGCTCCTCGAAGGACCGGCGGCCGATGCCGAGGTGGATGATGCCCGCGCGGTCCGTGCGGTACTCGACCTTGCCGGCCTTGACGTCGGTGACGGCCTTGCCGACATCGAACGTCACGGTGCCGCTCTTGGGGTTCGGCATCTTGCCCGAGGGGCCGAGGATGCGGCCGAGCTTGCCGACGGTGCCCATCATGTCCGGCGTCGCGATGGCGACGTCGAAGTCGGTGAAGCCCTCCTGGATCTTCTTGGCGAGGTCATCGCCGCCCACGAAGTCCGCGCCGGCCGCCTCGGCCTCACGGGCCTTGTCGCCCTCGGCGAACACCGCGACGGTCACCGACTTGCCGGTGCCGTGGGGCAGGCTGATGGTCCCGCGCAGCTGCTGGTCGGCGTGCCGGACGTTGACGCCCAGACGCATGTGAACCTCGACCGTGGGGTCGAAGCGCGTCAGCTCCTGCGACTTGATGAGCTTGACCGCCTGCAGCGGGTGGTAGACCCGCTCGGTGTCGATCTCGGACTTCGCCTGCTGGTACCTCTTGCCACGCTTGCCCACCGCGAACTCCCTCTTACTCCGTGTCGACGGTCACGCCCATGCTGCGCGCCGTCCCCGCGATGATCGTCATAGCCGACTCGACGCTGTTCGCGTTGAGGTCGGGCATCTTCGTCTCGGCGATCTGTCGCAGCTGATCGCGCGACAGGTTCGCCACCTTCTCCTTGTGCGGCTCGGGGCTCCCCTTGGGGATGCCGAGCGCCATGCGGATGAGAACGGCCGCAGGAGGGGTCTTGGTGATGAAGGAGAACGAGCGGTCCTCGTAGACCGTCACCTCGACCGGGGTCGTGGTGCCGTTGCCGGCCTGGGTCTGGGCGTTGAACGCCTTGCAGAACTCCATGATGTTGATGCTCGCACCGCCGAGGGCGGGTCCCACGGGAGGGGCGGGTGACGCCGCGCCGGCGGGGATCTGGAGCTTGATTACCTGCAGGACCTTCTTCGCCATGTCGTCCTCGATCGAGGGGGCGCGCACGCCCCGGGTTTGCGGTGCCCGGGCCTGGCGGCCCCGGGCCTTACGTGAGCTTCTTGACCTGCTCGAACGAGAGATCGGCCGGCGTCTCGCGTCCGAAGATGCTGACCAGCACCTTCAGGCGCGCCTGCTCGGTGTTGATCTCGGCGATCTCGCCGGTGAAGTCCGAGAGCGGGCCCTGGACGACCTTGACGCTCTCGCCGACCGTGAAGTCCGCGCGCACCTTGGGCTTGACCTCGGTGGGCACGTTGAGGAGGCGGTCGACCTCCATCTGGGTGAGCGGCACGGGCTCGTTCTCCCGTCCGCCGCCACCGACGAAGCCGGTGACCCCGGGGGTGTTCTTGACCAGCCAGAGGGCGTCCGGGGTCATGTCCATGTTGACCAGGACGTAACCCGGAAGGCGCCGCTTCTCGGTCTGGACCTTGACGCCGTCCTTGGTCTCGACGACCTGCTCGGTGGGGATGACCACCTGGCGGACGCGTTCACGCTGCCCGAGGGAGATCAGCCGGTGCTCGAGATTGGCCTTGACCTTCTTCTCGTGACCGGAATAGGTGTTGATCACATACCAGCGGAACACAGAACCCCTCGGACTTAGAAGATCGCGTCGACGACACGTCGGAAGACGGCGTCGAGCACGGCGAGATAGATCGAGACGATAGCGACGACGAGGAGCACCACCGCGGTGGACTGGGCCAGCTGCGTGCGGGTCGGCCAGCTGACCTTGCGCAGCTCGGCGATGACCTCGGTGATGAATCGCGAGCCACGGCGCTGCTGGACGACGGCCTTCGTGACGGTGCCGGCCTTGTCGGGCTTGCGGCGGCCGCCGCCCTGGGGCGTCGGCCGCGGGCTCGGCGGGCTGGGTGCTCGCGCCGCTTCGCGGGCGTGCGTGAGCCGCTCGGAGGCGGCGTGTTGCCGCCGTCATCCGAGCGCTCCTGCCCTCGTGCGGGTCGGATACGCGCCATCGTCAGCTCATCATCATTCGTCGTGGACTACAGGGCCGGAGGGACTCGAACCCCCAACCCCCGGTTTTGGAGACCGGTGCTCTACCAGTTGAGCTACGACCCTTCGCGACACCTGCCAGGCGACCGGTGGGCCGCTAGCGGGTCTCCTTGTGCGGCCGGTGTGTGCCGCACCACTTGCAGAACTTCCGGAACTCGATGCGATCCGGGGTGTTCCGCCTGCTCTTCATGGTCTGGTAGTTCCGACGCTTGCACTCTTCGCAAGCCATCGTCACTGCGATTCTCTGCCCTGTTGCCACAGGTCGACGACTCCAGTACGGGGACGGGCTTGGGAAAGCTAGCACACCCCCCTGGAGGGCTCGGGCGCCTCCAACCGCGGCGAGCAGACGCGCGAATCGCCCCGCCGGCGAGGAGCCGGGAGCCCCTCTCCCGGCGCGGCCCGCGGCCCGGCTAGGCGGTGCGGCGCCCCGCCCGGCGCAGGCGCGCGGCGGGGGTCTGGGCGGCGGCGGCCTCGGCGAGGGCGGCGCTGCGCAGGAGGGCGGCGGCGGCCCGCTGGAGGTCGAGACCGGTCTCGACGGGCTCGGGCGCGATCCCGAGGGTCGCGGCCATCGCGGTGTAGGTGGAGACGAGCGGCGGCCGGGCCTTGGCCTTGGGCGATCCGGCCGAGCGGACCCTCTGGCAGAAGACCTGCACCTCGGCCGACGGTCACCGTCTTGGGCGGCGTGGTCATTCGTGCTCCCAGGGCGTGCCGCCCATCGCGAGGAGCATGGTCTCGCGGGCGAGGACGTCCACCGAGAGGATGAAGCGGCGCCCGCGGGGGCCGATCTCGTACTCCTCCTGGACGTCGAAGACGTCGTGCCCGCGCCCGATCGCGTGACCGCGGACCCGAGCGGCGCCTCGGTGTGCTCGTCGAGGGCGACCAGCCCGTGGGCGAGGTTCGCCCTCGCACGCGCGGTCAGCCAGGGCTCGGGTTCGATCCAGGTCGTCATGTGACGGAGGAATCGGCCGGGGGGCCTCCGGTCTTGACCCGCCGGCCGCGCTTTCGTCCCCGGCGGCCCCGCGCGTGTGGTCTACTGCCACCGATGAGCGAGTGGTCGGACTGGTATCTCCGCGAGGACCCCACCGGCTGGGTCCTGCCCGCGATCCTGCGCCGCCGCGCCGAGGAGCACCCCGACCGCGACTTCCTGCGCATCGGTGAAGGCGCCTGGCTGAGCTACGCCGAGGTCGACGCGCGCGCGAACCGCGTCGCCAACGCCCTGATCGCGCGCGGGCTGAAGCCCGGCGAGGCCGTCTCGACGCTGCTGCCGAACATCGAGGAGAACATCGCAGTCCTGGTTCGGCATCCAGAAGGCCGGCGGCGTGCAGTGCCCGATCAACCTCGCCTACCGGGGCGACTTCCTGTCGTGGGTGCTCAACCTGCCGCGCTCGCGGTTCCTGGTGGTCGGCGACGACCACCTCGAGTGGCTGGCGAAGATCATGGGCGACCTCGCCCACCTCGAGCACGTGATCGTCGTGCCGACCGGCAAGCGCGAGGGCCCCGACCCCTCTGTGCGCTGGGAGCTCTTCGGGGAGTTCGCCGACGCGCCCGACACCGACCCGGGCGTCGAGGTCTCCTGGACCGACGACGCGCGGGTGATGTTCACCTCGGGCACCACGGGGCGCTCGAAGGGCGCCATCAAGCAGCACGCCTCCGACTACTTCTCCGGGCGCACCTACAACGAGGTCTGCGGCGTCACCGCCGACGACACGTTCTTCTCGTGCCTCCCCCTCTTCCACTCCAACGCGCAGGTGCTCGCCACCTACCCGGCGCTGATCGCCGGCGCGCGGATCGCCTTCTCGGCGCGCTACTCGTCCTCGCGCTTCTGGAGCCAGGTGATCGACGCCGGAGGCGACCATCCTGAACACGGTCAGCGCGATCAACTACTTCATCTGGAACACGCCCCCGGGCGACCTCGACCGCGCCCACGCCGTGTCGCGGATCATGGCCATGCCCGCGCCCAAGGACATCTACGCCGGTTTCGAGGAGCGCTTCGGCATCCGCTTCATCGAGGGCTACGGCCTCACCGAGACGGGCATGGTCACCTACCACCCGCCCGGCGTGCCCGCGCGGCCGGGCAGCTGCGGCGTGGCGACCCCCGGCTTCGAGGTGACCGTCGTCGAGCCGGGGACCGACCTGCCGGTGCCACCGCGCGCCGCCCGGCGAGATCGTGGTCGACATGAAGATGCCCAACATCGTCATGCGCTCCTACGCGGGCATGCCCGAGAAGACCGCCGAGGACTTCCGCAACCTGAAGCTCCACACCGGCGACCTCGGGATGCTCGACGAGGAGGGCTACCTCTACTTCCTCGACCGCGTGAAGGACTACATCCGCCGCCGCGGCGAGAACGTGAGCTCGGTCGAGGTGGAGACGGTCTTCACCTCCCACCCGGACATCCTCGAGGCGGCGGCCGTGGGCGTGAAGGCCGGCGAGGGCGCCTCGTCGGAGGACGAGATCCTGATCTGCCTGGTGATGCGCGAGGGACGCGGCGCCGACCCCGCCGCGCTGCTCGACTGGTGCGAGGAGCGGATGCCCTACTTCGCCGTTCCGCGCTACGTGCGGGTGATGGACCACCTTCCCAAGACCCCCACCGAGCGCGTGCGCAAGATCGAGCTGCGCGAGTGGGGCGTGACGCCGGACACCTTCGACCGCTCGGCGTGAGCGACGAGCTGGACCTCGGCGAGGCGGCGGACTTCATCCTCTCCGAGCGGCCCGGGCTCTCCGAGGACGACGTCTGGGCGGTGCTCGAACGAGCTGGGCTCGCCGCCCGCGAAGGCGCAGCGCAGGATCGCCCTGCAGCTGATCGCGAGCGCCGCCCCGCAGGTGCGCTCGCGCGACGCCAAGCGCATCCTCGACGAGTGGGCGCGCCTACGCCGATCTCGCCGAGAGCCCGGACTGGGACGACTGATGGGCCGGCGGGCCGTGACGACCGTGTCCGTGGTGGTGCCCGACTACGACGAGGCGATCGCCTTCTACACGGGCGTGCTCGGGCTCGACCTGATCGAGGACACGGCGCTCGGCGGCGGCAAGCGCTGGGTGGTGGTGGGCGGCGAGGGCGGTGCGCGCCTGCTGCTGGCCCGCGCGTCGGGGCCCGCCCAGGAGGCCCGGGTCGGAGACCAGACCGGCGGGCGGGTCTTCCTCTTCCTCGAGACCGACGACTTCGCCCGCGACCATGCCGCCTACGCGGCCGCCGGCGTCCTCTTCGTCGAGGGGCCACGCGAGGAGGACTACGGCACGGTGGCGGTGTTCGAGGACCGCTACGGCAACCGCTGGGACCTGATCGAACGGCGCGCCTGAGCCGCTACCCGGAGACGGCGGGGTCGCGCAGCAGGTGGACCTCTCCGATGCGGGCGAAGCCGAGCCGGGTGAGCACGGGGGCCGACATCGCGCCCGCCGCGGTGACCAGACGGGGCGTCCCGCGGGCGGCCGACGCCAGCCAGCGGGCGTGGACGAGCGCGCGGTAGGCGCCGCGGCCACGGGCCCACGGCGCGACGGCGCCGCCCATCAGGACCCCCGCGGCGGGAGTGGCCACGAGCCGGCCGAAACCGGCGGCGCGGCCGTCGATCCGGGCGAGGTGGTGGACGATGAGGCCCGAGGCCGACTGGCGCTCCCACGACTCCCCCGCCGATGCGCGGCGCCGTTCCTGGGCGGCCTCGGACATGCCCCAGGCCTCATCGTCCACCGCGATCGCCTCGCGGTAGGTCTCCAGGTCCCCGACGAGCCGGACCTCGACCCCCGGGACGACCGGCGGGGGGCGGTCGGTGGTCAGGGTCACGAGCCGGGGCTCCTCGGAGTACGGGATGAGGCCGCGACGCGCAGCAGCGCCTCGGCGGTCCCGGGCGGCGCCAGTTCCCCCACCCACCACACGAGCTCGGTGAGGCCCGCGCGCCGGGCGAGCACGCGGGTCTCCTCGAGCGCCGCGCGGAGCCCCCCGCGCGCCACCCGCACCCTCTCGACCGTGCCGCGCTCGTGCCGTGCGACCACGGTCAGCCCGCGGGCGCGCATCACCCGGGTACCGGGCGAGCGGGGTGTCCAGAGGCCCGGCTCCTCGGCCGGGGCGAGTAGCTGCCGCCGCATCCCGGAGATGGTCTCACGGCCGGGCGGCCGGGCGCGGGTCAGGAGAGGACGGGCAGCGGCTCCCCGCGGGCGCGCTTGGCGCCGTAGAGCTCGTGGTCGGCGCGGCGCAGCGCCTCCGCGAGCGAGACCGTCGTCGTCGCGTGGAACACGCCGATCGACGCCCGCAGGCCCGGGACCGCCGCATGGAGGTCGCGGGCAGCGATGAGGCGCGCCATGATCGCATCGCGCCCCGGCTCCGCCGCCTCCGCCACCACGGCGAACTCGTCGCCGCCCAGCCGCCCGACCACGCCGCGCTCGCCCGCCGCCTCGGAGAGGTTGGCGGCCAGGAGCGCGAGCGCGCGGTCGCCGGTCGCGTGGCCATGGCGGTCGTTGACCTCCTTGAAGGAATCGACGTCGAGCATCGCCACCACGACGGGCCCGCCCGCGGCGAGCACGGCGCCGGCGTCCTCGGCGAAGGCGCGGCGGTTGAGGAGCCCCGTCAGGGCATCGGTCCGCGCCAGGTGGTGGAGCTCCTCGGAGGCGCGGCCGAGGGCGAGCAGGATCCGGCCGAGGAACACGGCGACCGCCGGCGCCACGAGGCCGGGGACGGCCACCGCGATACCGAGGGCCACGACGACGTCGGTCACAGGCATGCCCGAGAAGGCGACGGCCACGCCGGTGATGGTGAGCGACAGGGCGATCGAGAGCAGGCTCACCAGAGTCACGAAGGGGACCAGCCCGCGGTCCGTCGTCACGCGCAGCAGGCGCCGTTCTACGCGCGTGAGGGCGGTGATCGGGTCCATCACCTCTGCATCGACCCGCCCGGGGCGGCCCTTGATGCGGCGGGGACCGGGGAGGGGGCCCGGGGCGAGGCCCCAGGGCGCCGACTCCACTAGATTGGCGCCGTGTTCCGCGACGACGTCGATCGTCTGTTCGCCGACCTCTTCCCCGGGGGCCGGCACGGCGCCTCCAACGAGGCCCGGGCGCCCGTGGACGTCTACCTCACCGACGGGCCGCCACCCGCGCTGACGGTGGAGCTCGACCTCGCCGGAGTCGATCCGACGCAGGTGGACGTGGCCCTGGTGGAGGACGTCCTGGTGGTGCGCGGCGAGCGCCGGCGCTCGGGCGGGGGGCGGCGCGTGTACCAGCACGCCGAGATCGCCTGGGGGCCCTTCGAGCGGCGGCTCCGCCTCGGGGTGGCCGTCGATGCCGCCGCGGCGAGCGCCTCGTACGAGAGCGGGATCCTGCGGATCCTCCTGCCCCTCGCGCCGTCGCCGCCGATGCGCCGGGTGGACATCACCGTGCGCGAGGGCTCCTGATGGCCGAGGGGGACATCGAGGTCGAGATCGCGGGGGCCGAGAGCCCGCACGAGACCGAGCCGGAGATCCCGCACGAGCTCCCGGTGCTCCCGCTCAAGGAGGCGGTGGTCTTCCCCGAGGCGGTGGCGCCGCTCGCCGATCGGCGAGCCCCGCTCGGTGCGCCTGATCGACGAGGTGCTCAACCACCCCGACCGGATGCTCGTGCTGGTGGCCAGCCGCGACCCCGAGCTCGCGGAGCCCGGGCCCGACCAGATCCACGACGTCGGGACGGTGGCGATCGTCCAGCGGATGGTCCGCGTGCCCGACGGCACCGTGCGGATCCTCGCGCAGGGCATGCGCCGCGTGCGGGTGGGCCCCTATCGCCAGACCGAGCCCTTCCTCGTGGCCCAGGTCACCGAGGTGGTGGACGACGCCGAGCGCACCACCGAGGTCGAGGCGCTCGCCCGCAACCTCCAGGGCGTCTTCGCGCGGATGATCGTGCTGGTGCCCCACCTGCCCGACGAGCTGCAGGTGGCGGTGGCCAACATCGAGGACCCGACCACCCTCTCGTGGGTGATCGCCTCGTCGGTCCGGCTGACCCTGCCCGAGCGTCAGGAGCTGCTCGAGGAGGTCGATCTCGCGGCCCGCCTGCGGCGGCTCACCGTGCTCTGCACCCGCGAGCTCGAGCTGCTGGAGCTCGGCGCCAAGATCCAGAGCGACGTCCAGACCGACATGGACAAGTCGCAGCGCGAGTTCTTCCTGCGCCAGCAGCTCAAGGCGATCCGCGAGGAGCTCGGCGAGGGGGGCGAGGGCGCCCAGGAGATCGAGGACCTGCGCGCCCGCCTGCTGGAGGTCGATCCGCCCGAGGAGGTGCGCGCGGCGGCCGAGCGCGAGCTGGCCCGCCTGGAGCGCCTGCCCTCCGAGTCGGCCGAGCACGGGGTGGTGCGCAACTACCTCGACTGGATCCTCGCGCTGCCGTGGAGCGTGACCACCGAGGACGACCTCGACCTCACGCGGGCCCGGGCCGTGCTCGACGAGGACCACTACGACATCGTGAAGGTGAAGGACCGCATCATCGAGCAGCTCGCGGTGGCCAGCCTGAAGCCCGACGCCCCGGGCCCGATCCTCTGCTTCGTGGGACCGCCCGGGGTGGGCAAGACCTCGCTCGGCCAGTCGATCGCCCGCGCGCTGGGCCGCCGGTTCGCCCGCATCTCGGTGGGCGGCGTGCGCGACGAGAGCGAGATCCGCGGCCACCGGCGCACCTACGTCGGGGCGATGCCGGGCACGATCGTGCGCGCCATCCGCGACGCCGGCGCGATGAACCCGGTGGTGATGGTCGACGAGATCGACAAGATGGGCTCCGACGTCCGCGGCGACCCGTCCTCGGCGATGCTCGAGGTGCTCGACCCGGCGCAGAACGGCACCTTCCGCGACCACTACCTCGACCTGCCGCTCGACCTCTCGCGGATCCTCTTCCTCTGCACCGCGAACGTGCTCGACACGATCCCGGGCCCGCTGCTCGACCGGATGGAGGTCATCCGCCTCTCGGGCTACACCGAGGAGGAGAAGCTCCACATCGCCAAGCGGTACCTGCTGCCGCGCCAGATCGCGGCCGCCGGGTTGCCGAAGAGCCTGCTGAGGGTGACCGACGCCGGCCTGCGGACGGTCATCGGCGAGTACACGCGCGAGGCGGGGGTGCGGCAGCTCGAGCGGCGCCTGGGCGCGATCAGCCGCCGGGTGGCCCGGCGCGTGGCCGAGGGCGACCGGTCGCGCCTCACCGCCGGCCGTGACGTGGTGCGCGACATCCTCGGGCCGGAGCGGATCCTCAGCGAGGTCAAGCGGCGCACGAGCGCGCCCGGCGTGGCCACCGGCCTGGCGGTGACGGGCGCGGGCGGCGAGATCCTCTTCGTGGAAGCGATGGTCATGCCGGGTGGTGGCCGCCTCACCGTCACGGGCCAGCTGGGCGACGTGATGAAGGAGTCGGCGCAGGCGGCCGTGTCGTACGTCCGCGCTCGCGCGGCCACGCTCGGCCTCGATCTGGCCGACGACTACTTCTCGACGCACGACATCCACCTGCACGTGCCCGCGGGCGCGGTGCCGAAGGACGGCCCCTCGGCGGGCGTCACGATGGTCACCGCGCTGGTCTCGGCGCTCTCGGGGCGCCATGTCAGCGAGAACGTCGCCATGACCGGCGAGATCACCCTGACCGGTCAGGTGCTGCCGATCGGCGGCGTCAAGGAGAAGGTGCTCGCCGCCCACCGCGCCGGCATCCGCGGGGTGATCCTCCCCAAGCTCAACGAGAGCGGCCTGGCCGACCTTCCCCCGGGCCTGGCGGACGAGATGACGATCACCCTCGCCGACCGTATCGAGCAGGTGCTCGCTGTCGCGCTGACCGAGTAGACCCCCCGCCGGCGTACGACGACGTCCGGGCCGCTCCGGATCCGAGGGCGGCCTACGAGATGCGACCGCTCATGCGTGGGGAGGCCCGGGGCTACTCGTCGTGGCGTGCCGCCTTGGCGGCGTGGATCGCGGCGACCGCGGCTGCCGGTTCGGGCACGGAGACGGTGACGATGCGGCCGTCGGAGAGGGAGAGTCGAACGGTGGGCCCGCTGCGCAGGGTGCACGATGTCCGCCGTGGCGTCCACCAGAACCCCCACGAGACACGCCACCAGGGCAGATCGATGACCTCGGCGCGCGCGATCTGATCGAGCGGGTAGCTGCATCGGGGCCAGCCGACCGAGCCCCAGCGGATGGTGAATCCGTTGGGGCCGGCGGTGGCGCGCACGCTGGATGCCGTCACGACGTCGGCGATCACGCCGATCGCGATGAGCAGCAGCGGCAGCACGATCACGGGGTCGCTCCAGGCCCCGCCGGAGGACGTCGCGACGAGCGCCAAGAGCACGGCGGCGACGCAGGTGGCGGCCACCGTCGTCCAACTCGTGGTCCGGCCCGTGTAGACGGCGTGCGTGCCGTCACCGGTGAGCGGCGGCGAGGTCATGTCAGCTCCTTGATGATCCGGATGATCTCGTTGCGTCCGAGGCCGTGCTGGCGCGCAGTGGCGATCAGCGACTGGGCCGCCTCGGTCACGGCAGACAGAGAAGGACCGCCCGATACGACCCGGGCGCCGCGACCACGTCGGAACTCCAGGACTCCGTCGTCGCGGAGCTGTCGGTAGGCCGCCAGGACGGTGTTGCGATCGACCGACAGCGCGGCGCCGAGCTCGGCCGCCGGAGGCAGCTGCTCGCCGACTTCGAGCTCGCCGGTCGCCACGCCACGGCGGACGCAGCCGGCGATCTGGTCCTGCAGCCGCTCTCTCGACGTGTGATCGATCGCCCACCGCATGATGCTATTTGTACTAGCACCATACGTAGGGGTCAAGCACACGAGCGGTTGCAGTGGAGTCAGGGCGGGGACGTCGCCCGGCGCGGCGGGGTCGCCGAGACCGACGAGCGCGCCGCGCCCACGATCGAGGGGTTGCCCGGCCTATGCCTTCCCGTGGTACTCCGCGTCGGTGACGTGGGGGAGCCAGTGCGTCGCGATGCCGTCCTCGGCGTGCTCGTGGATGGCGAGGTGCGTCATGAAGTGCTCGGGGGCCGCGCCGTGCCAGTGCTCCTCACCCGGCTCGAAGCGGATCGTGTCGCCGGCGCGGATGATCTCGGGCGGGGCGCCGCGGCGCTGGGCCAGGCCGAGCCCCTCCGTGACGTGGAGGACCTGACCGATCGGGTGCGTGTGCCACGCGGTCCGGGCACCCGGGGTGAAGTGGACGCTCACCAGGTGCAGGCGCGAGGGCGCGGGCGGCGCCGCGATGTCGTCGATCCAGACCTGGCCGGTGAACCAGTCGGCCGGCCCGGGCCTGGTGGTGGAGTGGGTCCGGGTGATCTCCATGTGGCGCCTTTCGTCGTCGCGCGTGTGGTGGACATCCTGCCCGTTCGCGGGAGCTCCGGCGGGCGACGGCTCAGCCGGCGTGCGGCGGCTCGAGCCGGATGATCACCGACTTGGACGCGGGACAGAGACTGCCGAGCGCGACCGAATCGAGGGCGACCAGGGGGTTCGTCTCGGGGTAGTAGGCCGCGGCGCAGCCGCGCGGCGTGGGGTACGACACGACGCGGAAGTCGCGCACGCGGCGCTCGGCCCCGTCCTCCCACTCGGACACGAGGTCCACGAGCTGGCCGTCGGCGACGCCGAAGGCGGCCACGTCGTCGGGATGCAGGAGCACCACGCGCCGCCCGCCCGAGATGCCGCGGTAGCGGTCGGAGAGACCGTAGATGGTGGTGTTGAACTGGTCGTGGCTGCGCAGCGTCTGCAGCAGCAGGCGCCCCTCGGGCACCGTCACGACCTCGGCCGGGCTCGCGCTGAACACCGCGCGCCGCGACGGGGTGGTGAACGCGCGCCGGTCGCGCGGGGGGTGCGGCATCGTGAACCCGCCCGGGCGCCGCGGCGCGGCGCGAGTAGTCCTCGCAGCCGGGGATGACCCGTGCGATGCGCTCGCGCACCGCGTCGTAGCCGGACTCGAACGCGTCCCAGTCGATCGCGGCCACGGCGGGAGCGCGATCGGCGACCGCCCGGGCGATGCCGCAGACGATCGACATCTCCGAGCGCAGGAGGGGCCCGGCCGGGTCGAGCCGGCCGCGGGAGGCGTGCACCGAGGACATCGAGTCCTCGACCGTGACGAACTGCTCGCCGGAGGCCTGCACGTCGCGCTCGCTGCGCCCGAGCGCCGGCAGGATCAACGCCGTGCGCCCGCAGACCGCGTGCGAGCGGTTGAGCTTGGTCGACACCTGCACGGTGAGCTCGGCCGAGCGCAGCGCGGCGAACGTCACCTCGCTGTCGGGCGTCGCCGCGGCGAAGTTGCCGCCCATGCCGATGAAGACGCGCGCCCGGCCGTCGCGGAACGCCCGGATCGCGTCGACCACCGCGAGACCCGGCTCGCGTGGCGCGGTGAAGCCGAACTCGGCCTCGATCGCGTCGAGGAACCAGGCCGGTGGACGCTCCCAGATGCCCATCGTGCGGTCGCCCTGGACGTTGGAGTGCCCGCGGACGGGGCAGAGCCCCGCCCCGCTGCGCCCGATGTTGCCCTGCAGCAGGGCGACGTTGACGAACTCCTTGATCGTCGCCACGGCGTTGCGGTGCTGGGTGATGCCCATCGCCCAGCAGATGACCGTGCTGGGCGAGTCGATGAACATCCGCGCGGCCGCCTCGATCTCCTCCCGCCCGAGGCCCGTGGCGCGCAGCACGTGATCCCAGTCGAGAGCGCGCACGTTGGCCGCCCACGCGCCGAAGCCCTCGGTGCTCCCCTCGATGAACGGGAGGTCGAGCACCGTGCCCGGGCGGCCCGCCGCGGCCGCGGCGTCCTCGGCCTCGAGGATGAGGGCGCCGATGGCCTGGAAGAGCGGCAGGTCCCCGTTCACCCGGATCGCCAGATGGCGGTCGGCGAGATCGGTGCCGCCGCCGACGATGCCGCGCGGCGACTGCGGATTGCGGAAGTTGATCAGCCCGGCCTCGGGGAGCGGGTTGATCGCCAGGATCCTCGCGCCGCGCCGCTTGGCGGTCTCCAGGGCGGCCAGCATCCGCGGGTGGTTGGTGCCGGGGTTCTGGCCGGCGACCACGATCAGCGAGGCCGCGTGGATGTCCTCCAGCGAGACGGAGCCCTTGCCGATCCCGATCACCTCGGCCAGGGCGACGGAGGTCGAACTCGTGGCACATGTTGGAGCAGTCGGGGAGGTTGTTCGTGCCGAAGGCGCGGGCGAGCAGCCCGTAGGAGAACGCCGCCTCGTTGGAGGTGCGCCCGGAGGTGTAGAAGACCGCCTCATCGGGGCTCGCGAGCCCGCCGAGGTGCGCGCCGATCAACCCGAACGCCTCGTCCCAGCCGATCTCCTCGTAGCGGTCGGAGCCCGGCCGGCGCACCATCGGGTGCGTCAGGCGGCCCTGCTGGCCGAGCCAGTAGTCGCTGCGCTGCTCGAGCTCGGCGAGGGCATGGCGGGCGAAGAACTCCGGGCCGACGCGCCGCAGCGTGGCCTCCTCGGCGACCGCCTTGGCGCCGTTCTCGCAGAACTCGGCGGCGTGGCGATGGCCGGGGTCGGGGTCGGCCCAGGCGCAGCCCTGGCAGTCGAAGCCGTCGGCCTGGTTCACGCGCCGCAGCGTCTGCGAGGTCCGGGCCACGCCCATCTCGCCGACGGCGTGGGCGAGGGCGGCGCGCACCGCCCTCAGCCCGGCGGACGTGCGCCCGGGCTCCGAGACGCGGACCGCGCTCTCGTCGATGTCGCGCTCGGGGGCCGGGGTGCTCACGGGCCGATCCTCTCCGGGTGGGTGTAGACGTTGAAGCCGTCGCCGCGCAGAAAGCCCACGAGCGTCAGCCCGAGGCGCTCGGCGGCATCGGCGGCGAGGCTCGACGGCGCGGAGACGGCCGCGAGGATCCCGATGCCCGCGGCGGCGGCCTTCTGCACGATCTCGAACCCGGCGCGCCCCGAGACGATCAGCGCGCGATCGGCGAGGGGCAGCGCGTCATCGAGGGCGGCGGCGCCGATCACCTTGTCGACCGCGTTGTGGCGTCCGACGTCCTCCCGCAGGTCGAGCAGCCGCCCGGCGTCATCGACGAGCCCGGCCGCGTGCAGCCCGCCGGTCTGCTCGAACACGCGCTGGCCGGCGCGCAGGGTGCCGGGGAGGCCGAGGAGCACCTCGCGGGCGAGCACCGGCCCCACGCCGAGCGGCGCGCAGAGCACCTCCACAGCGTCGAGGCTCGTGGTGCCGCAGATGCCGCAGGCCGAAGTGGCCGCGACCCGCCGCGCCTCGCCGATCGTCGCGGGCGAGGTGGTCGTGACCGTCACCACGTTGAAGAGCTGCTCGCCGTCGACCGCGTCGCAGTAGGCCACCCGGCGGATCGACCCGGGGGCGACGACGCCCTGGGTGACGAGGAATCCGGCGGCCAGGGCGAAGTCGTCTCCGGGGGTGCGCATCGTCACCGCGACGGGCGAGGTGAGGCCGGCGGGATCGGTGACCCGGATCTCCATCGGCTCCTCCGCGGCGAGCCGGTCGCGTCGCGCGCGGCGCACGTCGCCCCGGACCATGAGCACCGGCCTGCGAGGGGCGCTCGCGCTCATGACAACATCCCGGCATGAGCGGACGACGTGGCATCGGCGTGGATGAGGCACTGGAGCTGGCCCGCTCCCTCGCGATCGCAACGGGCGCCGAGCCGGTCCCGGTGCCCGAGGCCGCGGGGCGCGTCCTGGCCGAGGATGTGTGCGCAGGCCGCGACCTTCCGGCGCATGCCAGCTCGGCGATGGACGGCTGGGCCGTGCTGGCGGCCGACACGCCCGGAGTGCTTGCCATGGCCGGAGAGAGCGCCGCGGGGTTCCCGTCGGGCTCCGCGCTCGGCGCCGGATGCGCGATCGCGGTCTCCACCGGCGCCTCGCTGCCCGAGGGGGCCGACGCGGTGGCGCGACGCGAGATCGTGCGGGTCGAGGGCTCGGCCGTCGCGGTGACGGAGGCCGTCGCGGCCGGGCGCGACGTGCGGCGCCGCGGCGAGACGATCCGGGCCGGGGAGATGCTGCTCGGGCGCGGGCACCGCGTGGCCCCGCACGAGGTCGGCGCCCTCGGTGCGATGGGGCGGGCCGAGGTGCTCTGCGCCCGCCCGCCCCGCGTCGCGATCCTCGCGACCGGGGCTGAGCTGGTCGCCCTCGGAGAGCCGGTGAGCTCCGCCCAGGTGCATGACTCCAGCCGCCACGGGCTCGCCGCCCAGGCGGTGGCGGCGGGGGCCCTGGTGGTCGCGTCGGTCACCGTCGGCGACGACCTGGACGAGACCGTCGCCGCCCTCGCCCGCCTGCTCGAGGCCCCGGGCGACGGCCGGCCGGACCTCCTGATCACCAACGGCGGCATCTCGGCGGGCGACCACGACCTGGTGCGCCCGGCGCTCGGGCGACTCGGGGTGGAGGAGGTGGCGCGCGGAGTCCGCGCGAAGCCCGTGCACCCCACCTATCTCGGCCGCCGCGGCGACCAGGTCGTGCTGGGCCTGCCGGGCAACCCGGCCTCGGCCGCCATCGCCTTCCACCTGCTGGGGCGGCCCCTGCTCGGCGTGCCGGACGACTGGTGGCGCCGGGCACCGCTGACGGCCGCCGTGGAGACGCGCCCCGGGCGCGCCGAGCTGCTTCGCTGCGTCGAGGGCCCCGACGGGCTCGAGCCGGCGCCCGATCAGGGCCCTCACGCGGTCACCTCGCTCGCCGGCGCCACGGCGCTCGCCTGGGTGGGCGAGGACGAGGACGGGGCCGCCGGGTCGCTCGCGCGCTTCTCCCGGCTCGCCTGACGCGCCTCCTCGAGCTCGGCCGGCGTGTTGACGTTGCGGACCGCCTCGGCGGCCCCGGGGAGGTCGTCGAGCCAGCGCACCTCCAACCGGTCGAGCAGGGCCCCCATGCTGCGCCCGCCGGCGGCGAGGAGCGCCTCGATCGCGTCCACCGCATCGGCCCGGTAGGCGGCCGCCAGCGGTTGCGGGCGGCCCGACACGCGCGGCACGGCGGCGTCGGCCCCGGGCACCAGGGCGGCGAGCACGCGCGCCGCGAACGCCGAGTCGAGGAGCGGCATGTCGGCCGCGCAGACGAATGCCACGCCGCCCGGGCCGGCGGCGCGCAACCCGGCGGCGAGCCCCTCGAGGGGACCGCGGTCCGGCCGGGCGTCGTCCACGATCGCCACATGCTCCGGGAGCGGCGGCAGCTCCTGGCCGGCGGAGCGCACCACCACGACCCGCCCGCAGGCCGGTGCGAGCGCGCCGACCGCGCGGGCCAGGAGCGTCACGCCGTCCCAGGTGACCCCCGCCTTGTCGATCCCCATGCGCGACGAGCGGCCACCGGCGAGGACGATCCCGGTCGCAGGCGTCGGATCGCCGCCGGGCCTCATCCGCCGATCATGCTCATGGGGCGGCCGGTGTAGGTCCAGGTGGGATCGGCCATCGAGTGGCCCGCCTCCTTGCGGGCGACGGCCGACGCGGCGATGGCCGCGAGCTCCTCGTCGCTCGCCCCGGCCCGCAGGGGCCCGCGCAGGTCGGTCTCCCACTCGGCGAACAGGCAGGTGCGCAGCTGGCCGTCGGCGGTCAGGCGCAGGCGGTCGCAGCTGGCGCAGAAGGGCTCGGTGACCGAGGAGACGAACTGCAGCTCGCCGGCGCCGTCGGCGAAGCGCCAGCGCGTGCCGGTGGCCGAGGCCCTCTCGGGGCTCATGGGCAGCAGCGGCCAGCGAGCCCCGATCATCCGGCGCAGCTCGTCGCCCGAGAGCACGGCATCGCGCGTCCACTCGCGTGGCGCGTCGAGGGGCATCACCTCGATGAACCGCACCACGTAGGGGCGCTCGCGCGCGAGACCCGCGAGGGGCAGCACGTCGGGCTCGGAGACGCCCCGCAGCGCGACCGCGTTCACCTTGATCGGGCGCAGCGACTCGTATCGCTCGCAGGCGGCCAGGCCCTCCAGCACCCGGGCGAGGTCGTCGCGGCGGGTGATGGCGGCGAAACGCTCGGGATCGAGCGAGTCGATCGAGACGTTGACGCGATCGAGCCCGTTGGCCACCAGGTCGTCGATGGCGCCGGCGATGAGCACGCCGTTGGTCGTCATCGCGATCTCGCGGACGCCCTCGATGGCGTGGAGGCGCCCGATCAGGGCCGGCAGGCCGGGCCGCACGAGGGGCTCGCCGCCGGTGATGCGCAGCTCGCTCATCCCCATGGCCGCGAAGACCCCGATCACCCTCACCAGCTCGTCGTCGGTGAGCAGCTCCTCGCGGCCGAGCCACGCCATCCCCTCGGCCGGCATGCAGTAGCGGCAGCGCAGGTTGCAGCGGTCGGTGACCGACACCCGCAGCGAGCGATGGGACCGGCCGAATGCGTCCGTGAGAGCCGTGGGAGTGCTCATCGCCGGAGGGTACGCGCCCGCGCCCGGCCGGGCCTTCTCAGGGGCCCGGCCGGGACCGCGGTCATCGCGTCAGCGCCTCCTCGACCGCGCGCCCGGTGAGCACCCGGGCCAGATGGCGCCGGAAGTCGCCGGTGGCCCAGGTGTCGCTGGGTGGGTCGGTGCCCTCGTCGGCCTTCTCGGCCGCCGCCTTCACCCCGTCGCGGGGGGCGCCCGCGAGCGCCGCCTCGACCGCCGCCGCGCGCAGCGGCGTCTGGCCCATGTTGGTGAAGGCGACCTTCGCCCCCTGGATCGAGCCGTTGCTCGATCCGACCACCGCGGCCACGCCGACCGTCGCCCAGTCGAGGGCCCGCTGGCGGAACTTGATGTAGCTCCACCCCGCGGCGCCGGTCTTCGGGACCCGCACCTCGGTGATGATCTCGTCATCGGCCAGGGCCGTGTCGAAGAAGCCGTTGAAGAACGCCGAGGCGTCGATCGTGCGCTCGCCGTTCGGTCCCCGCGCCACGATCACGGCGTCGAGCACCAGGCAGATGGTCGGGAGGTCCGAGGCCGGATCGCCGTGTGCGAGCGATCCGCCGATGGTGCCCCGGTGCCTCACCTGGGGATCGCCCACGAGGCCCGCCGCGTAGGCGATCAGCGGGCAGTGCTGACGCGCGAGCGCGTCGGTGTTGAGGTCGTGATGGCGGGTGAGCCCGCCGATGGCCAGGTGGTCGCCGGCGTCGCGCACGCCGCTCAGGTCGCGGAGGCGCCCGATGTCGATCAGCGTGCCGGGGCGGGCCAGCCGCAGCTTCATCAGCGGCAGCAGGCTGTGACCCCCGGCGATCAGCTTCGGGTCCTCCTTGGTGCGCAGCAGCTCGAGCGCGTGGTTGACCGACTCGGCGACCTCATAGTCGAACGATGACGGGATCATCGCCGGGCCTCCTGGATCGCGTTCCAGACTCTCTCGGGGGTGGCGGGCCGTCCGACGTTGGTCACGCCCAGGTGCGACAGGGCGTCGACCACCGCGTTGATGACGGCGGGCGGGGCGGCGATGGTGCCCGCCTCTCCGACGCCCTTCACGCCCATCGGGTTGGTCGGGCTCGGCGTGACGGTGTGGTCGAGCTCGAAGCTCGGCAGCTCCGGCGGGCCGGGGACCATGTACGTGGTCATCGTCCCGTGCTGGAGGTTGCCCTCGCTGTCGTAGGTGGCCTCCTCGTAGAGCGCCTCGGCGATGCCCTGTGCCACGCCGCCGTGGATCTGGCCCTCGACCACCATCGGGTTGATCCGCACGCCGCAGTCGTCGACGGCGATGTAGCGGAGCAGGTCGATCGCCCCCGTCTCGGTGTCGACCTCCAGCACGCAGGCGTGCGCGCCGTTGGGCCACGAGAAGTTCGGCGGGTCGTAGAGGTGGGTGGCCGTGAGGCCGGGCTCCATGCCGTCGGGCAGGTTGTGCGCGCTCCAGGCGCTGAAGCCGAGCGCCTTGATGTTGGCCGAGCGGTCGGTGCCCTTCACCGTGAAGTCGCCCCCGGCGAACTCGAGGTCCTCCTCGGAGCACTCCAGCTCGTGGGCGGCGATCTTGCGGGCCTTCTCGATGATCTTCTCGCCCGCCTTCCAGAGGGCGACGCCGCCGACCGAGAGGCCGCGGCTGCCGTAGGTGTCGAGGCCGAGCGGCACCACCTGGGTATCGCCGTGCAGCACCTCCACGTCGTCGAAGTTGACGCCGAGCTGGTCGGCGACGATCTGCGAGAAGGTGGTCACCTCGCCCTGGCCGTGCGGCGAGACGCCCGTGAGCACGCGGACGGTGCCCGTCGGCAGGAACTCGACCGTCGCGGCGTCCCAGCCGCCGGCGATGTACTTCAGCGCGGCGAGCACCCGTGAGGGGGCGATGCCGCACATCTCGAGCCAGGTCGAGAAGCCGACCCCGAGCACCTTGGTCGAGCCGCTCTCGCGGCGGGCCTTCTGCTCGGCGCGGAACTTCTCGTAGCCGAGCACCCCGAGGCACTTCTCGAGGGTGCCGTGGTAGTTGGCCGAGTCGATCGTGAGCCCCGAGGCGATCGTGTAGTTCGGGAACTTGTCGTCGGAGATGAAGTTCTTGCGCCGCAGCTCGACGGGGTCCATCCCGAGTCTGCGCGCCAGGGCGTCCATCGAGCGCTCGATGGCGTAGGTCGCCTCCGGCCGGCCGGCGCCGCGGTAGGCGTCGGTGAACGTGTTGTTGGTGAACACGTTCGTGTACTCGAAGTCGTACGCCTCCACGTCGTAGCAGCCGGCGTACAGCCAGGCGCCGAGCATGGGGATGCCCGGGGTGATGATGCGCATGTGGGCGCCCATCGAGGCCCACAGCTTCACCCGGACGGCCTTGAGGATGCCGTCCTTGGTCGAGGCCAGCTCGATCTGCTGGTACATCTCGCGGCCGTGGAGCGTGGCGACGTACCCCTCCGAGCGCTCCTCGATCCACTTCACCGGACGCCCCAGGACCTTGGCGATCGTCAGGCAGATCGCGTCCTCGGGGTAGGCCTCGAGCTTGGAGCCGAAGCCGCCGCCGACGTCCGGGGCCACCACGCGCAGCTTGGCCTCGGGCACCCCGCAGGTGATGGTGAGGGTGGTGCGCAGGATGTGCGGGATCTGGGTGGCCGAGTAGACCGTGTACTCGCCCATCGACGAGTTCACGTCCACCACCACGCCCCGCGGCTCCATGGCGTTCGGGATCAGGCGGGAGAGGTAGTACTCCTCCTTGATCGTCACCATCTCGGGGTCCTCGAAGTACGGGCCCGAGGCGTTGCGGATCGGCGCCGGGGAGTCGCGCGACATGATCCAGCTGCCGGCGTCGTTGGTGCCGTACTCCTCGTGCACGATCGGGGCGCCGTCGGCGAGGGCCTCCTTGATGTCGGTGACGGCCGGAAGCGGCTCCCAGCCGACGTGGACCAGCTCGGCGGCGTCCTTGGCGTGGACGCGGGTGTCGGCCACGACCACGGCGACCGGGTCGCCGACGTAGCGGGCCTTGTCCTTGGTGAGCGGCAGATGCGCCGGCGCCTTGCACTCGTCGTTGATCGGCCAGGCCATGACCAGCGGGCCCATCTCGAGGGTCTCGCCGGTGTAGGCGGCCACGACGCCCTCGGCCGCGAGGGCCTCGGTGAGGTCGATGCCGTTGATGCGCGCGTGCGCGAACGGGCTGCGGACGACGTAGACCCACAGCATCCCGGGGATGCTGATGTCGTTGACGTAGCGGGAGGCGCCGGTGATGAGCTCCGGGTCCTCCTTGCGCAGCTTGCGCTGCCCGATGGAGGGGGCGGGTCGTTCGGTGGTCGCCATGGCGCCCTCCTAGCCGTTCGCGACGGCCGCGACGGCCTTCACGATGTTGTGGTAGCCGGTGCAGCGGCAGAGGTTGCCCTCGAGGCCGTGGCGGATCTCGTCCTCGCTCGGGCGGGGGTTCTCCGTCAGGAGGGAGGTCGCCGCCATGATCATCCCCGGGGTGCAGTAGCCGCACTGCAGGCCGTGGTGCTCCTGGAACGCCGCTTGCATCGGGTGCAGGTGGCCGTTGGTGGCGAGGCCCTCGATGGTCGTGATCTGTGCACCGTCGGCCTGGACGGCCAGGAGCGTGCACGACTTCACCGACTCGCCGTCGATGTGGATCGTGCAGGTGCCGCACGACGACGTGTCGCAGCCGACGTTGGTGCCGGTCAGCCCGAGCCCTTCACGCAGGAAGTAGACCAGGAGCTCTCGCTCCTCGACCTCCCGCTCGTGACGCACGCCGTTGACCGTGACCGTGATGCGCTTCACCCCGCCCCCCCTTCGTTGCGGTCGCTCCCGCGACCGAACAGCCGTCTGACCACGGACACGAGCGCCGCGATCGCCAGTGAGAAGCCGGAGACCGGCTTCTGTGCCTCCACCCTCGCCGCGGCCGCCACCTCGGGCGACGCCGACAGCTGCGCCTTGATGCAGGCGGCGAACTGATCGACCAGCTTGTTGGAGACGTCCTGCACCACCCCGGGGCGCCCGAGCTGCGCCACCTGCCCGGAGAAGCGCAGGTCGGTGGTCATGTCCACGCGGGTGCCGGAGCCCACCGGGCTGAGCACGGAATCGACCGTGCCCTCGGCACCCCCCTTGCCGCGCGTGTCGCGCCCGCTGACCCCCAGGCGCACCGAGTGGGCCTCGTCGTTTCGGTCGAGCATCGTCACGTCGACCAGGAACTGCATCGTCACCGGGCCGAGCTTCACGCCCATCGACGCCTTCCAGGTGGCCTCGTCGACCACCTCGGTCAGCGTCGCCCCGGGCATGCAGGGCACCACCTTCTCCGCGTCGAGCAACAGCGCGAGCGTCTGCTCGGGCGATGCCGGGACCTCGAACGCATGCTCCAGCTTCACGCGGGCACTCCCCCCTCGGTTGGCGCGATTCTCACGGCGCCCGGTCGCTTGCGTCAAACGTTGCAAAGGGGTTGCAGCCGGGCCCGCAGATCGCCCGTCCGACGGCCTCGCGGAGGGCCTCGTCGAGTTCGTCGCGCAGCCGCGCGACCCCCGGCGCGCGCGAGCGCGGCAGCAGCCCGTCGCCCGCGAGGGCCAGCGCGTCGTCCACGCGACCGTCACGCAGATGGCGGAACAGCTCGAGCAGGTCGGCGTCGAGGTCGCCCACCAGGCGGTAGGGGCGGGTGGCCAGGCACGGGCCGAGCCGGCGTCGCAGACGGGAGACCTCGCTGCGCACCGACGTGGACGGGAACCCGGCCCCCCCGAGGGCGGCGCCGAGGGCCTCGGCCGCCAGGCCCTGCGGATGGGCGACGAGCAGCGCGAGGATCTCCGCATGGCGGGGGCTCAGGTGCACGGGGTCCCCGTCGAGCCACGCCCCGGCCTCGCCCAGCAGCCGCAGGCGCAGGCGCGGCCGGGGCGCGGGGGTCGCCGCCTCCGTGGCCGCCCACACCAGGTACCCGTCGTCCACGCCGATCGGCTCCGCCCTGAACGAGCCGCCGTCGGGCAGCAGGCCCATCGCATCGGCGTCGGGCAGGTCGATGTGCGTGCCGAGCCACCCCGCCGGATGCGCCATCACGACGCGCCCCGAGGCGCTGACGACGCCCGTCGGGCGGCGGCCGAGATGCACCAGGCGGCGCACGTAGCGATCGCGGAGGCGCTCGTCGCTCTTCCAGGCCTCCTGGCGCAGCGCCCCGGTGGCCGCGCCGGCGGCCGCGGTGACCAACGCGAGGCTGTGCGGGTGGGTCATGCGGAAGGGCCCGGTGAGGTCGATGGTGCCGAGCAGGCACCCGCTCTCGGGATCGAAGATCGGAGCGGCCGAGCAGGTCCAGGGGTGGACCGTGGTGTTGTAGTGCTCGGCCGAGAAGACCTGGATCGGGTGGCCGACGGCGATCGCCGTGCCCAGCGCGTTGGTGCCGGCACCGCGCTCGCTCCAGAGCGTGCCCTCGGCGAAGTTCATCGTGTCCTCGGCCGCGACGCGCACGCGCGCCGGGCCCTCCACCCAGAGCAGCTCGCCGTCGGCGGCGCAGACCGCCACCAGGTGCCGCGCCGCCTCGGCCACGTCGAGCAGCAGGTGCCGCAGCGTGGGCATCATCCGCGCCAGCGGGTGGTCCTCGCGCATGTCGCGGACCTCGTGCTCCGAGCGGACGCGCGGCGGGACATGGCCCTCGGGCCGGACCCCCGCCCCCGCCGAGCGCCTCCAGGAGTCGGCGATCAGGCCCCGCACCACCGCGGGCGCCTCGCCCACCGCTCCGGCCCTGGCGTGGCTCGCGTGCGCCACCCGCAGCTGCCGGGCGCGCTCCACGGGGTCGGTACCCGACTCGAGGGCGACCCAGGGGTTGCGCCGCTGCGGCGGCGCCTGCCCGCGAGCGCTCACCGCTCGATCACGCCACGATGGGCGCGGGGACGCGGTTGCACACGGCGACGATCTGGGCGCCGATCGCCAGCGCCACCTCCTCGGGGGTGCGCGATCCGATCGCGAGGCCGATCGGCGCGTGGATGCGCGCCAGCTCGTCCTCGGAGACCCCCTCCTCGATCAGGCGCGCGCGCCGGCGCGCGGTGGTGCGGCTGCTGCCCATCGCGCCGATGTAGCGGGCGGGGGTGGTGACGGCCTCCTTGAGGGCCGGCACGTCGAACTTCTCGTCGTGGGTGAGCACGCAGATGGCGGTGCGCTCGTCCACCGGCGCGTGGCGCAGGAACTCGTGGGGCCACTCGGTGACCAGCTCGTCGGCATCGGGGAAGCGCGCGGGGGTGATGAAGAGGGCGCGCGGATCGCAGACGGTCACGCGATAGCCCATGAAGCGGCCGACGGTGGCGAGCGCGGAGGCGAAGTCGATCGCGCCGAAGATGTACATCGCCGGGCGGGGGACGAGGGACGAGACGAACAGCTCGTCGTCTCCGACGGTGACCAGGCCGCTCTCGCCGAGGGTCAGCAGCGGCCGCGCGGCGGCCTCGGCGGCATCGGCCGGATCGCCCTCGCGCCCCACCACCCGCGCGCCCCCCGGGTGCGCGCCGGCGACGGTGGTGAGGTAGGCCACCGGGCGCTCGGCCCGGATCGCCTCGGCGACCCGGGCGAACACGGCCGGGTCGAGCATCTCGATGAAGACGTGGACCGTGCCGCCGCAGGGAAGCCCCACGTCGAAGGCCTCGTCGTCCACGATGCCGAAGGTGGCGAGGCGCGGCGGCCCTCCGGCGAGGACCTCCCCGGTCTGCTCGTAGAGGGCCGACTCGACGCAGCCCCCCGTGACCGAGCCGGCCACCTCTCCGGTGTCGGCGACCGCCATCACGCTGCCGGGAAGGCGCGGCGCCGAGCGCTCCACCCGCACCACGGTGCAGACCGCGACGCGCTTTCCGTCGCGGATCCATGCCTCGATTGTCGGCACCACGTCACGCACGCTGGGGAGGACCTCGATGTCGTACCCGGTGCTCGACCCTACGATCGGCCGGGAAGATCGTCAATATCATCACGAAGTCGATACCCGGAACGAGTCAGGAGGGCACGTGGCCTTCGCCGACGTCGACCAACTCGAAGGCGCCCTGGCGGGCGAGTCGTACCTCGCCGACCGCGGCCTGGCCGTGTCGGTGTTCCTCGCCCTCACCCTGCGGCGCCCGCTGCTGCTGGAGGGGGAGCCCGGCGTCGGCAAGACCGAGATCGCCCGCACCCTGGCGCGGGTGACCGGGGCGGAGCTGATCCGGCTGCAGTGCTACGAGGGCATCGACGCGGCCCAGGCGCTCTACGAATGGGACTACGCGCGCCAGCTCCTCTACGCGCGCACCCTGCAGGACGGCGGGCTCGAGCCCTCGCGGCGCGCGGCCGAGCTCTACGGCCCCGAGTTCCTGGTGGAGCGCCCCCTGCTGCGCGCGGTGCGCGCGGGCGCCGGCGCGGTGCTGCTGATCGACGAGATCGACCGGGCCGACGAGGAGTTCGAGGCGTTCCTGCTGGAGGTGCTCGCGGACTCGGCCGTGACGATCCCCGAGATCGGCACGATCACGGCCGAGGTGCCGCCGGTGGTGGTGCTCACCTCCAACCGCACCCGCGAGCTGCACGACGCGCTCAAGCGCCGCTGCCTCTACCACTGGATCGACTACCCCGGCCTCGAGCGCGAGACGGCCATCATCAGGCTGCGGGCACCCGAGGCCTCCGAGGCGCTGGCCCGCTCGGTCGCCGACGGTGGTCGCGCGCCTGCGCGAGCTCGACCTGGTGAAGCGCCCCGGGCCCGCCGAGGCCATCGACTGGACGCGCGCCCTCGCGGCGATCGGCATCGGGCGGATCGACGCGGAATCGGCCGCCGAGACGCTCGGAGCCGCGGTCAAGAACCGCGACGACATGGTCCTCGTGCGGAAGATCCTCCCCGAGGTGATCTGAGTGCCCGGGCAGCCGGCGGACCTGGGGCCCGCCCTCGCCCTGGCGCGCGGGCTGCGCGATGCCGGGGTCCCCGTGGGCACCGGGCGGGTGCTCTCGATGGCCCGGAGCGCCGAGGCCGTCGGGCCGGAGGACCTCTACTGGGCGGCCCGCGCCACCCTGATCTCGCGCCGCGAGGACCTGCCGGCGTTCGACCGCGCGTTCGAGGCCGCCTTCGGCATCGAGACGGGCGGCCCGCCGGCCTCGCAGGAGATCGCCGACCGCCTCTCCACGATCGTCGCCCCGAGCGAGCTCACCGTGACGGCCGGCGACCCGGACGACGCCCCCGAGGCGAACCTCGCGAGCGGCATCGACGCGCTGCGCGCCAAGAGCTTCGCCGAGTGCACCCCGGCCGAGCTGGCGCTGCTCGCGACGCTGATGGCCCGGCTGCGGCTCGACCCGCCCGCTCGCCGCACGCGCCGGCGCGCCGCCGCCCGCTCGGGCGATCCCGACCTGCGCCGCACGCTGCGCCGGGCGATGCGGACGGGCGGCGAGCCCATCGACCGTGCCTGGCGGCGGCGGCGCGTCCAGCCGCGGCGGCTGCTGCTGCTGCTCGACGTGTCGGGGTCGATGTCGACCTACTCGCGGGCCCTGGCGATGTTCGCCCACGCCGCGCTGCGCACCGGCCCGGGCTGGGAGGCCTTCGCCTTCGGCACCCGGCTGACGCGGATGACGCGGGCCCTCGGCAACTCCGATCCCGACCTCGCGTTCGCCGCCGCGGCCGCCGAGGTGACCGACTGGGACGGCGGCACGCGCATCGGCGAGTCGCTGAGGCGCCTGCTCGACGAGCACGGCCGCACCCGGGTGGTGCGCGGCGCGGTCTGCGTGATCCTCTCCGACGGCCTCGAGGTGGGCGATCCCGAGGAGCTCGGCCGGCAGATGGAGCGGCTCGCGCGGCTCGCCCACCGGGTGATCTGGCTCAACCCCCTCAAGGGCGCGCACGGCTACGAGCCGCTCGCGCGCGGCATGGCCGCCGCCCTGCCCCACATCGACGTCTTCCGGGCCGGTCACAACCTCCAGAGCCTGGAGGAGGTGGCCGAGGTCATCCAGCGCGTCGGCTGACCAGCCGGGCGAGGTCGTCGGGGGTGTCGATGTCCTCGGGCGGATCGCCGCCCACCTCGACCAGTTCCACCGCGCCGGCGTGCGCCGCGATCAGGGGGCGGGCGCCGGCGTCGCCGCGCAGGTCCTCCACCGCGGGCCAGGCCGCGCGGGCGAGCACCACCGGATGCGACGCCCGGCCGCGGTAGGCCGCGCGCAGCACCGGGGCGTCGCTCGTCGCCTGGGCGGCGACGACGGCCCGGATCGCGTCGGCCCGGATCTCGGGCTGGTCGCCGAGCAGCACGACCACCGCGCGCGCCGTCCCGGGCACATCGGCGAGCCCGGCCCGCAGCGACGTCGACTGGCCCTCGGCGTGACCGGGGTTGACGACGACGCGCACGCACCCGGGCAGGTCGAGGGCCGACCGCACCACCTCGGCATCGTGTCCGAGCACCAGCATCTACGTCGCCCAGCGGCCTCGGCGGCGGCGTCGACGACGTGCTGCAGCAGCGGCCGCCCGTCGAGCGGGCAGCAGCTGCTTCGGGGTCCCCCATCCGGCTGCCGCGACCGGCGGCGAGGATGATGCCGGTGACGCTCACCGGCCCAGTCTTGCGCGTCTCCACTAACCTCGCGGCGTGCGCGACGACATCCGCCTGACCGCCGGTGTCGCCACTCGTCCTCTGGGGAGGCGCCGCCGCCCTCGCCGTCCACGAGCGCCGGTCGCGCCGCGGGCCGACCGCGAGCCGCCCGAGCGCCCGGTCCGCTGGTCAGCGTGATCGTGCCCGCGCGCGACGAGGACGCGGCATCGGAGCGGCCGTGCGCAGCCTGCGCGCTCTCGACTACGCCCGACGTCGAGGTGATCGTGTGGACGACCAGTTCCACCGACGGCACCGGGGAGCCGCGCGGAGGCGGCCGGCGACGACCATCGCGTCACCGTGCTCACGGATGCCCCGCTGCCGCGAGGGCTAGTCGGCAAGCCGTGGGCCTGCTGGCAGGGTGTGAGCGGGCGCGGGGCGAGTGGCTGCTGTTCACCGTACGCGACGTCGTCCACTGCCCGACTCCCTCGGACGCACCCTGGCGATGGCGCGCCGCCTCGGCCGCGGCGGGCTCACTCTGCTGCCGACCATCGACTGCGTGGGCGTCGTGGAGCGCGCCGTGATGCCCGCGGCCCTGACCGCGATCGCCACTTCGTCGCACCGGGGCCGCTCGCCCGTCGCCGCGCAGCCGGGTGGCGATCGCGCGCCGGCGGCTACATCCTGATGCGCCCGCGGGGCTTACGACCGGGTCGGGGGCCATGCCGCGATCCGCGGCCGGATGATGAACGACGTCTGCCTGCCGCAGCCGTCAAACGGGCGAGCGCGCTGCTGGTGCCGGTGCCCGCAGGCCGCCTGGCCGGCTGCGATGTACCACGGCGGCCGGGAGGTCTGGGACGGCTGGAGAAGAACGCGTCGTTCGCGGCGGCCGGCGGGCGGCCAAGGACTCGTCAGCGCCGGACCGTCGCCGCGCTCGCGGTACTCCCCGCGGTGGCGGCGGTCGGGCGGCGCGTCACGCGATACCGGCTACGGCCTCGGCCTCGGCGGGGCCGGAACACCTGTGGTGCTGCAGCGCCTGCCGGCGGAGCCTTCCGACGCCGGCCGCACGCGCCGCGCTGCCAGTGGGGATGCTGGTGCTGAGCGGCGCCGCCGCGCGCGGCGCCCTCGACGCATGCGCGGGGTCGGCCCCCGGTGGCGCGGCCGGCGCTATCCCCTGGCGCGCTGAGCCGGCCGCCGCGTGACGCGGCCGAGAAGCAGATCGCGCGCCGCGTTGAGCGCCACGGTGAGGCCCTCCGCCTGGCCCTGGATCGCCGGGTGGAGCCCGGCGACGCGGTCGGGGTGACAGCGGGTGATCTGCTCGCGGTAGGCGCGCTCGACCTCTCCGGTCGGGGCGTCGGAGGCGAGTCCGAGTAGCGCCAGCGCCTCGGGGGCGCTCTGGGGCAGGGCGACCGCGGAGACGGGCGCCGAGGCCTTCGGCGCCGGCCTCGAGCGGGGCCGGCGGGCGCGCTCGGCGGCGATCCGCGCCCTCTCCTCGGCGAGGGCGGCGCGCTCGTCGACCAGCCGCTCACGCTCCTCGGCGACCTCCTGGGCCAGGCTCACCAGGCGCCGGTCGCGCGCCGCGGTGTCCTCGCGCAGCGCCGAGAGCATCGTCTCCGGATCGGGGCTGGGGGGCTCGTCGCCGGCCACGGTCCAGCCCGGGCCCGACTCGCCGCGGCGCACCGCCCCCATCACCTCGTCCAGGGTCAGGTGGGCCCGGTTGCCGAGGGCGGGGCCCTCGGAGGGCGCGAGCCGCACCAGCTGCAGCGCGTCCCAGCCGGGATCGACCAGGAAGGCCGACGACGAGCGGCCGCCGATCAGCATGCGCCGCTCCGGCCGGACCCGGTGGCCGAGGACGCTGAAGCGCGGGCGCTCGGCGGACCCCCCGGCGAGCGCGGTGAGCTCCTCGTCGAGATCCTCGAGGCGACGGGCCACCTCGCGGGCGTCGGGGCCGACCGCCTCGACGGCCCGGGCGGCGGCGAGGGCCTCGGCGAGCCCGGCGGCCCCCGGCGACTGCCCCACGGCGAGCACGCCCCACCAGCGCGCCCAGGGATCGTCCGCATCGGCGCGCTCGAGGGCGACCGCGGCGGCGGCGGGGTGATCGAGCGCCAGCAGCGTCGCGGCCAGGCCGGTGGCGGCGCGCTGGGCATCGCCGATCGCCGACGAGGCGGCCAGCAGCGCCACCTGGCGCCAGCGGCTCTCGGTGCCGCGCGCGGGAGCGGGCCCGGCGGCGGCGATGAACGGATCGACCATGCGACCAACGGTAGCGGAGCGCGGAAGGCCGGCCCCGTGGACGCGCTCTACTGCCGGCCGGACGTCCGTCAACGGGCCGGGTCTAGAGTGGCCCTGATGAACCGTCTCTCCGGCGAGTCCAGCCTCTACCTCCGCCAGCACGCCGAGAACCCGGTGGACTGGTACCCCTGGGGCGAGGAGGCGCTCGCCCGGGCGCGCGACGAGGACCGCCCGATCCTGTTGTCGATCGGCTACTCGTCGTGCCACTGGTGCCACGTGATGGCGCACGAGTCGTTCGAGGACGAGGCCACGGCGGCCGTCATGAACGAGCTGTTCGTCTGCGTGAAGGTCGACCGCGAGGAGCGCCCGGACGTCGATGCGCTCTACATGCAGGCCACGCTGTCGCTGGCAGGGCAGGGCGGGTGGCCGATGACGGTGTTCCTCACCCCCGACGGACGGCCCTTCTACGCGGGCACCTACTTCCCGCCGGTTGCGCGGGGCGGCCTGCCCGCCTTCTCGGATCTCTGCCGCGCGATCGCGGGGGCCTACCGCAACCGCCGCGACGACGTGGAGGGCCAGGCCGCCGAGGTCGCGCGACGACTCGGGGCGGCATCGGCGCGGCCCCCCTCCGGGGAGACGCTCGACGCGCAGATCCTCGACGACGCCGTCGTCGGGCTGGCGCGGATCTTCGACCCGGTGGAGGGCGGCTTCGGCGGCGCCCCGAAGTTCCCGCCGTCCCTCGCGCTGGAGTTCCTGATGCTGCGGCTCTGGAGGCGCCCGGAGGACCCCCACGCGCGCGAGATGGTCGAGCTGACCCTCGGCGCGATGGCGGCCGGCGGGATGTACGACCAGGTCGGGGGCGGCTTCCACCGCTACAGCGTGGACGGCCACTGGCTGGTGCCGCACTTCGAGAAGATGCTCTACGACAACGCCCTGCTGGCCCGCGACTACGTCCTCGCGCACCGGATCACCGGATCGCCCGAGCACCGGCGGGTGGCCGAGGAGACCCTCGACTACCTGCTGCGTGAGATGCGCCGGCCCGACGGGGGATTCGCCGCCGCCCAGGACGCCGACTCGCCCGGGCGGAGAGGGGGCGTTCTTCGTCTGGACCCCCAAGGACCTCGAGCGGCTGCTGAGCCCCGAGCAGACCCGCGCGGTGACGGTGCGGTACGGGGTGCGCCCGGAGGGCAACTTCGAGGGGGCCTCGATCCTGCACGTGGTCGCGCCCATGAGCGAGGTGGAGCGCGAGGTGGGCCCGGGCGCGGCGGATCTGCTGGCCGAGGCCCGGGCGGCGCTCTACGCGGCGCGCTCCGAGCGCGCCGCCCCGGCGCGCGACGACAAGGTGGTGACGGCGTGGAACGGCCTCGCCATCGCCGCCTTCGCCGACGCGGGGATCGTCCTGGAGCGCCCCGACTACGTCGCGGCGGCGGAGGCGGCGGCCGGGTTCGTGCTCGAGAACCTCGTGGTGGACGGACGCCTGCGGCGGGTGCACACCGGCACCGGCGCCGCCCACCTCGGGCAGCTCGACGACCACGCCGACCTGTGTCACGGACTGCTGCGCCTCTACGAGGCCACGGCCGGGCCGCGCTGGCTGATCGCCGCGCGGGAGCTGGCCGACCAGATCATCGGGCTGTTCGCCGACCCGATCGGCGGAGGCTTCTTCTACGCCGGATCCGACGGCGAGCCCCTGCTGGCGCGCACCCGGGAGCTGGAGGACCACCCCACCCCGGCCGGGAACTCGCAGGCCGCCCACGTGCTGCTGCGCCTCGCCGACCTCACCGGCGAGGGCGCGCTCACGGAGCACGCGCTCGGCGCTCTGCGGATGGTGCGTGGCGAGATGGCCCGCTTCCCCCAGGCCTTCGGCACCGCCCTGATCGCCCTCGACCACCACCTCTGCGAGCGGCGGGAGATCGCGATCGTGGGACCGCCCGGCGATCCCCGCACCGACGCTCTGGTGAGGGTCGCGCGGGCGGGGGCGGGCCCCTTCGACGCCCTCGCCGTCGGCGACCCCGCCGACCCCGCCGCCGCCGAGGCGGCGCCGCTGCTCGCGGACCGGCCGCTGATCGGCGGCGCTCCCGCCGCCTACGTCTGCCGCCGGTTCACCTGCGGGGCGCCGGTGACCACACCCGACGGGCTTGCGGCCGCGCTGGCCGCCGACTGACGATGGATCCTCCCCAGGACGTCACAGAACCGTAAGGACGGGCGCGTAGCGTCCTCTCACCGACCAGGAGGACGATCACCGATGACGACGACCCGGATCCGGCGCGTGGGCCTCGCGCTCACCGCCACCGCCGCGCTCGGCGCCGCCGCCATGACCGCCGTCGCCGCCACCTCCGATGCGACGACCCCGACGACGACGCGCTCGTTCACCGCCCCCGCCGGGGACACGCTGCGCTTCTCCGTCACCCGCCTCACCGCCAAGGCGGGCCCGGTGACCCTGAAGATGACCAACCGCAACGACATCGCGCACAACGTCGCGCTGCGCGGCAGGAAGCTCGCCAAGCCCAAGCTCGGGAAGATCGTGGACACCGGCAAGGTCTCGAAGATCACCGTCACCCTGCCGGCGGGCACCTACACCTACTACTGCAGCGTCTTCGGGCACGAGTCGAGCGGCATGAAGGGCACCCTGACGGTGGCCAAGAGGTGAGGCTCCCGCGCGCGGGTGCGGCCGCGGTCGTCGCCGGGGCGGCGGTGCTGGCCGTCGCGGTGGCGGGCACGCGCGACCTCGGGGCGGTGCCCGCGGCGCGGCAGGCGACGGCCCTCACGGCAGCCGACCTGATGGGCATCCCCGCCCCCGACCGCGCGCTGACCCTGGCCTCCGGGCGCTGGCTGGCGCTGACCCGGCCCCCGGTGTCGTCGCTGCGCTCCCTGGGCGGCGCCCACCCCGGCGCGAAGTCGATCCGGGTCAACCGGACGCGCGCCCAGCTGACCGGGCGCAACGGGCGCCAGAGGTTCCCCTACCCGCGCAAGACGGTCGTGGTGAAGACGGCGACCAACGACGGCACGGTGACGCTCGTCGCCATCATGCGCCGCGTGACCGCGGGCGACGATCCGTCGGCGTGGCGGTACGTCGAGTACACCCGCGGCAGCGGCGGCGGCGCCTTCACGAAGGTCGGCGGAGGCCAGTCGCTGTGCAGTAGCTGCCACATCGGCGCCGCCGAGACCCAGAAGAGCGACTACGTCTTCAGCCGCCTGGGCCCGCCCCGTCGCTAGTGCGTTGACTCAGAAGTCGTCGCTGATCCCGTCGTCCTCGTGCGAGGCGAGGACGACGGGGCCGCGCTCGCCCGTGCGCACCCGGATCGCCTCCACGATGTCGTAGACGAAGATCTTCCCGTCGCCGGGCTGCCCGGTGTGGGAGAGCTCGAGGATCACGTCGATGGCCCGCTCCAGGTCAGCGTCGTCGACGGCCACCTCGAGCTTCAGCTTGGGGCGCAGGAAGATCGTCGACTGCGCGCCGCGGTAGGTCTCGGTGTAGCCCTTCTGGCGGCCCGAGCCCTTGGCCTCGGTGACGCTCATCGACGGCAGGCCGATGGCGACGAGGCGGTCATGGATCGCCTCCAGCGCCTCGTGCCGGATGTACGCCTCGATCTTCTTCACCACATCCCCCTGTGATCGCGCCCGGTACCGGCCGGACGATATCTGTGGAGCGGCCCTTCCGCTGCCGCGGCGAGGATGCGGGCCGCCGCCGCAGGCGCCCGCTATCCTGGTCGCCGATGGCGGACCTCTCAGAGCTCGAGTCGATGATCGTGGCAGCGCTGCCCGGAGCGAGCGCGCAGGTCATCGACCAGGGCGGTGGCGACCACCTCGCGGCATCGGTCGTGGCCCCGCAGTTCGCCGGCCTGACGCGCCTGGAGCAGCACAAGCTCGTCTACGCGGCGGTGCAGAGCCGCTTCGACGACGGCAGCATCCACGCGCTCGCCCTCAAGACGCGCGCACCGGAGGCGACATGAGCACCGACACCACGACCCTCACCGAGGAGCAGATCCTCGAGCAGATCACGAGCGAGGTCGCCGGCAACCGGATCTTCCTCTACCTCAAGGGGACGCCCGAGATGCCGCGCTGCGGCTTCTCCAACCAGGTCGTCCAGATCCTGAACCACCTGGGCGCCGAGTACGGCTCGCGCGACATCCTCGCCGACCCCCGCATCCGCCAGGTGCTCTCGGGCTGGTCCGACTGGCCGACGATCCCGCAGCTCTTCGTGGACGGAAAGCTCGTCGGCGGCTGCGACATCGTCACCGAGATGTACCAGGAAGGCGAGCTCCAGACGCTCCTCGGCTGAGGCCGGGACCCAGAGGGCGGGTGCAGGGGCCGCGATGAACCCGGTCTTCGCCGACGACGAGCCCCTCGCCGAGCTGCACGCGCACCTCGGAGGGAGCGTCGATGCGGCGACCATGTGGGGGCTCGCCCACGAGCAGGGCATCAAGCTGCCCTACCGCGACTACTGGCACTTCGCCTCGGCGACGAACGTCGGCAGCGGCACCGACGGCCTGGACGGCCTCGACCGGATCTACCACCTCACCGAGCTGATCCAGAGCAGCCCGGAGGGGGTCTTCCGGGCCGTGCACGGGATGATCTCGGGCGGCTACCGCTCCCAGCGCATCACCACCCACGAGGTGCGCTTCAACCCGGCCAAGCGCAACCGCGGCGGCGAGCGCGACCTCGACGCCATCGTGATGGCCGCCGTGCACGGCATCGACCGGGCCTCGCTCGAGTACCCGGTGCGGGCGGGGATCATCCTGATGATGGACCGGGGCTTCCACCCCGACCTGAACGCGGCGATCGTCGAGCGGGCCGTCCGCTTCCGCGACCGCGGCGTGGTCGCCATCGACATCGGCGGGCCCCGCCCCGGCGGCAGCGGCCCGCCCTACCCCTACCGCGACCTCGCGCCCCTCGTCGAGCGCGCCCGTGACGCGGGCCTGGGCGTGACCCTCCACGCCGGCGAGGAGGGCGTCAACGCGCCCGACCCGAGCGCCTTCATCGACGAGATGCACCAGGTGCTCGCCCTCGGCGTCGACCGCATCGGCCACGGCATCATCACGGCGATGGACCCGCGCCTCCTCGAGGAGGCGCTGCGTGCGGAGGTGATCCTCGAGATCTGCCCCACCTCCAACGTGCGCACCGGAGCGGTGCGCGACGAGGAGCAGATGGCCGAGATCGTCTTCGGCCTCGAGGCCGCGGGGGTGCCGCTGGTGATCGCGACCGACGGCCCGGAGATGATCGGCACCCGCCTGCGCTCGGAGTACGCGATGCTGGTGCGACTCGGCGCTCTCTCGCACGAGGCCGCGCGGCGCGCCAACGACCGTGGCCACGCCTCCTCCTTCCTGCGGCCGGCCACCGTCTGACCGGCTGCGCCTACGGGGCGACGATGGTGAAGGGCACCCGGACCTGCCGCGATCTGAGACCGGCGTCGTCGGTGGCGATGGCGACCAGCCGGTAGGTCCCCGGGGAGAGCGCCCGGGCCTTCCGGCCGAGGCGGGCGCGGAAGACGACCCGGTTGGGGCCCGCGACCCCGGAGCGCCGCAGCGAGCCGGCCGACGGGTGCAGCGTGCAGCGAGCCTTCGCCGCGATGGACCGCCCGGACCGGGCGGCCACGCAGCCGGGCCCCCCGCGAGGCAGGCGGATGCGGCGTCCCGCGACGTTCCGCTCGACCACGAGCGTGACGCGCGCGGCCTGCGACAGACGGAACCGCACGACCGCCCCGCGGGCGACGCGCCCGCGCGACCGCGCGCGCAGCGCTCCGCCCCTGGGCACGACCGCGAAGGACCTGGGCCTGATGGTCAGGCCGGTCACGCGCGGGGCACCCGGCCCTCCGGCCACCGCCGCCGCGCCGGTGGTGAAGGTGCGGTCGTCGCCGGTGGAGGTGCCGTCGGCGCCGAGCGCGACCACGCGGTAGTGGTAGGTGGTGAGGGGGGTCAGCCCGGAGAGCGCCACGGAGACCGCCGACGGCGTCGTCCCTCCCGCGGCGCGTGCGGTCTCGCTCTGGCGCCCGTAGGCGCTCGTGGCGCCGAAGTCGATGCGGAAGGGCGTGGGCACGCCCCGGGTGGTGATGCTCCCGGCGACGCGCGCCGATCCGCCCGTGACCGCGTCGGCGGCGCCGGTCGCGGCGACCGGGGGCGCCACCTCGTAGGCGCCCGTGTCGCACCCGCCGCCGAAGGGCCGGATGGCTCCGCGCGCGTCGGTGGCGGGGCAGCCCAGGGCCGCGCCGATGGCGTCGATGGCCCCGCTGCCCTCCAGCAGGCGAATCGTCGGCACGGGGCCGCCGTTGTCGGCCGGAGGGGCGAGGCGGGGATCGCGCGCCGCCCCGATGCACGACGGCGCCTGGAAGGCGATGTTGAGCGGGTCGTACAGGGGGAACGAGGTCGTGTCGCAGCCGCCCGCGGCGAAGATCGTGCGGAGGATGGTGTCGAGGCTGGTGCTCGCGAGGTTGGCGGACGCCCCCGAGCCCGGCGTGCCCGGCAGGCCGGCCTGGCCGTCGGCGTTCCCCGCCGCCGGAGCGGCGCCCCCGGCGCCTCCCGCGCCGTTGCCGGACAATGTCGCGTGCCGCACGTCGAGGGTCCCGCCGACGCTGGAGAGGCCGCCGCCGCGCCCGCCGCGCCCGCCCTGCCCGGCGGTGCCCGGGAGGGCGAGGATCCTGCCGCCCCCGCCCCCGCCGCCCGTGAGGCCGCCCGCGAAGGTGACGTTGACGAGCGCCGCGACCTCGGAGCCGGCCAGTCCGAACGCGGTCCCGAGTCCGCCGCCGTCTCCCCCCGGCCGCCGGCTCCGCCGACGGCGAGGCCGAGCGAGGTCCCGCCGGACGGCGGCGGCACGCGGTTCCCGCTGCCCCCGGGGCCCCCGGAGCCGGTGACGTTGCCGACGAAGGACGATCCGGCGACCGTTCCGCCGGGGAACCCCATCGCCAGGCCGCCTCCGCGCCCGCCGGCGCCTCCGGCGCCGCCGATGCCCTGCCCGCCCGCGCCCGCCGGGCTCCCTCCGCCGGCCGAGCCGGGCGTGCCGGAGCCCCCGGCCCCGCCGCTTCCCGTGCGGTTGCCCGAGAACAGCGAGTCGGTGACCGTCAGGGCACCGCCGTCGTGCCAGACACCGCCCCCGTCGCCGCCGTCGCCTCCGCTCCCGCCCGAGCCGCGCCCGGCGTCCCCCCGGCGCCGACCCCACCGCTCGAGGCGTTGCCGGAGCCGCCGGTGCCATCGCCGCCGCGACCGCCGTCGCCCGATCGGTTCCCGCTGATGACGCTGCGCGTGACCACGAGGGCGTCCGTGCTGGACACCCCGCCGCCCTCGCCGCCGTCGCCCCCGGGGGCCGCGGTCACCCCGGCGCCCGACTGGCCCGGCGACGGGGGGTTCCCCCGGCCGACGGCGCGCCCGCCGTGCCGGCCCCGGAGACGTTGCCGCTGACGCGCGCATCCACGAGGGCGAGCGGCCGCGCGGCGCGGATCCCTCCGCCGCGCGCGCCGGCCTCGGGGGCTCCGCCGCTCACGGCGAGGGCCTCGACCCGCAGATCACCGCCCTCTCCGACGTCGAGCACCCGGTCGAGGCCCGCGGCGTCGATGGTGGTCTGGTCGGCTCCGGCGCCGCGGATCACCAGGACGCTGCGGACGTCGAGGTCTCCGGTGGTACCGACGTCCTCGATGCGTCCCGGGACGGCGAGGCGGAAGATCCCGCTGCCGAGCACGATGACATCGGCGGCGATGCCCGGGCTCGGGATGCACCCACCGGCCGCGACGCCGCTGTTCGCGGCGATGACGGCCTCGCGCAGGGAGCAGGCGCCGTCGGCCGCGATCGCGTCCGACGTGGTCGTCACCGAGATCGTCGCGCCCAGGGCACCGGCGGGCGCCCCGAGGGTGGCCGCGAGGGCCGCTGCGAGCGCAACGGCTCTCGTTGTCGTGGTCACGCGCCGGACCCTCCACCCGCGAGGGCCCCGGCGTCAACCGGCCGGGGGAGTGACCTTCGCGCTGACCGGGCGCAGCATCGGGGCGCGGGGCTCGGAGCGGTCGACCCAGGTGTCCGGCGGGGCCCAGGGGATCGGCACGGGCCGCTCGACGGCCACGATCACCACGTCGTCGCGCAGGCTCTGGTCCTCGTGGCGGCGGGCGGCCTCGATCAGGCGCTCCACCCGCAGCTGCAGCGCGGAGCGGCGCTCCTCGGCGAGCACCGCGCAGGCGCGCTCGACCCCGAAGGTGTCGGCCCCCTGGCGCGCCTCGATGAGGCCGTCGGTGTAGAGCACGATCGTCCCGCCCGGGGGCAGCGCCGCGTGCGTCACCGGCCACTCGGCCTCGTCGAAGACGCCGAGCAGCGGACCGCTGAGCAGGGGCTCGATCGGCTGGCAGCCGGCGGCGGTGAGCAGGAACGGCGGCGGGTGGCCGGCCGGCGCGAAGCTCACCGATCCGCGCGGGTCGATCAGCATGTAGATGATCGAGGCGAAGAGCCCCTGCGCCCGCTGGTCGGGCGTCGCCATCTGGTGGTTGAGGGCGGCGAGCACCGCGGCGGGGTTGGGGTTCACCGAGACCAGCGTGCGCCAGCCGAAGCGCAGGCCCGCCGCCTGGGCCGCCGCGGGGGCCCCGTGGCCGGCCATGTCCCCCACCATCACGGCGAGGCGCCCGTCGGGCAGCACGACGGCGTCGTAGAAGTCGCCGCCCACCAGCAGAGCGCGCTCGGCGGGGCGGTAGCGGGCGGCCAGGCGCAGCCCGCGCACGGCCGGCAGGCGCTCGGGCAGCAGCCCGTTCTGCACCGTCTCCCACAGCTCGCGCTCGGTCTTCTGGGCCGCCTCGCGGCGGGCCGCCGCGGTGACGGCGTCGCGCTCCTGGCGCACCTCGCTCTGCATCAGGTTGAAGCCCTCCATCAGCTCCGCCAGCTCCCGCACGGCCTCGCGGCTCGGGGGGATCGGGTCGGACAGGCGGCCGCGCGTGACGCGCCCGACGCCGGCGCTCAGGAGGGCCACCGGCCCGCCGACCCGCCGCCAGAGCTGGCGGCTCGCGACCGCGACCATCAGCAGGGTCAGCACCGCCGCCGCCACGATCGAGTAGAAGGTCAGCCGGCGGCGGCGGTCGTTGTCGGCCAGGCCCGCGACGCGGACGTTCTCGATCTCCTCGAGCAGCCGGGCGTGCTCGGCGCGGAACGCGTTGAAGCGGTTCTCGCTGATGCCCTCGTTGATGCGCCGGCGCGCCTCCTCGGCCTTGCCGCTGCGGCGCAGGCGGATGAGCTCGACGGCCTCCGAGAACCAGAGGCCCGCCGTGCGGTCGACGGCGTCGGCCGAGGCCTGCAGGTCGGGCTGGTCGCCGAGCGCTCCCAGCAGCGTCGCCATCTCCGTGGGATAGCGGTCGCGGGCGCTGGTGTAGGCCCTCAGGTCGTCGCCGCGGGCGAGCAGGATGTAGGCCCGGTTGGCGCTCTGGGCGCTCAGCAGGTCGATCAGCAGCTGGTTGGCCACGGTCTGGCGCGTCAGGGCGCGCTCGGCGCCGTCGCGGTAGTCGCGGGCGGTCGTGATCATGCCCAGCAGGGCGACGCTGATGAGCACCGCGAGCACGAGGCCGAGCGCCGCCACGAGCGCGGCCAGCACACCCCTCAGGGACCCCGGGCCGCGCGGGCGGCGGCTCACACGCCCACCGTCGCGGAAGACGTCCCGGCCACGCTCAGTCGGGCGGGCCCTCCGCCACCAGGCGCCGGATCTCGTCGAAGCTCTCGGGGCGCCCGATCACGACCATCGTGTCGTCGGGCGCGGAGCACCTCATCCGGGTGTGGCGTCGCCAGGGAGCCCGACTCCCGCAGGATCGCCACGATGGTCGCGCCGGTGGTCGAGCGGATGCGGCAGGTGGCGACCGTGAGGCCGACGAGGGGGCTCGATTTCGGCAGCTCGATCCACTCCATGACCAGGTCCTTGAGGGCCACCTCGAGGTCCTCGACGAGCTGGGGCCGGTAGACCACTCCGCCGATGATCGCGCCCGAGCTGACGCGCCTCCTCGTCGTTGAGGGTGAGGACGTGGGGCTCCTCGTCCTCGTCGTGGTAGTGGTAGATCTCGCGCATCCCGTCCAGGTGCACGACCGACGACACCTTCTCGTCGCGCGCCGTGCGCATCGTGAACTTCGTGCCCACGCCGGGAAGACGGGTCTCGCGGACCTCGAGCATCGGGCCTATCTCCTCGCTTCTCGTCGGGCGGCGCGCGGCGGGAAGACGACCCGTCCGATGCGCCGCGACTCTCTCATCAATACCACCCCGGCGACCGCGGTTGCCAGGACGAACAGGCCCGCGAACGGGCTCACCAGCTCACGGAAGTCCTCGTCGAGCGCCGCGCCGGCGGCGGCCAGGTTGGCGAGGATGATCGTGAACTCACCCCGCGCGACCAGGGATGATCCCACGTTAACGCTCTGACGGCGCGAGAAGCCCGTCGTCCGGCCCGCCAGGAACCCGGCGACGAGCTTGCCGCCCACGGCGATGGGCACCGCGACGAGCAGCCAGAGGGCCGCATCCTCGGCCTCGGCCGAGGTCGACCTCGAGGCCGAAGGCGAAGAAGAAGATCGCGGCGGCGAAGTCGCGCAGGCCCAGCAGCTGCTGCTCGATCTGGTCGCGGATCTCCGAGCCCGAGAGCAGGATGCCGGCGAGGAGCGCCCCGACCGCCTCCGACAGCCCGGCCGCCTCGCCCAGCGCGCCGCCGCCGATCGCGATCGCCAGCGACCCCAGCAGCAGCTGCTCGCGGTCGAGCTTGGGGGCGATCCGGTCGATGGCGTGGTGGGCCCAGCGGCCGACCAGCAGGAAGGCGACGACGAACGCGAGCGCCAGGCCGGCGGTCGCGGCGATCTCGCAGGCCGCCGACCGAGGCTCCGGTCGCGAGGGCCGCCGCCACGCCCAGGAAGAGGGCGATCGCCAGGTCCTCGAAGACCAGGATCCCCAGCACGAGGTCGGTCTCGTCGTCGGCCAGCCGGCGCAGGTCGAAGAGCGCCCGGGTGACGATGCCGCTGCTCGAGACGTAGATGAGCCCGGCGAGCAGCACCGCCTCGGGGGTCGGCCCGAGCAGGGCGACGCCCACCGCAAGGCCCAGCCCGGCGTTGATCGCCAGGTCGATCAGACCCGCCCACCAGCACCATCCGCCGCGCGGCGGTGATCCGGTCGAGCGAGAACTCGAGCCCGAGGAAGAAGAGGAGCAGCACGATCCCGAGGCGGGCCAGGAGGTCGGTGCCCTCGGAGGGCTCGATCAGCGTCGGGAACCCCGGCGACGGGCCGAGCAGGATGCCCGCCACGATGAACACGGGGATCGCCGAGAACGAGAGCCGCCCGGCGAGCACGCTCGCCACGGCGAGCGTGATCAGGACGACTGCGAGATCGTGGAGCTCGAGCAGAGGCGCCCCTCAGCGGGTTATGGGGTGCGGGGCGACCAGATTAGCTGGCCGCGCTCCCGACGATCTCGCCCACGTGGGCCACGCCCTCGCGGTCCATGCGCTCGATGAGGCCGCGGCAGATGGCGCGCGCCGTGCCCGGACCGCCGTAGACGAAGCCGGTGTAGACCTGCACCAGGCTCGCCCCGGCGGCGAGCTTCTCCCAGGCGTCGTCGGCGGTGAAGACGCCGCCGACCCCGACCACCACGAGCCCGCCGGCGGCGCGACGGGCCACCCGCGCGCACGATCGCCGTGGAGCGCTCGCGCAGGGGCGCGCCCGACAGGCCGCCCTCGCAGCGCGCGCAGGGCGGGCGGCGAGGTGAGGCCGTCGCGCGAGAGCGTCGTGTTGGTGACGATCATCCCCGCCAGCCCCCGGGCGAGCGCGAGATCGACGACGGCGTCGATCTCCTCGGGGGCGAGATCCGGGGCCAGCTTCACCAGCACGGGCGGCGCGGCCCCCGCCCGGCCCGCTGTCATCCTGGCCGCGACGGCGTCGATCGCGTCGAGGATCTCCGCCAGCGGGCCGATGGCCTGGAGGTCGCGCAGGCCGGGCGTGTTGGGCGAGCTGACGTTGATCGTCACGTAGTCGGCGAACGACCACAGGAGCTCGAGCGAGCGAGCGTAGTCGGCCGGAGCGTCCTCGGGCTCGGTCACCTTCGACTTGCCGAGGTTGATCCCGAGCGGAGCGCGCCCGAGCAGCCCCCGCCGGCGCCAGCGGGCGAGCGTCTCCGCCGTCGCCGTCGGCCCCGCCGTTGTTGAAGCCGAGGCGGTTGATGAGCGCCCGGTCCGCCGGGCAGGCGATGGATGCGCGGCTTCGGGTTGCCGGGCTGGGCGTGGGCCGTGATCGTCCCGACCTCGGCGAAGCCGAACCCGAGCGCCGGCCACGCCGGCACCGCCCGGGCCCGCTTGTCGAAGCCCGCCGCGAGGCCGATCGGGTTGGGGAACCGCAGGCCCATGAGCTCCTGGGTGAGCCGTCCGCCGCCGTCGGGCGGCCCGGCCACCCGCGCCATGAGCGGCCCGGCGAGGGTGAGCGAGGCGATGGCGAACTCGTGCACGCGCTCCGGGTCGAGGCGGAACAGGACCGGGCGCACGAGGGCGGAGTACGGGGAGAGATGCACGGGCGGGCGGAGCCTATCGCCGGCGCGCGGGCGGCAGGCCCTCCCCCTCGGCGACCGGGACGGTGAGGGGCGGCGGAGCCTCGGGGCGGAGCCAGAGCCAGACCCCGACCGATGCCATGAACGCGGTCACGCCGATCGCGAGCCAGCGGTTCGGTGTCGTGGCGAACAGCACGGCCGACGACACCGCCATGGTCGCCGCGGCCGCCTGCTTGGGACGCCGGCCGACCACGCGATGCTGCTGCCAGTCGCGGACCGCCGGACCCAGGAGCGGATGCGCCAGCACGCGCCCGTTGAACCGCGCCGAGCCCCGCGCACCGGCATAGAGCGCCAGGAGCGCGAACGGGGTCGCCGGCAACAGCGGGACGACGACGCCCAGGAGCGCGAGTCCCCAGCAGGGATAGGCGAGGACGAGCCAGGCGCGCCGGCGCCCACCCGCGATGTTTTCGCCGCTCATGAACAGATTAAACACCGCCGAGGCCGCCCCGGCCAGCGGTCCCCGACCGCGGGAGGAGAAGTGGACCATCCACTCCGTTTTCGCTACCGTCGTAAACGGACCGTCCTCTCCGTTTCGATCCCAGGAGCCGCTCGTGAGCACCGCACCGCCGCCCGCCTCCGTCCACGACCGCCGTTGGCTGGCGCTCGTGGTCGTCTGCATCGCCCAGTTCATGGTGGTCCTCGACGGGACGGTGGTGAACGTCGCCCTGCCGTCGATCCAGGCCGACCTCGGGTTCTCGGCCAGCTCCCTCCAGTGGGTCGTCAACGCCTACACCCTCGCCTTCGGCGGCTTCCTGCTGCTCGGCGGCCGGGCCGCCGACTTCATCGGGCGGCGCCGGCTGTTCGTGGCCGGCGTGGTCGTCTTCACCGGCGCGTCGCTGCTCAACGGGCTCGCCAACTCGTCGGAGTGGCTGATCGTGGCCCGCGCCCTGCAGGGCCTGGGCGGCGCGATGGTCTCCCCCGCGGCCCTGTCGATCGTGACCACGACCTTCCGCGAGGGCGCCGAGCGGGCGAAGGCCCTCGCCGTCTGGGCGGCGATCGCCGTCGGCGGCGCCGCGGTCGGCCTGCTGGCCGGCGGCATCCTCACCGAGTACCTGTCGTGGGAGTGGATCTTCTTCGTCAACGTGCCGATCGGCATCGCCGCGGTGCTGCTGGCGTTCCGCTACGTGCCCGAGTCGAAGGCTCCCGGCACCCACGGCGTGGACGTCGCCGGCGCGGTCAGCGTGACCGCCGGCCTGACGCTGCTCGTCTACGCGATCGTGAAGACGCAGGACTACGGCTGGCTGTCGGTCGAGACGATCGGCATGGGCATCGCGACGATCGCCCTGCTGACCGCCTTCGTCGTCATCGAGATGCGCTCGAAGGCACCGCTGGTGCGCCTGGGCATCTTCCGGATCCGCTCGCTGACCGGGGCCAACCTCGCGATGCTCGCGGTGGCCGGCGGCATGTTCGCGGTCTTCTACTTCGCCTCGATCTACCTGCAGCAGACGCTCGGCTTCTCGCCGGTCCAGACCGGCCTGGCGTTCCTGCCCCTGACGGCCGGGATCATCGCCTTCTCGGGCGTCGCCCAGCAGATCGTGGGCAAGGTGGGCGTGCGCGAGGTCGCCATGGTCGGCATGGGCGTCGCGGCGCATCGGGCCTGCTGCTCCTCTCCCGGGCGCCGGTGGACGGCACCTACGTGGCCGACGTCCTCCCGGGCCTGCTGGTGATGTCGGCCGGGCTCGGCCTGACCTTCGTGCCGATGACCCTGATCGCGACCACCAACGTGACCGACGAGGACGCCGGGCTCGCCTCGGGGATCTTCAACTCCTCGCAGCAGATCGGCGGCGCGCTCGGCCTGGCCATCCTCTCGACGGTCGCGGCCACCCAGACCGGCAACGCCCTGGAGCAGGCCGGCCCGCAGCCGGACGCCGCCCAGCAGGCCTCGGCGCTGGTGGACGGCTTCCAGTCGGCGTTCGCCATCGGCGCCGGGCTGATGCTGCTCGGCGTCGTGCTCGCGGCGGCCCTCATCCGCCGCCGCGACGTGGCGGTGGTGGCCGAGGCCCCGAGCGTCGTTCCCGGTGCGTGACCCGTGCCGCTGAACCTGCGCTCCGACGCGCGCCGCAACCGGGAGAAGATCCTGGCGGCCGCGTCGGAGCTGTTCGCGCAGGAGGGGGCGGGGCTCTGCATGGACGACCTCGCCCGGCGCGCCGGGGTGGGGCACGCGACGGTGTTCCGCCGCTTCCCCAACAAGGAGGAGCTGATCCTCGCGATGTTCGAGGACCGGCTCGCCGACGTGGCCGAGGCGGTCGAGCAGGCGGCGTCCTCCGAGGACGCCTGGGAGGGGCTGGTGGCGGCGATGACCTACATCGCCGAGCGGCAGGCCCGCGACCGCGGCCTGATGGAGGCCGTCGGCACCGAGGTCTTCGGCTCTCCCCGGCTGCGCGAGGCGCGGATGCGGGTGGTGGAGCCGATGGCCGGGCTGCTCGCCCGAGCCCAGGAGGCGGGCCAGGTGCGCGACGACCTCGAGGCCCTCGACGTCTTCTTCCTGATCACCGCGGCCGGGCACGTCTCGCCCTGCCACTTCGAGATCCCCGACCTCTGGCGGCGCTACCTCGGGGTGATCCTCGACGGCATGAGGCCGGCCGGGGCGTCGCCGCTGTCGCCGCCCGCGCCCACGTCGGCCGAGTTCGAGGCGGCCATCGGGAAGCCGGCCGCGATGTCGTCGGCCTGAATCGCCCGGGTGAGGGCCCGCAGGCCCTGGAAGAGGGCGATGCGCTCGTCGGCGTCGAGGCGCACCAGCAGGCGCCGCACGCGGGCCCGGAGCACGTCGCTGGCCTCGTCCATCACCCGGCGGCCCTCGGGGGTCAGCACCACGGGGCGCCGCCGCCGGTCGGCCCCGGCGCGCTCGGGTGCGCGCTCCACCCAGCCCTCGCGCTCGAGGGTCTGCACCATGCGCGTGGCGGTGCTCACCGCCACGCCGGTCGCGGCCCCGAGGTCGGAGATGGCGAGCGGGCCGGAGGCGAGTGCGAGGAGGGTGAGGTGCTGGGGCGTGCTCATCCGCTCGCCGGCGGTCGATCCGCCGGCGCGGCGCTCCTGACGCGCCATCACGAGGGGCGCGGCGAGCGTGCGCAGGTCCGCCAGGGCGTCGACGAGGGTCTCGAGGGCGTGATCCGTCATTGCTTGTACAATGCAACTTTCTTGGCGGCTGACGGGAGTGGGACGGATTATGGGCTCTGAGCAGCCGCGTGTGCGACCGGGCGTCACTCTCGGACTGCTCGCGGTGGCATGCGTCTCGTACGTCCTGCAGCAGACGCTGGTCGTGCCGGCCCTCCCGACGATCCAGCGCGACCTCGGACACCAGCACCACCTGGGCGACCTGGGTCTTCACCGGCTTCCTGCTCAGCTCGGCGGTGGCGACGCCGCTGCTCGGCAAGCTCGGCGACACCTACGGCAAGAAGCGCCTGCTGGTGATCGCGATGGTCATCTTCGCGGTGGGCACCGTCGGCGCGGCCCTGTCGGGTTCGATCGCCATGCTGATCGCCGCGCGCGCGCTCCAGGGCGCCGCCGGGGCGGTGTTCCCCCTCGCGTTCGGGATCGTCCGCGACGAGTTGCCGCCCGAGAAGGTCGGCATGGGCCTCGGCCTGCTGTCGGCCACCTTCGGGATCGGCGGCGGCGCCGGCCTCGTGCTGAGCGGCGTCATCCTCGAGAACCTGCACTGGACCTGGCTGTTCTGGTTCGGGGCGCTCCCCGTTGTCGGGCGCCCTGCTGCTGGTGTGGCGCCTGGTGCCCGAGTCGCCGGTCCGCACCCCCTCGCGCATCGACTGGTGGGGCGCGCTGACGCTCTCGGCCGGCCTGTCGGCCCTGCTGCTGGCCCTCAGCGAGGGCGAGCGCTGGGGCTGGCTGAGCGGCGCCACGCTGGGCGTCTTCGCGCTCTCGGTGGCCCTGCTGTGCCTCTGGGTCGCCGTCGAGCTGCGCGTGCCCCAGCCGATGGTCGAGATCGGCATGATGCGCGACCGCGCCGTCCTGTGGACCAACATCGTCGCGATGATCGCCGGCTTCGCGATGTTCGGGACCTTCCTGCTGGTGCCCACCTTCGTCCAGATGGGTGCGGGCCTGCCCGCCGTCGATCGCCTCGCAGATCGACTACGGGTTCTCGGCCAGCGTGATCGTGGCCGGGCTCTTCCTGCTGCCCGCGTCCGCGGTGATGCTGATCGTCGGCCCGGCCGGAGGCATCCTCGAGGGCAGGATCGGCGCCAAGGCTCTCACCGGGCATCGGCTCGGTGGTGCTCGGGTCTCGGCGGGCTCACGCTGGCGGGCTTCCACTCGTCCGGCTACCAGATCGTGATCGCGATGACGCTGATCGGGATCGGCGTCGGCCTGGTCTACGCGATGCTGGCCAAGCTGATCGTCGACTCGGTGGCCGCCCGAGGTGACCGGCGTCGCGATGGGCATGAACACCGTCATGCGCACGATCGGCGGGGTGGTCGGCGGCCAGGTGGGCGCCGCGCTGCTCAGCGCGATCACGATCTCGGGCACGCCGGGCATCCCGGCCGAGAGCGCCTTCACCATCACCTTCCTGCTCGCCGGGGTCGCCGCCTTCGTCGGCGCCGCCCTGCACCCTGCGCATCCCGAGCCGCCGGCAGCAGGCCGACACGCGGGCCGAGGCCGCCCGGCTCGCGCTCGCGGGCGCCCGCGACTGACCCGGATCGCTAGGCGGTGGCGGTGGCCGTCTGCGCGTCGGCCGGCGGCAGCTCGTGCGGGATCACCTCGCGGAAGTTGCGCCGGCCCACGGTGAGCACGAAGCCGGCGATCGCGACCGCGACGCAGGAGAAGATCGTGAGCGTCGCCGTGAGCCCGATGGCGTCGGCCATGTAGCCGAGGCCCACGGTCGGGATCGTGCCGGCGTAGGCGCACATGTAGAGCAGCGACATCAGCTTGCCGCGCTCCTCGATCGGGACGATCGTGGCGCAGATGACGGTCCCGCCGTAGAGCAGGAACCCGTTGGTCAGGCCGATGATGGTCACCGCCACGATCACCACCACGATGCTGTCGAGCTTCGACGAGGCCACGATCCCGAACGACAGCAGCGACGAGGTGGTGACGCCGATCATCAGCGACCGGCGGGGGTCGAGACCGCGCACCAGGAACGGGCGACGCGCCGCCGGGGGCGAGCGTCAGGAACCCGATCAGCCCGAGGATCGCCAGGTTCTGCACCCCGAGGGTGTCGAAGACGAAGATCGGCACCACCGACAGGAACGTCCCCTCGATGAAGCTCATCATGAAGATGGCCGGGGCGACGAAGGTGAGGAAGCCGAGCGCCTGGCCCTTCGGGACGCCGATGCGGATCCGGAACCGGCCCGGGGAGGGACTGCGCCGGAGCGTCTCGGCGGCCGTGGCGACGGCGACGATGCCGACCACCATCAGGGCCATGTGGACCTGGAAGGGGAAGTGGCGCGGGTTGGGACCGTACTGGGCGGCGATGCCGGCGAGGCCCGGGCCGAGGCCGAAGCCGAGCCGGAAGAAGACCCCCGCCAGCGCGGCCGCGAGCGCCTTGCTCGATGCCCGGGCGTGGTCGACCACGAAGGCGGTGCCGACGCCGAGGAAGCCGCCGATCGCGAGCCCCTGCAGCACCCGGCCGGCGAACAGCAGGGGCACCGACTCGGCGAACGAGAAGACCAGCGAGGCCAGGGTCATGATCGCCATCGCGGGCAGCAGCAGGCGCTTGCGGCCGAGGCGGTCGCTGAGGTTGCCGGCGATCAGCATGGTGGGCACGACGGTGACCGTGTAGGTGACGAACAGCAGCGTCGCCGTGGCCGTGGAGATGCCGAAGTGCTGCTTGTAGAGCGGCAGCAGGGGCGTGAGCGTGCTGGTGCCCATCGTCAGCACGAACAGCCCGATCAGGGCCTTCCACGATCCCGAGGTCATGGGCGCACCATAGGGCGCGGTGGGTAGGATCGCCGTCGATGGCGACCGCGACCGACCCACGCCTGGAACGCCTCGCCCGCCTGGCCGTGGAGGTCGGCGCCAACGTGCAGCAGGGGCAGGTCGTCGGCGTCAGCGGGCGCCCCGGCCAGGAGGATCTGGTGCGCGCCATCGTGGCCGCCGCCTACGCGCGCGGGGCGAGGTTCGTGGACGTCGCGTGGTTCGACCCGTACGTGAAGCTGGCCCGCCTGCGCGGCGCCGCCGAGGACACCCTCGACTGGGTGCCGCCCTGGTACGCGCAGCGGATCCAGGAGATCGGCCGCCTGGGCGGCGCCACGATCGCGCTCGCCGGCCCCACCGCCCCCGGCCTGTTCGACGACGTCGACCCGGCCCGCGCGGGCCGGGACCGCCTGCCCTCGGTGCGCGAGGGCATCGAGGTGATCATGGGAGGCCACGTCAACTGGACCGTGGTGCCCTGCCCCAACCCGGAGTGGGCCGGGCTGGTCTTCCCCGGCCTCCCCGCCGCCGAGGCGCTCGAGCGCCTCTGGGTGGAGATCGCCCACATCTGCCGGCTCGACGAGCCCGACCCGGCCGCCGCCTGGCAGGCGCGCGGCGCCGAGCTCGGCGCCTCGGCCGCCCGGCTCACGCGGCGGCGCCTGTCGGCGCTGCGCTTCGTCGGCCCCGGCACCGACCTGACCGTCGGCCTGCTGCCCGGATCGATCTGGGTGGGCGGCGAGGACCGGCGCAAGGACGGTCTCGCCCACCTGCCGAACATCCCCACCGAGGAGGTGTTCACCACGCCCGACCCGGCGCGCACGCACGGGGTCGTCACCTCCACCCGCCCGCTCGACGTGGGCGGCACGGTCGTGAACGGCCTCAAGGTGCGCTTCGAGGGCGGCCGCGCGGTGGAGATCACCGCCGACACCGGCGCCGAGGTACTGCGCGGGCGCGCCGCGCTCGACGCCGGCGCCGCGCGGCTCGGCGAGGTGGCGCTGGTCGACGGCAGCGGACGGATCGGCCCGCTCGGCACGGTCTTCTACGACACGCTGCTCGACGAGAACGCGGCCAGCCACATCGCGCTCGGCGCCGGCTACCCCAAGGGGGCCGACCGAGTCGGAGGCCGGCAACATCAACACCTCCGAGATCCACATCGACTTCATGATCGGGGGCCCCGAGGTCACCGTCCTCGGCGTCGATCGCGACGGCGACGAGGTCCCCGTGCTCGAGGGCGGCGCCTGGCGGGACTGAGCCCGAGCCCGGATCGGGATCGGGTGGGTGGTTGTAAGGACGGCGTATGGGTTCGGGGGTCCAGGCCGCGCGAGGGCCGGGGGTGGGATAGACACCTACCGTGCACCTCGCCCGCTTGCGTTTTCTCGCCGCTCTGCCGCTCGTCGCATCACTTCTGCTTCCCGCCGTCGCGGCCGCCGTCCCCACGATCTCGGGTGCCGACGGCGACGCCTGGAACGCCCAGGAGACGCCCGCGTCCTACGTCATCAGCGGCGCCCAGGGCTCGACGGTCAGCTGGCAGCTCGAGAGCGCCGGCGCCCCCGTCTCCGGGTTCTCGGGCATCGGCGCGTCGCCGCTCACCGTGACCCTCACCGGGGTGCCGGACGGGACCTTCGCCCTGGCGGCCGCCCAGGCCCTGCCGCTCGACACCGGGCGCGCCTCGCGCGCCTTCACGATCGACACCGTCGCCCCGGCCGTCGCCGTGGCGCGGCCGGCGGCCGGTGCCGTCTACACACGGGGCGAGCGCGTCCTCGCCGAGTTCTCGTGCGCCGGCGCCACCGCCTGCACCGGGACCGCCGCGGCCGGTGCGCCGGTGGACACCGCCGCGACCGGCCTCCGGACGTTCATCGCGACCGCGACCGACGCCGCCGGCAACACGGCGCAGCAGCGCGTGGACTACCGGGTCGCGCCGGCGCCGGCGCCGCCGATCCAGACGCTGACCCTGCGAGCCCCCGGGGGTGGCGTCGCAGCGCTGCCGGTGCGCAACCCGTCGCGGCTGAGGCCGTCGGCCGGCATCTCGCTGCCCTTCCGCCGGCCGGTGCTCGGCTGGACCCGGGTGGGCTCCGCCCGCCTCTACAACCTGCAGATCTTCCGCGTGCGCAACGGGAAGGCGACGAAGATCCTCTCCGAGTTCCCGACCCGCACCCTCTACCGGGTCCCCCCCGGGCGCCTCGCCTGGGGCGAGCGCTACGCCTGGAGGGTCTGGCCCCTGATCGGCGACGCGTACGCCCGGGCGCCCCACGGCCAGAGCTGGTTCGAGACCCGCCGGCCCATCCACCTGAACGCACGGCAGCTCCTGGTCAACCAGCGGATCTCGCAGGCGGCGCTACGCCGTACGGCGGCGATCTCCGACTGGCTCGACGCCGGGCTGGTCGCGGGCGACCTGCGCGACGGCGGGCTCGGCCGGGAGGACTTCGCCCCCGACGTGATCCTGAGCGGCGCCGGTGCGGCGATCGCCAACGGCGTCGCCACCCCGCGTCCCGTGGTGAGCCCCGCCCCGCCGCGCGCGAGGGCGGCGCGTCTGCGGGTGAGCTCCCGCCAGCTGCTGATCAACCAGCGGATCTCGCAGGCGGCCGTCCGCCAGGCGGCCGCGCTCGAGCGGCGCATCGGCGGCGGACTCACCGGCGGCGACCTGCGGGCGGGGGCGCTCGGGGCGACAGAGCTGGCGCCGGGGCTGCTGATCGAGCGGGCCCAGCCGACGGGCCCGGCGCCCCCGCCGTCCCGCACGAGGGTGGCCACCACGACCCGCCGCGGGAGCGCGCGGGTGCGGACGACCGACCGCCAGATCCAGATCAACCAGCTCATCTCGCAGGCCGCGCTCCGGCGGGCGAACGCGATCTCGCGACGGATCTCGCGCGGGCTGACGGGCGTCAACTTCGCCGACGGCGCCATCACCGCCGTGAGCATCTCGCCCTCCCTGCGCTGACGCCGGCCCCGGGCGGCGGGCGGGGGCTGTGATCCATCCGCCGCATGGGCGAACATGTGTTCGTGTGCCGCCAGGCGACCATCCTCCACGCCGACCTCGACGCGTTCTTCGCCTCGGTCGAGCAGCGCGACGATCCCTCGCTGCGCGGGACGGCCGGTGGCGGTCGGCGGATGGGTGGTCACGGCGGCGAGCTACGAGGCCAAGGCCTTCGGGGTCGGGAGCGGCATGGGCGGCGCGAAGGCCCGCAGCCTCTGCCCGGATCTGGTCGTGGTGCCGCCCCGCTGGCCCGCCTACGTCGAGGCGAGCCGGGCGGTCTTCGACGTCTTCCGGCGCACCTCGCCGCTGGTCGAAGGGCTCTCGATCGACGAGGCCTTCCTCGACGTCCGCGGGATGACCCGGAGCGCCGGCACGCCGCTCGAGATCGCCGAGGGGCTGCGCGAGACGGTGCGCGAGGAGACGGGACTCGCCATCACGGTCGGCATCGCCACGACCAAGAGCCTCGCCAAGATCGCGAGCGCGCTGGCCAAGCCCGACGGACTGATGCTGGTGCCGCCCGAGTACGAGATGGTGCTGCTCCACGGCCTGCGGATCGAGCGGCTCTGGGGCGTCGGGCCGGCCACCGCGCGCCGTCTGCACGCGCGCGGCATCGAGCGGGTCGGCCAGATCGCGCGGCTCGGCGAGGACGAGCTGGCGGCGATCCTCGGCCGGGCCGGCGGGCGCCACCTGCACGCCCTCGCCCACAACCGCGACCCGCGCCCCGTGCACGCCGGGCGACGCCGGCGCAGCTTCGGCGCGCAGTCGGCGCTCGGCACCCGCCCCCGGTCGGCCGCAGGAGCTCGACACCGTGCTGGTGGAGCTGGTCAACCGGCTCACGCGCCGCATGCGCACGCGCCGACCGGAGCGGGCGCACGATCGTGCTCCGCCTGCGCTTCGGCGACTACTCGGCCGCCACCCGCTCGCGCACGATGCGGCGGCCGACGTCCGCCTCGGCGCCCGTGCTCGCCGCCGTGCGGGAGCTGCTGGAGGAGGCAGGCCCCACGATCCGCGAGCGCGGCCTCACCCTGCTCGGCGTGAGCGTCTCCGGTCTCGACGACGAGGAGACCGGCCAGCTCGCGCTGCCGCTCGACGACGCCGCGGGCCCCGGGCTCGACGCGGCGCTCGACGCGGTGCGCGACCGCTTCGGCCCGTCGGCGGTGACCCGCGCGTCGCTCATGGGGCGGGATCCCGGCCTCGCCGCCTTCCTCTCCCCCGGCCGCGGCGGGCGGCCAGGCGCCGGCCGCCGCTCACCACCGCCGCAACCAGGCCGATGACGAGCAGCAGCGCCAGCACCGGCAGGGCGAAGGCCACGACCGTCAGGCCGAGTGAGGCGGCGTCCTCGGCGAGCGAGAGGAACGGGTTGCCGATGCCGCCCGTCGTCGCGGTCGAAGCCGGGCGCAGGGCGGCCCGCCCGCCGTGCAGGGTCTCGGCCGTGGTCGCGCCGATCACGACGGCCACCCAGGCCGGGATGCCGGTCTCGATCCCCGTCTGGCCGACGAAGAGCAGCGCCCCGGAGACCGGCGCGATCACGGTGCCCACCACGTGCAGCGCGTGATCGACGCCCGGGATCTTGTCGCCCACGAAATCGGCCAGCAGCAGTGCCGAGATGACCGTGAGCCCCGCGTTGCCCGACAGCGCGCCGAACGGCTCGCCCATCTCGACGACGTCCATCCGGTCGAGCACCGCGCTGATCAGCAGCGGCAGGTACGCGTTCAACCCGGCCGCGCCGGAGAGGCCGACCGCGGCGAAGATGCTCCCGATGGCGGAGGTCAGGTCCACGGTCGGGGCCGACTCTAGCGCCGGTGCGGCCCGGCTCAGCCCGCCGGGGCGAGCCCGTGCAGGAGCAACGCCGCGGCGGCGGCCCGGCGGGGGATGCTCTCGAGGGACACCCACTCGTCGGGGCCGTGGAGCCCGCCGCCGACCACGCCGAGCCCGTCGAGAACGGGGATGCCCGCCGCGGCGAGGTGGTTGGCGTCGGACACACCGCCCACCGCGACGGCGGCGACCTCCATCCCGAGGGTGGCGGCGGCCGCGGAGTACGCGCTCGCCAGCGCGTCGGCGCCGCGGCCGTCCGCGCCATCGGGGGGCAGCCCAGCAGCGCCGCGACGGCCACCGCGACGCCGCGCTCGGCGCCGACCCGCCGGGCCGCGGCCTCGATCCGCTCGCGCACGGCGGCGAGGTCGCCGGCCGACTCGGCGCGGACGTCGATCTCGGCGTGCGCGCGCTCGGGGACGACGTTGACCGCGCTCCCGCCGCTCACGATCCCCACGGTCACCGACACGCCGCGCTCGCGGTCGCTCGAGGCCCTCGGCCACCAGCGTCAGCTCGGCCAGGGCGCTGACGGCGCTGCGGCCGTTCCAGGGATCGCGGCCCGCGTGGGCGGCCCGGCCGGTGACATCGAGCGCGAGCACCTGGCGCCCGCGGCGCGCCACCACCACGTCGCCGTCACCCGCCGCGGGCTCGAACACCAGGGCGGCGTGCGCGCCCGCGCGCCGCCGCCAGGAGCGCCTGCCGCGACGACGGCGCGCCGAGCTCCTCGTCGGGCGTGAGCAGGAGCTCCCAGCCCAGGGAGGCGCCGCGGGGCGACGCCCCGAGGCCCGCGAGCGCGGCCGAGCATCACGAGGATGCCGCCCTTCATGTCGGCCACCCCGGGGCCGCGGAGCACGTCGGGCGGGACCCGGACGACCGCGGGACCGGGGTCGTCGGCCGTGTGGACCGTGTCGTAGTGGCCCACCAGGAGCACCCGGCGCGCGGCGCCGGGCCGGCCGGTCACCCGCAGGGCGGGTTCCCCGGCACCGAGCGGCACCTCCTCGACGACGCCCCCCAGGCTGCCGGCCCGGTCGGCGATCAGCGCCCGCATCGCGGCGAGACCCGCCTGGTCGTGCGAGCCCGAGGGCTGGCGCGCCCAGCGCTCGAGCACCGACGGGGCGTCGGCGACGGCGGCGAGCGCGGCCGCCGCCACCTCGCCCGTCACGGCTCGTCGCCGGTGCGCGTGCGACGGCAGCGCAGGGACGACTCCTCCACCTGGGTCACGGCCCGCCCGGCGCGCACGACCACGCAGTAGCCCTCGATGTGGGGCTCGCCGAAGTTGACGTTGCAGCGGAAGACGTCCTCGCCGCCGGTGCGCACGCCCTCGTCGACGCAGCGCACGTACCGGATCGACAGGGACTTGGCGGCGAAGCGGGCCCGCATCGCCTGCTCGGCGCCGGCCGCCGAGGGGGCGGCCACGGGGGGCGTGGACGCGGAGGGCGCCTGCCCGCTCTCGCCGCCGCCACAGCCGGCGGCGAGCGCCGCGGCGGCGAGCAGCGGGACCGCGCGGCGGATCATGCCGGCTGCTCGACCTCCACCAGGTACCCGTCGGGGTCCCGGACGAAGAAGCGGTGACCGCCCCACGGCGGCGAGTAGGGCGGCGCCAGCATGTCGGCGCCGGCGGCCGACAGATCGCGGTGCACGGCGAGGCAGTCGGCGACCTCCAGCACGAGCACGACGGCCGCGCGGCCGGGATCGGGCGGGCGCCACCATCGCTCACCCCGGGCCGGTCGTCGGCCGGGTGCCCCTGCTCGGCGAGCGACAGCCGCGGCGCCGGCCCGGCTGAGGCTCGCGTAGGGCGGATCGTCGTAGAGGGCGTCGAGCGCGAAGCCCATCAGGTCGCGGTAGAACGCGACCGAGCGCTCGACGTCGGCCACGGCCAGGATCGCGCCCGCCCGCGCGACCGGGAAGCCCGGCATCAGCTGTGCGACATGCCCGCGTCGGCCACCAGCATCTGCCCGGTGACCCAGCCCGGCCTCCTCCGAGGCGAGGAAGGCGACCGACGGCGCGATGTCGGCGGCCACGCCGCGGCGCGGGATGCACTGCAGCATCTGGACGAACTCGAACGCCTCGGCGTGCGGGCTCGCCATGGAGCCCTCGGTCTCGGTGAGGCCCGGGCGCCACCGAGTTGACGGTGATGCCGTACTTGCCGACCTCGCGCGCCAGCGCCCGGGTGAAGCCGAGCACCCCGCCCTTGGAGGCGACGTAGTGGGCCAGGTTGGGCGTGCCCGCGAGCACGACGTTGCGATGCAGATGTTGACGATGCGCCCGTAGCCGGCCTCGCGCATCGGCTTGTGGCCGTGGTGGCAGCACAGGAACGTCCCGTCGAGGTTCACGGCCATGATCCGGCGCCACTCGGCGAAGTCGATGTCGTCCCACGCGCGTGAACGGCACGATCGCGGCGTCAGTTGACCAGCACGTCGAGCTTCCCGTAGTGCGCGAGCGTGTCGGCCACCATGCGCTACGACGTCGGCCTCCGCCGAGACGTCCACCTGCATCCCGAGGCCGCCCGCGGGGGCCGCCGCCTCGGCACCGGCGCCGTTGAGGTCGGCCACGACGACCGAGGCGCCCTCGGCGGCGAGCTTGTCGGCGACCGCCTTGCCGATCCCCTGGGCGGCGCCGGTGACGATGGCCACCCGTCCCTCGAACTTGCCCATTGTCTACACCTCGTAGAAGTCGGGGGCGTGCCTGTACGTCGCCCACGCGTCCATGTCGTGCGAGAAGAAGATCTGCGCGTCGTGCTCCTCGGCGAGCGCCTTGATGCGCGCGATCGAGCGCACGCCCGCCACCGGGTCGATGTGGAAGCCCGGCTGGGCGCCCTGCGCGTAGGCGTCGACCGTGTAGACGACGTCGAACGGGAACAGCATGTTGGTGCCGCTCTCGGGGGTGACCAGCAGCGAGTAGTGCCCCACGGTGTGGCCGGGGGTCTCGAGCAGGTGCAGCCCCGCGGCGATCTCCTGGTCGCCCGAGATCGGCACGCAGCTCGCGCCGCGGCGTGGTCCCAGCTGCGGTCGGAGTAGCCGAAGTGCTCGAACGGCTCGCAGTTGCGCGCCTGGGCGATCTCGCGGGCGTGCACCAGCACGCGCGCGTCGGGCAGCAGCTGGTTGCCGCCGACGTGGTCGAAGTGCAGGTGGGACATCACCAGCGTGGTGACGTCGGCCGGCGTGAAGCCGCAGAGCGCGAGCTGCGCCGGGATCGTCTGCTCGGGCGTCTGCTCGGGCAGCTCGAACGGCAGCACGGCGCTTCACGTGCTCGAGCTCGTAGCCGCGTGTCGAACAGGAAGAGCCCCTCGTCGTGCTCGATCAGCACCGAGTAGACCGGGAACCGCACCGGGTTGCCGCAGCCCTGGTTCCAGGTGATGTGCGCCTGGTCGATCACCAGCGAGCCGGAGTCGAGGAACCAGATCTTCATGACGCGGGCGCCTCCGACGCCTCGATCGCCTTGCGCACGGCGACGAACGCCCCCGCGCGCTGCTTGCGGATCGCGTCGATCTGCTCGGGCGTGTAGTCGAACAGCCCGCCGCCGGTCTTCATGCCGAGCCGCCCCTCCTCGATCAGGTCGACTGGATCGTCGAGGAGACGTCGGTCCGGTTGCAGAGGTCCTGGTTGAGGTACGAGCCGACGGCGTTGTAGATGTCCATGCCGGCCATGTCGAGCAGGGCCATCGGGCCGATCACCGCCAGCTTGTAGCCGATGCCCCAGCGCACGTTCAGGTCGAGGCCCTCGGGTCGAGCGATGCCCCGGTCGACCAGGTCGAGGCACTCGCGCATGATCGCGTAGAGCACGCGGTTCTCGACGAAGCCGGGGACCTCCTTCTCGATCACCGGGTGGTAGCCGATCTCGCGGACCAGGGCGCAGGTCGCGGTCGATCACCGCCTGGCTGGTCTTGCTCGCCGGGGATGACCTCGATCATCGGGATCAGGTGCGGCGGGTTGGACCAGTGGTTGCCGATCACCCGCTCGGGGTGCGCGCAGACGTCGGCGATCGCCGTGATCGGGATCCCCGAGGTGTTCGAGGCCAGCACCGTGTCGGGGGCGACGTGCTTCTCGAACTCCAGGAAGATCTCGTGCTTGAGCTCGAGCGCTCCGGGATGGCCTCCAGCACGAGGTCGGCGCCCTCGAGCGCCGCCGCGAGATCGCGACTCGAACGTGACCGCGCCGCCGGGGGCCGCGGGCGCCTCGAGCCGGTCGAGGACGCCCTCCGCCATCGCGACGCCGGCCTTGGCGCGCTCCAGCGCGTCGGCGCTGACGTCGTACATCGTCGTCGGGATGCCGATCCGCGCCAGGACGGCGCCCATGCCCGGACCCATCGTGCCGGTACCGATCACCGCCGCCCGCTTGAACTCCGCCACGTCAAACCTCCCGCTGTGTGTTCAGGGATCGGATGCGCCGCCAGACGCGCTCGGGCGTGAGCGGCAGCTCGGTCACGGGCACGCCGGCGTCGGCGACCGCGGTCGCCACCGCCGCGGCGACCGCCGCCAGGCCGCCCTCGCCACAGCCCTTGGCGCCGAAGGGCCCCGGGCCGTCGGCGTTCTCGACGATCACGCAGGTCATCTCGTCGGGGACGTCGCGCGTCGTCGGCACCCGGTACTCCAGCAGCGAGTCCGTGGTCAGCAGCCCGCCCGTCGAAGAGCACCTCCTCGAACAGCGCCGTTGCCGATGCCCTGCAGGGTGGCGCCCTCGTCCTGGCGCTCGACGAAGCCGCGGGTTGATCGCCCGGCCCACGTCGGCGCAGGTCGCGGTGCGGCGCACGCGCACGATGCCGGTGTCCGGGTCGACCTCGACCTCGGCGGCGCCGACGGCAGACCTCCCAGAAGACCGGCCCCTCCTCGTACGAGCCCGAGCCCTCGGGATGCGACCTCGGCCCGGCCGATCAGCTCGCCGCCCGCGAAGCCGAAGTGGCGGCGCATCAGGTCGACGTACTCGGACGGATCGGGCTCGCCGCCGGCGATCTCGGCCAGCTGGGCCCGCAGGTCCTCGGCGGCCCGCAGCACCGCGAGGCCCGCGACCGTGGTCGAGCGGCTCGCCCCGGTGGAGCGGTCGTAGGGGGTGAAGCGCGTGTCGGTGCCCTGCATCCGCACCCGGTCGACCGGCAGGCCGAGGATCTCCGCCGCGATCTGGGGCATGACGGTGCGCGCGCCCTGGCCGACCTCGGTCGTGCCGACGTAGACGTCGACCTCGCCGTCGGCCTCCAGGCGGACGGTCGCGCACGACACGGGGTGGGCGCCGGCCGCGAGCACGCCGACCGACAGGCCCGCGCCCCACCCACGGCTCGCGCTCGCCGCCCCACCCGAGGGCGGCGGCCACCTTCTCGACGTCGCCCACGAGGTCGGCGTCGAGCGGCTTGCCGCCGGGGCGAGATCAGCTCGCCGGGCGCGCAGGAGGTTGCGCGCGGCGCATCTCCAGCGGGTCGATGCCCGAGCCGCCGGGCGATCTGGTCGACCTGCAGCTCCCCGACCCACTGCATGTGGACGGCGCCGAAGGCGCGGTAGGAGCCGGCCGGGGAGGTGTTCGTGTACACGCAGTCGGCGCAGACGCGCACCGACTCCCAGCGGTAGGGTCCCGCCGCCGCGTCGCCGCCGGTGGCGACCACCCGCGGGCCGTTGTCGGCGTAGGCGCCGGTGTCGAACCAGCAGCGCGCCTCACGGGCGAGCAGGGTGCCGTCGGCGCGGGCGGCGGTGCGCAGGTGCACCCGCATCGCGTGCTGGCGCGAGGTGAGCATCGCCTCGTCGACGCGGTTGACGATGCGCACGGGACGGCCGGCCTTGCGCGCGACGGCGATCGTCATCGGCTCCAGGCGCGTGTACGACTTCGAGCCGAAGCCGCCGCCCAGGAACGGCACGATGATCCGCACGCGCCCGAGCGGCCACGCCGAACACCGAGGCCATCTCGGCGCGCACCAGGAACGGGTGCTGGCAGTTGGCCCAGAGCGTGATCTCCTCGCCCTCGACCTGCGCGATGCAGGCGTGGCGTCTCCATCGAGTACTGGTAGGCGGAGCCGAACTCGAAGACGTCGTCCATGACGACGTCCGCCCCGGCGAAGGCCGCGTCGGTCTCGGTGCCCCAGTCGAGCTCGTAGCGGTAGCAGACGTTGCCCAGGCGCTCGGGCAGGTTGCCCAGGCCGTGGAAGGAGCCGCCGCGGGCCGGCTCGACGTGGACGAGAGGGCCGTCGGCCGCGAGGGCCTGGTCGATGCCCACCGCGGCCGGCGCCGCCTCGTAGTCGACCCGGATCGCCCGCACGGCGGCCTCGGCCTGGGCCTCGGTCTCGGCCGCGACGACGGCCACCGGCTCGCCCGCGAAGCGCACGACGTCGATCGCGATGATCGGGCGGTCGCGGATCGCGTGACCGTAGAAGGGGTCGATGTCGAGCGAGGTCGGTGCCGACCAGGACGCAGAGCACCCCCGGCATGCGCCAGGGCGGCCGCCGTGTCGATGGAGCGGATCCGGCCCGCGGGGATCTCGCTGCGCAGGACCTTGCCGTGCAGCATCCCGGGCACGACGGTGTCGCCGACGTACTTCACGGCGCCGCGCATCTTCTCGTCGGCGTCCTTGCGCACGACCGAGTGGCCGAGCGCCGAGCCGGTCTCGTTGGGCGCGGGCGAGACGGTGGTCATCGCGCCAGCTCCCGCACGGCGTCGATGATCGCGCGGTAGCCGGTGCAGCGGCAGACGTTGCCCGACAGCGCCTCGCGCACGGTCGCCTCGTCGTCGGCCAGCTCGCCCGAGGCCAGGAGCGCAGCTGATGGTGAGCGCCATGCCGGGCGTGCAGTAGCCGCACTGCAGGGCGGTGTGGCGCGTGAAGACCTCCTGGATGCGGGCGAACTCCGCGGTCTCGGCGAACCCCTCGATCGTGAGCACCGACCGGCCCCGGGCCTCGTGCACGAGCGTCGTGCAGGCGCTCACCGGGCGGCCGTCGAGCAGCACGGTGCAGGTGCCGCAGACCTGGACGTCGCACGAGCGCTTGGCCCCGGTGAGCCCGAGCCGGTCGCGCAGGACGTCGAGCAGCAGCTCGCCGGGGTCGGCGCTCAGGCTCACGGGCACCCCGTTGATGGTGGTCTCGATGCCCACCGGCCCGGCCTCGCTCACGGGTGCACCTGCCGCAGCCACGCGTCCCAGTACTCGCGCACGAAGCCGTCGCGGTACTTCTCGGGAGCCAGGCGCTCGGCGTCGTCCGCGCTCATCGGCGCCAGGGGGCCGCCCATCGTGCCGGCGATCGACTGGATGCGGGCCGCGCGCTCGAGGGTCGCGGCCGTCACACTGGCCCAGGGCACGGTCGCCCCCACCACCAGCACCCCGTGGTTGCGCATCAGCACGGCGCGGCTCGCGCCCAGCGCGACCGCCACGGCGGCGCCCTCGGCGGAGGAGGTCACCAGGTCCGGGCTGGCCTCGTAGCGCGGCAGCCCGTCGGGGGCGAACAGCACCGCGTCGTGGGTCAGCATCTCCAGGCGGGCGCCGGTCGCCGCGAGGGCGGTCGCGTACGGCGGATGGCCGTGGACCACCGCCCCGACGTCGGGGCGGGCGCGGTAGACCTCGGTGTGGAGGGCGGTCTCGAGATGGAGATCGGTGTCGCCGTCCTCGAGGTGGCGGCCGTCGAGATCGACCATCACCACGTCCTCGGCGCGGACCTCCTCGAGGGCCAGTCCCTTGCGCTTGACCAGGATCGCGTCGCGGCCGGGCACGCGCGCGCTGACGTGGCCGAGCGTCAGGTCGGTGTAGCCCTCGGTGGCGAGCACGCGGCAGGCGTCGGCGACCTCCTGGCGCAGGCCGTGGACCTCGGCGACGGCGGCGGCGGCGGATCCCGCGTGGCCGTCCACCATCAGGCTCGTTCCGTCGGGGGGTAGTCGGGGTGCGGGAAGCCGAAGACCATCACGACGTCCGCGTCGCCGGTGTTGGCGACCGCGTGCCAGACGCCGGCGGGGATGTGCAGCGCGTCGCCGGCGCGTGAAGGCGACCGCCCCGTCGTCGAGCCGCAGCTCCCCGGAGCCCGAGACCACGTAGGCGACCTCCTCGGTCTCGTGGCGCACCGGCGCCAGGACGGTGCCGGGCGTGAACACCGAGTAGCCGATGCGAGCTCACGGCGCCCGGCACGCGGTCGCCGGTCACGAGCATCCTGCTCCAGCTGTCGCCGGGCAGCGGGATCGGATCGACGTCGGCGAGGGGCACCACGGAGACGGTGCTCACAGCGCCCACGCACCGTCCTTGAGGATGTAGGTGCCGTCGTCCTCGATCATCATCGTCGCGTTGAGGAAGACGCCGTCGAGGTGCAGCGAGCAGACGTTCTGGCCGCCGGGGTAGGCGTTGTGGTTGTCGCCGAGCGCCATGTGCACGGTGCCGACGCGCCCCTTCTCGGAGGGCGTGCCGAACGGGGCCTTGTCGCTGACGCCGAAGGCGAACTCGCCGAGCACGGTCGGCGTTCTCGACGCCGTCGATCGCCTTCTTCAGGCGCTCGGCCTCGTCGCCGCCCTCGATCTTGACGCAGCGGCCGCCCTCCATCGTCCAGGTGATCGGCTCCTTGACCTGGCCCTCGAGGCCGATGCCGAGCATCACGCCGTCGACGACGGCGGTGCCGTGGGTGTAGGTCTCGACGGCGGCGAACGCCACCTCGGCCCACAGCGGGACGGGGCCCATCATCTGGCCGCGGTGCTTGATCGGCGTCACCTCGAGCGAGGGGCGGCCCTCGATGGAGACGTGGAAGTCGGTGCCGGCCGGGGTCGTCACGTGGATGTGCTTCTTGCCCTCGAGCACCGACATCGCGTGCTTCGCGCGGGCGATCGCCTTGTGGAGGTCGTCCACCGTGAGGCCCCACGAGCCCATGCCGGGCTCGATGGAGCAGATCTTGCCGTTCGCCGCGCAGGTCTCCTTGACCGCCGAGACGTGCGCGAAGCGGTTCGCCCACTCGAGGTTGGTGATGATGATCACCTCGTCCGAGGCCGACCATCGCCGCGTGCAGGTTGCGCGGCGGCGCCATCGGGAAGCGCACGTCGGCGCGGCCGCGGCGCACCTGCTGCTCGTTGTTCATGATCACCGGCCATCCGCCGCGGTCGACGACGATCTCCGCCACGGCCTCGGCCTGCTCGCGGTTCTCGTCGTCGCAGATGATCGTGACGACGTCGTCGGCCTCGACCGACATGCAGACGTCGACGACCAGGGTGGCGTCGCTCAGGAGCTCGACTACGGGCCATGGCGACTACCTCACTCTCTCGGCGGTGAACCGCGGCAGGATCTCTCGGGCGAAGCGCTCGACCTGCCCGAACTGGTCGATCGCGCCGAAGCGGCAGACGAAGTGGTCGACGCCGGCGTCGGCGAAGGTGCGCAGCCAGTCGGCGATCTGGTCGGGCGTGCCCACCGGCCCCCAGTTGCCCAGGTCCATCGCCTGGGAGAGCTCGGGGTAGTACTTGCCGATGTAGTCGCCGAAGGCGGTCCGCGCCTCCGCCTCGGAGTCGCCGATGTTCATGGTCACCTGGTAACGAGATCTTCAGGCGGTCGAAGTCGGCGCCCTCGTCGTCGGCGACCTTGCGGATCCAGTTGAGCTGCTCCGCCAGCTCCTCGGGGTGCTGCGGCCCGGCAGCAGGTCATCCAGCCGTCGCCGTAGCGCACGATGCGCCGGCAGGCGGCCACGATCCGGCGCTCCATCGTCGCCGGCGAGGCCTTGCCCACCAGCCGCGGGTTCGAGACCACCCAGATCGGCGGCGGCGACTGCACCGGCATCAGCGGCCCGAGCTCGGTGCCCGAGAAGAAGGCGATGTCGTCGTAGTCGAAGTGCTCGCCGTGGAAGTCGACGCGCCCCTCGGTCCAGAGCGCGCGGATGCGCGGCGAGGCCCTCCTCGAAGATCGCCGTGCGCTTGGAGAAGTCGAGCCCGAGCGCCGCGAACTCCCGCCGGACGCCCTCCTCGGGGTTGCCCGCGCCGGTGCCGAGGATCGTCCGCCCGTTCGAGAGCTGGTCGAGCGTCGCCCACTCGAGCGCGAGGTAGAGCGGGTTGCGGGTCGAGGACACCATGCACGCGGTGCCCAGGCCCACGCGCGTGGTGCGCTGGGAGATCGCCGACAGGAGCGCGATCGGCTCGTAGCGCGGCTTGGAGAAGAGGCTGTCGCCGACCCAGACCGAGTCGAAGCCGAGCTCCTCCACGCGCTCGGAGAGCGACAGGAGCATCTGCAGGTCGTAGTCGGGAGCGATCAGCGGCTCCCGGTTGTTCAGGTTGACGCCGAATTCGAGACTCATGTTTTGAGTACGACCTCCTCGCTGCTGGCGGCCTCGAGCCGTCGCTGGGGAACGCGGATGTGGTTCCGGAGCAGGCGCTCGGCCCGCTCGGGATCGCGGGCGCGACAGGCGCGGGCGATGGCGCGGTGCTCGGCGAGCGAGCGGCGCACGGTTCCCCGGAGGGCGAGCGAGCGCATCAGGTACCGGCCCATGTGACCCATGAGCTGGCGGTACATGTCCTGCAGCGGCGCGTTGCCCGACACCTGGACGAGCAGCTCGTGGAACTCGCTGTTGAGGCGCGAAGAAGTCGTCGATGCGGTCCCTCTCGACCGCCTCGGCCTGGCGCTCGACGAGGCTGTCGAGCCGGTCGAGCTCGTCGTCGCCGAGCAGGGGGACCGCCAGGCGGATCGCCAGGGTCTCGAGCGCCTCGCGGACCTGGTAGGCCTGGAGGAACTCCTCGTGGCTGAGGGCCGAGACGATCGCCGCCGCGCCGGGGGCGCACGGTACCAGCCCCTCGGCCGCGAGCCGGCCGATGGCCTCGCGGATCGGCCCCCGGCTCACGCCGAGGGAGGCGGCGAGGGGGACCTCCGAGAGGACGCTGCCCGGGCGGCAGGCGGTTGGCCAGGATCTCGTCGCGCAGGTGGGCGTAGACCCGCTCCCAGAGCGTGACGTTCTCGATCGGGCCGGCGGCGGTTCCGCCGGCCTCCTGGATCTGGCTCGGGCTCGCGCCGACCACATTTCCTCCTGGCGTTGACCTGCGCTCGACTGGTGGGATAGAAACGCGGTCGGATGTCTGTTGTCAACAGTTGGCGCAACGCAGATCATATCGTCGTCTCCCGCGCGCCGCCCGCAATCACGATGAAACAGAAAGGCACCCAGGGATGAGAACCCTCTTCAAGTTCTCGGCGGCGACCGCAGCGGTCATCGTGGCCCTCGGCCTCGCGGCCTGTGGGGACGATGACTCGAGCTCGGCAGACTCGGAATCGACTCCCGAGGCGGCCGCCTCCATCGCCAAGATGGGCATCGCCGCGCCCGAGAAGGGCAACGACTACGGCTGGAACCAGCAGGGCGTCGAGAGCGCCAAGGCCGCCGCCGCAGCAGCGGGCGTCGAGATCGAGGTCGCCGACGGCATCGGCTACGACAACGTCGAGCCCGTCCTGCGCCGCCTCGCCCAGAGCGGCAGCGAGCTGATCATCGCCCAGGCGAGCGGCTACAACACGATCGCCCCGAAGGTCGCCGCGCAGTTCGAGCGTCCCGACGATCGTCTTCGACGCGCCCGACGCCACCAAGGCCGGCGAGGTCGCCGACGTCGAGACCTCCAGCCAGCAGGGCTCCTACCTCGCCGGCATCCTCGCGGCCAGGACCACCAAGACCGGGACCCTCGGCATCGTCATCTCCGCCGCCGACACGAACTGGTTCAAGATGGCCGGCGGCTTCGCGGCCGGCGCCAAGAGCGTCAACCCCGACCTGAAGTTCCGCTTCGCGCAGATCGGCCAGGCCGCCTACGCGGACTCGGCCGGCGGCAAGCGCGTCACCGCGCAGGTGATCGCGGCCGGCGCCGACGTCGTGTTCGGCATGGGCGACGGCGCCTCGTTCGGCATGCTGCAGGCCGTCGAGACGGCCAAGGCCCCGGCCGGCGCGGACAAGGTCTACTTCATCGACGTCATCGGCGACAAGACGCCGGTCGACAAGAAGGGCGTCCTGCTCTCCTCGGTGATCTGGGACTTCACCCCGACCTTCACGCAGGCCATCGCCGACATCGGCGCGGGCACCTTCGGCGACGCCGGGTACAACCTGACGGTCGCCAACGGCATCTCGCTGCTGAAGACCGACAAGGCCTCCGACGAGGTGTGGGCCGAGATCGACACGGCGCAGGCCGGGGTCGCGGACGGCAGCATCGAGGTGCCGCTCACGCCCGACCGCGCCTCGCTCGACGCACTGATCAAGTAGCGCCAACCCCCAACCGGGATGACCCGGGCGCCGCCGGCGCCCGGGTCATCCCGACGCATCGGGCCACATGACCGAAACCCACGCGAGCAGCACCCGGGGAGCCGACCAGGACGGGGTCGCCGTCGAGCTCTCGGGCATCACGAAGTCCTTCCCCGGCGTGGTCGCCAACGACCACATCGACCTCGTCGTCCGGCGCGGCGAGGTCCATTGCCTGCTCGGGGAGAACGGAGCGGGCAAGTCCACCCTGATGAGCATCCTCTCGGGGATGGTGCAGCCCGACGAGGGCGAGATCCGCATCGACGGGGAGGCGGTCCGGATCGGATCGCCCCGGCGTGCGATCGACCTCGGGATCGGCATGGTCTACCAGCACACCACGCTGGTCCCGACGCTGACGGCTCTCGACAACCTGATGATGGGCGAAGCGCGCGGGCTGCGGCTCGACGAGAGCGGCGCCCGGGCCCGCCTCGCCGAGGTGGCGGGCATGCTCGGCGTCCAGGTCGACGCCGACGCCCAGACCGGCACTCTCAGCCTCGGCCAGCAACAGCAGATCGAGATCGTCAAGGCGCTCTGGCGCGGGTCGAAGGTGCTCATCCTCGACGAGCCCACCTCGATGCTGACCCCGCAGGGGGTCGCCGAGCTCGCCCGGGCCGTCGAGCGGCTCAACGCGCACGGGCTCGCCGTGGTGCTCATCACCCACAAGCTCCACGAGGCGACGGGCATGGGCGACCGGGTCACCGTGCTCAAGCAGGGCCGCGTGGTGGGCGCGCTGTCGCCGGAGGACCTCGGCGGGCGCACCCACGAGGAACTGCAGGACGTGATCGTGGGGATGATGTTCGGCGGGCGCCGTGCAGCCCGAGCCCGAGCTGGTGGAGCTGCAGGGGCAGGTGGAGGCGCAGGCGCCGCGGCGCGTGCTGCCCGCCGAGCCGCTGCTCACGCTCGACGAGCTCCAGGTGGCGCCCCGCGGCGGGGAGATCGGCCTGCGCGGCGTGTCGCTCGACGTGCGGCCCGGCGAGATCATGGGCGTGGCCGGCGTCGACGGCAACGGGCAACGCGAGCTGGCCGAGGCCATCGCCGGCCAGCGCCCGGCCTCGGCCGGCGACATCCGGTTCCGCGGGGTGTCCATCGCCCGTCTGTCGGTCCGCCAGCGCGAGCGCCTGGGCCTGCGCTACGTCAGCGACGACCGGCTCGGCGAGGGCACGGTCGCGGCCCTCTCGGTCGGCCTCAACCTCGTGCTCAAGCGGATCGGCCAGGCGCCCTTCTGGCGCCGCGGCGCCGTGCGGCACCGGGAGGTGGAGCGCAACGCCGCCGAGAAGATCGCCGAGTACGGCATCCGCACGCCGAGCGCGCAGACCCGCGTCGGCACCCTGTCGGGCGGCAACATCCAGAAGGTCGTGCTGGCCCGCGAGCTGTCGCACGACCCCAAGCTGGTCGTCTACAACAAGCCCACCTACGGGCTCGACATCCTCACCACCCGCGCCGTCCGCGTGCGCATCGGCGAGCTCGCGGACGAGGGCGTCAGCGCGCTGGTCATCTCCACCGATCTCGACGAGCTGGTTGCCCTGTGCGACCGCATCGCGGTGCTGAGCCGCGGGGTGCTCGCCGGCATCGTGGAGAACGGCCCCGGCGCCGAGCAGCGCGTCGGCGAGCTGATGGTCGGCGGGCCGGCCGAGGCGGCCGCGGCATGAGCCAGGAGACCGCCGCGCCCCCGCCCGGGGCCACCGTCGCGCCGGCCGCCGCGCCGGACGGCGACGGACCGCGGCGCATGGCCGGCATCGGGCGGATGGCGGAGACCGCCGTGCGCTCGGTGGTGCCGGTGCTGCTGGCGCTGATCGCCGGCGGCCTCGTGCTGCTTGCGCTCGGGGCCAACCCGATCACCTTCTACCGCAACGTCTGGTCCGGGGGCGTCGAGCTCAGCGCCTGGCAGGACACGGTGATGCGGATGGCGCCGCTGCTGCTGATCGCCTGCGGCCTGATCTTCGTCTTCAAGGCCGGGATCTGGAACCTGGGGATCGACGGGCAGTTCCTTCTCGCCTCGGGCGTCATCGCCGGCATCGGCCCCGCCCTGTTCGGCGACGTCCCCGACGGGGTCCTCTTCCTGATCCTGTTCGTCGTCGCGGCCCTGGTCGCCGCGGTCTGGACCGTCGTCCCGGCCCTGCTGCGCGCCTACTACGGCGTCAACGAGATCATCACGACGCTGATGATGACCTTCATCGGCATCAACCTGGCGAACATCCTGATCAAGGGCCCCTTCCAGGACGCGGCCTCGAACGTGCCCCAGACCCGGGCGATCCCGTACACCAACCTGCTGCCCACGATCCCGGGCACCCGGATCCACATCGGTGTCGTCGTGGCCGGCATCGGCGCCCTGGTGACCTGGTACCTGATGTCGCGCACGTCGTTCGGTCTGCGCCTGGCCGTGCTGGGCGCCAACGCCCGCGCCGCCGCCCACGTCGGCATCTCGGTGCCGCGCCTGATCCTGCTGTCGTTCATCGTCAGCGGCGCGTTCGTCGGGCTGGCGGCGGCCGCCGAGATCCTCGGCATCTGGGGGTACGTCCGCTCCGACTGGAACCCCGCCTTCGGGCTCCTGGTGGTCCCCCTCGTCTTCCTCGCCCGGTTCAACGCCATCGCCGTGATCCCGTTCGTGGCCTTCCTGGCGCTGCTGACCATCGGCGGCGACCTGGCCACCCAGGAGGCGGGCGTCTCCAACGAGTTCACCCTGCTGCTCGTCGGCCTGATCCTCCTGTTCATGGGCGTCACGGAGCTGCTCGGGCGCCGCCGCAACCTGGGGCAGAGCTACCTGCAGGGCGTCCGTCGCCGGGCGAAGGGGACGCCGTGAACGATCTGCTCACCGCCGAGTTCGCCACCGCGCTGATCGCCGGCGGCATCCTCGCCGGCATCCCCCTGATGTTCGCGGCGCTCGGCGAGATGGTCTCCGAGCGCGCGGGCGTGCTCAACATCGGCATCGAGGGCACGATGCTGGTCGGCGCCTACGTCGGGTTCGTCGCCGCCTTCCACAGCGGCTCCACCAGCCTCGGCTTCCTCGCCGGAGCGGGAGCCGGAGCCGCGGTCAGCATCATCATGATCGTCCTCTGCGTCTGGACCGGGCTCGATCAGATCGTGGTCGGCATCGCCGTCACCCTGGCCGCAGAGGGGGCGACCGCCCTCATCTTCGACGCGCAGTTCGCCGAGAGCCGGCCCACGCTGGGCGAGACCGGCCGGGTCTCGATCCCCCTCCTGTCCGACATCCCGGTGGTGGGCGGCGCCGACTCGAGCAACGGCAGCCTCTTCAGCCAGCCCCTGATCGTCTACCTCGGGCTGATCCTGGTGGCGGTGGTGGCGTGGACGATGCGTCGCACGCACATCGGGCTGAACATCCGGGCGGCCGGCGACAAGCCCTCCGCGCTCGATGCGGCCGGCGTCAGCGTCCGGGCCACCCGCAGCTGGGCCGTCCTGTTCGCCGGTGCGATGGCCGGCATCGGCGGGGCCTACCTCTCGATCACCGCGGCCGGGCTGTTCGAGGACTTCATCACCCAGGGGCGCGGCTTCATCGCGATCGTCCTGGCGATGCTCGCCCGCGGCAAGGCCACCTGGGTGCTGATCGGATCCTTCGTGTTCGGGATCTCCCTGTCGCTGTCGGACGCCCTGCAGATCGCGGGCGTCAACATCTCGACCGACGTGGTGTTCATGCTGCCGTTCGTCGCCGTCATCGCGGTGCTGGTGATCTTCGGGCGCCGCTCCTACCTGCCCGCGGCGCTGGGGCTGCCCTACGTTCGAGGAGCCCGCTGATGCGCATCGACACCGAGTTCTCCATCTCCCGCCCCCCGGCGGAGGCCTATGCGCTCCTGCTCGACCTCGAGCGGGTGACGCCGTGCTTCCCCGGCGCCGAGCTGACGGGTCACCTGCCCGACGGCGCCCGCGAGGTGAGGGTCACGGTCCGCCTCGGGCCGATGCGGCTGGCCTACGAGGGGGAGGTCCGCATCGCCGAGCGCGACGATGCGGCACGGCGCGCCGTGCTGGCCGGCAGCGCCCGCGAGGTGCGCGGCGCCGGCTCCGCCTCGGCGAGCATCGCGATGCGCGTCGAGGCCGCCGGTCCGGGCTCGCGCGTCGTCGCCGAGGCCGACGTCGAGCTCTCGGGGCGGGCCGCCCAGATGGGCAAGGGGATCGTCGAGGACGTGGCACGGCGGCTCGTGGGGGAGATGGCCGGCTGCCTGGAGGCGGGCTTCGCGGCGGAGGCGGCGAACGGGGCAGGCCCCTCCGCGGCCGGCGCGCCGCCACCGCCCGCGGCGCCCATGGAGGGCGGGCGCCTGGTGCTCGGCATCGCCCGCGACCGGCTGCGCGACCCGCGCGTCGCGGCCGCCGTACTCGCCGGTGTCGCGCTCCTCGTGAGGGCGTTGATGGCGTCACACCGGAGGAGGCGCGATGCGTGAGCCGAGCTTCACCCTGACGGCCGGGCCGACCGGCGCCTGGCCGAGCGTGCAGGCCGCCATGGGCGCGCCGCTGGTCTACGACTACGACCCGGTCTTCCTCGAGCGGTTCGCCCGCACCGAGCGCAAGGTGGCGCAGCTCTTCCGCACCTCGGGGGACGTGGTGCTGATGCAGGGCGAGGCGGTCCTCGGCCTCGAGGCCGCCGCGCGGGCGCTGGTGCGCCCCGGCATGACCGCGCTCAACCTCGTGTCGGGCGTCTACGCGAAGTGGTTCGGCGTGTGGCTGGCCGAGTTCGGGGCGAACCTGGTGGAGGTCGAGGTGCCCTACGACGAGGCCCTTGACGCGGCGTCCGTGGCCCGGGCGCTCGCCGACCACCCCGAGACGGCGCTCGTCGCCATGGTCCACTCCGAGACGCCCTCGGGCGTGCTCAACCCCCTCCGCGAGATCGCCGAGGTGGTCCGCGGCCACGGCGCCCTGATGGTCGCCGACGTCGTCTCGTCCCTCGGGGGCGAGGAGCTCGACGTGGACGGCTGGGGCATCGACCTCTGCGTGGCCGGCCCCCAGAAGTGCCTGGCCGGCCCCCCGGGGATGTCGCTGGTCGCCGTGAGCGACCGCGCCTGGGAGGCGATCCGCGCGAACCCCGCCGCCCCGCGGGGGTCGTTCCTGTCGCTGCTCGACTGGAAGGACCGCTGGATCGACGGCGGCCGGACCGGCTTTCCCTACACCCCGTCGATCGTCGACGTGGCCGGTGTCGAGGCGGCCTGCGACGTCGTCCTCGGCATGGGTCTCGAGGCCTCCATCGCCATGCACCGCAGCGCCGCCCACGCGACCCGCGTGGGCGTGCAGGCCATGGGTCTCCACCTGTGGGCCCGCGACGCGGCCTTCGCCACATCCTGCGTGACCTCGGTCGCGATGCCCGAGGGCGTCGACACGCTGAAGGCCCTCTCCCACATCCGCGAGCGCTACGGGGTGATGCTCTCCCCCGGCTACGGCGAGCTGAAGGAGCGCCTGATCCGGCTGGGGCACATGGGGCCGGCGGCGGCATCGCTCACGCCCGTGGTCGCGCTCGCCGCGCTGGGCCGCGGGATGGCCGACCTCGGGGTGCCGGTCCGCATCGGCGAGGGACTCGAGGCCGCGCTCGGGGCCCTGGCGGCGGGCTCCTGATGCTGCCGTCCTTCGAGATCCACACCCCGGCCACCCTGGCGGAGGCGGCCGCGCTGATGGAGCGGCTCGGCGACGACGCCGTCCTCTACGCGGGCGGCACGGAGCTGCTGCTGGTGATGAAGCTCGGGTTCGCCGACTACGGCCACGTGATCGACATCAAGGGCATCCCCGAGCTGCGGCGGCTGGAGACCGAGGGCGACGCCCTGGTGATCGGCGGCGGGGTGACCCACCGGGCGATCGAGCGGTCGGACCTCGTGCGCGAGGGCTGGCCGGCGCTGGCCGCGATGACCGCCGGCGTGGCCAACATCCGGGTTCGCGGGGCCGGCACGCTGGGCGGCAACCTCGCCTTCGCCGACCCGCACTCGGACCCGGCGACCTTCCTGCTCGCCGCCGGCGCGCGCATCGAGATCTGGGGCCCGGCCGGAGCGAGGACGGTGCCGATGGAGGACTTCGTCGTGAGCGCCTACGAGACCCTCCTGGAGCCGGGCGAGCTCATCCTCTCGGTGCGCGTGCCGCCCCTCGACCCGGGGACGGGGATCGCCCATCGCAAGATCGCGTTCCACGAGCGCCCCGCGGCCACCGTGACCTGCGTCGTGCACGCCGCCGGAGGGGTCGCCGACCGGGCCCGGATCGCGGTCGGCTCGGTCGGGCTGGCGCCGGCCCGGCTGCGCGCCGTGGAGGAGGCGCTCGTCGCGGGCGCCCCGGAGGCCGAGCTGGAGCAGCTCGCGCGCGAGGGGTGCGACCCCACCGAGGACGCCAACGGCAGCGTCGAGTACAAGCGCCAGCTGGTGGGCGTGCTCGTGCGCCGCACGGCGCACGAGGCCCTCGAGCGCGCCGGAGCCGGACCCCGGGGATGAGCCCGGCGGCGGACGTCCTCGTCGTGGGAGCCGGCTCGGCGGGGTGCGTCCTCGCGGCCCGCCTCAGCGAGGACCCCGGGCGGCGGGTGTGCCTGGTGGAGGCCGGCTCCCCGCCGGCCGACCCCCGCCTGGCCGACCCCCTCCAGTGGCCGTTCCTCGACGGCGGGCCCTTCGACTGGGGATACCGCACCATCCCGCAGGCCGGGACCGCCGGACGGGTCCACTCATGGCCCCGCGGGCGCGTGCTGGGGGGCTCCAGCCAGCTGCACGCCATGGCCCACGTGCGCGGCCACCCGGCCGATTTCGACGCATGGGCCGAGGCCGGCGGCACGGGCTGGTCGCACGACGCGCTCCTGCCCTACTTCATCCGCTCCGAGTCGTTCTCGCAGGGCGCGTCCGCGCACCACGGCGCCGACGGCCCGATGACCGTCTGGCTGCCCGACCGCCTGCACCCGGTGGCCGAGGCCTACATGGCGGCGGCCGAGGAGGCCGGGTTCGCGCGCTCGGGCGACCACAACGGCCCGCGCATGGAGGGGCCGGCCCGCAACAGCCTGATGATCCGCGACGGCCGCCGCGTCTCGGTGTCCGACGCCTACCTCGACCCGGTCCGGGCGCGCCCCAACCTCGAGGTGGTCACCGAGGCCCTGGTCGAGCGGGTCGTGATCTCGGCGGGGCGGGCCACCGGGATCGAGGCGGTCATCGCCGGCGAGCGCCGCACCCTGGCCGCCGCAACGGTCGTCCTTTCCGCCGGGGCCGTGTCGTCGCCGATGATCCTGATGCGCTCGGGCATCGGCGCGCCCGAGGATCTCGCGCCCCACGGCATCGACTGCGCCCTCGATCTGCCGGCGGTCGGGCGCAACCTCCACGACCACCTCCTGGCGGCGGGCAACGTCTACCGGGCGCGACGGACCGTCGCCCCCTCGCGCCTGCAGCACTCCGAGTCGCTGCTCTACGTCAACGACGCCGGGGGCGCCGCACCCGACATCGTCACCACCTGCGTGCTGCTGCCGGCGGTGAGCGACGCGTTCGAGCGTCCCGAGCCCGGGACCGCCTTCACGCTCATGTTCGGCGTCTGCCACCCGCTCAGCCGGGGGAGGATCACCCTCGGCGGCCCGGGAGCGCTCGACGCGCCGGTGATCGACCCCGCCTACCTCCAGGCCGAGGAGGACCGCGAGCGCTTCCGTGCCGCGCTGCGCCTGGCGCGCCGGGTCGCCGGCGGCGCGGCCCTCGACGAATGGCGCGAGACGGAGCTGCTGCCGGGGCCCGACGTGCAGGACGACGCGGCCGTCGACGCCTTCATCGCCCGTGCCGCCATCACCCACCACCACCCGGTCGCCACCTGCGCGATGGGCGGCGATCCGCTCACCTCGGTCGTCGACGGCGCCCTGCGCGTCCACGGGGTCCAGGACCTGGTGATCGCCGACGCCTCGGTGATCCCGGCGATCACCACCGGACCGGTCCACGCCGCGATCCTGGCGATCGCCGAGCGCGCCGCGGAGCTCGTCTGACCGCTGAGGCCGTGCCGGCTCAGTAGGATCGCGCGCTGGCGCAGGCCCACGCGATCCGTGGAGGGGACATGAAGCTGGTGATCGGGATCGTTCGACCCGAACGGGCGAACGAGGTGCTCGAGGCGCTCTACCGCGCCGATATCCGTGGCTATTCGATGAGCCGCGTCCAGGGGCACGGGGGCGAGCTCGACCGCGTCGAGACCTACCGGGGCACCACCGTGAAGATGGCGCTGTCCGAGAAGCTGCGCTTCGAGATCGCCGTGACGGAGAACTTCGTCCAGGCCACGATCGACGCGCTCTGCGAGGGCGCCCGCACCGGAGAGGTCGGCGACGGGAAGATCTTCGTGATCGACCTCGAGCAGGTCGTGCGCATCCGGACCGGCGAGACGGACACGGGCGCCGTGACGCCGGTGGCACCGTGATCGATACGGGAGACACCGCGTGGATGCTCATCGCCACGGCCCTGGTGCTGATGATGACCCCGGCGCTCGGCCTCTTCTACGCCGGGCTCGTGCGCTCCAAGAACACGCTCAACACCTTCATGATGTCGATCGCCGCGCTGGCGATCGCCACGGTCTCGTGGGCCGCGGTGGGCTACTCGCTCGCCTTCGACGGTGACGGTCCCCTGGTGGGCGGCTTCGGGCACGCCTTCCTGAACGGCGTCGGCTTCGAGCCGCGGCCCGGGACCACGATCCCGCATCTGGTCTTCTTCGCCTTCCAGGCGAGCTTCTGCATCATCACCACCGCACTGGTCTCGGGCGCGGTGGTGGAGCGCATGCGCTTCGGCGCCTTCCTGGTCTTCGCAACCGGGTGGTCGGTGCTCGTCTACCCGATCCTGGCCCACTGGGCCTTCGGCGGCGGCTGGCTGATGGCGCGCGGCGCGCTCGACTTCGCCGGGGGCATCCCCGTGGAGATGGGCTCGGGCTTCTCGGCGCTGGCCGCCGCCCTCGTGGTGGGCGCGCGCCGCGACTACGGGCGCCTGGCGATCCTGCCCCACAATGCGATGTTCGTGCTGCTGGGCGCGGGGCTGCTGTGGTTCGGGTGGTTCGGCTTCAACGGCGGCAGCGGCTTCTCGACCGGCAACGCGTCGGTGCTGGCCTTCGTCAACACACTGCTCTGCCCGGCCTGCACGCTGATCGTGTGGTTCGCGCTCGATCTGGCGCGCAACCGCAAGATCACCGCCATCGGCGCGGCCACCGCCATCGTGGTGGGCTGCGTGGCGATCACCCCCGCGGGCGGCTACATCGCCCCCGGCTGGGCGATGCTGCTCGGCGCGCTGGCGGCGATCCCCTGTTACTACCTGATCGTCTGGCGCACGCGGACGCGCGTGGACGAGACGCTCGACGTGCTGGCCGCCCACGGCGTCGGAGGCCTCTTCGGGATCCTCTTCATCGGCGTCTTCGCCCAGCAGAGCTGGAACGGGATCGCCGACGGCCTGGCGTTCGGCAACCCCGGCCAGCTGCTCGACCAGGCGCTCGCCGCCCTGGCGGCACCGGCCTTCGCCTTCGCGGCCACCTTCATCCTGCTGAAGGCGATCGGCACGGTCATGCCGCTGCGCGCGACCCCGCACGAGGAGTCGCTCGGCATGGACGTCGTGTTCCACGGCGAGGAGGCCTACATGAGCGGCGAGGGAGCGATCCTCATCACGGAGATCCCCGAGCCGCACACCTCGGCCCGGTAGCCCCGGGCACGCGGGGCGCCGCCCACCCGGCGGGGCCCCGCCGCGCCCCACCCCGCGCGATCCTGATCGCCCCCCGGGCGCGCCGGGGAATACGATGGACGGGTGATCTTCGACGCCCACATGCACGTCGGCGAGTTCCCCCTGTTCGACGTTCGACTCGACCGTGACGGCCTGGTCGAGCTGATGGCCGAGCACCACTACGGCGGGTGCGTGATCTTCCATCCCGACAACGCCCTGGTGGCGCAGATCCTGGAGACCGTGCCCACCGCCTGGGGCCTCGTGTGGGCCAACCCGCGCATGCCCGACGGCGTGGACGAGGCGATCCGCTTCCTCGACCACCCCCGGTTCGTCGGGGTGAAGCTGCACCCGCTGCTCGACGGCTACCACCCGGACGACCCGATGGTCCATCCGATCTACGAGGCCGCCATCGCGCGCGACGTGCCGCTGCTGATCCACTGCGGCCACCCGATCTTCACGCTGCCCTGGTCCATCGAGGAGGCGGCCGTGCGCTTCCCGAGGGCCAAGGTGATCCTCGGCCACATGGGGCACGGCAACATCGTCTACATCGACGGCGCCATCGCCGTGGCCGAGCGCAACGAGAACGTCTGGCTCGAGACCTCGGGCATGCCGATGCACACCAAGATCGCCGAGGCGGTGCGCCGCGTGGGCACCGACCGGGTCATGTACGGCTCGGACGCCCCCTTCCACCATCCGGTCGTGGAGATGGCGAAGGTCCGCCTGTCGGGGCTCAGCGACGATCTCGTGGATCGGGTGATGGGCGACAACGCCGCGGAGCTCTTCCTGGGCGGCCGACGGGCACCCTGAACGAACCCCGGCTCGCGGGCGTGCGCCAGACCGGGCAGAATCCCCGCCGCGGGCCGTTAGCTCAGCTGGTAGAGCAGGGGACTTTTAATCCCAAGGTCGTAGGTTCGAGCCCTACACGGCCCATCGAAACTCGCCGGTCAGCGGCGTTTCACGGACTCACACCCGACCGCTCGGTCGGTCCGGTCGATGATCGCGGTGTCCAGTCCGCGCCCGCATCGGATGGTCTCGCGTACCCGATCGCGCGCGCGGATCGTGTCGTCGCCCGCCCCGGCGTCGTAGGTGTCCCGACCCGCTCCGCCAGTCAGGGTGTCATTGCCCACACCACCGATCAACTGGTCGAGACCGGCGCCGCCCAGCAGCACATCGTTCCCCGTCTCGCCCGCGAGGCGGTCATCGCCGGCTCCGCCGTCGAGCCGGTCGTTGCCAGGGCCGCCGAGGAGGCAGTCGCGGTCGCCCAAGCCGAACATGCGGTCGGGGCCGCCCAGACCCAGGATCCGCTCCGACCCGCTGGTGCCGCGCAGCGTGTTGCTGCGGCGGCCGCCGCGCAGTGTCGTCGTGCACCGTGCCGGTGCGGCGGTGGACGTTCCGGGTCCGGAGACGAGCGGTACCGCGATCGTCGCGGTCGCCTGGTCGTCCTCGCCGGCGACGTTGTTCCCGGCGATCGAGTCAACATCACCCGTCGACGGAGTGGCTGACTCCACCGGGGCGCCGACGGAGACGACCTCGACGGTCAGTGCACCGGACGGACCGGCGAGCGCTGTCACCGGCACCGTGAGGGTTGCCTGCCCGCCCGCCGCGACTGTTCCGGCGCTCCAGCTGCTGCCGTCAACTGCGCCCTGGCTGGGGGTCGCTGCGCCACGTGCGAGGTTGGAGGCCGTCAAGGTCAGCCGGAGATCGCTCGCGGGATCCGGGCCGGCGTTCCGCACCCGCACGACGATCTGCCCGGACTCGCCGACTCTGAGGTTGGCGGGAGCGCCCTCGAGCGACGCCGAGACATCGGTCTCGAGCCCGAACAGGGATCCCGCCGGCAACGCCACGGCACCCTCGTCAGCCCGGGTGATGCTGCCGGTGACGGCGGCGCCGTTTCCCAGCTGGCCTAGCGCGTCGTCCCCCCAACAAGTCGCGCTCCCGTCGTCGTAGGCGACGCACGTGTGACCGCCGGCCGCATTGAGGTTTCCGGCGCCGCCGGTGGTGGTCGCGACGACCTGCCGCGTCGGCGGGATACCCAGGACGACACTCGGGATGGACTTGTCCTCGGCCGGTAGACCGTCGCCGAGCTGACCGTGGAAGTCGTCGCCCCAGCAGCGCGTTGACGACGGATCCGTCCAGCAGGCGTGATTCCCTGCCGAGACCGCGATGCCACCCTGTAGCGCTCCGGGAGGGCCGCCGACCAGGGCGGGGCTGAGGCTCGCGGTGGGAGCGGTCCCGTTGCCGACCTGGCCTTCGGTATTCGCACCCCAACACGCGGTCAGCGACGTCGGAAGCAGCGCACAGGTCGAGGCGTTGCCCGCTGAGATCGCCGTCGTGCGAACGAAGAACGCACCGATCGCGACCTGCACCGGCTTCGATCGCGTCTCATTGCTTCCGTTTCCGAGCGCGCCGCCGCCACCGAAACCCCAACACCAGGCTGTCTGATCCTCCAGGATCGCGCATGTGTGGAATCCTCCGGCCGAAACGGCGATGGCACGTCCCCCGGTCGGCAGGCTGGTTCTGGTCGGAGTCTCAGCACTCATGCCCGGCCCGCCGTTGCCCAGCTGGCCGTCCCCGTTCCGGCCCCAACACCAGACCGATCGGTCGTCCAGGATCGCGCACGTGTGCTCGCCCCCGGCACTGATCCCGACGGCGCGCCGTTCGATCGGAAGCTCTGCCCGTACGGGCGTCGTGCGGTCGACGGCGACCTCGCGGTCGCCCAACTGGCCTGTGGTGTCAAGTCCCCAACACCAGGCAGAGCCGTCATCCAGCACGGCACAGGCGTGAAAGTTCCCGGCGGAGATAGACCTCGCCCGTCGCCCCGGGGGAAGGACGACCCTGACCGGGGCCCGCTCCATCTCACGGGGGTCTCCGTTTCCCAGCTGGCCGCCGCTGTCGTCTCCCCAGCACCACGCCGTGCCGTCGTCCTTGATCGCACACGTGAACCTGTGACCGGCATCGAGCGATCCGGCCTGCAGCGCGCGCACACCGCTTCCCGCCTGCTCGGCTGTCGCGAGTGAGGGGGCGATCACAAGGGCGGCGCAGGTCAACGCCCCGATCAACGCACGCCGACGCCACCGAACCGCCACCGGTCGCTGGAACCCGCGCACAGCGACTGCCTTCGGCTTCTGAGAGGAGCGCGTCCGGCGGGGCGTAATGGGTCGCATGCCGACGACTCCTAGGGTCGCGCTTCGAACACGTGGTTGAACGGCGTCTCAGCGACGCGGCGGAATCGGGTGAAGCTGGCGCGGAACACGAACTGCATCAGTTTCCGCTCGTCGAGCGCCGCCCTGCTTTCGACCGTCATCGTCGCCTCCTCGTGATCGAGTCGTCTCCATTGACGATGTCCATAACCACGCGAATCCGTGGAACGACGATAGGCGCGATACCTCTTGGCGTGAATACGCCGTTCGGGGTATCTTCGACAGGTATGGAGCTGCGTCGCAGCGATCTGAAGAGCGCGATCGACTTCATCGAGACAGCGTGGTCGCTCGCCGGCGAGCGACCGTTCTCGGTCGAGACGATGTATGCGCTCAACCGCCTGATACCCGCCGATCGCTTTGGCTTTACCGAGACCAACTGCGCTCGCGGTGAAGTCTTGGACTACGTCGGAGTCGACCCCGACGACGGCAACGGCGCGGAGGGCTTTTGGGAGATCGCCGGCCGGCATCCTCTGGCTCGCCACCACAAGACGACGGGTGACTGCACCGCGGTGCGCCTGTCGGACGTCATCTCGCTCCGCCGGCTTCGCCGCACGCGCGTATACACAGCGTGGCACCAACCACTGTCGATTCGCGGCGAAGTGGAGACCTGGCTTGCTGGCTCACCAACCGCGAACCGCGCGTTCTACCTTGCTCGCGCCGACGGCGACTTCTCCCCACGCGACCGCGCAGTACTGGACCTCGTCCGCCCGCATCTCGAACACATCCATGCCCATGCGCGGTTGCGTCGCCAGGTCGGAACCCGCGACGGGGGCGACGATCATCGTCTGACCGATCGCGAACAGGAGATCCTCGACCTCGTCGGGCGTGGCCTGACGAACGCGGCCGTCGCGGAACGACTCTGGATCTCACCGGCGACCGTGAAGAAGCACCTTGACAACATCTACCGCAAGCTCGGTGTGTCGAATCGCACCTCGGCGGTCCGTTCCAGCGCCCGTAACGCCTGATGGGCGGCTGAACCCGGAGAAGCTTCTTGTGCCGGCTACGAAGCTTCACGCGGGCTGCCTGCGGCGGCCTCGATGCCTCGCGCGGGGGCGCGCCGCCGTTTGCTGCGACCGACTTCCGTCGCGACCGCGCCGAGGGGCTGGGTGTTCTCCATGAGAAGCGTGTCCCGAACCATGTCCCGAACTACGCAGATCCACCTGCGTCTATACCACCCGTACCTATCGACGCCGTAGAGACCTCAGATAGCGTCATACGCCAGATCTTCTAGTCCCAAGGTCGTAGGTGCGAGCCCTGCACGGCCCATCGAGAAGCCCCACCGCTAGGGCCCCACACAGTCGTCCCACTCCTGGGCGGTGATCCCGTGACGGAGCGCGAGACGGGCCTGGCGGAGCTCCGCCCTCAGCCGAGCGCGCTGGGCGGGGTCGTCCAGGACGGTCGCCATGCGCTCCTCCAGATCACCGAGCAGAGAGAGTGCGGAGCGAAGGGTCACGCGCCCCTGCTCGGTCAGGTGGATCGCCCGGCGGCGGCGATCGGTCGCGCTCTCATGGCGCTCGACCAGCCCTCGCTCCTCGAGCTGGTGCAGCACCGTGGTCGCATGGGCCGAGCTCATGCCGAGGACGCGGATGAGGTCCACGGCGTGCGCGGTGCTGGAGTCGCGGCCGGCGACGACCCGCAGCACGTTGAACTGATTGACGGTCAGTCCGGCGCGCTCGCGCAGCCCGCGCTCCAGCACCTGGCCGAGCTCCAGTCCGGCCATCAGCAACTCGTTGACCACGCCCGAGGGGGCGTCGGGCGGTCGGGCGGTCTCGCCTCTGTTGCCTTTCGGAGCCATCGGATTTAGCGTAGCGCCACCATTAGCTAAATATCGAGCTATCTACGAGGTGACCTGTGGCGCTTCTGGACGAGAAGATCGTGCTCATCACCGGCGGGAGCAAGGGCCTCGGCTTCGCCACCGCCCTGGAGTTCGCACGCAACGGAGCCACGGTCACGATCACCGGCCGCGGACAGGACGCCCTCGACGGCGCGTGCGAGGCGGCTTCAGCCGAGGGCATCACGCTCGAGGCCATCCAGGGTGATGTCTCGGTGGAGGCCGACTGCCGGCGGGCCGTCAACGCCGTCCTCGCCGCGCACGGCCGCGTGGACGTGCTGTTCAACAACGCCGGGGTGCTCTTCGCGGGGAACACCTGGGAGACGACGCCCGATGTGTGGGACCTGACGATGTCGGTGAACGTGCGCGGCACCTGGCTGATGTCCCGCACGACCATCCCCCACATGCTCGAGCGCGGGGCCGGGGCGATCATCAACAACTGCTCGGTGCTCGGCCTGAAGGCGTGCCCCGGCGCAGCGGCCTACAACACCAGCAAGGGCGCGATCGCGCAGTTGACGCGCTCGATGTCGCTGGAGCTGGCCGGCACCGGGGTGCGGGTCAACGCCATCTGCCCCGGCACCATCGTGACCCCCATGGTCGCCGACATCTTCGCGGGTGCGCCGGACCCGGCCGCCGCAGAGGCGTTCTTCCTCTCCCAGCACCCGGTCGGGCGGTTCGGCACCGAGGAGGAGGTCGCCAAGGCATGCCTCCTGCTCGCCCAGGACGGCATGGACTTCATGACGGGATCGATGCTGTCGGTTGACGGCGGCTGGGGCGCTCGCTGAGCCCTGAGGGGCACCGCCCGGGTCTCATCGGGCGATCCGAGCCCGCCCTCGGGAGCCTCGGCCCGCATGAGCCCGCGTCGCCGTCAGTGGGAGGCGGCGCGGGTCCCGACGGCTACCCCGGGTCACCCGGGTCGGCACGCCGTCAGCGCAGGACGATCTCCCCCTCGGCCGTCGCGATGCCGCACGCGTGGATGCCCGGCCCCGTGCCGGGGGCGTAGCGGACCGGCAGCCCGTGGTCGGTGCCGAGCCAGCCCTCGAGCACGGGCTGGTGGTCTCCGACCTCCACGAACGTGTAGCCGGTGGGCGCGCACGCGTGCCCGGCGGCCGCGTAGCGCTTCTCCTGAAGGCGATGGCGCGCGCCGCGATCGCCGATGAGCGAGAGGAAGAACGGCAACGGGTACTGGGGCATACCGGCGCTGCGGAAGGTCAGGGTGTCGCGGTCCTCGTCCCTCGCCTGCCCGACCCGGATCGGGAGGCCACGGCGCTGCGCGGTGTCGTCCAGGTCGCTCACGCCCAGGCACCACCACAGCACGCGGTCACGACCCTGCAGGGTCGCCTCCAGCCAACGTCCGTCGTCCTTCGAGGCGTCCTCGATGCCGAGCAGTTCCAGGAAGCACTCGGGACCGAGCGGCACGAGCCGGCTGGTGGTGCCGCCGAGATGCGGGCCGCCCGGGACCGAGCCGAAGCCGTGTTCCTCCCGCAGGCGGGCGCACGCGGCGTCGGCGTCCACGACCCCGTAGATGACGTGGTCGATGAAGAACCCCTCGTCGTTCATGCCGCACCACCCGGCGTGGTGGCGACCGCGAAGAGCTTCGCGGCCTCGGCGAACCCGCCGGAGACGAACTCGCGACTCGTGTGGATGTGCGACGACATGCGCTTCTGAGCTCCTGGTCGGGTCGTGGGCCGGTCGTGGCGGCGATGGTGAGGGCGATCGCCAGGTCGGAGAACTCTGCCAGGACGGCGGCGGCGGCGGCGGGCGGTGCGGTGGCGGGCGGTGCGGTGCCGGGCGGCGGGACGCCTCGCACCGGGACGCCGGAGTCTTGTCGCCCGACCCGCCGCGGGACAACGGCTCGCAGAACGAAGTGGTCGAACAGAACAAGCTCGACAACAGCCCCGAGATCCTCGGGGTCATCTGCTGACCGCGTCCGCCTGATCCGCCGCCCCTCGGCCAGAGGCGATCAGAAGGGGGGGCCGGGCAGAACCTCTATCGGGCGTGCGGCTCCGATCGATGCGGCCCGATGAAGGATTCGTACAGGCAACCGGTCCGCCGTGATCGACAGTCGAAGGAGAAGCGAATGCCGATCTCAACCAGGCAGCTCAAGGGAGTGCTGGCGGGCCTCGCAGTGACCCTCGCGGTCCCTGCCGCGGCCAACGCCGCGTGCGCGCCCGCTGCGGTCTCACAGCCCTTCGCCCAGTTCGGTGACCACGCCGACTACCGTCTCGCCCCGGGTGGGGCGTTCGAGGCGGGGATGTCGCCCTGGGCCCTGAACGGCAGCTCGACCGTGGCCGGCAACGAGAGCTTCTTCCTCCGGGACGCCGGCGACGCACGCTCGCTCCAGCTGCCCAAGAGGACGTCCGCCGTGTCGCCGGCCTTCTGCGTCAGCGCCGCCGACCCGACGATGCGCCTGACCGTCCGCCGCCTGACCGGCGCCGGCAGGCTCAAGGTCGAGATCATCCACTCCGGCGGCAAGGTCACGACCGCCGGCGTCTTCGAGGCCCCGGCCGCCACGGGTGCCTGGGCACCGAGCCCGATCCTCCCTCTGGCGAGCCTGCTGCCGGCCAAGGAGCTGCGGTCGGCCGGGAGCATGGATGTGCAGCTGCGCGTCACCGCCGGCTCCGGGACGTGGCAGGTCGATGACGTCTACATCGACCCCCGCGCCCTGAGGGTGATCCCCGGTAGGTCCTGACGGCAGGAGCCGCCCGACCCGGTGACCGGGTCGGGCGCTCCTCGTGATTCCGGCTTCTCGGTCCGCTCAAGACCGGGAACGCCGATGTCGATTCCCTTGGGGCCCCTCCGGTCGGGGTGTGGCCGGCACCCCGAGCCCGCCACCCGCGCGCGCTCCGTGGCCGGACCACCTCGGCTCCCGTGGCTCCCAAGGCTCACCGTGATCTCAGCGCCCCACAACCCCCATCCGCACCGCCGTGGCTGAGGAGGCCGCCCCGCCAGGGGGGACCGTCCCCGACATGCTCGACCTCTACTGGGCGCCCAAGCCGGCGCCCTTCACGAGGCGCGGCATGGTCGGCGGGCTGCTCGCCGCCGGCGCCTTCCTGGTGGTCGCGCTCTCGGCGCTGCTGACGATCGACGCCCCGGCGCGCGCATCGGCGCTCGAGATCCTGCTGCTGCTGGTCGTCTACGTCCTGGCCACCCAGGTCCGCTTCGAGTTCGGACCGAGCTTCGTGCTGCCGACCGAGCTCACGCTCGTGCCGCTGTTGTTCCTGGCGCCCCTCGGAGCCGTCCCGCTGCTGGTGGCGGCGGCCATGACCGTGGGCAACGCCGTCTGGGTCGTGCGCGGCCGCCTCCCCGCCGATCGCCTCGTGTCGGCCGTCGCCGACAGCTGGCACGTCATCGGACCGGTCGGCGTGCTCGCGCTCGCGGGCGCGCCCGCGCCATCGCTGGGCGATTGGAATGTGTACCTGGCCGCCTTCGGGGCCCAGATCCTCATCGAGGGGATCGTGCTCTCGGTACGGGAGTGGGTGGATCGCGGCATCCCGCTCCTGCGCCACGTGATCGAGCTCGGCGAGGGTCAGGCCGTGGACGCCCTCCTGTTCTGCGGCGGCCTGGTCGCGGCGGCGGCCGCGACGGCCTCCGGCCAGCCGGCCTGGGGACTGCTGACCGCGCCGACGATCGGCCTCCTCGCACTGCTCGACCGCGGCCGCCGCCAGCGCATCCGGATCAGCCAGCAGCGGCTGGTGGCCCTGGAGGAGGCGAGGGCGCGCGGTGAAGCGGCACTCGAGCGCGTGGGCGAGGCCATGGGCGCCCGTCTCGACAGCGGGGCGCTCCTCGATCTCGGGATCCGCAGTGCCCTGGACGCCGTGGGGGCCGACGGGGCGCTCGTGCGAGTGGCGGACGCCCCGCTCGCGACCGTTGGAGAGCCGATCGGTGCCATGGCCGACGCGGTCGGCCGGCGCGCGCTCGACCGGAACGCGTCCGAGGCCGGCGAGGACGCCGGGCGCAGCGCCCTCGCCACGCCGGTGGCCGGACTGCCCGAGCCCGCGGTGATGGTCTGCGCGCGGTCGGGCATGCCGTTCTCGCCCGAGGAGCGGCACCGCCTGCTGACCCTGGTCGCGCAACTCGGCGCCGCGCTGCAGGGCGCGACGAACCACGAACGCATGCGCCGCCAGGCCGAGACGGATCACCTCACGGGGCTCGCCAACCACCGGCGGTTCCAGGAACTGCTCGCGGCCGCCGTCGATGGCCATGGTCCGGCCGGCACCTCGCCCGGGCTCCTGCTCGTGGACCTGGACCACTTCAAGCGCGTCAACGACACCTACGGGCATCAGACGGGGGACGTCCTGCTGGAGGCCGTCGGGCGGCTCCTGCGCGAGTGCTGCCGCTCCGGCGACCAGGCGGCGCGGTACGGGGGCGAGGAGCTGGCGGTGGTGATCACCGACACGACCCCCGCCGAGGCGATGGCCTTCGCCCAGCGCATCTGCGACTCCATCGCACGGCTCCGCGTGCCGGCTCCCGGCGGCCATCAGGTATCGGTCACGGCGTCGGTCGGTGTCGCCGTGCTGGGCGGGGATCTGGACACGGCGACGGCCCTTCTCGCCGCCGCGGATTCCGGCCTCTACCGCGCCAAACGCGCCGGGAGGAATCAGGTGATGGCCGCGGCGGACGGTGCCGTGTCCGCCGCGGCCGCGGCCTCATTCCTCACCCCCTGACAGGCGCCGCCCGAGCCCCCGGGCCGGTCAGTGCCCGGCGGTCGCGCTCCGGCGGGGGACGAAGTGCATGACGGAGACCGCGGCGGCGCCGACGACGAGACCGATCAGGGCCGAGGCCGCGGTGTTGACGAGCCAGCCGACGATGCCGCCGATGGCCTCGACGGCATCGGCCGCCGCCTCCTCCATGGAGTGCACCAGGTCGTAGAGGGCGCCCCAGCCGAGGTCGTCGAAGCCGACGATCAGGATGTGCCCGCCGACCCAGATCATCGCGATGATGCCCACGGCCGACAGCAGGGCCAGCAGCTTCGGCATGCCCCGCACGAGGCCCCGGCCGATGCCGGGCCCGACATTCCCCTGGCGTTCGGCCAGGTGCAGGCCGACGTCGTCCATCTTCACGATCAGGCCCACGACCCCGTAGACGAGGGCGGTGATCGCGAAGGCGACGACGACCAGGATCAGCAGCCGGCTGAGGAACGGTTCGGAGGACACCTCGTTCAGGGAGATGACCATGATCTCGGCGGAGAGGATGAAGTCGGTGCGGATCGCCCCCTTCACCATCGCCTCCTCCTGCTCGGGCCCGCGCAGGGCGGCGATGCCGCCGTCGTGGTCGTCGTGCCCGGCCAGTCTCTCCCAGATCTTCTCGACGCCCTCGTAGCAGAGGTAGACGCCGCCGAGCATGAGCAGCGGGCTGAGCAGCCCGGGCAGGAACTGGCTGAGCACCATCGCCGCGGGGAGGATGAACAGGAGCTTGTTGCGCAGCGACCCGATCGCGATCCGCTTGATGACCGGCAGCTCGCGATCGGCGCTGAAGCCGTCCACGTACCGCGGCGTGACGGCCGTGTCGTCGATGACCACGCCCGCCGCCTTCGTGCTCGCGCGGCCCGCCGCGGCGCCGATGTCGTCCACCGACGCCGCCGCCAGCTTCGCCAGCACGGCGACGTCGTCGAGCAGCGCGACCAGCCCCCCGCTCATCGGCTCCCCCCTGTGCCCCGGCCGCCGCCGGCGGAGGGGGCGCCCAGCGGGGCGGGACTCGGCGCGGCGGGAGCGTCGGGTGCGGGCACGGGCGTGAGGGTACCGGGCGCGCCCACCGCACGGGAGCGGCAACGGAGGCGGTCTCGTCCCCGTCGTGGTCGCTGGCTCCGCATCGCGGGCGCACTCCTTGAGGGACCCGGTGAAGGCGGGGCCCGCCGGGAGGGCTAGGCTCGCCCCGTGCGCCGCATGAAGCGATGGGTCGGGCCCGCCGTGGCGATCGCCGTTCTGGCGGTGTTCGTCCTGGTGCTTCCGCGGATCGCCGACTACGGCACGGTCTGGGGGATCCTGACCGGCGTGTCGGTGTCGGCGGGACTCGCGATCGCGGTGGCCGTGGTCGTGAACATCGCCAGCTTCGCGCCGTCGTGGATGGCGGCGATGCCGGGCCTCGGATACCGGCGCGCGATGGTGGTGACCCAGGTGTTGACCGCGGCCTCGATCGTCCTGCCCGGCGGCGACGTGATCGGCATGGGCACCCAGTTCGCGATGCTCCGCGGCTGGGGGTTCGGATCGGACAAGGCGAGCCTCGCCGTGCTCGTGACCGGCATCTGGAACCAGCTCGTGCGGGTCGCCTTCCCGGTCGTCGCGGTCGGGCTGCTCGCCGTGACGGGAGACGTCCCGACGCAGCTACGGATCGCCGGTGCGATCGGGGCGGTGGTGTTCGCCGTCCTGCTCGGCGGCTTCATCGGCCTCCTCGTCAGCGACCGGCTCGCCCAGCGGATCGGCGACCTCGGCGCGGCGGTGGCCATGTGGTTCATGCGCCTGATCCGGCGGCGGCGGACGCTCGTCTGGGGCGACGACACGGTCCGCTTCCGCGAGAGCTGCGAGAAGCTGGTGCGCGCGCGCTGGCCCCATCTCACGGTCGCCACGGTCGCCGGCCATCTGACCGTCTTCGCGGTACTGCTGGTCACCCTCCGAGCGGTCGGCATCGACGGCGGTGAGCTCAGCGCGATCGAGTGCTTCGCGGCGTGGTCGCTGATCCGCCTGCTCACCGCCGTGCCCATCACCCCGGGCGGCATCGGCGTGGTGGAGCTCGGCCTCACCGGCGGGCTCGTGGCCTTCGGCGGCGACCAGGAGGCGGTGGTCGCGGGAGTCCTGCTCTTCAGGGCACTCACGGTGCTCCCCGTGATCGTGATCGGCGCCGTCTGCTTCCTGCTCTGGAGGCGGACCTCGTCCGCCCCCGCGCCCCAGCCCTCCTGACGCCCCGCCGGGCGGCGGTGAGGACGGCGGGACGGGCGCTCGCCCTCGTATGGTTGCTCCGTGCGGATCGCGACCTGGAACGTCAACTCGGTCAACCAGCGCCTGCCGCGGCTGCTGCCCTGGCTCGACGAGCGGCGCCCCGACGTCGTCTGCCTGCAGGAGACCAAGCTCGCCGACGACGCCTTCGCCGAGCTGCTCGGGCGATGAGCTGGCGGGGCGCGGCTACGCCGTCGCCGCCCACGGGCAGGGGCAGTGGAACGGGGTGGCGATCCTCTCGCGCGTCGGCCTCGACGACGTCGCGCACGGGCCTGGCGCGGGCGCCCGGCTTGGAGGAGCCCGAGGCGCGGGCCGTGGCCGCGACCTGCGCCGGGATCCGCGTCCACTGCCTCTACGTCCCGAACGGCCGCGAGCCGGACTCCGACCACTACCGCTACAAGCTGGCCTGGCTGGCGGCGCTGCGCGAGGTGCTCGCCACCGGGCCGGCCGAGGCCATCGTGCTCGGCGACATGAACATCGCGCCCGCCGACGACGACGTGTTCGACCCCGGCGCCTACGTCGGGCAGACGCACGTCACCCGGCCAGAACGGGCGGCGCTCGGCGCCCTGATGGCGCTCGGGCTGCACGACGTGGTGCGCGAGCGCTGGCCCTCGGAGCGGGTCTTCACCTACTGGGACTACCGGGCCGGCATGTTCCACAAGGACCTCGGCATGCGGATCGACCTGGTGCTCGCGTCCGCGCCGGTCGCCGCGCGCGTGAAGGCGGCCTGGGTGGACCGGCAGGCCCGCAAGGGCAGCGGGCCGAGCGATCACGCCCCGGTGATCGTCGACCTCGACGAGGCGCCCGACGGCGACATCGGCCCGGTGGTGCCGCCGCCTTCGGCAAAGCCCGCCCGGCGTGGCTCCGCCCGGCTGCCCCAGTCGCGGTGAGCACCGGGGGCGGCGCGGAGCCCGGCGTCCGGGGCTCCCCGGATGACGAGCCGCGCCGCTGCGCGCAGACTCGACCCAGCGGCCGCGGAGGACGCGGCCTGAGCGCTCCAGGAGGAGGTCGTGATGCGGGCAGTCGTCGTCTTCGAGTCGATGTTCGGCAACACCCATGCGGTGGGCGAGCGGATCGCGCAGGGGCTGGCGGGCGCAGGTGACGTCCGCCTCGTGGCCGTGGGGGAGGCCACGGGCGAGGCGCTCGCAGGGGCCGACGTCATCGTCGTCGGCGGCCCGACGCACGTGCACGGGATGGTCAGCGAGCGCTCCCGTCAGGCGGCGCACGAGCAGGCGGATCGCCCCGGGAGCGAGCTCACGATGGACCCGGACGCCGAGGGGCCGACGCTGCGTGACTGGTTCGACGGGCTCGCCCTGCCGGCGGGCTGCCGCGCGGCGGCGTTCGACACGCGGGTGCACGGCCCGGCCGCGCTGACCGGCCGCGCGTCGCGGGGCATCGCCAAGCGCCTCGAACACCATGGCGCGACCATGATCGCCGCGCCCGAGAGCTTCTTCGTGGAGAAGGACAACCACCTCGCGGTGGGCGAGGCGGAGCGGGCGGAGGAGTGGGGGGCGTCGCTGGCCCGCTCGCTCGCGCCCGGAGACGGCTGATCCACCGGCGGGCGCGCCGCGGTGGCGCGCCGCCCATCTCGCGCGGGCTCGTGCTGCTCCTGGCGATCCCCTGCGGGGCGACGGGCCGGTCATCCTCAGCGGACCGCGGACGCGGACGCCCGCCCGCCGACGGCTCCGGGTCCCTCTGCGACACTGGCCCGAGGTGAGCGGATCGATCCCCATCCCACGCTTCTCGCGCAGCTGGCTCCGCGTCGTGATCCCGGCGACGCTACTGGCGATGATCCTGGGCGGAGGAGCCCTCGCTCTGGCCGAGAGCGAGACGGTGAACACCTTCTCGGAGGGACTCTGGTGGAGCCTCTCGCTGGTGACCACGGTCGGCTTCGTCGGGCGCGCGCCGACGACGGAGGCCGGAAGGATCATCTCGGGGATCCTCATGGTGCTCGGCTTCTCGCTCATGGCGCTGACGACCGCGGCGATCGCGTCGTTCTTCGTGCGCGAGGATGAGGAGCCCGAGGAGGCAAGCGACCGCGAGTTCCAGGCGCGGATGACGGAGGAGCTCCGGTTGCTGCGCCAGGAGGTGGGCGAGCTACGGCGGGAGCTCGAGCGCGCCGGCCCGACGTCCGGCCCCGCCGGGTGAGCCTCGACGCCCTGCGCGAGACGGAGCGCGAGGCGCGCCTGGAGGCCGCGCCCTTCGCGGTGCTGGCGGCGCTCGCCTTCGTCGCCCTGGCGCTGGCGAGCCGGCACGCGGACTGGCGGCTCTTCGACGGGGTGGGCTGGTGGCTGTGGCTGGCCGCGGGCGCGCCCTTCGCCCTGCTGGCGCTGAGCCTTCTCGCAGGCCTCGGGAGGGTGGTCCGGAGCCGCGATCTCCGGCGCAGGCTCGTGCAGGCGCTGCTCGGCGTGGTCGTGGCGTGCAGCCTCACCGAGACGGCGCTGCTGGTCGCCTCGCTGGTCTCCTCGACCACCCTCGGGATCAGCGGACCCCAGCTCCTCCAGAGCGCCACGACCCTGTGGCTGTCGAACGTCGTCGCCTTCGGGCTCGCGTTCTGGGAGCTCGATTGCGGAGGGCCCGTGCGGCGCGCGACGTCGGCGGAGCGACGGACGCCGGACTTCCAGTTCCCGCAGGACGAGAACCCCCGCCTCGCCCGGCCGGGGTGGACCCCACATCTGGTCGACTACATCTACGTGTCGATCACGAACTCGATCGCCTTCAGCCCGACCGACGTCATGCCCCTCACGCGCCCGGCCAAGGCCCTGATGGCCCTGGAGTCGGCGGTCTCGGTGATGGCCGTCCTGTTGGTCGCAGCTCGCGCCATCAACATCCTGCACGCGTAGCGCTGCTGCAGGGGTCCGGCCACAGCATCGAGGAGCGCGTCCGGCGGCCGACCAACTCCCGCGCAGAACGTCACTCGTAGATGACCACGTCCGGGCGGGGCCGCAGGCGCATCACCTGGCCGGGCGTCATCAGCCCGCTGTCCTCCACGAAGAAGAGCTTGAAGCCGGTGGCGAAGGAACCCCGGTCGCGGGTGACGCGGCCGTAGGTGCCGATCTTGGCGGCGGCGGTGCCGAAGCCGTCGGCGTTCAGCACGAAGTCGATGCCGCGGTGGGGTCGCAGGCGGCCCCGGCGCTCGATCATGCCGTCCTCGAACTGGTGCACCAGCAGCAGCTTGTCGGGGAGGTCGCGCTCCTTCACCAGCCGGGCCATCCAGCCGGCGACCCGGTTGATCTCCTCGGCGTCGACCTGGCCGATCACCTTCCCGGGCACCTCGCCGGGGCGCATGCGCCACTCGGGGTCGAGCGCCAGGCCCACGTCGGGCTCGGCGAGGAAGGGCGCGAGGGCCTTCGCCTCGGTGACGAAGTCGGATCGTCCCGGCTGGATGTCGAGGACCAGGAGGGCGTCGGCCCTGCGGGCGGCACGCAGGTAGCGGCGGATCGTGGCGGGCTCCTGGCGGAAGCGGTAGCGCCCGCCCCCCCCGGGGGCCGCGGTGACGATCACCGAGATCAGCTCCATCGCCGGCAGCACCGGCCGGCGGCGCGGGCCGGCGTACCGCCGGGCGGCCTTCTCGAGCCGGGCGCCCGCCTGCGCGGGGGTCCCGATGCCGAGTATCCCGAGTGCCTCCGCCTGTGGCGCCCCGTAGTGGGCGAGGATCCGGTGCTCCGGGAGGATGCTGCGGCCGCCCCGGGGCAGCTCGGGTGGAGCCGCGGCGGGGCGGGGCGGCGGGGCGGACGCGCCGGGGGGAGGCGGCTGGGCGGACTCCTCGCCGCCGCCCCGGATCGCCGCGCCGTAGGCGACGGCGCACACCGCGAGCACGACCCCGCCACTGAGCAGCGCGCGTCGCATCACTGGGGACGGGCCTCGACCATGAGGGGCGCCAGCCTACCCCGCGACGGCGGCAGCCCGAGGGACGCCGGCCAGAACGCGACGGAGTGCGCCGGCGGCGACCGGCGCGGTCGCCGGGGCGCCCGCGGTGGCGGGCATACTCCGGCCGGTCGAGATGTTCCCGCGCCGCCACCCGCGGTCCCGACGACCCGCCGGTGGTTCGCCCGGATCGCCCACGCGGAGAGGCGGCATCATGAGCGCACGGATCGATCGGCGGCGTTTTCTCATCGGCTCCAGCGCCGTCCTCGCGTTCGCGCTGACCGGATGCGGGAGCAACGGGGAGGCGCCGCCGCCCGCAGGCGCGGCGGGCGGCGGGACGACCGTCAACGGCGGGCGATGGGCGATGCCCGCCGAGGAGGAGCTCCACGACGCGACCTGGATGTGCTGGCCCTCCCGCCGCGAGGTCTGGGGGCGTGATCTCGCCGACGTGCAGGCCGCGATCGTGCGCATCGCGGTGGCCATCGCCCGCCGCGAGCCGGTGCGGATGCTCGCGCGGCCGGCCGAGGTCGACCGGGTGCGTGCCCTGCTCGCCGATGCCGACGCGCGCGTGATCGCGGCGCCCGTGGACGACCTCTGGGCCCGCGACACCCTTCCGAGCTTCCTCGTCGCGAACGACCCCGCCGACGAGGTCCCGCTCGCGGCCGCCCGGGTCCGCTTCAACGGCTGGGGCGGAAAGCAACTCCACGGCGGCGACGTGCGGCTCGCCGGGCTCGTCGCCGGACATCTGGGCGTGCCGCTCATCGACTCGGGGCTCACGGGCGAGGGCGGCGGCCTCGAGAACGACGGCGCGGGCACGATCCTCGCCGCGCGCTCGAGCTGGGTGAACGACAACCGCAACCCCGGCGTGAGCGAGGATGAGATCGCGCGCCGGCTCGCCGACCTGCTCGGCGCCGACCGCGTGGTCTGGGTCGACGGACTGGCCGGTGCCGACATCACCGACGGGCACATCGACACGCTCGCGCGCTTCGCAGGCCCCGGCCGGATCGTCCTCGGCCGGCCCGCGTACACCGAGCCGGGCGAGCAGTGGTTCGACCTCTCGGTCGCGACCGAGGACGCGCTCGCCGAGACGCTCACCACCGACGGGCGGCCCTACCGGTTCACGAGCCTGGTCGAGCCGGAGGAGCCGCGCGGGACGGGCGACGCCTTCCTGTCCTCCTACGTCAACTACTACGTCTGCAACGGCGCCGTGATCGCGCCCGCGTTCGGCGACGGCGACGCGGATCGGGCCGCCGCCGCGCGACTGGCCGATCTCCATCCCGATCGCGAGATCGTCCAGGTGGAGATCGACGCGATCGCGGCCGGAGGCGGGGGCATCCACTGCGCGACGCAGCAGCAGCCGGGAATCGGGCCGGCGTGAGGCTGCGGGGTGGGTGGGCTCAGCCCCTGCGCGCGGTGAAGGTCCCCGAGCCGGTGCAGGTGCCGACGCTGAGCGCGGCGACGCCACCGGTGAGCCGGCCGCCGCGCAGCCTGCCGCGCACCAGGACCGCCGACCCCTTGCTCGCCGCGCTCGCGATGAAGCGGCCGTCGGGGGCGATGCGGGCGCTGCGGATGGCGGCGACGCCGGCCTGGGTGGTGAGCTGCCCCTGCCCGCCGGGCAGCCCGACCTGCGGGCAGAGCATGGTGACGCCCACCTTCAGTCCCGTGAGCGTGCGCCCCCCTCCCGCCACGCGGAAGCTCACCGACGGCGTGCTCCCGCCCCAGGCGCCGTCGTCGGCCCGGGAGGTGACCCGCGGCGCGCCCGCCGGGCGCACGCGCAGGGTCGCGACGGGCGAGGTGAGATCCTGCGTGCCGAGGCGCGCGGACGCGCGCAGGCTCTGGACGCCCACCGGGAGCGTGGCGATCACCTCGCCGCGATCCTTCGACGCGCGGCCGGTGCCGAGGGACCTCCAGCGCTTTCCGGCCTTGCGCTGCAGCGTCACGACGGCGCCGTCGGGCACGCCGACCAGGCGGAGCGGCACCGCAACCGGGTAGCCCGCGAACACCTGCCCGGCCGGCCTCACCGCGAGGGTGGCGTCTGCCCTGATCACCAGCTCGCGCACCTCGCTGCTCTCATAGCCCCCCGCGCAGCCGCCGCAGAGCCGCGAGGCCTGCCAGTAGTAGGTGCCCGGCGTGTTCTCGGGGCCGTCCGAGCGGCCGGTGGCGAGCGAGCCGGCGCACTGGTCGGCCGGGAGCGTGTTGGGCTGATGCCCGGTGTCGGTGGCGACGACCTGGTCCTGGCGCAGCCGCCCGTCGCTGCCGAGCTCGGGACCGGTCGCGAGCCGGACCCCGTAGTCGGACCACTTTCCGAAGAAGGCGAAGCCGTCGCCGAGGTCGACCTGGCGGTAGACCGGGCAGGCATAGGTCACGGGGATGCCGGCCGCGCCGCCCGGGCCGGCCGCGCCCGCGGCGGGAGTCAGGAGCGTTATGGAGGGGTCGCCGGGCATGCCCCCCGCCTGGGGAGCCACGACGCCGAGGACGAGCGCGATGGTGATGAGGGGCGCTCGGCGCATGGTCGCTCCGCTCCTGGATCGGGGGGTCCGGTCCGGGCGATTCTACGGTCGCCCTCCGCGCCCCCGACACTGGCCGGGTGGGTGGTCAACGACCCGCGTGGTCCGGCGCGCTCGCGGGCTTCTGCGGACTCCGCCCGCACGCGCGCCGGCCGGCCCGTCACGAGGCCACGCTGACGATGACGCCCGGCGTGCGGGTCGTGCCGGCCAGCTCGCCCTTCTCCCAGGCTGCGTCGTCGGTGGCGGCGACCCGCAGCGCCACGACGGTGAAGGCGGCGAGCTGCAGGAGGCTGCCGACCACGTCGATCGCCTTCCGGTTGACGATGTGGGCGGCGATGCTGACGATCGGCGCGAGGATCAGCGCGACGCCCGCCCAGGCCGGGACGATCCGGGAACGGAGCACCCCGGCCCCGAGGACGATGGCGCCGATGAAGGTCCCGACGAGGAACACGACGAGCACCACGTTGAGCACCCAGGCGGGCGAGGAGTCGAGCGCGGCTGCGGCGGCTGGGCGCAGGTCGGTCTGATCGGCCAGGGCGATCATCATCTGATCACTCACCACCACGAGCATCGCGCCGACGGCACCGGCGATCGAGAGAGCCGCGCCGACGAGGCCGAGCACCGGAGCCCGGCCCCCGAGCGCTCTCATGAAGGTGAGGAGGGCCGGGATCAGCACCAGGATCCCGGCGAACGCGAGCAGATCGGCGATCTGGACGGTGGTGACGTCAGCGCCGATCAGGTCGAGCGTGTCGAGCGCCGTGCCGTCGGAGGCCTGCCAGGGCATGATCGCGAACGCGATGGTCAGCAACACCGGACCGAGCACGAGGCAGGCGGCGCCCGCGAGGCGCCGGAAGCGGGTGGTCGAAGGCATGAGGGGCTCCTCGGATCGCGCGGGGGGACCGTCCCACCCGTCGATGGCGACGCTACGAGGACGCCGGGCGCGAATCGTCCCGGCCACCACCGAACCGCTCTGGGGGCTACCCCTGGGCCGCCGAGGCGCCCGAGCGCAGGAAGGTCAGCACCGCGAGCACGCGGCGGTGGTCCTCCACGCCCGCCGCAAGGCCGAGCTTGCGCAGGATCGCGCTCACGTGGGTCTCGACGGTCTTCTCGGTGAGCCACAGCCTCTGGGCGATACCGGCGTTGGTGCGGCCCTCGGCCATCAGGGAGAGCACCTCCCGCTCCCGCGGGGTCAGGGCGGCGAGCGGATCGACCGCGACCGGCGGGGCGACCAGGGTGGCGACGACGGCCGGGTCGAGGGCCGTGCCGCCCGCCGCCACCCGCGCGCAGGCGTCGAGGAAGTCGTTGACGTCGAGGATCCGGTCCTTCAGCAGGTAACCGAACCCGCCCCCGCCCGACACGAGGCGCACCGCATGGCGGGTCTCGATGTGCTGGGAGAGCACCAGCACGCCGGTGGCCGGGTGCCGCTCGCGGATCGTTGCGGCGGCCACCATCCCCTCGTCCTGGTGGCTCGGCGGCATGCGCACGTTGACCACCGCGAGCTCGGGCTCGTGCTCGGCCACCGCCACGAGCAGGGAGTCCGCGTCGCCGACCCGCGCCACGACCTCGTGGCCCGCGTCGCTCAGCAGTCCGGCGATGCCCTCCCGCAGCAGCACCGAGTCCTCGGCGATCACGATGCGCAGGGCAGCTCCACCTCCAAGTGCGTCCCCGCGCCGGGTGGGCTCTCGATGCGCAGGCGTCCGCCGTGCGCGCCGACGCGGTCGGCGATGCCCGCCAGGCCGCTCCCCGGCCGCGCGACCGCCCCGCCGGCGCCGTCGTCGTCGATGCGCACCACCAGTCTGCCGGCGCGCAGGATCGCCTCCACGTCGATCCGGGTCGCCCCGCGCGCGTGCTTCACGGCGTTGGTGACCGCCTCGCACACGGTGTAGTAGGCCGCCACCTCGAGGGGCGCCGGAAGGTCGTCGGCCTCCACCCGCACGGAGACCGGCAGGGGGGAGCTGCGCGCCAGGTCGCCGAGGGCGGCGGCGAGGCCGTCGTCCAGGCGCGGCGGGCGCAGGCCGGCGGCGATCGTGCGCAGGTCGGTGATGGCGTTGGTCACCTCCCGCACGGCCTCGTCGAGTGCCGGCCCGAGCACGCGCGCCTCGCGCGGCAGCGATCGCTGCATCCGCCGCAGGGCCACCCCGAGGCCCACGAGGCGCTGCTGGGCCCCGTCGTGGAGGTCGCGCTCCAGGCGGCGGCGCTCCTCGTCCCCGGCCCGCACCAGGCGCTCGCGCGAGGCCTCCACCTCGGCGAGCTGCACGCGCAGCTCCACCCGCAGGCGCGCCAGCTCCACCGGCAGGGCGGCGGCCGACAGGACGCTGCGCAGCAGGTCGGGGCGCTCGCGGAGCGCCGGGTCGTGCAGCACGATGCCGAGCTCGTCGCCGCGGGGCGACACCGCGGTCAGCGCCCGGCCGGCGGGCGGGCCGTCGGGGCCGATGACACGCCCGTCCACGTCCGCGTAGACCTCGCTCTGGGGCAGGCGCAACCAGAGCGCCGCGTCCGGGTCTCCGAGGGCTTCGGCGATGGCGCGCGCCACTCCCTCCGGCTCGGCCTCTCCGCGGCGCACGGCGTCCTCGAAGTCGCGTATACGCCGCAGCCCCTCGTAGCGGGCGCGCGCGAAGCGGCGGTCGACGGCGCTCTGCACGCGCGAGCGCACGGGCCGGAACGCGAGGGTCACGGCGAGCGTCGCGACCGCGGTGGCGACGGTGGACCCCCGGCCCGCGACGACGCCCGCGGCGAGGGTGACCACGACGAAGGCGGCGCCGAGGAGGACCGTGAGCGACACGTAGACGAGCGTGCGGTTGACGATCCGATCGATCTCGTAGAGCCCGTGCCGCGTCACCGCGATCCCCACGGAGACCGCGAGCGCCAGCCCGGCCGTCAGCAGCACCATCGGGACGATCAGGGTCGGAGCGCCGGCGATCGCATACGACGCGATGCAGACCACGAGGCCGAGTGGGATGAGCGAGGCCGACCAGGCGAGCCACTTCAGCTGCAGGCGCTCCACCCCGCCCGCGCGCCGGTATCTGACGACCACGGCGGCCGCGGCGACGAAGAGCCCCGCGAACATCACCAGCCAGACGCCGGCGAACACGACCATGAAGAAGGGGGGCGGATCGAGGAAGAAGGGGTTGGCGACGCCCCCCTGGGGCGGCTCCAGACGCTCCTGGCCGATGGCCACGCCGACGACCAGGATCAGGGGGGCGACCAGCGTCGCCGCGGCCCAGGGGCGCCAGCGCGGCGACGGCAGGTGCCCGTCGGGGAAGAGGAGCGCGATGGCGACCGGCCAGACGTAGAACGCCGGCCACAGGGAGACGCTGATCCCCCCCATCCACGCGTGCCCGGGCAGGGGGTCGCCGTCGAGCACGCCGACCTGGGACCAGCTCTCGCAGAAGAGGAGGACCGCGATCGGCAGGGGGCCGAGGGCGAGGATCATCCCGATGCGGTGGCCGGGGCGCGCCCGCAGGACCAGCAACCCGACGATGCCGGGCACCGTCACGGCGACGGCGGCCACGAGCCCGAGGTAGACCGGCAGCGTGTCCTCGCGCCCACCCGCATCGCTCTGGTCGAGCACGATGGCGGCGAGCATCAGCGCCGGCGTCAGGAGGGCCGCGGTCCAGGCAATCCAAGGGCGGGTGGCCGTCACGGCGCCGATCGTCTCACCTGCCACGGGCCTCTGACCACCGGGCCAGCACCGAGATGCGGCGGCAGCGTTGCCGATCAGCCCGTGGGGCGCTTCACCCGAGCGCAGGGCGTCTTCTCGAGGATCGTGAATACGGACGGATCGGGCCCGGCGGGCTGGATGACGCACGTTTGCGGGTCCGCTAGCGTCGCGGGATGGCTCCCACAGGCGCGCACCTCGAGCTGGACGCCGGTGGCCGGACGCTCACCATCAGCAGCCCGGACAAGGTGATGTTCCCGGAGCACGGCGAGACCAAGGCGGACCTCGCCCGGTACTACCTCGCGGTCGCCGAGCCCCTGATGCGCACCGTCCGCGACCGGCCGACGCTGCTCCAGCGCTTCCCCGACGGGGCCACGGGCAAGTCGTTCTTCCAGAAGCGGATCCCCGAATCGGCGCCCGAGTGGCTCCAGACGACGATCGTGTCGACGCCGAACGGCACCACCTCGCGCGCGCTCGTCATGGCCGACATCGCCCACGTCCTGTGGGCGGCCAACCAGGGCTGCCTCGGGTTCCACCCCTGGCCCTACCGCGCGTCGGCACCCGGGGACACCGACGAGCTGCGGCTCGACCTCGACCCGTCGCCGGGCGTCACCTTCGACATGGTCCGCGAGGCGGCGGCAGACGTGCGCGCGTTCCTCGGCGAGCTCGGCATCGCCGCCTTCCCGAAGACCACCGGCAGCCGCGGGCTCCACCTGTACGTGCGCGTCGAGCCGGGCTGGGACTCGTTCGCCGTGCGCCAGGCCGCCGTGTCGGTGGCCCGCGAGATGGAGCGCCGCCGGCCCGACCTGATCACCGGCGCCTGGTGGAAGGAGGAGCGCGGCACCCGCGTGTTCGTCGACTTCAATCAGAACGCCCCGCACAAGACCGTCTTCGGCGCCTGGTGCGTCCGGGCGCGCACGGGCGCCCAGGTCTCGGCGCCGTTCTCCTGGGACGAGCTGGAGGCGATCGATCCGGACGAGCTGACGATGCGCACCGTGCCCGGCCGGGTGGAGCGGCTCGGCGATCCCTGGGCGGCCATCGACGACTCCCCGTGCTCGATCGCCCCGCTGGTCGAGCGCTACCGCGCCGACCTGGCGGCGGGCATCCCCGACGCCCCGTGGCCCCCGGTCTACCCGAAGATGCCCGACGAGGCGCCGCGGGTCGCGCCCAGCCGGGCGCGCAAGAGCTGACGTGGCCACCGTCGCCCGTAGCGCGGGACTGCTGCTCTACCGGCGCACCGGCGCCGGGCCGGAGGTGCTGATCGCCCACATGGGCGGCCCGTTCTGGGCGCGGAAGGACGAGGGCGCCTGGTCGATCCCCAAGGGCGAGTTCGAGGACGGCGAGAAGGCGCTGGCCGTCGCCCTGCGCGAGTTCGAGGAGGAGATCGGGTTCCCGCCGCCGGCCGGGACGCCGGTGGAGCTCGGCGAGTTCCGCCAGCCGAACGGCAAGCGCGTGACGGTCTTCGCGCAGGAGGGCGACCTCGATGTCGCGCGGATCAACAGCAACGAGTTCGAGATGGAGTGGCCGCGCGGCTCGGGGCGGATGCGGAGCTTCCCCGAGATCGACCGCGCCGAGTGGATGACCCCCGAGCGCGCCCGGACCAGGCTCGTGAAGGGCCAGATGCCGGTCATCGACGCCCTGGCGCGCGACGTGCTCGGCGGCGCCGGGTGAGGCTCCTCCGGACGCTCGGCCGCCTGGCCGCCGTCGCCCTGCTCGCGCTGGCGCTCTCGGCCTGCGACGGCGACGACGGCGCGACCGGGACGGCCACGACAACGCGGGACGACTCCGCGCAGGTGATGGCGGCGGCGATCCACCGGTTGATCAGCCGGGATCACACCTTCGGCCAGGGCGCCCACCGGTTCACCGAGTACCTGATCCAGGACCACACCGACCCGGGAGCGGGTGCCCCCGTCGAGCCGGGCACGCCCCCGGCACGGCCCCTCACCGCCGCCGAGCGTGCTGCCATCGAGGCCGTCGTCGCGCCGTTCGGACCGCATCGCGTGATCGGTGACGCCGCGGAGTGGAGGACCAAGGGTGACGTCGGGCCGAGGATCGAGGGCTCCGTCATCCTCGGCGTGGGCGAACCGGCCATCGACGGGGACACCGCCCTGGTTCCCGTCTCGCTCTGGTGCGGGAACCTGTGCGGCAACTCGCTCAGCTATCGAATCGACCGCACCGGCGACAGGTGGCGGGTGGTCGGAACGGAGGGGCCCCAGGTCATCTCGTAGGGGTCGGGACCGCCCTCGCTCAGAGACTCCCACCGAGGTGGACGCGGAGCGCGTCGCGCAGGCCGTCGCTCGGCACTTCCCGTTCATCGAGATCTCGGCCTTGATCTCCGTACCGGGGTACGGCTCTACAGTGGATCCATGAACACACTCGAGGTGAACACCAGGCAGACCACTTTCCGCGCAGGCGAGGCGGCCCGCCGGGCCGGCGTCGGCGTGGAGACGCTGCGCTACTACGAACGGCGGGGCGTCCTGCCCCGGCCCCAGCGGCGCCCCTCCGGCCAGCGGGAGTACACGCTCGAGGACGTGCGCCTGGTTCTCGCGGTGAAGGCGGCCCAGAGGCTCGGCTTCACGCTGGCCGAGACCCAGGAGATCGTCCGGGTCACGCGCCGGCGCGGAGGCAGCGACGCTCCTGGCCTGCGCGACAAGGTCGAGGCGAAGCTGCGCGAGGTGGACGACAGGATCCGCGGCCTGGAGCTGATGCGGGCGGAGCTGCGGGCGGTGATCGCCGCCGAGTGCGACACCCTGGTCGGTTGCGAGTGCGGTGACGACTGCCCCATCGACGGGCACGCGCCTGCGATACGACCCGCGCGCCTGCGGGTGGCCCGATGATGCGCCGCCTCGGCACCGGGGCGCTGCTCGTGGGAGCGTGCGGCGCCTGCTGGTTCGCGCCGCTGGTGGTCGGCCTGATCGGCGCGGGATGGCTCGGCGCGCTCACCACCGGCTGGGCCTGGATGGCCGCCGCGGGTGTTCTCGGGGCGGCCGCGCTACTCGCGGCGGGGGCCATCCGGCGCCGCAGGCGGCCGGCCGCCTGCGCCTGCCCGCCGGCCTAGACCGGACCCCGCAGGGCGGGTGCCGCCTCGATCGACCGCTCGAGGGCGGGAGGATGAGGACGGCCGTGACCTCCCCTTGCGCGCACGGCCGGCGCACCGCAGTCTGAGGGCGTGCCCACCCCTCCCCCGACCGACGGGCACGACGCGCGCGCCCGCGTCCAGCGCCGCACGCTCCAGGTGCTGGTGGCGGGGCAGGTGCTCGGCGGGGTGGGGCTCGCGGCCGGGATCTCCGTGGGCGCGCTTCTGGCGCGCGACCTGCTCGACGGGGACAGCCTGACCGGCCTTCCGGTGGCGATCGCGACGGCCGGGGGAGCGCTCGCCGCGCCGCCGTTGTCGCGACTGATGAGCGCGCGAGGCCGCCGGCCCGGGCTGGCGCTCGGCTACCTGCTGGGCGCCCTCGGCTCGCTCGTCGTCGTGCTGGCGGCGGCGCTCGGCAGCTTCGCCCTGCTGCTCGCCGGGATGGTGATGTTCGGCGTCGGCAACACCTCCAGCCTGCTGGCGCGCTTCGCCGGCGCCGATCTCGCGCTGCCCCTGCACCGCGGCCGGGCGGTGAGCACGGTCCTCTTCGCGACGACCTTCGGGGCCGTCGCCGGGCCCAACCTGATCGACACCACCGGTGCCGCCGCCACGGCGGTGGGGCTGCCGGAGCTCTCGGGGCCGTTCTGCCTGTCGGCCCTCGCCTACGCGGCGGCCGCGGCCGTGGTGATGATCGCGCTGCGACCCGACCCGCTGCTCTTCGCACGCGCGGTCGATGCGGCAGCCCCATCGGCCGGGGCCCTGCCGGTGCGGCGGGGCGGCTGGTCGGAGATCGGCCACGGCACGGCCCTGACCGGGGTGACGGCGATGGTCGCCGCCCAGCTGGTGATGGTCGGCGTCATGACGATGACCCCCCTGCACATGCGCGCGCACGGCCACGGCCTGCGGGTCATCGGCCTGGTGATCAGCCTCCACATCGCCGGCATGTACCTCTTCTCCCCCCTCGTCGGCCAGCTGTGCGACCGCCGGGGGCGGATGCCGACGCTGCGCGCCGGCGCGGCCGTCCTGACCGCGGCGGGGGTGATCGCCGCCACCGCCGACCCGTCGTCGAGCGTCGTGCTCACCCTCGCGCTGTTCCTGCTCGGCCTCGGCTGGAGCCTGTGCCTGATCGCCGGCAGCGCCCTGCTGATCGACTCCGTCCCGCTCGCGCGGCGCCCCCAGGCCCAGGGCAAGGCCGACCTGCTGGTGGGGCTGGCCGGCGCCACCGGGGGCCTCGGCTCCGGCTTCCTGCTGGGGGCCGCGAGCTTCGCCGCGGTCGGCCTCCTCGCCGCGGTCATCTCGGTCGTGTTCCTCGGGCCGCGCTGGGTGCGGAGCCCCTCTCAGGCGGCCGACCCGGCCGCCTGAGAGCCGAGACCGCCAACCAACCCCGAGGGGCGGGTTCCGGGTCGTCTACGACCCGGGAGGGGTCGCAGCCGGGCGCAGGAGAGTGAGCAGCATCACCGCCGGCGTGAGGGCCCGGACGGCGTGGCGCAACCCGGGGCTCATGTGGGTCCAGGAACCGGCCCTCGCCGTCACGGTCTCCCCGGCGAGCGTCAGCTCGAGCTCGCCGCGGAGCACCTGGATCACCGCCGGGCGCGAGGCCGTGTGCTCGGTGAGCTCCTCGCCCTGCGCGAAGCCGAACACGACGACGCGGAGGTCGTCGTCGGCATGGAGCGTGCGGCTGAGCGTGCCCGCGGCGGGAACCTCCAGGAAGCCGGTGACGTCGGGCTCGAAGACGAAGGGGGCGGCGGTCATGGGCTCTCCTCGGGGGGTCGCACGCCAGGGTGGATGGCGGCAGGGCGGCGGGGCGGGGCTGTCACGACGCGCCGCACCCGCGGCCAGATGGCGAGCGCGAAGGCGAGGGCGGCGAGGGCCGGCAGCACGGCCGACACGCCCAGCAGGACGTCCCACACCGCGGCGCCGCGGCCGCGGTCCGACAGCGGCTCGGCCAGCACGCGCAGCAGCAGGCCGGCGTTGAGCAGCCCGAACGCCCACCATCCGACCTCGCGCCGGGGACGCCGCCCGGCGACCTTCGGGAACATCCAGAAGGCGACCCCGAAGATGAGGAGCAGCAGGAAGCCGATCAGCAGGAGATGCGTGTGGAGCACCGGCCAGGGGTCGCCGGGACCGTGGCCGCGCCGGGCCTGGACGATCAGCATCCAGGAGCCCATCGCCATCCCGGCCACCAGGTAGGCGAGGGCGGCGCGGACGCACCACCGGCTCAGCGCGGGCACGGCGTCCCCGCCAGGCGCAGCCGGCATCCCGCGCGCCGAGGCTCCTCCATCACGAGCTCGGTCACGGTCACCCCGGGGGCGGCGCGGGCCGCGATGCCGCGCGCCAGGCCGCGGTGGAGGATGCAGATCAGCTCGCCTCCGGGAGCCTCGACGCCGTCGGCGAAGGGGCACCGGTCGAGGACGATGTCGGCGGGGGCCGGGCCGGGCAGCGCGCGCGGCGCGAAGCCCATGCGCGCGAACGCGTCCTGCATCTCCGCGATACCGCCGTCGTCGGAGGGGACGGTCCAGCCCTGCGACTCGCCGAAGCGCTCCATCTCGTCGGGCCCGAGGCCTGTCTGGCGCACCAGGCCCATGAGGAGCCGGACGAGCTCGCGGTGCCCGGCCGCCTCGCGGTCGTCGGGATCGGGGGCGATCACGTAGCGGCGCACCGGGCGCCCCCGTCCACTCGGGTCGTCGGTCATCCCTTCCACCAGGCCGATCTGCTCCAGCGCCAGGAGCTGCGCGCGGACGCTTGTGTGGTGGCGGCCGAGCGCGTCGGCGACCTCCTGTGCCGTCAGGGGACCGTCCGCGGACTCGAGGAGGGCGGCGATGCGCCGCGCGGCGGGCCGGGCGAGCACCGCCGCCCTGCGGTGACGAGCCGGCACGAGGGCGTCGAGAGCGTCCGGAGCGGAGTCGGGTGTACCCATGGGTGGCGTTCTCACGGTGAGCCCAGTATCCCGCCCCCCGCGGGCCACAGGGCTGGTCGAGGGCCGCATTGGCGGCCTCGGCGCCGAGGTCGGGACGTCCGGGGTATTTCTTAGGGACTGGGCACGAGAATATAACTGGGTCGCCATCATCACACATCGCGATCGGAGCTCACATGCTCGACCAACTGACCCGGCGACAGATGCTCGGGGGACTGGCGGTCGCAGGCCCGCTCGCCGCTCTCGGGCTGTCCGCGTGCGGCGGCGGCGATGATTCGGCCGCCGCGGCCGCGACGACGGCCGCGGCGACCCACGAGGCCGCCCATGGAACGCCGGTGGCGGTGGACCACGGACCCGTGGTCGCGCCACGCGATCCGCACACGACCTTCCCCGCGAAGGCCCCGCCCCGCTCCACGACCAAGGTCCACACGATCGAGTTCGAGGTTGACGAGCACCTGCTCGAGATCGCCGAGGACCGCACGATGCTGGCCTGGTGCTTCGCCCTGAAGGGGAAGAAGGGCACGCTCCCCGGTCCGGTCATCCGCGTCACCGAGGGCGACCGGATCGACTTCACGCTCCACAACACCGGCTCGCTGCAGCACTCGATGGACTTCCACGCGGCGAAGATCTCGTGGTCGCGCCACTACGGCCCGGTCGACCCGGGCAAGAGCGCGAGCTTCTCGTTCGTCGCCAAGGTCCCCGGCGTCTTCATGTACCACTGCGGCGTGCCGCCCGTGCTGCTGCACATCGGCCAGGGCCAGTACGGAACGATCATCGTCGATCCCGCCGACGCGTCGATACTGCCCCCCGCTCAGGAGTTCGTGATCGTCCAGACCGACGTCTACCCCGGCCTGAACGGCGCGATCTCCGACTTCGCCTCACTCCAGGCGGCCACGCCGGAGCTGGTGGTCTTCAACGGCTACGCCAACCAGTACACGGGCGAGAACGCGATCAGGATCGCCAAGGGCGAGACCGTGCGGGTCTTCGTGCAGAACGCGGGCCCGAACCGCTGGTCGGCGTTCCACGTCATCGGCGCCCTCTTCGACCGCGTCTACGCCGAGGGCATCTACGCCGAGAACCTCACCCGCGGCTGCCAGACCCTGAACCTCTCGCCGAGCCAGGGCGCCGTGGTCGAGTTCACCGTCGACGAGGACGGCGCCTACCCGTTCGTCTCCCACGACTTCCACGACCACGCCAAGGGCGCCTTCGGGCTCTTCACCACCAACGGCGAGGGCACGGGCGGAGCGGGCTGATCCGCGCTCCGGCCGGGGGGCGCGACGCCCCCCGGCCGGAGCGCCTCACCGCCTGCCGATGCGCACCCTCCGGGTCTCCGGCCCCTCCTCGAGGTAGTCCCAGGTGAACGTGCCGGGCAGCTCGGCCTCGGACGGGAGCCCAGCGGCCCGGGACCGTTCGCCGCGGTGACCCGGAGCTCATGGTCCCGGGTATTCCTCTGCGATAGTGTGGATAAAACACGACCGGGATTGCCTTGACCCCTCGACCACGGACGAATCTGGCCGCCGATCCCCCCGTTCTCGCCAGCGGCCTGACGGTCGAGGAGGCGGGGGCGCTGGCGCACCCGTCCCGGCGCGCCGTCGCGGAGACCCTCGGGGCGGCGGCCGACGGGCTGACGGTCGCCGAGCTGGCTGACAGGGTCGGCCTGCACCCCAACGCGGTCCGCCAGCACCTCGACGTGCTCCAGCGCGCAGGCGTCGTGGTCGCCGCCCCCTCCCCTCCGACCGGACGGCGCGGGCGCCCGAGCTCGCGCTATGCACTGGCGGCGCCGCAGGCGGTGGGAGCGGTCGGTCATCGCGAACTGGTGCGGCTGCTGCTCGAGCTGGTGCGGCGACTGCGCGCGAGCGAGGACCAGGTCGAGGCGTTCGGCTGGGACCAGGGACACCGGCTCACGAGGGGCGGCGAGGGCCCGGCGGCCCTCACGGCCTCCATGGCCGGCCTGGGGTTCGCGCCCGAGGAGGTGACCGACGAGGCCGGCCGGCGGGCCGGGGAGATGGACCTGCGGCTGCGCGCCTGCCCATTCCGGGATGCCGTGATCTCCGACGGCGGGCGGCTGATCTGCGCCCTCCACCGGGGCATGGTGCGCGGCGCGCTGGAGCGGATCGACGACGCGGCCGAGCTCGCGGCCTTCGAGCCGACCGATCCGGTCACGGGCGGCTGCCGCGTGCTGGTGAGCGGCCTCGGTCCGCGTGAGGCGCCGGCGGGCGCCGCGTGAGCACCTCCACCCCGCTCCAGGACGGATTCGGACGGGTCCATCGCTCGCTGCGGGTCTCGGTCACCGACCGCTGCAACCTGCGCTGCCGCTACTGCATGCCGGCCGAGGGGATGGCTTGGCTGCCCCGCGATGAGCTGCTCACCGACGGCGAGCTCGAGCGCGTGGTGCGGATCTTCGCGGCAATGGGGGTGAGCGAGCTGCGTGTCACCGGCGGCGAGCCCCTGGTGCGTCCCGGGCTGGCCGGGCTGATCGGGCGCCTTCACGCCATCGAGGGCATCCGCGAGATCGCGATGACGACCAACGGCGTGCTCGTCGCCGGCGCCATCGACGACCTGGTGGCCGCCGGACTCGACCGGCTGAACGTCTCGATCGACTCGCTCGACCCGGAGCGCTTCGCCGCCATCACGCGCAGGAACGATCTTCACCGGGTGCTCGAGGGGCTGGAGGCCTGCGAGCGCCACCCCTCACTGCGCCCCATCAAGGTCAACGCCGTCGCCCTGCGGGGGATCTCCGAGCTCGATGTGCTGCCGCTCGCCGGGCTCGCCCGCGAGCGTCCCTACATCGTGCGCTTCATCGAGGTGATGCCGCTCGACGCCCCGCGCCGCTGGAGCCGCCAGGCGGTGCTCTCGAGCGAGGAGCTGCGCCGGATGATCGGCGCACGCTGGCCGCTTGAGCCGATGGACCCCGAGCGGCCCTCGGCCACCGGCACCCGCTGGCGCTTCGTCGACGGCGCCGGCGAGCTGCAGTTCATCTCCTCGGTCACCGAGCCCTTCTGCGCCAGCTGCGACCGCCTGCGCCTGACTGCCGACGGCCAGCTGCGCACCTGCCTGTTCGCCGAGTGGGAGACCGACCTGCGCGGGCCCCTCCGGGCCGGGGCGTCCGACGACCAGCTGGCCGCGATCGCGCTCGACGCCGTCTCCCGCAAGGGGGCCGGCCACGGCATGGCCGATCCCACCTGGACCTACACCGGCCGCCCCATGAGCATGATCGGCGGATGAGCCCCCTCGCCCCGGGTACCCGGGGCGAGGGGGCTCATCGGGTCGTAGGACCCGTGCGCGAAGCCCGCCGGACCCGCTCCTGAGGCCCTTCCCGCCGCCGGCGCGGGGTGCTGGTCCTAGTACGGATGTGCAATTGCGGCTAGGACCGGCGCGGGTCCAGCATCGCCGTCGAGACGATTCGCGAACTCGGCCGGGCAGCCACCGACCGATGCGAGGGGGAGGCTGTGACGTGCGACGAGTGATCATCACGGGGTGCGCGGGATTCATCGGATCCCACGTGGCCGAGCGCATGGCCACCGAGGGGTGGAGCGTCACCGGCGTCGACGCGTTCACCGACTACTACGCCGAGGCGGACAAGCGGGCCAACCTGCGCGCCCTGGCCGATGAGCCGCGTTTCGATCTGGTCGAGGCCGACCTGGCCAATGCGCCGATCGCGTCCCTTCTCGCCGGCGCGCCCGCCGTCATCCACCTCGCGGCCCAGCCGGGCGTGCGGGGCAGCTTCGGCGACGGCTTCGGGCGCTACCTGCACGACAACGTGCTCGCGACCCAGCGCCTCTTCGAGGCCGCCCTGGAGGCGGGCTGCCGGCGCGTGGTCTACGCCTCGTCCTCGTCGGTCTACGGCGACGCCGAGGCCTACCCCACCGTCGAGGGCCTCACCCCCCGCCGTCCGCGGTCGCCCTACGGCGTCACCAAGGGCATGTGCGAGGACCTGGCCGCGATCTACGGCCGCCAGGGGATCGAGGCGGTGGGCCTGCGCTACTTCACGGTCTACGGGCCGCGCCAGCGCCCGGACATGGCGATGCGCCGGCTCTGCGAGGCCGTCAACGGCGGCCCCGTCTTCGCACTGAACGGCGACGGGAGCCAGTCGCGCGACTTCACGCACGTCACCGACGTCGTCGCGGCGACGGTGCTCGCCGCGACCACCCCGGCGCCCCCGCCGATCCTCAACGTCGGCGGCGGCGAGGAGGCGACCATGACCGAGGTCATCGACATCCTCGGAGAGCTGGCGGGCGAGCCGATCCCGGTGCGCCACGTCGGGGCCCAGCGCGGCGACGTCCTGCGCACCGGCGCCGACACCGCGCTGCTGCGGGCGCTCGGCTGGGCCCCCGCGACGAGCCTGCGCGAGGGCCTGCGCTCCGAGCTCGACTGGGTCGCGGCCCGCCACGGGCGCCGCGTCCCGGCGGCCGCCGCGTGAGCGACGGGCGCTCAGCCGGGCAGGAGCTCCTCGACGGCCGCCAGGATCCGCTCCGTCCGCTCGGGCCAGCGCTTCTTGAGGCGGCGCAGCGGCCGGTCGAGACGACGCGTCACGGCGGCCGCCAGATACCAGCCGAGTCCCGGGGGCGCGGCGCCGTAGCCGGCGACGATGGCCTCGAGGGCGCGTCCCGCGTCGCCCGGATCCTCCGGGCGCCCGCTGATCAGGTTGGCCGCATAGGCGGCCAGGTCGTGGGCGGCCGGCGCCGCGCAGAGCGTGTCGGTGTTGACGATCCACAGCCGCCCGTCGTCCTCGAGCATCTGGCCGACGGTGTAGTCGCCGTGGCTCGGGACGGTGGCGAGCCCCATGGGCATCGTCCCCTCCAGCCGGCTGGTGACGCGCGCCAGCCGCGGCGCCAGGCCGGGCGTGGTGACCGTCACCCGGGCGGCCGCCGCCCGGCAGAGCGCGAGCAGGGTGGAAGGATCGTGCTCGGACAGGGAGCCGAGCGGGGCGTCGTGCAGACGGCGGATCGCGCGTCCGGCGCGCTCGGCGGCGCCCACCGCGTCGTCGCGGCCGAGCGGGCGACCGGGCACGGCGAGCTGCGCAGTCAGGCCGGCCCGCGGATCGGCTCCCAGCGGAGCCGGGGTGGGAAGCCAGCCGACGCACGCGTCGAGCGCGCGGACGGCCGCCTCCGCGTCGGCAGCCCCGGAATAGAGCTTCAGTACGGCGTCACCGAGGCGCAGGGTCGCACGCTGCTGGGGCATCCAGGCCAGCAGCTCGGGCGGCGACCCGGTCCGCAGCCCCAGCCCGCGCGCGGCGGCCTCGAGGTCGCCGGAGAGCAGGGGCAGGCCGGGATCGGCCGGGAACCAGGCCACCAGCACCGGGGGATCGCCGGCCTCGGCCAGCGCGACCGGAACGGGCGCGCGATCGCCCGCGGCGGCGTTCAGCGCGCGGACCGCGTCGCCGGAAGGGCGCATGCGCCCGCGGCTGAGCACGACCTGCGCCGGTGCGCCGTCCACCCGCACGCGCCACAGCACCAGCAGAGAGCGCCCCGGGTCGAGCTCGAGGTAACGGACCTCGGGGTCGGAGATCGCCCGGCCGGCCGCGCCCGATGCGAGCAGCTCCCGCACCCGGTCGGCGTCCAGCAGGACGTCGCCGCCGGACGGGCCCGGATCGGCGGGCGGTCGTGGTGATGGTGGCGGCGGGCTCGCGCGAGCGACGATACCAGCGCACCGCGCGGGTGGCGGTCGTCCTCTCCGGGTGGCCCCGCGTCTCGGAGACCTTCGCTCTCAACGAGCTGATCGCCCTCCGCGACGCCGGGATCCTGGCCGGAGCCTTCGCGACCAAGCCCGGGGGCCCGGGACCCCACCAGCCCGGAGTGGAGCAGCTGGCCCCGCTCGTCGAGATGCTGCCCGAGGGCGACGCGATCGCCCAAGGGGCCCACCTCGCGCGCAGGCTCGAGGGCGCCGGGGTGACCGGGGTGCACGGGTACTTCGCCCACCAGCCGGCCGCGGTGGCGCGGGCGGCCGCGGGCGTCCTCGGCGTGCCCTACGGGTTCAGCGCGCACGCGCTCGACGTGCGCAAGGTGACGCCCGACGACCTGCGTCGCCTGATCGCCGGGGCCGCCGTGGTGGTGGCCTGCAACGCCGATGTCTCCGCCTCCCTGGAGGCCGGCGGGGCGCGGCCCGTGCTGCTGCCCCACGGGGTCGACACCGCCCGGTTCGAGGCCGTTCCGCCGCCGCTCGGGCGCGAGACCGCCCTGCTCGCCGTGGGCCGCTGCGTCGAGAAGAAGGGCTTCGACGTCCTGATCCGGGCCATGACGCTGATGGAGCACCCGGTCCGCCTGCGTATCGTGGGCGAGGGCCCGCTTCGGGCGGGCCTCGAGGAGTCGGCCGCCCTGACGGGCGTCGCTGGGCGCGTGGAGTTCCTCGGACATCGCACCCACGCGGAGCTCGCGGGCCTCTTCGCCGCCTCGGACGTGGTGGTCGTGCCCTCGGTGATCGATCGACACGGCGACCGCGACGGCCTGCCGAACGTGGTGCTCGAGGCGATGGCGAGCGGGCGCCCGATCGTGGCCAGCGACGTCGCCGCGATCGCCACGGCGGTCGGTCATCGGGTGACCGGCGTGCTCGTGCCGGCGGGCGACCCCACGGCTCTCGCCGCGGCACTGAACGACCTCGCGGCCGATCCCGCGGCGCGGCTGCGCATGGGGCGGGCCGCGCGCGACGAGGCCCTCGGGCGCTTCGCGCTGGATGCCTGCGCGGGCGCGTTCTGCCGCACCCTGGGAGGGGTCTATGCCTGAGAGGAGCGCGGTCGCGTACGTCCTCAAGGGCTACCCCCGGATCTCCGAGCTGTTCATCGCGAGCGAGATCTGGCGCCTCGAGCAGCGGGGCGTGCCCCTGCGGCTCTACGTCCTCAAGCCCTCCGACGAGGACGTGCGCCATCCGGTGGTCGACCGGGTGGCCGCCACGCCTGACCGCCTGCCGGCCACCACCTCGCTGTCGCGGAGCGCCCTGCTGCCCTGGCTGCGGATCAACCTGCCGGCGTTCCTGCCCGCGCTGGGGCGCGTCGCGCGCCGCCGGCCCCGGGCGCTCGCGCGGGTGACCGCGGCGGCCCTCGCGCAGTCGGTGCGGGCGCGCCGGGGATGGCGGCCGCGGCGCATCTACGTCAAGGAGCTCCTACAGGCGATCGCCCTCGCCGACCGCATCGACGCCGCCGGCGACGTGGGCCACCTGCACGCCCACTTCGCCCACGGCACCACCACCGTCACCTGGCTGGCCGCCCGGCTGCTGGGTCTGCCGTTCTCGTTCACCGGCCACGCCAAGGACATCTACCGCGGATCGCTCAATCCGGCGGGGCTGCTGGAGCGCAAGATGCGCGAGGCGCAGTTCGTGGTGACGTGCACCGGGGCGAACGCGGAGCACCTGCGGGCGCTCGGCACCGGAGTGCCCGTGCACCTCGTCTACCACGGCCTCAACGCCGACTTCACCCGCCTGCTGAACGGCGGCGCCACACTCGAGCCGCCCGCGCGGCCACGCATCGTCAGCGTCGGCCGGCGCGTACCCAAGAAGGGCTTCGACGTGCTGATCGAGGCCGTCGCGCTGCTGCGCGACCGCGGGCTGGACCTCGAGCTCGTGCTGGCCGGCGAGGCCGGGAGCGAGGACGAGCGCCTGGCCGGGCTGATCGGCGCGCGCGGGCTGGCGGACGTGGTGAGCGTGCGGGGGACGGTGAGCCAGGAGGAGCTGCTCGACCTGTACCGGCGCTCGACCATGTTCGCCCTCGCATGCCGGGTGGTGGACGACGGCGACCGCGACGGGATCCCGAACGTTCTCGTCGAGGCGATGGCGGCGGGCATCCCGGTGGTCTCCACGACCGTCTCGGGCATCCCCGAGCTGGTGCGCGACGGCGAGCACGGCCTGCTGGCGCCCCCGGACGACCCGGGTGCGCTGGCCGATGCGATCGCCGGGCTCGTCGCCGACCCGCGCCGGGCGGCGCGCATCGCCGCGGCGGGCCGCGCGAGGATCGCGGCCGAGTTCGACGGCGACGCCCTGGCGGCGCGCATGGCCGAGCTGTTCGCGGGGTCGCCGGCATGAGCACGGGCACCTCCGCCGAGCCGCGGCCCCGGACCGTGCCCTGCGTCATCGACCACCTGCACCGCGACATCGCCGTGGCCGAGGACGCCCGCGAGGGGCGCTTCACCCACGCCGGGGTGACCCTCGCCCTCGGGCGCCGCCCCGACTGGATCGACGGCGGCCTGCCGGGCGACGAGGAGTGGCGCATCGAGTGGGTCAAGTTCTACGAGGGGCTCGACCTCGCGCACGCCTTCGCGGCGACCGGGGAGCGCGACCACCTGACCGCCTGGGAGGACCTGGTCGAGGCCTTCTGCGATCAGGTGCCGATCGGGCTCGACAGCTCCGACGTCTCGGCGCGGCGGGTGCAGAACTGGCTCTACGCCTGGCAGCGCTTCGCCTCGTCGCCCTCGTTCGCCGGGCTGCGCCCGGGGCTCGGCGGGCGCCTGGTGGAGCGCATCGGCGCCGACACCGAGCACATCGCCGGCCACCTCACGGCAGAGCGCAACCACCGCACGATGGAGCTCTACACGCTGCTGCTCGCCGGCCTCGCGCTCGGCGAGCGCGAGCGGGCGGAGGAGGCCCTGGCCGAGCTCGGCCGCAACGCGGCGACCGACATCGGCGACGACGGCGTCCACCGCGAGCGCAGCACCGACTACCACTGCATCGTGCTGCGCTCGCTGCTCGGGGCCATCGCCTGCGCGCGGCGCTTCCGGCTCGACGCGCCCGCGGCCCTGGTCGACCGGGCCGGGCGGGCCTGCGACTTCGCGCTGCACGTGCAGCGCCCCGACGGGGCCACGCCCTCGCTCTCCGACGGTGACGTCGGTGACTTCCGCTCGCTCCTGGCGCTCGGGGGCGAGCTCCTCGGCCGGCCCGACCTGCTGTGGGCCGCCACCGCGGGCGCCTGCGGGGCCCCGCCCGCGCGGCGCATGGTGACCTTCCCCACCGGCGGCTACTCCGTCCAGCGCAGCGGCTGGGGCGAGGGCGATCGCGCGTACGTCCGGGAGCGCTTCGCGGTGCTCGACCACGGGCCGCTCGGGGACGGCGGACACGGGCACTACGACCAGCTGTCGGTGGAGATGGTGGCGGAGGGCCGGAGCCTGGTCGTCGACCCCGGCCGCTACACCTACGCCGACGAGCAGGGCTGGCGGCACTGGTTCAAGGGCACGGCGGCCCACAACACCGTATGCGTCGACCGGCTCGACCAGACCCCGTACCGGCGCGGCAAGCCGAAGGGCCCGGTCTCGGCCGCCCGCCTGATGGCCCGCACCCACGCGCCGGGCATCGACCTCCTGGTCGCCGAGGTGCGCAGCCCCAGTCACGACGCCGTCCACACCCGGCACCTGGCCTTCGTCGGCGACGACTACTGGGTCGTCCACGACCGCCTGCGCGCCCCGGCGCCCCACCGCTACGAGGCCCGGTGGCACCTCGGGCACGACGCCTGGGGACTCGTCACCGTCGCGGCCGACCCCGGCCAGACCACGGTGCAGGCGCCGGGCGTCACGCTGATCGTTCCGCGGGGGCTCGGCGAGGTGGCCCTCGAGGAGGGCTGGGTCTCGGCCGAGTACGGCGTCAAGCATCCGGCGCCGGTGGTCGTGGTGGAGACCGACGGCGCCGCGGACGCCGACCTGCTCACGGTGGTGATGACGCAGGACCGCCACGCCCGGGCGGCGGCGACCGTCACCGAGGATGAGGTCGGCTGCACCGTGCTCCTCGGCCGCGGCGGGCACCACATGCGCTGGGCGTGCACCGGGACGCCCGAGGCCGGCTGCCTCGAGCTGCCGTGGTGACGCGCGCCGTCGCCGCGACGCGGCTCGCGCCCGATCCCGCCCTGCCGGCCCGCGACCTGCTGCTCGACGCCGGCGCCGTCGCCGAGCGGCTCGCCACCCGCCTCGGGATCGACGGCACGCTCGCGATCTCGTCGGCCCGGCTCCTGCGGGCCAAGTACCGCATCGGGGAGAGTTTGCGCGTGGTGGTGCGGTTGACGGTGGACGAGGCCGAGCACACCGTCGTCGCGCGTGTCTTCCGCGACGGCGGGAGCGCGGCCGCCCACGTGCGGGCGCTGAGCCTCGCCATACCCACCGGGCCGCTGCGCCCGGTGGTCCACGACCCGGAGATCGACACCGTCTGGTGGACGGTGCCCAACGACCGGCGCCTGCGGGGCCTGCCCGGGTTGCTCGCGCCCACCGGCGACATGGCCGCTCTGCCGGGTGCCGCCGGGCGCTGGGTGGCGAGCGAGCTGGTGGAACTCGCGCCCGAGCGCTCGGCCACCGCCCGGGTGCTCGACGGGAACGGCCGCGCGATCGCCTACGCGAAGGTCTACGCGCCGGGGACGGTCGATCTCGCCGCTCTCGCCCGCCGCTACGACCGGGCGGCGGCGGCGCTCGCGGGTACGGCGGGCGTCCGCGCGCCGCGGGCCCTCGGGTGGTCGGCGCCTCACGACGCGCTACTGCTCGAGGCGATGCCCGGCCACCGCTGGGACGACCTCGCGCCCGAGAGCCTCGCGCCCGCCTTGCGCCGCCTCGGCATCGCCATCGCGACCCTCCACGGGGTGGATCCCGCGGGCTGCGGCGCCGGCGATTTCGGGCGGCTGCGCATCGAGCGGGTGGTCAACAGCGCCGATCTGGTCGCCCGGGCCCTGCCCGGGCAGGCGCGGGCGGCCCGCCGGCTGGCGGGCGCCCTGGCCGCCGAGACCCCGGCGCAGGGGCCGGCGGTGCTCCTGCACGGCGACTGCCACCCCAAGAACGCGCTCGCCGGCGACCGGGAGCTGGCTCTGATCGACCTCGACCAGGGAGCGATGGGCGCACCGGCCGCCGACCTGGGCAGCCTGATCGCACGCCTTCACCACGGCGCCCTGCTCGGCGCGCACGAGCCGTCCGCTACGGCGGAGCTCGCCGGGGCGTTCCTCGACGGCTACGCCCGGGTCCGCGCGCTGCCGGACGATGCCGCGCTGCGCTGGCACACGGCCGCGGCGCTGGTGGCCGAGCGCGCGATCCGGGCTGTCAACAGGGTCCACCCCGCCGCGATCGGGGCGATGGGCGACCTGCTCGCCCAGGCCGGGCGCGTGCTGCGCGAGGGGGCGCTCCCATGAGTCGGCCCGGACTGCTCCTCTACTGCCAGCACTCGGTGGGGCTGGGCCACCTCGCCCGGTCGCTCGCGCTGGCCGGCGCCCTCGCCGAGCGCTTCGCGGTGGTGCTCCTGAACGGCGGCCGCCTGCCCGAGGGCACCCGTATCCCCGCCGGCGTCGAGCTGGTGAACCTGCCCCCGCTCGGGCACGACGCCGGATACGCGCTCATGAGCCACGACCCGCGCACCAGCGTCAACGACGCCCTGGAGAGGCGGCGCGCCCTGATCCTCGGTGCCCTCGAGCGGTCGGCTCCGCGGGTCGTGCTGATCGAGCTCTGGCCGTTCGGGCGCAAGAAGTTCGCGGTGGAGCTGGAATCCCTCGTGCGGGCTGCGGCCGAGCGCCCGCGCCCGCCGGTGGTGCTCTGCAGCCTGCGGGACATCCTCGTGAACCAGCGCCGCGACCAGGCCCGCCACGACCAGCGCGCCGCCGAGCGCGTCAACGCCTGGTTCGACGGGGTCCTGGTGCATTCCGATCCCGCCTTCGCCCGGCTCGAGGAGTCGTTCCGCCCGGCCACCCCGCTGGCGGTACCCGTTCACCACACGGGCTTCGTCGCCCCGCCCGCCCCCGCGCCGGCGGCGCGACGCCTGCGGCGGGTGCTCGTCTCCACCGGCGGAGGCATGGTCGGCGGGCCGCTGGGCTGGGCCGCCGCCGAGGCGCACGTCGAGATCGCCGCCCGCACCGGCCTCAGCACCACGGTCATCGCCGGGCCCTTTCTGCCGCAGGCGGCCTGGGACCGGCTGTGGGAGCGCGCCGAGCGCTCCCGCGACCTCCAGGTGGTCCGGCAGGTCGACGACCTCTGCGCCGAGATCGCCCGCTCGGCCGTCTCGGTCAGCCAGTGCGGCTACAACACCGCCATGGACCTGCTGCGCGCAGGACGGCCCTCGGTGGTGGTGCCCTTCTCGGAGGGCAAGGAGGACGAACAGGGCCGGCGCGCCCGCCGTCTGGCCCAGATGGGTGTGGTCGAGGTGCTGGAGCCGCGCGCGCTGACCCCGCGCGCCCTGACCGCCGCGATCGCGGCAGCGGGAGCCCGGCCGCGGGCGCACGGGCTGCGGCTCGACGGCGCCGAGCGGACGGCGGAGATCGTCGCCCGGATGGCGGGCCTCGTGCCGGCCGGGGTCGCCGCATGAACACCGCGTGGCTGCGCCCGGTCGCCGATGCCCTCGATTCCGCGCCCGATCCCGTGCCGGTGTTCGTTCGCGACGACGACGGCGGCTGGGACGACGGGCGCCTGATGTCCCTGCTCGACGTCTGCGCCGCGCGCGGGATGCCGGTCGACGTGGCCCTGATCCCGGCCGAGACCGCCGCGCCGCTGGTGCGGTCGCTCGCGCTCCGGGCGCGGGGGATGCGCCTCGGCCTCCACCAGCACGGCTGGAACCACGCGAACCATGAACCGGAGGGGCGGAAGTGCGAGTTCGGGGCGGCGCGGCCGCTCGCGCTCCTCGACGCCGACGTGGCACGCGGCCGCGCACGCCTGCTCGGGTTCCTCGGCGACATGCTCGACCCCGTCTTCACGCCCCCCTGGAACCGGTGCGTCGCCGGAATCGCGCCGGTCCTCGTGGCGAACGGCATCCGCGTCCTCTCGCGCGACCTCTCGGCGGGGGCGCTCGGCCACCCCGGCCTGGCCGAGGTACCCGTGTCGATCGACTGGTTCGGCGGTCGCAGGGACGTGCGCGCGACCCGCGCCGAGCTCGGAGAGTGGATCGCGGCGGCGATCCGCTCGGGCGCCCCCGTCGGGCTGATGCTGCACCACGCCGTCACGGACGCCGCCGAGCTGGCCGACATCGATGCGCTGCTCGCGCTACTGGGCCGCCACGACCACGTGGCGGCCACCTCCATCATGGGATTGGCGACCCCGGCGGTCGTGCACCCCGCTCTGTGAAAGACGATCGTCCGGGGCGGCGATCCGAGTGGTCCGATCCGGAGCCCGACCGCCCGGGAGCGTGACCACTTCGGGGCTGGACCACTTCGGAGTGGTCTCACTCCCTTTGCTGGGGACGATCGTCTGGGGCGTCCATCGGAACGCCTTGCCCAGACGTGCGACTGCGCACTGATCTCCCTCTTGCGGGGAGATCAGGGCGGCAAATCGCCTCTACCGAGGCGATTTGCACCCAGCAGGCACCGCCTTCGGCGGGGATGGCCTCTGGAACACCGAGACGATCAGGCACCAGGGACGGCCACACAGGACGATTCCGGGGGCTACGCCCACACGATCACATCGCGCCGCGCCTGCTTCCATGTCGCGACCACGAAGATCTGCGCGCCACAGACGATCCGAAGATCAAAGGCACCATGAAGACCGACCTGGATCGCCGCGGGTTGCGCGCCGACGGCCTCCCAGGCTTCTACGTGGGTGAGGCCTGAGGCGTGAAACAGGGTTCGTCGTCTTGGGACCGTGTGATTGGTTGACCGCGACGTACCCCGGGCAAAGCCCGGAGGAGCGGAATCAAAATGGCCCCGGCCAGGGGTCATTTTGTCGCCCTGATCTCCCCGCAAGTGGGAGATCAGTGCGTTGAACGCACGTCTGGGTGAGGCGTTCTGATGGACGCCCCAGACGATCGTCCCGAGGAGTGGGGCCAGAACCACTCCGACGTGGTCGAGCTCCGGGGTGGTTCAGCTTCGGGGTGGTTCAGCTTCGGGGTGGTTCAGCTTCGGGGTGGTTCAGCTTCGGCGTGGTCGAGTCTCGAGGTGGTTCAGCTTCGGGCTGGTCCAGCTCCGTCCTGAGCAGGGTGGAGTGAGACCACTCCGTCCCGAGCAAGGCGAAGTGGTTCAGCTCCGGGGTGGTTCACGCTCCGGCGTGGTCGCACTCCGAGGGGGCCGAGCTCCGTCCCGAGCAAAGCAAAGTGGTTCAGCTTCGGGGTGGTCGAGCTCCGTCCTGAGCAAAAGCGGGGTGGTCCAGCCTCGTTGTGGTCCAGCCTCGTTGTGGTCCAAACCTCGGGGCGGTCTAGCTCCGGGGGAGATCAGTGCGTGGTCTCCTTCACGGCATCATCACCTGAGCGAGGCGGATGTGGTTGCCCGAGGGGTCGCGGAACGACGAGTCGATGCCGTAGGGGCGCTCCTCGGGCGGCTCCACGAACTCCACGCCGCGGGCCGTCATCTCCTCGTAGGAGGCGCGGCAGTCGTCGGTCTCGAGGAAGATCGTCCCGGTGCAGCCCTTGGCCGTCAGCTCGCGCACCTGTGCGGCCGTCTCGTCGTCCATCATCGGCGGTCCGGGCACCGGCATCAGCACGATCGCGACGTCCTCCTGCCCAGGGGGCGCGACGGTCAGCCAGCGGAAGTTCCCCATCTCCGGAAGCGTGACATCGGCCCGCACCTCCATTCCGACCTTCCGGGTGTAGAACGCGAGCGCCTCCTCCTGATCGTGGACCCAGAGGTGCGCCGTGGCGATGCGGATCATTCGGGTGCCTCCCCGTCTGGTTGAGCGGACGCGGCCGATGGTAAGCGGGGCGGGGCAGCAGGTTCTTCTCGAAACGTCCGGTGTCGCGGGCGGCCGTAGGCGCGGACGATGCAGGCCGGCACGCGGGCCTGCATCACGGCGGGCGGGAATGCGGCGCGATAGGCGCGGGGGGACAGCCCGTAGGTGCGCGTGAAGCTGGTGGTGAACGAGCCGAGGCTCTGCAGGCCGACCAGGAGGCAGATCTCGGTGACCGATCGGTCGGTGGTGCGCAGCAGCGCCGCGGCCCTCTCGAGCCGGCGCGTCAGCAGGTAGGCGTGCGGCGACTCGCCGAAGGCCCGGCGGAACTCGCGGCTGAAATGACCTCGCGAGAGACCGGCCGCTCGCGCCATGTCGTCCACCCCGAGCGGCTCCGGGTACCGGGCGTCGGCGAGGTCCCTGGCGCGCAGGAGGTGCCGGGCGGGCAGGACGAAGGCCATGACCGATGCATATCCCGGCGGGTTCGCGGGCGCCACCCCGGAGGCAACCGGGGTCAGGCGGGCGCGAAGGCCGAGTCGGCCATGCGCCGGTAGAGCCCGTCGCGCTCCAGGAGGTCGAGGTGGGTGCCCTGCTCGGCGACCGAGCCGTCGTGCAGGACCACCACGCGGTCCGCGTCGCGGACCGTCGAGAGGCGGTGGGCGATCACGAGGGTCGTCCGGCTGCCCGGAAGAGCCGCGAGGGCCTCGACCAGGTACTCCTCCGACTGCGGATCGAGGGCGCTGGTGGGTTCATCGAGGATCAGGATCGGCGCGTCGCGCAGGATCGCCCGGGCGATGCCGACGCGCTGGCGCTGCCCTCCCGAGAGGTTCAGGCCGCGCTCGCCGATCGGCGTGTCGAGCCCCGCCGGCAGGCGCGCCGCGAACTCGTCCACCAGCGCCAGGCGGCTCGCGCGCGCGATCTGGGCGTCGGTCGCACCGGGCCGGCCCCAGGCGATGTTGTCGCGCAGGGTGCCCCGCAGGAGGACGGTGTCCTGGAGGACCATCGCGATCTGGCCGCGCAGCGAGCTCAGCGGCAGCTGGCGGACGTCGATCCCGTCGACCCTGACGAAGCCCGCCTCGGGGTCGATCAGTCGCGGCACCAGGGAGGCGAGGGTGCTCTTGCCCGAGCCGGTGCGTCCCACGAGCGCGACGCGCTCGCCGGGCTCGATCGTCAGGCTGACGTTGCGCAGCACCTGCTCGCGCCCGTAGGAGAAGACGACGTGCTCGAGCTCGATGGCGCCCGTCAGCGCCGGGGCGGTCCGCCCGGGACGGGCGTCGGCCACAACGGGGGCGGTGTCGAGCACCGCGAAGACGCGCTCGGCCGCGGCGGCGCCCTTGCCGAGGGTCGTGCCGAGCTTGGCCAGCTGCTTGATCGGCTTGTAGAGGCTGGCCAGGTAGCTCATGAAGACGAGCAGCACGCCAAGCGTCATCTCGCCGTCGAGCACGCGCGCGCCACCCAGCCAGAGCATCAGCGCCACCGACAGGGCGCCGGTCATGTCCACGACCGGGCCGAAGCGGGCCTGCAGGCGCACCGCCTCCAGGTTGGCGGCCAGGCTCGATCCGGCCAGCGCGCCGAAACGCCGGCCCTGCACCTCCTCGAGCGAGAACGCCTGCACCACCTGCATCGCGCCGAGAGTCTCCGTGGCGGCCGCGGCGACCTCGCCCTCGGCCCTGCGCGCGGACCGGGCGGCGGCCTTCAGCTGCACGGTCGCGCGGACCGTCGCGATGGCGAGCACCGGGGTCGCGGTGAGCGCGATCAGCGTGAACCAGGGGTCGATGACGAGCATCACGGTCACGATCCCGATGATCAGGAGGGCGTTCGGCACGAGCACCGCGAGCAGCTGCACGAGCATCTCCTGCGCCCGCTCGACGTCGCTGGTGACCCGGGTCGACAGGTCGCCCACCGACCGCTCGCCGTGATAGCGCAGCGACAGGCGCTGCAGATGTCCGAACACCGCCTGCCGCAGGCTGGTGCCCAGCTGCAGGCCCGATGCCATCAGCAGCCGGCTCGACCAGTAGTCGACCACCGCCGCCGACCCCACCAGCGCCACGAAGGCGAGGGCGGCGGCGGCCAGCAACCGCTGGGCGTCTGAGGGCGTGCCTGGGCCCTCGGGCTGCAGCACGTTGTCCACGACCCACTGGAGCGGCCACGGCTGGGCGAGGCCGATGCCGACCTCCACCACCGCGAGCAGCAGGCCGAGGGAGAGTGCCCTGCGCAGGGGGCGGGCGTAGGGAGCGAGGGCGCGCACGGTGCCCAGAACGCGGCGGCGCGGCGGCGCGGCGGCCGGCCGGCGCCTCATGCGACACGCTCGAGACAGAGGGTGGCGATGTGCGCCGCCGCGCGATCGGCACCGTCGAGCTGCAGCCCGGCCCGCTCCACCGCGCCCGGCGCGAGCCTGCGGGGACGATCGAGCAGCCACGCGACCTCCGGAGCGCGGGCATCCGAGTCGATGACGTCGGCCAGGCCGAGGCTGGCGAGCCGCGAGGCCCGGATCGCCTGCTCCCGCCGGGGCGCCCGGCGGGGCACCAGGATCGGCCGCAGGCCCGCGGCGAGCGCCTCGACGGTCGAGTTGTAGCCGGCCATCTGGATCACCGCGCCCGCCCGGGCGAGGAAGGTGAGCGTGTCAGGCGCGTCGCGCACGTACTGGATGCGGTCACCGGCGGATTCCTGCTCCTGCGCAAACGGGCCCGAGAGGACCGTGGCCCGCCACTCGGGCCGCTCGCGCAGGAGCGCCTCGCCGAGGTCGTAGACGGCCCGGCCGTCGCCGCCGCCGCCGGCCGCCACCACCAGGAGCCCGGCGTCGACCGCGGCGGTGCGCGGAAGCGGCGTGACCCAGCCGCAGTAGACGGGCTCGACCGGCAGGTCGTACTCGGCCTCGTGGTCGCAGATGGCGGGCGAGCCGTAGACGAGCACGTCCGTGTAGATCTCGCGCACGCCGGCCCAGGAGCCGCCGCCCAGCTCCATCCCGACGTTCGCCGACTCGTCGAGTACGTCGCGCAGGCCGAGCACGAGCGCCGCGCCGCGCAGACGCGCGCGCAGCAACCCCTGGCGCAGCTCGCCCATCGTCCCGTAGGGATGACGGTCGACCACCACGACGTCCGGGCGCCATTCGGTGACGAGCTCGGAGAAGATCGCCGACCGCCGGGCGAGGGCGTCGCGCATGGACATCTCGGCGTTGACGTAGCGGCCCGAGTCGTCCTTGACGAGGCTCGGCGCGCGGACGGTCCGCAGGCGGGGGTGGACGAGCCAGGGGTGAGCGACGTCGAGCCCGGTCACCAGCGTCACGGTGGCCGTGGGGTCGGCGTCCAGGAGCGCGTGCGCGATCAGGCTGTTGCGACGCGTGTGCCCCAGGCCGAAGCCGTCGTGGGACGAGAAGAGGTAGCGCGGCACGTGCGGAGGCCTCCGGTTCGGGCGGTGGGCCGATTCGCCGACAGTGTGCGCGCGACCGGGTTCAGGGGTGTTAGTGGACCTCAGTCCTACGACCACCGGATGGCGGCACCGCGTTTGCCCGTGCGCGTCATCGGGGACTGATCCGGGAGTGACGCGCCGGGCCGCCCCACCCCCGCGACGGCCGCGCCGTCGGGCCACCCCCCTGGTGGGCGCCCCGCCCGTGCCCGGGCGGCGCCCCTGGGGTGCGATCGGGCTGCTCGCCGCCGCGGTGCTCGCGCTCGTGGCCTTCGCGGTCGTCGCGGCCGTCGAGGACCCCGGGCGCCCCAGCGCCCGCGACCTGGCGGGGGCCACCGACCGCGCGTCCTTCCTGCTCGTTCCGGCCGGGCGCTCGCGGGCGGAGGTGCGCGACCTGCTGGGACCGCCCCGCAGGACGCGCGTCCGGGCGAGGGAGCCGGCCGGCTCGGAGTGCTGGCTCTACGCGGCCCGCTCGGGCCGCGCGATCAGCTACGAGCTCTGCTTCCGGGGCGACTTCCTCACCGACAAGTCGATCCTGCCCTCCGCGCCGTAGGGCGTCGGGTGGTCTAACGTCCCCGCCGACCGGACGGGGAGGTGGGTGCTCATGATGGGGGTCGTCGACGTCGAGCTGCGTGACGGATCGACCGTGCGCGTGCGGCCGGTCCGCGCCGAGGACCTGGACGGACTGGTGGCGTTCCTCGAGCAGCTCTCGCCCGACGCGCAGCGCTACCGCTTCTTCGGCACGGTCGACCTCGCGGGCGCCGCCCGCGCGATGGCCACCGGCGGCGGCGCCGAGGATCACGGGCTCGTGGCGCTCACCGGCGTCCCCGAGCGGATCATCGGGCACGCCCAGTACCTGCGCGAGCCGGGGGAGAGCGTCGCCGAGGTGGCCTTCACGGTGGCCGACGCCTTCCAGGGGCGCGGACTCGGGACCCTGCTGCTGGCCCATCTGGCCGAGCACGCCCACGCGGGCGGGGTGGAGCTGCTCGACGCGGAGGTGATGTCGGGCAACCGCAAGATGATCGACATGTTCCGCGCGAGCGGCTTCCCCGTGCTGCTGCGCAGCGAGGGCGGCACCCACTTCGTGCGCTTCCCCTCCTCGTTGTCGCCCTCGGCGATGGCCGCGTTCGAGGCCCGACAGCGCGTCGCGGCCGCCGCCGTGGTGCGCAGCATCCTCGCGCCCGCCTCGATCGCCGTCGTGGGCGCCTCGCGCTCACGCGGGACGGTGGGCGGCGAGGTGCTGCACCACCTGATCGCCGGCGGCTACGCCGGCCGGCTGCACGCGGTGAACCGGTCGGCGACCGAGGTGCAGGGCCTTCCGGCGGTGCCGAGCGTCGCCGACCTCCCCGAGCCCGTGGAGCTGGCGGTGATCGCCGTGCCGATGGCCGGCGTGCTGGAGGTGGCGCGCCAATGCGGGCAGCGCGGCGTGCGCGCCCTCGTGGTGCTCACCGCGGGCTTCGCCGAGGTGGGCGAGGCGGGGGCGGGGGCGCAGCGCGAGCTGGTCGAGATCTGCCGGGCGACCGGCATGCGGCTGGTGGGGCCCAACTGCCTGGGCGTGATCAACACCGCCCCGGACGCTGCCGTGAACGCGACCTTCGCCAGCGACATGCCCCCGGCCGGCAACGTCGGGATGCTCTCGCAGAGCGGGGGCCTCGGCATCGCCCTGCTCGAGCGCTCGCGCGAGATGGGGATCGGGATCTCGTCGTTCGTCTCGGTGGGCAACAAGGCCGACGTCTCGGGCAACGACCTCCTGCGGTTCTGGGAGGACGACCCGGCCACCGAGGTCGTGCTGCTCTACCTCGAGTCGTTCGGGAACCCGCGCACCTTCGCGCGCGTCGCCCGGCGCCTGTCGCGCACCACGCCGGTGGTGGCGGTCAAGAGCGCGCGCGGGCGGGCGGGAGCGCGCGCCGCCGGTTCGCACACCGGGGCGATCGTGTCGGCGTCGGATGCGACGGTCGATGCCCTCTTCCGGCAGGCCGGCGTGATCCGGGCCGCGACGATGAGCGAGCTCTTCGACGTCACGGCCCTCCTCTCGAGCCAACCGCTTCCGGCCGGCGACCGCGTCGCGATCCTGACCAACGCCGGCGGCCCGGGGATCCTGTGCGCCGACGCGTGCGAGGCGCACGGCCTGCGGGTGGTGGAGCCGCCCGCCGACCTGCGCGAGCGCCTGCGGGCGATCGCGGTGCCCGAGGCCTCGGTGGGCAACCCGGTTGACCTGCTCGCCGCCGCGACCGCCGACCAGTTCGGGCGCGCCCTGGAGGCACTCGCCACCCACGACGCCATCGACGCCGTGATCGTCGTCTACATCCAGCCGGGCCTGGGGAGCGTCGGCGGGGAGGTGGCCGCCGAGGTGCGCCGGGTGGCCGCCCGGCTCGGGGGCGTGCGGCCGATCCTCTCGGTGCTGATGTCGGCCGCCGACCGGGAGGAGGCGCGCGCCTCCTCCGCCGCCCCCGGGGCCCCGCCGGTCTACGAGTATCCCGAGCAGGCCGCGCTCGCCCTCGGCCGGATCGGGCGCTACGCGGCATGGCGCCGGCTGCCGCCGGGGCGCGTGCCCGACTTCCCCGACACGCGCCCCGGGCACGCGGCGACGCTGCTCTCGGCCGCCACCATCGCCGGATCGGGGTGGTTGCAGCAGGCCGACATCGCCTCGCTGTTCGCCTGCTACGGGCTCCCGCTGGTCCGGTCCCGCGACGTCGCCGGGGCCGCGGAGGCGGGCGAGGCGGCCCGCGACCTCGGCGGCCCGGTGGCGCTGAAGGCCGTCGCGCCCGGGCTCGTGCACAAGACCGACGTCGGGGCGGTGCGCCTCGGGCTGACGGGGGCCGGCGCGGTGACCGCGGCCGCCCACGAGATGGAGCGCCGGCTCGCCGACCTCGGGCACCGGGTGGAGGGCTTCATCGTCCAGCCGATGGTCCCCGGCGGCGTGGAGATGCTGATCGGCAGCAGCACCGACCCGCAGTTCGGCCCGGTCGTCGTGTGCGGCCTCGGCGGCACGGCGGCCGAGATCCATCGTGACGTCTCCGTCCGCCTCACCCCGCTGACCGATCTGGGGGCGCGCCACATGGTGCGCGAGCTGCGGATGCTGCCGCTGCTCGAGGGCTACCGGGGCGCACCGGCCTGCGACATCGCCGCGCTCGAGCAGCTCCTGCTCCGGCTCGCGGCGATGGTCCACGCCCATCCCCAGATCGTCGAGCTCGACTGCAACCCCGTGTCGGTGTCGCCCGAGCGGATCGTGATCCTCGACGCCCGGGTGCGTGTGGCCGCCGCGCCGGAGCCGGTGCCCTGGCCGTCGCTCAGCGCGATCCCGCCGGTCGAGTGGACCGCCGACCCCTCGTGAGCGCACCGCTCTACTTCTCCCACCCCTCGAGCGTCGCGCACGACACCGGCACCGGCCACCCCGAGAGCGTCGCGCGGATCACCGCCGTCGAGGCCGAGCTGGAGCGGCGCGGATGGCTGGGCTACGAGCGCCGCGCCGCGCCGGCCGCGACCACCGGGCAGCTCGCCGCGGTGCACACGCAGCGCCACATCGACCTGGTGCGGGCGCTCGCCGAGGCGGGTGGAGGCGACCTCGAGCCCGAGACGCCCGTCAGCCCCGGCTCCTGGACGGCGGCCCTCCACGCCGCCGGCGGTGCCTGCGCCATGGCCGAGGCGCTGCTCGGCGACGAGGCCGAGGTCGCCTTCAGCGCGGCGCGCCCACCGGGGCATCACGCCAACCGCGACACCACCTCGGGCTTCTGCCTGTTCAACAACGCCGCCGTCGCGGCACGGCACGCCCTGGACGCCCTCGGCGCGCGCCGGGTGCTGATCGTCGACTGGGACGTCCACCACGGCAACGGCACCAACGACATCTTCCGCACCAGCGACGCCGTGCTCTACGCGAGCATCCACCAGTCGGGGATCTTCCCCGGCACCGGGCCGCTGCTCGACGTCGGATCGGGCCCCGGCACCGGCTTCTCCATCAACCTGCCCGTGCCGGCCGGGTCGGGCGAGGAGACCTGGCTGTCGCTGCTGGAGTGGATCATCGTCCCTGCGGCCGCCGAGTACGTGCCCGACCTGATCCTGATCTCGGCCGGATACGACGCGCACCGCGACGACCCGCTGGGGGGCTGCACGCTCGACACGGCCGCCTTCGGGCAGATGGCGGCCCAGATCAGGGCGCTGGGCGCCCAGGTCGGCGCGCCGGTCGGCGCGGTGCTGGAGGGCGGGTACTCGCTCACGGCCCTGTCGGGATCCGTGGCCGAGACGATGGCCGCCCTCGCCGACGCCCGCGAGCCCGACTCGGTCTCGCCCGACTTCGTCACCTCGCGCGCGGCGTCGCACATCGGTCACTACTGGTCTCTCTGAGAAGGGGTCGCAGATGTCCGCAGGACCGGCAGGAGCACGACGGCCCACACGATCGCGCCACGTCCATCTGAGCCCCGCCGAGCGAACGGCGCAGGGCAAGGCGGCGCGGTCGGAGGTGCCGCGCTCGCGGGCGGGCGACCACGTGGCCGCCGAGGGTCGCCGCGACCCGGTGACGCTGCTCGAGGAGCAGGCTTCCACGCGCGTGCCCGAGCTGGTGCCGATCCGCTACGGGCGGATGCTCGTGTCCCCGTTCACGTTCTTCCGCGGCGCGGCGCGGATCATGGCCGCCGATCTGGCCGGCACTCCGCGCACCGGGCTGACGGTGCAGGCCTGTGGCGACGCGCACCTGTCGAACTTCGGCGTCTACGCCTCACCCGAGCGGCGCCTGGTGTTCGACATCAACGACTTCGACGAGACGCTGCCCGGCCCCTGGGAGTGGGACCTCAAGCGCCTCGCGACGAGCATGCTGATCGCGGCGCGCGACAACGGCTTCGCGGTGGCCGACCAGGAGCGGGTCGTGCTCGGGACGGCCCTCGCGTACCGGTCGTCGATGGGGCGGTTCGCCGGCATGACCACGCTCGACCTCTGGTACTCGCACCTGGACATCGACGCGCTGGCGGCACGCCTGGGCGACGAGATCGGCCGCACCGGCCGCCGGAGCATGAAGCGCAACGCGGCCAAGGCGCGGACGCGCGACAACATGAAGGCATTCGCGAAGCTGACGCGCGAGGTCGACGGGCAGCCGCGCTTCATCTCCGACCCGCCCCTGGTGGTGCCGCTCTCCGACTTCGACGAGGCCACCCGCGAGGACCTGCGCGCCCGCATGAACCGCATCGTCCGCAGCTACCGGGCCTCGCTGCACCACGACCGGCGCGTGCTGCTGGAGCAGTTCACCCTGGTCGATGTGGCGCGCAAGGTGGTCGGCGTGGGCAGCGTCGGCACCGACGCCTGGATCGCGCTCTTCCTCGGCCGCGATCAGGGCGACCCCCTGGTTCTGCAGATCAAGGAGGCCCAGGCCTCGGTGCTGGAGGAGTTCGTGGGCCCGAGCACCCACCGCAACGCCGGCGAGCGGGTGGTGGCGGGCCAGCGCATCACGCAGGCCGCTCACGACATCTTCCTCGGCTGGATCCGCGTGACGCGCACCATGAGCGGGCACAGCCGCGACTACTACGTGCGCCAGCTGCGCGACTGGAAGGGCTCGGCCCTGGTCGAGGAGATGGAGCCCCACACCCTGGCGGCCTACGGACGGATCTGCGGCGAGACCCTCGCCCGGGCCCACGCGCGCTCGGGCGACCCCATCGCGATCTCCGCCTATCTCGGATCGGGCACCTCCTTCGACCGCGCGATCCTGCGGTTCGCCGAGGCCTACGCCGAGCAGAACGACCGCGACCACGCGGCACTCGCGCAGGCCGTCGCCTCGGGGCGCGTTGCGGCCCAGACCGGCGTCTGAGCCGCGCCGCCAGGGCTCAGCGCGAGGAGCCGGGCGGGTGCACCACGAGCACGTCGCACCCGGCCCGACGGGCGATGCGGTCACCGGGCGAGCCCAGTCCGTGCGCCCGGCGGCCGGGCTCGGCCGCGACGACGATGAGGTCGGCTCCGATCCGCTCGGCGACGTCGAGGATCGCCGTCGCGGGGCTCCCGACCGCCGCCACCGGGTGGACCACGATGCCGCGGCGCGCCAGCATACGGGCGGCATCCTCCAGGATCGCCCGCTGGCGGCTCCGCTCGCGGGTGAAGGGGCCGATGCGCGAGCTGACGCCCGGCTCGGGCATGACGTTGACCACGCTCACCTCGTCGCCGGGGCGGGCGACCTCGGCGACGCGCTCGATCGCCAGGCGCGTGGCGGCGGTGCCGTCATAGGCCACCAGCAGCCGCCTCGTCTCCTCGTCCACGCTCATGACCCGATGGTAGGCCCGTCGGCGTAAAGGGGGTGTCAAGGCGGGCGCCGCGCGCGTCAGGGCGGCGTAGAGATACGACTCAGAGCGGGATCTGCTCCCCCACCTGGACGGTGCGCTCGGGGGGGAGCCCGAAGTAGTCGACCGGGCTGGCGGCGTTGCGGGCGATGGTCACGAAGAGCTTCTTGCGCCAGCTCGCCATCCCCTTCATGCCCGTCGGCTGGATCGTGATGTGGGAGAGGAAGTAGGTCGCGTGCTCGGGGTCGACATTGCACTCGAGGCCCTGGGCCCGGGCCAGGCGGAGGGCGGAGGGCACGGCGGGCCGGTCCTGGAAGCCGATCCGCGCCGTGATGTGGACGATCCCGTCGTCGACGTGGCCGAGCTCGTCGACGTGCAGCCGCTCGGACGGGGTCACGTGCGGCACGCCCACCGGCACGACCGAGACGATGATGTTGCTCTGGTGCAGGACGTGGTTGTGCTCGACGTTGGCCCGCAGGGCGAGGGGAGTGGTGTCGCGCGTGGGGTGCAGGAACACGGCCGTGCCCGGAACGCGCTGCAGGGGCGGCGACATCGCGTGGACCTCCTCGATGAACTCGGAGAGCGACCCCTCCTGCGCCGTGCGGCGCTCGGAGACGAGCTCGCGCCCGCGCCTCCACGTGGCCAGCACGGCGAAGATGGCCATGGCGATCCCGAGCGTGACCCAGCCGCCGTCGATGAGCTTGGTCGCCGTGGCCGCGAAGAAGAGGAGCTCCACCGTGAGGAAGGCGACACCGGCCACGATGAGCTTCCCGCGCCCCCAGCGCCACAGCCGGTCGGCCACCGTGAGGAAGAGGATCGTGTTGATCACGAAGGTCCCCGTCACGGCCAGGCCGTATGCCGACGCCAGCCTCTCGGACGACGTGAACGCCAGCACCAGCGCGACCACGGCGACGAACAGCCCCCAGTTGACCGCGGGGACGTAGACCTGGCCGATCTCGCGCGCCGAGGTGTGGCGGATCGACATGCGCGGAAGCAGCCCGAGGGCGACCGCCTGGCGCGTGACGGAGAAGGCCCCCGAGATCACGGCCTGCGAGGCGATGACGGTGGCGAGGCCTGCCAGGACGACCAGCGGGATCCGCGACCATGACGGGAAGAGCAGGAAGAACGGGCTCTCGATCGCGGTGGGGTCGCGCAGGATCAGCGCGCCCTGGCCGAGGTAGTTCAGCGTGAGCGCCGGGAACACCAGCACGAACCACGCGCGGCGGATGGGAGGCCGCCCGAAGTGCCCCATGTCGGCGTAGAGGGCCTCCGCGCCCGTGATCGCGAGCACGACCCCCCCGAGCGCCACGAACGCGATGCCCGGGTCGGCCGCGATGAAGGCGGCCGCGTAGGTCGGCGAGAGCCCCCTGATGATCGCCGGGTCGCCCGCGATCTCGTGGATCCCGCCGGCCGCCAGCACGATGAACCAGACGACCATGATCGGCCCGAAGAAGACGCCGACCGCGCGGGTGCCGAAGCGCTGGACCACGAACAGCCCGACGATGATCACGAGCGTCACCGGCACGACGATCGAGTCGAGGCCCGGCTCGACCACCTTCAGGCCCTCGACCGCCGAGAGGACGGAGATCGCCGGGGTGATCACGCCGTCGCCGTAGAAGAGCGCGGCGCCCATCGCCCCGAGGAGGATGATCATGCGTGCCCCGGGTCTTGCCCTGGAGCAGGGCGGTGAGGGCCATGATGCCGCCCTCGCCGTGGTTGTCGGCACGCAGGATGAACGTGACGTACTTGATCGTCACGATCAGGGTGATCGCCCAGAAGACCAGGGACACGACGCCGTAGACGTCCGTCGCGGTCGGCTGCACCTCGTTGTGGTGGATCGAGAAGACGGTCTGCAGCGAGTACAGCGGGCTGGTGCCGATGTCGCCGAACACGACGCCGAGAGCGCCGAGCGTGAGCCCGATCGCGCCGGCGCGGGTCGCGGGCGCGTGCTCGCGCGAGTGGACGGCGTCGGACATCGACGGGGATAGCTACTCCACGGTCGGCCTCGTACGGCCACGTCCATCCGCGCCGGCGCCGGGCCACCGGACCCGCCGCCAGGCCCGGGGCGCGAAGTCTTGGCCCGCGGGCCGAGGGGCCCCGCCGCGCGCTCGCCTACCGTCGGGGGATGTCCACGCGAACCCTGCCCGCGATGCGGCCGACGATCGGGATCTCGACGTCGGAGCTGCGCACGCCCGACCGGGTCTCGCCGATGCCCGAGGGCGAGCCGGCGCGGCGGGAGATGGCCCTCGGGCTGATCTACGTGGACGCGGTCTTCCAGGCTGGCGGGCTGCCGGTGGTGCTGCCCCCGCTGACGCCCGGCCTCGCACCCTCGTTGCTCGACGCCATCGACGGGCTCTGCATCCCGGGGGGCCCCGACATCCACCCGGGCCTCTACGGCCATGCGCCCCACCCGATGCTCGGCCCGACCGAGGCCGAGCTCGACACCTTCGAGCTCGCGCTCGTGAGCGGTGCGCTGGAGCGCGGGATGCCGGTGCTCGGGATCTGCCGCGGGGCCCAGATGATCAATGTCGCGGCCGGCGGCACGCTGCACCAGCACCTGCCGGCGTGCATCGACGACGCGCTCGGACACCGCCAGGAGTCCGACATGGCACACGTCAGCCACCCCCTGCGGGTGGCCCGGGGCTCGCGCCTGGCCGACGCCCTCGGGGCGGATGCCATCGAGGTCAACTCGCTCCACCACCAGGCCGTTGACCGGCTCGGCGACGGCCTGGTGGCGGTCGCCTGGGCGCCAGACGGGGTCATCGAGGCGGTGGAGGGCGGCGGTGAGGCGTTCCTGCTCGGTGTGCAGTGGCACGCCGAGGGCCTGATGGAGCGGCCCGAGGAGCGTCTGCTGCTGTCGGCCTTCGTCGTCTCGGCGGCGGAGCGCCGGGAGGTCGTGGCCGTCAGAGGCTGACCATCGCGGGCGGGCGGCTCGGACACGGGACCCGGCGTCCCATATCCCCACGGCTCCCGGGCGAGGAGGAGGCCGAGGGGTGCTTCCCCCGGCCACCGGAGGTCTTGCCGAACGCGAACTGCCCGGGCGACGGGTTTTGGATCGCCCCCGGCGGGTGACCTATGGTCGTGTTGACGCGCGAACAGACCGCCGGCCCGGCCGGCGAGGGGTGGCGCCGCGAGAGCCGCGACCTGGTGCGCGCCGCCGCGGGCGGCTTCCTCTTCGGCGTCCCGCTGCTCTACACCATGGAGGTCTGGTGGTACGGCTCGTGGGTGGACCCGCGCTGGATGCTCGGCGCGCTCGGGGTGTCGCTGCTGGTGGTGATCGGCCTGACCCGCACGTCGGGCTTCCGCAACGCCCGCGTCACCGGTTGGCGCGACGCCGCAATGGACGGCGTCGTGACCGTCGCGATCGGGCTGCTGTGCGCGGCCACGGTCCTGGTGTGCCTGAGGGAGATCACCCTCGCCACCTCGCTCGAGGAGGCCGTCGGCAAGGTCGTCTTCGAGGCGATCCCCTTCGCGGTGGGCGCCGCGCTCGCGCGGCAATTCCTGTCGCGGCAGGAGCGCGGGGACGACGACGGAGGCGAGGACCCCGGGGACGACCTCGTCGGTGGAGACCCGGCCATCGGGCGCACGCTCGCAGACGCGGGCGCCGCGGCCGTCGGGGCCCTGGTCCTCTGCTTCAGCATCGCCCCCACCGACGAGGTCCCGCTCATCGCACTGGCGATGACGCCACCGTGGCTGGCGCTGCTCGCGGCCGTGTCGCTGGTGATCTCGTACGCGATCGTCTTCGAGGCCGACTTCTCCGACCAGACGGAGCGGCGCAGCCACGAGGGCCTGTTCCAGCGCCCCTTCGCCGAGACCGCCGGCGCCTACGTCATCTCACTCGCCGTCGCCGGGCTGGCCCTCCTGTTCTTCCAGAGGATCGGGCCCGACCAGTCGTGGCACACATGGCTCGCCTGGACCGTCGTTCTCGGGCTGCCGGCCACCATCGGCGGCGCCGCTGGGAGGCTCGCCGTATGAGCACCGCGCGCACGGAACGCCCCTCGCGCACGGCCGCCGAGTGGTGGACCTTCGCTGCCGCGGTCGCCCTGATCGCACTCGTCGCCGGGGCGATCGTCGTCAGCTGGGCCACGGGCGCGTCCGGGCCGCCCCTGCTGGAGGCGGGCCGCTCCGGGCCGGTCGTGCGCGAGGGCGCGGCCTGGCGGGTGCCGTTCGAGGTACGCAACGATGGCGGCGAGGCGGCGACCGACGTCCAGGTGTCGGCGCGCTGACCATCGACGGGGAGGTGGAGGGCGAGGGGGAGCAGTCGGTCGTGTTCCTCTCCGGCGGCGAGCGTGCGACCGGAGCCTTCCTGTTCCCGGCCGACCCGGCGCTCGGCGTGGTGACGATCAGCGTCGCAAGCTACGCCCACCCCTGACGGGCCGGCACCGCCCGGGCAACGCAGCGGCCGCCGGTCTGCCGTGGTCACCGGGGCGAGGCCCTGACCGGGCCGGGCGACGCGAGCGGCCTCTGCTGAGCGGGTAGCGTCCCCGCGGTGATCCGCGGGCACTCCGACATCAGCGCCTCCCAGGCCCGCCGGATCGCCCTTCACGCCCAGGGCTTCGGCGACCGCCGGCCGGAGGGACGGGTTGACCGCCGCCACGCGCGGCGGGTGCTCGACCGGATCGGGCTGATCCAGATCGACTCGGTCAACGTGCTGGTCCGCTCGCAGGAGATGCCGCTGTTCGCCCGCCTCGGACCGCACCCGCGCGACCTGCTGCCGCGCATGGGGGCCGACGCCGAGCTCTTCGAGTACTGGTGCCACGAGGCGTCCCTGCTGCCGATCGGCCTCTGGCCCCTGATGCGCTGGCGGATGGAGCGTCCCGACGGGGTCTGGGACAGCATCCACGCCATCGGCCGCGACGACCCCGGATACGTGGGCGCGGTGCTCGAGGAGGTGCGCGAGCGCGGTCCCCTGACGGCGGGCGACCTGCCCGATCCGGGCCCGCGCAGCGAGTCGATGTGGGGATGGAGCCGTGGCAAGCGGGCGCTGGAGCACCTGTTCTGGTCGGGCGCGATCAGCGCCCGGCGGCGCGCCTCGGACTTCGCCCGCGTCTACGACCTCACCGAGCGGCTGATCCCGGCGGCGATCCTCTCGCTCCCGGCGCCCTCGCGAGGACGACGCCAAGCGGGAGCTGCTCGCGATGGCCTCGCGGGCGCTCGGCGTCGCGACGCTGCGCGACCTCTGCGACTACCACCGCCTCAACGTCCCCCGCGCCCGCCACCTGGTGGCGGAGCTGGTGGAGGAGGGGCGGCTGCGGGCGGTCCGCGTCGAGGGCTGGAGGGATCCGGCCTACCTGCACCCGGATGCCCACCTTCCGCGGTGGGTGCGCGCCCGGGCTCTGCTGTCGCCCTTCGACTCACTGATCTGGCAGCGCGAGCGCACCGAGCGCCTGTTCGGCTTCCGCTACCGCATCGAGATCTACACGCCGGCGGCGCGGCGGGTGCACGGCTACTACGTGCTGCCCTTCCTGCTCGGCGACCGCCTGGTCGCGCGGGTCGACCTGAAGGCCGACAGGCGCGAGCGGACCCTCCTGGTGCAGGCCGCCTTCGCCGAGCCGGACGCCGGGACGTCGACCGTCGCCGCGGCGCTCGCGGCCGAGCTGGCGTCGCTTGCCGGGTGGCTCGGCCTGGAGAGCGTGCGCGTGGCCGGGCGGGGCGACCTCGCCCCCGCCCTGGCGGCCGAGACGGCCGCGGCGCCGGTGGTGGCGGTGACCTGATCGAGAGCCCCGGCCGCGGATCGCCCGGGGTGACCGGGCGCCCCGGTTCCGAGGTTCCGCGGAGCCAACCTCCCGATCGGGACGCGGGAGGGACCACCCTGGGGGATCGACTGGGCGGGAAGCGCTGGCATACGGTTTCCCCGGTCGGCGGCCGGAGGGGGTGGCGGTGGCGGTCACGATGGGCTGGCGCGCGCCGTTCGAGGGCGAGGATCTCCACGTCCTCCGCGGCCGGCCCTCGGTCGCGCTCGATCAGCTCGTCACGATCCTCTCCGACGGAATGGAGCACAGCCCGGCGGGCGCCGTCGCCGCCGGCCTGATCAGCTCGATCGACTTCCGCCCCCGTCTGCGGATCGGCGGCGTCATCACGACCACCTACACCGCTCCCGGGATCGAGGTGGTCGCCCTCACCGGCCAGGTGCTCGCGGCGCAGGTGCCGCCGGGCCAGGGGATAGGCGCCTTCTACATGGATGTCACCGCGCTGCGCACGACGGCGGGTGACCCCCCGCTGGAGACGTCCCTCCTGGTGCGGGTGCACGACCAGGTCACGCAGGCGTGGCTCACCCCGTCCCCGCTGACGCTCCCACGCGACGTGCTCGCCCCCGGGGGTGGCGGCGGTGCGGCGGCCCCCATCGAGCCGCGCTCATGGCGGCGGCCCACCGTGCTGGCGGAGTTCGACGACGGCGTGATCGGGGACGTCACCAACCACCCCGGCATCGTGTGGATGGCGATGCCGGGCGTCTCGTCCGATCCGGCCAGGGGGTTCGTCGCCCGCAGCACCACCGCGCCCGGGGAGTCGGTGCAGCTGCTGTGCATGCTGCCGGTCCAGCTCGGGGCGATGCCCGCCGGTGGCCAGGGCGTCGTGGCAGCCGGATGGGAGGAGCGGCCGGCGGCCGAGCTCACCGTGGAGTGCGTCACCGGGGTCGGCACCGCGGCCGACGCCGATGCCGCGGCGGCCAACGTCCTGATCCTCTGCGACGGCGTCCCGGACGCCGCCGACCAGCTGAACCTCGCGCGCGCCCTGGGCCGCAGGACCGCGGCGATGCCGCCGTTCTCCTGGGTGGGGCCGGCGATCCGCTTCTGGACCGTGCCCGTCGTGTCGCGGGAGCCCGGAGGCACGTGGCGCGCACCGGTCTACGCGCGGACGGGCGATACGCACGGCGCGAGCGACCTCCGGTTCCCCGTCCCCGTGAAGCCGCCCGAGACGCCGACCACCTGGCTCTACGACCGGGTGCTCCACGAGATGGGGCCCGCCGGTCCCGCACCGAGCGGCGGCTGGCCCGAGCTGCCCGACCAGATCGACCGCTGGGAGCTCCTGCAGCCCTACACCGCCGAGGAGCTCACCGCGCGGATCGCGGAGGGACCCTACGAGGTGTGGACGCGGACGACCGCGACCTCGATCGCGCTCAACGAGCGCGACTCCCCGTTCTCCGTCCGCCGCGACGACCGCCGCGGCGGAAAGCCCAAGCCCTCCATGGAGTTCGACCCGAACCGCTTCTCCCGGGGGGAGCTGGACCGCCTGCTCGGCGCGCTGATCGACTCCGCCGGAACCCCGATCGGCGACCGCTGGACCACCGGCGACGATCGCCGCCTCGTGGTGGTGATGTGCGGCGGCCAGGCGCGCAGCGGCCACTACTCGCCGGCGGACGAGATGGTGCTGATGAGCCTCGACGGCGGCGGCAAGGACGACTTCCTCCGCGAGCTGCCCGGCGTCCCCGGCGTCGAGTACGCCGCACCGTGGTGGCCCACGGGCCCGCCGGCCTTCGCGGCCGGCCACGAGCTGCGCGCGCTCTTCGCCCACGAGCTCGCCCACGCGCTCGGGCTCGGCGACGAGTACGGGACGGAGGCCCAGCTGCCGCACCCGGTCTGGGCGCAGGACGCGGCGAACCTCCAGGCCGAGGCGGGCGACGACGGGCTGGCCGGCCCCGGCGGGCTCGACGGGGAGCGGATCCGCTGGAACCACCACCGGATCGCCCGCGCGTTCCTGCTGGAGCGGAACGCGACGATCGAGGAGGTCCCGCCGAACTCCGTCGATCCGCCCCATGAGGTGGACGGCGCGCTGGCGTTCATCGTGCGGCTGCAGCCGGGTCAGCTGCAGCGGGCCGCCGACGACGGGTTCGACCTCGCGGACGGCCTGCACCCCGTGCTCGTGCTGCGCAGCCGCCCGACGCCCCGGAAACCCCTCGACGACTGGATCGTCAGCCCACCCGTGTCGTTCCTCGGCCGCGATCTCGCGACCGACCGGGTCCACGTGAGGGAGTTCGTCTCCGGCAGTCTCGCGCCGTTCCTCGCCGATCTGGACGCGCGCCGGGCGGAGATGGGCGATCCGATCCTCGTCGCCACCGTCGTCAAGCTCAGTGAGCCGGGCGGCCAGGCCCTGCTCGTGCCCAAGATGATCCGCGACCACGTGACCAGCACCCGTCGCCCGCTCGACGCCCCCCCGGTGAGCACCGCGGCCACCTGGGCGTGCGTGGACGACGGGCTCAGCCAGGACTCGACGGAGTGGCCGGCCCTGACCAACCGTCCGGCGGGGCTCGGAAAGGGACGCCCCTTCTTCCCGTCGCGCCGGGTGCCGGGGGTCTGGACGGGCGGGCACACCTTCGACTGCGGGGTCTTCCATCCGACGGCCCACTCGATCATGCGCGGCTCGATCGCCTACGCCCCTCCCGCCGGCGTGCCGCCCGAGGAGCTCGTGACCCCTCCCGGCGGCGAGCCGCTGCCGGAGATCGGCCACGTCAACGCCTTCTGCCCGGTCGCCCGCTACCTGCTGATCGACCGGCTCGACCCGACCCAGCACCACCGGCTCGAGGCCCAGCTGTCGTCCTGGGACCCCGACTGACGTGGGCACCGAGCACGCAGGCGGCCTCACCGGCCGCGCGCTCGCCGTCGCGGCGGGGATCGCCCTCCGGCTGGCCGACGCGCTCACCGATCCGGCCGCGTTCCGCTGGACGCTCGGACGCCTGGGGTGGGACGTGGCCGAGCCACCCGCCGAGTACGCCGCCCTCGGGCGGCAGGCACGCGACATCGCCGCCACGGCGCGGAGCTGGACCGGCCCGCCGCCGATCGACGAGGTGGCGGGCCTGATCGCCGGCGTCGTGGCCCTCGGCGACGGGCTGGCGGGCCTCGAGACCACACCGCCGGGCGTCGACGCCGCCGCCTTCCGGGACGATCTGGTCTCGGCCCTGCCGGACCTGCTGCTGGCCGAGGCTCTCGCCGACCTCGCCCCGGGCGTCGCCGAGCTCGCGCGCGCCGCGGGAGCCCTGGTGACCGAGGACGTCCCCGCCGCCGGGCGGCGGGGAGCCCACCCGCGCACCCGGCTCGACACGGGCGCGCTGCGCGCGCTGGTCTCCGACCCCGCCGCGGCGCTCGTCGCCGCCACCGGGTGGGGCGCCGCCGACGCCCCGGCGGCGCGTCTCGCCGACCTCGTGGTCGACGCGCTGGCCGGCTTCGGCCTGCCCACCGGCGCACGCGGCCTGCGCCCCGACGAGATGACCGCCCTGACGGGCGAGGAGGGCACCGGCGGCGGTTCCCTGCACGAGGTGCGGCTCGTGGAATCGTGGGGCGACGACGGACTCGCCGTGGGGCTGGCCGCCGAGCTGGTGGCGGGCGGCTCGGGCGGGGACTCCCTGGTGGAGCTGCGCGCGCGCTGGAGCGCGGGCCTGGGTGGCGCCCTCGATCTGGGTGGAGGGTGGACGCTGGAGGTCGCCGCCGACGCCGATCCGGCCGATCCGCCTGCCCTGCGATTCACCCCCGCCGGGGTCACCGGCCGCCCCCCCGCGGCCGGCGGGGCCGTCGTGGAGGCGACGCTGCGCCGGCGGCCCGAGGAGCCGGCGATCCTGCTCGGCTCGGCGGGCGGCTCGCGGCTGGAGGCCCCGGAGCTGGCGATCGGCCTCGCGCTGAGCGCTGACGCGACACCGGAGCTGCGGGCCACGATCGACCTGCCGGGGCTCGCCCTCGTGCTCGCGGCCGGCGACGGCGACAGCTTCCTCAGCGGGATCCTCGGCGAGGGCGGTCAGCGCTACGCGATGCCGATGGAGCTGGCCTACGGCACGGCGAGCGGACTGGCGGCGGGCGGCCCCCTCGGCCTCGCCCTGAGCCTCCCGCTCGACCTCGCGCTCGGCCCGATCACGCTCGAGCGCGTCGACCTCTCGCTCGGCATCGATCCGGGCGACCCGGGAGTCCTGGCCCAGGGACGCGTCACGGTCGACCTCGCCGGCGCGCTGACCGTCCTCGCCGCCCGCGTCGAGGGGATCGGCGTCCGGATGGCCCTCACCGAGGGTGCGGCCACCACGACGCCCGGCCTGGAGCTCGGATTCGTGCCCCCCACGGCGATCGGCCTGACGCTCGAGGGCCCCGCCGTGAGCGGCGGCGGCTTCATCGCCATCGACGCCGTCGGCGGACGCTACTCGGGCGCGCTCGGCTTCGACGCCCTGACGGTCGGGATCGACGCGCTGGTGGTGGTCGACACCCAGCTGCCGTCCGACCCCGGCGGGTGGGCGCTCTTCGCCAGCCTGAGCGCCAGCTTCCCCGGCATCCCCCTCGGGTTCGGGTTCACGCTCAGCGGCGTCGGCGGCCTGCTGGCCGTGAACCGGGGCCTGGACGGCGACGCGCTGGCGCTCGGCCTGCGGAGCGGCGCGATCGACTCCCTCCTGTTCCCCGACGATCCCGTGCGCGACTCGGCCGAGCTGATCGCCCGCATCGACGACTACTTCCCGATCCTGCCCGGCAACGTCGTCTTCGGACCCGTGGCGCAGATCGGCTGGGGCGCACCGACCCTGATCACGGCGGAGCTCGGCGTGGTGCTCAGCCTGCCGGAGGGCGTCATCGCCGTCATGGGCGCCATCGAGGCGCTGCTGCCCACGCCCGAGGCGCCGCTGCTCAGCATCCGGATGGACGTCCTCGGGGTCGTCGACGTGCCCGCGGGCACCGTGTCGCTGGTGGCCTCGCTCCACGACTCGCACCTGCTCGGGACGATCACCCTCGACGGCGACATGGCGATGTACCTGCGCGCCACGTCCGACCCGTACTTCCTGCTGTCGGTCGGCGGCTATCACCCGTCGTTCCAGCCGCCCTCCTCACTGCCCGCCGCGTTCCAGGATCTGCGGCGCATGTCGGCGGCGATCACGCTGTCGTTGACGGTCGGCATCACGTTGAGCGGATACTTCGCCGTCACCTCGAACACGCTCCAGTTCGGAGGAGCGGTGAAGGTGGAGGCGAGCGTCGAGTTCCTGCTGACGACCTACACCGCGGCCGGGTGGTTCGACTTCGACGTGCTCCTGGTCTTCTCCCCGTTCGCGATCATCGCCGACCTGAGCGCCGGGGTCAGCGTCAGCGCCGGCGACCGCGAGCTGTTCGGGGTGCACCTGAGCGTCGCCCTGGAGGGCCCGCAGCCGTGGCTCGCATCCGGGCGCGCCGAGTTCGAGTTCTTCGGCATCGGCGTCGATTTCGCCTTCGACATCGGCCACCACGCGGTGGGGGCGCCACCCGGCCGGGTGGATGTGCTCGGCCAGGTCGTGGCGGCGCTCGAGTCGCCGGCGTCCTGGGCCGCCGGGGGGCCGGCGGGACCGGTCGCCGACCTGAGCATCGTGACGGCCGAGGGCGACGGCGATGAGAACACCCTCTGGATCCGGCCCGACCACAGCGTGTCGGCACGCCAGTCGATCGCCCCGCTCGACCACGACCTGGACCTCTTCGGCCATCTGCTGCCGCTCGCGGGGCAGGAGAGGCTCGCCCTGGAGGACGCGGGGGCCCTGCGGCCCGACGGCTCGCCGGTTGCCCTCGACTGGACCGCGGCGGCGGGATGGTTCGCGCCCTCCCAGTTCGAGGCCCTCTCCTCACCCGAGCGCCTCGCCCGCGCCTCGTTCGATGAGATGACCGACGGCGTCGCCTTCGCCGATGCCGGGGTCGTGGTCAGCGCCGACCCGGACCTGCACTGCACGAGCGTGACCGACGCGTACGAGGAGGTCACCTGGAGCGCGCCCACGCCCCGCCGGACGACCGCCCTCGTGCCCCTCGACACCTCGATGCGGCTGGCCGCGGCGACCGGCGCGGGGGTCGTTTCACGCAGGCCTCCCGGAGCTCCCGCCCTGCGGGTCGGGGTATCAGCGCACACGCTCGTGCTCACCAGCGACGGCGGCGAGGCGGCGGGCGCCCTGGCGGCAGCCGGGCTCGCGCGCGGGGGCGTGCCGCAGGGCGATGCGATGGCAGCCCTGCGGGCGCGGACCGCCGGCGACCCCCGCGAGACGGCGCGGCTCGCGGTGGTCCCCGCGAGCGCGGCCACGCCGAGGGCGGACGCGTGAGCGAGATGCACTTCCTGCCGTGGCTCCGGCGCGGGCTGGCGGCGGCCCTCACCGACCCCGACCCCGGGTCGGGCGCCGTTGACCGCGCCGGTGATCTCGAGATGTTCATCGACGTGGGCGGCGCCCGCGCCACCCGCGCCATCGCGATGCACCCACCGGACCACGTCACCGCGATCGGCGCGGCCGAGGTCGTGCGCCGCTACCCGGCGCCGGACGCGACCGACGCCGAGGTGGGGTACTTCCCGGTCGCCGAGCTGGCGGCCGCGGACCTCCCGTGGATGTTCACGCCGCTGGCGCCCGGGGGCGCCGACGCCCGCCTGCGCCCCTGGATCTCGCTGGTCTGCGTCGATCTCGCCTCCGGCGCCGAGTACCGCCCCGCGGCGGGCGACCGCCCCGCCGAGCTCACGACACCGGTCGCCGAGCTGCCGGACCCCGGCGAGACCTGGGCCTGGGCCCATGTGCAGGCCACGGTCGAGGCCGACGCGCTCGCCGCCGATCCCGAGCTGCTCGGTGGACGCGCGATCGCCCGGCTGGTGTGCCCTCGCCGCCTGAGGGCCGGGCGGACCTACCGCGCGGCGATCGTGAGCGCCTGGCGGCGCGACGGCGAGCGGATCGCCCCGGCCTGGGATCTCGCCGCCGAGGGCTCGGTGACGCTGTCGGCGTACCACTCGTGGACGTTCACGACCGGACCGGGGGGCGACTTCGAGTCGCTCTGCCGGCGCCTCGCGCCCGTCGTGACGGCCCATCGCCTGGGCGTGCGCGACCTCGACGTCAGCGACCCCGGCGCGGTGCTCCCGTGGCCGGCCGGGACGCGCGTGGTGGTGGAGTACTCGGGCGCCCTCTGGGACATCGGGGTGACCGCGGCCGGCCTGGGCGAGCATCGCGCCGCGTTCCAGGAGGACCTGACCGAGGTGCTCGATGCCGGCGGGCAGCGCGTCGTGGTGGAACGGGGCGGGGCCGACCCGGTGGTGGGACCCCCGCTCTACGGCGCCTTCTCCTCCGGCGCGGCCGCCGTACCGGCATCCGGCTGGCAGCGCGACCTCAACCTCGTGCCCGCCCGGCGGGCCGCCGCGGGCCTCGGCGCGGAGGTGGTGCGCCGCAACCAGGAGCGCTTCGTGGCGGCCGCGTGGGACCAGGCGGGGCAGCTGCGCGAGACCAACCTCGCCCTCACGGCGACCCGGCTGCAGGCCGAGATCGCGCGCGGCTGGCAGGCGCGCGTCGAGGCGCTCCCCGACGGCGACGTCGTCCAGGTGGCCCGGCACGCCCTGACATGGGTGACGACGTCCGACGGCCTCAGCGGCCGGCGCGCCCTGCGCACCAGCGGCATGCCGGAGGCGCTCGTCGGGGCGGCCTTCATCCGCCAGACCCGCCCCGCCGGAGTCGTGGCGCGGGCATCGGAGGGCCGGCTGCCGACGGGCCGCCCGTTGCGGCGCGAGGCCACCGAGACGATGCTCTCCGCGACCGCCGCCGCGCCCCCTCCCGCCGTCGCGGCCTGCCTCGATTTCGCGACGCCGCCGGCGCTTCCGCGGGCCTCGACGGCGGCGTACGACGTCGTCCACGAGATGCCCGTCCTCAGCGCATCCCGCCGGGTGACACCCGACGAGGCGATGGAGCGGGGGCTGCGGCGCGCCGGCGCGCGGGCCCGCACTGCGGTTGACGTCGGCGGGGCGCTGGATTCCGTTCCCGGCCCACTCGCCGGCGGAGGGGCGACCCCGCCGGTGGCGGCGGACGCGTCCTCGCTGGCCGGCATCTTGCGCGGCGGCGTCGATCTCCTGGGCACCGCGCGGGCGAGGATCGAGGCGCGCGTGACCGGTCTCGGCGCGCTGATGCCGTCCGAGGGGCTCCCGACCACCGTCCGCCTGGGCCCCGTGATCGACGAATCGCTCTACCGGTCGCTCCAGGCGCTCGGAGACGAGCTCGTGATGCCTGGCGTGGACGATCTGCCCGAGAACGGCGTCCGCCTCGTTGCGGCCAACAGCGCCTTCGTCGCGGCGTTCCTGGCAGGCGCCAACCACGAGATGCAGCGCGAGCTGATCTGGCGCGAGTACCCGGCCGACCTCGGCGCCACCGTCTTCCGGCGCTTCTGGGACCGCACCGACGCCGGGACCCACGACATCGACCCGATCGAGACCTGGCCGGACGACGGCCGGCTCAGCACCCTCGGGGCAGCCGGGGGCGAGTTGACCGTGATCGTGGTGCGCGCCGATCTGGTCCGCCGCTACCCCTCGGCGCGCATCCTCCTGATCGACCCGGCGGGCACGACGCACCTGCCGGCATTCGTCGCGGGGCTCGGCGCCGACGTCCGCGTGACGGGCTTCGACGTCGATCCCGACGACGTGGTGCCGCGCGAGGCGGGCGCCCTCGAGGGCGACGGCTGGCTGGTGGCGATCGAGGAGCCGCAGACCGAGCCGCGCTTCGGCCTCGACCGCGGACCGGGGCCGACCACGTTGCCGAGCTGGGACGACCTCGCCTGGCGCCATCTGGCCGACCGCGAGGCCGAGCACCTGTCGGTCGGTGCCGGCCTCGCCGCGGGACTCGCGTCGCCACCCGGCGCTCGCTGGGGCGCCAACTCGGCCCACCAGGCGCGGGCCACCTTCCAGCGCCCCTTCCGCATTCTCTTCCGGGCCGTCAACCTGATCGGCAGGGGAGGATGACCCGCCGACCGCGTCGCGGCCGGACCGGGCCGGGGCTGGACACCGATCCGGGTGTCCCCGACGACATCCCGGTACCGCCCGTGACCGAGGGCGCGGCGGGCTTCGCGTCGCTCGACCGGCACGTCCCGCTGGCGCTGCTGCCGGTGCGCATCGAGGCCCGCTTCCTGCCCGACGGCGACCCGACCGAGCTCGTGGTCCGCATCCTCCCCGATCTGATCCACGCCGACGGCCACCGCCCGGAGCTGAGCGGGCAGGAGCGGGCCCTCGGAGCCTCCTACTGGGAGACCGTCGCCGCCGCGCCGGACGACACCGGCGCCGTGACCCAGGCGCGCGCCTGGCTCGCCGGGCAGGTCGGCGCCCACCGCGCCGTGTGGATCGCCCGGGTGACGCGACCGGGGCCGCGCGGACCCGGCGCCCCGAAGGCCCCTGCCGGCGGCGACACGGCGGCCGTGCCCGCCGTGGCCCGGCTCCTGCCCGCGCGCTGGGCGGTGATCGTCCAGCGCGACCAGGAGCCGCAGATCACGGTGTGGAGCAGGCCCGTGCCCGCTGACCTGCCGATCGCGCCGGCCCTGGTTGACATGGAGGGGGGCGCCGAGGAGTTCCTCGGCGCCCAGGGCCTGCGCTGGATGATCGACCTCGACGAGGCCGTCCGCGTGGGGATGGCGGTCCGCATCCCGCTCGCCGGGCATCGCTGGCTCACGACCTCGGGGGCGAGCGAGCTGCTCGTGCTCGGGGTCCGCGCGGGCGAGGACCCGCGGGACGAGGGCGCCCGGCTCGACGCCCTGCTGGCGGCGCACCTGTACACCCGTGGCCTCGACGTCGTCCCCGCCGGGACGCCCACCAACACCACCGACGCGGGGCCGTCGGGGGTCTCGCTGGTGGCTCCCGACCTGGACGCGCTCTTCGCGGCCGACGAGGGGGAGGGCGGGGGCGATGAGCCGGACGAGGCGCCCGAGGCGCTGCTTCGCTCACCCGCCGCCGACGCGCTCCATGACGCCCTCGGCCTGCCGCACGGAGGAACGCTGGACCGGGTCGTCCACTCGCGCGACGACGGGAGCGCGCTCGCGCGGGCGATGAACGCCGCAACCTGGCCGGCGACCCTCGCCCACTTCCTCACGAGTCCCCTGGCGCGGGCGGGCGACCCTCCGGCGCCGCTGATGCCGGGGGCGCGCCTCACCGCCCTCCGTGAGTGGTTCACCGACTGGGTCCGGGGCGGGGGCCCGCTTCCCACCATCCGCTGCGGCCCGCAGCCCTACGGGCTGCTGCCGGTGTCCCTGAGGCTCCCGCCGCCCACTCCGCGCGAGCTCTCGGAGCACATCGCGGTCCGTATCGAACTGGCCCGCGGCACCGTCACCCGGTCGGTGCCGAACGTCGCCCAGCTCGATCCCGACGCCGCCGACAGCCCGCCCGCGGGCGACCCCGGCCAGGACACCGGCCTGCTGGCCGAGGTGCTGGGCGCGGTTCCGCACCCCCTGGTGACGGCGATGATCCCCGCAGGGGAACGGCTCGCGGAGGACGGTGCCTGGATGGTGATCCTCCTGGGTCTTCTCGACATCGGCGCGGACGAGATCACGGACGTCAACGGCAACGCGTTCCCTGCGGGCGCGAACCCGGTGCAACAGGAGCTCGACCAGTTCCTGCCGACGATCTTCGAGGCGGTTGACGCCGGGGCGCAGGCGGAGGCCGCGGGCTTCCTGCTGGGAAACCTGCGGGTCCTGCGCTCGCAGCGCGGACTGCCCGAGGCCGAGGATCCCCTCACTCCCTACATCGACGTGATCGCCGATCTCCTGGTGCCGTTGTTCGAGGAGCAGCGCGATCGCGCGGACGAGGCCCTGCCAATCTCCTGGCTGCTGCCGTCCACCCCCACCGCCGTCGGCGCCGACGGCGTGGTTCGCCTGGTGGGTACGTCGTTCGGGGCGGAGGACACCTCGGTGGTGGTGGACCTGGTCAGCGCCGACGGGGATCTCGCCGCCACCGGCGCCTGGCTCGACGGGATCTCGGCGGACCTCGGCCGCCGCGCCGCCGGGGAGCTCGTGAGCTACGACTTCGCCCAGCCCGCGCCCCTCCTGCGCCAGATGCTGCAGGCAGCTGCGGTCCGGGTCGAGACCGCCCATATCGGCCCGATGCGCGACGGGGTCGATGACCTGCGCGCGCGGGTCGCGGCGGCGCTCGCCGAGGGCGCCGAGGCGCGCGTCGTCCACGCCGAGCTCGCGCGGGCCCTGCGGGAGACGCTCGGCACCGTGTCGTACCGGCTCGACGCATGGGCGACGAGCCTCGCGAGCAACGCGCTGGCGCTCACACGCTCGAAGCGGCCGGCCGGAATCCAGATCGGGGCGTTCGGCTGGCTGCTCGACGTGCGCCCGCGGGCGACGCGGGCGAGCCAGGGGTTCATCCACGCTCCCTCTCTCGACCAGGCGGCGACCGCGGCCGTCCTGCGCAGCGGCTGGTCGGCCTTCGGGGCGGAGGGCGCCGAGGCGTCTCTCGCCGTGGACCTCTCGGCGCCGCGCGTACGGGCCGGGCGCGAGATCCTCGACGCGGTCCGGGTGGGCCAGGATCTCGCCCGTCACCTCGGCGCCCGCCTGGAGCGCGCGCTGCACGACCGCCGCCTGGACACCTGGATCGACGACATCCGTGTCGCGGTGCACGGCGCGACGGACGCGCGCGGACCGGTGCGCGGGGTCGTCGACGGTCTGGTGCTCGCGCGGGCCTACTCCGACGGCATCGCCCCCACCGGAGCCGAGCAGGCCGCGCGGTCGGCCGTCGATGCCCTCGCTCCGCCCCCGGGCGTCCGGGAGTGCCTGCGCGGGCTCGCGAGGGACCTCGATGCGGTGGGAGACCTCGTCGTGGCGCAGTCGGTACACGGGCTGCTGCGGGGAGGCGACGCCGTATCGGCGGCGGCGCTCTCGCTGGCGGGCGCCGGCGACGCCGTGATACCTCCGGTGCGCGTGACCGACGGCCCGCGCGACGTGGTGGCCGTCACCCACCGCGTGGTCGCCGCCTGGCGCGCCGACGCCGCCGGAACCGCGGGGGCGGGAGTCCTCGCGGCGGCCGAGCCGGCGATCGCAGCCTGGGCCGAGGAGCTGATGCCGGATCTCTCGCGCGTGATGGTGGACGTCGTGCTCCGCGATGAGGCGGGGGGCGAGCGCGGACGGAGCCGGATCGCCCTGGACGCCCTGGGCATCGAAGCCATCGACGCCGCCGTGCTGTGCGGGCCGCGCGAGACGCAGGCGCAGGCGACGATCGCCGCCCTCGTCGCCGCCCACGCCCGCACCGCGGGCGGTGCGGCACGAGCCGAGATCGTGATCGGCGCCCCCGGCGGGCCGGGAGAGCTCGACCTCGATGAGTTCGGCCTGATGGCCTCCGCGCTGACCGCGCTCCTCGGCCGCTCCCGCGCCCTCGGGCCGGCCGACCTCGTCAGGTCGGCCGACGGGGAGGCGCAGGAGTCGTTCGACGAGGGCGCGGCGGTGCGGCGCGCGGCAGACGTCATCGCGGCGCTCGAGGGTCTCGCGGGTGAGCTGGACTCAGCGGATGCGAGGGTGCGGGTGCGGGCTCTCGGACTTCTCGCGGCAGCGGACATCGACGGCGCCGCGGCGGCGCTGGCCGAAGGAGCACCCCCCGAGGCCCTCGGGGAGGTCGCGGGGGCGGTCGCCGGCCGGATCGCGGGCGCGACCGCGACGGACGGGCTGGAGCGCCTGCGGTCGCTGATCCGTGGACGCGTGCCCGTCCTGCCCCGGTTCACTCCCCCCGATCCGGCGGCCCGGGCCGCGTCGGAGTCGGCTCCCGGCCGCCGCGCCTCCATCGCGGCCGACGGACACCGCTGGCTGCGCCAGATGAGTCGCGTGCGGCCGGACATGGGGGCGCTGCACGATCTCCTGGTCCTGAGCGACGCGTTCTCGGGCCGGGCGCCCGCGTCGCTCGCCGGCGCCCAGGTCCCCGACCTGCCGGGGTCGCCGTGGATCGCCGTCGGTCGCCCCGGCGAGGGCGGCGAGCACCTGGGCCTGCTGTCGGTGACCGGCCCGGAGGGCATCGTGACCGGCGGTCCGGTCTGCGGCCTGGTCGTCGACGGCTGGGTGGACATGGTGCCCGCACCCACCCAGCCGACGGGCGTCGCGGTCCATTTCGACGCCCCCACCTCCCGCCCGCCCCAGAGCGTGCTGCTCGCACTGCCCGACCCGTCCTCCGGATTCGGATTCGAGCACGTGCGGCGGCTCATGATGGACACCCTCTCGCTGGCGCGGTGCCGCGCCGTCGGGCCGACGCAGCTGGACGACTTCCGTCATCTGCTGCCCGCCGCGTACATGCCCGAGACGACCGTCGTCAGCGCCGGGGGAGGCGACTCGTGACCTGGCGGCGCCTCGAGCTGACGGCGATCGATCCCGGCCTCGAGGAGGGCCTTGCCGCCCGGATCGCCGATCCGCTGTGGTCGCTGGCGCGCCAGTGGCAGGCCGGGGAGTTCCGCGGGGAGGACGCGGCGCGGCCGGTGATGGTCGAGGTCGAGGTCGACGTGGCGCCGATCCACACGTTCCATGCCGCCGACGCGCGCGGGGGGCGGATCGAGATCGACCGCTCCGAGGTGGACGTCCCGCTCGAGACCCTGGTGCAGCAGGAGTCGGCCCGCGGCGGGCCCGCGGGCGCGGCCATGGCGCTCGAGGCCGGCGCGGCGGCGCTGCGGCGGTTGACGGCCTCGGGCGCTCCCCCCGCGCTGATCGAGCGGCTTCGCACGGAGTACCCGCCCGCCGCCCCGCCCTCGCCCGGGTTCGACCCGGTCGGCGAGGCGCGGCTGCGCCTGCTCGCGCGCTCCGCCATCGACGGAGCCGCCCTGGCGGCCGACCTCGCCGGCGGCGTGGCGCCCTCCTCGTTGGACGGGCTCGCCGGGGAGCGGCGGCGGGCGGCCGAGAAGGCGCTCGCCGCCTGGCTGCGCGACGAGTCCGCGCTGATCGATGAACCGGACCCGCGCATCCGGACCTGGGATCCACGGAGCCTGCGCCACCGGTTCGGGTTGCTCGCGGGCCCTCCGGGAGCGAGCGTCGACCTCCGCGCCGGCGGCTACGCGGGAGGGCGTCTGGACTGGTTCCACTTCGACGTCGCGCAGGTGGGCGGGAAGGCGGGCGGGGACGACGGGCCGGACGGGGCGCTCACGCGCCGGCGGGTGCGCGTGCTGCCCTCCGCCCTGCGCTACGCGGGGCAGCCGGCCTCGCGCTTCTGGGCGTTCGAGGAGGGCGCCGTCGATCACGGACGCCTCGCCGCGGCGCCCGACGACATCGCCCGGGCGGTGGTCGCCGCCTTCGCGACCGTCGGAGGCGACGATTGGTTCTCGGTGCCCTGCGTGGTCCCCGTCGGCTCCCTCGCCCGGATCGCCTCGTTGCGCGTGCTCGACGACTTCGGCGCCTGGACCCCCATCGCATCGACCGCGGCGATCGACGGCCCGGAGCGCGTCTGGCGCTGGTTCGAGCTCGGCGGCGACCCGTCGGCCGACGCCGGCGGCTCACCCCTCCTGTTCGTCGCGCCGGTGGCGCCCGACGGGGAGCGCGGCCCGCTCCTCGAGCGCGTCGACCTCCGCCGGGACGAGATGGCGAACCTCGCCTGGGCGGTCGAGCGGCGCTTCGAGGGTCCGGCCGGCCGGCCCGTGGAGCGCCGGGCCGACGGCGCGCCCTTCCGCGCGGAGGCCGCCGGCTCCCCGCCGCCCGCTGATGGCGGCACCTGGCGCTTCCGCGTCGCGAGCGCCGTCCCCCCGCACTGGATGCCGCTGGTCCCCGTGCGCCTCGAGGCGGCATCCCCCGAGGTCGTCCTGCGCCGTGGCCGCCTCGCCCTGCCCGCCGACGACCCGTGGGCCCACCGCCCGCTCGGCGTGCTGCTCATGGAGGCGGACCCCTTCATCCTCAACGAGGAGGAGATCCCCGACGGAGGTACCCGCCTCGTGCGCCGCCACCGGATGACGCGCGGCGCCGACGGGCGGGTGCACCTGTGGGTCGGCCGTCGCGCCGGGCCGGGCGAGGGAGCCCTCACCTCCGGTCCCCTCCGCTTCGACGACCTGCTGCGGTGACGGCCGTTAGCCTGATGCCGTGCTCACGCGATGGATCCGGATCGGGGACAGTGCCGCCGGTGTCTACGGGACGCTGCTGACCCTGTCGGTCCTGGTGGGGCTCTCGCTCAAGGGCTCGGGCCCGGGCGTGATGGTCCTCACCGTGACGGTGAGCGTGCTCGTCTTCTGGATCGCCCACGTCCACGCCGGGCTGGTGGCCCGCTGGGTCGGGGCGGAGCGGCGGCCGGATCGCGCCGCCGTCGGCGAGGTGATGGCGCGCGAGGCGCCGATGGTCGAGTCGGCGGTCCCCGCCGTCGCGCTACTGGTGCTGGCCTGGCTGGGAGCCATCCGCACCTCGACCGCCGTCTGGGTCGCCCTGGTCTACGGCGTCGTGGCGCTGGCGGTCTGGGGCGTGCTGATCGCCCGCCGCGCGGGCCTCGGCCTGGTGGGGGTGGCCGTCGTCTCGGGGGTCAACCTGGGCCTCGGGGCGCTGATCGTCCTGCTGAAGATCCTCATCCACTGACGGGCTCGGTGGCTCCCGGACGACGAGGCTCCGCAGGAATCCGCGCAGCTCCGACGTGAAGCCCGGACCTCCGGGCTGGGGGCGCGTGGCGAAGACCTCGGCACGGTCGGCGGCGAAGGCGGCGGCGAGGAAGACCAGGCTGGCGGCGGCGTAGATGTAGACGAGGAAGATGATCACCGCCGCGAGGGATCCGTAGACGACGTTGTAGTTGCCGAAGTTGTTGACGAAGAAGGCGAACCCGAGGGTGAGCGCCCACAGGGCGACGGCCGCCGCCAGGGCGGCGGGCCAGATATCGCGCAGGCGGGGCCCGGCGGACGGGATCCACCGCAGCAGGATCACGAGGACGCCGAACGCGAGCGCCACGGGTATCACCACCCGGGCCGCCTGGAGGCCGAGGCCGGGCAGCCCGAGCGGGTTGACCACCTGCTCCTGGGCCACCCGCTCGGCGATGGTCACGCCCGCCGAGGCCGCCAGCAGGACGCCCGCCGCCACGAGCATCGCGACGTCGACGAGCTTTCCCTGGAGGAACGGCCGGCGGCGGCGCGGCGCCCCCCATCAGGTCGTCGAGCCCTCCGCGGAGCGCCGCCATCATGCCGCTCGCCGTCCAGAGCAGGCCGAGCCCGCTCACCGCCCCGACCGCGCCCGCGTTGTCGCCCACGCCGCGGATCACCGCGTCGATCGAGTCGGCGCCGGCCTCGGTGAGGGGCAGCGCGTCGACCAGGGCGTCCACGAAGTCCTGGCGCACCGAGGGGTCGTTCAGGATCGCACCCGCGACCGCCACGATGACGACCACGATCGGGAAGACCGACAGCAGCACGTAGTAGGCGACGGCGGCCGCGAGCCGCGGGCCGGAGCGCCCGAAGTAGCGCCCGAGCGCCCTGCGCCCGAGCTCGCCCGCCCGCCATGCCCAGAGGCTCATCGGCGCGGAGCCTAACCGCCCGGCTCGCGGGCGGCGCCGGACCGGCTCAAGAAATCCGGCCGACGTCCGACATAGAAATCACCTCCCAGGAAGGAATCTCGTGCCCGGGGTCCCCGTCGTGGCGGCCGTACGCCCGTGATCTCCGCATGGCAGATCGGCGTCGCCGCAAACCTGATCGTCAGCGCCGCATACCTCGCGATCTTCTGGTCGATCGTGAGGCCGTTGCTGCGCGAGCGCAGGAACGGCCTCAACCTCCTCGGGCTCGCGACAGCGGGCATCTTCGTGTCGTGCGCGGTGCACCACTCCGGGCACGCGCTCGCCGTGGTGGCGAGCGGGCACGAGCACGGGCCCGCGGCCGCCACGCTGCCCCTGGTGGCGTGGGACGTCGCCACGATGGCGGTCGGCGTCCTCTACTGGGCCCTGCGCCGCGGCGATGGAGCGACCGTGCAGGGCGGGCAGCTCTTCGCCGACCTCGAGGCGCAGCGACGCGTCGCCGCCGAGCAGACCGCGCTGCGCCGCGTGGCGACCGCCGTCGCAGAGGAGCGGCCGCCGCAGGAGCTCTTCGCCCTGGTCGCGAGCCAGATGGCCGAGCTGCTCGGGGCCGAGTGCGCGATCGTGACGCGCTTCGAGTGGAGCGAGGCGGTCGTGGCCGGGGTCGCGGGGGCGGACGCCCCGCCGGCGGGATGGCGCTCCGGCCTCCACAGTGCGGCGGCCCTCGGCAGCGTGCACCGCACCGGCCGGCCCGCCCGGATCGAGTACGACGAGCTCCCCGGCGATCCGGTCGCGGCCCACGCGCGCGCCGGTGGCTTCCTGAGGGCCGTCGCCGCCCCGGTGATGGTCGCGTCGGACGTCTGGGGAGCGGTGCTGGTGGCCACCACGCGCCGCGGCGGCCTGGCCGAGCAGGAGGTCGAGGACCGGGTCACGCGCTTCGGCGAGCTGGTGGGCCTGGGCGTCGCCAACGCCGCCGCCCGGGCGCGCATGGCCGAGGCCGCCGCGACCGATCCGCTCACCGGCCTGGCCAACGAGCGCGTGTTCAACGAACGGCTCCTGGCCGAGTCGAGCCGCGCCGAGCGCCACGGGCACCCGCTGAGCCTGGTGCTGCTCGACCTCGATCACTTCAAGACCGTCAACGACCTCCACGGCCAGCAGGCGGGCGACCGGGTGCTGGTGGAGGTGGGCCGGCTGCTGCTGTCGATGTCGCGCGAGGAGGACCTGGTCGCGCGCATCGGGGGCGAGCAGTTCGGGCTGCTGCTGCCCGACACCGACGAGTTCGGCGGGTACCAGGTCGCCGAGCGCGCGCGCCGCGCGGTCGCCGAGACGACGTTCGAGGGCGCCGGGCGCCTCACGCTCTCGGGCGGCATCTGCTCCCACGAACGCGCGGGACGACCCCACAACCTCGTCCGGCTCGCCAAGGGCGCCCTCTACTGGGCCAAGGCCAACGGCCGCGACGCCTGCTTCATCTACACCCCCGAGGTGGTCGAGGCGCTGACCGCGGAGGAGCGGGCCGAGACCATGGCGCGCAGCCGCGCGCTGGCGGGCCTGCGCGCCCTGGCGCAGGCCGTGGACGCCCGCGACCCGACGACGCTCGCCCACTCCGAGCGCGTCGCCCGGCTGGCCGCGCGGCTGGCGGCCGAGCTCGGCTGGCCGGGTGCCGACTGCGAGCGCCTACGAGAGGCCGGGCTGCTGCACGACGTGGGCAAGATCGGCATCGCCGACGCCGTGCTCTTCAAGCCCGGACGACTGACCCCGGACGAGTACGCCCAGATCAAGCGGCACGTGCAGCTCGGCGTGCAGATCGTGAGCGAGGTGCTCGACGAGCGGCAGGTGACCTGGGTGCGCCAGCACCACGAGCGCCTCGATGGCGGGGGCTACCCGTGCGGGGTGGGGCGCGAGGAACTCGATGAGGGATCGCTGATCCTGGCGGCGGCCGACGCCTGGGACGCCATGACGGCGCCGCGCGTCTACCGCGCGCCGCTCAGCCTCGAGGTCGCGCGCGGCGAGCTGCGCTCACAGACCGGGACGCAGTTCGCGCCGCACGTCGTCGCCGTGATGGAGCGGCTGCTGGCCGACGGCGCGCCGGAGATGCGGGCGGCCTCGCTCGACGCCCCGCTGCTCATCGGCTCGGGACACGGCCCGCGCCGGGGAGGGCCCTGAGCCCGGGCGGCTACCGCCGCGGACGGTGGCGCGCGGCCCCGGGGCGCGCCGGCCCCGGGCCGTCGTGCCACTCCACCTCGCCCGCGCCGACCGCCAGGTCGCAGCGCGCGCAGACGGCGTGCGCATCGACGACGCCCCCGCAGCCCCGGTGGAGCACCTCGACCGGGGCGCCGCGCGGAGAGCGGTGCTCGTCTCCCCAGCGCATCAGGCCCATCACCGCGGGGAACAGGCCCCTGCCGCCATCGGTGAGCACGTACTCGTGCCGCTCGGGACGCTCCTGGTAGGGCCGCCGCTCCAGCACTCCCGCGTCGGTGAGCGCCCGCAGCCGCTTGCTGAGCATGTTGGGCGCGAGCCCCAGCCGCTGCTGGAAGCCATCGAACCGGGTCACCCCCATCAGTGCGTCGCGCACGATGAGCAGCGTCCAGCGCTCCCCCACCACCTCCAGGGCGCGCGCCACCGAGCAGTCCTGCCCGGCGTAGTCGCGGGGGAGCACCGCAGGCTCAGCCCGCGGCGGGGCGGGTCGGCACCAGGATCGCGCTCACCATGTGCTGCACCTCCGTGTCGCGGTGGCTCAGCGTGCGCAACCGCAGGCGCACCACCCCTCGCGGCGCGCCGCTGCGCGAGGGGATGGTCTCCACCACCTCGCCGATCACGCGGATCCGGTCGCCGCCGCGCAGCGGCCCCCAGCGCAGCTCGTCCACGCCGAGGCCGACCAGGCCGCCGGCCACGGGCGGGCCGTGGTCGAACCAGAGCCGCATGGTGAGGGCGGCGGTGTGCCAGCCGCTTCCCACGTGCCCCCCGAACACCGAGTCGGCCGCCGACTCCGGATCGGTGTGGAAGTGCTGCGGGTCGTACCGGGTGGCGAACTCGATGATCTCGCCGATGGTCACCTCGACCTCCGGCGTCGAGAAGCTCTCCCCGACGCTGAAGTCCTCGAAGAACCTGGGGGACGCGGCCATGGGGACTCCCCTGCGAGCGCATTGCGTGACGCAATCAACCTACCGGATCGATGGTTGCGGGACGCAATGGGCGATTCGCCGCGGAGACCGTGCGGATGCATCAAGGCCGGGGCCCAGATGCCGATATCGCCAGAGCCTGCCCAGTAAACGGACTCAGCCGAGGATTCCGCATGCCGAGTGTGTTGATCGCCGATGACGCCGCGTTCATGCGGATGATGATCAAGAACATCCTGACCGACGCCGGGTACGAGATCGTCGGCGAGGCCGAGAACGGTGCGGTCGCGGTGACCAAGTACCGCGAGCTGAAGCCCGACCTCACCACGATGGACATCACGATGCCCGAGATGGACGGCCTGGCCGCCCTCAAGGAGATCCGCAGCGGCGATCCGGCCGCCCGCGTGGTGATGTGCTCGGCGATGGGCCAGCAGTCGATGGTGATCGAGTCGATCCAGGCGGGGGCCCGCGACTTCATCGTCAAGCCCTTCCAGCCCGATCGCGTGCTCGAGGCCATCCAGAAGGCCCTGGCCTAGTACCGCCGCGATGACTCCTCCGCCCTCCCGGGGACCCCGGGTACTCATCTGCGACGACTCGCCCCTCCTGCGGCGGGTGCTCACCGACATGCTCACCGACGGCGGCCTCGAGGTCGTCGGAGAGGCCCGCGACGGCATCGAGCTGGTCGAGAAGGCCGTCGCCCTGCAGCCCGACGTCATCACGCTCGACGTGGAGATGCCGCGCCGCAACGGCCTCGACGGCCTTCGCGAGCTGATGGTCACCCGCCCGACGCCGGTGATCATGGTCTCGTCCCTCACCGGCAAGGCGAGCGCGGAGACCACCGCCGCGCTCGGGGCCGGAGCCCTCGACGTGGTCGAGAAGCCCGCCCTGCGCCTCTCGCCCCAGAGCTGGGGCGCCACGCGCGACGAGCTCGTGGCCAAGGTCCGCGCGGCGGCAGGCGTCCGCACCGCGGCGCTCGCGCGCCCCGTGCGACCGTCGACCCCGGGCGCCCGCCTCGCCTCGATCGCCGCCGGCTCGGGCGGGAACCTGGTCATCATCGCGACCTCCACGGGCGGCCCCCGGGCCCTTCACGCCGTGGTGCCGCACCTGCCCTCGCCGCTCGGCAGCGGCGTCCTGATCGTGCAGCACATGCCGGTCGGATTCACCCGCCCCCTCTCGCAGCAGCTCAACGAGAAGTCGAAGCTGACGGTGCGCGAGGCGGAGGAGACCGACGTCATCAACGCCGACACCGCGCTGGTGGCGCCGGGCGGCTCGCACCTCGAGGTCACCGCCCGCGGCAAGGTCCGCCTCTCTCAGGCCCCGCCGATCGGCGCGCTGCGGCCCCGGGCGGACGTGACGATCGAGAGCGCGGCGCGCCACTACGGCTCGAGGATCACCCTGATCGTCCTGACGGGCATGGGTGAGGACGGACTGGTCGGCGCACGCGCCGTCCGGGCCGCCGGCGGCACCATCCTCGTCGAGGCCGAGCGCACCTGCGTCGTCTGGGGCATGCCCCGGTCGGTGGAGGAAGCCGGCCTGGCCGACGGGGTCTTCCCGCTCGACGCCATGCCCCTCGCCATCGCCGAAGCCGTGACGCCCCGCGCCGCGGTCGCGGCCCGCTGACCCCCGATCCGCCCCTCCCGAGGAGTCCGATGAGCACCGCGCCCACCCCCACGTCCGCCGGCTCCGGGCCGGACTACGAGCGCTTCTGCGGAGGGGTCAAGTCGCTGTGCGAGATCGACCTCTCGCAGTACCGGCGCGCCCAGATGGAGCGCCGGCTGCGCACCTTCGCGCGCCGTGCCGGGCACGACGACCTCGACTCGTACCTCTCGGTGCTGCGCCAGGACGTCGTGGCGCGCGCGGCCTTCCTCGACCACATGACGATCAACGTGTCCGAGCTCTTCAGGAACCCGGAGCGGTTCGAGGAGCTCGAGAGGGACTACCTGCCCGAGCTGCTGGCGGGCTCCACCTCGCGCGGGCTGCGTGTCTGGAGTGCCGGATGCTCGTACGGCGCCGAGCCCTACACCCTCGCCGTGCAGCTCGACGAGCTCGCCCCGCGAGCGGCCCACGATCTGGTGGCGACCGACATCGACCAGACGATCCTGGCCCGCGCCCGCGAGGGTGTGTTCACCGAGCAGGACCTCCAGAACGTCTCGCCCGCGCGGCGCAAGAAGTACTTCACCGCGCTGCCCGACGGCGGATGGCAGGCGAACCCCGAGCTGCGCAAGGCGGTGAAGTTCTCCCGCCTGGACCTTCTTAAGGACCCCTATCCCGCGACGCGCGACCTGATCCTGTGCCGCAACGTCGTCATCTACTTCAACGACGACGCCAAGGAGCGGATCTACGAGCGCTTCTTCGAGGCGCTGCGACCCGGCGGCGTGCTCTTCATCGGCTCGACCGAGCGGGTCAACGACGCCCACAAGTTCGGCTGGGACCGCCCGGGGACCTTCTTCTACCGCCGCCCCTGAGGGCCGCGGGCGCCGACCACCCGAACACAGGGAGCAGACCCATGACCGTGACCGCCGCGGCCGCCGTCCAGACCCAGCAGCTCGTCACGTTCTCGCTGGACGACGAGGAGTACGGCATCGCCATCTCCCGGGTCCAGGAGATCATCCGCCACACGCCCTCCCGGTCGGTCCCCGGCCGGCCCGAGGAGCTCGAGGGCGTCATCAACCTCCGCGGCCGGATCATCCCGGTGATGGACCTGCGCGCGCGGCTGGGCGTGGGGGGCGTGGCCCCCGAGGACGCGAAGGTCGTGATCACCGAGGTCGACGGCACCGTGGCCGGGGTCGTCGTGGACGACGTCCGCGAGGTCATCACCGTCGACATGGCCAGCACGGAGGCCCCGCCCGCGTGCACGGTCGGCGGCGAGGGCGACGCGATCGAGTCGGTCGCCAAGGTCGGGGACCGGCTGCTGGTCATCCTCGACGCCGTTCGTCTGCTGGACCACTGAGCCCGAGCGGTACGGACGTATACCCGGGTGCCCTGGCGCCCGGGTGCGTCCGCGCGTGCCCGTCGGGGGCTCGCCCGGCGCCGGTCCGGCGCCGGGAAAAAGCTGTCATCACCCTGCACTAAAGGCGCACCCGATGCCGCCGATAGAGAAGCCGCAGGAGCGTGGGGGGGGATCTCCCGGAACCGGTGACGCACCCGGTGACGGTCCCACCTGCGCCTCCCGTTTGGTCCGGTGTGGAATCGAGAGGAGAACCACGGCGTGGACACTTCCGAGTATCTCGGCCTCTTCCTGGACGAGAGCCGGGAGAGCCTTCAGGCCCTCAACGCCTCTCTCCTGGACCTGGAGCGCGACCCCGCCGACGCCGAGCCGCTGACGGTCATCTTCCGCGTCGCCCATTCCCTGAAGGGGATGAGCGCGACGATGGGATTCGCCGCCATGGCCCGCCTTACGCACCGCATGGAGGAGGTCCTCGCCACCATGCGCGACGACGGCGCCCCCGTGACGCCGGCGATCAGCGACGCCCTCTTCGCCTGCCTCGACACGCTGCAGGAGATGGTCGACCGCGTCGCGGACGACAACCAGGAGGAGGTCGACGCCTCCGCCGTGATGGAGCGCCTCAACGAGATCGCCAACGCCACGACCGGCGAGGGCGCGAAGGCCGCGGCCCAGACCGCCGCGACGATGGCGCCGCCGGCCCCCTCGAACGCCCTGAGCGACTACGAGCGCATGGTCGTGAGCGACGCCCACGAGCGCGGCATGATCGTCTTCCGCGTCAGCGTCGCCTTCGAGGAGGGCTGCCAGCTCGCCGCCGCGCGCGCCTTCATGGTGGTGCAGGAGCTCGAGGCCTTCGGCGACCTGATCAAGAGCGAGCCGCCGGCCGAGAGCATCGAGGCCGGCGAGGTCGAGGGCGGCGTCTCCTTCTGGATCGCCGCCGAGGAGGACACCGACCCCGATGAGGTCCGCGCCCGCGCGCTCGGCGTGAGCGAGGTGGACACCTGCGAGGTCGAGCAGCTCGAGGGCTCGGTCGAGCCCGCGGGTACGGAGCCCAATGGCCCTGCCGAGGCCGAGGACGCCCCGGCCGCGGGCTCCGCCCCGGCGGCGCGCGCCACCCCCCCGCCGGCCGAACGCGCCGCCCGCGCAGCCGCGACGACCGTCCGGGTCGGCACCGACCGCCTCGACGCCCTGATGAACCTGATGGGCGAGATGGTCATCCAGCGCACCCGTCTGGCGCAGCTCTCGGGCCAGTACGAGCTTGGCGACCTGCGTGGTGCAGTGGAGGACATGACCCGCGTCACCAACGACCTCCAGACGCTCATCATGCAGGTGCGGATGATGCCGGTGGACGCGGTCTTCATGCGCTTCCCGCGCATGGTCCGCGACCTCGCCAACACGCTCGGCAAGCAGGTCGAGCTGGTGATCTCGGGAGAGGACACCGAGCTCGACCGCACCGTCATCGACGGCCTGGGCGACCCGCTGGTCCACATGCTGCGCAACGCGGTCGACCACGGGCTCGAGACGCCCGAGGAGCGGGTCGCGGCGGGCAAGGAGGCCACCGGTACCGTCAGCCTCTCGGCGCGCCACGCCGGCAGCAGCGTCGTCATCGAGGTGCGCGACGACGGGCACGGGATGAACCCCGAGTCCCTGCGCGCCTCCGTGGTCCGCAAGAACCTCATGACCGAGTCCCAGGCGGCGGCGCTCTCCGACGAGGAGGCCCTCCAGCTGGTGTTCCTGCCCGGCTTCTCGACCGCCCAGGTCACCACCGACGTCTCCGGGCGTGGCGTGGGCATGGACGCGGTCCGCACCGCCATCACCGATCTCAGCGGCGACGTCTCGATCTCGAGCACGATCGGCGAGGGCAGCAGCTTCACCATCCGCCTGCCGCTGACGCTCGCGATCATCCAGGCCCTGCTGGTCGAGGCCGGCGGTGACGAGGACGGCTCCGGCCAGGTCTGGGCCGTCCCCCTCGAGACCATCGAGGAGACGGTGATCGTCGATCCGGCCGACGCGCGGCCGGTGGGAGGACAGCCCTGCGTCGTGCTCCGCGAGAGCATCGTGCCGCTGGTCTGGCTCAGCGACTACCTGCATCTCGGAAGCTCATCCCACTCCCACGAACCGGAAGGCCCCATCAAGGTCGTCGTGGTCCACAGCGGACCATCGCGCATCGGCCTGGTGGTGGACGATCTGGTCGGAAAGCAGGACGTCGTGATCAAGCATCTGCCCGATTTCCTCGGTGACGTCTCCGGTGTCGCCGGCGCCACGATCCTCGGCGACGGCTCCGTCGCCCTGATCCTCGACGTCGCGGCCCTGTCGGCCGGCGTCGCCAAGGCGATGGCGTGAGCGCCGGCGTGAAGCTGCGCACCGAGCAGATGGACGCCCTGCGGGAGATCGGCAACATCGGGGCCGGCAACGCCGCCACCTCGCTGTCGGTGATGATGGGATCGCCCGTCCAGATGGGCATCCCCACCGTCAAGTTCCTCCCGGTGGAGGAGATCGCGGCCGAGATCGGCCAGGGCGACGAGGTCGTCGCGGCGATGTTCCTCGGCGTCGAGGGTGACGCCCCCGGCCACATGCTCTTCGTGATGAGCGAGGAGGCCGCGCGCAACGTGGTCGACACGCTGGTCGGCACGCCCTCGGGCGACGGCGCCTTCAACGAGATGGAGATGTCGGCCCTGCAGGAGGTCGGCAACATCATGACCGGCGCCTACCTCGGCGCCCTCTCCCAGATCACCGGGCTGCGGCTCGAGCCGACCCCGCCCGCCGTGGGCGTCGACCTCGCCGGGGCACTGCTCGGCGCGGCGCTGGCGCAGGTGGCGATGGTCTCCGACGTCGCGCTGATGCTCGAATCCACCTTCAGCGACGAGGACACCCCGTCCGCGGGCGACTTCCTCTACATCCCGACCTCCGACGCGCTGGCGACCGTGCTCCATCGTCTGGGCCTGGGCGAGTGAGCACGGCGATCGCCGGCCTCTCTGCCGGCCCGACCGTCGGCATCGGGCAGATCGCCGCGAGCGGCGAGCGCGACGTCATCATCTCCGCGCTCGGCCTGGGCTCGTGCATCGGCGTGGTGCTGATCGACCCGCGGGCGAGCATCGCCGGCATGGCCCACGTGATGCTGCCCCAGTCGGCGCCCACCTCGAAGGGCCTTCCGGGCAAGTTCGCCGACACGGCGATCCCCGAGCTGCTGTCGTCCGTGCTCGCGCTCGGCGCCGATCGCGCGCGACTCGTCGCCAAGATCGCCGGTGGGGCTCAGATGTTCGGCGCCGGCTCGGGCGCGGGCCTGTTCAACATCGGGGGCCGCAACGACGAGGCCGTCCGCGTCGCGCTCAAGTCGGAAGGGCTCAGCCTGAGGGCCTCCGACGTCGGGGGCAACTTCGGCCGGACGATGCAGGTCACCGTGGGCACCGGAACCGTGACGGTGCGCATCGTGGGAGGCGAGGCCGTTGAGCTCTGAGACGTCCCGTCCCCGCGGGGCGAGCACCCAGGCGTCAAGCCAGGACCCGCGATGCCGATATCGCCCTAGTAACGACAAGCAAATAACCCCAGCCGAGGATTCCGCATGCCGAGTGTGTTGATCGCCGATGACGCCGCGTTCATGCGGATGATGATCAAGAACATCCTGACCGACGCCGGGTACGAGATCGTCGGCGAGGCCGAGAACGGTGCGGTCGCGGTGACCAAGTACCGCGAGCTGAAGCCCGACCTCACCACGATGGACATCACGATGCCCGAGATGGACGGCCTGGCCGCCCTCAAGGAGATCCGCAGCGGCGATCCGGCCGCCCGCGTGGTGATGTGCTCGGCGATGGGCCAGCAGTCGATGGTGATCGAGTCGATCCAGGCGGGGGCCCGCGACTTCATCGTCAAGCCCTTCCAGCCCGATCGCGTGATCGAGGCCATCCAGAAGGCCCTGGCCTAGTACCCCGGCACCTCCGGGTGCCGGGGGTGCGCGGCACGGCGGTCGCCTGTTAGAACGGCACCTCGACCCCCTGTGAATCGAGGTCCGCGATGTGCCGCAACATCCGCACGCTCCACAACTTCGCGCCGCCGGCCACTGACGACGAGGTCCGCGCCGCCGCGCTCCAGTACGTCCGCAAGATCAGCGGCTCCACCAGGCCCTCCCGGGCCAACGCGGAGGCCTTCGACCGCGCCGTCGAGGCGGTGGCCGAGGCCTCGCTGGCGCTGCTGGGCGCGCTGACGACCACGGCACCGCCCAAGGACCGCGCGATCGAGGCCGCCAAGGCCCGGGCGCGGTACCAGCGCCGCCAGACGGCGGCGTAGCAACGCGGGCCGGGCTCCGGCGGTTGCGCGGCGGCTGACGATCGGGGGAGACTGCCCGCGACCCGTCCTCGCCGCGCGACCGGGAGACCCCCTGACCGAGCGACCGCCCTGGGCCCTCTTCACGGGCCTGTTCGTGCTGGTGAGCCTGGCGGTCTACGGCCTCGCCCAGTGGCAGCCCTTCGCCCCCGAGGCGCCTCCTGCGGCGGCGACCGCGGGTGGGGACCCGGTCGCCGGGCAGGCGATCTTCGCGCGCGCCTGTGCCCAGTGCCATGGGGCGGCGGCCGAGGGCGGGGTCGGCCCCCGGCTCGCGGACACGGGCCTCGACGCCGCCACGGTGGCCGGGGTCGTGGCGGCCGGCCGGGGGATCATGCCGGCCGGCATCGTGACCGGCGCCGAGGCGGCCGATGTCTCCGCATTCGTCGCCCAGGTCGCGGGTGGAGCGGGTGCCGCCACCACACCCGCGCCCACCACGACGCCGGCGCCGGCCGCGGGCGGCCGGGCCGCGGTCGTCGGTCCGGCGCTCGGCGGGCTCGTCATCGCGCTCGACTCCCCCGCCCCGGCCGACTGGGGCGTCTGGATCGAGGGGCCGGCGGGGCGCCTGCGCGTTGACGACATCGCGGCCGGGGAGGGCGCCTCGCGCACCCCGTCGGTGGATGGGGGCCGCACCATCCTCGGCCCGTACGACACGGTGCTCGTGGGAGCCGACCCGTCGAGCCCGGCGCTGGTCGGCTCCTTCGCCTCCGCCCGCATCGACCAGCTGCTCGCGCTCCGGATCGACGACCCGCAGCGCGCCGAGGAGGGCTCCGCGCTCGAGGCCGCGGCCGTCCAGATCGCGGTGTTGCGCGACCACGTGCGCTTCCTCGCCGCCGCGCGCGACGAGGGCAACCTGGCCAACGTCCGCTTCCACGGTGAGCACATGGTCAACATCACCCGCGGGGACCCGCTCCAGGACATCGACGGCAACGGCGACGTCTCGAACCCGGGCGACGGCGTCGGCCTGATCGACGGCCCCGGCGCCCACCTGCGGCGCGTCGGCCTGCTGACCGGACCCGCCCTCACCGACCCCGACCGGGAGGCGGACGCGCTGGCGACCGTCATCGCCCGCGACGGCGTGGTCGCCGGCCGCGCCGGATCGGTGGACGCGGCGGCGCAGGCGATCGCCGAGATCGAGAGGGCCGACGCCCGGCTGGCCGTCGTGTGGGCGACGCTGCGCAGGGCGGCCCAGCGCGCCGCCGTCGTGGAGCTGGCGCCGCGATGAGCCCCGTGGCCCCCCTCGACGTCGCGACGGCCTACGCGGACGTGCTCGAGACGGTGTTCACGAGCGCCGTCGCCGGCAAGGCCTGGCTGGCGACCGCCGCCATCGTCCTCACCCTGGTGCAGATCTCGACCGGCGCGCGGATGTTCGGCCGCCTCGCCGGCGTGCTGCCCTTCGAGGCGGGGACGGCCGCCCGGATCCACCGTTGGTCGGGTCGGATCGCGGTGCTGCTCACCCTGCCGATCGTCTTCCACTGCGTCACGATCCTCGGCTTCCAGACCACCGACACCCGGGTGGCGATCCACTCGATCGTCGGATCCTTCGTCTACGGGGTGCTCGCGTCCAAGCTCCTGCTGGTGCGCGACCACTCGTTCCCGGGATGGGCGCTGCCGGTGGCCGGTGGCACGCTCTTCGCCTCGCTCGCGGTGATGTGGCTCACCTCGAGCTGGTGGTACTTCACCGAGGTCCGCTTCGGGTTCTGACACTCTTCCGGCCCGGAACAGGGTGCGGCGAGGAGGAGACGATGAGCGCAGGAGGGCCCGGCGGGCCGGCGATGGCGGTGCTCGGCCTGGGGATCATGGGCACGCGCATCGCCGGGCGCCTCCTGGACGCCGGCTCCTCCCTGACGGTCTGGAATCGCGATCCGGCGAAGGCGCGCGACCTCGGGGCCCGGGGGGCCACCGTGGCCGGCGACCCGGCCGGTGCGGTGCGCGGGTGCGCCGTGGTCGTGATGATGCTGGCCGACGGGCCGGCCGTGGAGGAGGTCCTCTGGGGCGGCGGCGTGGCCGAGGCGCTCGCGCCCGGCACCGTCGTGGTCGACATGGCGTCCATCCCGGCGCCCTCGGCGCGCTCCCACGCCGAGCGCCTGGCCGCCCGCGGGGTCGCGTACCTCGACGCGCCCGTCTCGGGCGGCGCGCGCGGGGCGGAGGACGGCACCCTGACGATCATGGCCGGAGGCGACCGGGCCGCGTTCGAGGCGGTGCTGCCGGTGCTCGCGCCCCTCGGGCGCGCGACCCTGATCGGCCCCTCGGGCGCCGGACAGGTGGCGAAGACGGCCAACCAGCTGATCGTGGGCGTCACGATCGGAGCCGTGGCCGAGGCCCTGCTGCTGGCCGAGGCCGCCGGAGCCGACCCGGCCGCCGTCCGCGAGGCCCTGCTCGGCGGCTTCGCCGACAGCCGCATCCTGCGCGAGCACGGCGAGCGGATGCTGGCGGGCGAGTTCTCGCCGGGGGCGCGGGTTGCGACCCAGCTCAAGGACCTGCGTACGGTCGCGGCCCTGGCGGACGAAGCCGGCGTGGAGCTGCCGCTCGCCGAGCTGGTGACCGAGCTCTTCACCAGCCTCCACGACGAGATCGGCGCCGACCTCGACCACTCGGCGCTGATCCTCGAGCTGCGCCGCCGCACCGGCGACCGGGCGTGATCCGCCTCTCGGCCCACCTGGGGACGCTCTTCGGCGAGCTCTCCCCCCTCGAGCGGCCCGCGGCCGCCCGGGCCGCGGGGTTCGCCGAGGTGGAGGCGTGGTGGCCCCCCGCCCCCGACCCCGGCGACTGGATCGCCGCGGTCCGCGGCGCCGGAGTGCGCGCCGTCCTGGTCAACGCCGACGGGGGCGATCTGGCCGCCGGCGAGCGCGGGTACTGCAACGTGCCCGGGCGCGAGGACGAGGTGATCGCCGCGGTGCACGCGGCGGCCCGCCTGGTGGTGGCGTGCGGCGGCGAGGCGGTCAACCTGCTGGTGGGCCGCCGCGACGGCGCGCGCCCGAGACAGGAGCAGCTCGCGGCCGCGCGCGAGGTGGTGCGCGCCGCCGCCGACGAGGCCGCCGGGCTCGGCGCCCGGATCGTGGTGGAGCACCTCAACCCGCTCGACGTCGACGGCCCCCTGCTGTCCACGCCCGCCGAGGCCGCGGCGTTCGTGGAGGCCGTCGCTCACGACGGCGTCCGGGTGCTCTACGACGCCTTCCACGCGGCGCGGGCCGGGCTCGACCCGGTGGCCGAGATCGACCGGGTGGCCGGGCTGATCGGGCACGCGCAGTACGCCGACAGCCCCGGCCGCGGCGCCCCGGGAACCGGCGGGGTGGATCTGTGGAGCGTCGTTGACCGCCTCGAGGTGGTGGGCTACGACGGGCCCGTCGGTCTCGAGTTCGTGCCCGCGGGCCCCGGGACCGGCTGGCTGTCGTCGCTCGTGCGACCGGGGGTCGGGGCGTGACGCGCGAGCGCGTGCGCGGGCTCGCGGTGGCCGCCGCGACGGCCCTCGGGGTGATCGCCGTCGCCGTCGCCCTGTTCCAGGACGACGAGGGCCCCACGGTCCCCCCGGTGACCGCGCCCGCCACGATCACCGCGCCGGGCACGGTCACCGCGCCACCCACGACCGCCCCGGCTCCCCCCGTGGTGCCGGAGCCGATCGCGGGGTGGGGCGACTTCGAGGGCGCTCCACCGGACCTCAGCCCCCCGCCCGGCGGCTCGCAGGACCTGGCGACCGGGGACGGAGCGCCGGTGCTCGCCGTCCGGCGGGCCGACGGGACCCTGCTCGCCACCGCGACCCTCGACGCCGAGGGCGTTGCGATCGACGCCCGCTACTTCGACCGCTCCGGAGAGCTCACCCTGGCGATCGCCGGCGTCCGGGTGGCCGGCGCCGGGGCCGCGGGGCGGGGTGCGCGCGTGACCTGCGGCTCGGCGGCGAGCGCGAGCGGGGGCTTCCGGTGGGGCCGCTTCCCGGTCCGCTGGCGGCTGGGCTCCGCCCGCCTGCCCCCCGGGCTGAGCCGGCCCCGGGCCCGGTCGGCGCTGCGCCGGGCCCACGGCACCTGGAACGCCAACCGCACCCACTGCCGCACCATCGCCGACCGCTCGGCCGTGCGCTTCGCCTTCGCCGGGGCGAGCCGGCGGCCCACCGGCCGCGACGGGGTGAGCCTCGTGGAGTTCGGCTCGGTCGACCGCCTGGGCGGGGTCTGCGTCGGAACCCTCGCCTGCACGATCACCTGGATCAGCGCCGGCCGGGGCGTGGAGACGGACACCCTGATCCGCCGCACCAGGCGCTACTTCACGGACGCCCGCCGGCGCCGCGGCGTCGACCTGCAGAGCGTGATGGTGCACGAGGCCGGGCACTCCCTCGGCTTCGAGCACGTGTCCGCGCGGTCGGTGGTCATGTTCCCCACCATCGCCGAGAGGACCACCGGGGGACGGCGCCTCGGGCGCGGCGACGCCCTGGCGAACAACCGCCGGTACTGACCGGTCAGATCACTTCGGGCCGCGCCACTTGCGCTCGAAGGGAAGCCGCCAGGTGGCCGGCGCGATCAGCTCGTTCATCGCCGCCGCCGGGCCCCACGATCCGGGGGCGTACGGGAAGACCTCGGGCGGGTGGTCGATGAGCGGCTGCGAGACCTCCCAGAGCCGCTCGATGCCCTTGGCGCTCGCGAAGAGCGTGTGGTCGCCCATCATCGCGTCGTAGATCAGGCGCTCGTAGGCCTCGAGCACGTCGACGTGCGTCTCGGTCTCCTGGAGCGAGAACTGCAGGCTCTGCTTCACCAGCCGCATTCCGGTGCCCGGGCGCTTGCCGTAGAACGACAGCGACATCCGGGTGGCGTCGGCCAGGTCGAAGGTGAGGTGGTCCGGCCCGAACTGCCCGACGCCCGACCCCATCGGGAACATGCTCCGCGGGGGCTCCTTGAAGGCGATCGAGATGATGCGGGCGCCCTCGGCCATGTTCTTGCCGGTGCGCAGGTAGAAGGGGACCCCCGACCAGCGCCAGTTGTCGACGTAGCAGCGCAGGGCGACGAAGGTCTCGGTCTGCGAGTAGGGGTCGACCCCGTCGTGGTCGAGGTAGCCCACGTACTGGCCGCGCACCACGTCGCGCGGCTCGATCGGCAGCAGGGAGCGGAACACCTTGTCCTTCTCCTCGCCGATCGCGCCCGGCTCGAGCGCCGTCGGGGGCTCCATCGCGGTGAACGCGAGCACCTGCAGCAGGTGGGTCACCACCATGTCGCGGTAGGCGCCGGTGCCCTCGTAGAAGCCCGCCCGTCCGGCCACCGAGAGCATCTCGGGCACGTCGATCTGGATGTGATCGATGTGCTGGCGGTTCCAGATCGGCTCGAAGAGCCCGTTGGCGAAGCGCAGCGCGAGGATGTTCTGCGCCGCCTCCTTGCCGAGGAAGTGGTCGATGCGGAAGACGCGGTCGTCGGGGAAGACCTGGTTGACGGCCGCGTTCAGGACGCGCGCCGTGGGCAGGTCGACCCCGAAGGGCTTCTCCATGATGATCCGCGCCCCGTCGACCAGCGCAGCGTCGCGCAGCGTCGTGATGACCGCGGTCGCGGCCGTCGGCGGCACGCTCAGGTAGTGCAGGAAGCGGGGCGAGACGCCCATGTCCTCGACGATGTCGCGCGCGAGCTGCGAGAGCCCGAGCGCGCCCGAGCGCGCGTTGATGTAGGTGAGGCTCCCGGCGAAGCGGTCCCACTCGTCCTCGCTCACCGGTGCGCGGCCGAACTCGTCCCAGGAGGCCCGCGCGAACGCGCGGAAGCCGTCGTCGTCGAGGTCGTCGAAGCTCGTCGCGATGACGCGCATCTCGGGCATCAGGCCGGCGCGGGTCAGGTGCATCAGGCCCGGCAGCAGCTTTCGCCGGGCCAGGTCGCCGGTGGCGCCGAACAGGACGATGACGTGGGGCTCGAGGGCCGGGACGGCACTGGTCTCGACGTCGAGCGGCTCGATGGAATACATGCCCCGCTATTCGGAGCGGCAGCCCCCGTTCTTAGCGCCGGGGCATATGGTCGCCTTCCGTCAAGCCACGGGGGACGACTGCCGATGGGACCGATGCCAGGTCTCCCCACGGGAAGTCACGCGACGTGCAGCTCTCAACCCTCTCGTACTCGGCCTCGACCGGCTGGTCGGAGGATCTGCCCGGCCTCGATTCCGAGCAGACGCTCGTGATCGCCTTCGGCGCGCCGGAGTTCGGTGCGGACACCCGACCCTTCGACGACCTCGCGCGCGCGTTCCCGAACTCGCGCATCGTGGGCTGCTCGACGGCCGGCGAGATCATCGGCACCGACCTGCGCGACAGCAGCGTCGTCGTGGCCGTGGCCCGGTTCGAGTCGAGCCACCTGCGCACCGCGGCGGCGGCCGTGGGCTCGGCCGACGGCTCGTTCGCGGCCGGCCAGGACATCGCCCGGCAGCTCGCCGACCCGGGCCTGCGCGGCGTGATCGTGCTCTCGGACGGCCTCTCGGTGAACGGCAGCGAGCTGGTGCGCGGCCTCAACTCCGTACTGCCCGCATCGGTGGTCATCACCGGAGGCCTCGCGGCCGACGGCGACCGCTTCGGGACCACCTGGGTCATCGAGGACGGCGTGCCCGCCACCGGCATCGTGCGCGGGGTGGGCCTCTACGGCGACCAGCTGCGGATGGGCCACGGGTCGATGGGCGGCTGGGACATCTTCGGGCCGGAGCGGACGATCACCCGCTCGCGCGCGAACGTCCTCTACGAGCTCGACGGCCGCCCCGCGCTCGATCTCTACAAGAGCTATCTCGGCGAGCTCTCGAGCGGGCTGCCGGCCACCGGCCTGCTCTTTCCGCTCGCGATCCGCCCGGCTGACGGCCGCTCGGACGACCCGAGCGTCGTCCGGACGATCCTCGCCGTCGACGAGGCCGACCAGTCGCTGACATTCGCCGGCGATGTCCCCGAGGGCGCGCGCGCCCAGCTGATGCGCGCGAACGTTGACCGCCTGATCGGCGGAGCGGCCGACGCCGCCTCGATGGTCGACTCCGGGCTGGGCGGCGGTCCCACCCTCGCCCTGGGGATCAGCTGCGTGGGGCGGCGCCTGGTGCTCGGAGAGCGCACGCAGGAGGAGATCGAGGCGGCGCTCGAGTGCCTGCCCGACGGCTCCCAGCAGATCGGCTTCTACTCCTACGGCGAGATCTCGCCGCACGCCTCCGGCCTTTGCGAGCTCCACAACCAGACCATGACGCTGACCACGATCCGCGAGGCCGCGGGGTGAGCCACCCGCTCCTCGAGCGCCAGCTCCGTCGTCTGGGCCTGGACGCCGCCGAGCCGCCTCCGGCGGCCGAGTGGGCGGAGCTGCTGGGGCGGATCGCGGTCACCTACCAGACCGCCGACACCGAGCGGTATCTGCTCGAGCGCTCGTTCACGCTCTCGTCCGACGAGATGCAGGAGCTCTACCGCACCCTGCGGGGGCGGGAGGCCGAGCAGGCGGCACTTCGGCGCGTGGCGATGGCCGTCGCCTCCGACGAGGACCCGGCGACCGTCTTCGACCTGGTCGCCAAGGAGGCCGCCTGCCTCTTCGAGGCCGAGGGCGGACGGGTCGTGCGCTTCACCGAGGGCGACGGGATCGTGGCCGGGGCGTGGGGGGCCGAGAAGGCCCTCAGCTCGCCGGCCCACACCGGACGCATCCCGCTGGACGGCCAGTCGGCCTCGGCGCACGTCCACCGCTCCGGCGAGCCCTTCCGCGTGGAGGACTACGCGGCGCTCGACGACGACACGGCGCGCTCGCTGGCCGCCCGTGCGTTCCGCTCCGGCGTCGCGGCTCCGGTGCACCTCAACGGACGCCTCTGGGGTGCGGTCACCTCCATGAGCACGCGCATCGGCGGCCTCCCCGAGGGGGCCGAGGAGACGCTCGCCGAGTTCGCCCGCATGGTGGCGCTCGCCATCGCCAACTCGGAGGCCCGCTCCCAGCTGCAGCTGCGCGCCGTGTCCGATCCGCTCACCGGGCTCGCCAACCACCGCGAGTTCCACGAGCGCCTCACCGCCGAGGTGGCGCGCGCCGAGCGCGACGGCTCGCCGCTCAGCGTCGTGCTGATCGACCTCGACCACTTCAAGCAGGTCAACGACGTCCACGGCCACCAGACCGGCGACCAGGTGCTCCGCGAGACGGCGGTGCGGCTGCGGGCGGTGTCGCGCCAGGGCGAGACCATCGGCCGGGTCGGGGGCGAGGAGTTCGCCTGGATCATCCCCTCCTCCACGGCGCGCGAGGCCCACGCCGCGGCCGAGCGCATCCGCGAGGCGATCCGCGAGACGCCGTTCGCCGTCGTCGGATCGCTGACCGCGTCGTGCGGGGTCTGCGACCTGGTGGCCGCGGGCGGGCCGCAGGAGCTCTTCCGACTGGCCGACAGCGCCCTCTACGCCGCCAAGAGCCACGGACGCGATCTCACGGTGACCTACTCCCCCACCGCCTCCTTCGATCTGTCGGCCAACGAGCGCGCCGAGCGGCTGGAGCGGGCCAACGCCCTCCACGCCCTGCGCGCGCTCGCGCGGGCGATCGACGCGAAGGACGCCTACACCCAACAGCACTCCGAGCGCGTCGCCGACATGGCCGTCCGCCTGGCCACCGCGGTGGGCTGGTCGGCGATGGAGGCCACCCGGCTGCGGGAGGCGGGCCTCGTGCACGACGTCGGCAAGATCGGCGTCGCCGATTCGATCCTGCTGAAGCCCGGCCGCCTGACCGCGGCCGAGTACCGCCAGGTCAAGGAGCACGCCGCCCTGGGCGCCCGGATCGTGCAGGAGGTGCTCGCCGACGACCAGGTGTCGTGGGTCGCGCACCACCACGAGCGCTGGGACGGGGCCGGCTACCCCGACGGGCTCGGCGGCGCCGACATCCCCGAGGGCGCGCGCCTGATCGCCCTCGCCGACACCTGGGACGCGATCACCGTCGCCCGCGGCTACGGATCGCCGATGAACTGCGAGGAGGCCCTCGCCGAGTGCCGCCGCCACTCCGGCCTCCAGTTCTGGCCCGAGGCGGTCCGGGCGCTCGAGGCGCTGATCGCGGCCGGCGCAGTCGAGGTGCCGGTGTGCTCCGGCGCCGGGGTGGATGGTGCCGCGCCCGCCCCCTCGCTCACCGCCTCGGGGACGGGCGACGCCGACTCAGGTGGTGCGGTGACCGCCCGCGCGTGAGCCCAGGAACGCCCGGTAGAGCCAGAGCAGGAGCACCGCACCCACGATCGCGGTGATCCAGGTCGAGATGTCGAAGAACTCGTCCAGCGGATCGGCGTCGAAGACCGCGCCGGCGAGGAAGCCGCCCACGAGGGCTCCGGCGACGCCGATCAGGGTCGTGACGATGATGCCGCCCGGGTCCGAACCGGGGAGGATCTGCTTGGCGATGACGCCCGCCAGCAGACCCAGGATGATGAACGCGATGATGCCCACGGTGCCTCCGGTCCGATGGATCGATCCACCGTGGGGTTCCCTTCCGCGCCCGCGGCCCAAACCTCGCCGGCCGGCGGTCAGACGGGCAGGCGGTCCCAGAGGCGGCGCACCGAGGTGGCGCGGTTGAGCGTGTAGAGGTGGATCCCGGGCGCTCCCGCCGCGAGCAGCTCGGCGCACAGGGCGGCGGCGGTCTCGACGCCCAGCTCGGCCACGGCCTGAGGGTCGCCCTCCACCGCCTCGAGGCGCAGCGAGAGCCCGGACGGGATCGCGGTCCGGTTCATCGCGGCCATGCGGCGGAGCCCCGCCACGCTCACGAACGGCATCACGCCCGCCACCACGGGGCGGTCGCAGCCGAGGTCGGCCAGGTCCTGCACGAGCCGCCGGTAGTGCCCGGCGTCGAAGAAGAACTGCGTCACGGCGAAGTCGGCGAGCCTCAGCTTCGCCGCGAGGTTGCTCCGGTCGCTGGCACGGTCGGGCGAGCGGGGATGCAGCTCGGGGTGCGCGGCGACACCGACGCAGAAGCCGCCGGGGTGCGCGCGCACCAGCTCCACCAGCTCGATCGCATGGGCGAAGTCGCCTCCCGGGGGGCTCCCGTCGGCGGGCGGATCGCCGCCGAGTGCGAGGATGTTGCGAACGCCCCTGCGGGCGTACTCGTCGAGGAGCGCCGCGATCTCGGCCCGTGTGTGACCGACGCAGGTCAGGTGGGCCATCGTCGGGAAGGGGTGCTCGGCGTTCATCCCGACCACGAGGTCGCGGGTGCGCTCCTGGGTCGTGCCCAGCGCCCCGTAGGTGACCGAGGCGAACGACGGCCCGAGATCGACGAGCTCGGCGAGCGCATCGTGGAACTGGCGCTCCGCGTCGTCGCTGCGCGGCGGGAAGAACTCGAGCGAGCGCGTGCGCCCGGCGGCGAGCAGGTCGGCGATCGAGGTCATGCTGGGCGGCGCATCGGGCATTCGCCTACAGGTCTACAGTCCGGACGCCCCGAATGCCGACCCGAGGAGTGGGATGGACGCCCCGTATCGCCACATCGCCTGCTGCATCGACGCGTCCGACGCGTCCCGCCGGGCCCTCGAGGAGGGCCGGCGCCTGCGGGCCCTCGGCCAGGCCCGCTTCTCGCTGGTGCACATCGTGCAGTACCCGGTGCCCTACTCGGTGGGGTTCGGCCCCCAGCCGACCCCGGCCGAGCTGATCCCCGGCGCGCGCGCCTGGCTGGACGGCGTCGGCGCCGAGGTGCCCGAGGCCGAGACCGTGCTGCTGGAGGGCTATCCGCCGGCCGTGATGTGCGAGTGGGCCGCCGGCAACGCGGTCGATCTGCTCATCTGCGCCGCCCACCGCAACCTGCCCCAGCGGCTGGCGCTCGGCAGCTTCGCGCACTACCTCGTCAACCACGCCCCCTGCCCGGTCCTCGTCCTGCGCCCGCCGGTGCCCGCCGGATAGGAGGGCGCTCAGAGGGAGTCCGCGGAGAAGGTGTCGCAGCTGGGCACCTCGCCGCTCTCGAAGCCCTTGAGGAACCACCGGGTGCGCTGCTCGGACGAGCCGTGGGTGAAGCTCTCCCGGTCGACGCGCTGGCCGGCCTGCGACTGGATCCGGTCGTCGCCGATGGCGGCGGCGGCCGTGAGGCCCTCCTCGAGGTCGCCGTCCTCGAGGATCTGGCGCTGGTAGGCGGTGTGGGCCCAGATGCCGGCGAAGCAGTCGGCCTGCAGCTCGAGGCGCACCGAGAGCTCGTTGGCCTGGCCGGGGTTGTCCTGCTGGGCCTGGTTCACCTGCGGCAGGATGCCGAGCACGTTCTGCACGTGGTGGCCGACCTCGTGGGCGATCACGTAGGCCTGGGCGAAGTCGCCCGGCGCGCCGAAGCGGTCGCGCAGCTCGCGGAAGAAGCCGAGGTCGAGGTAGACGCGCCGGTCGGCGGGGCAGTAGAAGGGCCCCGTGTCCGACGAGGCCACGCCGCATCCGGTGCGCACGCCGCCGTTGAAGAGCACCAGCGTCGTGGCGGGATATTGCTCGCCGGCCCCCTCGAAGATCCCCGTCCAGGCCTTCTGGACGTCACCGATCACGAACTTCATGAAGGCCTTCAGGTCGGCGTCGGGATCGGGGGCGGTCTCATCGAAGGACTGCCCGCTCGCCTGGGGCGCGTCGGGGAAGCTCTCGAGGCCCGCGTCCGGGGTGAAATTCGCCGAGCCCCCGCCACCGAGGACGCTGAACAGCACCGCGATGATCACGCCCACGATGCCCAGGCCGCCGACGCCGCCCTTCACGCCCCCCGGCATGCCCCCGGTGCGGCGGCCCGTCGACCCGCGAAGGTCCTCCAGATCGCCGCTGTCACCCGCCGACTTGCGCCACTTCACGATGCTCCGCCTTCGTCGCCCGCGGCAGTCTACGACAGGCTCCCCGCGGTGGGAGGGGCGTCCGCGCATCCGCCTAATCTCCCGGAGTGACCCCCGACGCCTGCGCCCGCGCGCTCACCAGCGAATCCCTGCTCGTCGGTGCCGGTATCGCCCTCGGTGCCCGCGACGTGCCCGGGTGGTCCGACCCGGAGAGCGCGGTCGCCCGCGAGCTGGGCGCCGAGGCCCCGGCGCGCGATGTCCTGGCGGCGATCCGCGCCGCGGTCGCCGAGGGCGCCGACCCCCTGGGCGACGCCTTCTGCCGCCTGCGCGACCCCGAGCGCCGCCGGCCCGACGGAGCCACCTACACCCCCGCCGCGATCGTCGCGTCGATGGTCGGGTGGGCGGCCTCCGAGCCCGCCCCCGGACGGGTGGTCGATCCCGGCGCCGGCTCGGGCCGGTTCGCCGTGGCGGCGGGACGTCGCTTCGACGGGGCCTCGATCGTGGCCGTCGAACGCGACCCGGTCGCGGCGATCGCCTGCCGTGCCCACCTCGCGCTCGCGGGGCTCTCGGGCCGGGCGCGCGTCGTGGTCGACGACTACCGCCGCGCGGACCTGGGCGCGCACGAGGGGCGCACCCTCTATCTCGGCAATCCGCCCTACGTGCGCCACCACCAGATCGACGCCGGGTGGAAGGAGTGGCTCACGCTCACCGCCCACGCGCACGGACTCGAGGCGAGCCAGCTGGCCGGGCTGCACGTGCACTTCTTCCTGGCCACCGCCGCGCGGGCGCGCGCCGGCGACGGCGGCGCCTTCATCACCTCGTCCGAGTGGCTCGACACCAACTACGGGCGCCTGGTGCGCGAACTGCTGCTCGGGCCGCTCGGCGGCGAGGCGGTGCACGTGCTCGAGCCCACCGCCGCGCCCTTCGAGGACGCGGCGGTCACCGCGGCGATCACCTGCTTCCGCGTCGGCCGCGCGCCCGGAGCCGCGATCCGGATGCGCCGCCTCGGGAACGTCGCCGCCCTCGGCGCCCTGGACGGCGGCCGGGAGGTCGCGGCGGCCGCGCTGCGCGAGGCCCCCCGCTGGAGCCCCCTCACCCGCCGGGCCCGGGCGGTGCCGGCCGGGCACGTCCAGCTCGGCGAGCTCTGCCGCGTGCACCGCGGCGCGGTCACCGGGCGCAACTCCACCTGGGTCGTGCGCGCCGGCGAGGTCGACCTGCCCGAGTCGGTGCTCTTCGCCAGCGTCACCCGGGCGCGGGAGATCTTCGAGGCGGGGCCGACCCTCTCGGCCACCGACCACCTGCGCCGGGTGATCGACCTGCCTCAGGACCTCGACGTGTTCGAGGGCGCGGAGAAGCGCCTGGTCACCCGCTTCCTGCGCGACGCCAAGCGCGCCGGCGCGCACGACGGCTACATCGCCCGGGCGCGCCGGGCCTGGTGGTCGGTGGGGCTGAAGCCGCCGGCCCCGATCCTCGCGACCTACATGGCGCGCCGGCCGCCGGCGTTCGTCATGAACGCCGCCGGGGCGCGCCACATCAACATCGCCCATGGGCTCTACCCGCGCACCGAGCTGCCGGCCGAGGTCCTCACCCGGCTGGTGATGGGCCTTCGCCGCAGCGTGTCGGTGGACGACGGGCGCACCTACGCGGGCGGGCTGACCAAGTTCGAGCCGCGCGAGATGGAGCGCCTGCTGGTGCCCGACCCCTTCGTCGCCGAGGAGGCCGCGTGAGCACCTTCCTCGCCCCTCCGCGCTGGGGCGCCGAGGCGCTCGAGCGCGACGTCGCCGCCGCGGTCGAGCGGTTCCGCGGCGAGCGCGAGCGCGAGCCGCTCGACCAGTACCCGGCCTACGTGGACGAGTGCCTGGGCACCATGGAGGAGCTGATCGAGCTGACGGTTGACCTCTCCCAGCTGCGGGAGCGGGCCGTCGAGGTGGTGACCGCCCCGCACCTGCTGGAGGCCCTGCGCTTCGTGGCCGGGCCCTTCATCTCGGTCGACGACCTGCGGGTGATCGCCCGCACCACCCTGGCGCCCACGCGCCTGCGGGCCGACCCCGAGGCCGCCGCGCGGATCGTCGACAGCGTGCTCGCCGGCATCGACCAGCGCCGCTTCGCGTGGGTGCCGGAGGGGCGCGATCCGAGCGAGGCGGAGCGGCAGGCCGCGGTGCTCGCCTCGGCGACCCTGATGGCCACCGAGCGCGTGCGGACGATGCGGCGCAACGACGCCAAGACGGCCCAGGAGGGCGCCGTCGCCGATGCGCTGGTCGCCGCGGGCTTCACGCGGGTGGAGCGCCCCCGCGCGATCCGGACCCTCGAGGACGCGCCCGCCCCCGGCGAGTTCTGCGGCGAGGTCGACTTCGGCGGGCGCAAGGCGGATCTGGTGGTCGGCCTCTGGGACCGCCGGCGGATGCCGCTCGAATGCAAGGTCTCGAACTCGATGACCAACTCGTTCAAGCGCGTGAACAACGACGCGGCCGTGAAGGCGGTGGGGTGGCTGCGCGCCTTCGGCGAGGACCAGGTGGTCCCCGCCGCGGTGCTGTCGGGGGTCTTCAAGCCCACGAGCCTCGAGAGCGCCCAGGCCCGCGGGCTGACCCTGTTCTGGGCCCACCGGCTCGACGACCTCGTCGGGTGGATCGGGCGGACGCGCCCGTAGTGCCGTCGATACCGGCACCCCTCTCAGGGGATGCCGGTATCGACGCGTCCCTCAGGTCACCGTGAAGCGGATGTACTGACCGGAGGCGTAGTGGCCGGGCAGGTCGCACAGCAGCACGTAGGTGCCGGGCTCGAGGTCGATGGTGAGATTCGTCCCCCGCCCGTCGCGGATGCGATGGTCCGCGTCGCCCCGCAGGGGAGTGGCGTACACGGCCTCGGCGAGGAAGCCCGCCTTGTCGCCGTCCACCTTGCCCTCGGCGTCGAGCGGCAGCGCGCCGGGGTCGAGGTCCGTCTTGAAGATCGCCATCTCGTGGTGCATGGACCCGATGTTGTCGATGACGAACGTCGTGGTGCCGGCCTTCACCGTCTTCTTGTCGAGGGCGATGAAGTACTTGCTGCCCTTCTCGCCAAGCGTGACGCCGACGGCGGTGCCCTTCACCTCGGGAGCCGGCGCCGCCGCGGGCACCTGCGGGGTGACCTCGGTGACCACTCCGGCGTCGCCCTCGACCGTGAAGGCGACGAACTGGCCCTTGGCGTAGTGGCCGGACAGGTTGCACGCCAGCACGTACTTACCGGGCGGAAGGGCGACGCTGAAGTCGACGCCGCGCCCGTCGCGGATCCGGTGGTCCTCGTCGCCGCGGACCGGCGTGGTGTAGACGGCCTCGGCCACGAGACCGGCCTTCTCCTCATCGATCTTCCCCTCGTCGGTGAGCGGGAGGTCGGCGGGGTCGAGGTCCGTCTTGAAGATCGCCATCTCATGGTGCATGGAGCCGGTGTTGTTGATGACGAAGCGTGTGGTGCCCGTCTGGACCGTGTCCTTGTCGACGGTGATGAAGTACTTGGCGCCGTCCTCGCCGAGCTCGACGTTGACGACGCTCTCACCGGCCGCCGCGGCCGCGGTCGTACTCGCGGCGGCGGGCTCCGACGAGTCGTCGTCTCCACACGCCGCCAGTCCGAGCGCCAGCAGTGCGACGGAGAAGAGCAGGGTGATCGATCGCAGAGATCTCACGTTTCCCCCTCGATGGCCGCGCGGGCGTTGATCGCCCACGCTTGCCTGCGCAAGCATCACAGCGCGAACGGACCGCCGGAATCAGGAGTTCCGGCGATGGGCGTACGGTTAGCCCGCAAAGAGGGAGGAACGTGGACGCGGTGATCATCCGGCACCTGGTGGTGCGGCGGGGAGGGGAGCCGGTCATCGGCGACCTCTCCCTCGCGGTGCCCGCCGGGGGCATCACCGGGCTGCTCGGCCCGAGCGGATGCGGCAAGAGCACGCTGATGCGCGCGATCGTCGGGGTGCAGCGCGTTGCCGGGGGCGAGGTGACCGTGCTCGGCATGCCCGCCGGGACCCCGGCGCTGCGGCGCCGGGTCGGCTACGTCACCCAGGCCCCGTCGGTGTACGGCGACCTGACCGTGCGCGAGAACCTGGTGCATTTCGCCCGCCTGCTCGGCGTGCCGCTCGCCGACGCCGACCGTGCGATGGCGACCGTCGGGCTCGCCGACCGGCCCGGGCAGAGGGTCGACCGGATGTCCGGCGGCCAGCAGACCCGTGTGTCGCTGGCCGTGGCGCTCCTGGGCGAGCCGCCCCTGCTGGTGCTCGACGAACCGACCGTGGGGCTCGACCCGGTGCTGCGCCGCGATCTCTGGGCCACCTTCCGCTCCCTGGCGGACGCGGGCGCCACGATCCTCGTCTCGAGCCACGTCATGGACGAGGCCGCCGAGTGCGACCTGCTGCTGCTGATGCGCGAGGGCGAACTGATCGCCGCCGAGTCGCCCGGAGCGCTCCGGGAACGCACCGGCACCCACGACCTCGGCGAGGCGTTCCTACGCCTCATCGAGCGCGAGGGGACCGGCCGATGAGCGCCCGTGCCACGCTGGCCATCGCCGACCGGGTGCTGCGCCAGCTGCGGCGCGATCCCCGCACCGTCGCCCTGCTGATCGTCGTCCCGTGCCTGCTGATGGTGATCATGCGCTACGCCTTCGAGGGGCGGCCCGCGACCTTCCAGCACATCGGCGCCCCGCTGCTCGGGCTGCTGCCCTTCACCACGATGTTCGTGGTGACCTCGATCGCGATGCTGCGCGAGCGCACCACGGGCACCCTGGAGCGGCTGATGAGCATGCCCATGGCCAAGCTCGACCTGCTGGGCGGCTACGCGCTGGCCTTCGCGGTCGTGGCCCTCGTGCAGACGACCGCCGTCGCCGCCCTGTCGCTCGGACCCCTCGGCCTGGAGACCCCGCGCCCGGCGCTCGTACTGGTGGCCCTCGCGCTCTCCAACGCGCTGCTCGGGATGGCGCTCGGCCTCTTCGTCAGCGCCTTCGCGACCACCGAGTTCCAGGCCGTCCAGTTCATGCCGGCCGCGGTGCTGCCCCAGCTCCTGCTGTGCGGTCTCTTCGTCCCGCGCGACCAGATGGCCGGATGGCTCGAGGCGATCTCGAACGTCCTGCCGCTGACCTACGCCTACGACGCCCTCGAGCGCTCCACCCTGCCCGGCGCGCTCGGCTCCCGGTTCTGGATCGACGTCGTCGTGATCTCCTCGCTCACGCTCGGAGCCCTCGCCGCCGGGGCCGCGACCATGCGGCGGCGCTCCGGCTGAAGGCGCCGGCGGCGCTGAAAGCGCCGGGGGCGCTCAAAGCACCTGCGGTGCTCAGGCCGCCAGCAGCACCGGGCGGCCCTCGCCGATGCCGATGCGCACGTCGGTGCTGCGGTGGTCGAAGCGGACCGACTGCCCGCGCACGATCACCTCGACGCCCTTCTCGACGACGTCGGCGCGCAGCACGTCATCGACCGTCCGGGTGTCGGTGATCTCGATCCTGCAGTCCCGCCCCGCCCCTGCCCGACAGCTCGCGCACGCGCACGCGCCCGCCCACCCGCGCCGTGCCGCCCCGGATCGCGCCGCCGCGCCCGAGCGCGACCAGGTCTCCGCCGACCTCGATCTCGCAGTCGGTCGCCCCGGCGCCCGTCAGGCGCAGCGGGCCGGCCGTCTCGATCGCGCACGAGTGCGCCATGCCCAGCCGGATGCCCGCCTCCATGGCGGGGCGCCGGTCGGCGACTGCGGCGGCGAGGAAGCCCGCGGCGGCGCCCAGGCGGGCCAGTGGATCGGCGAGCTGCTCGGGGCCGGTGATCGCGCGGCGCGCGGCGTCCACCTCGGCGGTGAGCTCGGTGCAGAGCCCGGGCCAGGCCCTGCCGGCGGAGGCCAGCAGCTCGTACGCCTCGGTGAGCCGCTCCTCCAGTGCGTCGAAGCGCTCACCGCAGAGGAAGCGGATCAGCCGTGCCGGGGGAGCGTCCACCGCGCGCGAGCCGCCACCGCGCATCTGGCCGGCCATCGCGACGAGGGCATCGATCTCCTGCGCGACGCCCCGCAGCGGCGCGTGCAGCCGGCGACGCAGCGCCGTGAGCGAGCCGGCCGCGAGCACGGCCGCCGTCGCCCGGCCCTCGATGTGGAGCTCCGCGCCCGCCCGCAGGGACGAGCGGTCGATGCTCCCCGCCACACGGATCGAGCCGGTCGCGGCCAGCGCGCCCCCGGGCGAGACGTGACCGCCGATCCGCAGCGCCCCGCGCACGGCGCGGTTGCCCAGCATGCGGTCGATGTTGCCCTCCAGGCAGTGGACGCCCGCCACCACGACCCGCCCGTCCTCGAGTGCGGGGGCGCCGTCCCGCGCCGCCCGCAGCTCCACCCGGCCGCCCGGGCGCTCGAGCGCCACCGCCCCGGCTCCCGCCAGCCCCGCCGCACCCGCGTCCCCGATTCCGAGCAGCGTCCCCGCCTCGACGCCCCCCGACGGTCCGGCGATGACGGCGGAGGTCCATTCCACGGCGTTCTCCAGGTTCGGAAGCTCGACGGTCGCTGCGCTGACGCCCTTCCCATCGGCGCGAGGGGGCCTCGGGAGCGCCCCTACTAGAGAAACCTCGCTCAAGTGTCGGGCGGCGCCGGACGACCCACTATGTATGTGGAGCTTTTGGAGTTTCGGTGCCCTCGCGGGCGCGGCGGCGGCCTGCGCGCTCCCCCTCGCGCCGACGGCGGCGGGCGCCGTCGCCGTGGCCGACGAGCGAGAGCGGCCGGTGGCCACGGCCCGGGTCGTCGTGCCGGCCACCGCGCTCGGCGCGCCGCGGGCGGGGGCGAAGCCGCTCCTGCGGCTGAGCGGGGCGACGACCTGGTCGGGCGCGGCCCAGCGCCTGATGGTCACCGGGCACCACCGCGACGCACGCGGGCGCCGATGGGTGCGGGTGCAGCTGCCCGTGCGGCCCAATGAATCGAACGGCTGGGTGCCGGCCGACCACCTGCGCCTCAGCACCACCCGGGTCCGCTTCGAGGTCCACCTGGGCTCGCGCCGGCTCGAGATCTGGCGGGGCGCACGTCGCCTGGCAGCCTGGCCGGCGGGTATCGGCCGCCCCGGCACGCCCACCCCCGTGGGCCGCTTCGCCATCCAGGACCCGGTGCCGACCCTCCCGGAGTGGCGCGGCGTTTACGGGGCCTTCACCCTGACGCTGACGGCCCACTCGCCCACGCTGCGCCGCTTCATGGGCGGCGACGCCCTGGTGGCCATCCACGGCGCGGGCAGCGGGCGCTCGTGGCGGGTGGGCACGCCCTCCAGCTACGGGTGCGTGATCCTCTCCGAGCCGGCGCTCGCGGTTGCCGCGCGCTACGCCCGGGCCGGCACCCCGGTGGTAGTTGACCGATCGTAGTCCGCATCGACAGCAGGACCGTATCCTGATCTGATGCTCCCGTTCTCGCAGCGCTCCTGGGCACGCATGCTCGCCCTGGTCTGCGCCTGGTGGGTGGTCCTGGCCTTCGGGCGCACGGCGCGGATGGCCGAGATCATCGGGGTCGATGAGACCGAGATCCGCGCCCTCGGGGCCCGCGACCTGGTGAACGCCCTCGCGCTCGTGCTCCCGGGCGACGCGCGCGGGGCCATCGCGGCACGCAGCGTGTTCGACCTCACCGACGCTGCCCGGCACGGGCGGGGCAACCCGCGGGTGCTGGCCATGACGGCCGGCTTCGCCGCCTTCGGGGCCCTCGGGCTGCTCGGCCGCAGGCCGTGAGCACGGCGTTGTCGACCGGTGCGGCGATGCGCCGCACCGGCCCACGCGACGGCATCCCGGTGCTGTGCGTCAACGGCGGCACCGGCCGGCTCGCGCCCGGCGACTGGAGCGGCTCGCTGGAGTGGCTGGTGCAGACCCTCGCGCCCCGGTTCCCGGCGCTGGCCTTCCACGAGGTGCGCTACCGCGTGAAGTCGTGGAAGGTGCTCGACCAGTGCATCGAGGACGCCGAGGCGGCGCTCGACGCCGTGCGCGACCCCGGCGGGCGCCGCACCCTGATGATCGGCTTCTCCATGGGGGGTGCGGTCTCGATCGGCTGCGCCGGCCACCCCAGCGTGAGCGCCGTCGTGGGCCTCGCCCCCTGGATCCCCCCGCGGATGGACGTCCGCACGCTCACCGGCAAGCGCATGTCGGTCATCCACGGCTCCCTCGACGGCGGCCTTCCGGGCGTCCCGGGCGTCAGCCCCCGCAGCTCGCGGGCGGGCCTCGACCGCGTGGCGGCCGCGGGGATCGAGACGAGCTACTCGCTCATCCGCGGCGCGGTCCATCCGATCGCCGTCCGCTGGCGCGGCGGACGGCCGCTCCCCCTGCCCCGCGCGCACACGTGGGCGCGGCTCGTGGCGGGGGAGCTGGCGCGCTTTCAGGCCGAGGAGGGCGCCTGAGCCGTGCGGCGGGCGAGCCGCTCGGCGCCGGGGACCTTGACGTCCCACGCGAGGCCGAGCTTCTCGAGCCCGCGGATCGTCCACCAGCTCATGTCCACCTGGCGGCGGCCGAGGCCGTGGATCGCCGAGCCCGGGAAGGCATGATGGTTGTTGTGCCACCCCTCGCCGAAGGTGGGCAGCGCGACGATCCAGTTGTTGCGGCTCTCGTCGTCGGTCTCGTAGGGGCGCCGGCCGAAGGTGTGGCAGACCGAGTTGACCGACCAGGTCATGTGGTGGAACAGGAAGATCCGCACCAGGCCGCCCCAGACCAGGCCGGTCATCCCGCCGCGCAGGGTCGGGTCGACCGCGTATCCGATGGCGAAGGGGATGGCGAGGGTCAGCGCCACCCACATCAGGTAGAGCCGGTCGATGCGCCGGATGAGCGGCTCGTCGTAGAGGTCGCGCCCGTAGCGGCGCCCGCGCTCCATGCCCTTGGTGGTCACGAGCCAGCCCATGTGGGCGTGGAAGAAGCCGCCGAGGCCGCCGAACAGGCCCTCGCGCTTGCCGGCGTGGGGCGAGTGCGGATCGCCCGGGCGGTCGGAGAGCGCGTGGTGCTTGCGATGGTCGGTGACCCACTGGGTCACGGGCCCCTGGAGGGTCATCGAGCCGAGGATCGCGAACGTCGCGCGCAGGACCGGCGTGGTCTTGAAGGCCTTGTGGGAGAAGAGCCGGTGGAAGCCCACCGTGATCCCCAGGCCGCACGCGGTGTAGAGCACGACGAGCATCGCCACATCGACCGGGCGCACGGCGACACCCCACAGGATCCCCATCGCCGACAGCACGCCCAGGGGCGGCACGATCACGGCGATCAGGGTGATGATCCGGCTCGGGATGCTGGTGCTGGCCCGGACGGTGGCGACCGGCGGCCCGACGGCCGTTGGCTGGTTCACGTGGACCCGTCTCTCATTCGGCGACAGGGTAGTCGGGAGGCCGGAGTCCGGGTCCCCTCATCCGTCTACGTGTCAGGACCGTATACGGATGCGATGCCGACCGGACATGCCACCCGTACCGGAGCCCGGCCGTGAGAGTGGCCGTCATCGGCGCCGGCATCTCGGGGCTCGGGGCCGCCCACGCCCTCTCGCGGGTCCACGAGGTCGAGGTGTTCGAGCGCGACACGCGGGCCGGCGGGCACGCCAACACGGTCACCGTCCCGCGGCCCGGTGGCGGCGAACTGCACCTCGACACCGGCTTCCTGGTCCACAACGAGCCCAACTATCCCCTGCTCAGCAGGCTCTTCCGTGAGCTCGGCGTGCGCGTCCAGGACTCGGACATGTCGTTCGCGGTCAGCTGCCCGTCGGCGGGGCTCGAGTACTCGGCGGTGCGGCTGTGGTCGCAGCCGCGCACGCTCGCCAACCCCACCGTGCTCGCCCTCTTCCGCGAGGTGATCCGCTTCCTGCGGACGGGACACAACGCCCTCGAGGAACGCCACGCCGCATCCACCCTCGACGACTACGTCACGGTCGAGGGCTACTCCCGGCGCTTCCGTGACCTCTATCTGGTGCCGTTCGCGTCCGCGTTGTGGTCGACCGCCCCCGAGCAGACCCTGGCCTTCCCGGCGTCGTACGCGGTCCGCTTCTTCCGCAACCACGGCCTGCTCGGCTTCCGGCGCCACCAGTGGCGCACGGTCACCGGGGGCAGCCGCTCCTACGTCGACGCGATCACGGCACCCCTCGGGGAGCGGCTCCACCTGGGCGCCGAGGTGCGCGCGATCACCCGCGACGCCGACGGCGTGGAGGTGCGCACCTCCGACGACCGCGCGCGCCGCTTCGACGCCGTGGTGATGGCCGCCCACGCCCCCCAGGCCCTCGCGATGCTCACCGACGCCGACGAGCACGAGCGGGCCGTGCTCGGCGCCTTCCGCACCACGCTCAACAGCACGGTGCTCCACACCGATGAGAGCCTGCTGCCACGCCGGCCCGCCTCGCGCGGCTCGTGGAACTACCTGATCGACGACCTCGCGCGGCCCTCGGCGCTGCCGAGCGTCACCTACTACCTCAACAAGCTCCAGGCGATCGACGGCCCCGAGCACTACTGCGTCACGCTGAACCGCGACGAGCGCATCGCCGAGGACCGGGTCCTCCACCGGGTCGAGTACGCCCACCCGCTCTACACCTTCGAGTCGCTGGCGGCGCAGGAGCGCCTGCCCTCCCTCGGCGGGCGCCGGCGCACCTGGTTCTGCGGCGCGTACCACGGCGTCGGCTTCCACGAGGACGGGCTCGCGTCCGGGCTGCGGGCGGCCGCGGCACTGGGGGCACCCTGGTGAGGTCGTCGCTCTACGAGGGCACGCTGATGCACGCGCGCACGCGTGCCCACGCGCAACATCTTCCGCTACCCGGTCTGCTTCTACGGGCTCGACCTCGACGAGCTGCCCGAGCTCGACCGGCGCATCCGCCTGTTCGGCTACAACCGGCGCAACGTCGTCTCGTTCCGCGACGGCGACCACCTGGGCGACCCCGCGCGGCCGGTGAAGGAGAACATCCTCGCCTTCCTCGCCGAGCGGGGCGTCGACCTCGGCCCCGGCGGCCGGGTGACGCTGCTCACCAACCTGCGCCTGCTGGGCTACGTCTTCAACCCGGTCAGCTACTTCTACTGCTACCGGGCCGACGGCGAGCTCGCGGCGATCGTGGCCGAGGTGGGCAACACCTTCGGCGAGCGCCACCCCTACCTGCTGACCGCCGAGAACCAGGTCAAGGACGGCGCGCGGCGGGTGTACGAGCACCCCAAGCTCATGCACGTCTCCCCGTTCTTCGGCATGGACCAGACCTACCGTTTCTCCTTCACCGAGCCCGGGGAGAAGGTCCACGCGGGGGTGGGGATCATCGAGGGCGACCAGCGGCCGTTCTGGGCCGAGCTGACCGGCGTGCGCCGGCCGCTCACCAACGCCGCGCTCGCCCGCGCGCTGACGCGGTACCCCTTGATGTCCCAGCAGGTGACCGGCCTCATCCACTGGCAGGCGGTGAAGCTCGCAATGAAGAAGGTGCCCTTCCATCGCAAGCCGCGGTTCTCCCCCGGGGAGGGCTCGCGGACCACCACGGCCCCGGCGCCGCCCGGCGGCCGGGTCGCGACGCTCGAGGCGCCGGCGCCCGCCGCCACCCCCGCGCCGGGGCGCTCGGCGCTGCGGCCGCTGCCGCCGGCTCGGCGATCGCCGTTGCCGGCGCGCGCGACGGCTCGGCCTCTGGGGGCTCGCCCACCCGGTGCGCGGGCGCATCTCGGTGCGCCTGCCCGACGGCACGGTGCGCCGCGGCGGCGATCCGGCGACCGGGCCCGACATCTCGGTCACGGTGAACTCGAAGAACCTGTGGCGGCGCCTGGCCACGCGCGGACGCCTGGCCGATCGGCGAGTCGTACGTCGCCGGCGACTGGCGCACCGACGACCTGGTCGGGCTGCTCGAGACGCTCGCCCTCTCGGGCGAGTGGGCGCGCCGGCGCCCGCCCTGGTCGGCGTGGATGGAGCTCCAGCGGCGGCGCCCCCACCTGCCCCCGCGCTCCGACCTGCCCGGCGCCAAGCGCGACATCCAGTACCACTACGACCTCGGCAACGACCTCTACGGGCTCTTCCTCGACCCCTCCTGGACCTACTCGTGCGCCTTCTTCGAGCACCCGGGGATGTCGCTGCAGGAGGCCCAGGAGGCCAAGTACCGGCGCATCTGCGACAAGCTCGGCCTCGGCCCCGACTCGCACGTGCTGGAGATCGGCTGCGGCTGGGGCGGCTTCGCGCTGCACGCCGCCCGCGAGTGGGGGGCGCGCGTCACCGGCCTGACGCTCTCCGAGGAGCAGGCGGCGCTCGCGCGCGAGCGGATCGCGCAGGCCGGGCTCGGCGACCGCATCGAGATCCTCCTGCGCGACTACCGCGAGATGGAGGGACGGTTCACGCACATCGCCTCGATCGAGATGCTCGAGGCGATCGGCCACCGCGAGCTGCCGGTGTTCTTCCGGGCCTGCGACCACCTGCTCGCGCCGGGCGGGATCGCCTGCATCCAGACGATCGCCGTTCCCGACCAGACCTACGAGCGCTACCGCCGCGGCCACGACTGGATCCGCGAGTACGTCTTCCCCGGGGCGCTGATCCCCTCGCTGGAGGCCGTCACCACGGCCATGACCCGCTCGTCCGGGCTGATCGTGCACGGGGTGGAGAACATCGGCTACCACTACGCCGAGACCCTGCGCCAGTGGCGCGAGCGCTTCCTGGCGAACCGGGCCGAGGTGCTGGCCCTCGGCTACGACGAGCGCTTCATCCGCACCTGGGACTTCTACCTGGCCTTCTGCGAGGCGGGCTTCCGCACCCGCGCGCTGCACGACTACCAGCTGGTGCTGACCCGCCCGTTCAACGACCGCCTGCCCCGCGAGCCCAGCGCCCGCATGACCTTCTGAGAACCGATGAGGGAGAGCAACCGATGTCGCTGAACGGCAAGCTCGTCTGGATCACGGGAGCGTCCTCGGGCATCGGCGCCGAGGTGGCGCTCGAGCTCGCGCGCCGCGGTGCGCGGGTGGTCGTCACCGCCCGCCGGGCCGACGCCCTGGACGCGCTCGCGGCGCGCGCGCCCGACATCTCCGCCGCCGCCGGCGACATCACCGACCACGACGGCGATCGCGCGGGTGGTGGAGCGGCATCACGGCCGCCCACGGGGCGATCGACATCGCGCTCCTGAACGCGGGCACCTACACGCCGGTCCTCCCCGAGGACTTCTCGGCCGACGCTCTTCCGGCCCCACGTCGAGGTCAACATCATGGGGACGGTCAACTGCATCGAGGCCGTGCTGCCGGGCATGCGGGCGCGGCGCTCGCGGGCGGATCGCCGTGGTGGCCAGCGTCACCGGCTTCGCCGCGCTGCCGATGGCGAGCGCCTACGGCGCCAGCAAGGCGTTCCTGATCAGCATGTGCGACAGCCTGCGCGCCGACCTGGCCGGCGAGCGCTCGGGCGTCGCGGTGACGGTGGTCGCGCCCGGGCTTCGTGCACGACCGACCTCACCGAGCAGAACGACTTCGAGATGCCGTTCGTGATCGAGGCGCCCGAGGCGGCGCGGATCATCGCCGACGGCCTGGAGGCCGGCGACCCGGAGATCGCCTTCCCGCGGCGGATGTCGCTGGCGATGAAGACGATCGGCCGCTGGCTGCCCGGCCCCCTGCGCCGCCGCTACGTGGCGCGCATCGCCCGCACGCGCCACAACGCGACCGGATGAGGGCCGCCTAGCCCGAGAAGGCCGCGCTCACCGCGCCCTGCACCGTCTCGCCGAGGGTCGGGTGCACGTGGTACGCGCCGAGCAGGGCATCGGGGTCGCCGGCACGCATCGCCACGACGACCGGGTGGATCAGGTCGGCGGCGTGGTAGCCGAGGACCTGCGCGCCCGAGGATGCGGCCGGCCGCGCGGTCGACCACGGCCTTCACCAGGCCGCGCTCCTGCCCCCAGGCGCGGGCCTTGCCGCCCGAGAAGCCGAGAGGTGCCGACGCCGACGTCGTGACCGGCCTCGCGCGCCCTCTGCTCGGTCATCCCGACCATCGCGAACTCGGGGTCGGTGAAGACCGCCCAGCGGGCCCGATGTCCGGGTTCGCGTCGTGCGGGTCGATGCCGAGGGCGTTGTCGGCGGCGTCGCGGCCGAGCTGCCGGGCGGTGTGCGTGAACGCGCCGTAGGGCGGCCCGAGAACGTCGCCGGCGGCGAAGTGGCCGGGCTGCGAGGTCTCGCAGCCGGGCATCCACCGGGATGCCCTTGCGGCTCGCCTCGATCCCGGCCCCTCGGGCCGCAGCGCCTCCAGGTCGGGGGCCGCGCCCGGCGCCCGAGCAGGATCGCGTCACCGTCGAGCTCGCGCGTCGCCCCCTGCCAGGTCACCGTGATCCGCGGGCCGCCGCCGGGGCGCGAGCCCACGCGCTCGATGCGCGCGTCCATCACCAGCTCGATCCCCTCCTCGCCGAGGAGCCCCGCGAGGGCCTCGCCGGCCTCCGGGTCGGCCTGCATCAGCAGCCGCGGCGCGACGTCGATCAGCGTCACCCGCGAGCCCAGACGCGAGAGCGCCTGCCCCAGCTCGAGGCCGATCGGCCCGGCGCCGATCACCAGCAGCCGGCCGGGCACCTCGCGCAGCGCCAGGGCGTCGGTGCTGGTGAAGTGCGGGGTCTGCGCGAGGCCCGGGATCGGGGGAGCCGCCGGAGCCGCGCCCGTGGCGACCAGCACGCGCGGCGCACTGATGCGCTCGCCGCCCACCGACACAACGCCGGGCTCCTCGAACCGCGCCTCGCCCATCACCAGGCGCAGTCCCGGGAGCGACTCGAGGTACGCCCGCGCGCCCGTCCGCGCCCTTGTCGATGATCCCCTGCACGCGGTCGGCCACCGCGCCCATGTCGACCGAGAACCCGTCCACGGCCACGCCGTACGCGGCCGCAGCCGCGCACCTCGTGGGCGATCTCGGCGCTGCGGATGAGCGCCTTGCTCGGGATGCAGCCGCGTATCGGGCAGGTGCCGCCCACCCGGTCGCGCTCGATCACCACCACGCTCGCCTCGGCCTCCGACGGCGCGCGCGGCCGCGTTGATGCCGGCCATGCCGGCACCGATCACGATCAGGTCGAACGTCGACGCCACCTGCCGGCGCCTACGACTCGACCGTGACGCCCTTCCAGAACGCCACCCGGTCCGTGATCTGCGCCGCCTCCGGCTTCGGGGACGGGTAGTACCAGGCCGCCCCGCCGTTGGTCTCGCCGTCCACGACGACGTCGTAGTAGCTGGCAGTGCCCTTCCAGGGGCAGACGCTGGTCGTCGGGCTGTCGGCGATCAGCGCGCGGTTGACGGAGGACAGCGGGAAGTAGTGGTTGCCCTCGACCATCACCGTGTCGTTGCTCTCGGCGATGACGGCGCCGTTCCAGACGGCCTTCGGCATGGAGGAGTCCTTTCGCGTGGGTGGCCCGGGACCGGGCCGCATGACCCGTCGCACTCTGGCAGCAGACCGCCCCCGCGCGCCCGGTCACGGCGCCCGCCACGTCGCCGCGAAACACCGTCAACCGCACCTCTGGTCGTCGTCCGCCGGGCCGTCTACCATCCCGCGTACTACGGAAGGGAGGTGGTCCTATTGCATAGTGACTGTAGAGGTGGCAGTAGCTAGGGGCTTGCCCCAGACGCGCAGCTGCAGCGACGGGGATCCGACAAGCCCCTGAGCCAAACCTCTTCTGCCACCGGGGCCCGGGACGGCTTTCTCCAGCCATCCCGGGCCCTTCTTCTGGTCTACTTCCCTTCCCTGGCCCCCATCGTCTAGCGGCCCAGGACACCGCCCTTTCAAGGCGGCGGCACGGGTTCGAATCCCGTTGGGGGCATGGCTGTCGGAGCGGAGCCCCGCTGGCCCGCCCTCCTACTGGACCAGCGCGTTCCGTCCGGCGCCGCCGCGCAGTACGTCAACCCCGCCGCCGCCGGCCAGGCGGTCGGCCCCGAGGCCGCCCGCCAGCACGTCCCGCCCCACGCCACCCGTCAGGTGGTCGGCGCCCGCCCCTCCGGCGATCCGGTCGGCTCCGGCCTCGCCCAGGATGCGGTCGGCTCCTGCGCCCCCGTCGGCCCGGTCGTCCCCGGCGCCGAGGCAGATGAGGTCGTTGCCGCCCCGGCCCGTCACCACATCGTCGCCGCCCAGGGCCACGATCACGTCCCGACCAGCCGTTCCACGGATCGTGTCGGCACGGGCGGTGCCCACCTTCGTGGCGGTCACGCCCGCGCACCGCGCCACAGCACCCCCACCGGTCGCGGCCGGCGGGGCTCCTGCTCCCGGCCCGCCGGCGCCGCCCGGCGCGGCGGGGGCCGGGGGACCGGGGCCCGCTGCCGGCGGAGTCGGGTCGAAGGTCGCACACACGACGTAGCCCGTCGCGATCTGGTCCGTCGCGCTGGTGATCTCGACCTCCCAGAAGTCCGAGAACGGATCGGGGGCGTCGATTCCGGCGGGCCCGGCGTAGCGCAACGTGATGGAGGCCGGGGAGGCCGCGCCCAGTCCGCCCCCCGTGGTGCGGGACTCGTCGTCGCACGCGCGCCCCGTGCGGGAGTTCTCCCCCGCCAGCCCCGGGAGGACGGCCGTGTTGATGGTCACGTCGGACGTCGCCGAGCACAGGGCGACGACCCGGTAGGTGAGGGGCGCGGCGGCGCCCACGGCGGCGAACCAGCCGCGGGAGGCGGCGCCGGCGGCCGTCGAGGCCGGGACCCCGCCGGCGTCGAGTGGCTGGGTCGTCCGCACCACCGCGCCGGCCGACGCGCCCACGGGCAGCACGCCACCGCCCGTGGCCCTCCCCCCAGGGCAGGCGACGGACGCGCTCCCGGTGCCGCCGGCCGGTACCGCCAGCGCTGCGTCGCGCACCACGGCGTCCGAGGAGGCCGAGCAGAGGACCGTCACGAGGTAGTCCCTGAAGCCCGAGGGCGACCCGGCGAGCCGCACGTACCACCCGCGGGCCACATCCCCCGGCAGTGTGTTCTCGGGTTGCCCCGTCTCATCGACGGGTCCGCTGGCCTGGACGTCGACCGACGCGGACAGCCCGCCGAGGAGCAGGAGGCCGTCGATGACCGAGAAGCCACCGCCCGTCGCCCGTCGCCCGGCGGGGCACATCGCCGACACCTCGGCGGGAACACCGGGCTCCGCCACGAGTCGCATGTACGTGGGGGTCGCGTCGCCTCCGGGAGCCGCCTCCGCCCGCGGCGCGAGGAGGCTCGCGGCGCACGCGACCGCGGAGAGGGCCAGCAGCGCCGCCCCGAGCAGTCCGTGTCGTCGGGGCGCGCTCACGGAAGCGACAGTATGTGACCGACGGACCCATCGGCAATCCCCCATGACGGGGCTGGAGGTCGTCCGCGGCGGGTACGAACGGGCCGCTTGCGGCAGGGCAGGCGCTCGGAGCCCTGGAGCGGCACGGTGCGGCCGGGAGGAGGTGCGGACGGATGGCGGAGCGATCGACGCCGTTGTCGATCTCGGCTCTCCCGACGGCGGACGAACGAAGCTGGTCATCGACGCGAGGACGGTCCTCCAGACCGCAGGGGCGCTCGACGCGGCGCGGCGGGTGACTCCCTGGGCGGCGCGCTGGGCTGACCCACCACCCGGGTTCGAGTCCCGTGAGGGCATGCACCGCCGGGGCGTCGTCCGGCGACCTGCGATCGGTGCGGGTCGGCCCGCCGATGTCGAGGAACCGAGCTCGGCTACGTCTCCTCGACGAAACCGGGCCATGATGGCCCCGGACCGACAGGAGGCAGACGATGGCCAAGTACCTGCTGCTCAAGCACTACCGCGGCGCCCCGGCCGCGGTGAACGACGTGCCGATGGACCGCTGGACGCCCGAGGAGATCTCGGACCACATCCAGTTCATGCGCGACTTCGCGGCGCGACTGGAGGGCACCGGCGAGTACGTCGACGGGCAGGCGCTCGCGCCGGAGGGCGCGTGGGTCCGCTACGACGGCGAGGGGCGCCCGCCGGTGACCGACGGCCCGTTCGCCGAGACGAAGGACCTGATCGCGGGCTGGATGATCATCGACGTGGAGTCGTACGAGCGCGCCGTCGCGCTGGCGGGCGAGCTTTCGGCCGCGCCCGGCGCCGGCGGACGGCCGATCCACGAGTGGCTCGAGGTCCGGCCGTTCATGACCGCACCACCCACGGTCACGGAATGACCCCCGGTGTGCCGGCGATGGACGACGCGGCCCTGCCGTCGCTCGTGCCCGCCGTCATCGGCGTCCTCGTCCGTCGCGGAGCCGACTTCGCGGCGGCCGAGGACGCCGTCCAGGAGAGCCTGATCGAGGCGCTGCGCAGGTGGCCGGAGGGCGCGCCGGAGGACCCGAGGGCCTGGCTCGTCACCGTCGCGTGGCGGAAGTTCGTCGACGCCGGACGAGCCGACGCGTCACGCCGGGCGCGGGAGGAGCGCGTCGCCGCCGAGCCCGCGCCCGGCCCGGTCGCCGATGTCGACGACACGCTGCAGCTCTACTTCCTCTGCGCGCATCCGTCCCTGACGCCGGCCTCGGCTGTGGCGTTGACCCTTCGCGCCCTCGGAGGCCTGACCACGCGCCAGATCGCCGACGCCTACCTGGTACCGGAGGCGACGATGGCCCAGCGGATCAGCCGCGCCAAGGGCACCATCGCCGACGTCGGGTTCGACGCGCCGGGCGACGCGCGCACCGTCGCGCGCGTCCTCTACCTCATCTTCAACGAGGGCTACTCCGGCGACGTTGACCTCGCCGCCGAGGCGATCCGCCTGACGCGGGAGCTGCACGCCCGTATCGACGAGCCCGAGGTCGCCGGCCTTCTCGCCCTGATGCTGCTGCACCACGCGCGCCGCCCCGCGCGCACCCGCGCGGACGGCAGCCTCGTCACGCTCGCCGAGCAGGACCGGGGACGCTGGGACACGGCGCTCATCGCCGAGGGCGTGGCGATCCTCCAGCGGGCCCTGGTCCGCGATCGCCTCGGCGAGTTCCAGGCGCAGGCGGCGATCGCCGCTCTGCACGCCGACGCGCCGCGCGCGGAGGAGACCGACTGGGTCCAGATCGTGGAGTGGTACGACGAGCTCGTCCGGCTCACGGACAGCCCGATCGCCCGGCTGAACCGCGCCGTCGCCGTGGGGGAGGCCGATGGCGCCCGGGCGGGTCTCGCCGCCCTGGCCGAGCTCGACCCCGCGCTGCCGCGCCACTCGGCCGCCGCTGCGTACCTGCACGAGCGCGGCGGGGACGCCGCGGCGGCGGCTCGCCTCTACGCCGACGCGGCCGCCGCCGCGTCCACCCTCCCCGAGCGCGACCACCTGACGTTCCAGGCGGCGCGGCTCATCGCGGAGCTGAGCGGCGGGAGCGGGCGGCCGGGTGGGCCCGCTTGACCGCGGCGGCCGGGTGCTGGTTGGGTCGTCCGATGCGCCGGTCCGCCATCGCCATCGCCCTCGCCGGACTGCTGATCGCGCCGGCGGTGGCGACGGGTCAGCAGGTCGAGAGCACGTTCTTCAACTCCGTGATCCCGAGCCGGGTCAACCACCTCATCGGGTTCACGCCGACCACCTTCGCGATCCATCCCGCGGGCCGGCCGGTCGTGCCGATCACGGTCCGGGTCGGCGGGCGGACGCACCGGTTCGTCTTCTCCAACGCATCCGCGGTCGTGGGCCCCTCCGCCGGCATCTACCTGCGCAACATGATCCGCAACAGGCGCTTCCCCGGCCTGGAGGGCGTCTTCCTCGACCGCCCGCTCAGCGCGGCGGAGCGGCGCCACCTGGTGGTGCGTGCGGACATCGGCCGCGATGCCGACGTGCTGGCGGTCGCGATCGGCCACCCGGCGTGCGCATCGGGGGTCTCCCGCCCGGCGGCGCGCGGGATCGCCGCCGGCCGCATCCTCACATGGTCGGCGGCGGGCGTCCCCGTGCCCGCGAGCGGTGACGCGATCACCCTCCGCCGCGCCGGCAACGGGATCGAGCGGTCGGCGGAGCCGCGTTTCGGAGCGCCCCCGACGGCGCTGAGGAAGACGCAGGTCGCATCCGACGGCGGCCTCTCCGAGGCCGCGTCCGGAGACCTCGCGATCGCGGCCGTCACGAGCTGGTCCCGGGCGCGCGCGTTCGCGGCGACCACCTGCGCGGTCCCCGTGGGCGGGGCGGCGCCGACCGACGCATCGGTGCGCGCCCTGACGCACCGCGACGCCTATGCGATCTCGTACGTCACGCTGAGGCGCCTCGGCCTGCGCGCGGGTGTGGTCCCGATCACCGCGGCCTTCGTGAAGTACCTCACCGGCCCCCTGGCGGCTTCCTGGTTCCAGGCCCGCGGCATGCTCCTCGTGAAGGCGGAGTGGCCGGCCGTCAGCGCCCCCGCGCCACCGCCGGGGCCCTGACCCGGCCGGGGCCGGCGCCGCTCACGACACGGTCACGAGGGTCTTGATCGCCCGGCGCTCGTCCATCGCGGCGTAGCCCTCGGGCACCTGGTCGAGCGAGACGGTCATGTCGAGCACCGGCGAGGGGTCGATCCGCCCTGACAGGACGTCCTCGAGCAGATCGGGGATGTAGGCCCGCACCGGCGCGACGCCGCCCCGCAGGGTGATGTTGCGGTTGTAGACGTCCATCAGCCCGATCGGCTCGGCCGGCACCCCGACGTGGCCGACGGTCCCCCGCGGCCGGCAGACGGCGATCGCGGTCTCGAGTGGCCTGCGGGGTGCCGACGCACTCGAGGACGTGCGGCGCGCCGCCGCCGGTCAGCTCGCGCACCCGGGCGATCCCCTCCTCGCCGCGCTCGCGCACCTCGTCGGTGGCGCCGAAGCGGCGGGCCACGTCGAGCCGCGCGTCGTGGCGGCCCATGATGATGATGCGGTCCGCCCCGAGGCGCGCCGCGGCGAGCACGCCGCACAGGCCCACCGCGCCGTCGCCGACGACCACGGCGGTCCCGCCGGGTCCGATCCCCGAGCTCACGGCGGCGTGGTGGCCGGTGCCGCAGACGTCGGTGAGCGTCGCGAGCGCCGTGGCGAGGCGCGTATCGGAGAGGTCGACCTCGTCGGGCAGCCTCACCAGGGTGCCGTCGGCGAGCGGCGCGCGCACCGCCTCGCCCTGGCCGCCGTCGTTGGCCGCACCCCAGTAGCCGCCCTGCACGCAGGAGGTGTGGAGGCCGGCGCTGCAGTACTCGCAGACCCCGTCCGAGAACGCGAACGGAGCGATCACCGCGATCACCCGGCTTCAGCGTGCGCACCTCGGCCCCGACGGCCTCCACGACGCCCATGAACTCGTGCCCCATCCGGCCCTTCTCGCCGTAGATCAGCAGCTCGCCGCGGTAGGGCCAGAGGTCGCTGCCGCAGATGCACGCGTGGGTGACGCGCACCAGCGCGTCGGTCGGCTCGCGCAGGGTGGCGTCGGGGACCTCCTCGATGCGCACATCGCGGGCGCCGTGGAAGACGGTGGCTCGCACAGGTCTCTCCTCCGTTGGGCGGACGGGGCCGGTGCAAGCCTGTCACCACCGGGGGTGCCGGCGCCCTCCCGCGAACCGCACCGCTGAACACCGGGATCGGCTCCCCGGCCGCCGCCCGCGGGAGGCGAGGCGGCCCTCACGCCGGATCAGCGGGTGATCGAGGCGGCCGGCGCTGCGATCACCTGGCGCGCGAGCGCCAGGTGATCGCTCGCGTGACCAGGGCGACCGGTGTGCGCGTGTCCCGGAAGGCCTCGAGGGTGTTGATCCGCCCGCCCCTGGCGGCCCTGCGAGAGGCCTTCGCGCTGATCCACGCCACGACGGTCTCGCCCGCACCGATCGCGCCGATCCGGAAGGTCGCGCGACGCCCGGCGCCGGTGAAGCGGAGGGCCGTCCTCTTCACCCTGCGGTTCGCCGCTCGGGATCGTCCGTCGATGCGCATGCCCCTGGGAAGGGTGTTGACGATGACCACGCCCGCGACCGGGGCCGTCGTGGCGTTCCTGACGCGGTAGACGAAGCGGGCCCGCCCGCCGCGCCTCACGGTCCTGGAACCGGAGATCGTCAGCCTCAGCGGCCTGGCCGACGCCGCCCGCGCGGGCGGCGGGGACGCGAGAGGCGGGACGGGTACGGCGCCCACGGGGGTCACCACCGGGCCCTGCGGACCCGCGGCGACGCCGACGGTGGCGCCGCCGTGGGCGCCGCTGGCCAGGTGGGTGGCGCGCACGCTCACTCTGCCTCCGGCCGGCGCGGCGCCGGGCGCCGTGTAGAGGCCGCTCGCGCTGATGGTGCCCACGCTCGCGTTGCCACCGGCGATGCCGTCGACGCTCCACTCGAGGGCTCCGCCGGCGTTCTGAAGGCCGGCGGTGAACTGCTGGGTGGCCCCGGTGAGGAGGTCGGCCGCCTTCGGGCTCACCGTCACCGAGGGAACGGGCCGGTCGCGGAGGCCGCCCATGTCGGCGAGCATGTTGAGCGTGAAGGCCTCGAGGCGCGCATCGGGTGAGGCGGCGGGCGCGTTGTAGCGCCAGCCGTCCAGGCCCCATGAGAACTGGAGTGAGGCGGCGGCGAAGACCTTGGCGCCCGATGGGGCGGTGTAGCGCACCGAGTCGGCGCCGGGCCAGCCGGAGGACTGCCAGGCGAACAGGCGCGTGAGCGGCGCGGTGGCACAGCCGGAGGTGACCTGGTCCCACTCGTAGCCCATCGTGTCGGTGATGGTGTCCCCGGCGCCGAAGCCGGTGCCCGCGAACCAGGGATCATCCAGGGAGGCATCGACCACGCCGAGGTCGGCGCTGGTGCCAAGGGCCCAGCCGGTGTTGTTGTACTGCACCCCGAGCAGCGTGCACTCGGGCCGGCCGACGTCGCGAAAGCGCGCGGTCTTGAGCGCCGGGTCGGCGATCGGGTCATCGAGGGACTTGTAGCCGACCAGGGTGCGCCCGCCATCGGCATAACGCACCTGCCAGTAGCCGATGTTGGCGCCCATGAAGGCCAGGTCCTGGCCGGCGTCGCGGGCGGCCTCGAGGGCGTCGAAGTGCTCGGCGGTCCAGTACTCGTCATGGCCCGAGGTCATCACGACCTGGTGGCCGTCGAGGATCCCCGGATCCAGAGAGACGTCGTGGTCGGTCACATAGGAGACATCGACGTCGTGGCGCTCGAGGAAGCGCACCAGGTTGTACTCGTCATAGCGCCAGGTTGACTGCTCGACCCCCTCCATCCAGGGGCGCTCGAAGGAGACGTGCGAGGCCCGCTGGCCATCGGCGCTGTGGTTGTCATAGAGGGCGTTGCCGCCCCAGCCGTTGTAGGCCTGCCAGGTGTTGACCGGCACGATCACCACGGTGCGTGATGCCCCGGGATCGGGGGCGCGCACCACGAAGGGCAGCCGGCGCACCGAGCCGGTGCCGGTGCCCGAGGTGATCTTGAGGGCGGCCACATAGAAGCCGCTGGGCCAGGAGGCCGGGATGGTGAGCTGATCGGTCACCGGCCAGCCGGCGCGCACCTCGCCGGTGACCGGGTCGGGGGCCGGGGGCAGGGGCTGGACGATCCCGGCCTGATCAGAGCCACAGCCCGGCAGGCAGGCCCGCAGGCGGGCCCCGGCCCCGGCGTACCAGCCCAGACGGTAGAACTCGACCCGGTAGCGCACCCCGGCGCCGGTGCCCACGTGCAGCTCCAGCTGCTCACCGGGGGCGGCGCTCAGCGGCCAGACCCAGCCGTCGATGCTCTGGACGTGCCCGGTCCACTGGTCGGCGCGGCTCGGCTGGGGTGCGGTCGGGGCCCACCAGCCCGGGGTGCCCGGCAGGGCGTTCTCGGTGGGCACCGGGCCCGTGTCGGCGCGCAGCGTGGCCGGTGCGCCCAGCAGCACGAGCGCCGCCAGCAGGGCGAGGGCCGCCCGAGCCCATCGGAGCATGTGTCGCGGGGTCATCACGATCGGCCTGAACCCCCTGCCGCGTGCCGAACGGCCTCGAGGCGGGCCCCCGGCCGATACTCACAAAAGCTCCATCCATGGGACCGCGTCAAGGTGTCGAGGGCACCCTCCGGTCAGGGGGTCTGCCGCCTGACCGCACGGAGGGGACGGGGGCAGGCCCGCCCGCGTCCAGGAGTCGCCGCAGGGAGCTGCGACGGGGATAGGGTGGCGGAATGCGACCCGTCCCGGCCTCCGGGCCCCCGCGCCCCATCGGCCTGTTGGCGAGCGTCGTCGTCATGGCCGGGGCAGCGGCCGCGGCCACCGCCGCCCCTCCGCGCGCGGAGCTGCTGGTCACGCGCAGTCAGATCGTCTCGACCGCGCCGAGCGCCGACAGCGTGCGGACGATCCCCACCGTCGTCTATCTCGTGAACCGCGGTGGAGCGGCGGAGGTCGAGGTGCGGCGGGCGGCGGGCGGAAGGGACTGGAGCGCCCTCCAGGTCATCGACGGAGCGCGCGTCGCGATGCCCGAGGGCGTGCCGGTGGGCCCGGCCGGACTGGGTCGGGCCGTGCAGGTCACCGTGCTCGACCCGGCGCGCAGGGTGCTGCGGCGAAGGGAGCTCGATCTCTGCCTCAACCGGGAGCGCGTGCGTCTGGGAAGCGCCGGCCCGGCGCTGAGCGCCTTTCCGGAAGACTGCGCCTACCACCCGTTCGCCCGCGGGCTCCACCTCGGGCTGGATGCCGACTACGGCGTCCCGATCGGCCTCGAGGGGGCGCTGACATCCGGTCTGCGGCCGGGCCGCTACACGGTTCGCGTGCGGATACGGCCCGCGACGGCCGAGTGGCTGGGAATGGGACCGCGCGAGCGCGTTGCCACGCTCACGCTCCGCGTGGCTCCGAGGCCGCCGGCCACGGAGTCCCCGGAATCCGGTGGCGGCGGGGTGTTCGGGCCGGTCCCGCCCGACAGCCTGCCCGCCGCTCCGGAGCCCGCTCACCGCGAGCGGCGCCCCCGCTACCGGCCGGTGCCGCGGACCGCACCGCCACCGGGCGGCGTGGTGCCCCCGGCGGACGCGCTGCCGAATCTCGCGGCGCTCCCCGCCCACTACGTCTCGATCGGGTCCGCCGGTCGCCGCGACACGCTGGAGTTCTCGGCGACGGTCTGGAACGCGGGGCCGGGGGCCCTGATCGTCGAGGGCTACCGCCGGGGCGCCGCACCGAGGATGGACGCGTTCCAGTTCTTCCGCCGGGGGGCCGAGGACGTGGCGGCGGTTCCCGTCGGGATCCTCGACTACGACGACCGCGAGGAGCACGACCACTGGCACTTCCGCGATTTCGCGCGGTACTCGCTGGTGCGCGCCGGCGACCGCCCGGCGGCGGTGAGCCCGAAGGAGGCCTGGTGTCTCGCGCCCACCGACCAGATCGATCAACTGGTCCCCAACGCCGACCCGCGGCCCGGCGACCCCTTCCTCGCCACCGCCTGCGGCGACGCCACGGCGGTGCAGGTGCGGGAGGTGCTCGAGGTCGGCGCCGGCGACACCTACGGCGCGGGCACGCCCGGCCAGGCGATCGACATCACGCGCCTGGGCAACGGCGTCTACTTCCTGAAGATCGAGGCGAACCCCGCCGGCGCCCTCCGCGAGACCACCGCCGGCGACAACGTGGCGCTCAGACGCCTCGTACTGGGCGGACGACCCGGCCGGCGCACGGTGCGCGTCCCGCCGATCGAGGGCATCGACACCGAGAGCGGCGATGCGCGAGGGCCGTTCTCGGGGTTCTTCTCCCGCAGCTGACCCCTCCGCTCGACGAGGTCGTCGGGTACATCAGCGACCACCGCGCGCGGGTCGGCCGCTGGGGCGCGGCGTTGGCCAAGCACCGTGACGCGCTCGCCCGGGAGATCGTCGAGGAGACGACCGACCACCACGTTGACCACTTCGAGATCTTCCTCGCGCTCATCGACGCCGGGAAGGCCTCCGACCACCTGGTCATCTCGACCCGCCCGTAGCGGGAGCGGGGAGATCGCCGGGACACGCCGAAGAGGATCAGGGCCGACGACCCCCGGAGGGCCGGCCCGGATGCCGCGCCGGCCGCGCGGCCGCGCAGGGGAGACGCCGATGCCGACGATCACCGACGCAGATCTCACCCGCATGACGGGCGGGCTCCTGTTCGACGGGCCGGACCGGGCCCGCAAGTTGAGCCGCTACTGGATCCTCCTCGTCCTCGCCGCGGTGATCGCCTCGGCGGGCGTGGTGTCCGACTCCACGGCGACCGTCATCGGGGCCATGATCGTCGCGCCCCTGATGACCCCGATCCTCGGCACCGTGCTGAGCGTCGTCATCGGCGACCTGCGCAACCTGGCGCTCTCGCTCCTGCTCGTCGTCACCGGCGCCGCACTGGTGGTGGCCATCGGCTGGGCCATCGGCAACCTCGTGTCGGTGGACGTGGTCGCCGCAACCAACTCCCAGGTGGCCGGCCGCGTCCACCCGCGGCTGATCGACCTGCTGGCCGCGGTGGCGACCGGCGTCGTGGGGGCCTTCGCGCTGGTGCGGTCGGACGTGTCCGACACGCTGCCGGGCGTGGCGATCGCCATCTCGCTGGTGCCGCCCCTCGCCGTGGTCGGCCTCACCCTCGAGGCGGGGGTGGGTGGCGAGGCGCTCGGCGCCCTGCTGCTGTTCCTCACCAACGTCGGGGCGATCCTCCTGAGCGGGCTGATCGTCATGGCCGCCTACCGGGTCAGCACCGCGCGCCCCGTGCAGACGCGGCGGCGCCTCGACCACCGGGCCGCGACAGCGGTCGTGGTGATCGCGGTCGTCGCCCTGGCGCTGCCCCTGTCGGCGAGCTCGCAGCGGATCGCCGGCGAGACGCTCCGCGACGCCCAGGTGACCGATGTCGCCACGGCCTGGGCGGACGCCCGGGGCTGGGAGGTGGTGGGCGTGGACGACACGCCCGACGGCGTCGAGGTGCGGGCGATCGGCCCGCTCCCGGTGCCCGACACGGCGAGCCTGAGGGAGGCATTCGACCGGGAGGGCCTCGAGGGGGTCGACGTCAGGGTCGAGTTCGTCCCCGTCGAGCGGGTGGACCTGCCCGGTCGCTGAGCCGCCGGATCACTCCGGCTCGACCCCCAGGATCTCGCGGAGCTGAGCCAGCATCGCCTTCTCGCCCTCGCTGATCCGCGTCGCGCCGATGCCGAGGAAGCCGCCCTCCTTGGCGGCGGCGGCCGCGTCCTCGGCGGCCTGGACCAGCCAGCCGCGGAAGCTCGCCGCCTCGTCGGGCGTCGCCTTGGCGGCCAGGATCCCGTTGACCCGCCGCAGCTCCTCGACGATCTGCTCGCGGGCGGTGGCGCCCTTGAGGCCGATCTCCTTCATGACATTGTGGTGGGCCTGGGCCTGGGCCATGCCGTCCTGGGAGACGGCGATCAGCAGCGGCTCGTCACCGGGGGGCGCGGCGACGGCCTTCAGCGCCGCCATCGTCTCCTTGGTGATCTCGATCGGTCCGCCCGGATCGGCCAGCGAGACCGCGAACCCCGCGACCAGCGGGGCACGGCGCAGGACCGTCCACTCCTCGTCGGTGTAGTCGTTCCTGGTCGTCATGCGCGCCTCCGATGCGGCTTCGCCGGCCCGGCCCGCCCGAGCCTGATCGCAGGGACATAATGCCCGTCGATGGTCGACCCCGAGGACATCGAGACCCAGGCCGCGATCCACCGCGACCTGCGGCGGACGCTCGAAGCCGGCGTCGCCGCGCTGGCCACCTCCCTCGACGGTCGCGCCTTCCGCCTCCAGACACCCGTGGGCCTTCCGCTGCGCACCGGCGGCTACGTGGTGATCGAGACCGCCCATGGAGCGGTGCTCGGGCAGATCGCCGACTTCGACATCGTGCTCGTAGAGGGACCGCAGATCGCCGGCAGCGCCGGGATGGTCTCGTACACGACCCGCGTGCGGTACAGCCAGGGCAACGGCAGTGGCGTCGTGATCGGAGAGGCCGAGCCCTTCCACGACGCGGCCGTGCGACCGGCCGAGCCCGCCGAGGTCGGCGACCGGCTGGAGCGCACCGCCCGCCCCCGGGCCCGCCTGCGCATCGGCGAGGCGCTGCGGGCGCCCGGCGTGCCGGTGGAGCTCGACGCCGGGGGGTTCGACCGCCACACGTTCCTCTGCGGGCAGTCGGGGTCGGGCAAGTCGTACTCGCTCGGGGTGATCCTCGAGCAACTCCTGCTCGAGACCGACCTGCGCATCGTGGTCCTCGACCCCAACTCGGACTGCGTGCGCCTGCCGCTCGTGCGCGAGGGGGCGGCCCCCGGGCCGGCCGCCCGCTGGGCGGCCCTCGCGCCGGGAATCGTCGTCCGCCGCGCGGGGGCCGGCCCGGACGGAGCGCTGCACCTGCGGTTCTTCGATCTCGACGCGCGTCTGAAGGCCGCGGCCGCCGGCCTCGATCCGGTGCGCGACCGCGAGGAGTACGGGGCGATGCTCGATCTGGTGGCCGGCGAGGCGGCCGGGCGGCCGCTCGAGGAGCTCCTCGGGTCGCTGACCTCAGGACCGCCCGCGGCGCGCGCCCTCGGGGCGAGGATCCGCAACCTCGGCCTGCTGGACTGGGCGGTGTGGAGCCGCGGCCGCGGAGGGCGGGGGCTGCTCGACGACCTGGACGCCGACGACTGGCGGTGCCTGGTGATCGACCTCGGCAGCCTCGCGTCGGCCGAGGAGCGCACCCTGGTCTCGGCCGCCGCCCTGAAGCGCCTCTGGCGACGACGCGGCGATCGCCGGCCTGTCCTGATCGTCATCGACGAGGCGCACAACGTGTGCCCCCAGATGCCGGCGGACGCACTCGGGCGCCTCGCCACCGACATGGCGGTCCGCATCGCAGCCGAGGGCCGCAAGTTCGGCCTCTACCTGCTGGTTTCCACCCAGCGCCCCCAGAAGGTGCACGAGAACGTGGTCTCCCAGGCCGACAACCTCATCCTGATGCGGATGAACTCGTCGGCCGACCTCGCCCACCTGACCGGGCTGTTCTCGTTCGTCCCGCCCAGCCTGATCGCGGAATCCGCCGGCCTGCGCCTGGGCGAGGCGCTGGTGGCGGGCAAGCCGGCCCCGCATCCGATGTTCGTCCGCATCGGCGGACGGGTCGCCGAGGAGGGCGGGGGCGACGTCCCCGCGGTCTGGGCGAGACCCGCCGGGCTCAGTCGGTGAACGAGTCCCCGTGGACGCAGAGGGCGTAGATGATCAGGCCGTCGACCACCATGATCGGGATCGAGCGGGCGGGGTCGGCCCCGATGAAGAGGAAGTGCCAGAAGCCGTTCAGGCCGGCGACCATCACGCCCAGGAACTGGCCGAAGACGCGGCCCTTCATCACGAGCACGCCGGTGAGGATCTCGACGGCGCCGATCACCAGGAAGGTCGTGCCGAGCGCGGTGCGGTCGCCGAAGATCAGGTCGGCGCCGGCGTAGATCTCCTCCTGGTTGAGCGCGACGAGGCCGTCGAGCACGTTCAGGATCCCCGCCACCAGCAGGGCGACGCCGGCGAAGGTGACCCAGCCACCGCGGGGCAGACGCAGGCTCGACATCTCGGGCACCTCCGGTCGATTCGCGGACCGGGCCACCCTACCGTCGTGACCGGTGCCAAGATGCCCCCCGATGGGCGAGGCATTCGCATGGGGGCTCTTCGGCGCCTCCTCCCTGCTGGTCGGAGCGGCGCTGGCGTTCGGGTTGCCGATCGGCCGCCGGGCGCTCGGCCTCGTCATGGGGTTCGGCTCCGGCGTGCTGATCAGCGCGGTGGCCTACGAGCTGGTGCTCGAGGCCGCCGCCAACAGCGACGGGGGCTGGGCCGTCGCCCTCGGCCTCTCGGCGGGCGCGGTCACCTTCTACCTGGGCGACCTGCTGCTCGCGCGTCATGGCGCCCACCACCGCAAGCGCGCCGAGGGAATGGCCGCCGGGGCGTCGGGGCTCGCCATCACGCTCGGCATCGTGCTCGACGGCCTGCCCGAGTCGTTCGTGATCGGCGCCCAGATGGCCGGTGGCGGCGGGGTCAGCATCGCGGTCGTGGCGGCGGTCTTCCTCTCAAACGTGCCCGAGGCGATCGCCGCCAGCAGCGGAATGCGCGCGTCGGGGACGACGCGCTCGCGGATCGTCGCCCTGTGGACCGGCGTCGCGCTGGCCAGCGGACTGGCCGCGCTCGCGGGCTTCGGACTGCTGGAGGGCTCCTCGGGCGGCGCCCTCGCCTTCGTGCTGGCCTACGCGGGCGGGGCGATCATCACGATGCTGGCCGACACGATGATGCCCGAGGCCTTCGAGAAGGCCGGGCGCGAGGTGGGGCTGGTCACCACGCTCGGGTTCGCCCTGGCCTTCGCGATCAGCGTGCTCGAGTAGCGGCCCGCCGGGAGCGCACCGGGGTGACGGCGTCGCGCACGGGCGAGCGCTCGGTCCGCGACCACTGCGACGAACCAGACGAGACCATGCCCCGGGCGGCGCCGAGCATGAAGCTCGGGTAGACGACCACCCAGAAGTAGACGGGGAAGATCACGAACAGCGGGAACACCCTCCAGCCGCCGCGCGACGTAGGCGCCGTCGAACAGGGCCGCCACCGAGGTCTGCAGGCCGAAGAGGCCGATGGTCCACAGCAGGAGCAGCCGTACCAGTCGGCCCCGAGCACTCGGGCCGAGGCGTCGGCCGCGCAACGACCCGTCGGCGACCGAGAACAGCCCGCGCGCCGAGCAGCCGGTCGCGAGCACCATCCACAGCGCCGCCGCCGACGACCTGGGCGGTGATCGGGATCAGCGCGCGGTTGGGCGCTCGACGCGACGTTCCAGTGCATGCGCAGCACCTCGACCATCCCCTGCGCCCAGCGCCGGCGCTGGCGGTAGAGCGCGGGCAGGCGGGTCGGCGCCTGGATCAGGAACACGGCGCGCGGGTCGTAGGCGAGCCGCCACCCGGCCCGCTGCAGCCGCCAGCTGATCTCGATGTCCTCGGTCGCGGTCGCCACCGTCCAGCCGCCCACCGCGCGCAGGGCGGCCGTGCGGAAGCAGGCCGCCGCGCCGCTGACGGTGTAGAGCCCGCCCCAGAACTGCTCGGCGCGCTTGGCGAGCCCGACGATCACCGAGTACTCCATCGCCTGCATGGCGGTGAGCAGCGCTCTCGACGTTGCCGACCCGGGCGTGGCCGGTCACGCGCGCCCACCCGCGGGTCGGCGAACTGCTGCACGAGCGCGCCGGATCGCGTCCGGGCGGCTCCGGGTGTCGGCGTCGACCACCAGGAACAGCTCGGCGTCGACCCGGTCCAGCACGTGCTGCAGCGCGCCGCTCTTGCCGACGTTCGCCGTCGAGCTCGTGCACCACGACGCCGCGCGCCGCGAAGCCCCGCGGCGATCTCGCGCGGTGCGGTCGGTGCTGCCGTCGCGACACGACGTGGATCTGCAGCGCGGGATGGTCCTGCGCCAGCAGCGCCTCGATGGCCGCGCCGATGACCAGCTCCTCGTCGTGGGCCGGCACGACGACGGCCACGCGTGGGCGCGAAGCCCGGGTCCAGCGGCAGGCGCCACTCGCGGCGCACGACGAAGGCGAAGCCGAGGACGATCCAGCTCAGGGCGACGACCGCCGGGAACAGGGCGACGTACTCGAGCGTGTTCGCGCTCACGGCCGGTCCTCCGCCGCGCCGCCGGGCGCCGCGGCCGCGACGCGGCGAGGACGATCCAGATCGCGAAGCCCGGCGCCAGGGCGGCGAGCCCGCGAGCGGTGCCCAGGCCGCCGAAGACGAGGGCCTCGAGCCCGACCCAGACGAACGCCGAGCCCGGCCGAGGAAGCCAGCGCGAAGAGCGGCGTTGAGCGACGCGCCGGGCGCGGGTCACGGCCGGCTCCCGAGCGGAGCCGGCCGCCGGCGCGGGCCGAGCGTCGACTCGCCGCTCGTCGTGCGCGGGCAGCTCGTAGCGGTCGAGCACCGCGCGGGCGTTGCGCGCCGCCTCGCGCAGGGTCTCGACGCGGCACTCGCCGCACGCCTTCGCGTAGCGGATGAACGCGCGCAGCGCCTCGAGGTTCTCGGGGATCGCTGATCGCCCACTGGTGGACGTCGAGCACGAACACCGGCTCGCCCGAGGCCACCACCACGTCGAGGCGCCGGGTCCACGCCGTCGAGCATCTCGGCGGCCGACATCGTCGCCCGCCCAGCGCGCGTCCCAGTCGTTCGGGATCACGAAGGGCACCACGAGGATCGCGGTCGTCCGCGCCCCTGCGGAGTGCGCCGCGTAGCCGGACGTCGAGCAGGCTCGTCAGCGGGTCGTAGGCGGCCGACCCGTCGTACTCGAGGTTCCAGTCCATCAGCCGGTCGCGCGACTCGTCGGTGATGCTGTTGCGCGGAGCGCCGAAGCCGCGGACGTCGAACCCCAGGCCGCCGAGGGCGGCGAGGCCCGCGGTCCACCGCCGCGCATCTGCGCCGTCGACCGGCAGGGCGTCGAGCTGCTCGTGGTCGTAGGAGTGCGAGCCGATCTCGTGCCCCGCCGCGGCGGCGCGCGCCACGGCCTGCGGCCTGCAACTCGGCGAGCCTGCCGACGGTGACGAAGCGTGGCGCGCACGTCCTCCTCGGCGAACATGTCCGACGCAGCCGTCGATCATCCCGGGATGCGACCGCGTCGTAGCTCGGCTGGTAGTCGGGCTCGGTGTCCACGCGCACCACCACCGAGACGTGGTCGGGCCGCGGCATCGGACCCTCCGCGCGGTGACCGTCGACGGCGCGAGCGAGGCGCCGGAACTCGTGCTCGCGTCCAGGGCCCGTAGTTGAACCAGCTCGCCGTCGCCGCCCAGGGGCCGAGCGCCTCCAGGGTCAGGCGGGTGCGGCGCACGCCCATGTCGCCGTCGAGCACGACGCTCGAGGTCGGCCTCGCCGTCGATCAGGCGCGGCGGCGCCGTCCAGGCTCTCGCGCACCCACGCCGGGCTCTTGTCCCAGTCGTCCCAGTAGCCCATCAGCACGATCTCGTCGAGGCCGGCCCGCGCCATCAGCGCCGAGGTCCTGGCCGGCCTGGGTGTTGAGCTCGTAGTCGGTGCTGCTGAACGGCAGCACGAAGGCGCCGATCGGCAGGTCGGGCCGCACCTCGTCCACCGCGTCGCGGATCATGTTGACCGTCTCGACGATCTTCTCGGCCCGCAGGGCGGTCCAGGCCGTCCACAGGTCGCTCTGCGACGTCCCCGCCCGGCGGATGTCCATCGGCACCAGGGCCCGGCCGGTGCGGGCGCGCCAGCCGGTGCGCCGCTCCAGCTCGGCCAGGGCGGCGGGCGAGGCGCAGGAGTAGTCGTCGTCGTAGCGGATGAAGTCGAGGTAGAGGCCCTGCGAGGGCGGGCAGCGCGCGGCACGACCTCGGCGGCGATGGCCGCCTGGTGGCGGGCCACGGCAGGGTCGAAGGGGCAGAGCCAGCCGTCCTCGGTCACGAGCGTGCCGTCCTCGGCGATCCGCTGGGAGCGCCACTCCGGGATGCGCCGCCGCCGCCTGGGCGTCGTGGAGCACCGGCATCCATGCCATCGGGTCGATGCCCCGGCCGGCGAGCGCCCCGACGAAGTCCCCAGGCGCCCGTCGCCGAAGCCCGGGTGCCACCGGAGCGAGGCGCGAGGGGTAGAAGACGCTGTCCCGGCCGGGAGCTCGTCGCTCTCGTCCTGCTTCACCTGAACCCAGACGCGCTCCACGCCGCGGGCGGCGAAGCGCGCGGCCAGGGGCCCGGCGTCGGCGCGGCTGCGCAGATGCGGGGGCGTGCGCACCACCAGGTCGAGCCCGTCCGGCACCACACCGCCCGCCCGGGGGGACGGACTCCCTCCCGGTCCGGCCGCCATGCCCGCCAGGGCGAGGAAGCACCCGAAGGCGAGCGCCGCGCCGGCGGCGCCCAGCAGCACGCGCCGCACCCGGGCCTCGGCCGGGACGTGCCGGGCGGGGCGCTCCTGCGGATCGCGCTCTGACGGATGTGCCACGGGGGACTCCTCGGACCACAGGGGCGGGACGCGCCGCGAGGGGCGGCGATCGGTTGCCACGATGTCGCCGGGCCGGTCGAGGTCACAATCGGACCTTGGTCCTAGGCCCCCGCTGAGGAACGGTCGTGCGGGGGAGGGCATCCGTCCGTTGCGGATGCGCCCCGACAGGAGAAGGATGGACTCATGACCAGCACCGTCGGAGATCAGGTCTACGCGAGGGTCACGGCCCTCGTCAACGCCGGCGCGGGGATGAGCAGGGCACAGGCCATCCGCGCCGTCGCCGAGGAGATGGGGCGCTCGGTTCCCGGGACCTCATCCGCCTTCTACGCCGGCGCCCGCCGCGCGCGCGACGCCGGCGGATCCCCTGCGGATGGCGGGCGGCACCGGCACATCGTGGCGCACGCCGACGAGTCGCGGCTCTACGCCGAGATGCTCCCCCTGGTCGAGGCCGGCGCGAGCGTCGAGCAGGCGGCCCGGCGCTTCGGCGACGAGGACGACGTGCAGGAGATCGCCGCCGGCTTCTCGCGCTGGGTGGCGGGAGACGCCGAGGCGCGGATCACCTCGCTCGAGGCCGAGAACCGCACGCTGCGGCGCGACCTCACCCGCACCCGGGAGGCCCTGCAGCGGGCGCGGGCGATCCTCGACACGGTGGCCGGCGCCTCCTGACACCGGGCGGCCGCGTCGCGGCCGCTGACGCGAACCTCAGGTCGGTGGCCCCGCCGGCCGACCACGAGCACGACGCCCCCGACATCCGGGACCCCTCCCGATGCGCCTCGTGCCCCGATCACCCCAGAGCCGATCAGAGGTTCCCGCGCCGCGGCGGCGCCTCGTCGCCCGCGTGCTGCCCGTCGCGCTCGCCTGCGCCGCGTGGGCCGCGCTGCCCGACGCCGGGACGGCCCAGCGGGACGTGATGCCGGTCGTGAGGTGCGTTGACCAGACCGACGCGGCGGCCATCGACGCGCTGCTCGCACGGGCCCGGAGCCCGCTGGCGGGCGCGGGCGCGGTCTTCGTGTCGGAGGGAGTGGCCACCGGGATCGACCCGCGCGTCCTGCTGGCGATCGCCGGCCACGAGACGGGCTTCGCCACCTACCCACCAGCGCGCGCCATCCACAACCCGTTCGGTCTCGGCCCCGGCATCCGCTTCCCCTCCCACGCCGCCGCCATCGCGCGCGCCGCGCGGACCCTTTCCTCGTACTACGTCCAGGAGGGGCGGATCCGGCTCGCCACGATCGGGCCCAAGTGGGCGCCGATCGGCGCGGCGAACGACCCCGAGGGCCTCAACAGGTTCTGGGTCGGAGGGGTCGGGCGCCACCTGGAGGCCCTGGGCGGCGACCCGCGGCGGCCGATCCTGATCGGATCCCAGGACCCCAGGTGCCCGGCCGCCACCGCCGCGTCCCCGCGGCCGCCCGCCTCGGGGCCGGCGACGCCGGCCGCGGAGGCCCCCGGGCCCCCGGACGCGGGCGACGAGGCATCCGGCCCGGCGACGGTCGCGACCTGGGGCGGGGCGGCGCTGATGCTCCTGATCGTCGGCTTCCTGGCCCGGCGACGGCGTCCGGCGCGGTCACCCGCAGGCCCCGCGCGGCTGAGGGCCCAGCCGGGTGAGCTGGCGCCGGCCGTTCGGGTGAGGACCGGCGCGCGCGTGACCCCCGACGGACGGACCCTCGATCCCGTCCCGGTGGTCGTCGGCGTGACCGACTGGGACGACGCGGGAGACGGCCCGCATGCGGAGACCGACCCCGGCGACTGGACGGTGCACGCGCTCTCACAGGCGCAGGGTCCGGCGGGCGGCGACCCGGGACTCTGGACGCGCGCCTGGACCGACGAGACCGACGCGCTCCTCGACGCTGCCTGGGGCGACACCGGGGAGCGGCTCGCACCGACGGCCGCGGGCCCCATGGCCGCCGCGCCCGAGCCCGATCCGCGGGAGAGGATCCAGCCGCGCTGGGAGCGGGAGGAGCCCGAGAGCGATCCCGGGGCGGAGATCGCCGGCGGGCCGGCGGTCGAGGTCGCGCCCGAGGTCGAGGCGGAGCCGGAATCCGCGCCGGAGCCGCAGGTGGAACCCGAGGTGGAACCCGAGGTGGAACCCGAGGCGCGATCCGCGCCGGAGCCGGAGGTGGAGCCCGAGCTCGCGCACGAGCCCGAGGTGGAGCCGGAACCGGAGCCCGAGGTGGAGCCGGAGGTGGAGATCGCGCACGAGCCGGAGCTCGCGGTGGAGCCGGAGGCCGGATCGCGCCAGGACGACGAGCCGCCGCTGCACGAGCAGTCGGCGGCCATCGCCGACGTCGTCCCGGTCCTGCTGGAGGGGCTGGTCCCCATCGACCGCGCCTGCGACGTCCCGGGCGTGACGCCCCGGATGCTGGCGCTCCTGCGGATCCTCGCGGACACCCCGCTCAGCGTGACCGAGCAGGCGCGCCGTCTCGGCGTCTCGCGCGCGATGGTCTCCGGCCTCAGCGCGCGGCTCGAGGCCATGGGGCTCGCCGCGCGCGAGCCGGTGGCGGGGGATCGCCGGCGTACGCGGCTCGCCCTCACCGAGGCGGGCTACGAGCTGTGCGCCGACACCATCCCGCTGCCCGAGCTGACGAGCGTCGAGGCGATGCTCACCCGGCTGACACCGGGTGAGCGGGCGCAGCTGCTGAGGGGTCTCACCGAGCTGGCCGCGCCCTCCCCCCGCTGACCCCGGCGGTTACCGGCCCGAGCGCTCCCAGATCCGCTGCTCGTCGGCCGTCCGCTCCGCGGCCGGCAGGCGCTCCAGGCGCGCGTCGGAGATCGGCTCCCCACTCTCGACGCTGAGGCCGTAGGTGCCCTCCTCCACGCGCTTCTCGGCCCGCGCCACCGCGCGCAGCTCGTCCTCGAGCTCGGCGATCCGCGACGAGTCCCGCTCGCGCTCGTTCATGTCGTAGGCCTGGTCGCCGAGATCGGTGTCGTCGGCGGTCGCGTCGGGCGGCATCTCCCCGTGGAGCCGGCGCAGGTGCTGCTCGATGCGCTCGCGCTCGGCGGCGAGCAGCTGTGCGGCACGGTCGGAATCCATCGGGGGCCTCCTTCGCGGGAACGGTCCGGGAGGGCGGCGACCGCCTCTCCCGCCCGGGATCCTCGCATCAGGGCGTACCGGCGGCGCAGACCTCCCACGAGATCGTGACCATCCGAGCCTGTCGCGCCGCCCCGTGACGACCATCCGCGCGCGTCCGGAACCGGTCTGCGGCGATGCCGCATCGCCTCGGCCTCCTGCGGCGATCCTCCGCCGGGAGCCGCGCCCGGGCATGATGTCGGCCATGCCGTCGCGCCGTCCCGGATCCGCGAGCGCCCCGTGAGGCGCGCCGCGCGCTGCCTCGTCGCCTGCCTGGCCGCGCTCGCCGCGCTCGCGGGCGCCGGGGCGGCCTCCGCGCAGACGGGCGTCGAGGCGGGAGCGGCCGAGCTCGCCGACCGGTACGCGCCGGTCGTCGTGACCCGCGACCAGGAGGGCGCCTGCGACCGCGGCGGCGAGGCCTATCGGCCGACCGGGGTCGAGGTCGTGCTCGGAAAGCCCGCGATCGTGCTGCTCGACGGCGACGGCGAGGTGGTCGCGCGTGGCCCGGACGCCGAGGACCTCGCGGGCAGAGGACCCGAGACGTCCCTCGACTACCCGGGCAACCCGCGCCGGCCCGGCTGCGGCTTCGAGGAGGACTTCCGCGTCTTCGGCGCCGGCGAGCCGGACGTCACCTACGCGCACCTCGCCCGCGACCCGGGCGCCCCCGATCGGCTGGTTCTCCAGTACTGGTTCTTCTGGTACTTCGACGACTACGTCAACACCCACGAGGCCGACTGGGAGTTCGTCCAGATCGTCTTCCCGGCGACCACGGCGCAGGAGGCCCTCGCGACGGCGCCCCTCGAGGTGGGCTACTCGCAGCACTCCGGCGGAGAGCGCGCCGGCTGGGACGACGACAAGCTCGAGCGGCGGGGGGATCACCCGGTGGTCTACGCCGGCACCGGCTCGCACGCCAACTACTACACCTCCGACGTCTACCTCGGGCGCAGCGCCGACGAGGGCTTCGGCTGCGACGACACGACGGGGCCGTTGACCTTCCGCACCACCGAGGCCCGGTTGCTGCCGGACTCGCCCTCCGACCCGGCGGCGCCCGCCTGGCTGTCGTTCGAGGGGCGCTGGGGAGAGGCCCAGCCGCCGCCCTACGACGCCCCTCCGGGACCCCCGACCAAGGACGAGTGGGCCGCGCCGATGGCATGGCAGGACTCCCTGCGCGACACGAGCTTCGCGATCCCGGCGGGCACCACCCTCGGACCCACGGCCACGGGGGCGTTCTGCTCGGTGGTGCGGGCCGGGGGCCGGGTCTACACCGCGGTGACCTCGCCGGTGGTCCTGCTGCTGATGATCGCCGGGCTGTTCACCCTGGGCGGGATCGCCGCCCGCTCCACCCGCTGGTCGCCGCGGCTGCCCCACCCGCTGCGGCGCCGGCGGGCCTCGGGTCAGATCCTCCGCGACGCCGGCCAGTTCTACCGGCGCCATCTGTGGCTGATGCTCGCCCTCGGAGCGCTCTTCCTGCCCGCGGCCGTCGTCGAGTCGATCCTCCACGAGGTCGTGCTCGGCATCGGCCCGCTGCGCGCGCTCATCGACACGGCCGGCGAGGACAGCCTGGTCTCGGCGATCGTCTCCCTTCTGGTCGGCGGCACCGGGCACCTCGTGGCCGGTGCCATCGTCCTGGCCGGGGTGGCAGGCGTCGTCGGGAAGGTTGACGAGGGCGTGACCGTTGACGTGAGGAGCGCGTTCCGGCTGCTGCGCGAGCGGCTGTGGCCCACGCTCGGCGTGCTCGGCCTCGCGGCGGCCGCCTTCGTCGGACTCGCGCTGACCATCGTCGGCATCCCGGTCGCGATCTATCTGCTCGGCCGCTGGGCGGTGGGCGTCCAGGCCGGAGTACTCGAGTGGCTACCGGCCCGGGCGGCCCTCGCGCGATCCTCCCAGCTCACCCGCGGGCGATGGTGGCGCACCGTCCGCCTCGCGGCGCTGGTCAACATCCTGGGCGCGATCAGCGGTCCCGTCGTTGGGATCGCGCTGCTCTTCGTGACGGGCCTGCCCCTCATCACCATCAACGCCGTCAGCTCACTGATCTTCGTCGTCGCGATCCCGTTCGCGGGCATCGCCCTTGCGATGCTCTACGGCGATCTCGTGGCGGCCGAGGGCGACGAGGGCGGCGAGGGCGGCGCCTAGCCCCGGCGGACGCGCTCCTGGCCGATGAGGCTGACCACGCGGGCCACGATCGTCACCAGGAAGAGCTGTCCCAGCACCGCCTCGGTCACCGCGAGCGCGCGCGCGAGGTCGGCCACCGGCGCGATGTCGCCGAAGCCGACGGTCGTGAGCGCGACGAAGCTGAAGTAGATGAGGTCGAACCGCTCGGGCGAGTCGCCCGTGCCGATGAAGGCCGTGCCGTTGACCTCGAGCAGCGCGAGGTAGGCGTGGGCGAAGAAGAGGCCGATGAGCAGGTAGACGCTCAGGACGGCGGCGACCGTCGAGAGCGTCACGGTCCGCTCCCGCAGGAGGGCGTGCGCGATGACGACGGCCAGCGACGCCACGGCCGCGGCCATGAGCGCGTCGGCCGTCGCGCTCAGCGCCGTCGCATCGGTGCCGTAGGCCACGACCGCGAGGCCCACGAGGACGCAGAAGACCGCCACGCCCGCCCGGCGGGCCTGCCTCCCCAGTCCGGCGGCCCTGCCGACCCCCAGCCAGAGCGCAAGCCCGAGAGTCGCCGACGCGACGCCTGCGAGCCGCGTCGGCAGGATCGCCCCGACAACCAGGCTGAGGACCAGCAGGCCCAGGACGACGCCGAAGCCACCGGTGCGCGACGTCGTCCCGGGCATCGCGCTCATCCGCCGGCGGGCGCCGACGACTCGCGCAGGATCTGGCGCCGGAGCACCTCCACCCCCGCGACGACGAGGGCGGCGAGCACCAGGGTGCCGAGCAGCCTGCGGTCGCCCGAGGCGGGCGTCACGGCCAGGAAGACCAGGAACAGGAGCGCGACGGCCGCGTAGACCAGACCGACGTGCTGGCGCATCGCCGGCGCGAGGCGGAGGCGCAGCCACGTGGCCCAGCGCGAGGGGCCGGCGAGGATGACGCCCACCAGGAGGACGATGCCGTAGATGATCAGGCCGATCGCGACGTCGTGCAGCAGCCCGGTGGCGAGCAGCCACACGCTCAGGCCCGCGTTCTCGGTCGTCGGCGAGGTGATCGATTCGATCACCGCGTCGCCGGCGATCCGGCGCACCGCGAGCAGCAGCACGCCGACCCCGATCAGACTGAGGGCCGTCGCGCGAAGCAGTTCGCGGCGGAAGCCACGGGCGAGGTAGACGGCGAGCGCCAGCAGCAGCAGGGCGAGGACCACCAGCACCACGGAGAGCTTGCGGACCGTCTTCACGGCGTCCTGGGCGGCGCCGAGCTGGTCGGAGCGCAGGAGGGTGACGCGCCCGGCGTCGGGCGGCAGGTCCACCGTCAGCCCGACGCGCGCGGCCAGCTGGACCACCAGGGGGCGCAGATCCAGGATCACGCTGTCACCCTCGGCGGTGACCAGGCCCTCCGTCTCGCCGTCCAGGATCGCCACGAGCCGCGTGTGCGCGGCCCGGTTCGCCTCCCGCCACAACTCCTGCACCGCGGGACGCTGCAGCAGCGCCTCGGCGGAGGTGGTCGCGTTCTGGCGCAGCAGCCCGGCGGCCGGGGCCGCGAAGGGCTCGAGACGCGGGGGCAGCGCCCGCTGCAGCCGCGCCTCGACATCCGTGTTGGTGAACAGAGCGTTGACGAGGTCGGCCGCGATCACCTGCCGCACCTCCTCGTCCTGGAGCAGCCGGGTGCTGACGTCGGCCCAGTTGTCCGTGTCGAGCGCCTGCCGCTTGACCCAGACCGTCAGCGACGACGCGACCAGGACGACGACGGCGAGCGCGAGGACGGTCCACGCCACCCATCGGCGGGCCATCAGGGATTCGATGAAGCGGCGCATCAGTCGGCCTCCTCGGCCTCGTCGTGTGAGATGCAGAGCTCGGCGTTCAGGATCGCGGCGCCCACCATCAGGCGGGCCAGGAGGAACAACCACAGCAGCAACGTGAGGGCCGTGCCGATGGCCCCGTAGACGGAGGAGGCCCGTTCGGCACGCCCGGCAAGGTAGTACGCGGTGAACAGCTGCAGACCCTGAATCCCCGCGGCCACCAGGATCGCGCCGGGCACCAGGTCGCGCAGCGACGCCGCACGGTGCGGCAGCCGGTACGAGACCAGCAGCCAGGCGGCGAAGTAGAGGGCGGTGGTGCCGAGCATGGCCAGCACGCCGCCCACCAGGGAGATGTGGCGGAGCCAGCCGAGCGCCCCGACGACCAGTACCTCGGCGAGGACGATGCCCATGAGCCAGAGCGACGCCCGCAGAGGGTTGCCTCCGCGCCGCGGTTGCAGGCCCCACGCGGCGGCGTGGCTGATCCGCAGCGCCCGGACCGCGCCCATCCCGGCGTAGAGCGTGGCGAACAAGCCGAGCGCGGCGGCGATCCACCAGCCGCTCTGGCGGGCGCCGTCGGCCAGCGTCTCGCCCAGGACGCCGCGCAGGCCGGTGGCGTCCGAGAGGTCCTCGGGGGCCCCGCCGTCGATGCTCGCCACGGCTCCGAGGACGCCGACGAGCAGCAGCGCGAAGGGCAGCAACCAGAGGAAGAACCGGTAGGCGAGCGCGCCCGCGAGCAGTCCGCCGAACCGAGCGCGATCGCGCTCGGCAAGGTCGAACGCCAGGGCGACGGGGCGCGAGCGCCCGCGCGCCGCCTCGGCCCACTCGCGTGCCCCGTCGGCGGCCGAGCGGGCCCGCTCAGCCTGCGCACGACCCCACCGCGCCGCCGACGCGGCGCGGTGGGGGGCTCCGGAACCCCCATCTGGAGGGGCCTCGTCCACCGGAGCCCCCCTTTTCCCCGCCCCTCCTCAGCCCAGCGCTTTGGCCTTCAGTGCCGCGAACTCGTCCTGGCTGATCGCGCCGCTGTCGAGCAGCTGCTTGGCGGCGGAGATCTCCTGTGCGGGTCCGCCCGAGCCGGCGACGTCCTTGACGTAGCCGTCGAACTCCGCCTTGGCCGCCTTCTGCGAGGCCGCGGCCCGCTCGGCCATGCCCTCGTGCCGGGCGATGATGTAGATCAGGATCCCGATCAGCGGGAAGACGATCAGCAGCAGGAGCCACCCCGCCTTGGCCACGCCCGACATCTCTCGATCGCGGAACAGATCCATCACGATCGACACCATCATCATCAGGACCGCGAACAACGCGTACACCACGATGATCGTCCAGATCAGGTCCCAGAAACCGAAATTGTCCACGTCCACCCCTGTCGTCGTCGAGAGCGATTACCCCCGTTGGCCGTAGCCTAACGCCGGGCTCGGAGCGCGGGGGAAACACCGCGCCAGCGCCTTCCTGAGCTCGCCGACTCAGCTGCGGGCGGCGATCGGCCGATAACACCAGGAGCCGGGTCCCGCCCGGCGTGCCCGATAACTCGTCGCCCGTCCCGGCGGCGTGGACAAGGAATCCTCCTGATGCTGAACCCTGCCCTCCCTCGGGTGGCCGCGCGTGCCCGCGCGCCCCGAGATGCCCGCCGTGCCCGGCGAGGCCTCCGCGGCCTGCTGGTGTCCGGCGCCGTCCTGGCGACCCTCGCGGCACCCGCGATGGCGAGCGCGGCGGCGAACCCGCTGACGTTCGACTACAACAACTCCACCGCCATCACGGCCTACGCCAACCCCACCGGCGCCGTCGTGGTCGGTCGCAACTTCTTCAACCCGGCCCTGGTCGATCAGATCCAGGCCGGCGGCGGCGAGGTCTACCAGTACGTCGACGTGATCGACGGCTGGTGGACCACCTGGACGGCGACAGGCGACCAGGCGGCCCTCTACGGGGGCGCCAAGCAGAACCCCGACTGGCTCTGGTCGCCGCGGCGCTCCAACTGGCCGAACACCTACATGACCGACATGCGCCCCGGATCGCCCTGGATCCTGCACGCGGTCGAGCACATCACGAAGTGGTTCCCGACCACCCACGCCAAGGGGCTGTTCCTCGACGTCGTCGGCGAGCGGCTCTGGACGAGCAGCTGGGACGCGATGAGCGCGGGCGAGAAGGCCGAGTGGGCCGCCGGCAACCGCGACTTCGTGCACCGCCTGCGCGTGGCCCTGGGCCCGGACGTGATCCTGGTGGCCAACAACAGCTGGGCCAACGGCAACCCCGAGCTCAACGGCCTGACCATCGAGCACCACTCCTACTCGGAGGCCTCCAACTGGAGCCGCATGACGGGCCGCTCGGACTGGTTCGCGCCGACCCGCAACATGGTGATCGCCAACTCGGTCGGCGAGGGCCGGTCGTGGGCCAACGTGCCGGGCGTGACGCACGTCAGCGCGCAGGCGACCTACGGCGCGCCGGCAGCCCCGATCCTGCCGTTCAGCCTGCTTCCGGGCACCAGCGGCACGATCCCCGTGCCCGACCTGGCGCCGGCGCCGGCGCCGCCGCCGGCTACGACCCCCGTGCCCGAGCCGGCACCGATCCCGGTCATCCCGCCGACCACCGGCGGTGCGGTGCTCTCGGGCAACCTGCTCCCCAACCCCTCGTTCGAGGGCGGCACCAGCGGCTGGAGCAGCTGGCAGGGCACGCTCAGCAACCTCACCTACAGCGGCGCGCCCGATGGGCTGAAGGCCGCCCAGACCCGCTTCGGCGGATCGGGCGCCAGCTTCACGGTCGGCGACTTCCCGGGGCGGGTCACCACTTCGGCCGCCGGGGCGAAGTACACCGCCCGGGCCTGGGTCCGGGCCGCCGCCTCCAGCTCGGTGGGCAAGCCGGTGACCTTCTACATGCGTGAGCGCAGCTCCGCCGGCACCACGCTGCAGCAGGTGCGCGGCGTCACCAAGATCCTGACGTCGGGCTTCCAGACGGTCACCGCGAACATCACGACCAAGACGAAGGGCAGCAGGATCGACGTCTTCGTGGTGCAGGACCGGGCCGCCTCGGGCAACGCCTTCCAGGTGGACGCCATCAGCATGGCCCCGCAGCCGTGATCCCGGGCGCCCGGGCGGCCCCAGCGGCCGCCCGGGCGTCTCGTTCTGCGGCCGGAGGCCTGGTCGAGCGCTCAACTGCGCCTCGCGGGGGCCGATAAGGAACCTGCCGGGGCGAGCCCGGCACCTCGTGAGTGACGCCGGAGCCCGCCGGCCCGAGGACCCAACGCCGTCGCCTCGATGTGTCGAGGGGGATGAGTCTCCATGCCGATCCGTGCTCAGATCCGCTCGCGTGCGCGCGCCCTCTCCCTCGCCGCCACGGTCGCCCTGCTGGCGACACCGTCCCTGGCCGGCGCGGCAGCCAACCCGCTCACCTTCGACTACGACAACTCCACCGCGATCACGGCCTACGCACGGCCCACCGGTGCGGTCGTGGTGGGGCGCAACTTCTTCAACCCGGCCCTGGTCGACCGCATCCAGGCCGGCGGCGGCGAGGTCTACCAGTACGTCGATGTGATCGACGGCTGGTGGGCGAGCTACAACGCCACCGGCGACCAGGCCGCCCTCTACGGGGGCTCCAAGCAGAACCCGAGCTGGCTCTGGTCGCCGCGGCGCTCCAACTGGCCCGGCACCTACATCACCGACATGCGCCCCGGATCCCCCTGGATCCTGCACGCGGTCGATCACATCAGGAAGTGGTTCCCGACCACCCACGCCAAGGGGATCTTCCTCGACGTGGTGGGCGAGCGGATGTGGACGGGCGCCTGGAGCGGGATGAGCGCGTCCGAGCGGACGACCTGGAGCGCGGGCAACCGCGACTTCGTCCACCGCCTGCGGGTGGCCCTGGGCCCCAAGGTGATCCTGGTGGCCAACAACAGCTGGTCGGCCGGCAACTCCGAGCTCAACGGGGTCACCGTCGAGCACCACCCCTACTCGTCGGCCACCTACTGGTCCGGGCAGCTGGGCCGCTCGGACTGGTTCAAGCCCACCCGCAACATGGTCATCGCCAACTCGACCTACGAGGCCGGCCGCTGGGCCGGCGTGCCGGGCGTCACCCACGTGAGCGCCCAGAGCAGCTACGGCGCGCCGGCCGCCCCGATCCTCCCCTTCAGCCAGCTGCCGACGCTCGGCGGCGGCACCTCCACCGAGATCCCGGACCCCGGCCCGGCGCCCACGCCCCCGCCGGCCTCCGGCGACGCGGTGCTCTCGGGCAACCTGCTCGAGAACCCCTCCTTCGAGGGCGGCACCACCGGCTGGAGCAGCTGGCGGGGCACCCTCAGCGGCCTCTCCCTCAGCGGCGCGCCCGACGGGCTGAAGGTGGCCCAGGCCCGCTTCGGCGGAACGGGCACGAGCTTCACGATCGGCGACTACCCCGGCGGGGTGGCCGTCCCGGTCGCCGGCGCCCGGTACACGGCCCGCGCCTACGTGCGCGCCGGCGCCCCGAGCTCGGTGGGCAAGCCGGCCACCGTCTACCTGCGGGAGCGCAGCGCCGGCGGCACCACGGTGCAGGACGCGCGCGGCACGACCAGGTCGCTGACGAACGGGTTCCAGACGGTCACGGGGACCATCACCGCAAGGACCAAGGGGAACCGGATCGACGTGTTCGTGGTCCAGGACTCGGCGACCTCCGGCAACGTCCTCCAGGTGGACGCCATCAGCATGGCCCGTCTGCCGTAGGAGGCCTGGTCGAGCGCTCAACTGCGCCTCGCGGGGGCCGATAAGGAACCTGCCGGGGCGAGCCCGGCACCTCGTGAGTGACGCCGGAGCCCGCCGGCCCGAGGACCCAACGCCGTCGCCTCGATGTGTCGAGGGGGATGAGTCTCCATGCCGATCCGTGCTCAGATCCGCTCGCGTGCGCGCGCCCTCTCCCTCGCCGCCACGGTCGCCCTGCTGGCGACACCGTCCCTGGCCGGCGCGGCAGCCAACCCGCTCACCTTCGACTACGACAACTCCACCGCGATCACGGCCTACGCACGGCCCACCGGTGCGGTCGTGGTGGGGCGCAACTTCTTCAACCCGGCCCTGGTCGACCGCATCCAGGCCGGCGGCGGCGAGGTCTACCAGTACGTCGATGTGATCGACGGCTGGTGGGCGAGCTACAACGCCACCGGCGACCAGGCCGCCCTCTACGGGGGCTCCAAGCAGAACCCGAGCTGGCTCTGGTCGCCGCGGCGCTCCAACTGGCCCGGCACCTACATCACCGACATGCGCCCCGGATCCCCCTGGATCCTGCACGCGGTCGATCACATCAGGAAGTGGTTCCCGACCACCCACGCCAAGGGGATCTTCCTCGACGTGGTGGGCGAGCGGATGTGGACGGGCGCCTGGAGCGGGATGAGCGCGTCCGAGCGGACGACCTGGAGCGCGGGCAACCGCGACTTCGTCCACCGCCTGCGGGTGGCCCTGGGCCCCAAGGTGATCCTGGTGGCCAACAACAGCTGGTCGGCCGGCAACTCCGAGCTCAACGGGGTCACCGTCGAGCACCACCCCTACTCGTCGGCCACCTACTGGTCCGGGCAGCTGGGCCGCTCGGACTGGTTCAAGCCCACCCGCAACATGGTCATCGCCAACTCGACCTACGAGGCCGGCCGCTGGGCCGGCGTGCCGGGCGTCACCCACGTGAGCGCCCAGAGCAGCTACGGCGCGCCGGCCGCCCCGATCCTCCCCTTCAGCCAGCTGCCGACCTCCTCTCCGAACGAGCTCGCGCCGGGCCCCGGGGACTCCCCCGACCCGGTGACCCCCCCGGCCCCGGCCCCATCGGTGACGCTCCCCGCCCCGCTGGCCCCGTCCTCACCGCGCCGGGGGCCCGTGATGGCGCCCAAGCCGTCCCCGTCCCCTTCGCCCGGCCCGATCATCCCCCGGTCGAACCTCCTGCCGAACGCGTCCCTCGAGACGTCCTCGGCGCCGTGGAGCACCTGGCACGGCAGCCTCGCCCGGACGGTGGTCGACGACGCCCCCGACGGCGGGCGGGCGGCGCGCGTGCGGTTCGACGGCATCGGCACCGCCTACTCGCTCGGCCACCTGACGCGGCCGGTGGCGGTCTCGCAGCCCGGCGTCGCGCTCGAGGCCCAGGCCTACGTGCGCACCGGCTCGCGGAGCGCCGCCGGCAAGCCCCTCTCGCTGTACCTCCGCGAGACGACCCCGGCGGGCCGCCTGGTGCAGCGGGTCCGCGGAACCACCGCACGCCTGGGCGCCGAGTTCACCCCGCTCTCGGCCACCCTGACGCCCCGCTCGCGCCGCAACCGCGTGGACGTGCTCCTGGTACAGCGCCGCGCGGCACCGGGCGACGCGTTCCTCGCCGACGCCCTCAGCATCATCCGGCGCACGGGATAGGCCGCCGACGCGGGCTACGTGGATCCCGCGTCCGGCTGGTATCGTCCAGCGTCGCCAACGCGGTTCGGGCGGTTAGCTCAGCGGTAGAGCACCTGCTTTACACGCAGGTGGCCGGCGGTTCAAATCCGTCACCGCCCACTTCCGTCCCGCCCCGCCGTCGGCCGCTGGGGGTGTAGCTCAGATTGGTTAGAGCATCGGACTGTCAATCCGAAGGCCGCGGGTTCGAGTCCCGTCACTCCCGCTCGACGAAAGCCCCGCGACCGCGGGGCTTTCGTCGTTCCGGGGCCCCGGCCGCGCGCCGCCCGCGACCCGGTACGCTCGCGGCGTGCCGACACCCCTCCCGAGGGCCGCGAGCCGGACGGCCCCGCGTTCCCCGATCCCCGCCCGCTGCGGCGGATCCAGGCCGCGACCGCCGGCGCTGATCGCGCTCGCGGCGGTGGTCACGCTGCTCAGCGATTCGCGGCCGGACGAGGTGCGCTGGGGCACGCTCGTCGGGCTCGGCGCGTTGGTCGTCGCGGTCGCCGTGATCCTGCGGCGCAGAGGGCGCACAGAGGGCGGCGAGCGCGGCTCCTGAGGCGGCCCCCGGCCCAATACACGCGTATTTCCCTGGATTATCCCCCTTTTCGAACCACCCCCGAAACCCCCTAGGCAGGCTGCGATCCCCGGGAGTAGTGTCGCGCGATCGTGAGGCGGCCCTCCCCATCCGACCCGAGCCCCCCGGCGGCGAATGAGCACCGCCGCGCCTGAGACCGCAGGCGTCCCGGACGCCCCCACGCCGGTCGCCGACGAGCACCAGATCGTCGGCAAGACCCCGTGGCAGCTCTTCTGGGGGCGCTTCCGGCAGGACCGCTTCGCCCTCGCCGGCGCTCGCCCTGATCGTCCTGCTCGTCCTGATGGCCGTCTTCGCCCCGCTCTTCGCGGCGCTCGTGGGCCATGGACCCAACGAGCTCTTCCAGCGCGAGACGACCGACATCTTCGGCATCCCCGAGGGGCCGACCTCGACCTTCTGGTTCGGCGCCGACAACAACGGCCGCGACGTGTTCGTGCGGACGATCTACGGCGCCCGGGTCTCGCTGCTGGTCGGCGTCGTCGCCACCGCGATCGCGGTGGTCGTCGGCGTGGTCCTCGGCGTGATCGCCGGCTACTTCGGCGGCTGGGCCGACACGATCATCTCGCGCGTCACCGACATCATCCTGTCGGTCCCGCTGCTGCTGTTCGCGATCGGGATCGTGGCCGCGTGCTCGACCTCCAAGGACGGCTGCCTCTACGGCACGCTGAAGCCCGGCCTCAGCCTGGTGATCGTGATCATCTCCCTCTTCACCTGGCCCTACGTCACCCGGCTCGTGCGCGGCAACACCCTGTCGCTGCGCGAGCGCGAGTTCGTGGAGGCCTCGCGCTCGCTCGGCGCGAGCGACGCGCGGATCATGTTCCGGCGAGATCCTCCCGAACCTGGTCTCGCCGATCATCGTCTACGCCTCGCTGCTGATCCCGAGCAACATCCTCTTCGAGGCCTACCTCTCCTTCCTGGGCCTCGGCGTGCCCGACGACACGCCCTCCTGGGGGAGCATGGTCAGCGACTCGCTCCAGAACTTCGACGTCGTCTGGTGGCTCTGGCTCTTCCCAGGGCTCTTCCTGCTGGTCTCCGTGCTGGCGTTCAACCTGCTCGGCGACGGCCTGCGAGACGCACTCGACCCCCGGGCGAACCGGTCGTGATCCGGCACTCGCCCACACCCCACGACCCTCGGCCGGAATCGGCGGTGGACGGCGCCGTGGCACTTCCCCGACACAGCACGATCATGGAGGACTTGACATGAAGCGGCGATGGCTAACGCTGGTCAGGCACTCGGCACTCTCGCCGTCCTGACCGCCCTCGGACTCGCGGCCTGCGGCGATGACGGCGGCGATGACGCCGCCGACACCTCCGGCGGCGACAGCGGCGCGGAGGACATCGCCGCCGTCATCGAGCAGCTCGGCGGTCCGGTGACGATCGGAGAGGTGGCCAAGGGCGGCACCTTCCGCATCGCCAACACCGACTTCGCCCAGAGCGACGGCTTCGACCCGACGGGCGAGTACTTCGGCAGCGCCTGGACGATCTACAACTCCCTGATGCTGCGGACGCTGGTGAGCTACCCGTTCACCGCCGGCCCCGCCGGCAACGCGCTGGTCGCCGACCTCGCCACCGAGCTCCCCGAGCCCACCGACGGACGGCCTGACCTACACCTTCACCATCAAGGAGGGCGTCAAGTTCGGTCCGCCGGTGAACCGCGCCGTCACCTCGAAGGACATCGCGTACGCCTTCCAGCGCATCGCCACGCCCGAGCGTCGCCGCGCAGTACGCCAACTACTACCAGGTGATCAAGGGCCTTCCGGAGTTCACCGCCGGCAAGGCGAAGACGATCTCGGGCATCCAGACCCCGGACGACCAGACGATCGTCTTCACGCTCACCGCAGCCGACGGGTGACTTCCTCTACCGCCTCGCGATGCCGGCCACCGCGCCGATCCCGCAGGAGGTGGCCAAGTGCTACACCCAGGCCGCCGAGTACGGCCGCTACGTCATCTCGAGCGGCCCGTACATGATCGACGGCTCGGACAAGCTCGACATCACGAGCTGCGCCACCCAGAAGCCGATCTCGGGCTTCAACCCGAACACCGGCCTCAACCTGGTGCGCAACCCGAACTACGACCCGGCGACCGACGACGCCGAGATCCGGCAGAGCAACCCGGACCGCTTCGAGATCTCGGTCAACACCAACCTCGACAACATCTTCGCCAAGATCGAGCGCGGCGAGCTCGAGGGCTCCTTCGAGACGCCCGCCGAACGCCGTGCTGCGGCGCTACCTGCAGGACCCGGACAATCCGCGAGAAGCTGCGCGTCAACTCCGGCGACCGCATCTGGTTCGCCTACATGAACCTGACCACCCCGCCGTTCGACGACGTCCACGTCCGCAAGGCGATGAACCTCGTCATGGACCTCGAGGGCGTCCAGCGCGCATGGGGCGGCCCGGTCCAGGGCAGCACCCCGACCGACGTGCTCCCGGACACCCTGATGCCCGAGCTCACCGCCGACACCTACGCGCCGTTCCAGACGGCGCCGTTCGCCGGCGACGTCGAGGCGGCCAAGGAGGAGATGAAGCTGTCGGCGTACGACACCGACAAGGACGGCCTCTGCGACGCCCCCGCCTGCAAGGGCATCGTTCACCTCAACCGCAACTTCGCCCCGTGGTCAACGCAGTCGCCGATCATCGTGCAGTCGGCGGCCAAGATCGGCGTCGAGCTCGAGACCCGCGAGGCCTCGCGCTCGGCCGTCAACGACGCGTCGGGCAAGCCGGCTCGCGAGATCCCCCTCAGCTCGGGTAACGGCTGGGGCAAGGACTACGCCGACCCGTCCACGTTCATGGTGCTGTTCGACGGCCGCAACATCATCGCCGACGGCAACACCGCCTTCTCCCTCGTCGGCATCGACGCCGCGAAGGCGAAGGAGGTCGGAGCCACGCTCCCCGCCGGCGGCGTGCCGAGCGTGGACGCGGACATCGACGCGTGCAACGCCGCTCACCGGCCAGGAGCGCACCGACTGCTGGGTCGCTCTCGAACAAGAAGATCACCGAGGAGATCGTGCCCTGGATCCCGCTCATGGACGCCACGGCCATCGACCTCATCGGCCCGGCCGTGACGCAGTACGACATGGATCAGAACGGCACCGAGATGGCGCTCTCGCGCGTCGCGGTGGACCCGTCCCTGCAGAAGTGATCGGAGGGACGACCGGATAGAGGAATCACGGGCCGGAGCGGCGTCGCCGCTCCGGCCCGGCCTCCGGTACAGGCCATGACCCGCTACATCATCAGACGACTCATGTACGTCGTGCTCGTGGTCTTCGCGGTCACGGCGGTCGCCTACACCATCTTCTTCGTGCTGCCCTCGACCGACCCGGCGGTCGCGTTCGCCGGACGCAACCCGACGCCCGAGCTGGTGCAGGAGGTGCGGGAGCAGCTCAACCTCGACAAGCCCGTCCCCGTGCAGTACGCGCTCTACGTCAAGCGGCTCGTGACCGGCGACGAGTACGGCTGGCCGGGCCTCGGCCTGTCGTACAACACGCGCTCGCCCGTGCGCGACGAGATCATCAACCGCGCCTCGGTGACGCTCCAGATCGCGATCGGCGGCGCGATCCTCTGGTTGCTGATCGGCATACCGATCGGCGTGATCTCGGCGCTCAAGCGACGCTCGCTGGCCGACCGCCTGGCCATGGGCTTCGCCCTGGTCGGGGTCTCGGCCCCGGTCTTCTGGCTCGGCCTCGTGATGCTCTACGTCTTCTGGGAGAAGCTCGGCTGGCTGCCGGGCACCGGCTACGTCTCGTTCGCCGACAGCCCCAAGGACTGGTTCCTGCACATGATCATGCCCTGGAGCGTGCTCGCGCTGCTGTTCGCGGCCATCTACGCGCGCATCGTGCGGGGCAACATGATCGACACGATGAGCGAGGACTACATCCGCACCGCCCGGGCCAAGGGCCTCAGCGAGAGCCGCGTGGTCGCACGCCACGGGCTGCGCGCGGGCCTCAGCCCCGTCGTCACCCTCCTGGGCATCGACCTGGCCCTGCTCGTGGGCAACACGGTCGTCACCGAGACGGTGTTCAACATGCCCGGCCTCGGCAACTACGTCCTGGTGTCGACCGACTCGGGCGACCTTCCCGGCGTGCTCGCCGTCGTGGTGCTGGCCTCGTTCGCCGTGGCGCTCCTCGGCCTGGTGAGCGACATCATCTACGCCTACCTCGACCCGCGGGTGCGCTACCGATGAGCACCGACTCCGGCCGGCCCCTGCTCGACGTGCGCGACCTGTGCGTCCACTTCCCCACCGAGGACGGCCTGGTGAAGGCCGTCGACGGGGCCACCTTCCAGCTGGCCAAGGGCGAGACCCTCGGCGTCGTCGGCGAGTCGGGCTCGGGCAAGAGCGTCACCTTCCTCACGGTGATGGGCCTGATCAACCGCAAGCGGGCGATCGTGACCGGCCAGGTGCTGTTCGACGGCATCGACCTGCTCACCATCCCCGACCGCCAGCTGCGAAAGCTGCGCGGCGCGCGGATCGGCATGGTCTTCCAGGACCCGATGACCTCGCTCCACCCGATGCACCGCGTCGGCGACCAGATCGCCGAGACCGTGCGCGCCCACCGCGACGTCTCCAAGCACGAAGCCGAGGCGATGGCCGTCGAGGCGCTGCGCAAGGTGGGCATCCCCTCACCCGAGCGGCGCGCCCGCCAGTATCCGCACGAGTTCTCGGGCGGCATGCGCCAGCGGGCGATGATCGCGATGGGGATGGTGCTCGAGCCCGACCTGCTGATCGCCGACGAGCCGACCACGGCCCTCGACGTCACCGTCCAGGCGCAGATCCTCGAGCTGATCGGCGAGCTGAAGGAGCGCCTGGGCGTCGGCGTCGTCCTCGTGAGCCACAACCTCGGCGTCATCGCCGACGTCGCCCAGCGCGTGATGATCATGTACGGCGGCCGGCCCGTGGAGATCGGCTCGCGCGACGAGATCTTCACCGAGCCACGCCATCCGTACTCGTGGGGCCTGATCGAGTCGATCCCGCGCCCCGACGTGCGCGTGGAGCGGCTGCGCCCGATCGAGGGCTCGCCGCCCTCGCTGATCAACGTCCCCCCGGGCTGCTCGTTCCACCCGCGCTGCCCCCACCGCTTCGCGCGCTGCGACACGGAGCGGCCCGATCTGTCCGCCGACGGAACCCACCTGGACGCCTGCCACCTGGCTCCCGCCGACAAGGTCCACCTCTGGGCCGAGCGCCGCAGCCGGCTCGAGGACGCGGCCGCCTGATGGGGACCGAGACGACAGGCGTCCCGCCCGGAGCCGGGACCGCGACCGAGGCTCCGCCGCTGGTGGAGATGGACAACCTCACCAAGCGCTTCCCGATCTCCCAGGGGATCATCTTCCAGCGCGAGGTGGGGTCCGTGCACGCGGTCGAGGGGGTGACGCTCTCGATCCGCCGGGGCGAGACGCTCGGCCTGGTGGGCGAGTCGGGCTGCGGCAAGTCGACCACCGCGCGCCTGGTGACGCGGCTGCTCGAGCCGACCGAGGGCACCGTGCGCTTCGACGGCCAGGACATCACGCACCTCGGCCGCCGGGAGCTGCGCTCCCAGCGCCGCCAGATGCAGATGATCTTCCAGGACCCCTACGCGTCGCTGAACCCGCGCCACCCGGTGGGGTCGATCATCGCCGAGCCCTTCCGGATCCACGGCATCGAGGGCGACCGGCGCGCCGAGGTGCAGGGCCTGATGGAGCGCGTCGGCCTCAACCCGGAGCACTTCAACCGCTATCCCCATGAGTTCTCCGGCGGCCAGCGCCAGCGCATCGGCGTGGCGCGCGCCCTCGCCCTGAACCCGCGCTTCATCGTGGCCGACGAGCCCGTCTCGGCCCTGGACGTCTCGATCCAGGCGCAGATCCTCAACCTGCTGATGGACCTCCAGCGCGAGCGCGACCTGACCTACCTGTTCATCTCCCACGACCTCGGCGTCGTGCGCCACGTCTCCGACCGGATCGCGGTGATGTACCTGGGCCACGTGGTAGAGGTCGCCGGGGCCGACGACCTCTACGAGGACCCCCGCCACCCGTACACGGCGGCCCTGCTGTCGGCCGTGCCCAAGGGGCACCAGGGTGCCACCCGCGAGCGGATCATCCTCACCGGCGACGTCCCCTCGCCGGCCGATCCGCCGAGCGGCTGCCCGTTCCACCCCCGCTGCCCGAAGGCCGCGATGATCACCGGGCGGGCGGGCGAGGTCGCCCGAGAACTGCCGCACCGAGATGCCGCCCCTCGCGGAGGTGGCCCCGGGCCACACGACCGCCTGCTGGTACCCGATCGTCAAGGGCGAGGAGCTCCAGGCCGCCGCGCACGCCTGATCGGGGCGAGCCCGTGCGGGCGGGGAGGTGGCGGGTGGATATGCTGGCGCCGTGCGATCCGGGCTGATGAACGCGCCTCTCTGGGTTACCGGGGTACGGATCGTTGCGATCCCCCCGCTGATGGCGCTGCTCCTGATCGACGACATCCCGGGCGGGCGCTGGTGGGCCTTCTCGGTCTTCGTGCTCGCCTGCGCGAGTGACTCGCTCGACGGATGGCTGGCGCGCTCGCGCGGCCTGGTCACGGTCGCGGGGGCGTTCCTCGACCCCCTGGCCGACAAGCTGCTCATCTCGGCCGTCCTGGTCTCGCTGGTGGAGACCGGCGACGTGGCCGCCTGGGCGGCGATGGTGATCATCGCGCGCGAGTTCGCCGTCACGGGACTGCGGCTGGTGGCCGCCGCCGAGAACGTGATCATGTCGGCGGGCAAGTTCGGCAAGGCCAAGGCGCTCAGCCAGAACATCGCCCTCGCCGTGATCATCGCCCCGGGCGTCGCCGACGGCATCCGCGACGGGCTCCTGGGCATCGCGCTGGTCATGACCGTCCTGAGCGGCGCCCACTACTTCCTGGTGGCCCGGTGGAGGCTCTTCTCGGGCAAGGCGATGTCGCACCCCGACTCGATCAGCGAGCCGTGAACGAAGCGCTCGCGATCGCCGCGGCGTACCTGCTCGGATCGATCCCGTTCGCGTTCCTGGCCGGCCGGTCGCGGGGCGTGGACCTGCGCACGATCGGGAGCGGCAACCTCGGCGCCGCCAACGTCTTCCGCGCGCTCGGCAAGGGGATGGGGATCTCCGTCATGGCGGCCGACATCGGCAAGGGCGTGGCCGCCGTGCTGCTCGCGCGCGCGCTCACCGACGACCCGTGGCCGGCGATCGCCGCGGGCGCCGCGATGGCCGGGCACGTCTTCCCGGTCTGGATGCGCTTCAAGGGGGGCAAGGGGGTCGCGGTGGGCGGAGGCGCGGTCATCGGGCTGATGCCCCTGGCCAGCGTGATCCTGCTGGGCTTCTGGCTCGTCGTCGTCCTGACCAGCCGCTTCACCTCGCTCGGCGCGGTGCTCGGCTCGCTCGCGGCGACGCCGCTCGTCTGGGCCATGGGCTACTCGACGCCGAACGTGGTCTTCACGGGCATCGCCTCGGCAGCGGTCCTGATCCTCCATCGCGGCAACATCGTGCGGCTGGCCCAGGGGCGCGAGAACCGCATCGACCTCTCGCGCCGCGCCGGCCGCGGCACGCCGGACGCCCCCGCCTAGACCGATGCCGCGACGCCGTCCCCCGACGCCGCCCCCCTCGGGCAGCGTTCCCCGCGCCCCGCGCGAGGGCTCCGGCCCGTTCCGGATGATCCTCGCCGCCGGGCTGGCCCTGGTCGTCGTGGTGGTGGCGATCGCCTTCATCACGGGGACCGCCGACGATCTGCCCTGGGGCGCCCTGATCGGCGTCGTGGTCCTCCTCGGGGCGATGGCCGTCACCGCCCGCCGGCGCGAGCGCCGGATGCGGGAGGCATTCCCGGACGACGAGGAATAGCGCTCCGACCCTGTTTCCGCACCCCTGTGGCGGAAGGGTTTGGCGAATCTGGCGGGCGGGCAACGTCACCGCCTGTAGCCGTGCGCCGCAAGGGGTTTCGCTCACGGGGGGACATGGGAAAGGATCGTGTCGATCGGCACAATCCGAGAGGTGGTCTCATGGCAGAGGCAACGCAAGGAAAGACCGGTTGGCGCGAGGGTCAGATGGGGGAGCTCCTGTCGGAGTTCCTCGGCACCTTCGTCCTCATCATGTTCGGCACCGGCGTGGTGGCGATGGCCGTCGCCGGCCTGCCCCAGTCCGGACGCGGCGACGGCACCGTCAGCAACGGTGATTGGCTGCTCATCACCTTCGGGTGGGGCATGGCGGTGATCATGGGCGTGTACGTCGCCGGCGGCATCAGCGGCGCGCACATCAACCCGGCCGTCACCATCGCCCTCGCCCTCAAGCGCGGCTTCGCGTGGGCCAAGGTCCCCGGCTACATCGGGGCCCAGGTGCTCGGCGCCTTCGCGGGCGCCGCCGTCGTCTATCTCAACTACTACGACGCCATCAGCGCGGCCGAGGACGCCGCCGGCGTGGGCAGCAAGGACGCCAGCACGGTCGGCATCTTCGTCACCGGGCCCGCGGGTTACTTCGACAACTACTGGGGCCCGGTCATCAGCGAGATCACCGGCACGATGCTGCTCATCATCATCGTGTTCGCGGTCATCGACCTGATGAACATCCCGCCGAAGGCCAACCTCGGCGCGATCGTGATCGGCTTCGGCGTGATGGCCATCGGCATGTCCTTCGGGGCGAACTCCGGCTACGCCATCAACCCGGCCCGCGACTTCGGCCCGCGAGTCTTCACCGCCGTGGCGGGGTGGGGCGAGGCGGCCTTCCCCGGCAACACCGGCGGCACACTGCAGGCCTACTGGTGGGTGCCCATCGTCGCGCCCATCATCGGCGCGGTGATCGGGGCGTTCGTCTACGACTTCTTCATCAACGACGTGCTCAAGGCGCGGATGAAGAAGGACACCGCCGGGCTCGAGCAGCGCGGCGAAGTCGCTGAGGACCTCTGATGAAGAAGCTCATCAACGATCCGGCCGACGTCGTCGCGGAGTCCCTCAGGGGCTTCGCGGCGGCGCACGCCGACCTCGTGCGCGTCAACCACGACCCCGCGTACATCGTGCGCGCCGACGCGCCGGTGCCGGGCAAGGTCGGGATCCTGTCGGGCGGCGGCTCGGGACACGAGCCGATGCACGGCGGCTTCGTCGGGCGCGGCATGCTCGACGTCGCCTGCCCGGGCGAGGTCTTCACCTCCCCCACGCCCGACCAGATGCTCGAGGCGACCAAAGCGGTTGACGGTGGCGCCGGCGTGCTCCACATCGTCAAGAACTACACCGGCGACATCCTCAACTTCGAGATGGCGGCCGACCTCGCCCGCGAGGAGGGCATCGCGGTGGAGGCGGTCATCACCAACGACGACGTGGCGGTGCAGGACAGCCTCTACACGGCCGGTCGCCGCGGGGTGGGCATCACGGTGCTCGCCGAGAAGATCGTGGGCGCCGCCGCCGAGGAGGGCAAGGACCTCGCCACGGTGGCCGAGCTGTGCCGCCGGGTGAACGCCGAGGGCCGCAGCATGGGCATGGCGCTCACCTCGTGCACCGTCCCCGCGGCGGGCAAGCCGACCTTCGATCTCGGTGAGGGCGAGATGGAGATCGGCATCGGCATCCACGGCGAGCCGGGCCGCGAGCGGCTCCCCCTCGCCCCCGCCCACGAGGTGGTGGAGCGCCTCGCCACCCCGATCCTCGACGATCTCCCCTTCGCCTCCGGCGACCGGGTGCTCGCGTTCGTGAACGGGATGGGGGGCACGCCCCTGATCGAGCTCTACGTCGTCTACGACGAGCTGGCGCGGATCCTCGGCGCGCGGGGCATCACGATCGCGCGCAACCTCGTCGGCTCGTACATCACCTCGCTCGACATGGCCGGGTGCTCCATCACCCTGCTGCGGCTCGACGACGAGCTCATCCGCCTCTGGGACGCGCCGGTGCTCACCGCCGGCCTGCGGTGGGGCGCGTGAGCCAGGCCACGACCATCACCGTCGGCGAGGTGACCGCCTGGCTGCGGGACTTCGCGGCGGTGATGGCCGAGGAGAAGGACGCGCTGACCGCGCTCGACTCGGCGATCGGCGACGGCGACCACGGCATCAACATGGACCGCGGCATGCGGGCGGTGACCGAGAAGCTCGACGCTGGCGAAGCCGCCGACGTCGCGGCGCTCATGAAGGTCGTCGGCATGGCCCTGATCTCCAAGGTCGGGGGGGCGGCCGGCCCGCTCTACGGCACCCTCTTCCTCCAGTTCGGCTCGGCGGCCGGAGCCGGCGACCTCACCCCCGAGGGCTGGGCCGCGTGCCTGGCCGCCGGCGTGGCAGGGGTGCGCTCGCGCGGCAAGGCCGAGCTCCAGGACAAGACGATGGTGGATGCGCTCCAGCCGGCCGCCGACGCCGTGGGCGCGGCGATCGCGGAGGGCGCGTCCTTCGCTGACGCGCTCGCCCGCGGGGCGGACGCGGCCGAGGAGGGCGCCCGGGCCACCATCCCGCTCGTTGCCCGCAAGGGCCGGGCCAGCTACCTGGGTGAGCGCAGTGCCGGACACCAGGACCCGGGTGCCACATCGAGTGCCCACCTCGTGCGGTCCGCCGCACGGACGTGGGCCGCATAACGACGGATCGGAGAACGACGTGGCCACGTACGTAGGCGCGATCGACCAGGGCACCACCAGCAGCCGTTTCATGATCTTCGACCACGGCGGCAAGGTGGCCGGGATCGCCCAGAAGGAGCACGAGCAGATCTACCCCAGGCCCGGCTGGGTCGAGCACGACCCCGCGGAGGTCTGGGCCCGCACGGAGGAGGTCATCGGCGAGGCGCTCGCCTCCACCGGGATCGGCAAGGACGACCTCGCCGCGATCGGCGTCACCAACCAGCGCGAGACGACCGTCGTCTGGGACCGGACCACCGGCAAGGCGGTCCACAACGCCATCGTCTGGCAGGACACGCGCACCGACACCATCTGCGACGCGCTGATGGCCGACGGCGGGCAGGACCGCTTCCGGGCGAAGACCGGCCTGCCGATCGCGACCTACTTCTCCGGGCCCAAGGTGCGCTGGATCCTTGAGAACGTCGAGGGCGCGCGGGCCAAGGCCGACGCGGGCGACCTGATGTTCGGGAACATGGACACCTGGGTCATCTGGAACCTCACCGGCGGCACGGACGGCGGCCTCCACATCACCGACGTCTCCAACGCCAGCCGCACCCTGCTGATGGACCTCGCGACGCTGGAGTGGGACGACGAGCTGCTCGAGGTCATCGGCGTGCCGCGCTCGATGCTCCCGGAGATCCACTCCTCCAGCGAGATCTACGGCGAGGCCACCATCCCCGCCGTGAAGGGAGTGAAGGTCGCCGGCGACCTCGGCGACCAGCAGGCGGCCCTCTTCGGCCAGACCTGCTTCGCCGTCGGCGAGGCCAAGAACACCTACGGCACGGGCAACTTCCTGCTGCTCAACACGGGCACCGAGGCCGTGCAGTCGAAGAACGGCCTCATCACCACGGCCGCCTACCGGATCGGCGACCAGCCGGCGGTCTACGCCCTGGAGGGTTCGATCGCCATCACCGGCGCGCTCGTGCAGTGGCTCCGCGACAATCTGAAGATGATCAAGGCCGCGCCGGACGTGGAAGAGCTCGCGATGTCGGTCGAGAACAATGGCGGCGTCTACTTCGTCCCCGCGTTCTCGGGGCTCTTCGCCCCGTATTGGCGCAGCGACGCGCGCGGCGTGATCGCCGGCCTGACGCGGTTCGTCAACGAGGGCCACATCGCGCGCGCGGTCCTCGAGGCCACCGCCTACCAGAGCCGCGAGGTGGTCGAGGCCATGAACGCCGACTCCGGCGTGGCGCTCGAGTCGCTCAAGGTCGACGGCGGCATGGTTCAGAACGACCTCCTGATGCAGTTCCAGGCCGACCTGCTCGACGTCGACGTGATCCGGCCCGCCGTGGCCGAGACCACCGCGCTCGGCGCGGCGTACGCCGCCGGGCTCGCCGTCGGCTTCTGGGCCGAGCAGGAGGACCTGCGCGAGAACTGGGTCGAGGACAAGCGCTGGAGCCCGACGATGGACCCCAAGCAGCGCGAGACCGAGTACCGCCACTGGAAGAAGGCGGTCACCAAGTCGTTCGACTGGGTCGAGAAGGGGGACGCGGAATAACCAGTCACGAATGTGACGTCCTCGTCATCGGCGGCGGCGCGACCGGCCTCGGGGTCGTTCGCGACGCCGCCCTGCGGGGATTCCGCACGATCCTGGTCGAGCGGGTGGACCTCGGCCAGGGCACCACCGGCCGCTTCCACGGCCTGCTGCACTCGGGCGGCCGCTACGTCGTCTCCGACCAGCGCTCGGCGACGGAGTGCGCCGAGGAGAACGCGATCCTGCGGCGCGTCGCCGCCGAGGCGATCGAGGACACCGGCGGCCTGTTCGTCACCACCCCCGCCGACGACCCCGACTACGCCGACCGGTTCCTCGCCGGCTGCCGGTCGAGCGGGGTCGCCGTGCAGGAGATCCCGGCCGCCGAGGCGCTCGCCCGCGAGCCCCGGCTCAACCCCGGCATCTCGCGGGCCTTCGAGGTGCGGCGACGCGTCCGTCGACGCCTGGAAGCTGCTGTGGGGCAACGCCCGCTCGGCCCAGGAGCACGGGGCCCTGATCCTCCCCTACCACTGGGTCACCGAGGTGCTGCGCGAGGGCGAGCGGGTGGTCGGCGTCATGGCGCACGACAACCGCGCCCGGGAGCTGGTGCGCATCGACGCCTCCTTCGTGATCAACGCCGGGGGCGTCTGGGCCGGCCAGATCGCCGACATGGCCGATTGCCCGGGGGTCACGGTGGTCCCCGGCAAGGGGATCATGATCGCGATGAACCACCGGCTGGTGCGCACGGTGGTCAACCGCTGCGAGCACCCGGGCGACGGCGACATCCTCGTTCCGGTCAGGACGGTCTGCGTCATCGGCACGACCGACGTGAAGGCCGACAGCCCCGACGACTACTCGATCGACCGCGACGAGGTGCAGCAGATGCTCGACGCGGGGGAGGTCATCGTCCCCGGCTTCCGCCGGGCGCGTGCCCTCCACGCCTGGACCGGCGCCCGCCCGCTCTTCAAGGACGAGCGCGCCGGCGAGGACGGCGAGGACACCCGCCACATGAGCCGCGGGCTCGCGCTGGTCGACCACCTGCGCCGCGACGGGGTCTCGGGCTTCCTCACCATCACCGGGGGCAAGCTCACCACCTACCGCCTGATGGCCGAGACCGTCGTCGACGCGATGTGCGCGCAGATGGGCGCCGAGCGCCCCTGCACGACCGCGACCGAGACGCTCCCGGGCTCGGAGGACGGCCGCCACTACTGGCTCGGATCGCGCCTGGCCGCCCAGGAGGAGGCGATGGCCGACGACCAGCTCGTCTGCGAGTGCGAGCTGATGCCGCGGCGGCGGCTGGTCGAGGCGGCTCGTCGGCGGCCCGGCATGACCCTCGACGACGTGCGCCGGGTGCTGCGCCTCGGCATGGGCCCCTGCCAGGGGGGCTTCTGCACCTACCGGGCGACGGGCATCCTCCACGGCCTCGGCGACGCCGGCCCCGAGCGCGCCGACGAGCTGCTGCTCACCTTCCTGCAGCACCGCTGGCTCGGGCTCGAGCCGATCCTCTACGGCGACCAGATGCGCCAGGCCTGCCTCGACGACTGGATCTTCCAGGGGACCCTCGACGTCGAGCACCTGCCCGTGACCGTGCCCACGTGAGCCGGGTGGTCGTGATCGGCGCCGGGCTCGCGGGGCTCACCGCCGCGCTGCGCCTGGCCGAGGGCGGCGCCCGCGTCACCCTGGTCGCCAAGGGGGCGGGCAGCCTGCCCCTGTCGCCCGGCACGATCGACGTGCTGGGCTACGCCCCCGAGCGGGTCGCATCGCCCCGGGAGTCGCTGCCGGCCTTCCTGGAGGCGCACCCGGAGCACCCCTACGCCCACCTCGGCGGCGGCGTGCTGGAGGACGCTCTGGCCTGGTTCGCCGAGCGCGTTCCGGGCATGCGCTACACGGGCGACGGCCCGCGCAACATGCTGCTGCCGAGCGCGGTCGGCGTGGCGCGGCCCACCGCGCTCGCGCCCGCGTCGATGGCCGGCGCCGATCTGCGCGCCGGCGGCCGCTTCGTGGTCGTGGGCCTCGCGGGGCTGAAGGACTTCTTCCCGCGCCTGCTGGCCGACAACCTGGAGCGGGCCGATCTCCCCGACGGCGCCGCGGTGAGCGCCCGCCACGCCGAGGTCTCCGTCTCGCCCCGGCCCGGGCGCGCCGACGTCGCCGGCCAGGTCTACGCGCGCGCCCTCGACGAACCGGGGTTCCGGGCGCAGTTCGCCGCGGCGCTGCGCGGCGTCGCCGAGCCGGGGGAGACCATCCTGCTGCCCGCCGTCCTCGGCATGACGCGGGCCGCCGCGGTGTGGGACGACCTGCAGGAGCGGGTCGGCGCCCCGATCGCCGAGATCCCGACGGTGCCGCCCTCGGTGGCCGGCATGCGCCTGAACGCCGAGCTGACCGGCGCCGCGAGCCGCGCCGGCGTGCGCATGGTGCTCGGTATCGCGGCGGTCGGGGGCGCGGGGGAGGGCGGGCGGCTCACCGGGGTCCTCGTGCGCGACGCGGCTCGGACGCGCGAGCTGCCCGCCGAGGCGGTCGTGCTCGCCACCGGCGGCTTCGCCGCGGGCGGCATCGAGCTCGACTCGCACGGCGGATTGCGCGAGGTCGTGCTCGACCTGCCGGTCAGCGGCCCGCCCGCGGGCGCGGCGCCCCTCAGCGCGCGCCACCTCGACCGCCAGCCGCTGATGGCCTCGGGGGTGGCGGTCGACGACGCGCTGCGCCCGGCCGGCCCCGGCGGCGACCCGGTGTGGGACAACCTGCGCGCGGCCGGCTCGGTCGTGGCCGGTGCGGAGCCATGGCGGGAGAAGTCGGGCGAGGGCATCGCCATCGCCGGCGGCTACCGGGCGGCCTGCGCGATCCTGGAGGAGACATGACCCACCCGCTCCACGAGCTGATGCGCGACTCGCTCGACCACTGCGTGAAGTGCACGATCTGCGAGACCTACTGCCCGGTCGCCGCCGCCACGCCGCTCTTCCCCGGGCCGAAGTACGTCGGCCCGCAGGCCGAGCGCTACCGGGGCGGCGACGCCGTCGCCGACCACTCGCTCGACTACTGCTCGAGCTGCGGGATCTGCACGCAGGTCTGCCCGCAGGGCGTGAAGATCGCCGAGATCAACTCCCAGGCGAAGGCCGAGCTCGCCCGGAGCCGCGGCGTCCCGCTGCGCGACCGCCTGATCGCCCGCCCCACGCTGGCCGGCTGGATGGGGGCGCCGGTGGCGCCCCTGGCCAATTGGACGACGACCTTCCGGCCATTTCGCCTCCTGCTCGAGAAGACGCTGCGCATCCATCGCAAGGCCCCGTTCCCGCGCTGGGCCGGGCGCACCTTCCAGAGCCGCACGCGCGCCCGGCGGCGCCCGCCCGACGCCGGCTCCGCCCCGCGCACGGTCGTCTTCTTCCACGGCTGCGCCGCCAACTTCTACGAGCCCGACACCGGGGCGATGGCGGTTCGCGTGCTCGAGCACAACGGGCTCGAGGTGATCGTGCCCAAGCAGGGCTGCTGCGGGCTGCCCCTCCAGAGCAACGGCCAGTACGACGCCGCGCGCGGCTACGTCCGGCGCCTGGCCGCCCAGCTCGCCCCGTACGCCCGCGCCGGCCACGACATCGTCGCCACCTCCACGAGCTGCGGTCTGATGCTCAAGCGCGAGGCGCACGAGATCCTCGGCATGGAGGACGACGACCTGAAGGTGGTCTCCGAGCACCTCTATGACATCTGCGAGTACCTGGTGATGCTCGACGAGCGCGGCGAACTGCGCCGCGACATGCTGCCGGTCGAGATGGAGGTGCCGTACCACGCCCCCTGCCAGCAGCGCGGCCACGGCGTGGGCACTCCCGCGCTCGATCTGATGGCGCTCATCCCCGGGCTCGAGGCGCGCCAGGCCGACGCGGTCTGCTGCGGCATCGCCGGCACCTACGGGCTGAAGGCCGAGAAGTACGACATCGCGATGGAGGTCGGCCGCTCGCTCTTCGAGCAGGTGCGCGCCTCGGGCGCCCCCCTGTCGGTGTGCGATTCCGAGACCTGCCGCTGGCAGATCGCCGCCGCGACCGACCGGCCCTCGGTGCACCCCGTGGAGATGCTCCACCGGGCCTACGGCCTGGGATGACCCCGTGAGCGCCCCCGTCGTCGGCCTGGTGATCGTGTCGCACAGCGCGCGGCTGGCCGAGGGCGTGGTGGAGCTGGCGCGCGAGATGGCGGGGGACGATGTGCGGATCGTTCCGGCCGGGGGGCTCGACGAGCCGGGCGACCCGCTCGGCACCGACGCGGTGCGGGTGATGTCCGCCGTCGAGGAGGTCGCCTCCGACGGCGGTGCGGTGCTGGTGCTGATGGACCTCGGGTCGGCCGTGCTCAGCGCCGAGACCGCGCTCGACCTGCTCGACGAGGAGGTGCGCGGCCGCACGCTCCTGTGCGAGGCCCCGCTGGTGGAGGGAGCCGTCGCGGCCGCGGCGGCGGCGCGGGCCGGCGCGTCGCTTGCCGAGGTCGCCCGCGAGGCCCGCAACGGGCTGGCCGGCAAGGCCGCCCACCTGGGCGCCGAGCCGGTCGCACCGCCCGCGGCCGCCGCGCACGACGGCGGCGGCTGGACGGAGGTGGAGGCCGTCGTGCGCGCCGCCCACGGGCTGCACGCGCGCCCGGCCGCGGCGGTGGTGCGCGCCGCCGCCGACCGCGACGCCGAGGTGCGCATCCGCAACCTCACGACCGGGGCCGGACCGGCCGACGCCCGCAGCCTGACGGGCCTCTCCGCACTCGGCGCGCTCGACGGCCACCGGGTCCTGATCGAGGCCCGCGGCGCCGAGGCGGCGGCGGCGCTCGACGACGTGCGCGCGCTCGTCGAGATCGGCGATGCGGCCGCGCGCCCGGTCGCGGTCGTGGTGCCGCCCCCGCTCCCCGCCGTCGCCGCGGCGCGGCCACCGGGAGCCGGTGAGGAACTGCGCGGCGTCGCCTCCTCCCCGGGCCTCGGCGCGGGCCCGGCGATCGTGCGCGGATCGGCGCCGGAGCTCCCCGACCGCCCGGCCGGCGACCCGCCCTCGGAGCGCGCCGCCCTCGCGGCGGCGCGCGCCGCCGCGGGAGCCGAGCTCGCGACGCTCCGCGCCGGGGCGGCGCCCGAGACGGCCGACATCATCGGCGCCCAGATCCTGCTGCTCGACGACGCGGCCCTGGTGGACGCCGCCGGGCGCGACATCGACGCCGGGGCGGCGGCGGCCCGGGCGTGGCACGCCGCCGCCGACGCCGCGGCCGCGGTCTACGAGGGCCTCGACGACCCCTACCTGCGCGCCCGGAGCGCCGACGTGCGCGACGTCGGGCGCCGGGTGGTCGCGCACCTGACGGGGGCGGGCGGCGGCGCGGGGGCGGCGGTCGGCATCCTGGTGGCCGACGAACTCGGCGCGGCCGAGGTGGCGGCGCTCGACCCGACCGGATCGCGGGGCTCGCCATGTCCGGCGGGGGACCGACCTCCCACGCTGCGATCATCGCCCGCGCCCTCGGAATCCCCGCCGTCACCGGCCTCGGCCCGAGGGTGCTCGGCGATCGTCCCGGGCACGATGCTGCTCCTCGACGGTGGCGGCGGCACCCTGGTCGTCGCGCCCGCGGCCGATGCGATCGAGCGCCACGAGGACCGCGCCCGGGACGAGCGCCGCCAGGCCGCCAACGCCGCCGCGCACGCCGACGAGCCCGCCCTCACGCGCGACGGGCACGCGGTGGAGGTGGCGGCCAACATCGGCGCGCCCGGCGACCTGGAGGCGGCGGTGGACGGAGGGGCGGACGGGGTCGGGCTGCTGCGCACAGAGTTCCTCTTCCTCGGACGGACCGTCGCGCCCGACGAGGACGAGCAGTTCCGCGTCTACGCCGAGGCGGCGCGGAGGCTGGACGGCGCGGCGCCTCGTGCTGCGGACGCTCGACGCCGGTGCCGACAAGCCGCTCGCCTACATCGACCTGCCCGCCGAGGACAACCCGTTCCTCGGGGTCCGCGGCATCCGGCTGTCGCTCCGGCGGCCGGAGCTGCTTGTGACCCAGTTGCGCGCGGCGCTGCGCGCCGCCGCCGAGGGCCCGGTGTCGCTGATGTTCCCGATGATCAGCGAGGTCGGCGAGCTGCACGCCGCGCGGGCGCTCCTCGAGCGGGCCCGGGGCGAGCTGCTGGCCGAGGGCGTGCCCACCGGCGAGGTCGAGGTCGGGGCGATGGTGGAGGTCCCCGCCGCGGCCCTGCTTGCGGACGTCCTCGCGGCGGAGGTCGACTTCCTGTCGATCGGCACCAACGACCTGGTGCAGTACACGATGGCCGCCGAGCGCGGCAACGCCGGGGTGGCGGGGCTCTCCGATCCGCTCCATCCCGCGGTGCTTCGCCTCATCGCGCGGGTCTGCGAGGCGGGCGCGGCCCACGGCTGCCGGGTGGCGGTGTGCGGGGAGGCGGCCTCCGACCCGGCCGCGGTGCCGATCCTGGTCGGGCTCGGGGTGGATGAGCTGAGCGTCACCCCCCGGCGCGTGGGGCGGTGAAGGAGCGTGTCCGCGAGCTCGACACGTCGGAGGCGCGTGCGCTGGCCGAGGCCGCACTCGAGATGTCCGACTCCGCATCCGTGCGGCGGCTCGTGTCCGCCGGTACGGTCGGGGGGTGAGCGAGACCATCCTGATCACGGGCGCCGGCGGCTTCGTCGGCGGCGCCATCCTCGAACGGCTGATCGCGCGCGGACGGACCGTCCGTGCGCTGACCCGCTCGGACGCCTCGGCCGCCGCACTCGCCGCGGCGGGAGCCGAGCCGGTGCGCGGCGACCTCTCCGATCCGGCCTCGCTCGAGCGCGCGATGGCCGGGTGCGCGATCGTCTACCACGTGGCCGGGCTGAACGGCTTCTGCCTGCCCGACCCCTCGGCCCTGACCACCGCCAACGTGGAGGGCACGCGCTCGGTGGTGCGGGCCGCGGGCGCGGCGGGCGTGCGGCGCATCGTCTACACCTCCTCGGCGGCCACGATCGGCGAGGCGCGGGGGACGATCGGCGGCGAGACCTCGCCCCACCGGGGCGGCTTCCTCTCCCACTACGAGCGCTCCAAGTTCGAGGCGGAGCGGGTCGCCTTCACGACCGCGGCGCAGGCGGGCGTGGAGCTGGTGAGCGTGAACCCCTCCTCGGTGCAGGGGCCCGGACGCACGCGGGGCACCGCGAAGATCCTGATCGACGCGCTCAACGGGCGGCTGAAGCTGATCGTCGATTCGCGCATGTCGATCGTGGACGTCGGCGACTGCGCCGAGGGGCACCTGCTGGCGGAGGAGCGCGGCGCTCCCGGCGAGCGCTACATCCTGTCGGGCGTCACGCTGACCGTGGCCGAGGCGATCGCCCTGCTCGGGCGGATCTCGGGACGCGACGAGCACCCACGCCGCCTGCCGCCGCCGGTCGCGGTGGCGATGGCGACGGGAGCCGAACTGCTCGGCCGCGCCCGCGGGCGGCGGCCGTCGATCTGCCGCGAGATGGTGCGCACGATCCTCCACGGACACGCCTACGACGGCTCGCGGGCCACGAGGGATCTCGGGCTCGCCTACACGCCGATCGAGGAGTCGCTGCGCCGCACGGTGCGCTGGTACGTCGACCAGGGGCTGGTCACCCGCCCCCTGCCGGGGGTCCCCGCCTCGGCCTGAGGGAGCAGCGGCGGCGGCCGGCGCGGGAGGCGGCGGCGGCGAGGCCGGTCGGGCCGGCTGCGGCGGCCGGGGCGGCCTCGGCGGCGGGGATCCCCCGGCGCCTGGAGGGTCGTGGAGCCACCGGCCCTCGCGGAACCACCGCCGCATGGTCGCGCTGCTCGGGGGACGGGCCGGACCCCCCGCCTCGCGCTCGCGCAGTCGGCGGATGACCACATCCGGCCGCTCCCCGACGCGAAACACGCCTCGGCCTCCCGGCGCAGACCGGCCCAGGAGTACGACCCCGGGCACTCCCTGGCCGGAAGACCGGAGACCAGCCGCGCGCGATGGATGTCGAGAGCGCGGGAACGACGACCGGTGAGGCACCCCGCAGCGCGCCAGACGTGGAGCAGGCTCGCCGCGACATCCCGCCCCGCCCGGCGGCTGAGGAACTCCTGCGACCGATGCGCGGCGCACAACCACACGCTCACCCCACCCGGCAGGTGGAACTCGGCCCGCGCCCCCTGACCGGCGCCACCGCAGATCGCGCAGGCCGGAAGACTCCCCAGCCTCTCGCCCTTGTAGAAGCTCTTCACCATGGACCGAGGCTGGCAGGAAGGGCCCGACCGGGGCCACACCGAACGGAACGGATCCGCCACCCCTCCGTGCAGGAGGGGGAGGCAATTGGACGTACGCGCCTCGTCCAATTGGACAACCCACCCCGACCCGGCCCGCCCTCAGCCCCCCGTGGCCGGAGACGCCGGCTCCATCGCGAGGGCGCCCCGGTAGTACGCGCGCGCGGCCATCACGCGGCCCACCCGCTCGAGTTCGTCGTCGAGGAATTCCTCGCGGTTGCGCGTCTCGCCGAGCGCGACCCCGGTGAAGTAGAGCGCGGCGAAGGCCCCCAGGGTCGTGGCCACCCTGACGAGCGCCTCGCTGAGGATCACCTCGCGGCCCGAGACACTCAGTGAGAGCAGGACGTGCGGTTCCTCGCCGGTCCACTCCGCGGTCAGGGCGCGATCGACGATCAGCATGCCGAACGCCAGGAAGGCGCCGCTGACGGCCAGCCCCACGGCGAGCACGCGCATGGTGAGGGAGGCGACGATCGCGACCGCCACGTTCACCCGCTCGAGTCGCTCGAGGGGCGGGAACCGGGGGGCCACGCCGGCGTCCACGAGCGCGAGGGCCGGCGTCGATCGCGCGGCGCGCTCGAGGTCGGGGCCCGCCTCGACGGACAGCAGGGCGTCGCGCTCGCGGCGCAGGCCGGCGACCAGGATCAGGGCGGAGAGGATGCCGAAGCCGATCAGCACCGAGCCGTAGCGCCACCCCTCCAGGCGCCCGAAGGCCCGCCAGGTCTCGGAGGCCAGTGACAGGAAAAGGAGCACCGCGAGCAGTGGCGGCAGGGCGCGCACGGCCACCGAGCCCGTCGTCCGCAGGCCCTCCAGGGCCGCACGCCCCTGGTGGACGAAGAGCGCGAGCACGCCGAGATCGACCAGCAGATAGCTGAGCGCCGCCGCGAGCACGGGGATGGCGAGGGCGAACAGGACACCCACCCACCACCGCACATCCAGCACGGCGACCAGGACCCCGAGCACGACCCACGCGAGCAGCACGGCCGGGCGCCTCCAGCGGCGCACGGTGTCGCCCATCCGGTCGTCGGCGGTCAGGTGGGGGAGCCCGCTGCGGCGGAAGTACTCCTCGATCTCCGCGAGGTCGGCGTGCGGACCGCCGCCCCGGACGGTCACGCGACCGCCGCCGGGGGGAGGATCGGGCGCTCGAGCGGGATACGGCGGGCGCGGACGTCCGATCCGGCGATCTCGAGGATCCCCACGGCCGGCTGGCGCGCCTCGGCGGGCAGGCGCTCGCGGAAGCGCCGGTAGCCCCGGCCGCGCAGACCCGCCCAGTCGTAGTAGGGATCGCTCTCGGGCACGAAGACGGCTCCCGGGGAGAAGAGCAGGACGCCACCGACCCTGCGATGGATCGGCAGGTGCAGATGCCCGGTCACCAGGCAGTCGACCGTACCGAAACGCCGGCGCATCGCGGTGCCGAACCCGAGCAGGCAGGTGCGGCGGCTCACCAGCGAGAGCGCGGCCGCCGGCAACTCGACCGCGCCGGTGCGGTGCCCGTGGGTCAGCCCGATCCTCGCCCCTCCCGCCCGCACCAGCACATCGCGCGGCAGGTCGCGGATCCCGCCCTCCTCGTCGTGGTTGCCGCGAACGGCGACCACCTCGGCGATGCGGCCGAGCTGCTCGAGCACCGCGGTGTCGGTGAGATCGCCGGCGTGGAGGATCAGGTCCACGCCGGCGAGGATCTCGGGTATCTCCGGCGGAAGCGACGGGAGGTGCTCACCGACGTGCGTGTCGGCCACCACGCCGATCCGCACGCGCCGGGTCATCGCGCCAGGGGGATCAGAGGCCCATCGCGTGGAAGCCGGCGTCGACGAAGATCGTCTCGCCGGTGACGCTCGCCGACAGCGACGAGGCCAGGAAGAGGGCCGTGTCGGCCACCTCGTCCTGGGTGATCTCGCGTCGCAGGGGCGTGCGGGCGTTGATGGTGTCGGCCATCGACCCGAAGCCCGGGATGCCGCGCGCGGCCAGCGTGCGCACGGGTCCGGCCGAGATGGCGTTGACGCGGATGCCGTTCTCGCCGAGGTCCCAGGACAGGTAGCGGACGATCGACTCGAGGGCCGACTTCGCCACGCCCATGACGTTGTAGCCGGGCACGGCCCGGTCGGCCGCGATGTACGAGAGCGCCATGATCGAGCCGCCGCCCCGGGGGACCATGTGGGGCTCCACCTCCCGGGCGAGCGCGGCGAGCGAGTACGCCGAGATGTCGAGCGCCAGATGGAAGCCCTCGCGGCTCGTGTCGACGAAGCGGCCGCCCAGGTCCTCCGGGCGCGCGTACGCGACGGCGTGCACCAGCACGTCGATCCCCCCGAGCGCCTCGGCCGCAGCCGAGACCGAGGAGGAGATCTGCGCGTCGTCCTGCACGTCCAGGGGGACGACGGCGACGCAGTTGTCGAGGGTGCCGGCGAGCTTGCGCACGTCGCCCTCGGTCCGCTCGCCCTGATAGGTCAGCACCAGGCGGGCGCCCTCGGCGTCCATCCTGCGGGCGATGGCCCAGGCGATGCTGCGCTTGTTGGCAACGCCCACGACCAGGCCGGTCATGCCCTCCAGAAGCTGGGGCAACACAGCCCTCCTCGACTCGCTCCGACGGGTCGGGCGCGAGCGCGCGCCCGGATCGCGCGGCACGCTACCACGCGGGCGCCCGCGCTCCTTGCGCCCGCGGGCCCCGGTCGCCAGCATCCTGGTGTGCGCCGGCTCCTCATCGCGATCGTCTCCCTCGCGACCCTCCTCACCATGGCCGGCACCGCCTTCGGGCACGCCTACCTGGTCGAGTCCGCTCCGAGCCGCGATGCCAAGCTTTCGGTCTCACCCTCACTGGTGAGCCTCACCTTCAACGAGCCGGTCGAGCTGCTTCGCAGCCAGGACGCGGAGGTGGTCGACGGAGAGGGTGCCGGGGTCAGCTCGGCGCCGGCGAGGCGCGCCGCCGACAGCCGCGTGGTGGAGATCCCCCTGCGCCCCGGCCTGCCCGACGGCACCTACACCGTGCGCTACTCGGTGATCGGCGCCGACTCGCACGTCATCCCGGGCGTCTTCGTCTTCGGCATCGGTCCGGGCGAGCTGGCCGACCCCTTCTTCTCGGGCACCGGCGGCGGACCGTCGGAGACGAGCGTCTGGGGCACCAGCTCCCGCTTCCTCGAGCTGGTCGGACTGGGCGGCCTGGTGGGGCTGCTCGCGTTCCGCTGGCTGGTCTGGGCGCCGGCCATGCGCGGTGTCGAGGGCGTCTCGCGGGCCGAGCGCGAGACGGTGCTGGCGTGGGGACGCGACTCGTTCTGGGTCGGCTTCGGGGTACTGGCCGTCGGGGCCATGCTCGCCGAGGGCTACCTGCTCGTGGTGCAGAGCGCGAGCGTCCTCGGCACCGGCGTATGGGACGCGCTGCGTGACGCGACCGGGATCAGCCAGGTGCTCGGCGACACCCGCTTCGGCTCGCTCGTGCAGCTGCGCGGCGCCCTCCTGTTCGCCCTGTTCGCGATCGGCGCGCTGATGTTCATCCGCGAGTACGGCAGCTCGGGCACCCCCAAGCCCGCGACCCTCGCCGGCTCGCCATGGGCCGGGCTCGCCATGGGCGCGCTGCTGGCGACGGTGCTCGGCGGCATCGCCGCCCAGGGCCACGCGAGCGTCGCCGAGCTGTCGTGGCTCCAGGTGGGGATGCAGCTGGTGCACATCATCGCGGTGGCGGTGTGGATCGTCGGGTTGGCGATGGTGGCCCTGGTGCACGTGCGGCTGCCGAAGGTGGCCGAGCGCTCGGGGGGCGCACTCTCGGCGAGGGTGCTCGCGCGCTTCTCGAAAGTCGCCCTCGCCGCGGTGGCGCTCGCCGTCTTCACCGGCGTCGTCCGCTCGTTCGCCGAGCTCTCCGATCCGGCGCAGCTCTGGGAGACCTCCTACGGCCAGAGCATCCTCTGGAAGATCGCCCTGCTGGTGCCGATCGGCCTGCTGGCGCTCTACAACCGGCGCATCATCGTCGCCCTCGCGCGCGTCTCGCGCCCCAACGGCCCCACGCTCGCCCTGGTGCGCCGCATGGCGGGCGCCGAGCTCGCCCTCTCCCTGGTGATCGTGATCGTCGCGTCCATCCTGGTGGCGCAGGTGCCCGGAGGGTCCTGACGCGCGGCCGCTCCCGAGGAGCGGCCTGGATGACCGATCGGATAAGCTCGCCGGGTCGACGCATCCACGAAAGGTGTCCCGGAGACATGAGCACGATCACCACGCCCGAGGGCGTCCAGGTCCTTGCAGAGGTCACTCCCGCGCAGGCGGAGATCCTCACCACGGAGGCGCTCGCGCTCGTGGCCAAGCTGCACCGGAAGTTCGAGCCGCGCCGCGAGGAGCTCCTCGCCAAGCGCGTGGAGCGCGCCAAGCAGATCGACGCCGGCGTAGACCCCGACTTCCTCCCGGAGACCAAGCACATCCGCGACGACCCGTCGTGGAAGGTGGCCCCGGCCCCCGCCGACCTGCAGGATCGCCGCGCCGAGATCACCGGTCCCGTGGACCGCAAGATGATCATCAACGCGCTCAACTCGGGCGCCAAGGTGTTCATGTCGGACTTCGAGGACTCGAACACGCCGACCTGGTCGAACACGGTCGACGGCCAGATCAACCTGCGTGACGCGGTCGACGGCTCGATCAGCTTCAGCAGCAACGGCAAGGAGTACGCGCTCGGCGAGAACCTCGCCACGCTGCTCGTGCGCCCCCGCGGCTGGCATCTGCGCGAGAAGCACGTCCTGATCGACGGCGAGCAGGTCTCGGCCGGCATCTTCGACTTCGCGCTCTTCATGTTCCACAACGCGAAGAACCTGCTCGCCAAGGGCTCGGGTCCGTACTTCTACCTGCCCAAGATGGAGAGCCACCTCGAGGCCCGCCTCTGGAACGAGATCATCGTCATGACCCAGGACGAGATCGGCGTGCCCCAGGGCAGCGTGCGCGCCACGGTCCTGATCGAGACGATCCTCGCGGCGTTCGAGATGGAGGAGATCCTCTACGAGCTGCGCGACCACTCGGCCGGCCTCAACTGCGGCCGCTGGGACTACATCTTCAGCTGCATCAAGAAGTTCCGCACCCGGCCCGACTTCGTCCTGGCCGACCGGGTCCTGGTCACGATGACCACCCACTTCCTCAACTCGTACTCGCTGCTGGCGATCAAGACCTGCCACAAGCGCGGCGCCCACGCGATCGGGGGCATGGCCGCGCAGATCCCGATCAAGAACGACCCGGTCGCCAACGAGGAGGCCCTCGCCAAGGTGAAGGCCGACAAGGTGCGCGAGGCCGGCAACGGCCACGACGGCACCTGGGTGGCCCACCCGGGCCTGGTCGCCATCGCGGTCGACGCCTTCAACGCGGTCATGCCCGGCCCGAACCAGCTCGACCGCCTGCGCGAGGACGTCGAGATCACCGCGAAGGACCTGATCGACTTCGGCCCCGAGGGCCCGATCACCGAAGGCGGCCTGCGCCTCAACATCAGCGTCGGCGTGCAGTACCTGGGCGCCTGGCTGAACGGCCTCGGCTGCGTCCCGATCAACAACCTGATGGAGGACGCCGCCACCGCCGAGATCTCGCGCAGCCAGGTCTGGCAGTGGATCCACTCCGCCAAGGGCGTGCTCGACGACGGGCGCAACGTCGACACGGCGCTGTTCCGCGCGATCCTCGCCGAGGAGCTCGACAAGATCCACGGCCAGTACCCGGAGAACCTGCACAGCTTCTTCGACCGCGCGGCCGTGCTCTTCGACGACATCTCCACCTCGGACGACTTCGTCGAGTTCCTGACGCTGCCGGCCTACGACATGATCGACTGATCGCCCTCCCGCTCCCCGGCCGTCCGGCCGGGGAGCGGGAAGCCGTCTCGCGATGACCCGACTGCACCTGCTCCGCCACGGCATCGCCGAGGACGCCGGGCCGGCGACCGGGGGACGCGACGAGCCCCGGGCGCTCACGGGGCGGGGCATCGCGAAGATGCACGCCGCCGCGCGCGGCATGGCCGCCCTGGATCTGGGTGTGGACACGGTCCTCACCAGCCCGCTGACCCGCTGCCTGCAGACCGCCACGATCGTCTGCGAGCACATCGGCGGCGCGCCGCAGCAGGACCAGCGGCTGCGGCCGGGCCTCGACCTCGACGCCCTCGAGGACGTGCTGATCGAGCACCCCGACGCGCGGTCGGTGCTCCTCTGCGGGCACGAGCCGGACCTGTCGATCCTCGTCGCCGTCCTCACCGGCGGCGCCGGCCTGCACTTCCGCAAGGGCGCGCTCGCCGTGCTCGACCTCGAGGCATGCCGACCCCGCGGCGGCCGGCTGCGCGGCTTCTACGAGCCGGGCCTGCTGCGGATGGTCGCACCCGGGCCGCCGCCCGCCTGAGCGGCGCGCGCGCCGCTCAGGCCCTCGGCCTGTCAGAGGGAAGCGGCGGAGATGATCAGCCCGCGCCGTACCTCGACCACGATGGCGCCGCGCGCGCCGTCGGCCTCGCTCCAGCGCAGGGCCGCCCGGGCCCCGTGTTGCTGGGGCGCCTCCCACGCCACGGCGCGGCCGGCGATCTCCCCGAGACGCGCGGCGGCCGCGTCGGCCCCCGCGTGCGCCCCGTCGGCGGCCAGCCAGACGATGTCCTCGCGCACCATGGCCGCGAGCGCACCGGCATCGCCGGCCCGCGCCGCCTCGATGAGGGCGACGAGGGCCGGACGGGCGGCCTCCTCACGATCCGCGTCGCTCGGATGGCCGCCGGCCACCGCTCAGCCCGTCGGCGGAGCGGGCTCGATCGACCGCTCGAACAACAGGATCAGCTCCGGCGACAGCACCTGCACCGACGCGTCCACGAGCCCGGCGACGACGTTCATCCGCTCGTCGGCCGCGGTCTCGCGAAGCGTCTCCCAGCCCTCGCGCTCCTTCTCACGGTCGGCCGCGAGGTCGGCCATCGTCATCGCCACCTTCTCGGCGACCCGGGGCGTGGAGAGCTGGTGGTGCGCATCGACGAGCAGGATCAGGCGGATCCACGGCTGCTCGCCGTGCTCGCGCGCGTGCCTCGACCACTCCGGCGAGACATACGGCTCGAGGCGGCCGAGCAGGTCGTCCCACCCCTCGGGCGCGCTCATACCCGCCCCAGGAGGTCGGCCTTCTTGGTCTGGAACTCTTCTTCGGTGATGAGGCCCTCGTCGCGTAGGCGACCGATGTCCCGGATCAGATCGGCCGGGGACTCGGATCGTGGTTTGGGAGCGCGCGCGGAGGGTGCGGCGTCGCCGACCAGACGGGCGATGTCCTCGCCTGCCTGCCGCGCGAGCCGCGCCGCCTGCTCGACGGCCCGGGCGAGCTCGTTGCCCACCTCGCGCGCCGCGTTGCGCATCTGCTCCTGGGGATCGGACACCCGGGCATCCTACCGCGACGACGGCTTGACGAGCCTGCGGTCAGGGGTGGTACCGTCCGAGATGATGAACCGGGAAACGACCGACGCGGACACCGCGCGCTCGGAGCTCGCACGGCGCGCGACCGAGGCGCTGGAGCGGCTCGCATGCTCGGCCGGCCGTGAGCTCGACCGCCACGCCGGGGGCTACGGGCTCTCCGACGCCAAGCTCGAGGTGCTCGAGGTGCTCTGCTGCCACGACGAGCGACGGGCCTGCCTCCATGCGCTGGGCGACGAGCTGGGCGTCACCCGCCCCAACGTCACCAAGCTCGTCGACGGGCTCGAGCGCGGAGGCCTGGTGGAGCGGCTCCCCCACCCGAGCGACGGACGCATGGTGCACGCCCACCTCACGCCTCAGGGCATGGAGGTCGCCGACGAGGCTCTGCCCGGGCGACACGAGCTGATGCGCCGCCTCTGGGACGCGCTCGACGACGACCAGCTCGAGCAGCTGGTCGTCCTGCTCGGCCGCGTGGCCGAGCGCTCCGCCGACCTCTCGCCGGCGGGCTCCTGAACCACTGAACGCCCACCGCGCGACCGGCCGGGGCCGGTCGCGCGGTCGGACGCCCGGGCTCTAGCGGGAGCCGATCCCCACGTAGTCGCGCTCGTCCGAGCCGATGTAGATCTGGCGGGGGCGCGAGATCTTCTGCTCCTTGTCCCCGATGAGCTCCTTCCACTGGGCGACCCAGCCCGGGGTCCGCCCGATGGCGAAGAGGACCGTGAACATCTCGGCAGGGATCCCGAGGGCCTCGTAGATCAGCCCCGAGTAGAAGTCGACGTTCGGGTAGAGCTTGCGCTTGACGAAGTACTCGTCCTGGAGCGCGATCGTCTCGAGCTCCTTGGCGATCGCCAGCAACGGGTTGACCCCGGTGACCTCGAAGACGTCGTCGCAGGCCTTCTTGATGATCGTCGCGCGCGGGTCGAAGTTCTTGTAGACCCGGTGCCCGAAGCCCATCAGGCGCTCGTTGCCGGCCTTGACGCCCTCCATGAAGGCGGGGATGTTCTCCACCTTCTCGATGCGGCGGAGCATCTGGAGCACGGCCTCGTTGGCGCCGCCGTGGAGCGGCCCGTAGAGCGCGCTCACGCCGGCCGCGACCGCCGAGTAGGGGTCCACCTGCGACGAGCCGACGCTGCGCACGGCGCTCGTGGAGCAGTTCTGCTCGTGGTCGGCGTGCAGGATGAAGAGCACGTCGAGCGCCTTGACGATGCGCGGATCCGGCGTGTACTTCGGCACGCCCGTCGTGAAGAGCATCGCCAGGAAGTTCTCCGAGTAGGAGAGCTCGTTGTTCGGGTAGACGTAGGGCTTGCCCGTGATGTGCCGGTAGGCGAAGGCGCCCAGCGTCGGCATCTTGGCGATCAGCCGGACGATCTGGAGGTGGTTGCTCTCCTCGTCGCCGATGTCCTTGGCCTCGGGGTAGAACGTGCTGAGCATGCCGATGCTCGACTGGAGCATCCCCATCGGGTGGGCGTCGTACCGGAAGCCCTGCATGAAGGTGCGCACGTTGTCGTGCACGAAGGTGTGGTGGGTGATCTCGTTCACCCAGGCGTCGAGCTGCGACGTGGTCGGCAGCTCCCCGTGCACGAGCAGGTACGAGACCTCGAGGAAGGTGCTCTTCTCCGCGAGCTGCTCGATCGGGTAGCCGCGGTACCGGAGTACGCCGGCGTCCCCGTCGAGGTAGGTGATCGCGCTTCGACAGGAGGCGGTGTTCATGAACGCCGGGTCGTAGGTCATCAGACCGAAGTCGTCATCGCTGACCTTGATCTGCCGGAGATCGGTCGCGCGGATGGTCCCTTCCGCGATGGGGAGCTCGTAGCTCGCGCCGGTGCGGTTGTCGGTCACCGTGAGAGTCTCGGAGCCGGAGCCGCTCGAGGCATCGGTGGTCGCCGTCGGCTGAGTTGTCATTCACGCATTCCCTTGACGCGGTGTCGCACCTACGCGGTGCCCGGAGTTCCACCGGGGATTCTAATGGCGCGCGCGCGTTCTGGGCCGGGCTCGGAGGGATTCGCGGCGGGACTGCTAGCATCGCCGTGTTCTGCGCACGCGCGGAGCCCGGCATTCGCCGCCTGACCCGTCGCCGCATCCGGCGACCCACACACATCTGGAGGACCCTTTGGCCGAGCACGAGAGCTCTCTCGCCGTGCTGGTCGACTTCGAGAACATGGCCCGACCTGGGGCCAAGGGACGAGCCGACTTCGATATCCACCTGGTACTGAACCGCCTGGCCGAGAAGGGCCGGGTCATCGTGAAGCGCGCCTACGCCGACTGGAGCCGCTACCGCGACGCGCGCCACGAGCTGATGAACGCCGGTCTCGGCCTCATCGAGATGCCGTCCGCCCGCGAGGGCGCCAAGAACCGCGCCGACATCCAGATGGCCGTGGACGCCATGGAGCTCGCCTACAGCCGCGAGCACGTGAACACGTTCGTCATCGTGTCCGGCGACAGCGACTTCACGCCGCTCGTCGGCAAGCTGCGCGAGCTCAACAAGCGCGTCATCGGGGTGGGCAACCGCGAGTCGGCCAGCGAGCTGCTGATCGCCAACTGCGACGAGTTCATCTTCTACGACCGCCTCGCCGCCGAGGCCGCCGGGGGCTCCACCGCCCGTCGCAGCCAGGGCAGCGGCCTGAACCTCAACCCCGTGCAGCTGCTCCAGGAGACGCTCACCGCGCTCCAGCGCGAGGGCGTCGAGTGGCCGCTCGCGAGCATCGTCAAGGACTCGATGCGCCGCAAGTACCCCGCCTTCGACGAGAGCGAGCACGGCTTCTCCACCTTCTCCAAGTTCCTGGAGGAGGCCGGCGGCACCGGCATGGTGCGCCTCGAGACCGATCCGCGCAGCGGCACCTACCGCGTCGAGCTGGGCGAGGGACGCACCGCCGCCATCCCGCCGATGCCGACCGCCCCGAGCGGTCCGTCGGAGCGGTCCGAGCGCGCGGGCGAGGAGGGCGACGGCCGTCGCCGTCGCCGTCGCGGAGGCCGCCGCTCCGAGCAGGCGGGCGGACCCGACTTCACGGCCACGCCGGCCGACGAGCCGCTCGAGCCGGGCACGGAGGTCTTCGAGGTCGTCGTCACGCCGACGCCCGACCTCGACCTGGGGACGCTGCCCCCGCTCGACGAGCCGATCTCGTACGAGGACATGATCATGCTCGGCCCGGAGGTCGACGCCGATCTGCCCGACCTGGTCGAGGCCAGCGACGTCGCCCCCGGCGAGCCGCCGGCGCGCAGCACCCGCCGGCGTCGCCGCCGCGGTGCCGGCACCGATCCGGAGCCCACGATCGCCGACCTCGAGCCGGTCGAGGCCGACGAGGAGCAGGCCGTCGAGGAGCCCGTCGCGGAGACGCCTGCCGAGGACGAGGGTGTGGCGCGCAAGCCCCGTCGCCGTCGCCGCATCTCGGCCGCGGACGCCGCCCTCGAGGCGCCGGTCGATGAGCCGGTCGCCGAGGAGGCAGTCGCCGACGAGCCCGTCGCCGACGAGCCGATCGCCGAGGAGCCGGCTCCCACCACGGGCCGGCGCCGCGTGCGCCGCCGTTCGACGGGCGCGACCACCGAGGCCGAGGCCGTGACGGAGGCCGCCCCCGAGGCGTCCGCCGACGCGGTGTCCGAGGAGCCCGCCGAGGAGGCCCCCAAGCCCCGCCGGCGCACCCGCAAGAAGGCCGAGCCGGCCGAGCCCGAGACGACCCCGGAGGTCGTGGACGCACCGGTCGCCGCCGAGCCCGAGGCCGAGGCTCCCAAGCCCCGGCGCCGCACCCGGGCCGCCGCGTCGGCCGAGGCGCCCGCCGCCGAGGTGGCCGAGGAGGAGGCCCCGAAGCCCAAGCGCCGCACGCGCAAGAAGGCCGAGGCGCCCGCCGCCGAGGCCGAGGCCGTCGCCGACGCTCCCGAGGCCCCCGCCGAGGAGGCCCCGAAGCCGCGCCGCCGCACCCGCGCCAAGAAGACCGAGGAGCCGGCCGACTGATCGCTAGGGTCCTGATTCAGAAGTTGGCGAGCAGTTCCCGAGCGAATCTCCCGCGAGGCAAGGACGCAGTTCAGCCCCGATATCGGGAATATCGGGGCTGCCGAGGACGCCGCCTCGCGGAGAGACCCGGGCCGGCCGGCGGCCGGCGAAGCCGGGAAGTGCCGCTGAACTTCTGAATCAGGACACTAGGGGGCGGCCGTGACCCTTTCGTAGAGGTCGCGCGCCGCCCCGACGATCTCGTCCTCCGGCAGGGACGCGCTCTGGGTGCTGACACCCTGCAGGCCGTACACATTGGGCCCGGCGGAGAAGGTCACGAAGGTCACGGCACCCGTCAGCTGACCCTGGTTGATGTCGACATGGACGCCCTTCGCGCCGGGGAGGTCGGACAGATCGAGGTCGCGGGTCGGCTGCGTCGTAGAGGCCCGCACCTCCTCGACCGCCGCCGTCACCTCGGCCTGGGCGGCCTCCTCGTCGCCGAGCGCGAAGGCGTAGGTGCGAAAGAGCGCGATGCCCGTGGTGGGATCCTGCCCCACCTGGTCGCGCAGGATCCCGCCGGCGTAGCCGGCGTCGCTGAGGCGGGCGACGGCGGCGGGCTTCACCGGATCGCCCGCCTGGTAGAGCGCGTCCACGAACGTCTGCGCGTCGTCCAGATCGCGGGCGGCCCCTCCGCGCAGACCGGCCAGGGCGTCGGGCGGCGGCAGCAGGTCCTCGCCGATCGTGGCCGGGACCGGCACGGGCGACCCGGTCGTGGTGGCGGTCGCCGGAGCGGTGACGGTGGACGGCAGGCTGTCGGTCGTGATCGTCTTGGTGACGGTGTCCGACGAGCCCCCGCAGCCCGCGAGGGCGCCGGCGGTGAGAACGAGGGCCGAGGCGGCGACGGCGAGGGGGCGACTCCTCACGCGATCTCCACCGGCTCCTCGGCGATCTGCTCGCCCTCGGGCGCGGTGCGGCTGAGCCGGAAGGCGCGGATGACCGGCGCCTCCCGATCGGCGATCGAGACGATCAGGTAGAGGGTCTGCGGGAAGAACGCGAGCTCCACGTCGGTGCGCGACGGATAGGCCGCCGAGCGGGTGTGCGAGTGATAGATCGCCAGAAGGTCCTCGCCGGCGTCGTCGATCTCGTCCATGACGCGCATCTGCTCGCGCGGGTCCATCACGTAGAAGAACGGGCTGGGTTCGGAGTTGATCCCGCGGATCACGCGGCGGGCAACCCCGCCCGTGCCCGCGATCATCCCGCAGCACTCGTTGGGCAGATCGGCGACGGCGTGGGCGACGAGCTCCCGGGCGAGCTCCGGCGCCAGCCTCACCCGGCGCTCACCAGAAGATCCCGTTGTCGACGCGGTCCTCGACCAGGTCGACGTCGTCGGTCCAGAGCCCCGACGAGAGGTACTTCCAGCCGCCGTCGCAGATGATCCCGACGATCGTGCCGCGGGTCATCCGCGAGGCGACCCGGGCGCAGGTGTGGATCACCGCGCCCGAGGAGACACCGGCGAAGATGCCCTCCTCGGCGGCCAGGCGGCGGGTCATCACGATCGCGTCGCGGTTCGCCACCAGGAGCTTGCGGTCGAGCCTGGTCACGTCGAGGATCGGCGGGATGAAGCCGTCGTCGAGGCTGCGCAGGCCGCTGACCGGATCGCCCTGCAACGGCTCGCAGGCCACGATCTGGATGTCTGCGCGGTGCTCCTTGAGGCGCTGCGACGAACCCATCAACGTGCCGCCGGTGCCGAGGCCGGCGACGAACACGTCGAGCTCGGGGCAGTCGCGCACGATCTCCTCGGCCGTGCCCTCGTAGTGGGCGCGCGGGTTGGCCGGGTTGCCGTACTGGAACGGCATGTAGAGGCCGTTCTCGGCCGAGAGCCGCTTCGCCACCTCGACGGCGCCGTTCGAGCCGAACTCGCCGTCGGTGTCGACGATCTCCGCCCCGTAGAGCGTCAGCAGCTGGCGCCGCTCCGGGGTGACGTTCTCCGGCATCACCGCGACCAGCTTGTAACCGCGCACACGGCAGATCATCGCGAGCGAGATGCCCGTGTTGCCGGAGGTCGGCTCCATGATGGTGTCGCCCGGCTTGATCGCGTCGCGGCGCTCGGCGTCCTCGATCAGCGACAGCGCGGTGCGGTCCTTGATCGACCCGGTGGGGTTGTGGCTCTCCAGCTTGGCGAGGATCCGCACGTCGGGGTTGGGCGAGACGTGCTGCAGCTCGACGAGCGGCGTGTTGCCGATGGTGGCCGTGAGGTCGGACGAGACCTCCATCGGCGGGGCGGCCATCCCCGTGGAGGTCGCCATCAGCCGCCGGCCATCGCCGGGAGGATCAGGAGCGTGTCGCCGTCGGCGATCTCGGTGTCGAGCCACGACAGCAGGCGGACGTCCTCGTCGTTCAGGTAGACGTTCACGAACTTGTGCAGGTCGCCCTCGGGGGTCTGCAGCTGCGCGCGCACGGCCGGGTGCTGCTCGTAGAGCGAGGCGAGCGCCTCGCCGACGGTGGAGCCGCTGACGCTCACCTGGCGCTCGCCGCCGGTCGACTGGCGCAGCACGGGGGGGATCCGGACGGTGCTCATGCGCCGGCCACCGCGGCCGCCGTGTGGGCGCCGACGCCCGAGCACCACGCCTCGTAGTCGCGGAACTCCAGCCGGGCGCCCGGACCGCAGGCCGGGCAGTCCGGATCGCGTCGGATCTTCAGCTCGGTGAAGGCCATGTCGAGGGCGTCGTAGATCATCAGACGGCCGGCGAGCGGGTCGCCGATGCCGAGCAGGACCTTGATCGCCTCGGTGGCCATGATGTTGCCCATCACGCCGCAAAGGACGCCGAGGACGCCGGCCTCGCCGCACGAGGGCGCCAGATCGGGCGGCGGCGGTTCGGGGAAGAGGCAGCGGTAGCAGGGGCCGTCGTAGGGCATGAAGGTCGACGCGTGCCCCTCGAAGCGCAGGATGCTGGCGTGCACCAGGGGTACCTGGGTCATCAGCGAGGCGTCGCTCATGAGGTACCGCGTCGGGAAGTTGTCGGTCCCGTCGATGATCACGTCGTAGTCGGAGATCAGGTTGAGGACGTTGTCCTTGTCCACGCGGAACGGGTACGTCTGCACCTTCACGTCCGGGTTGAGCGCCTCGATGGCGACCCGGGCCGACTCGCCCTTGTTCATGCCGACGCGGTCGGTGGTGTGGATGATCTGCCGCTGGAGGTTGCTCGCCTCCACCACGTCGTCGTCCACCAGGCCGATCGTTCCCACCCCGGCCGCGGCCAGGTAGAACGCGGCCGGCGAGCCCAGCCCGCCCGCGCCGATCAGGAGCGCCTTCGAGTTGAGCAGCTTGAGCTGCCCGGCCTCGCCGATCTCCGGGATGAGCACGTGGCGGCTGTAGCGCGAGCGCTGGTCCGGCGTGAGCATCTGGGGCACGTCGTACTCGTGCCCGCTCTGCTTCCAGCGCTGGAAGCCGCCGGCGAGGCTCGACACGTTGCCGTAGCCCATCTCGCGCAGCGTGATGCCGGCCAGCAGAGAGCGCTGGCCGGAGGCGCAGCTGAGGACGACCTCGCTGTCGGCGTGCGCGACGCCGCCGATCCGGCTCTCGAGGAAGCTCCGCGGGATGTGCACCGAACCGGGGATGTGCCCCTGGTCCCACTCGTGCTGCTCGCGGACGTCGATCACCAGTGGCCCGTCTCCCGCGGCATGCCGGGTCGCCAGATCGGGGACCTGGACTTCCGGCACTTGCTCGCGAGCGGACGCGAGGAGATCCTGGTAACTGCGCGCCATGTCGTCTCCCGTGCTGCTGTGCTGATAACCAGCGATTCTTGCGGGTGATTCTACCCTTTTACCCGATCGGGCAGGATCCACCGGCCTCACTTTCGTAAATGTAGTGACTCGGACAGGGGTGCCGCCCTCGCCATGACCGACCGCACGAGCCTCCCCAAGAGCGCGTTCGCCAACATCGACGCACGGATGCGCTGCCCCACCGACGACTGCTGGGGCGACCTCCTCCTCATCCCGACGGGCGCATCCGACGATGACGGCATCCCCGAGTTCCAGCCCTTCACCGCGTGCCCCCTGTGCGGCCAGGTCTTCGGGCTCGAGGACGACCTGACCGACCGCGACCTCTTCCTGCGGATCTCATGGCTGCGGGCCAACCCCCACGAGGAGGGCCCGGGCTGAGTGGGGTGCGTCCAATCGGCCGGCGCATGCTCGTCCAATCGGACGGACTCACTCGAACTCGCCGAAGAGCAGGGCGAAGAGCGCCGCGTGCTCGCCGGGCGTGAGCCCGGCTCGCTCCGGCGGGCAGGCGCGAAGGAGCGCGTCGTAGTCGTCGAACGCGTCGTCGGGCGCGACGGCGGCGTGCAGGGCCGCGGGGTCCCCGCGGTCCCCGCCGAACGCGGCCAGGGCGGCGTGGACGTCGCGTCCGGTTATCGGTCGTCCCCCGGGCATCCGTGCCGAGCGTAGACCCTCGCGTCCAATTGGACGACGGGGGTTCGTCCAATTGGACGCCGACCACCGGCGAGCGCGCCGGCATCGACCGGGCCGGCATCGGCCTGCTCGCGGCCGGCCACTTCGTGATCGACGCCAGCGTGGGGGCGGTGTCGGTGATGCTGCCGGTCTTCACCGCCGCCTTCGCCCTGTCCGACCTGGCCGCGAGCATGATCCTCGGCGCGTCGCTGCTCGCCTCCTCGGCGATCCAGCCCCTCTTCGGCGTGCTGGCCGACCGTCGGGCGTCGCCGGAGTTCCTGTGGGGAGGGGTGCTGGTGGGCGCGCTCGGGCTCGGTATGTCCGGCCTCGCGGCGGGCTACCTCGGCATCCTGGCCTGCATCGTCGGATCCGGGCTCGGTATCGCCGCGTTCCATCCGGAGGCAGCCCGCGTCGCCAACCGCATGTCCGCCGGCCGGCCGGCCACGGGGCTCGCGTGGTTCATGGTGGGCGGCAACGCCGGCTTCGCGGCGGGGCCGTTGCTGGCGGCCCTCGCGATCCCCTGGCTCGGAACCCGTGCCACCCTGGTCTTCCTGGTGCCCGGGCTCGCCGTCGCCGGGCTTCTCGCGCACCGCCGCGACCGGCTGGCGATCGCGGTCCCGCGGCGATCGGCCGCGACGGCGCGTCCCGATCGTGCGAGCCTGTGGTCCATCGGACTCCTTCTCGCCGCCACCAGCATGCGCACCTGGACCCAGTTCTGCCTCCTGGCGCTGGTCCCGCTGATGCTCGTCGACGACCGGGGCTTCTCGGAGCAGGGCGCCGGCTTCGCCATCGTCGCGTTCTCGGGCGCCGGCGCCCTCGGCACGATCGCGGGAGCGGCCATCGCCGACCGGTTCGGCGGTCGGCGGATGCTGCTGTGGACCATGCCCGCGGTCACCCCGCTGCTGGCGCTCTTCATCGCCGGATCGGGGTGGGCCGCGATCACCGCCCTGGCCGCGGCCGGGTTCGTGCTGATGGCCTCCTTCTCGGTGACCGTCGCGATGGGCCAGGAGATGCTGCCCGGGCGGCTCGCGCTGGCGGCCGGCCTGATGATCGGCTTCGGCGCGGTGGGCTCGGCGCCCCCCGGCCTGGCGCTGTTCGGGGCCCTCGCCGACACGGCCGGCCGCGACACCGCCCTCTGGGCGATCGCATGCCTGCCCCTCATCGGCGCCACCCTCGCCGCCATGCTCCCCGACGTGCACCGCGTGCGTGCGGCGGCCGCCTGATGGCGCGCGGCGGCGGACCACCCCAGGGCGACCTGTTCGGCGAGGCGGTCGAGGCGCGGCTCGAGCGCTCGCGCCCGCTGCCGGCGCGTATCCGCCCCGAGGGGCTCGACGACGTGGTGGGCCAGTCGGCGCTGCTCGGCCCGGACGGGGCGCTGCGGGCGGCCATCGCCGGCGACCGGGTGCCGTCGATGATCCTCTACGGCCCGCCCGGCAGCGGGAAGACGACCCTGGCGCGGGTCGTCGCCCAGAGCACGTCGTCCGCGTTCGAGGAGCTCTCGGCGGTCTCGGCCACCGTGGCCGACGTGCGCGCCGTGATGCAGCGGGCGCGCGACCGGCTGGCCGCGGGCACCGCGACGGTCCTCTTCCTCGACGAGATCCACCGCTTCAACCGCGCCCAGCAGGACGCGCTGCTGCCGGCGGTCGAGGACGGCCTGGTCACGCTGATCGGCGCCACCACCCAGAACCCCTGGTACGAGGTCAACGCGGCCCTGGTGTCGCGGATGCGCGTGTGGGTGCTCGAGCCGCTCGGCCCCGAGGACGTGGGCGCGCTGCTCGACCGGGCGCTCGCGCACCCCAAGGGCCTCGCGGGCCGGGTGCGCCTGGGCGAGGAGAGCCGCGCGGCCATCGTCGCCCGCGCCGGCGGCGACGCCCGCGGCGCGCTCAACCTGCTCGAGGCGGCGGCGGCCGACACCTCCGACGGCCGCGAGATCTCCCTCGAGGCCGTGCAGGCGGCGGCCGGCGGGCGCGCGGTGGTCTACGACCGGCAGGGCGATGCGCACTACGACACGATCTCGGCCTTCATCAAGAGCCTGCGCGGCAGCGACCCGGACGCGGCGATCTACTACCTGGCCGTGATGCTGAAGGGCGGCGAGGACCCCAAGTTCATCGCCCGCCGCCTGATCGTGGCCGCCAGCGAGGACGTGGGCAACGCCGACCCGCGCGCCCTCGAGGTGGCCGTCGCGGCTGGCCGGGCCGTGGAGTTCGTCGGTCTGCCGGAAGCGCGGATCGCCCTCGCGCAGGCCACCACCTACATCGCGCTCGCACCCAAGTCGAACGCGTCGTATCGGGCCATCAACGCCGCCCTCGCCCAGGTGGAGCAGGAAGGCGCCCGCCGCCCGCCCCTGTCGCTGCGCGACTCGAGCGTCGCCAACGCCCGCGGCCTCGGCAACGGCGAGGGCTACCGCTACCCCCACGACCACCAGGACGCCGTCCTCGACGAATCGCTCCTTCCCGAGGGCATGGAGGGCACCATCTTCTACTCACCGACCGACCGGGGGCCCGAAGGGGAACTCTCGGAGCGGCTCCGGCAGCTCCGCGGGCGGCTGAGAGACGACGACCAGCCCTTCTGAGGACGATCCTCTGGGGCGCCGACGGAGTGGTCTCACTCCGCTTTGCTCGGGACGGAGTGGTCTCAGTCCGCTTTGCGCGGGGCGGGGTGGTTCCACTCCCTTTGCGCGGGACGATGGCCGTGCCGGGGACGCGATCGGGCGTCGGACGTGCGTTCGACGCACTGATCTCCCTCTTGCGGGGAGATCAGGGCGGCAAATCGCCTCTACCGAGGCGATTTGCACCCAGCAGGCACCGCCTTCGGCGGGGACGGCCTCTGGAACACCGAGACGATCAGGCACCAGGGACGGCCACACAGGACGATTCCGGGGGCTACGCCCAGACGATCACATCGCGCCGCGCCTGCTTCCATCTCGCGACCACCTCGGATTGCGCGCCACAGACGATCCGAAGGACACGGGCACCATGAGGCCCGCCATGGCCGAGCAGGGTTGCGCGCCGGCAACGCTTCAGGCTCTTTGGGTGGGTGAAGGTTGAAAGCTTGAGACAAGGTTCGCCGTCTTCGGACCACTGTGATTGCTGTACCGCGACGTACCCCGGGCGAAGCCCGGAGGAGCGGAATCAAAATGGCCCCGGCCAGGGGCCATTTTGTCGCCCTGATCTCCCCGCAAGTGGGAGATCAGTGCGTTGAACGCACGTCTGGGTAAGGCGTTCCGATGGACGCCCCCGACGATCGTCCCGAGGAGTGGGGCCAGAACCACTCCGAAGTGGTCGAGCTTCGGGGTGGTCGAGCTTCGGGGTGGTCGAGCTTCGGGGTGGTCGAGCTCCGGGGTGGTCGAGCTTCGTCCCGAGCAGAGTGGAGTGAGACCACTCCGTTCGGAGCACGGCGAAGTGTCGAGCTCCGTCCGGATCAAAGCGGGGCGGTCCAGCTCCGGAGGGGTCGCACTTCGGATGGTCGCACTTCGAGGTGGTTCAGCTCCGGAGTGAGATCACTTCGCCCGAGCAGGGTGGGGTGAGACCCCTCCTCGGTAGATTCACGGCCTCGACGCACGGCGCAGATGGCGCCGTCATGGAAGGATGTATCCGATGAGCGGTGACGACAGGGCCTCGGCGCGCGGCTCGACGGCGACATGAAGGACGCGATGCGCGCCGGCGACAAGCTGCGCCTCGGGGCGATCCGGCGGGCGCGTTCGGCGATCAAGAACGCCGAGATCGAGGCGCGCGGGCCGCTCGGCGAGGACGCCGCGGTGAAGGTGCTGCGCGGGATCGTCAAGCAGCACCGGGAGTCGATCGAGCAGTTCCGGGCCGGTGGCCGCGCCGACCTGGTCGAGCAGGAGGAGCGGGAGATGGCCGTGCTGGAGGGCTACCTGCCCGCCCAGATGGACGCCGCCGCGCTCGAGCCGATCGTCGCCGAGGCCATCGCCTCCGAGGGGGCCGCGAGCCCCGCCGACATGGGACGCGTGATGAAGGTCGTCATGGCGCGTGTCGGCGCCACCGCGGATGGGAAAGACGTCAGAGCGATCGCGCAACGCCTTCTGGGAGGCTGAACATGAGCACCATGCCGCCACTTCCTGGACCGCCGTCCGGTCCGCCGCCGGAGGGCGAGCCGCCCGATGGCCCCGCCTCGGCGATCGGCGCCGGCACCCACACACCGTCCGACTCGATGACGCGCTACGACAAGGAGCGCGACATCTACCACTGCTCCTACGGCATCCCGACCCCCGCGCTGACGGTGCTCGACCCCCAGCGCGAGCTGGTGGTGCGCATCGATCGCCACAGCTTCGCGGTGGTCGGCTTCTCCATCCCGAAGTTCACCGAGTGGCACAAGAAGCACGCCGACGAGGAGGGCAACTTCGACGTCGACCTGCCCGAGGTGTGGCCGATGGACCAGACCGACGTGAGCGGGTCGACTGCCCCCTGGTAGGCCGCCCGGGGCGCTGACGCCCGGTCCCGGACAGGAGTCGGTGTGGGACTACCCGCGCCCGCCGCGCCTCGAGCGCGAGCGCCGGCGCGTGCGGGTGGTCCTCGGCGGCGTGACGATCGCCGACACCGACGCGGCGCCTTCCGGGTGCTCGAGACCAGCCACCCGCCGAGCGTCTACCTGCCGCCGCGCCGACTTCGCGCCCGGCAGCCTGCGCGCCGGCCGAGGGCTCGAGTCCTGCGAGTGGAAGGGGCGGGCGGCCTACCTCGACCTCGTCGGCGGCGACGTCACGGCGCCGCGGGCGGCGTGGTCCTACCCCTCGCCCACGCCCGCCTTCGCCGCGCTGGCCGGCTACGTCTCGCTCTACCCGGGCCGGATGGACTCCTGCCGCGTCGGCGACGCCCTGGTGCAGGCGCAGGAGGGCGACTTCTACGGCGGCTGGATCACGCCCGAGATCGTCGGGCCGTTCAAGGGGCCGCCCGGCACCTGGGGCTGGTGATGCCCCGGGGCGTCCGGGTCAGAGACGCGCCGACGCGCACCGGCGCGCGCACCGGGATCGTGATCCGGAAGGCGACGGGCGAGTAGGTCGCTCCCGCACGCCGGGCCGGCGCGCTCACGCGCAGCACCGTCCGGCCGGGGCGGACGCCTTGGAGCACGATCCGGCCGGCGCGCACCGCCACCCGCCGCCCGCCGACGCGCACGACGCGCCGAGGGCGCCAGCCCGCGCAGATGGACCACCAGCAGGCGCGCCGCGCCGGTCGTAGCGGGTGGAGAGGCCCGCGGCGGCGGGCGGGGCCTTCACGGCGGGGGTGGTCGAGGCCGCCGATCGCAAAGGGCGCCGGCGTCGGCGCGCTTGCGGCGGGAGCCGCCGTGGCCCCGGACGGCGGCGCGAGGATCGCGTCGGGGACCGAGGGCGGCGGCTGGGGCGGCGAGCCGAGGGCGGCGAGGGCGTCATCGACCTGCGGGCGCGGGCCGATGTCCTGCGGCCCGACGTTCTCGTCGCCGGGAGTGGGCACCTGGGGGAGCCCGGTCGAGACCAGGAGATCGCGCATCCGGGCGGGCGTGAGCGGGGCGCCGGTGCGGGCGACGGCCTCGCCCTGGAGCACCGCCGCGGCCGCCGGCGACGGTCGCGCTCGCGCTCGAGGTGCCGTCGAAGCAGGCGGTGTAGGCGCGGTCGGCGCCCGCCGCCTCACCCGAGAGGTCGGCGTAACCGGTCGTGACGACGGCCGCCCCGAAGCCCTGCAGATCCACGCGGGTGCCCCAGTTGGAGCCCGGCACGCGCTCGCGGTCGGGCACCAGCGGGTCGCCGAGGCCCGATCCGCCCGCGCCCACCATCAGCGCGCCGCTGGCGAGGGGGTGCTCCGAGTCCGACAGCCAGGGCTGGCCGAGGCTGCCGACGTCGAGGCCCCGTTGCCGGCGGGCTCCACGACGATGATCCCGCGATCGACCGCCTCCGCGATCGCCGTGCGCACGCTCGGGTAGTACTCGATCGGCCCGAGCAGGGTGGAGCCGTCGTCGCGCACGACGAGCGCCTGCAGCTCGATCAGGAGGATGTCGCCGGCCGCCAGGCCGTCGGCGGCCGCGGTGATCGCGGCGACCGGCTGGTAGGTCTGCTGGGCCTGGGGGAACATCGGGGAGGTCGGCCGCAGCGTCGCCGTCGCGGGGCGAGGCCCGTGATGCCCCGGCCGTCATCGGCCGCGCCCAGGATGCCGAGCACGGCGGTGCCGTGGTCGCGCGCCCGGTACCCGACGGGTCGAGGCCCGAGGGCGCGGCGGCGGCGATGCCCCGGCGGCGAGAGACCGGCATGCCCGGCCCCCCACTCGTACTCGACGTCGGCGATCCGGACGCCCGCGCCGTGAGCCCGGGCCCGATGCCCAGGCCCGCGCGGTAGTCCTGGTACGGGGTCAGGTCGGGGACGGGGCGATCGCCGATCGCCGGCCAGCCGCCCGGTCGGGGCGGCGCGGCAGTAGCTCGCCGGCGGCGGTGCCGGGACGATCGGGGCATCGCCGGCCGCCGACGACGCCGCCGACGCTCCGCCGCACACTGCGGCGAGGGCGAGCGCGGCCGCCACGGCCGGGAGCGATCGGGTCGGTCTCACGCCTCTAGGATGGCGGACATCGCCGCCGATGGCACCGCTCCGAATGGCATGAATTGACCAATGTCGAACTGACCGGACGAGAGACCGAACGGGTGGCGCCGTACGTCTCGAACACCACGCGACCCGTCTTCGCGCTCATCGGGCTGCCCGAGGTGGTCAAGGGCGCGCTCTTCGCGCGCTACTCGCGCAGCCCCAAGTCGCTGCGCCGCCTGCTGGTCGACGAGTTCCTGCCGCGACGGCGACGCGGGCCCGGCGGCCGCGGCCGAGGGGCCGGGCGCCGATCGCGCCGAGGAGCTCTACGGACGCGTGCTGGCCGAGTACGGCGACGACTCGGTGGCCCAGCTCGGCGGCGCCCACATCGCCGTCGAGGGCGCCTCCAACCTGCTCACCAAGATCCTCCAGTGGGGGCGGCTGGCCAGCTACCTGGAGCAGTCGACCCGCTACATCGCCTTCACGGACCGGCCCGGCGGGCGCTACCGCTACCACCGGCCGGCCGACGTGATGGCCCACCCGGAGCTCGGGCCCGAGTACGTCGCGCGCGATCGACGCCGCCTTCGAGGGCTACTCGCGGCTGCTGCCGGTGCTGGTCGAGCACGTCGGCGCGGACGTGCCGCACGACGACGCGACCCCGGCGCGCGGCGCGCGAGCGGGCCGTCCGGGCGCGGGCGCTCGACCTGCTGCGCGGCCTGCTGCCCGCCGCGACCACCGCCAACGTCGGCATCTACGCCTCGGGCCAGGCCTACGAGGCGATGCTGATCCGGATGGGCGCGCACCCGCTGCCGGAGGCCCGCGAGTGCGCACGGGCGATGCTGGCCGAGCTGCGCACGGTGATCCCCGCCTTCCTCACCCGCGTCGACCGCGCCGACCGCGGCGTCGCCGACCGGCGAGTACCTCGCGCGCGGGCGACGCGGCCGCGGCCGCGCTCACCGGGCGCCTCGGGCTGGGCGAGGCCGCCGGCGCCGCGGAGCCCGGCGTGCGGCTGGTCGACTTCGACCCCGACGGCGAGGCGCGCGTGCTGGCGCACGCCCTGTGGCCCTCCAGCGGAGGCGGCCTGGCCGACGTCGCGCAGCGCGTGGCCGGCCTCGATCCGGCGCGCCGGGCCGAGGCGCTGCGCGAGTGGGCGGGGCGCGCGCGGCGACCGGCGCCAGCGCCCGGGCCGGGCCCTCGAGGCGACCACGTACACCTTCGAGATCGTCTGCGACTACGGCGCCTACCGCGACCTGCAGCGCCACCGGATGCTGACCCTCCAGGCGCAGCCGCTCGGCCCCCGGCTCGGCTACGCCGTCCCCGACGAGGTCGCCGCCGCGGGCGCCGGCGACGACTACGCGGCGCATCCAGGCCCGCTGCGTGGCGCTCCACGACGCCCTCGCGCCCGGCTTCGCCGCGGCCGCGCCCTACGCGGTCACGCTGGCCCACCGGATCCGCTTCACGATGACCATGAACGCGCGCGAGGCGATGCACCTGATCGAGCTGCGCAGCCAGCCGCAGGGGCACGAGTCGTACCGGGCGGTGGCCCGCGACATGCACCGGGAGATCGCCGAGACGGCCGGGCACCACGCGATCGCCGGGATGATGGCCTTCGTCAACGCGAGCGACCCCGCCGCCGGCAGGCTGGCCGCCGAGCGCCGCCTCGAGGCCCGCAGGACGGGGCGATGAGCGCCCCGCGGCGGCGGATCTCATCGGGCTCGCCCTTCGAGGCGACGATCGGCTTCAGCCGGGCCGTGCGCGTCGGCGACCGGGTGATCGTCTCGGGCACCGCGCCGATCGAGGCCGACGGCTCGGTCGACCCCGACCCGTTCGCCCAGACCGAGCGCTGCCTGGCGATCATCGCCGCCGCCCTCGCCGAGGCCGGGGCCGGGCTGGCGGACGTCGTGAGGACCCGCGATCTTCCTGGTCGACGCGGCCGACGCGGCGGAGATCTCGGCCGCCCATGGCAACGCGTTCGCCGACGTCCGTCCCGCCGCGACGATGGTCGTGGTGGCCGGCCTGCTCGACCCTCGCTGGCGGGTGGAGATCGAAGCGGAGGCCGTGGTCTCTACGAGCCCGCCGCCGGCCCCGGTACTCTGAGCGCATGGCCGACCCACCCGCGCAGCAACCGCCTCGGCGGCATGGCCCTCGCGAACGGGCTCCTGGTTCACGGACCGGGTCACTGGGCAGCCGCCGTGCGCGATGAGGACGGGCGCATGGTCGTGGCCTCGGGCCGCAAGCACCTCTTCCGGGCCGGCCCGCTGACCGACCTGCCCCTCGCCCGCGGTCTCGTCCGGCTCGCCGAGGCCTTCGCCGTCCTGCCGTCCGTGCGCCGCGGGTTGCCGCAGGCGCGCTTCGCGATGGAGGACCGCGGCGCGGTCGCGGGCATGGTGGGCGCCACGGTCGTCGCGGCGGTCGCCCGCCGCCGGCTGAGCCCGGTTATCGCCCAGGAGGCCGTCGGCGCGGTCGCCGGCCTCGCTCCCGCGCTGCTCACGCTGCGCGGCTCGCGCGCCGCGGTGTGGCACGCGGTCGAGCACAAGAGCATCGCGGCCTACGAGTCGGGCGGAGCCGACGAGGTCGCCCACGCCGACGTCCACGCCAAGGAGCACGATCGCTGCGGCAGCAACCTGATCCTGCCGCTCCTGGTCTCGACGACGATCGGCAACACGATCAGCCGCACCGTGTTCAAGCGGCGGGCGCTCGGAGCGCGGACCGTGGTGAGCGCCCTCAGCATCGGGGCGGCCGTGGAAGTGTTCTCGTTCTCCGCGCGGCGGCCCGAGCACCCGCTCTCGCGGCTGGTTCACGGCGTCGGCCACGCGATGCAGTCGGGCTTCGCGACGCGCGAGCCGAGCCAGAGCGACCTGCTCGTCGGGCGCGCGGCGATGGAAGCGCTGCTGAGGGCCGAGGAGCGCGACGGGACGCTCACCGCATGAGGAGGCTCACCCTTCTCACCGTCGCCGCCCTGCTGATCGGGGGCGCCGCGCAGGCCTCGGCGCACGTCGACGTGCTCCCCACCGAGGTCGCCCAGGGAGAGCCGCTCCAGTTCACGGTGCGGGTGCCCACCGAACGCCAGCTGCCGACCACCCGTGTGCGGGTCGAGTTCCCCTCCCAGATCACGGTCTACAGCTTCGCCACGCCGCCCCCGGGCTGGACGATGACGCCGGTGCGCGGACCCGACCAGCGCTTCCGGGCGGTCGTCTACAGCGGCGGCCGGATCGGAGTGGGCCAGTACGCCGACTTCCACATGCTCGGCACGCCCTTCGAGTCGGGCACGGCCACCTGGAAGGCCTTCCAGACCTATGCCGACGGCAAGGTGAAGCCCTGGACGGCCGCGGCGGAGCCCGAGGGCACCGAGATCAGCGAGACGGGGCCGACCGATCCCGGCCCGGCGGCCGTGGTCACCGTGGCCGAGCCCGGCGAGGTGGTCGGCGCGAGCACCGTGACCACCTCCGGCGACGACTCCGGCGCCGCGATCTGGCTCGGGATCATCGCCATCGCGATCTCCGCCATGTGCCTGCTGGCCCTCGGCTTCCTCTGGTCGACCCGGCCCGCACGACTCCCCGGCGGCGACGGGGGCACGTGACCACGCAGCGCCGAACGCGCCTCGACCCGGCGACGTTCCAGCTCCCGGTGGCGAAGATGCGCGACGGCTACTACAGCGACGCCTACTTCACGTTCACCCGCGCCGTGCTCGAGTTCGACGACCACCGCCCCGACGTCCTGATGCAGGTGTTCCAGCGCGAGCACTCGGTGCTCGGCGGCATCGACGAGGCGCTGGCGATCCTCAAGCTCTGCTCGGGGCGGCGCAAAGCCGACGGCGGATGGGACCCGGGCTGGGACGACCTCGAGGTGCACGCCCTGCACGACGGCGACGAGGTCTCGCCCATGGGAGCCGGTGCTGACGATCCGGGGCGACTACAGCCTCTTCGCCTACCTCGAGACGCTCTACCTCGGCGTCCTCGCCAGGCGCACCCTGATCAGCCGCAACGTCCGCGACGTCGTCGCGGCGGCGGGCGGCAAGCCGATCCTCTACTTCCCGGCGCGCTTCGACCACTGGCAGGTGCAGACCGGCGACGGCTGGGCGGCGCACGTGGCGGGTGCCATCGGCGTGTCCACCGACGCGCAGGCCTCGTGGTGGGGCGGCAAGGGCATGGGAACCGTGCCCCACGGCCTGATCGCGGCCTACGGCGGCGACACGGTGCTCGCCGCCCAGCGCTTCGCCGACCGCTTCGCCGACGAGCTCCACGTGACCGTCCTGGTCGACTTCGAGAACGACTCCGTGCGCACCGCGCTGGAGGTGGCCGACGCGCTCGGGCCGCGGCTCTGGGCCGTGCGCCTGGACACCTCGAGCACGATGGTCGACCGCTCGCTGTGGCACGAGATGGGTCGCTTCCGGCCCACCGGCGTCGTGCCCGAGCTGGTCTGGAAGGTGCGCCGGGCGCTCGACAACGCCGGCCACGCCGGATGTCCGCATCGTCGCCTCGGGCGGGTTCGACGCGCCCCGGATCCGCCAGTTCGAGGAGGCCGGAGTGCCGGTGGACGCCTACGGGGTCGGCACCTCCCTGCTGCGCGGCTCGAATGACTTCACCGCCGACGTGGTGCGCGTCAACGGCGTGCCGTGCGCCAAGGTCGGGCGCGAGGAGCGCCCGAACCCGCGGCTGGAGCTGGTGGCGTGAGCGCCCGCGCCCCTCGGGCCGATCCACCACGTCGGGTACGTGGTCGCCGATCTCGACGCGGCGCTGGAGCAGCTCGGACGGACCTTCACCACCACGGTGACCGTCCGCGAGGTGATGCACGAGCAGGGCGTCGAGGCCGTGATGTGCGAGGGCGGCGGCGGCGCGATCGAGCTGATCAGCCCGCTCGACCCGGAGGGCGCGATCGCCCGGTTCATGGAGAAGCGCGGCGAGGGCTTCCACCACGTCGCCTTCGCGGTGCCCGACATCGAGGAGGCGCTCGCCGGCCTGGCCGCGAGCGGTGCGGAGCTCATCGACCGCCACGGGCGCCGCGGCCTGGGCGGCCACGTTGTCGCATTCCTGCACCCGCGATCGACCCTGGGCGTGCTCACCGAGCTGATCGAGCACGGACACGACGCCGACCACGCCGGGTAGACTCGGTTCGATGGCGACGCGACGACTCGAGCTCGGATTCGAAGGCGGCACGGTGCTGCGACTGACGGTCGATTCCGACGTCGCCACCGAGGTCACCGCCGGCCTCGCCGCCGATCGCGGCCCCTCGTGGCGCTCGATCGAGGCCGAGGAGGGCACCTTCTGGATCGACCAGGGGGAGCTCGTCTACGTGCGGCTGCCCCCCGGCGAGGTGCCGCGCGTCGGCTTCGGAGGATCCTGACCCCCATCTCCAGGGGGCGGTGAGATGGACCTCGGCCTCGTAGGACGGGCCAACGCCGGAAAGACCGCCCTCTTCTGCCTGGTGACCGGCGCGGAGGCGGAGATCGCCCCGTACCCGTACACCACGCGCGAGCCGGCCCGCGCGATGGCCGACGTACCCGACCCCCGCCTCCAGGCGATCGCCGACGCGCAGGACATCCCACGCCGGGTGCCCGCGCAGGTCCAGCTGGTCGACATCGCCGGGCTCGCCGCGGGCGCCGGCTCGGGAGAGGGGCTCGGCGGTGCGGCCCTCGGGCAGCTGCGCCAGATGGACGCCCTGATCCATGTGGTGCGCGCCTTCTCGAACGCCGAGGTGCCGCACCCGGAGGACCGGGTCGACCCGGTCGCCGACGCCGAGGCGGTCGATCTGGAGCTCGTGGTCGCCGACCGCGAGCAGGCCGGACGGCGCCTGGAGCGCGTGCGCAAGGGCGCGCGCGTGGGCGAGGCCGGCGCCGCCGCCGAGCTCGGCGCGCTCGAGCTGCTGGTCGCCGAGCTCGATGCCGGGCGCCCCGCCCGGCTGGTGCAGGACGAGGCCGCGCGCGGGCTGGCCGCCGACATGGGCCTGCTGACCGGCAAGCCGGTGCTCTACCTCGCCAACACCGACGAGGAGCTGGAGCCCTCCGCCGAGCTCGCCGCGTACGCGGCGGCCCAGGGCGCCCAGGCGCTCGCCCTGCCGGTGGGGCTCGAGCTGGAGCTCGCGGTGATGGAGCCCGAGGAGGCCGCCGAGCTGGCCGAGGAGATGGAGCTCGGTAGCGTCCGCGGCGCCGACTCGGTGATGGCGGCCGCCTACCGCCTGCTCGACCTGGTCACCTTCTTCACCGGTTCGGGCCCGCCCGAGGCCCGTGCGTGGCCGATCCGCCGCGGCACCACCGCCGCGGTCGCCGCCGGCAAGATCCACTCCGACCTGGAGCGCGGCTTCATCCGCGCCGAGACGATCTCCTGGGACGCCCTCGTGGCAGCCGGCTCGTGGAGCAAGGCCAAGGAGAACGCCTCGCTGCGCATGGAGGGCCGCGACTACGTGGTCCAGGAAGGCGACGTCCTGCAGGTCCGCTTCAACGTGTAGAGGCCCTCTGCTACGTTGCGTAGCAGTATGAGCCACCGCGTCATCCCCCAACGCGAGCTGCGCAACGACGTCGCAGCCATTCTGCGCGCCGCAGAGGCGGGCGAGACCTTCACCATCACCGTCCGCGGCCGACCCGTCGCCCGGCTCGGCCCGCCGGTCGAGGCCCCGGCGCCCCGGGTCGATGTCGATCGCGCGACCATCGTCGGGATCCTGGAGACCCCGATCGACGACCGGCTGGCACAGGATCTCGACGACGCCGAAGCACCGCTCGACGACGTCTGGGCGCCGCGCTGAGCGGATGGCTGCTCGACACGAGCGTGCTGATCGCCTCGGTCGCTGACCCGGACGCGCTGCCGCCCTCGGCCGCCATCTCCGTCATCAGCCTCGGCGAGCTTCGTGCGGGAATCCACCTGGCCGACGGCGACGATGTGCGACGGCTGCGGTCGGCGCGGCTGGATGCGGTCAGCTCGGCCTTTCTCGCGCTGCCCGTGGATGCCGGAGTCGCGGACGAATACGGCCGCGTCCTCGCGCTCGCCCGTCGCGAACGCCGAACGGTGAAGGCGACCGACCTCCTGATCATCGCGACGGCGATGGCCGAGGGCCGCGGCCTCCACACACGGGATTCGGCGCAGGCCGCGCTCGCCCTCGCGGCGGGCGTCGAGGTCGCCGGAGTCTGAGCCGGGATGGTCGGACGCTGCGGGCGGCTGCCCGCGTGCGGTCCACCTCGACGCGCCAGTCGGTCGGCGCGGGGATCGGGCCCTTGCCCGGCGTCCGGGCGAGGGCGTACGGTCGCGGCGTGCCCCGAGCATCCACCGTCGGTACGGCGCCCAGGACGGACCTCAGGGCCGTCGCCGGCTGGGCGGCCCTCGTCCTCGGTGCGGGAGCGGTCGCCGGGGCGGTGATCGGTGGCGTGGGCGGGCGGCTGACCATGCTGATCCTGCGCCGGGAGTCGCCGTTGGCGCTCGGGCTCACCTCGGACGCCGGCTTCGAGATCGGACGGGTGACCCTCGCGGGCTCCCTCGGGCTGATGGTCCTGACCGGCCTCCTCGGGGCGGCCTTCGGGCTGCTCTACGCCGTGGTGAGGCTCGGCCTGCCGGCGGCCGCGCGGGTTCCGGCCGCGGCGCTCGTCGGCGGCACCCTCGGCGGGAACAGCTTCCTCGACCCCGCCGGCATCGACCTCCTGGTGCTCGATCCCCGGTGGTTCGCGATCGCCTCGTTCATCGCCCTGCCCGCGCTGGCGGCGGCGTCGATCGCCGTCGCGCTCGAGCGCGGCTCCCGGGACAGGACCTGGCCCTACGAGATCGACCTGTCCGGGACGGCGGCCACGGCGGCCCGGGTGCTGGTGAGCGCGTCCGTCGCCCTGTTCATCGCGGCGCAGGCGATGGAACTCCTCGACGTGGTCGGCCGCATCCCCTGACCCCGGAGAGGGCGTCCCACTGGACCGCCGAAGCGCGACCCAGTGGGGACCGGACCTCTCTCCGCCGGCGCCGCCGGGCCGGCGCGCCACTACGGTTGCCCGCGGTGATTCGATCGATGCGACTGGCGGCGTGCGCGTGCGCCGCGGTGACCCTCGGCGCCGCATCCCCGTCGACCGCCGCCGACCCGCTGGCGGCGAACCAGGAATGGCTCCCGCGCGTCGTCGCGCCCACGCTCGCGCCGCCGAGCCGCCCCGTCCCCGCCGTCGCCGTGATCGCATCCGGGGTGGATCTCTCGCATCCCGATCTCGCCGGCGGCTGGGTGGTCGAGCGGAGGGTGGCGCCCCCGCCCGACCCCTCCGACCAGGCGGCGGTCCAGGCGCGTCTCGACGGCATCGCCCGGGGCACCGCGGTGGCATCGATCATCGGCGCACCCCGTGACGGCGCCGGCCTCGAAGGGGTGCTGCCCGGCGCCCGGGTCTGGATCTACGGCACCGACGGCACCTGCCGCGATGCCGCGCGCGCCATCCGCCGGGCCGCCGACGGCGGCGCGCGGATCATCGACGCCGGGGCCGGGTTCACGGCCGCCGGCCGGTGCGAGCAACTCGCCGACGCCACCACCTACGCCTTCGGTGAGGGCTCCCTCATCGTGGCCGCGGGCGGCGACAGCCGGTCGGGATCAGCCCTGGTGCAGCCCGCCGGCGACCTCCACGTGCTCACGGCGGTGGCGGTGGACGCGCTCGGGAACCCCGCGCCGTTCTCCGTGCCGGCGCCCGGCGCCGACGTCGCGGCCCCCGGGCAGTCGGTCTTCGCCGCGATCCCCCTGTCCCGCGACCTCGACGACGGGGTGGCCGACGCCTACACCCGCTGGGACGGGGCCGCCCTCTCCGCCGCGATGGTCTCCGCGGCGGCGGCATGGGTGCTGGCCGAGCGCCCGGGCCTGTCGGCCGGCCAGCTCGCCGAGGTGCTGCGGCTCTCGGCGCGCAACCTCGGCGCCCCCGGCCGCGACGCGGCGACCGGGTCAGGTGCCCTCGACCTCGCGGCGGCGCTCCGGCGCGCCGCGTCGCCGCGCGATTCCCGCGAGCCGGACGACGACATCCGCTGGGTCGACGAGCGCAGCCCCTCCGGTGCCGTGGCGCCGCTGCTGCTGCGGACCTCGGAGGCGACCATCGACGGACGGCTCGATACGGCGAAGGACCCTCGCGACGTCCACCCGGTGCGGCTGGCCGCCGGTGCTGAGGTGACGATCCGGCTCTCGCCGCGCGGCATGCCGATGGACCTCTACGCCTGGCAGCCCACCGCCCTGACGGTCGTCGGGGAGGGCGGCGCGGTGATCAGCTCCAGCAGGCGGCGCCGGCTGGGCTCCGAGGTGCTGCGGATCCTCAACGACGGTCCCGCCGGCGCGACGATGTGGGTCGAGGTTCGGGCCGTCCGCGGCGAGGTGCGCCGCTCGGGCGGCTACCGCCTTAGGCTGAGCCGCTGAGGGGAGGGGGCCGTCCGGGCCCCCTCCCCCGCGCGGGTGCTCAGCGCTTCTTGAGGACCGTCACCGTGGTGGTGGCGGTGTCGGTCACGGCGCCCGTCTTCAGGCGGGTGACCCGCAGGCGCCAGAGGCCCGTCTTCGGCTGCTGGACCTGGAAGAAGCTCGAGGTCTTGCCGCTGACGAAGCGGACCTTGGTGCCGACCGAGCGCGTGAAGAGCCTGCCGCCGGGCTGCACCAGCTGGACCCGGTACTTGCCCACGCCCCACGAGAGGAAGAACGTGGCCGAGCGCTGTCCCTTGGCGACCTTGCGGCTGTAGATGCGGCTCTGGCCGATGCGGAAGGTGTTGGTCTTCTTCAGCAGGGTCGTCGCGCCGGAGCTCTTGCCGCGGCACTGGAAGTAGAGGTCCTCCAGCTGCGCGTTGTTCGGCGCCTTGGCGTACGTGCCGCCGGTCTCCGAGGCGATGCGCTTCAGCCGCGCGTCATCCGAGGCCTGGAAGCCCCTGCCCAGCTGGACGACGCAGATCGGCCACGGCGTGCCGGTGCCGTTGAAGGCGAAGCGCAGGTGGGAGTTGTCGTAGGTGCCGTTGTGCGCGCCGTCGGTGAGGAAGATCGCCGACTTCGGAACGGCCGGGGTGAGGGGGTCGGCCGACAGCGCGGTGAACGCGTTCGACATGCCGATGTCGTAGTCGGTGCCTCCGAAGTTGCCGATCTTCCTGCGGGCCGCGCTCTTGAGGGACGCCTTGGTGGACGCCCCCGCGATGGTCGTGCGGGGGAAGATCTCGCGGAAGCCGTCGTCGAAGCCCGAACCCACGAGGCGGTCGCCCTGCCCGGCGAGGTCGATCAGCAGGCTCACGGCCTCCCGGCGGCGGTTGGTCGGGTCGTTGCCGGACATGCTGCCCGAGAGGTTGACGATCGCCGCGAGGTCGCTCACGCCGGTGGGCGGTGCGGGGCTGGCGATGGGGCCCGAGATCAGGGTCGCGACGGTGCGGGTGATCGGCGCCCCGTCGGAGGTGTACTTCAGGGTGAGCGGGCCGTTGTAGGCGGCCTGCGGTGCGGTCAGCGTGATCAGGGAGTAGCTGTCGCCGCTCCCGACCACGGTGCCGTCGTTGAGGCTCAGCGTGAAGGCGCTGGCGCTCGAGGGGGCGAGGACGCGCAGGTAGACGACGCCCCCGGGCCCGGCGAGGATCTGGCCCTTCTCCGGCCAGGCGTTGCCGGTGGGGTCGGCCGCTCCCGAGGGGGGGAAGGACGACGCGCAGAACACCTTCGCGTCGAGGCTGAAGTTCTGCACCACGCCGTCGGCGACCGGCGCCGCCGTGGAGGTCGGATCGGTGGCGCTGAAGTCGTTACACGAATCCGAGTACGTGGCCTTGATCGTGAAGGGCCCGACGTCGCCCGTCAGATCCGACGTGGTCACCGTGAAGGCGCCGTTCGCGTCGGTGATCTTGAAGCTGGCGAAGCTCCCGTTCGCCTGGGTCACGTCGATGCTGGCACCGGCGACCGGAAAGCCCGAGGGCGTCGTGACGGTGCCGGTGATGTCGGCGTGCGCGGTGCCGGCCGCGCAGAGGGTGAGGACGCCTGCGAGGGCCGCGGTGCGGACCAGGCGCCTCGGCGCCGGGGTGTGTCTCATGTGGGGGGTTCCTCCATGTGCGGGCCGGGCGCGGCTGCCGGAGTGGGGACCCCGGGGTCGCCCGGTTAACGTACCCCGGCCACCCGCGCGCGTCGCTCGACGACCGGGGAGGATTGGGCGCCGGAGGTCGAGGCTCACGGGCCGCCGCGCCCGGGCCGGATCAGACCTCGATCGGGCCCGGCCCCTCGAGGCGCGACTTGACGGTCGTCTCCAGCTGGTTCGCGCGCCAGAGCGCGAGGGCCTCGGGGCTCGCCGATCCCGGCGCCTGGCCCGGAGGAGGGCCGTGGTGCCAGTCGATCGCGTGCAGCAGCTCGGCCCGGCGGCTGCGGTCGAGCGACACCGCGCGCGCGGCGTCGGAGACGATCTCGTGGCCGATCGCGACGTGCCCGAGCAGGCGCCCTTCCTCGGTCAGCTCGAAGGTGGCGCCGAGGTGGAACGCGCGGGCGTGCCCGATGTCGTGGACCAGGGCGGCGGCCAGCAGCAAGTCGGAGTCGACCCGCGGGTGCCAGACCGACAGGGCCTGGACCACCGCCGCGACGCCCACCGTGTGCTCGACCAGGCCGCCGAGGTAGGCGTGGTGCCCCGAGCGCGTGCACGGCATCGTGCGCCAGGCCCTCGCCAGGTCCTCGTCGCCGGTGAGCGCGCCCAGCACGCGGCGCAGGCCGGTGTCGGCCACCTCGTCGGCGAGGTGAAGCACGAAGCCGAACAGCTCGTCGGGGTCGCGGTGGCTGCGCGGCAGCAGGTCCTCGGCCTCCACCTCGTCGGCCGCGGGGCGCAGGTGGCTGACCACGACGCTGTTGCGCCCGTCGCGCTCGGAGACGCGCCCCGTGACCCGGATCCGGTCGCCCTCGGCGAACTGCTCGCCGAAGAAGTCGGCCTCGTCGAAGACCAGCGCCGGCACCGATCCGGTGGAGTCGGCCAGGGTCAGGGCCAGGAACGGGCGCCCCTGGCGCGAGAGGCGCCGCTCCTTGCGGCGGACGGCGAAGACCCCCTCCACCGCCTCCCCGGGCGCGAACGACGAGATCGGCGTCATCGGTCCTGCGTGGGGCAGATGCGGGCGAAGTCGCAGGTGCGGCAGGCCCATGAGGTGCGGGGCTCGAAGCGGCCGGCCGAGATGCCCTCGGCCGTGTCGCGGACGGCCTCGACCACCGACGCGTCGTCGGCGGCGTCGGGGTGCACCCCGCGCGTGTCGCCGTCGAGGATGTGCACCAGCGTGGCGCCGCGTGGCTCGATCCCCCACGCCTCCCGCGCGCCGAGCATGTAGAGGCGCAGCACCAGATCGTCGGCGTCGCCGCGGGCGCCCGCCGTCGGGGGCTTGCCGGTCTTGTAGTCGATCAGCTGGTGGCCCCCCGCCGGGTGGGCGTCGATGCGGTCGATGCGGCCGTGCACGCGGTGCGGGCCGACGGTGAGGGTGAAGTCGCGCTCCACGGCCACGGGCCGCGTGCCGCTGCGCACCAGGCGGTCGTGATAGTCGGGGAAGCGCTCCTGCGCGCGCGCGAGCGCCTGGCGGCCCTCGGCGGTCTCGGCCACCTTCTCCCGCTTCAGGGCCACCGCGAAGCGACGCACCAGCGCGGCGCCGTCGCCGCCGGTTCCGTCGGGGCGGTAGTGGGCCTCGAGGGCCGAGTGCGCCGCGACGCCGATGGCCCGGGCCACGCTGGGGGGCGCCGGCACCCGGTCGATCATCGCGTAGCGGTAGCGCAACGGGCAGCCGCGGTACATCTCGACGGCGCTCGGGCTGAGCTCCAGGCCCGGGCGGGCCGGACGCGGCGGGGCGGCGACGGGCGCGGCGGGCGGGGGCGGGCGCATCACGTCGGCGCGGGCCGACACGAGGCCGGCGGCCGCCTCGGCGGCCTCGGCGCGGAGCGCGTCGGCGTCGGCGGCGCCCTCGGCGATGGCGCGGGCGGCGCGCATCGAGGCGCGCTCGAACTCCTCGCGCCGCTCGCCCACGACGGCCAGCAGGGCGCGCTCGGACGACTCGCCGACCTCCTCGACGGGCGCACCGAGCACCGCACGGGCCTCGTCGAAGAACGGGGACGGGAACTGCTGAACGCCGGTCGCTCCGGCCGCGAGCGTGGTGAGCACCAGGTGGCGCCGGGCGCGCGTCATGGCCACGTAGACCAGGCGGCGCGACTCGGCCGCGTGGGCGTCACGGCCGCGCGGGAGCACCTCGGTGAGCAGCTGGTCGGGGATGTCGATGCCGCGCTTGTCGGGGCCGGGGAAGCTGCCACGGGTCATCCCCACCACGAAGACGGCGTCGAACTCGAGGCCCTTGGCCTGATGGACCGTCATCACCTGGACGCCGATCCGCTCGGAGGGCGCCACCCCCTCGCCGCGGTAGCCGATCTCGGCGAGCCCGCCGAGCATCGCGCCGAGACCGCGGGCGTCCATGGCGGGGTCGCGGGCGGCGATCTCACGCCCCAGTCGCTCCAGGGCGGCGAGGCCGGCGAGGCGCGCCGAGCCCTCGGCGCCGCCGGCCGCGATGGCGGCCGCGCGCAGCCCCGAGCGGTCGATGGCGACGCGCAGGGCGTCTCCGGGCAGCAGCTCGGCGGCGGCGCGTCCGACCTCGTCGAGAGCGGCCACCAGGCCGTCGGCGTGATGGGCCCGCGCCACGCGGCCCACCGCGCCGAGCACGGCGCCGTCGGCGGAGGCCGCGGTCGTGACCGCGTCGGCGAGGTCGGCCCAGGGGAGGCCGTGGCGCGGATCGGCGCCGATCCGCAGGTGCTCCTGCACCGCGGACGGATCGCACGCCGCGCGCAGCCAGGCGACGGCCGCGCGGACCTCGCGGCGCTCGAACAACCCGATGCCGCCGCGCACCTGGTGGGGCACGCCCGCGCGCTCGAGCGCCTCCACGAAGGGGCGGGCCTCCAGGCGGACGGCGCGCATCAGGACGGCCTGCTCCTCGAGCGGGACGCCCTCGCCCGCCAGCTGGACGATCCGGTCGACCACCGCCCGCGCCTGTCCCTCGGGATCGGGCGCGATCCAGAAGCGGGGCGCGGGCCCGACGGCCGACTCCAGCGCGACGCTCTGCTTGGGTGCCCGGTCGGCGATCGGCTCGACCACCGCGGTGGCGGCGTCGAGGATCGACTGGGTGGAGCGGTGGTTGCGCTCGAGGCGCAGCTCGGCCGCGCCCGGGAAGCGCCGGCGGAAGTCGAGGATGTTCTTCGCCGATGCGCCGCGGAAGCGGTAGATGCCCTGGTCGTCATCGCCCACCACCACCAGGCTCTCCGCCTCGCCGGCGACCATGTAGAGCAGCTCGGCCTGGGCGTGGTTGGTGTCCTGGAACTCGTCGACGAGCACGTGACGGGCGCCGGCCCGCGCGGCCTCGCGCCGGTCGGGGTGGACGCGCAGCAGCTCGAGGGCCCGCACGATCGACAACCCGAAGTCCTCGAGACCCGACTCGGCGAGCCAGCGGTCGTGCAGCTCGTAGACCCGGGCGATCTCGAGCTCCCGCCGCGCCTTGTGGGCGGCCGAGCCCGAGCCCGCGCCCGCCACGGCCGCCTCCGCCCAGCGGCGGTAGTCCTCGGCCGACACCAGCTGGTCGCGGCAGGCGTCGATGCGCTTGACGAGGTCCTCGACCATCCGGGCGCGGTCGCCGCGCAGGTCGTGCAGGCGCAGGTCGAGCTCGTCCAGGCGGTCGAGGAGCATCAGCATCCGGTCCTCGGTGCGCGCCACCGACACGGCCGGCAGCAGCCCGCGCTCGACGCCGTGGACGCGGGTCAGCTCCTGGGCGTAGGAGTGGAAGGTCGTGACGCGCAGGGTCTCGTGCGAGGTGCCCAGCTGCTCCTCGGCCCGGGCACGCAGCTCCACCGCCGCCTCGCGCGTGAAGGTCAGGGCGAGGATCTCGTCCGGAGATGTGCCGTTCTCGACGAGCCAGGCGAGGCGGCGGCAGAGGACCCGCGTCTTGCCCGCCCCGGCGCCCGCGAGCACGATGGCGGGGCCCCCCGGATGGGTGACGGCGGCGAGCTGCTCGGGGGTCAGGTCTGCCGGCACGGACCGGTCATGGTAGCCCTCCCGCCGGACGCTCCGAGCGGTGACACCCGGCCACGGGGGCCACTGGTAGCATCGGCCCCCGTGGCTGACGTCCGCCCCTTCCGAGCCCTGCGCTACGCCGCCGGTGCCGGCCCCCTCGGAGACCTGGTCGCCCCTCCGTACGACGTCATCTCGGCCGACGAGCGCCGCGGCCTGCTGGCCGCGAGCCCGTACAACGCCGTCCGGCTGATCCTCCCGGAGGTGGGCTACGAGGAGGTCGCCGCGCTGATCGCGTCCTGGCGCGACCAGGGCGCCCTCGAGGTCGTCGGCGCGCCGTGCCTGATCGCCTGGACCCAGACCTTCACCCTCGCCGACGGGGTGCCGCGCGAGCGCCGCACGCTGGTGGCCGCCGTCGGGATCGAGCCCTACGAGGCGCGCGTCATCCGGCCGCACGAGCGCACGCACGCGGGCCCCAAGGAGGACCGCCTGCGGCTCACCCGCGCGGTGCGCACCAACCTCTCTCCGGTGTTCGGCCTCTACCCCGATCCCGAGGGCCTCGCCTGGGGCGCCGCCGCGCCCGCCGGCCCTCCCGAGGCCCAGGTGACCGACCGCGAGGGCACCGTCCACCGCTTCTGGCGCATCGACGACCCGGCCGTCTGCGACGCCGTCGCCGCGGCGATGCGCGACCGCTGGATCCTGATCGCCGACGGCCACCACCGCTACGAGACCGCCCTCGCCTACCGCGACGAGCTGCGCGCCGCCGGCGCGGGCCCGGGGCCGCACGACCGCGTGCTGATGGGCCTCACGGCGCTGGACGACGACGGCCTCGTGGTGCTGCCGACGCACCGCCTGCTGACCCGCTGGCCCGAGGGCGCCGACGCGGCCTTCGCCTCCCGCGACCTGCCCGACCTGGACGCGCTGCTCGCCGCCCTGGGCGACGCGCCCGAGGACGCGCCGGCTTTCGGCCTCGTGCGGCCCGGCCGCGATCCAGCTGCTCACCGGATCCGCCGACGGGGCGCTGTCGGCCGCGCAGCGCCTCGACGTCGCCGCGATCGAGCGCGAGATCCTCGTGCCCCACCTCGGGGCCGACCAGGCCGCCCTGGCCCACGACGAGGTGCTCTCGTACACCAAGGACGCCGCCGAGGCGCTCAGCCTGGTCGATTCGGGCGCGATCGCCGCCGCGCTGGTGCTGCGCGGCATCCCCAAGTCGGCCGTCGCCGCGGTGGCCGAGGCCGGCGAGACCATGCCGCAGAAGTCGACCTACTTCTTCCCCAAGCTCCTGACCGGCGTGGCCTTCCACTCGCTGGTCGATGACTGAGGGCGGGGAGAGCTCCGACCCACAGACCTGGCTCGCCGCCTTCCGGCGGGCCTGCGACGCGATCGGGGCCGCGGCCCGCGCGATGACGCCCGCCGAGAGGCGCGAGCCGACCGGGCTGGGGGCGGGCGGCGACGTCACGGTGATGATCGACCGGGTCGCCGAGGACATCGTGATGGCCGAGCTCGCGGCGCTGGGCCTGCCGCTCACCCTGGTGAGCGAGGAGATCGGCACCACGGAGCTCCACGGCGGCGGACCGCCGTTCGTGGTGGTCGACCCGATCGACGGCAGCCTGAACGCCAAGCGCGGCCTGCCCGTGTTCGCCACCTCGATCGCCCTCGCCGAGGGCCCGTCGATGGGCGACGTGGTGCTCGGGCTGGTGCGCGACCACTCCACGGGCGAGGAGTGGACCGCGCGGCGCGGCGCCGGGGCGTGGCTCGACGGGGCGCCGCTGTCGCCCGGCGCCGGTGAGCACGACGCCATCGACCTGCTGCTGGTGGAGGGGGCGTTCCCCTCGCGGCTCGCGGTCGTCGCGCCGATGCTCGAGGGTCACGTCGGGAGGATCCGGGCGCTCGGCTCGCTGGCCCTGTCGATGTGCCACACGGCGGCCGGTCGCGGCGACGCCATGGTCTGCCTCGGTCCCGGGCGGACGGTCGACGTCGCCGCCGCCCAGCTGATCGCCCGCGAGGCCGGGCTGGTGGTGGGATTGCCCAGCGCCGAGGCGCTGGCCGGGGTGCCGCTCGACCTGGAGACCCGCTTCCACGTAACGGCGGCACGCGACCTCGGCACGCTCGACCTGCTGGGGCGCGCCGCCGCCCGATAGGGGGCATCAGATGCAGCGAGCACGCGATGGGCGTCCCGCGGCTCCAGATCCTGGCGACGGCCGTGCTCTTCTCCACCGGCGGCGCGGCGGTGAAGGCGGCCGACGGGATGAGCGGCATCCAGGTGGCGTGCTTCCGCTCCGCCGTGGCGGTGATCGCCATCGCGCTGCTGGTGCCCGCATCGCGCCGGGGATGGACCTGGCGCACGCTGCTCGTGGCCGTTGCCTACGCCGCTGACGCTGATCATGTTCGTGACGGCCAACAAGCTGACGAGCGCCGCCAACGCGATCTTCCTGCAGGAGACCGCCCTGATCTATGTGCTGCTGATCGGCCCGGTCTTCCTGCGTGAGCGGCTGCGCCTGCTCGACGTGGCCACGATCGCGATCTTCGTCGCGGCCATCGGGCTCTTCTTCCTCGACCCGGGCTCCGCCACCGACACGGCCTCGAATCCCGCGCTCGGCAACGTCCTGGCCCTCGGCAGCGGCCTCGGCTGGGCCTTCACGATCGCCGGGCTGCGCTGGCTGGGGCGCTCGCGCGGCTCCGACCACGCCGCGGCCGCGGCGCTGGCGGGCAACCTGGTCGCGGCCCTCGCCTGCCTGCCGTTCGCGCTCGGCGTCGCCGCGGCCGACGCCGGCGACTGGCTGGTCATCGCCTACCTCGGGATCTTCCAGATCGGTCTCGCCTACGCGCTGTTCACGCGGGCCATGCGACGGGTGCCCGCGGTGCAGGCGTCGCTGCTGCTGATGATCGAGCCCGCCCTCAGCCCGGTGTGGGCCTGGATCGTGCACGGAGAGCAACCGGGCCCGTGGGCGCTGACCGGCGGCGCGGTGATCATCGCCGGGACGATCGTCTGGTCGGTCCTCGACGTCCGTGCGGCTCCGAGGGCGGTGGCGGGCTCCTAGCGACGCGCGGGTGGCAGGCCGGCCCGTCCGGGCTCAGTCCGGCGGCACCCTCAGGGAGAGGAAGGTGGCGCTCGGGGCGCCGCCGGCCTCGGGAGCGCCGGCAGCCTGGTAGACGACCCGCCCGATCCCGACCAGCGCATTGCCGGTGCGCGCGCGGGGGCTGCGCGGCAGGGAGCGCCACGTCCCGGTCTGGGGATCGAAGCCGTCGACCTGCGACAAGCGCGCCCGAGGGGCCGTCGCCGCCGCCGCTCACCACCAGGCGGGCCGCCGTGGCGAGGCCGCCGCCGGCGCGCCGGTTGGGCAGATCGGGAAGGCGCGTCCACCGCCGGGCGACCGTGTCGTAGGCCTCGGCCGCCGCGACGTTCGTCGGCCGGCCCCGCCGTTCGCCCGCCGACCGCGTAGACGCGGCCCGCGAGAGCGGTCGCCCCCAGGTCGCGACGCGCCGGCGTGACCCCGGCGAAGGCGGTCCATCTCAGGGTGCGCAGATCGAGGTAGAGCGAGCGCGTCGCGAGGCCCGCCGAGCCGAGCTCCCGCACGCCGCCCACGACGTAGATGCGGTTCCGGACGATCGCGGCGGCGGCGGCGGCCCGCGGCTCGGGCAGGTCGGGTAGCGGGTGCCAGCGGCGGTCGAAGAGGACCCAGGCCCGGTCGCTCGGCTCGCGTCCGCCCGGCCCCTCGTGATAGCCCGCCCATCACGTAGAGGCGCCCTCCGCGCGAGGCGGCCATGGCGCGCTCGAGGGCCTCCGGCAGATCCGGCAGGCGCAGCCACCGGTGGCGCCGGGGGTCGTAGAGGTCGACCCGCGCCGAGGGCTCGCCGGCGACGGTCGAGCCCGCCGATCACGGCGACCCGTCCGGAGACGGCGGTGCCCGCCACCCCGCTGCGCGCCTCGGTCACCGGGGCGAGCACGCGCCATGCCGGACCCGAGCCCGAGCACCCCGCGAGGACGGCCAACGACAGGAGCACGGCAGAGAGGAAGCGCACGGAAGATGCAGCGTACTATCCGGGCGTCGGGCGTTCGGGAGGCGGACCGTGGGGCTGCTGCGCAATCGGGGGATCAGCGACGAAGAACGGAGCCGGCTGCCCCCGGGCCAGCACCTCGTGCGCGACTTCCCGGTGCTCCACGCCGCCGGGATCCCCTACCTCGCAGCGCCCCGCCGACTGGGACTTCCGCATCACCGGTCTCGTCGGACACCCCGCTGCGCTGGACGCTGCAGGAGCTGCGCGCCCAGACGATCACCAGCGTGACCTGCGACATCCACTGCGTCACGAGCTGGTCGAAGCTCGACACCCGCTGGGAGGGCGTCGCCCTGGCGCCGCTGCTCCGCGAGCTCGGCATCGACCCGGCCGCGACGCACGTCGTCGCCCACGCCGAGGAGGGCTACACGGCCAACATGCCCCTCGATGCGGTGATGGCCGACGACGTGCTGCTCGCCTACCGCTTCGACGGCCGCGAGCTGGAGCCCGAGCACGGCGGCCCGCTGCGGCTGCTGCTGCCGAGCCTCTATTTCTGGAAGAGCCCCAAGTGGCTGCGCGGCCTCGAGCTGCTCGACCACGACGAGCCGGGCTTCTGGGAGCGGCTCGGCTACTCGAACAGCGCCGACCCCTGGAAGGAGGAGCGCTACGGCTTCTGACGCAGGAGTACGACGACGCTCGACGAGTTCGACCAGATCCAGCGGATCGAGCAGAAGGTCGGACGGGCGGCGGCGGTCGGCATCCCGACCTGGTTCGTCCTGCTCCTGCTGCTGCCCCTGAGCGGCATGGGCGCCGCTGCCCTGCCTGACCGGCGCGACGCTCCTCGCCACGGGGGCCGTGATCTGGACCGAGCGCCGGCGACGCGGCGCGGCGGCGGACGCCGGTGGACCCGGCCGGCCGGCCGACGCGCCCCGGCGCCCGATGAGCCCTCTCGCGGGGCGCGGCGCTCGCCGCTCGGGGTCGTGGTGCTTGCTGGTCTACATCGTGTTCGTCATCCGGGCCGCCTGAGCGCCGCCCACGAGCGCCGATCGGCGCGCGCCCCACGATGGTCGGCGCACCACGCCCCGGGAGGGGTAGTCTGCTCCGCATGAGCCCAATGGTCCCGATGGTCGTCGAGCAGACCTCGCGCGGCGAGCGCGCCTTCGACATCTACTCGCGCCTGCTCAACGAGCGCATCGTCTTCCTCGGCACGCCGATCGACGACCAGATCGCCAACCTGATCGTGGCCCAGCTCCTGCACCTGGAGAGCGAGGACCCCGACAAGGACATCTCGATCTACATCAACTCGCCCGGCGGGTCGGTGTACGCGGGCATGGCGATCTACGACACGATGCAGTTCATCAAGCCCGACGTCTCGACGATCTGCGTCGGCGTCGCGATGAGCATGGGCGCGCTGCTGCTGGCGGCCGGCGCCCCCGGCAAGCGCATGGCGCTGCCGAACGCCAAGGTCATGATCCACCAGCTCTCGGGCGGGTTCAGCGGCCAGTCGAGCGACATCGAGATCCACGCGCGCGAGGCGCTGAAGATGCGCAAGCAGCTCGACGAGATCATCGCCAAGCACACCGGCCAGCCGATCGAGAAGGTCAGCGCCGACACCGAGCGCGACTACTTCCTCAGCGCCGAGGCCGCCGCCGAGTACGGCATCGTCGACCGGGTGATCACCAGCCACTAGGCACGAGGTGGCGGGGATCGGCTAGGCGGGGACCTCGCGCACCTCGACGGTGACCTGCATGCCCCGGGTGGGCGGCCCGAGGTAGCTCCCGCGCAGGGGGGGCACGTCGGCGTAGTCGCGGCCGGAGGCGAGGCGGACGTAGTGCTCGTGCGCGGGCTCGGGGTGGGTGGGGTCGAACTCCACCCAGCCGAGGCCCGGGATGGCCAGCTCCACCCAGGCGTGGCTCTCCCCGGGCACGTCGAGCCCCGGAAGATGCAGCCAGCCGCTGACGTAGCGCGCGGCCACGCCGCGGCGGCGTGCGATCGCGATCATCAGGTGGGCCATGTCCTGGCAGACGCCGCGACCCACGCGGACGACCTCCTCCACGGGGGTGTCCACGTCGGTGACGCCGGGCGTGTAGACGATCGCGCGGTTGACCTCGGCCTCGAGGCTCCGGCCCCAGGTGAGCGCGGTGCCCGACTCGTCGAGCGCCAGGTCGTCGGCGAACCCCCCGACGGGGTCGACCCAGCGCACCTGGGGCGATCCCGCCAGGAACTCGGCGTGCAGGTCGGCGTAGACCGGATCGGCGGCGCCGGCGAGGCCCTCGCCCGAGCCGCCGTTGCGCGGGGCGGCCGGACGGGTGACGACGATCGCCTCCGACTCCACCACGAGCACGTCGTGGGGGTCGGTGAGCTGGAACCAGTGGACCTCGTTGCCGTAGGCGTCCTTGTGGGTCAGCAGCTCGGCGGGCGGCTCGGTGCGCACGTGCGACCACTCCACCTGCTGGCGGCCGTTGGCCGTCGGGGTGAGGCGGATCTCGTTGACGCTCTCGCCGACGTTGCCGGCGTAGCGGATCTCAGTTCTGTGCTTGGCGTGAAGCCTGGGCATGCTGTCCGATCGGAGTGCGTTCGTAGGCGGCGAGGAAGCAGGACTCGCCGAGGGCGAGGTCGATCGAGGTGCAGCGCGCCAGCAGGCGTTCGATGAAGTCGCCGATCTCCGGTCCGCCCCAGGGCTTGCGGGCGGCGGCATCGACCATGTCGCGCGCCGTGCGGGCCAGCACGAGCGGAGCCGGGTTGGGTGCCATCGCGTCCATGGCGACCAGGTCGCCGATGGCCGACTCGACCTCGCCCAGGCAGAAGGCGACCGAGCGCGGGAAGCGGGGGTCGAGCATGAGGAAGCGGCTGATCGACTCGGGCGAGAGCGCGGAGGCGTCGACCTGCAGGTAGGCCTCGTGCGCCGACGCGTCGCCGAGCAGCGCCCGCCACCCGTGCAGGTCGAGCACGTCGTCGTCGAGCCGCGCTGCGCGCCTGGGCGCTCTGGCTGGCCTGCACCAGGCGCGCCGAGCGCTCGGCGCGCTCGAGGAAGCGGCCGAGCCGCATGAACTGCCAGCCCTCGTCGCGGCGCATCGTCTGCTCCACCAGCCCGAGGATCAGGTACGACGAGCGGCGGATGCCCTGGCAGAAGGGGTAGACGCCGTCGCGCGTGATCCGCTCGGGCGGCCACTCGATCAGGTCGAGCCACGCGTCGTTGATCCCCTCCCAGACCTCGGTGGGCAGGCGGTCGCGCACGCTGCGCGCGTTCTCGCGGGCCCGGTTGAGGCAGGCGACGATGCTGTCGGGGTTGTCGCGGCCGAAGGTGAGGAACCACGGCACGCTGCGTTCGTCGGCGCGGCGGTGGGTGGCGAGGAAGCTGTCCATGTCGCCGGCGATCTCCACCAGCGGCTCCCACACCAGCCGCCCCCCGGCGCCGTTCGACGAGTCGCCCTCGAGCGCCGCCGCCTGGCCCACCTCGAGCAGGCGCGCGAAGCTCTCCGCGCGCTCGAGGTCGCGGGCGATCCAGTAGAGCGTCTGGGCGACTCTCGCCAGCATCAGTCGCACAGGACCCAGGTGTCCTTCGAGCCCCCACCCTGGGAGGAGTTCACGACCAGCGATCCGTCGCGCAGGGCGACGCGGGTGAGGCCTCCGGGCACCACGACCGGGCGCTCGCCGAAGAGGACGAAGGGGCGCAGGTCCACGTGGCGGGCGCGGAAGCGGTCGCCGACCAGGGTGGGGGCCCGCGACAGCCGGATCGTCTCCTGGGCGATGTACCCGCGCGGGTTGGCGCGGACGCGCTTGGCGAAGGCCTGGCGCTCGCCGGGGGTCGCGTGCGGCCCGATCAGCATCCCGTAGCCGCCGGCCCCGTCCACCGCCTTCACCACGAGGTTCTCGAGGTTGGCCAGCACGTACTCGCGCTCGTCCTCGCGCCCCAGCAGGTAGGTGGGCACCTGCTCGAGGATCGGCTCCTCGTCGAGGAAGTAGCGGATCAGGTCGGGCACGTAGGCGTAGACGGCCTTGTCGTCGGCCACGCCGGTCCCGATCGCGTTGCACACCGCGACCCGGCCCTCACGGAACGACTGCATCAGCCCGGCCACGCCCAGCAGCGAGTCGGCCTGGAGGGCGGCCGGGTCGAGGAAGCCGTCGTCGATGCGGCGGTAGATGACGTCGACCCGCTCGCGGCCGGCGGTGGTGCGCAGGTAGACGCGCCGGTCGCGCACCGTCAGGTCGCGCCCCTCCACCAGGGGCACGCCCATCTGCTGGGCGAGGAAGGCGTGCTCGTAGTAGGCGGCGTTGGCCGGGCCCGGGCGTCAGCACCACGACCCGCGGCGAGTCGCGCCCCTCGGGCGCGGCGGCCATCAGCGCCGACAGGAGCAGGAACGGCGCGTGGCCGACGGGCTCCACGTGGTGGTCGGAGAAGGCCTCGGGGAAGGCCCGGCGCATGAACGCACGGTTCTGCACGACGTAGGACAGCCCCGAGGGGCAGCGCAGGTTGTCCTCCAGTACGCGCCAGGTGCCGTGGTCGTCGCGCACGAGGTCGATCCCCGCGACGTGCACGAAGCGCCCGAGCGGCGGCACCACGCCGACCATCTCCCGCACGTAGCCCTCGCACGTCGACACGAGGGCGTTGGGGATCACCCCGTCGGTGATCGCGCGGCGCTCGCCGTAGATGTCGGCGATGAAGCGGTCGAGGGCCCGCACGCGCTGGGCCAGCCCCACCTCGAGGTCGGCCCACTCGTCGGCCCGGATCAGCCGGGGCAGCAGGTCGAACGGGAACGGCTGCTCGCGCCCGCCGTGGGCGAAGGTGATGCCCTGGGTCAGGTAGGCGCGGTCGACCAGGGCGCTGCGGGCGGTGAAGGTGGCCGGGCGCAGCATGCGCAGGCCGGTGAAGAGCCTCCGGTACTCCTCGCGCGGGCGCTCGGGCGCCTCGAACATCTCATCGAAGAAGCCGTCGGTCGAATAGTCGGTGAACAACGGCACAACGGCACCCTCTCATGCAGCTCCGGGGCGGTGACGGTATCAGCGCCGCGCCGCCCGGCCCCTTGGCCGCGCGGCCAAACCACCGCAGCGCGCGTCCTACCTGGGGAGGGCGCGCGCCAGCCAGAGCGTCATCGCGGCGACGCCCGCCGCCGCGACGGCCATGATCACCCCGAAGGGGAGCGCCGCGGTCGCCAGCGCACCGAACAGCGGGCCGAGCGCGTACCCCAGCGAGAACACGACGGTGAGGGCCGCCGAGCTCAGGCCGTAGCGGCCCGCCATGCCCGCGTCGTCGACCGCCTCGACCATCAGTGCGCCGCTCGGCGCCCCCAGAGCCGCCATGCCCGCGCCGACGACCGCGAAGGCGATCGCCACCCACGCCGCCGGGCCGATCGCGAGGAACGGCAGGCTCGCCGCGACGACAGGCCCCGCCGATCACCAGCGGGGTGCGACGCCCGTGCCGGTCGGACCAGCGCCCGGCCAGGGGCACCACGGCGAAGTAGGCCAGCAGACCGGCGCCGAAGACCAGCCCGACGGCCAGCGACGAGAGCCCCAGGCGATCGTCGAGGTCGAGCGGCAGGAGCGGCTCGACCAGCGCGAGCACCGCGGCGACGCACCCGAGCGACCCGAAGGCAACCCGCGCCTTGGGCTCGGCGGCCAGCCGCCGCAGCGCCGGGAGCGAGCCGGTAGGCGACGCCGGGCCCGGATCGGGTCTCCGGCATGAACAGCACCGGGATCACCCCGAGCGCCGGCAGCACCGCCGCCAGCGCGAACGTGGCCCCGGTGCCGAACGCATCGACCAGCGCGCCGCCGATGACCGGCCCGAGCAGGCCGACGCCGCCGCCCGGCCGTCTCGGCGAGGCCGATGCGGAACCCGAGCTCGTCGGTGGGGTAGACGTCGGAGATCGCGGCGATGCCCGCGGTCCAGACCAGCCCGGCCGCGACCCCCTGGGCGAGCCGTGCCACGGCGAGCAACTCGGTGCCGGTCGCCAGCGAGAAGGCGAGCGTCGCGATCGCGAGCATGGCGGCGGCGAGCATCATCACCGGCCGGCGCCCGACGCGCTCCACCAGGCCCGCCGCCAGGAGCGCCGGCGGCGAGCTGCCCGAGCGGGAACGCGGCGAAGATCAGCGCCGCCACCGAGTCGGAGAAGCCGAAGCGATCGGCGAACTCGGGCAGCGCCGGCACGACCATCGTGAAGAGCACGGTGTCGATGGCGATCAGGCCGGTCGCGGTCCAGAAGACCAGCGCCCGGCGCGGATGGGGAGGGCGGAGGGCAACCCGGCGCATGCTAGGCGCGCAACCGACGGAGGGGGCCCCGTGGGGCCCCCTTCGCACTCCGAGCGATCCATCCGGACGAACGCCCGTCCTGCGCACACTCGATCCCCGTGCGATCGGGCCGGTGAGCCCCGATCGTGGAAGGGATCGACCGTGTCTACATCATGCCGCCGCCCATGCCCATGCCGCCCATGTTGGGGGACATGCCGCCGCCCATGCCGCCGACGCCGCCCTCCTCGGGGGCGTCGGCCACCACGCACTCGGTGGTGATGATGTTCTTGGCGATGGAGGCCGCGTTCTGCAGAGCCGAGCGGGTCACCATGGCCGGGTCGATGATGCCGGCCTTGACCAGGTCGACGTACTCGCCGGTGTCGACGTTCAGGCCGATGCCCGGCTTCTTGGACTTGACCTCGCCGACGACGACGCGATCCCTCCAGGCCTGCGTTCTCGGCGAGCTGGCGAAGCGGCTCCTCGAGGGCGCGGCGCACGATGTTGGCGCCGGTGGCCTCATCGCCGGTGAGGGCGAGGCCATCCAGAGCCTTGATCGAGTTGACCAGCACGACACCGCCGCCGGGGACCACACCCTCCTCGAGGGCGGCGCGGGTGGCCTGCAGGGCGTCCTCGACCCGGTGCTTCTTCTCCTTCATCTCGGTCTCGGTGGCGGCGCCGACCTTGACGACCGCCACACCGCCGGCGAGCTTGGCCAGGCGCTCCTGGAGCTTCTCGCGGTCGAAGTCCGAATCGGTGGTCTCGATCTCGGCCTTGATCTGCTTGATGCGGCCCTTGATCTCCTCCGAGTCACCGGCACCGTCGATGATGGTGGTGGTGTCCTTGGTGATCACGACCTTGCGGGCGCGCCCGAGCTGGGCGACCTGGGTGTTGGCGAGCTTGAGGCCCATCTCCTCGGCGATCACCTCGCCGCCGGTGAGGATGGCGATGTCCTCGAGCATGCGCTTGCGCCGGTCACCGAAGCCCGGGGCCTTGACGGCGATCCCGGTGAAGGTGCCGCGCAGCTTGTTGACGATCAGGGTCGCGAGGGCCTCGCCCTCGACGTCCTCGGCGATGATCAGCAGCGGTCGGCCCTGGCCGATGACCTGCTCGAGCAGCGGCAGGATGTCCTGGACGCTTGAGATCTTGCCGCCGTGGATGAGCAGGAAGGGATCGTCGAGGACGGCCTCCATGCGGTCCTGGTCGGTCACCATGTAGGGGCTCATGTAGCCGCGGTCGAACTGCATCCCTTCGGTGAACTCGAGGTCCATCCCGAAGGTCTGGCCCTCCTCGACGTTCACCACGCCGTCCTTGCCGACCTTCTCGATGGCATCCGAGATGACATCGCCGATGGCGCGGTCACGGCTGGAGATGGCGGCGACCCGGGCGATGTCCTCCTTGCCCGAGACGGCCTTGGACTGCTTGGCGATCTCGCCGACGACGATCTCGACCGCGGCCTCGATGCCGCGCTTGAGGCCCATCGGGTTGGCGCCGGCGGCCACGTTCTTGAGGCCCTCGCGCACGATCGCCTGGGCGAGCACGGTCGCGGTGGTGGTGCCGTCACCGGCGACGTCGTTGGTGGCCGTGGCCACCTCGCGCACGAGCTGGGCGCCCTGGTTCTCGAAGACGTCCTCGAGGTCGATCTCACGGGCGATGGTGACACCATCGTTGGTGATCGTCGGGGCGCCGAACTTCTTGTCGAGGACCACGTAGCGGCCCTTGGGACCGAGGGTCACCTTGACCGCGTCGGCCAGGGTGTTGACCCCGCGCTCGAGCGCGCGGCGGGCGTCCTCGTTGAACTTGATCAGCTTTGCCATGCTCAGACCGCCTTCGCGAGGATGTCGGACTCGCGGAGGATGAGGAGATCCTCGCCGTCCACCTTGACCTCGGTGCCGCCGTACTTGGAGTAGATGACCTCGTCACCCTCCGCGACCTGCGGCGGAACGCGCTTGCCATCCTCGTAGCGACCCGCGCCGACCGCGAGGACGCGGCCCCGCTGGGGCTTCTCGGCGGCGGTGTCGGGAAGGACGATCCCGCTGGCGGTGACCTGCTCCGCCTCGATCGACTGGACGACGACGCGGTCGCCCAAGGGCTGCAAGTTCATGCACTTCTCCATTGGCACTCGTTGACGTTGAGTGCCAACAGGGTAAGACCCCCGCCGCCGCGAATCAACCCACGAGTGCCCCGGGGGGTGTCACGCCGGCGTCACTTGAGCGAGGGGAACTCGATGATCTCGCTGAAGTGGATGACCGAGACCGAGTCGTCGAGGGCGACCTCGCGCGAGTAGATGTGCGAGAGGAAGTGCAGCGTGTCCTCGACCAGGCGGAACTCGGGGTTGTCGCGCTCGATCTCGCGCTGGGTGAGCTCGCGCACCGGCTTCACCTGCACGTCGTCGATGATGGCGGTGAAGATCTTCTGACGCGGCCCGTGCCGGTGCCCGATGGTGACCCACACGAGCTGTCCCTTGCGGTACTTGTGGGACTTGTCCCCGAGCCGGATCGTGGCGGTCTTGCGACCCTTGCGGAGCTGGTCGATGAACAGCGGCGAGTAGAAGTTCAGGGCGTACACGGGCGTCCTCGGGGGCGGTTGGGCGGGATGGGCTCGGGTCAACCCGTCGTCGGAGATTCCTTCGCCTCGGCGCCACCGTAGCCTGCCGCCCGCACCCAGGCGAGGGCTTCTGACATGACCCGTTGCTCGCCCGGGTAGTTCAGGACGCCCGTGGCGCTCGCGATCGGCACCAGCCGCACGCCGTCGACCTCGGCGTCGTGGTGCGCGATGGAGCCGGCGCGGTACTCGAGCAGGAAGAAGTGCACCCGCTTGGCCACCCGCGCGTCCGTGCATCCGCGACCAGAAGACGTAGTCGATCTCCTCGAGCGGGGCGAGTGTCCTCGCCGACCAGGCCGGTCTCCTCGCGGGTCTCGCGCAGCGCCGCCTGCTCGGGCGACTCGCCCGGCTCGATGTGGCCCTTCGGCAGCGCGAGCACCGAACCGCCCCGCAGCCGGATCAGCGCCACCAGGAGCTCGGGCCCGTGCCGCACGAGCACGACGCCGCCGGCCGAGCGCTCGTTGATGACGCGGCTCACGGGTTCCCGGCACGGCGGATCGATCGCGTGCGCGCCCTCCGTGGCGCTCACGTGCGATCGCCGGCGCCGTCGCGTGACGGCGCCGGCGGATGCCGTTCGGGGCCTACTTGCCGCCGAAGAGCCGCTTGAGGAAGCCGAGCAGACCGCCGGCCGCGGGAGCCGCGGCCGATCCGGCCGGAACCGCCGCGGGCTCCGCGGCGGCCGAGGAGCCGTTGGCGGCGCCGGCCGCGGGAGCGGCCGAGGAGCCGGCGTCGCCGCCGACCCACTTCTCGAGGGCCTCCCAGCCGGTCTTGCCCGCGGCGACGACCTCCTCGACGGCGTCGCCGGCGGCCTCCCCGGCCGAGCCGACCCACTTCTCGAGGGCCTCCCAGCCGGTCTTGCCCCCTGCGGCCGCGGCGGCGGGAGCGGCGGCGCGCGGCCCCACCGGAGCCACCGACCCACTTCTCCAGGGCTTCCCAGCCGGTCTTGCCGGCCGGAGCGGCCTCGGCCGCAGCGGAGCCCCCGCCGGACCCGCCGACCCACTTCTCGAGGGCCTCCCAGCCGGTCTTGCCCGCGGCGACGACCTCCTCGACGGCGTCGCCGGCGGCCTCCCCGGCCGAGCCGACCCACTTCTCGAGGGCCTCCCAGCCGGTCTTGCCCCCTGCGGCCGCGGCGGCGGGAGCGGCGGCGGCGGCCCCACCGGAGCCACCGACCCACTTGTCCAGCGCCTCCCAGCCGGTCTTGCCGGCCGGAGCGGCCGCGGCCGCAGCCGGTGCGGAGCCCCCGCCGGACCCGCCGACCCACTTCTCGAGCGCCTCCCAGCCGGTCTTGGCGCCCGCTGCGGCGGCGGGAGCAGCCGGAGCCGCGCCCCCACCGGAGCCGCCGACCCACTTGTCCAGGGCTTCCCAGCCGGTCGTCTGAGCGCCTCCTGCGATCGGGGGCAAGAAACGACGGGGACGGCTCATGGATCCTCCAGCAGAGTCTCGGTCACGGGAGCGCGGCGCGGGGATCGTGCCGTGCCGCACAAACTTACGGCGTGGGCGGAGGCCGGGTCAAGGCGCGGACCGGAGCAGGATCAGCGCATGTCGGCCAGCATCCGGCGGTAGCTCTCGAGCCGCTCGGGCGGCACCGCGTCGACCACCGCGCAACCCGCGTCGCCGTTGTGGGCGCAGCCGCGGAAGCGACATCCCCCGGCGGCCCGGGCGATGTCCGGGAAACCCGACTCGAGGGTGGCCCGGTCCATCTTCGGCAGGTGGAAGGTGCGCACCCCGGCGGTGTCCACCACGGCACCGCCCGTGGGCAGGGGGATCAGCCGGGGGTCGCTGGTCGTGTGGCGTCCGGTGCGCACCTTGGCGCTCACCGCGCCCACCGCCCGCTCGACCCCGGTGAGCGCCGCGGTGATCGTCGACTTCCCCACCCCGGAATGGCCGGCGAGGATCGCCAGGCGCCCGTCGATCAGCCCGCGGATCTCCTCGATCAGCTCCGGCCGCTTGGCGACGCCGGTGAGCGCGACGATCCCGAGGGCCCGGTAGGGCGCGAGAATCCGCTCGAGCTCGCGCGGGTCGTGCGGCAGATCGGTCTTGGTGATGACGATCGCCGCGTCCAGCCCGCCGATCGTCGCCGCCACCAGGTAGCGGTCGATCAGGCGCGGATGGAGCGGCGGATCGACGACGGCCGCCACGATCACGACCAGATCGGCGTTGGCGACGATCGGCCGCGGCCGCCCCTCGGGACCGTCGCCGCGCTCGAGCACCGTCGTGCGGGGATCGACACTCACGATGATCGACTCGTCGTCGGCGTTGCGCAGGCGCACCCGGTCGCCGGCGACGGCGGGCCCGCCGGGGACGCGCGGCGTGAGCCGCACCTCGCGCTCGCGCCCGTCCTGGAGCACCGTGACCGTCGGCCCCGCCACCCGGACGACGACGGCCTCCTGCTCGGAGGGCGCCGTGCCAGCCGGGGTCACGCCCCGGAGCGTCCCGCCTCGAGGAGCTCGTCGGCGGTGAACAGCGCGTGCAGGGGAGCGCCCTCGAGCGCCGCCTCGGCCACCTCGCGCCCGCCCTCGCCGCGGTCGATGACCACCGCGGCCGCGACCACGACGCCGCCCGCCTGGCGCGCCTTCTCGATCGCCGCGACCAGGGACCCGCCCGAGGTGAGCACGTCGTCCACCACCGCCACGGGGGTGCCCTCCTCGATGAAGGGGCCCTCGATCCACTGCTGGAGGCCGTGCTTCTTGGCCTCCTTGCGCACGAAGAAGCCGGTGACGCGCTCGCCCGCGGTCCACGCCCTCGCGCTCACCGCGCAGACCAGCGGATCGGCGCCGAGCGTCAGCCCGCCCACGGCGCGCGGGCCGCTGGGCGCGAGCGCGCTCCACATCAGCTCTCCGGCGAGGGCGGCGCCCTCGGGGTCGAGCAGCACCTGGCGGGCGTCGAAGTAGTACGACGACCGGCGCCCGGACGACAGCACGACCGACTCGCGCACGAGGGCGCGTTCGCTCAGGAGGGTGGTCAGCCGGGCGCGGGAGTCGGGGGTCGCGGTGGGCACCGCGGCACTCTACCCCGCCGGACCGGCTCCGGGATCAGGCGGCTGCGGTTCTGTGGCCGGTGCCGTTGCAGCTCGCGCAGACCACCGGCAGATAGACGTGCTGCACGTCGCAGTCGAGTGCCTCGAGGTACTTCCCGGCGCCGAAGCACCAGCCACAGAGGTCCGGCGCCGACGTCGCAGGGGTGCGGATGGCGTCTGCCGAGCGGAGCGTGGGGTCGATGGACCCTGACATGCCGCTACCTTTCATGGGGGGCCCGCAGACGGGCCCTGTGGGTTCCCATCGGCGTGTGACACGGAAAACAAAGAGCCTGGTCGTCCCCCGAAAGGGTGATTTTCCAGCGAGAACGAGAGGGGCGGGAATGATCGACGTGCGGCCGGAGGCGACCCCGAATCCGAACGCCATCAAGTTCACGCTCGACCGGCCCTCCACCGAGCGGCAAGGCGCAGACCTTCCGCGCGGGCAGCGATCCGGCCGAATCGCCCCTGGGCGCGCGCATCTTCGCCCTGGACGGCGTGACCAACGTCTTCATGACGGCGAACTTCGTCAGCGTGACCAAGGAGGACGAGGTCGACTGGGACGAGCTGGCGCCGCGGGTGGTCGGCGAGCTCGAGGCCCACTTCGGAGATGACGCATGAGCCCGACCGGCGTGATCTTCTCGTACCTGATCGGCCTGATCTTCGCCGTCGGCGGCGTTCTGTTCCTGGTCGGGCTCGACGACAACCGCTTCCTCTACGGCATCCCCTACCTGCTGATCGGCCTCGTGATCATCGGCGGGGTCGCCGCCAGCCAGCGCCGCCTGCGGCGCAGGGCCGAGCAGGTCGACGAGGGCGACTCCGGGAAGAAGAGCCCCTACTAGCCGGCCGGCTCCCCGCTCGGGGTCCTGAGCGGGGAGCCGGCGCCACAGCTCGGGCTCAGGGCAGGGCGGGGAGCCCCTCCAGCTCGGCGGCGGCGACGTCCAGCTCGGCCTGGGGCAGCTCGGTGTCGACCATCTCGCCCGACAGGTACGCGTCGTAGGCGGCCATGTCGAAGTTGCCGTGGCCGCAGAGGTTGAACAGGATCGTCCGCTCGACGCCCTCCTCGCGGGCCCGCTCGACCTCCTCGACCACCGCGCGCAGCGCGTGCGAGGGCTCGGGGGCCGGGATGATCCCCTCGGCCCGGGCGAAGCGCACGGCCTCGGCGAAGCACTCGCTCTGCTTGTAGGCGCGCGCCTCCACCAGGCCGGTGTGGACCAGGTGCGAGACCAGCGGGGCCATGCCGTGGTACCGCAGCCCCCCCGAGTGGATCGCCGGCGGCACGAAGCCGTGCCCGAGCGTGTGCATGGCCAGCAGGGGCGCCATCTTGGCCGTGTCGCCGAAGTCGTAGCCGTAGTGGCCCCGCGTCAGGGTGGGGCACGCGGCGGGCTCGGCCGCGACGATGCGGATGTCCTTGCCGGCCGCCTTGTCGGCGAGGAAGGGGAACACCAGGCCGGCGAAGTTCGAGCCGCCGCCCACGCAGCCGACGAGCACGTCGGGCTCGGCGCCGGCCATGGCCAGCTGCTCGCGCGCCTCCAGGCCGACGACCGTCTGGTGCAGCAGGACGTGGTTGAGCACGCTGCCGAGCGCGTACTTGGTGTCGTCGCGCGTCGCGGCGTCCTCGACGGCCTCGCTGATGGCGATGCCGAGGCTGCCGGTGCTGTCGGGGGTCTGCTCCAGGATCGCGCGGCCGGCGGCCGTGTCGGGCGAGGGGCTCGCCACGACGTCGGCGCCCCAGGTGCGGATCATCGAGCGCCGGTACGGCTTCTGGTCGTACGAGGCCCGCACCATGTAGACCTTGCACTCCATCTCGAAGAGCCGGCAGGCGAACGACAGGGCCGAGCCCCACTGGCCCGCGCCGGTCTCGGTGGACAGGCGGGTGACGCCCTCCTGGCGGTTGTAGTACGCCTGGGGCACCGAGGTGTTGGTCTTGTGGCTGCCCGAGGGGCTGACGCCCTCGTACTTGTAGAAGATCTTGCAGGTGGTGCCGAGGGCGGCCTCGAGCCCGAGGGCCCGGTAGAGGGGCGTGGGGCGCCACATCGAGTAGATGGCCCGCACCGGGTCGGGGATGGGGATCCACCGCTCCGCGCTGACCTCCTGCATGATCAGCCCCATCGGGAAGATGGGCGAGAGGTCGTCGGGGCCGAGCGGCTGGCCGGTGCCCGGATTGAGCGGCGGCGGGGGCATCGAGGAGAGGTCTGCGGCCACGTTGTACCAACTGCGTGGGATCGCGTCCTCGTTCAGGAGATACCGGCGCTGAGCCATCGAGCCACCCCTTTCGCTGACTGCTATCTGCGCGACCCTACTCCCGCGCCCGGGGGCGGTGTGACCCCGATCGACGGGGCCTTCAGGGCCTCCTCCACCCGCTCCCAGGACGGCGGCGGATCGGAGGCCGGCGCGTCCCAGCGGCCGAGCGCGGTCGGGTGGGAGCCCGCGGCGGCGGCACCCGCGATGCGCCCGTGCGCGCCCGAGCGGGCGAAGCGGCGCGCGTCGTCGGCGCTGCGCCAGGCCGAGACGGTGCGATAGGTCCGGGCGAGGATCCGGGCCTGCAGGGCGTGTCCCACGAGCCCCTCGGCCGCGCGCATCGAGGTGGTGATCTCGCGCGTGGCGCGAAGGAAGCCCAGGGTGTCGCGCAGGCGGGGCAGCTGGAACTCGGTCACGACGATGTGGACCTCACCCGTGGGGGAGGCGGTGGGTCCGGCGATCCATGGCGTGGTGGGCATCAGGTGCGGCTCCGGTGTGCGCGGGCGGGCGGCGAGGTCTATCTTGTCGGTGCCAAGATACGAAGGCGAGGAGCATCTTGTCAACGACAAGACCGGCGGGTGACGGAACAGGGGACCGGGCCTACCACCACGGCGACCTTCGCCGCGAGCTGCTCGATCGCGCGAGCGCCATCGCCGCGCAGGACGGCCCGTCGGCCATCGCCCTGCGAGAGCTCGCGCGGCGCGCCGGCGTCTCCCACGCCGCTCCCGCCCACCATTTCGGTGACCGGCGCGGGCTGCTCACCGCCCTCGCCGTGGAGGGATTCGCCCTGCTCGGCCAGCGCCTGGAGGACGTGCTCGCCGGGGGTGGGTCGTTCGTCGACCAGGGCGTCGCCTACGTGGTGTTCGCCGTGGCCCACCCGGGCCACTTCGCGACCATGTGGCGCTTCGACCTGCTCGAGGAGGGCAGCGCCGCGCTCGGGCGGGAGGCCGCCAGGGCGCGAGCGGCCCTCGACGCCGGCGCGCGCGGCCACGCGCGGCCCGGAGCCGATCCTCAGGCCGTCGCCACGGCCGGCTGGAGCTTCGCCCACGGACTCGCGACGCTGCTGAACGCGGGCCTGGTCGATCCGGGGCCCGACATCGAGGGCTTCGTCAGGGACGCCGGGCGCGCGTTCGCCGACGACCCGGGCCCGGGCTGAATCAGGCGGGCTCCGCCCCCACGCCGGCGCGCCGGGCGGGCGCGACCGCCGATGCCGGGAGCCAGAGGGTGAAGGTGGAGCCCTCGCCAACCCGGCTCTCCACGCGGACCCGCCCGCCCAGCAGGGAGGCCAGCCGGCGCACGATCGACAGGCCGAGCCCCGAACCGCCGGCGACGCGATCGCGGCCGGGCTGGACGCGATAGAGCCGGTCGAAGATGAACGGCAGGTGCTCGGCGGGGATCCCGCGGCCCGTGTCGATCACGGCGATGCCCGACTCGCCGGCCGCGGCGCGCGTCTCCAGCCGGATCGTCCCGCCCGCCGGTGTGGCGGCGATGGCGTTCGAGACCAGGTTCGTCAGGATCGTGTCGACGTGCGCCGGATCGGCCGTCGCCGCGAGCGAGCCCTCCGGCGCCTCGAGCGTGATGCCCTTGATCTGCGCGTCGGGGCCGAGACGGGCGGCGGCGTCGCGGGCGGCGGCGGCCAGGTCGACCGCGCGCATCTCCACGGGCGGGTCGAGGTCGAGCCAGGTCAGCTGCTGCAGGTCGCGCACCAGCTCGCGCAGGCGCGCCGCCTCCGCCCGGATGAACTCGGCCGACTCGGCGCGGTCCTCGTCGCTGGTGGCCGTGCCGTCCTGGAGCGCCATGGCGAAGCCCTCGATCGCCGTGACCGGCGTGCGCAGCTCATGGGCGACGTCGGCCAGGAACTCGCGCTGGCGCACGTCGGCCGACTCGAGGCGCCTGGTCATCCGGTTGAAGGCCAGGGACAGGCGCCCGAGCTCGTCGTCGCTCTCGGGGGCGCGCACGTCGAACCGCCCCTGCGCCACGGCCTCGGCGCCGTCGGCCAGCGCGCTGACCGAGGCGCGCAGGCGCGCGCCGACCCCGCCGGCGAGCATCCAGATCAGGCCGCCGGTACCCACCAGCCCGGCGGCCACCAGCGAGACGAAGATCCAGTCGGAGAAGAGGCCGGAGGCCGGGTCGGGCCGCTCGAGCAGCACCTCCACCTCGCCCCGCCGGGCACTCGCCGACGCCTCCAGGTCGGACACCGGGAAGTTCCAGTGCACGACCTCGTCCGACACGGAGACCACCAGGCGGGCGTCACCGATGTACTGCTCGGCCGCCCGCGCGGTGGCCGCGGCGTTCTCCAGGCCGCCGCGCTGCACCGCGCGGGCGATGGAATCGGCCTGCTGGTGCAGCGCGGCCTCGACCTCCGCCCGCGAGCGCTGCTGCACGAACGACACGAACACCAGCTCGATGACCACGAAGACGACCGCCAGGGCCACCGCGATCGCCAGGGCGACGCGTGCCTGGATGCTGCGGGGGCGCAGGCGCCGTGCGAGGCGCATCACGACGGGGCGGGCTCCAGCCGGTAGCCGACGCCGCGCACGGCGACGATGCCGATGTCGTCGCCGAGCTTGCGGCGCAGGTTGGCGACGTGGACGTCCACGGTCTTGCCGCCCACGGCCGACTGGTAGCCCCAGACCTTCTCCAGCAGCCGGTCGCGGGTGTAGACGACGCGCGGGTGCGAGGCCAGCTCGGCGAGCAGGTCGAACTCGAGCCGCGTCAGCTCCACCTCGACGCCGTCGACCGTCACCCGCCGGCTGCTGGGCTCGAGCTGGGCCGGGCCGGCGCGCAGGACGCGGTGCGGGTCGGGGGGCGCGCTCACCCGGCGCAGCACCGCCTTCACGCGGGCGACCACCTCGACGGGCGAGAAGGGCTTGACCACGTAGTCGTCGGCCCCCAGCTCGAGACCGGTGATGCGGTTGGCCTCATCGCTGCGGGCCGTGATCATGATCACCGGCAGCGAGCCGATCTCCCGCAGCCGCCGGGTCACCTCGTAGCCGTCCATCTCGGGGAGCATCAGGTCGAGCAGCACGAGGTCGATGCCGCCGCTGGCGCACCTGCTCGAGCGCCGTCTCGCCGTCGACCGGCCTCGGCCACCGTGAAGCCCGCGTCGGTCAGGTACATGCGCAGGAGCCGCCGGATGGCGCGCTCGTCGTCGACGACGAGGATGTGCCCGCGGCTCGCCACGGCTCAGGGCACCACGAGGAAGACGCGGGTGCCGGTGGCGCGCACCGACTCGAGGCGCGGGTTGCGCGCGGTGATGGTCCAGCGCAGGCGATAGACCCCGGGCGCCCAGCCCGGTGGGATCGTCAGCTCGCTCGACTCGCGGTACGGGCCCGGGGGCTCGGGGGCGAAGCTCTTCGAGAGCACCTCCAGCCGCTCGCCGGTGACGGCGTTCTCGAAGGCGAAGAGGTGGCCCGTCCCGATCCGGCGCGCGCCGGCCACGTCGTAACCGATCTCGAACCGGTAGGTGCGCCCGGTGCGCGCGGCGAGAGCCGGCGTGGGGTCGCCGCCACCGCTGGCCGGCACGAGCATCCTCACGGCGCTCGGGGTGACGGACAGGGCTCCGGCGGCCTGGCCGACGGCGCCCGCCGAGAGGGCCACGACCAGTACGGCGATCAGCGAGCGGCGCATCCTGGCGATGATAGTCGGGGCGGGGCCGGTCAACTCCCCACCCCGGCGAACCGATGGAACCTCCAGGTTCATCGACCACGACGAGAGGATCAGGATGCGCGCAGCGCGTCACGGGGCGGCGCTCGCCCTCGGCCTGGGTATCGCGTTGGCCACCACCCCTCCGGCGCTGGGCGCCGGGATGGGCTCGATGCAGGTCGCCCTGGGGCAGAACGACGAGCGCGAGGCGATCACCCCACTGTCGCTCACCGACGAGGTGACCGGCTACGACCTGGACGAGGGCAAGCGGCTCGCGTGCCTGAACGTGAAGATCCGCAACGCCGGAACGAAGAAGTTCAGCGAGTTCGTGGGCAACGGCGCCAGACTGCGCCTGCGCGGCGGCGTCGTCGAGCGCCCCAGCATCACCGGGGGCGGGCTCTGCAAGAGCAGCGGCACGATCACCCTGAGGAAGGGGAAGTCGACGACGGTGAAGCTGTCCTTCGTCATCAACGCGAACGCGAAGATCATCGGGTTCGAGTACGTGGCCTCCAGCGGCTTCGGCACCAACAAGCCGGCCTGGCGCTTCTGATCGCCTGCGCGCCCCGGCCCTCCCGGGGCGCGCAGGCTTGAATCGGCCCGTGGGGGCCCCTAGCGTTCACGGACCCTCCGGCTCGCCGGAGGCGGCGGCGGGATAGCTCAGTTGGTAGAGCACACGACTGAAAATCGTGGTGTCCCCAGTTCGAATCTGGGTCCCGCCATCGGGGGATCCGCCCCGGGCCCGGAGGGCGCCGCGGCGGATCGGCCCTACGAGTCGGCCGGAGGCGGGTCGGGGACGACGACGCCGAACGGCGCGGGGATCCCCTGCTGGTGGTCGGACGCGCCGACGGCGATGTCGCGGCCGGTCCGCGAGGCGCGCTGGGCGGAGTCCCGGAGCATGGCCACGGTCTCGGCGCTCGGAGACGCCTCGTTGCGCCAGAGGACCATCAGGCGGGGCTCGGCCCACTCCCATCTCATCGACTTCAGCAGGCCCGGGGTCTCGCCGCCGCCGGTGAGCGCGTTCCAGCCGTCACCCTCCGAGTCGAAGCCCTCGAACATCCGGCCGTTGAGGAATCGGGCGGTCTCGGGGCTGGGGGTGTTGTTGGCCACCAGGTAGACGCCCGGCCCGACCTCCTCGCGGATCGCCCGGCTCGCTTCCGTGACCCCCCGGTCCCACGCGCTGCCGCGCCCGCCGACATCGACGCTCCAGACGCGATCGCCCCACACGTCGAGGAAGACGCCGTTGAAGAAGCGGCCGTCGCCGATCACCTCGCGCCCGATGAAGCGCGCCACATATCCACCCCAGGTGCCCGTGTAGCCGCGGTAGGTGGCGACGGGCGCGCCCTCGCTGAGGTCGAGGAGCCGGGTGCCCGGCCAGTTGGAGAGGCCGTCCGGGTGGATCCACCGCTCGGGGAACGATCCTCCGTACAGGCGCTCCTCGAGCGGGCCGAGGGAGCGGTCGGGGTGGTCGACCGCGTTTACGTAGGCCAGCACGATGGCCCCCTTGCGCCGCCAGGAGAGGATCCTCTGCGGATCCCGCAGGCGCAGGTCCATGGTCACGATCATCACGTTGCCGGGGCGCGCGTAGGCGTCTACCGAAGGGCCGGGCGCCGGCGCGTAGGCCACGACGGCCGCCTTGACGTCGCGCGGGACCAACGGCTCGTCCCCGCATCCGGCGATGGCTCCCAGGGCGGCGATCACTGCGATCAACCGGGTCGCGGCTCTGCCTCGCACCCGGGCGAGGTTAGACGGACGGGCCCGGGTCGCCAAGGCGGACGGGGCGATGCGACCGGCACCGTGGGAGACTGCCGGGATGGACGAGATCCTCCCCGGCCTCATGCACTGGACGACGATCCATGCGCGCTGGGGCATCGAGATCAGCAGCTACTACCTCGTGGCCGAGCGGGTCCTCATCGACCCCCGGGTGCCCGAGGAGGGCCTCGAATGGTTCGCGGCGTCCGGCGGGCCGGTCGCCGCGCTGCTGACCAACCGCCACCACCACCGCGACTCCGGGCTCTTCGCCGGGCGGTTCGGTACCCGCGTGCTGTGCAGCCGGCTCGGCGCCCAGGAGTTCACGCACGGCGAAGCGGTCGAGTTCTTCACTCCGGGGGACGATCTTCCGGGCGGCGTCACATCGTTCGAGGTCGGCGGCATCTGCCCCGACGAGACCGCCTTGCTGTGCAGGGCCCACCGGGCTCTCGCCGTCGCGGACGGGCTCGTGCGCTTCCCCCCCGACGGGCCGCTCGGATTCGTGCCCGACCAGTTGATGTTCGACCCTCCGCGCACCCGCGCGCGGCTGGTGGAGGCCTACCGCGGGCTGCTCGACGAGGACTTCGACACCCTGTTGCCCGCCCATGGGCGCCCGATCGCCCAGGGGGCGAAGGAGGCGCTCCGGCAGTTCGTCGCCGAGCACGGCGACGAGGCCGGAACGGCCTCCCGCGCATAGACCCTCCGTGCGGAGGCGATCAGGCGGGGCGGGGCGGACGCCTCCAGGCGCGGCCGGTGCGGGCGCAGCAGGGGCGGGTGTCGAGCTCGACGACCTCCGCGACCTCGATGCTCCCCTCGGCGACGTGCTGCTCGAGCACGTCGCTCAGCTCGTCGACGTGGAGCGGCGCCACGGCGCGGTCGGCCTCGGGCGGACGGCCGGCGAGGACGTGGAGGGCGCCGGGGAAGCCGCAGACCGGGCACGCCGTCAGCTCGACGACCGCGCCCTCGGCGACGAGGGCCGCGAGCTCGGTGGCCACCTCGGGGTCGGGGTCGCGGCCCAGGACGCCGGTGGCCTCCCGGCCGAGGGACCAGCTCACCGCGCCCGGCGTCCAGCGCTCGGGCGTACCCGCCAGGACGTTCAGGATCTGCTCTCTCATGGTGTCGATGCCCTCGTGGCCGGGCGCGGGGAGCGCCGGTTGTACCGATGCGCGAATCCTAGACCCGGAACCGGGAGGGGCGACGGCCGCGGGTCGGGCGATTCCCGCGCCGAGCGGCGGAGCCGCGCGGATCGGCCGGGGTGCGGCCGGTGAGCGGCGCGTGAGGGACACCGGGGATCCGGGCGCCCGCCGGGCGGCCGTACGGAGGATCTGCGCCGCCATCCCGCCCGGCTGCTGGACCACCTACGGCGACGTCGCCGAGGGCGCGGGGATCCCCGGGGCCGCGCGCATGGCGGCGCGCATCGTCGCGCGCGACGACGGGGTGACCAACGCCCACCGCGTCCTGCGCGCGGGCGGCCGCGTCTCGGAGGGGTTCGCGACCGCGGCGGGAGGCGGACCCGACGTGGCGCGCCGGATGCTGGAGGACGAGGGGGTCGCCTTCGAGCGCTCCGGCGCGGCCGACTCGGGGCGGCGCTGGGTCCCTCCGTGCCCGTGGCCGCGCCCGGACGCGGGAACCGACATGCGCGATGGGCCGAATCCGCCACTCTGAGGGGCGGGAATGTAAAGAATCTCCAATTTCTGCTGAACCTGTCGGATACTGGTCCGCCTCGGGCTCCTGCCCCAGAGGAAGCGGATCTCGCGCGTTCGACCCGCGACCTTGACCACGAATCACGACATTCGTCCCATCGAACGACCCTGGTAGTACTTCGAACCGATCGGTGGATCGGTGGGGTGGTCGAGACGGATCGGCCGCCTCCGGGGTGTCGTCATGAGCCCGCTTCCCCCGTGACGCTCGAGCGTGTGCGGCGGTCCTCGTCTCGAGGGCGAGTGCGTCGCAGGCGTCCTCTGACAGCGAAGAGCCGGGCGGTTCCCCGGTGTGCCCATGAACCGTTTCGCCACCCGTGCCCGGGTGGTGTGGAAAGGAATTTCCCCATATGCGATACCGAGTCCCCACTCGGACGGCCCGACGCAGGATCTCCGCCACCGCGGCGGTCGGCACCGTGCTCGCGACCCTCGCGCTGCCCGCGTTCGCGAGCGCCGCGGCCAACCCGCTGACGTTCAACTACTCCAACTCGACGGACATCCTCGACTACGCGCACCCCACGGGCGCCGTGGTCGTGGGGCGCGGCTTCAAGAACCCCGCCCTGGTTGACCGGGTCCAGGCCGGCGGCGGTGAGGTCTACCAGTACATCAACGTCGTCGAGGCCTTCTGGGACGACCAGACGGCCTCCGGCGACCAGGCGGCGCTCTACGGCGGGGCGAAGAACAACCCGGCCTTCCTCATGAAGCCGACGCGGTACAACTGGCCGGGGCTGCCGATGACCGACCTGCGGCCGGGATCGCCCTGGGTGCTCCACGCGGTCGAGCACCTCCGCACCTGGTTCCCGACGACGCACGCCAAGGGGATCTTCCTCGACGTGATCGGCGACCGGCTCTGGACCGACGCGTGGTCCTCGATGAGCTCGTCCGAGCAGGCCGTCTGGACGGCGGGCGCCAAGGACTTCCTGGTCCGGCTGCGCGCGGCGCTCGGGCCCAACGTGATCCTGATCGCCAACAACATCTGGGAGAACGGCAACCCGAACCTGAACGGCATCACGATCGAGCACCACCCCGTGTCGAACGCGTCCCGCTGGGTCACCATGACCGGGCGCTCCGACTGGGCGAAGCCGGTCAGGAACCTGGTGATCGCCAACTCGACGAGCGAGGTGGCCGGCTGGGCGAAGGTCGCCGGCGTCACCCACATCAGCGCCCAGTCGAGCTACGGGGGACCGGCCGATCCGCTGCTGCCCTTCAGCCCGCTCCCGGGCGCGAGCGGGATCGTCAGCCCGTCGGCACCGCCCGCCGCGCCTGCGGCACCACGTCGCCGGGCGACGGCCGTCGTGCTCCGGGGCAACCTGCTGACGAACCCCTCGTTCGAGAAGCTGCTCTCGCCGTGGACCAGCTGGCGTGGCTCGCTCCGGCGCCGCGGCGCGAGCGGCGCGCCCCAGGGCGCGACGGTGGCGCAGATCACCTTCGGTGGCGGCGGCGCGAAGTACGCCGTGACGCGGCCGGCGGCCAAGGGCGTCAGCGCCACGGCCGGAGCCCGCTACTCGGCGCGGGCCTGGGTGCGCGCGGGTTCGCGCAACACGGTCGGCAAGCCCGTCACGTTCTTCCTGCGCGAGCGCACCCGCACGGGCGCGCTGGTCCAGGAGGTGCCGGGCCACACCGTGAAGCTCTCGAAGGGCTTCGTTGCCGTCGGCGGGTCGATCACGGCTCAGGGGACCGGGAACCAGATCGAGGTCTCGCTGGTGCAGAACCGGGCCCGCACCGGGAACAGCTTCCAGTTCGACGCGATCAGCCTGGCGCGCGGCTAGCGGGAGCGCCGGACGGGCACGGATGCCCGCCCGGCCGCCGTCCCTCAGGGGGCGGCGTGCACCATCTGCCGCAGCACGGACGCCCGTGGCAGCGCGTCCTCGCCGCCACGGCCCACGGCCTCACGGACGGCGTCGGGCCTCGTGAGCGCGGCGTCGTAGACGACGACGATCGACTCGTCGCCCGCCTCGAGGTAGGTGCTCTCGCCCAGCGGCGTGTAGCGGGTCGCGCCGATGCCCACGACGACCGTCGCGGGACGGCCTGCCTCCTGCAGATACGCGCCCACCGGCTCCAGCGGGCTGTCGTCGCCGCCGTCCTGGTTGCGCAGCCGCTCGGCGATCCAGTCGAGCAGGAGGGTGCCGTAGTAGGAGTAGCCGGGCAGGGGGCTGTCGATGCCGTAGTCGTCCGCACGCCCGTCGCGCCGGAGGAAGCTCGCCAGGCGGAAGTGCGCCGTCGGGCCGCCGGGCGCGATGTCGGAGATCGCGAAGGCACGCCGCGCCAGCCCCTTCGAGTCGGGCCCCCAGTTCTTCTTGTGGCTGATCTTCGCCGCCCCCGGCCTCCGGATCGAGCAGTCGTTGAAAGCCGCCAGCGCGACCGGGGCCAGTGCCTCGGCCCGCCCGTCCTCGCCGTAGGCGACCGAGCAGACCAGCCCGGCCTCCGGCTCGATCTGCAGGTTCACGTCGCCCGCGGGGCGGGCCAGGCGGTCGTGCGACAGCGGGAACACGCCGAGGAAGCCGTCGTCGCCGGGGAGGTACCAGGGGAAGAGCCCCTTGGGGGCCTCGGCCGACGCCGCGACCACGCCGGCGAAGTCGCCTGCCTCGCCCGCCTGCTCCAGGTGCCCGGCGAAGTTCCCGGCGACGCCGATCCCGGCGGCGGCGCGAAGGTCGTCCAGGGAGAGGTCGATCACGCCCGCAGCGTATGGGACGGCGCGGAGTCCCGGGTCGGCGTCAGCCGTGGATCGCGTTGAGGCGCGCCCACTGGAGCAGGATCACCGTCTTGCCGTCGGCGATCTCCCCGCTGTCGACCATCGCGAGCGCCGTGGTCAGGGGGATCTCCAGGATCTCGATGTCCTCGGCCTCGGCGGCCACGCCGCCCCCGTCGTGCACGCGGTCGGCGCGCGAGTAGGCCGCGGCGAAGAAGGTGACCCGTTCGGTGACCGAACCGGGGCTCATGAAGAGTTCGAAGACGCGCGTCACCGGCCCCACGCGCACGCCGGTCTCCTCCTCGGCCTCGCGGCGGATCGCCGCCTCGGCCCCGTCCTCGTCGAGCAGGCCCCCCGGGGTCTCGATCAGCATCCCGTCGCGGTGCCCGTTGACATAGGCCGGCAGGCGGAACTGGCGGGTGAGCAGGACGCTCCCGGCCGACGGGTCGTGCAGCAGGATGGTCGCGCCGTTGCCCCGGTCGTAGGCCTCGCGGCTGGTGCGGGTCCAGGTGCCGTCGGACCGGAGCAGGTCGAAGGTCGCCTTGCGCAGCACGTACCAGTCGTCGGAGAGGACCTCGACGCCGACGATGCGCACGCGCGCGTTGCGGCCGGGGTCGGTGTGGGAGTGCTCGATGGGGGCCATGCGCTCCAGTGTTCCATCCCGGACGCCCGCACGCCGCGCGCGGGTCGGCGCGGCGCGCCCGGGCGGTCTAGTCTGCGGGCGTGCCACGCGAAGAGATCCGCTCCTGGCTCACCGACATGGACGGCGTCCTCGTCCACGAGGAGCAGGCCATCCCCGGCGCCGCCGAGTTCCTGGCGCGGCTGCGCGAGACCGGCACGCCGTTCCTGGTGCTCACGAACAACTCGATCTACACGCCGCCGCGACCTCGCGGCGCGCCTGCGCGCGAGCGGCCTGGACGTGCCCGAGGAGTCGATCTGGACCTCGGCGCTCGCGACGGCGCGCTTCCTGCGCGACCAGCGCCCCGGCGGCACGCGCCTTCACGATCGGCGAGGCGGGCCTCACGACCGCGCTGCACGACGTGGGCTACACGCTCACCGAGCGCTCGCCCGACTACGTGGTGCTGGGCGAGACGCGCACCTACAGCTTCGAGCGGATCACCCAGGCGATCCGCCTGATCGCCGACGGCGCGCGCTTCATCGCCACCAACCCCGACACGACCGGCCCCACCCCGCAGGGGCCGCTCCCGGCCACCGGCGCGGTCGCGGCGCTGATCAGCACGGCGACCGGCGTCGCCCCCTACTACGTGGGCAAGCCCAACCCGCTGATGATGCGCTCGGCCCTGAACGCGATCGACGCCCACTCCGAGACGACCGCGATGGTCGGCGACCGCATGGACACCGACATCGTCTCGGGCCTCGAGGCGGGCCTCGAGACGATCCTGGTGCTCACCGGATCGACCGGCGCCGATCAGATCGACCGCTTCCCCTACCGCCCCTCGCGGGTCGTCGACTCGGTGGCCGACCTCGTCGATCTGATCGCCTGAGGATCGCCGCCCCCGGGCGGGCGGGCAGTCAGCCCGGGAGGCTCCAGAGGCCGTCGTCGCCGATGCGGTCCTCGTGCGCGATGCGCCCGAGCTCCTCCCGGGCCGCCTCCAGCGGGATGTCGCACAGCACCGCGACCTCCTTGGTGGCCAGCGGGGCGTCGGCCCGGCGCAGCACCTCCTCGGCGCTCACGGGGGGATCGGCCCGCCGGATCCCGGGGGCGAGGTTGGCCATGGCGACGTCGTAGACCGCGTACGGCTGGAAACCGGGGGCGGAGATGCGCGCGCCGTCGGCGATCCGCTCCATCTCGTAGGACGGACAGGTGTAGCGGCGGCCCCCGGGCCAATCGGCGAGCCGCGCGTCGAGCACCCGGGCCGCGGGCGACGGGTCGCGGGCGGCCGCCATGTCGGCGGCGAGCGCCCGCGCTGTCTCCTCCTGCCCCGTCCAGGCCGCGAGCTCGCCGGCGTCGATGCCGGCATCCGCGGCCGCGGCCGCGATCGTCTCGGGGAGGTCGAGGAGCTCGCCGCGGAAGTGGCGCACGCGCAGGTGCCGCAGCAGGGCGGGGGCGCGCCCGGGCGCGTTGAGGCGGGCGGCCACCACGGCGCGGCAGGCGGGGACCGTCGCGGCCATGCGGGGGCGCACGCGCGTGTCGATCGGCATCCCGTGATCGCGGGCGATCTGCCCGAAGGCCCTCGACTGCACCTCCGGGGTGAAGCCCCTGTCGAGGTAGTCCTGGGGCGACTCGCTCAACCCCACCATGCGCACGTCCCACACCAGGGCGTCGCCGTAGAGCCAGTCGAGGCGGCGCCGGAAGGGCTCGGCGCTGAAGGCCCAGGGGCAGCCCGGGTCGGTGAACTCGATGATGCGGACGGACGGCAGGCACGGGACGCTAGCAACGACGGCAGGCCACGGCCCGGGCGCACGATTCCAGGTCGGTACGCCCCTGCCGATGGGAGGGGTGATGCGGCAACCGCTCGCGGGGGACGCGATGGCGACGATTTCGCGTGGACGACTGCTCCACCGCGCGGCGGTGGGCGGCGTCGTGCTGCTCGCGGGCGGTCTCGCGGGGGAGGCGGCGGCTGCGGATCCCACGACCGGCCAGGACGCCGATCTGGTCGGCGTCGCGCTGGCCCTCGCCCACATCCAGGCGCGTCTCTATTCACAGGCGGCGCGCGCCGAGGCGATCCGCGCCGACCTGCTCTTCTTCGCCCGGGTCGCCGCCCGCCATGAGGAGGAGCACGTGGCGGCGCTCGGCGCGATCGCCGGATCGGCCGCGGGCGATCCGCCGCGGCCGGACCTCTGGCAGGTGGCCGCCGACGACGCCGCGTTCGCCCACATGGCCGTGAGCCTCGAGGATCTGACCGTCAGGGCCCTGAACGGGATGGCCGCGAGTCTCAGCCCCGCTGCGCTGGCCTCCACCGCCCGCGTCGCCTCGGTCGACGCGCGCCATGCGGCCTGGGTGCGCGGCCTGGTCGGGGTGACCCCCTCGCACCACGTGCTCGACCGTGGGCGGACCGGCGACGAGGTGGCCGCGGCCCTCGCCGAGGCGGGCCTCAGCCGGGACCTGATCCCATGACCGGCGCCGCCTGCACGCGACGCGCCTTCGTGGGCGCCCTCGGCGCCGGAGCGGCGGGCCTGCTGGTGGGCGCTCCGTCGGCCGCCGGGGCCCAGGGCGCGGCGGCCGACCTGGAGATCCTCAACCACGCGCTGGTGCTCGAGCACCTGCAGGCGGCGCTCTACACGCGCGCCGCCGGCCAGAGGGCCCTCGGCCCGCTGGTGGCCCGGATGACCGAGGCGATGGGCGGCGTGGAGCGCGCCCACGTGGCCGCCCTCACCGAGGCCCTCGGCGACGCCGCCCTGCCCCCGCCGCTCTTCGACGTGACCCGCGCGACCACCGGCGAGCGGGCCTTCATCCGTCACGCCGCGGCGCTCGAGGACCTCGCGGCCGCCACCTACCTGCACCAGCTCCCGCGACTGGCCTCCCCCGAGCTGAGGGCGCTGCTCGCCGCGATCCACACCGTGGACGCCGGCCACTCCGCATGGATCCGCCTGCTGGCGGGGGTCGCCCCGGCGACCGAGGGCATCGACCGGCCGGTCGCCGAGCCGGAGGCCACCCGGCTGCTGCTGGGCAGCGGCATGGTGATCCCCCGGCCGGGCACGGCGCCGGACAGCCCCTGGGTGCGCGAGCAGGCGCGGGAGGGGTTCCTCGCCGCCTTCCCGCTGGGCAGGCGCCCGGCCGCCGACCCGGTCGCGGCCGCCACTCCACAGCGCCCGCGTGCGCTCCCGCCGCCCCAGCCCGCTCCCGGAGGGCATCGCTGGGGCCTCTGGGTGGCGACCACGGCGGGCCTGTCGGCCCTCGTCCTCGGCGGCCGGGGGGTGCGCGCGCGCGATCGCTCGGTGGAGCGCGTCACGGTGGTCGGCCCCGACGAGGGACCGGCCGTCTCCCAGCGCGCCCGGACGCCGCGGGGGGTTGCCGGCGATCCCGCGGCCGCGCAGAATCCCGGGGTGCCCCGCCCCGCCCCTCACAGGACGAGCCGCTGAGCGTCGCGCTCGTGTCGGCCGCCGATGCGCGGGCCCTCGACGACGACCTCCCTCCCTTGATGGACGCCCTCGCGGCGCGCGGCATCGCGCACCGCGTCGTCGACTGGGACGACCCGGGTGCCGACTGGGCCACCCATCGCCTGGTGGTCGTGCGCTCGCCGTGGGACTACACCCGCCGCCATGCGGAGTTCATGGCCTGGGCCGAGCGGGTCGCCGGGCTGACCACCCTCGAGAACCCCCCGCCGGTGCTGCGCTGGAGCGCCGACAAGCACTACATGCGCGACCTCGCGCGGGCCGGCGTGCCGGTGGTGGCCACGGCCTTCGCCGCCCCCGGTGAGGCCATGGACTGGCCCGGCCCGGGCGAGATGGTGGTCAAGCCAACCATCTCGGCCGGCTCGCTCGACACGGCCCGCTACCCGGCCGGGCGCCGGGCGGAGGCCACCGCGCACGTCGCGCGCCTGCACGCGCAGGGGCGGGTCGCGATGGCCCAGCCCTACCTCTCGCGGGTGGAGGGCGAACGAGGCGAGACGGCGCTGGTGTTCGTGGACGGGGTCTTCAGCCACGCCGCCGCGCAAGGGGCCGATGCTGGTGCCCGGTCTCAGCGTGGTGGGCGGCCTCTTCGTCGAGGAGGACATCCGGCCGGCCACCGCCACCGCGCCCGAGCGGGCGGTCGCCGCCGCCGCCCTCGCGGCGATCCCCGGCGGAGCCCGGCCCCTCTACGCCCGGGTTGACCTCGTGCCCGGCGACGACGGGCTGCCGGTCGTGCTCGAGCTGGAGCTGGTCGAGCCCTCGCTGTTCCTCGTGCACGCGGCGGGCGCGGCCGACCGCGTGGCCGCCGCCGATCGCCGCGCGGATCACGCCGGGGTCCAGCGCCCCAGGGTGAGTGTCTGGCCGGCGGTGGCGCCCATGCGCTGGGCGGCGCTGCCCCCGTTGACGGCGAGCGCCACCATGCTCGTGGCTGTCGATGTGCACCAGCATGCCCTTGGGGGCGGCGTCGGCGAACGCGCGGCAGACCGTGGCCGGATGGCGGCGGTCGCTCGACCGCCGCCGAGATGCGGTCGCCGATGGTGAATCCGGCCGCATCGAGGTCGGGCCGGCCGGCGAGCAGCTCGAGGTTCCCGAACCGGTCGATGGCGACGATCGGGGCCGTGAGCTCGCCCACCCGCGACCGAGGGCGCCGGCAGATCGGGCACCAGCAGCCCGGCCGGATCGAAGGGCGTGCCGAGGTCGGCGGGGCGGGCGCCCGCCGCCAGCGCGGCCGCCGCCGGCGCGAACAGGTCGCGGCCGTGGAAGGTCGCCGAGGCGCCCTCGGGGAGCGGGTGGAGCGCCACCGCCTCGACCACACCGAGCGCCGCCGCCGCCGGTCCGAGCAGCCCGTTGTCGGGCCCCACCAGCGCTCCTCCGCCGGCGAGGGCGAGCACGACCGCGCCGGCGCGGGCCGCCCACCCCCGGGTCAACCACCGCGAGGTGGATCGCCTCCGGCAGCAGCGGCGCGAGCCGCGCCAGCGTGAGCGCCCCGCGGCGAACGTCGCCGGCCGGGATGTCGTGGGCCAGGTCGATCCGCTCGTGGCCGGGACATGACGCGGCCAGCACGGCGTGGAGGGCGCCCACGTACTCGCTCCCCGGGCCGAAGTCGGTGAGCAGGGTGATCACCGGGCCGCCGCGCGCCCCCGCGTCGGCCAGGAGGGCGTCGACCAGGCCCGGGGATCGTGAACTCCGCGGCCTCCGCGTGCACCTCGAGGCCCTCGCCGCGGGCGGTGTCGCTGGTGATCGGGCCGATCGAGACCACGCGCGGGCCGGTGCGGAGGGCGGCGCGCTCGCCGGGGCCCATCAGCGCCATGAAGCTGCGCACCGTGGACGAGGCGGTGAAGGTGAGGTGGTCGGCGCGGAGGGCCGCCGAGAGCGCGAGTGGATCGGCCGGCTGGGAGACCGCCTCGTAGAGCTCGACCTCGTCCACGAGGGCGCCGCGCGCGCGCAGGCCGTCGACCAGATCGGGCCGCGAGCCGCGCGCCCGCGCGACCAGCGTGCGCGCCCCCTGGAGCGGATGGCCGGAGAGGGCCTCGAGGATGCCCTCGGCCACGAACCGCTCGGGGACGAGGTCGGCCCGGACGCCGTGCGCGGCGAGACGCTCGGCGGTGGCGGGCCCGATCGCCACGATCGTCGCGTCGGGCGACAGCGAGCGCGCGTCGCGGCCCCGTTCGGCCAGGCGGGCGAAGAGGGCGTCCACCCCGTTGACGCTGGTGAGCACGACGAGCCGGTACGCGTCGAGCGTCTCCAGGGCCGCGTCGATCTCGGGCGAGGCCGGAATCGGCTCGATCCGGATCACCGGCAGCTCGACGACCGACGCGCCGAGGCCGCGGAGGCGGTCGGAGAGCTCGCTGGCCTGCGCCCGCGCGCGCGTGACGACGACGGTGCGCCCCAGCAGCGGCCGGCGGTCGAGCCAGCCGATGGTGGACGCGAGCGCGGCGACCGGGCCGACGACCACCACGGCGGGCGATCCGAGGCCCTCCTCGGCCACGCGGGACGCGACGGTGCCGAGCGTCGCCACCAGGCGGCGCTGGCGGGGCGTCGTGCCCCACTGGACGACGCCGACCGGCTCGTCGGCGGGGCGGCCCCCCTCCATCAGCGCCTCGGCGATACCGCCGAGGCGGCCCATGCCCATCAGGATGACCAGCGTGCCCGGCACCCGCGCGAGCGCGCCCCAGTCGGTCTGCTCGGAGGGCTTGGTGGGGTCCTCGTGACCGGTGACGACGGTGAACGAGGTCGACACGCCGCGGTGCGTCACGGGGATGCCGGCGTAGGCGGGCGCCGCGATCGCGCTGGTGATGCCGGGCACCACCTCGAAGGCCACGCCGGCCTCGGCCAGCGCCTGCGCCTCCTCGCCGCCGCGCCCGAAGACGAACGGGTCGCCGCCCTTCAGCCGCACCACGCGGCGCCCGCGCAGGCCGTGCTCGACCAGCGCGGCGTTGATCTCGTCCTGCGATCATCGCGTGGCGGTCGGGCGACTTGCCGGCGTTCAGCAGCAGGGCGTCCGGGCGGCAGAGCGGCAGCAGCTGCTCGGTGCCGAGGCGGTCGTGGATGACCACGTCGGCCCGCTCCAGCGCGTGCAGCCCGGCCACCGTCAGCAGGCCGGGGTCGCCCGGGCCGGCGCCGACGAGGTGGACGATGCCGCTCACTCGCGCACCTGCGCGAGGGCCGCTGCGGCGTCGCGCCCGAGCGCCTCGGGATCGGCCGACGCGCCGTCGCACACGACGCGCTCAGCGCGGGTGCCGTCGTCGGACCCGGCGAACGCGACGATGCGCAGGCCGCCCGCGTGCGGCGCGCAGTAGGCGCCGACCGGCTGCAGGCAGCCGCCGCCGAGGGCCGCCAGCAGCGCGCGCTCGGCGCGAAGGCAGGCATGCGCGGCGGCGTGGTCGAGCACGGCGACCGCGGCGGCGAGCTCGGGGTCGCCGGCGCGCCCCTGCAGCGCCAGCAGGCCCTGGCCGGGCGCCGGGGTGGAGACCTCGACCGGGAGGGGCGTCATCCCGGGCGGCTCGAGCCCGAGCCGCCGCAGCCCGGCGGCGGCGAGGATCAGCGCGTCGGCGGCACCCGCGGCGAGCTTGTCGAGACGCGTCCCCACGTTGCCCCGGATCGGGACGATGGCGAGGTCGGGGCGGGCGGCGAGGATCTGCGCGGCGCGGCGCGGGCTGCCGGTGGCGACGCTCGCCCCGGCCGGGAGCGCCCCGAGGCCGCCCTCCGGGCCCACCAGAACGTCACGGGCGTCCTCGCGGGCCGGCACCGCGAGCACGGCCAGGCCGGGCGGCTGCTCGCCGGGGAGGTCCTTCGCCGAGTGCACGGCCAGGTGGGCCCGGCCGTCGAGGAGGGCCTCCTCGAGCTCCTTCACGAACAGGCCCTTGTCGGGCGACTCGCCGCTGCCCGAGGCGCTCCAGCGGTCGCCGGTGGTGACCAGCGGCAGCAGCTCCACGTCGTGGCCCGCCGCCGCGAGCGACGCCGCGACCAGTTCGGTCTGCGCCAGCGCGAGGGGCGAGCGCCGGGTGGCGAGGATCAGGCGGACGGCGCTACCGGGTCAGTTGGTCGGAGCCTCGAGGCCGAAGAGGTGGCGCAGGCTCTCCAGGTGCCGCAGGGCGTCACCGTCACCGTCCTCGGCCGCGGCGCGGACCCGGACGGTCGGCTCGTGGAGGAGCTTGTTGACGATGCCCTTCGTGAGCGCCTCCACCCGCTTGCGGTCGGCGTCGGAGAGGGCGTCCCACTGCCCGTCGAGACGCGCCAGCTCGCCGAGGCGGATCTCCTCGGCCCGCTCGCGCAACGACGTGATCGCCGGGGTCGCCGTGAGGCCGCGGCGCCAGGCCGAGAAGCCCTGGACGGCGCCGATGACGAAGCCCTCGCCGCGCTCGGCCTCGAGGCGGCGGCCGTTGAGGTTCGCCTCGACGACCCGCTCGAGGTCGTCGATGTCGAAGAGCGCGACGCCGGGGATGTCGGCGACCGAGGCCTCGACGTCGCGCGGCACGGAGATGTCGACGATCACCATCGGCCGGTCGGCGCGGTCGGCCATCGCCGGGCCCAGCTCCGCGGTACGCAGGATCGGGTGGGGCGCGTCGGTCGAGGAGATCACGATGTCGGCGCCGTGGAGCTCCTCCGACAGCTTGTCGAAGCCCACTCCGCGCCCGCCGAAGCGGCCGGCCAGCTCGCGCGCCGTGGAGACCGTGCGGTTGGCCACGACGACCTCGTGGACGCCGTGCTGCACCAGGGCGAGCGCCGTGGCCTCGGCCATGCGCCCGGCGCCGATGACCAGGACCTTGCGGCCGGGGAGGTCGGAGAGGACGTCCTCGGCGAGGTCGAGCGCCACCGCCGGGACCGACGAGGAGCCGGCGCCGATGTGCGTCTGGGTGCGCACGCTCTTGCCCACCTCGAGCGCCTGCCGGAAGAGCTGGTTGAGGATCGGCCCGGTCGCGCTCTCCTGGGCCCCGAGCTCCCAGGCCGCCCGCACCTGGCCCTGGATCTCGCTCTCGCCGACCACCATCGAGTCGAGGCTCGACGCGACGCGGAAGAGCTGGGCGGCGGCGCGCTCGTCGCGCAGCACGTAGCGGGCGCAGGCGAGCTCGTCGATGGAGATGCGGCTGTGGGCCACGATCGCGGCCGTCACGGCGTCCTCGGCGGCGACCGGGTCGGGTGCCGCCACGTAGACCTCGGTGCGGTTGCACGTGAACAGGGCCACGGCCTCCGAGACGACCCCGGCCGCCAGCAGCTCGCGCAGCAGGGCGCGCGCCTCCTTCTCCGAGAGGGAGGCCTTCTCGCGCTGCTCCACCGGCGCGGTCTTGTGCGAGAGCCCGAGCACGAGGAGGTTCACGCGTGCACCTCGAGGTCCATCACCCGGCGCGCGAGGTCGGCCGCCGCGCGCTCGTCGCCCTCGGCGAGGAGCCTGAGCACGTCGGTCTCCATCAGGGCCTCGACGGCCTGCCGGCGGCCCGGCATGTCGGGGTGGCGCTGCTTGAGGTCGTCGCGCATCTCGCGCAGCAGGGCGATCAGCCCCTCCCACTCGGGACCGTACATCTCGTCGAGCTCCCGGCCGATGCGCCGGGCCACGACCGGGCTCGCGCCACCGGTGGTGACCGCGATGGCGAGCTCGCCGCGCCGCACGACCGATGGCACGACGAAGTTGCACAGGGGTGGCGCATCGACGACGTTGCACACCATGTTCCGCGCCTCAGCGTCCTGCCAGACCATCCGGTTGATCGGATCCAGATTGGTCGCGGCGATGACCAGGAAGCACCCTTCGAGGTCCTCAGGACGATAGGTGCGGGCACGATGCTCGCCGATGGCCCCATCGTCGATCATCCGGGCCAACTCGGAGGTGACCTGCGGACTTACCAACCGCACGGCGGCGCCGTGGTCGAGGAGCTTCCGGGCCCTCTCCGCCGCGATCGGACCTCCGCCCACGACCAGGCAGCGCCGGCCTTCGAGGTCGACGAACATCGGGTAGAGGACCTTGCCGGGCCCCGCCGGGCGGCTCGGTCCGACGCGGTTCCCGGTCAAGGGAGCGACGCGGATCCGGGCACGTCGGCCGTCTCGGCCGACGTGGCGGCGGCGCCGCCGTCCACGCCGTCGGCGCGTTCGACCAGAAGCGCCAGCAACTCGGCCTCGCGGGCCATGCGGGCCGATCGCAGGCCGATGGCCACCACGTACATCAGGAGCGCGAAGAGGATGACGCCGTACGCCGCGGCGACGTACTCATTGGTCATGCCATCGCCTCCAGGCGCAGTTTGACGCGGCGCATCGCCCGGTCTGCGCGGCGCTGGATCAGCTCGAGCTGCAGGATCGTGAAGAAGACCCCGACGGTCGCCGCGAGGCTGACGAGGAACCAGATCAGCATCTCGCCGGACATGTTCGCGCCGCCGGTGGTGAAGACCACCGGGTGCACGAACGAGCGCGCGACGCGGACCGAGTAGAACGACAGCGGCACCGAGGCGAAGGCCGCGATCGAGTAGATCGCCGAGTACCGCAGGCGCAGCTCGCCCTCGACGGAGGAGCGCAGCACGAAGTAGGCGGCGTAGAGCAGCAGCACGATCACGAACGTCACCAGACGCGGGTCGGTCCAGACCCACCAGGTGCCCCAGGAGGCCTTGGCCCAGATCGATCCGGTGATCACGACGAGCACGGCGAACCCGAGCCCGATGCCGATGCAGATGCTCGAGACGTCGTCGAGGCGCGCGTCGCGGGTGCGCAGATAGCGGATGCCGTAGACGGCGCCGGCCGAGAACGCGAGCAGACCCACCACGGCGATGGAGACGTGGAAGTAGAAGATCTTCTGGATGATCCCCTGGTCCGCGTCCTCGGGGGCCACGAAGAAGACGCCGAAGGTGGCGAGCGCCGCGAGGGCGGCGGTCAGCCCGCCGGTGACCGCAAGGCGCCGTGTCGGACGCGTGTCAGTCATCGAAGACATGCTCGTACGTCGCGTAGGCCACAAGCGCGAAGATTACCGCATACACCCCCAGAAACAGGCAATAGCCCCGGTACTCCGCCAGGTCGTTCGTCCCCCCTGAGACGGCCTGCGTGGCCCCCGAGGCCGCGATCACGACCGGCAGCAGAGACGGCAGGAACAGCACGGGGAGCAGCAGCTCGCGGGCCCGTGCGAAGAGCGCCAGGCATGCCAGGAGCGAGCCGAGGATCGAGATGCCCAGATTCGCGAGGAGGCAGACGACCCCGATCAGCAGCACGTCGCCGGGCTCCTGCCCGCGCACGAAGAAGATCGTGACCAGGGGGACGGCGACGATCTCGACCGCGAGCAGGTAGACGTAGATGGCTCCCGCGCGGGCGACCAGCAGCAGATCGCGCGGCACCGGGGTCACCAGCAGCCCGTCGAGGACGCGCTGCTCGCGCTCGGGCACCCACGAGCGGCCGACGCCGAGCACGGCGGTCAGCGCCAGGGTGGCCCAGAGGATGCCGCCGGAGACGGCCGAGAGGTTCTGACCGCGGCCGCCGAAGGCGAACTGGAAGATCATCATCGCCACGATCGCGAAGAGCACCATCGCGGCGAGGGTGTCGCGGGTGCGCAGCTCCAGGCGCAGGTCCTTGAGCATCAGCGCCCGGAACTGGCGCCACCAGGAGGGGCGCGCCCCGCTCACGCCACCAGCTCCTCGTAGCGCGCGCGGAAGGCCGCGGGGCCCTCGTCGCCGATCGGCCCGTCGAGCACGACGCGGCCCGCCCGCAGCACGAGCACGCGGCCGGCCAGCGAGACCCCCCGCTCGACCTCGTGGGTCACCATCACGGCGCCGCGCGAGGACCCGAGGTCGCCGAGCACCCCGTCCAGCAGTCGCGCCCCCGCGGCGTCGAGGCCCGAGTAGGGCTCGTCGAGCAAGAGCAGCACCGGGTCGTGCAGGAGGGCCCGGGCGAGGCCGAGGCGCTGCGCCATGCCCCGGCTGAAGGTGCGCACCGGGTCGAACGAGCGCGCGCGCAGGCCCACGCGGTCGAGACCGGCGTCGATCCGCTCCCGTGCGTCCGAGAGCCCGTAGAGATCGGCGTAGAGCTCGAGATTCTGGCGGGGCGTGAGATCGAGGTAGACGAGCGGGTCGTGCCCGAGGTAACCGATCCCCGCGCGCGCGCCCGGCCGGCCGCCCGGCAGCTCCCGCCCGCACACCGACAGGGAGCCGGCGTCGGGCCGCAGGAGGGTGGCGACCATCCGCAGCAGGGTGCTCTTGCCGGCGCCGTTCGGCCCGAGGACGGCCAGGCACTCACCGGGCGCCAGGGAGACGTCGACCCGGTCGACCGCCGCCCGGTCGCCGAAGCGCTTCACCAGGCCGCGCCCCTGGACCAGGGTGGCCTCTACAGCGTCACCTCGGCCACGGTGAAGACCAGGAAGACCACGGCGAGCAGGCCGTTCGACTGCGCGAACGCGGCCTGCACCCTGCTCGTGTCGCCCGGGCGGACGATGGCGTTCTCGTACAGCAGCACCGCGGCGCAGACGGCGACGCCGGCGAAGTAGATCGCGCCGGTGCCGGCGGCGGCCCCCGCGCCGGCCATCAGGGCGATCGCGGCCACGTGGAAGACGCGCGTGAACCAGAGGGCCCGGGCCTCGCCGAAGCGGGCGGGGATCGAGTGCACGTCGTTGGCGCGGTCGAAGTCCACGTCGAGCAGCGCGTAGATGACGTCGAAGCCCGCGATCCAGAGGGCCACGCCGAGCCCGAGCATGATCGGGGCCGGCCCGAGGTCGCCGGTGACCGCCAGCCAGGCGCCCATCGGGGCGATGCCGATCGTCAGGCCGAGGGCCAGATGGCAGGCCCACGAGACGCGCTTGGCGAGCGGGTAGAGCACGAAGGCCACGACCGGCACCGGCCAGAGCACCCAGGTCTCCTCCGGCAGCTGGGACACCGCGAGCAGCAGCACCCCGAGGCTCACGGCGCAGAAGCCGGCCACCTGACCGACGCGCAGACGGCCGGAGGGCAGCTCGCGCGAGGCGGTGCGCGGGTTGCGGGCGTCGATGTCGGCGTCGATCAGCCGGTTGAGCGCCATCGCCAGGCTGCGGGCGCCGACCATCGCCAGCAGGATCCAGCCCAGGGTCGCCGCGCGCGGGATCTCCATGCCCGCGAGCAGCGCCGCGGACAGGGCGAAGGGAAGGGCGAAGATCGTGTGCGAGAAGCGCACGAGGCCGAGCAGGGCGGGCACGAGCCCCAGCCCCGCCGCCTGCGGCGCGGCCCCCGGGGAGGTGGTCACGGCACCGATGTTACCGGCGCGCCGCCGCCACCCCCGGGGGCGACCCCTCAGCCCCGGTCCACGGCCGGCCGGTAGGTACCGAAGCTCCAGAGGTTGCCGTCGCAGTCGCGCGCCGCGAACTCGCGCGAGCCGTAGTCCTGATCGGTCAGCCCCCGGACGATCTCGGCGCCCGCGGCGACCGCGCGGTCGTGGAGGGCGTCCGGGTCGTCGACCACGACGTAGAGCGCGAGCGGACCGGGCAGGTTGAAGGGGTTCTCCTCGGTCCGCGTGGCGTCGCTGACCATGATGACGCCGGTCCCGATCAGGAGCTCGGCGTGGACCAGGGGCTGGTCGGGCTCGGGCGGATGCACCATCAGGGCCCGGGCGCCGAACGCGCGCTCGAGCCAGGCGATGCCGGCCCTCGGCTCGCGGAAGGGGACGATCGGGAAGGCGCCGTTGGTCGTCTCGGCCATGGCCATGCTGCGCTCCTGGGATGTCGCTCGACGGGTGGCGCGAGCCTAGAAGAGCGTGGCCGGGTGCTCTTGGAGGAAATTGACGCCCTCGTCGCGCAGTTGCGTGGGCGTCAGGTGGGCGAGGTCGCGCACCTCGCGGGCGAGGTGCGCCTGGTCGGAGAAGCCGCAGCCCGCCGCCGCCCGCGCCAGCCCGATCCCCGGCTCCGCGCACAGCACGGCCCGCAGGTGCTCGAAGCGGATGATCCGCGCAACGGCCTTCGGCGCGAGGCCGACATCCCGCCGGAACCGGGCGATCAGGCGGCGGTGACTCCAGCCGAGCTCCGTGGCCAGATCGCCGATGGCGACCGCGCCGCCGGTCGCCCTCAGACGTCCGAGCGCCCATCCGGTGCCGGGGTCGGGCGGGTGCGCCTGCGCCAGGCGACCGACCAGGGCACGCTCGACCAGCTCGACGCGGGCCGCCCAGCCCGGAGCGTCGGCCAGCCGCCCAGTCAGGTCGCGGGCGCCGGCTCCGAGGACGTCCTCCAGATCGACGGACCGGTTGGCGATCTCGCTCATCGGGAGGCCCAGCAGGCGGCGGGCGCCGAGCGGAGTGAGGTCGACCTGCAGGCTGCACGCCGACCCCCCGTGCCCCACCAGGACAGGCCCGTCGGTGAGACCGGCCACGAAGGAGCGCAGACGCTGCGGCGGGCACCCGGGCGAACGGGCGTCGGCGACGCTCCACCCCTCGCCCATGTCGAGGATCAGGGGGATGTGGCTGCACGGCAGCTCGACGAACCGCTCGGGCTCCCCCCCGCCCACGGCGAACCCGGTGTACCGGTGGACGACGCCCGCGAGGGCGGGCCCGGGGCGCCAGTGCCGCAGATCCCTGTCCATGGGACCACGGTAGCCGGACGTGCGGGCTCGGGCTATTCGGCGGGAGGGGGCGACTCGTGGATGCCGTGCACGAGGCTGCCCGTCGCCTGCCACTCCCAGTAGCTCACGGCCGGGCCGAGGGCGGCCGTGTAGGGCACGGGACGAGGATTGCGGCACTGCTCGCCCAGCTCGGCGGTGATCTCCTTCAGGCGGCGGTCGTCGGGGGACGGCCAGACCAGCGTCCGGTGCTGAGCGGTCTGCGACACGCCGACGAAGCAGCACTCGTCGTCCGGCAGGCTCGTCGCCGGCGTCCCCCAGAGCTGCAGGCGCAGGCCGCCGTGCCCCGGGCAGGGGAAGGGATCGCACGCGAGGCACCACCAATCCCCGTCCGGGTCGTCGGGCGGCGGCGCCTCACGGTGGGCGACCGCGAAGACCCCAGGGGGCTGGTTGAGCGGGAGCCCGGCGACCTGGCGGCGGACCAGGCCGACGAAGCCGGGCACCGATCGCGCGAGCTCGGCGAGGAGGTCGTCGGGCGAGCGGTCGGGGCGGCGGAGGATGAAGGCGTAGAGCATGGTCGCGTGCAGGACGCGCCACGGGTCGTCGTGATGGAGGGCCACGAGGTGATCGTCGGGACGCAGGACCGTGACCCCGCGGCGCGCGGGGCCTGACGCGCGGACCCGGTCCGGCTCGCCGGTCACGACCCACTCGGCCCCGGCGGCGGCCGCGAGCGCGATCAGATCGCCGGCGTCTGCCGCAACCTCCGCATCGGGGAAGCATGCCGCGATCCCGTCGACCATCCGGCGAGCCCCTTCGGCGGCCGCCGGAGCGCCGAGCCGGGGGGCGAGGTCGGCGCCGATGCGATCCGCGAGCTCAGCGAGCATCCCGCCCGCCCAGCGGGGCACGATGATGGGCGGATCCCGGTCGGCGAGACCGAGCAGCAGCCCCCGCACGCTCCAGGCGTGGAGGGAGGAGGCGTCGAGGAGGACCTGCCGCGGCATGGCGGCAGCTTAGGGATAGGGGCCGGGGCCCGGACGCAAAGAGGACGCGCCGGCCGGACCGCTACTCAGCCCGGAGCCGTCGTCGGATCGGGGACGCGCCACACCCCGGATCGCTGCTCAGTAGTGGCCCTCGAGCTCGGCCGCGAGCCTCTGGAGTTCCTGCACGCCGGCGCGGCGGGACGCGTTGCGCCGCTCGCGGTAGGCCAGGACGTCGTCGGCACGCAGCCGCCGGTGGGTACCGACCATGTCGCACTCGAGCTCACCGCGGTCGATCAGGGTGATCAGGTGCGGTCGCGACACCCCCAGCAGGTCGGCGGCGGCCTGGGTCGTCAGGCGGGCCTCGTGGGGGACGATGTGAAGCGTCTGGCCCTGCGAGAGGGCGCGGGCGACCTCGAGCAGAGCCGCCACCGCCTGACGTGGGAGCTCGACGGTCTCGTGGCGCGCCATGTCGTCGGCGCCGCCTTCACCCGCGACGCGCGACTCGAAGTCGAGCGTCACCCGCTCGGCTCCCGCGCTCGCGTCCCCCGCCTCCTCCTCGTCGCCCATCGCGTCCTCGAGAAGGCGGCTCAGGCGCTCGAACTGAGCGCGGTCCGCGGCGGTCGGCTGTCTCAACGGGGTGGTTCCTCGGGGGGGTCTGGGGTCGTCGTTGCTGGTGGGAGTCGCAGCCTACGCCTCAACCGCAACATTCGCAACTGGGTATTGCGTTCCGCGATCCCTCTGGCGTAGGTTCGCAATCGAAATATCCGCAACAAGGAGACCGGACATGCCGTCGATCGACGCTCCACCCAACGCGTTCGCCTTCCGGCGCCCCGCGAGCGGCCCCACGCGTGAGCACTCGCCACCGCGACAGCGGTGACCGTCTGATCCACGCAGGGCCTGTCGGACTCCACCCCACTCCCGAAGGGACGGACCCGATGGTGATCATCTCCGTGACCGCCTGCCTCGTCCTGCTCGTCCTGCTGGTCAGCCGCCCGCCCAGCGGCCCCAGCGGTCCGTCGCCGGCGATGCAGCTCGAGGCGTACCTGCAGGCGCTGGACCGGCGGCAGCGACAGCTGCGCCAGGGACGCCTCACCGACTGGTAGGCGCCACCGCCGGATGGCCCGTCACGCGGGCCATCCGGCGGCACCCCAGGTCAGTCCCCGGGAGGGTCCGCGGCGGCGTAGATCGCGGGCCGGCCCGTGGCGAGGCCCCAGAACTGGTCGCCGTAGTCGAAGTGCCACCACTCCTCGTGGTAGGCGGTGAAACCCTGCGCGTGCATCGCCCAGAACAGGAGGCGGCGCAGATCGCGGGCCTCTCCGGGTACGTCCTCCAGCGCGCGGGCGGCGGCCTCCTCCACGAAGGCGTCGAAGTCGGTGCCGAGGTCGAGGGGCCGGCCGTCGGCATCGCCGAGGGTGAGGTCGACAGCGCCGCCGGTGAGGTGGGGCGGCGGCGAGCCGAGCGCCCGCGAGGGCGCGGTCACGTACCGCGCGGCGGCCTCCTCGAGGGCGCCCGCCGGCCAGTCGTAGTGCACCATGGTGAGCTCGTCGAGGTAGGCGTTGTAGAGCGCGGCCTGCGTGGCGAGCGGGCGATAGCCGTCCCAGACGATCAGGGTCCGCCCCTCGGGCAGGCCCTGGGCGACGGCGGCGAGCCGGGCGGCCACGCCCTCGCGTATCCAGCCCTCGGGGAGCGCACCCGCGAGCCCCATCGCGTGGTACCGGGGCACGTCGCGGACCCTCGCGTCGATGTCGGCCACCCGCACGAGCGGCTCCCCCACCGGCTCGATGTCCACGTCCTGCCATCCGTGGGTGGAGACCAGCAGCGGGATCGCCTTCATCGCGACGCCCATTCGGCGGCGTCGATGCGGGGGCCGGGGTCCTCCCCGGCGGCGATCGCGATGAAGGGCTCGACGACACTCGAGGGGTGGGGCACGGTCTGGGGGTCCTCCCCGGGGTAGGCGGCCGCCCTCATTGTCGTGCGGAGGGGGCCCGGATTGACGGCGACGCAGCGGATGCCCGTGTCGCGCAGCTCCTCGCGGAGCATCGCGGTCACGCCCTCGAGGCCGAGCTTGGAGACCGCATACGCCCCCCAGCCGGCCCGCCCGGCGGCGCCCGAGGTGACGTTGATGATCGATCCGCCCTGGGATATCGCCGGGATCAGCGCCTGGGTGAGAGCCACGGTGCCCGTCAGGTTGACGGCCATCACGGAGTCCCACAGGCCCAGGGGGTAGTCGGCGAGAGGCAGGCGCTCCCCGAGCACGCTGGCGTTGTTGACCACGCAGTCCACCCGGCCGAGCACCGCCAGCGCCTGCGCGGCGGCCTCCTGGACACTGCCGGGATCGGCCAGGTCGAGCGGCACGCCCTGCACGTCGGCGCCCCGCTCGCGCAGCCGCGACATGGTGCCCTCGAGGCGCCGGACGGCGGTGGCGGTCACCACCACGCGCGCGCCCTCGGCGCCGAAGCCCTCCGCCACGGCCCGGCCGAGGCCCCGGGAAGCCCCGGTCACCACGACCCGCATGCCCTCCAGACGTCCGCTCACGGTCGCTCCATCCCCGCGTCCGGAGCGCCCACCGCCCGGATGGGGTTAGTTGATCTCCTGGCGGGGAGGATTCGGGACCTCGGGGGTCTCCTGCGCCGGGAACACGCCGCTCTCGGGCGAGGTTCCCGCGACCGACGCGATGTAGGCGGCGACGTTCTTCGCGTCCTGCCCCGTGACCAGGTCACGCGGCATCGGCTTCTGAGCGACCCTGATCCAGCGCTCGATCGTGCCGGCGAACTGGGAGTCGTCGATGCCCGCCTGACGCGAGGCGCGCCAGGAGTCGTCCAGATTCGGACCGATGAAGGCGGCCGGGGCACCCGAGTCATCGAGGGTGTGGCAACTGGCGCAGAGGCTGACGAAGGTCGTCTTGCCGGCGGCCAGGTCGGCGGGCTCGCCACTGTCGCCGCACGCGGTGAGGCCGACCGACGCGACCCCGACGGCGACGACTGCGGCCAGGCGGCCGGCGCTACGGCGCATACGAGGCGTCATACGAGGTACACCAGGATGTAGAGGAGGACCCAGACCACGTCGACGAAGTGCCAGTAGAGGCTCGACGCCTGGAGGGGGGTGGACCACTCGGGGGTGAAGTCGCGGGCCTTCCTGACCCGGATGTAGCAGAGGGTCAGCAACGTCAGGCCGACGAACACGTGAAGCCCGTGGAAGCCGGTGAGGGTGTAGAAAGCCGAGCCGAAGGCCTGGTCCTGCGGGGTGAAGCCCAGGTGGATGTACTCGTTCACCTGGATCAGCAGGAAGGTCGCGCCGAGCAACATGGTGACCAGCAGGCCCCGCTCCAGGCCCTTGCGGTCGCCGTAGTGCTTCAACCGGTGCTCGCCCCAGTGGATCGTGAAGCTCGACGCCACGAGGATCACGGTGTTCACGCCCGTGATGACCTTCGGAAGCTCGAAGGGCTCGCCGGCCGCGTTCAGGGGCGGCCACTGGTCGGCCACGTTGAAGCGAACGAAGAAGTAGGCGGCGAACAGCGAGCCGAAGAGCATCACCTCGGAGCCGATGAAGAACATCATCGACAGCATCCCCATGCTGATCTGGCTGCCGCGCGAGGGCGGCGGGGTCGCCTGGGAGGGCGCGCTCAGTGTGGGCTCGACGGTGGCCATGGGTCAGCTCCCGGAGGGGGAGGCCGGCGCCTCCGCATCGACGACGATCCGCTCGACGGGCACCGAACCCGCGGCGGCGCTCACGCCGGCGAGGGCCTCGTCCGACTCCAGGCGCCCGCCGCGTGCGGCGATCACGAGGATCTCGTCGGCGTGGTGCTCGGAGACCGCGAGGCGGGCGGCCGACGCGGCATCGCCGTCGAGGACCTCGCCGCGAGACTGCACCCCGGCGGCCTGCAGGGCGTCGATCGCGACCCGGAGGCGCTCGAAGGCGGCGGTGCGGGCCTCCTCGGCCTCGTCCGTCCAGCCGGGGCCTGCGAGGTGCATCGGCGCGAGCAGGACGACCCCGATCGGCTGGCGGTCGGCGCGATCGCGCAGCGCCGTCACCAGGCCGCTGGTGTTCAGGCCCTCGTCGGCCACGACCGCGACCTGGGCGACGCCCCGGAGGGCGAGGGGCTGACGGGCCTCCTCGCGCCGGACCACGACGCGCGTGATGCCCAGACCCGTGCTCTTGCGCAGGCGGTCGACCATGTCGTCGGCCATCCAGCCGGACTCGCCGGTGGGGTAGGTCGCGAGCATGACCTCGTGGACGTCCTCCTCGGCGGTGATGGCGGCGGAGGCGGCGAACGGGTCGCCCTCGACCACGGTGCCCGAGGCGTCGATGCCGGCCTCGGCCAGCACCGAGAGGGCCACCTGGAGCCGGCGCTCGGCGGCGCGCGCGTCGCCGCCCTCGTTGGCCACGGCGAACGTGAAGCGCCAGAGGCCCTCGGAGGCGCGGCGGCGGACCTCGTCGATCAGCCCGGCGGACGCGACCGTCTCGTTGGCGATGACCACGATCGTGCGCTTCTCGGTCTCGACCAGCTCGCCGCCGATCTCCTCGGGGGCGAAGACGACCGCGTGGCGGGCGCCGGGGATGCCGTACTGGTACGGGCCGCCGACGACCTGGGGCGTGGCCTCGAAGTTGAACAGCGAGGGCGGTGAGGAGACGAGCCACTCGAGCGTGCGACCGCGCCAGGGGTTCCAGGGGGCCTTGGGACCCGACTTCCACGACGTGATCATGTTGTAGAAGAACACCAGGAACCCGATCGTCATCACGATCGATGCGACCCCGATGAACTGGTTCACGCCTTCGAATCTCTGGTCGTAGGCCGACACGCGCCGGGGCATACCCTGGATGCCCAGCCAGTGCATCGGCATGAAGGTCGCGTTGAAGCCGATGAAGATGATCCAGAACGAGATCATGCCGAGCGTCTCGTTGTACATCTTCCCGGTCATCTTCGGGAACCAGTAGTGGACCCCGGCGAAGATGGTGAAGACGCTGCCGCCGACGAAGACGTAGTGGATGTGGGCCACGACGAAGTAGGTGTCGGTCACCTGGATGTCCACGGGGATCACCGCGAGCATGACCCCGGAGAGGCCGCCGATGACGAACACGCCGATGAAGCCCATCGCGAAGAGCATCGGCGTCTTGAGGTGCAGCTTGCCGCCCCACATCGTGCCCAGCCAGGAGAAGATCTTCACGCCGGTCGGGATGGCGATGATGATCGTGGTGATCATCATGGGCACGCGCAGCCAGGCGGCCATGCCGCTGACGAACATGTGGTGGGCCCAGACGCCGAAGCCGAGGACGGCGATCGCCACGGTCGAGAACGCGAGCGCCCGGTAGCCGAAGATCGGCTTGCGCGAGAAGGTCGCGATGACCTCGCTGATGATGCCGAAGCCGGGCAGCATCATGATGTAGACGGCCGGGTGGGAGTAGAACCAGAAGATGTGCTGGTAGGCGATGACGTCGCCGCCGCCGGCCGGGTCGAAGAAGTGCGTCCCGATGACGCGGTCGAAGAGCGTCATGAACTGCGAGCCGGCGATGAAGGGCGTGCCGAAGACGACCAGCGCCGAGGTGGTCGCGTTCGCCCACACCAGCAGCGGCATGCGCCAGACGGTCATGCCCGGCGCGCGCATGGTGAAGATGGTCACGAGGAAGTTGATCGCCGTGGCGATCGAGCTCGGCGCCCACCACCTGCACGCCGACCTCGAAGAGGGTCGCGCCGGTGCCGCCCTGCGTGGCGAGCGGCACGTAGGCGGTCCAGCCGGCCGAGAAGGCGCCGAAGACGGGGCTGATGATCATCATCAGGCCGCCGGGGACCAGCATCCACACCGACAAGGCGTTCAGGCGCGGGAAGGCCATGTCCTTCGCGCCGATCATGATCGGCAGCACGAAGTTCGCCAGGCCCGCGAAGGCGGGGATGACGAAGAGGAAGATCATCACCGTCGCGTGGACGCTGAAGAGGCCGTTGTAGGTCTCGCCGTCGCCGAGGGTCTGGCCCGAGGTGAACGAGCTCGGCGCGGACCAGCTCGGCGAAGAGGCCCGCCAGCACGAAGAAGCTGAACACGATGGCCATGTACTGGACACCGATGACCTTGTGGTCGGTGTTGACCTTGAAGTAGTCGCGCCAGCCGTGGGCGCCGTGCATCGAGTGGTCCTCGGGGTCCACCCGGCGGCCGGTCATCCACTGCCACCAGTAGTCGAAGCAGCCGATGCCGATCAGGAAGCCGATGGTGGTGAGCGCGGCGCTGGCCGTGACGTAGACCTGGGGCTCCCAGAGGGGCTCCATGCCGAAGACGCTGCGCATGAACCAGACGAGGCCGAACGCGAAGGCGAAGGAGCCGACCGACCAGAGCGCCGCGCGCTTCCACCAGTAGGAGAGGGGGCGCGGGTCCGAGTGGTGGGCGTGGCCCGACGGGTCGCTGTGAGTGGGTGCGTGGGTGGCCATGGTGGTCCTCGGTTACCGGGTCACGGCTGGGCGGGGGCGGGCGTCGCGGGGGCCGGAGTGGCCTTCGCGGCCACCTGGGTCTCGGCGTCGGCGAGCCACTCCTCGTAGGCGTCGGGCTCCATCACCACCACGCGCGTGCGCATCACCGCGTGGCCGACGCCGCAGAGCTCGGCGCAGATCACCTGGTAGGTCCCCGTGCGGTTCGGGTTGAAGACGACCCGCGTCGTGATGCCGGGGACGACGTCCTGCTTCACCCGGAACTCGACGACGTAGAAGTCGTGGATGACGTCCCTCGAGCGCATCCGCAGCTCGACCTGGCGCCCGACGGGCACGCGCAGGTCGCCGCTGCCGACCTGGCCGCCGGGGTACGCGAAGTCCCAGGCGAACTGCTGGGCGGTGACGTCCACCACGAGCCGGTCCTGGGCGAGCGCCTCGTTGTCGGAGAGCACCATGTAGGCCCAGACGGCCATGACCACGAGGAGGAGGGTCGGGACGAGGGTCCAGACGATCTCGAGCTTGGTGTTGCCGTGCACCGGCGGGCCGTCGCTCTCGTCACCGGGGGCGGCGCGGAAGCGCCAGGCGCTGTAGACGAGGATGACGGCCACGAGGGTGAAGATCGCCACCGAGGCCCAGACGACGAACCACATGAGGGAGTCGACGCGCTCGGCCTGCTCGGCCGCCTGGATCGGGATCCAGTCGATCAGCACGGCGGTCGCCGCCGTCAGCCCCCCGATGACGATCGTGAGGATGATGAGCGGGATCGTGTGGCGGCTCCTCAGCACGGCCGGGAACCTATCACGCGTTTCCGACGACCAGAGGGGTCTCCGCGGAGGTCAGACGTCCCTCCGCCGGACGCGATTCGGCCCCTGTGCAGATGCTCACGATGCGAGCACCGGGCGCCCGACCACCCGCAGGGCGCCGGCGGCGCAGAGCGCGAAGAGCGCGGCGCCCAGGACCAGGGGCACGGCGATGCCCACGTGCTGGAAGAGGACGGTCGCGACCAGCGGCCCGCCGATGCGGGCGGCGCCGCCGACCGAGGCGCTCAGCCCGAGCACCATGCCCTGCTCGCGGTCGCCCGCCGCCAGCGAGATCAGCGCCGTCGTGGTGGAGAAGACGAGTCCCGACGCGACGGCCAGCAACGCCAGGCCGACCAGGAGCAGCCACAGATCGTGGGCGAGGGCGACGAGCATGAGGCCGGCCGCGGTGCCCGCGAGCCCGCCGATCATCACGCGGCTCTCCCCCCAGCGCTCCACCACCCGGCCGACGAGGTAGCCCTGCGAGAAGACGGCCATCACGCCGATGAAGGTGAACAGCAGCCCCATCTGGACCGCGTCGTAGGAGAAGCGCCGCTCTCCGAAGAGCGCGAAGGTGGTCTCCATCCCGACGAACGCGAAGGTCGAGACGAACGAGAGCCAGACCAGGGGCGCGAGGTCGCGGCTGGACAGGGCGCGGCGCAGGATGCGCCATGCGCGGCACCGGCGCCTGGTGCACCTCGGTGCCCGGCCGCCGCGACTCGGGCAGCCGCCGGTAGGCGATGGCGAGGTTGACGGCGGCGAGGCCCGACGCCACGAAGAAGGGCAGCCGCTGGTCGATCGCCGAGAAGAGCGCGCCGATCGCCGGCCCGAGCACGAAGCCGAGCCCGAAGGCGGCCCCGATCATGCCCATGCCCTTGGCGCGGTCCTTCTCGCTGGTGATGTCGGCGACGTAGGCCTGGGCCGCGGCGTACGAGGCGCCGGCGATCCCCTGGAGCACGCGCGCGATCAGGAGCACCAGGATGCGTCCCCGCCAGGCCGATGAAGAGCGGCGGCCACGGCGCTGCCGGCCAGGGAGATCAGGATGACCGGCCGGCGGCCGTGGCGGTCGGAGAGGCGGCCCCACACCGGGGCGAACACCAGCTGGGCCACCGCGTACGAGGCGGTGATGAAGCCGATCTGCACCGGCGAGGCGCCGAGCTCCTCGGCCCAGAGGGGCAGGATCGGCAGGACCAGCCCGAAGCCGATCAGGTCGATGACGACCGTCGTGAAGACGATCCCCAGCGGCGTCAGGAAGAACGACGCCCCGCGGCCGGCCCTACGCCACGGTCAGAACGCGTCGACGGCGAGCGCGACGAAGATCAGGGCGAGATAGAGGAGGGAGTAGTGGAAGGTCGCCTTGGCCCAGCCGATCGCCGGGTCGCGGAAGAGCCGCCACGAGAGGTAGAGGAAGATCAGCCCGAGGACGAGCGCGCTCACGAGGTAGAACAGCGCCGGCGGCGCCCGAGGCGACCGGCAGGAGGGTCACGGCGATCATCACCGAGGTCCAGAGCAGGATCTGCCGCTTGGTCTCGGCCACGCCGTGCACCACGGGCAGCATCGGGACGCCGGCGGCGGCGTAGTCGCGCTTGAGCATCAGCGCGAGCGCCCAGAAGTGCGGCGGCGTCCAGTAGAAGACGATCGCGAAGAGGATCCAGGCCGACAGGCGAGAGGTCGCCGGTGACGGCGGCCCAGCCGACCAGCGGCGGGACGGCGCCGGCGGAGCCGCCGATGACGATGTTGTGGATCGAGGTCCGCTTCAGCCAGAGCGTGTAGACGCCGACGTAGAGCGCCAGGCCGAGCAGGGCGAGGGCGGCGGCGAGCCAGTTGGACGACAGCCCGATGACGAGCGCGCTGACGACGCCGAGCGACGATGCCGAAGACGAGCGCGCGCCGCGGGCGTGACCCGGCCCGTGACCACCGGGCGCGCGTCCGTGCGGCGCATGACGTCGTCGATGTCGCGGTCGATGTACTGGTTGATCGCGTTCGCGCCGCCGGCCGCCAGATAGCCGCCGATCATGGTCCACATCAGGAGCAGCCAGCCGGGGTTGCCGCCCGCGGCGACGAACATCGCGGCGCCGGTGGTGAACAGCAGCAGCGAGATGACCCGCGGCTTGGTGAGCCGGACGTAGTCGACCACCACGGCGAGGGGCCCGGCGGCGAGGGCGGCGGGTACCGCGCGGGTCGTCACGCGGCGGCCGAGTAGGCGATCAGCGCGGCGAGGAGGACGAGCGGCGACGACCGCCCAGAGGGCCTCGAGCCGCCGGTGGGCCGCGGTCTGGGCCGGATCGGCCACCGTCGCCCCGCCCCGCCGGAGGACGATCACCACGGCGGGCAGGGAGAAGAGCACGGCGAGGATCAGCGCCGTCATGCGCATGGAGCTGGCTCTCTCTCGGACACGGGTCGCGAGCATAGCCGAGGTGCCGTATCCACCGGGATGACGGACGTACCCCGCCCGCGGACGCCGTGCGCCGGGATAGGTTTCGCCGCGTGGAGAGCGCCGACGCCGTCGTGCTGGGAGCCGGTCCGGCCGGGCTCGGCGCGGCCCTCGCGCTCGCCCGGGCGGGCGCCCGCGTGGTCGCGGTCGACCCGGCCCCCGAGGCCGGCGGGCTCTGCGTCACCCGCCGCCGCGACGGCTTCGCCTACGACGTCGGCGGCCACATCCCCTTCGTGCGCGACGAGGCGCGGCGCGGGTGGCTGGAGGATCTGCTGGGCGACGACCTGCGGTGGGTCGGCCGGCCGGTCGCCTGCGTGCGCGAGGGGGCGGTGGTGCGGGGGCGCTACCTCGACCAGCGCCCGGCCGTCGCCGAGGCGCCGGGCCCCCACGACGCCTCGGCCCGGGGTGAGCTGGCCTCGCGCTTCGGCGCGCGATTCGTCGACGGCACGATCCGGCCCTACCTGGAGAAGGTCGACGGCGTGCCCCTCGAGAGCATCCCGGGCGAGCGGGCGCTCAAGCTGCTCGAGAACCAGGCGGCGCCCGACGGCTTCCACTTCCCCGCCCGCGGGATCGGCCAGCTGATGGACGCGATGGCGGCCGCGGCCCGGCGGGCGGGCGCCGACCTGCGGCTCGCCACGGGCGCCGAGGCGATCGAGGCGCCCTCGGGCCGGGTCTCGGGCGTCCGCCTGAGCGGCGGCGGCAGCGGTCCGGACCCCGCGGGTGGTGGTGGCGATGCCCGCGGCGGCCGCGGCGCGGATCCTCGAGCCCCGCCCGCCCGATACCGCGCTGGCCCCGGTGCGGATGCGGGCCGTGGCGATCGTCTACCTGAGGATCGCGGGAGAGCGCCTGAGCGACGAGCCCTGGATCCAGGTGGACGATCCGCGCGTGCCGTTCGCCCGGGCGTTCGAGCCCGCCAACTGGAGTCCCCGCCTCGCCCCCCCGGGCCGGACCCTGATCGGCCTCGAGTGCTACTGCCGGGCCGACGCCGTCCGACCCGGTGTGGGGCCTCGACGACGCGGCCCTCGCGGCGGCCTGCGCGCGGGCCCTCCACGACCCCCTGGGCCTGCTCGACGACCCCGCGCGCGCCGCAGGTGCTGGAGGTGCTGCGCATCCCGCGGGCCTACCCGGTGGCCGATCTCGCCCAGGTGCCCGCGGTCCGGGCGCCGGCGCTGTGGCTCGACGGCCTCGAGGGCGCGCACCTGGCTCCGGGCGCCGCCGTGATCGAGGCGGTCGAGGCCGGCGAGCGCGCCGCGGCGGCGGTCCTCGCGGGCCGGGCGTGAGATAGCCTCGCCAGGGTGGCGACCACTCACCCAGTGACCACCCGGGACCGCTTCGCGGCACTGCTGGACGCGGATCGCGTCATCGACCACCCGCTGGAGCGGCGCCTCTACTCGCGCGACGGCTCCATCGCCCAGGGCGACTGCGGCCTCGTGGTGCTGCCCGAGACGACCGCCGAGGTCGTCGCCTGCATGCGCCTGGCCCACGAGCTGGGCATGCCGGTCGTGCCGCGCGGCTCGGGCACCGGCCTCTGCGGAGGCGCGGTGCCGCTCGACGGCGCCATCGTGCTGTCGGTCGCCCGGATGACGCGGATCCTGGAGGTCGACCCGGCGGTGCCCTGCGCGCGCGTCGAGCCGGGCGTCCTCAACCTCGACCTGTCGACCGCGGTGCGCCACCTCGGCCTGCACTACGCGCCCGACCCCTCCAGCCAGCAGGCCTGCTCGATCGGCGGCAACGTCGCCACCAACGCCGGCGGCCCCCACTGCCTGGCCTCCGGCGTCACCGCGCAGCACATCCTCGGCATGGAGATCGTCCTCGCCGACGGCGAGGTGCTGCGCCTCGGCGGCACGGCCCCGGACCCGCCCGGCTACGACCTGCGCGGGTTCGTCGTCGGCGGCGAGGGCACCCTGGGCGTGGTCACCGAGGTGACGGTGCGCCTCAGCCGCAACCCGCCGCACGTGCGCACGATGCTGCTCGACTTCCCCACCGTGCGCGCCGCCGGCGAGGCGGTCGGCGGCATCATCGGCGCGGGGGTGATCCCGGCCGCGATGGAGATGATGGACCAGAGGATGGTCGTCGCGGTCGAGGCCTTCGTGCACGCCGACCTGCCGGTGGACGCCGCGGCGCTGCTGCTGGTCGAGGTGGACGGCACCGCCGGCGGAGGTCGCGTCGCACACGGCGGTGGTCGAGCGGGTGGGGCGCGAGACCGGCGCCGGGCGCGTGCGGGTGGCGCGCGACGAGGACGAGCGCGCCCTGTTCTGGAAGGCGCGCAAGAGCGCGTTCGGCGCCGTCGCGCGCATCGCGCCGAACTACTACCTGCACGACTGCGTGGTGCCGCGGACCCGGCTCGTGGAGATCCTCGCGCGCATCTACGAGATCGGCGCCGAGCTCGACCTGGTGATCATGAACGTCTTCCACGCGGGCGACGGCAACCTGCACCCGCTGATCGCCTTCGACCGCCGCGACCCCGCGCAGGTCGAGCGGGTCCACGCGGCCGGCACGCTGATCATCGAGGCCTGCGTCGCGGTGGGCGGGGTGCTCTCGGGCGAGCACGGCATCGGCCTCGAGAAGCGCGACTTCATGCCCCTCACGTTCAGCGCGGCCGACCTCGAGGCGCAGGCCTGCGCGCGGGAGGCCTTCGACCCCGAGGGGCGCATGAACCCGGCCAAGGTGCTGCCCGTCGGGAGCCGCTGCGGCGAGATCGTGCTCGACGCCGGCTCGCTCCCCGAGGGCACCTGGCTGTGAGCGCGACCCTCGTGCCGTCGTCGCCCGGCGAGGCGGCGGCCGCCCTGGCCGAGGCCACGGCGGCGCGCGCGAGCGTGGCGGTCGTGGGGGGAGGCACGCGCTCGCGGCGCGGGCGCCCCGGCCCGCCGGCCGACCGCGAGCTGCGCACCACGGGCCTCGACCGGGTGGTGGCCCACGAGCCCGCCGACCTGACGCTGACGGTCGAGGCCGGCATCGCCGCCTCCGAGGTGGTCCGGATCGCCGCGAGCGCCGGCCAGGCCTGGCCGCAGGCCGAGATCCGCGAGGGCTCGACCGTGGGCGGGGTGCTCGCCACGGCCGCGAGCAGCCGCGAGCGCCTGCGGGCGGGCGCCGTGCGCGACTCGCTGCTCGAGGTCGTCGTCGCCACCGGCGACGGTCGCCTCGTCACCGCGGGGGGGCGCACGGTGAAGGGGGTCTCGGGCTACGACATCCCGCGCCTGGCGGTGGGCTCGCTCGGCACGCTCGGCGTGATCGTCCAGGCCACCCTCAAGCTCTGGCCGCTGCCGCCGGCCCGCGGCTGGTTCGGCGCCGAGGGGTCGCTCGACCGAGCGCCTGGCAGCTCGGCCGAGCGCGTCCTGGGCGGCGGCGTGCGCCCGACCTCCGTGCTGCTCGCCCCGGGCGGCCTGGCGGTCGAGCTGACCGGGCCCGAGGACGACGTGCGCGCGCCCGAGGGCTTCGCGCCGCTGGCCGCGCCGCCCGCGCGAGCCGGCCGGCGCCGGGATCGTCGAGGCCGGCGTGTCGCCGGCCCGCCTCGGCGCGCTGGCGCGGCACCTCGAGGAGGCCGGGCTGGACTACGAGGCGTGGATGGGCGTGGGCATCTGCCGGGTGGCGGTCGCCTCGGCCGCGGACGTCGCGCGGGTGCGCGGCTGGGCGCTCGCCCTCGGGGGCCACGCGGTCGTGACCGACGGGCCCGACGACCTGCGGGCCGACCCGTGGGGACCCGAGCCGCCGGGGGTGCACCTGATGAAGCGCCTGCGCGACCGCTTCGACCCCGCCGGGATCCTCAACCCGCGGCATGCTGGTGTGGGCGTGAGCGCCTCCAACTGGGACCCCTCGCGCCCGGCGCCGCTCGAGGAGGACGTCGTCAAGTGCGTGGCGTGCGGGCTCTGCCTGCCCCACTGCCCCACCTTCCGGCTCACCGGCCGCGAGACCGCCTCGCCCCGGGGCAGGATCGCCGCGATGCGGGCGGTCGAGGAGGGCGCACGCGACGGTCGACGCCTCGTTCACGCGGATGATGGACGAGTGCCTCGCCTGCCGCGCCTGCGAGGCGGCCTGCCCCAGCGGGGTGCCGTTCGGGCGGATGATCGAGGGCGCCCGCGCCCAGGCCGAGCCCACGCGTCCGGTGACGGCCCGGGGCATCCGGCGTGCCGGGCTCGCCGGGGTGCTGCCCCGCCCGCGGCTGGTGATGGCCGCCGGCTGGATGCTCGGCGCCGCCCGCGCCCTGCGGCTCGACCGCCTCGCGCCCGCCGCGCAGCGGGCCTCGACGCCGCCGGTCACCCTGCGCGAGTTGCGGCGCCCGATCCCCGACCGCCTGGGGACGGGCCCGGTGGCGAAGGTGCTGTCGGGCTGCGTCATGGACGTCGCCTTCCGGCCGACCCAGCGCGCCACGATGCGCGTGGTGGCCGAGGCCGGCTACACCGCGGTGCGCACCACTCCGGCCGGCTGCTGCGGAGCCCTGGCGATGCACTACGGGCAGCCCGCCGCCGCCCGCGCGATGGCGAGGGCGCGGATCGCCGAGATGGAGGACGCCGAGATCGTGGTGGTGAACGCCTCGGGCTGCAGCGCCCATCTGAAGACCTACGGCGAGCTGCTCGCCGACGACCCGGCGTGGGCCGAGCGCGCCGAGCGGGTCGCCGCGCGCACCCGCGACCTGATCGAGCTGTCGCCGCCGCCGCGCGAGGCCGGCATCGGCACCGTCGCCGTCCACGACGCCTGCCACCACCTCCACGCCCAGGGCATCGGCCCCCGCGGACTGCTCGCGGGGGCCGGCGCGCACTGCGTCGACCTCGGCGACGGCGGGCGCTGCTGCGGGGCCGCGGGCCTCTACAGCGTCCTGCAGCCCGAGCATGGCCGCGAAGCTGCGCCGCCAGAAGGCGGAGGCCGTAGCGGCGACGGGGGCGCCGGTGGTGGCGGTCGCCAACCCCGGCTGCGCCATCCAGATCGCCGCCGGCCTGCGCGAGATGGGCTCGAGGGTCCGCGTCGCCCATCCCGCGGAACTGATCTCCCCCGAGTAGCCCGGGGCGCCCTACCGGGCCGAGCGCCGGCGGGTCTGGCTGAAGGTCGCGCCCCTGGCCGAGATCAGCCAGCTCCGGTCCGATTCCGAGGTCACCACGCTCTACGTCACCCACGACCAGATACGAGGCGATGGCCATGGGCGACCGGCCTTCCAGCGCCACTTCGTGCAGGGCGTGCTGGCCGGTGCCGTGAAGTAGGCCGCCGAGGGCCGCGCAGCCTCCCGGCCGGGCTCGGCGGGGTCGAGGAGGGCCCCCACGAGGGGACCCCTGGCGGGCGTTGGCGTGGACGGGGGCGGAGAGCATCCGAACGGCCCGGTGGCGGTTCGCCGGGTCGTCGAGCCACCGGCGTAGCCGAGACCGGGCGACGGCGACATCACCGCGCAGTCCGGGTCGCTGCTGGACGGCGAGGTGCCGGCGGGCATGCTCGCGGTGCCGGGCTGCGTCCGATCCGGCCTACGGCGGACGGACGGTCAGGGCGCCACCACCCCCGGCGCCAGGTCGAGGGTGGTCACCGAGCCGTCGCGCACGTCGGTGGCCAACAGCCCGTCCTCGATGCGGGCGATCAGCTCATTGGCGCGCCGCACGGCCGCCTGCGAGATGCGCTGGTTGATCAGGATCTGGGTCGTCGAGAGCGTGATCTGACTCGGGTCGGCGGGGGTCGCCGGAGCGATCACCGTCGTGGAGGCGGCGGGCGGTGCGGCCGGCGGCGGGGCGACGAGCACCCGGAGCCCGGCGACGAAGACGGCCTGCACGAGGGTGCCGTCGTCAACGTCACCACCGGTCAGGCCGCCGTCCATCCGCGCCTTGAGGGCGTTGAGGCGCCGGATGGCCGCCTGCGAGATGCGCTGGTTGATCAGGAGCTGGCCGGTGGTCAGGCTGATCCCGCTGGCGTCGGCCGGCTTCGCCGCGGCGATCACGATCGAGCGCGGGTCCGGCGCGACGAAGGCGAGGGGGGGACCGGCCAGGTCGGTCACGATTCCCGCCGCGAGCTCGCCGGCAGCCAGGGCCCCCTGGCAGAGGTCGCGGCCCTGGATGCCGTCATCCAGCCATGCCTGCACCCCGTTCGCCCGCCGGATCGCCGCCTGGTCGATGCGCTGGTTGATCAGGAGCTGGCCGGTGGTGAGCGTGATGTCCGACGGGTCGCCGGGGGTCGGCGTGGGAACCGGCGACGGCGTCCGGCACACGGCCCCGGTAACCGCGACGGGCGCGCCCGCGCCGAAGCGGCGCGCGTAGACCTCGAGCTTGCCGTTGACCAGCGGAGCGATGGTGCTGTCACCGTGCCAGGCGACCAGGTACTCGTTCGGCACCGAGCCGTAGGCGACAGCGCTCGCGAAGCCGTCGCTCGCGACGTCGCCGTCCAGGCCCATCGCCGACACGCGCACGTCGTCGCCACCGATCTCGGCCCCGTCGGGCCCGAGGCGCTGGGCATGGACCTCGGTCTGGCCGTCGCCGAGCCCCGGGGCGTCGTCCTCGCCGTCCCAGGTCACCAGGTACTCGTCGGCGCTCACCCCGGCCGCGACGCGCGGCGCGGATGCGCTGAAGTCGTCGTCGCCGTCGGGACCCATCTGCGAGATCCGCTGGTCATCGGTCCCCACCTGCGCGCCGGCGGCGTCGAGGCGCTGGACGTAGATCTCGTCCTCGTTCACGACCAGGGCGCCGGCGTCGTCCTCGCCGTCCCAGGCGACAAGGAACTCGTTGCTCGTGGGGTTGTGCGCGATGCTCGGCGTGTCGGCCTCGAAGTCACCATCACCGTCAGGCCCGGCCGTCGAGATCCGGCGATCGTCCGCCCCCACCTCGGCGCCGTTGGCTGCGAGCCGCTGCACGTAGATCTCGTCCTCGCTCTCGACGAGCGCCCCGGCGCCGTCATCGGCCTCCCAGGCGACCATGTACTCGTTGCTGCGGGAGTTGTGGGCGACGGTCGGGTTGTCCGCCGAGAACGTGGTGTCGTTCAGGGGCCCGTTGTCGGAGATCCGCTGGTCGTTGGCGCCGATCGGAGCTCCGCTGGCGGCGAGCCGTTGGACGAAGATCTCGTCGTCACCGTCAACGCCGGCCACGGCGTCGTTGCCCTCCCAGGCGACGATGAATTGATCGGAGGACGGGTTGTAGGCGACAGCGGGGTTCTGCGCCGCGAACGCGGTGCTCCCGTTGGGGCCCATGTCGGAGATCCGCCGGTCGTTGGTGCCGATCTGCGCGCCGGTCGCGGTCAGGCGCTGCGAGAAGATCTCGAACTCCTCGTCCACGAGCGACCCCGGGCTGTCGTCGCCCCGCCAGACCACGAGGTACTCGTTGCGCCGGGCGCTGTAGGCCACGGCCGGCTGCTCGGCGTTGAACACCGCGTTCCCGGCGGGGCCCATGTCCGAGATGCGGAACTCGGCGCCCTGGGGTGCGCCGGCGGCGTCGAACGAGGCGGCCGAAGATCTCGTCACCTCCCGGATCGGCCCGCGCCCACGCGACCAGGTACTGGTTGGCCGCCGGGTTGTACGCCACGGCCGGATCGACCGCGGCGGCGGCGGCGTCGCCGTCATCCCCGGTGAACGAGATCCTGGCCTGGGCATCGAGCGGGGTCGTCCCCTGCGCCGCCCCGGTCGCGCCGAGGACGATGGCCCCGGCGCCGACGATCGCGGCCAGGCTCCTCGTGCCCCGCCTCGCTCGCCGGGAGACCATGGTCCTCCCTACTACGGCGCTCCCCGGCGCGGCAAGCCCGGCCGCCCGAACCGGCCGCTTCTGGCGAAATCGTGCGAGGGCCGGCCGCGGCAGCAGCCGGCCCTCGCGGATGACTACGGCAGGATGTCCACCGGCGCGCCGGCCGGAACGGTGCGGGCGATCTTCGTGACCACCGCGTTGGAGAGGCGCACGCATCCGTGGCTCACCGCCTGGCCGAGGAGCTGGGGCTGGCTGGTGCCGTGGAGCGCCACCCGGCCGTCGCCGCCGTCGAAGTCGGAGAGGTGCTCCGAGTGCGCCGACAGGGTGAGGATGTACGGCCCGAAGAAGGCCTTCGGGTTCGCCTGGCGCACGATCTCGCTGAGGGCGAAGCTGCCGGTCGGCGTGGGGTTCGCGCGCGAGCCCACCGCCACCGTCCACGAACCGACGACCTTCCCGGCCTTGCGGAGCTCGAGCTTCCGCGCGGCGAGGCGGACGGTGACGCGGTACGCGGTGCGCTCGACGCGCACGGCCTCCGCCGGGACCCATCCCGCGGCGTCGTTGGGGCGGTCGTTGAGCCGCACCTGGTACCAGACGCCGTCGGCCTTGGTGGCCCGGGCGCCGACCACCAGCAGGACGTTCGGGCCCGCCGTTGTAGGGCGCGGTGGCGCCGAGCTTGGACGTCTTGCGCGCGCTCGCGCGCGGCGCCGAGCGGCGTGTGCACCGGCAGGAGGACGCGCGCGGTCCACGCCTCCTTGGTCGTCGGCCGGCTGGCGATCGCCCTCGGGGCGGTGGCCGTGGCGGTGGCCGCCTGCGATCCATCCGAGGTGGACGCACCGGCGATGCCGCCGCCCAGCGCCACCGCGCAGGCGACCGCGCCCCCGGCCAGCCAGAGGGTCGTCGGGCGCCTGCGCTGGTGGATGCCCATCAGCCCGTCACGCCCCCGGCACGCGCCACCGGGACCGGCCCGACGACGCGGGTGACCGCGGTCGAGTTGCGCGGCGGCAGGCCGTCGGCGGTGACCGTCGCCGTGTTGCGGATGGTGCCCGTGACGTTGGGGTTGACCCGCACGTTCATCCGCAGGGTGCGCGACGCTCCGGCCGGCAGGTCGCCGATGACCCAGGTGACCACGCCGTTGCGGATCGTGGCGCCCGAGGGGATGGAGACCAGGGTGAGGCTCACCGGCACGAGGTCGGTCACCTGCGACGTTGCGCGCCGATGAAGGTGCTGCGGTTGCGCACGACGATGCCGTACTGGAAGACCGAACCGGCGCGGGCGGTGTCGGGCCCGTCCTTCTCGATGGTCACGTTCGGGGAGGGCCCTCCGGCGATCGTCGCCGTTGCCGCTGGCGAGGCCGAAGTTGTTGTTGGGGCTGCCGACGCCCGAGGTGATGCCGATGCCCGTGATCGTGCGGGCGGTCGTGGCGGTCAGGCCGCCCGGCACGGCCACGGCGACGCCGTAGGTGCCCGGCAGGAGGCCGTCGAACACGTAGCTGCCGTCGGCGGCCGAGGTGGCGGTGCGGGTCGCGACGGTGATGCTGCCCGGACGCGAGCCGGTGAGGGTGAGGCGCACGCCCGAGCGGCCGACCTCGCCGGCGTCGCGGACGCCGTTGCGGTTGGTGTCGATGTAGACGACGCCGCTGATCGGGGCGGGGCGGACGTTGCCGGCCGTGAAGGTGCCGGTGCCGCCCGCGGGCACGGTCACCTGGCCGGTGACCGGGGTGATCGCCGCCCAGAGCGGGTCGAGCACCTCCGTGACGGTCCAGACGCCGGCCGGGACGCTGCCGACCGTGACGGTGCCGTCGGCGCCGGTGGAGACGACGCTGCCGTTGCCCTGCGGGTTGGTCAGGCGGAACGACCAGCCGGGCACGCCGGGCTCGCCGGCCTCGCGGATGCCGTTGCCGTTGACGTCCTCGAACTTGACGAGCTGGATCGACGCCGAGCTGGTCGGCGACGTCGAACACGACGAGCGCCGAGCTCTCGAGGTTGCTGCCGGTGGAGAAGAAGTCGACCGTGGCGCGATAGCGGCCGAGGGGCGCCGACGCCGACGGGCTGAAGGTGCGCGTGGCGTTGACCGGGCTCGGGATGCCCGACAACGGCAGCGACTCCTGCTGCACGGTGTTCAGCGACGGATCGCTGAAGCGCAGGGCCCAGCTCTCGGCGACCGTCTGGTAGGTGATCGTGAAGTTGACCGACTGGGTGCCGGCACCGCGCTGGACGGCCGACGGCGGAGCGGGGGAGCGGTCGAGCGAGATCCCGATCGCGGATGCGAACGCCGGAACGGCGAGGGCGACCGCCAACGCCAGAAGCACCACGCGGCGCCACCCGCCCAAATGTCCTCGTCTCATCTCCACGCCTTCCCTCGACAACGCACCCGGACCGCGGACGCGGCCCATGCACGCAGCTTTCCCTGCAAACACCGCTGCGTGAACCCCGAGAGGGGGAGCGAACCTACGACAACCTGCCGCTGCAACGTTGCAGGTGTCCTTTCAAACGCAAGTCAAGCGGTTCTCGCGCCACCGAGCCCGGGTCGGCGGGGGCGGGCGAGCCCGGCCAGCAGAGCGGCCACCGCGAGCAGGCCGAGGGCGCCCGCGGCGACCCAGACGGTCAGCTCGCGCAGCGCCGGCACCGGGGCGATGATCGAGCCGATGTCGGCGAAGACGGCCTGCAGGTCGTCCGTGGAGGTGCTCTGGGCGAAGAGGCCTCCGGTACGGGTGGACATCGCCGCGAGCGTCTCCGCGGGCAGCGGCTGGTCGGGCCGGCCGGGATCGTCGCCGAGCAGGATCGTGTAGATCGGGCACGCCGGCCTCGGCGGCGCGCTCGGCGGCGTCCTCGGGCGTGGTGGCCTTGCGGATCGAGTTGGCGCCGTCGGTGAGCACGAGGATGCGCCCGGCCGAGTCGGAGGGGTCGGCCGGCGGCGTCTCGGGGATCGCGCCCACGGCGTCGAGCGCGGCGAGGGAGGTGGTGACGGCCGCCCCGAGGGCGGTGCCGACGCGGGTCTCGCCGATACCCGCCAGCGCATCGCGGACGGCCTGGTGGTCGGTGGTCGGGGCCAGGACCACGTCGGCGCTGTCGGCGAAGGTGGTGATGCCGATCGCGGTGTCGTCGGGAGCGGCCTCGGTGAAGCGCTCGGCCGCGTCGATGGCCGACGCGAGCCGGGTCGGCGTGCAGATCGGTCTTGGTCATCGAGTCGGAGACGTCGAGCGTGATCATCACGCTGCTGCGCCGCTCCTCGGACGTGGCCTCCACCGAGGGGCGGGCCATGGCGACGATGCCGGCGGCCACCGCCAGCAGGGCCACGACCGCGGCGGCCGCGCGCAGGGAGCGTGCGCGGCGGCCCGGGCCGACGGCCATCACGGCCGGGTCGGACCAGCGGGCGCCGGCACGGCGGCCCGCCCGCGCCCAGGCGACGAGGCCCATGGCGAGGGGGACGAGCAGCACGAGGGCCCAGAGCCATCCGGAGGATTGGAAGCTCATGACAGACGCGGTCCCAGCCGCCAGGCCGCCGCGCCCGCGAGCGCCAGCAGCAGGGCGCCGAGTCCGGCCGCCCAGGCGGTCACCTCGCCCTTGACGCGCTCGGTCCCGATGAAGGTGCCCAGGCGCTCGTAGACGGCGCTCACCGACTCCGCGTCGGTGCTCTCGTAGGCGTCGCCGCCGGTGATGTCGGCGACCTCCTTCAGCCCGGCCGGGTCGGGCGGCACGGGGGTGCCGTCGGAGAGGGTGCCCGCCGAGGTGCCGAGGGCCACGGTGAACACCGGAACGCCCGCGGCCTTGGCGTCCTCGGCCGCGAGCGAGGGCGGGATGCCCACGGTCGTGGCGCCGTCCGACAGCACCACGATGCGCGCGGCCTCGAGGGTGCCGCCGTCCTCGGCGGTGCCGGGCTGCGTCGCGCGGATCGCCGACAGCGAGGTCTCGATCGCCTCGCCCACCGCGGTGGCGCCCTCGGGACGGAGCCCCTCGATGGCGCGCTCGAGCGAGTCGCGGTCGGTGGTGGGGGCCACCAGCAGGTTCGCCTGCCCGGAGAAGCTGACGAGGCCCACCTGGTACTGGCGGGGCACCTCCTCGGCGAAGGTCAGCGCGGCGTCCTGGGCGGCGCGCAGGCGGTACGGGTCGACGTCGGTCGCCGACATCGAGCCGGACACGTCGATGGCGAGCATGATCGTCGCCCGCTCGCGCGGCTCGTCGCGGTAGGCCTCCGGGCGCGCGAGGGCGACGGTGAAGGCGGCGAGGGCCAGCAGGGCGAGCGCCAGCGGCAGGTGACGGCGGCGGCGCGGGCCGGGATCGGCCCGCGCGATCAGGTCGAGGTCGGGGAAGGGCACGCCCTCGGCGGGGCGGCGAGCGGCGCCACCAGACCACCGCGGCCGCCACGAGCGGCACCGCCAGGAGGGCCAGGAGGACGAGGGGCTGCTGGAAGCTCACGCGTGACCCGCCCGGCGGCGGGCCGCCGGCCGCCCGAGCGAGCGCGCCAGCGGCAGCACCCAGTCGACGCCGGTCTCGGCGATCACGTGGCGGGCGCCGGCGCGGGCGAACATGGCGTCGCGGGCGCGGTCGGCGGCCTCGACGGCGGCGGCGAAGCGGCTCTGGAAGCGGGGGTCGGCGGTGTCGACCAGGTGGCGGCGGCCGGTCTCGAGGTCGCGCAGGTGCACGGGGCCGACGTCGGGGATCTCGCGCTCGCGGGGATCCCGGATCTCGATGGCGATCACCTCGTGGCGGCGCCCGAGGGCGCCGATCGCGCGCTCGAGGCCGGGCTGCGGCGGGAAGTCGGAGATCAGGACGAGGGCGCCGCGGTGGCGCGCGATGCGCCCGGCGGCGGTGACGGCGCGCGCCAGATCGGTGCGCCCGTCCCCCTCGGCGGCCGGCGTCACGCGGTCGAGGGCGGCGAGCGCCGCGATCAGCCCGCGCCGGTCGGCGCGCGGCGGGCGCACCAGGTCGATGTCGCCGGCCCGGGTGGCCAGGAGGCCGAGCCGGTCGCCGCGGCGGCGCATCACCACGCCGACGCCGGCGAGCACGTCCTGGGCCAGGGCCATCTTGGTCTGGGCACGGGTGCCGAAGACCATCGAGGCGGAGCAGTCGACCAGCGCCCAGGCCGTCAGCACCGGCTCGATCTCGGGCACGCGCACCATCGGCTCGCCGACGCGCGCGGTGAGGGCCCAGTCGACCCAGCGCACGTCGTCGCCGTCCTCGTAGGAGCGGGTGAGCGAGGGCTCGCCGCCGGGGCCGGGGCGGCGCCCGCGGCGCTCGCCCTGCAGGAGTCCGTCGAGGCGGCGGCCGACCCGGAGCTCGACGCGCCGCAGCAGGGCCTCCGGGCTGGAGGACCGGCCGGCGGGCGCCGAGCTCGGGGCCGGGCTAGCCGACGGAGCGGCCACTGCCCAGCTCGACATCGGGCTGCGGGATGGCGTCGACGATCGCGTCGAGCACCTGGTCGGGCCGGACGTCGGCGGCGAGCGCCTCGTACGAGAGCACGATGCGGTGGCGCAGCACGTCGTGGAAGAGGCTGTGGACGTCCTCGGGCATGACGTAGGTGCGCCCGCGGATGACGGCCAGGGCGCGCCCGCCGCGGATCAGGGCGAGCGACGCGCGCGGCGAGCCGCCCATGTCGAGGTAGGGCTCGAGGTTCTGCAGGCCCTCGGAGCCCGGGTTGCGGGTGGCGTTGACCAGCCGCACGGCGTAGGCGCGGACGCGGTGGTCCACGAAGACCGTGTCGGCCGACTCCTGCAGCTCGCGGATCTGCGCCGGGTCGAGCAGCTGACGCGGCTGGGGCGGGTCGGAGGCCATGCGGCGCACGATCTCCTCCTCGTCGGCCATCGAGGGGTAGCCGACGATCAGCTTCATGGCGAAGCGGTCGACCTGGGCCTCGGGCAGCGGGTAGACGCCCTCGCTCTCGATCGGGTTCTGGGTGGCGAGCACGAAGAAGGGCCGCGGCACCGGGTGGCTCTCGCCGGCGATCGTCGCGTGGCCCTCGGCCATCACCTCGAGCAGCGCCGACTGCACCTTGGCGGGCGCGCGGTTGATCTCGTCGGCGAGGACGAAGTTGGCGAAGACCGGGCCGAGGCGGGTGCTGAAGTGGCCGTCGCGGTCGAGCACCTGACCGCCCACGACGTCCGACGGCACGAGGTCGGGCGTGAACTGGATGCGGCTGAAGTGGCCGCCGCAGACCCGCGCGACCGTCTCGAGGGTGAGCGTCTTGGCCAGACCGGGGACGCCCTCCAGCAGCACGTGGCCGCGCGAGAGCAGCGCCACCAGCACGCGGTCGAGCAGGCGGTCCTGACCCACCACGACGCGCCGCATCTCGTAGAGGACGGCCTCCATGCGCTCGCGGGGTGTCGCGCCCGAGGAGGGCACGAGGGTCGGCTCGGAGCCGGGGCTCTCGTGATCGCGGTTCATGTGTCTGGCGTCCTGGGTCGTGGTTTCGGTGGCGCTCAGGGGGCGGTCTCGACCATCGCGTGCACCCGCGAGGCGGGTACGGCGAAGCCGATGCCGACGTTTCCGGAGATGGGGCCGAAGATGGAGGTCGGGATCCCGATCAGGCGCCCGTCGAGGTCGAAGAGGCCGCCGCCCGAGTTGCCGGGGTTGATCGGGGCGTCGATCTGGATCATCGGGACGCCCTCGTCGTTTTCGCGGCCGACGGCGCTGACGATGCCGGCGGTGACGGTGTTCTGGAGCCCGAAGGGGCTGCCGATGGCGAAGACCTGGTCGCCCTGGCGCAGCCCGGCGTCCGGCTCGTCGGCCAGCTCGGCGCCGCGGCCCACCTCGCCCTGGGGCTCGAGGATCGCGAGGTCCTGGCGCTCGTCGTCGTTGATGACCGTGGCCGGCACGCGCAGGCCGCCGGCGGTGACGAGGGTGACCGAGCTCGCCCCGTCGATGACGTGGTGGTTGGTCACCACGAGGCCCGAGGGGCTCAGGATCACGCCGCTGCCCTGGCTGCCGGAGTCGGTCTGCACCTCGACGACGGTCGGCGCGACGCGGGCCACCGCGTCGGTCAGCGAGGCGTCGGTGGCGCCCGACCCGGTCGACGTGCTGGTCGTGACCGGCGTCTGGGCCGCGACCGTCACCGGCGCCGGATCGTCGTCGAAGACCCGGGCCGAGACACCTCCGACCGCCCCGGCGGCCACGACGGCGAGCGTGACGACCGCGGCCGTGCGCATCCCACGGGGGGCGCGGCGCACCGGCCGCGACGGCGGAGGCAGGGGGCGGGTGTGCTCGTCCTCCAGCGGGGGCAGGGCCCCGGTGCGCGGAGGCGTCCTCTCGAGCGGGGGGAGATCCGCCGACCGGGGGCCGCGGGGTTCGACCGGGGGCAGGCCCTCGGAGCGCTGACGGGGCTCGAGGGGTGGGAGGTCGTTGCTCACGGGGACAGTTTGTACCGACCGAACGTGAAGAGCGGGTTAGCCCGTGTTGAGAAGGGCCGAGGAGCAACCTGTGAATAGCCTGAGAAGTGGTCGCACCCCCCGCCACGAGCGACGATCGGTGCTCACTCCGCCCTGCTCGGGACGGAGCTGAACCGTCCCAGAGTGGTCCACTCCACCCGGCTCATGACGAAGCCGAACCACCCCGGAGCTCGACCGCTTCGGAGCTGAACCACTTGAGAGCTGAACCACTTCGGAGCACGACCACCCCGGAGTTCGACCACCTCGGAGTGGAACCACTCCACCCTGCTCAGGACGGAGCTGAACCACCCCGGAGCTGAACCACTTGAGAGCTGAACCACCCCGCTCAGCTCAGGACGAAGCTCGAGCACCCCGGAGCACGACCACTTCGCTCTGGGACGAAGCTGAACCACCTCAGAGCTGGACCACCTCAGAGCACGACCACTTCGGGGTGGTCGTGGCCCCACTCTTGGGGACGATCGTCGGGGGCGTCCATGGAACGCCTTACCCAGACGTGCGTTGACGCACTGGTCTCCCACTTGCGGGGAGATCAGGGCGACAAAATGGCCCCTGGCCGGGGCCATTTTGATTCCGCTCCTCCGGGCTTTGCCCGGGGTACGTCGCGGTCAACCAATCACAGTGGTCCGCAGACGACGAACACTGTTTCAGGCTTCAGGCCTCACCCATCGCGGATGCCAGGGAGGCCGCTGGCGCGCAACCCTGCTGCGATCCATGGTCGGGCCTCATGGTGCCTTTGATCTTCGGATCGTCTGTGGCGCGCAATCCGAGGTGGTCGCGATCCGAAAGCAGGCGCGGCGCGATGTGATCGTGTGGGCGTAGCCCCCGGAATCGTCCTGTGTGGCCGTCCCTGGTGCCTGATCGTCTCGGTGTTCCAGAGGCCGTCCCCGCCGAAGGCGGTGCCTGCTGGGTGCAAATCGCCTCGGTAGAGGCGATTTGCCGCCCTGATCTCCCCGCAAGAGGGAGATCAGTGCGTTGAACGCACGCCGGGCTCTCTGGACGTCGGCCATCTGGTCGGCGAGTTCGTCGGCCATGCGGGCGCGGCCGGCGGCGCGGGAGCAGCGCATGCGCAGGATGGCGAGGCGGGCGCGGCCGTCCTCGTCGAGGTCTCCGAGGGCGTCGACGGCCTCCATGTCGGCCACCCGCGCGGCCATGGTGCGGACGCGGGTCCAGAGCGCGTCGGCGACGGCCTCGGAGTGGTCGGTGGTGCTCACTCCCCGGACGCCTTGGGCGACCGCGTCGCCTCGGGCGCCGCCGACCCCTCGGGCTGCGGCGTCGCCTCGGAGCCGCCCGCCACGCCCGCCCCGCGGGGGCGGCGGCGGCGACGGCGTCGCTTGCGCCCGGGGGCGCCCTCGGCGGCAGCGCTCTCGGGCTGCGGGGCGGCGGCCGGGTCGCGGCGCTCCTCGCGGCGGGCGGGCGGGCTGTCGGTGGCGGTGGCGGGCGTGCCCTCGGGCCCGGCGTCCACGCGCAGGCGACGGCGGCGGCGGCGGCGCGGGCGGCCGGGGGCGGCGGCTGCGGCCTCGGCGTCACCGGCGGGGCGCTTGCGCGCGGGCTCGCCGCCCACGCCGACCACCTCGGGCTCGGGCAGGCGGGGCAGGCGGGAGCGGAGCGCGTTCCATGCCCGGCGCGAGAGGAGGGCCTTGGGCTGCACGGCGCCGACGGCGGCGCGCAGAGCGCGCCGGGCGTCCGGGCTCGAGAGGTCGAGGGCGTCGAGGTAGCCGCGGAGCGGCGCCCAGCCGCCCACGGCGCCGGCGGCGCGACCCGCGAGGCGCAGGTGCTCGCTGCGCGCCGGGACATCGCCCGGGCCGAGCACGACCAACAGGCGCGCGGCCTGGCCGAGGCGCAGGACCGAGGCGTCGGCGGGCGGCACGGGGTCGGGCGGCGGCTCGCCGGCGGCGCGCAGCCACAGGCCGATCAGCGCCAGCTCGCCGCCGTTGGAGATCAGGTGGTGGGCCTCCCAGGCGGCGATCCGGGCCACCTCCTGGTTGCGGCCGGGGCGCGTGCCGTCGGCCAGCACCCGCGAGACGTCCCACGCCCAGCTGGGCGCCCAGACCGAGGCCTCGTCGAGGGCCGACCAGCGGCGGCGGCGGTCGCTCGAGCGCCCGAGCTGCTCCAGCGTGGCGAGCCGCTCCCAGCGGTCGGTCTGGTCGGCGTGCCACCAGAGCGCCCGCAACCGCTCGCGGGAGGTCATGCGCAGACGGTCGAGCACGCGGCGCGGCACGTCGTCGGGCAGGGCGCGGCGCAGGTCCGGCTGCACGAGCAGCGCGGTGGCCCAGGCCCGCCAGAGGGGCTGGTCGGCGCCATCGTGGAGGCGGCGGGCCACCAGGCCGCTGAGCGCCCACCAGGGAACCGCGGCCAGCGGATCGACCCCCGCCGTGACGCGGTCGATGAGCTCATCGACCGTGACGTCGAAGCTCGCGGCCTGGACCCACTCCTCCATCAGGTTGACGGGGAGGAGGCCCGGATCGGCCTCGCGCCAGCCGCCGTCGGCGAGGCCGGCGGCGATCAGGCCCGGCGCGGCGGCGGGGTTGACCAGCTTGGCCGAGTCGCCCTCGCGGTCGGCGAGCAGCGCCGCGGCCTTGGCCAGCTTGCCGCGCTCGCCGCCCTCGGGCGGCCCCGCCACCCGGCCGAGCGGCTTGTACCAGCCGAGCCCGAAGACCTCGTGGCTGGTCTGCACGCCCATCGGGTCACCGGCCGGCAGGAACTCGACCGACACGGCCTCCTTGTCGGGCGCCGGGCGCATCACGCGGCCGAGGCGCTGCACGAAGACCCGCTCCGAGGTGGTCGGCGCGAGGTGCATCACCACCGCGGCGCGGGTCTCGTCCCACCCTTCGGTCAGCAGGTCGGCGTTGCAGAGCACGTCGATCCGGTCGGAGGCGAAGTCGAAGAGCACCCGCTGGAGCTCCTTGGGGGGCGTCTGCCCCGACACCGCCGCGGCGCGCACGCCGCGCTCGGTGAGCTCCTCGGCGAGGGCATGGGCCTGGGCGACGGTGGCCGTGTACGCCACGCCGGCGAGCTTCAGGGGCTGGAAGTGCTCCACCCAGACCTCTGCGCAGGCGCGGTGCCAGCGGGCCCGGTCGAGGGCCCGGCCGAGGCTCGCCTGGTCGAAGTCGCCGCGCACGCGGGCGACGTCGGAGAGGTCGAGCGCCCGCTCCACCCGCAGGGAGCGCAAGGGGCAGAGGATGCCGCGCTCGATGGCCGACGCCCGGTCGAGCGTCGCCGCGACGGGGCCGAAGACCTGCTCGACGTGGCCGGTGGTGGTGGCCCCCGTCGCGGTGAAGCCCACCACGACGGCGTTGCGCGCCCGGTCGAGCAGCTTGCGGGTCTGCGCTCCGAGGGTCGCGTGCGCCTCGTCGCAGATCAGCAGCGTCACCGAGTCCCAGTCCATCCGGTCCTGGTGGCGCAGCGCGGCCTGGTAGGTGCAGACCGTGACGCCGGGCTTGCCGGCGGCGTCCGGGCCCTCCGGGTTGGAGGCCACGGCGGTGAAGTGACGGGCGAGGCCGGCGGCGGTCTGCTCGGCCAGGTTCCGCCGCGGCACGAGGATCAGGGTGCTGCCCCCGAGCGCCTGGGCGAGGGCCAGGAACATGATCGTCTTGCCCGAACCGGTGGGCGCGTCCACCCAGGTGCGCATCGTCCCGTGTGTCAGCCGCCCCGCGAGCTCGTCGAGCGCCTCGATCTGGTGTTCGCGCAGCACCACGTCGGGCCACGCGGCCGGCGGATCGGCGAGCGCGCCCGCCAGAGCGTCGCCGGGCGACCCGGTGGCGGGCGATTCGGTCATGGGATGCGGTCCTTCGGGCATCGCGTGCCAACCTCCCGGGCACGGGCGCAAGCCGGTCTGATGTCCGGCGCGTCAGCGGTCGCGGACCGCGCGGGTCCAGATCGTCGCCGGCGAGGGAGCGTGTTTCCGTTCGCCGGCAGCGCGGTGAGGAGCGACCGGCCGCAACCCTATCACCGGCCCCGGCCCGCATCGCAATCCCTGCCGACCGGGGCGGCCGCTAGCATCGCGCCCGGTGATGAGGACCCCATGAGCCCGGAGACCGACTCGGTCACCCCCCCGCCCGCGCCGGCGCCCTCCCCGGGGGGCGGCTGGGTGCGCCCCGTCGCGCTGGTCGCGTCGTGCCTGGTGATCGGTTTCGTCGGCGGCTGGGTGCTGCGCGGCGACGAGGGTCCGGTGACGGTCCTCGCACCGGCCGCCCCGGTCGACTCGGGCGACAGCGGATCCGTGACGACCGGGGGCACCTCCACGGCGCCCGCCACGAGCACCGGCACCACGCCCGGCGCGACCACGGCGCCCGCCGAGCCCGCGGCGCCGCCCGCCCGCGCCGACATCCGGCTCGTCGTGCTGAACGGGACCAACGAGAACGGCCTCGCGGGCCGGATCGCGGCCCAGGCCGAGAGCCTCGGCTACACCGGTGTGACGGCCGGGAACGCCCCCACCTCCACCAGCCCGTCGATCGCCTACTTCGCGCCGGGCCGGCGCCCGGCCGCCGAGCGCGTCGCCCGCGACCTCGAGATCGACGAGATCCAGGCGCTCCCGGTCACCGGTGCGCTCGCCGCCGCCGCGCCCGAGGGCACCGACGTGGCCCTCGTCCTCGGGCCCGGATAGGGACCCGGTGGGCGGCGGGCCCTCGATCGGGGTCCGGATCCCCCAGTACGGATCGAGCTGGGATCAGATCCGCACGGCGGCACTCCGCGCGGAGGAGCTGGGCTTCGACGGGGTGTGGGCCAACGACCACCTGCAGTCGCCGGGGCGGGTGAAGGAGGACCCCGCCTTCGACGCGCTCACGACCCTGGCCGCGCTGGCGGCCGTCACCCGGCGGGTCCGCCTGGGCACGGTGGTGCTCTCGGCCAGCTACCGGCCCCCGCTGCTCGCGGCCAAGATGGCCACGATCCTCGACGTGATCTCGGCAGGGCGGCTGGTGATCGGGCTCGGCTCGGGCTCGAACGTGGAGGAGCACGCGCGCCTTCCACGTGCCGTTCCCCCCGCCGGCCGAGCGCACCGAACGCCTGCGGGTGACGCTCGAGACCCTGCGCGCGATGTTCACGGGCGCGGCCGATCCGGCGGCCGGGCTCGGTGCGGTGCCGCCCAACAGCCCGCCGCCGGCACGCCCCGGCGGCCCGCCGATCTGGGTGGCCGCGCACCGGCCGCGGCTGCTGCGCCTGGCCGGCGAGCGCGCCGACGGCATCGTGGCCGCCTTCCACGAGCCCGAGGTGGTGGAGCGCCGCCTCGCGATCGCCGAGGAGGCCCGTCTCGCCGCCGGGCGGCCGCCCCTGTCGTGCGCCCTCTACACCTTCGTCCTGCCGGCCGGCTCGCGGGCCGAGGGCGAGGCCTGGGTCGCCGCGGAGGCTCGCACGCTCGGCACCACGCCGGCCTCCTACATCCGCTGGATGCGCACCACCGGGCTGGTGGCGGCCCCCGACGAGCTGCGCGAGCGGATCGCGGCCTACGGGCGACGCCGGCGTCACCGACATCGTCTGGGTGCTGCCCTCGCGCGTGCCGCCGGAGGCCCTCGAGGCGCTCGCCGAGGCGTCCCTCGAGCCGGCCGCACCCGCCGCCGCCCCGGAGCGGCGGCGGATCGCCGCCGGCACCTCGGGCCGCGACAACCTGGTGACGCTGCTCGTGGAGCGCCAGGCGGAGGCCGGGCTCGACGCGCAGGACGCGGTGGTCGACGAGACGGGAGCGTGGACCTACGAGGAGCTCTCGCGCGCGTCGGCGCGGGCCGGCGGGGCGTTGCGGGAGGCGGGCGTGCGCCGGGGTGACCGGGTGGTCGTGGCGCTCCGCGACGGGCGCGGGTGGTTCCAGGCGTTCCTCGGCGCGGCGCGCATCGGCGCGGTGCCGGTGGCGGTCGATCCCGCCTCCGACCCGGCGCGGCTCGCGGACCTGGTCGACGACAGCGAGCCCACGGCCGTCGTGTCCGACGGCCTCGAGACGCCCGGACCCGCCGCCGCGCTGACCCCCGGGGCACTCGACGCCGGCCGCGAGGCGGGCATGGTCCCCGTGCACCCCGAGGACCTCGCCTACCTGGTCTACTCGTCGGGCTCCACGGGCCGGCCCAAGGGGGCGATGCACGCGCACCGCGACATGCGCACGGGCATCGAGACCTACGCCCGCGAGGTGCTCCAGCTGAACCCCGGCGACCGCTGCCATTCCATGGCCCGCCTGTTCACCTCACTCGGATTCGGCAACGGCTTCTTCCGCATCCTCGGCCGGGGGGCCACGGCGGTCACATCCAGCCTGTTGCCCACGCCCCGCGCCGTGATCGGCACGGTGGGGCGCGAGCGGGTGACGGTGCTCACCGCGGTGCCGACCTTCTGGGCGCAGCTCGCCCGGTTCCTCGAGCGCCACCCCGACCCCGGAGCGCTCGCCACCGTGCGCCTCGCCGTCTCGTCGGGCGACAGCCTGCCCGCCTCGGTGGCCGGAGCGGCTGCGCGACGCGACCGGGCTCGCGCTGATCGAGGGCCTCGGCTGCTCGGAGTGCTCGAACGTCGTGATCTCCACCCGCCCCGGCGAGCCCTTCGTCCCGGGCTCGCTCGGCCGCGCGGTCGAGGGGGTGGGGATCCGGCTCGCCGACGACGAGGGGCGGCCGGTCCCCGACGGCGATCCGGGGCGCCTGTGGATCCGCAGCGAGTCGAACACCACCGGCTATTGGCGGCGCTCCGACGAGACGCGCGACCTCGTGATGGGCCCCTGGCTGCGGATGGGCGACGTGCTCTCGTCCCGGGAGGGCGTCTACCGGCACCTCGGGCGCTCGGACGACCTCTTCAAGGTGGACGCGCGCTGGGTCAGCCCGACTGCGGTGGAGGGGTCGCTCGTCGAGCACCCGGCAGTGGCCGAGGCGGCGGTCGTGGGCCGGCCCGACGCCGACGGCCTGCTGCGTCCGGCGGCCTACGTCGTGCTGGCGCCCGGCGCCATCGAGGAGGCCGCCCTCGCGGGCGAGCTGCGCCGCCACGTCGCCCACCGGCTGGGCAGCCACACCGCGCCGCAGAGCGTCACGGTGATGGAGGAGCTGCCCCGCTTGCCCTCGGGAAAGCTCGACCGGCGCAGTCTTCGCGAGGGCTGAGGCGCGTCGGCAGGCGCAGGATCCGCATCTCGCGGTCGGCGGTCACCTCGTAGAGCATGAAATCGCCCGCCAGCAGGTGCGTGAGCTTGCGACGGGCCTCGGGGGCGCCGCGCGCGTCGCTCCATCCCCGCTCCGAATGATCCTGCATCGCTGTGCTCCCGGCGGTCGTGGTGGTCTCCACCCGTCCAACACCGCCGAGATGCGCGCATCACTGCCGAATTGTTCGGAAATTGTTAGAGCGTGGAGAGGAAGTCCACCAGGAGGGCGTTGACGGTGTCGGGCACCTCCTGCTGCACCCAGTGGCTCACTCCGGGGAGCCGCTCGATGCGCAGTGGCCCGGTGACGGTGGCCGCCGAGCGCTCGAGCAGCACCGGGTCCATGTACGCGTCGGCCTCGCCCCAGATGATCATCGTCGGCACCGGCACCGGGGGCGGATCGGGAGGGTCGCGCAGCCATGACGCCGGGGGCATGTTGGCCCGGTAGTAGTTCAGCGCCGCCGTCAGCGCTCCGTCGCGGCGCAGCGCCTCGACGAACACCTCGCGCTCCTGCGCGGGGAACGTCCCCGGTGCGGCGGTGTCGAACACGAACTGGCGCAGGTTGGCGAAGTCGTCGGCCGAGAGCCACGCCTCGGCGACACCGGGGAACTGGAAGAGCAGCATGTACCAGCTCTTGGCGCGCTGGGCCGGGTCCTCCCGGCGCAGACGCGCCGACACCGGGCCCACCGGGGCGTTCAGGATCGTGAGCGAACGCACCATCTGGGGCAGGTTGCCCGCGAGCCCCCAGGCGAGGCCGCCGCCCCAGTCGTGGCCCACCACGTGCGCGCTCTCGTGCCCCAGCGCGCGGATCAACCCCGCGATGTCGCCGACCAGCTTCGGCGCGGCGTAGGCGTCGACGGCCGTGGGCCGGTCGGAGCCGCCGTAGCCGCGCAGGTCGGGGGCGACGGCGTGGAAGCCGGCCGCGGCCAGGGCGGGCAGCTGGTGCCGCCAGGAGTGTCCGATCTCGGGGAAGCCGTGCAGCAGGACGACGGGCTCGCCCGCGGGGTCACCCGCCTCGGTGATCGCGAGACGGACCTCGCCGACGTCGATGCGGCGCGTGCTCATGCGCGGAGCCTATCGGGGCTCGCCACCCGGCCCGCCGGACGGGTACGGTTGGGACATGAGCAACGCTCCCGACGTACCGCTGGAGACCGCGATCCTCGAGGCCCTGCGCCGCGCGGGCGAGCCGGTCCGCGAGGCCGTGCTCTACGAGCGCGTTCGGTCGCAGGGGCTCGGTGCGAGCTCCGAGCACTTCCTCGCCGCCGTCGCCCGGCTGGAGACGCTCGGGCACCTGCACCTGACCGTCGATCACGACACGCCGGCCCACGACCCGGATCCCTTCGAGCCCCGCTACCTGAGGGTGGTCCGCTAGCTCCCCGGGCCGGCCGGGAACGTGACGACGGCGCGCGTGCCCCCGCCCGGGGCCGGCTCCAGGGCCACCTCCGCCCCGGAGCGCGCAGCGATCACCCGCGCGATCGCGAGACCCAGTCCGCTGCCCGGGCGCAGGGTCGCCGAGGCACCGCGGAAGAACCGGTCGAAGGCTCGCTCGGTGTCCTCGGCGGACAGGCCCGGGCCGTGGTCGCGGACGGTCAGCCGGGGTGGGGTGGCACTCACGGCCACCTCCACCGGCGTCCCGCGCGGGGCTGTACTTGACCGCGTTGTCGATGAGGATGAGCGCGAGCTCGCGCAGGCGGCCGTGCTCGCCGGCCACCGCCACCTCCTCGAGCTCCGTGACGAGGTCCCGCTCGGGCTCGAGGGCCCGCATCTCGCTGCAGGCCTCCTCCACCGCCAGGTCGAGACGCGTCGCCCCGGCCGGTGCGGGCGGGATCGCGCCCGCCTCGGCGAGCGTCAGCAGCTCGCCCAGCATCACCGCCAGTCGGCGCGCCTCGCGCAGCACGATCTCCGCCGACTCGCGCGCCTGAGGGAGGTCGGACCGGTCGATGGCCCGCACGACCACCCGGGCGTGACCCTCGACCGCGGTGATCGGCGTCTTCAGCTCGTGGGAGGCGTCCGCCACGAAGCTCTCCTGCTCGCGGGCGGCCGTCTCGGCGCGCGCGAGCAACCTGTTGAAGGCGTCGGCGAGCAGCCCGAGCTCGTCGGGCGGCCCGGACGGGAGCCGGCGCTCGAGGGAGTCGCCCGAGATCTCGTCCACCTCCCGGCGCATACGGTCGACGGGCCGCAGCACGCGCGAGGCGAGGACCCACCCCAGGAGCGCCGAGAGTGCGAGCCCGGCCACCCCGGCGCCGATCAGCGTCAGCCGCAGCGTGGAGAGCGTGGAGTCGATGCCCGAGGTCGAGCGCGCCACGAGGGCCTGCGCTCCCTCAGACCCCGCCGCGGTCGCCGTGACGTGCCCGTGGAGTGCAGCGATGGCCGCGATGGCCTCTGGGCGCGTGGTCGCGCCGGTGTCTCCCTGGGTCGCCGCGACGACGACGCCCGAGGAGTCGAGTAGCCAGACGTGATCCCCCGGCCCGGCCAGCTGATCGAGAGCGATCTCGTCCGGCTCGCCCACCGACGCCGCCGCGCGGGCGAGCACCTGGGCACCCGACCGGGCGTCGGCGTGCAGCCGGTCGCTGACGATCAGGTAGGTGGTGATCGAGCCCGCGGCGGCCAGCAGCGACATGGCGAGCAGGAACCAGGCCGTGAGGCGCAGGCGGATGGTCGCCCGCCGGCCCCGGGTGGCGCGCGCCGTCCGCGGTTCCGACGCGCTCACGCCTTCGCCGTGTAGCCCACGCCGCGCACCGTGCGGACGATCGAGTCCTCCGGGGTCGTCCCGAGGCGCTTGCGGAGCGCCGAGATGAACACGTCGATCACCTTCGTCTGGCCCATGAACGAGTAGCCCCAGACCCCCTCGTAGATCTGCTCCCGGGTGAAGACGCGGCCCGGCGCGTGCATGAGGAACGCCAGCAGGTCGAACTCCCGGGCCGAGAGGGCGACCGGGGCCCCGGCCACGGTGACCTCGCGGGTGGCCGGGTCGAGGCGAACGTCCCCCACCTCGAGCCACTCGTCCGCCGCTCCCGTGCGGCGCAGCAGTGCCCGCAGGCGCGCGAGGAGCTCCTCCACCGCAAAGGGCTTGGCGAGGTAGTCGTCGGCCCCGGCGTCCAGGCCGAGCACGCGGTCGCCGACGCGGTCGAGGGCCGTGAGCATCAGGATCGGCATGGCGTGCCCGGCACGCCGCGCCTGGCGGCAGACCGTGCGGCCGTCGATGTCGGGCAGCCGGAGATCGAGGACCACGACGTCGGGATGCTCGGCGCCCATCGCCTCGAGCGCGCCGGCGCCTGTGCCCACGACCCGCGGCGCGTAGCCCGCCTCCTCCAGCTCGATCTCGAGGAGGCGGGCGATGCCGGGGTCATCCTCGACCACGAGGACGGTCTGGCCGGTGGAGGTCACGGGGCAACGATAGTCCCGCCCGCACGCGTCCCCCGCTCTCCTTGCCGAATGGCGTGCGCGGCCCTTACCGCCCTCTTACCTGCCGGCCCGATCCTCGGGTCATGGCATTCGACGAAAGGGCTCACATGGACCGCAGGTCGATTCTCGGGCTCGCCGCCGTTCTGGCGGCGACGGTCGTGACGGGCGCCGCCGGCATCGCCGGGCTCGCCCATCACGCGGCCGTGCCCGCTGCTCCGGCGGCCGCCACGGTCCAGGCATCTCCCGCGACCCCGGCACCGCCGGTGGCGCCGCAGGAGTACGAGTACGAGGAGGAGGACTGATGCAGAGGATCTGGGCGACGGCCGCGACGGTCTGGGCGGTGCTCGGCGTGACCGCCGCGCTCGCCTGGACGCAGGCGCAGCACGCCACGCCGGCGGCCGTGCCGACCACCAACACCACGACGACCGCGAAGGGCGCCAGCCTGAGCACGGCCGCCGTGAGCGTCCCGGCCCACGCCACCACCCGCACGTCATGAGCGGGCGCCTGATGGGAGAGGGCTTCCGCGCCATGGGCTGCGACTGCTTCGCCGGCGTCACGGCCGGTGCGGGCGACGCACGGCGGGCGGCGCGCGCCCTCACGGCCGCCCGCACCGAGGTCGCCGCATGCGAGGAGACGCTCTCGCGCTTCCTGCCCGGCAGCGACCTGTCGCGGGTCAACCGCGGTGCCGGCGCGTGGGTCGAGGTGGAGCCGCGGATGGTCAGCGCGACGCGGGCCGCGCTCGCCGCTCGCCACGCGACCGGTGGACGCTACGACCCCACGATCCTCGCTCCGCTCGTCGCGGCGGGCTACGACCGGTCCTTCGAATTGCTCGAGGAGCGCCCCGCGCGCGACGCGCGCGGCTGGCTCCCCGGCGCCGAGGTCGAGATCGGCCTGGACCGCGTGCGCGTGGCCGAGGGCGCGGCCATCGACCTCGGAGGCATCGCCAAGGGCTGGTCGGCCGGGCGCGCCCTGGCCGCGATGCGCGAGGCCTGGCCGGCGATGCCCGGCGGCCTCGTGGACCTCGGCGGCGACCTGGCCCTGTGGGGCCGCACGCCCGAGGGCGGGCCGTGGCGCGTCGCCGTGGCCGACCCGCGTACGCCGGGGAGCCACCTCGCGACCCTCCTCCTGGAGGGCGGCGGGGTGGCGACCTCCGGGCGCGACCGGCGCCGCTTCGGCCCGGCCCGCTCCCTGCACCACATCATCGACCCCGCCACCGGCGAGCCGGCGCGCTGCGGACCGCTCGCCGTCACCGTCGTCGCGCCCGAGCCTGGTCGCGCGGAGGCGTTCGCGACGCTGATCGCGGTGGGCGGACGCGCGGCGGCCGAGGAGGCCGTCGCCGCCCACGCCGACATCACGGCACTCCTGGTGCCCGACTCCGGACCGCCGGCCATCCTCGGGCCGGCCCGCATCGAGTGGGCCCGAGCGAGGGAGATGGCCTCGTGAACACGATCTCCACGCTCCCCATCGCCTGGTTCGTCGCCCGTGGCGCCGGCCTCGTCGCCTTCGCCTTCCTCACGGCGTCGGTCTGGCTGGGGCTCGCGATGAGCACCCGCCTTCTCGGCAGCCGCCGTCAGAAGCGCCTGCTCGGGCTGCACCGCTCGCTCTCCTGGATGGGCCTCACCGCGCTCGGCCTCCACGCCGGCGCCCTGCTGCTCGATCCCACGATCGGCTTCGGGCCGGCCGACGTTCTGGTGCCGTTCGCGGCGTCCTGGCACCCGGTGGCCGTCGCCGGGGGCGTCATCTCCGGCTGGCTGATGCTGATGCTCGCGGCGTCGTTCCGCTTCCGCAACCGGATCGGCCAGAAGGTCTGGCGCAAGCTCCACTACGCGAGCTTCGCGGCCTTCCTCCTGGCCCTCCTGCACGCGATTACGAGCGGCACGGACCTCGCCGGCATCGGCGGTCCGATCCTCGCGCTCGTCGCGGCCGGCCCGGTCGTCTGGCTGGTCTTCGTCCGGATCCTGACCCCGGACAGGGCCCCGCGCCCGGCGGTCCCCGCCACGAAGACCCCCTCCACCCCCACCCCCACACTCGTCACGAGGAGCATCTGATGGCCTACCGCATCATCATCGACCGCGATCTGTGCAGCGGCTTCGGCGCCTGCGCCGACATCGACCCCGAGACCTTCGCCCTCGGCGACGACGGCATCGTCGTCGGGCTGGCGGAGTCCACCGACCGGGCCGAGGCCCTCGAGGCCGCCCGCGCGTGTCCCATGGCCGCGATCCGGGTCGTGGACGAGGCCGGCGTGGCGGTGGCATGACCATGGACGACATCGACGTCCTGATCGCGGGAGCCGGCCTGGCCGGCTCCCGCTGCGCCGAGACGCTGCGGGCGGGCGGGTTCGAGGGGAGCGTCGTCGTCTGCGGCGACGAGCCCCACGCCCCCTACGAGCGGCCGGCCCTGTCGAAGGAGCTGCTGAGTGGCGTGAAGGTGGCTGAGGACCTGACGCTCCGCGCGCCTGGCTTCTGGGCGGAGCGCGACATCGCGCTCCGCCTGGACGCTCCGCTCGATGCGCTCGACCTCGGCGCGCGCACCGCGCGACTGGGCGGGGATCCGGTGCGCTGGCGCCATCTGGTGCTGGCAACCGGGGCGACGCCCCGCCGCATCCCCTCCGTGCCACCCGCGGAGAACGTGCACCACCTGCGCGGGCTCGACGACGCGGCCGCCCTCGCCGCCGACCTCGGCCGAGGTGCCCGACTGGTCATCGTCGGCTCGGGCTTCGTCGGAGCCGAAGTGGCCTCGAGCGCGCGCGGCCTCGGCGCCGCGGTCACGATCGTGGAGACGCTCCCGGTGCCCTTCGCGGCCACGCTCGGACAGGCCGTCGGCCGCCGGCTCGCCGACCACTACCGGTCGTGCGGAGTCGACCTGCGCCTCGGCCAGGGGATGACCGGTGTCGCGACGCGTGGCGGGATGGTGGTCTCGGTCACGCTGGCCGACGGCACCGTCCTCGACTGCGACGCGCTGCTCGTGGCCGTGGGGACCCGCCCGTCGGCCGGCCTCGTCGAGGGGCTGCTCGAGCTCGCGCCCGACGGCGGCGTGCCGACCGACGCGACGGGTGCGACCAACGTCCCCGGGGTCTTCGCCTGCGGGGACGTCGCCAGCCCATGGCGGCACGAGCTCGGCCGCCACCAGCGGCTGGAGCACTGGACCGCGGCTGCAACCGGCGGCGCGACGGTCGCCCGGGCGATCATGGGCCTGCCCTCACCGCCCGCGCCCCCGCCCTACTTCTGGTCGGACCAGTTCGGCTGGCGGCTCCAGATGGTCGGTCACGCCATGCCGGGATCGGACGCGATGATCGAGGAGCGCGAGGGCGGATTCGTCGCCCGCTACGTCGACGGCGCCGGCGTCGTCACCGCGGCGCTCGCGGTCAACCGGCCGGCGGACCTCGGCGCGCTACGCGACGAGGTGCTGGCGGCATCGGTGGAGGCAGCCACGGCCTGATTCCCATGGAACGGCGAGGATCGCGCAGCCCGGAACCGGCGGAAGGACCGGCGGGTGGCGCGGCGCAGGATGTGGCCCGGCCCGCTCCCGCGGTGGGCCCTCAGCCGACCGGCGCCTGGTCGGGCAGGTCGGAGCGCGTCAGCGGGTGGTCGACGATCACGCCCTCGCCCCCGATCGAATCGACCCTCTCTCCGTCGATCAGGAACCGCACCGAGCTCGACCGTGGGGAATCCGGTCAGCGTGTAGACGACCTGGGCGACGCGGGTGAGCATCGAGAGGCTCCCGCCGCCCGAGGCGAACTCACCCGAGAGGTCGACCTCGGCGACCCCGTCCACGATCCGCAGGCCGCGCAGCGTGGTCCCGGCCGGGATCGAGCTCGACATGCCGGCCGCGGCCTCGGCCTCGCCGGGGCCGCGCAGCAGCTCGGCCATCGCGCCGCGCGCGACGGCCGGGGTGGCGACCTGCCGGGCCGCTGCGGCCATCCGCTCGTCGCGCACGAAGTAGACGTCGGCGGCGACCTCCGCCGGCTGGGGCGCGGTCGTCGTCGCCGGCGCGGTGGTGGCGGTCGTCGTCGCCGGAGCGGTGGTTGCGGCCGGCCCGCCGCCGGTCCCGCCGTCGTCGCCGCACGCCGACAGGCAGAGGACGATCAGGAGCGCCGCGGCGAGGCCGGCGGGCGGTGCGATCGAGGTGGGGCGGCGCAGGCGCATCGGGCTCTCTCCCGTCGGGTTCCGTCCCCAGGCTAGAGCCCGCGCGTCCGTGTGCCCCATTAGGCTGGCCCGTATGAACGCCACCCGCCACGCCCCGTCGCGCCTGGCCATCGCCGCCCTCGCGGCGCTGGTGATGGCGCTCGCTCGTCGTCGTCGCGACGGCGCAGGCCCGCAAGGCGACCGCGATCGAGCGGCCGGCGATGATCGCCGCCTGGTACGACGAGATCGAGCTCGACGATCCGGTCGAGTGCCGCAACACCTGGGTCACGCGCGTCTCGAAGTACCGCCCGCGGACCGGGATCATCTACGCCAACTCGCTGACTGCGCGAGAAGCGCGGCTGCAGCATCGGCGACGGCTACGGCGTGCTGCGCCGGCCCACCCGCACCGGCACCGCCTGGCGCGTGGTCTTCCAGAGCTCCGACGTCCCCCCCTGCCGCCTCATCACCGCGCGCATGGCGCGCGAGCTGGGTCTCGGCTTCGTCTGCGACCCGAAGGGCTGACATGGACCTGACCGACGCGCACGTGCTGGTGACCGGGGCCTCGCGAGGGATCGGCGCGGGCCTCGCCCGCGAGTTCCACGCGAAGGGCGCGAAGGTGACCCTGGTCGCCCGCTCGGCCGGGCCCCTGGAGGAGCTCGCCGCCGAGCTCGGCGGCACCGCGATCGAGGCCGACCTGGTCGATCCGGCGGGCCGCGAGGGGCTGATCGCCCGCGCCGAGGAGCAGGCCGGGCCGGTGGACGTCCTGGTCAACAACGCCGGCATCGACGCGACCGGGTCGTTCGCGGAGCTCTCGTCCGACGAGCTCTCCCGCCTGATCACCCTCAACATGCTCGTGCCGATGGAGCTCTCGCGCCAGGTGCTCCCCGGCATGATCGAGCGCGGCCGCGGTCACGTGCTGATGATCTCGTCCCTCGCCGGCACGGCGGTGCTGCCGGGTATGGCCGCCTACTCCTCGAGCAAGTCGGCGCTCACCCACTTCACCGCCGGGCTCCGCGCCGAGCTGCGCGGGCTGCCGGTGGGCACGACGGTCGTCGAGGTCGGGCTGATCCCGACCGACATGAAGGACGGGGTCCTCGGCTACGCACCCACCGCGGCTGCCTTCCGGCGCTTCTACCGGCTGGGCCTGCTCACCGACACCTCGCTCGAGCGCGTCTGCCGGGCATCCGTCTCGGCAGTGGCCTCCGGCAGGCGCCATGTCCGCTACCCGCGCCGGGCCCGGGCCTTCGCCGTGCTGGCCGAGACCCCGCGGCGCATGACCGAGGTCATCCTGTCGGGCGTTCCTCCGCGCTGATCCGCCCGGGGTCGTCCTCGCCGCCCGGTGATGAGGCGGGCGCCGCGGCCGCGGGTGAGGAAGCTGAAGGTCCACCGCACGAACACGAGCACCCGGTTCTGCAGGCCGGTCAGGTAGAGGAGGTGGATGAAGAGCCAGCCGAGCCAGGCGATGGTGCCGCTCAGGCGCAGGCCCTTGATCTCGCCCACGGCCTTCATCCGGCCGATCGTCGCCAGGTTCCCCTTGTCCACGTAGCGGAACGGCTTGGGCGGCTCGGCGCCGGACCGGCGGGCGCGGATGACCGCAGCCGCGTAGCGGCCCTGCTGCATCGCCGCGGGCGCGACCCCCGGCAGGGGGATCAGGCCGCCCTCCCCGTCGGAGACGCGCACCATGTCGCCGAGCGCGAACACCTCGGGATGACCGGGCAGTGAGAGGTCGGGCTCGACGGTGATCCGGCCCGCCCGGTCGAGCGGCGCGCCGCTCGCCGTGGCGAGGGCGGCGGCCAGCGGCGACGCGGAGACGCCCGCCGCCCAGACGAGGGTGCGCGAGGCGAGGTGCTCCTGCTCGCCGTCGGCCAGCTTCAGGGTGACCCCGCCCGCGTCAACGCCGATCACAAGGCGGTTGGCGAGGACGGTCACGCCGAGCTTGCGCAGCTGCCGCTCGGCCTTTTCCGACAGCGAGGGCGGGAAGGCGGTGAGGACGCGGTCGGCGCCCTCCACCAGCACGACGGCCGCGGTGGTCGGGTCGATGTTGCGGAAGTCGCGCCGCACGGTGTCGCGCGCGATCTCGGAGATCTGGCCGGCCAGCTCCACGCCGGTCGGACCCGCGCCGACGACGACGAAGGTGAGCAGCGCGCGCTGGGCCTCGCGGTCCGGCTCCACCTCGGCGGCCTCGAAGGCCGTGAGGATGCGCCGGCGCAGCTCGAGGGCGTCCTCGAGCGACTTCAGCCCGGGCGCGAACGCCGCCCACTCGTCGTTTCCGAAGTAGGAGTGGCGCGCTCCCGCCGCCACCACGAGCGTGTCGTAGGCGAGCTCGGTGCGCCGTCCGTTGGCCTGGCCCACGAACACGCGCCGGCCGTCGAGGTCGAGCTCCTCGACCTCGCCCATGACGACGGTGGCGTTGCGATGACGCTTGAGGACGGCGCGCAGGGGTGAGGCGATCTCGCCCGGAGAGAGGGCCCCGGTGGCCACCTGGTAGAGCAGCGGCTGGAAGAGGTGGAAGTTGCGGCGGTCGACCAGCGTCAGCGCCACCGGCGCGCGGCGCAGCTTCTGAGCCACCTGGAGGCCGCCGAAGCCGCCGCCGACGATGACCACGCGGTGATCCGAGGGTGTCGTCTCCACGCACTCAGTATCGCCACGTTGGGCCCGGATGCGACCCCTCGGGCACCGCCGGGGCGCCGGTCGCAATCCGCACATGCCGTGACGCCGGGCACGGCCCCAGTCAACCCGCGACGGGGCGCGATTGTAGGTTCGGCCCGAACCCGACCATTCCCGGAGGATGAGATGGCCGACGAGACCACCCACGAGGTGCGCGTGCGCCTCACCCGTGAGCGCCCCCCGATCCGCAAGGCGGTGCTCGAGATGACCGGCGACGAGGTGACCTTCGGGACGCCCGGCTGGCAGGGCGAGCACTACGGGTTCGCGCCCGGCTCGGTGCCCGAGCACCCGGGGACCCTCGACTACCTCGTCGCCTCGGTCGCGGGCTGCCTGATCGGGACCTTCGGCGGCGCCCTCAAGGCGCGCGGGATCGACAGCGCCGGCGACCGGCTGACCGCGGACGCGCTGGGGGAGGTCGTGGTCGATCCGGACGGCGTGCTGCGGCTGCGCTCGATCGTCGTGCGGTACACGCTGCACGCGCCCGAGGACACGCGCGCGGCCGCCGAGCGCGCCAACGCCCACCACGCCGCCCACTGCCCCAACGCGCGATCGGTGGCCGCGGCCATCGACATCACCACCGAGCTCGACTTCCGGCCCCTCCGCGAGACGGTGGGCGCCGCCGGCTGAGCGGCGGGCTCGCGCGTCAGCCGGCGACCACCGCGAGCGCCCGGCGGGCCGGGCAGCGGTTGACGGTGAGCTGGGCCTGGTCGACGGCGATCCGGCCGGCCGCCTGGGCGCTCAGGCGCAGGCGGTGCTCGCCGGTGCCCGCGACCCGGAACCGCAGGACGTGGGGGCCCGGCGCGAGCCGCGCGCGGACCAGGGCCACCCGGCGGCCGGCCCGCGTCACCGCGAGGCTCACGCGGGCTCCCGCGTCGAGCGCGAGGTGGACGGCCACCGCCCGGGGCGGGCAGGCGACGCGCAGATGGGTGACGACCCCGGCCTCCCCCCGCTGGATCGGCCGGCGGAACGAGACGGCGAGCAGCCGCGGTGCGGGAGGAGTCACCGAGGCCGCGGGCAGCGCGCTCGCGACGAAGCGGATCCGATTGGAGAAGGTGTCGGCGATCAGGATGCCGCCCCCGGCGGCGGCGGCGACGCCACCCGGCTTCCAGAGGGTCGCGCGCAGCGCCGGCCCCGCGTCGCCCGAGATGTTGCCGCGTCCGGTACCGGCCACAGTCACGATGATTCCGTCGGGGCGGACGCGCCGGATCTGATTGACGCTCGCGATCAGCAACCCGCCGTCGGGCGTCGCGGCGATGCCTGCGGGCCGGGGCACACCGGCCGCCGTCGCCGGCCCGCCATCCCCGCCGGCCCGGCCCGACCCGTCGCCGGCGACCGTGGTGATGATCCCGTCGGTGCCCACCCGGCGCACGCGGTTCGTGCCGTCGGCGATCAGCACGGCGCCGTCGGTGGCGCTCGCGACGTCGGCCGGGCGCGAGAGCCGCGCCGCGGTCGCCGGGCCACCGTCGCCGGAGAAGCCGCGCGAGCCCTCGCCCGCGACCACGCGTACGACGCCGGCGCGGCTCACGTGCAGCACCCGGTTGGCGAGCCCCTCGGCCACCAGGACGCCGCCGTCCGCGGCGGCGGCCACCCCGTCGGGCCAGCGGACGACGGCGAGCGTCGAGATGATCCCCGCCGTGTCGACGAGCCGGATGCGGCCGTTGCGCTGGTCGGCGATCGCGATCGCGCCGTCGGGCAGGGCCGCCACCCCCGAGGGGTGGTCGATGCGCGCCGCGGTGGCGGGGCCCCCGTCGCCCGAGAAACCCTCACGCCCGGTGCCGGCCACGGTGGTGATGATCCCGAGTGGCGACACGCGCCGGATGCGGTTGGCGTACTGATCGGAGACGAGGAAGCCGCCGTCGGGCGTGGCCGCGACGCCGGTGGGGAAGTCGAGCGGGGCCACCCCGGCCGGGCCCCCGTCGCCGAGGGGGGCGCGGAAGGTGACCTGGTTCCCCACGAAGAGGCCGGTGCCGGCCACCGTGTGGATCGTGCCGGTCTCCTCTGGCAGGGCCGGGGCGGCGGCGGAGGCGGCGGCGGCGGCGCGGCCGCGAGGACCATCGCGACGATGGCCGGCGCGATCCGGCGGCGGACTCCGCTCATGGTTGCGACGTTACTCCGCCGCGTCTGCGGAGGCGGCGTACCCGGTCACCGGCCGCCCCGCCCGCCAAGGGCCCTACCGCGCCGGAGCGGTCGCAGCGGTCGGCTCCCCGAGCGAGACCCACGCGGGGAGCGGCCCGTGGGAGGGGCGCGCGAGGTGGTAGCCCTGACCGTGGGTGACGCCCAAGGAGGTCAGGGTCTCCAGGGCCGCGTGCGTCTCGATGCCCTCGGCGACGATGATGGCGCCGATCCGGCCCGCGAAGGTCACCAGGGATGCGGCCAGGGCCTGCCGCATCGGGTCGACGTCGATGTCGCGTGTGAGCGACAGGTCGAGCTTGATCGCGTCGGGACGCAGGCCGAGCACGTGGCGCAGGCTCGCGAAGCCGGCGCCGGCGTCGTCGATCATGAGCTGCACGCCACGGGAGCGATGGCGGGCGAGGGCGTCCGCGAGGCTGGCGTAGTCGTCGACCGGCACGTGCTCGGTCAGCTCCAGCGCCAGCCGGTCGCCGGGCGCGGTGGAGAGCAGGTCGGCGAGGGCCGGCGCCAGCAGGGTCGCCGGGGAGACGTTGAGGCACAGGCGCGCGCGCGCCGGCAGATCCGGCAGGCGCCCGAGCGCCACGCCGATCGCCGCGAGCTCCAGCTCCACGCCCAACCCGACGGACGCGGCCTCGCTGAACCAGGCCTCGACCCTACGGGCCGGATCCAATGAGAAGCGGCTGAGCGCCTCGGCCCCGACGACCCTCCCCCCGGCGAGCTCGACGATCGGCTGGAGCACCGCCTCGAGGCCCGCGCCCGCGAGCACCCGCAGGACGCGCTCGCGGTGATCGCGCTGCTCGGCGGTGCGCCGCTGCCCGTGTCCGAACTCCTCACCCAGCATCCCGGCCACCATCCGCAGAAGGCGGACGTCCCCCTCGCCCAGATCCGGCGCCGGTCGCGGGCTCAGGCAGCAGAGCATGCCGTAGAGACCGCCGTCGGGCAGCGTTATGGGCACCCCGAGGTAGGCACCCACGCCCGCCGCCGCGGTGATCGGGAGGTGGCGCACACGGTCGTCGGCGGCGGCGTCCCGGATCAGCTCCGGGAGGCGACCCTCGACGACCCCCTGGCAGAAGCTCTCCTCGAGCGGGATCCGCCCCCCGGCCTCCATCCCGAAGGCCGCGCCCTCGCCGTCGAGGTAGCGCCAGACCACATGGCCGGCCTCGAACTCACCGATGGCGGCCAGCTCCAGGCCGAGCTGGTCCCGGGCCAGCGCCAGCAGGCGCTCGATGCTCGGGGTGAGGCTCCCGGGGACCCCTCCGCCGCCGGCCTCGACCGCCGGATCCTCCCCGGCCACGTGGAGCGCGCAGGCATTGCGGCCCTGGGCCTTGGCCCGGTAGAGGGCGGCGTCGGCCGCCCGCACGAGGTCGTTGACGCTCGCTCCATCGGCGAGCTGCGCCACACCGGCCGACGTGGTGAGGCGCCCCGCCTCGGGGAACGGCGCGCCGGCGATCGCCTGGCGGGCACGCTGGGCCGCGTTCAACGCCGCCGGGCCGTCGCTCTCGGGCAGCAGCCAGGCGAACTCCTCGCCGCCGATGCGCGCGAGCGTGTCGGCTTCGCGCGCGAGGGACCCGAGGCGCTCGCCCACCTCCACCAGCACGCGGTCGCCGATCGGATGGCCGAACGTGTCGTTGATGTGCTTGAAGTGGTCGAGATCGATCATCACGAGGCTGAGCGGGCTGCCGTGGCGGCGGGCGCGCGCGACGTCGGCGTTGAGCCGCTCGAAGAAGGCGCGGTGGTTCGCCAGGCCGGTGAGCGGATCGCTGGCGGCCTGGGCGACCAACCGGCGGCGGGCCTCTGCGTTCGCGATCGCCAGCGCGACGAGCTCGGCGAAGCGGCCCAGGCGTGCCGGGGCGTCGCCCGCCAGGCCGCCGTCGCGCTTGGTGGTGGCCAGCAGCGCCCCCCAGAGCTGCCCGGCGGCGGTCACCGGCGCGGCGACACTCGCCCGGTATCCGTGGGCGAGGGCGTGGGCGCGGAGGGGCGAGCCCGGCTCGAGGGCCGTGTAGTCCCTGATCTCGGCCGGCGCGCCGGTCCGGGCGACCTGGGCGAGCGCGCCGCCGCCGACGGTCGGCAGGCATTCCCCCAGCTGGGAGTGCTCGCCGTGGGTCCCGACGACCGTCGCCCCGTCGGGGCCGAAACGGGTGACGATCGCCTCCTCCACGCCCAGGAGCACCGCGACCTCCTCAGCGGCCTGGCCGAAGACCTCGTCGGGGGAGGTCTCGCCGGCCACGCCGGTCGCCACCCGCCGCAGCGACGCCTGCTCGGCGGCCATGGCGCGGTTCTCGTCGAGTGCCTCGGCGGTCTCGGCCTGCAGACGGGCGTTGGCGAGCGCGAGGCTCGCGAGGTTGGCGAGGCCGCGGGCAGCCTGTCGCTCGGCCTCGGAGAACCGGCGCGGGCGCGAATAGCTGCAGTAGAGGGTGCCCAGCAGCCCCGGCGTCCCGTCGCCGGACACCGACTGGTGCTCGAGCCGCAGCCCCAGCAGCGCCCCCGCGCCCAGCAGCCCGGCGAGCGCCGGGGGCACCTCCGGATCGTCGCCGATGTCCTCGATCGTCAGCAGGGGGTCGCTCTGGGCGAGCTGGAGGCGCAGGATCGGCAGGCGGGCCGTCCCCATCCCGAGCGACCGCTCCAGGAAGGCCCGGCGCGCCGGGTCCTCCTCGGTGGAGTAGACGGCCGAGACCACCCGGGCCTCGAGGTCGTGGACGTAGCAGGTGGCCCGATCGGCCGTGAGGGCGCTCCGCGCGGCGGCGGCGATGCCCTGCAGGGTCGCGCCGAGGTCGGGCGCGCCGCCGAGCCGCGCGGCGACAGCCACGATCTCCTCCGCCCGCTTGCCGGGCGTCGCCCGTCCCGCCTGCATCCCGGCCTCCATGCCGAAGACATGCCTCGTGTGTCCATCGGCGCGGCGGAGCCCGACGTCAAGCTCTCGGGCTACGCCCACCGGGCTGCGCGGGGCCGCGCCGGGTGGCCGTCCGGCCCGGGTGGATCGGATCTCCGCTCGCAGCAAGGGGGATCCGCCCCTGCGATGCGGAGCGGTGGTCGTGGTCTCACTGGTTCGACGCGTTCGCCGGCGTCTGAGCTCGGGCTCAGCCAGTCGGCGGTGCTGCGGATCTGGCGGGCCGCCGAGGGGCCGCCCCTTCCGGAGCCGGCTCCTGTGGATCCGCTTGCGGGCGACTCGCACGCTCACCTACTCGCCGGGCTGGAGCGCGGGCGGGCGAGGTCGTGAGTCGCGCCCCGCCCGACCGCCTACCTGTCGTCGGCGCCGCCCCCGTCCTCGTCGTTGGGTCCGTCGTCATCCGCCGAGCTCCCGGCGACGTTGAAGTCCCGGTTGAGATGCACCTCGACCTGCGAGCCGTCGGCCCGACGGACCTCGACCTCGTAGACGCTGCCGTCGTCGCCAATCTCGGTCTCCGTCACGGTGCCGCCCCCGGTGTGGGCGAGCGCCGACGCCACGGCCTTCTCGCGGGTGGCCCCGGTGAGCGCCTGCTCGCCACCGCCGCCCGCCGCCGCGATCCCCATCGCCGACCCGACCCCGACGACCACGAGGACCGCCGCCCCGCCGAGGGTGACCTTTGCGCGCCGCTTCATCTTCCAGCCTCCTTCGCCTCTCGGTTCTCGAGCTGTCTGCAAGTCGATCGCAGCGAGGTGAGAAGACGATGAGAACGACACCAGGCGCTCCGAACGCTCTCACGGCTACCTCATCCACCGCCCGTAGAACGAGCCCCATTGGCGTCCGGGGGAGGATCGAGATGAGAAGCCGCAGAACCGTGGGAGCCACCACCGCGACCGTCGCGGCGCTCTGGGCACTGAGCGCGGCAGGCGCGAACGCCTCGTCCGTCCCCGACGGTCTCGGGTCAACGAGGGTACCGGCCGGTCTCGCCGCCACGGCAGGGGCGGCACGGTCGGAGGCGGGCAACGTGACCGCGGCCCGCATCGCGATCCAGCACCTCGGCGTTCCCTACGTCTGGGGTGGCGCCGGCCCGACGGGCTTCGATTGCAGCGGGCTGGCCTCATACGCCTACGCGCAGATCGGGGTGGACGTCCCGCACTACACGCTCTCGATCTGGAACGCGTTCCCGAAGGTGCCGCGTGAGGACCTGCTCGCGGGCGACCTGGTCTTCTTCCACGACCTCGGGCACATGGGCATCTACCTGGGTGCCGGCCTCTTCGTCCACGCCCCGCACACGGGCGACGTCGTCAAGGTGAGCGACCTGCGCACGTACCCCGGCTACGTCGGAGCCGTGCGCCCGCGCTGATCGTCTACTCGTACCTCAGGGCAACGATGGGATCGAGCCGGGCAGCCCGGCGCGCCGGGTAGTAGCCGAAGAAGAGCCCGATCCCGAGGGCGACCGAGAACGCGGTGACGAGCGAAGGCGTGCTCACCGCCACCCGCCACCCGGCTGCCGAGCCGATCAGGCGGGTCGCAAGCACACCCGTGATCACTCCCACCAGCCCGCTCAGCGTGCTCAGCACGAGCGCCTCGATGAGGAACTGCGCCTGCACCATCCCCGGCGTCGCGCCCACCGACTTGCGGATCCCGATCTCGCGGGTGCGCTCGTTCACCGAGACGAGCATCATGTTCATGATCCCGACCCCTCCGACGAGCAGGGCGATGCCGCCGAGGGCGAAAGTCAGGGCCCGGAAGGTCCCAGTGGCGCGCTGGGCCTCCTTGACCAACTCGGCCTGATCCTCGGTCGAGAAGTCGTCGGCATAGGATTCCGGGAGGCGATGCTGCTCGCGCAGCAGGCCCTCGATCTCGTCCATGGCCGGCTCGATGTCGGCCTCGGTGCGCACCCGCACGCCGACGCTCTTGGTGTTGGCCCCACCGAGCAGCACGCGCGTGACCAGCGGGAGGGGCACGAAGATCCGGTCGTCGAGGCTCTCGCCGCCGAGCTTGGCCTTGCGCGACTGGACGCCCACGACCTGGAACTCATGGCTTCCCACCCTCACGGTCTTTCCGATCGGGTCCTCCCCGGGGAAGAGCCGCTGGCGGGGCACCAGACCGAGGACCATCACGCTGCGCCCGAAGCCGACGTCGGCACGGGACAGCAGGCGCCCGTGGCCGGCGGACTGGTTGTAGATGTCCTCGTAGACGGGGGTGATCCCGAACAGGCGCGTGGTCGTCGTGTTGCGGCCCGACGACACGGTGAGGCCCTCGATGTCCTGGTGGGGGGCGACGGCGTCGACCATCGGCAGCTTGGCGATCGCGGCCACGTCCTGGGGGGTGATCGTGCGGTCGGAGGTCGTCAGCTGCGTCCCGATCGTTATGAGCTCGCCATCGACGAGGATCACATTCGAGCCGAGGCGGCGGATGCTGTCGGCGACCTCCTTCTGGGCGCCGGCGCTCACCGCCGTGACGGCCACCAGGGAGCCCACCCCGATCACCACCCCCAGCGCGGTCAGAGCGCCGCGGAACCAGTTGGCGCGCAGGGAGGCGAGGGCGATCCGCACCTGTTCGAGCAGCGTCGTCACGAGGCTCCTGTCGGCTCGTCGGAGACGATCCGCCCGTCGGCGAACCGGATCACCCGCGTCGCGCGCGCGGCGACGTCCTCGGAATGCGTCACCAGCACGATCGTGGCCCCACCCCGGTGGACCCGCGCGAGGATCCCGAGCACCTCCTCGGCGCTCGTCGAGTCGAGGTTGCCAGTGGGCTCATCGGCGAGGAGCACGCTCGGGCGCACGACCAGCGCCCGAGCGATCGCGACCCGCTGCTGCTGACCGCCGGAGAGCTGGGTGGGCAGGTGGTCGACCCGGTCCGCCAACCCCACCTCGGCCAGCGCCGCGAGCACCCGGTCCCGGCGCTCGCGCGCCGGGATGCCCGCGTAGACCATCGGCAGCTCGACGTTCCGATACGCGCTCGAGCGCGCCAACAGGTTGTAGGCCTGGAAGACGAAGCCGATCCGCCGGCCGCGCACCCGGGCGCGGCCCACCTCGTGGAGGGTGGACATCTCCTCGCCGACCAGCCGGTAGCTGCCCGTGGTCGGCCGATCGAGGCAACCGAGGATCCCGAGCAGGGTGGTCTTGCCCGACCCCGATGCGCCCATGATCGCGACGAACTCGCCCTCGCAGACGGCGAAGCCGACGTCCCGCAACGCCTCCACGACGACGGGGCCGGTTCGGTAGGACTTCGTCACGCCGGCGAGCGTGATGATGCTCGTGCCGGCGGCCTGACTCACGGCCCGCCGCCCTGCTCGACCGACAGCGCGACCCGCTCGCCGGCCCTCAGCCCGGTGAGGATCTCGACGTTCTTCGCATCCTCGAGGCCCACCGTCACCGTGCGGGTGGTCTGGCGGCCGGAGCCGTCCACGACCGTTACGACCGATTCGTCGTTCGAATCCGTGGACACGGCCTCCAGCGGCACCCGCACCACGTCCTTGCGCTGGGCGAGGATGATCCGCACGCTGGCGTTGAGCCCGGCCCGCAGCCCCTTCGCCTGAGCGATCGCGACCTGCACCGGAAAGCTCACCACCCCTCCCGCATCGCTTCCGGTCAGGGCGACGAACCGCACCCTGCCGGGCGCGCGCCGACCGTCAAGGGCATCGACGCTCACGATCGCCCGCTGGCCCCGGCGAACCTGCGCCACGTCGAACTCGCTGAGGTCGACGCTCGCCAGAAGGTGCTCGAGGTCGGCCACCGTGGCGATCGGAGTCGAGGGATCGACCGGGGCGCCGGGAGCCGTGAGGAGGGCCGTGACCGTTCCCGCCTCAAGCGCCCTCACCTCGAGCCTGCCGGCCGCCGCCCGCGCGGAGGCGAGCAGCGCCTGGGTCGCCATCACCTTCGGGCGGGAGCGGACGAAGGCGAGCCGGGTGGTGGACGCGTCCCTCGCCGCGCCCGCCGCGGCCAGGGCGGTGGAGCTCGGCCCGCTCTCGAGCGCGCGGAGCTCCGCTTCGGCCCGCTCGACCTCGAGGCGGGCGGAGCTGCGCTCGGCCGGTCCGGACCCCGCGAGGACGGTCCGGAGCTTCAGCTGGGCGGCGTCCAGGGCCTGCTGGGCAGCGGCGAGTGCCTGCGGCGACGTGGACGGCGGCCGCGTCAGCGCGGCGAGATCGGCGCGCGCCCTGTCGAGGTCGAGCTGGGCCGCGGCCAGCTCGACGGGGTCGGGCGGAGCGGTCAGCGTCGCGAGGGCGGCGTGCGCGGCGGCGAGCGCCTGCCTGGCCGTTTCGACCTCACCCGTGGTGGCCGGCGGAGTGCGGGCCTCAACGTCAACCAGATCGGCCTCGGCCCCGCGCACGTCCGCCTCCGCCGCGCCCACGGCGGTGGGGCTCGCCGGCGCCCGCAGGGCCGCGATCCGCTGCTCGGCGACGCTCACCGCCTGCTGGGCGGCTGCCAGCGCCTCGGGCGAGGACGCCGGCGACGAACGCAGGGCCGCAAGATCGGCCTCGGCGCGCGCCAGCTCCGCCCGGGCAGCGCCGGCGTCGGCCGCCGGGGCGGGGGCCAGCGCGCTCGTCAGCCGAGCGCGGGCGAGAGCAAGGTTCCGCCGCGCGATCTGGAGCGCCCGGGAGCGGGCGGCGGGCGTGCCGCCGCGAAGGGTCTCGAGGTCGGCCGCGGCCCGGGTCGCGTCGACCTCGGCCGCCCCGGCGTCCGCCTGGGCCTCGAGAACTGCGGCCGCGTAGTCGCCCTCGGCTTGGGCGAGCGCCGCCGCGGCCACGCCGCCGTCATCGACCTCCGCGATCAGTTGACCGAGGCTGACGCGCTCGTTGGGGGCCACCAGGAGCCGACGGACGTGCCCGGTGGCCCGCGCGTAGACCGCGTTCGCGGATGCCGCCCGCGCGCCTGAGCCACCCCCGGCCGCCGGCACCTCGACCGGCGTCCCCGCCAGGCTGATGCGCCCGACCCCCCCACGGTGGCCGTGACGTCGCCGCGGCTCGCGGTGACGATCGGGGCGGCGGCCTGCGGCGTGGAGCCTCCGCGCCCCGACCAGAGCGCGAGCGCCCCGCCGACCGCCACGACGGCCAGCGCCACCGTCCACCCCACGACCCGCCGCCGTGAACCGCCCTGCGCTCCGCGAAAAGACCTCATGCCCCACCTCCTTCTCGTCGGGCGGAAGCTAGGCGCACCAGGTGAGAGGGGAATGAGAGGCAACCTGCTCGCTGCGGCGGAGCTCAGGCCTCGGTGTTGCACGAGGGCGGGGTTCGCTCCGTACGGCGGCTGTGGGAGAAGCGGCTCAGCTCACCGCGGAGGGTGTCGCTGAGCCTCCCGCAAGCCGCTCACCAGCGCGACACCCGCGCCGCCCGGGCCACCAGACAAGGGAATCGGTGACGCCGGCCCATGCGGTCGCGCCGACGGCGTTCGCCACCATGAAGCGACCGACTGGCATCCGGCTCGCGCCCGCCACAACGGCCGCTACGGAATGCCCCCGGCAAGAATCGAACTTGCGACACCAGGTTTAGGAAACCTGTGCTCTATCCACTGAGCTACGAGGGCGTGGCACTCAGGATAACGCCAGGCAATGCCGCCCCCGGCGGAGGACTCCCGTCAGCCGGCCTTCGCCAGGTACGGCAGCCAGGCGTTCGGTTGCCGCGGGGCGGCGACCGCGATGAAGACATCCGGCCGCGGCGGCCGCGGCACGCTCCTCGGGTGCATGTCGATCTCGGCGGGCAGGCGGTTGCCCTTTCGCAGGTTGCACGGCGCGCACGAGGTCACGACGTTCTCCCACGACGAGCGGCCGCCGCGGGAGCGCGGGATGACGTGGTCCATGGTCAGGTGCGATCCGGCGCCGCAGTACTGGCACTCGTAGCCGTCGCGGGCGAAGACGGCGCGGCGGGAGATCTTGCGCGACTCGTGCCGGGGCACGCGCACGAAGTAGCGCAGGCGGATCACCAGGGGCGAGGCGTGCGCCGCCGTGGCGCTGCGCAGCTGACGGGCGGCGCGCTCGAGCACCTCGGCCTTGTCCTTGAGCACCAGCACCACCGCGCGCTGGAGCGAGCACACGTTGATGGGCTCGTAGGTCGCGTTGAGGACGAGGACCTGCTGCGCCATGGCTCCTCGGGATCCGCATGGGTGAGAGGGACCGGCTTCGCTGGGCTGCCGTCTCTCACCCCGAGCCCGGGGGGATTCTAGCCTGGACCGCCCGCGGCGCGGTAGGACCCGAGGAATGTGACACGGGTGGCGCCCTGCTCCTCGAGGGCCGTGATCGCCGAGGCGACCGGCAGATCGCGGTCGCGGCTGCCCTCGATGTCGATGAAGAACATGTAGCGGCCGAGGCCGGTCTTGGTGGGGCGGCTCTCGAGCTTGGTCAGGTTGACCGCCCGCAGGGCGAACTCCTGCAGGATCGACAGGAGCGCGCCGGGACGGTCGCGCATCGGTGCGCAGATGATCGAGGTGCGGAACGCCCCCGGGCCGAGGGCCTCGGCCTTCTCGGTGGAGATGAGGATGAACCTGGTCGAGTTGTCGCCGGCGTCGGCGATGTCCCGGGCGAGGAGGTGCCCGCCGTAGAGCTCGGCCGCGCGCAGCGTGCCGATGGCCGCGGAGGCGGGCTCGGAGCCGGTGCACACGATCCGCACGGCGTCGGCCGTCGAGTTGGTGGCGACGATCTCGGCCCCCGGCGCCTCGGCCCTCAGGAAGGTCTGGCACTGCGCGGTGGCGTGGGGGTGGGACAGCACGCGCGCGATGTCGCCGGGCGCCACCGGGGCTCCGGCGATCAGGTGGTGCCTGATGGGCAGGATCACCTCGCCCCGCACCTGGATGCCGCCGCCGAGGGCGAGCTGGTCGAGGGTCTGGTTGACCGACCCCTCGATGGTGTTCTCGATCGGCACGAGCGCCATCGGCACCTCGCCGCCGCGCACCGCCCGGAAGCAGTCGATGACGGTCGGGAAGGGGACCTCCTCGAGCTGGGGGTCGGCGCCCATCAGCTCGAGCAGCGCCTCCTCGCAGAAGGTGCCCGGCGGGCCCAGATAGCCGACCCTCACGCGCCGGGCTCGGGCGGGCCGGGTTCGGTCGCGAACTCGCCGGTGGGCTGGTCGCCCGCCGACCCGCTGAGGGCTGACGGGGCTTCGGGCGCTTCGGCGGGCGGGGCCGGCACCCGGGGGGGCCGGGGGGGCTCGCCGATCGCGAGCGACACGGCCTTCTCCTCCTCGGGCGAGAGCCGCTGGCCGGGAGCGCCCTCGACGAGCTCCTTGAGGTAGACGCGGGCGTGGTCGCGGGCGTGCAGCGAGGTCACGACGGCGCCGCTCTGGTTGCCGTCGAGCAGGGCGATCGACCACGACTGGCTGCCGCCCATGTCGCGGTAGGCGTCGTAGCGCACCATGCCCTGGAAGCGCAGCGAGGTGCGCAGGCTCTTCTCGGTGACCTCGCCCTGGCGCTCCACCAGGCTCTCGAGGTCGCGCAGCCCCTCCTCGAGCCGCGCCATGGCGCGCTGGAGCGTGGCCTGGCGGTCGATCAGGCCCTCGGTCGTGCCGTCGGGCAGGAGCACCTTCTGCGCCCCGCGCAGCCGGCGCAGGGCGATCCAGAGCGCGATGCACCCGCCCAGCGCCAGGGCGCCGACGGCCCCGGCGGCCACCGCGGCCCACAACTCATTCGACATCAGATCGTGATCTTGACCGGGTACTCGGCCGAGTTGTTGTCGACCCTGGTCTCCCCGGTGACGGGCACGACCTCGATCTTGAGGGTGCCCTGGTCGCCGAAGACCACCTTCTCCGACGACGGCCCCGGCAGCTCGACCGAGGTGCTGTCACCCGAGGCGATCGTCGGGATCGACACCTCACGCGTCTCGACGTCGTTCGGGTTGTCCGGGTAGGAGAAGGACGCCTTCACGATCACGTTGCTCTCGTCGAAGTCGCCGCCGTTCTTCACGGTGACCTTCCACTTGAGGAGCTCGGTCGACTGGACGCTCGCGGTCTCACCGGGCGTGAGCCGGGTGTCCGAGGGCGTGGCGACGGTCGATTCGAGCGACATGCCGCGCAGGTTGCCCGACGAGGTGTCGCCGGTGTCCCCGCTGGTCGAGACGCGTCGCTGGAGGTCGGGGATCAGGGTCTTGGCGCCCTCGGGCGAGGCGAGCGCCGCGTTCGGCAGGAACGCCGCCAGCGGGGGCACCTTGATGCCGGTGATGTCGTCGTCCTTGAGCGCCTGCGTGGCCGGGCCGACGAACGAGTCCTCGTAGATCACGTCGCTCGCGAGGAAGCGCTTCATCACCTGGGCGATGCCCGAGGCCTTGGTCTGCTGGTCGGTCCCCTGGAGGAGCGCCGGCAGGTTCTCGGCCAGCTTCTCCAGGCCGATCACCCGGTACTCGAGCACGCCTGCCACCAGGCTCCGCTGCGGGCTCGACAGCGAGCCGGGGGGATCGAGGTCGTCGGCCTGGTCGGCGAGCGCCCGGGCCTCCTTGGCGATCGTGGCGATCTTGGCCTTCAGTTGCGGCGGCTTGTCGCCGCGCGGGTTGGCCATCACCTTGCGCAGGTCGGCGCCCTGGGCGGCCGACTTGGAGACGATCTGCGCCACCCCGTTGATGTACTGGGTGTAGGAGTCCTCGAGCTGGCTGCGCTGGCAGTCCTTGACGACCAGCGCGATCACGATGACCAGGACGACGGCGAACGCGACGCCGAGCAGCAGCCGCGCGCGCGGCTGCTGGAGCACCGCCGCGCCCCCGGCCCCGCCGCCCCGTGATCCCCCGCGCGAGCCGCCGGAGCGGGCGCGCGGCGGGCGGGCGCCGGCGCGGGAGCGGGCCGTGCTCGGACGCGACCGCGACGAGCGCGATCCGTCCGATGACCGCCGCGGGGGCGGCTCGGCCTCGGGCTCGTCGTCGAAGTCGGTGACGCCGCGCGGATCCTCGGGCGGCGGAGGCGATCCCCCGCCCATGCGCGCCCGGGGCACCTCCCCGGTGCTCTCCGGAGTCGTCGACGTCCTCGAGGTCCGCGTCCCGGCGCGCACGCCGGCGGGCGGCCCGGGAATCGTCACCGCCGGGCGGGTCGCGGAAAACGGCATCGAAGTCGGGCCGCTCGTCGTCGAACTCGGCCATGACTACGTCGGGAGGTGTGGTCGGATGAGGTTTGTCCGCACCGTCTGGAGGAGGCGGGAGGGAAGTGGGCGAGGGGGGACTCGAACCCCCAAGCCCTTACGAGCACTAGGTCCTGAACCTAGCGTGTCTACCAATTCCACCACTCGCCCACGCTTTCCTTCCCCGCCAGGGGTGCGCGATGGTACCACGGCGACCCGGTCAACCCGGCTCCGCAAGGATGGGACCCGCGCTCGTGGAAGATGTCCGGTCATGACCTCGCGCGCCACAGCCGACCGCCGCGTGCTCGGCCGCTACGTCCTCGGCCCGGCCATCGGCCGGGGCGCGACCTCGGTCGTGCACCGGGCCCACGACGTCGTGAGCGGCGACATCGTGGCCGTGAAGGTGGTGCCGGTCGAGCTCGACCTCGCGCCCCGGGTGCGCGCCGAGGTGCGGGCCGCGGGCCGCCTCGACCACCCGCGCATCGTGGCGCTGCGCGACTGGGGCGAGGACAGCGAGTGCCTCTACCTGGTGTGGGAGCTGGTGGAGGGGCCCTCGCTGTCGGAGCTGCTGCGCGCCCCGCAGGCGCCGGGCGACCAGACGGTGGCGCGCATCGGCGAGGACGTCCTGTCCGCGCTCGCCCACGCGCACGCGCGCGGCGTCGTGCACCGCGACGTGAAGCCGGCGAACATCCTGATCGGCCCCGACGGCCGCGCCCGCCTGTCCGACTTCGGCGTCGCCCGCCTCTCGGGCGAGAGCGGCCTGACCATGACCGGCGGCGTGGTGGGCACGGTCGCCTACATGGCCCCCGAGCAGGCCGTGGGCGACGTGGCCGGCCCCGAGGCCGACGTCTACTCGGCCTGCCTCGTGCTCTACGAGGGCTTCACCGGGATCAACCCCGTGTCGTCACCGAACCCGGCGGAGACCGCCCGCCGGGCCGCGGCCGGGGGCATCCCGCCGCTGGAGCGCGAGCGGCCCGACCTTCCGGCCGCGCTTCGGCGGCTGATCGACTCCGGGCTGCGCCGCGACCCGGCCCAGCGCCCCTCCGCGGCCGACCTCGCCGACGACCTGAGCGCCCTGCGCGGGGGGGTGCGCGCGGCGCGGCGGCGCGGGGCCCGTGCGCTGCCGGCGATCGCGAGCGCGGCGGGCGGTGCCGGGCTGGCCGCGGTGGCCCTCACCCGGGCCGCGCCCGCCGCCGGCGGCGAGGGGATCGACTGGACCTCGCCGGTCGTGGCGGCGGCCGCCGTGGCCGGATCGGCCCTGGCGTTCGCCTGGCGCCCCCGCGCCGCGGCGCTGGCGGCGATCGCGGCTGGGGGGCCTGCTGGTGGGCCGGAGCGCCCCGGGTGCGGCCGTGGCCCTCGGGGCGATCGCCCTCGCCATCGTGTTGAGCGGCTGGCGCTTCGGGCGCCTGACCCTCGCCGCGGCGGCCGGGCCGGCCCTCTTCGCCGCCGGCCTCGGCCTGCTGGTCCCGGCGCTGGCCGGCCTGGTGCCGCGCTGGCCGGCCCGGCTGTGGACCGCCTGCGCGGCCGTCGCCGCCACGCTGGCGTGGCAGATCGGCGCCGGAGCCGACTCACTGCTGGCCGGGGGCGGGTTCACGGGCTCCGCCGTGAGCGACCTGGCCGGCGAGAACTCGCCCACGGCGGTGGCCGAGCGGCTCTGGCAGCCGCTGGCCGACCGCCCCGAGGCGGGGATCCAGGCGCTCGCGCTGGTGGCGGCGGCGATGTGCGTGCCGCTGGTGCTGCGCGCCCGCGCCGGTGGTCCGCGCGTGATCGCCGCGAGCCTGTGGGTGGGCGTCCTCGGCGCGGTCCTGGTGGCCACCGCCGCCGACGTCGCGTCGGCGCTCGGCGCGGCGATCCCGGCCGGCGTCGTGGTGATCGGATGGGCCGTCCGACCCTGGCGCAGCCTGCGGCGCCGCCCCTCCCCGGGAGCGTCCGCTACTCTGCGCGGTCCGATCGTATGAGCCTCCTGCGCGACATTGAGCAGAAGATCGAGGGCCTCTTCGACCGTGGCTTCCGCCGCGCATTCCGCAGCAGCCTCCAGCCGGTCGAGCTGGCCCGCAAGCTGGCGCGCGAGATGGAGGACCACAAGACGATCTCGGTCTCCCGCGTCTACGTGCCCAACGAGTACACCGTCTACCTGGCGCCCCAGGACCGGGAGAGCTTCGCGTCGTATGAGAAGTCGCTGGTCGCCGAACTCGGCTCGTATCTGGACGCGCACGCCCGCGGCGCGGGTCTCTCGCTGGTCGCCCCGGCCACGGTGATGCTGGCGACCGACACCGACCTGCGCACCGGCGAGTTCGGCATCGCCTGCCGCATGGCCGACGCCCCGCCGGCCGCGCCCGCTCCGGCCGCGGACGAGCCCGCCGAGGTGGCGGTCGCCGTTCCCGAGCCTCCCCCCGCCCCCGTGGTCGTGCCCCCGCCCGCGCGGCCGCACCAGGCGCTCGAGGGCGTGAGCGGCACGCAGGTGATCTCGGCGGCCGAGGCGCGCGACGCCGGGCTGACCCAGGAGGTCATGACCCTGATCGTGGGGAGCACGCGCTGCCGGCTCTCCAAGCGCGTCTCCACGATGGGCCGCAGCCGCGACTGCGACGTCGTCGTGCCCGACCCGAACGCCAGCCGGGTGCACGCCGAGGTGCGCCACATCGGCCTCGACTACTTCCTGGTGGACATGGGCAGCACGAACGGCACCGAGGTCAACGGCCAGCTGGTCAAGCGCCATGCCCTCGCCGACGGCGACACGATCGTGGTCGGTACCACGCAGATCCGGGTGGAGCTGGGATGAGCGAGACCGGGCTGATCGTCGCCGAGGTCGTGTTCCTCGTCCTCCTGTACGCCTTCGTGTGGTCGGTGGTGCGCAGCTCCAGCCGCCAGCTGCGCCTCGCGCAGCCGCCTCCGTCGCCCGCCCCCGCGGCCGAGGCGCCGGCCTTCGCGGCACCCGTGCCCGAGCCCCCCGCCTACGCGCCTCCGGAGCCCCCGGTCGTGGCCGTGCCGCTGCCGCCGCTGCCCGAGACCCCCCAGCACACCGAGGAGCCCCTGATCGCCGCCGGCGAGGACGGGCGGAACTTCTTCGAGGACCGCACGGAGGGCGTCATGGCCGACGAGCCCGGGCTCGACCTGTCGTCCAACCTCGACCCGCGCCTGATCGTGGACGCCTCGGACACCCTCGAGGTGGGCCACACGATCCCGCTCGAGGGCGGCATCACGATCGGGCGCTCCGAGGCGGCCGACCTGTCGATCGGCGACCAGTTCGTCTCCCACATGCACGCGCGCATCCTGCGGCGCGGCGCCTACCACTTCGTGGAGGACCTCGGCTCGACCAACGGGACGTTCCTCAACGACCGCCGCGTGGACAGCGATGCGCAGCTGAAGGTCCACGACGCCCTGAGGATCGGCCAGACCACCCTGCGCTACGAGGAGTAGAGGGGACACCGTGGAGGGCCCGCTCGCCCTGGTCGAGGTGGCGCACCTCTCCGACACGGGACGGGTCCGCCACCACAACGAGGACCGCTCCCTCGCCACGGCCGGGCTGCTCGCCGTGGCCGACGGGATGGGCGGCGCGAAGGCGGGCGAGGTGGCCGCGCAGGTCGCCGTCGACGCGGTGGCGCGGCTCGACGGCGCGGCGAGCGTGGACGAGGTGCGCACGGCCGTCGAGGAGGCCAACCGCGAGATCCGCCGCATGGCCCGCGAGGACGCCGACAAGAGCGGGATGGGCACCACGATGACGGCCGCGCTCCTTCGCGACGGGCGTCTGGACGTGGTGCACGTGGGCGACTCGCGCGCCTACCTCTGGCGGGGCTCGACCCTCTCGCAGGTGACCGAGGACCACTCGGTCGTCGCCGAGCTGGTGAGGCGCGGCAGCATCACCGCCGAGGAGGCCGAGCACCACCCGCACCGCAACGTCATCACCCGCGCCCTGGGCGCGGAGGCCGAGGTGAGCGCCGACATGATGTCGGCCGACCTCCTCGAGGGCGACGTGGTCCTGGTGTGCAGCGACGGGCTCTCCTCGTACGTCTCCGAGGCCGCCATCGCCGAGGTGCTCGCCGGGTCGGGCACCCTCGCCGAGGCCGCCCGCGGGCTCGTCGCCCGCGCCAACGCGGCAGGCGGGGTCGACAACGTCACGGTGGTGCTCGGCCGCGTCGGCGTCGGCGCCCCCGCGCCGAGCGGCGACACGGTGGAGGCGCCGATCCTCGCCCCGTCCGCGCCGGCCGGCCCGGCCACCGGCGAGATGCGGGTGCTCGGCGGCGTCCACGGGCACGCCGGCGCGGCGCGCTCGGGCAGTGCCCCCGCGCCCCCGGCGAAGGTGCTCGAGCCGGTCGGCCGGCGGCGCTCGCGCGCGGTGCCGGTGCTGACCGGCATCGTGGTGCTCCTCGCCGCCGTCGTCGGCGGCGTCGCCTGGGTGGGGAGCCGCACCTACACCGTCGAGGCGGGACCCGACGAGACCGTGCTGGTGGCCCACGGGCTGCCGATCTCGCTGCTCGGCCAGGACCTGTCGGTCGCGTGGCAGGACACCGGCGTGCCGGTCGACGCCGTGCGCGAGGGCCGGCCGGGCGCGCTGTCGTCGTCGGCCCGCGGCCAGGGCGAGGCGGTGGAGCTCGCGGCCGAGCTGGTGTGGCGCTTCGGCGTCAGCGACCCCCCGGTCATCGAGGCACCCGAGACGCCCGCCCCCACGCCATCGACCTCCGAGGCCACGCCCGGGACCACGACGGCTCCGTGACCGCCCGCACCCGCGAGCTGGGATTCCTGATCCCGGCGGCCCTGCTGGGCTTCCTGGGCATCGCCTCCGTGGCGAGCGCGCGCGCCGACACCCTGGAGCTCGGACCGGTGCCCGGGGCGATCGGCGTGCTGGCCGTCTTCGTGGCGATGCACGTGGCGCTGCGGCTCCGGGCGCCGCACGCCGACCCCTTCCTGCTGCCCATCGTGGGCGTCCTGTCGGCGATCGGGCTGGTGGAGCTCGAGCGCATCAACCCGGCTCTGGCGGCCGACCAGGCCGTCTGGGTGGGCGTCGGCGGCGCGGCGTTCATCGCCACGGTGCTGCTGCTGCCCGACCACCGCGTCCTGGAGGGCTACACGTACCTGATCGGCCTGGCCGGCGTGGGCCTGCTGGTGATCACGATGGTCTTCGGGACCCGGATCAACGGCGCCAAGCTCTGGATCTCGATCGGCGGCGGCCAGACGATCCAGCTCGGCGAGGTCGCGAAGGTCCTGGTGGTGGTGTTCCTGGCGGCCTACCTGCGCGACAAGCGCGAGCTGCTGGCCATCCCGACCCGCCGGATCATGCGCATGCCGGTGCCGCCGGGCGCGGCGCTCGCGCCGGTGCTCCTGTTCCTGGCCGCCTGTCTGTCGCTGGTCGTGATCCTCAACGACTTCGGCACCGCCCTGCTCTTCCTCGGGATCTTCCTCGCGATGATCTACCTGGCCACCGGCCGGGTGGCCTACACGGGATTCGGCCTGGGGCTGTTCGTGATCGGCTCGGCGCTGGTCTACACGGTGGTGCCGCGGATCCAGGAGCGGGTCGACAACTGGCTCGACCCCTTCGGCGACGCGCAGGGGCAGGGCTTCCAGCTGGTGCAGTCGCTCTACGCGCTGGCGCAGGGCGGGGTGGTCGGGCCGGGCCTCGGCAAGGCCTTCCTGGTGAACGAGGACGGCTCGACGGTGATCCCCGTGCTCGAGACCGACTTCATGTTCTCGGCCGTCGCGAGCGAGCTCGGCTACGTGGGCGGGGTGGGCATCCTGCTCGGCTTCCTGCTGCTCATCCAGCGCGGGTTCGTGATCGCGGCCACGGCCAACGACGGCTTCTCGAAGCTGCTGGCCGGCGGCCTCACGGCGGCCATCGGCCTGCAGGCGATCCTCATCATCGGGGGCGTCACCCGGCTGATCCCGCTCACGGGCGTGACGCTGCCGTTCATGAGCTACGGCGGATCGAGCGTCGTCACCAACTTCGTGCTGGTCGCGCTGCTGCTGATCATCAGCCACCGCTCCACGGCCGGTAACACGCCCTCGGCGCGCCGGCGGCGCCAGGCCGAGGCCGCCGCCGAGCGGGAGATGGAACGGGAGATGGGGGCCTCGTGAACCGGTCCATCCGCCGTCTCTACCTGGCCCTCGCCGGCGGCTTCGGGCTGCTGGTGCTGATGCTCGGCTGGTGGCAGGTGGTCGCGGCCGGCGATCTGCGGGACCGGCCGGGCAACATCCAGACCGCCCAGGCCGAGCGCCTGATCGACCGCGGACGGATCCTGTCGGCCGACGGCAAGGTGCTCGCGGCCAGCCGCGCCCGGCGCATCAAGGGCCAGCGGGTGTTCGAGCGCCTCTACCCGCAGGGCACGCTGGCGGCGAACGCCGTCGGCTACGTCTCCGACAGCGCCGGCAAGACGGGCATCGAGAGCACCTACAACCGCTATCTGTCGGGCAGCTTCGGCACCGAGCCGCTGCTCCAGCGGCTCAGCCTGAAGGAGAAGCGCGGGGCCGACGTGCGCCTCAGCCTCGACAGCCGCGTCCAGCTGGCCGCCGAGCAGGCCCTCGCCGGCAACTCGGGCGCCGCCGTGGCGTTCGACCCGCGCACCGGGCCAGATCCTGGCCATGGCCTCGTCGCCCACCTTCGACCTGCAGCAGGCCGTGACCGACTTCGATCAGATCCCCACGGAGGGGTCGCCGTTCATCAATCGCACGACCCAGGGCATCTACCCGCCCGGCTCGACCTTTAAGGTGGTCACCGCCACGGCGGCCCTCGAGAGCGGTCGAGTACACGCCCGAGCACCACCTTCGACGACACCGGGTCCTTCGCGACGCCGGGAGGACCGATCCGCAACTTCGGCGGCGAGGAATACGGTGAGCACACGCTGACCACGGCCCTGACCAACTCGATCAACACCACCTTCGCCTCGATCGGCGACGCCCTCGGGCCCGAGCTGCTGGGCGGCACGATGACCGCCTACGGCTTCGGCGAGAAGCCGCCGGTCGACCTGCCCGGCGACTCGGTGCTGGTCTCGGGCCGGCGCGACGGCGGCACCGTGCTGCCCAACGACGAGGACGGCGAGGACACCGCGCGCATCGCCATCGGCCAGGAGCGGCTCACGGTGACGCCGCTCCAGATGATGATGGTGGCCGGGGCGGTGGCCAACCGCGGCGTGCTGATGGCCCCGCGCCTGATGGAGCGCATCACCGACCGCGCCGGCGCGGTGGTGCAGCGGGGCGCGCCGCAGGAGATGGGGCGCGTGATGAGCGAGGCGAACGCCGCCGCAGCTCACCGAGATGATGACCAACGTGGTGCGCGACGGCACCGGCACCGGCGCGGCGCTCTCGAGCGCGGGCGTCACGGTGGCCGGCAAGACCGGCACCGCCGAGTCGGCCGACGCGAACGTCAACCAGGCCTGGTTCATCGGCTTCGCGCCCGCCGAGGCCCCCGTGGTGGCCGTGGCCGTGGTGATCGAGAACACGTCGCTCACCGGCGGCGGGGCGGCCGCACCGGTGGCCGCGGCCATCATGCGCGCGGCGATCGAGGCGCGATGAGCTTCGAGCCCGGAGACCTGATCGGCGATCGCTACGAGCTGGGGCGCCAGCTCGGGGCGGGCGGCATGGCGCGCGTCTACCTGGGCCACGACCGCCTGCTCGACCGCAAGGTGGCGGTGAAGGTGCTCTCGGAGCCCTACGCCTCCGACCCGCAGTTCGTGGAGCGCTTCCGCCGCGAGGCCTCGGCGGCGGCCGGCCTCAACCACCCCAACATCGTGGCCGTCTACGACCGCGGCGAGGCCGACGGCAGCTACTACATCGTCATGGAGTACCTGAAGGGGCCCGACCTCAAGCAGGTGATCCGGGCGCGCGCGCCCCTGCCGCCGCTGGAGGCGATCGACAACGCCCAGCAGATCCTGGCCGCGCTCGGCGCGGCCCACAAGCGCGACGTCGTGCATCGCGACGTCAAGCCGCAGAACGTCCTGGTGGCCGAGGACGGCCACCTGAAGGTCACCGACTTCGGCATCGCCCGGGCGGGCGCCGAGAGCGACATGACCGAGGCCGGCTCGGTGATCGGCACGGCGCAGTACCTGTCGCCCGAGCAGGCGCGCGGCGACGACGTCACCGCGGCGAGCGACTGCTACGCGGTCGGCATCGTCCTCTACGAGATGCTCACCGGCCGGGTGCCCTTCGACGGCGGCCCGCCGGTGGCCGTGGCGATGAAGCAGATCACCGACGAGCCGGTGTCGCCGCGCATCGTGGAGCCGAGCGTGCCGCGCGAGCTGGAGACGGTCGTGCTGCGCGCTCTCGCCAAGCGCCCCTCCGAGCGCTACCGCACCGCCGAGGAGATGAGCCGCGCCCTCGCCGAGGTGCGCGGCATCCTCGACGGATCGGGCGGCACCACCCGCGTCATCCCGGCGGGCGCCGGGGGCGACACGGGCCGCACCCGGGTGCTCGGGCCGCCGCCGGCCGCCACGCGCGTCGGCTCCGCCGCCCCCCGCCGAGCCGCCGGCGCGGCGGCGCTGGCCGCTCATCGCCGGCATCGTCCTGCTGCTGGCCGCCGTCGCGGCGGGGGCCTTCGTGCTCCTGTCGGGCGGAGGCGGCGGCAAGACGGTCATCGTGCCGCCGGTCGTGGGGCTCACCTCCGAGGCCGCCCAGAAGGCGCTGACCGACGCCGGCCTGCAGCCGATCGTCAGCACGGTGACGGACGCCACCGTCGAGGAGGGGAACGCGATCGACACCGACCCCCCCGTGGGCTCGGAGGCGAAGGAGGGCGACACGATCACCCTGCGCGTCAGCGGTGGACCCGGCGACGCCACGGTGCCGGACGTCGCCGGCAAGACGGAGGCGGCGGCCACCAGCGAACTGAAGCGCGAGAACTTCGAGGTGACGACCCGTGAGGAGGCCAGCGAGACCGTCGACGCGGGCCTCGTGATCCGCACCGAGCCGGCCGCACTCAGCCAGGCCCCGCGCGGCAGCAGCGTGACGCTGGTCCTGTCGTCCGGCGCCGAGGAGGTCGATGTCCCGAACGTCACGCAGCTCGACCGGGCGACCGCCGAGCAGACGCTGATCGGCCGCGGCTTGCGGGTGAAGGTCGCCAACCGCGAGACCACCGACTTCTCGGCGGGCATCGTGATCGAGCAGGACCCGGCCGGCGGCAAGGCGCCCAAGGGCAGCTTCGTCACGCTCACCGTGGCCGTCGCGCCGAGCAACGTCTCGGTGCCCGGCGTGATCGGCCTGTCGGCCGAGGACGCGCGGCTCGCGCTCGAGGCGGCGGGCCTGCGCGTGACCAGCGACACGGCCGACTCCGATGAGCCGGCGGGGATCGTGATCGACCAGGAGCCCGGCGAGGGCGACGGAGTGCCGCCCGACACACGGGTCGTGATCACCGTCAGCAACGGCCCGGTGGCCACGACCTCCGGCGTGCCCGCCCCTCCGCCGACGACGACGCCGATGAGGACGCCGCCTGGCGGTGCTGATGGGCGGGCGCAGCAGCGAGCACGAGGTCTCCCTCGCCTCGGCCGCGGCCGTGATCGCGGCGATCGACGCGGCGCGCTACGAGGTGATCCCGGTGCTGATCTCCTCCGAGGGCGGCCTGGAGCATCGACGGCGAGCCGGTGGCGATCGTGCCCGGCGCCGACGGCACGGGCCGGCTCGCCTCGCTGGCCGGCGGACCCGGGCGCGCGGTCGACGTGGTCTTCCCCGTGCTCCACGGACCCCACGGCGAGGACGGGACGGTGCAGGGGGCCCTCGAGACCGCCGGCGTTCCCTATGTCGGCGCCGGGGTGGCCGCCTCGGCGGTGGCGATGGACAAGGCCCTCTTCAAGGTGTTCCTCGAGCACGCCGGCATCCCCACGCCCGAGCACTGCGTCGTCACGGCGGCCGAGTGGGCGAGCGCGCCCGAGGCGGCCCGCGCCCGGGTGGCCGAGGCCGTGGGCTACCCGGCCTTCTGCAAGCCCGCGCGCCTGGGCTCGAGCGTCGGCATCAGCCCGGTGCCCGACGCGGCCGCCCTCGGCGCCGCGCTGGAGCTGGCCTTCGCCCACGACCCGAAGGCCCTCCTCGAGCGGGCGATCACCGGCCGCGAGGTCGAGGTCGGGATGCTCGACGGGGACGTGCCGCTCGCCTCCCCGGTGGGCGAGATCACCTTCGAGGGCGAGTGGTACGACTACGAGACCAAGTACGTGCCCGGCCGCTCGCGGCTCCAGGTGCCGGCCGACCTGCCCGCGGCGACGGCCGAGCGTGCCCGGGAGCTCGCCCTGCGCGCGTTCGCCGCCGTCGACTGCGCCGGCCTCGCGCGGGTCGATTTCTTCGTCGAGGAGGCCACCGGCGAGGTGCTGCTCTCCGAGCTGAACACGATGCCCGGCTTCACCCCGACGAGCGTCTACGCCCGCGCTGATGGAGGCCGCGCGGGATCGGCTACCCGGAGCTGGTCGGCCGGCTGATCGACCTCGGCGTCGCCCGGGCGGCGGAGGCGCGGCGGTACCGCAGCTGACCCGCATCGGGGTGGTCGCCGACACGCACGTCGGCGAGTACCTCGACGCCCTGCCCGAGGCGCGTGCTGGAGGCGCTCGAGGGCTGCGACCTGATCCTCCACGCCGGCGACCTCAGCGTGCTGTCGGTGCTCCACGACCTCGAGCGGGTGGCGCCGGTGGTGGCGGTGCGCGGCGACCACGACCGGCTCGACGGCCTGGCCCTGCCCGAGACCGCCGTGGTCGTGGCGGGCGGCCACCGCATCGGCCTGATCCACGGCGACCGCCACCACCTGATCGACGCCTCGGTGGTGGTGGCCTCGGTCGCCGCGCGGCGCGCCCTGCCCTACCGGGCGCGCATGACCCGGATGCTGCTGCGCCGGATGGGTCCGGTCGACGCCGTGGTGTTCGGCCACTGGCACGAGCGCGTCAGCCGGCGCGAGGGCGGCACGCTGCTCTTCTCGCCCGGAGCCGTCTGCCCCTGGGGCAGCCTCGAGGGGGGCCGTCCGGTGCGGCACCGGGATGACCGGGGTCAACGACCGGGCGGTGCGCAGCTTCCGCCGCCGGCTCGGCCCGGAGGCGATGCGCCCGAGCGTCGGGGTGCTCGAGGTGGGCAGCGGGGGCATCCGTCCCCGCACCATCCTGCTGGACGGCCGGTAGGGTCGCGGACGGATGCCCGCCGCCTCGATGCCCCGCGCGATCAGGACCATCCGCGGCGGGCTCGCCCTGGGTGCCCTGGCCGCGGCCCTGATGGCCCTCGCCCCGCTGTTCGATCTCGTCGACGGCCCGGCCGCGCACCCGCGTACCGGCGCCTACGTCGCCGGGGTCGGGATCTCGGTGACGGCGATCGCCGTCACCGCCTGCCTGGCGATCCTGGTGGGGGTGGTGCGCGAGGTCCTCTGGATCCACCTGCTCGGCATCGTCCTCGCCACGGGCGTCGCCCTCGTCTCCGGGCTGCTTGGTGATCGTCGCCCGCACCTCCGACAACTTCGCCGAGGACGCCGACCTCACGATGCGCGCCGGGGGCCTCGTGCTGGTGGGATCGTTCTGGCTGGCGATGACCGGCATCGTGGTCACCCTGGTGGGGATCCGGATGGTCGCGATCGCCGCGCCCCCGCCGACGATGGCCCGCACCGGGCCCCAGCAGCGGGCGCGCACCGCCGGGCTCGCCGCGATGCTCGGCGTCCTGGGCGTGGTGATCGTCGTCACCTCGGGCATCGCGGTCGCCTACGGGGTGCTGGCCCTCGGCGACATCCGCTCCTCCGGGGAGCGCCTGACGGGCCGGGGCATGGCCGTCGCCGGGGTCGCCCTGGGCATCCTGGTGCTCTCGGCCCTCGCCGCCATCGGCGGCGTCGGGGCCTGGGTCGCGCAGCCCGGCGGCCTCTGACACCCCGAGCCGCGGGGTCGCCGAACCTCTGGCGATTCGCAACCGTATGTAAGGGTTCCGTTGGAGGGCCGCGCGGCGGCTCCTGAGCCTGGAACCATGCCCCTCGTGCCCCGGACCACCCCATCCGCCGCCCGGCGGATCATGATCGCGCTGGCCGCGACCACCTGCGCCATGGTCGCGTGGGCCGGCGCGGCCGCCGGAGCCGACGCGCTCGCTGCTCTACCTGCATGGAGGAGCCCGCGGTCGCCGTCGACCAGGGTCTGGGAGGGGGCACGCTGCGCCAGGCGCCGGCCGTGCCCCACTCGCGCTGGACGGCCTCCCGCACGGTCGGGAAGGTCACCGGGCGCGAGCTGGCCGGCGCCGGCGCCGCGCGGATCGCCGCCATCCTGCGCGCCGGCTGGCGCGAGGGCGGCGTCGGCGGCCTGGTCGCGGTGGACGAGATCACGCCCGCCCAGTGGACGCCCGCCGGCGCCCGGACGCTCGCGGCGGCGCTCGACAGCCTGGGCTCCGACGCGCGCCGGGTGATCTTCTACGCCGCGCCGTCGTTCGTGGAGCGCGTCGGCCGCGTCGATCCCGCGCCAGGGCCTTGCCCGCGCCGCTCGCCGGGCTGGTCGACGCGATCAGCCGCGGGCCGGGCGACCTACCTCCTGACCTACCGGGGCGACATGTCGCCCTTCCCGGCCCGCGAGATGGCCACGCACCCGACCCGCTGGCTCGCCCGCTGGCCCGCCGGCCGCGGCGAGCTGCGCATCGATGCTCGGCGCCGACGGCGGGCTCGGCCAGGCCGAGCTCTGGTCGCGCGTCCGCGCGACCCCCGCCGGGCGCGAGCTGCTGGCGCGCGGCCCCGGCGCCTACGGGCTGCGCGACGCGGCCTCCGCCCGCGCCTGGGTCGACCAGTACCGCGCCTTCCGCGCCGCGCCGACGGTGTCGGTGACCGGCGGCGACTTCCCGGTGCCCGCGCCCGGCGGGCTGACGCTCACCGCGGCCGGGACCGGACGGGTGAAGGTGGTGCTGGGCCGGGCGGGCAACGCCGTGGTGACCATGACGCCGGCCCGCGGCGGCAAGGTGCGCGCCATCCGCAAGCTGGTCGGCCCGGCCTCGGGCGTCGTGGTGCGCCTTCCCACCGACAGCCGCCCCGGGCTCTATCGCATCCAGGCCGATCCTGATCGGCGACGGCCTGCGCGATCGCGCGAGCCTCACGGTGCGCGTCAGGCGGTAGCGGGCGCGCCGTCCCCGGGGGCCGTGGGCACCGAGGGCGCGTCGAGCATCTCCTCGAGATCCGCCGCGCTCATGGGGTGGCTCATCAGGAAGCCCTGGCCGGTGTGGCAGCCGAGGCTGCGCAGCATGTCGTAGGCCGACTGGTCCTCGATGCCCTCGGCCACGACCCGCAGCCCGAGGTTGCGCGCGAGGTCGATCGTGGAGCGCACGATCATCGCGTCGGCCGGGTCGGTGGACATGTTCAGCACGAACGACTTGTCGATCTTCAGCACGTTGACGGGCAGGCGCTTGAGGTAGTCGAGCGACGAGTAGCCGGTGCCGAAGTCGTCGATCGAGAGGGCGATGCCCATGTCGCTGAGTCGCTGGAGCACCTCGAGCGCCCGGGCCGGGTTGGCCATCAGGACCGTCTCGGTGATCTCCAGCTCCAGGCGGCTCGGCCGGCACTCCGGCCAGCTCGAGGCACGCCTGCACGGCGTCGGCGAAGTCGGGGTCGAGCAGGTTGCGGGCCGACACGTTGACGGCCACCGACAGCTCGCGCCCCTCGAGGTCCCAGCGCCGGCACTGCGCGAGCGCCCGGTTGAGGACGTGGAGCGTGAGCGGCTTGATGAGCGTCGTGTGCTCGGCGAGCGGCACGAAGTCGGCGGGCGGCAGCAGGCCGCGCTCGCGGGTGCTGCCAGCGCATCAGCACCTCGACGCCGGTGAGGCCGCCGGACGCCAGGTCGACCTTCGGCTGGTAGTGCAGCACCAGCTCGTCGTTCTCGATCGCGCGGCGCAGCTCGCCCACCAGGGCCAGCCGCTCAGGGCTGTAGTTGTCGTGCTCGGCGCCGTAGAAGGCGTGGCCCAGGTGCTCCGACTTGGCGGTGTACATCGCGACGTCGGCTCGCTGCAGCAGCTGCGCGACGTCCTCGCCGTCGCCGGGGTAGAGGGCGATGCCGATGCTCGCCTCGGTGTCGAGCGACAGGCCCTCCAGCAGGATCGGCTCGGCGATCGCGGCGCCGAGCACGGCGGCCACCGACGCGGCCGCCGTCGTCGTCGCGGACCTCCGGCAGCAGCACCGCGAACTCGTCCCCGCCGAGGCGGGCGATGGTGTCGCTCTCGCGCACGGCGGCGGTGAGCCGGCCGGCGATCTCGCTGCAGCAGGACATCGCCCGAGCGGTGCCCGAGGGTGTCGTTGACCTCCTTGAAGCGGTCGAGGTCGATGATCATCACGGCGACGCGCAGGCCCTCGCGCCGGGCGCGCGCGATGGCGCGGTCGACGCGGTCGTTGAAGAGCCGCCGGTTGGGCAGCCCGGTGAGCGAATCGGTCACCGCCTGGCGGTGGCTGTCGGCAAGGGCGATGTTCTCGCGGAAGGTGAGCGCGGCGCGCACCATGCCGACCACCAGCGCGCCGACCGCGAGCCAGAGCGCCACGTCACCGCCGCCGGCGTAGTGGTTGTGGACGAGTACGGCGAGGGCGCCGATCGCGATCGTGCCCGGCAGGAGCATCAGGCGCCAGCCCTCGAGCGTCGCGGGGGGCGCCAGCCTCGTGCGTCTGCAGCGCGGCCGATGCCCATCACCACCATGGCGGCAGGCCAAGCAGCTCGGCGACGCCCGGCTCGATCGCGGCACCGGTCGCGACCCGGTAGAGGAAGACGACGTCCCCCGCCGCGAAGATCGCGCAGCCCGCCGCCAGCAGCCCGACCGAGCGGCCCGGGTGCCACCCGGTGAGCGCCGCGATCACGGCCACGAAGGCGAGGATCAGCAGATCGCCGAGCGGATAGGCGAGGTTGGTCGCCACAGCGGCGAAGTCGCCCTCGCCCGACGCGACGACCGGCGGCAGGAGGATCGCGGTCCCCGCGGCCCCGATCACGAGGGCCGAGGCGAGGCCGTCGAGCCACTGGCTCGTGTGGAAGTGCGTCACGCGGGCGCGCAGCAGAAGGATCAGACCGGCGTAGACGAGCGGGTAGAACGCCAGGTACAGGGCGTCCGCGAGCGACGGGAAGGGCGGCTCGGCGAGCGCGTCCATCACCCGCCACCAGTACACCTCGCCGACCGACCAGGCGAGGAGCCCCGAGCCGATCAGCGCCCAGGCCAGGCGCTCGTCGGGTGACGATCGCGGCGCGAGCGAGGATGCCGAGGGATGCTCCGACGACGACGCCCGAGTAGAGCCAGCCGTCCAACAGGTCGGCGGCGTCCGGCCCCGTGCCCACCCCGAACAGGATGTGCGCCGAGTAGACGGCGAGCGCCGCGATGACGGCAGCCCACCAGGTTCCGGCCAGGAGGCGGTCACGGCGGCTGAGGCCGTCGTCGAGGAGTCTCATCGCCAGGACATCGGCGCGTCGGGCGCCCGGTCTGAGCCGACCGACACCCGACCAGGATCACCTCACCGCCGGGACCGCGGGTGGGCGCGGTCGAAGTCCTCGCGCAGGTGGGCCGCGGTGACGTGCGTGTAGATCTCGGTGGTCACCGGCGACGCGTGCCCGAGGTGGGCCTGCACGTAGCGGATGTCCACCCCCGACTGGATCAGGTGGGTGCCGCAGGAGTGCCGCAGCGCGTGCGGGAAGACCCGCGCCCCGTCGGCGCGCAGGCCCGCCCGGTCGGCCACGTCGGTGACGATCCGCCAGACGGCCGCGCGGCCGAGACGCCGGCCGCGCGCGCTGAGGAAGACGGCGTCGGCGTCGCGGTGGCGGCGCCTGGTCGGGGCGGGGGTGGCGGTCGCGCGCGCGCAGCTCGGGGCGGCCGACGCGCAGGTAGGCGCGTGAGCGACGCCAGCGCCTCGCGCGGCACGGCCACGGCCCGGCGCCGGCCGCCCTTGCCGAGCACGAGCAGGAACGGGTCGTCGGGGTCGTCGAGGTGGCAGGCCGACAGGTCGAGGCCGGCCGCCTCGCTCGCGCGCAGGCCGCAGCCGTAGAGCACCTCGACCAGGGCGCCGGTGCGCGCGCCGAGCGGGCCCGGGCCCGGCGGCCGCCTCGCACATCCGCCGCACCGCCGCCGGCGACAGCGCCACCACCTCGCGCCCGATCGCCTCCTGGCCCCCCTCGGTCGGCCGCGACCGGCGGGCGCAGGTCGCGCACCGGGTTCTCCAGGGCGAGTGCCCGCGACCACCAGCGGCAGAAGGCCCGCGCGGCCGCCACCCGGCGGCGGCGGGTGGAGAGCCGCCCCGGCAGGCCGTCGCGCCAGCGCTGCCACCAGCTCGAGCGGCAGCGCCGCGAGCTGGCGCGGCGGCCGCCCGCGCGCGCGGATCGTCCTCCACGCCGAACGACTCCGACGTCGGCCGGGGCGGCGCGGCACGCCGAGCGCCTCGGCCAGGGCCGCCAGGTCGCGCGCGTAGGCCGCGCGCGTGTTGGGGTTCTCGCGGGTGGCCAGGAACGCGCCCGGCCAGGCGCGCGAAGCCCTCGGGGTCGACCGCCGCTCATCCGCGCGGGTGCCCGCGGCGCAGCGCCGCCTGCATCGCCTTGGTGGTGACGCCCGTGTAGCGCTGGGTGGTCGCGAGGCTCGCGTGCCCGAGCACCTCCTGCACCACCCGCAGGTGGGCGCCGCCCTCGCCGCCCGGTCCCTCGAGCAGGTGCGTCCCCGCGGCGTGGCGCAGCAGGTGGGGCCCGCCGGCGCGCCCGGCCGCCCGCAGCTCGCGCGCGACGACGCGGTAGACGCGTCGAGCCGTCCAGGCGCCGGCCCGGCGCGCGAGACGAACACCGGGCGCCCGCGCCGCCGCCTGTGGCGCGTGGCCGGCCACCAGGCGCGGACGCCCATCGCTCAGCCATGCCCGCAGCGCATCGACGGCGTTCTCGGTGATCGGCACCGTCCGCGCGCGTGCCGCCCTTGCCGACCACCCGCAGGGCGTCGTGCTCGAAGTCGAGCCCGGCCAGCACCAGGTCGCAGGCCTCCTGGCGGCGCAGCCCGCTGCCGTAGAGCACCTCCATCAGCGCTCGGTCGCGCAGCGCGAGCGCGCGGGCCATCGGCCCGCCCGACTCCGCACCCGTACCGGTGCCGTCCACCAGGGCGGCCGCGTCGGCCTGCGAGAGGCGCGGCACCGGGGGCGGCGTGGTGCGCGGGCGGTCGATCAGGTCGGCCGGCGAGCGCCCCGGCGGGTGGTGGGGCGCGAGCCACTCGCGCAGCGCCGTCACCGCGCGGGCCCGGCTCGCGGGCGACCACTCCAGGCCGCGGAAGGCCGCCTCGATCGCCGACGGCGTCGACCTCGGACGGCCCGGCCAGGCCGCGCGTCGGAGAGCCAGCCCGCCACGCGGCGGGCGTCCTTGAGGTAGGCGGTCCGGGTGCGCGGGGACAGCAGCCGCCCGCGGCCGCCCTGCTCGGCCAGCCGGCGCGCCAGGTCGTCGAGGCTCTCGTCCCAGGTCGCTCCCATCGTCATGTCGAGTTCGGCACGCCCCGCAGCTCCACCTGCCCGACCCCGGCCCAGTAGCCGCCCGTGCCGTCCGCCACCAGCGAGGTGATCCAGAGCACGTAGGCCTCGGCCGGAGCGGCCGAGGTGATCGGCACCACCTGCTCCGCGCCGCTGAAGACGCCGCTCGCCAGCACCTCGCGGCGCCCCGCCTCCAGCGGCCCGAGCACCTGGAAGCCCGCTCCGGGCGTCGGCGAGGTGACCACCATCTGGGTCGCCACCGCGGGGCCGGTGAGGCGCAGGATCAGCCCGACGCCGGTCTTGAGCCCTCCGAAGTCGGGAGAGATGCGGTACCGCTCGGTGTACCAGGCGGTCGCCGGATCGCCGATCGACGGCGAGGCCGCGCTGGTCCGGGTTCTCCGGGCTCTCGGCGCCCCCGTCGCCCTGGGGGTCGTAGTCGCGGACGGCGGCGATGGTGAGCGGCCGCGCGGCGGCGGGCGCATCGGAGCTCCGGTCGCTGAGGATCACGCCCGCCGAGACCGCTCCGCCCAGCAGCGCGACGGCCAGCCCCACCAGCACGGCCCGGCGGCGGCCGGGGCGACGCCGGGCCGTGCGATGGCGGGCGGTGTCCTCCTCGGGCACGGCGAGCGCCGCCGCGGGTATCACGGCCGTGCTCATCCGCCGCTCCTCGAGCGCGGCGACCATGTCGGCCGCGCGTCGGGAAGCGCTCGGCCGGATCCTTCGCGGCGGCGCGCAGGGCGCAGGACGCGAGCCAGTCGGGCACCCCCGGAGCGATGAGGCGCGGGTCGGGGAGCGGCTCGGAGCACTGCTTCATGGCGACGGCCACGAACCCCTCGCCGCGGAACGGGCAGCTCGCCCGGTGAGGCACTCGTAGAGCAGGATCCCCAGCGAGTAGACGTCGGTGCGGGCGTCGACCGGCCGGCCGTCGGCCTGCTCGGGCGAGAGGTAGTCGGCGCTGCCCATCAGCATGTCGGTGCGCGTGAGGCCGTGCTGGCCGTCCGACTCCATCAGGCGCGCGATGCCGAAGTCGGCCAGCTTCACGGCCCCGTCGGGGGTGATGCAGGACGTTCTGGGCCTTGATGTCGCGGTGCACCACGCCCTGGGCGTGCGCGTAGGCGAGCGCGCGGCCCACCTGGGCGCAGACCCGCGCCGCCTCATCGGGCTCGAGCGCGCCCTCGCGGCGCACCAGCGTCTTCAGGTTCTCCCCCTCCACGAGCTCCATCACGAGGTAGGGGCCCTCGGGATCCTCGCCCCGGTCGAGCAGGTGCACCAGGTTCGGGTGCGAGAGCCGCGCGACGAGCATGGCCTCGCGGCGGAAGCGCTCGGCGTGCTCGGCGTCGGCGAGCAGTCCCGCGTGCAGCCGCTTGACCGCCACCGGGCGCCCGAGCACCGTGTCGGTCGCGCTCCAGACGGCGGCCATCCCCCCGCGACCGATCAGCTGGTCGAGCCGGTAGCGCTCCCCGAGGAGTGCTCCGGTCACGGCCGTGCCCGGGACACGTGCGGCGGATGTCACCCGCGGAGGATACCCCCGGCGCGGCGGATGGTCGGCGTCGGCCGGTGGGGCCGGCGCTAGACTCGGGCGGTGGCGGCACCGCAGACGGTCCTGATCGTCGAGGACGACGAGGCGATCTCCGACTGCGATCGGCCTACGCCCTCGAGCGGGCGGGGTTCCGCACCCTCCGCGCGGCCGACGGCGGCCAGGGCCTGCGCCTGTTCCGCCAGCAGCGGCCCGATCTGGTGATCCTCGACCTGATGCTCCCCCAGATGGACGGATGGCGCGTCACCGAGGAGCTGCGCAAGGAGGACCCGCGCGTGCCGGTGATCGTCTGCAGCGCGCGCACCAGCGAGTTCGACCGCGTGCACGGGCTCGAGATGGGCGCCGACGACTACGTCACCAAGCCCTTCTCCATGAAGGAGCTGCTGGCGCGGGTGAACGCCCACCTGCGGCGGGTGGAGTCGCACCGCCAGCCCGACGGCGCCGCGCCGATCGAGGTCGAGGGCCTGGTGATCGACCCCGACCAGGTGCAGGCGTTCGTGGACGGGCGTCGGCGTGGGCTTCACGCCGCGCGAGTTCGAGGTGCTCTACGCGCTCGCCCGCGCCGAGGGCAAGCCGGTGGCGCGCGAGCGCGTCTACCGCGAGGTCTGGGGCTACGAGATGATGCGCGGCGACCGATCGGTCGACGTCTTCGTGCGCAAGGTGCGCCAGAAGCTGGCGGCGGCGCGCCCGGACCGGAGCTACGTGCAGACCCACTACGGCGTCGGCTACCGCTTCGAGCCGGCGGCCGCGGAGCCGGACGCCACCGGCGGAATAGGCGCGGCGGGACGGCGGTGAGCCTTGAGGGGGGTGGGGGCGTGGGTTACCCTTCCCGGGCTCGTGATCCCGGGGGGATGCCCGAGCGGTCAAAGGGAGCGGTCTGTAAAACCGCCGGCTACGCCTACGGAGGTTCGAACCCTCCTCCCCCCACTCCGACGACTCCTGCGGGACCGGGTCAGCGCTGCCCGGTCCCAGGTGTCTCACAGTGCGCCCTGCGGCCGCGTTGATGCCGCCCGCGTAAACCGTCCTCATGGCGTCGATCACGGCGCGACGACGACGGAGGGAGCGGTGATGAGCACGACCACGATCCAGCCCACCGACGCGACGGGCCGCGGGGAGCCCGCGGCGTCGGCGCGCGCGATCGACCTGCTGCTGCGCGACATCGGCCGCGTACCCCCGCTGCGCCCCCGCGAGCAGGTGGAGCTCGCCCGGCGGGTGGAGGCCGGAGACCAGGAGGCGCGCACGCGCATGATCGAGGGCAACCTGCGCCTGGTCGTCTCCATCGCCGCGCGCCACCGGAACCGGGGACTGCCGCTCGAGGACCTCGTGCAGGAGGGCGTGATCGGCCTGATGCGGGCGGTCGACCTCTTCGACCACCGGCGCGGCACAGCGTTCAGCACCTACGCGACCTGGTGGATCCGCCAGGCGGTGACCGGCGCCCTCGCGAGCCAGACCCGCGTGATCCGCCTCCCCAGCCGTCAGGTCCACGCCCTGGCGCGGATCCGGGCCTGCGAGGCGGAGATCGCCCGTCGGCGCGGAGGCGCGGCCGGCGCGGCCGAGATCGCGCGCGACACCGGGGTCCCGGTGGCCGACGTGGAGCTGCTGCGGCTGCGCGGCACGGCGGTCCGCTCGCTCGACGAGCCGCCCGGCGGCGGTGTGCGGCGGCGGGCCGAGCGGGTGGCCGACGAACGGGCGCCCTCGCCCGAGGCCCTCGTGCTGGCCGGCGAGCGGCGGGAACTGCTCGCCCGGGCGATGGGCCGTCTCGACCGGCGCAGCCGCCACGTCGTGCGCAACCATTTCGGCATCGCCGGCCGGGAGCCGCGCACGCTGGCCTCGATCGGCCGGGAGCTCGGGGTGAGCCGCGAACGGGCGCGGCAGATCGAATCGGAGGCCCTGACGGCCCTTGGACGCCGGCGCGAGCTCGCGGACCTGCGCAGCGCCGCCTGACCCGAGGACGGGGGCACCCGCCGAGCAGCGGGCGCCCCCGTCATCGCGACTACGCGGGGAAGGGCTCCTTGGCCCTCTCGCCCGGCTGGAAGGCCGACTCGTCCTCCAGCATCGCGCGCACCTGCTCGCGCATCTCGGGTGATTCCGCATGGCCGTGCACGGCCACGGCGTGCTGCACCGCCGCCCGCACGACCTCCTCCTCGTCGCCGATGATCGTCAGGCTGCAGTCGGAGTCGCTCTCGAAACGGCGACAGTCCGCCATCTTCCTACCCATTCGAGCCCTCCATTCCCCGTCGGCCCCGTCGGGGCCTGAAAAACGGTCATACGCCTGCGCGGAATACCCTGTCAACGCTCCGCCGCACCGATTCGCAGGCGGCTCACAGGCGGCTCTCAGGTTGAGGTTCTACGCTCCGCCCATCGGAACGACGAGGGGGAGCGCGATGGGCACCGATGACGCACAGGCCGGGGCGAGGATCCTCGTGGTGGACGACGAGGACAGCATCACCCAGCTCCTGTGCACGGCCCTGCGCTACGAGGGGTTCGAGACCGCCTCGGCGGCGACCGGACGCGAGGCCCTCACGGCGGCCGCCGCCTTCCGGCCCGACCTGGTCCTGCTCGACGTGATGCTGCCCGACCTCGACGGCTTCGAGGTGCACCGGCGCCTCACCGGCAGCTCGGCCGAGCGGATGCCGGTCGTCTTCCTGACCGCCCGTCGCGAGACCGACGACCGCATCCGGGGCCTCACGATCGGCGCCGACGACTACGTGGTGAAGCCCTTCAGCCTCGAGGAGCTGATCGCCCGGGTGCGCGCGGTGCTGCGCCGCACGCGCGCCTCCGGGGACGATCGACGGCGCTTGAGCTTCGAGGACCTCGAGCTCGACGAGGACACCCGGGAGGTGCGCCGGGCCGGCCGGCTGATCGAGCTCACCCCCACCGAGTTCAGCCTCCTGCGCTACCTGCTCGGCAACTCGGGCCGGGTGCTCAGCAAGGCGCAGATCCTCGACCACGTCTGGAACTACGATTTCGGCGGCGACTCGAACGTCGTCGAGACCTACATCAGCTACCTGCGCAAGAAGATCGACAGCTCCGGGGAGCCCCTCATCCACACCATGCGCGGCTTCGGCTACTCGCTGCGCCTGCGCCCGCGCTGATCCCGGCCATGTCCCTCCGGGCGCGGCTGCTGATCGTGACGCTGGCCCTCGTGGCCGTGGCGCTGACGGCCGCCGGCTGGGCCACGCACGTCGCCCTCAGGTCGTTCCTGCTCGACCGCGTGGACCGCGACCTCGTGGGTCTGCGCGTGCCGGCCGCCTTCGGGGTCGACGGCCGCCGCCCGCCGCCCGCCGGCCTTCCCGCGAATGCGATCGTGCGCGTGATCGCCGCGGACGGGACGCTGCTGAGCGCCTACTCCTACGACAACCGATACTCGGGGACGAGCACGCTCTACGAGATCCCCTCCACGATCCAGGGCGGCTTCTCGACGGTCGACCTGCCCGGCGCCCCCGGCGACTACCGCCTCCTGGCCGTCACGTCGCGCGCGGACCGCGACCGGGAGCCCCCGGGCGAGATCCTCCCTGCCGGGGCGACGCTCGTCATCGGGGTGCCGCTCGAGGACGTGAACGACACGCTCGGGCGGCTGCTGATGATCGAGCTGGCCGTCGGGGCCGTGACCCTCGGAGGGCTCGCCCTGCTCGCGCTGTGGCTGGTGCGCCTGGGCCTGCGCCCACTCGAGGAGATCGGCGTCACCGCCGACGCGATCGCCGCCGGCGACCTCTCCCAGCGCGTCGCCGACGAGAACCCGCGCACCGAGATCGGGCGCCTGGGGCGCACGCTGAACGGGATGCTCGGACGGATCGAGGAGTCGTTCGAGGAGCGCCGGCGCAACGAGGAGAGACTGCGCCAGTTCGTCGGCGACGCCTCGCACGAGCTGCAGACCCCCCTCACCTCCGTACGCGGATACGCGGAGCTGTTCCGCCGCGGGGCCGCCCAGCGCCCGGACGACCTCGCCACCACGATGCGCCGCATCGAGGCCGAGGCGACCCGCATGGGCGTTCTGGTGGACGACCTGCTCCTGCTCGCGCGCCTCGATCAGGGCCGCCCGATGGACTCCCAGCCGGTCGACCTCACGGCCCTGGTCGCCGACCTGGTCGCCGACGCGCGGGTCGTCGAACCCGACCGGCCGATCGAGGAGGAGGCCGAGGGCCGGGTGACGGTGCGCGGCGACGACGTGCGCCTGCGCCAGGTCGTCGGCAACCTCCTGAGCAACGCCCGCGCCCACACGCCCCCGGGGGCGCCGGTCGTGGTCCGGACCCTCGTGCGCGACGGGGAGGCGGTCATCGAGGTCTCCGACCGGGGTCCGGGCCTGGTCCCCGAGCACGCCGCCCGGGTCTTCGAGCGCTTCTTCCGTGCCGACCCCTCGCGCGCCCGCGCCAGCGGCGGCAGCGGGCTCGGCCTGTCGATCGTGTCGTCGATCGCCGAGGCGCACGGCGGACGTGCCGAGGTCGACGCGGTCCCCGGCGACGGCGCCACCTTCCGCGTGGTCCTGCCGCTGATGGGGCCGCAGCTCACAGCCGATCCCCAGGGGGACCCCACACCCGCCTGAGGTCGGGGCCCGAAGGTTGTGGCATGTCCACATCCGCCGCTCCCCTCCCGTCCCTCTGGGACCACCACCCGTCCGCCGCGCCGGTCTCCGCGGCCGGGCCCACCCGCACCCCGATCGCCGTGCCCGACCCTGAGGGCCGTCCGGCCGTCGATGTCGTGGTGCCGGTGCACAACGAGCAGGTCGACCTCGAGCCCAACATCCGTCGCCTGCACGCGTACCTGGAGACGACCTTCCCGCTGTCGGCCCGGATCACGATCGCCGACAACGCGAGCACCGACGACACGGCGCGGATCGCGCGCCGGCTCGCGGCCGAACTGCCGGGGGTCCGGATGGTGCGGCTCGAGGCCAAGGGGCGCGGACGCGCCCTGCGGGCGGTCTGGGAGGAGAGCGACGCCGCCGTGCTCGCCTACATGGACGTCAACCTCTCCACCGACCTCGCCGGGCTCCTGCCGCTGGTGGCGCCCCTGATCAGCGGCCACAGCGACCTCGCCATCGGCAGCCGCCGCGCCCACGGCTCGCGCGTGGTGCGCGGACCCAGGCGCGAGATCATCTCGCGCGGCTACATCCTGCTGCTGCGGACCCTGCTCGGCGCCCGCTTCAGCGACGCGCAGTGCGGCTTCAAGGCGATCCGCGCCGACGCGGCGCGCCGCGTGCTGCCTCTGATGGAGGACAAGGCCTGGTTCTTCGACACCGAGATGCTCGTCATCGCCGAGCGGGCGGGCATGCGCATCCACGAGGTCCCCGTCAACTGGGTGGACGACCCCGACAGCCGCGTCGACATCGTGCGCACCGCGCTCGACGACCTGCGCGGCATCGCCCGCCTGCGCCGGGGCCTGGCGGGCGGACTCGGCACGCACGTGGAGGCCCTGCGCGACCGGGCGCCGCGGGGCCTCGTGAACCAGCTCGTCCGGTTCGCCGCCATCGGGGTGGCGAGCACGATCGCCTACGTGGCCCTCTACCTGCTGCTGCGCGACGGCCTCGGCGCGCAGGCGGCGAACGCCGTGGCGCTTGTGGCCACCGCCGTCGTGAACACCGCCGCCAACCGCCGCGTCACCTTCGGGGTGCGCGGCGGCGCGGGCTGGGCGCGCCACCATCTCCAGGGGCTGGGCGTCTTCGCCGTCGGCCTCGGGCTGACGAGCGGCTCGCTGATCGCCCTGCACGCCGCCACGGCCGCACCCCCGCGCGCCCTCGAGGTGACCGTGCTGGTCGTCGCCAACGCGGCGGCGACCCTCGCCCGGTTCCTGCTCCTGCGCGGCTGGGTCTTCCGCGCGCAGGGCGCCGGGTCGGCGTGAGGCGCGCGCCGCGGCGTCGCGGAATGCCCCGTGACTTCGCTAGAGTCCCGAGTCGGTCGATACCGGAGTGACCATCTCGCCCAGTTAGCTCAGCCGGTAGAGCACTTCCATGGTAAGGAAGGGGTCAGCGGTTCGAATCCGCTACTGGGCTCTCGGACGATCCCCGTGGTCGTTCCGCGGCGGAGTAGCTCAGCTGGTTAGAGCAGCGGAATCATAATCCGCGTGTCGGGGGTTCGAGTCCCTCCTCCGCTACCTCGAAGGCATCCCCCGCCGAGCCGGCGCCGCCCCCCGGAGAGGCCCCCGGGATGGACGGCTCCCACGTGAGCGCCGTCCGGCGGGCGATAGGGTGGCCGCGGACCGGCAGTCCGAGCGAGGTGGACCGATGCCCCAGGACGGCGGCGTGCCGCTGCGGAATCTGCGCGTGTTCGCCGGATGCGACGACGTGGTCCACGGGAACCCGCCGCCGTGAGGCCGGCCGACCCGGAGGAGACGCCCGGGTCGATCCCCGGCGCGGCCGTCCAGGCGCCGACGGGGATCGACTTCCTGGTGGCGCTCGGTGCCGCCCTGATCCGGACGGGCACCGCGGTGAGCGACGTCCAGGACCGGCTGATCGCGGTGGCGTCCCGGCTGCGCCTGGAGGACACCGACATCGTCGTCCTCCCGACGGCCGTGCTCGTCCAGAGCCGCGCCGGCCCGCTCAAGCAGAGCCGTCTGAGCTCGTTCCGCCGGTCGTGGCTGCGCCTCGATCAGGTCAGCGAGATCGACGAGCTGGCGCGCGGCGCCGAACGGGGCGAGATCACGGTCGAGCAGGGCCTGCGGCGCCTCTCGGAGATCGAGAGCGCTCCGCCCACCCACGGTGCGCTCGTGCGGATCATCGGCATGGGCGTCCTCTCCGCCGGGTTCGCCCTGCTGCTGCAGCCCACGACGACCGGCATCGCCCTCACCTTCGCGCTCGGCCTGCTCGTCGGCGTCCTGCGGGTGCTCGAGCTGCCCCGGCTCCAGGCCGTCCTGCCCGTGCTGGCGACGTTCGCGGTCAGCGTCATCGTCTTCGAATCGGCGGCGCGGTTCGAGATCGACAACCCGATCCGGATGCTGATCCCGCCCCTCGTGCTCTTCCTTCCCGGAGCAGCCCTCACGACCGGGACGATGGAGCTGGCGGCGGGCGACACCGTGAGCGGGGCGAGCAGGCTGGTCGAGGGGGTGGTCACACTGCTGCTGCTGGCGTTCGGCATCCTGGTCGCGGCCACGCTCGTGGGCGTCCCCGACTCCCAGCTGCTCGACGACCCGCCCGGACGGCTCGGGTGGGTCGCCCCGCTCGCCGGCCTGGTGGTGATCACGCTCGGCCACTACCTGCACAACTGCGCGCCCCTCCGCGCCTCCGGCTGGATCCTGCTGGTGTCGGGCGTGGCCTTCGCCGGTCAGGCCGCCGGAGCCGTGCTCATCTCGCCCGTGCTGTCGGGGTTCTTCGGCGCCCTGGTGATGACCCCGCTGATCCTCTGGCTCTCGCGGTGGCCCGACGGACCGCCGGAGATGACGATGTTCCTCCCGGCGTTCTGGGTGCTCGTCCCCGGCGCGACCGGCCTCATCGGCGTCACCGAGGCGGTCGGCGTGAGCGGCCCCGCCGCCGGGGATTTCGCCGAGACCGCGGTGACGGTGGCGTCGATCACCCTCGGCATCCTGATCGGAGCGGCGCTGGGGAACGCCTCCGCCGACGCGGCCTCGTACGCCCGGAGCCGGATCAGCCGATCAGGCGGCCCTGAGAGTCGAGGGTGACCTCCGAGAGGGTTCCGTCGGGCGCCTTGCGCACGACGCGGATGACGATGTCGGAGGCGTCGGTGCCGAGGGTCTTCTTGGCGAAGTAGGTGCGGAGCACGATGCGGCGTCCGGCCGTCTGGTTGCGGAGCACCGGCGCGCTGGCGCGCTTGGCCAGGGTGCGCTTGCCGAGGGCGCTGCCGGGCAGCTGGGTCAGCCGCTTGCCGGTGTCGCGGTTCGTGTAGATGAAGGTGTAGCGGCCCGTGTCCTCGAGCTCCACGCGCGCGACGGTCCGGGTCCGGCCGCGGTTGCCGGCGCCGGTGCCGACGCCGGCCTCCAGCGGCGAGAGGAACGACGCCGGGCCCGGGGCCGCCGGTGCCGGCGCGGGCGCCGGGCTCGCCGGTGCGGGGGGCGGGGTGGCCGATGCCGCGACGGTGAGGGTCGAGGAGCCGAAGCCCTTCGTCAGACCGCCGCTCACGACCATGTTCTGCTCGTTGACCGTGTAGGCGGCGGCGGCGCCCGTGACCGGCACCGAGAGCGTGCAGTTGCCTGCGGCGGAGACGGCAGCGCCCGACAGCGAGACGGAGGTCGCGCCGATCGAGGCGGCGGCGGTGCCGCCGCACGAGTTGGTCGGCGCGCCCGCCACCGTCAGGCCGGCCGGGAGGGCGAGCGAGAAGCCGAGGCCCGTGGCCGAGGTGAACAGCGTGTTGACGATCTGGAACTCGAGCGGGGTGGACTGGCCCGCCGCGACGGAGGTCGTCGGGAAGCCCGCGGTGACGCCGGTGGTCTGGAAGTTGACGATGGTCTGCATCGACCGCGTGTAGGTCCCGGGCGTGCTCGGGAGGGTCCACTGGACGTCGATGCCGGCGTCGTGGCTGGCGGTGTCGGCCGTGTCGGCGAGGTCACCGCCGGCGTTGATGGTCGCGTAGGGGGCGCCGTAGTGACCGACGAACCAGTGGCTGAACGGGGTCGATCCCTCGATCTCGCCGTAGGCGACGAAGATGCCGCTGTTCTCGTTCACCTCATAGGCCACCCGGCGCGGCGAGGTGACGGTCACGCCCCTGCCGTCGTCGTCGTCGCCCGGCGCGGCGTCGCCGCCGATGTAGAACTTCACCGGCGCCGCGTTGCCCGCCGGGATCGTGAAGGCGTACGACTCGTTGTAGTAGGGGTTCGGGTACTCGTACGCGATGGAGCGCTCCATCTCGTAGGTCAGGCCGCCCTGCACCGTCGTGTACCGGATGCGGGCGGTGCCGTCACCGGTGGGAGTGCTCGGGAGGGTGGTCGAACCGGCGGCCGTGCGCACCGCCGACCCGGTCGTCTCGAGGATCTGGACCGAGCCCGTGGCGCCCCAGCTCTGCGCGTTGAGGTTGCGGGATGCCCCCGACTCGCCGATCAGCGTGCCGCCGATGTTCAGCTGGGGGCCGACGCCGCCACAGCACCACTGGCCGGTGTTGGCGAAGAAGTGCTGATCCGACCCCGTCGCCGAGACGCTGAACGCGGGCTGCGGGGCTCCCGCCGGCCTGAATCCGAGCGTTCCGTTGATGACGGACTGGAGTCCGTCGGAGCCGTTGACGAGCCGGCCGCCGCCCGGGTTGATCACGACCATGTCCGTGCCGTTCTGGCTCTCGTCCGCCAGCGCGGGAGGGGCGAGCGCGAGGCCGCCGAGCATGGAGAGCCCCGCGAGACCGAGCGCGGCCCGTCGGCGGGAGGCACGGAATCGGATCGTCGTGGTCACGGAGGGCCTTCCGGCGTTCGATTGGCGGACATGGCGCGTCCCGCTACGAATCGACAGCGGCCCCCCGGGCCTTGAAGCACCGGGTGGGCACCCACCCGGCCCGGCGGTTCAGTCGGAGCGCAGGCGGTACCAGAGGACGCCGTTCGCATCGACCTTGCGCTGCACGCGGCGATGCTTGCCCATGTCGCGCAGGGCGCGGTCGATCACGGGCGCCGGGGCGCGGACCCCGAAGAACCGCTCGAGGTCACGGGCGAGATGGGACGCGGCCGACCAGCCCGAGCGCCCGGGGCACAGCCGGTCCGCCATGCACGCCTCCAGGGCGTCCAGGAGCCGCCCCGCGTGCTGCAGGGTGTAGGCGTTCTCCGTTGCTGGGGGCGCGTCCGCCAGCGCTCTCTCCATCCGCGATCGGTCCGGAACCCTCTCGTCCCTCTGTCGGAAAGACTTGACGGGATCTTGACCTCCGCGGACGCGGAGGTCCGGGCAGGAGCGCCGGAGGGCGCGGCGAAGCCGTCACGGTGGCCGCCGTCAGGATCACGTCGGGCCCCCTGCGGGGCGTCGAGCTCGAGACCGGCGTGCGTCGCGGCCCGGGCCGGCTGAGGAACCTGATCAGGGCGCTGAGGCCCCGATCGCCGCGCAGAATGGCCCGCCCGGGCGCCTGAGCGCGCCCGCCGGGGGTTCACCCCACCGGCAGGGCGGCCTGCGCGAGGATCGCGCCCTCGGGCGTCGTCCGGCTCGTGCGCGGCTGGGCGGTCACCGCGAGCGCGTCGGCGCCGGCGAGGCCGGTCGCGACCGTGCGGGCCGCCGCGGGCCCGGTCGGCTCGAAGAGCCCGGCCGAGCGCGCCTCGCCGTCGCGGATCACCCACAGCTGGTACGCGTCGCCCTCGTCGAGCGGGGGCAGCCGGCTGAGGGTCACGACCGCCGTGTCCTCCTCGGGCACGTAGAGCACGCTGCCGGTGACGCCTGGAGCATCGGGGGTGCCGGCCATCGCGAGGGTCGTCACCGAGCGCCCGTCCTCGGAGCCGGTCTGCAGGATGATCGTGCCGCCGATGAGCAGGGCCGCCACGCAGGCGGCCGCCGCGACCGCCGGCCAGGGGCGTGACAGCCACGCGGGCAGCCACGAGCGCCGGGCGCGAGCGCGCGCCGGGGCGACCCCGGCGGGCTCGGCCCGTGCGGCCGCCTCCGCGCGGACCGTCGCCATCAGGGAGGCCTTGAGACCGGGGGAGGGGTCGAGCTGAGGAACGGCCATGGCGAGGAGGTCGGCACCCGCCCTCAGCGAACTGAGCTCCTCGCGGCACACCGCGCACTCGGCGGCGTGCGCCTCGACCCGGGCGACCTCATGGGGCTCGGCCGCGCCGAGCGCGACCGGGGCGATCAGATCGCGGAGGGCGTCGTGCTCGGCGGTCACGTGCTCAGCTCCGCCGCGCCGAGGCCGCGGCGCAGCCGCTCCAGGCCCAGCCGCATCCGGCTCTTCACCGTGCCGAGCGGGAGCTTCAGCATCTCGGCGATCTCATGGTGGGTGAAGCCTCCGTAGTAGGCGAGTTTCAGCACCTCGTGCTGCTCGGTCGGAAGGCTTCCGAGCTCCTCGCGGATGGACCCGGCGAGGGCGCGCTCGATGCCGAGGGCGGCGGCGTCCGGCTCATCGGGCCGCCGGAGCTCCACCTGCTCGAGCGCGTCCTGGCGCCGTGACATCGCCCCGAGCGTGCGAAGCCGGTCGACACCCCGATTGTGCAGGATCGAGAGCATCCAGTTGCGGACGCTCCCGCGCGAGGAGGCATAGCTGCCCGCCCCGCGCCACACGGCCAGGAAGGCGTCCTGCACGAGGTCCTCGGCCGACTGGCGGTCGCCCAGCAGGCGGAACGCCAGCGAGAAGGCGACGCGCGAGTGACGGTCGTAGATGACCTCGAAGGCCTCGGCGTCGCCGCGCTCGACCAGCGTGAGGAGGTCCTCGTCGGCGAGTCGGGTCAGCTCGGGCGGGTGTCTCTCGTCTCCCATTCCACCCATGCTACGGCCCGCGCGCCGCACCGGATCACCTCCGGCGCGCGGGCCCCGCTCACGGGGTCCAGCTGCGGGCCCCGATCGCCGCCGCGACGTCCTGCTCGCTCACCGTGCGGCGGTAGCGCCGGGCCCCGCCCATGGGTGCGACGCCGAGGTGGCGGTCGATCATCGCCGCGGGCATGCCCTCCTCGGCCAGCTCGGCGGCGTTGGCGTAGCGCAGGGCGAGCGGATGGACCCGCTTGCCGATCGCCGCCCGCTTGGCCAGCCGGGGCAGCAGCTCCCGCACGTAGGCGGCCTTCAGCGACTCGCCCGCGAGGGTGCAGAACAGCGCCCGGTCGGGACCGATGCCGCGATCGGCGCGTCGCGCGAGCCAGGTGCGCAGCATGCTCCGGGTGGTGGCATCGACTCCCGTGAGACGCGGCCGGCCGCCCTTTCGCGGCGGCACGAGCACGGTGCCGGCGTCGAGGTCGACGTCGCCGGGGCGCAGGGCGAGCGCCTCGCCGGGGCGCAGGCCCGAGCGGTACATCATCGCCACGAGGGCGCGATTGCGCAGGCCGGTGGGAGCGCGCGAGGATGACGCGTTGACGAGCGCCGCGGCCTCGTCGGGCGTCAGGAGCTCGCCGCTGAGGGGCGCCTCATCCACGGTCGCCACCGGTGACGGGAGCGGGGGCCGCGCCATGTCCTCGCTCTCCATCCACATCTCCTCCATTGGTGTTTCGGGGCTGCTCTTTTTGCAGCTTTTAGTAGGTTAGGAGTTGTAGTTGAGGGACGCCTTCCGTGTCAACCGCTGGTTTTCACGTTTCGGTCGTCACGAGGTCGACCGGGGAGCGCCGCGGGGATAGCCTGCGGGTGTCTCGGGTGGGTGGTCGTCCGCGAGGGCGTTCGAGGGAAGCCGGTGCAAGTCCGGCGCGGTCCCGCCACTGTCACCGGGAGCGGCGTCACTGGGCGAGAAGCCGGTCACTGGGGGCGACCCTGGGAAGACGTGACGTCGCTGCGAACGGAAGCCAGGAAACCTGCCTCCGCCCGAGCACCGACAACGCTTTCGAGGAATTGAGCAGTTGGTGCGCGGACGTCCCAGACCTCTGCCCGTGCGCGCGGCGCTCGCCGCGGCGCTGGCGCTCGGGCTCCTCGCGACCGGCTGCGAGCACCGTGCGCAGGACGCTCCCGCGGCCTCGGCGCCGGGGGCGGCGATGGTCGCCACCGCCGGCTACGGGGCGCGAGAGCTGCTGGCCACCCGCGTCGCCCCGGGCCAGTCGGTGATGCGCGCGTTGCGGGGCGCCACGACCGTCCGGACGGCCTACGCCGGAGGCTTCGTGCAGGAGATGCTCGGGCTCGCGAGCGACCCGGCCGGCCCGAGCGACTGGTTCTTCTTCGTCAACGGCATCGGCTCGTCGGTGGGCGCGAGGGACGTGCGCCTGCGCGACGGGCGACGCGGTGTGGTGGGACCACCGCGACTGGGGCGCGCTGGCGCAGACGCCGGCCGTGGTCGGCCAATGGCCCGCACCGCTCGCGCGCCCGGGCGGCGGCGGCCCGCGCGTCGCCGCCGACCCCCCGCTGCGCGCGGCACTCGAGGCCGCCGGCGCGACGATCGTGCCCGGCGGGTCGCCCTGGCGCGCGCGGGTCGGCGCGAGCGCCGCCCTGGCCGCGGCGCGACCCCGCCTGGCGCCGCGCGCTGGCCGACCCGGACTCGGCGGGGCTCACCGTGGCCGTCGAGGACGGCGTCATCACCGCCCTCGGCCCCGGCGGTGCGCCGCGGGCGCCCGTGCCCGGGGCCCGCGCGCTGGTGGCCGCCATGCCCACCGGCGCGCAGCCGGAGGACGGGGTGCTGGTGGCGGTGGTGGGGCTCGACGAGCAGGCGGCGCAGGCGGCCGCACGGACGGTGGCCGCGATCACCGCAGGTGCTCCGGCTGCGCTACGCCGTGGCCTTCGACGGCGCCGGCATGCCCCTGGTCGCGGGCGGGAGGGCGGAGCCGTGAGGAGGGCGCCGGGCCCGCTGTCGGTGCTCGGCCTCGCGGCGATCGTCATCGCCTTCAGCACCAGCCACCCGCTCGTGCTCGGGGCGGTGGCCGCCGGGGCGCTCGCCCTCTTCGTCTCCGCGCCCGGGCGGCCGAGCCGGTTGTTCCTGCTCGGCGGCGCGATCAGCGGCCTCAGCCTGGCGCTGCTCAACCCCTTCGTCTCGGCCGAGGGCGACCTGATCATCTGGCGCGGCCCGGAGGTGGCGCTGATCGACCTCGAGATCACGCTCGAGGAGGTGCTGGCGGGCATCGCCACCGGCGTGCGGCTGTTCGCGGTGGCCGTCGTGGTGGGCGCCGTGCTCGCGCACATGGACGCCGACCGCCTGCAGGCCCAGGTCGCGCGGGTCGCTCCCCGCTCGGCGCTCACCTGCGCGCTGGCGGCCCGCCTGATGCCGACGCTGGAGCGCGACGCGCGAGCCATCGTCGAGACCGCCCGCCTGCGCGGCGTCGCCCTCGCCGAGGGGAGGTGGCCGGGCCGCCTGCGGCGCGCGGCCCCGCTCGCGCTGCCACTGCTCGGGTCGAGCCTCGAGCGCGGCCTCGACGTCGCCGAGGCGATGACCGCCCGCGGCTACGGGTCGGGCCCGCGCACCCGGATCGCCGAGGCTCCCCACACGGTGCCCGAGCGGTTCACGCTGGCCATCGGGCTCGCCCTCGGCGCCGTCGCCGCCGCGACGGTCGCGCTCGGGCTGGCCGCCTACTCCTACTACCCCACCCTCGACCCCGTGATGGGCGGTGGGGCGCTCGCCGTCGCGGCGGCCACGCTCGCGTGCCTGGGCGGCGCGGCCCTGGTGCTGCGGCGATGACGCTCGCCACGGTCCGCGACCTGCGGTTCACCTACGGCGGCGCCCCGGCCCCGGCGCTCGACGGCATCGACCTCGATGTCGCCGCGCGGCGAGGTGCTGCTGCTCGAGGGTCCCTCGGGCGAGGGGCAATCGACGCTGCTGCGTGCGCTCTGCGGCCTGGTGCCCCACTTCCACGGCGGGCGGTTCTCCGGAACGGTGACCATCGCCGGGCACGACACCGTGCACACCGACCCCGCGCGCATCTGCCGGCTGGCGGGGATGGTCTTCCAGGATCCCGAGAGCCAGGCGGTGCTCGGCATCGGTCGAGCGCGACGTCGCGTTCGGCCTCGAGAACGCGGGGCTCGACCCCGCCGCGATCCCGGCCCGCGTCGAGACCGCGCTCGAGATGGCGGGGGCGCTGCACCTGCGCGGCCGCGCCATCGCGTCGCTGTCGGGTGGCGAACGCCAGCGGGTGGCCCTCGCGTCGGTGCTCGCGCCCGGCCCGCGGCTGGTGCTGCTCGACGAGCCCACCTCCCAGCTCGACGACGCGGCGGCGGCGGCGCTGATGGCCACGCTGCGCGCGCTGGCGCGCGACGGCGGCGCGGCCGTCGTGATGAGCGAGCACCGCGCCGACCGCACGCGCGCGGTGGCCGACCGGATCGTCGCCGTGCGCGGCGGACGACTGGGCGACGCCGACGACGCCCAGGAGCCCGGGGCCGCGCCGGAGCCGGCGCGCGCGCCGGGCCCGCCGCGCGCGCGGCTGGAGGGGCTGCGCGCCGGCCACCCCGGGCGCCCCGTGCTGCGCGACGCCTGGCTCGACCTGCGCGCCGGCGAGGTCACCACGATCCAGGGGCCCAACGGCTGCGGCAAGACCACGCTGCTGCGCGTGCTCGCCGGGCCTGCACCGGCCGGAGGCGGGCCGCGTGATGCTGGAGGGCGACGACGTGACCGGGTGGGCCGTCGAGCGCCGCTTCCCCGCGCTCGGCGTCGTGGGCCAGGACCCCGGCCGCCACCTGCTGACCGAGCGCGTGGACGACGAGGTGGGCCTGGCGCTGCGGACTCTCGGCCTCCCCGCCGCGGAGCGCCGCGCCCGGGTGGCCGAGGCGCTGGAGGAGCTCGACCTCGGCGCCGTGGCCGCACCGCCACCCCCTCGACCTCTCGGTGGGCCAGCGCGAGCGCGTCGCCCTGGCGGCGATCCTCGTCGCCCGCCCCGGCGTGATCGCCCTCGACGAGCCCACGCGCGGGATGGATCCGGCGCGCAAGGAGGCCCTCGCCGGCCTGCTGCGGGCGCGCGCCGCCGAGGGCGCCGCCATCGTCGTCGCGACCCACGACGCCGCGTTCGCGCGCCGGGCCGGCGACCGGGCCCTCACGATGCGCGACGGGGTGCTCGCCGCGGCCCCCGCGGCGCCGGTGGCGGTCGCGTGAGCCCCGCGCTCGTCGCCGTGCTGGCGCTCGTGGTGATGCTCGGCCTGGGCCTGGTGGCACTCGAGCGGGGTGGTGGTGGCGCCAAGGAGCTCGCCCTCGTCGCGACCCTGGGAGCGGTGGCCGCCGCCGGGCGCGTCTTCCTGTCGCCCATCCCGGGCGTCCAGCCGGTGACCACGATCTGCATCGTCACCGGAGCGTCGCTCGGGCCGCGCGCCGGCCTGGCCGTGGGTCCGATCGCGGGCCTGCTCTCCAACAGCTTCCTCGGTCAGGGTCCGTGGACCCCTCCGCAGATGGCGCTCTGGAGCGCCGCGGGGCTCACCGGCGCGCTGCTGCGGTCCGCCTGCCGGCGCCGCGTGGGCCTCGCGGTGGTCGGGTTCGCCTGGGGCATCGCCTTCGGCTGGGCGATGAACGTCTGGTTCCTCGCGTCCTTCGGGCCCGACCTCAGCTGGGCGAGCATGGTCCTGGCCGGCGGCCGGCAGCCTGCCCTTCGACCTGGCGCACGCCGCCGGCAACGCCCTGCTCGCCCTGGTGGCCGGGCCGGCGCTGCTGCGCCTGCTGGGGCGCTACGCGCTGAGGGTGCGCACCGAGTTCGTCATCGCGACAGATCCCGGGCCCGTGCCCGGAGGGTTGTCTCCGCCGCTGTCGCCCGCTCCCGCGCCTCCGCGCTGACCGCGCGGGCGGCGGCGATCGCGTCGCGGCACTCGGCGATCATCGCGGCGACCTCGCCGGGAGCGGCCGAGCCCGTCTGCAGCCGGGCGGCCACGCAGGCCGCGGGATCGAGGGCACCGGCGAGGGCCTCGGCCGAGATCGCCACCGGTCTGCCCATCGACGCCTCCGCGGCGGCCGACAGGCGCTCCGGCGTGAGGGCGTCGGGCGGCAAGCCCCGCCTCGACCAGGTCGCGCACCGCGCGGCCGACCACGTGGTGCGCCGTGCGGTAGTCGAGCCCCGCCTCCACTGCGAGCACGTCGGCCACGTCGGCGGCCGCCGTGAAGCCCTCGCGCGCGGCACGCTCCCAGCGCGCGGCGTCGATCGTCAGCCCGCCGACCACCTCGGCCGCGAGGCGCGTGACGGCGACGGCCTCCTCGAGCGCCCGGGGCACGCTGCCGTTGAGCAGGTGGAAGTGGTCCGTCCGGGCGGAGCCGGTGTGCAGCGCGACGAGCATCGCGGCGAGGTCGCCGGCCGCGATGCCGGCCTGGGTGCGGATGACGGCGAGCGCGTAGGGGTTGCGCTTCTGCGGCATCAGGGCGCTCGCGCGGCTGTGGCGGTCGGCCAGCTGGACGGCCGCGAACTCCTGGCTGGCGAGGATCTCGAGGTCCTGGCCGAGCTGGGATCCGTGGGTCGCGGCGGTCGCGACGCGCCGAGGCGAGCTCGACGTAGCCGTCGGCCTGCCACATCGCGTCCTTGGCGTGCGTCATGACGCCCGACGCAGCCGAGCAGCTCGGCCAGGCGCGCGCGGTCGAGCGGCCAGCGCGAGCCCGCGCTGCCCCCGACGCCGGCGACGCTGAGGTCGAGCCACGACGTGCACGCCGCGCATCCGGTCGGCGTCGCGCAGGGCCGGGTACGCGTAGGCGAGCAGCAGGTGCCCGATCGTGCGTCGGCTGGGCCGGCTGCAGATAGGTGTAGTCGGCCGCCAGGTCGTCGGCGTGGCGGTCGGCCAGGTCCACCAGGGCCGCGGCCAGGTCGAGCGTCGCGTCGTGCAGGTCGAGGACGCCCGCGCGCGCGACCAGGCGCAGCGCCGACGCGGAAGGCCTCCCGGCGCGGGCGCCCGGCGCTCAGCCAGCCCGCGGCCGACGGCGCCCACCCGGGCCTTCAGCTCGTGCTCGCGCGAGTTGAAGGCGTCGCCGAGCTCGGCGCGCCAGGGGAAGTCGCTCGGGCGCGATCGCGTCGAGGGCCAGCAGGCCGTCGAGCAGCCCGCGGGCGTCGTCGCCCGACACGGCGCCGCCCTCGACCAGCGCGACGGCGTGGGCGAGGTCGGCCAGCGAGAGCCACCGGGCCAGCCGGGGGGCGTGGGAGATCTCGTGCGCGTAGCCCGCGCGGACGAGCTCGGGCGCCGGCCCGCCGGTGAGGCGCCCGCCGGCGCCGAGGTAGTCGGTGCTCACGCCGGTGATCCTAGGGACCGCCGCGGGCGGGTTGACATCCGGACGATCACCCAGCATGCTGCCACCGCTTATCCGATGGATAAGTGATTGCTTATCACTGCGCCGCTCCCCCTCGCGGCAACGAGGGGGAGCGACTCACCGCTTGGCCCCTGTCCGAACCAAGGAGTGTGGAGTGATCGTACGTCACAGGTTCCGCAAGCTCATCGCACCGATCGCGCTTGCCGCGCTCGGCCTCGCCGTCGTCGCCGGCTGCGGAGACGATGATTCCTCGGCCTCCGGCACCGCCGCGAGCCCGGGCGGGGACACCACGCTCACGATCGTCGGCGTACTCCGTCGCCCGCGAGGTCTACGCGGACGCTCATCCCGGCCTTCCAGGCCACACCCGACGGCGAGGGCGTGGACGTTCGAGCAGTCCTACGGCCGCCTCGGGCGAGCAGAGCCGCGCCGTCGAGGCCGGCCTCGCCGGCCGACTCGTCGCCTTCTCGCTCGAGCCGGACATCACCGCGCCTCGTCGACGCGGGCCTCGTGGACGCCGACTGGAACGCGGACCCCACGAAGGGCATGGTCAGCGACTCGGTCGTGGTCTTCGTCGACCCGCAAGGGCAACCCCAAGGGCATCACGACCTGGGACGACCTGACCAAGGACGGCGTCGAGGTCATCACCCCGAACCCGTTCACCTCCGGCGCGCGCGCAGTGGAACATCATGGCCGCCTACGGCGCCCAGATCGCCCAGGGCAAGACCAAGGCGGAGGCCCTCGCCTACATCGACGCCCTGTTCAAGAACGTGCCCGTGCAGCACAAGAGCGCGCGTGAGGCCCTCCAGATCGTTCGCCGCCGGCAAGGGCGACGTCCTGCTCGCCTACGAGAACGAGGCCATCGCCGCGCAGGCCGACGGCGAGGACCTCGACTACGTCATCCCCGACGAGACCCTGCTGATCGAGAACCCGATCGCCGCCGATCACACGAGCAACCTCGCCATCGCCCAGGCGTTCCTCGACTTCGCGCTCACGCCGAGTCGCAGAAGATCTTCGGCGAGAAGGGCTACCGCCCGGTCGACAAGACCGTCGCGCGCCGAGTTCGACTTCCCGACGCCGCCGAGCTCTTCACGATCGACGGCGACCTCGGCGGCTGGAAGACCATCAAGACGGAGTTCTTCGACGCCGAGAACGGCGACGATCACGAAGATCTTCGCAGGGCCAGGGAATTGCCACCGAGTAGCGTGACCGTCCGCAGTCCCCGCGCATCTCCATCCCCTCGCCAGGCGGGGCGCTTCGGCGCCCCGCTCGGCATGGGGATCGCGACGCTCTACATGAGCCTGATCGTCCTGATCCCGTTCGCCGCCCTGGTCGACGGCGCGTTCGAGAACGGCTGGGAGCGGGTTCTGGGACGCGATCACCGACCGACCAGGCCCATGGCCGCCCTGCGCTCACCGTCGGCGTCTCGCTGGTCGTGGTCGCCATCAACGCGGTGATGGGGACCCTGATCGCCTGGGTGCTCGTGCGCGACCACTTCCGCGGCAAGAGCGTGGTCAACTCGCTGATCGACCTGCCCTTCGCGCTCCCGACGATCGTCGCCGGCCTGACGCTGCTCGCCCTGTACGGCCCGAGCAGCCCGCTCGGCGTGAACCTCGCCTTCACCAAGGCCGGCATCGTGATGGCGCTGCTGCTCGTGAGCCTCCCGTTCGTGGTGCGCTCCGTGCAGCCGGTCCTGCTCGAGCTGGACCGCGAGATGGAGGAGGCCGCCGCGTCGCTCGGGGCCGAGCCGCCTCACCATCTTCCGCCGCATCATCTTCCCGAACCTGCTGCCCGCCGTCCTCGGCGGCACCGGCCTCGCGTTCGCCCGGGCGCTCGGCGAGTTCGGCGCGCTCGTCCTGATCGCGGGCAACGTGCCCTTCGACACCGAGTCTCGCTCCGCTCTACATCTTCGAGCCAGATCGAGTCCGACCGCCCCATCAGCGCGGCCGCCGTCTCGGTGGCCCTGCTCGTGCTCTCGCTCGCGGCGCTCCTGCTCCTGTCGGCCCTCGAGCGCTGGACGGCCCGCCATGCCCGCTAGCGTCGCCCGCGGGGAGGCTCCGCGCGCGGCCCGCTGGGGCCTGCGCACGATCGCGCTCGGCATACCTCGGGATCCTGCTGGCGCTCCCGCTCGGCATGGTCGTCTACCGGACCTTCGAGGACGGCCTCGGCGCCGGTCTGGGACGCCGTCACGAGCGACGCAGGCGCTCCACGCCCTCCAGCTGACCGCTGATCATCGCCGCGATCGCCGTCCCCCTGAACGCCGTCTTCGGCGTGGTGGCCGCGCTCATCCTCGTGCGGCGGCGCGTGCCCGGCCGGCCGCTCGATCAGCGCGCTCATCGACCTGCCGCTCGCCCTCTCGCCGGTGGTCGTCGGCCTCTGCATCCTGCTGGTCTGGGGGCAGGACGGCTGGCTGCGGCGGCGTACGCCGACGGACGCTCGGCGTGCAGGTGATCTTCGCCGCTCCCCGGCATGGTCCTCGCCACGATCTTCGTCTGCGCTCCCGTTCGTCGTGCGCGAGGTCGTCCCGGTGCTGCGCGAGGTCGGGACCGACCAGGAGGAGGCCGCCGCCACCCTCGGGGCCGGCGCGTTCCAGACCTTCTGGCGCATCACCCTGCCGGCGATCCGCTGGGGCGTCATCTACGGCGTGATCCTCACCACGGCCCGGTCGCTCGGCGAGTACGGCGCCGTCGCGGTCGTCTCCGGGCAGATCGCGGGTCGACACCGAGACCCTCACCCTCCTCGTCGAAGAGCGGTACACCAGCTCGGTTCGACGCACGGTCGGCGGCCTACGGCGTCGTCGATCGTCCTCGCGCTCATCGCCCTCATCACCGTCCTGCTGATGAACGTGCTCAACAGAAAGGGAGGTGGCGATGGCCATCACCGTCTCTGACGTCAACAAGCGCTTCGGGGACTTCGTCGCTCTGGACGACGTGAGCCTCGAGGTGCCCGGCGGCTCGCTGACCGCCCTCCTCGGCCCGTCGGGCTCGGGCAAGTCGACCCTGCTGCGCGTGATCGCCGGCCTCGAGACGCCCGACACCGGCCGGGTCGAGATCTCGGGCGAGGACGCGACCGACGTGCCGGTGCGCGAGCGCGGCGTCGGCTTCGTGTTCCAGCACTACGCCGCCTTCAAGCACATGACCGTCCGCGACAACGTCGCCTTCGGCCTGCAGCATCCGCAAGCGGCCCAAGAACGAGATCCGCGAGCGCGTCGACGAGCTGCTCGCCGCTGGTGCAGCTCAACGGGCTCGCCGACCGCTACCCGAGCCAGCTCTCGGGCGGCCAGCGCCAGCGCATGGCCCTCGCCCGGGCGCTCGCCGTGGAGCCCAAGGTGCTGCTGCTCGACGAGCCCTTCGGCGCCCTCGACGCCCGCGTGCGCAAGGAGCTGCGCTCCTGGCTGCGGCGCCTGCACGAGGAGGTCCACCAGACCACCGTCCTGGTGACGCACGACCAGGAGGAGGCCATGGAGGTCGCCGACCGGATCGCCGTCATGGACAAGGGCGCGATCCAGCAGATCGGCGCCCCCCGCGAGCTCTACGAGCACCCGGTCAACCAGTTCGTGATGGAGTTCATCGGAGCGGTCAACCGCCTCGGCGACACCTTCGTGCGCCCGCACGACATCGAGCTGCGCGCCGAGCCGAACGGCATCACCTCCGCCGCGACCGTCGAGCGGCTGGTGCACCTGGGCTTCGAGGTGCGCGTGGAGCTCGAGCGCGAGGACGGCGAGCAGCCTCTCCGCCCAGGTCACCCGCGAGGTGGCCGACGACCTCGGCCTGGAGCCCGGCTCGTCGATCTTCGTGCGCCCCACCAACGAGCGCGTCTTCTCGGAGACCGGCGCCGGGATCTGAGCCCGCCCCCGGGCGCCCGGCGGCGCCGGGGATGAGGCCATAGCGGGTGTCATCGATCGCCGTGCGGTCCTTTATTGGACGGCCGCTCGGGCGCGGTCCTAGGTTGGAGGGACGGCGTCACGCCCGCCGACCCGATCAGGAGAGGCCCGATGAGCACGCAGCAGACCGGCGTGACTATTCGCAGATCCACGGCATCGACAGCCCGGCGAACCGGCTGATCCGGCGCGACGTGTGGCTTCCGGGCGACGACCTCGGCCAGCAGTCGTTCGCGACCGTGCGTTACTTCGACGACCTGGCGGCCCGCGTCGGGATGGACGTGGAGTCCGACGTCCTCGATGTCGGCAGCGGCACCGGTGGGCTCCGCGATCCACATGGCCCCGACCAGCGGCTGCCGCATGACCGGGGTCGAGATCACCGAGGTCGGCGTGGAGGTCGCGCGGGGCCTCCTGGTGGCACGGGTCTCGAGGACCGCGTCGCCTTCGTGCAGGGCGCGGCATGTCCATGCCCTTCGACGACGCCTGCGTTCGACATCGCGATCAGCATGAACGTCATGAACGTCTTCGAGGACAAGGTGGCCCACTCCGGGAGGCGCGCCGCTGCCCCTGGCGGCACGTGGGCCTTCCTCTCGGGGACGTTCGAGTTCGACCAGGGCGACGCCGACATCCGGCGGCGCATGCTAGCGCGGATACGCGATCCCCCAGTACACCGATTCGCGCGCGTCGTACAAGGCGAAGCTCATCGAGGCCGGGTTCGTGCCTCGACGAGGTCGTCGAGTACATCGAGCGACTTCCGCGTCCAGATGGACCGCTGGCGAACCGCCTGGACTCGAGGCACCGCGACGCCATCGCGGACGAGCAGGGCGACGAGCAGACCGACCACCACATCGAGTACTTCACCTGCTACCTCCAGATGATCGACGCGGGCAAGGCGTCGAACCACCTCGTCATCGCCACGCGCCCGGGGGACTCAGGAGCCGAGCCGGTCGCCCGCGATTCAGGGGGACGGCGCGTCCCAGCCCTCGCGCGCGGCCGCCGCCGGGCCCGCCTCGAGGGCCCGCGCGACGGCGGGCAGGGCATCCCCTCCGAGCCGCACCGTGCGAGGCCGATCCGGGCGGCCGCGTCGGCGAAGGGCGCATGGACGATGCGCGCCCAGGCGAGCCCCTCGATCATCGGACTCCGGCCCGACGAACAGCTGGTCGAGGTGCCGGAGAGGTGCGCCAGGAGGGGCTCGCGGTTCGGCCAGGATCGACGAGCTCCACCTCGAGCACGTCAGCGTACTCCCCGTCGAGGCGCAGAGCCTCCCCACGAGCGCGTGGAACCCGGGGCGAGGGCCTCCGGTACGACGACGACCGCGTGCCCGCTCAGGTCGGCGACCTCGAGGCGTGCCCAGCCCGGCGAGCGGATGCCGGGCGCTCATGAACGCGGCCAGCGGCTCGCGCCGCAGGACCTCGGTCTCAGGCCCGACGCGCCCTCGAACTCCCGGACGAGGCGACGTCGGCCTCGCCGAGGAGGACAGCGTCGATCGCCCGCAGGCACCACTCCTGCCGTGGCACCGGATCGACCCGTGTCGGCCCGATGGCGAGTCGTCGAGGATCAGCGGGAGCGCGCGGTACGCGACGCTGGCCGTGTACACGAGGCGCAGCGTCGCCGTGGTCGACCCCCTCGGCGAGTCGGCGCGCGCTCGCGCGAGCGCTCGAGGTCGGCCAGCAGCCGCGCGCGCCTCGTAGAGGCCCGCCCCGCGACGGCAGCTCCACCGAGCGACTGGTGCGGCTAGCAGCGTGGCGCCGATGTCGCGATCGAGGTGGCGGATCGGGACGCTCAGCGCCGGCTGCGAGAGGTGCAGCTTCTGCGCCGCGCGGGTGAAGTTCAGCTCCTCGGCGACGGCGATGAAGTAGCGCAGCTCCTTCATCGTGACGTCCACGGTCCGAGGTTATCGGCCCGCAGACGGCCGGATCAGGCGGGGAGCTCCTCGACCTCGGGGAGCACGCCGCGGACGCCGGAGACGTCGAGCAGCCGCTGCACCGCCTCGGAGGGGCGGTAGATGCTCACCTGGGGAGCGCCCTCACGGCTGCGCTCGTTGGCCGCCAGCAGCGATCCGAGCCCGCGGCTGTCCATGAAGGTGACGCCCTCGAGATCGATCACGACCGGTCCGTCGCCGCGCTGCGCGTCGGTCAGGGTGCGCGACACATCCTCGAGTGCGAGGGCGTCCAGGACTCCGACGACGCGAACGACAGTCGCCTCGCCTCGCGCCTCACTGCGCACATCGACGTGCTCCGCGGCCATGGCGCGGCACACTAGCAGGGTGCGGGATGGCCTCCCGCGCGCCCGGTCGCGCTAGTCTTACGCCGGATTTCGAGCGATCAGGGAGCGTGTGATGAGGGGTCTTCCGGTCTGGATTCTGGCCGTGATGGTCGTGCTCACCGGACTTCTGCTGGTGATCGGCTGGGAGGATCGCCATGAGGCCGGCTACCTGCCGTTCATCATGGGCGTCGTCTTCGCCCTCTTCACGCTGTCGTCGATCGGCGCCAAGGTCCGGTTCGAGGACGAGGTATGACGGCGCGCTGATCCCGCCAGTGGGCCGGGGCGTCGTCTGACGCCCGGCTCAGCCGTCCCTTCGTCCGACGAGGCACACCACATGTCCCAGAACCCGTACGGCCCCAGCGATCCGGCCAAGCGCAAGAGCGCGGCCATGACCGACGGCCCCGACCGCGCGCCCGCCCGGGCGATGCTGAAGGGGACCGGCTTCACCGACGAGGACCTCGCCAAGCCGATCATCGGCGTGGCGACGACCTGGATCGAGACGATGCCGTGCAACCTCAACCAGCGCGAGCTGGCGGTGCACGTCAAGCGCGGCGTGCGCGCCGCGGGCGGCACGCCGATGGAGCTCAACACGATCTCCGTCTCCGACGGCGTGTCGATGGGCACCGAGGGCATGCGGGCCTCGCTGGTCTCGCGCGAGGTGATCGCCGACTCGATCGAGCTCGCCGCCGCGCGGCCACTCCTTCGACGGCCTCGTCTGCCTGGTCGGCTGCGACAAGACGATCCCGGCCGCCGTGATGGCGCTGGCCCGCCTCGACATCCCCGGGCTCGTCCTCTACAACGGCTCGATCGCGCCGGGCCGCTACAAGGGCCGCGACGTCACGATCCAGGACGTCTTCGAGGTGGTCGGCGCCCACGCGGCGGGCAAGGTCGGCCGCCGAGGAGGTCCACGCCCTGGAGAGCGTGGCGTGCCCCGGCGCCGGCGCCTGCGGGGGCCAGTTCACCGCCAACACCATGTCGATGGCGCTCGACATCCTCGGGCATCAGCCCGGCCGGCCTCAACGGCGTCCCGGCGATGCACCCCGACAAGGAGGCCGCCTGCGTCGCGGCCGGCGAGCTGGCGATGCGGCTCGTGCGCGACGACGTGCGCCCGTCGCAGATCATCACCCGCCAGTCGATCGACAACGCCATCGCCGGCGTCGCCGCGAGCGGCGGGTCGACCAACGGCGTGCTCCACCTGCTCGCGATCGCCTGGGAGCTCGGCATCGAGCTCGCGATCGACGACTTCGACACCATCGCCTCGCGCACGCCGATCGTCGCCAGCCTGACCCCGGGCGGCAAGTACGTCGCCACCGACCTCTACGCGGCCGGCGGCGTCGCCGTCATGGAGCCGCGAGCTGGTGGACGCCGGCCTGCTCGACCCCTCCACGCGCAACGTCGACGGCCGCTCGCTCGGCGAGATCGCCGCCGACGCGCACGAGACGCCCGGGCAGAAGGTGATCGTCCCCATCGACACGCCCCTGTCGCCGACCGGCGGCCTCGCGATCCTGCGCGGCAACCTGTCGCCGGAGGGCTGCGTCGTGAAGCTCGCCGGCCACGAGCGCCGCCTGCACGTGGGCCCGGCCCGCGTCTTCGAGTCGGAGGAGGACGCCTTCGCCGCCGTCAAGAAGAACCTGATCGAGGCCGGCGACGTGGTGGTCATCCGCTACGAGGGCCCGGCCGGCGGACCGGGGATGCGCGAGATGCTGCACGTCACGGCCGCGATCGCCGGCGAGGGCATCGGCGACGAGGTGGCGCTGATCACCGACGGCCGCTTCTCGGGCGCGACCCACGGCCTGATGGTGGGCCACATCTCCCCCGAGGCCTTCCGCGGCGGCCCGATCGCCGCCCTCCAGGACGGCGACACGATCGTGCTCGACGTGGACGCCCGCGAGCTGCGCGTGGAGCTCACCGACGACGAGATCGCCGCGCGCCTGTCGACTGGTCGGCCCCGGAGCCCCGCTACACCCGCGGGGTGCTCGCCAAGTACGCCTCGCTGGTGTCCTCGGCCTCCGAGGGCGCGGTCACCCGCCCGATCTGACGTCCATCGACCCGGTGCCCGCCCGGGCGCGGGTGCCGGAGCCCTAGCGGCGCTTGGCGGGTCGTGCGTGCGACCCGCCCGAGCGCGCGCGGCAGCCCGGGCTGGATCGACTCGCCGCCCTCGCGGCGCTGGCTCCACACGAACGCCGCGCTCGCCCCGACGAAGAGCACCAGGGCGACGTAGAAGTTGAGGCGCTGCCCGAGGAACTCCTGCGAGGGGTCCACGCGCAGCTGCTCCCAGAAGATCCGCCCCAGCGAGTAGATCGGCCACGTAGAGGCAGAAGATGCCCGGCGCCGCGATCCGGAAGCGGCGGCCCGAGCCAGATGATCAGCGCCGCACCGGCGAAGTTCCACAGCATCTCGTAGAGGAACGTCGGGTGGAACGTCGTCGTCAGCTCCTCGCCGACCGGGCGGAAGCCGAGGCTCACCTCGAGACCCCAGGGCAGGTCGGTGGGCCCGCCGAAGAGCTCCTGGTTGAAGTAGTTGCCGAGCCGTCCGATGCCCTGGGCGATCAGGATCCCGGGCGCGGCGGCGTCCATCATCGCGAAGACGCTCTCTCCGCGCCGGTGGGTGATGTACGCGCCGGTGAGCACACCCGCAAGGACACCGCCCCAGATCCCCAGCCCGCCCTCCCAGATGGCGAAGGGGGCGTACCACTCGTCGCCGAGCTGATCCCAGCTGGTGATGACGTGGTAGAGGCGGCCGCCGAGGATCCCGGCGAGCACCGACCACAGCGCGACCTCGAAGACCAGGTCGGCCTCGCCGCCGCGGGCGGTCCAGCGCCGCATCGTGAGCCAGGTGGCGACGGCCACGCCCGCGAGCAGGCAGAGCGCGTACAGGCGGATGTCGAACGGGCCCAGGCTGATCTGGCGGACCGACGGAGCGGGGATGCTCGCGGCGAGGAGGGCTCCGGTCACGCCGCCGATCGTAGACGACGGGCCGCCGCCGGCGTCGCGGCCTTTATGGTAATAGTTCTCGATTGCGTGACCGAGACGCCCGCGCAGCACGCCCACCGAGGAGCCCGCATGCCCGCCCGCCCCGCCGCCCGCCGCCGCCCGCGCCGCGCCGCGCTCACCCTGATGGCGGTCGTCGCCACGTCGCTCGCGGTCGCCGGATGCGGCTCGGGCGTCGACGCCGGCGGCTCAGGTCCGACGATCGTCGTGACGACGACGGTCCTCGGGTCGGTCGTCCAGGATCTCGTCGGCGACGCGGCGCGGGTCCAGGTGCTGATGCCGGACGGGGTCGACCCCCACGACTTCCAGCCCTCGGCCAAGGACGCGGCGGCGCTGGGAGAGGCCGACCTGGTGGTGCGAGAACGGGCTCGGTCTCGAGGAGGGGCTCGAGGACGCGCTCGCCAGGCGCCCGCGACGAGGGCGTCCCGTCTTCACGGCCACCGACCACGTCACGCTGCGCGAGTTCGGCGCTGACGCCGGGCACGCCGACGACGGCGGGGAGCACGCCCACGGACCCGAGGACCCGCACATCTGGACCGACCCGATCGCGATGCGCGACGTCGCCCTCGCGCTGGCGCCGGTGCTCACCGGCGACCTCGGGCTCGACCTCGCCGGCGCGGGGACCCGATCTCGGCGCCCGCCTCGACGCGCTCGACGCCGAGATCGCGCGGGACCCTGTCGACGATCCCCGCGGCCCGCCGCAAGCTGGTGACCGGCCACGAGTCGATGGGCTACTTCGCCGACCGCTACGACTTCGAGCTCGTCGGGGCGCTGATCCCGTCGCTCAGCTCGCAGGCCCAGGTGTCGGCCTCCAACCTCGCCGCGCTGCGGGCGCAGGTGGAGCGCGAGGGCGTGCCGGCGATCTTCAACGAGACGGGCACGCCGCCCGGGGTCGCCGAGGCGATCGCCGACCAGACCGGGCGCGCGCGTGGTGGAGATCGCCACGCACAACCTGCCCGACGACGGCTCATACTTCACCTTCATGCGCGACGTGGCCGCCGCCGTGGAGGCCGGCCTCACCGACGGGAGGCTGAGCCGCCCGTGGGTCCCCTGCTCGATCCGTTCCTCGACAACGAGTTCATGATGCGGGCCCTCGTCGCGGGGTGCCTGGTGGCGCTTGCATGCGCCGTCGTGGGCACCTTCGTCGTGCTGCGCGGCCTGGCCTTCATCGGCGACGCGCTCGCGCACGGCGTGCTGCCGGGCATCGCCGGCGCCCTGCTGCTGGGCCTGCCCGGCATCGCTCGGCGCACTGGTCGGCGCGGCGGTGATGATCGGCGGGGTCAACCTGGTGCGGCGCCGCTCGCGGCTGTCGGGCGACACGGCCATCGGCCTGCTGTTCGTCGGCATGCTCGCCCTGGGCGTCGTGATCGTCTCGCGCTCCGACTCGTTCACGGGCGACCTCACCCGGATCCTGTTCGGCGAGGTGCTCGGCATCTCGTGGGCGCGACATCGGCATCCAGCTCGCGGCGACGGTGGGCGTGGGCGTCGTAGCGCTGGTCTGCGCCCGGCCCTTCCTGCTGCTCTCGTTCGACCCCGGACAGACCCGGGTCGCGGGCTTCCGGGCCGGCCTCTACGAGTGGCTGATGCTCGGGCTCGTGGCGCTCACCGTGGTGGTCTCGTTCCAGACCGTGGGCACGCTGCTGGTGTTCGGGATGCTGGTGGCCCCCCCGGCCACGGCCGCGCTCGTCGCCCGCCGGATCGGCGTGATGATGGCGGGCGCCGCCGTGATCGGGGTGGTCGAGCGTCGCCGTCGGGCTGCTGCTCTCGTACCACTACGACCTGGCGGCGGGCGCATCGATCGTCCTGGTCGAGGTGGTCGCCTTCTTCGTCACGCTGACGGTGCGCTCGATGAGCCGGCCCGCCGTCCGCCCGGCCGCCGCGTGAGCGCGCCCCCCGCGGTCGCGGCCGCGGCCCTCGCGGTGGGCTACGACGGGCGGCCGTGGTGAGCGGCCTGGACCTGGTGCTCGACCCGGCGGCACCCTGGCGGTGCTCGGCACGAACGGCTCGGGCAAGTCGACCCTCGTGAAGACGCTGGTCGGCCTGCTCCCGCCGGTCGGCGGCGAGGTGCGGGTGCTCGGCGACCCCCCCGGCGCCCATCCACCCCGGGTCGCCTACCTCGGCCAGGTCCAGGCCTCCGGCTTCGCCCTGCCCCATCCGCGCCCGCGACGTGGTGACGATGGGCCGCTTCGCGGAGCGCGGGCTGCTGGGCCGCATCACCCGCCGGGACCGGGCGCTGGTGGACGAGAGCCTGGAGCGGATGGGCGCCGCGCGCCTCGCCGACGAGCCCCTCGCCGAGCTCTCGGGCGGCCAGCGCCAGCGGGTCCACATCGCTCAGGCCCTCGCGTGGCGCGCCGACCTGCTGGTGCTCGACGAGCCGACGTCGGGCCTCGATGTCGCGGGCCGGGAGCTGCTGCTCGCGGCCCTCGCCGACGAGCGCGCGCGGGGCGCGGCGGTGGTGATGTGCACGCACGACATCCGCGACGCCTCGGCCGCCGACCGGGCGCTGCTGCTCGCCGGCCGGGTGGTCGCCTCGGGCACGCCGGCCGAGGCGCTGACCCGCGAGGCGCTGATGGAGACCTTCGGCCTCGTGCTGGGCGAGCTGCCGGGCGGGGGCGAGCTGGTCGATGGACCCGGTGCACCGCCACGGCCACGACGGCCACGACCACTGACCGCGTGTGGGGTCCGAGGGTGTCGTCATGATGGCGGGATGCTGAGATCACCGATCATCGCGGTCCTCGCCCGCCGCGCCGCCCATCGGCGGCTGCGCCGGCTCGGCGGCACCGAGACGCTCGCCTGGGCGGTGCGCGTCCCCCTGGTCACCCTCGTCGTGATGGCCGCCCTGGTGCTGCTACTGCCCTCGCGGCGCGGGGCCGGCCGCTCCCGCTGAGCCTGAACCGGGGCCTCCCGTCGGCCCCCGCCGCAGCGGCGGCGTACAGTGACGAGAATGCTTCTCACCGAGAGCCGCCCGGCCTCTTTTGCGCCGCCGCTACCGGCAGGCGGCGCAGACCCCGTGCACGGTGACGTCGTGGCCCTGCACCAGGAACCCCTGGCGGGCCGCCTGCGTCGGCTGCCCAGTCGGCCACGTCGCACTGGCCGAGCTCGGCGACCGACCCGCACGAGGTGCAGACCAGGTGGTGGTGGTGGCCGCGGCCGCAGAGGCGGTAGACGACCTCGCCGCCCGGGCGCACGATCGCGTCGACCGCGCCGCTGCTCCACCAGCAGCGCCACGGTGCGCTCGGCGGTGCGCTCGCCGAGGCCCGGCGCGCGCCGGCGGCTGCGCGCGAGCAGCACCGGCAGCGGCAGTCCGTCGCCGGCGTCGCCCAGCGCGTCGAGGATCGCCTCGCGCTGCGGCGTGCGGCGCAGCCCGTCGGCGCTCAGGCGGCGCCAGACCGTCTCGGTGACCGATGCTCCCATGGCGTCCGATGATACGCGGGGCCCGCGATCACGCCGGCGGCGGCCATGGGCACGACGAGGGCGGCGGTGAGGCCACCGCCGCCTGGGCCGCCCACGCGGCCGGGCGGGTCGCCGCGGCCGGCCACCGCTCCGGCGGCGCGCGCACGGCCGTGATCGACTCGCTCGCCGGCCAGAGCTGCTGCCGGTCGGCCCAGGAGATCTTCGACCAGCTGCGCGGCGACGGGCGGCGGGTGGGCATCGCCAGCGTCTACCGCGTGCTCGACCTGCTGGTCAGCCTGGGCCTCGTGCAGCGCCTCGACCTCGGGCGGCGGCATCTCCCGCTACGAGCCCGCGCTGCCCGGCGGCGAGCACCACCACCACCTGGTCTGCGTGGAGTGCGGCGAGGTCCGCCCGTTCGAGGACCCGCGCCTGGAGCGGGCGCTCGAGGAGACCGCGGCGCGCTCCGACTTCACCGTCGAGGGCCACGACGTGGTGCTGCGCGGCCACTGCCCCGACTGCCGCGCGGCCTGACGAACGGCCCTCCGGCCGGGGGTGAGTGTGGCAGCATCGGGGGCGTGAGACGCCCGCTCAACCTCCTGGCCCTCGCCGGCTTCATCGCCCTGGCCATCGCCCTCACGGCGATCGGCACGGGCGGTGCCTACCGCACCGGCCACCACGGACCGTCGGCGCAGGCGACCACCGACCTCGGCGCGCTCTGGGCGATCCCGCCCTTCGAGGTCTCGGCGCTGCTGATCCTCGCGGGCCTCTACGCCCTCCGGGTGCGCCGGGTCGGCGGCGTCTCCGGTCTGCGCCAGGTGAGCTTCCACGCGGGCGTCGCGGTGATCCTGATCGCCGTCTGCTCGCCCCTCGGGGGCGTCGCCCAGCAGGGGCTGCTGACCGCCCACATGCTCCAGCACACGCTGATCGGCGCCATCGCGCCGCTGCTGATGCTGCTCGGGATGCCGCGGGCGTTCCTCGAGGACGCGCTCGGCCCCGGCACGCGCCGGGTTCTGGAGCGGCTCCAGCACCCGCTGGTGGCCTTCCCCCTGTGGGCCCTCAGCACCGTGGTCTGGCTGCTGCCCGACATCCACCACGTGGTGCTCGAGAGCCGTCCGCTCTGGATCGTCGCAGCAGACCTCGTTCCTGCTGATCGGGCTGCTGCTCTGGGGGCCGGTCGTCGAGTCGCTCCCCGCCCCGGAGTGGTTCAGCACCGGGCGTCAAGAGCGGCTACATGGTGGGCGTCTGGTTCGTGGGCCTCGCGATCGCCAACGTCTACTGGTTCTCGGGCACCGCCTTCTACGACTCGCACGCCGAGGCGCGCCGCGGCATGGGGGATCGAGCCCCTCGAGGACCAGGCGAACGCGGGCACCGTGATGATGGTCCTGCACTGCCTGCTCGCCTTCGGCGCGATCACGATCCTCTTCTTCCGCCAGGCGCGCGAGGGCGAGCTGCGCCAGCGCATGCTCGAGGCCGGGATCGACCCGGTGCGGGTCGCCGAGGCCACCCGGGCCGGCACCGGCCGCGAGCTGGCCCGCGCCCACGGAGTCGCCGACCGCACCCGGGCCGGGATCGACTGACCCACCCGGGCGCGCGAGAGCCCCGCGGGGCGGGGCTCTCGGTGACGCCGTGGGGTGGTGCCGGGGCTAGCCCAGGAAGGGCGTGACCGCCGCGGTGGCCTCCGTCGCGGTCAGCACCTCGGGCAGGGACGGGTTGGGCACCAGCGTGCCTCCCGCTCCCAGCGACTTCAGCACGGTGAGGTGCTGGGCCTCGTTCGCCCCGATCTGGGCGGCGACCTTCTTGAGGCCGTTGTCCGAGAGCGCGGGGATGGCGCCCATGTACGCGCCGACGAACGCCGTCTCGAGGGCGACACCGGTCGTCGCGATGCTCTTCGCCGAGGCGAAGGTGCCGTCGGGGTAGGTGAAGGTCAGGCCCTTGGGCGCGTCGGCGCCGAGCACCTTGGCGAGCGCGTCGTAGTGGTCCTGCTCGTTCTGACGGGCGGCCTTCATGTAGGCGAGCTGGTCGGCCTTGAAGAAGCCGCTGTCGATGCCCATGCCGTAGAAGTCGATCGCCAGGAGCTCGGCCGTCGCCGCCAGCGTGGCGATGGCGACGTCGTCGACGGGTCCGGCGGCGGTCGTCGCGGCCGCGGTGGTGGCTGCGGTCGTGTCGTCGCTCGCCGCACGCCGCGGCGGCCAGGGCCAGGCCGCCGACGGCCAGCACGAGGCCGCCCTTGGCGCCGCGGCCGAGGAACTGTGCGCGGTTGGTCTGCACCGGGCGGTCCTCCATCGGGTCGGGGTTCATGTGCTCGCTCATGCGAGGAACGGGGTGACGGCGGCCGTCGCCTGCGCGGCGGTGAGGCTGTCCGGGAACGACGGGTTCGGCACGAGCGTGCCGCCGGCGCCGAGCCGCTTGAAGGTGGTGAGGTGCTGGGCCTCGTTGGCGCCGATCTGGCCGGCGACCGCCTTCAGGTCGTTGCTCTTCGAGCGCCTCGACGGCGCCGAGGTAGGCGCCCACGAAGGCGGTCTCGAGAGCGACGCCGGTCGCGGCGATGCTCTTCGCCGAGGCGAAGGTGCCGGCCGGGTACCTGAACTTCACGCCCTTGGGCGCCGCGTTGCCGAGCACCCCGGCGAGCGCGTCGTAGTGGTCCTGCTCGTTCTGGCGGGCAGCCTCCATGTAGGCGAGCACGTCGGCCGTGAAGAAGCCGGTCTTGATCGCGCGTCCGTAGACGTCGATCGCCAGCAGCTCGGCCGTCGCGGCGAGCTTCGCGATCGCCGACGTCGCCGGCCGCCTGGCCGAGAGCGGGGCCGGCGGCCATGCCGAGGATCGCTCCCCCCGGCGACGAGCGCGAGCCCGCCCTTCATGCCGAGGGAGAGGAACTCCCCCCGGCTGGTTTCCATCGTCATACCGCGTACCTCCGCACTGGAGTGGGTTTCGCGGTGCTTACGGGCGTCGATGGGCGGCGGATCACGGGACCCGCCGGCCCGGTTCCGCGAGGACCCGCGGCGACGGGCCGGTGATCCGTTCCGTGATCGCGGGCGTATCGGGGTGTGTTCCACCACGGAAAACCATGCGGAGGAATCAACCGTGTCCGATCACATCACGCTCGAGGCCCTCGACGCCGACGGCGCCATCCAGGAGGCCGCGTACGCGGTCGACCCCGAGGGCGCGGCGACCCGCGCCGACTTCTTCAAGAAGGCCGCCATCAGCGGCGGCGCGCTCGTCGCCGGCGGCGTCGTCTTCGCGGGCCTGCCGGCCCTCGCGCTCGGCGCCCCCTCGAAGGCGCAGGACGTCGCGATCCTCAACTACGCGCTGACCCTCGAGTACCTCGAGACGGCGTTCTACAAGGAGGCCCGCGCCAAGGCCGGCCTGAGCGGCGAGACCGCCACGCTTCGCCAAGGTCGTCGTACGGCCACGAGGCCGCCCACGTCGCCGCCCTCAAGAAGGTGCTCGGCTCGAAGGCCGTCGCCAGCCCGACGTTCGACTTCGGCGCGACCACCGGCTCGCAGAAGTCGTTCCAGAAGACCGCGCTCGCGGTCGAGGACCTGGGCGTGTCGGCGTACGCCGGCCAGGGCCCGCGCCTGAAGCAGGTCGCCGTGATCCAGGCCGCCCTGGCGATCCACTCGGTCGAGGCCCGTCACGCGGCGTGGATGCGCAACATCGTGGGCGTCAACCCCGCCCCGAACGCGTTCGACCCGGCCCGCGACATGAAGCAGGTCCTCGCGGTCGCCGGCGGCTTCATCGCCTCCTAGCCCGTCGCTCGTCCCCGCACGGGCCGTCGCAGCGACGGCCCGTCGGCGGACCCTTCGTCACCGACAGAGAGGAACACGCCCCGTGTTCGACATCTCGCCCGTCCAGATCATGATCGTGCTCGCGATCGCCCTGCTGATCTTCGGCCCCAAGCGCCTCCCGGAGCTCGGCCGCAACCTCGGCTCGGGCATCCGCGACTTCAAGAGCGGCATCACCGGCGAGCCCGCCCCGCGCCACGGCCGTCACGCACGCCGTCGCGGCCGAGCCGATGCCGACCGCCGAGGAGCTCATCAAGGACGCCGCCCAGCCGGCTCCGGTCGGTGCCGACGACGCCGCCGCGGACCACCGCGCCACGGCATCGGTCTAGCAGCCGCACCGGCGAGGGGAGCACCTCCATGCCCGTGAACATCCGCGTCGGACCGCGCCGCGCGCGGTCCGACGACCGGCTGCACCTGACCGAGCACCTCGACGAGCTGCGGCGGCGGCTGATCGTCAGCGCGCTGGCGCTGGTCGTGGCGTTCGCGGGCATGTACGCCATCCACGACTCGCTGATCGCGTTCCTCACCTGGCCGCTGCCGGGCGATGACTACCAGCTGATCACGCTCTCGCCGACCGAGCCCTTCTTCACCACCCTGAAGGTCTCGTTCTGGGCCGCGATCATCATCGCGCTGCCGATCTGGCTCTACCAGGCCTACGCCTTCGTCATCCCGGCCGTCGCCGATCAGTCGCGGCGGGTGATGCTGGCCGTCGTCTCCGGCCTCGCCGGCCTGTTCCTGGCCGGCGTGGCCTTCGGCTACGCGGTCGTGCTGCCCGTCGCCCTCGACTTCCTCACCGGATTCGGCGGCGACACCTTCAACGCCCAGCTGCGCGCGGGCGAGTACTTCGGCTTCGCAACCAGCATGCTCCTGGCCTCGGGCCTGCTCTTCGAGGTGCCGATCGCCATGACCGCCCTCGCCCGGATGGGCGTCGCGAGCGCGGCGCTCTACCGCACGCACTGGCGGATCGCGCTGGTGGGCATCGCCGCCATCGCGGCGATCCTGCCCGGCGGCGACCCGATCAGCATGCTGCTGCTGATGCTCCCGCAGTTCGTGCTCTACGGCGTCGGCATCGCGCTGTCGGCCAAGTTCGGCCAGGCGCCCCTGTGGCGGCGCGAGGAGCTCGACCCCACCTGACGTTCGGCCCATCCCGGGGAGGCGCACGCGCCCCCCGGGATGGCAGACTGGCGGCATGGCTGACATCGGACACGTCGCGCTCGGCGCCTGGAGCGGCGGGCGGTTCATGCACTTCGGCGAGGAGATCGACGAGGAGCGCTTCGTCGCCCTCCTGCGGCCCGGTGCCGACATCCACACCCTGATCACCGCCGACGTCTACGGCTCGGGCGCCTGCGACGCGCTCGTGGGCCGGGCGCTCGACGGCCTCGCGCGCGACGGCTACGCGCTGGTCGGCGCGGTCGGGCACGACTTCTACGACGGCGAGCGCCAGGGCGTCCAAGGGCTTCCCGCGCTTCACCAACCCCGCGCTGCGCGGCCCCGAGGGCTACGCCGACTACCTGCGCGCGCGCCACCGAGCGCAGCCTCGAGCGCTGCGGCACGGACCACTTCGACCTGCTGCATGCTGCACAACCCGGACCGCATCGGCTACTCGTCGGAGATCGTCTGGCACGCGATGGCCGCCCTGCGCGACGAGGGCATGGCCGCGCACGATCGGCGTGGCCCCCGGCCCGGCCAACGGCTTCACGCTCGACCTGATCGGCTGCCTCGAGCGCTACGGCGACCTGATCGACTGGGCGATGATCATCCTCAGCCCGTTCGAGCCCTGGCCGGCGCGCCTCGTGCTGCCGGCCCTCGCCCGCAACAACGTGCGCACCATCGCCCGGGTCGTCGACTACGGCGGCGTCTTCCACGGCGACGTCCCCGACGAGGGCCGCTGCCCGCGCACGACCACCGCGCCTTCCGCCCCGAGGGCTGGGTGCAGCACGGCCGCGACCGGCTGGAGAAGCTGCGCCCGATCGCCGAGGCCCACGGCCTCAGCTCGCTCCAGCTCGCCTGCCAGTGGACCCTCGCCCACCCCTCGGTGGAGTGCGTCGTGCCGACCCTCGTCCAGGAGCCGGGCCCCGGCGCCCGTCCGGTCGAGGACAAGCGGGCCGACCTGGCGGCGGTGCCGACGCGAGATCCTGCTGAGCATGGACGAGATCGCCGCGATCGAGGAGGTCGGCGAGAACGCCGGCTGCATGCCCCTCAAGGGCGGCACCCCCGCCCACGAGGGCGACGAGCAGGCCGACTCCTGGCCGCTCACCGACGACCTGCGCACCGTGGCCGACGCGCTGGAGCATCGTTCCCGAGCGGGACCTCGTGCTCACCCGACTGTGACTGACACGACCGAGGGGAGCAGCGATGAGCGACACCGCCAGGGTGAGCGTCGAGGGCGGGCTCGGCGCGAAGCCGGAGGTGCTCCTGCCCGCAGGCGACCCGCCGCCGGAGCTGCTGATCCACGACGTGATCGAGGGCGACGGCGCCGCCGCCGAGCCGGGCGCCACGTCAACACGCACTACGTCGGGATCGGCTGGGACACCAAGCGCCAGTTCGACTCCTCGTGGGACCGCGGGCAGCCGCTCCAGTTCCCGCTGAGCGGCGTGATCGCCGGCTGGCAGCAGGGCATCCCGGGGATGAAGGTCGGCGGGCCGCCGCCTGCTCGTGATCCCGGCCGACCTGGCCTACGGCAACCGGCCGCCCCCCGGATCGGGCATCGGCGCGGGCGAGACGCTCGTCTTCGTGATCGACCTGCTGGGGTAGGTGGGCGGGCGGCGTCGCCTCCGCCCTCTTTACTGGACTGATTCCAGAATACGGCTAGAGTGGCGGCGTGACCGCGACGTTCGATGCCGAGCACCTGCTGCGCGGCTCCTCTCTGCGCGTGACCCGTCCCCGGGTGGCGGTGCTGAGCGCGGTCCACCGGCATCCGCACGCCGACACCGACTCGATCGCCGGGATCGTGCGTGACGATCTCGGTGAGGTGTCCACGCAGGCCGTCTACGACGTCCTGCGCGCGCTGACCGCCGCGGGCCTGGTGCGCCGCATCGAGCCTGCCGGGTCGGTGGCCCGCTACGAGTCGCGGGTGGCGGACAACCACCACCACGTCGTCTGCCGGTCGTGCGGCGCCATCGCCGACGTCGATTGCGCCGTCGGTGACGCGCCGTGCCTGAGCGCGTCCGACGACCACGGCTACTCGATCGACGAGACCGAGGTCACCCACTGGGGCCTGTGCCCCGACTGCTCCACCGCCCAGAGCCCCTGACCACGTCCCACAGCTCCGGTCATCCGCCCGGTCCGAGATGGGAAGCCCGTGCCTGACAACCATGCGATGAACGAAGGTGAGAACACCGTGGAGAACGAGAGCAAGTGCCCCTTCTCGGGCGCGAACGGTAGGTCGAATCGCGACTGGTGGCCGAATCAGCTGGACGTGAGCGCCCTCCACCAGAACCCACCGACGGCCGATCCGATGGGCACGGAGTTCGACTACGCCGCGGCGTTCTCGGCCCTCGACCTCGGCGCCCTCAAGCACGACATCGTCGAGGTGATGACGACCTCGCAGAGCTGGTGGCCGGCCGACTACGGGCACTACGGCCCCCTGTTCATCCGGATGGCCTGGCACAGCGCGGGCACCTACCGCACCAGCGACGGCCGCGGCGGTGCCGGGTCGGGCGAGCAGCGCTTCGCCCCCCTCAACAGCTGGCCGGACAACGCCAACCTCGACAAGGCCCGGCGGGTGCTGTGGCCGGTCAAGAAGAAGTACGGCCGGGCGATCTCCTGGGCCGACCTGCTGGTCCTCGCCGGCAATGTCGCCCTCGAGGACATGGGCTTCGCGACCTTCGGCTTCGGTGGTGGCCGCGAGGACGTCTGGGAGCCCGAGCAGATCAACTGGGGCAACGAGGGCACGTGGCTGGGCGACGAGCGCTACAGCGGCGACCGCGAGCTGTCGAACCCCCTCGCCGCCGTTCAGATGGGCCTGATCTACGTGAACCCGGAGGGCCCGAACGGCAACCCCGACCCGTTGCTCGCGGCCCACGACATCCGGGAGACGTTCTCCCGCATGGCCATGAACGACGAGGAGACGGTCGCTCTCGTCGCGGGCGGCCACACCTTCGGCAAGAACCACGGCGCCGGCGACGCCGCGCTCGTGGGCCCGGAGCCCGAGGCCGCCCCCCTGCAGGAGATGGGCCTCGGCTGGACCAGCGCCTACGGCAGCGGCCGGGGCGGCGACACCATCACCAGCGGCCTCGAGGGCGCCTGGACGCCCGACGCCGACGACCTGGGACAACAGCTTCTTCGAGACGCTGTTCGGCTACGAGTGGGAGCTGACCAAGAGCCCCGCCGGCGCCTGGCAGTGGACGCCCACCGACCCCGCCGCGGCGAGCGCGGTGCCCGACGCCCACGACCCGGCCCTCCGGCATGCCCCGGTGATGCTCACGACCGACCTCGCCCTGCGGATGGACCCGGTCTACGAGCCCATCTCCCGGCGCTTCCTCGAGAACCCGCAGGAGTTCGCCGACGCGTTCGCCAGGGCATGGTTCAAGCTCACCCACCGCGACATGGGCCCGATCGCGCTCTACCTCGGCCCCGAGGTGCCCTCCGAGCAGCTGCTCTGGCAGGACCCCGTCCCGGCGGTCGACCACGAGCTGATCGGCGCCGGCGACGTCGCCGCCCTGAAGGCCGCGATCCTGGCCTCGGGGCTCAGCACCGCCCAGCTCGTCTCCACCGCGTGGGCCTCGGCCTCGACGTTCCGCGGCACCGACAAGCGCGGCGGGGCCAACGGCGCCCGCATCCGCCTGGCGCCGCAGCGCGACTGGGCGGCCAACGACCCGGCGGCGCTCGCGGCCGTGCTGCAGGCCCTGGAGAAGGTCCAGCAGGACTTCAACGCCTCGAAGGCCGGCGGGAACGTCCGGGTCTCGCTCGCCGACGTGATCGTGCTCGGCGGGTGCGCCGCCGTGGAGCGGGCGGCGAAGGAGGCCGGGTTCGACGTCGAGGTCCCCTTCGCCCCGGGGCGCACGGACGCGTCGCAGGAGATGACCGACGCGGAGTCGTTCGCGGTGCTCGAGCCGGTCGCCGACGGGTTCCGCAACCACCTCGCGGCCCACGACCGGCCGGCCGAGCAGCTGCTGATCGACAAGGCCCAGCTGCTCACCCTGACCGCCCCCGAGATGACCGTCCTCGTGGGCGGCCTGCGCGTCCTCGGCGCGAACCACGGCGGGTCACCGCTCGGCGTCCTCACCGGGCGTCCGGGCGCGCTGACCAACGACTTCTTCGTGAACATCCTCGACGCCGGCACCGTGTGGGGGCCGACGTCCGAGGCGGAGGAGGCGTTCGAGGGCCGCGACCGCGAGACGGGCGAGGTCCGGTGGACCGGCAGCCGCGTCGACCTGGTCTTCGGGTCGAACTCCCAGCTGCGCGCCCTCGTGGAGGTCTACGCGTGCGACGACGCCCAGCGGACGTTCGTGGACGACTTCGTGGCGGCGTGGGACAAGGTCATGAACCTCGACCGCTTCGACCTCGGCTGATCCCCGCAGTGCCCGGGCCGGCGTTCGTCAGCCGGCCCGGGCACTGCGGCTCCGGCGGGGCGGCGGGCGGGTCGCCCCAGGCCGGGGTCAGGTGTACATCAGCGACCCCGGCGTGGTGAGCAGCTCTCCCGTCTCGAGCCAGGTCTTCAGGCCCGAGAGGATCATCGGCCAGCCGCCGTAGAGCTCGTTGTTCGCGCCCTCGCGGAGCTGGTCGTGGGTGACCGTGAGACGGCACGAGTCGCCGACGGGCTCGATCTCCCAGGTGATGCGCGAGGTCCCCTCGTCCCGTACCTCGTCGCTCCACAGCGCGACCATCGTCTGAACCAGGCGGCGGGGAGGATCGACCTCCAGGTTCTCGCCCTCGCCGAGCAGCGCCTCGGCCTTCGGGGCCCACAGCTCGTAGCGCGACCCGGGCGTGAAGTCGGAGCGCTGGCGCGCGCCGAAGTTGTACCTGGCGCGGATCTCGGGGTCGGTGATCGCCTCCCAGAGACGTTCCGGCGTGGTGCGGATGTAGATCTCGAAGATCTTCTCCATCGAACTCTCCAGTCTGCTCTTGAGCCCGCTGAGCCCCTCGACCCAGGGCTCCGCGTACTTGCTCACCCATCGGTCGTGGACGAGCCGGATGGGGACCGGGTTCAGGAAGTGGAGCTTCTCGCGCCCGCGCCGGCGGGTGACCACCAGGCCGGCGTCCTCGAGCAGCCTCAGGTGCTTCATCACGCCGAAGCGGGTGATGCCGAAGCGCTCCTCCAGGGAACTCAGGCTCTGGCCGTCCTCCGCGAAGAGCGCGTCCAGCAGAGCCCTGCGGGTCGGGTCGGCGAGCGCCTTGAACACCGTGTCCATGCGAGGACTATAGGTGACCGATTAGTCACATGTCAACGCGGGGGGGCCATGCCTCCCCGGACGGCCGTGGGCCGCCCCGCACGATCCGCGATCCGGCCGCCCCGATGGCCAGATAGGGATCGACCGCCGGGCGGCGCCAGGTCTCGTAGTCGGCGCAGGCGCGATCGGGGTCGTCCGCGCAGCCCGCGACGGCGATCGCCAGCGCGTGGGCGTCGCCGAGGCCGAGGCCCGCCGCCGAGCCCGGCCTCCGGGCCGACGGCGTGCGCCGCGTCGCCGATCACCACGAGGCCCGGCACCCACCAGCGGTCGGCGCGCACCTCGGTGATCTCGCGGTAGACCAGCTGATCCACCGAGATGAGGGCCTCGAGCGCCGGTGCCGCCGGCGGCAGCAGCCGGGCGAAGGCGGCGCGGAAGGCGTCGAGGCCCGGAGCCCGCACCGCCTCGGGCGAGGAGCGGTCGATGTCCCACCAGCCGGCCGAGCCGGTCGGCCATCCGAGCAGCCCGACCTGGCGGCCGTCGGCCTGGTAGTGCAGCGCGAAGCTGCGGTCGATCACGGCATCGGTGATGAACGAGAGATGGGCGCCGTCGAGGAGGTCGAGCCGCGCCTCGATCCCGGCCATCGCCCGGAGCGGCGAGTGGACACCGTCGCAGGCGACGACGAGATCGGCCGGCAGGTCCTCCTCGCCCTCCGACCCGCGCACCCGGACGCCGGCCACCCGCTCGCCGTCGCGCAGCAGGCCGGTGACCTCCGTGCCGTGCCGCACCGTCACCCCATCGGCGAGGATCTCCATCACCCGCACGAAGGGCGCGGCGAGCGCGACGGGCACGCCGTCGCCGCGAGGCGCGATCTCCCACGACTCGGCCCGGATCGCGTCGAGCACCCCGGCATCCGCCAGGGCGTCGAAGCCCTGGTAGGGCGGCATGAAGGGGCGGGGCACCCAGACGGCGGGTGCTCCGCGGTCCACCACGGTGGCGTCGATGCCACGGCGGCGCAGGCTCCGCGCGAGGGCGAGACCCGCCGCCCCCGCGCCGACCACGATCAGGCGCATCCCGCGCCCTCCCCGCGGCTCAGCCCGAATCCGTCGGATTCAGGCTCAGATCAGCCGCACCCGGAGGTCGCGCCGCAGGTGCGGCAGGTGAGGCAGGTGCCCGCGCGGACCATGTCCGAGCTGCCGCACGACGAGCAGATCTGCCCGGTCGAGTCGAGCGTCAGGCGCGGCTTGGCCGGGCCGCCGGCGTCGGACGCGTGGTCGTGGCCGTTGGTGCGCTCGGCCGCCACCGTCCCGAAGGCGAGCTGGTCCTCGGGGCGCCTCGGACTCCACCGCGGCCGGCGGCGGTCTCCACGACGGCGCCGCCGCCGAGCGGGAGGACGCCGGCCGTGACGCTGGTCCTCCTCCGAGAGGAACTTCGAGGCCATCCAGCGGGCCAGGTAGTCCACCACCGAGCGCGCCATGGGGATGCGCGGGTTGCCGGTGAAGCCCGAGGGCTCGAAGCGGTGGTCGATGTACTTGGAGATCAGGCTCTCGACCGGCACCCCGTGCTGGAGCGCCATCGACCAGGCGATCGCCACCGAGTCCATCAGGCCGGAGACCGTCGAGCCCTGCTTGCTCATCTTGACGAAGACCTCGCCGGGCGCCCCGTCCTCGTAGAGGCCGACCGTGATGTAGCCCTCCTGGCCGCCCACGCTGAACTTGTGGGTCAGCGCCGCGCGGTCGTCGGGCAGGCGCCGGCGCACCGGGGTGGCGGCCTCGGCGGCCGCGACGGTCGCGGCCTTCGCCGTGTCCTTCGAGCCGTCGGTGGTCGAGAGGGGCTGGGTGCGCTTGGAGCCGTCGCGGTAGATCGCGATGGCCTTCAGGCCCGAGCTCCCAGCCGAGGCGGTAGACGTCGCTCGACGTCCTCGACCGTGGCCGAGTTCGGCAGGTTGACCGTCTTGCTGATCGCGCCCGAGACGAAGGGCTGCACCGCGGCCATCATCCGGACGTGGCCCTCGGGGCCGATCGTGCGGCCGCCCGGCGACGCCGAAGGCGCAGTCGAACACCGGCAGGTGGGCCTCGTCGAGGCCGGGCGCGCCCTCGATGGAGCCGGTCGCGTCCACGTGGGCGAGGATCGCCGCGCGCTCGCCCTGGTCGTAGCCGAGCGCGCGCAGGGCGCGCTCGACGTCGGTGTTGACGAGCTTCATGTAGCCGCCGCCGACCAGCGTCTTGTAGCTGATCAGGCCGATGGCCGGCTCGATGCCCGTGGTCTGGGCGTCCATCATGAAGCTGATCGTCCCGGTCGGGGCGATGACGCTGACCTGGGCGTTGCGGTAGCCGGGCGCGCCGAGGCGCCCTCGGACTGCCCGAGGGCGACGGCGTCGTCGAGGGCCGACGCGGCGGCCGCGCGCACGTCGGCGTAGCTCGGGCGGGCGGCGCGGGCGGGCAGCTCGAGGGCGGCGTCGCGGTGCATGCGCACGACGCGGTCCTGGGCCTCCTTGTCGGCCTCGTAGCCGTCGTAGGCGCCGACGCGGGCGGCGAGGCGGGCCGACTGCGCCGTAGGCCTCGCCCTGCATCAGCGCGGTGAGCGCCCCGGCCCACGCGCGACCCTCGTCGGAGTCGTAGGCGAGGCCCTGGCACATCAGCAGCGAGCCGAGGTTGGTGTAGCCCTGGCCGAGCTGGCGGAAGGCGCGGGCGTTGTCGCCGATGCGCTTGGTCGGGTAGCTGGCCGGCGTGACGACGATCTCCTGCGCGGTGAGGACCACCCGCACCGCGTGGCGGAAGTCGTCCACCCGGAAGGTGCCGTCCTCGTCGAGGAACTCCATCAGGTTGATGGAGGCCAGGTTGCAGGCCGAGTCGTCGATGTGCATGTACTCGGAGCACGGGTTGGAGCCCGAGATGCGGCCGGCGTTGGGGCTGGTGTGCCAGCGCTGGATGGCGTCCTCGTACTGCACGCCCGGGTCGCCGCAGGCCCAGGCGGCCTCGGCGATCTCGCGCATCAGGTCGCGGGCGGGGACGGTCGTCGCGCACCTCGCCCGAGGCGACCGTGCGGGTCTGCCAGGGCTCGTCGGCCTCGACGCGGCGGAAGAAGTCGTCGGTGAGGCGGACCGAGTTGTTGGCGTTCTGGAACTGGATCGAGCGCCAGGCGTCGCCGTTGAGGCCGAGGTCGTAGCCCATGTCGCCGAGGGCGTAGGCCTTGGCCTCCTCGTGGGCCTTGCAGCGCACGAACTCGAGGATGTCGGGGTGGTCGCCGTCGAGGATCACCATCTTGGCCGCGCGGCGGGTGCCGCCGCCGGACTTGATCGAGCCGGCGCCCGAGTCGGCCCAGCGCATGAAGCTGACCGGCCCGGAGGCCTGGCCGCCGTTCGACAGCGCCTCGCCGTCGCCGCGCAGGCGCGAGAGGTTGACCCCGGCGCCCGAGCCGCCGCGGAAGATCTCCGACTCGGAGGCGATCCAGCGCTGGATCGACGGCATCGTGTCGTTGACCGAGAGGATGAAGCAGGCCGAGGCCTGGTTGACCTGCGGCTCGTGCGCCTCGACCGGCGGGCTCGTCCACGTCGAGGATGCGGTCGTCGTCGTACTCGCGGCGCGGCCGCGTCGACGCCGCAGTTGAACCAGACCGGCGAGTTGAAGGCCGCCTTCTGCGTCACGAGGATGTGGCGCAGCTCCTGGGCGAAGGTCTCGGCCTCGTCGTCGTCGGCGAAGTAGCCGCCCTTCACGCCGTGGTAGCGGATCGTGTCGACCACGCGGTCGATCACCTCGCGCAGGCTGCGCTCACGGCGCGGGTCGTCCATGCCGTAGCGGAAGTACTTGGAGGCGACGATCCGCACCGCGGTGTCGGACCAGTCGAGCGGGAACTCGCAGGCGAGCTGCTCGAAGACGACGCGCTCGGGCTTGCCGTCCCGGGCGGGCTCGACGATGCGCGCGTCGCGCGGGCCCCAGGCGACCTCGTCGTAGGGGTGGACGCCCGCGTCGCGTGAAGCGGCGGGTGATCCCCAGCGCCCGATCGGTCATCGTGGGGGGCGCGTCAGTCGCCATCGGTTGCCTCCTGGGCGGTCGTGCGCGGCGGCGTCCACGTCGCGCCCACCGGGCAGTGCCCTGAGGGTAGCGCGACCGGGTGACGTGGAGTCCGCGTCGAGTGTCTGGAAGAGCTGGTCGTCGAGAGGGAACTGTCCGCGGGGCAGCGGCGGCTCGCGCTCGAGCCGCGCGAGCTCGTCCTCGAACTCCTCGACGTCGGCGAACTTGCCGGTAGACCGACGCGAAGCGCACGTAGGCCACCGGGTCGATCTCCTTGAGCCGGCGCAGCGCGAGCTCGCCGATCTGCGGGCTGCTCACCTCCTGGCGCAGGCGGTTGCGCAGCTCGCGCCTCGATGTCGCGCACGGCCATCTCGAGCGAGGCCGTCGACACCTGCCGCTTGTGGCAGGCGCGCTGGAGGCCCTCGAGGAGCTTCGCGCGGTCGAACGGACTGGCGCTCGCCGGACGACTTCACCACCACCAGCGGCATCTCCTCGCACCGCTCGTAGGTGGTGAAGCGCCGCCCGCACGACTGGCACTCGCGCCGTCGCCGGATGGCGTCCTTGGTGTCGGCGACGCGCGACTCGACGACGCGGTGCTCGGGGTGCTCGCAGAACGGGCAGATCATGGCTGTGCGCTATCCCTGGTGTGCCGTTGCCTGTCGCCACACCATATTCAGCGTGGCGGAGGGGCATCCTTCCACACGTGCCAGAAGATGCAAAGCCCCCCGTTCGGCACGGATTCCCGCTCCGACCGGGACGTCTCGCACCGCGCCCAGGACCCGCTCCCAGACGGGGCTAGTCCAGGAAGCCGAGGTGCGACAGAGGCCAGTAGACGACCTCGGCCTGCCCGATCACGCTGCTCCATCGGGACGAACGGGTCGGGCTGCCACTGGTGCGCGTCGCAGGAGCCGGGGCGGTTGTCGCCCAGCACCAGCAGGCGGTCCGGCGGGACCGTGAGCGGATCGAGGACGTAGGTGCCCGTGTCCATGATCTGACCGCCGGCCTCGTAGTCGGACGGGATCGCCCTTCAGCTCGACCGGGGTGATCGCCTCGGCGACGTCGAAGGGCTTGCCGTTGACGTAGGTCACCGAGCGCGTAGTCGCCGGGCGCGCAGCCGGATGCGCACGACGCCGCCGCCCCCGACGATCGAGGCGGGCCGGGGTCGATGACGCGGACGTTGGCGAAGACCGGCCCGTCGGCGGCGGTGACGGCCTCGCGGCGCACCTCGACCGTGTCGCCGGGGAGCCCGATCACGCGCTTCACGAACGGGATGTTGCCGCCGCCCGCGTCGCCGCAGGTGCGCGTGGCCGAGGGCGGCGGGTCGAACACGATGATGTCGCGCGCGCTGCGATGTCGCGGAACCGGTAGATCAGCCGGTTGGCGATGATCCGGTCGTTGGCCTTGATGGTCGGGACCATCGACTCGGTCGGGATCTCGTAGGGCTTGGCGACGGCCGCCTGGATCACGAAGGCCAGCGCCACGGCGACCGCCATCGGCAGCAGGAAGTCCTTGACGAAGCGCCTCATCGCGTCACCCTCCGGCCGGCCGCGGCGCGCGAGCGCTCCGGCGCCGACCGCACCGGCCGACGATCAGCAGCGCCGCCCCGCCCCACAGGGTCGAGGCGCCGCTCGAGGACACCGCGACCGGCGGTGCGCGGGACGGTGCGCCCGCTGCCGCAGGGCTGTCCCGGACACCGTCACGTTGGAGTACTCCGCCTCTTTGATGGTGTCGATCGCCGTCCCGTAGAGTCGCTGGTCGTCGCGGGCCTCGATCGAGCGCGTCGCGGAACTCGGCACGTGAGTAGCACCCGTCGATCCTGGCCGTTATCGGTCGCGTCGATCAGCGACGTCCCGTCCGTCCGCAAGGGCGGATGCCGTCACGCCAAGGAGCGCCAGAGCAGACATGAGGAGCACCCAGGCGGGGCGTCGGAGCAGGGCAGCCACCCGGTGAGGGAGTCGGGGGGCGCGAGCCCCCAGGGCGTGGCGGATCGTAGCGGCGGCCCCGAGGGCGGACAAGCGCGCCCGGCCGCGCCCGCGGGCGATCCCGCGGGCGGCGTGCGCCGTGGGCGCGCTGGCGCTCGCGGGGTGGGCCCTGCTCGCCGTCGGCGGCGGCGGCATCGACCCCGGGCGACGGGCTCGGCGGCCCCGGGCCGCGGGCCGCCTTCCTCGCCCTCGCGCTGGGCGCCCCGCTCGCGGCGGCTCGCGCTCCTGCTGGCCTGGAACCGGGCGGCGCTGCGGTCGACGCCGACCCGCCTCGCGCTGGCCGGCGCGGGCGGGCTCGCCGCCTGGAGCGCCGTCTCGACGCTCTGGGCCGCGGCGCCCGACCTCGCCTGGATCGACGCCAACCGCCAGGCGATCGGCGCTCTGCGCGCTCGTGCTCGGGCTCTGCGCTCGGCGCGCTCGCTGCCGGGCGCCCCGCATCTGCTCGGGCTGGGGCTGAGCGCCGCGGCGATGCTGCCGCTCGGCCTCGCGCTCGCGACCAAGGTCCTGCCCGCGGGCTTCGGCGACGACAGCGACCTCGCCCGACTCGCCGCGCCCGGTCGGCTACTGGAACGGCCTGGCCCTGGTCGCGGTGATGGCCGTGCCGGGGCTGCTCTGGCTGGCCGGGCGGCGACGCGCCGCGTGCGCGGCGGCACGCCGCTCGCCGCCGTGGGGCTGACGGTGGCGCTGACGACGATCCTGCTCACCTACTCGCGCGGCGGGATCCTCGCGCTGGCGATGGCGGTCGCCGTGACCGCGGCCTTCCTCCCGCGCCGCAGCGCCGGCGCTGTCGGCCGCTGATCGCCGCGGCGGCTGGCGGCGGCGCTCCCCGCGGCCTACGCGCTCGACCGATCCGCTCCTGAGCGCCGACCAGATCCCGACCGTCGTTGCGCGAGGATGCCGGCGACCGGGCTCGGCTGGCGCATCCTGGTGAGCCTCGCGCTCGCCGCCGCTGCTGGCGCCGGGCATCGCGCGGCTCGACCGGCGCGCCTGCGGCCTCGACCGGCGCCGCGCCCGGCGCCTGGCGGCGGGCATCGCCGCTCGCCGCCGTCCTGGTGGCCGCGATCGGCGCCGTGGCGAGCCACGCCGGTGCGCGGCTGGGCGGCGACCGCCTCGCCGAGTTCCGCGGCGAGGGCGGCGACGCGGTGGCCAACGACCCCGGCCGCCTCGTGAACGCGGCCGGCAACCAGCGCAAGGGCTGGTGGGGAGAGGCGTGGCGCGGATTCCGGGACGCCCCCGTGCTGGGCGCAGGGCGCGGGCGGCTTCGCGCTGGTCCACCTCCAGGAGCGGCGCAGCGGGGACGACGACCTCAACACGCGCGAGGCCCACGGGCTGCTGCCGTCGATCGTGTCGGGCACGGGGCTGGTCGGGTTCTGCGCTGCTGGTGGCGCTGGTGGGCGGCGTCGCCTGGGGGGTCCTGCGTGCCGGGGCGCGCCATCCGAGCGCCGACATCGGCGTGCCCTTCGCGATCCTGGCCGCCTTCACCCTCCAGGCGTCCGTGGACTGGTCGTGGGAGATCCCCGCGCTGACGGTGCCCGCCTTCGCGGCGGCGGGCGTCGTGCTGGCGGCGGCCGCGCCCGGGGATCGCGCCGGGCGCCCCGCCCGCCCGCGGGCCGCTCGGCGGCCGGGGCGATCGCCGCGGCCTGCCTGATCGCCGTGGTGAGCGCCGCCCTGCCCTGGTGGTCGGCGCACCTGACCTCCCAGGGCGAGGACGCGCTGGCCGACGGGCGCCCCGCCGTGGCGCGCGACCGCGCCGACGACGCCCGGGCCGCGAACCCGATGTCCATCGACCCCGCTGCTGCTGCTCGGCCGCGCCTACACCGACCTCGGGCAGCCGGCGCGCGCGCTCGGCGCCTACCGCGAGGCCACCCGCCTCCAGCCCGACAACCCCGACGCCTGGCGCGCGCTCGCCATCTTCCTCGGCCGCGACCCGAGCGCCGTCGACGCGTGGCGGCAGGTCCGCCGCCTCGACCCGCAGGATCCCGAGGCGGCCCTCCGGGCGGGTTAGCGCCCGCGGCCCGGGGACGACGACCCCGAAGGTGAACGGCCCCGCGAGGGGCCGGCGCGCCGACGGGGTGGGGCCGTGGCCGGGCAGGTCGGCCAGGCGCACGCCGAGCGCGCGCGCCTCGGGGTCGATCGCCGGCGACACCTCGAGGCTCGTCTCGCTCCACCCGGGCCGCGCGGCGCCGTGGATCGGCGAGACCTCGTAGCGCCGACCCGCGGTCGTCCCACACCTCCACCAGCCCGACGCCGGGGGTGAGGGGCGCGGCGCGCAGCGGGTCCTCCACCAGCGTGCCGACGCTCAGCACGGCGCGGTCGGCGTAGCGCTCGAGCGCCCAGAGGCAGACGGCGACCCCGTCTGCGACCCGCGCCTGGCCGATCGGGAGCAGGTCGCGGAAGCCCGACGAAGGTCCGCGCCGGGACCCGCGCCGGGCGCCCGGTCGGGGGCGGCGGCGGTGGGCGCGTCGGGCACCGGGGCGGCGGTGCGCTGGGGCACCAGGTCGATCTCGAACGACCAGACGGTGCCCGACAGCGGGCGCTCGATGCCGGTGCCGCGCGCGACCGCGGTGCGCACCAGGCCGGTCACCTCCAGCATCAGCCGCCGGGCGTCGGGCGGCGGGGCGGGCTCGATCCAGACCGCGGTCTGGAGGGCGCCGAGGCCGGCCTGCTGGGCGAGGTTCTGCACCTCGTACTCGCGGCCGGTGTCGTCGCGCACCGCGCAGGCCCTGCGACCGGATCCCACCCGAGCAGGCCCGGGCGCGTCCGACAGGACCAGCAGCGGGCAGCACCGCCCCCTCGCTGTGCACCTCGACGCACAGCGCGAGGATCAGGGTGTCGCCCTCGCGGGCGACGGCCGAGGTGGGGAGGAGGCCGCCGAGGCTGCCCTGGCGCCGGCGCTCCGGGCCGGGTGGTGCGACGGGCGTGGTGGTGCTCACGTGCCCACGGTAGCGGCCCTGACCCCCGCGGCGTCGCGTCCGGCGGGCGCGCCGGGTAGCGTGGCCCCATGCCGGATCCGACGCCCCTGGTGCTGCTCCACCCGTTCCCCCTGGACGCGGGCTTCTGGAGCGCCGTCCGCCCGGCCCTGGCCGACGACCGCCCGGTGATCGCCTGCGAGTTCCCGGGCCTGGGCGCGGCGCCCCTGGTGGACGCATCCGAGCGTCGACGGGTTCGCCGACGCCGTGGCCGCGGCCATCGCCGGGCAGCCCGGCGGGCGGGCCGCCGTCTGCGGGCTCTCGCTCGGCGGCTACGCCGCGCTGGCGCTGGCCGCGCGGCATCCCGAGCGGGTGGCCGCGCTCGTGCTGGCCGACACGCGCGCCGAGGACGACACCCCCGGGGCCCGCGCAGGGCCGCCACGCGAGCGCCGCCCGGGTGCGCGCCGAGGGCGCGGCCGGGTTCCTCGACGAGTTCGTGCCGCGCCTGGTGGCGCCCGGCGACACGGCCGCCTGCGAGCGGCGCGCGCGATCGCCGACGCCCAGGAGCCCGAGGCCGATCGCGCGCGCGCTGGAGGCGCTCGCCGGGCGCGCCGACCGCCGGCCGGACCTGCCGGCGATGGCGATGCCGGCGCTCGTGATCGCGGGATCGGAGGACGTCCTCACCCCGGTCCGCTGCGCGGAGACGCTGGTCGCCGGACTGCCGGACGCCGAGCTGGTGGTCATCCCAGGGTCGGGGCACCTCACCGCGCTCGAGCGCCCCACGGCCTTCGCGGAGGCCGTGCGCGGCTTCCTGGCCCGGCGGCTGCAGCCGGCCTGAGGCTCAGCCGGCCCGGTGGCGCCGGTAGTAGGTCGAGGCCTTGGCGCGGGCGCCGCACCCCTCCATGGAGCACCATCGGCGGCTGCGGTTGCGGCTGGTGTCGAGGTAGATCACCGGGCACTCCGGGTCGGCGCACTCGCGCACGCGCCCGGGCGAGTCGCGCACGAGGTCGAGGGCGTCGAGCACCGCGGCCACCAGCAGGCAGCCGGAGGTCCGCGCGCCGGGGGTGAAGCGGGGCCGGAGCGTGTCGGGCTCGACGCAGAGGCGCCCGGGCGCGTGGTCGAGCCAGCCCGCCGGCGATCTCCGCGACCCGGGGGCCGTCGGAGGCCAGGAGCGCCGGGCGCAGGTCCTCGCGCAGGGCCCGCGCCGCGTCCAGCTCGCGGCGGGATACGGCGGGCGGGTGATCCGCCAGGCCCGCCGCGACGAACCACCGCGAGAGGTCGTCCGGCGCGACCAGGCGTTCGATGCCCGCACAAGTGGGTATTGCACAGATCGAGCGCCGGCCGGCCCGCCAGCAGGACGAACTCCCGATTGGCCGTCATCGTTTGACGGGGTGGCGGGACCGGCGTACTCTCACCACCAAAGCAATATCACAGTGGTTAACAGGAGCGCCGCTGATGCCCTCTCTCCCCCCCGCGATCGAGCTCGCCGTCCACCGCAGCGGTGACGGTCCGCCCCTGGTCGCGTTGCACGACCTCGGCCAGACCGGTGAGAGCATGATCGACGCCCTCGGGCGTGCTGTCCGACGATTTCCGCATCATCGCTCCCGACCTGCGCGGGCACGGCGCCTCGCCCACCCCGCACGGTCCGTGGAGCATCGACGACTTCGCCTCCGACGTCGCGCGCCTGGTGGCCGCCGAGGGCGGCGAGCGCGATCCTGGTGGGCGTCGGTCTGGGCGCGGCCACCGGCCTCGCGCTCGCGCTCGGCCACCCCGGCCTGGTCGACGGCCTGGTCGTCTCGGGCATCGGCCCGCGCGGCGAGGACGCCGAGGGCCAGGACCGCTGGGCGCGTGCCGCCCGGGCCCTGCGCGAGCGGCGCGGCGCCGAGGGCGCGGCGCTCGCTGCCGAGGCCATGGGCACCCGCCCCGACTGGCGCGGCGCGCTGGCGCAGGTGGACGCCCCGGTGATCGTGCTGGCCGGCAGCGCCGACCGCGCCGTTCCCGCCGAGATGCAGCGCGAGCTGTCGGTGTGGATGCAGAACGCGCGCTTCCACGTCGTCTCGGAGGCCGGCCACAACGTGGCGGTCGAGCGGCCGAACGAGCTGATCCGCGCCGTACGCAGCCTCGCTCTCCGCAACCAGCCGGTCGCCGCCTAGCCCGCCGCGGTACCGCGCTGGCCGAGGAGGATTCGGAGGCCGCGCCCCGGAACCGGAGCAGGACTGGGGAAAACCCCGGATTGCGCGGTACGTCGATCGGATGGATATTCGCCATTCATCGGAGGCGACCGCCGGGGGTGGGACATGTCCGAGCCGCGCGACGAGCGATCCAAGGGGGTCGACGATCGGGGCGCCCGGACGCTCTCGGCCGGCTTCGATGAGTACGCCGCCTCCCGGGAGCGCTACTTCGAGACCCTGCGGATGGATGCAGAGGTCCGCCGGCTCGAGCGCATGTGGCGTCTTCCGACGTTCGGACGCGAGTCCGGCGAGGAGTTCGACGGCCTGAGCCCCGGACCCCGCGCCGGAGCGACGCGGGGTCCGGGAGCCGGGCGCTCCTTGGGCCGGCCACCACGAGCCTGGCGGGGAGTTCTTGCCCTTCACCGGCCGGGAAATCCCTGCAGGCGCGCCGGAGGTACGGCCGAGCCGACGCCCTCAAGTCGCGGTGTCGCGAACCGATCGTAGGTCGGAAGAGACACCGTGAGCGAGGGAGCAGCGCGCCATGCAGATCCGACGACGCCTACAGCGTGGCGCGAGCCTCCGAATCCTCTCGGGGACGATCCTCCTCGCCCTCCTGGCGGCGCTGGCGCTCACCTCGAGCGCGCGCGCGGATCAGGCCGAGTCGCAGACTCGGAGCGCCCAGCAGGGGCTCGTCGCCGCGGGCGATCAGCACACCTGCGTCGTCACGACCGACGGCAACGTCCGATGCTGGGGCGACGGGGTGGCCGGTCGTCTCGGCTATGGCAACCTCGCCGTGATCGGTGACACCGAGCGGCCCGACTCGGCCACATCGGTCTTCCTCGGCTCCGATCGCACCGCGACCGCCACTACGGCAGGCAACTCCCACACGTGCGCGTTGCTCGACGACGGCAGCGTCCGCTGCTGGGGCCTCGGCACCTCTGGCCGCCTCGGCTACGGCGACGCGCTCACGATCGGCGACACCGAGACCCCGGGAAGCGTCGCCCCCGTGAACCTCGGCGCCGGCCGCACCGCGACCGCCATCACGGCCGGCAACTCCCACACGTGCGCGTTGCTCGACGACGGCAGCGTCCGCTGCTGGGGCCTGGGCACCTCGGGCCGCCTCGGCTACGGCAACACCCTGAGCATCGGCGACGATGAGACCCCCGGCAGCGTCGCGCCGGTCTACCTCGGCGCGGGGCGCACCGCGACGGCAGTCAAGGCGGGCAACTCCCACACGTGCGCCCTGCTCGACGACGGCAGCGTCCGCTGCTGGGGCCTGGGCACCTCGGGCCGCCTCGGCTATGGCAACGCCCTGAGCATCGGCGACGATGAGACCCCCGGCAGTGTCGTGCCGGTCTTCCTCGGCACGGGCCGGAGCGCACGGGCGATCAGCGCGGGAGGCTCCCACTCGTGCGCCCTGCTCGACGACGGCAGCGTTCTCTGCTGGGGCGACGGCACCGCGGGCCGCCTCGGTTACTCGAGCGTGGCCAACGTCGGAGACGACGAGTTCCCGGGGAGCGTCCCTCCGGTGGCGCTCGGTAGCGGCCGGAGCGCCGTGAGCGTCAGCGCCGGGGGCTCCCACACCTGCGCCGTCCTGGACAACGGCAGCATCAGGTGCTGGGGCGACGGAGCCAACGGTCGTCTCGGCCTCGGCGACGCGGCGAACATCGGCGACAACGAGCACCCCTCGGCCGTCGCGGCTGTCAACGTGGGCGCCGGGCGCACCGCACGAGCCGTGTCGGCCGGATTCGCCCACACCTGCGCCGGGCTCGACGACGGCAGTCTCCAGTGCTGGGGACTCGGGACCTTCGGCCGCCTCGGCTACGGCAACACGACGAGCATCGGCGACGACGAGGCACCCGGCACGATCGCTCCGGTCGTCGTCGGTGGTCGCGTCGGAGTGGCGGTCGGCGATCTCTCGCTCACGCTCGAGCCCTCGACCGCGAGCGCCGGCGTCGGAGACAGCGTGCTGATACGGACGACCGTGACCAACTCCGGCCCGGACGCCCTCGCCGGCGTCGCGGTGCGCCTCCGCACCCCGTCGCCGACGCGACTGGCCGGTGCCAGCGCCAGCGCGGGCACCTACGACTCCGATACGGCCCTGTGGACGATCGGTTCGATGCCGTCGGCCGCGACGGTCACCCTCCTGCTCACGGTCGATGCGCTCGCCCCGGGCCATGTCAGAGCGGTCGCCGAGGTGGCCACGTCGTCGGGCTTCGACCCAGACTCCACCCCGGGGGACAGCGCCGTGGAGGACGACCGCGCCGTGGCCGGATTCGAGATCGTCGCGGCCACCGCCCCCGGCGCCTCACCTCCGCCCGCCGACGCGCCGGTCGCCCCTCCGACCCAGCTCGTCGAGAGGGGCACCGCGGGCCGCGACATCCTCCGCGGGAGCGCCCGCCGGGATGCGCTGCTCGGGCTGGGCGACGACGATCGCCTCTTCGGTGCGGCGGGCGCCGACACCTTGAAGGGCGGCGCGGGCTCCGACCGCATCTGGGGCGCCGCCGGAGACGACATCGCCGAGGGCGGGGCGGGCGGCGACGTCCTGTCGGGCGGCGTCGGGCGCGATCGGCTCTACGGCGGGCGGGGCGATGACCTGCTCATAGGAGGAAGGGACGACGACGTCCTCGCGGGCGGGGCGGGCTCCGATACCCTTCGCGGTGGGCGCGGCAGCGATCTCCTGGATACGGCCGACGGCGTACGCGACCTGGTGGCGTGCGGCCCGGGATGGGATGGCGCCGTCGTGGACGCTCTCGATGTCGTCCGCGGGTGCGAGGTCGTCGCGCGGCAGCGCCGGGGCCCCGCCGCGCTCGCCCTGGCGCGTTAGCGCCCTCCGCGGCCCCCGCGCGTCAAGGCGACCGAGGCCGACTGTCCACGGATCGGAGGTCCGACACGCCGCGGAGCGGGTACACCCCCAGCACAGCGCGACCGTGGGCGCGACGTCATCCCGCCATCGGCACTGGAGCGAGTACCCCTGCGCCCTACTGCCGGGTGAGACGCACCCGAGCGGTGAAGGGGCCGTCCGGATCCTCGGGCACCCGGGACACCTCGGCTGTCCGTCCCGGGCGCGCCGTCGCGAGGGCGGCCTCGATGGCCGGGCGCAGCCCCTCGAGGGTGGCGTCCTCGTTGGGCGCGAGGCGCCGGTCGGTGACCTTCAACAGGATCTCGTCGCGGCCGAAGGCGACCCCGCCCGCGGCGGCGTCGGCCTCGAGCTCGTCGGCGATGCCGTCGGCCGCCGCGATGGCCGCCGCGAAGCGCTGCTCGAGCGTGCCCTCACCGTCGCGCTTGCGCTGGTAGAGGACGCCGGGGCGCCCCTCTCCCAGATCGAGCGAGCGGTCGGCCTCGTGGCCGATCAGCATCACCCCGGGCCCGTCGGGCACGTGGGCGTAGTCGGCGACGTCGATCGGCACCCCGTCGAGGATCCTGCGCTGGATCCAGCCGTGGAAGATCGGGACGAAGGCCGCCAGGTCGATGACGTCGGGGTTGTCGGCGTAGAGCTTGGCGCCGATGCGGACGAGGTCCGGTGTGGTGGTGGTCGTCATGCCGCCTTCCTTAGACCAGCGCCGACTGCGCGCCGGCCTCGCGGATCTCCATGGCGTGGACGGCGTCGATGAACAGCTGCGACTCCTCCACCAGCGAGCGGGTCGCCTCCTGCTCGTGCGACTCGGGCGGCGCCGCGTGGCGGTCGAAGAGCGGTCGCGCGAAGCGGCCCTTGGCGAAGCGGTCGAAGAAGCGCTCGGTGTCGTAGAAGCGCTCCTTGAACTCGCGCACGATCACGTCGGCGTCGTCGGGGACGTTCGGGTACTCGGTGCGCACCAGCGCGCGCGCGGCCGCCGACCATCGCCGGCGTAGGCGCGCTCGTCGGCGCGCGCGAGGTCGCCGTCCTCCAGCGCCACCTCGGCGTCGAAGGCGATGCTCTCGGCCATCGTGCAGCTCGAGGTCGGTGCTCGAGATGACCTCGCCGGCGCACTCGCCGATGCCCATGTCGCCCATGGTGAAGACGCGGGCGTCGCCCCAGTCGGTGTAGAAGGTCGGGTCCTCCTCGAAGGCCGGGACGCTCTTGAGATCGGCGATCAGCGACGCCGAGCTCCTTCTTGCCGAGCCGGGCGATCCACGTCCTGGAAGTCTCTCCTCGGCCTCGCGCTCGGCGACGAAGCTTCGCCGTGATCGCGTCGACGACCTCGGGGATGCGCTTGGAGGGCACCGACGCCGATGGCGAGGCCGTACGAGCCGGCGTTCTCGCGCCAGCGCCCGCCGAGGACCACCTGGAAGTGCGGCACGGTGACGCCGTTGATCTTGCGGCTGTTGCCGAAGAACCCGATGTCGGCGACGTGGTGCTGGCCGCAGGAGTTGAAGCAGCCGCTCACCTTGATGCGCAGGCCGCGGACCGCCTCGTCGAGCTCGAACTGCTTGGCGGCGAGGCGCGTGCGCAGCTCGCCGGCCAGGCCGCGCGAGGACGCGATGCCGAGCTTGCAGGTGTCGGTGCCCGGGCACGAGGTGACGTCGACGATCGTCCCGGCGCCGGGCGCGGCGAGGTCGATCGCCACGAGGGCCTCGTAGAGGGCGGGCAGGTCGCCCTCGGCCACCCAGCGCAGCACGATGTTCTGCTCGACCGTGGTGCGCACCGCGTCGCCGACGTACTCCGCGGGCGACGTCGGCCAGCTTGCGGGCCTGCACCGAGCTGAGGTCGCCGAGCGGCAGGGCGACCGTGGCCACGGCGTAGCCGTCCTGGCGCTGGCGGTAGACGTTGGTCTTCAGCCACTCGCGGTAGCCGTCGGGCAGCGGGGCGCCGCCGGCCGGAGCGGGCACGGCCTCGCGCACCGGCGACTCGGTGTAGTCCTCCACCGAGGGCAGGTAGGAGGTCCAGCGGTCGTCGTGGGGCAGGATCGCGCGCTCCTCGTCCACCAGGCGCCGGAACTCGTCGATGCCGAGCTTGGCGACCAGGAACTTGATGCGCGCGCGGTTGCGGTTGGCCTTCTCGCCGAGGCGCCCGAAGACGCGCGCGATGGCCTGCACGGCCGGCAGCAGCTCCTCGACGGGGTGGTCCTCGTAGAGCAGCTTCGCCTGGTGGGGCGTGGTGCCGAGGCCGCCGCCGACGTAGAGGTCGAAGGCGCGCTGCTCGACGCCGTCCACCACCGTGGTGCGGGCGATGGCGCCGAAGTCGTGCATCATCACCAGGCCGCAGGCCTCGCCGGCGCAGCCGGAGAAGGCGGGCTTGAACTTGCGCCCGAAGTCCTGGCAGTCGGGGTGGCCCAGCAGGAAGCGGAAGAGGGCGGCCGCGTAGGCGGTGGTGTCGAACGCCTCGGTGTGGCAGACGCCGGCGAGCGGGCAGGCGGTGAGGTTGCGCACGCCGTTGCCGCAGGCCTCGCGGGTGGTGATGTCCACGGCCGCCAGGCGCCGCATCAGGTCGGGCGTGTCGTCGATGTGGACGTAGTGGAGCTGGATGTCCTGGCGCGTGGTGACGTGCAGGATCGCAGTCGGAGTACTCCTCGGCCAGCTCGGCCATCACGTCGAGCTGCTCGGGGGTCGTGCCGCCGTACGGCAGCTTGATGCGCACCATGCCCGGGCGCGTCCCACAGGGTCTCGGGGCCCTTGGTGAGCTCGCCCGCCGGGAACTCGAGCGTCTGCGACGCGACGCCGTCGTGGCGGTGGCCGTTGTCGTAGCGCTGGCCGTAGACGCCGCGCCGCAGCCGGGTCTCGGCGAACACGCGGTCCTCGATCTTGCCCTTGCGGCGCAGCTCCATCTGGCCCTCGAAGATGTCGATCTCCTCGGCCAGATCCGGCGGCATCGCGTCCGCCAGCCGGTCCCTCCACTCGGTCGCGCTCATTCCACCGCCCTCACGTCGTCGCCCAGGGCGGGGAAAATACCAGATAGACCGAGGTATTCCCTAGTTTGAGTCCGGCGCCCTCCACCTCGCCGCGGGCCACGCCGGCGAGGGCGCGCACGATCTGGACGCACATCGGGTCGCTGACGGCGATCTGCACCTGGCTGCCGTCCTCGTCGTCGAAGGCGAGCGTCCAGTGGGGGACCAGCCCGTCGGGCGTCTGCTGCGGCGGGGTCACCGACACGCCGACCACGCTCGGCTGGAGCGCCCAGAAGAGGCCCTCGGGCAGGCCGGAGGGCTGGGGCTGCCAGTTGCCGGCGTCCGGAACGTCGTGGCGGAAGGGCTCCGCCTGGGTGAAGGCGTTCATCATGTTCTCGGCGTCGCTCGTGGCGAGCGGCAGCGTCAGCACCACGTTCGATCCGCTCTCGAACGCGAGCAGGGCGACGGGCAGGGCGTCCTCGTCGGGCATCTCGCCGTCGTCCTCGATCTGCACCTCGACCGGCGAGCAGTCGAAGCCGGTGGCCTGGAAGGCGATGGTCTGCCTCATGCGTCGGCCCTCAGGGCCTTGCTAGCGTCAGCCGGGTGCGGCACGGAGCGACTCCTTGGAGCGTTGATTGCGCGACGGCCATTCTCACACACGGCCGGCGCGATCGAACGATCGCGGGCCCGTGAGGGTCGTCTGGCTCGACGGAGGGCTGGTGGAGCCCGCGGGCGCCGCGCTCTCGATCGACGATCCGGCGGTGCGCTGGGGCGAGGGCCTGCTCGAGACGATGCGCGCCGAGGGCGGCCGCGTGGCGCTGCTCGAGCGGCACCTGGAGCGCCTGATGCGCTCGGCCCGGGAGCTCGGACTGACCCGCATGGCGACGGCGCGAGGCCATGCGGGCGGCCGTGGCGCGAGGCGCTCGCGGCCTCGGGCGCCGGCACGCGGCGCGTCCGCCTGTGCGCCACCCCGCGACCGACCCTGCTGGTGGAGGTGACCGACGAGCCGCCCATGCCGGCCGAGGTGGTCGCCGGCGTCGGCCATCTCGGTGCGCCGGCGCCTGGATGCCCGGCAACCGGATCGCCGAGCACAAGACGCTCTCCTACGCCGGGCACCGCTGGAGCCAGCGCATGGCGACCGCGGCCGGCGCCGACCACGCCCTGCTGCTCGACGAGCGCGGGCGCCTCGGCGAGGCGGTCGATCGCGAGCGTCTTCTGCGTCGTCGGCGGGGTGGTCTCGACCGCCCCGGCCGACGGCCTGCTCGGCGGGGTCGGGCGCGCCGTGGTGATGGACGCGATGGCGGTGCGCCAGGAGGCCCTCGGCGAGGAGGCATGGCGGGCGGCCGACGAGATCGTGCTCACCAACTCGGTCCGCGGGGCGATCGCGGTGACCGTCCTCGACGGCACCCCGGTCGGCGCCGGGCACGCCGGGCCGACCGCCCGGGGGATCCACGATGCCCTGCGGGAGGCCGTGGGCGCCTGAGGCGGGGCGGGGTGGGCGGGTGCTCAACCGATCCGGGCGCGGCCCGCGTAGGTGGGGTGAGAGTCCCCCTACCAAGGAACGCACACGTGAAGCGCATCGCCATGACGCTCGCCGCGACGGCCCTGCTCGTCGCGCCCGCGACATCCATCGGCCAGAGCACGACGACGCCCCCGAACATCGTCGGCGTCGCCGCCAGTGACCCCCAGTTCAGCACCCTCGTCAGCCTGGTGAAGAAGGCCGGCCTGGTCGGAGCGCTCTCCGGCAAGGGCAAGCTGACCGTCTTCGCCCCCAACAACGCCGCGTTCGCCAAGGTGCCCAAGGCGACGCTCGACGCGCTCGGCAAGGACAAGGCCCTGCTGCGCTCGGTGCTCACGTACCACGTGGTCAAGGGCGCGGTGCCCGCCTCGACCGTGGTGACGCTCAACAACAAGACCGTGAAGACCCTCAACGGGGCGACCGTGAAGGTCCGCATCACCGGCAAGGTGAAGAAGTCGGTCTACGTCAACGGCTCCAAGGTGCTGAAGACGGACATCGCCGCCAGCAACGGCGTCATCCACGTCATCAACCGCGTCCTGATCCCCCCGGCCGCGTAGGTGATCCTCCGGGCCGGAGCGGCGTCAGGGCCGCTCCGGCCCCGGGCTCAGCCGGCCGCGGCCCGCCGCTTGCCGGTGCGCTGGGGGGAGGTGGAGACCCGCCGGCCCAGCAGGCGCATCGCCTTGAGGCCGAGCGAGAGCTTCTCGCGGTCGTCGGTCTTGGCGATGTCGAGGCCCGAGAGCTCGGCGATGCGGTCGAGCCGGTAACGGACGGTGTGGCGGTGGGTGAAGAGGGTGCTCGCCGTCGCCGCCAGGTTGCAGTCGTGGCCGAGGTAGGTGGACAGCGTCCCGACAAGCTCGGTCTGGTACTGCTCGTCGTAGCGCACCAGCGGGGCGATGGTCTGGTCGTAGAAGGAGATCAGCTCCTGCGGGCCGGTCGGCGAAGATCTGGAAGAGCAGCTTGTAGGTGCCGGTCTCCTCGAAGGTCACCACCTCGCCGACCCTGCCCAGGCGCTCGCCGATGGACAGCGCCAGGCGCGCCTCGTCGAGCGCGGCGCCGAGGCGCTCGGGCTCGGGCGTGTAGCGCGAGAGGGCGAGGGTGAGGGCCAGACCGGGGACGGTCTCGCGCGTCGCGCCCAGCAGGCGCTTGCCGAGCGTGAAGGCCAGCGCCCCGATCTCCTCGGGGCTCAGCTCGCCGGCGCCGGAGGGCGTCGGGCGGCAGCAGCGCGAGCAGCCGCCCCTCGTTCCAGTCGACCAGGGCGCGCGGCCAGTGGATGTCCATCGCCGCGCGGGCCTGCTGCAGGAAGCGGCGCACCAGGCGGGGGTCGGTGATGACGCGCCCCTCGGTGTGCGGGTCCTGGAGCTTGCCGATCAGCGCGACCGCGCCGCCCGACAGATCGGCGCCGAGATGGCGGGCGCGGCGCACGAGCGACTCGCGGCTGACCACCTCGCCGGCCATCAGCTCCTCGATCAGGTCGCCGCGCAGGCGCGACTCGGTCTCGGTGCGCACCTCCTCCCGGGCGCGCTCCATCGCCGACGCCTCGGCCAGCTCGCTCGAGCATCCCCTGCTGGGCGGCCGAGACCGGCGGAGCGACCCAGGCGACGAGCACCCCGATGACGCCCGAGGCCCGTGGACCACCTCGCGGATGATCCCGGGCATCGCCTCCTCGACGAACGGCCCGACGACCGACGCCGGGCCGTGGCCGCGCGCGCGGACGACCGCGGCGTCGAGGAAGGCCTCCTGCTCGTCGGAGAGACCCGCCGACCCGCGCAGGTCGAGGTAGTCGTCGAGGATCGCCACCGGCGCGCCGAGCAGCTCGCTCGCCGTCGCGGCGAGGCCCGGATAGCCGCGCCCCTCCATCAGCGGGGCGCGCAGCGCGGTGCGGGCGCGATCGGCGCCGGCCCTGCCGGTGCCGCCGGCGATGGCCGGCTGCCAGCGCGGCGATGCACCGCGCCCCAGGGTGCGGCCGAGGGGAGCACGATCACCGGCACGCCCGATGTCGGCCGTGGGCGGACGCGGCAGACGACGGCCACGCAGCCGGCGCGGCAGCTCGTCCGGCGGCCCGCCGGCGCTCACGACCAGGGCGTCGATCTCGTCGGGCGCGTCGGAGTCGGCCACCACCAGCGCGGAGATCGGGCGGTCGAGCGCCGCCCGGGGCGGCACGACGCGCGCGCCGCGCAGGGCGGGCAGGCCGAGGATGTCGGCCAGGAGGGTGCGGCCGTCGGGGGGCGCGCCGGCGCGGATGTCGGTCACCATCGTCAGGACAATGGGGCTGCGACGGGCCGGTTTCAAGCGAACCGCGGCCCGAGGGCCGCTGTTTGTCCATACGGCGAAAGATCCGCGCGCGCCGTTTGGCCCTCGGTCACAAAGCGCCGGGCCGAGGGCCCGTCGTATCATCCGGCGCTGCCCTAGCCCAGAAAAGGAGGGCCATCCGCGCCATGCCGAGAGTTCGAGAGAACAACGTCGCCGCCGCTCAGTGGAGTCCCGAACGGGTCGATCTCGACCGGGGACCTGACCATTCCGGGGACCTCCATCTACGGATCCAACGTCTTCGGTCCCGACGAGCAGCGCCAGCGGCTGCCGAAGAACATCTTCCGCCAGCTCCAGGCGACGATCGATCGCGGCGAGCCGCTCGATTCCGGACTCGCCGACGCGGTGGCCCTCGCGATGAAGGACTGGGCGCTCGAGAAGGGCGCCACGCACTACACGCACTGGTTCCAGCCGCTCACCGGATCGACGGCCGAGAAGCACGACTCCTTCTACGGCCCGGTCGGCGACGGCACCTCGATCGCCCAGTTCAGCGGCAAGGAGCTGATCCGCGGCGAGCCCGACGCCTCGAGCTTCCCGAGCGGCGGCATCCGCGCGACCTTCGAGGCGCGCGGCTACACCGCCTGGGACCCGACCAGCCCGGCCTTCGTCCTCGAGAACCCCAACGGGGCCTACCTCTGCATCCCGACCGCCTTCGCGTCGTGGACCGGCGAGGCGCTCGACACGAAGATCCCGCTCCTGCGCTCGATGGCCGCCCTCAACAAGTCGGCCCTGCGCGCGCTCGCCCTCTTCGGCGACACGCCCCGGACGCGTCTACACGACGATCGGCCCGGAGCAGGAGTACTTCCTGATCGACGAGCAGTTCTTCTACGAGCGCCCCGACCTGATCGCCACCGGGCGCACCCTGTTCGGCGCGAAGCCGGCCAAGGGCCAGCAGCTCGACGACCACTACTTCGGGTCGATCCCGGAGCGGGTGCTCGCCTACATGCTCGAGGTCGAGCGCGAGCTCGCCAAGCTCGGCGTGCCGATCAAGACCCGCCACAACGAGGTCGCGCCGGGCCAGTACGAGGTCGCGCCGATCTTCGAGAACTCGAACGTCGGCACCGACCACCAGCTGCTCTGGCATGCAGGTGATGCAGGCCGTCGCCCGCCGCTACGGGCTGGTCTGCCTGCTGCACGAGAAGCCCTTCGCGGGCGTCAACGGCTCGGGCAAGCACAACAACTGGTCGATGAGCACCGACGACGCGCAACCTGCTCGACCCGGGCGACTCGCCGCACGACAACCTGCAGTTCCTGTTCTTCGCGACGGCCGTGATCAAGGCGGTCTACAAGCACCAGGGCCTCCTGCGCGCGTCGATCGCCGAGCGCCGGCCAGGACCACCGCCTGGGCGCCAACGAGGCGCCGCCGGCGATCATCTCGATCTTCCTCGGCAAGGAGCTGGAGAACGTCTTCACGGCGATCGCCGCCGGCGAGCCGGCCGAGAGCGCGGCCCGCGAGGTGATGAACCTCAAGGCCGGCGTGCTGCCGGACCTGCCCAAGGACACGGGCGACCGCAACCGCACCAGCCCGTTCGCCTTCACCGGCAACCGCTTCGAGTTCCGGGCGCTCGGCTCCAACCAGTCGCCGAGCTTCGCCAACACGGTGCTCAACACGATCGTCGCCGAGTCGATCGACTCGCTCTGCGAGGACCTCGAGTCGAAGATGGCGGGCACCAAGAAGAAGGCCGGCAAGACCCTCGAGGACGCGCTCTCCGAGGTCATCGCCGCCACCTACAAGACCGCCGGGCGTGATCGTCTTCGACGGCGACGGCTACTCGGACGAGTGGCACGCGGAGGCCGCCAAGCGCGGGCTCCTCAACCTCACGCACCACGCCCGACGCGCTGCCCGAGTACGTCTCCGAGCAGACCGTCGGCGTGTTCAGCAACTACGGCGTGCTCGAGCGAGCGCGAGCTGCACTCGCGCTACGAGGTCGCTCTCGAGCAGTACGTCATCAAGCTGAACATCGAGGCCGAGACGGCCGCGGACATCGCCGCGACGATGCTGCTGCCGGCCGCGGCGCGCCACCTGGCGATCCTGAAGGCAGCGGGCCTCACCGCGCTCGCCAAGGAGACCCAGACCCTGATCGACGCGTTCGCCAAGGCGATCAAGGCGCTCCAGACGGCCAACCTCGACGAGAACCACCCGACCGACCTCGAGGCCGAGGCGCTCTACATGCGCGACTCGGTGCTGCCGGCCATGGCCGCAGGTGCGCGAGGTGGCCGACACGCTGGAGCGGACGGTGGCCGACGACCTGTGGCCGCTGCCGCGTTACTCGGAGATGCTCTTCATCAAGTAGCGGTCCGCTCGACAACCGCCGGTACCGCGACGGCCCCGTCCTCCTTCGGTGGACGGGGCCGTCGTCGTTCTGGGAGCCTCTGGCGATGAGAGGCCCCGGATTCGCGATCCCGGCGCACGGCCCGTTCCGCCTGGCCGCGGTGGCGGTCAGCCACGGCTGGTTCCAGACGGCGCCGTTCGCCTGGGACGCGGACCGGCGAGCTGCTGCACCGCACCGAGGACCTCGGCGGCGGTGCCCGTCGACCTGGTGATCGGCGCGGCCGACGGCGGCGTGGGCGTGGCCCCCTCGCGGGCGCTCTCCGCCGCCGAGCGGGCGCTGGCGTCGCTCGCGGGTGCGGCGGATGCTGCAGCTCGACGTCGACCTCGAGGGCTTCGAGGAGGCGGTCGAGGCGGTCGATCCCGCGCTGGCGCGCGACCTCGCCGACTACGGCGGCGGCCGGATGCTGGCCGGCTCGTCGCTCTTCGAGGACGTCGTGAAGGGCATCTGCGGCACCAACACCACCTGGCGCCAGGCGGTGAACTCGATCAACCGCATCGCCGAGCTCGGCCCGGACGATGCGTTCCCCGGCCCGGCCGACCTGCTGCGGGCCGGCGAGGACCCGCTGCGCGAGCGGCGCGCGGGTGGGCTACCGCGCGCCCGCCCTGATCGCCGCCGCGCGCGCGGCGATCGACGGCACGCTGGCCGACATCGAGGCCGACTCCGCGGCGGGCGACGAGGAGCGCGTCTACGCGTCGCTGCTCTCGCTCACCGGCATCGGCCCCTCGACCGCCGGCTTCATCCTGCTGCTGATGGGCCACTTCGCCCGGCCCTCGATCGACTCGGCCACGATCCGGGTGGCGACCGACCAGTGGTTCGACGGCACGCGGCCGACGCCGCGCCAGGTGGCGCGCCGGCTGGAGCCCGCCGGACGTTTCGCGGGCCTGGTGATCGCCTGGGCCACGCTGCGCTCGTGGCAGCGCACCACCGGACTGATCGACTCCTGAGGTCCGGCCGGTCTCAGGCCGGGCTGAGCGGGCTGAGCGGGCTGAGCGGGCGGCGCACCTGCGCGAGCAGCGCGCGCCAGCGGCGGGCGCAGGCGTCCCAGGTGTGGCCGGCCACCCAGCCCTCGCCCTGCCGCGGCGAGGCCGGCGCGCAGCGCGGGGTCGGCGGCGAGGCGCGTGAGCTGGCGCGCGTAGGTGGGCGCGTCGAGGTAGAGCAGCCCGCCGCCCGAGCGGGCCGTCTGGCCGGCGAGCACGTCGGAGCGCCCCGTGGCGAGGGTCGGCCGGCCGGCGCGCCAGGCCTCCAGGGCCACCAGCGACAGGCTCTCGTGGGGCGAGGGCAGCACCACCACCTCGCAGGCGTCGAGCAGGTCGGAGCGGGTGGCGGCGTCCACGAACCCGGTGGTGCGCACCCAGCCCGGCAGGCGCATCTCCACCGTCGGGCGCCCGGCCAGCACCAGGCCGAGCTCACCGCCCGCGTCGCGGTAGGCGCCGTGGGCGCGCACGAGCGCGTCGAGGCCCTTGGCCGGATCGACGCGGCCGAGGTAGAGGGCGAAGCGCCCGGGCAGGTCCTGGGCGCGCGCGGGCGCGGGCGGCGTCCCCCGGCGGGGCCGGCTCGAGGCCCGGCGCCCACGATCGGCCTCGGGCCGGTCGCCGAGGCCGTGCAGGTCGTCCACCAGGCGCCGCTCCTCCGGGGTCATGAAGGCGAGGCCGGCGGCCATCCGCACCAGGCCGCGGGTGAGGCCGAAGCGCAGCATCGGCTCGTCGTGGGCGAGGGGCACCAGCACCGTGCGCTCGGGCGCGAGGGGCATCGCCAGCTGGGTGGTCGCGTAGAGGTAGGTCCACAGCGCGAGCACCTCGTGGCGGCCGCGCGCGCCCGAGCCAGCGCCGCGAGCATCCCCGGCGCCACCGGGCCCTGGGCGCGCGCCCAGGCGTCCTCGGCGGCGGCGTCGCCGCCGCCGAGCGCGAGGCGCGCGGGTGAGCTCGGCCGAGCGGCGCGGGGTCGGGAGGGTCGGCCGGGAAGCGGTGCACGGTCACCGGGCCGTCGGCGCTCGTGCCCGCCGGGTAGTGCGGCGCCCAGGTGAGGTAGTCGCGGGCGGTCGTGGTGTAGACCTCGACCTCGTCGCCGCGCTCGGCCAGCGCGTGCGCGGTGGAGCGGCAGAGCGCCTCCGCGCCGCCGGCCACCTCCTCGCCGAAGCGCTGCACCACGAACGCGACCCGCACCCTCAGCGCCCCCGCTCGCGCTCCAGCTCGGCGACCCGGCGCTCGAGGCGGACGATCTCGGCGCGCTGGCGGTGGCGGTCGCGCTCGAGCTGGCCGAGCAGGTCGCCGAGCGCCGGCGACGAGCAGGCGCAGCACCGCGCGGCGCACGCCCGAGACGATCCCCCCGGCGGGACCGCGCCGCGCCGAGGCGGTGGGCTCGGCCAGGCGCAGCGGCGCCAGCGGCGGCTCGCCGGCGGCCGCGTGCAGCTCGGACAGCAGGCGGTCGGGGTCGGGCGCCGCCGGCCCGCCCTCGGCGGCCGGGCTCAGTACGCGCCCCGCCGGCCGAGCACGACCGGGATCGTGCGGGCCATGATCGTCAGGTCGAGCCAGATCGACCAGGTCTCGATGTAATAGAAGTCGAGCCGCACCAGCTCGTCGAACGACAGGTCGCTGCGCCCGCTCACCTGCCAGAGGCCGGTGAGGCCCGGGAGCACCAGGTAGCGCTTCTTGTGCAGGCCGTCGAGGCGCTCGTAGTCGCGTCGCGGCAGCGGCCGCGGCCCGACCAGCGACATCTCGCCGCGCAGCACGTTCCACAGCTGGGGCAGCTCGTCGATCGACAGGCGGCGCAGCACCTTGCCCACGCGGGTCACGCGCGGGTCCTCGCGGATCTTGAACAGCGGGCCCGTCGGCCTCGTTGGCCCCCTCCAGGTCCTCCTGCTCGCTGCTCGGCGCCCGTGCGCATCGTGCGCAGCTTGAAGCAGGTGAACTCGTGCTCCTCCACGCCGACGCGCCGGTTGCGGTAGATCACCGGCCCGCGGTCCTCGAGCTTGATCGCGATCGCCGCGATCGCGAGGATCGGCGCCACCAGGATCCCGATCAGCGCCGCCCACCACCAGGTCGAAGGCCCGCTTGGTGAGGAACGCCGCGCCGCCCAGCACCGGCGGGCGCAGGTCGAACAGCGGCAGCCCCGGGGCGGGGACGGCCTGCACCGAGTGGGTCAGCAGCTCGGCGGTCGTGGGCGCCAGGCGCACGGGGATCCCGCGGCGCCGGCAGATGTCGAGCAGCTCCAGCACCGGCGCGTCCTCGCCCGACCAGCCGGCGAGGATCACCTCGTCCACCGCGTCGGGGTCGAGCGCCTGCCGCAGCGCGGCGGCCTCCCCGTCGGCCTCCTCCGCGCCGAGGCCGGCGGTCAGCTGGTGGCGGCCGACCACCCGGTAGGGCACGCCCTGGCGGCTCTCGGCGCGCTCGAGGCTCTCGGCGATCGGCGCCACCAGGGCCGGCGCGCCGACCAGCAGCGCCCGCCGCTCGAAGTTCAGGGCGTCGAGCACGAGTGCGGTGACGCTGTCGTAGCTCGTGCGCAGCGCGACATCGAGCCCGCCGACGAGGATCCAGGACGAATAGAAGATGTAGTAGGTGTCGAAGCGGAAGCCCGCCACCAGCAGCACCACGCAGCACGACCACCATCGTCAGCGTGGCCGACGAGAGGATGCCGCGCCCCGCCCCCGCGCTGCTCGCGCGGCGCGTAGAGACGGTTCTTCGCGAACACCAGCACCATCGTGGTGGCGGCGAACGGGCAGCGCCTTCTGCTCCACCGCCCAGATGGCCCCCGAGTCGATCGGCTGGCCCTGCACCATCAGCTTGATGGCGAGCGCGGCGTAGATCCCCGCGAAGCAGGCCGTGACGTCGATCGCCACCAGCACGGCCACCGAGATGATCCGCCGGATCGTGGCCGTGCCCGCCGGACCCGCCAGGAGCGGCAGGAAACGCGTGTCCCGTTGCACGGGACGGCGGTCGCTCGGGGCGGGCGGAGGAAGCGCGTCGGCCTCCCGTCCGGTGGGCCGGGTGGTCACGAGGTGCCCCGGTCCGCCCGCACGCCGCCCGGCGGTGTCACGGTCACGCGTGGTGTCTGCGCCGGCCGCACGCGTCGATCGTACTGCCGTTTCGCCCCCGCCGCGCCATCGCGACGGTCACCGGAGCCCTTCGTCCGGGTCGTTCCGGCCGGCGTAGGCGCAGATAAACGACACCGTGCTCGTCCGGCCGCGAGCTCGCGATGGATCGGCGATCGAGGCGAAGTTGCGCACGCAGACCAGCGGCAGCAGCCCGCCGACGAGGAACGACGAAGCGGCCGCGCGCGCGAAGAACCGCTCGTGCACCGGACGGCGCTCGCGGACGTACTCGCGCGCCTCCTCCCTCCAGCCGAGCGCCGAGGAGCCGGGCATCGAGGCTCTGCGGCCGAGTAGCGGCGCTCGAAGAAGGCCCCCTGCCCGCCGGCCTGCCCACCGGCCCCCTCGGTGTCGTAGACGGCCTGCGCCGTGCGCACCTCGCCCTCGCGCGCGGCGACGTTGGTGGTGAGGTGCAGCACGCCGCCGGGACGCAGCACCCGCCAGATCTCGGCCATCGCGGCGGCGTCGCCGTCGCCGGCGACGTGCTCGATCACCGACACGCAGACGACCGCGTCGAACGAGGCGTCGGCGAACGACAGCGCCCGGGCGTCCTCGACCCGCAGGTCGAGGGCCGGATCGAGCGTCCGCCACCGCGCGATCTCGTCCGAGAGCAGATCGATCGCGACCCAGTCGCCCTGCGCCCTCGTGCGCCAGCAGGCTCGGCGAGGAGCTTGGGACTCGACACGTCGAGGCAGTCGCCGCCGAAGGGCTCGCGCGCGACGCGGGCGAGCTCGTAGAACCGCCAGGGCTCGAGGGGCACCAGCAGGCGGTAGAGGCCCGCGCGCGGGTGCGGGCCAACCACCGCCACGCAGCCCGCGCGGCCAGCCAGCGCGCGCCCAGCCGGTAGCTGTGGGCGACGAGGCGGCACCAGGCCGGCCGCCGCCGGCCGGCGCTCATCGGCGCAGGGCCTGCCGGTAGACGTCCCGGGTCGCCGTGGCCGATGCGGGCCATGAGTAGCGCGCCGCCTCCTCCCGGCCGGCCTCGCCGCGCGCGACCAGCGCCTCGCGATCGGCGAGTGCCTCGGTCAGCGCCGCCGCGATCCCCTCGGGGGTGACGTCGTCGAGGAAGAGCGCCGAGCGCCCCCCGATCTCGATCAGCGACGAGTTGCGCGCGCAGAGCACCGGGCAGCCGTGGGCCATCGCCTCGACCACCGGCAGGCCGAAGCCCTCGTATGACGACGGGTACGCCAGCAGCGTCGCCCGGCGGTAGAGATCGAGCAGCTCCTCGCGGCGCACGAAGCCGCGGATCTCGCAGCCCGGGCCCGCGGCCGCGCGGATCCGCTCCTCGTCGCCACCCGGCCCGCCGACCAGGACCAGGCGGCAGGGCGGCGGATCCTGGGGGCGCGTTCGCCCAGTAGAGCGCGTGCCCCTCCACCAGGGCGCCGATGCGCTTGCGCGGCTCGCGGATGCCGACGCTCAGGACGATCGGCTCGCGCGGTCCGGGCGGCCGGGTGTCGGGGTGCACGCCGTTGGGCACGACGCGGATCCGCTCGGGCGGCACGCCGTAGAGCTCCTGCAGATCGTGCGAGGTCGACTCGGAGACGGCGATCACGCGCGCCGCCCGCTTCACCGAGCGCCGGGCGAACGTGCGCGCATAGCGGCGGAAGTTCTCCGGGAAGGCCTCGGGCACCCGCTCCCACGAGAGGTCGTGGATCGTCACGACCATCGGGCAGGTGCTCCAGCGCGGGCCCCAGTTGACCGGCGCGTGGATCAGCGCCGCGCGCCGGCGCCAGGCCGTCAGCGGCAGCAGCACGTGCAGCCAGAGCATGTCGATGAACAGGTTGCCCCAGGAGGTCAGCCTGCCCCAGCGCGGCAGGCCCGGCGGGCCGAAGACCCACTCCACCCGCAGATCGGTGGCCGGCTTGGTCTCCATCACGTGCCGCAGCTCGTGGATGTAGGTGCCGATGCCGGTGACGCGCCGGCGCGCCATGCGCCCGTCCACCAGCACCAGGGGCGTCCTGCGCTCGGACGCCTGGGCGGGCGGGGTCTCGCGTGCCTGGGGCCGCCGCGCCGACGACGACCGCGCGTTCGCGTCGGCCCGGAGGGGCCAGAGGCGCGGTCGGCGTGAGGTCATGCGGGCGGTCACCTCGGCAGGGTCGGACGCTCTCGCCGACATCGCCGGTCACCCCGCCGGAGCCGCCCGACCGGTGAGACTCGACGACCGTGTTCCGCGAAGACCACACGACGCCGATCACCCCGGTCACGCCGCCGCCGACGTGGGCAGACCCACGATCGACGTCGCGAGGGAGCCTACAGGCAGCCCATCGGCGGCTGCCTGGCGCAGTGCGCTCCGCCACGTGCGGGCGAGGCCGAGCTCGCGCCGCAGGGCGGCGTCGATCGCGGCGAGCCACTCGTTGGCCAGGTCGCAGTGCACCAGCACGGCCCGGACGCGGGTCCTCGTCGAGCAGCGCGCGCACCTCCCGCGACCAGGCCCGGCAGCTCCCGCCGTGCCTGCTCCGGGCTCGTGAGGGGGTGCCAGCGCACGACGAAGCTCGGCATCGACGTACTCGGCGAGGCAGTGGCGGGTGCGGAAGCGCGGAGACGATCGCGCCGACCCCGCGGGCCCTCCACCACTCCGAGCTCGCCGGCGCGGCGCACGCGGGTGTGGCGGCGCCCCGCTCCGCCCGGCCGCTCCGCCACCGCGAGCCTGCCCGGGAGGATCCATGCGTATGCCCGTCGGCTCCACAGCGCCCTCCTCGCATCGGTTGATGCGCAGAAGGCTGCTGCAGGGATGCGTCACGTCTCAACGCCACGGCGTCGAGAACCAGTGCCTACGCCGTGCCGGTCTCCGTCACATCATCGGGCTCGGGCACGGCCACCTCGCGCAGCCAGCCGGGCACGGCGACGGTCTCCCGGCTCACGCGGTCGACGCACACGTGGATCAGCTCGCCCCGTGCCATCACCTCGCCGGCGCGCGTGAAGAGGTGCCGGCTGCGGAACGACGTGCGCCCGACCCCGCCGATCTCGGTGGTCTGGTCGATCACGTCGTCGAGCATGATCCGCCCGAGGAACGCGCAGCGGGTCTCGACGATCGGGATCCCCGGGCCCTCCTCGAGCAGGCGCGTGAAGGGGTGGCCCACCTCGGCCAGCCACTCCGACAGGCCCCGGTCCATCCAGCGGTGCACCGCCGTGAAGTGGATCTGGGCCACGTCCACCTCGGACATGACCACGCGGAAGCGGGCGGTGTGGATGTGGGACGGCACCGCGTGAGCCTAGCCACGGGCCCTCGCGCCGGCCCGTTTCGCGGAAATAGCGGGCGAAGCGTGGCCCCGATCGCTCTCAGAGGGGGTGAAAGCGATGGGGCGCCGGCCTCTTTCGGTCGCGTCTCACGCGAGCGCGCCTCGGCCACTAGACGAAATACTTATGGAGCTTTTGTGAGATTCGGCGTATTTTCCTCCTCCGCTCATGCCTGAGCCCCTCCCTCCTCCCACCGACGACGACCGCCGCCACGCCGCGTGCCTGGCGATGGGGTCCGCGCCGGGGCTGATCCGCTTCGCGGCGCGCTACACGCACTCGCTCCACGACGCCGAGGACGCCTACCAGCGGGCGATGGAGATCGCGCTCACGCGCGCTCCGGTGACCGAGCAGCGCCGGTTCATGGCATGGCTCCACACGGTGCTGCGCAACGAGGCCCTCGCCGTGGCGAGGGTGCGGCGGCGGGAGGGCCCGGGTGCGGAGGGCGACGTCCCCGATGCCTACGAGAACCGGCTCGAGGACACCGTGAGCATCGACGCGCTCGCAGAATGGCGAGAGCGCTACCGCTCGATCCAGGACGGCCTCGCGGGCCTCAGCGATGCCCAGCGGGTCTGCCTCATGCTCCAGTCGGCAGGGGTGAGCTACGAGCGGATCCATGAGATCACGGGGTTCTCGCTGCGCAAGGTCGAGCGGTCGGTCCTCGAGGGCCGGGCCCGTCTGGCGGCGTGGGAGGTCCGGCTCGCCTCGGGCGAGGCCTGCGAGCGCGTGCACCCGCTCATCGACCGCGTCGCGGGCGGCCAGGCGACCGCGAAGGAGACCCGGGCGGTCTCGCGGCACGTGCGCCACTGCGGCCACTGCCGCGCCGTCCTGCGCGACCGGCGCGAGTCGAACGAGTGGCTGGCGGGGCTGGTCCCGGCCGCGCTCCTCGCGGGACAGGCCTTCGCCGGCGCTCCCGATCCCGAGTCCGGCGATCGCGTGGTGGGAACGCGTCAGCGGGGGTGCCACGGTGCGCATGGGGACCGTGGTCCAGGTGGCCATGGATCTCCCCTCGACGGCGCTCGCCAAGGTGGGAGCGGGCACGGCGGCGATCGCCGTGGCGGGTGCGGCCGGCGCGCCGCTCGTGGCCGACGCGGTGCGGCCGGGCGCCGGCGAGGCACCGATCGCCATTGCGCGGGTGGCGACGCCGGCGCCCGAGAGCGGGGCGGCGAGCGCGGCTGCAGTGGACGAGCAGATCGCGGCGGCCTTCGCGCAGGCTCGGCGCTCCGTCACGCAGAAGGCCCGGCGACGCACACCCGGCGCCACGAGGCCCTCTGTCCGGCTGACGCCGGAGGTGGGGCGATCGACGGCCCGCCCCCGCACGACCTCGACCACCTCGGTCGCGGTGAGCAGCACGTCCCGGGTGGTGGTGCGCGCGACGACGCCTGCGCCGCCCCCTCCGGCGGTCTCGAGCCCTGCCCCCACGGCGTCTGCGGTGGCGCTGGAGTTCGGACCGTGAGGCGGCGGCGGATCCCCGTCGTCGTCGCGCTCGGGGCGATGCTCGTGCCCGCCACGACCGCGGGCGCGACCGAGGGCAACCTCTACGCCTACGGGTCGTCCATCTGGGCGGTCAGCCCCCAGTTCAGCGCCACCGTCCTGCCCGGCCCCGTGTGGCAGATCCAGGCCCCGGCGCTCGCCCCCGCGACCGCCGGAAACCACTGGGAGATGAACTGGGTGTGCCCGGCGCCCGGAAGCGAGATCGCGGCCGTGCAGTGGAGCGGGCTGCGGACCCAGGCGGCGAGCTCGCTGGCGTTCCAGGTGACGGGCGATCGCCGGGTCCTCTGGTCGGAGGGGGACGCTGCTGCGCCGCAGTCCCCGTCCGGCGGGAGGCCCTACGACGTCCGGCTGCCCGGCGGCCACTGCAACGTCCACCTCGCCCTCAATCAGATCGAGGCCCGCAACCAGCACGCGCGGGGGTACTTCATCGACAGCCCGAGGATCCTGGCGCGCGACCTCACCGCGCCGGACGTCACGATCGGCGCGCTTCCGGCGGGGTGGCTGAGCACGGCGGCCGCCCTCCGGGTGGACTGGACGGTCGGGGACAACTTCGGCAGCGACGGGGTCGGATCGCAGCGGATCGTGATCGGCGGTCGCGCGAAGTGGGGCGGCGCGGCCGGAACCGGCGGCCACGGAGTGGATCTCGCGCTCACCGGGATCGCCGACGGCATGCAGAGCGTCGAGGTCCAGGTCGACGGCGACGGCACCGCCGGCGCGTCGGCAGCGGGCACGATCGCGGTGGACGGTACGGCCCCGAGTGCGTCCGGCCTCTCCGTCTCGATCCCGGGCGCGCCGGGCGCGGCGACGCTCGCGTGGGTCACCGCCGACAACCTGAGCGGGGTGGCGAGCAGCCGCGCCGAGATCAACTCCGCGACCGACGGCGGCACGTCCGGGTCGTGGGATCCGGTCGCCTCGGCGCAGGGGCCCGGGCAGAAGTCGGCCGAACTGCGGGACCTCACGCTGGCCGACGGTGTCCACGCGTGGCGCGTCGTGGCCTCCGATGTCGCCGGCAACACCGGGGTGGCCTCCGCGAACGCCCGGATCACGACCGACACCGCGCCTCCGCGCATCGACGTCCACTCCGTCCCGGCCGGATGGGTCAACCGCGCCGAGATCGACATGACGGCGACCGACAACCTCCAGTCCGTGCTGGGGATCGGCGCGACGGAGATCGACGTGAACGCGGCCGCCGACGGGAGCGAGTCGGGCGAGTGGCTGCACCGCAGCTCCTCCTCGGCGCCCGCCGGCCGCCGGATCGTGCCCGTCGACCTCGCCGGCCTCGAGAACGGGCGCCACGCGGTCCGGATCGTGGTCCGCAACGGCGGCCCGTTCGGGAGCAGCCTGCTCACCGAGAAGCGGGCGGCACTCCGGGTCGATCTGACCGATCCGGTCATCTCCCGGGCCACCTTCTCCCCGGGCGGCAACCGCCCGATGACCGTCGCCTGGGTCGCCGACGACGCGCATGCCGGCGTGGCGAACGTCACCGTGCAGTGGCGCGAGGGCGCCGCCTGGCGGACGCTCGCCAGCGAGAAGGCGTCCGACGGCGCGGGCAGCGTCGCCGTCGATGTGTCGGCCCTGCCCGCGGGTGAGCGCACGATGCGGGTGGTCGTGGCCGACGGGGCCGGCAACACCGCCACGCGGACGGGCACGGCGACGATCACGGGCACCGGTGCCGGGACGACGGCGGCCGATCCGCTCGGACGCCTGCGCGACGCCCACCTGATCGTGACCATGGCGGGGGCCCGGCCGGAGCTGCGCGGATCGCGCGCGGTCCTCGTCCGGCGGATGGACGCCGGGTCCCGGGTCCGCATCGGCGGGCGACTGCTCGACCGCACCGGACGGGGGATCGTGGGCGCGGAGATCCAGATCCGCGACCAGCGGGGCAGGATCATCGGACGCGGACTGACCCGAGTGGACGGCCGGTTCGGCATCGACGCGCTCCCGGTGGGCGGCGGCATCGTGCGGGTGGGCGTCGCGGCAGGCCGGGCCCTGCTGCCGCGACGCGCGTCGGTGGATCTGCGGCTGGAGGTGCGCCCGTCGATCGCGCTCGCCGCCTCGAGCGCAACGGTCTCCGTCGGGCGAGCAGGTCCTCTTCTCGGGCCGCCTGCGCCCGTCACCCGCCGCGCTCGGGCTCGGTTCGCGCAAGGGCATCGTGCTCCAGTGGCTCGACCCGGTGCGGCGCATCTGGCGGCCCGTGGTGAACGCGCGCATCCGCAGCGACGGCACGTTCTCCATCCCCTGGACCTTCGGGCTGGGCGGGCTGACCATCCCGACGCGCGTGGTCGTGCCCGAGGAGGTCGGCTGGCCGCTCCTGCCCGTCCGTTCGGGGGTGATCCAGATTCGGGTCAGGTAATACCGTGGCCCCTCGATGAGGAGCCGCGTCTTCCTAGCCCTGCTGCTCTCGGCTGCTCTGCGCCGCACCGGTCCAAGCGCTTTCCGCGCCGAGCCTTCGCGGATGCCGCCCTCTCTCCTGTCGTCCTGGTCTGAAGCCCACAGTGCAGCCGCTGTCTGGACGCAGATCGACTTCGCATCGGTTCGTCGGCGCTCTGCCAGCGTCGAGATCAACCCCGCGGCAGATGGCACGGCATCCGGGCTCTGGGAGGCGCGGGCTCGCGTCGCAGGCCCGCTCGTTTCCGGATCCGAACGGTGCTTCGTCTGTCCCCGTGTCCGATCTCGTTGGGCCGCCACCGAGTCCGCGTTGTCGTCGACGGGGCGCTCAACTCCCCCCTGGACCTCGGGACCCTCCAGCTCGACCGGACCCCCCCGGTGGCGACGTTCGTCGATCTGACTCCCGAGGGCGGTGTGATCGTCGCCGGATGGGCGCAGGCGGATGCGCTGTCGGGCACCGATCCGGCGAGCCCGACGACGGTGGAGGTGAACGCGTCCCCCGCCGGCGACGCCGTCGGGCGAATGGATCGCCTTCGCCGAGCAGCCGGCTCCGGGGGACGGGCGCAGGACGGCCCGGACGAGCCTCGGCGGCCTCGCCGACGGCCGGCACATGGTGCGCGTCCGCTCGCGCGACCGGGCCGGAAATGCGGGGGATGTCGTGCTGGGCACGGTGGTGTCCGATCACACGGCACCCCGCGTGACCGACGTCGGACTCGCCCGGGCCGTGACCTCGCCGACCGCGCTGGCGGAGATCCTGTTCCGGGGCGACGACGGCACGGGTGTCGGGGTGAGCGCCGCGATGGCGAAGGTCGGACCCGTGGGCGGCGGAGACGAGACCGACTGGGCCATGCCCGGCGCCTCGGGCCCCGGGCACGTGCTGGTGCGCCTGCCGGGACCCGGGGTGTTCGTCGTGACGGTCCGCCTGGTGGACCGGGTCGGCAACCGCGGGGAGAGCGCGCCGGTGACCATCCGGGTGCCGACGCCCGCCGAGGCGGCCGACGCGGCGGTGGGGGCGCAGCCCGGAGTCGACACCCGGGCGGGAGCGGATCCGGGAGGGCTCGTCCGGTGGACCTATGCGCAGGTGCGCCGGTTCCATCGTGAGCGGGGCGTGGGGCTGGGCGCCCGGCTTCGGGTGGCGCGCGACGCGCCCACCTGGCGGCGACTGCTGGGGAGCGCGGCGGCCGCCCGCTACACCGGGTACTCCACCCTGCGCGGCGACATCCTCCTCGGGCCCGCCGCGACCCGTGGCCTGGAGATCGTCGGGCGGGCGGGGCGGGATGGGGCGTCGCTGCGGGGCGCCTCACGCGCCGACCTGGACCGGGCCGTGCTCGGGCTCGCGGTGCTGCTGCACGAGAGCGTCCACGAGAGCGGGCCCTCCTCACGCGACGACGTCCTCGGCACGCGGTCGGGGCGCACGTTCGAGGAGGGCTTCGCCGAGGACGCGACCGGTCAGCTGCTGCGCCCGCTCGTGGCCGGCCTGGACCTTCCGGCGGGGGTGCGAGCGCGGCTGCTGGCGGCCGTCGGCCGATACCGCCCCGCCTACGGGGCCGAGGTGTCCTGGGCCCGGCGGATGTCGGCGCTGGCGACGGGGTCGGCGGCCGGGTCGGGCCGGGCGCGCGCCTGGCGGGTGAGGGTGGCCGACACGTGGGGCGCCGACCGCTGGACGCGCCTGGCCGCGGCCACCGGGCGCGGCGTGGAGGCGCTGCGCCTCGATGCGTCGGCGCGGAGGGGATCCGGGACCCCGCGGTGAGAACCGCCCGCCGGGGCCGTGCGCTCTCCGGGAGTAGGCTTTCGCGCCCGATGACCGCCCCGGCCCTGCTCGATGCCACGCCGCTCGCGAGCGGGCACGCCACACGCGGCATCGGTGCCGCCGTGCGAGGGATGCTGGAGGGGTTCGCGGCGCTTCCCGCCGGGGATCGCCCGGCGCTGCTGGTGCGCCGCGGCCAGGCCGTGCCGGCCGGGTTCGAGGCGAGCGAGGTCTCCTGGCCGCGCTGGCCCGTGTACCGCCTGCCCGATCCCTGGCCGGTCGCGGTTGGCGAGCGGGCGGTGCGGCGGCTCGCGGCCGGTCGGGTGTTCCACGCCCTGCAGCCGGCGCTGATCCCGCGCGGGCGCACCGTGGTGACCTGCTTCGACCTGATCCCGGCGTGCTTTCGATCGGAGTACCTCTCCGGCCCCGGCCGGGCGCCCGAGGCGCTCGCCTACCGCCACTTCCTGCGACGGCTGCGCCAGGCGCGGCTGGTGCTGGTGCCCTCGGCCGAGACCGGCGCCGACGTGCAGCGGATCGCGCGCGTGGCGCCGGAGCGGATCCGGGTCGTGCCCCTGGCGACCCCGGCGGCGCCCCCGGGCGACGGGTCGGCCCCGGCGGGGCCGTACGTGCTCTACGCCGGGGCGATCGAGCCCCACAAGAACGCTCCGCTGGCCATCGAGGCGATCGCCCTGGCCGAGCCGGGCGTGCGCCTGGTGATGGCCGGGCCGTGGTCGGCGCCGGCGCACCGAGCGCCTTCGCCGCCACGCCGAGTCGGTCGGCGCGTCGGGCCGAATCGATTGGCTGGGCCTGGTGACGCCCGAGCGCCTCGCGGCCCTGCGCGAGGGGGCGCGGGCGGTGCTGGTGCCCTCGCGCAAGGAGGGCTTCGGCCTGCCGGTGCTGGAGGCCCTCTCGGCCGGGGTGCCCGTGCTGGCCTCCGACACCCCGGCGCTGCGCGAGGTGGGCGGCGCCGCGGCCACCTACCTGCCGCTCGGCGATGCGGCGGCCTGGGGGCGCGCGATCTCGCAGGCCGCGGCGGCGCCCGCGGGCGAGCGCGCCGAGCAGGCCCAGGCGGGGCGCATCCGCGCCGCGGGGTTCTCGTGGGAGCGCACCGCGCGCGCCACCCTGGCCGCCTACCGGGAGGTGGCCGGGTGACCCTGGCCGCGATCGACTGCCACATGGTGGGCCAGGCCGCCTCGGGCGACGCCGGCAACGGCCGCTACGCCGCCACCCTGCTCGCCGCGATGGCCGCCACCGCGCCCGAGGGCGACGCCGTGGCGTCGCTGGTGGCCAACCCGGTCGGCGCGCGCCGCCTGGCGGCCTTCGGGCGCACGATCGGCGTGCCGGGCGCCGACGTGCCCCGCCTTGCGCGGGCGGCTCCCCGGGCGCTGGCCGACATCGGCGCCGACGCGGCGGTGTTCACCTACGTCTCCCCCGGCTGGAACCCCTGCCCGATCCTGCTGGCCGTGCACGACGCACACCTTCATGACCCACCCCGAGTGGCTCGGCACCCGGGCGCGGATGGTGCTGCGCGGGCTGGTGCCGCGCTCGGCCCGCCGGGCGGCGCGGGTGCTGGCCCTCTCGCACACCGCCGCCGGCGACCTGGCCCAGGCGCTCGGGATCGAGCCGGGCAAGGTGCGCGTGGTGAGCCCCTACGCCGACCCGGTCTTCACGCCGGCCGAGGGCGCGGCCGAGCGGGTGGCCGGGCGCTTCGGCCTGGAGCGCTACTGCCTGGCGGTGGGCGACCTCGGCCCGCGCAAGAACCTGGCGTCCCTCGGCGCCGCCGTGCGCAGCCTCGGCGACCGACCTGGAGCTGGCCCTGGTGGGCAAGCCCGGCCCCGGCGGGGAGCGGATCGCCCGCGAGTCGGGCGGGCGCTGGCTGGGCCACGTGGACGACGCCGAGCTGGCCGACCTCTACCGCGCCGCCGCGGTGACCGCCTACCCCTCGCTCTACGAGGGCTTCGGCCTGCCGGTGGTGGAGGCGATGGCCTGCGGCTGCCCGGTGGTGGCCAGCGACCGCGGCGCGACCTGCCCGAGGTGGCCGGCGGCGCGGCGATCCTGGTGGAGCCCAGCCCGCGCGGCATCGCCGAGGGCCTGCGCGAGGCGCTCCACCCCGAGACCGCCGCCCGCCTGCGCGCCGCCGGTCCGGTGCGCGCCGCCCACTACTCTGCGCAGGCGATGGGCACCGCGGCATGGGCCGCCGTGATGGAGGTGGTGGGCTGATGAGGATCGCGATGCTCGGCACGCGCGGCATCCCCGCCGCCTACAGCGGCTTCGAGACCGCCGTCGAGCACCTGGCCGAGCGCTTCAGCGCCCGCGGCCACGAGGTGACCGTCTACTGCCGCCCCCACATGACCGAGCGGCGCGAGACGCACGCCGGCGCCCGGCTGGTGCACCTGCCGACGATCCGCAACAAGCACCTCGACACGCTCGCCCACACCCTGGTGAGCACGGCCCACATGGCCACCCGCGCCCGTCCCGACGTGGCGATCTACTTCATCGCCGGCAACGCCCCGGTGGTGCCCCTCGCGCGCCTGGCCGGGATGCCCGCCGTGCTCCAGATCGACGGCCTCGACTCGGAGCGCGCCAAGTGGTCGGGCCCGGCCAAGGCCTACCTGCGGATGGCCGAGCGCATCGCCCCGGCGGCCGCGACGATCGCCGTGACCGACTCGGCCGCGGTGGCCGAGTCGTACGAGCGCCGCTACGGGCGCCGCATCCCCTGGATCCCCTACGGCGCCGAGGTGCCCGACCCGGGCGACGCCGGCTGGTGCCGGCGCCTGGGCGTGGAGCCGGGCCGCTTCGTGCTGTTCGTCGGCCGCCTGGTGCCCGAGAACAACGCCCACCTGCTGGTGGAGGCCCACCGCCTGCTCGACACCGACTGGCCGCTGGTGGTGGTGGGCGACGCGCCCTACGCGGAGGAGTACATCGCCGGGCTGAAGGCGTCGGCCGACCCCGGGGTGATCTTCCCGGGCTACGTCTTCGGCGACGGCTACGCCGAGCTGGTGCGCTCGTGCGGGGTGATGTGCGCCCCCACCGAGGTCGGCGGCACGCACCCGGTGATCGTGGAGGGCATGGCGGCGGGCGCGGCGATGGTGGTGAGCGACCACGGCCCCAACCTCGAGGTGGTGGGCGACGCGGCCGCGAGCTTCCCCCTGGCCGGCGGCGCACCCGCCCTGGCCGAGGCCCTCGGCGCCCTGATCGGCGACCCCGCCCGGCGGGCCGGGCTCGGCGCCCGGGCGGCGGCGCGCGCGGCCGAGCGCTTCTCGTGGGACGCCTGCGCCGAGTCGTACCTGCGCCTCTGCGAGATCGTCACCCGCCGGGACACCGCCCGGCCGTAGCCCTCAGCCCGGATCCGGATCAGGCGGGGAAGGCCAGCGTGTCGGCGATCTCGGCGAGCGTCGGCGCGTCGGCGTCGCGCGCCGAGACCTCCACCGGGCCCTCGGGCCAGGCGATCGCGACCTCGGGGTCGTCCCAGGCGAAGCCGCGCTCGTACCGCGGGTCGTAGTAGGACGAGCAGCGGTAGACCACGTCGGCCACCTCGCTCACCACCACGAAGCCGTGGGCGAACCCCACCGGCAGGTAGACCTGGCGCAGGGTGACGTCGTCGAGGGTCACCGCCTCCCAGCGCCCGTAGGTGGGCGATCCGGGGCGGATGTCGACCGCCACGTCGAGGATCTCGCCGCGCGCGCAGCGCACCAGCTTGGCCTGGCCGGGCCCGAGCGAGAAGTGCATGCCCCGCAGCACGCCCCGCGCGCCGAGCGCGAGTGGTTGTCCTGCACCCAGGTCTCGTCGATGCCGAACTCGTCCATCCGGTCGGCGCGGAACGACTCGTGGAAGAAGCCGCGCGAATCGCGGTGCACCACCGGCTCGATGATCCTCATGCCGGCCAGGGAGGTGGTGAGTGCGCGCACTCGCCGAACGCTACAGCCGCGCGGGGATACCATCCCGCGGTGCTCGAACTCTCGATCGTCATCGTCTCGTACCGCTGCCGCGACCTGCTGCGCGACTGCCTCGACAGCCTCGCCCTGCACCGCGACGAGGTCGCGATGGAGGTGATCGTGCTCGACAACGCCTCGGGCGACGACACCCTGGAGGCCGCGGCGGCCCACCCCTGGGTGATCACCGAGGCCCTCACGCGAGAACATCGGCTTCGGACGCGCCAACAACCGCGGCTTCGACCGCGCCACGGGCCGGGCGGTGCTGGCGCTGAACCCCGACACCGTCGTGCCCGGCCGGAGCGCTGCGCGCCTGCCTGGACGAGCTGTGGTCGCACTCGGACGTCGGCGTGCTGACGCCCCGCCTGGTGGACCGCGACGGCAACCTCGACCGGCGCTGCAAGCGCGGCTTCCCCACCCCGTGGTCGTCGCTCTGCTACTTCAGCGGCCTCGACCGGTACCTCACCGGCCCGCGCTCGACCAACTACACCGCGGGGTGGCTGCCCGAGGACCAGGCCGGCGACGTGGAGAGCGTGACCGGCGCCTTCATGCTGATGCCCGCCCACGCCCTCGCCGAGGTGGGCGGCTTCGACGAGCAGTTCTTCATGTACGCCGAGGACCTCGACCTGTGCCTGCGCTTCATCGAGCACGGCTGGCGGGTGCGCTACTGGCCGGGCGTGGACGTGGTGCACGTCGGCTCGGGCTCCAACGAGAACGGGCGCCGGCCCGCGGCGGCCGACTCGGCCTACTTCCGCACGATGGCCCCCTTCATCCGCAAGCACCGCCCCGGGCTGCGCGGCAGGGCCCTCGCCGGGGGCGTCTGGGTGGTGGGCGAGGCGGCCCTGGTGGCCTCGCGCCTGCGCTCGCGCCGCGGCGCGTGAGCCGCCGGGCGGCGGCGCGATGAGGATCGCGGTGGTGGTGTGCGTGTACCCGCCCTACCGGGGCGGCATCGGCCACGCCGCCCAGCGCCAGGCGGCGATCCTGGCGGAGCTCGGCCACGAGGTGGTCGTCTACTGCCCGGCCTCGCCGGGCGAGCCCGCCTCCCGGGACGTGGTGGACGGCATCCCGGTGCACCGCCTGAAGCCCCTTCTGTCGTACGGCAACTCGGCCCTGCTGCCCCAGCTGGCCGGCCGCATGGCCCGCCACGACGCGCTCTTCCTGCACTACCCCTTCTTCGGCGGCGCCGAGGCCGCGGCTCTCGGTGCCCGCGTGCGGCGGAAGCCCTACGTCGCCTTCTTCCACATGGACGTCTTCGGCGAGGGCCTGCGCGGTGCGTTCCTCGCCGCCTACCAGCGCACGCTGGGGCCGCTGGTGCTGCGCGGCGCCCGGTCGGTGCTGGTGAGCTCGGAGGACTACTTCCGCCACTCGCTGCAGGCGCGCCGGGTGCGGCGCATCGAGCCCGCGCCCTACGGCATCGACACCGCGGTCTACTCGCCAGCCGAGGTGCCGGCCGCCGTGCGCGAGCGCCTCGGCATCGCCGGCGGCCTGCCGCTGATCCTCTTCGTGGGCGGCATGGACGCCCCCCACGCCTTCAAGGGCGTGCCCCAGCTGCTGGAGGCCTTCGCCTCGGCCGGCCTCGCCGGCCGCGCCCGCCTGTCGCTGGTGGGCGAGGGTGAGCTGCGCCCGGGCTTCGAGGAGCAGGCCCGGCGCCTGGGGCTCGGCGAGGCGGTGCGCTTCCACGGCCGTGTGGACGAGGACGACCTGATCGCCCTCGACCGCGTCGCCGACGTCGCGGTGCTGCCCTCCACCGGGGCCGAGGAGGCCTTCGGGCTGGTGCTGATCGAGGCGATGGCGTGCGCGACCGCGGTGGTCGCCTCGCGGCTTCCCGGCGTGCGCGACGTGGTGGGCGAGGGAGCCGGGGCCGCGGGCCTGCTGGTGCCGCCGGGCGACGTGCCCGCCCTGGCCGGCGCCCTCGCGCGCCTCGTGGACGACCCCGGCGCCCGGCGCGCCTTCGCCGCGAGTGGCCTGACCCAGGTGCGCGAGCGCTACTCGAGCACCGTGGAGCGCGAGCGCCTCGCGCGCATCGTGGCCCGCGACCTCGGGGGCCGCTGAGCGGGCTCAGCCCCCGGCGGGGGTGAGGGTCCAGTCGGTGGTCTGCATGGTCACGACCCGGCCGTCGGTGCGCCGGCGGGGCGCCAGGTCGCTGACCGCCCAGAGGTCGGTCTCACCGGCGGGCAGGGTGACCCGGATCGACACGTCGCGCGCGGTGCCCACCTCCACCCGCCCGAGCACCGCGTCGCGCGGCCCGAGGACGCTGAGCGCGTGGGGGCGCGTCGTCGCCGGGGCGCACCCGGAAGGTGAGCAGGTAGTCGCCGGCCCGGCGGGTGACCACCGTGGTGCGCGAGCGCCTGTGCATCCAGCGCCAGACCCGGCCGCCGATCAGCTCGGGGTCCCACCAGCCCTCCGGGCGGGGGATGGCCACGGCGCCGGGCGCGGGAGCGGTGACCTCCCAGACGGCGCTGCCGTCGGCGAGCGTCGCGGCCACGCCGAAGCCCTCGGGCACGGCGGCCGGAAGGGGCGCGCCGACGAGCGCGTAGGCCCAGGGGCTGACGGTCACCAGGTCGATTCCGAGCCCTGAGAGCCGCTCGGGCACGCCGGGCCAGGTGACGTCGGAGTTGGCGCGCATGAAGTCGGTGGCGATCGAGCCGACGGCGAGGCTCCCGTTGGTGATCGGGTGGCCGTGCACCGTCTGGCCGTACATGAAGTAGCGCTCGAGGCCCTCGTCGGGGCGCCCGGGCTGCTCGAAGACGATCTCGCCGGGGCGGTTGTCGCGCAGCCAGACCCAGGTCGGCACCCGGTCGGCGGTCTGGCCGGCGACGACCACCGGGGGGGCGCTGTTGAGCACCGCGAAGGCGGGCGCACCGTTGGGCAGCTCCATCGCGCTGACCAGGAAGGCGACGGCCACCAGCGAGTAGCGCGCCGTCTCGGGCCGGTTGCGGATCAGCTCGCGCAGCCCGAGCGCCGCCACCACCAGCAGCACGGCCATCACGGGGGCGGCGAAGCGGGCGAAGACCCGCAGGTAGGGCGCGACGTCGAACACCAGCGAGGAGGGCATGGTGATCTGCGTTCCGAGCACCCGCGTCGGGCTGGCGAGGCTGAAGACGACCAGCGTCAGGATGAGCGGCGCCGTTGCCACCAGCACCAGCCGCAGGCGGCGGCCGATGGTGGCCCGGCGGCGGTAGCCGAGGCCGTAGCCGATCAGCGCGAGCAGGATGGTGCAGTAGCCGACGAAGGCCGTGCGCTCACCGCCCGGCGAGCCGATCGATGCCCAGGTGTCGGCGCCGACCAGCCCCGAGAAGAAGGTGTTGTCGGCCGCCGGCAGCAGGAAGTCGGTGACGCGCGCGCCGTAGATCTCGAGCTCGATCTCCGACCGGGCGAGGCTGGTGTCGAGCGCGCCCTTGCTGGAGGCCTGGAGCAGCATCAGCGGCACGGCCACGAACGCCACCACCCAGACGCCCACCTGCACCAGGGGCATCGGCACGCCCCGCACACCCGAGCGGCGGGCGACGACCACCGCGCCCACCGCGGCGATCACCCCCGTCATCACCAGGCCCATGATCCCGTAGTAGGGGTTGGTGAGCCAGCACCGCGCCGAGCGCCGCGGTGAGCCAGCCGGCGCGCCTCCAGGACGGGCCCTCCATCCAGCGGATGCCGGCGAGGATCAGCAGCGGGAAGCACCAGAGCTGGGCCAGCGGGATGTGGGCCACCGAGCGCAGCTGCTCGTAGGGGAAGATCATGAACGCGAACCCGGCCCAGGCCGCCGGGGCGTACCCCAGGCCGAGCCAGCGGATCAGCAGGTACATCGCGGCGGCCGACAGGGTGAGGCCCGCCAGCGCCAGGGTGTTGTAGGCGACCACCGGCCCGAAGAGCGACGCGATGACCCACCCCGGCCCGACCGTGGCCAGCAGCGTCACGTTGACCGCGCTCGGGCTGACCCGGCCGAAGGGGGCGCTGACGAACTCCTGGGTGGTCGTGCCCCAGAAGCCCAGGCCGTGCTCGGCGTTGTACCAGAGGTCCCACACGTAGCCCGAGGGGTCGCCACCACCGCCACCGCCCGTGATGTCGGTGCCGAAGTGGCGCACCAGCGGCCACGAGATCACGATGCTCATCAGGGCGAAGCCCGCGAGCACCAGCAGCACCTCGCGCCAGCGGACCGCGCGCAGGGTGCTCAGCCAGGCATCCGCACGCGGCCGCGTCGCGGCCGCGCCGGGGGACGTCACGCTCGGTGGCTCCGCTCGCCTTCGCTGGCGTCGTGCTCGAGCGCCTCGGGCGCCATCGCGTCGTGGTGCTCGAAGCGCTCGGCCACGACGAAGGTCGGCCGGCGGCGCACCTCGTCATAGACCTTGCCCACGTACTCGCCCACGATGCCGAGCGTCAGCAGCTGCACCCCCGCGAGCAGCAGCAGCACCACCATCACCGAGGCCCATCCGGGAACGAGGTCGGCGCCGGCGAGGGTGGAGGCCACCACGAACACGCCGCCCAGGATGGAGATCACCGCGGTGATCAGGCCGAGCACGCTCGCGAAGCGCAGGGGCAGCTTGGAGAAGGAGACGATCGCGTTGAGCGCGCCCGCCGAGCGCGAGCGCAGCGAGTACTTGGTCTCGCCGGCCAGGCGCTCCTGGCGCTCGACCGGCACCGCCACCTGGTGGAAGCCGGCGAACGCGCGCAGCCCCGGGTAGTAGCGGTTGAACTCGGGCATCGCGTTGACGATGTCGAGCACCTGGCGGCTGACCAGCGAGAAGGGGCCCGCGTCGGGCGGTAGGTCGATGCTCACCACGCGCCCGGCCAGGCGGTAGAAGAGCGCGAACGCTCCGCGCAGGATGACGCCCTCCTTGCGGTTCTTGCGCACCGCGTAGGCGACGTCGGCGCCCTCCTCCCAGGCGGCCACCAGGCGCGGTAGCGAGTCGGGGGCGTCCTGCAGGTCGGCGTCCATCACCACCACGGCGTCGCCGCGCGCGTCGCGCAGCCCCGCCTCGATGGCGGCCTCGTGCCCGAAGTTGCGCGACAGGCGCAGGCCCCGCACGGCCGGATCGGTGCGCGCGAGCTCCTCGATCATCGCGGTCGAGCCGTCGCGCGAGCCGTCGTCCACGAGGATGATCTCGTGGTCGTGGGGAAGGGCGGCGAGCTGCGCGCTGACCTGCCGGTGCAGCTCGCGCAGCGTCTCCCGCTCGTTGTAGACGGGCACGACGATCGAGAGCAGTGCCAGGATCGACTCCTCGGGAAGGGCCGGACAGCGGCAGCCTACCGCCTCGGATGGCGCCATCAGCGCGAGCAGGGGCGCCGCGGAGCGCGCCGCGCGCGCCGGGGCTACGATGCCGAGTCGTGCGGCGCCCCGGCACCTTCATCGCCCGGCATCGCCGAATCGCCGGCGGGGGGATCTGGGTCCTGGCCTCGCTGGGGCTCTGGAACCTCGGCAACTTCCTCTTCTTCATCATCGCGGGCCGGCAGCTGGGCCCCGACGACTACGGCCTGGTGGCCGCCCTGCTCGCCGCCACGCTGGTGGTGATGGTGCCGGCCTCGGCCTTCCAGTACGCCGTGGCGCGCGAGGAGGGCGGTCTCGCGGCCGCCGGTGCGCCCGAGGTGGGCGCGATCTACCGCCACGCCTACCGCCGCGCCCTGGTGCTGGTGCCGCTCGCGCTCGTGGCCGTCGGCGTGGTGGTGGCCGGCGTGGGGCTGGCGGTGGACGGGCCGGTCGGGCCGATGCTCGCCACGCTGCTGGTGGTGGCCCCGATGGTGGCGCTCTTCCTCTCGCTGGGCCAGATCCAGGCCGAGAGCCGCTTCCGGGCGTTCGCCCTGCCGGTCAGCCTGCTGGGGGTACCCCGCCCGCTGGTCCTGCTGGCGCTCACGGCCGCGGGCCTCGGGGTCTACGCGGCGATCCTCGGCAGCGCCGTCGCCGTGGGCGCCGCGGCCGTCGCCGGGCTGGTGCTGACGCTGCCCCGGCTGCGCGAGGCCCCGCCCGCGCGGCCCGCCGCCGTCGCCGCCTTCACCCGCGCGCTCGGCCCGCTGGTGGCCGGCCTCACCGGCATCGCCATCCTCACCAACCTCGACGTGGTGGTGGCGAAGATCGCCCTCTCCGACCAGGAGGCCGGCGAGTTCGGCGCGATCGCCGTGCTGGCGCGCTCGGTGGTGCTGGTACCCCAGGCCGTGTCGATCGTGCTGCTGCCGCGCATCGCCGCCCGCCGCGCCGAGGGCCGCGACACCGGGCCGCTGCTGGCGGCGGCCGTCGGCATCACCCTGTTCGTGGGGGGCCTCGCCACCCTCGGGGCGGCGGCGCTCGAGGAGCCGATCGTGCGCCTCACCTACGGCGCCGACTACGTGGACGGCGCAACCCTGCTCGCCCCGCTCGCGGCCGCCTCGACGCTGCTCGGGGCGATCATCGTGCTGGTGAACCACCACGCCGGGCGGGCCGCCGACGGCTACGTCTGGGCGATCGGCCCGATCGCCCTGCTGCTGCCGCTGCTCTTCCTGCCCCTGCACGCGAGCGGGGCCCAGCTGATCCTGGCCGACACGATCGTCTACCTGGTCGCCCTGGTGGTGCACGAGGTGATCCACGGGCGCGGGCCCGACGGGATCCTGCGCGGCCTCGCGACCGCGGTGCGGGGCCTCAGGAGCTGAGCGGCCTGCGCAGCTCCAGGTAGGCGACGCCCATCTCGCCGGGCGCGAGATCGGCGGGCGAGCCGATGGCGGCGAAGTTGCGGGGGCAGACGAAGCGGAGCGCCCCGCCGGCGAGGTACGAGAGAGGCGCGGCGCGGTGGAAGCGCTCGTGGATGCGCGGATCGCGCTGGCGCACATAGCGCTCGCCCACCACCTCCCACGGCAGCCCGAGCAGCCGCTCGCGCAGCGAGTCGGCGGTGTAGTGGCGCTCGAAGAAGACCCTGCCCGCCTCGTCGGCGTCGTCGCTGGCCTCGCCGTAGATGGGGCGGTCGATCGCCACCTCGCGCCAGCGGGCGGCGACGTTGGTGGTGAGCCGCAGCACGCCGCCGGGGCGCAGCACGCGCCACATCTGCGCCATCGCCTCGGCGTCGCCGTCGCCGGTGACGTGCTCGATCACCGAGACGCACAGGCAGCCGTCGAACGAGGCGTCGGGGAAGGACAGCGCGCGCGCGTCCTCGATCCGCAGATCGAGCGCGGGGTCGAGCGCGCGCCAGGCCTCGATCTCGGCCGAGAAGAGGTCGACGCAGGTCCACTCGCCCTCGCCGCGCGCGTTCAGCAGGCTCGGCAGCAGCTTGGGGCTGGAGACGTCCAGCCAGCGGCCCGGGTACCTCAGCCCGGCGAGCACGCCCAGCTCCCAGTAGCGCCAGGGATCGAGCGGCACCAGCAGCCGGTTGAGCCCCTCCCGGCGCGCCGGCCAGCCGCGGCGGGCGCCCCGCACGAGCCAGCGGCCCCCCACGCGGTAGCTGTGGCGCACGAGGCGCGGCCATCCCGCCTCGTGACCGAGCGGTGCGGCGGCGGGTGATCGACGCGGACCCATGGGGGCGGGAGCCTAGACCACGCGCCGCCGGGCATCGGGGATGCCGCGCTAGTGTCCGGCGGCGGCTCCGCGCGGTGCGGAGGCGCCCGTCGCCGCGACACCACGAGGTCTCCACTGCGCCCACCGGCCACCACCCACGCCCCGCCCACGGCCCCCCACCGGACGGCCGCCTCGTGAGCGTGGGCGTCCCCGGGATGTCCGGGCGCTTCATGCCCCTCTACCGGAACCTGGTGCGGCGCGAGGTGCGCCAGCGCTACAAGGGCTCCGCGCTCGGCCTGGCGTGGACCCTGGTCACGCCGGCGATCATGGTGGGCGCGTACTCGCTGGTGTTCAAGTTCCTGCTGCGCATCCAGATCGACCACTACGCGCTGTTCCTGTTCGTCGGCCTGACGATCTGGACGTTCTTCTTCGGGGGCGCGCAGATGAGCGCCGCCAGCCTGGTCTCGAACGCGAGCCTGATCACCAAGGTGCGCTTCCCGCGCCAGATCGTGCCGCTGGCCGCCATGACCGGGAACGCCTTCACCGCCGGCGCGATGTTCGCCATCGCCCTGCCGCTCTGCGTCATCCTGACCGAGGGCTCGTGGGCGCCGCTGCTGGCGCTGCCGGTGCTGATCGCCCTCCTGGCCGCCTTCACGATCGGCTTCGGGCTGCTGCTGTCGGCGGTGAACGTCTACTTCCGCGACGTCGAGCACATCCTCGGCGCCGTCGGGCTGCCGTGGATCTTCGTGAGCCCGGTCTTCTACTCGTTCGCCACCGTGCCGGGCCTGAGCGGCGACAACGGCTGGGTGGCCGACCTCCTGCACTGGGGCAACCCGATCGCCCCCTTCATCATCGCCATCCAGGACAGCCTCTTCTGGGGCGAGTGGCCCTTCTGGGGAGACGTCCTCTACTCGGCGGTCGCCGCCGCGCTGATGCTGGTGGCCGGGATGCGGGTCTTCCGCCACCTGGAGCGCGAGATGGCGGTCGAGCTCTGATGGCCCTGGAGCCCGGGCGCATCCGCCTGCGCGGCGTGTCGCGCCACTTCCGCATCCTCCACGACCGCAACCTGACGCTGAAGGAGACGGTGCTGCGGCGCGGCCGCACCCGGGCCACCGAGAAGTGGGCGCTGCGCGAGGTCGACCTCGACGTGGAGCCCGGGCGAGGCGATCGGCATCATCGGCCAGAACGGATCGGGCAAGAGCACCCTGCTGAAGCTGCTCGCCGGGATCATCCCGCCGCAGGCCGGAACGGTGGAGCTGGGCGGCACCGTGGCCTCGATGCTCGAGCTGGGCTCCGGCTTCCACCCCGACTTCACCGGCCGCGAGAACGTCTACATGAACGCTGCGATCCACGGCCTCTCCGAGCGCGAGGTGGACGAGCGCTTCGACGAGATCGTCGCCTTCTCGGAGATCGAGGACTTCATCGACATGCCGGTGCGCACGTATTCGAGCGGCATGTCGATGCGCCTCGCCTTCTCGATCTCCTCGCACGTGCAGCCCGACGTGCTCCTGCTCGACGAGGTGCTGGCAGTGGGCGACGAGGCCTTCCAGCGCAAGTGCTTCGGCCGGATATTCGAGTTCCGGCGCTCGGGCGGCACGCTGGTGTTCGTCTCGCACGACCCCGGAGCGGTGGAGCGCGTCTGCGACCGCGCGGTCCTGCTGGAGGGCGGCCGCATCGTGGACGACGGCTCGACGGCCGACGTGCTTGCCACCTACCACCACCGCCTCGCCGGCGACGGCCGCGCCGGCGCCGCGACGGACGGATCGCGGGGGGCCGTTGCGGACGACCCGCGGGTGTGGGGCAACCGCGAGGTGGTGATCCGCGCGAGCCGGCTGATCGGCAAGGACGGCCCCGCGGATCGCTTCGTCGGGGGCGAGCCCCTCACGATCGAGATGCAGATCGAGGCGGCCGTGCCGGTCGCGACGCCGATCATCGGCATCGCTGTCAGCTCAATCGACGGCCCGCTCTTCTTCGGTACCAACACCCGCCTGGACGCCCTGGAGATCCCGGGCATCGAGAGCGGGGCGACGGTGTGCTTCACCATCCCCGCGCTGCCGCTGCACGACGGGCGCTTCACCGTGACGATGGCCGTGTCATCGTTCGACGAGAGCGTCGTCTACCACTGGCTCGACCGCTGGCTGGAGTTCAGCGTGTTCCCGGCGGTCACCGGCATCGGGCCGGTGAACATGAGCGGCGCATGGAACGTCAGCGCCGACGGCGCCGCGGCGGGCACGTGGACGGCCTCGGTGCCGGCCGGCGACCCCGACGACGAACTGTAGAGTCGGCCGATCGGAACCCCGGCTCCACATGACCCCACCGGCGACGATCGCGGAGTGCCCGAGAGCGCCGACGTCCGCGAGGTGATCGACGTTGACGCCCTCATGGCCGACCTGCGCCAGAGGGTCGCCGAGAAGAAGGCGCGCGGCCTCTACGGCGTCGATGCCCTGATGGTCGACCGCCCGCCGTCGGGTGAGCCGTTCTCGCCCGACGAGCTCGAGCAGGTGCGCGCCCTGGCGGTGCTGCACTACGACATGGAGGTCGGGCCCTCCACCAAGCCGGTGCTCGGCTCGGTGGTGAGCAAGGTCAAGAGCACGCTGGTCCGCGGCGTCAGCCAGCCCGGCTTCAGCCTGACGGCTCAGCTCAACGCCTACCACGGCTCCCTGGTCGCCTACCTCGCGCGGATGGCCCACCAGATCACGCACCTCGAGCACGAACTGGCCTCGGCGCGCGCCGAGGCGACGCGCGCGGTTGACGCCGTGCGCGAGGCCGAGATCGAGCGCCAGCGCGACCTCGGCCAGGCCGAGGGCCGGGTGGAGGAGCTGATCAGCCGGCTGGAGGCCGCCGAGGCGCGGATCGGCGAGCTCGAGGGCGGCGACCCGCCGCAGGGCTGATATGGCCGCCGCCGGGGGACCCCGGGTGGCCTTCGTGGTGCCGCGCTACGGCGCCGGCATCGTGGGCGGCGCCGAGACGCTCTGCCGCCTGGTGGCCCAGGACCTCGCGGCCCACGGCACGCCGGTGGAGGTGCTGACCACCTGCGCGATCGACCACTTCACGTGGGAGAACCACCACCCCGAGGGCACCACGGTGGAGGACGGTGTGCCGGTGCACCGCTTCCCGGTGAGCCCCTCGCGCGACGAGGCCCTCTTCTGGCGCCACCACTCGGCGATCGCCCTCGGCCACGGACTGGGGTACGCCGCGCAGCTGGAGTGGATGGCCAACGGGGCCTGGTCGGACGGATTGCAGCGCGCCCTCTCCGAGCGCGATGACGCGTGGGTGGTCGGCGTCCCCTACCTCTTCGGCACCGCCTTCTGGGCGGCCGCCGCCCACCCGGGCCGCACGGCCCTGATCCCGTGCATGCACGACGAGCCCCACGCCCACCTGCCGGTCGTGCGCGACGCGCTCGAGGGCGTGGCCGGCTGCATGGCCAACTCGGAGGGCGAGCGCCAGCTGATCGCGCAGCTCGCGCCGGCGGCCTCCGCGGCCGTGGTGGGCGTGGGTTATGCGCCCGAGCCGCCGCCCACCCCGCAGGAGGTGGAGCGGTTCTGCCGCGCGCGCGGCATCGCCGGCGGTTACCTGCTGTACGCCGGACGCCGCGAGGAGGGCAAGGGCGTGCCGCTGCTGTTCGCGCACTACGCCGCCTACCGCGCGGTGCGGCCCGACGCGCCGCCGCTCGCGCTGATGGGCTCGGGCGACCTGCCCGTGCCACAGGAGATCGCCGCGCACGTCATCGACCTCGGTTTCGTCCCCGACGCCGAGCGCGGCGCGGCGTACGCCGGGGCGTCGGTGCTCCTTCACCCCTCCACGCTCGAGAGCTTCGGGATGGTGCTGCTGGAGGCCTGGATCGCGGGGACGCCGGCGCTGGTGAACGGTGGCTCGGCGGTGCTCGTGAGCCACTGCCGGGCGTCCGGGGGAGGTCTGTGGTTCAACTCGGCCGAGCGGTTCGAGGCCGCCCTCGACCGCATGCTCGACGATCCCCCGCTTCGCGACGCGATGGCCCAGGCCGGCGCGGCCTACGCGCTCGGCACGTTCTCGTGGGACGAGGTGCGGGGCCGCTTCCTCGCCGCCCTGGAGGCGTGGTCGTGAACGGCGGGGTGCACCAGGTCTGCGCCGGCGCGGTGCCCCGCGACGCGATCTCGCACCATCTGATCGAGTCGCAGCGCGTGCTGCGGGCGATGGGCCTGCGCTCGGAGATCCTCTGCGAGGAGGCGAACATCCACCCGGAGATGGCGCACCTCGTGCGCCCGGCCGGCGAGTGGGGCGCCGTGGCGCGCCCCGGCGACGTCGCCGTGCTGCACTACTCGATCGGCAGCCCGGCCTTCGGCTACGTGCTCGACCGCTGCGATCGCGCCGCGATCCATTACCACAACATCACGCCGGCGGAGCTCCTGTGGGAGGACGCGCCCGCCGTGGCGGCGGCCTGCGCCGAGGGACGCGAGGAGCTCGGACGGCTGGCCGGCCGGATGCACGCCGCGGCGGCCGACTCGGGCTTCAACGCGAAGGAGCTGGTGGACCTGGGCTATCCGTCGGCCGACGTGGTCGGGGTGATGCGCCGGACGCTGCGCACCGTCCCCCGGCACCCGGCCGGAGACGGACGCCTGCGCCTGCTGTTCGTGGGCCGCGGCGTGCCCAACAAGGCGCAGCACCACCTGATCGCCGCGCTCGCCGCGCTGCGCCAGACCGGCTCCGACGCCACCCTGACGCTGGTGGGAACCTGGGAGGGCATGGAGCCCTACAAGGAGCGCTGCCACCGCCTCACCGGCCGGCTCGGGCTCTCCGAGCACGTCGACTTCGCCGGATCGGTCGACGACGAGGGCCTCGCCCGGGCCTACGCCGAGAGCGACTGCTTCGTGTGCCTGTCCGACCACGAGGGCTACTGCGTGCCCCTGATCGAGGCGATGGCCGCGGACCTGCCGATCGTGGCGTTCGCGGCCGGCGCGGTGCCCGAGACCGTCGGCGACGCGGCGCTGCTGCTCGACGACAAGCACCCCTCCCTGGTGGCCGAGGCCGTCCGGGAGGCCGTCGGCAACCCGCGCCTCGCGGCGCACATGGCCGGCGGGCGCCGCTCCCACCTCGAGCGCTTCGGCAACGAGGCGACGGCCGAGCGCCTGCGGGCGTTCGTCGGGGCGATGCTGTGAGGATCCACGTCGCCGGGAGCCTGGCGCCCGCGACCGCGCGGATGATGGACCGCGTCGTGGCCGCCATCGGCCCGGCGGGCGACGCCCTGGAGGGCACGCTGGTGGTGGGCGCCGACGACGCCATGGTGCCGGGGGCCGACGTCCTGCGTCCGCTGGCCGTGGTCCCGGCCCGCGGCCCGGGACGGCCGACGCCGTGGGGCGCCGCGCTCGTCGCGGCCGCCGACGCCGTCATCCTGCTCGACCCCACGGAGGCGCACGCCTTCCCGGCGGCCCTGGAGGACCGCGCGATCATCGTCGCCGGGCTCGCCGCGCCCCGGGCGCGGGAGGCGGGCGACGGCGGCCTCGACGACGGCGGCGCACCCGACGACGTCCGCGCCGCGTGGCGTCGCCACGGCCCGCCGGCGGCGCGCGGCGGCCCCGGCGTGGCGTGGGTCTGGGGTCGCGGTGTCGCGCCGCTCACGGCGGCGCTCGACGCGTGGGCGGCCGGCAGGGCCGTGGTCGCTCTTCCCGGCACCGACGACAACGAGCTCCTGCGGCGCGGCCGGGCCCTGAGGGCGCGCTCGGTGGCCGAGGTCGTGGAGGCGACGCGCTTCCTGCTCGAGAACCCCCCGGTCGCGGAGGCGCTCGGTGCCCGCGGGCGCACGGTGGCCGCGCGCCTGCCCTCGGCGCGGCAGGTCGCGCTCCGCCTGATCGAGGGGATGGAGCTTGCGCGCCAGTCGGCGGGGGTGGATACCCGGTGAGCGGGGCTCTGCGACTGGCGGTGGTGGTGCCGCGTTACGGGCCGGACCTCGGCGGGGGCGCCGAGGGGCTCGCCCGCTGGGTCGCCCTGCGGCTGGCCGGGCGCCACGACGTGACCGTGCTCACGACCTGCGCCCACGACTACCGGACCTGGGCCGACCACTACCCGGCCGGCCTCTCGCGGGACGGGGCGGTCGCGGTGCGACGCTTCCCCGTGCCCGAGCCGCGGGTGCCCGAGCGGTTCAACCGCTGGTACGCGGCGGCGGTGCGCGGCGAGCTGGGCACACTCGGGCTGGAGCGCTGGATGCGCGAGCAGGGGCCCCACTCGCCGCAACTGCTCGACCATCTCGACCGGGAGGGCGCCGGGTACGATGCCGTCCTCTTCGTGCCGTACCTCTACGCCACGACCTGGGAGGGGCTCCCGCTGGTCGCCGATCGCTCGCTGCTGATCCCGGCCCTCCACGACGAGCCACCCGCGGTCTTCCCGATCATGGACCGGACCTTCCGCCTGGCCCGCGGGCTCGCGTTCAGCACGCCCGAGGAGCGCGACTTCTGCCGTACGCGCTTCGGCCCCCTGTCGGCGGTCTCGCGCCTGGTCGGCGTGGGCGTCGACCCCCCGGCGCCGGCGCCCGGGCCGGATCCCGCCGATCCCTACGTGCTCTACCTGGGTCGCATCGATCCCTCGAAGGGCTGCGCAGACCTGCTGCGGATCCACGCCGCGGCCCAGCGCGACGACCGCGCGGTGCCGCGCCTGGTGATGGCCGGCCGGGTGGCGATGGACCTCCCGGAGGCGCCCTGGCTCGACGTGCGCGGGTTCGTGAGCGAGGAGGAGAAGGCGGTCCTGCTGGCGGGGGCCACCGCGCTGATCCTCCCCTCGCCGTACGAGAGCCTCTCGATGGCGGTGCTCGAATCGTGGATGCAGGGCCGCCCGGTGGTGGTGAGCGCACGCTCGCCGGTGCTGGTGGGCCAGGTGCGTCGCTCGGGCGGCGGGCTCTGGTTCTCCGAGTCGGCCGAGTACACCGAGGCGCTGATCGCGCTCACCGACGATCCGGTCCGCGCCGGCGCCCTGGGTGCACAGGGCCGCCGTTACGCGCTCGGACGCTTCCGCCCGGACGCCGTCGGGCGACGGCTCGAGGAACTGGTGACCGCGGTCGCGGCGCCTCGACGGGCGGCCGCGTGAGCGACGAGCACACCGAGCTGCTGGGCGAGCTGGAGCGGCGGGTGGAGGCCCGGCGAGCGGCCGGCGACTACGACGTCGACTGGCTCGGCGCCGAGGTGGAGCCGGTGGAGCCGCTGACCCCGGTCGACCGCTACCTGCGCACCCCGCCGGCGGTCATCGCCCGGGCCGGGGGCCGCGCGGCGCGCCTGCTCGGCGGGGCGGGCAACGAGGCCGACGTGCGGCTGCGCGAGGCCGTGGCCTGGCTGAAGCTCGCCCTCGACGCCGAGCAGCGGGCGCGCGAGGGCGTGTCGGTGACGGCCACGACGGCGCTGCGCCGGGGCGCCGCGAACCACGCCGCCCTGGAGGGCCTCGGCGACGACGTCCGAGCGCTCGGGGCCGTGTTCGGCGAACGGCTGCACCCGCTCGAGGACGGCCGACGCTGGACCGCGTCGGCCGCGCTGCGGGCGACCTACGGCGACCTGATGGCGCCCGGGGCCGCGCCCCTCGACCTGCAGAGCGCCGAGTGCCGCGCCTACTCGCGCAACGGCGAGGACGGGATCATCCTCCACCTGCTCTCGCTGATCGGCGCGACGAACCGGCGCTTCGTGGAGATCGGCGTGGAGGACGGGCGCCAGTGCAACACGGCGAACCTGGCGATCAACTTCGGCTGGAGCGGCGTGATGATCGACCGCGACCCCGCCGGGGTCGCCTCGGCGCGGGCCTTCTACGGCGCGGGTCCACGGACCCGCGAGGCGGTCCGGGTGGTGGAGCATCACGTCACCCGCGAATCGGTCGACGACCTGCTGGTGGAGGTGGGCGCCGAGGGCGAGGTCGACCTGCTCTCGATCGGCATCGACGGCAACGGCCTCTGGGTGTGGGAGGCCGTGCGGAGCACCAGCGCGCGCGTGGTGGTGATCGGGTACAACGCCAGTTTCGGCCCCACGCGGTCGGTGAGCGTGCCCTACGACCCCGGCTTCGACCGCATGGCCCTGCACGCCAGCGGCTACTACCACGGCGCCTCCCTGACGGCGCTCGCGCGCCTGGGCGGCCGCCTGGGCTACGCGCTGGCCGGATGCGATTCGAACGGCGTCAACGCCTTCTTCGTGCGCTCCGACTGCGCCGAGGGCGTCATCGCCCCGGTCACGCCCGAGGAGGCCTGGCGCCCGCTGCGTGAGCGCGGCCCGTCCGACGCCGAGCACCAGTTCTCGGTGATCGCCCACATGCCCCTCGAGGACGTGTCCTGACCGGGGCGGCCTCCCCGCGACGGGTGCACGTCTTCGTGCCGACCCTCGCACCCTCGGACGCCGTCTCCGACCAGGCCCGCCACCACGTCCGCCTGCTGGGGGAGTGGGGCCACGAGGCCGTGCTGGTGGCCGAGGGCTGGCACCCCGACTGCGAGAACGAGGTGATCGGCCTCGACCGCGCCCTGGCCGAGGGGCCCGGGGCGGCCTGGGTGGTGCACTTCAGCATCTGGGCGGACGGCATCGCCGACATCGTCGCGGCGCCGGGCGGGCCGCGGATCCTGGTGTTCCACAACGTCACCCCACCCCATCTGGTGCCGCCCGGCCTGGTCGCCGACCGCTGCGCCCGCGCGCTCGAGGAGCTGCCCGGCCTGGCGCACGCCTGGGATCTGGTGATCGCCGACTCCGCCTTCAACGCCTCCGATCTGCGGGCGGCGGGCTACGGCGAGGTGGAGGTGGTGCCGTTGCTGCTGCCCCACGTGCCGCCGCCTGCAACGGCGCCGCGGGGCGAGGGCGTGCTGTTCGTGGGCCGTGTCTCGCCGAGCAAGGGCGTGGACGACCTGGTGAAGGCCTTCGGCCTGCTGCGCACGCTCCACCGGCCTGCGGCGACGCTCGACATCGTCGGCTCGACGGCCGGCTGGGAGCGCTACGCGGCCGGCCTCGAGGTGCTGGTGGAGCGCATCGGCTGCGGCGGGGTGACCTTCCACGGGGCGGTGAGCGACGCTCGAGCGCGACGCCCTCTACGCCCGCGCCGGGGTGGTGTGCCTGCTCTCGCACCACGAGGGCTTCTGCGCCCCGCTGGTGGAGGCGATGCGCGCCGGCGCGCCGGTGGTGGCGCGCGACGTCGGCGCCATGGCCGAGACGCTCGGGGACGGCGGGATCGTGGTGCCCGACGGCGATCCGCGCCTGGCCGCCGAGGCGCTCGCCGCCGTGCTCGGCGACGCGGCGCTGCGCGCAGCGCCTGCGCGCCGGCGCCGCGGAGGCGCTGGCCGCGGTCGAGCCCGCCGCCGTGGAGCGGCGGCTGCGCAACACCCTGGGCGCGGCGCTCGAGGCGCCGGCCGCCTGATGCTGGCCGTCCTCTCCATCTTCGTCGCCGGCCTCGCGCTCTGCCTGCTCGCGGGGATCGCCGTGAACGGCCTGTCCGACCCGGGAGGGCGCTGGCTCGGGGCGTCGACCGTGCCGCTCGGGCTCTGCGCCCTGGTCGGCGTCCTCTACCTCACCGGCGCCGCCATGTCGGGCGAGCGGGCCGCGCCGGTGGTCGTCGCGATCGTGCTGCTGGGGATCGGCGGGGCGGTATGGCGGCGGCGCAGGGCCACGGCCGGGGGGCCGCTGGCGCTGGGCGACGCGCTGCGCCCCACGCGCCAGGGCGCGATCGTCCTCGGCGGATCGGTGCTGGCGGGCCTGGCGGCGCTGCTGCCCACGATGAACCAGGGCTTCCCCACCACCATCGGGGTGTCCAACAACGACGGCTGGGGCTACGCCACGCTGGTCGAGTGGATCATGGAGCACCCGGTGCCGCGGACCGTGGTGCCCGACGTCGCGCATCCGCTGACCCTGGTGCCGTGGAGCTCGTTGAGCAACCACTTCGGCATCGGCTTCGAGCACTTCGCCTCGCTGCTGGGCTCGCTGCTCGGGCGCGAGGGCTTCGAGGTGGTCAACGCCGCCGCCGCGATCGCGGCCGTGGCGGCGGTCGGGGGCTGGGTGATGCTCGCCGGCGACATCAACCCGCGGATGGGCGACCTGCCCACCGGCCTGGTCGTGGCGGCCGTGGCGACCCCGGTCCTCGCGCTGCCGTTCGGCGAGAACTACACCACCCAGTTCGTCGCGCTCTGCCTCTGGCCGGTCGCGCTCTCCGCCTTCCTGCGCTTCTCTCGCCGGCCCGGCGTCGCGAGCCTGGTGGTGGCCACCCTGGGGGTCGGGTCGGTGGTCGGCGTCTACCCGGCCGTGCTTCCCTGGCTCGTGCTGCCGCTTGTCGCCGTCGCGGTGCTGTCGCCGGAGCGGCCCGAGTGGGCCGGGACCCGCCTGCGGGGCCTCGCCGGCACGGGCGCCAGGGCGCGCGCCGCCCGGGGGGCGGCGCTGCTCGCGGTGCTCGTCGTGGGCCTGATGGTCGTCTGGCCGATCGCGATGTGGCGCAGCACGCAGAACCTGCTCTTCCTCGACACGGTCGTGGCCGGCGGGCTGACGGAGTTCTTCACCACCGGCGGCTACGCCGCCTACGCGGTGGGCGCGACCAGCGCGTTCTCGCTCTTCACACTGGCTCCGCTCGCCTGGTCGGCGATCGCGGCACTCACCCTGATGCTCGGCGTCTACGCCGCCGCCGTGGCCCCCTGGCGGCGGCCCCGGGGACCGGAGCTGCTCCTGCTCGCCGTCGTGGCGGGGGTGGTCGCCACCACGGCCGCGGTGGTGGTGCGCTACCGGGTGATGGACGAGCTGCCCTACCAGGTCTACAAGGGGCTCACCTCGGGCGCCGCGATCCTCGCCGGCCTCGTCGTGCTCGGCCTGCTGACCAGCACCGCCATCCGCGGACGCACGGTCCGCCTGCTGGCGATCGGGCTGCTGATCGCGGTCTGGGTGCCCGTGACCAGCTCGGTGCTGCAGGCCCAGGCCGAGGGCGGCACGGGCTTCCGCGCGGCCGACGTCGAGATGGGCCGCGCCCTTCAGGACCTGCCGGCCGGATCGGTGGCGCTGGTGGAGGGCGCCGCGCCCGACGAGCGCTCGTTCCAGATGCGCATGATGGCCGCCTACTTCGGCACCCGCGGCGCCGGCCTCACGACCATCGGGCTCGGCAGCACCGGCTCCTACCTGACGCCGGGCGGCGGCGAGGAGTGGCGACCGGCCCAGCCGTGGACGCACGTGCTGCGCACCCGCGACCAGCCGGTCACGACCTCCCGGCCGGCGGTGTGGCGGAACACGGTCTACACGCTCACGCAGGCCCCGGAGCTCGACCTGACGCCCTTCGGATCGGCCTGGTACCCCAGCGAGGCCGACGGGACCACGATCTTCGCCTGGACCGCCGGCGCGGCGCAGCTCGTGCTCTCCAACCGCTCCGAGCGGCCGCGGCGCGTGCGCCTGGAGATGACCGCCATGAGCTACCTGCGCGGTCGCGTGCTCACGGTGGCGGCCCCGAGGGGCGAGGCCCGCCAGGAGCTGGCGGGCGACGTCTTCACCCCCGTGTCGGTGAACCTCGTACTGCCGCCCCGCTCGGCGACGCCGGTGACCCTCGACGCCCGGCCGGGAGCCACGACGGCCCCGGCCGGCGATGGGCGCCAGCTGCTTGTGAGGTTTCAGGGACTGAGGCTGAGCGAGCGCTGAGCGCGCCTATCATTCCGTCCATCGTGTCGGAATCGATCCCCACCCGGGCGGCGCCCTCGTAGTCGTGCTCCCGGCCGCCCTGCCCCTGCTCGCGGTGCCCCTCGCCTGGTACGTCCTCGGCGTCGCCGGAGCGGCGCTGCACCCACGGCGCGTCAGCCCCCTCACCGCGCTCGCGGTGGCGCGGGGGGCGGCGATCCTGATCGTGGGCACCTGGGTGGCGACGCGCTGGCTGGCGGCCTCCGGAGCCGTCGCCGTGGCGGTGCTGGGCGTGTGCGTGGTCGCGGTCCTCGCCCTGCGCGCGGCGCGGGGCACGCTGCGCGCGGCGGTGATCCCCGGCCGGCGCGACCTGCCGATGCTCGGCGTGGCGACGGTGCTGATGACCGCGTGGATGGCCCCGATCACCCGGCACGGCGTCGGGGCCATCGGCACCGGCAACCACGCCGACCTGCCGAGTTACCTGCTGCAGGCGGTGCAGCTCTTCGACCACGGCTTCGCGGCCACCGGGAGGCTGCCCGGCATCGAGCCCGAGCTGCGGATGTTCGACGCCTTCGGCGCGACCGCCCTGCTCGCCCCGACCACGGCGATCTCGGCGGCGCCCGCGGCCGGGGTGATGGTGGTGCTCGCCCTCGGCGCGGTGCTGGTCGCCCAGTTCGTGGAGGGCCTGGCGAGCCGTGCGCTCGGCGGGTCGCGGCTCGCCCCCCTGCTGCTCGGCGCCACCGTGCTGCTGAGCTGGGCCTTCACCTTCAACGCCTTCGCGTACTTCCTCGCCCAGGTCTGGGGCCTGGCCTTCGGTCTGGCGCTGATCGCGTTGCTGCTCGACCCGGGCGAACGTGGCGTGGCCGGCGTGGCGACGGCCGCCGTCGTGTCGGTCGCCGGGGCCCTCGCCTACAACCCGACCGGCGCCATGTACGCCATGGTGGCACTGCTGCTGGGCGGTTCGCTGGTCGTGCCGCAACTCATCCGGCGCCGGCCGGTGAGAGACAACCCCGGCCTCGCCCTCCTCGGGGGCGTGGCGCTGGGCGGGGTGTTCTTCCCGGTGTGGAGCGACACGATCGAGCGTCTCTGGAACCTCCGCGACGCGGTGGCCGGCTGGCCGATGCCGACGGCTCCGCTGTGGGCGGCGGTCGGCATCCCGATCGCCGAGCGCGGCAACTCGACACCGGCGCTCCTGGCCGGCAGCGTCATCATCGCGGTGCTCGCGGGGGCCGGATGGATGGCGACGGCCCGCGGGCGCCGGGCGCTCGTGCTGGCCTGGCCCCTGGCGCTGCCCTGCGCCGCATGGGTCGTGCGGGCCGTCCAGGAGCCCGGCTCGTACCAGCAGTGGAAGGCCTTCTCCTACGCGCAGCCCCTGCTGGCGATCTGGGTCGGATGCGGGCTCGTGCTGCTGGGTCGCACGCTGGCCGAACGCCTGCCGTCGTCCGGTGGGCCGCGGATGCGGACGCTGCTCGAGGGCGGCGTCGCCGGTGCGCTGGTCGTCTGCGCGGCCGCCTACGCGTTCTGGCCGCGCACCTACTTCGCCGAGGGCGGCTGCTGCATCGCGACGGCCGACCAGATCGCCCAGATCCAGAGCGCCGCCGGCCGCTCGCCCGGGCCGGTGCACGTGAGCGCGGGCGGCGTGTGGGCCAGCGACGTCGCGACCGCGATCGTCTCCGACACCCGCCCCGTGAGCGTCGCGCCCCCCTCGATCTGGCCCTCCACGGTGGTCGAGCCCATCACCGGGGTGGTCGCCTTCGAGACCGGCGCCGACCCGAGCCTGGTGGAGGGGCGGTTCGTGCTCCAGCCGGCCCCCGAGACGGCGGCCGCGCCCTAACCGGTCGCGGCGAGGCGCGCCAGGAAGCGCTCGGTCTCGGCGAGGGCGGCGGGGGTGCCGATCTCGTAGAAGCGGCGGCGCACCGGTACGCCGGCCAGTTCCCCCGCGCGAGACAGGCGCGTGAGGACGTCGGCGAGGTCGGTCTCATCGCCGTCCCGCAGCGCGTCGGCCGTGAACGCGAGCAGGCCGTAGTCGATCCAGGCGGCGTCGGCCGGTGGGTTGCGCTTGTCGTAGGCGCTCACGCGGCCGCGGGCGTAGGCGGCGTTGCTCTCACCCCAGCGCCCGTCGTTGCGCAGGACGGTCATGAGACCGGGCAGTCCCGACCGCGCATGCGCGTCTGCGACCGCCGGCGTAGTCGACACGCAGGTAGGTGTCGCCGTACATCACGAGGAAGCGCTCACCGAGCAGCGGCAGCGCCTTCCGCAGCGCCCCGGCGGTGCCGATCGGGACCGGGCCCTCGTCGGAGTAGGCGATCGACAACCCGAAACGGGAGCCGTCGCCGAGACCCTCCTCGATCGCGTCACCGAGGTGGCCGCGGCAGATCACGATCCGCTGCGCCCCGTGCGAGGCCAGCAGGTCGAGCACGTGGGCGAGGAAGGGGCGGCCGTTGACCGGCATCATCCCCTTCGGCACCTCGGTCGCGACGGCCCCGAGCCGGGTGCCGAGCCCCCCGGCCAGGATCGCGACGGGGGGCAGTCCCGGCAGGGTCAGACCGAGCGGGCCGAGGAGATCCGGCCCATCAGGTCGTCCCCCTCGGCGGGGCCCTCCTCGAGCCGGGCGAGCGGGCGCTCGAAGCCCTCGAGGGCGTCGACCACGAAGATCGGCCGCCGCTTGACCTCGTCGTAGATGCGCCCGACGTACTCGCCGATCACCCCGAGGCTCAGCAGCTGGATGCCGCTGAAGAAGGACACGATCATGACCAGCGTCGGGTTGCCCCAGACGATGTCGATGCCCGCGAGCTTCAGCACCAGGTAGGTGAGCGCCAGCAGCATCGCGAATGCGAACGTGAGGAAGCCGATGATCGTGATGATCTGGAGCGGGTAGCGCGAGAAGCCGACGATGCCGTTGAGGCCGATCCGGATCGACCCGGTGAAGCGGTTGTACTTGCCGCTGCCGGTGGCCCGCTCGTCGCGGTCGTAGAGCACGCTCGCCTGGGGGAAGCCGACCAGCGCGACCATGCCGCGCAGGAAGCCGTGGGTCTCGTTGAGGCGCAGCACCTCGTCGACCGTGCGGCGGCTCATCAGGCGGAAGTCGCCGGTGTTGGCCGGGATGTCCACCTCGGAGACCTTGCGGATGACCCGGTAGCCGAGCGCGGCCACGATCCGCTTGGGCAGCGTCTCCCCGGCGCGCGAGCGGCGCTGGGCGTAGACGACGTCGAAGCCCTCGCCCCAGCGCTTGATCATGTCGCCGATCAGCTCGGGCGGATCCTGCAGGTCGCAGTCGATCACCGCGACGGCGTCGCCCGAGGACATGCGCAGGCCCGCGAGGGTCGCCGCGGGCTGGCCGAACCGGCGCGAGAGCCGCATCATCTTCACGCACGGATCGGTGGCGCGGATCTCGCGGATGCGGTCCTCGGTGGCGTCGGTGCAGGGGTCGAGGCTGAAGATGATCTCGTAGTTGACCTCGGCGGCCACGAGGGTCGCCCGCAGGCGCTCGTAGAGGGGGACGACGTTGTCCTCCTCGTTGAGGCACGGCACGACGACGGACACGAGGGGTCGGCTCATTCGGGCCGGTCCGCGTGGCCGGGAGCGGCCCGGAAGATCCACAGGTGCAGCGCGAGGAAGCTGAAGCACGCGACCATCGCGGTCACCAGGAAGAAGGCGGCGAGCTGGGGGATGCCGAGCAGGCCCGGGACCACGGCCACGCCGGTCGCGGTGAGCGCGTAGGAGCTGATCGCGATGATGATGTAGCGCGCGCCCTGCCCGGTGAAGCGGAAGGCGTAGCCCTTGTCCGAGGCGAACACCCACTGCCGGTTGAGCGTGAAGTGCAAGGAGAGCGAGACGACGTAGGCCATCCCCAGGGCGAGCTGGATCGGGACGCCCGCGAGCACCAGCGAGGTGACGGCCCCCAGCTGGACCGCCGTGACCGTGCTGCCGGTCAGGAGGAACTTCAGGATCACCGCGGTGCTCGGAAGGCGTTCCAGCAGCCCGGTGGCGCGGCTCGGTGTGGCGATCGTCTCCTCCATTCGGTCGGGCATGCTAGCGAGCCCGGCCACGGCGCTCATGAGCGGGTGGGCGTGCGGACCACCGGGCCGAGGCTCGCGCCGGTGACGCTGAACCCCGCCGGCACCGCGGGCGCGACGGTCGCGCGCCAGCGCACGGTGATGGTGTTGATACCGCGGTGCAGGAGGACCGGGACCACCTGGGGCGTGCCCGTCACCGCCACCCGCCGCCGCACGCCGGACGATTCGACATCGACGAGTACGGACCCTCCCGGCGGGACCGCCGTGTTCCAGGTGAACGTCGCCGTGAGGGGCGCGGTGCCCGAGCCGGGGGAGGCCACGGTGATCGTGCTGGTGGTGACCGGGACGCCCGCGCCGTCGACCCGCAGCACGATCGGGTGCCCCCGCCGGTCGGCCGCGAACGTGGGCACGAACCCGAAGGCCCGCTCGAGCGACGCGTAGACGCCCGGGTGCGCCGCGCGAAGACCGTCGTAGTAGCCCGTGATGGAGAAGGCGAGCGAGAAGGCGGCCGTGACCGCCACGAGCAGCCCGGCCGCCACACGTACCGCGAGGCCGGCGCGGCCCCGGAGCGCGTCCTCGACGCGCAGCCAGACCAGCAGCGCCGCGAACAGGAGCAGCGTGGCGAAGTCGACCTCGTAGCGCATGGTCGCCGCGTCGAACGAGACGATCGGGACCAGGGCCACCAGGAGCCCGGTGCCGAGGAGCACCGTGGCGAGGGCCATCGGCTCGCGCTCGCCCGCCGCGCGGCCGCGCGCGCGGATGAGCAGCACCGGCGCGGCGAGGGCCAGCAGCAGCAGCGGCGTGGTGGCGAGGAGCCCCGCCACCGGCTCGATGCCCACGGCGTAGAAGTCGGGGAGGATCCCGGTGGCTGCCGCGTCGAGATGCGCGAAGGGGAAGATCACGTCCATGCGGGGCCAGGCCAGGAAGTAGGAGAAGGCGCCGGGGAGGATGCGGTCGAACGCGAACCGGTCGTAGAGGTTCATCTCCACGCCCGCGAGCTGGTACGTGGAGCCGAACTCGGTCGGCGAGCCGAAGCGGACCACGTTGTAGAGCGCGAGCACCGCGAGGCTCGCGGCGAGGGGGCCGGCGGCGGCCAGCGCGAGGCGGCGGGCGGCGGCGCGGCCCTCGGGGCGCTCCGTCCAGGCCCGGCGCCAGGCCCAGGCCCACACCGGTAGGGCCACCAGCAGGTGGGGACGGGCGCCGACGGCGAGACCGAGCGCGAGGCTCCCGCCGGCGAGCCGCGCCAGGCTGGGCCGCTCCCGCAGCGCCCCCGTGAGCGTCAGGTGCAGGCCCGCGAGCAGGCAGCAGTAGCCCCCCGCGATCGCGGCCTCGTAGACCGAGGGGCGCCGCAACAGGAAGGGGGCGACGTTCGCCAGCCCGAGCATCAGACCCGCCGCCACCCGGGTCGGCAGCGACGTCCGCGGGCGGTAGCGGGTGATCAGGAACCGCATCAGGGCGAGCGCGAAGAGGAAGCCGGCCGACATCAGCACCGCGACGGCCACGTTGTCGCTCACCTCGACGCCGACCACGCGCAGGGGCAGGTACACCAGCACGACCGGCGTGGGGCCGAAGTAGAGGTAGTAGTGCCCGTCGTACAACGAGGCGTCGTGGAGCCGGTAGGGCGCGTTCTGCGCCGGGTCGTAGGGATCCGGGAGGGCGAGCAGCTCCGGCGTGGGCTCGACGTGCAGACTGGTCTGGCCGTCGAGGAACGAATCGGTCAGCAGGCCGTAGTAGCCCGATGCGGGCCCGCTCGTGAGCGCCGTCCAGAAGTAGAACGCGCATACCGCCACGGCGAGGAGCCCGAGCGCCAGTGTCTCGGCACGCCCCATCCGCGCCGCGAGGCGGCGCACCGCCGGCGGAGCCCCTCCGCCGATACCCGCGCCGCCCGTTACGGCAGCTTGGTGACGAGGCCCTGCCCGGTGGGCAGGCAGAGGGGGACCTCGGGACGGCCGTCGGCGAAGAACTCGTCCATGGCCCGGCGCACGCCGGGGCAGCTCGGGAAGCCGTAGTCGTCGAGCACGATCACGCCGCCCGGCATGAGGCGCGGGTAGATGTACTCGAGGCTGTCGCGGACCGCCGCGTAGATGTCCACGTCGATGTAGGCCCAGGCCAGACGCTCGATCGGCAGCTCGGCCAGCGCCTCGGGGATGAAGCCCTGGTGGACCTGCGCGAACGCGAAGGGCGCGAGGGCCTGGCGCACGTCCTCATAGGAGGTCGAGGCGAAGTCGCCCTCCCGGAACCGGTTGACGCCCTCGGTGGTGTCGGGCATCCCGGCGAAGCTGTCCACGAGGTGCAGCGGGCGCTCGGCCCCCTGATCGCGCACCGTGGTGGCCTCGAGCAGCGCGGTGCCGCCGCGGAAGACCCCGCACTCGAGCAGATCGCCGTCGAGGTGGAGAGCCTGCTGGAGGGTGCGCCACAACACGAAACAGCGGTCGCGGCTCACCAGCGTGCGGCCCTCGGCGGCGGCGTACACCCGCTCGAAAGCGGGGTCACCGAGCCACGGCGAGTAGAGCGGCTGGTAGAGGTGGGCGTCGGGGATCGTGTCGCCGTGCGCGGCGACCATCGTCCGCAGCCGGAAGTAGCCGGTGCGTGCCACCAGGCGCCGCACGAAGCCCACCGGGGGCGGCTGGAACTCCACGGGGATGACGCGCCGCGCCAGCCCACCGACGGTGGCGTTGATGCGGGTCAGGACCCCTGATGCCGCCCCGGTCTGATCGTCCGCCACGCCGGCCACTCTAGACCACGCCCCGCGGGCCTGGGCTCAGCACGGTGAGGACGACGCCCGGCGGCGGCCCAGCATCTGCAGGAGGATCGTGAAGGCGAAGGTCTGGAACCCGATCACGATCAGCAGCAGCCCGAAGACGCCGTAGTAGGACAGGCTCGACAGGTGCAGGCCGTTGGCGATCCAGTCGACGACGAGGATCAGATCGAGCACGATGCCGACCGCCATCAGCCCGGCGCCCAGGAGCGCACCGCGCCCGATGGTGAGTCGTTTGAGCATCCGGGCGCTGAACTCGGGATCGAAGTTGTAGTGCACCCGCGAGAGCACCCCGAGCTGCATCGCGCTGTACCCGAGCACGCTCATCGCGAGGCCGAGCAACATCGAGTGCAGGTCCAGCCCGAGCGAGCCGATGTGCACCGGGCCCGCGACCAGGACGCCCGAGAGCGCCAGGCCCAGCAGGAACATGATGACGCCGGGCCACAGCAGGAAGAAGTCGGGGGCGTAGAGCAGCATCACGCTGAGGTTGCGCCAGCCCGCCGCCCACGGAGACCACCAGCCGAGTCGCTTGTGGTGGCTCTCGCGGCCGTCGCGGTCGCGGTAGAAGCGCACCGGCACCTCTGTGGTGCGAAGCCGGAGCTTGGCCGCCTTGATCACCATCTCGGAGGCGTACTCCCACGACTGGCTCTCGAGGTCGATGCGCTCGAGCGCGTCCGCGGTCATGGCGCGCATGCCGCAGTGGATGTCGCTGAAGCCGGCGCGGTACATCCGGTTGAGGATCCAGGTGGTGAGGGGGGTGCCGAAGAACTGGTGCAGCTTGGGCATCGCGCCGGGCTCGATGTAGCCCCGGAAGCGGCTGCCCATCACGAACTCGTGGCCCGCGGAGAGCTGCTCCACGAACGGCGCGATCTCCCGGAAGTCGTAGGTGAGATCGCAGTCGCCCATGATGATGTACTCGCCGCGCAGCAGTGGCTGGGCGTCGATGTAGGCGCGCCCGAGGCCGCGCTTGGGGAAGCTCAGCACCCGCGCTCCGTGCTCCTCGGCGATCTCACGCGAGCGGTCGGTGGAGCTGTCGACGATCACGACCTCGCCGTTGACGCCCGCCGAGGCCAGGCCCTCGTGGCACCAGTCGACGAACTCACCGACCGTGAGCTCCTCGTTGAGGCAGGGGGTCACGATCGACACGAAACCGGGGATGCGCTCGATCGTCCCGGCCTCGCCGAGGACGGTCGCGCGGTGGCCGCCCGGGGCGCTCATCGGCGTCGGGATCGCGGGCGGCTGGAGCGGGGGGACGGGCTCACGACGAGAGCGAGGATAACGATGCGAGGCCGAAGTGGGCACGCTAGTGTGCGACGCCGTGGCGCGCCGTACCCCGACCGTGTGGCCGAAGACCGTGCCGGAGCTCTCTCCGACGCAGCGCCTCGTCGAGGACGACTGGATGCGCCACTGGCTGACCGTGTTCCCCTCGCGCTACGGCCGGGTGGAGCGTTTCAACCACGACTACCCCCAGCGCACCTCGCCCCCCGGCGGGCGCAGCCTGGAGATCGGCCCCGGCCTCGGCGGGCACGCCCGCCACGAGGACCTCACGATCCAGGAGTACCACGCCGTCGAGCTGCGTCAGGAGCTGGCCGACCAGCTGCAGGCCGAGCTCCCCGACGTCCGGGTCGTGGCCGCCGACTGCCAGGAGCGGCTGCCCTACGAGGACGGCTACTTCGATCGCGCGCTGGCGATTCACGTGCTCGAGCACCTGCCCGACCTGCCCCGCGCCCTCGACGAGATCCACCGGGTGCTGCGCCCGGGCGGGCGCCTCGCGGTCGCGATCCCCTGCGAGGGGGGCCTCGGCCACCGGCTGGGCCGGCGGCTCACCGTGGCCCGCCAGTTCGAGCGCCGCTACGGGATGCCCTACGGGCCGCACATCGAGGCCGATCACGTCAACCGGCCGCGCGAGATCATGGAGGAGCTCGAGAGGCGGTTCACGGTGGTCGATCGCACCTACTGGCCCCTCCACGTGCCCCTGATCGACCTGAACCTGATGCTCGGGATCACCGTGGAGCGGTCCTAGCGTCCTAGCCGGCGGCGGCCGCCTCGGCCTCGACCTGGAGCACCATCGAGTCGATGGACGCGGCCATCGCCTCGCGCGAGGTGCGCCGGTTCGACCATCCCCGCGCACGCGCACGCCCGCTGTCGAAGCGCACCACCGGGACGTCGCCCTTCCATCCGCGCGGCTCGTCGCCGAAGCGGTAGTCGATCCCCGACAGCCCGAGCCGCTGGGCCACCATGTCGGCGATCTCCCGCACCGTGAGGTAGTCCTCGGTCGCGATGTTGAAGACCTCGAGGTCGGGGGCGCCGGCGGGCGGGAACAGGCCCGTGAGTGCATCGACGACATCGTCCACGTGCACGTAGGACTTGCTCTGGGAGCCGTCGCCCATGATCTCGAGCCGGGTCGGGTCGGCGCGCAGGCGGCGGATGAAGTCGTAGGCGACGCCGTGGGTCTGACGGGGGCCGACGACGTTGGCGAAGCGGAGCGCCAGCGCCCGCATGCCGAACATGTGGCAGTAGGTCCCGATCAGTGCCTCGCAGCCGAGCTTGGACGCCCCGTAGGGCGACACCGGGCGCAGCGGCATGTCCTCCACGACGGGCCGTTCGCCGACGTCGCCGTAGACGCCGCTGCCCGAGGCGTAGGTGAGCCGGCCCACCCCGTTGCGCCGCAGCGCCTCGAGCAGGTTCTGGGTGAGGTAGGTGCCCTCCCAGAAGTCGACGGACGGATCGGCCATCGCCTTGGCGATATCCGGGTTCGCGGCGAAGTGGAAGGCGTGATCAACGCCCTCCGCCGCCGCGACGATCGCGTCGAGGTCCTTCAGATCGCCGAGCACGATCTCCACCCGGCCGTCGTCGAGGAGACCGTCGAGATGCTCGCGACTGCCCGAGCAGAGGTTGTCGAACACGGTGACGCGGGCGCTGGGGTCGCCGACGAGCCGGCGCACCACCTGGCTGCCGATGAATCCCGCCCCGCCCGTCACCAGGTAGCGCGTCACTCGGCCCGCTCCAGCACGATGGCCTCGCGGATGCCGCGGCGCGCCCGGCGGCCATGGGCGAGCAGGGCCCCCTCGAGCGCGAAGGCGGCGCGGGCGAGCGGCGACGACTGGGAGCGCGCGATGTCGGCCTCGACGCGGCGCTGGGCCTCCTCGTCGCCCGGCTGCATGCGCCGGTTGCGCTTCTTCACGAGCCAGAAGCCCGGATACACGACGCTGCCGAGTGCCATGCGGCCCAGCGGGCGCAGGCCGGCGGTCAGGGCCTTCACCGTCAGCTCGCCCTCGGCGTAGCGGCGCTCGTGACGCAGGTGGGCGTCGTAGTAGTCGTAGAGCGACGGGTTGGCCGGCACCACCACCACGGCACGGCCCCCGGTGCGCAGCACGCGCCGGAACTCGGCGAGCGCGGCGACGTCGTCCTCGAGGTGCTCGAGGAGATTGAGCGCCACCAGGCCGTCGATGACGCCGTCGGCGAACGGGAGGTCGGTCGCGCTCGCGTACATCAGCGGCACGTCCGGGACGGCCTCGTGCGCGCTGCGCAGACCGGCCGCCTCGGCGTCGACCCCGGCCAGCTCGGCGCCCGGGAAGGCCGCCCGCAGGTCGGCCAGCAGGTGCCCGGTGCTGCAGCCGACGTCCAGAAGACGGGGCGTGGGTCCCAGGCCCGCGCCGCGCAGGGCGGCCACCGCCGTACGGCGGGTGAGGACGTCGATCGGATGCTCGAGGCTCGACTCGGCGTGCAACGCCTCGAGCTCGGCCGACCAGCCGGCGGCCGCATCGTCGAGGTAGGCCAGGTAGGGAGAGGGGGCGCCCTCGCCCAGGTCCCATCCGCCGGCGTAGGCCGGCGCCGTGGCGTGTCCCGGTGGTGGGCGCAGCCCGGCGAGCATGCGGGGAGAGCTCACGCGGACACCGGCGCCGCGTGCCTGCGGTAGGCCTCCTCGGCGCAGGCCAGCCCGTAACGCGCCGAGTCGAGGTCGCCGAGCAGGTCGGGCGCCGTCTCTCCGAGCAGGGCGGCGCGGAAGTGGCTCCACTCGGCCACCCACGACGGGTCCTCGGCCGGGTAGGTGATCTCCTCGAGGTCGGGCGGGCCCATCTCGGGGCGCATCCGCCAGATCCGCAGCGCCTGGGGGCCGTAGGAGCCGGCCATCCCGGAGATCGCGAGCTTGGTGTGGCGCGTGTAGATCTCGAGGGCGAACTCGTTCTTCCACTCCGACCAGCTCACGTGGAAGGTCGTCCACGGGGAGGTGCCCGAGGGCTCGCCGAGGACGATCACCGCGTTGTCCTCCACCGGCATGTCCCAGAAGCTGGTGCGCAGGAACGAGGAGTGCATCGGGAGCGGCCCGAAGAGCCAATGGCTGAGATCGAGCAGGTGCATGCCCTGATCGAGCAGCTCGCCGCCGCCCGAGACCTCGGGGATCGCCCGCCACTCGCGGTCGTAGCCCGGCCGGCCGCCGTGCCCGTACCGCGCGCGCATGTACATCGGCTCGCCGTGGAGGCCCTCGCGGACCTCGCTGATCGCCCGGTGGATGCCCGGGTGGAAGCGGTGGTTGAAGCCGACCTTCACCAGTCGGCCGGCGCGGTCACGCGCGTCGGCGATCCGCGCGACCTCGGCCGCCGTGCGGCCGGCGGGCTTCTCGACCAGCACGTGCGCGCCGGCCTCGAGGGCGGCGCAGGCGGCGTCGGCGAGCGAGTCGTGGCTCGTCGAGACGATGACGACGTCGGGGCGGGCGGCCAGCACCGCGTCGACATCGGCGACCGCCTCGGCGCCGATGTCGGCCGCGAGCACCGTGGCGCGATCGGGGTCGGCGTCGCAGACAGCGACGGGGCGGTCGGCGCCGAGGGCCAGCGCGCGCTTGCGCCCCATCAGGCCGCAGCCCACGATGCCCACCCGCAGCTCCGTCACACGTACTCCTGGCCGAAGCAACCCTGGAAGTCGAAGCCGAAGCGCACCTCGGGGGCGTCGGCGGCGGCCATCGCCTCGCGCACGTGCATCGGCTCGGGGGCGTAGACCAGGAGGAATCCCCCGCCGCCGGCGCCGACCAGCTTGCCGCCCACCGCGCCGTTGGCCCGGGCGATCTCGTAGAGCTCGTCCACCCGCCCGGTGCTCATGCCCTGCGAGCGGGCGCGCTTGTTGACCCAGTGCTCGTGCATCAGGTTCGCGTAGGTCATCAGGTCGCCCGACTCGAGCAGGGCGCGGCTCTCGTAGCCGATCTCCTTCGTGCGGTCGAGGTTCGCGACCATCGCCGCGTCCATCTCGCGGGTGCGGGTGTCCTGATCGGACAGGATGTCGGTGGCCTTGCGGGTCTCGCCGGTGAAGAAGAGCAGGAAGCCGTCGCTCATCCCGGCGATCGTCTCGGCCGAGATGCGCAGCGGCTCGACGGTGACCGAGTCGTCCTGATGGAAGGTGTACGCGCAGATGCCGCCGTGGGCGGCGACGTACTGATCCTGCTTGCCCGAGGGCTCACCGAGCACGTCGATCTCGATGTGGCACGCGGCCTCGGCGATGGCCCCCGGGGTGCTGGCCATCCGGCCGGCGAGGTTGAGCGACTTCATCAGGCAGACCGTGAAGGAGCCCGACGAGCCGAGGCCGGTGCCGGCGGGGATGTCGGCCACCGAGGCGATCTCGAGCGGGCTGCCCTCCCAGTGGCGCAGCAGCGTCTCGCGGAAGATCGGGTGGCGGATCGCGGCCGGCTCGTCGACCTCCTCGAACTCCGAGTACTTGAGGCGGAAGCGGCGCTGGAAGACCGTGTGGGTGAGCATGTAGATGTACTTGTCGATCGCCCCGGCGATCAGGAAGCCGCCGCGCTGGCGGTAGTACGAGGGCAGGTCGGTGCCGCCGCCGCCCAGGGAGATGCGCAGGGGGGCCCGGGCGAAGATGACGCTCAACGGACGACGCCCTCCTCGTACACCCAGGGGTTCGCCGCGAGCCAGTCGAGCGTGCGCCCGACGGCCTGGGCGATGGTCAGCTTGGGCTCCCAACCGAGAGCGCGCAGCTTGGCGCAGTCGAGATGGATCAGGGGGCTGTCGCCGATCCAGCCGCGCACGCCGCCGGTGTACTCGAGGCGGGGATCGACGCCCAGGTGGGCGCACACCGCGCGGATCGAGGTGTTGACGTCCGAGACCTCGTCGGTGCCCAGGTTGAAGGCCGAGGCGGTGCCGGGGGTGTCGGCGCGGGTCGCCAGCAGCACGACGGCGTCGATGCAGTCCCCCACGTAGAGGTAGGACTTGCGCTGGCGGCCGTCGCCCTGGACCAGGAGGCTCTCGGGGTTCTCCCGGAGGGCCCGGGAGAAGTCGTAGAGGTGCCCGTGGGTGTACCGCTCGCCCATGATCGACACGAACCGCAGCACCGTGCCGCTGAAGCCGTAGCCCTCGCAGTAGGCCTGGATCATGGCCTCGCCGGCGAGCTTCGACGCGCCGTAGAGCGAGGTCTGCACCGGGAACGGGCAGTCCTCGGGCGTCGGGGCCACCTCGGGCTCGCCGTAGACCGACCCGGACGACGAGAAGAGGATGCGCTTGGCCCCCGCGGCCCGCATCGCCTCGAGCACGCGGAACGTGCCCACGGTGTTCTGCTCGAAGTCGCGCGAGGGGTCCTCGAGGCCGAAGCGCACGTCGGCGTTGGCGGCCAGGTGGAAGACCGTGTCGCAGCCGGCCATCGCCGCGCGGAGGGCGTCGTCGTCGAGAAGGTCGCCCTCGGCGACGGTCCCGAGCGGCGACGCCGCGAAGCCCTCGACGAAGCGCCGCTGCCCCGTGGAGAAGTTGTCGTAGACCACGACCTCGACGCCGTCGGCGACGAGGCGGTCGGCGAGGTTGCTCCCGATGAAGCCGGCACCGCCGGTGATGAGCGCCCTCTTCACCGGCGGACGCCCGTGCTCACGCGCGGCTCGATGCGGGCTCGAGAGAGAAGCCCGACGCGGCGGCGTCGTCGTGGAACATCTGCACCGTCTCGAGGCTGAACTGGTCGAGATCCTTGCCGAGCCCCTCGAGCTTGGCGAGGAGGTCGTGCGTGACCGTGATGATGTGACAGCCGGCCTCGCTGGCCTGGACGATGTTGAGCACCTCGCGAGGGCTCGCCCAGATGAGCTCGGCCCGCGGGGCCGCCGCCAGGGCCGCGACCGCCTCGCGCACCATTGGGACCGGATCGACCCCGGTGTCGGCGATGCGCCCGGCGAAGAGCGAGATGCACGAGGGCGCGCCCTCGGCCACGGCCTCGACGGTCTCCTCGACCTGGGCCACCGTCATCAGGGCGGTCACGTTGACCTGGACGCCCTCCGCCGACAGCTCGCGGGTGACCTCGGCCGTCGAGACGCCCGCCGTGTTGGTGATCGGGATCTTGACGTAGACGTTCGGGCCCCACGAGGCGATCTCGAGGGCCTGGAGGCGCATCCCGGGCAGATCGTCCGCGAAGACCTCGAACGAGATCGGCCGGTCCGTGATGTGGCTCAGAACCTCGCGCGCGAAGCCCGGGTAGTCGGTGACGCCCGCCTTGCGCATGAGCGTGGGGTTGGTGGTGAACCCGGTGATGTAGGGCTTCTGGGCCAGTGCGAGCAGGCTGTCCAGGTCCGCGCCATCGGCGAAGATCTTCAGCCCCTTCAGTGCGTCGTTCATCGTGCCCCCTCCAGTGCTGTCGGGCCGGGAGTGCGGTGCAGGGACGCCACGTGACGGGCGGCCTCGAGGATCGTGGCGACGGTGACGTCGGGGGTCTCCGCGCCGCGGCGGTGCGCCGAACCGGGGTGCTCCACCAGGATCGTGCGGCATCCGGCCGCCCGGCCGGCGCCCACGTCGGCGTCGCCGTCGCCCACCATCCACGAGGCGGTCAGGTCGACGTCGTGGTCGCGGGCGGCCGAGAGCAGCATCCCGGGCTTGGGCTTGCGGCAGTCGCAGTCCGCGCGGGACGGATCGACGGCGTCGGGGTGGTCGCGGCAGTAGCGCCAGTCGTCGGGCGCGACGCCGGCCGCCGCGAGGCGCCCGGAGATCTCTCGGTGCACCGCGTCGAGGTCGGCGTCGGTCGCGGTGCCCTTGGCCGCGCTCGGCTGGTTCGAGACGACGATCAGGGTCGCCCCGGTGCCGCGCAGGATCCCGAGCGCCTCGAGGCACCCCGGGGTCAAGGCGACGTCCTCGGCCCGGTGCGGCGACTCGGGCAGGCCGCTGGCCGGATGGGGGACCGGCTCGTTGATCACCCCGTCACGATCCAGGAAGACCGCCCAGTGGCTCACGCCGACGACGACTCCTCGACGATGGTCTCCCAGGTGGTCGCCTTCTGCGCCAGCGCCGGGTGCGAGACCAGGAGGTGCCATACGACGGCCTGGAAGGCCTCGGTGTGCGGGGTCAGGCGCGCGGCGGGCGCGCCCTCGACCACGATGCAGACGTCGGCCAGCTGGGCGGTGACGCCCTCGCGGCGACCGACGATGCCGAACACCCCGGCACCGACCTCCTTGGCCAGCTCGACCGCGTTGACCAGGCTCATGCTGATGTTGTGCTCGCGCGACCCGCCGCCCACCGAGAAGACCAGCAGCGCGTCCTCGGCCCTCAGCCGTGAGCCGCGCAGCCAGTTCGAGTAGGCGACGTCCCAGCCCTCGTCGTTCACGCGGGCGGTCAGCTCGGAGACGTTGTCGCTGGGCGCGTAGCTCTCGATGTCGCAGATCTTGCGGAAGTCGTTGACCGCGTGCGACGCATGTCCTGCGCCCCCGCCCGCGCCCAGGATGAACAGGCGCCCGCCCCGCGTGCGCACCGCGGCGAGGCCCTCGGCCATCGCGTCGATGGCGGGAGCGTCCAGCCCGGCCGAGATGACGGCGACCTCGGCGAGGTATGTGGCGGCGAAACCGGTCACGACCCAGAAGCTACCAGCCGTTCCCGATCGGTGATCGGCCGGACGGGGCCGCCCGGTACGCTGCCGCGGATGCTCCCGCACCCGTACCGCGCCGGAGGGCGACGCTGAACGCCGCCTGCCCGATCTGCGGCTCGAGCACCGACGCGGCGGGCAGGCGGCCGGGCCGCCTCGACGATCGCGTCTACGCGCTGCGCCACTGTGCGACCTGCCGCTTCTCGTTCGTCGCGGAGCCCCGCACCGACTTCGGGGAGATCTACTCGGAGGCCTACTACCGCGGCGAGGGCGCCGATCCCCTCGTGGACTACGCCTACGAGGAAGAGCACCCGCGGGAGACGATCCGCCACTACGAATGGCGCGGCATCGCGCGCGTCGTGGGCGCGCTCGCGCCGCCCTCGCCGTCGCAGAGGTGGCTCGACTTCGGCTGCGGCATGGGGGGCCTCGTCGAGTACTGCCACCGCGAGCTCGGCGTCGACGCGGTGGGCCACGAGGACGGCTGGGCCGCCGGCCGGGCGCGGGAGCGCGGGGTGCCCATGCTGGACGCCGAGGGCCTGACCGCGCAGGAGGGCACGTTCGACGTCGTCACCGCGATCGAGGTGATCGAGCACATCCCCGACCCCGTCGCCGCCCTGGCGCGCATTCGCCGGATGCTGCGCCCGGGGGGCGTGCTGTTCCTCACCACGGGCAACGCCCGGCCGCACCGCGGCCGCATCGACCGCTGGGCGTACGTCATCCCCGAGATCCACGTGAGCTTCTTCGAGCCGCTGACGATGGCGACCGCCCTCGAGCGCGCGGGCTTCCGCCCGCAGTACCCCGGCTACGGGCCCGGCTTCACGGACGTGATCCGCTTCAAGCTGCTCAAGAACCTGAGGGTGCGCCGGCGCTCGCGGATCGAGTCGGCGATGCCCTGGCCGGTGATCGCCCGCGTCGTGGACCGCCGCTACGGCATCAGCGCGCACCCGGTCGGATGGGCGTCGTGAGCGGGATGCGGGGACGCCGCGTCGTCGTTCTCGGAGGCACGGGCGGCATCGGTGCGGCCACGGTGCGGGCCCTGCTCGCCGACGGGGCGACGGTGCTGGCCACCGGGCGCGACGAGGCACGGCTCGCCGGCCTGCGCGCGCTGGGGGCGGCCGCGATGGCGCTCGACCTGGCCGACCCGGACGCGCCTGCCGCCCTCGCGCGCGGGGTGGCGGAGCACCTGGGCGACACGCTCGACGGGCTGGTGGCGGCCTCCGGGAGCCACGGACCGGTGGGGCCGACCCGCGGCGTCGACCTCGCGGCGCTGCGGCGCTCGGTCGACGAGAACCTGATCGGCGTGCTCGGCTGCCTGCAGGCGCTCGCCCCGGCGCTCGACCGCTCCTCCGGCCCCTCTGTCGTGCTCCTGTCGGGCGGCGGCGCCACCGGCCCCCGGCCGGGCTACGCCGCCTACTCGATCGCGAAGGTCGCGGGCGTACGGATGGCCGAGACCCTCGCGATCGAGGAGCCGGCCTGGCGGGTGAACGCGGTGGCGCCGGGCTACGTCGCCACCCGCATCCACGAGGGCAGCGACGAGGCCCCTCCCGCGAACGCCGTGCCGGCCGAGCTGCCCGCGGAGCTGATCGTGCTGCTGCTCGGCCCGGAGGCCGCGGGCATCACGGGGCGCCTGATCAGCGCGCCCTGGGACCCCTGGCGCGACGGCGAGGGCCGCGCGATGCTCCGCGACCACCCGACCTTCGGCCGCCTGCGCCGCGTGGACGGCGAGCAGATCGTCGATGCCGCGGAGCGATAGGTTGCCGCTCCGGCTCCTCCCGAGGTGACGCCCGCGATGGACATCGAGCAGGTCGAGCCCGACCCGGCCCCGGCGGCCGACGCGCCCCGGATCCGGTTCCGTCCGGAGCTATCGCGGTCGACCGCGCCGGGCATCGGCGGCCCGCTGACCGCCGTCAAGCGGCGCCTGCTGCGGATCCTGGCCCAGCCGCTCGACGATCTGGCCGACCAGACGAGCGCCGCCGTCGCGGACTCGCTCCAGGAGGCCCGCACGGCGGCCGGCGACGCACGGAACGCTCGCGAGTGGGCGGCCGAGGCGCTCCAGGCCGAAGCGGGTGCGCGCGAGGCCGCCCAGCGCGACGTCGGGACCCTGCTTGCGCGTATCGAGGCCATCGAGCAGAGCATCGAGCGTCTGCAGCCGGCGGCGCGGCTCGCACGGCTCGAGCGCGGGCAGCGCCAGGCCGCCGTCCCGATGGCGGCGGGCGGCGCGGAGGCTCCCGCCCCGGCCTCGGCGCCGGCCGGCCTCGGCGCCGGGGCCGGCCGAGCCGCCGATCGACTACCTCGCCTTCGAGGCCCGCTTCCGCGGCTCCGAGGATGCGATCCGCGAGCGCCAGTCGGCCTACCGCGAGCTGCTCGCCGGATGCCGCCGCGTGGTCGACCTGGGATGCGGTCGGGGCGAGCTGGTGCAGCTGCTCACCGAGAGCGGGGTCTCCGCCTACGGCGTCGACACCAACGCCGACTTCGTGGCGCTGGTCGCCGAGAAGGGCCTCGAGGTGGTGCGCCAGGACCTGATGCCGCACCTCGAGGGCCTCGCCCCGGGGGCGGTGGACGGCATCGTCGTGAGCCACGTCGTGGAGCACCTGCCGCCCCACGTGGTCACGCGCCTGGTGGAGGCCGCCTGGGAGCGGCTGCCCGAGGGCGGCCTGCTGGTCATGGAGACGCCCAACCCGGAGTCGCTCGTCGCGGGCTCGGTCAACTTCCACCGCGACCCGACCCACCTGCGCCCCGTGCACCCCGACACCCTCGCCTTCATCTGCGAGAGCGCCGGGTTCGCCTCGGCGGAGATCCGGCGCCTGTCGCCGGTGCCCGAGGCCGAGCGGCTGCCCGCTCCGGCCCCCGGTGGCGGCCCCCTGGCCGAGCACCTCGACCGGGTCGTCGACCAGCTCAACGGGCTGATCTACGGTTTCCAGGACTACGCGGTCGTCGCCCGCCGGTGAGGGGGGCCGGGCGCCTGCGACGCCTGCGCGGCGCCATCCGCCCGGCGGCACCGGCGGTGGCGCGCACCGCGGAGCTGCGCCTGGCCGAGGTGCGCGCGACCCCCGAGGGCGTGGAGATCGACGTCGAGATCCGCTCCTCCGCACGGTTCCCCGCGGAGCTGCCCGGCTGGCACGACGCCGAGGTGCGGGTGGGCGTCCACTGGATGGGCCCCGGCGGCCGGCCGGTCGTCTTCGACGGCCCGCGCGGCGACGCGGTGCCCCTGGAATGGCTTCCCGTGACCCCGTTCCGCCGGATCATCGCGCTCGGGCGGCCGCCGGAGGGCGCCGTGGAGCTGGTGGTCGAGCTGGTCGCCGAGGGCCTCACCTGGGGCGGCGGCGCGGGCCTCGAGCCGCTGCGCTTCCCCGCGCCGGGCCTCGCGCACCTCGTGCCGGCCCCGATGGAGCCGCGCGACGCCGGCCCGGAGGCCCCGGAGGAGGCCCCCTCGCGCACGCGCGAATGGCTGAGCGCCGGGTGGCCGCGCGACGCCGGGCCGCGGGAGATGGCCGACTACGTGGGCGCCGACCTCGCCCGCTTCCTGATGAGCGTGCAGTTACTGCCCGAGGCGCCCGGCCGCATCCTCGAAGTGGGCTCGAACCCCTACTTCATCTCACGGCTCCTGCGGCGGCGGCACCCCGGCGGCGAGCTGCGGATGACCAACTACTTCGGCACGCCGGGCGACGCCATCGAGCAGGACATCGTCGATGCCGGCGGCGCCGTGCTCGAGACCTTCCGCAGCGAGCTGGTCGACACCGAGATCACCCCCCTGCCCTACGACGACGCCGAATTCGACACGGTGATGCTCTGCGAGGTGATCGAGCACCTGATCAAGGACCCGGTCTTCCAGCTGAGGGAGATCGCCCGGGTGCTTCGTCCCGGCGGCACGTTCATCCTCACCACGCCGAACGTCGCCCGGTCGGCCAACCGCCGCCGCCTGGCCCAGCGCCAGGGGATCTACGACCCCTACTCGGGCTACGGGCCCCACGGGCGCCACAACCGCGAGTACACGGCCGAGGAGCTGCTGGAGCTCACCACCGGGTGCGGGTTCGCGCCCGAGGCCTACCTCACCCGCCCGGTGCACACCGTGCCCGACCCCGGGCCCGGGTGGTTCCGGGCCGGCGACGACGACGGAGCCGGCGACTACCACTTCATGCGCCTGCGGCGGACGCAGGGAGCGGTCCCCGACCCGGTGCGCCCCGCCTGGCTCTACCGCTGACCCGCTAGGGGCGCAGCCGCTCCAGGTCGGCGTCGACCATCATCCGCACGAGGCCCTCGAAGTCGACCGCCGGCTCCCATTCGAGCTTCTCGCGCGCCTTGGCCGGGTCGCCGACCAGCAGGTCGACCTCGGCGGGCCGGATCAGGGAGGGGTCGGTGCGCACGTGGTCGGCCGGGTCGAGGCCGGCGTGCTCGAAGGCGAGGTCCACGAGTCGCTCGACCGTGTTGGTGACCCCGGTGGCCACGACGTAGTCGTCGGGCTCGTCCTGCTGGAGCATGCGCCACATGGCGTCCACGTAGTCGCCGGCGAAGCCCCAGTCGCGCCGGGCGTCGAGGTTGCCGAGGGTGATGTGGTCGGTGAGGCCGAGCTTGATGCGCGCCACGCCGTCGGTGACCTTGCGGGTGACGAACTCCAGGCCGCGCCGGGGCGACTCGTGATTGAAGAGGATCCCCGAGCAGGCGAACATCCCGTACGACTCGCGGTAGTTGACGGTGATGTAGTGCCCGTAGACCTTGGCCACCCCGTAGGGGCTGCGCGGGTAGAACGGGGTGCTCTCGCTCTGGGGCGTCTCGAGCACGCGCCCGTACATCTCGCTCGACGACGCCTGGTAGAAGCGGATCGTCGGATCGAAGGAGCGGATCGCCTCGAGCAGGCGCGTCACGCCGACCGCGGTGAACTCCGCCGTCAGCACCGGCTGGGTCCAGGAGGTGGGCACGAACGACTGGGCGGCGAGGTTGTAGACCTCGTCCGGCTGGGACTGCTCGAGCGCCGCGGTGAGCGAGGGCTGGTCGAGCAGGTCGGCCTGCGCGAAGGTCAGCCGGTCGCGCAGGTGCTCGATCCGCTCGTACGACTCGGTCGAGGAGCGGCGCACCATGCCGCAGACCTCGTAGCCCTTGTCGAGCAGGAGCTCCGCCAGATAGGAGCCGTCCTGTCCGGTGATGCCGGTGATCAGAGCGCGCGGCACGTCTACTCCTCGTCCTCGTTCTCACAGGCCACTCGCGCCCTCCACCAGTCGAGCGTGTCGGCCAGGGTCGTGTCGATCGGGATCTCCGGGCTCCACCCGGTGTCGGCGCGAAGGCGCGCGGGCGAACCATAGAGATCGGGCTGCTCGCCGTCCCGGCGCAGGCCGGCGTCGGAGACGAAGGTCACGGGGATGCGGGCCAGCGGCGCGAGGCCCTCGATGAGGCGGCGCACCGGCAGCGAGCGCCCGCCGCAGGCCAGGTAGACGACGTCGGGGTCGCCGCGCTCCAGCAGCAGCCAGTAGGCGCGCACCATGTCGCGCACGTCGATGAAGTCGCGCCGTGTGTCGATGTTGCCCGACCCGCACCTCCACGCCCGGCAGGCCGTCGCGCTCGGCGCGGGCGATCTGCCGGGCGACGTTGGGCAGCACGAAGCGCGGGTCCTGGCCGGGCCCGACGTGGTTGAAGGCGCGCACCCGGATCGCGTGGACGCCGTAGGCGGCGCGGTACTGCCCGGCCGCGAGGTCGGCGGCGGCCTTCGACGCCCCGTAGGGCGAGATCGGGTTCAGCGCGGTGTCCGCGGTGACCGGCAGGTCCTCCACGGGCACCCGGCCGTGGATCTCCCCGCTGGTGACGATCAGGGCAGGCGTCGCGGGGGCGCCGCAGGCGCAGGGCCTCGAGCAGCGCGATCGTGCCGCCGAGGTTGACCTCCCAGGTGAGCACCGGCTCGGCGAACGAGCGGCCGACCGACGACGCGCCGGCCAGGTGGACCACCCGGTCCGGGGCGGCCCGCTCGAGCACGCCGGCCACCGCGGCCGCGTCGCGCAGGTCGGCCGGATGGGGCACGACCCCCTCGGGCAGCGCCGCCTCGCGGCCGGGGCGCACGAGGCCGTGCACCTCGTGGCCGAGCGCGGCGCAGTAGGAGGAGAGGTGATGCCCGGCGAACCCGGTCGCACCCGTGATGAGCACCCGCACGGCCGCTGAGGCTACCAAGGCCCCACGGCGCCCCGGCATCGGGGCGGACGGCGACACGGCGGTTGCCGTCCCGGCGGACGGGCCACTACTGTCCGCGGAGTGTCTCGTGCCCGCAGACTGGCGTCGGTGCTCGTCGCCGCCCTGTCGCTCGCCGTCCTGGCGGGCGGGACGGCGGTGTCCGCGGATGACCCGTCGATCACCCAGCGGATCTTCGCCGACTACTCCCTCGACCACGTGATCAACGGCAGCTACACGGCCAACGAGCTGCAGGCGGCGCTCGCCGCCGCCCAGGACCAGGGCGCGCCCTTCGAGGAGTTCGAGTCGGCCGTGCAGGACGTCTACGACCGCGAGTTCCTCGGGCTCGACACCGGCAGCGGCGACGGCCAGACCCCGCAGCCCCCGGAGGAGGAGAACACCCTGCTCCCCGAGCCGCGCGGTCCGGGCGAGCGCGACCAGCCGCCGTGGCCCTTCCTCGCCATGACGGCCCTCGCCGCGGCCCTCGTGGTGACCGGGGCGGGAAGCTCGATCTACCGGCGCGTCCACCGGTGAGGTTCGAGGGCACCTCCGGATACATCGCGGGCGACGAACTGGCGGCGGCGGTCAACGTGGCCGTCGCGCTCGAGCGCCCGCTGCTGATCCGCGGCGAGCCGGGCACCGGCAAGACCCTGCTGGCCGAGGCCGTGTCGGAGGCGCTCGGCCTGGAGCTGCTGGTGTGGGGGGTCAAGTCGACCACCCGCGCCCAGGACGGCCTCTACGTCTACGACACGGTCCAGCGCCTCTACGACAGCCAGTTCGGCGACGGCGACCCGGCCGACATCGCCCGCTACATCCGGCTCGGCCGCCTCGGCGAGGCCTTCGCCTCGCCCGAGCGGGTCGTGCTGCTGATCGACGAGGTCGACAAGGCCGACCTCGAGTTCCCCAACGACCTGCTGTGGGAGCTCGACCGGATGAGCTTCCACATCCCCGAGACGGGGCGCACCGTGAGCGCCGTGCAGCGGCCGGTGGTGATCATCACCTCGAACGCCGAGAAGGAGCTGCCCGACGCCTTCCTGCGCCGGTGCGTCTTCCACTACATCGCGTTCCCGGACCCCGAGCAGATGGCGGAGATCGTCCGGGTGCACCACCCCGGCCTCGACGACGTCCTGATCGCGGCCGCGATGGAGGCCTTCTACGTGCTGCGCTCGTTCGACGGCCTGCAGAAGCGGCCCACCACCAGCGAGCTGATCGACTGGGTGCAGGCGCTGGTGATCTCCGGGGTGTCCGCCGACCGGGTGCTCACCGAGCTGCCCTTCCTCGGCGTGGTGCTGAAGACCCCGCAGGACGTGGAGATCGCACGGCGCCACCTGGCGGTGCGCGGCGCCGACCTCGCCCGGCGGCGGGGGGCCTGAGGCCGTGGCCGCGATCGAGATCGAGGGACTGACGAAGACCTTCGGGTCGGTGCGGGCCGTCAGCGACCTCTCGTTCACCGTCAACGCCGGGCGCGTCACCGGGTTCCTCGGCCCGAACGGCGCCGGCAAGAGCACGACGCTGCGGATGCTGCTCGGCCTGGTGCGGCCCGATTCCGGCGCGGCGGGCTTCGAGGGCCGCCGCTACGAGGACCTGCCCCATCCGAGCGGGCACGTCGGGGCGGTGCTGGAGGAGGCGAGCTTCCACCCGGGCCGCACCGGGCGCGACCACCTGCGCGTGCTGGCGACCGCCGGCGGTCATCCGGCGAGCAGGGTGGCCGACGTCCTCGAGCAGGTCAACCTCACCCCGGCCGCGGGCCGGCGCGTGAAGGGCTACTCGATGGGCATGCGCCAGCGCCTGGCGATCGCCGCCGCGCTGCTCGGCGACCCGCAGGTGCTGATCCTCGACGAGCCCGCCAACGGCCTCGACCCGCCCGGCATCCGCTGGATGCGCGACCTGCTGCGCGCCCAGGCGGCCCGGGGGCGCGCCGTGCTGGTGTCGAGCCACCTCCTGTCGGAGGTCGCCCAGAGCGTCGACGACCTGGTGGTGATGTCGAAGGGCGTCCTGCGCGCCCGCGGCACCCTCGAGGAGGTGCTCGGCTCCTCCGAGGACGGACCGGTGACGCGGGTGCGCGCGGCCGACGAGGGGGCCCTCTCGGGTGCCCTGCGCGCGGCGGGCATCGCGGCCGCGCCCGACCCCGAGGGGGGCTGATCGCGCGCGGCACGGGCCCCGCGGCGGTGGGAGAGGCGGCCCTGCGCGGCGGCGTCGCCCTCACCGAGCTGGTCGCCGTCTCGCGCTCCCTGGAGGAGGCCTTCCTCGAGCTGACGGAGACCGGATCGTGAAGGCCCTGCTCGCCGCCGAGCTGATCAAGCTGCGCACCACCCGCACCTTCCTCGCGCTCGCGGCCGTGGCGATCGCCACCTCGCTCCTGCTGACCGGCCTGGTGGCCTCGCTCACCGATCCGACCGAGGACTCGGTGCTGATCGACGTGTTCGCCTCGGACACCAGCGCGATCTTCATCCTGGTGCTCGCCATCGTCGGGATCACCGGGGAATGGCGCCACCGCACGATCACGAGCTCCCTGCTGGCCGCTCCCGACCGGCTCCGCTTCCTGGCCGCCAAGACCATCGCCTTCGCCGTCGCCGGCGCGCTGCTGTCGCTCGCCATCGCGGCGGCCATCGCCGTCCTCGGCCTGGCGATCCTCTCGTTCCGCGGCCTGCCGACCCCCGGGTTCGGCGACCTGGCCTCCCTGGCCGGGCGCAACGCCGCGGTGGCGGCGCTGCTGGGCGCCTTCGGCGTGGGCGTGGGCGCGCTGGTGCGCAACCAGCCCGTCGCCATCGTGGGGATCTTCGTCGTGGCGCTGATCGTGGAGCCGCTCCTGCTGGGGCTCGCCCCGTCGGTCGGCCGCTTCGGACCGATCATCGCCCTGCCGCTCGGGGATCGCCCAGGACGCGGGCGACGACGCCGATCTCCTGGCGACCCTGCCCGCGCTGGCCTGCATGCTCGCCTGGATCGGCGCCCTCTTCGCCGGCGGCGCGGCCCTGCTGCGCCGGCGCGACCTGAACTCCTGAGGGCGCCGTGTTCGAGGGGCTCTTCTACGGGCTGAGGGCCCGCGGCGTGCCGGTCGCGATGGACGAGTGGCTCGGCCTGCAGGAGGCGCTCGCCCGCGGCCTCGCCGACTCGAGCCTGTCGCGCTTCTACCTGCTGGCGCGGGCGATGCTGGTGAAGTCGGAGCGCCACTACGACGACTACGACCTCGCCTTCGCCGAGTACCTCTCCGGCCTCGAGCAGGCCGACGACGCGATCGCCGACCGCGTCTGGGAGTGGCTCGACGAGCACCCGCAGGCGCTCGCCCTCACCGCCGAGCAGCGGCGCCAGATGGGCGAGGCGATGGCGCGGATCGACCTCGACGCCCTGCGCGAGCGCCTCGCCGAGCGCCTGGCCAACCAGACCGAGGCCCACCGGGGCGGCTCGAAGCACATCGGCACCGGCGGCACCTCCCCGTTCGGGCACTCCGGATGGCACCCGGGCGGCATCCGCATCGGCGGCGAGGGCCGCAACCGCACCGCCGCCCAGATCGCGGCCGAGCGGCGCTTCCGCGAGTACCGCTCCGACGAGACCCTCGGGGTGCGCGAGATGGGGGTCGCCCTCCGGCGCCTGCGCCGGCTCACCACCCGGCTCGACGGGCCGGCCACCGAGCTCGACCTCGACGCCACCATCGACGCGACGGCCGACGCGGGGGGCGGCCTGCGCCTCCAGTTCCGCCGCCCCCGCCGCAACGCGGTGAGGGTGCTGCTGCTCCTCGACGTCGGCGGCTCGATGGACGAGCACGCGGCGATGGTCGACCGCCTCTTCTCGGCCGTCCACCAGGGCGGCCGGTTCCGCGACCTGACGGTGCGCTACTTCCACAACTGCGTCTACGACCGCCTCTACGAGACCGCGAGCCTGCTGCCCTCGCGCTCGGAGCCCACCCTCGACCTGCTGGCGCGGATGTCGCCCGACCACAAGCTGGTGGTGGTGGGCGACGCCTGCATGGCGCCGAGCGAGCTGGCCATGGCGGGCGGCGCGATCGACTACCACCAGCACAACGACGAGCCCGGGTGGGTGTGGCTCGAGCGGCTGGCCGCGCCGGTTCGCCGCCCGCGCGTGGCTCAACCCGGTGCCCGCGGATGTGGTGGGAGCGGGTGCACGGCGCCCGCACCCTCGGAGCGGTCCGCACGATCTTCCCGATGCACGAGCTCTCGCTGGACGGCCTGGACGAGGCGGTCGACAGCCTGATGGCGGCGGCCTGAGGGCCGGTCCCCACACGCCCTGGCACGGGGTAGCATTCCCGGTCCCGCCTACCCGGAATGAGGTCTTCCGCCGATGTCGCAGTCCAACTACAGCCTGACGATCCGCGTCAACATCCCCTCGCAGGTCGGGATGCTCGGCCAGGTGATGGAGGCCATCGGCGACGCGGGCGGCCAGGTGGGCGGCGTGGACATCGTGCGCTCGGCCAAGGACGCGATCACGCGCGACATCACGGTCTACGCCCGCGACGACGCGCACGGCGAGGCGATCGCCCGGCGCCGTGCGCGGGGTCGCCGGCGTCGAGGTCGAGTCGCTCACCGACCGCGTCTTCCTCGCGCACGCGGGCGGCAAGATCGGCATGGAGAACCGCGTCCCGGTCGCCACCCGCGACGACCTCTCGATGGCCTACACCCCGGGCGTGGCGCGCGTCTGCATGGCGATCCACCACGACTTCGAGCAGGCCTGGGAGTACACGATCAAGGGCAACAGCGTCATGGTCGTGAGCGACGGATCGAGCGTCGTGGGCCAGGGCGACCTCGGCCCCGAGGCGTCGCTGCCGGCCCTCGAGGCCAAGTGCGCCTACCTCAACACGCTCGCCGGGATCGACGCCTTCCCGCTGCCGATCGATCTGCGCGACCCGGCCGAGATCGCCGAGGCCGTCGTGCTGATCTCGTCCGTCTTCGCCGGCATCCACCTCAGCCGACATCTCGGCGCCGCGCTGCTTCGAGGTCCAGCGGCTGATCGCCGAGCGCCTCGACATCCCGGTCTTCCACGAGGACCAGCAGGGCACGGCGGCGGTCGTGCTCGCCGCGCTCACCAACGGCCTCGCGGTGGCCGGCAAGAGCCTCGCCGACGCCACGATCGTGGTCGCGGGCGTCGGGCCGGGCGGCCAGGCGGTGGTGCGCCTGCTGGTCGCCGCCGGCGCCGGCACGGTCGATCGCCCTCGACAGCAAGGGCGCGATCCACGCCGGCCGCGACGGCCTCGACGAGGATCTGGCCTGGATCGCCGCCAACACCAACCCCGCCGGCGTGAGCGGCCCGGCCGCCGACGCCCTCGAGGGGCGCCGACGCCTTCGTCGGCCTGTCGGCCCCCGGCCTCCTGAGCGCGGCCGACGTGAGCGCGATGGCCTCCGACCCGGTGGTGCTCGCGCTCGCGATGCCCGAGCCCGAGATCGGCCCCGGCGAGGCCGCGGGCGTCGCCCGGGTCTACGCCACGGGCCGCCCGGACGTCCCGAACCAGATCAACTCGGGCCTCGCCTCGCCGGGCATCTGGCGCGGCGCGCTCGACTGCCGCGCCACCGAGATCAACCAGGCGATGACCCTCGCCGCCGCCACGGCGATCGCCGAGACGGCGATCGCGGAGGGCGGCCTCTCGGAGACCAACATCGTGCCCTCGATCTTCAACTCCCAGCTGGTGCCGAACGTGGCCGCCGCCGTGCGCGCGGCCGCCGAGGCGACCGGCGTCGCCCGGATCCCCGCCGGAGCCGCCACGGCCTCGTAGGCCCACCCGATCTCGGCGAGGTGGGCAGGCCGGGCAGCGCCGGATCGTCGATGAGGTACCCGGCGTCGGTCTCAACCCGGTGATGACACCGGACGGTTGCGCACCCCTTTCTGAGAGCGTACGGTGTCTTGCGCCTGCTGACACCGTTCGGTGACACATGGAGGCCGGCATCCTTCCGGCACAGAGGAGGCACGATGGACGTGAGATCCGTCAGCGACGTGGCCGCCATGATCCGGGGGCGGCGGCGAGACCTCGGCCTCACCCAGGCGGCGCTCGCGCAGATGATCGGAGCCTCGAGGAAGTGGGTCGGTGAGCTGGAGAACGGCAAGGTCACGGCGGAGCTCGGTCTGGTGATGCGGGCGTTCGATGCCCTCGGCCTCGAGGTCGACGTGGGCGCCGCCCGGCGCGGACGGACGGACGGCATCGACCTCGACGAGATCATCGTCGAGCACGGTGGCGATGACTGACACCCTGATGGTCATCCTGGGCGAGCGCGTCGCGGGATCGCTCGTCCGGCTCGGGGGCGGACAGCTCCGGTTCGACTACGACGACGACTACCGCGACCACGACGGCGCCACGCCGCTCTCCCTCTCGATGCCACTGCCCGTGGCATCGCACCCGGATTCCGTCGTGACCCCCTGGCTCTGGGGGCTGCTGCCCGACAACGAGGCTGTGGTCCAGCGGTGGGCGAGGAGCTTCCGGGCATCGGCGGCGTCGGTCTTCTCCCTGTTGTCGACTCCCGTCGGCGAGGACTGCGCCGGGGCCGTCAGGTTCGCGACTCCGGAGCGGTTGGACGACTCGCTCGCCCCGGACGGCGGGGTCGAGTGGCTGTCCGACGACGACGTCGAGACGCGCCTGCGCGACCTCCGGGAGGACGGGACCGCGTGGCTCGGGCGCACCTCCTCGGGCCAGTTCAGCCTCGCGGGCGCCCAGGCGAAGACCGCCCTGCTGCTGCGAGACGGGCGGTGGGGACTGCCGAGCGGATCCACCGCGACGACGCACATCCTGAAGCCTGCGGTGACGGGATTCGACGACCACGATCTCAACGAGCACGTCTGCCTCGACGCGGCGCGGCGTGCCGGCCTGGCCGTGGCGCGGACGCGGGTCCGCCGCTTCGGCGCGGAGTCGGCGATCGTGGTGGAGCGCTACGACCGCAGGGAGATCGGGGACCACCCGGTGCGCGTGCACCAGGAGGATGTCTGCCAGGCGCTCGGCGTGCATCCCACGCGCAAGTACCAGGCGGACGGCGGGCCGGCCGCGGGGGACATCGCGGGGCTGCTGCGCCGCGCGATGCCCGCGCGCGCCGCCGAGGACGACGTCGCCCGGTTCGCCGACGCCCTGATCTGGAACTGGCTCATCGCCGGCACGGACGGACACGCGAAGAACTACTCGGTGCTGCTCGCCGGGCGGCAGGTCCGCCTCGCGCCCCTCTACGACATCGCCTCGGCCCTACCCTATGGAGAGCATGAGAAGGCCCTGCGGTTCGCGATGAAGATCGGCGGCGACTACCGCGTATACCCCTACCGCAGCACCTGGCCTGCGGCGGCGGCGGAGCTCGGCCTCCACACGGACGCGCTCCTCGCGAGAGTGGTGAGCCTGATGGATCGAGTGCCGGAGGCATTCGCCGCGGCCGCAGCCGATCCGGGTGTCGCCGCCCTGGACAGCGCGATGCCCTCGCGCGTGGCCGAGCTGGTGGCCGACCGGGTTGCGCGGTGCCGCCGTGTCATCGGTTGAGACCTACCTCAGGAGCGTCCTCCTGAGGCGGGCGGCGGGGAGGGGGAAGAGGACGACCACGACGGCCGCCAGGGCGCCGACGTGCGCGAGGGTGCTCAGGTCGGCCCCTCCCAGGGTGAGGTCGCGCGTCGCGGCGACCAGGTGCGAGAGCGGCAGGCACCAGCCCACCGCCTGGGCCCAGTCGGGCAGCCCCGAGAACGGGAAGAAGACCCCGCCGAACAGGAACATCGGCGTGAGCACCCCGGTGAAGAGGATGTTGAAGTGCTCGATGTTGCTGACGAAGCTGGTGTAGGCCATGCCGAGCACCGCGAAGGTCAGCGCTCCGATGACGAACACCGGGGGCAGCAGGAGCGCCATGGGCGTGTGGACGAGCCCGAAGCCCACCATCACGAGCAGGAAGATCAGGCCGTAGACGACGGCGCGGGTGGTGGCCCAGAGGTACTCGCCCACCACCACGTCGGCGAGGGAGAGGGGCGTGGTGATGACGGCCTCGACGACGCGGCGCACGTGGATGCGCACGAACGAGTTGTAGGTCGTCTCGATGATCGCCCCGAACATCAGCGTGGAGGCGAGCACCCCCGGCGCGATGAAGTCGACGTAGTCGACCCCCTCCACCGTGGTGAGGTAGGTGCCCAGGCCGAGGCCCATGATGGCCAGGTAGGCGATCGCCTCGAAGAAGCGCGGCGCCAGCGTGGTGAGGAGGGTCTTGCGCCCCACGGTGGCGTTGCGCTGCCACATCCGCAGCGCCCCCCGGGGCGAGAACGCGAACGACGCCCGGAGCCGGGCGGCCATCGGAGCATCGGCGATGCTCCGAGCATCGGCGATGCTCACAGCTCCTCGATCGCGGCCTCGAAGTCGGCGGCCATCCCCGTGTGGCCGTGCTTGAGGCTCTGGTCGATGCCCGTCAGATAGGCGTCGGCCGCCTCGTCCGGCCGGCCGAGGGCCGTGAGGGCCTCGGCCAGCCGCCCCCAGGCGTTGCCCTCGTCCTCGGCCAGGTCGAGGTAGGCGCGCAGCTCGCGCACGGCGTCGTCCCAGCGCTCGGCGCGGATCAGCTCGTTTGCGTAAGCGAACCGCGCACGGGCCACCGTGGGTTCCTCGGCGACCAGGCGGGCGAAGTAGTCGAGGCGCTCCTGCATCCGCCGAAAGGTACACCGGGCCTGCCGCGGCGATCCCGTCCGGGTCTCCTTGAACCGGGTCGCACCGATCGTCACATTGATGCGGCCCCGCGGGGCCATTGCTAGCGTGCAGCGCGAAGGGCCCAGTTCGCTCTGCGAAATCCGCGTCCGAGAGGCACCGTGGAGCTCTCCGACTACCTGCCGATCCTGATCTACTTCGCCGGCGGCCTGGCCGTGGCAGGCGCGATCTTCTCTTTGAGCAAGCTCGTGCCGAGCAAGCCCAACCCGGCGAAGATCCTGCCGTACGAGAGCGGCATCCTGCCCTCGACGCCCGTGCGGCAGCGCTTCTCGATCGACTTCTACCTCACGGCGATGCTCTTCATCGTCTTCGACATCGAGCTGGCCTTCCTCTATCCGATCGCGGTCGCGCTGCGCGACGACGGCCTGGTCGGGCTCGTGGTGCTGCTGATCTTCGTGTTCACCGTGGTCGAGGCCCTGGCCTACATCTGGAAGAAGGGGGCGCTCGAATGGCGCTGATCCCGCCGCCCGGAAGCCCCATCGAGCGCGCACCGCGCACCGACCCGGAGATCGACCGCGACCTGCGCGAGGTGCAGGAGCGCGAGTTCGAGAAGAGCCTGCTCATCACCACCTTCGAGAAGGCGCTCGCCTGGGCGCAGGCGAGCTCGGTCTGGCCGGCCACCTTCGGCCTGGCCTGCTGCGCGATCGAGATGATGCACACCGCCACGCCGCGCTACGACATCGCCCGCTTCGGCGCCGAGGTGTTCCGCGCCTCGCCGCGCCAGGCCGACCTCCTGATCGTCTCGGGCCGGGTCGCCCAGAAGATGGCGCCCGTCCTGCGGCGCATCTACGACCAGATGCTCGAGCCCAAGTGGGTCATCTCGATGGGCGCCTGCGCCTCCACCGGCGGCGTCTTCAACAACTACGCGCTGGTGCAGGGCGTCGACAAGGTCGTGCCGGTGGACGTCTACGTCCCGGGCTGCCCGCCGCGCCCCGAGGGCCTGATCGAGGGCATCCTCGTGCTGCAGCGCCTGATCGGCGCCAACGGCCTGCCCAGCTCCTCCGACCTGCGCCGCGAGATCGCGCCCGTGAGCGCCGGGTGAGCGAGGTCCGGGCCACGATCGAGTCGGCGGTCGCCGGTTCGGTCGTCGAGGAGATCACCCACGCGGGCGAGCTGACGATCGAGATCGCCCGGGACCGCATCCTCGAGGTGGCGCGCTTCCTCAAGGGGCCGCCGCTGTCGTTCGTCCTGCTGTCGGACCTGAGCTGCGCCGACTTCCCCGAGCACCCCGGCCGCTTCCGGGTGGCCTACCACCTGTTCTCGCTCGAGACCGGCATCGCGGCTGCGGCTGCGCGTCTGGGCGGGAGCCGATCGACCCGGCGGCGGCGGGCCCGAGGTCGACTCGGTCACCGGGGTCTGGGCCACCGCCAACTGGCACGAGCGCGAGGTCTACGACATGTTCGGCGTCCGCTTCCGCAACCACCCCGACCTCGCGCGCATCCTGATGCCGCTCGACTGGGAGGGCCACCCGCTGCGGCGCGACTACCCCCTCGGCGGCGAAGAGGTCCAGTTCACCGATGCGGTCTAGGCCGGTGACCTCGTGAGCACCGGTATCGGAGACGGCATCCCGGCGTCCGAGGAGGCCCGCGAGGCCCTCGAGGTGGCGCGGCGCGAGGGCCGCGCCCTCACCGAGACCGAGCGCGCCATCGCCGGCGCCGAGGCGCTGACCCCGCAGGAGGCGCTCGCCAGCATCGAGGCCGCCACCGAGCAGGCGCCCGGGCTCGCGCCAGCCGATGATCATCAACCTCGGCCCGCAGCACCCCTCCACCCACGGCGTGCTGCGCCTGGTCACCGAGCTCGACGGCGAGGTCGTCCGCGACGTGCACCCGGTGATCGGCTACCTGCACACCGGCATCGAGAAGCAGTGCGAGAACAAGACCTACTGGCAGGCCATCACGCTCGTCACCCGGATGGACTACCTCGCCTCCTACTTCAACATCCACGCCTACACCTCGGCGGTGGAGAAGCTCCTCGGCCTCGAGGTGCCCGACCGCGCGCAGTACCTGCGCGTGATCATGTGCGAGCTCAACCGCATCACCAGCCACCTGGTGTGGCTCGGCACCAGCGGCCTCGAGCTCGGCGCGATCACGGTGTTCTTCTACACCTACCGCGAGCGCGAGAAGGCCCTCGACCTCGGCGAGATGATCGCCGGCGAGCGCATGAACACCCGCTTCTTCCAGGTGGGCGGCTGCGCCGACGACATGCCCCCCGGCTTCGAGACGCGGCTGCGCGAGTTCATCGACCAGATGCCCGCCCGCATCGACGAGTACGAGGGCCTGCTGTCGGCCAACCCGATCTGGGTCGACCGCACACGCGGCGTCGGCACCCTGCCGGCCGAGCAGCTGATCGACCTCGGCGTCACCGGCCCCGCCCTGCGCGCCGCCGGCGTCGACCTCGACCTGCGCAAGACCTCGCCCTACTCGGGCTACGAGCACTTCGACTTCCAGGTGCCGCTCGGCGTGAACGGCGACGCCTACGACCGGTACACGGTGCGCCTGCGCGAGATGCGCGAGTCGGTGCGGATCATCGGGCAGGCGCTCGACGGCATGCCCGAGGGGAGCCACATCGCCGACGACCGCAAGGTCGTGCTGCCCCCGCGCGGTGAGCTCTCGACCTCGATGGAGGCGCTGATCCACCACTTCAAGCTCGTCACCGAGGGCTTCCGGGTGCCCGAGGGCGAGGCCTACTCGGCCGTCGAGAGCCCCCGCGGCGAGCTCGGCTGCTACGTGGTGGCCGACGGCTCGCCCAAGCCGCGCCGCGTGCACATGCGCGACCCCAGCTTCGTGAACCTGCAGGCCCTGCGGCCGATGGCCAAGGGCGGCGTACCTGGCCGACCTGATCACGATGATCGGCTCGCTCGACAACGTGATGGGGGGGGTGGACCGTTGAACGCGGCTGAGATCAGCGCCCACATCGAGCCGATCCGGCACGAGTACGCCGAGGCCCGCTCGCTGATCCTGCCGGCCCTGAAGTTCGCCCAGACCGAGAAGGGCCACCTCACCCGCGAGGACCTCGAGGCCGTGGCCGAGGCCACCGGCTTCTCGGCGGCCTACGTCGAGAGCGTCGCCTCCTTCTACGACCGCCTCTACCTGAAGCCCACGGGGCAGCGGGTGGTGTCGGTGTGCGTCACCCTCTCGTGCATGCTGCGCGGCTCGGACGAGCTGCTGGAGCACATCTGCGACCGCGCGGGCGTCCCCCACCACGGCGGCACGAGCGACGACGGGATGATCACGGTGCAGGAGGCCCAGTGCCTGGGCTACTGCGACCACGCGCCCGGCCGTGCAGGTCGACGCCGAGGAGACGCGCGGCCCGCTCACGCTGGACGAGGCCGACGCGCTCCTCGACGAGCTGCGCACGAGCCCGCGCCCCGACGAGCTCTGGAGATAAGCCGGTGCCCATCCGCAACGTCGTCTACCGCCAGCGCGAGGCGGGCCAGGTCGCTCACCGACCTCTCCGACTACCGGCGCGCGGGCGGCTACGAGGCCCTGCGCAAGGCGCTCTCGGAGATGGACCGCGACGAGGCGATCTACGCCTTCGTGCGCTCGGGCCTGCGCGGCCGCGGCGGCGCCGGCTTCCCGATGGGCCGCAAGGCCAGCTTCATCCCCAAGGACTCGGCGCTGCCCGCCTACGTCGTGTGCAACGCCGACGAGAGCGAGCCGGGCACCTTCAAGGACCGCGAGCTGATGGAGACCAACCCCTTCCAGCTGCTGGAGGGGATCACGCTCGCCGGCTACGCCATCGGCGCGGTGCGCGGCTACATCTACATCCGCGGCGAGTACGAGCACCAGGCCCGCGTCCTCGACGCGGCGATCGCCCAGGCCCGCACGGCCGGCTTCCTCGGCCAGGGCGTCGCCGGGTCGACGCTTCGACTTCGACATCACCCTCTACCGCGGCGCGGGCGCCTACATCTGCGGCGAGGAGACGGCGCTGCTCGAGAGCCTCGAGGGCAAGCGCGGCCAGCCGCGCCTGAAGCCGCCCTTCCCGGCCGTCGCCGGCCTCTACGCCTCGCCCGACGCTGATCAACAACGTCGAGACGCTCTCGACGCTGCCCGCGATCGTCGAGCACGGCCCCGACTGGTACGCCGCCATGGGCACCGAGAAGAGCACCGGCACCAAGCTCTTCTCGATCTCGGGCCACGTGATGAAGCCGGGCAACTACGAGATCGTCCTGCACGACACCACGCTGCGCGAGCTGATCTACGACATCGCCGGCGGCTTCCGCCCCGGGCGCGAGTTCGCGGCGGCCTGGGTCGGCGGCTCGAGCGTCAACGTGCTCGGCCCCGAGGCGCTCGACACGCCGCTCGACTACGAGTCGATGGCGGAGGCCGGCAGCTCGCTCGGCTCGGCCGGCTGCATCGTGATGGACGACTCGGGCTCGATCGTGCGCTCCACCCTGCGCCTGGCCCACTTCTACCGCCACGAGTCGTGCGGCAAGTGCACGCCCTGCCGCGAGGGGACGCTCTGGCTGGAGCGGATCCTGCAGCGGATCGTCGACGGCGAGGGGCGGATGGAGGACCTCGAGCTGATCGAGTCGCTCGCCGGCCGCATGGTCGGGCGGGTGCTCTGCGCGCTCGCCGACACCGGCGTCGCTGCCGGTGATGAGCGCGGTGCGGCGCTTCCGCGACGACTTCGTGCGCGCCATCGAGAACGGCGGCGTGCCCGCGACCCGAGCCCATGATGGAGGTGCCCGTCGGTGGCTGATTACGCGCCCGTCGATCTGACCGCCGAGGGCCAGGTCGAGTTCGAGCTCAACGGCCGCGCGCGTCAGCGTGCCCGCCGGGACGATGCTGGTGGACGCCGCCTACGCGCACGGCGTCGAGGTCCCGATCTTCTGTTACGAGCCGCGCCTCGGCCCGCCGATCGGCGCCTGCCGCATGTGCCTGGTCGAGATCGAGGGCATGCGCGGCCTGCAGACCGCCTGCAGCACCCCGGTGCAGCCGGACATGGTCGTGCGCACCAACTCCGAGATCGCCAAGGACGGCCAGGACGGCGTCCTCGAGTTCCTGCTCGAGAACCACCCGCTCGACTGCCCGGTCTGCGACAAGGGCGGCGAGTGCCCCCTGCAGGACCGCACCTTCCGCTTCGGCCCGGGGCGCACGCGCTTCGTCGAGGCCAAGCGCCACTTCCCGAAGCCGCTCGACCTCTCGTCGGTGATCGCCCTCGACCGCGAGCGCTGCATCTCCTGCTACCGCTGCGTGCGCTTCAGCCAGGACGTCGCCGAGGACAAGGCGCTCGTCATGGAGGAGCGCGGCGCCGCCGCCGAGATCGCGACGCTTCACCGGCGACCAGTACGAGGGCCGCTTCACCGGCAACGTCATCGACATCTGCCCGGTCGGCGCGCTCACGAGCATCCCCTACCGCTTCACCGCCCGCCCCTGGGACGTCGACCAACACCCCCTCGGTCTGCGGCCACGACGCCACCGGCACCAACGTCGAGCTGACGCTGCGCGAGGGCGAGGTCGCCCGCGTCACCGCCCGCCCGACGCCGAACTACGCCGTCGAGGAGGGCTGGCTCTCCGACCTCAGCCGCTTCGCCTACACCGGCAACCGCGCCGCCGGACCGCCTCACCACCCCGCTCATCCGCGACGACGGCCGCGGTCACGCGAGGCCAGCCTCGACGACGCGCGTGGACGGCGGCGGCACTGGTGCTCGGCCGCGGCGGGCGGGTCGGCATCCTGGTCGGCCCGACCGCCACGGTCGAGGAGGGCTTCCTCGCCCAGGAGCTGGCGCGCACCGCGCTCGGCGGCGCCCGGATCCAGCGCGCTCGGCATCCCCGGCGCCGGGCCTCGAGGCGATCCGCTCCCATGCCCGCCGCCCAGCTCGGCGACATCGACGGCGCCGGCCTCGTGGTGATCGTCGGCGGCGACCCGGCCAACCAGCAGTCGATCGTCGAGCTGCGCGTGCGCAAGGCGCGCCGCCGCGGCGCCGGCCGTCGTGACCGTGGGCCCGCGGCCGCACGCCCTCGAGCCGCTCGGCACGTCGGTCCGCTCCGAGCCCGGCCGCCTGGCCGCGGCGCTCGAGGCGCTCGAGCTGCCCGAGGCCGAGCGGGTGATCGTGCTCTGGGACGAGGCCGACCTGGCCGCCGAGCCCGACGCCGCCGGAGCGCTGGCGCGCATCGCCGGCGCCCGCGGCGCATCGCCAGATCGAGCTCGGCGCCGACGTCAACGGCGCGGGCCTGCGCGCGCTCGGCCTCGGCGCCACCGAGCGTGCTCGAGGCGGCCGCGGCCGGCGAGATCGACTGCCTGCTCACGATCCACGCCGACCCGCTGGAGGGCCCCGGCGCCTCGGACTGGGGCTGCGGCCCTCGAGCGCGTCGCGCGCCCGCGTCGCGATCGCCTCCTTCGCCTCCGACCTCACCGAGGCGTCGACGGTCGTGCTGCCGGCCGCGACCCACTACGAGACCGAGGGCGTCTACGTGTCGATGACCGGCCGCGCCCAGCGCCTGCGCCCCGGCGCCGCCGCCCCCGAGGGCGCCGCCCCCGGCTGGGAGCTGCTGATCGCGCTGGCCCACCGCCTCGGCGCTCCGCCGCCGTACCGCACGGCCGCCCGGGCCTTCGCCGCCGCCGCTGCCGCGCGCCCGGCGCTCGCCGGCCTCGACTACGACGCGCTCGGCGTGCTCGGCAGCCCGGTCGCCGCCACGGCACCGGTCTCGCCGAACGGCTCCAACGGGCCGCGCGAGCCGGCGGGCCAGGGCCTGCCGCTGGTGAGCACGGTGCGGATCTTCGGCAACGCCGCCGCCCATCGCTCCGAGGCCCTCGCGGCCCGTGCGCACCGGCGCCGAGGTGGTGCTCAACCCGGACGAGGGCGAGCGGCTCGGCCTGCGCGACGGCGCGCCGCGCCCGCCTGCGCTCGCCCCACGGCGAGTGCACGCTCGCCGGTGCGCGTTCGCCGCCGACCACCCGGCCGGCGCCGCCTTCGTCGCCGCCGGCGTCCCGGGCGCGGGCGTGGAGCGCCTGCTGCCCCCGGACCGCGGCCCCGTCCGCGTCGAGATCGGCGCGGCGTAGTGGACGAGAACTTCCTCGTCATCCTGATCAAGGCGGCCGTGGTCGTCTTCGTCGCTGATCACCGCCTTCGCCTACACGCTGCTCTGGGAGCGCAAGCTGATCGGCCGCTTCCAGGCCCGCTACGGCCCCAACCGGGCCGGGCCGGTCGGCTACCTGCAGCCGCTCGCCGACGTCGTGAAGCTGATCTTCAAGGAGGACTTCGTCCCGCGCGGGGCCAACCGCCTCCTCTTCCAGATCGCCCCGATGATCTCGGTCTTCGCCGCGGTCGCGGCGGTGGCCGTGATCCCGTTCGGCGACCCGATCGACGTCTTCGGCCACAACGTCAACCTGGTCGGCGCCGACCTCAACATCGGCGTGCTGTTCCTGTTCGCCCTCAGCGGCCTCGGGCTTCTACGGGCTGATCCTGGGCGGCTGGGCCAGCGGCAACAAGTACAGCCTGCTCGGCGCGGCGCGCACCGCGGCCCAGCTCGTCTCCTACGAGGTGGCGATGGGCCTGTCGATCATCGGCGTCGTGATGATGGCGCAGAGCCTCTCGCTGGTGGACATCGTCAACGCCCAGCGCGACACCGTCTGGTACATCGCTGTTCCAGCCGGTCGGCTTCCTGATCTTCCTGGTGGCCGCGGTGGCCGAGACCAACCGCGCCCCGTTCGACCTGCCCGAGGCCGAGTCGCGAGCTGGTGGCCGGCTACCACACCGAGTACGGCGGGCTGAAGTTCGCCATGTTCTTCCTGGCCGAGTACATCAACATGATCATCATCTCGGCGCTCGGTGCCACGCTCTTCCTGGGCGGCTTCTCCGGGCCCTTCCTGCCCGGGTTGCTGTGGCTGGCGATCAAGGTCGATCGCGCTGCTGTTCCTGTTCATCTGGCTGCGCGCCACGCTGCCGCGCCTGCGCTACGACCGCCTGATGAAGCTCGGCTGGAAGGTCCTGCTGCCGCTGGCCACGCTGAACCTCGTGGTCACGGCCATCGTCGTCGCCCTCGGATTCGCCAACTAGGACGCGCATGGGACTCGACGACTCACTCAAGGGCTTCGCGGTCACGTTCCGCCAGATGCTCCGCAAGCCGGAGACGATCGGCTACCCGGAGCACAAGACGCCGGTCTTCCCGCGCTTCCGCGGGCGCCACCGCCTCTGGACCCACGACAACGGCCTGGAGAAGTGCGTCGGCTGCTCGCTGTGCGTGGCCGCCTGCCCGGCCGACTGCATCCGCGTGGTCGCCGAGGAGAACACGCCCGAGCACCGGGTCTCCTCGGGCGAGCGCTACGCCCGCATCTACGAGATCAACATGGCGCGCTGCATCTTCTGCGGCTACTGCGAGATCGCCTGCCCCTTCGACGCCATCACGCTCGAGAACGAGTACGAGATGTCGGAGCGCACCCGCGGCGACCTGCTCTACACCAAGGACATGCTCCTGGCGCCGCACCCCAAGCCGGTCCCCGTCCGCACCGAGGTGCCGTGACCCGCGTCGCCGACATCGTCGCGGAGCCGCGCCGCAGGCCACTGGGTAAGGTGCCGCACCGTGGGTGAGCGCATCGTCTTCACGATCGCCGCCGCCTCGGCGCTCTCGTTCGGCACCATGGTGATCACCCTGAAGGCCCCGTTCCGGGCGACCGTCGCCCTCATCGGGACCCTGCTGTCGGTGGCGGTGCTGTTCCTGCTGCTGGCCGCCCCGTTCGTCGCGGCGATCCAGGTGATCGTCTACGCCGGCGCCATCGTGGTGCTCTTCCTGTTCGTGATCGCCTACCTGGGCGAGCGGCCCGGTGGCGGAGATCGGCGACCGGCTCGGCCGGTACCAGGCCTTCGCCTGGCTCGCCGTCATCGGGCTCGGCGATCCAGGGCTGTCGTGGTGCTGCGCCACCACCCAGCTGCCGGGCGTGCGCAGCGACCCCGAGGACGGTCGCCGACATCGGCAGCCCCGAGGCGATCGGGCGCTCGTTCATCGACCAGCTACATCGTGCCCTTCGAGGCCACCTCGCTGGCGCTGCTGGTCGCGGCCGTCGGCGCCGTGATGCTGGCCAAGCGCGCGGTGCAGGTCGGAGGGCGGCCGGTGAGCGCGCTCGGCGACATCGCCGTCGGCACGGCGGCCGTCGGCGACGCCCAGGAGGGCGTCCCCCTCGGCGCTCTACCTGGCGGTCTCGGGCGGGCTCTTCCTGCTCGGGCTGCTCGGCGTGCTCACGCGCCGCAACCCGCTGCTCCTGCTGCCTCGCCGTCGAGCTGCTGCTCAACTCGGCGCAACCTCGCCCTGGTCGGCTTCAGCCGCTACTGGAACGTCACCGACGGCCACATCTTCGCCCTCGTCGTGATGGTCGTCGCCGCCGCCGAGGTCGTGATCGGCCTCGGGCTGGTCGTCGCGGTGTTCCGCCAGCGCCTCGCGCTGGACGTCGACCAGATGTCCTCGATGAAGGGCTAGGGACAGCACCCCGCTGATCTCCGTCCTCGCGTGGCTGGTCCTCGGCCTCCCCCTGCTCGGCTGCGTCGATCCTGTCGCTGTGGCCGGGCGAGCCCGACCGCCGCCTCACGCGCGTCGCTCGGGGTCGGCTTGCCGGCCGTCGCCTTCGTGCTGACGGCGATCATCTTCGTCACGATGCTCGGCCGCGACGCCGAGGACCGCCTGGAGATCGCGACCCTCTGGAACTGGGTCGCAGACCGACGGCCTGTCGATCGACCTCGCGCTCCAGATCGACCCGCTCTCGGTGCTGATGATGCTGGTCATCACCGGCGTCGGCTCGCTGATCGTCCTCTACTCGACCGAGTACATGGAGCACGACCGCGACTACCGGCGCTTCTTCGCGGAGATGGGCTTCTTCCTCTTCGCGATGCTGCTGCTGGTCGAGGCCGCCAACTTCTTCTTCCTGATCGTCGGCTGGGGCCTGGTCGGCCTCGCCTCGCTACCTGCTGATCGGCTTACTACTACGACCGCCCGTCGGCCGTCGCCGCCGCCAAGAAGGCGTTCGTGGTCAACGTGATCGGCGACATCGGCATGGTGCTCGCGGCCTTCCTGCTGGTGCGCGAGCTCGGCACGCTCGACTACGGCGAGGTCTTCGCCGCCGCGCCCGGGCGAGCTCGGGCATGGACACCGGCGTCGCCACGGCGGTCGCCCTGCTGCTGTTCGTCGGCGCCGCGGCCAAGAGCGCGCAGATCCCGCTCCACACCTGGCTGCCCGACGCCATGGAGGGCCCGACCCCGGTCAGCGCCCTGATCCACGCCGCCACGATGGTGACGGCCGGCGTCTACATGATCGTGCGCTGCAACGTGCTCTACGAGCTCGCGCCCTATCGCGGGCGACATCGTGGCCGTGACCGGCGCGGTCGACCCTGCTGATGGCCGCGACGATCGCCCTGGTGCAGGTGGACATCAAGCGCGTCCTCGCCTGGAGCACCGTCAGCCAGATCGGCTACATGATCATGGGCGCGGGCCTCGGGGCGTACGACAGCTCGATGTTCCACTTCCTCACCCACGCCTTCTTCAAGGCGCTGCTCTTCCTCGCCGTCGGCATCGCGATCCACGCGCTCGCCGGCGAGCAGAGCCTCGACCGCATGGGCGGCCTGCGGCGCCACCTGCGCCTCACGCACGTCGCCGTGCTGGTGGGCTGCCTGGCCATCGCCGGCATCCCGCCCTTCTCGGGCTTCTTCAGCAAGGACGAGATCCTGGCCACGGCCATGGACGCGGGCACGCTCGGCGAGGATCCTCGCGGTCGTCGGGCATCGTCGGCGCCGGGCTGACGGCCTTCTACATGTTCCGCCTCTTCTTCCGGGCCTTCTGGGGCCCCGAGCCCGAGGGCGGCTACCACGCACGCCCCCCACAACCCGGGCTGGGCGATGTCGGCCCCGGTCGCCGTGCTCGCCGTGCTCGCCGCCGTCGGCGGACTGATCCAGGTGCCGGGTGGCTGGCACCTGCTGAAGGACTGGCTCGAGCCGGTCCTGCTCGCCGACCCGGGCTTCGAGGCGACCACGGGCGCCGAGTGGCTCGTCAGTCGTGGTCAGCGTCGGCACTCGCCGTGCTGGCCATCGGCCTGGCCTAGTGGATCTTCGTGGCCGACCCCGAGCGGCGCCTGCGCCTCGCCGGGAAGGCGCCGGCCGCGCGGGCCCTGCTCGACGACCAGTACCGCTTCGACGAGGTCTACGAGGAGGCGTTCATCCAGCCCGGTCGCGATCTCGGCGACGCGCTCACCAACGGCGTCGAGCGCTACGGCGTGCAGGGCTCGCTCGAGGGCGTCGTCCGCGGGGTGCATCGACACGGGCCGCGGCCTGCGGGTGCTCCAGACCGGCCTCGTGCGCGCCTACGTCTTCGCGATGGTCGCCGGCGTCGTGGCCGTCGGCGTCATCTTCAGCCTGGTGATGCGCTGATGCCCTGGGTCTCGCGCCATCGTGCTCCTGCCGCTCCTCGGCGCGCTGTCGATGCTGTTCGTGCCCGAGGGCCCGGGCGGCGCCGTGCAGGCGCGGATCCACGCGATCCTCACCGCCGGCGGCACCGCTCGTGCTGGTGGCGATCCTGGTCGGCATCTTCGACCGCGACGCCGCCGGCCTGCAGTTCGTCGACCACGTCGACTGGGCCGAGCAGGCCGGCCTCTCCTGGGACGTGGGCGTGGACGGCATCTCGCTGTGGCTCCTCGCCCTCACGGCCGCGCATCTTCCTCCTGGCGATCGTCGCCGCCTGCTGGCGCCTGCCCGAGCGCCCGCGCGCCTTCCTGGCGATGCTGCTGCTGGCCGAGGCCGGCCTGCTCGGCCTCTTCGCGGCCGGCGACCTGGTGCTCTTCTACGTCTTCTGGGAGGCCATGCTCATCCCGTTCTACTTCCTCATCGGGATGTGGGGCGGCGAGGGCCGGGCGCGGGCCACCACGCAAGTTCGTCATCTACACGATGGTCGGCAGCCTGCTGATGCTGGTGTCGATCCTGGCGACGGCCTTCGTGGCCCAGGACATCACCGGGCAGTTCACCTTCTCGATCCGCGACCTGGCCGGCGTCGCCTTCACCGACACCCAGAGCACCTGGCTCTTCGCCGGCTTCGCCCTCGCCTTCGCGATCAAGCTGCCCCTGTGGCCCTTCCACGCCTGGCTGCCCGACGCCTACCGCGTCGCGCCGATCCTGGTGACCGGGCCTGCTGGCGGCCGTGATGAGCAAGGCCGGCGTCTACGGCTTCCTGCGGATCGGCGTGCCGCTCTTCCCCGAGGGCGCCGACCGCTTCGCCATCCCGATCGGCGTGCTCGCGGTGGTCGGGCATCGCCTACGGCTCGCTGCTGGCCTGGCGCGCCCCGACGATGCGGCTGCTGGTCGCCTACTCCAGCCTCGCCCACCTGGGCTTCATCGTCCTCGGCATCGTCGCCTTCGACGTGCAGGCCGGCGCAGGGCGCGGTGCTGCAGATGGTCAACCACGGCATCGTCGTGGCCGCCGCCTTCGCGATCGTCGCGATCATCAACCGCACCGCCCCCGACGACCGCATCGACGGCATCGGCGGCCTGGCCGACGGCGCGCCGCGCCTGGCCGGCGTCTTCCTGATCGTGGCGATGGCCTCGCTGGCCATCCCCGGCTCCAACTCGTTCGCCGGCGAGTTCCTGATCCTCACGGGCGTCTTCCGCCAGCACGTCTGGCTCGCGGTGCTCGCCTGCATCGGCATCGTCTACGCCGCCGTCTACATGCTGCGCCTCTACCAGAGCGCGATGAACGGCCCGCGGCGCGGCGGCATGGCCTCGAAGGCCGAGCTGCGCGTGCGCGACCTCGCGATCCTGCTGCCCCTGGTCGCCGGCGATGCTCTTCATCGCCCTCTGGCCCGAAGGCCATCGTCGGCGCGACCACGGCCAGCATCGAGCGCGCCGTCGCGCCGGCCCAGGTCGCGGCCGGGCGGCCCGCCGACCAGATCCGCGCCGTCGTCGAGCCCAACCCGCCCGCCGACGCCCTGCCGCTGCCGGGCGACCCCGTTCCCGAGACCACCACCGCGCCGACCGAGGCGACCCCGTGAGCAGCCTCAACGTCGTCGCCTCCACGCCCCTGCTGATCACCGCGGGCGCGGCCACCACCGCCCTCGCCGTCGGCCTGCTGCCGGGCCGCCTCGCGCGGCGCCACGGCCCCGCCCTGGTGGGCATGGCCGGCATCGTCGCGGCGATGGTGATGTCGGTCGTGCTCTGGGACGACCGCCTGGAGGCGTTCGGCGGCGGCCTGCGCGCCGACCGCTTCAGCGCGCTGATGAACCTGATCTTCCTCTCGGCGGCCCTGCTCACGATCCTGCCTGGCCTGGCGCGAGCCCGCCGCCGTGGACCGCCGCGGCGAGTACGTCGGCGCTGATCCTCGTCTCGGTGACCGGGATGATGCTCGTCGCCGGCGCGGGCGACCTGATCACGATCTTCCTGGGCATCGAGATCCTCTCGGTGGCCCTCTACGTGCTCTGCGCGCTGGAGGTCTGGCGCGAGAAGTCGCTCGAGAGCGGCCTCAAGTACCTGATCACCGGGCGCGGTCGGCGCGTCGGTGCTGCTCTACGGCCTCGCGCTGCTGTTCGGGGCCACCGGCTCCACCCAGCTGTCGGCGATCGGCGAGCAGCTGCGCGGCACCTCGTTCACCGACGAGCCGCTGGTGATCGCCGCGATGGCGCTGATCGCCGCCGGCCTCGCCTTCAAGGCCTCGGCCGCGCCGTTCCACATGTGGACGCCCGACGTCTACGAGGGCGCGCCCGACCACGGTCACCGCCTTCATGTCCACCGCCACCAAGGCCGCCGCCTTCGCCGCCTTCCTGCGGATCTTCTCGGGCGTGCTGCCCGACCTGCAGGACGACTGGTCGGTCGCGATCGGCGCGATCGCCGTGGCGAGCATCGCCGTCGGCAACATCGCCGCCCTGGTGCAGACCAACATGAAGCGGATGCTGGCCTACTCGAGCGTGGCGCAGGCCGGCTACCTGCTGATCGGCGTCGCCGCCGGCAGCATCCAGGGCGCCGAGGCCACCCTCTACTACCTGCTCGCCTACGGCGCGATGACGATGGCGGCCTTCGCGGTCGTGATCATCCGCGAGCGCGAGGTGGAGGACGGCGACACGCTCGCCGCGCTCGACGGCTACGGCCGCGCGCGCCCGGTGATCGGCGTCGTCATGACCATCGCCATGCTGTCGCTCGCGGGCTTCCCGCCCCTGGCGGGCTTCGTCGGCAAGTTCCTGCTCTTCGGCTCGGCCGTCGAGGCCGACATGACCTGGCTGGCCGTCGTCGGCGCGGTCGGCAGCATGATCAGCCTCGGCTACTACCTGCGCGTGGTCACCGTCATGTGGGCGCCCGGCCCCGAGGGCGGCCCGCGCAAGGTGCTCGGCGATCCCCGGCCCGGTGGGCATCGCCACCGTCACCTCGGGCCTCGCGGTGATCGTGCATCTCCCTGATGGCCTCGCCGCTGCTCGACGCCTGCCGCGGCGCCGCGCAGAGCCTGCTCGCCCCTTAGGCGGAGGCCGGCGGGGCGGGGCTCCGGCGCGCGGTGGCCACCAGCCGCGCCGCGGTGATGAGCAGGAGGATCGCGAACCCGGTGCGGAGCAGCCGCTCGGGGGCGATGTCGGCGAGCAGCGCCCCGGCGACGGCGCTGACCACCGACACCAGGCCGATCACGGTCGCGTCGCGCCAGCGGACGGTGCCCGTGCGCGTCTGACGCCACGAGCCGAAGACGGCGACGGGGACGATGGCCAGCAGCGAGGTGGCCTCGGCCTCGAGCTGGCCGAGGCCGAGCACGAGGGTGAGCGTCGGCACGAAGATGATGCCGCCGCCCACGCCGAACATCCCGGCGACGGCCCCCGCGGCGACGCCGAGCAGGATCACCAGGGCGCACGTCGCCGATCACGAGACCAGCATCTCGATCGCCACGGCCACCAGGAGCGCCGCGAAGCCGTAGGTGAGGGCGCGGGTGGAGACGCGCGCCTTCACGGCCAGGCCCAGGGCGACCCCGGCCATGGCGGGCACGCCGACGAGCACCGCCGTGCCCCAGTCCACGTTGCCGAGCGCGCCGTGGGCGATCGCGCCGAAGGACGCGGTGAAGATGATCGCCGCCAGGGAGGTCGCCGTCGCGGCGCGGGCGTCGTAGGCCAGCAGCCCGATCAGCAGAGGCACCACGATGATCCCGCCGCCCACCCCGAAGAGGGAGGCGAACAGCCCCGAGGCGAGGCCGATCGCCGCGAGGGCCCCGAGACGCCCGGCCGGGGCCGGGGACGCGGTGCTAGGGTCGATCGCCGTGACCGTCTCCGATCGGCGCATCGAGGATGTCCTCGAGCCCCTCCGCTCCCGGATCGCCGACGCCGCCGTGCTCTGCGACGTCGACGGCACCCTCGCCCCGATCGTGCCGCGGCCCGAGGACGCCCGGCTGCTGGACGGGCGTGCGCGAGACCCTGCTGGTGCTGCGCGAGCGCTGCCGCCTGCTCGGGTTCGTCAGCGGGCGCGGGCCTCGCCGACGCCCGCCGCATCGTCGCCATGGACGGGTGCGCCTACGCCGGCAATCACGGCATGGAGATCCAGCACGTCGACGGGGAGATCGGCCTCGCGGCGGGCGTCGGCGGAGCACCTCGGGCGCGATCGCCGAGTTCGTCGACGCCTGGCCCGCCGAGCGCCTCGAGGCCGGCGACCTGCGCATGGAGCCCAAGGGCGCGACCCTCAGCATCCACGCGCGCGGAGCGCGCGACCCCGAGGCGGCCCGGCTGATGCTGGCCCAGATCGCGTCGGAGGCGCTCGATCGCGGGCTCGTCCCGACGCCCGGGCCGCGAGGTGCTCGAGGTGCGCCCGCCGGTGGCGGTCGACAAGGGCACCGCCGTGCGGGCGCTGCTGCGCGACTCGGGAGCGCGGGTGGCGATGTACATCGGCGACGACCGCACCGACGCCGACGCCTGGAGGGCGCTGCGGGCGATGACCACCGAGGGGGCGCTCGACCTGTCGGTGGCGGTGGCCGTGGCGGCCGGCGAGGTGCCCCCCGCGGTCCGCGAGGCGGCCGACGTCGAGGTGCCGGGCCCGCCCGGGGCCCTGTGGGTGCTGCGCTTCCTGGCTCAGTAGTGCCCCGCCGCCCGTAGGCGCTCCGCCCGGGTCGGCCGCGAGCGCCGGCCACTCCCAGGCGTTGCCGACCTGATCCGCGCCGCGCCCCGGCGCGGCGGGCGAGCAGGACGCCGAAGCGCACGTAGCCGAGAGCCTCGGCCGAGTGGGCGTCGGAGCCGATCACGATGCGCGCGCCCGCCGCCAGCGCCGTCCGGGCCATCTGCGAGTCGAGGTCGAGGCGCCGGGGCTGGCGCGTTGATCTCGAGGAAGGTGCCGGTGCGGGCCGCGGCCGCGGCGAGGCGGTCGATGTCGATCGGCGCCGGGGCGCGGCGGTCCAGCATCCGCCCCGTGGGGTGGCCGATGGCGTCGACGAACGGGTTCTCGACGGCCGCGAGCACGCGGGCCGTGATGCGCTCCGCGTCCTGGGTCAGCGCGGAGTGGATGCTCGCGGTGACCCAGTCGAAGCCGGCCAGGAGCTCGTCGTCGAAGTCGATGCGGCCGTCGGCCAGGATGTCGACCTCGGTCGAGCGCAGCACCGTGATGTCGGCGCGGCGGGCGTTCTCGGCGTCGATCTCCTCCCACTGGCGGTGCACCCGGTCGGCGTCGAGCCCGCCGGCCATCGCGAGGCTCTTCGAGTGGTCGCTGATCGCGAGGTAGGCGTAGCCGCGCGCCCGGGCGGCCTCGACCATCTCGGCCACGCTCGAGGGTGCCGTCGCTCCAGGTGGTGTGCGCGTGCAGCTCGCCGCGGATGTCCGCGAGCGTGACCAGCGGGCTCGAGGGGGCCGGCCTGGGCGGCCTCGATCTCCCCGGCGTCCTCGCGCAGCTCCGGGCGGGATCGGAGCGAGGCCGAGGGCGGCGTAGACCTCGTCCTCGTCGGCGGCCGTGGCGGTCACGCCGTCCGGCGCCGGCGATGCCGTGCTGGGAGACCGACAGGCCGCGGCGCACGGCCAGCTCGCGCAGGCGCACGTTGTGGGCGGCCGAGCCGGTGGCGTGCTGCAGCAGGTTGCCGAAGGACGCCGGCGGGCCCGACCGCCAGCTCCACCCGCATCGCCGACGTGCGTGGCGACCGCGATGCCGGTGTCCCCGCGCGCCAGCACGCGCTCGACGGCCGGGTGGGCGGCGAGCGCGTCCTGCAGGGCGCCGCCGGTCGTCGCAGCGCCGCCACGAGGTCGATGTCGTGGGCCGACTCGCGGCCCCGCCGCAGGCTGCCCGCCACCTCGACCCGCGCGCCGGGCACCGCGGCCCGCAGGTCGGCGGCGATCTCCTCGGCGAGCGGCAGCGCGCTGCCCGAGGGGCATCGCGCTCGGCGTGCGTCGCCGCCCCGCTCGGCGCGCTGGGCGAGCTGCTCGGCGACGCCGGTCGCGGGTCGCCGGACCGAACCCGGCGACATCCCCGAGGCGGTCCTCGGCCACGGCGGCGGCGAGCTGATCGAGGTCGGTGACGCCGAGATCGCGCCAGAGCGCCACGGCGCGCTTGGGCCCGATGCCCTCGAGCCCCGCGATCGCGGCGAGCCCCTCGGGGATCCGCTCGCGGATTGCGTCCAGGGCCGCGATCCGGCCGGTCTCGGTCAGCTCGACGATCTTCGACTGGAGCGTGGTGCCGATGTCCGGCAGCTCCATCGGCGCGCCCGGCGAGCGCCATCGTCGGCGACCGAGCGCGGGGGTGGAGCGCACCCGCGCCGCCGCGCGGCGGTAGGCCAGCACCCGGTGGCGGACGGCGCCCTCGATCTCCAGCAGGTCGCCGAGCAGGGCGAACCGGTCGGCGATCTCGGCGTTGGTGGGAGCGTCCCCGGCCACGTCGGGAGTCTAGGCCCCGGGGGGGCGCACCTCGGGATCGAGGAGGTCCATCAGGGCGGGGGGATAGCGCTCCCCGACGGGGGCGAGGGCCGGGTCCTCCAGGCGGCGACGGTCGTCGTCGTCGAGCTCCAGCGCGGCTGCGGCGACGTTGGCCTCCACGTGCTCCCGGGCCGGGTGCCCGGGATGGGGATCGACGTCGGCGCCGCGGCCGAGCACCCACGCCAGCGCGATCTGGGCCGGCGCGACGCCGTGCCGCCGCGCAACCTCCGCGACCCGCTCCGCGAGTCGGGAGATTGCGCGCGAGGTTCCCGCCCTGGAAGCGGGGCAGCCGCGGCGCAGATCGTCCTCGGCGAGCTCTCCGGCCGGCCCGAGGGCCCCGGCCAGGAACCCGCGGCCGAGCGGGCTGAAGGCGACGAGCGCCACGCCCAGCTCGCGCATGACCGGCAGCAGCCGCTCCTCGGGATCGCGCGTCCAGAGCGAGTACTCCGACTGCACCGCCGCGATCGGGTGGGTGGCGTGGGCGCGTCGCAGCGTGGCCGGGCCGACCTCCGACAGCCCGAGGTGGCGCACCAGGCCCGCACCGACCAGGTCGGCCATCGCGCCGACCGACTCCTCGACGGGCACCTTGGGGTCGACGCGGTGCAGGTAGTAGAGATCGACGTGATCGACCCGCAGCCGCCGCAGCGACTCCTCCAGCGCCCTGCGGATGCGCTGGGGGCGGCCGTCCACGGCGAGGCCGCCTGCCGACTGCACCAGGCCGGTCTTGGTGGCGAGGACGACCCGGTCCCGCAGGCCCACGAGGGCGCGCCCCACGAGCATCTCGTTGTGGCCCGCGGCGCCGTACACGTCGGCGGTGTCGATCAGGCTCACGCCCGAGCCCGATCGCGTGACGGATCGTCGCCACGCCCGCATCGTCGTCGCTCGGGCCGTAGAGCCCTCCGACATCCCCATCGTGCCCAGCCCGACAGCGGAGACCGCGGGGTCCGCGGCGGCCGAGCATGCGCGGGGGCGATCACCCCTCCACAGTAGACCCCGGGCCCGGCCCCGGGGGCGCGCTCAGACCTCGACGGGCTCCCGGCGGCGGCGCGGAGCGAGGCGATGATCTCGCGGGACTCGTCGGGGCTGCCGGCGACGCGCCGCAGGCGGTCGGTGAGGGTCAGGGCGACGTTCACGTGCCCCCCTGGTCACCGAGCTCGAGGCTCTCCAGGACCACGCCGCTCTCGAGGAGCCGGGCGGCGAGGAGGAGTGCGATGCGTTCGTCACCGGTCATGAGCGGCAATGTCGGCCACAGCGCGTGAACGAAGGGCTGCCATCCGATGAACAATCCGTAAAGGGAAACGCCCCGCGGGCGGTGAATCTTCCTTCAAGTTGCAGATGACCCGCGCCCGGGTCGCAGCCGCCGTCGCTGCTAGGGTCCCGGGGGTCCGTCCGGAGGTTGGAAGTGCAGGTTCTGGGCTCTCGTCGCGGGGGCGTCATCACCCTCGCGATCGCCGCCGTGGCCCTCCTCGTGGCCCTGGCGTTCGCCGTCTGGCAGCTCGTCGAGCGGCCCACGGTGACCGCCACCGTGCCGGCGCCCGGCAGCGCCGTGTCTCCGACGCCCGCCCGACGATCGCCTTCGAGGTGCCCGAGGGGGCCCGTCTCGGCGACCTGCGCGTCCGCGTGGACGGACGCGACGCCACCGCGGGTGTCCGCGGCTCCGACGGCCGGCTCACCCTGGTCGCGCCGGCGAAGCTCCCCGACGGGACCCACTCGGTGGACGTCCGCTTCCGCAGCAGCAACGTCTTCGCGCGCACGGTCTCGCGCAGCTGGGACTTCGACGTGGACACGGCGGCCCCGAAGCTCGCGGTCGCCTCGCCCGAGACCGGGGGCCTGGTGGCCCGCCGCGCCGTCAAGTTCAGCGGGCACCGCCGAGCCCGGCACAGCCGTCACGGTCTCCCACAAGGACGGCGTCGCGGGTGCCATGGCGGCGCCCGACGGCACCTGGCAGGCGGTGGCGAAGCTTCCCGAGGGCCGTGTGGCCACCACCATCACCGGTGAGGACGCCGCCGGCAACACCGTCGACTCGGCGCCGGTCGGTCACGGTGGACACCACCGCGCCGGATCTGGCCCTCTCGTCCCCCGCGGCGGGCGAGCAGCTCACCGAGACCGACCAGCCCCTGGTCTACGGGTCGATCGCCTCCGACAGCCCGCGCAACCTCACCTTCAGCGCCTCGGTGAACGGCCGGTCGGTGACCACCGCCAAGGGTCGCGACGCCACCACCCCCGCCGAGCTCGAGGCGAGCTACGGCGAGGCGGCGGCGGGCACCACCAGCGCCCTCGAGGTCGACGGCAAGCGCTTCGCCCTCTCGGTCGGCACGCTGCCGCAGGGCCGCAACCGGATCACGGTCTCGGTGCGCGACCGGGCCGGCAACCTCGCCCGCCAGACCACCGTCGTCAACGTCAACAGCTCCGAGGAGTTCGGCGCCGCCGACCTGGCCGTCGGGGCCAAGGGCGCCGACGTCGTCTCGCTGCAGGAGCGCCTGCGCGAGGCCAAGGTCTATCCCAAGAAGGCGAAGCTCAGCGGCCGGCTCGACGCCGTCACGGTGAAGTCGGTCTCGCGCTACCAGAAGCGCTACGACCTGCCGATCACCGGCGTGGTGGACGCCCGCACGCGCACCGCCATGATCGGGCGGATCGTGGTGAACATCGGCCAGCGCAAGCTGCGCCTGATCCGCAACGGCCGGGTCTGGAAGACCTACGGCATCGCCGTCGGTCAGCCGGCCTACCCGACGCCGACCGGCGAGTACGACGATCAACGACAAGCAGGTCGATCCGGTCTGGTACCCGCCGGACTCGCCCTGGGCGGCCGAGCTGAGCAGCATCCCGGCCGGCCCGGGCAACCCGCTCGGCACCCGCTGGATCGGCACGACCGCTCCGGCGATCGGCATCCACGGGACCTACGCCGACTCGTCCATCGGCTACGCCGCGAGCCACGGCTGCATGCGGATGCACATCCCGGACGTCGAGGAGCTCTTCGAGCAGGTCGCGGTCGGCATGTCGGTGTCCATCCGCGCATGAGCGGCACGGGTGGCGTGCCGATCGAGCTGACCGACGCCGAATGGGACGACGCGGATCCGCGATGGCGGGCCGCCCGTGCTGGTGGACTTCTGGGCGCCGTGGTGCGCGCCGTGCAAGAAGATGGAGCCCACCATCATCGATCTCGCCTCCCGGTACGCCGGGCGGATGGTCGTGGCGCGCGTCAACGTTGACGCCGAGCCGCGCGCGGCCGGCCGCCACGACGTACTCTCGCTTCCGACCGTGATCCTGTTCCGCGACGGCCTGCCGGTGGAGCGCATCGCCGGCGCCGTGAAGCCGAAGCGCCTGGAGGCGGCCGTCGCCGCCCACATCCCTGAGCCCCGACCCTGAGGACCCCCCATGCCCGCCATCTACTTCCGCCTCGGCAACGTCCAGCCCTTCGCGAAGATGACCGCCGACCGCGCCGAGGAGGGCGTCACGATCGTGCGCGGTGACGGCAAGATCGTCGGCCTGCGCATCGACGACGCGAAGATGGTCCTCGACCTGCCGGGCATCCTCGAGCGGGTGGACATCGACCCGGAGCGCGTCTGGTCGCGCCTGCGGGCCGACGACGACGTGATGCTGGGCGCGCGCGCCGCGACCTGGGGCGGCTACGGGGGCTGACCGACCGCCCGGGAGACGCTCCTACCGCAGGACGGGGAGCGTCGCCGGGTCGGAGGTGAGCCAGCGGGTGCCGAGCGCGCGCAGCGTGCCGTCCTTGCGCAGCGCCGCGATCGCCCGGTTGACGGGACCCCGCAGGCGGCTGCCCTTGGCGAAGACCGCTCCGTAGCTCTCGCCGGTGCGGATGACGCCGGCGAACGGGCCGTAGCGCGTCGGCACCTGGGCCCGGAGGCTCGCGAGCCCGGGGGCGTCGTAGACCACGGCCTGGCAGCGGCCGCTGATGAGGCCGCGGGTCAGCACGATGGTGCTCGCCGGCAGCAGCGGGGCGGCGGCGGGCCGGATGGTGGTGGCGATCAGGTCGGCGCCGGTCGAGTCCTTCTGAGCGCAGAGCCGCAGCGCGGCGAGCTCGGCGATCGTGGTGGGGCGCTCGACCGTCGCGAGGCCGAGCAGCACGCCCTGGTCGGCCGTCAGGTAGGGCACGCTGAAATCGACGGCGGTCCGGCGCGCATCGGTGGCGCTGACCTGGGCGAGCGCCAGGTCCCAGGGCGTGGCGCCGGCCGCCAGGAGGCTCCCGAAGCGGGGCTCCTGGACGAAGGTGACGTCCAGGCCGAGCTTCGCACCCACCGCCTCGGCGAGGTCGATCTCGTAGCCGCGCGCGGCGACCACCTCACGGCCCCGGACGGCGCCCACCTGGAATCCGTCGCTCGGCATGTTGAGCGCGACGGTCAGGGTGCCCGGCGTGATCGTCGCCGGCGCGGCGCCCGCGGCGGCCGGAAGGACCGCGACGAGGGCGAGGGCCAGACCGGCGGCGGTGCGGCGAGGGCTCACGAGGTGGCCAGGACGCGCACCGGCGTCCCCACGGCGAGGAAGTCGAAGAGCCACTTGGCGTCGAACGAGGTCTGCCGCACGCAGCCGTGCGATGCGGGCGCCACGGGCACCTCCGGGTACTCGTGGAAGGCGATGCCCCCGACGAAGTAGGCGGCGTAGGGGAGCCACACCTGGAAGGGCACCGACCAGGAGCGCGCCTCCTTGCGGGTGACGGCGTACGAACCGGGAGGGGTGGGCGTGGCCGAGGCGCCGGAGGAGATGTGGATCACGCGCACGACGGCGTTGTTCTCGATCGCCAGCGCCACCTGGCGGTCGAGCAGCAGCTCGACGCGCCGGCCGAGCCCGCCGGCGCTGACCGGCGCGGGACGGGCCGCGGTCGCGAGGGCGGTGAGCGTGGCCGGGCCGGCGACGCCGTCGCGCCCGAGCCGCGCCCACTTCTGGAACGCGATCACCGCGGTGGTGGTGCGCGGGCCGAGCCGGCCGTCGACCGCGTCGGAGGGCAGGAAGCCCAGGTCGGCCAACCGCTGCTGCAGCCCCGCGGTGTCGGCGCTCGGGGTGCCGGTGCTGGGCGGAGGCGCCGTCGGGGCGGGCCCCTTGGGGGTCTGCAGGCTCGTGCGGGTGAGCGGGACGCTGGCGTCGATGCCGGGGAAGACCCCGAGCACGGTGCCGCCGTTGATCAGCACCTTCGCCGAGGTCACCTGCGGCACGCCCGTGGCCGTGAAGACGATCTGCGTGAGCCGGGCGTTGAGGCCCTCGGCGTTCAGTCCCTGCATGATCTTCGCGCCGAAGTCGGCCGTCACGCGTCCGCCGGCCCGCTTCACGGTGCGGACCGCCGTACCGCGCGGGATGTAGGTGCGGAAACCCGCTCGGCGCTCCTCGGCGGTCGGCCCGCGCAACAGCGCGCGCAGGGCGTCCTCGGCCGTGGCGCCGGGGCGGTCGACCGCGACCAGCTGCTCTCCCCGGGGGAAGAAGACCTTCACCGCCGCCGAGGCCGGCGCGGCGGCGGCGAGCAGGGCGATGGCCGCGCCGGCGGCGGCGGCACGGCGGACGTTCCGGCTTCTCACGCCCGCGTGTCTGCCCGATCCAGCCGGAGCGCGAAAGGCTCCCCGTCGAGGACGTGCTCCTCGTGGAGCAGGCCGGCGAAGGGCGCGCCGTGCCCGACGGACAGACGCACCGCGAGGGTCTCCGACGAGATCGAGGGCCGGTGGGCGTCGATGGCCTCGCGGATCAGGCCCGAGCCGTCGAGGTGGAGCACGATGCGCTCCTCCACCCGCAGCCCGGCCGTACGGCGGGCGCCCTGCACGGCGTGCACGATCTCCCGCGCCAGCGCCTCGAGCCGCAGCTCGGGGGTGATCTCGGTCGCGAGGCCCACGGCGAGGGCCGCGTCCTGGCCGACGGCGTACCCCTCGGAGGGCCGGGCCTCACGCAGGAGGTCCTCCGACTCGAGAGGGGAGACCTCCCCGTCGACGGTGATCTCCACCAGCTCGCCGGCGTCGAGCGCCCGGGCGGTCTCGGCGGGGGGCAGGCCCGCGACCGCGGCGGCCACGGCGGGCATGCGCGCGCCGAAGCGGGGGCCGAGACGGCGGTAGTTGGGCTTGAGGGTCACCTCCACCAGCTCGCCCGGGTCGGTGACGAAGCGCACCGCGCGGACGTTGAGCTCCTCCGAGACCAGGTCGACCAGGGTGGCGATCTGCTCGGCCACTCCCGCCGGGCAGGCGACGACGGCCTCCGCGAGGGGCTGGCGCACCTTGAGCTTGGCCTCGGCGCGAGCGCCGCGGCCCACGGCGACCGCCTCGCGGGCCGCCGCCATGGCGGCCTCGAGGGCGGGGTCGTGCCGGTCGCCGGGCGCGGGCCAGTCGGCCAGGTGGACGCTCTCGGGCGCGGAGGGGTCGTGGTCGGCCACCAGCGTGCCGTGCATCTCCTCGGCGACGAACGGGCAGAAGGGGGCGACGAGCAGGGCGACGGTCGACAGGCACTCGTGCAGGGTGGCGAACGCGGCGTCGGCATCGGCGCGCGAGCCGTCGGCCGCGTCGTCCGCGCCCCGCCTGCCGCCCCAGAAGCGCCGCCGCGAGGCCCGGACGTACCAATTGCTCAGATCGTCGGTGAAGGCCTCGATGGCCCGCCCGGCACCCGTCGCATCGAAGGCGTCCAGGCGCTCGGTGACCTCGGTGGTGGTGCCGTCGAGCCGCGAGAGGATCCAGCGGTCGATCGGGCGCAGCGCCCCGGGCGCCGGAGCTCCCCCCGGGGTCCAGCCGTCGGGCAGCGAGGCGTAGGTCACCAGGAACGAGTGCGTGTTCCAGAGGGTCAGCAGGAACCGGCGCATCGCGTCGTCCACCGCCTCCAGGCTGAAGCGGAACGAGTCCCACGGGCTCTGGGCGGTGAGCAGGTACCAGCGGAAGGCGTCGGCGCCCTGGCGGTCGAGCACGGTCCAGGGCTCGATCACGTTGCCCTTGCTCTTGCTCATCTTCTGGCCGTCGGCGTCGAGGATCAGCCCGAGGCAGACCACGTTGCGGTAGGCCGTCTCGTCGAAGAGCAGCGTGCTCTCGGCCAGCAGCGAGTAGAACCAGCCGCGCGTCTGGTCGAGGGCCTCGCAGATGAAGTCGGCCGGTGCGCGGCCGGTCAGGTCGCCGCCGGTGGCGAACGGGTGGTGGTCCTGGGCGAAGGGCATCGCGCCGCTGTCGAACCAGACGTCCACGACCTCCGGCTCGCGGTGCATCGCGCCGCCGCAGGAGCAGGTCAGGGCCACGTCGTCCACGAAGGGCCGGTGCGGGTCGAAGCCGTCCGGGAGCGGGGTGGTGGAGCGCTCGCGCAGCTCCGCGTACGAGCCCACGGCCTCGACGGTGTCGCAATCGCCGCAGCGCCAGAGCGGCAGGGGCGTGCCCCAGTAGCGGTCGCGGGAGATCGCCCAGTCGACGTTGCCCTCCAGCCACTTGCCGAAGCGCCCGTCGCGCACCCGCTCGGGGTGCCAGCCGATCTTCGCGTTCAGCTCGAGCATGCGCTCGCGCACGTCGGTGGTGCGGATGTACCAGGAGGGCTTGGCGTAGTAGAGCAACGGGGTGCCGCAGCGCCAGCAGTGGGGATAGGAGTGGTGGTGGATCTCCGAGCGCAGCAGCAGGCCGCGGCCGGCGAGGTCGTCGATCAGGTCGGGGTCGGCCTCCTTGACCCAGCGGCCCTCCCAGGGGCCCACCGCGTCGGTGAAGCGCCCGTCCGGGCCGACCGGGTTGGGCGCGCCCAGATCGTGGCGGCGCGCGGTCGCCATGTCGTCCTCGCCGAAGGCGGGGGCGATGTGGACGATGCCCGTGCCATCGCTGGTGGTGACGAAATCGGCATCGACCACGCGGTGGGCGCCCTCGATGAACGGGAACGGCGGGGAGTACTCGCGCCCGATCAGCTCGGAGCCCGGGAAGAGCCGCGAGGGGCGGGCGCCCTCACCGAGCACCGCCGTGACGAGGGGCTCGGCCAGGATCAGCGTCTCGTCGCCGTGCTCGACGGCGGCGTAGGTCACATCCGGGTGGATGGCGGCGGCCTGGTTGGCCGGCAGCGTCCACGGGGTGGTGGTCCAGACGAGGAGCGACTCGTCGGCGTCGGTCAGCTTGAAGCGCACGTAGACCGAGGGGTCGTCCACGTCCTGGTAGCCCTGGGCGACCTCGTGGCTGGAGAGCGCCGTGCCGCAGCGCGGGCAGTAGGGCACGACCTTGCCGCTGCGGTAGAGGAGGCCGCGCCGGTACAGCTCGGCGAGGCTCCACCAGACGCTCTCGATGTAGTCGGTGTCCATCGTGCGGTAGGCGCGGTCGGTGTCGATCCAGAAGCCGATCCGCTCGGTCAGCCGCTCCCACTCGTCGAGGTAGGTGACCACCGACTCGCGGCAGAGCGCGTTGAACTCGGCGATGCCGTACGCCTCGATCTGGGGCTTGCCCGAGATCCCCAGCCGCTTCTCGACCTCGATCTCGACCGGCAGCCCGTGGCAGTCCCAGCCGCCCCGGCGATCGACGAACCGGCCGCGCATCGTCTGGAAGCGGGGGAAGATGTCCTTGAACACCCGCGAGAGCACGTGGTGCGACCCGGGGCGGCCGTTGGCCGTCGGAGGGCCCTCGAAGAAGACGAACGGCTCGCGGCCCTCGCGCTCGGACAGGCTGCGGGCGAACACGCGCCGCTCGCGCCAGAAGGCGAGCACACGCTCCTCCATCGCCCCCCACTCGGCCGCCGGGGTCACCTCGCGCCACGAGCCTCGTCCTGCGTCGGTGGCGCTCATGCGGCCAGCGACGCGTCGGCCTGGAGCCATTCGCGCACCTCGGTGAAGTCGTCGAACGGGATGTGCGCGAGGCCGTCCGCGGAGAGATCGCGGGCGAGGTCGTCGCGGGCGAAGACCACGTCGGCCATACGCGCTCCGCAGCGGTCGGAGATGCCGTCGCCGATGTAGACCAGGCGCTCGCCGCGCAGGCGCAGGCGCAGGTCGTGCCGCTTGCAGCGGCGGCCGCACTCGGCGCACGCCTCGCCCCGGTCCGACCAGACCAGGCGGCAGCCGTCCCGGGTGAAGAGCGCCTCGTGGCTCACCACCTCGAGGTCGCCGAGACCCCAGTGGTCGAGCGTCGTCTGGATCACCGTGCGGAATCCCGACGAGAAGACGATGAAGCGGTGCCCCTGCCCGCGCGACCAGCGCACCAGCTCCTCGAGGCCGGGGCGCAGCCCGGCCTCGCGCCAGCACGAGCTCGATCACCTGCTCGGGTGTCGCCCGCACGGTCGCGAACTCCTCCTGCATGGCCTGCTCGAGGGTGAGCTCACCCGCCCTCAGGCGCGGCTCGATGCTGTCCCAGAGGCCGCGCGTGCCGAAGGCCTCGACGATCAGGTGGAGGGTGTCGCGCTGGGTGATCGTGCCGTCGAAATCGCAGGCGATGAGCAGGGTCTCCACCGTTTCGAGGCTACCAGAGACACCCCCTCGGCCCGCCGTCTACGATCGGCCGGTGAGCGCTCCCCGGCCCATCCTCATCCACGGCTCCGGAGGCGACCACCGCGTCTGGGCGCTGCAGAGCGCCCGGCTCGAGGGGTCGGTGGCGCTCGACCTGCCCGGCCGTCCCCGGGGCGAGGCCGCGACCGGCATCGAGGAGATGGCCGGCGCCTGCGCCGCCTCGATCGCCTCGGTGGAGGGCCCGCGCGTGCTGGTGGGCCACTCGCTGGGCGGAGCCGCCGCCCTCGAGATCGCCATCCGGCGACCCGATCTCGTCGACGGCGTGGTGGTCGTGTCGAGCGCCGCCCGCCTGCCGGTACCCGACGCCACCGTCGCGCGGGCCCGCGATGACTTCGCCGCCGAGCGCGAGCGGCTGGTGGAGGGCTCCTTCGCCGACCCGTCCGCCCGGATGGCCGCGCAGGCCCGCGCGGCGCTCGACGCGTGCGGCCCCCGGACGCTCGCGGCCGACTACGCGACCTGCCGCAGCGTCGAGCTGCGCGGGCGGCTCGGGGCGGTGCGCGTGCCGGTGCTCGTGATGGTCGGCTCGGACGATCCCTTCACCCCGCCGTGGATGTCGGAGGAACTGGCCCGTGAGCTCCCGATGGCCCGGATGGTGGTCATCCCCGGGGCGCGCCACATGCCGATGGCCGAGTTCGACATGACGGTGACCCAGCTGATCGGCGCCTACCTGAGCCGGCTGGAGCTCACCATGGGGGACGCGTGAGCGGCCTCGAGCCGGTGGCCCTGGTCATCAACCCGGTCGCCACGCGGGCCGGGCGGACCCAGCGGGCGGAGATCACCCGCGTACTCACTCCCCTGGGGCTCCGATGGGTCGCTGACCACGACGGGACCGGGCGACGCCGGCCGGCTCGCCCGCCAGGCCGCCGGCGGAGGGCGCCCGGGTGGTCGTGACCCTGGGAGGCGACGGCACCGCCGCCGAGGCCGCGGGCGCCCTCGCGGGCGGGCCCGGTCGTGATGATCCCGATGCCCGGCGGCAACGCCAACGTCTTCGCGCGCGCCCTCGGGTGGCCGGCCACGGCCGAGCGCGCGCTCGGCGTGCTGGAGGCCGCCCTCGCGCGCGGCACGATCCGCGACACGGTCCTCGGCAGTGTGAGCGTCGATCGGGGGCCCGCGCGCACCTTCACGATCAACGCGGGGGTGGGCATCGACGCCGCCACCGTCGAGTGGATCGAAGCGCGCCCACGGACCAAGCGGCGCCTGCGCCACGCCGGCTTCGCGCTCGGCGCCATCGCCGCCACCATGCGCTCCCGCCGGGAGCCGCGGCTCCACGTGAGCGCCGACGGCGCCGCGCCGATCGACGCCGCCTCGGTGCTGGCGGCCTGCGGCTCGCCCTACACCTACCTCGGGCCGCGGCCCCTCGATCTGGTGCCGGGGGCGGCCTTCGACGGGAGGATCGGCTGGGTGGCGCTCACCCGCATACGGCCCGGCGAGCTGGGTGGCCTGGCCCTGCGCGCCGTGCGCGGCGGGGAGCTGCGGCCCGACGGGTCCACGGTGCACGGAGGAGCCGCGGTGGACCTCGAGATCCGGGCCGACGCGCCGGCTCCGGTGCAGGCCGACGGTGAGGTGCTGGGGCACCATTCGCACATCCGCATCTCACGGGGCCCGACGCTGCGCGCGCTCGACCCGCGGGGTGCCACCGGGCTCAAGTCGGAGCACCGCCCGCCGACCTGATCCGTATGGGACAGGATCGTCCCGGTACGGCAGCTCGTCGAGCAAGGAGGCTCGCGTATGACTCAAGGACCCGACCCACGGGCCGCGGTTCGCGGTTTCATGGCTCTGGTACTCGACATGGTCAGGATCGACCCCGACCGTCGTCCCAGCGCGGAGATGCAGCGCTGGCACAAGGATCTGGCGACCTCGGTCGGCGTGATCCCCGAGAGTGCCGAGACCAACCGCGACCTGCTGAACGGAGCTCTGCGCCTGTCGCAGATCCTCAACGGGCCCGAGGGATCGCCCGCCGATGCGCGGGCACGTGCGGAGGTCTCCGCCTGACCGGCTGACGGCAGTACCGTCAGGGCCGCGGACGCCGCACGGGTCTAGAGTCGGACCCGTGCGGCTCTCCGGTCGGACATATGCCGTCCTCGTCGCCGACGGCGTGGAGGATCTCGAGTACTGGGTGCCCCGTGATGCGCCTCCAGGAGGAGGGGGCGACGGTGATCAGCGTCGGCTCGGACACCGACCCCCACCACGGCAAGGGCGGCCTGCGGGTGCAGGCGGAGGTCACCGCCGCAGCCGTTCGACGCCTCCGCGGTGACGGGCTGGTGATCCCGGGCGGCTGGGCGCCCGACAAGATGCGCCGCGACGCGGCGATCCTCGCGCTGGTGCGCGCCGTCCATGCGCGCGGCCTGCCCATCGGCATCATCTGCCACGGCGGCAGCGTCGCGATCTCCGCGGGGATCGTGGGCTCGCGCGCGACCGGCTCGCTCGGCATCAAGGACGACCTCGTCAACGCGGGCGCCGAGTGGATCGACGAGCCGGCGTTCCGCGACGGCAACCTGGTGTGGGGCAGGGTCGTCGCCGACATCCCCGACTTCACCCGTGAGCTGGTCGCCGCGTGCGTCGCCGCGGCGGAGGCGCGGTAGCCGCTCAGGCCGCGAGCGCCGCGAGCGCCTCGTCGAGAGTCGTAGCGAGGGTGAAGAAGCCGTCGGTCCGGGTGAGCGTGAAGATCCGCCGGGCCGGGCCCTCGGGGGCCACGATCGCGAGCCGTCCGCCCATCCGCCCGGCCTCGCGGTGGAGGTCGGCCAGGACGGCCAGACCCGACGAGTCGATGAACTCGACCGCGCCGAGGTCGAGCACGAGCGAACCGCCCGCGGCGGCGAGCGCCGTGGAGACCCGCTGGTGGACGACGGTCGATGCCCTCAGGTCGAGCCGGCCCTCGAGCGCCACGGGCCCGCTCGGCCGATGGAGGCGGCGCACCATCAGCAGCCGGTTCTCGCCGCCCGCGCGCACGATGCGCACCCGGTCCATGCACGCCGCCATCAGGGCGATGCCGCGACCGCGGCGCGGCCTCGGGGGGCGGCATCCCCGGGGCGGCGCCGAGGGAGAAGGGCTCCCCCGCGTCGCAGACGGCCACGCAGAAGCGCGACGGGGCTCCGGCGGATGACCACCCGCAGGCGCCCCGAGCGTGCGTGCTCGACCACGTTCGCGCAGGCCTCGGCCACCGAGAGCTCGCACGCGAAGGCCGACTCGGGATCGACGTCCGCCAGCATGCCCCGCGCCGACTCGGCCGCGGCCCTTGCGCCGGCGGCGTCCGGGGCCAGGTCGAGCACCCGCTCGGTCATGCCCGCCTGCTGACGACGACGATCGTGCGGTCGTCGTCGTCCGGCGCGTCGTGCGCCAGTCCGGCGGGATCCTCGCCCGCGCACAGCCGGGCCGCCAGCGCCGCGCGGGCCGCGGCGGGGTCGGCCGTGCCCCCCTCCTCGACCATGCCGTCGCTGAACACGGCCAGCCGCTCGCCGGGTCCGAGGCCCTCCCGCCCGTCGACGTAGACCGGATCGGGCAGGAAGCCGATCGGCGGGCCCCCGACGCGCAGCACCCGCTCCGCGCCGCCGGGCCCCAGCAGCAGGTGATGCCCGTGCCCGGCGTCGGCGTAGGTGAGGCGGCCGGTGGGCAGGTCGATCTCGGCCACCATCGCGGTGAGGAAGCGCCCCGCCCGGCCGAGACCCTCGAAGAGGAGGGCGGCGGCGGCGCCGAGGGCCTGGCCGGGGCCGTCGCCGCGCGCGAGCGCCGCGCGGATCGCGATCGGGAGCATCGCGGCCAGCAGGGCGCCCGCGACGCCCTTTCCGGACACGTCGCCCACGACGACCACGAGGGTCCTCTCGTCGCGCAGCAGCACGTCGTACACGTCCCCGCCCGCCGTCGCGGGCGGGGACGAAGCCGGCCGCGAGGCCCCACCCGTCCGGCAGGACGACGGGCGAGGGCAGCAGCGCCTCCTGGATGGCCGCGGCGGCGCGCACCTCGTCGGCGTTGTGCGTCTCGCGCGCCCGCCGGTCGCGGCGGGCGCGACCCGCCTCCCGCGCGGCGGCGACGGCCCCCGCGAGCGCGGCCTCGGTGCAGGGCTTGCGCAGGAACCGGTCCGCGCCCATCCGCAGCAGCGTCGGCCTCGAGGCCCTCCTCGCCGGACGCCGTGACGATCACCACGCCGATCTCGTCGCGACCGCCCGCGCAGGGCCCGCACCAGGTCGCGCCCGGAGAGGCCGGGCATCGTCTCCTCGGCCACGAGGACGTCGGGGGCCGAGGCGCGGGTCAGCGCATAGGCCTCATCGCCGCCGGAGACCGTCACCACGTCGTGCCCGGCGTCCACCAGCAGCCGCTCGGTCCACCGGCGCGCGAAGACGGAGTCGTCGGCCACGAGGACGGTGGCCCTCTCGGTGGTGGTCGCGGTCATCCCCACCGGGTATCGGCATCCCGGCCTCCGGAACTGACCGGCGCTCAGGTGCGGCGGCCCGGCGTGCCGAGGGGTTCGGTGTGGACCCACCGGCCGAGATCCTGGAGATGCTCCTGCGCCGCGGCCGTCGAGCGCGGCGCGAGCGACGTGCATCTGAAGGTGCCCTGCGAGCCGCTGATGCGCGTCCACGGCATCCTCGAGCGGGTGGCCGGGCTCGGCCGGATGACACCGGAGCAGGCCGAGGGGTATCTGGCCACCATGCTCGCCGCCCTCCCCCATTCGGCCAAGCAGCTCGAGTTCGAGCGCCGCGGGGAGGTCGACTTCACCGTCGCGCTGCCCGGAGTGGGCCGCTTCCGCGTCAGCGCCTACCGCCAGCGCGGCTCGATCACCCTGATCCTGCGGCCGGTGCCCTTCGCGGTGCCCCGGCTGGACGACCTCGGCCTTCCCGGCGAGGTCGCCGCGCTGGCGGAGGCCCCCGACGGGCTGGTGCTGATCTGCGGGCCCGCGGGTTCCGGCGTCACCACCACGATCGCGGCGCTCATCGACCGCATGAACGACGGGCCGCCGCGGAGCGTGATCACCATCGAGGACCCGATCGAGGTCCTGCACTCCGACCGCGGGTGCGCGATCAACCAGCGCGAGGTCGGCCTCGACACGGCCTCCGTCGCCGATGGGCTCTCACACGTCCTGCGGCACGACCCCGACGTGGTCATGATCGGCACGCTCGAGGACCCCGCCGCGCTCGACATCGCGCTGGACGCCGCCGCCAACGGCGTGCTGGTGATCGCCGCGACGACGGCCGCCGAGCCGCGGGAGACCGTCGAGCGGATCGTCGCGATCGCCGAGCCGCATCGCCGGCAGGCCGTGCGCACGGCCCTGGCGGGCTGCCTGCGCGCCGTCGTCTGCCAGCGGCTGGTGCGCGCGCGACGACGGTCACGGGCGGAGGGCCGAGGCGCGGATGGTGAGCGGTGCCGACCGGGTACGCCGGCTGGTCCTCACCGACGCGCAGCCGGCCTATGCGCCGCCGGGTCCGGCTCCGTTCGCCGTCTCGACGCCCGAGGCCATCGCCGTCGGGTCGCCGACGGCGACCTCGCGGTAGGCGCCGATCCGGCGGTAGCGGTCGCGCCGCTGGCGGCGGCGGTCGGCCGGAGAGAGGGCCTGCAGCTCGCGCATCGCGCGGGAGATGTAGCCGCCCAGCAGACGGGCGGCCTCGTCGTGGTCGCGATGGGCCCCGCCGGCCGGTTCCGGCACGACCACGTCGGCGATGCCCCAGCGGTAGCAGTTGGCGGCGGTCGGCTGGAAGGCGGTCGCCGCGTCCTTCGCCTTGGCGGCGTCGCGCCACAGGATGGCCGCGCCGCCCTCGGGCGAGATCACCGAGTAGGTCGAGTTCTCGAGCATCATCACGCGATCCGTGACGCCGAGCGCCAGCGCGCCGCCCGAGGATCCCTCGCCGATCACGACCGCGATCGAGGGCACCCTCAGCCGCAGCATCGTCTGCATGCTGCGCGCGATGGCGCCGCCCTGCCCGCGCTCCTCGGCGCCCGAGCCCGGGAAGGCGCCCGGTGTGTCGATCAGCGTGAGGACCGGCAGGTCCATCTTCTCGGCGAGTGCCATCACGCGCATCGCCTTGCGGTAGCCCTCCGGACCGGGCATGCCGAAGTTGCGGTAGGTGCGCTCGGCCGTGTCGCGGCCCTTCTGGTGCCCGATCACGACCATCGGGCCGTCGGCGCCGCGGCCGATGCCGGCGACGATCGCCGGATCGTCGCCGTAGAGGCGATCGCCGTGCAGTTCCTCGAAGTCGGGGAAGAGCCGGGCGATGTAGTCGAGCGGGTAGGGCCGGTCCTGGTGGCGCGCGAGCTGGATCGTCTCCCAGATCGCCGAGCCGGTCTCGGGGCTGCCGCCGAGGCGGTGGGCGAGGCGGCGCACGAACTGGCCCCCGCGGCGGGCGGCGACGCTCATCGGCCGGCCTTCTCGTCGGGACGGCGCACCTTCGAGACGATCCGGCGCGAGAGGTCGGGCAGCGTGCGGGCGGCGTTGGCCGCACGCTCGGCGCCGGCCTGCGCCCAGGTGACGGCCGGTGCCGGCGACATGCCGGTCGGGCGCTCGAGGATGCCGAGCACCTTGCCGATCCGGGCCGGCAGCTCGCGCCGGTCGACGACGTCGTCCACCTGGCCGTTGGCGAGCTGCGTCTCCGCGCGCCCGAACTCGGGCGGCAGCTTCTCGCGGGTGGTCTGCTCGATCACGCGCGGGCCGGAGAAGGCGATCAGCGCGCCCGGCTCGGCGTAGGTCACATCGCCGAGCGACGCGAACGAGGCCCAGACCCCGCCGGTGGTCGGGTGCACCAGCACCACGATCACGGGCAGCTCGGCATCGTGCATCAGGTCGAAGGCGACGACGGTCTTGGCCATCTGCATCAGGGCGATGACGCCCTCCTGCATCCGGGCGCCGCCGGAGGCGGTGATCGACGACCAGCGGGAGGCCCCTCTCGACGCAGCGGTCGCAGGCGCGGGCGAGCTTCTCGCCGACGACCGAGCCCATGCTGCCGCCCAGGAACGAGAAGTCCATGATCGCGGCGACGCAGTCGTGGCCGCCGATCGGGATCTCCGCGACGACCAGCGCCTCGTTGCTGCCGGCGGCCTCGGCCTTCTCGACCCGGTCGGGGTAGGGCTCGAGGTCGACGAACTGGAGCGGGTCGCTGGCGCGCAGCTCCGGCCAGAGCTCCTGCCAGGCGGCGCCGCCCGACAGCTGGTCGAGCCTCTCGCGGGCGCCGGCGGGGAAGTGGTGACCGCAGGAGGCGCAGACGCGCATGTTGCGGCGCATCTCGTCGGAGGTCCAGTGGGTCTGGCACTTGGGGCACGAGCGCTCGTCGGCCGGCAGCTTTCGCGGCGGCGGAGCATCGCGCTTGCGGAGGAGGCGGTCGACCGAGACCGTGATGGGGCGCTTGGACACGTGGGCGGCGATTATGGCAGGGGGTCGGGGATGAGGCGAAGCCATTCCTCGACGCTCGCCCGGTAGGCGGGCACCAGGGTGGCCGGCGCGCGGCTGTCGAGGACCAGCCGCGCGGCGTCCGCCGGCTCGTGCCCGCGCAGTCGCAGGACGGCGTAGGCGACCATCGCCGAGCGCCGCCGGCCCTGCTGGCAGTGCACCAGGACGCCGGCGTGCGGGTCGTCGTCGAGGGCCGTCGCCGCGAAGCGCGCGGCCGGCGCCCAGAGCCGGGACGGCTGCGGGTGGCCGCGATCCCACATGGGCGCGTGCGCCACGTGGTCGGGCCCGAACACCTGCCGCTCGGCCCAGAGATCGTTCGACAGCCGCGTCTGCAGCTGCGGCGCGGCAGTTGACCACGTGGGTGATGCCGAGTGAGGGCAGCCGCGAGACCGCGTCGCCCACGGGCAGGCTGCCGATGGCGATGCGCTCGCCATCGATCCAGGAGAACCCCTCCAGGCCCTTGCGGGGCCCGTAGATCCGCGTGAGCGCCCGGTTGGCGGTGGCCCGCCAGCCCTGGAGCCGCTGCTCCACCGAGACGTCTACCGCTCCTCCGATCGGCCGAGTACAAGGATCGCGTTGTGGCCGCCGAACCCGAAGGCGGTCGACACGGCGATGCGGACGTCGGCCGTGCGGGCGACGTTGGCCACGTGGTCGACGCCGACGCAGTCGGGATCCACCTCGTGGAGGTTGATCGTCGGCGGCACGATGCCCTCGCGGATGGTGAGCGCCGTGAGGGCGCCCTCCACACCGCCGGCCGCGCCGAGGCAGTGGCCGTGCATCGACTTGGTGGACGAGACCATCGTGCGGGCCGCGACCTCGTCGCCGAGGGCGCGCCGCAGCGTGCGGATCTCGCTCTTGTCGCCGACCGGCGTCGAGGTGGCGTGCGCGTTGACGTAGTCGATCTCCTCGGCCTCCACCCCGGCGTCGGCCAGGGCCATGGCGATCGCGGCGGCGGGCGCCTCGCCGGTCGGGTCGGGCTCGGTGAGATGGTGGGCGTCGCCGGTGAGGCCGTACCCGAGCACCTCGCAGATCGGCTCGGCGCCGCGCGCGATCGCGTGCTCGAGGCTCTCCAGCACCAGGATCGCGCCGGCCTCGCCCATCACGAATCCGTCGCGCCCGGCGTCGAACGGGCGGCTGGCCGCCGCCGGGTCGTCGTTACGGGTCGAGAGCGCGCGCATCGCGTTGAAGGCCGCGATGCCGGTGCGGGTGATGGTCGCCTCGGTGCCCCCGGCCAGCATCACGTCGGCCTGGCCGCGCCGGATCACGTCGGTGGCGTCGCCGAGCGCGTGGTTGCCCGAGGCGCAGGCGGTGGAGATGCACGACAGCGGGCCCTTCAGGCCGAGCTCCATGGAGACCTGCGCCGCCGCCATGTTGCCGATCACCATCGGGATGAAGAACGGTGAGGCGCGGTCCGGGCCGCGCTCGGCCACGACCAGGGTCTGCTCGACGAAGGTCGCGAGCCCGCCGATGCCGCTGCCCACCAGCACGCCGACGCGCGAGCGGTTCGCGTCGGTCACCGTCAGGCCGGAGTCGTCGAGGGCCATGCGGCCGGCGGCCACCGCGAGCTGGGCGAAGCGGTCCATGCGCCGGGCGGTGCGGTGCTCCATGAAGTCGGTGGGCTGGAAGCCCGTGATCTCGCAGGCGATCGTGCTGGCGGTGTCGACGGGGTCGATAGCCCGTGATGGCCGCCGCGCCGCTGCGCCCGGCGATCGCCGCCGCCCAGTTCTCCTCGCGGCCGATGCCGAGGGAGGTGACCAGGCCGATGCCCGTGACCACCACGCGGCGGCGCGCTCCGGTGGCGGCGCTCATGACATCGCCAGTCCGCCGTCGACCGACAGCACCGCGCCGGTGACGAAGGCCGCGCCGGGCGAGCAGAGGAAGGCGACCGCCGAGGCGACGTCCTCGGGTTCGCCGAGCCGCCCGAGCGGCGTCGAGGCCAGCAGGCCCGCCCGCTGGTCGTCGGAGAGCCCGGCGGTCATGTCGGTGGTGATGTAGCCCGGAGCCACGGCGTTGACGCGTACGCCGCGGGGACCCGCCTCGCGGGCGAGGGCGCGCACCATGCCGATCATGCCCGCCTTGGCCGCCGCGTAGTTCACCTGGCCGGCGTTGCCGGTGATCCCGACCACCGACGACACCGCCACGATCGAGCCGGCGCGGCGGCGCAGCATGCCGCGCAGCGCCGGGCGCGCCGTGTAGAAGGCGCCCGGAGAGGTTGGTGTCGATGACCGCCGACCAGTCCTCGGCGCTCATCCGGACGGCGAGGCCGTCACGGGTGATCCCGGCGTTCAGCACGACGGCGTCGAGCGGACCGAGGGCCTCCTCCGCGGCGGCGACCATCGCGCCCGCCTGCTCCTCGTCGGCCACGTCGGCGGCGTGCGTCGACGCCCGGCGCCCGAGCGCCTCCACGGCGGCGGCCGTCGCGGCCGCGCCCTCGGCGTCGGAGGCGTAGCCCACGGCCACGTCGAATCCCGCGGCGGCGAGGGCCCGGGCGCACGCGGCGCCGATGCCCTTGCTGGCCCCGGTGACCAGTGCGACCGGCATCAGTCGGCCCCCTGCACGGTGAGCATCTCCTCGAGTGCGATGAGGTCCTCGGGCTCGCCGACCTGCGAGACGGAGAGGTCGCGCCTCACCCGCCGCACCAGGCCCGAGAGCACGCGGCCCGGTCCGAGCTCGACGAAGCGCTCGGCACCGAGGGCGACCGCGGCCTGCACCCCGTCGCCGAACCGCACCGGCGAGGTGAGCTGGTCGAGAAGGACCTCCCGCATGCGCTCGGGCGGCTCGAGCGCGCAGGTGGTCGTCGAGAGGAACGGGGGGTCGGCCGGGGCCGGATCCCACGCCTCCAGCGCCGGGCGCAGGCGCTCGGCGGCGGAGGCGATCAGGGGCGAGTGGAACGGCCCGTCCACGGCGAGGCGCGCCACGCGCACGCCCGCGCTCGGTGGCGAGCCCGACGAGCCGGTCGATCCCCGCCAGGGTGCCCGACAACACGACCTGGCCGGGGCAGTTGTAGTTGGCCGGCCAGACCTCGCCCGCCTCCTCGGCCAGCGCCCGCGCCTCGTCGTCGGCCGGGCCGAGCAGGGCGGCCATCGAGCCGGGCGCGGCGGCGGCGGCCTCGCGCATCGCGGCGCCGCGCTCGGCGACCATCCGCAGCGCGTCGGCGTAGCCCAGCGATCCGCAGGCGACCAGCGCCGAGTACTCGCCCAGCGAGTGGCCGATCACCAGGCCCGGCGCGAAGCCGGCCTCCTGGGCGACCCGGAACGCCGCCACCGAGGTGGCGACCAGCGCGGGCTGGCAGACGTCGGTCGCGGTGAGGCGTTCCACGGGGCCTGTGAAGCAGACCTCCGAGAGCGCGTAGCCGAGCACCTCGTCGGCCTCCTCGAAGGTGCGGCGAGCCACCTCGTGGGCCGACGACAGGGCCTGCCCCATGCCGACCACCTGGGCGCCCTGGCCGGGGAACATGGCGACGATCATGCTGCGGGCTCCCAGCTGGCGGGTTCGTATCGGACGATCGTCGAAGCCCAGGTCAGGCCGCCCCCGAACCCCACCAGCAGCAGGAGGTCGCCGGGGTTGAGCCGGCCGGCGTCGCGCGCCTCGGCCAGGGCGAGGGGGATCGACGCGGACGACGTGTTGCCGTAGCGCTCGATGTTGCTGAACAGGCGCTCCGAGGGGATCCCGAGGCGCTCGGCGGCGTGGTCGAGGATGCGGCTGTTGGCCTGGTGGGCCACGACGAGGTCGATCTCCTCGATGCCGATGCCGACGGCGGCCAGCAGGCGCTCGGTCGAATCGACCATCACCCGGGTGGCGAAGCGGTAGACCTCGGGGCCGTTCATCTGGATGCAGCCCTGCGCGGCGGTCGGCCCGGCCGAGACGGGAAGGCGACCTGCCGCCCGCCTCGATCTTGAGCAGGTCGCCGCCCGAGCCGTCGGCGCCGAGCTCGAATCCGAGGAAGCCGGTGGTGTCCGCGGGGTCGGCCGAGACGATCAGCGCACCGCCGGCCCCGTCGGCGAAGAGGATGCAGGTGGCGCGGTCGTCCTGGTCGGTGACGCGCGAGAGCACCTCGGCGCCCACCACCAGGATCGTCCTGCCGATGCCCGACTCCACCAGCGCCGCCGCCTGCGCCAGGGCGTAGACGAACCCCGAGCAGGCGGCCGAGCAGGTCGTAGGCGGCGGCGGAGCGGGCGCCGATCCGATCGGCGACGATCGCTGCGGTGGAGGGGAACAGATGGTCGGGCGTGGCCGTCGCGACGATGACCATGTCGAGGTCGGCCGCAGCGACGCCCGCGTCCGCGAGGATGCGCTCGGCCGCGACCACGGCGAGGTCGCTCGCGGCCTGCTCGGGCGCGGCGAAGCGCCGCTCGCGGATGCCGGTGCGCGAGACGATCCACTCGTCGGTGGTGTCGACGCGCGCCTCGATCTCGGCGTTGGTCACGACGCGCTCCGGGGCGTAGGCGCCGAGCGCCGCGAGCCGGGCCCGGCCCGGACGGCCGTTGCGGACGGAGATCACGCGCCCGCCTCCGCGGCATCGACGAGGGCGAACTTCAGCTCGGTCTCGCAGGCGACGACGCCGCCGACGCGGGCGATCCCCTCACCGCTGCCGAGCGGGCCGCGCCGGCGGGTGAGGACGGTCTCGAGCTCGAGCTCCTCCCCAGGCCGCACCACGCGGCGGAAGCGCGCCTTGCCGATGCCCGCGAAGAGCGCCAGCTTGCCGGACGCATCGGGCTCGGCGAGCGCCGCGAGCGCGCCGGTCTGGGCGAGCGCCTCGATGATGATCACGCCCGGGCAGGATCGGGTTGCCCGGGAAGTGGCCCGCGAAGAAGCGCGCAGGCGGGGTCGACGAGCCACCGCGCGCGCGCCCTCTCGCCGGGGACGAGCTCGAGGATCTCGTCGACGAAGAGGAAGGGCGCGCGGTGCGGAAGGAGATCCGTCGGAGCCGGGAGGCGGTGGGGGCGTTCGGGCACGGCCGGTCGGATCGTAACCCATCCCCCGGCGGGGGCGGCCGCCGGGGCGCTGGTATCGTCGTCAGGACCTCGATGCGCCCCTTCAGAACCCTCCTGGTCGCGGTGGTACTCGCGCTGCTCGCGGCATCCGCGGCGGGCGCCCAGGGCGACGGCGCGCCTGTCAGGGTGATCGAGCTCGACGGCGACGTCGATGTGGTGAGCGCGCGGTTCGTCGAGGACCGCATCGAGGCCGCCCAGGACGAGGGCGCCCCGGCCGTGGTGATCCGCGTGGACACTCCCGGCGGCCTCGTGTCGGCCGCCCGCGACATCGTCGGGGCGATGGAGGGGGCGGCGCTGCCGGTGACCGTCTGGGTCGGGCCGCCGGGCGCGCGCGCCGGTTCGGCCGGGGCCTACATCGCGGCGGCCGGCGACGCGCTGGGGATGGCCCCGGGCACCAACATCGGCTCCGCCACGCCGATCGGAAGCGGCGGCGAGGACCTCAGCGACAAGATCCGCAACGACTTCGCGGCCTCCATCGCGGCCCTGGCGGAGGAGCACGGCCACGACCCCGAGCCCTACCGGGCGATGGTGACCGAGGCCCTCAACCTGACGGCCGGCGAGGCACTCGAGCGCGACGTGGCCGACACCATCCAGCCGACGGTCGAGGAGTTCGTCGCATGGCTCGACGGGCGTGACCTCGGCGGCGGCGCGGTGCGCACGGCGGGCGCGCCCATCGAGACCGACGCGCTGCCCTGGTACCTGCGGGTGCTCCAGGTGGTGACCGACCCGAACCTGGTCTTCCTGCTCCTGATCCTCGGCATCGCCGGCATCGGCTTCGAGGTCTTCAACCCGGGCGCGATCGTGCCCGGGGTCATCGGCGCGATCAGCATGCTGCTCGCGCTCGCCGGGCTCGCCGTCCTGCCGTTCACCTGGATCGGCGTGGTGCTGATCCTCCTGGGGGTGGGCCTCTTCGTGGGAGAGACCCAGGTCGGGGGCCTCGGCGTCCTCACGGTGGGCGGCGTCGTCGCGCTCGCCCTGGGCGGCGCCTTCCTGTTCGACTCCAGCGACCCGGCCCTGGCCACCTCCCCCTGGCTCACCGGCACCATCGCGGTGCTCGTGGCGGCCGCCTTCGTGGCGTCGGCCCGCCTGGTGCTCCGCGCGCGCCGGCGGCCGGTCACGACCGGCGGGGCGGAGATGATCGGGGAGACCGGCACGACCCGCGACGGCGTCACCCCGGAGGGCGGCCACGTGTCGGTGAACGGCGAGATCTGGAGTGCGCGGACGCCCGACGGGGTACGCGTCCCGCCAGGGACGCCGATTCGCGTCGTTAGAGTCCACGCGGACGACCTGACCCTGACCGTCGAACCCAGAGAGGGGTGACGCCGCCCATGGCCGCTGCCTACGCGGTAATCGTTGTTCTCATCATCGTGCTGATGTTCCTGTTCTCCGCCGTCAAGGTGGCGCGGGAGTACGAGCGCGGCGTGGTGTTCCGGCTCGGCCGGCTCATCGGGATCAAGGGTCCCGGTCTCTTCATCCTGATCCCCTTCATCGACAAGGCCGTGAAGGTCGACCTGCGCACGATCACGCTCAACGTGCCGCCGCAGGAGGTGATCACCAAGGACAACGTGACGGTGAAGGTCAACGCCGTCGCCTACTTCCGCGTCGTCGACCCCTCCAAGGCGATCGTGCAGGTCGAGAACTACCTCGTGGCGACCTCCCAGATCGCCCAGACCACCCTGCGCAGCGTCCTCGGCCAGGTCGACCTCGACCAGCTGCTGTCCGAGCGCGACCAGATCAACGAGCGCCTCCAGGCGATCATCGACGAGCAGACCCACCCCTGGGGGGTCAAGGTCTCGGTCGTCGAGGTCAAGGACGTCGAGCTGCCCCAGTCGATGCAGCGCGCCATCGCCCGCCAGGCCGAGGCCGAGCGCGAGCGGCGCGCCAAGGTCATCGCGGCCGACGGTGAGTTCCAGGCCTCCGAGAAGCTCGGCCAGGCCGCCGCCGTCATCAGCGCGGCCCCGGGCGCCCTGCAGCTGCGCTACCTGCAGACCATGAACGAGATCGGCACCAACGAGCGGACCACCACGCTCATCCTCCCGTTCCCGGTGGAGATGCTCGAGGCCCTCGGCAGCCTCAGCAAGGCGATCAAGGGCTCCGGCAACGGCGACGGGCCGGGCCCGGCCTAGGAGGACCGATGCGCGCGATCTGGAACGGCTTCATCAGCTTCGGGCTGGTCACGATCCCCGTGTCGGTGGGGCTCGCCCAGCAGCGCAGCGACGTCAGCTTCCGCACGCTCTCGCGGGCGAACATGCAGCCGGTCAAGCAGAAGCGCTGGGACCCCGTGCGCGACGTCGAGGTGGGCTCCGACGACACCGTGAAGGGCTGGGAGGTGTCGAAGGGCCGCTACCTGCCGGTGGAGGACGCCGAGCTCGAGCGGTTCGCCGCCCGGCAGGAGAAGACGATCCAGATCCTCCAGTTCGTGGAGCTCTCCGAGGTGGATCCGGTCTACTTCGAGAAGGCCTACTGGCTCGAGCCCCAGGAGCGCGCCGAGCGCCCGTACAAGCTGCTCGCCCAGGTGATGGAGGACGAGGGCCGCGCCGCGCTGGGCCGCTTCGTCCTCTCCACCAAGGAGCACCTCGTCCTGCTGCGGCCCGTGGAGGGGATGCTGGCCCTCGAGACCCTCTACTACCCCGAGGACATCCGGGTCCGCGACAAGGCTGACATCGTGTCACGGCTCGACGGGGTGGAGGTCTCCGACGACGAGCTGGGGATGGCCCGGCAGCTCGTGGCGGGCCTGGCCAAGCCGTTCGCGCCCGAGGCATACCCCAACCAGACGCGCAAGGCGCTGCTCGACTTCCTCGAGGCGAAGGCCTCGGGCGGAGAGGTCGCCGAGCCCGAGGAGACGGCCGCGCCGGCGCCGGTCATCGATCTGATGGCCGCGCTGAAGGCGAGCCTCGCGGCCGCCTCGGGGGGCGAGGCGGACGACGAGGGCGAGCAGAAGGCCGAGCCCGAGCGGCGCAAGGCCTCCTGACCGCCCCGGCCACGTCGCGCGGCGCCGTTCAGCCGGTCTTCGACGGGCACAACGACGCGCTGACGTGCGACGACCACGAGGGCCTGGCGGGCGGGCGGGCCGGGGGCCACCTGGACCTGCCGCGCATGCGGCGGGGCGGGATGCGCGGCGGGATCTTCGCCGTCTTCACCCCGACCCCCGGCGACACGCCGCGGCGCGTCGTCCGCGACGACGGCGTCGTGGAGTACGCGCTCTCCGCCGAGCTCGGCCACGAGCCGGCGGCCGCTCACGCGACCGCGGCGGCGGGCCGGCTGCTCGGCCTGGAGGCGGCCGGGCATCTGAGAGTGGCGCGGTCGATCGCCGACATCGACGCCGCGCGCGACGGTGAGGGGGCGCCGGTGGCGGTGCTGCACCTCGAAGGCGCCGAGGCGATCGATCCGGGGCTCGAGTCGCTGGCCCTGTGGCACGCGGCGGGCCTGCGGTCGCTGGGTCCGGTGTGGAGCCGCCCCAACGCCTTCGCGCACGGCGTGCCCTTCATATCGCCCTCCTCCCCGGACACCGGTCCCGGGCTGACGGCGGCGGGGCGCGACTTGGTGCGCGCCTGCGCCCGGACCGGCGTGCTCGTGGACCTCAGCCACCTGAACGAGGCCGGGTTCTGGGACGTCGCGCGCCTCGATGCCGGCCCCCTGGTGGCGAGCCATTCCGGCGTCCACGCCCTGTGCGCGGCCTCGCGGAACCTCACCGACGCCCAGATCGACGCCGTGGGGGCCTCGGGGGGGCTGGTCGGCATCGTCTTCGCCTGCCCCTTCCTGCGGGCGGACCTCGCCGACGAGCCGGACACCCCGCTGGCGCTGATCGCGCGCCACGCCCGGTACGTGGCCGACCGGGTCGGCGTGGCTCACGTCGGCCTGGGATCCGACTTCGACGGCGCGACGATCCCGGCGGAGCTCGGCGACGTGAGCCGGCTCCCGCGGGTTCTGGCGGCCCTCGCCGACGCGGGCTTCGACGCCTCCGAGATCGATGCGATCGCGTGGTCCAACTGGCGCCGCGTGCTCGGCTCCTGGTGGCGCCCGGCGCCCTGAGGCGCCTACTGGATCTCGGTCTCGCAGTCGGTGAAGACGTCCGCGCCGGGTCCGCCGATGCACACATCCGCGCCGGGGCCGCCGTCGATGTCGTCGTCGCCCGCGCCGCCGAGCACGCAGTCGGAGCCCCCGAGCGCGGCGATGGTGTCGGCGCCCCCGCTCCCGGAGACCAGCTCGGAGGCCCCGGAGCCGGTCCCCGACGCGGTGCTCGACAACGAGAGCCCTCCACAGGCGCCCGGCTTCAGCGAATCGGCGGTGACGGCCTGGGCGCTCTGGCCGATGGCCGTGGGCGGAAGGGAGTTGGCAGCCGTCAGCACGGCGCCGACCGCCGCCACGACCGCGAAGGCGGCCAGGGCGCGGGCGATGCGGATCAGGGGACCCGCGGGGAGGCCGGAGCCCCTCATGCGCGGGCCGCGAACGGCATCGGTCCCCGGTGCGGCGCGGCCGTGGCGGGGCGGGTGGTGTAGCGGTAGAGCACGTTGCCCGACACGACCGCGTAGCGGGCGCGCAGGGCGGTCTCGACGACCATGATCGGCAGGTCGGCCCGCTCCGCGACCCGGGCGAGGTCGGACATCCGCTCGAGGTCGACGCAGCCGCCGGGCGCCGACGTCGGCAGGTCGGCCACGTCCACGAGGCGGCCGCCCATGCGCATCCGGATCGCCCCGGCCTCCGACCGGCGCGCCTCCATGATCATCGGAAGGGCGAGTAGCAGCGCGACCCCGAAGGCGATCTCGAAGCCGAGCAGGCCGATCGCGCGGGCCCGGAACACCGGCAGCGACACGCCGGCGATCGACAGCGACGCGTTGCCCTGCCGCACGATGCTCCCGGCCTGGCGCGCGTCGAGGTCCACGGTCTCACCCGTGGGCGAGGTGCCCAGCGCCAGGCGCGTGCCGTCGAGCCGCATGGAGAACGATGGCGCCATCGAGGTGCTCACGGGGGATCCCCCGACCTCGCCCTCGACACTGACGCGGGGGCTCACCGCGACCCGGTAGCCGGTGGCCTTGGTCCCGGTCTCGCGCTCGAAGGCGCGGACGGTGGCGCGCAGGCGGTCGAGCCGCAGCGTGCCGGTGAGGGTCGCCTGCCCGCCCGTGAAGGCGCGTGCCGGGCCGAGCGGGATCGTGCGGCTCCATCCGAGCCCGTCCGACACGACGGCCTGCAGGCGGCCGCGGCCGGTCAGGTCGGTCCTCTCACGGGAGGAGAGCCGGTAGTCGAAGCTCATCTCCACCTGGCGGGACAGGCGCGGGAAGACGGCTTCGCCCGTGCGGACGATGCCGTCCGGGTAGGCGGCGCCGGGGCGGGCCTTCGCCTGATAGCCGAAGGTGCCGGTCTGCTCGTAGGCGTTCGCCACGGTCACGGTCTCGCTGGACGGACGCGAATACGCGTACCCCGCGAGCGCGGCGAGCGCCACGGCCAGGGCCGTGAACGCCACGATCGCGCCCCGGCGGCCGTCCAGGTCGCGCCGTGGTGCCGGGGGCGGGGTGGTGGTGGTGCCGTCGTCGTTCCTGCGGCGGCGGCGCGGGCCGACGGGCAGGAGGGCGAGCGCGCCCACGAGCACCGCGGCCGAGCCGGGGGCCCGGAAGCGCCCGACGACCGAACCGGCCTCCGGGACCCGGGTCCAGAGCCGGCCCACGATCTCGCTCGGGCGCGGATGGACCGGATCCAGGAAGTCGTTGTTGTCGCCCTGCAGCGTGAAGCCGTTCTCGTCGCCCGCGATGATGCGGTGCAGGACGAGGCGGTTGACGTTGCGGTCGTGATACCCGACGACGTCCCCAACCCGGTAGGCGGGGACGGCGCGGAGCATCACCAGGTCGCCCTGGTGGAGCGTCGGCTCCATGCTGGAGCCGGTGACGGTCGCATAGGTCATCCCGCCGCCGAGCGCGGAGGGCGCGAGGCCCATCCACGCGACGGCACCGACCAGGAGTGCGAGGCACCCGAGGAGGATGCGGGTTCCTATGCGACCCATCTCAGTCGGACGCGACGACGGTGAGCTGGTCGGCGGCTGCAGCGGTCGCCTGAGGGCTCGTCGTGTCGCAGCTCACGCTGCCGGACGTGTTGACGCAGGAGTACCAGGCGCCACCGCTCACCAGCTGGGCGTTCACCTTGTCGGCGTCCGTGGGGCTGATGCTGAACGTGACCGCGTCGACGTCCCGCGGATCCGTGCCGTTGAGCGTGTACGAGATGCTCGAGACGGTGTAGCCGCTGATGGTGCCCGCGCCGGTACCCGCGTTCGACGCGGGAACGGTGTTCGACGCGGTGTACGCATAGGCCCCCAACGCGAGGACTCCCGCGACTCCTACAGCGCCGAGCCGGCGTGTCCATGATGTGATCATCGTGCTCCTCCTCCATGAGGTGTGTGGGCGCTCCGCAGGACTTCCCTGCAAACCGCCATCCTTGGATCCGGATCGAGACCCGTCTCCTCACTCGGCCTTTCGGGCGGAGGCCCTGCACACCTGAGAGTCGGGGCATTCCGAATGCCGCGATCGCTCTTTGCGGCGAAAACGCGACTCAGGGCGCTAGAAAGGGGCCTGCCGCTGGGTGTCGAATGAGCCGGACATGCCCGCGCTCAGTATCGAAGACGTCAAGGGGCTGGTGCGTCGCGCCTCGGGGCGCGGCCACACGGGGAGCCGGAACCGCGCGCTGGTCTCCGCATTCGTGGGCGCCGGGCTCGGGGTCTCGGAGGCCCTCGCGATCACGGTCGCCGATCTCGACGGAGCCGCGGGCCGCGTGCGGGTCGCCGGTGGGCGTGGCCGCTCGGTCGCGGTCGACCCGGCCATCATGGCGGCCCTCATGACCTGGGTCGAGGCCCGGCGGGGGCTGGGACTCGACGACGGCGCCGGCCCTCTCTTCTGCACCCGGGACGGCCTCCCCCTGGAGGCGTCCTACGTGCGCAGGCTGATCGCGCGGCTCGGTCGCGAGGCCGGCATCGAGGGGGTCGTCAACGCCCGCACGCTGCGCGAGAGCTACGCGGCCGCCCGGCTCGCCGAGGGCGCGTCGGTGGAGGACCTGCGCGAGGAGCTCGGCCACGCCTCGATCGCCAGCACGCAGCGATTCGTGCGACAGCTCGGCGGCGTTCCCCAGGCCCGCGCGCTGATGGGCCCGGAGCTCGCGGCCGCCGTCTTCGGGGTGGCCCACGCGGGGCTGGCCGTCCTGCGTGCGGAGCGCAACGCCGCCGGGATGATCGAGGATTTCATCATGGAGTACGTCAATCCGGCCGCGGCCGGAATCCTCGGACGGACCCCCGAGGAGCTCCCGGGCGCCTCGGTGCGCGACGTCTTCCCCAACTCGCCCAGCGACGGCACCTACGCCCGCTGGATGGAGCTGATCGAGACCCAGGGCCGGGTGGGCGCGCCGAGGCTCTACGAGTCGGAGGGGCGGAGCAGGCTCTTCCGGGTGCGTCGCCTGGCCGTCGGCGACCGCATCGTCATGAGCTTCGAGGACCAGGGGGCGGCGCGTGCGGCCGAGAGGATGGCCGGGCTGCTGCAGTCGCGGCAGGGCGCGCTGCTGGAGTGTGCCCAGACCGGCATGTTCGTGACCGAGCCGAGCGGGGTGATCGCCGTCGCGAACGCGGCGGCGCACCGGATCCTCGGTGTGCCGGCCGGCGGCCTGGTCGGGCGCAGCCCGCTCGACCCGCGGTGGCGGCCGACGCAGCCCGACGGCTCCGCCGTCGTCGCCGAGGAGCTTCCCGCGGCGATCACCCGGAGCACGGGCCAGCCGGTGCGCGACCGGGAGCTGGGCGTCGGCAGGCCGGACGGCCGGACGATCTGGATCTCGGTCAGCAGCGAGCCCATCGAGAACGGCGGCGGCGCGCCCTTCGGCGTGGCGGTGACCTTCATCGACCTCGGCTCCCTGCGCCGGTCGTCGGCCCGCGCGCGCGCCAGCGAGGAGGCGGGCCGCCTGATGCAGGCGCTCTCGGGGACGATCCTGATGCGCTGCCGCCCCGACATGACGGTCGTGAGCGTCTCAGGGCCCGTTTCGGAGCTCCTCGGCCGGGAGCCGGGCGAGATCATCGGCACCCGCTGCGTCAACTGGGTCGAGGAGGAGGACCGCCCCTCGGTGCGCGACGTCCACCTGCACGCCCTCGAGTCGCGCGACAGCGTCGGCATCGACCACACCGTGCGCGACGCCTCGGGAGCATCGGTGCCCGTGAGCCGGGTGGTGCGGGCCGTCCGCGACCCGGCCACCGGCGAGGTGGAGGAGCTGCAATCGGTCATCCGGCGGCGCGACTGAACCCGGACCCGCCGGTGGATCCGGGCTGAGGCCGGAGCGGCCCCCACGCGGCGGCGGGCCCTCAGGCCTCGGCGGTCCCGTCGGGCTCCGCGCTCGCCCCGGCCTCCGCGCCGCCGTCGCCGACGGGCAACCCCTCGGCGATCGGGCGCATCCCGTCGGCGTCGAACACCTCGTCCTCCGCGCCCTCGACCACCGAGGCCACGCCGCACACGAGATCGTCGTCGGACATGTTCATGATCCGGACGCCCTCGGTGGAGCGCCCGGTGCGGCGCACCGAGTCGGCCTTGATGCGGATCACCTGACCGCCCAGGGAGATCAGGAGCAACTCGTCGCCCTCGCGCACCGGGCGGGCGGTGACCAGCTCGCCCTTGCGGTCGGAGACCTTGATGGTGCGCACGCCCTTGGTGGGGCGCCCCTTGGTGGGGTAGTCGCCCATGGGCGTCCGCTTGCCGTAGCCGTTCCCGGTGACGACCAGCAGGTCCTCGTCGTCCCGGGCGACGCACATCGCCAGGACGCGGTCGCCCGGATCGAGGTTCATCGCGCGCACGCCGCGGGTGTCGCGCCCCATCGGCCGGGCCGCGCGCTCGTGGAAGCGGGCCGCCTGGCCGCGGGCCGAGACGAAGAGCAGGTCCTCGTCGCCGTCGGTCAGCTGCACGCCGACCAGCTCGTCGCCCTCGGTGAGCTGGATGGCGATCAGGCCGAGTTCGCGGAGAACCGTGTCGTAGGCGCGCATCTCGGTCTTCTTGACCATGCCGTCCCGGGTGGCCAGGGCCAGGTACTTGCCCTCGCTGTAGTCGCGGGTGGCGAAGACCGCACGGACCTCCTCGCCCTCGCGCAGGGCGAGGACGTTGGCGATGTGGCGGCCACGGGAGTCGCGCGAGCCCTGCGGGAGCTCGTGGACCTTCTGCCGGTAGACCTTGCCGAAGTTCGTGAAGAACAGCAGGTAGTGGTGCGTCGAGGCGATGAACAGGTGCTGGATGTAGTCCTCGTCCTTGAGCCGGACGCCGCGCAGCCCCTTGCCGCCGCGCCCTTGGGCGCGGTAGGTGGTCACCGGGAGGCGCTTCACGTAGCCGGCATTGGAGATGGAGATGACCATCTCCTCCTCGGCGATCAGGTCCTCGAGGTCGATGTCCCCCTCGCCGGGCACGATCTCCGTGCGGCGCTCGTCGGCGTAGCGGCCCCGGATCTCGAGGAGCTCCTCGCGGATCAGGGCATAGACGCGGCGCTCGTCGCCGAGGATGGCCCTCAGCTCGGCGATCCGGCCCTGCAGCTCGTCGTACTCGGCCTGGATCTTGCCGGCCTCGAGCTGGGTGAGGCGCTGCAGGCGCAGGTCGAGGATCGCCCGGGCCTGGATCTCGGTGAGCTCGAACCGCGTCATCAGGCCGTTGCGGGCCTGCTCGGGGTCGGCGGCGCCCCGGATCAGCGCGATCACCTCGTCCAGGTGCTGCAGGGCCTTGAGCAGGCCCTCCAGGATGTGGGCCCGTGCCTCCGCGCGCGCCAGGCGGTACCGGGAGCGCCGTGTGACGACTTCCTTCTGGTGCGCGATGTAGTGGCGGATCAGGTCCTTGAGGCCGAGCGTGCGCGGTACGCCGTCCACCAGCGCGATCGCGTTCACTCCGAAGGTCGTCTGGGTCGAGGTGTGCTTGTAGAGCTTGTTCAGCACCACCATCGGGACGGCGTCGCGGCGCAGCTCGATGACGACGCGGACGCCGTCGCGGCCGCTCTCGTCGCGAAGGTCCGAGATCTCGGGGATCACCTTGTCGTTGGCCAGATCGGCCATCTTGCGGATCAGCTCGGCCTTGTTGACCTGGTAGGGCAGCTCGGTGAAGACGATGGCGTTGCGGCCGTGCTTGAGCGGCTCGTTGTGGGCGCGGCCGCGCACGACGATGCGGCCGCGGCCGGTGCGGTAGGCGTCCACCACGCCGGCGCGGCCGACGATGATGCCGCCGGTGGGGAAGTCGGGCGCCTTGATGTGCCGCATCAGGCCCTCCACCTCGATCGCCGGATCGTCGATCTGCGCGATGACGGCGTCGATCACCTCCCCGAGGTTGTGCGGGGGGATGTTGGTCGCCATGCCCACGGCGATGCCCGATGAGCCGTTGACCAGGAGGTTCGGGATCCGCGAGGGCAGCACGAGCGGCTCGCTGCGGCGGTCGTCGTAGGTCGGCGCGTCGTCAACCGTGTCCTCGTCGATGTCGCGGAGCATCTCGGTGGCCAGCCGCGAGAGCTTGGCCTCCGTGTACCGCATGGCGGCGGCCGCGAACTCGCTCGATCCGAAGTTGCCCTGGCCGTCCACCAGGGGGTAGCGCGAGGCGAAGTCCTGGGCGAGGCGCACGAGGGTGTCGTAGATCGACTGGTCGCCATGGGGGTGGAACTCACCCATCACGCGGCCGACGATGTTCGCGCTCTTCACGTAGGCGCGCTCGGGCTGGAGGCCCATGTCGTGCATCGCGAAGAGCACCCGGCGGTGCACGGGCTTGAGGCCGTCGCGCACATCGGGCAGCGCCCGGCCCACGATCACGCTCATGGCGTAGTCGAGGTAGGACGAGCTCATCTCGCGATCGAGCTCACGGGGCTCGATACGGCCGTGACGGTCGATCGCCATCTACTCAGTCACCCCTGGCTATACGTCGAGGAAGCGAACAGATCGGGCGTTGTCCTCGATGAAGGCGCGTCGCGGCTCCACCTTGTCGCCCATCAGCTTGGAGAAGAGCTCACCCACGGCCGCCTCGTCCTCCATCATCACGCGCTGGAGGAGGCGCCGGTCGGTGTCCATCGTCGTCTCCCAGAGCTGCTCGGCGTTCATCTCACCGAGTCCCTTGAAGCGGCTCAGCTGGACGCCCTCGCGGCAGAGGTCGAGCACGGCCGCCCGCAGGGCCTCGTAACTGGGGGCCGTGCGGGTGCGGTTCCCGCGGGCGATCCTGAAGGGCGCCGTGCCCACCTGCTCACGCAGCTTGGTCCGTGCCCCCCGCAACCCGGCGAGCTCACGCGTGCGGAAGATCTCCATCGGGATCGTCACCGTGCGCGCCTCGCCCGTGCTCGCCTGCACCGAACGGGCGAGAAGGCTCTGCCCATCGGCGTCCACACCCTCCACCGACAGCGTGGCGCGCTCGTCCGACGCCGCGATGACACGCGCTGTCAGGCCGTCCAGGTCGTCCGGATCAGCCTCGACCAGGCCGTGGATCTGGAGGAAGTCCATCGTCTCGGACCCGAAGGTGCCGCGCAGGTTGCCGGCCCAGGCCTCGTGCTCCTTGAGCACCCGCTGGAAGCGCTGGTAGCGCGCCTTGGTGAGGCCGTTCGACTGGCCGGCGGCGTCCTCGAGGGTGAGGTCGCCCAGGTTGCGCTCCAGCAGCCAGTCCTCGAGCTCGGCCTCCTTCTCGATGTACTGCTCCTGGTTGCCCTGCTTGACCTTGTAGAGCGGCGGGCACGCGATGTAGACGAAGCCCTCCTCGATCAGCGGCCGCATGTGGCGGAAGAGGAAGGTGAGGATCAGCGTGCGGATGTGGGCGCCGTCCACGTCGGCGTCGGTCATGATGATCAGCTTGTGGTACCGGGCCTTCGCGATGTCGAAGTCCTCGTCGATACCGGTGCCCATCGCCGTGATCATGGCCTGGATCTCGGTGTTGGAGAGGACCTTGTCGATCCGGGCCTTCTCCACGTTGATGATCTTGCCGCGCAGCGGCAGGATCGCCTGGAAGCTCGACTGGCGGGCCATGACGGCCGAGCCGCCGGCCGAGTCGCCCTCCACCACGAAGATCTCGGTGTTGGCCGGATCGCGGTCGGAGCAGTCGTGCAGCTTGCCCGGCAGGCTCGTGGAGTCCATCGCGCCCTTGCGGCGGGCGAGGTCGCGCGCCTTGCGCGCGGCCATGCGGGCCTGGGAGGCGTTGATCGCCTTGCCGCAGATCGCGCGGGCCTCGGCGGGGTGCTCCTCGAGGTACTCGGCCAGGCGCTGGGTGACCGCGGCGTTGACGAACCCGGTGATCTCCGAGTTTCCGAGCTTGGTCTTGGTCTGGCCCTCGAACTGCGGCTCGCGGAGCTTCACCGAGATGATCGCGGTGAGGCCCTCGCGGGTGTCCGGGCCCTCCAGGTTCTCGTCCTTCTCCTTGAGGAGGCCCTTGGCGCGCGCGTAGTCGTTGATCGTGCGCGTCAGTGCGGTGCGGAACCCGGTGAGGTGGCTGCCGCCCTCGTGCGTGTTGATGTTGTTGGCGAAGGTGTAGACCGACTCGCTGTAGGCGGCGGTCCACTGCAGCGCCACCTCGAGGGAGGCCTCGCCATCCTGCTCGAGGTACACCACGTCGCGGTGGACCGGGTCGCGCGACTCGTTGAGATGGCGCACGAAGTCCTGGATGCCGCCCTCGTAGTGGAACTCGACCTCGCGGCCCTCGCCGCGGCGGTCGACGAGCCGCACGAGCAGGCCCTTGGTGAGGAACGCCGTCTCGCGCAGGCGCTGCGAGAGCGTCTCGAAGTCGAAGTCGGGCTCCTCGAAGATGTTCGGGTCGGGGAGGAACGTGATCGTGGTGCCGGTGTCGGAGGCGTCGCCCACGCGCTCGATCGGGCCGAGCGGCACGCCGATCTCGTACCGCTGCTCGAAGGCGCCGCCATCGCGGCGCACCTCCGCCAGGAGAGACTCGGAGAGGGCGTTCACGACGCTGCTTCCCACGCCGTGGAGGCCGCCGGACACCTTGTAGCCCTCGCCGCCGAACTTGCCGCCGGCGTGGAGGACGGTCAGGACCACCTCGAGGGCGCTCTTGCCCCCCTGGTCGGCCATCGCCGAGACGGGGATTCCGCGCCCGTCGTCGGACACGGTGCACGAGCCATCGGGGTGGAGGGTGATCTCGACGCGGTCGCAGTACCCGGCGAGGGCCTCATCGACGCTGTTGTCCACCAACTCGTAGACGAGATGGTGGAGTCCGCGTGGGCCCGTCGATCCGATGTACATACCCGGGCGTCGACGGACCGCCTCGAGTCCCTCGAGGACGGTGATGTCCCCCGAGTCGTAAGTCGTAGTCACCGACGGTACGTCGGGCGTGGGCTGGATCTGATGCCTCCTAGAGACGGTCGCCGGAGTCTAGCACCCCCGTCCCCCGGAATCGGCATTTTTGTGCCCTATTTGCAGGTATTTCACGTGTCACTCGACCGCGAATGGCGCGCGGCCGAGGCCGCGGCCGCCCGTTCGATCAGATCGCGCAGCACCGGGTCGGTCACCTCGGTCGCCGCAGCGGCCCCGGCGGCCCTCTGGGCGGGGGTCGGCAAGGGTGGCGGTGGCGGTGGCGCGGGAGCCTCCGGGGCGACCGGCAGGGCGTGGTCGGCGACGGCGAAACGCAGGCCCACGATGCCGGCGGAGGGGCACGCGGCGAGCAGCCGCGCGGTCAGCTCCTCGCGCCGGGCCGAGAGCTCGTGCGCCCAGGCCGCGTCGGAGCAGGCCACGGTGACGACGCCCGCCCGGGTGCACCGGATCGGGACGCTGTGGCGCGCGCCGGCGTCGCCGACGACCCCGGGCCAGGCCACGGCCGCGGCGGCCGCAGGGCCCTTGGCGGAGGGCCCCCCGGCCTTGCGCCGGAAGCGCTTGAGCGCGTCCGCCGCGGCCATCGGGTCCTTGCGGTGGCGGTGGCGCCGGGGATGGTCAGGCATCCAGGCGGCCCTCCTCCACCCGCACGATGGCGTCGGGGGGAGCGGCGAGGGTGTCGGCGGCCGCGGGATCGGCGCTCGTCACCAGGGTCTGACCCCCGTCGCGCACCGCCTCGAGCAGGAGGCGCCGCCGCACGGGGTCGAGCTCGCTGAGGACGTCGTCGAGGAGGAGGATCGGGCGGGCGGCTCGCGCCCGCAGGTGGTCGCGGGCGGCGAGCAGGAGCGCGAGGGCGGCGGTGCGCTGCTCCCCCTGGCTGCCCTCCTTGCGGAGGTCGGCCGCCCCGGCGCCGATCCAGACGTCGTCGCGGTGCGGCCCCGTGAGCGTCTGCGCCGCCTGGATCTCGCGTGGGCGGCGCTCCTCCATCATGGCGGCGAGCGCTGCCTCGAGGGCGTCGTCGGCGACCTCGGGCAGGCCCGGGGGCGACGTCTCGAGGCGCAGCGTGCCCCCGGGGCCTCCCCCCAGATCGCGCAGCCACGTCGCGAAGGGCGCCGCGAGGGCCTCCACGCCCCGCCGCCGGGCCCGCGCGACCCGGGCGCCCAACTCGGCCATCGGCGCCTCCCAGGCCGGCAGGCTCGCCTCGGACGCGAGGCCGGCGCGCACCCGGCGCAGCAGGGCGTTGCGCTGGGCCAGCGCGTGCTGATAGCCGGAGAGATCCTCGGCGAAGCCCGGCGCGCCCGCCTCGAGCACACGGTCGAGGGCCCGGCGGCGGGCGGCGGGCGGGCCCTTCACCGCCCGCAACTCGTCGGGCAGGAACACCAGGACGGCCCGCGCCCTCCACTCGGCGAGCGTGCGCACGGGGTCGCCGTCCAGGCGCAGACGCCGGCCCCGGCCTGCCGCGAAGCCGATCTCGCGGCGGTGGAACCCCGCCGGGCCGTCGAGGTCGAGCGTGACGTGGAGGGCGTCCGCGCCGCGGCGCACGATCTCGGCCTCCCGGGCGGTGCGCGGCGAGACGCCCACGCACCCCAGCACCACGGCTTCCACGAGAGACGTCTTGCCGGCCCCGTTCGGGCCGACGATCAGGACCAGGCCGGCCGGGAGGTCGAGGGCCGCCCGGTCCCAGCAGCGGACGTCGGCCACCTCGAGGCGCCGCGCCACCCAGTCGGGGGCGGGCGGCACCACGGCCCGGCTAGGCGTTGAGCCTGATCGGCATGAGGAGGTAGCGGTAGTCGTCGCTCGCTCCACGCAGGAGTCCGGGCCGCAGCGGGCTGATCAGCCCGAGGCGGACCTCGTCGCCGCCGATGCTCTCCACCCCGGCCCGGAGGAACTCGACGTTGAAGCCCATCTCGAGGGGCTCACCGGTGAACGCGACCGGAATCGACTCGTGACCCTCGCCGATCTGGTCGCTGATCGCCGAGATCGTCACCGAACCGGGCTCGAAGGCGAGGCGCACGGGGGTGTTGCGCTGGGCCAGTACGCCGATCCGCGTCAGCACCCCGAGCAACTCGGCGCGCTCGAAGGCGACGTCGTGCTCGAACGTGTCCGGGACCAGCTGGCGGTGATCCGGGAACTGGCCCTCGATCAGGCGGCTCGTGAGGCGCAGGTCGCCGATGCGGAAGAGCGCCTGGGTCTCGGTCAGCACCACCTCGACCGCGTCGGCCTTCATCACCCCGACCAGCCGGGAGACCTCGCTGAGCGCCCGGGCCGGCACGATGGCCTCGCGGACGTCGGTGGGCGGGGCGTCGAGCCGTGTCTGGCGGACGGCGAGCCGGTACGAGTCGGTCGCGACCATCGTGAGGCCGTCGGGGCCGATCCGCACCATCACCCCGGTCAGCACCGGCCGGGTCTCGTCGCGGGAGGCGGCCCGGGCGACGCGGTCGATCGCCTCGACCAAGGGCTCGGCCGGGATCGAGAGCCCGCTTCCCTCGTCGGCGGGCAACTCGGGGAAGTCGTGCGCCTGGAGGCAGTTCAGCGAGAAGGACGAACCGCCGCCCGAGAGGCTCACCACGCCCTCGTTGGCCCGGTGCTCGAGCGTGATCGGGCCGTCGGCCATCGACCGCACGATGTCGGCGGCGAGGCGCGGCAGCACCACGGCGCCGGGCTCCTCGACGGACATGGCCAGGGGCACGCGGAGCGAGATCTCCATGTCGGTCGCGGCGAGCTCGCAGTGCCCCTCCTCGGCCCTCAGGAGGACGTGGGAGAGGATCTGGATCGTGCTCTTGGCCGAGGCGGCCCGGCCGGCGATCGCGAGCTTGGAGGCCAGCTCGTCCTTGGGTGATACGAAGCGCACGGCGGTGACCCTACCGCCTGCCGCGAGCGTCCGCAGAGCCCTCTTCGGCAACTGTCCACCGCCGTACTACCGACCTCTTTGACGTAAAGAGAAAGAAGGGTTTCAAACCCGTAACAGCAGTAGGCCCTGTGCACATGGGGGAGACTCGATGAATGGCCTGGAAATAGGGGTTTTCGGGGTGTTGGCGGACCGGTGGGCGACATGCCGTCCGGCGTCCCTTCGCTCCCCACGCGTCCCCAGGCACCGCCGCCGCCCGCCCTCCGGCGGTGCACCGTGGGGAGGGGCCGCACCCTGCGTCCCGAGGGATCTCCACCGTCACGGACGCGAGCGGCGGCCGGTCAGCCGGCCCGTCAGCGCCTGCACGGCGGTGAGGACCTCGCCCTCGCCGCCCATCTGCGTGGCGATCTTCTGCACCGCGTACATGACCGTCGTGTGGTCCCTGCCGCCGAAGGCGCGCCCGATGGCCGGGAGAGAGGCGTCGGTGAGCTCGCGGCTGAGGTACATCGCGACCTGCCGGGGCCGCACGATGCGGCGGGTGCGCTTGTCGCCGTTCATCTCCTCGAGCGTCACCCCGTAGTAGCGGCAGACCTCGCTCTGGATGACGGTGATGCTCAGCACGCCCTCGCCGGCGGGGAAGAGGTCCTCCAGCACCTCGTTCGCCAGTTCCACGGTGATGCGGCGCCCCGAGATCGAGCCGTGCGCCACCACCCGGGTGAGGGCCCCCTCGAGGGCGCGGACGTTGGTGGAGACGCGTCCCGCGATGAACGGGAGCACCTCGGGGTCGTGGATCTCGTAGCGGTCGGCGCGCACGCGCTTCTGGAGGATGGCGATGCGCGTCTCGATGTCGGGGGGCTGCACGTCGGTGATCAGCCCCATCTCGAAACGGCTGCGCAGCCGGTCCTCGAGGGTGGCGATCGCCTTGGGAGGCCGGTCGGACGAGATCACGATCTGCTTGCCGCTGTCGTGGAGCGCGTTGAAGGTGTGGAAGAACTCCTCCTGGGTCTGCTCGCGGCCCTGCAGCGACTGGATGTCGTCGATCAGGAGGATGTCCGTGTTGCGGTAGCGGTCCTTGAACGAGCGGATGCCCCCGTCGCGCAGGGCGTTGATGAACTCGTTGGTGAAGGTCTCCACCGAGACGTAGGTGAGCGACAGCTCCGGGTGGTTGGCCTCGACGAAGTGGCCGATGGCGTGCAGCAGGTGCGTCTTGCCCAGTCCGACGCCGCCGTAGATGAAGAACGGGTTGTAGGCCTTGGCCGGCGCCTCCGCCACGGCGAGGGCGGCGGCCTGGGCGAAGCGGTTCGAGGGCCCCGTGACGAAGGCCTCGAAGGTGAACCGGGGCTGGAGGCCGCTGGCGCGCCGGGGCTGGAGCGAGGACATGGTCTCGCGCGGGGCCATCGCGGCGATCGGCTCCTGCTCGGGGTCGTCGGGCGCGTCCTCGCGCGCTTCGACGACGATCTCGACCTCCAGGTCGGATCCGCGGATCTCGAAGAGGGCGTCGCGCAGCAGTGGCAGGTAGCGCTGGCGGATCCACTGGCGCAGCAGCTCGGTGTCGACCGCGAGGATGATGCGGTCGTCGGCGAGCATCACGGGCCGGGCACCCGAGAAGGCGAACTTGAACGTCTGGCCGTTGAGCGTGGCGCGCAGGCGCTCACGGACCTCCGACCAGACGGCGTCTCGCTCGTGTGTGGGGGCGACAGTGGGGGGCATTGCCGAGACTCCGTCGGTGAGCGGGGGGATGGCGGGTGCGGGGTTGGTCGTCGTCGGTGGCGTGCCGGATCCGCCGGTGCGGGTGTGCGGGTCGTTCAGAAGAGGGTGGCCACGAGGGCGGCGCCGGCCTCGGTGAGCCGGCGGGGACCGGAGGGCTCGCGCGCGCACCAGGCCGCGGTGCTGCAGAAGGGCGAGCTCGCGGCCGCACTCCGAGCGCGAGCGACCCAGCTCCTGGGCCAGCTGCGCGGGGGTGGCGTTGGCGATCTCCAGGAGCAGGGCGAGGATCTCGCGGGCGGCCTCGGAGCAGACGGGCTCGGGGGCCGCGATCTCCGGGGCGGCGATCGTGAGCGTCACAGCGGCTCCTCCACCGAGGTTCTCCTCGATGTCGAGCCGCCCGCCCGCCGCGGCCATCATCTCGTGCGCGAGGGGCAGGCCGCCGCCGACCCCGCGGACGACCGCACGGGCCTCCGGGCCGGCGGCCGTGAACCCGGGCAGCAGGGCCCGGGCGGGATCGGGGATGCCCGGCCCGTGGTCGCTGACCCGAACGGTGTGGCCGGCGTCCAGCACGCTCACCACCGCGTCGCGGAACGAGGCGTGGACCAGGTTCTCGACGATCTCGCGCACGGCGGGGGCCGGAAGGGGCGATCGCTCGCCGACGGCGTCGCACAGGCCCTCGATCAGCGCGACCGGCGTCGTCGTCGCGCAGCTCGTCGACCACCGGCGGCTCGCCCGGCCCGCCGTAGACCGCCAGACGCGCACGGAACGGCTCCGGAAGTGGTGCCCGGGCGGCGGGGAACGGTGTGGACAGGGTGAGGGCTGAGGGCATCTTTTCGGGGTCGAGGGGCGGGCACTCTAACCCCGTGACCCCACGCGACGAAAGCCCCGTGATCCCCCTGTGGAGAACATTCCCACGACTGAGCGGCGAAATCGTATGACAGGCCCGTCGGACGTCATCGACTGTCCGGACGAGATCGCCGTTCGGGAAAGCGATCCGAGGATCTCTCCACAGACGTCTCCACATCTGTGGAGAGATCCCGGACCCCGATTTTCGGCGGATACGGCCCCCCCGCCGGAGCCATCCCGGAGGAGGGGCCGCGGCGGGTGATCCGGGTCTCCTTTGCTATGCTCGGCCACCCCGCGGCGGGCACCCGCCCGGATTCCGGATGCAGTTGCATCGACGCGGACGAGGAGTGCGGCACGCGTGAAGCGGACCTATCAGCCCAATAAGCGCAAGCGGAAGAAGACCCACGGGTTCCGGGTGCGCATGAGCACCAAGGCCGGCCGGGCGGTGCTGAAGCGCCGTCGCACCAAGGGCCGTGCTCGCCTCTCCGCCTAACCGATGACCGATGCCGGCACCGCTCCGCGGCGCCGTGCCCGGATCACGCGGTCGGGCGACTTCGACGCGGTCTACCGGCGCGGGCGATCGGCGGCGAACAGGCACCTGGTCGTCTACGCCTTCACGCGCGACGACGGGCCGGGCTCGATCGCCGGCCCGCCTGGGGCTGTCGGTGTCCAAGAAGGTGGGCGGCGCCGTGGAGCGCAACCGCGTCAAGCGCGTGCTGCGCGAGCGGTTCGCCGAGATCGCCCCGGGGCTCCCGTGTGGGATCGACGTCGTCGTGATCGCACGTCCGGGCTGCGCGGAGTACGTGGAGGAGAAGGGCTCCGAGGCGATCGGCGCGCGCCTGGCCGAGCTGGCCGAGCGGGTCACCCGCCCGCGCGAGGAGACGCCGTGAAGGCCCTCGCGATCGCCCCGATCCGCGCTGTACCAGCGCCTGATCTCGCCGCTGATCCCGCGGCGCTGCAAGTACCACCCCACCTGCTCGGCCTACGCGGTCGACGCCGTGCGTGAGTTCGGTGTGACCCGCGGAGTGGTGCTGGCGGGCTGGCGCCTACTGCGGTGCAACCCGTGGAGCCACGGTGGAGTGGACTACGCCCACGACCAGAGGGTCTTCCGCTCGTGAACCCGTTGGCACTCCTCGAGGATCCGCTCCGCGGGCTCCTCGACTTCCTGCACGAGAACGTCAATCTCACCTACGGGTGGTCGATCGTCGTCCTCACGCTGATCGTCCGCACCGCCCTGCTGCCGCTGGTGATCAAGCAGTACTCGTCGATGCGCAGCATGCAGATGGTGGCTCCGCAGCTGAAGGAGCTCCAGGCGAAGTACAAGGGCAACCGTCAGAAGCTCAACGAAGAGCTGATGACGTTCTACAAAGAGAACCAGATCAACCCGTTCGCGTCGTGCCTGCCGCTCGTCGCCCAGCTGCCGATCTTCATCGCGCTGTACTACGTGCTCAAGGACTTCTCGAACACCGCGGTCGGGAGCGAGAGCGACCTCTCGTTCATGTGGCTGATCCCGGACGTCGCCGCCGACTTCACCTTCAGTGCGGCGAGCCTCGTGATGGTGATCATCTACGGCCTCTCCCAGCTGCTGTCCACCGAGCTCTCGGCCACGCCGAACATGCCCGAGTCGCAGCGGCGGATCATGCGCGTGATCCCGATCGTGGTCGTGATCTTCGTCTTCCAGTTCGCGGTCCCCGCCGGCCTGGTGCTCTACTGGATGACCACCAACCTGTGGACCTGCGGCCAGCAGCTGGTCATGCGTCACCGGATCGGCCTGCACCTGGCGGATCCCGCCGAGGTCGAGAAGATGGCCCTGCAGACGGCCAAGAAGGGCTCGCGCACCGCGCCCAGGACGGAGGGCGCCGCTCGCCCTGGCCGAGGCCGAGGAGGCACCGTCCGCGGAGCCGCGTCCCCGCCGCCGGTCGCGTTCCCGCGGTGCGGACGAGCCCGAGGCGCTCCCCGAGGGGGAGGCGCCCGTGGTCCCCGAGGGCGTGAGTGCGCCCGAGGCGGCCAGCGCGCCCGAGGCCACCACGGCCCCTGCGCCGCCCGCCGCGGGCAATGGAAAGCAGACGGGAAACCGGCGTCAGCCGCGCCCCAAGGGGACCGCGAAGGGCTCACGGCCCGCGAGCGGCTCCCGCGCCAAGAAGAAGCGCTGACCCGGAGGTGAGTTGTGGGAGCGAGTGACGTGACGGCCGAGGGCCCCGGCGCCGCAGCGGTGGCCCGGACGCTCGATGCGGTCGTGGAGGGCATGGGCATCGACGCGAGGGTCGTCGTGACGGCCGGCCCCGACGAGAACGACCTCGAGGCGGCCGTCGATGGCGAGGGCGCGTCGGCCCTGATCGGCCGTGGCGGCGAGACGATCGACGCGCTCCAGTACCTGCTCAGCCAGATCGCGAGCCGTGCCGAGGGTGGATCGCGCCGCCGCGTGAGCCTCGACGCCGACGGGTACCGGGCGCGCCGCGCGGCCGCGCTCGAGGCGCTCGCCGACCAGGCCGCCCGTGAGGCGGTGGAGCACGGCGAGGAGATCGAACTCGACGCGATGACGCCGCACGACCGGCGGATCGTCCACATGGCGCTCAAGGACCGGGCCGAGGTGGTCACCCGGAGCGAGGGCGAGGAGCCCAGGCGCCGGATCATCGTCGAGCCTGCCGAATAGGCGGGGCCGGGGCGGGGGTCCGGTGGACCCGGAGCCTCTCGGCCCGCCTGTTTCACGTGAAACACCCACCGCACCGGTGGCGCGGCTGATCGAGCGTGCGGGAGCCATGGGCATCGAGTTGCCCCCGGCCGCCGCCGCCGCCCTGGTGGCGTTGCTCGACCGCATCGCCCTGGAGCCGCAGAACCTCACCACCATCGAGGGTCTCGCCGAGGGCATCGACCGCCATCTCGCCGACAGCATCGCCGGACTGGCCCTCCAGGAGGTGGCGCAGGCGACCTCGTTGGTTGACATCGGCAGCGGTGCGGGGTTCCCGGGCCTCGCGCTCGCGATCGCCCGGCCGCAGATCGCTGTGACACTGGTCGAGAGCGAGCGCAGGAAGGCCGATTGGCTGCGCAGAGCGTCCGCCGGCATCCCTAATGTGCGGGTCGTGCCCGATCGTTCCGAACACCTCGCATCGGCCGAGCGGGAGGCCTTCCCGCTCGTGACGATGCGGGCCCTCGGGCCCCTTCCCGTGGTCCTCGAGCTCGCCGCGCCACTCGTGGCCGTCGGTGGCGCCGTCGTCGCCTGGCGCGGGGACGACGTGGACCCCGCGACCGAGGCCGCCGGCCTCCGGGCAGCCGGGCAGTTGGGTCTCGAACCACACCCACCGGTCGCGTCCCGGGCCTTTCCGGGGTCGCGGCGGCGGCTTCATGTGTTCACGAAGGTCTCGCCGACGCCGGCGAGGTACCCCCGCCGCGCGGGACGCGCGGCAAAGCGGCCCCTCGGAGGCGAGCGCTGATGATCTACGCCGTTGCCAACCAGAAGGGCGGCGTGGGCAAGACCACCACCGCCGTGAACCTCGCGGCGTGCCTCGCCGAGGCGGGGTCGCGGGTGCTGCTGGTGGACGTCGACCCCCAGGCCAACGCCTCGGGGGGCCTGGGGATCTCGGGCCGCGACCGGCTCACCATCGCCGATGTGCTGCTCGACGGCGTCCCGCTGCGCGATGCCGTCGTCTCGACCAGCGTCCCCAACCTCGACCTGCTGCCCTCCTCGTCGGACCTGGCCGGCGCCGCGGTGGAGCTGCCGGGCCGGGAGGGCCGTGAGGGCATCCTCGCGCGGGCGCTCGGGCCGGCCCGCGAGGACTACCCCTACATCTTCCTCGACTGCCCGCCGTCGCTCGATCTCCTCACCGTGAACGCGCTGGTCGCCGCCGACCGCCTGATCGTCCCGGTCCAGTGCGAGTACTACGCCCTCGAGGGCCTCTCGCGGCTGATGGAGACCGTCGCCGCGGTGCAATCGCACCTGAACCCCCGCCTGCGCGTGACCGGGATGCTGATGACGATGCACGACGCCCGCACGCGCGTGAGCGGCGACGTCATCGGCGAGGTCCGCCGCCACTTCCCGCAGCTCGCCTTCCGCACCGTGGTGCCGCGCAACGTCCGCCTGGCCGAGGCGCCGTCGTACGGGGAGCCGGTCATCCGCTACGACCCCCACTGCGCGGGCGCGGACGCCTACTTCGAAGCCGCCAAGGAGGTCGCCGCCCGTGGCTGACGCATCGATCCGCGACCGCAGGGGCCTGGGGCGCGGCCTCAGTGCCCTGCTGGGTGACGCCGAGCCCCTGGGGGCGGGCGCCGCCCGCGTCGGCGCCCTGGTCGATGTGCCTCTCGACTCGATCGTGCCGAACCCCGACCAGCCCCGGGCGGTCATCGAGCCCGAGGCCCTCGAGGCCCTGGCGGCCTCGATCCGCGCCAGCGGCGTGCTGCAGCCGGTGGTCGTCGCCCCTGCCGACACCGAGGGGCGCCACGAGCTGATCGCCGGGGAGCGGCGTTGGCGGGCGGCCCGGATCGCCGGCCTGGAGCGGGTTCCGGCCATCGTCCGGGCGGTCGACGCCCGAGAGCGCCTGGAGCTGGCGCTGGTGGAGAACATCGTGCGCGAGGATCTCAGCCCGATCGACGTGGCCCAGGCGTGCGCCTGCCTGATCGAGGATTTCGGCCAGAGCCACGGGGCCCTCGCGAGCCGCCTGGGCCGCTCCCGGCCGGCCATCTCCAACCTGGTGCGCCTGCTCGAGCTGCCCGAGGGGGTTCAGGAGCTGATCTCGGGCGGCAGCCTCACCGAGGGCCACGGGCGGGCGATCCTGATGGCGGACGGGCCGGCTCGCCGCACCCGGGTGGCTGAGCGCGTGGTGGCGCAGGGCCTGTCGGTGCGCGCCACGGAGGATCTGGCCCGCAAGGAGTCGGGCGAGGCGCGCTCGGCGCCCCGGCGCTCCGGCGAGCCGACGCCGCTCGGCGACGCCGCCCTGGAGGCCTTCGGATCGGCCTTCGACACACCCGTGCGCGTCCGCACGGGCAGCCGCGGTCAGATGGTCGTCGAGCTCCGGTTCGCCGACGCCGACGCGCTCGCGGCGGCGCTGGAGCGGCTCTCGCCCGACTGAGCGGCGCCCTCTCCGTCGACGGGGAGGCTCAGGGTGACCGCGGTGCCGGCTCCCGCCGCCGATGCGACCGCAAGGCGTCCTCCGCCGAGGGATGCGCGCTCCTCGGCCGCGGCCAGGCCGAGATGTCCCTCCGCGACCCCGGGGCGGCCGTCCTCGGGGTCGAAGCCCCGCCCGTCGTCGCGGACCTCGATCGACACGACACCCTCGCTCTCGGTCGCGGTGATCGTCACCGTGCGCGGATCGGCGTGGCGAACGATGTTGGCGACCGCCTCCTGCACGATCCGGAACGCCAGCGTGCGGTGGGTCTCCGAGAGGCGGTCGGCGGCCGCCAGATCGAGCTCCACCCGGGCGCCCCGCCACTCCAGGCGCTCGACCAGCGACCGGACCGCGGCGGCGAAGCCGAGTTCCTCGAGCGACATCGGGTGCAGGTCGGAGATGGCGCGGCGCAGGGCGCGCACGGCCTCGCGGGCCGCCGCGGCGGCCCTGTTGACATCGGCCACCACCCCGGGCGATCCGCCCTGCAGCTCGCCCGCGAGCGCATCGAGCATCAGTCCCACGCCCACCAGCTCCTGCACCGGCCCGTCGTGGAGGTCCTCGGCGACCCGCCGCCGCTCGCTCTCCTGGGCCAGCACGATCGATGCGGCGAGTGAGCGCCGCTGCGCCTCCTCCCGCCGCAGGCCCGAGAGCAGCCGGCCGTTGGCGAGCGCGACGGACGCGTGGTCTGCGAGCGCGCCGAGCCGGTCGAGGTCGTCGCCGGTGAACGCGGAGCCCCGGGCGCGCCGCACGGCGAGCACCGCGACCGCGTCCTCCGCGGTGGAGCCGCCGTTCGGCACCCCGACCGCCGCCTCCCGGCCATTGCGGCGCGCGCCGCGCTCGTCGGCCATGCGGGCGAGCTCCTCGACGGCCGGCCAGTCCTCCTGCGGGCCCTCGTAGGCCCCCACCCGGAGGCCGCCGGCTCCGTCGTGAACCAGCAGCACGCTCGCGTCGGCCTGGAGCAGCGTGCGGGCCTCGGCGACCACGATCCGCTGGGCATCGCCCTCCTCGAGGGCCTCCGAGACCCTGCGCGCCACGCGCGTGAGCGCGGTCAGCTGGGTGGCCTGGCGGTCGAGTTCCCGTACCCGGTCGCCCAGCCCCCGCATCAGGTCGTCGTTGCGGACCGCCAGGGCGAGGGCCTGGGCGACCGCCTCGACCACCGCGCGGTCATCGTCGCCCAGGCGCACCCCCGTGGGCAACGCCAGGCCGATGGCCCCGACCGACTGCCCGCCGATGCGGGCCGGCACGAGGGCGTCGGCCGGATCCGGCCCGTCCCCGTCGGGGCGGCGGCAGCGGGCCACCAGCCCTCCCGCGGAGGCCTCCTCCACGTAGAAGGCGGCCGCCGGGACGCCGAGCGCCGCCACGAGCTCGTCGAGTGCCTCTTCGAGGACGCCGGACACGCCCGTGCCTCCGGCGACGAGCGCGAGCGCCCGGAGAACCACCGCGGGCCCGTGCAGCGCACCCCCCGCCATGGCCCCCCGCCCCTAGTGTCCTGATTCAGAAGTTGGCGAGCAGTTCCCGAGCGAATCCCCCGCGAGGCAAGGACGCAGCTCAGACCCAATATCGGGAATATCGGGGCTGCCGAGGACGCCGCCTCGCGGAGAGACCCCGGCCGGCCGGCGGCCGGCAAAGCCGGGAAGTGCCGCTGAACTTCTGAATCGGGGCACTAGCGGATCAGGGCCTGGCGGATGCCGATGGCGACCGCCTGGGTGCGGTGCTCGGCCTCCAGCTTGGCCAGGATGTGCTTCACGTGGGTCTTCACCGTCTCCACGCTCACGACCAGCCGCTCCGAGACCTCCCGGTTGGAGTGCCCGTCGGCCAGCATCTGCAGGATCTCGCGCTCACGCGCGCTGAGGATGCCCCCGGGCCGCGGCTTGGCCAGCTGGCGCAGGAAGTCGGGAGCGAGGCGCGGATCGACGTAGGGGTCGCCGGTCACCACCTGGCGGATGGCGCCCACCAGGGCGGCGCTCTCGGAGTCCTTGAGCACGAAGCCCTGCGCGCCGGCGTTGAGGGCCTCCCAGAGCAGGTCCTGCTCGGCGTGCGCGGTGAACATCACGACGCGCACCTCGGGGTGCTCGGCCGCGATCCGCTGCGCGGCCGCGACCCCCCCGATGCCCGGCATCCGCGCATCCATCAGGACGACCTCGGGGCGCCGCCGCGCGACGAGCTCCAGGGCGGCCTCGCCCGAGGAGGCCTCTCCCACGACGATCATGTCCTCGAGCGGCGACAGCACCCGCCGCAGCCCTTCGCGGACGATGGCGTGATCGTCGGCGAGAAGGCAACTGATCCTTCTCGTGTCATCAGTGGGGCGCGTGGAGAGCCCTGTGCTCACGAGACTCCCGGTGGTCGCGAACCGTGGGGCCTCAGCGGCTCACGGCGTAGTGGGCGATCCTGGACTCGAACCAGGGACCTCATCCTTATCAGAGATGCGCTCTAACCACCTGAGCTAATCGCCCCGGCCCGTGCGGGTCGCGGCAGGGTATCAACCCGGCCGGGTGATCACCACGCGCACGTCCGCGGCGGCCGTCCGGGGCGTGCCCGGCCACGGGGCCGGACGCGGGCCACTGCCTATACTCACTGTGCGTTGCCGGCCCCCGGGCCCGACGAAAGGCGGAGGCATCGTGCAGGAGATGGTCATCTACGGCGTCAGCTTCGACATGGTCGGCAAGCAGCCGATCGTCCTGCTGAAGACGATCTCGGGCAACAAGTTCCTGCCGATCTGGATCGGCCACGCCGAGGCGGCGGCCATCCTGATGAAGCTGCAGGGCGCCGAGACCCCCCGTCCCATGACCCACGACCTGCTCACCGACGTCGTCGCCGAGCTCAGCGCCGAGATCGCCAAGATCACGGTCACCGAACTGCGTGAGAACACCTTCTACGCGCTCATCACGCTGCGCGCGGCCGCCTCCGAGATCGAGATCGACTCGCGGCCGAGCGATGCCATCGCCCTCGCCGTCCGCAGCAACGCGCCGATCTTCGCCGCCGACAAGGTGATCGAGGAGAGCGGCATCGAGTTCGAGCACGAGGTCGAGGACACCGACGAGGTCGTCGAGAAGTTCAAGGAGTTCCTCGACCAGGTCAGCCCCGAGGACTTCCTCGCCGACAGCTGACGGCGCTCCGCGGCGCCCCGCGCCTCAGGCGGGCGGGTCCTCGGCCGTCTCGCGCTTGGTGAGATCCAGCAGGTGGCCGTAGATCTCGCGCAGGCCCTCCGCGCTGAGCGGCCCGCGGTTGGCGGCCTGCAGGTAGGAGTGCATCCAGTCCTCACGGGCCTGGTCGACGAACTCCATCCCCTGGGCCCGCTTGTAGGCGCGCAGGCGGGACACCATCGTGAGCCGGCTGTTGACGGCCTGCATCAGCTTCAGGTCGGTGTCGATGATCGCGTCGCGCAGCTGGCGGACGACGGCATCGGCGTTGGGTTCGGCCACGGGGCGCAACCTAGCAAGCGGCACCCCCGCCGCACCGCCCTCCTGGCCCCGTTCCGGTCGCCGGGCTAACCTGTCCCACGCAGCGCAAACGACGGCAGAGGCCCCATGCTCGACATCTCCCCCGTGCAGATCCTCATCGTGCTGGTCATCGCCCTGCTGGTCTTCGGCCCGAAGCGCCTGCCCGAGATGGGCAAGTCGATCGGCCGCGGGATCCGCGAGTTCAAGGGCGCGATCCTCGACGACGAGCCCAGGCGGCCCGCGCCCGCGACGCCTCCCCCGTCCGCCGTCGCGCCCGCGACCGACGCGACCGCCCCGGCGTCGACGCCTGCGGCCGCGGCACCCGCGGGCGATGACGATGACGCCATCCTCGAGGGGGTCGTCCTGTCGGGCGACGCCCCGCCCGCGCCCGCGAACCCTGACGCCTAGCCCGGTCGGGGAGCAGCACCGCCCGTAATGGCCCTCCTCGGGGCACGCCGCCTGAGCCGGGTCGGCCGGGACGACCACCTGAGCGTCGTCGACCACCTCGACGAGCTCCGCAACCGGATCATCGTGTCGGTGCTCGCGCTCGCCGTGGCGTTCGGCGTCGCCTACGGCTTCCACGAGCAGCTGATCTCCTTCCTCGAGCACCCTCTCCCGGAGCGCTACAAGGAGGAGGGGCTGATCACGCTGTCGCCCACCGAGCCCTTCTTCACGGTGCTCAAGGTCTGCTTCTGGACGTCGATCCTCGCCGCCCTGCCGGTCTGGCTCTACCAGGTCTACGCCTTCGTGATCCCGGCCGTCCAGGATCAGCCCCGCCGCCGCATGCTGGCCGTCGTGGCCGGGGCGTCGAGCCTCTTCCTCGCCGGCGTGGCCTTCGCGTTCTACGTGGTGCTCCCGGTGGCCCTGAGCTTCCTGCTCAACTTCGGCGGCGACACCTTCCAGACCGAGGTGCGCGCGGGGGAGTACTTCGGCTTCGTCACCAGCCTGATGCTGGGCGGCGGCCTGATGTTCGAGATCCCGGTCGCCATGCTGGCTCTCGCGCGCATCGGCGTCACCAGCGCGGAGTTCTACGTCCGCCAGTGGAGGGTCGCGATCGTCGTGATCGCGGCACTCGCGGCGATCCTGCCCGGCGGGGACCCCTTCTCGATGCTCCTCCTGATGACCCCCCAGGTGCTCCTCTACGGGCTCGGCATCCTGCTCGCGCGCCGTTTCGGCGGGCCGCCCCTGTGGGCACGCGACACCTGGGACGGCGACTCAGGTGACACGCCCGGCGACGAAGCCGAAGGCCCCGCGAGCGCGTCGGACTAGTCGCGCAGGCGGCGGCCGGTGAGCCGCAGGAAGACGTCCTCCAGCCCCGCCGGCCGGGCCGCCTGGAGCCGGACGGGCACCCCGGAGGCCCGCGCGGCCGAGTAGAGCGCCTCGGAGTCGTCGGTGAACAGGAGCACGAGGTCTCCGTCCACGTCGTGGCCGCGCGCCCCCGCGGCGACGACCTCGAGCAGCGCGGGGATGTCACCGGCGCCGACCCGGAGCTCGAGGACCTCTCGGCCCACCTCCTCGCTCACGAGGTCGGCCGGCCGGCCGCAGCGGACGATCCGCCCGTGGTCCATCACCACGAGCCGGTCGCAGAGCTGGGCCGCCTCGTCCATGTAGTGGGTGGTCAGCACCAGCGTCGCGCCCCGGCTGCGCAGCAGGCGCATCCGCTCCCAGACGGCGTGGCGTGCCTGCGGGTCGAGGCCCGTCGTGGGCTCGTCGAGCAGCACCAGCTCGGGCTCGTTGATCAGTGCCCGGGCGATCTGGAGGCGCCGGCGCATGCCGCCCGAGAGCCGGTCGACCTCGTCATCGGCGCGATCGGAGAGGGCCATCAGTTCGAGCAGCTCGGTGGCGCGCGTGCGCGCCTGCGCGCGGGGGATGTCGAAATACCTGGCGAATACCAGGAGGTTCTCGCGGACGGTGAGCTCGAGGTCGAGCGTCGTCTCCTGTGCCACCACGCCGAGTCGTCGCTTCAGGGCGCGCGGATCGACGGCCGGGTCGATCCCCAGCACGGCCAGCTCGCCCGCGTCGCGCGGGGCGAGGCAGGAGAGCATCCGCATCGTCGTCGTCTTGCCGGCCCCGTTGGGGCCGAGGAAGCCGAAGCACTCCCCCGGCGCGACGTCGAGGTCGATGCCGTCGACCGCGGTGGCCGCCCCGTAGCGCTTGGTGAGGCCCCGCGCCGCGACGGCGGGGTACGGGAGGCTCAGGGCCGGGAGGGGATCTGGACCTGCGTGCCCGCGAGGGTCGCCCGCAGGCCCTCCTCCAGCTCGACGGTCGGCTCCCAGTCGAGCAACCGCTTGGCCAGCGCGATGTCGGGGCGCCGCTGGTTGGGATCGTCCTGGGGCAGGGCGTCGTAGACGATCTCCGAGCGGCTGCCGGTGACCCGCAGGATCACCTGGGCCAGCTCGAGGATCGTGAACTCCCCCGGGTTGCCGATGTTCACCGGCTCGTGGTGGTCGCAGCGGATCAGCCGCCAGAACCCCTCGATCAGATCGGAGACGAAGCAGAACGAGCGCGTCTGATCGCCCCTGCCGAAGACCGTGATCGGCTTGTCGGCGAGCGCCTGCCGCAGGAACGTGGGCACGGCGCGACCGTCGTGGGGGCGCATGCGCGGGCCGTAGGTGTTGAAGATGCGCACGATGTGGGTGTCGACGCCCTGCTGGCGGTGGTACGCCATCGTCAGGGCCTCGGCGTAGCGCTTGGCCTCGTCGTAGACCCCGCGCGGGCCGATCGGGTTGACGTGGCCCCAGTACCCCTCCGACTGGGGGTGCTCCTGGGGGTCGCCGTAGACCTCGCTGGTCGAGGCCAGCATGAAGCGCGCGCGGTGGCGCTTGGCGAGCCCGAGGGCGTTGTGGGTGCCGTAGGAGCCCACCTTGAGCGTGTGCAAGGGCAGGCGCAGGTAGTCGATCGGGCTGGCCGGCGAGGCGAGGTGGAAGACGAAGTCGACCCGTCCGGGCACCTCGATGTGCTCGATCATGTCGTGCTGCACGAACGCGAAGGCCTCGTCGCGGATGTGCTCGATGTTCTCGAGCGTCCCGGTGTCGAGGTTGTCGACGCAGATCACCCGGTGCCCCTCGGCCAGCAGGCGGTCGCACAGATGCGATCCGAGGAAGCCCGCCCCGCCGGTTACGAGCGATGTCGTCACGCGCGGCACCCTAACGACCGGGGCCACCGCGCGCCACGAGCGAGCGGAGGGAGCGGACGCCCTCGGCCAGCTCGGTGCGCGAGAGCGTCCGCGCCGCGAGCGCGTACACGCCGAGGGCGACCACGACCTTCAGGGCGAGGCCGGGGAGCATCTCGAGGGATCCCCGGTCGCCGGTCGGGATGAGCCGGTCGAGCGTCAGGGCCGTCGCGGCGCAGAGCGCTCCCGAGATCAGGATGCGGCCCTGCCTGCGGCCCAGATCGGGGACCGAGAGGCTGGGGAACTCCCCGCGCAGGCCGAGCAGGAGCATCACGGCGCTGGCGTAGACCCCGATCGTGGATGCCAGGGCGAGCCCGGCCTGCTCCATGGGCCCGAGCAGCAGGACGTCGAGGACGATCGTGAGGGCCACCGTCGCGGCGGTCGCCCAGAGGATGTACCGCTGGCGCCGGGCGGCCGAGAGCGTGCGGTTCATCAGGAAGGCGCCGAACGCCGGCCAGAGAGCGAGCGCGTAGAAGAGCAGCGGCGGCCCGATCTGATCGACGCACTCGGGTCCGCACTTGCCGCGCTGGAACGCGAGCTGGGCGACCTCGTCGGCGTAGACCGCCAGCAACAGCATCATCGGGACCGACACCAGGCCGAGCAGGCCCGCGACCCGGCGGAAGGCCGAGAGCGCCTCCGACTCGCGATCCTCGGAGACCAGCTTGGCGATGACCGGGAACAGAGGGGTCATCAGCGGCAGCAGCAGGGCCACCCGCGGCGCCTGGCCGAGCGCGCTGGCGAAGCTGAGGGCGGCCACGCGACCCTCCTCCAGGGACGAGGCGAACAGCTTGTCCGTGAAGCTGTTGACCTGCTGGATACCCGAGGCGCCCATCACCGGCAGCGCCAGCAGGCCCATCGCCCCGAGGCGGGGATGGGTCAGCGCCGGGCGCACGTGGTCCTGGCGCAGCAGCCGCACGAACTGCGGCATCTGCAGGGCCACCTGCAACGTCGCACCCAGCACGACGCCCCACGCGGCCGCCTCGATCCCGAGACTCCCCTGCCCGGCGATGACGCCGAGGATGATGCCGAAGTTGAACGCGACCCCCACGGCCGCCGGGCCGGCGAAGCGCCCGTGGATCTGCAGCATCGCCGTGAAGATCGCCGAGAAGCCCTGCAGCGCGAGGGCCGGCGACATGATCCGGATCAGCGTGGCGGTCTGCTCGGCCCGCTCGGTGTCGAGCCGGAACAGGGCGGCGGCGGCTTCGGGCCAGATCGCCACCAGGGTGGAGAGGACCACCAGGCCGATCCCCACCCAGACGGCCATCGCACTCACCAGGCGCCAGGCGCTCTGGGCGCCCTCGAGGGCCTTCTCGCGCTGGAAGGTGGGGATGATCAGCGTGACGAGCGTGTAGAGCAGGATCGCCGCGACGGAGTTCACGATCAGCAGCGAGTTCACGTAGGCGTCGGTGACCCCCGAGGCGCCGTAGGCCGCCGCGAGCACGATCTCACGCGCGAATCCCAGCATGCGAGACAGGAGGCCGAAGATGGCCACCACGGCGGCCGCCCGGGCGAGGCGCCCGACCGTCATCGCGGAACCAGGCCGTAGAGCGTGCGGACACCGGTCATCACCAGCAGCCCGTCGACGCCGACGGCCGGGCTGTAGCGCCCGTCCGGAAAGGTCAGCAACCGCTCGCCGGTGCGGGCGTCGAGCCCGAAGGTGCGCCCCTCGGAGGGCTTCTTCGCCAGGGTGGAGACGTAGACGACGTCGCCGATCACCGACGCGGACCCGGAGATCCGCTCCCCGGCGTCGAAGCGCCAGCGGACCTTCCCGGTGACCGCGTCGAGCGCGTACATCGTCTCGTCGTAGCTCCCCACATAGACCAGGCGGTTCGCGACGGCGGGGCTGGCGTAGACGAAGTCCCCGAGCACCCGGACCCAGGCGACCTCGCCGGTGTGCTGGTCGAGGGCGATCACCCGGCCGTTGACGTTGCCGGCGTAGATGCGCCCGTAGGCCACCGCCGGCCCCCCGTAGAAGCGGCCGGCGCCGCGCAGCCGCTCGCCGGGGCTGGTGCGCCGCCAGGCGACGCGCCCGTCGGAGCGGCGGAAGGCGGTGATGTGCCCGGCGTAGTCGCCCACCACGACGTGGGGGCCCGACAGGGCGAGGCTCGCCTTGACGTCGCCTCCCGCCGGGGCGGACCACCGAACGCCCCCGGTACGGACGTCCAGCCGCAGCACCCGCCCCGCGAGCGTGCCGATGAAGGCGGATCCGTCCACGACCAGGGGCGACGACTCGACCGCCGAGCCCACGTTGCGCCGCCACACCCGCCTGCCCGTGGCCGCATCGAGCGCCAGCACCTCTCCGCGGGTGGTGGTGAACAGGGCCAGCTCGCCGGCCAGGGCCGGCGACGAGGCGACGCGTCCCCGCAGGCGCAGACGCCACCGCTCGCGCCCCGTGGCGACGTCGAGGCCGATGGCGAGGCCGTCGTTGGTGCCGACCACGGCCCGTCCGGCGGCGATGACGGGAGGGAACTCGAGCAGCGACCCGGCGTCGTACGACCAGACGCGCCGGAACGGGGGACCGAGGCGCAGGGCGGGGTTGGCCCGCGAGCGCGCCGCGTCGAAGCCGTACTCGGGCCAGGCGCGCGCGCTCGGCGCCCCCTGGGGCGCCTCCTGCGGCTCGAATCCGACCGTCGTGCCCTCGACGCTCGTGGAGTCGAACCAGCCGCGCAGAAGGCCGATGCCGAGGACGGCGCCGGTGAGGACCACCACCAGGAGCGCGGCAGCCGCCCCCAGCAGGAGGCGCTTACGGCGTTCGGGCCGGATGGGCACGGAGGTGCCGCGTCCCCACGAGGTAGAGGGTGGTGCCCGCGCCCACGGCCGGCGAGTAGCGCCCGTCATCGCCCTGGTAGAGCACCGCGCCGGTGGCGACGTCGAGCCCGAAGGTGCGGCCTGCCTCCCCCGGTCGCGCCAGCACGGCCGTGTAGACCACGCCGTCGACCACCGTGGCCGAGCCGGAGATGCGCCCGCCGGCGTCGAACGACCAGCGCACGGCGCCCGTCGCGAGGTCGAGCGCCGTGAAACGGCCCGCGTAGGAGCCGATGAAGGCGGCGCCGTCGGCGATCGCCGCCGTGGAATAGACGAAGGCCCCCGTGGAGTGACGCCAGCGCTCGGCCCCGGTGCCGGCGTCGAGGGCGATGACCGCGCCGCCCACGTCGCCGACCACGATCGTGTCGCCACTCACCGCGGGGCCGCCGTAGAACCGCTGCCCGCCCCGGTAGGTCCATCGCTCGGCGCCCGTGGCGGGGTCGAGGGCGTGGACGTGGCCCGAGTAGTCGCCCACCACGACGAGGCCCCCGGCGAGGGCGGCGCTGCCCTTGATGTCGCCGGGCGCCTGGAAGGACCACACGGAGCGCCCGGTCTCGACGTCCACCGCGTGGAGGCGCCCGCTCCAGGTGCCGATGTACGCCCGCCCGTCCACCACCAGGGGGAGCTCTCCACGGGGCTGCCGTCGGTGGAGAAGCGCCAGAGCGGCGTGCCGTGCGCCCGGGTGTACGCCGTCAGCGCGCCGTCCATCGACGACACCAGCACCGTGTCGCCCGTGATGGCGGGGCTCGACGCGATCGCGCCCTTCTGGCGGCGCGCCCAGATGATCCGCCCGGTGTCGGCGTTGATCCCGTAGACGCGCCCCGAGTTGACGCCCACCACCACCAGGCCGTTGTCGACGGCCGGCGGGAACTCGATCAGGGTGCGGGATTCGAAGGTCCAGGCGGGAGCGCCCCGCGGGGGGCCTGCGGCGACCGCCGCCACGTGCCGGTCGCGCGCCGGTCCCCCGCCGTACTCCGGGCTCTGGAGGCGCGGGTCGTAGATCTCGACGTCCACGGGCGCTCCGCGCACCGCTGCCCGGCCGTCCGACAGGCCGGGTGCCGAGACCTCCACCAGGCGGGTGGCCGCCGGCACGGTCGCCCGTCCCCGGCGGTCCGATCTGACCCGGGCGATGACCGAGTCGCGCCGGAAGGCCACGACGGTGGCCCCGGCGACCGGGATGTCGCGGTCGCCGTCGTCCACCTGCACCGTCAGCGTCCCCTCATCGGGGGTGGCCGTGGGCGTGGGCGGGGCGACCTCCGTGGCGACGTCGGCGTCGCCGCCGCTGCACCCGGCGACGGTCCAGCCGCCGGCGGCGAGCCCCACGCTCAGCGCGAGCGCCGCTCCGCTACGGGTTCGACGCACGCCCCGCCGGGCTTCCCCGCCACACGAATGTGACGATGATGCCGACGAGGAGGCCGATGACGCCGGCGAGGATCACCGAGCGCAGCCGGTTCGGCACGCTTCCCGAGGAGCTCGGGCTCGTGGCGAGGGAGATGATCCCGGGCTGGAACTGCTGCTCCTTGACCAGGTTGAGGCGCTGGTCGCTGAGCTCGGTCGTGGCGGTCTGGAGCAGCTGGCCGGAACTGCTGAGCAGCGACTGGAGCACGAGCAGGCGGTCGCCGCTCGCCGACGCGAGCTGGCGCCGGTAGGAGGCGATCTCGGTCTCCAGGCGGCTGACGGTGGCCTCCGCGGTGGCGATCGCCGTCTCGTAGGTCGTCGTGACCCCCGAGAAGTCGTCCTTGGCCTGGGCCTCGATCGCCAGCGCGTAGGCGTTCGCGGCGTCCCGGGCGACCTTCTTGCTGGAGTCCTTGAACGTGATCGTGATGACCGTCGGCAGGTTGCCGACCGATCCGCCGGGGGCCTTGGGGGCCGTCAGCTCGACGCCCTTGCGGATCCGCCCGGGCGTGACCCCCACCTCCTTGGCGACCCGGCCGACGAGGTTGTCGCCGGTCAGGACGATCGGGACCAGGGTCGGGTTGGTGCCGGGGGTGGACACCGGCGTGCCGGACACGCTGGTCGCCTGGCCCACGAAGAGCTCGGCGGTCGCGGTGTAGGTGGTGCTGGTGGCGAAGCTGAGGGCCAGGCCGACGACGGCGGCGACGACGGCGGCGGTGAGGATGAGCCAGCGGCCGCTCCAGATGACGCGCCCGTAGTCCCGGAGGGTGATCTCGCGTTCCACGACGGCGGACCCTAGACCACGGGGCCGAGCGGGGCGAGCCCGGTCGGTGTGCGGCTCAGGAGCGTCTGCTCGAGGAACCGGGTCATCACGACGCCCGGCTCGTGGGCGCCGAGCCGCGGAGCCCGGCCGCTCCCCGGCGGCGATCGCGAGGATCATCTGGACGTATCCGGCGCCGGCCGCCTGGGGCAGCGGGAACGCGCCCCCGAAGCGGGTGTTGATGTCGGTGATGCCGAGGATGCGGCCGTCCTCGCGGAAGCACTGCACCGTGCTCGGGCCCACCAGGCCGAGGCCCTCCACCGTCGCGGCGCCGAGCTCCACGAGCTGGGGGTCGTCGAGCGTCTCGCCCTTGATCTGCTCGCCGCCCTTGCTCTGGATCATGGCCCGCGGCACCGCGCCGAGCGCCGCGCCGTCGAGGTCGCCGAAGCAGTCGATGCTGAACTCGAGGCCCGGCAGGGCCTGCTGCACCACGCTCTCGGCCGGGCTGTAGCCGCGGAAGAACGCGAGCTCGGCCGGCGAGCGCGCAGCGGTAGATGTGGCGGCCGGCGAAGCCGAGGCGGGGCTTGAGCAGCACGGGATAGGGCAGTTCGGCCGGGTCGACCTCGTCGGGAAGCCAGGTCGGCGGCGAGGGCAGTCCGCGCTGGCCGAGCATCAGGTGGCACTCCCACTTGTCCTGGCATCCGCAGCGCGACCTCGGGGTCGGGCAGGAACACCTGGGCGCCGGCCTCGCGGATCGCGGCGGCGGCCTCGGCGAGCACCACCGGGTCGAGGTCGGTGAGCGGCAGCACGGCACGGACGCCCTCGCGGCGGCAGACCTCGGCGACGGCGGCGCCGTAGCCCGGGTCGTCCACCGGCGGCAGCTCGACGACCTCGTCGGCGGCGAACAGCGACGGCGACAGGGGGTCGAGGTCGCTCACCAGCACGCGCCCGCTGATGCGGCGCCGCCGCGCATGGCGGCCTGGAACGCGCGGACGATGTCCACGCGCTGTCCCGCGCAGGTGAGGAGGACGTTCACATCAGCCATCGGGCGCTCCGGGTGGGGGGAGGTCGAACCCGCCGCGCGGGCCCTTGTAGGTCCCCTCGCTCCGCAGCACCACCAGGGCGGTGCGGGCGAGGATGGCCAGGTCGCGGCGCATGCTCCAGCGCGCGACGTAGGTCGAGGTCGATCTCGATCCGCTCGGACCACGGGATCGCGTTGCGCCCGGTGACCTGTGCCAGGCCCGTCAGGCCCGGGCGCGCCAGCAGGCGGCCGCGCTGACGGGCGTCGTAGCGCTCGACCTGCGAGGCGACGGTCGGGCCGGGGGCCCACCAGGCTCATGTCGCCGCGGACGATGTTCCAGAGCTGCGGGCAGCTCGTCCAGCGACAGGCGTCGCAGGGTCGCGCCGAGCGGCGTGATGCGGCTGTCGCCGACGGTCACGGCGAGGCCGGCGCCCATCCCCTCGGCCCCGACGACCATCGTGCGGAACTTGAGCAGGGTGAAGGGCCGGCCCGCGTAGCCGATCCGCTGCTGGCGGAAGAGCGCCGGGCCCGGGGAGTCGCGGCGCACCAGCACCGCGACGACCGCCATGACGGGTGTCAGCGCGATCGCGAGCGGTAGGGCGACGGCGAGGTCGAGGGCGCGCTTGGCGCGGCCGCCGATCGGGCCCGGGCTCAGGCAAGCGACTCGACCACCGCGACGAAGCGGGCCGCCAGGGCGGCGCGGTCGTAGTGCTCCAGGGCGTAGGCCGCGCCCGCTGGCGCCCATCCGCCGGCGCCCTCGCGGTCGGCGGCCAGCCGGCGGATCGCCTCCGCCAGCGCCGCGCCGTCCTCCGGGCGGCACGGCCACGCCGCAGCCGGCGCGCTCGACCATCGCGGTCAGCTCGCCCGTGGGCGCCGCGGCGATGATCGGGCGCGCCGCTCCGAGGTAGTCGAAGGCCTTGTTGGGCAGGGCGCCGGCGAAGAGGGGGTTGTCCTGGTACGGCAGCAGGCAGACGTCGGCCCGGGCGAGCCACGAGGGCACCTCGCGCTTGGGCACCGAGTCGATGAACACGACGTTCGTCGAGGCGAGCGCCGTGCGGCCTCCTCCACCAGCGCCGGCTTCCGGTCGCCGCCGCCCACCAGGACCATCGCGGGCGCCCGGGCAGGTCGCGCAGCCGGTCGGCGGCGTCGAGCACGGTCTCGAGCGAGCTGTAGGTGCCGTGGGCGCCGACGTACATCGCCACGAACGCGTCGGTCGGGCACGGGCGCCGGCGCGGCCGGGGCGCGCCGCGGCGGAGCCGATCTCGAGGTCGACGCCGTTGGTGATCAGGGTGATCTTCGCCGGGCTCACCCCCTGGTCGATCATGCCGTCGCGGATGCCCTCGGTGAGGGCGACGATGCGGTCGGCGCGCCGGTAGCAGTACGACTCCAGGGCGCGCGCGGCCGCGATCGTGCGGCGGTCGTTGACCAGCCCCATCGCGATCGCCGAGTCGGGCCAGAGGTCGCGGACCTCCAGCAGGAAGCGGGCCCCGCGGGCGCGGGCGAGCGCCGCCGCCGCGGCCGCGGACGGCAGCGAGGGCGAGGAGGCCACCACCACGTCGGGCTTCGGCGACGCGCAGGCTCGCGAGCGCCGACCACCAGGCGAAGGTGCCGTAGCTCGCCACGCGCGAGCGCAGGTCGCGCCCGTACCCGGGCGTGGAGTAGGTGCGCCAGACGTCGAGGCCGTCCTCGACCTCGTGCACCATCTTCCGCCCCGCGTAGCGCTCGGGGACGGTGCGCTCCTTGTGCTGCACGTAGGAGGTCACGACGGTCACCTCGTGGCCCGCCGCGGGCCAGCGCGCGGGTGTGCTGCCAGTGGCGCACGCCGCCCGGCTGGTCGGCGCTGACGAAGTACTGGGAGACGTAGAGGACGCGGCTCATTCGCCGAGAACCCCTGCGTAGAGCGATGTCAGCGCGCGGGCCTGGGCCTCGAACCCGAGACCGTCGACGAACGCCGCGCGGCCGGCGGCGCCCATGCGCGGCGGCCTCCGCCGGATCGCGCAGCAGGCGCGTCGAGCGCCGCGGCGTGCGCGGCGGCGTCGGCGGGGGGCACGACCAGGCCGCATCCGGCGGCGCGCACCATCGCCCCCATGCGCCCCAGGTCGCTCGCCACCACGGGCCGTCCGGCGGCCATCGCCTCTACGAGCTTCGTCGGCACCGCGCGATCGTAGTTGCCGTGGCGCTGCAGCGGGATCCACGCCACCCGGCACGCGGCGAGCAGGCCGGGCACCTCGGAGTGGTCGACGACGCCCAGGCACTCGACGCCCGCCGGCATCTCGCCGGGGTCGCCCGGCCCGGCCAGCACCAGCCGGGCGCCGGGGACGTCGACCCTGCGCGAAGGCCTCGCGCATCACCTCGAGGCCGCGCAGCGGACCGAGGCCGCCGACGTAGAGCACCACCGGCGCGTCCGGCAGCGGCGCCGGCTCGGGGAAGGCGTCCGACCAGGGGGAGTTGGTGACGGCCACGGCGCGGGCGCCCGGCGGCGGCGAAGCGCGCGGCGAGGTCCTCGTTGGCCGTGACCACCCCGTCGAGGCGGCCCGGCGGCCCAGCGCTCGGCACGCTCCACGCCGAGGGCCAGGGGCCGGCGCAGCGGCGCGGGCAGCCAGCGCTTGGTGCGGGTGGTCTGGCCGAGGTACTCGTGGACGTCGTAGATCACCGGGCTGCCGGTGGTCCGGGCCAGCCAGAGGGCCGCCGGCAGCAGCTCGGGGTCGTGGACGTGGTAGACGTCGGCGTCGCGTCGCGCGGGCCTCGCGCGCCAGGCGCCAGCCGGCCGCGATCGCGCTTGGCCCTGCGGATCGGCGTCGTCGGCGCGCCCACGACCAGCGCGTGGCGCCGGCCCCGGCCGCGGCGCGCGCCTCCTTGTGGAAGATGCGCACGTCGCGGGGGCGGTGGACGCTGGTCAGGTGCACGACCCGGCGGCCGTCGAGGCGGCGGCCCTCGGGAGCCGGCGCCGGGGACCCGGCCGGGCCCGAGGCGCGCGCCGCGCGCGCCGAGCTCGTCGAGCAGGTCGCCCCACAGCGCCCCGTAGCCGGGCGCGCGGTCGTCGGCGAGGTAGGTGTTGTGCCACAGCAGGGCCACCCGGCCGCCCACCTCGCGCACCCGTCCGAGCACCGACAGGGCGCGCTCCCGGGCCGCTGCGGCGTCGAGGCCGAGGTGCGAGTGCAGCGTCGTGTCCATCACCGCCAGCGGCAGCAGCACGAGGTCGGCGGGCCGCTCCTCGCCGACCAGGTAGGGCCGGAAGGGGCGCGCGATGCCGGCGGCGAAGCCGGGCGCCTCGCTGAACCCGAGGCTCGAGTCGTACCCGGCGCCCGCGGCCTCCAGCCACCGCACGGTCTGGTGGTAGCGGAAGCGCAGGTAGTGGAAGCGGACGCCCTCCACGGGCCCCACCTCGCCGCGCAGGCCGGCGAGCTCCTCCGCGAGCGCGCCGCCGTCCTCCGACGACGCGAACGCCGCGTGCAGGCCCACCTCGCCCCCGGCGGCGCGCACGGCCGCCGCCAGCGCCGGCCGCTCGCGCTCGTAGATGCGCCGGGGCGTGCCGTCGAGCGGGTGGGCGTTGCGGCCGATCAGGAACACCGTGGGCCGCGCCCCGCGCAGCCAGGCGGCCTCCAGCAGATCGGGGACGTTGTCCCAGGGATCGGGGCCTGCCAGGGCGGCCGCCACGCCTCGCGGCCCGCGGCGCCTGGCGATGCCCGCCAGCCCCTTGGGGGTCCGGCGCCGGATGCGGTCGATGTCGTGGGTGAGCGCGACGCTCCACCCCGTCGGCTGCGGGCAGGCGCAGCGCGCGCCGCAGAGCGGTGATGTATCCCTCGACCGCCGGATCCTCCAGGTCGAGCCCGGCGATCGTGCCCGAAGGCGCTGGCGGCGAGCGGCAGGCGGTCGAACCGGTCGCGCTCGGCGACCCGCAGCTCGTCCCAGCGCGCGAGCAGGTAGAAGGCGCTCGCCACGAGGTCGCCGGGGATCGGGTCCATCGGCCCGCGTGGGCGCGAACAGCAGCGTCAGGCCCGCGGCCCGGTGGACCGCAGTGGTGGGGAACGCCTCCGGCCCCTCGAAGAAGGCCTGGGCCGCCGCGTCGGCGGGGATCCACACCCCCTCGGAGGGCCGCTCGGGCGCGTAGACCAGATCGGCCGGGCCGTCGACCAGCACCGGCTCCAGGCCGAGGCCCTCGGCGAAGGTCTCGAGCACCCAGCGGGCGCGCGGGGCGAACGCGGGCCGCACGCCCTCGATGCGCACGCGCAGCTCAGCCACGCCGGGGCCCCAGGTGCCGCAGAGCGCGGCCGTAGAGGGCGAGGGCCGGGCGCGGATCGCGCGGGTCGAGGACCCCGTCGACGACCGGCGGGCGCAGCGTGGAGGCGAACTCGCGCGCCGTCCACTGCCCGCGGCGGATCTCGCGGACGCTCCCGGCCAGGTGCTTGGTCGCGAGGATCCAGCGCACGCCGCTGCGGTGCCCCGCGTGGCCATGTCACCGGCTGCCCGATCGCGTCGCGCCAGGCCGCGTAGGGGAGGTTGACGCCGCAGTTGGTGGCGAGGCCCGATCCACAGCCACGAGCGCGGGTTGACCTCGATCAGGTAGTCGCGGCCGTCGCGTACGTCGCGCTTGGTCTCGAGCTGCGAGATGCCGTGGAAGCCGAGCGCGTCGAGCAGGATGTGGCCGCGCGCGGCGTAGTCGGCGTCCCAGCGCCCCTCGGCCGCGCGGGCGGTGCCGAAGCGGGGGGGCCATTGGCGCAGCTTGCGGCCGGTGAACGAGGCCAGGGGGCGCCCCGCGGCGTCGCGGTAGCTGCCGAGGGTCCACAGCTGGGAGTCGGCGCCGGGGATCACCTCCGACAGCTGCGGGCGGTACTCGGCCGCCAGCTCCCACTGGCGCCGCAGCTCCTCGGGGTTCGCGGCCTCGAGCACCTGGGCGCGGAAGCGGCGGCGGAACTCGGGCGAGTAGCGGGGCTTCAGGATCACCGGGAAGCGCAGATCGCGCGACAGCGCGACGATGTCGGCCTCGTCGCCCGGGGTCACCGTCGCCGGCACGGGGAAGCCGATCCGGCGGGCCACCTCGTGCTGGTGCCCCTTGTCGATGATCGCGCTCATCGTCGCCCACGGGCTCCAGGGGCGCCGCACCACGGCGTCGATCCCGGCCTCGTGCGGCCCGATCGTCGCCACGGCCTCGTCGTGGGTGGGGAAGAGCACGCCGCCGCCCTCGCGGCGCGCCGAGCGCCGTCAGGTCGGAGAGGAAGCGCTCGGGTTCGGTGAGGGGGTCGGCCATCACGGCGGGGCGTCGCGTAGCGCGACAGCAGCCCGAGGGCCCGCCGGTCGTGGTCGCACGCGATCACCCGGACGCCCTCGCGGGCGAGGCTGCGGATGATGCCGAGGGCGTTCGGGCCCGAGGCCTGCAGGACGATCGCGGGCGGATCGGCGGCGTGGCGGGCGCTCACGCCGTCAGCTCCTCGTAGATCGCGCTCATGGTGCGGGCGTTCGCGTCCCAGGTGTACTCGGCCCGGCCGATCCGCAGCGCGGCCTCGCGCATCCGGCCCGCCAGCTCCGGGTCGTCCAGCACGCGCGCGAGCGCGGCGGCCAGCGCCGGCGCGTCGCTCGGGGGCACCAGCAGCCCCGTCTCGCCGTCGCGCACGATCTCGGGCGTGCCGTCGACCGCGGTCGCGACCACGGGGCGCCCGCAGTTCATGGCCTCGCAGACCACCGTGGGCAGGCCCTCGCTGAGGGAGGGCAGCACGAAGACGTCGCCGGCCGACATCCACCAGCCGACGTCGTCGTGGGCGATCTTGCCGACGAACCGCACGCGGTCGGCGATGCCGAGCTCCGCGGCGCGGCTCTCGAGGGCGGGGCGCATCTCCCCGATGCCGGCGGCCACGAGCAGGGGGGCACCGCCGGGGCGGCGCGCCAGCAGGCCCATCGCCTCGATCAGCGTGTCGACGCCCTTGCGGGGCACCAGCTTGCCCACGAACGACACGATCGGGCCGTCGTCGGGCAGCCCGAGCCGCGCGCGCGCCTCCGAGACGGGCCGGGGCACGAAGACCGTCGTGTCGGCGCCGTTGGGGACGATCCGCACCGGCCGGCGGGGCTCACCGAGGGCGGCCGCCGCGTCGCCGATGGAGATGCTCACCGCGCAGATCTGGTCGATCGTCGTGACCGCCTCGCTCACGCGGGCCCGGCTGCGCGGTCCCTGCGCCGGGACGTCGAGGACGTCGGCGCGGTGGGCCGTCGCGACCACCGGCACCCCGAGCTCGTGACCCAGACGCGCCGCGGCCCAGCCGTCGGGCACCAGCATGTGGGCGTGGATGACGTCGAAGGGCCACGCGCGGTGCACGGCGCACAGGGGCTTGCGGATCGCCCAGAGCATGGCGTCGCTGTTGCGGTGGCCCAGTCGCGCGCCGGGCAGCGTGAGCTTGCGCGGGTAGAGCACGGGGACGCCGTCGAAGACATCGACGCCGGGGACGTCGTGGAACGCCTTCCAGCGCGGCAGCAGGGGCGGGGCCCAGCCCTTGGGCGAGACCACCCGCACGTCGTGACCGAGCGCGACCAGCGCGCGGACCTGCTCGTGCACGAAGATCCCGCCCGTCCAGTTGACGGCGCTCGGGTACATGTGGCTGAGCATCAGGACGCGGATGGCGCCTCCCCGGTCTGCCGGGTGCGGCGGTCGAGCACCAGGGCGCCCATGCCCAGCCCGAAGACGATCCACATCGGGGCGAAGTGGATGGCGGTGGACGGGCCCACGCTGCCCACGACCCAGCCGATCAGCGACAGGGCGCCGGCGAGCGTCATGTAGCGCACCAGCGGGTCGCGCGTGGTCCGCGACGCCCGCGCCTGGCGGCGCAGCAGGGTCAGGAAGAAGAGCAGGTAGAGGGCCAGGCCCACCACGCCGCCGTTGACCAGCACCTCGAGCCACCAGTTGTGCAGGTTGGCGACGCCCGGGAAGTCGGTCAGCGCCCGCACCCGCGACTCGGCGTTGCCGGCGCCCACCCCGAGCCCGTTGGTCTCGTTGACCATCGCCAGCCCGTCGCTGAGCAGGGCACCGCGAACCCCGCCGGAGCCCTGCTGGGTCTGCACCTGGGTCAGCAGCACGTTGAAGTCGAGCTTGGTGACGGTGCGCTCGTCGAGCTTCACCAGCCCTCCGCCGAGGACGATCGGCACCACCAGGCCGACCGCCAGCGCAGCGATCGCACCGGCGACCAGCATGCGCCCGCGCGCCTGGCGATCCGTTCCCACGAGCATCAGCAGGCCGATCACGACCAGGCCCGCCGCCAGCAGGCCCGACTTGCTGCCGGCCAGCAGGACGAAGACGAGGGCCACGCCGGCCCCGGCGAAGCCGATCGCCTTCAGGCGGATGTCGCGGAAGACGATCGGCAGCACGGCGAAGTAGGGCAGGCTCAGGCTCAGGAAGGTGGCGAAGTTGTTCTGGTTGCCGAACAGCGATCCCACGCCGATCAGGCCGCCGGCGCTCTCGTTGCCGGCCCGGAAGCTCGGCAGGTGCAGGCCGGTCGCCACCTCGGCCATCGCGACGAGGACCGCCACCGCGAAGGCCCCCATCAGCGACCAGAGCAGGATCCGCGCGCGCCGCGGGCTGCCGCAGAGCAGCGCGATCGCGATCGCCAGCCCGCCCATCATCCCCATGAAGCTCGTCCAGCGGACCGCCGCCACGAGGTCCTGCGACCAGCCGATCGACAGCGCCGTCCACACGAACCAGACCGCCAGCACGCCCGCGGGCCGGGGCAGCCCGGCGGGCAGGGTCATGCGGCCGTCCATGAGCAGGTAGCCCACGACGCCGATCCCCAGCAGCACCACGAGGATGCGGAACAGGAACAGCCACGGCGCGGGCGGCGCGGCCAGGTTGGGGCCGCCGATGGCGGCGAGCGCCGTCAGCACCACCAGGACCGGCGCCAGGCGGCGCACGGGCACGTCGCGCAGCAGGGTCGCGATCAGGGCGACCACCGCGAGACCGAGCCCGGCGAGCGGCTGAACCACCGCGACCGCTCCGGCGAGGACGGCTCCCACGATGATCGCCGCCACCATCGGCGGCGGGGGGGCCCGCAGGCCCTGTGGCCGGGCCGCAGATTCGATCGTCGGCATCGGCGGCGGAGAGTAGCGCAGCCTGGAGGGCCCTCCGGGGCCGCTCGTCACGTCCGGGCGGCGGCGCGCTCCAGGATCGCTCCCACGCGCGCGGCCTGACGGTCGAGGCCGTGCGGGCGGGCGGCGTCGCGGCAGGCCCCCGGTGGGGGCGGGTCGTCGAGCACCTCCAGCAGGGCGCGCGCCATCGCGGCGGGGTCGCGCGGGTCGACGATCCTCCCCGCCCGGGGCACCGGGACCACCTCGCGTGTGCCCCCGACCGCCGTCGCGACCACGGGGCGGCCCCCGGCCAGCGCCTCGAGCGCGACGACGCCCAGCGGCTCCACCCGGCTGACGAGCGCCAGCAGGTCGCAGGCGGCCACCCAGTCGGCGACCCGGTCGTGCGGCAGGGCGCCGGTGCGGGTGACCGCGTCCGCCACGCCGAGCCGCTCCGCTCCGAGGTCGACCGCCCGGGCGAGGGCGCCGTCGCCCACGAACACCAGCCGCGCGTCCGGGCGCGACGCGCGCACGCGGGCGAAGGCCTGCAGCAGCCCGAGCGGGTTCTTGCGGTCGGTGAGCCCGCCGACGGCGAGGATCATCGGCACCCCTGCCGGCACCCCGAGCCGCTCCCGGGCGGCGGTGCGGTCGCCGGGGGCGAAGCGCTCGAGGTCGACGCCCATGTTCACGACGTGCACGGGCGGCAGCGCGATGCCCGACGCGCGTAGGCCGTCCGCCAGGTACCGGCTGACGGCGATCACGGCGCTCGCGGCGCGCAGCGCGGGGGCGGTCGCCCGCCGCAGGGCGGGCCGCTCGAGGTTGCGCACGTCCTGGCCGTGGGCGGTGACCACGAAGGGGATGCCCGCCGCGCGCGCGGCCACGGCCGCCGCCGCCGCCGTGGGGAAGAGGTAGTGCGCGTAGATGACGTCGGCCCGGCGGGCGGCGCGCATCGCGCGGGTGGTGAGCCCGGCGTACTTGGCGGGCGTGCGCGCGGGGCCGCTGGCGCGGTGGTCGATCACCACCGGCTCCACGCTCATCCCCCGTCTTTCGAGGGCACCGCACATGTCGGCCACGAACGCCCCGTAGTCGGGGTCGGCCGGCCCCGGCCACATGTTGCTCAGGCACAGCACCCGGAGCGGGGCGGTCACGCCTGCTCCGGCACCGGCTCCGGCCCGGGGACCCGGGCGAGGGCGACGCCCGCTGCCGCCGCGATCCACAGGAACGGGTCCTCGAACATCGCGGCGTAGAGGAGGCTGTGGAGGGCGATGCCCGCGAGGATGGCGGCGAGCGTCCAGCGCGCCCAGCCGGCGTCGCCCTGCCGCCGCGAGCCGCGGGCCACGGCCCAGCCGGCGCCCGCGATCAGGGCCAGGAAGAGCCCGAAGCCCACCACGCCGCCCTCGCTGAGGACGGTGATCGGGCTGTTGTGGGAGATCACGACGCGCACCCGGCGCTGCTCGACCGGGGTGAGGGTCTCCTCGAAGCGGGTCTCGAAGCCCCCCAGGCCCGCGCCGATCACCGGCTCGTTGCGCCAGATGGTGAGACCGCCCTTCATCAGGTCGAAGCGCCCCTCGCTCACCCGCTCGAGCCGGTTCGCGTCGGTGGCCGCCTCGCGCACGTTGCTGCTGGTCGCGATGGCGGCGCCCCCGGCCACGATCAGCAGCGCCGCGCCGGTCAGCGCGGCCCTGCGCATGCCGACGGCCCGGGCGGCGAGCATCACCAGTCCCACCATCAGCATCAGGGCGCTCGAGCGCGAGAAGGTCACCGCCAGCGCCGCCGTCATCACCAGGATGGCCGCCGCCAGGCCGGCGAGCTCGGCGCGGCGGGTGCGCACCCAGGCGAGGGCGAGGCAGATCAGGATCCCCGTGACGAGATAGCGGCCCAGGATGTTGGGGTCGAAGAAGATGCCGTTGACCCGGAAGAACCGGCTGTAGACGTTCGCCTGCTGCAGCGTCGCGTTCCACCAGATGTCCTGCACCGCGTACTGGTAGAGCGCCACGGCGCCGGCGACGGTCGCGCCGGCGATCGTCGTGACGGCGAGGGCGGCGAGGGCGCGTCCCCGGGGCCACCAGGCCACCACCAGGACGTAGAGCAGCAGGAACGGGATGTAGAAGAACGAGACCTTCTTGGCGGCCTCCGTGGGGTCGGCGCTCCACAGCGTCGAGACCAGCAGGAAGGCCGTGAAGGCCGCGAGCGGCAGGGCGAGCGCGGCCGGGCCCTCGCCGGCCGGCGCGTCGATGCGCCCGCGGGCGCGGCCCCAGACCCAGGCGACCAGGCCGAGGACGATGACGGCGTAGAGCGGCACCAGCAGGTTCGCGTCCTCGCTGCCGATCGACACCGGGATCCGGATCGGGGCGGCGATGCCGAGGAGGACGAACCAGACCGTCGGGCGCGCGAGCACCAGCCTCACGCCCAGGGCCAGCACGACGAGCACGACGATCAGCGCCCCGGCGGCGGCCCCGGCGGTGGTGGGCGAGGTGAGCCGATCGAGCCCGGCGCTGGTGTCGCCCTCGGGCACGAGACCGCCCAGCAGGATGGCCCATGCGGCCAGCGTCACCGCGAGCGCGCCGGCGCGCTGGGCCTCCGAGCGCAGCAGCGGCAGCGGGGCCAGCAGGCCCACCACGCCGCCCGCGGCCGCGATGGCCGCGACGTTGCGGACCGACTCGCTCATCCGCCGCCGCCGAGCCCGATGAGCGCGCTCGAGCGCGCGTCGAGCGTGGTCGCGACGAGCCAGAGCGACTGCGGGTTGATGCCGGGCGGCATCGCGATCCGCACCGATCCGGCCCTGCCGCGCACCGCGCGGCCCACCGGGACGCCCAGGGGATCGCCGCCGGTCAGCCCCGGCACGCCCGTGCGGCGTCGCAGCGTCAGCGAGACGGGCGTGGACGCGGCGAGTTCGTCGCCGGCCGTGGTGCGCAGGTCGACGCCGACGCGGTCGCGCGGCGCCGGGCGGGCGATGGAGGGCGTGCCGGCCAGGTATCCCACCCAGCAGGTGCGCTCGCGGGTCGAGCGGTTGCGGGCGGCGTCCGAGATCGCGGCGCTGATGACGTAGAGGCCGGGGGCGACGGGCGTCCCCGTGGCGTCGGCGCCGTTCCAGGCCCACCGGGTCGGCTCGCCGGGGCGGATCGGCCGCGCGCCCAGCCGGCGCACGGGGTCGGTTCCGTTCGGGCGCCGCGCCTCCAGCACCAGCGAGGCGGGATCGCGCGAGGAGTAGGTCAGGCGGCATTCGCCCGGCCCCGCGCCGGCGAGGGTGCTCGAGACCACCGTCATCTCCGCGGGCCGCGGCGCGGCGGTGTCGACCACGATGTTCCGGGGCTTGTTGAACTGCTTGTCGCCCGCGCGGGCCCGCAGCTTGATGGCGTAGGTGCCGTCGGGCACCCGCCGGCCGAGCGAGTCGGTGCCGTCCCATTGGGTGCTGAAGAAGCCGCGGGGCTTCGCGATGTCGTCGAGCAGCGTGACCACCGGCTCGCCGTCCTTCAGGATCTCGATCGTCACGTTGCTCGGCTCGTGCAGGCGGATGTTCACGCGGGCGCCGTCGCGGCGGCCGTCTCCGTTCGGGCTGAAGAGGGCGGTCGCCTGGAACCGCGTGACGATCGGCGGCGGGGTCGGGAAGGCGAACGGCAGCAGGAAGACGCCGAGCGCGACGACGAAGAGAGCGAGCATGGCCGACGCGACGACCGCGCGGCGCGCGCGGTCGCGGCGGCCCAGCGGGGCCGTCGTCATCTCGGGCTCAGAGGGCCCGGAACCCCAGGCAGATGTAGAAGCCGAACCGCCCGACGGGGGTCCGCGACATGGCGAGCTCGGCGCGCCGGGGACCGGAGAACCGGTAGAGGCGCCCGAGCTGCGATCCGACCTTCCCGCCGGGGCGGAAGAAGATGCCGCGGCGCGAGATCGGCACCAGGCCGGCCGAGGCCGCGTGGCCCTCGAGGCTGCCCCAGGTCTGCCAGTTGTCCACCGGCGCGAGGCTCACCTTGATCCACGACAGGCCGTGCTCGGCCAGCCAGCGCCGCGCGCCCGGCAGGCTGCGGCGGTTGGGCGTCGAGATGACCAGCAGCCCGCCCGGGGCGAGCTGGGCGCGCAGTGCCGCGAGGCAGGCGCGCGGGTCCTCGAGGTGCTCCAGCACGTCGGTCAGGGCGATCAGGTCGAAGGGGCCCGCAGGGGGCTCGTAGGCGCTGCCCACCACGGCGGTCAGCCGGTCGGCGGCGCCGATCTCCGTCAGCCGCCGCTTGGCGTGCTCGACCGACTCGGGCGACAGGTCGATGCCCACCCCCGAGAAGCCCCGCTCGGCGAGCCGTTCGAGCAGGAAGCCCGTGCCGCAGCCGATGTCCAGCACGCGCCCGCCGGGCCTGGCGTACTGGTCGATCGTCTCCAGGTTCAGCGCCATCCGGCTCTGCAGGTGCCAGTTGCGCGCCTCCACGGCCACCAGTCGCGGCGCGAGGCGGTCGTAGTAGGCCTGGACCTCGTCCAGGCGGCTGTCATCTCGGTCGTCACTCACGGTGCCCATCCTGGCGGCGGTGGATTCGCGGCGGCCTGCGCCACGAAGCGGTCGTATGAGGGCTTGCGGGTGCCGTCACCGCGCAGCAGCCCCCCGGTCCAGAACGGATTGTCCTGGAAATTGAACCATGTCACGACCTGGACCCGAGGGTCCCGGCCGGCGGCGGCGACGGTCTCATCGACCCACGCCGCCTGCTGGGCCTCGCTCACGAAGTAGCGGTGAAAGCGGTTGTACGAGGTGTGGTATCCGGTCTCCGTGACGTGGATCGGTGCTCCGGGGGCAAGCCTATCCACCTGCCGGATCGCCTGCGCCACGGTGTTCCAGGATGGCGTGAAGAAGGCCTGCAGAGGACTGCCGAGCGGATACAGGTGCAGGCTCCACGCGTCGATCGGCGGCCCCTCGTCGGCCACCAGCCGGGTGAAGTCGAGGCTGCCGGTGCCCGCGTCGCCGCCCTTGGGGCACGAGGTGGGCGAGCGGCCGGCCGGGCCGGTGACCCCGCCGATCACCTGCGCGGCGGGGTTCGCGGCGTGGATCTCGCGGAAGGCGGCGGCGAGCAGCGCGGCGTAGGCCCGGGGCGAGACCAGCACGGCGCGCCCACCGCGCTGGCGGCACTGCGGCCGCCAGAAGCCCGGCAGGTTGGGCTCGTTCCACACCTCGATGCGGCGCACCTGCGGCAGCGTCCCGCCGAGGGGATCGGGGAAGGAGCCCGAGTAGCGCCGCGCGATGGCCCCGGCGAAGCGCGCGCCGTCGGCCGCGCGCGGGGCGGCGGCGCGCTCGACCGCTGCGCGACGCCCAGGCGGGGGTGACGTAGAAGTCGAGGATCGCCGTGATGCCGCGGGCCGCCAGGCCGCGGACGATCTGGTCGTAGCGGCTCCAGTCGTAGGCCGGATCGGCCGGATCGCGGGCGTCGGCCGGGCGGGTGGGCGCGACCTCGCGCCAGAGCACATCGACGCGGGTGACCCTGATCCCGGTGGCGGCGAGGGCGTCGAGGCGCGCCTCGAGCGCGGCGCCGCGGACGTTGACCAGGTTGTCGTCCTGCAGCGACAGGATCGGCGCGCCGAGGGCCGGCGCGGCGCCGAGGGCCAGCGTCAGCACGGCGAGGATCGCGGCGCGCAGCCTCACGGCAGCCTTCCCAGGCGGAGCACCCCGACCCGGGCACCGCGGCGGGTGCCGCGCTCGATCCAGGCCAGGCGCCGTCCGTCCACGCCGACGGCGTCGATCGCCCGGCGACCGGTGGCGGCCACCCGCAGGACGCCCCTCCGCGCGGCCAGCACGCGTCTGCCGTCGGCCACCGCGACCGCGCCCCCGCCCAGCGCCACCCGGGGCAGGCGGGGTCCCGTCCACACCCGGAGCGCCCGGGGCGCGGCGCCCTCGTCGATGCGCAGCAGCGCCACCCGGGCGCCGGCCCGCACGGCCACGGCGAAGGTCCCGGCCGCGCCCCAGACCCGCAGCGCCGGACCGGGGAGCGTGAGGGCGACAGCCGGCCCGCCGTCGGGCCGCAGGCGGAACTCGGAGGGCGCGGCGGGGTCGACCCAGCCGACGCCGGTGCGCGAGGAGGCGACCAGCCCGGGGCTGCCGGCGTCGCCGCCCGCGGTGGTGGTGGGAGGCGCGCCGCCGACGGGGTCGGCCGTGCGCAGCAGCTGCAGGCCGCCGGTGAGCTGGACGAACCGCACGGCCGTCCCGTTCCAGGCCGCCGCGACGGTGATCGGGGCGTCCGCGCGCCCGTCGCTCTCGACCACGACCTCCACGTCGTCGGGGCTGCAGCACCAGATCACCGGCGGCGCGAACCGCCGCGACTCGGGCGCAGCCACGAAGCCGCCGTCCCCGGTGGGCCAGAGCGTCCCGGGTCCCATCGCGGCGATGCTGGTGCGCACCGACACGGGGGTGTCCGGCTCGCCGACGAAGCGCCGTGAGGCACGGTCGAGCCGCGCGCGGAAGACCTCTGCGCGGTAGTAGTCGAAGCGCTGCGCCCCCGGGGGCGAACCGGCGATGCGGCGCGGGTCCACCCGCACCGTGGCCGCCTCGGTCCACAGCAGCCGGTTGCCGCTGAACGCCAGCGTCCGGGCGTTCCAGCCCTCGATCGTGAGGGTGCGCGACGCCCCCAGCGCCGTGGGGGTCACCGCGATCGCCAGGGCGGCGCCCGCGAGGGCGAGGGCCGTGCCGGTCGCCGCGCGACTCACGCGGCGGGGGCGGTCCCGGCGCGCAGTGCGCTCACCGCGTCGGCCAGCAGCGCCTCGCTCGCGGCGGCGAGGCCGGGGGCGGCGAGCGGGGTCATGTTGGTGAGCTGCACGTGCCGGGCGCCCTCGGCCACGAAGCGCGACACGGTCCGCGCGATGTCGTCGGGCGTGCCGTGGATGACGGTGTCGCGCAGCACCTCCAGGGGCACCGCCTCGGCCAGTGCGAGCGCCTCGGCGCGGCCGTAGGAGGTGGGCAGGAAGGAGGTCAGCCCGAAGGCGCCCTCCCCGAGGGGGTGCTCGGCGCCGTGGATCGCGAAGGCCTCGGCCGACCGGGTGAGGGCGATGAAGCGCATCAGCAGCGAGCCGTCGATCGCCTCGAGGGCGGCCTCGCGCGTCTCGGCGACGACGATCCGGGCGTAGAGGCCCGGCGTCACGGCGTCCTCGGCGCGACCCGCCGACGCGGCCCCCGCCCGCACGGCCGCGAGCATCCGCGCGTACTCGTCCGGATCGGTGGCGAGGGGCAGCCACCCGTCGGCGCGCCGGCCGGTGAGGGCCAGCCCGCGCGGCCGGTGGGCGGCCACCCAGATCGGGGGCGGACCGCTCGGCAACGGCTCCAGGCCGAGGCAGCCCTGGGTCACCTGGAAGTGGTCGCCCGCGAAGTCGATCGGATCGGGGCTCGCCATCAGCCGCCGCATCAGCTCGAGGCCCTCGTCCAGACGGGCGAGCGGGTGCGCGTTGGTCATGCCGTAGGGGGCCAGGTTGAGCACCTCGCCCGATCCCACCCCCAGCATGAAGCGGCCGCCCGAGAGATGGTCGAGCGTCAGGGCGCTCTGGGCCACCGCCACCGGGTGGCGGCGCACCAGGTCGGTGACGCCGATGCCCAGGCGGATGTCGCTGGTGACCCCGGCGGCGGCCGCGACCACCGGGACCGGGTCGAACCACACGTGGGGGCTGCGCTGGCCCGCGGCGGCCTGGGGCACCAGGTCGGGGGTCCAGATCGACAGGGGGAACCAGTGGAGCAGGTGGTCGGCCCACCAGATCGCGTCGAAGCCCTGGTCCTCGCGCCGCCTCGCCGCCGCGAGGGCGGTCTCGGCGGGGGGCCGCACGGCACCCATGGCCGACAGCTCGAGGCGCACGGGCTCCGACATGGCGGCCAACCTACTCCGTGGCGCCGAGGGGGTCGACGCCCGCGGGTGAGCCGCCCCGCCCGCGGCCGCCGTCTCTCAGCGGCGCAGGCGCAGCACGATCAGCGCCAGGACGTAACCGGCCCCGCCGAGGGCCCCGAGCCAGCTGAAGGGCCGGCCGTCGCCGCCGGTGGCGATCTCGTAGATGAAGCCCGCGAGCACGGCCACGATGAGGACCAGGCCCGCGAACAGCGTCGCGTCGCGGTCGAGCGAGTTGATCCGCTCGTCGCGGCGGTCGAGGATCCCGGCGACGGTCTCGCTGCGCCCGGAGGCGACCACCAGCACGACCGTCATGGTCGTCATCAGGGCGAGCGCGAACACGGCCAAGACGCGATCGCCGCCCGCCCAGGCGGCCGCCCCCATGGCGATACCGAGCCCCACGCTCGTGGCCAGGGTCACCCAGAAGGCGGGCGGCCGCCTACGCCGTGGGCTCGGCACGGGCTTCGTCATCGTCATGGAACATCTCCTCCACGGGGGTCTGGAACAGCCGCGCGAGCGCGATCGCCAGGGGAAGGGACGGCGTGTACCGCCCCGTCTCGATGGAGTTCACGGTCTGGCGCGACACACCGAGCGCCTCGGCGAGCTGGGCCTGCGACAGCGATCGGGCCGTGCGCAGGGCGCGGACGTCATTGCGCACCGCTCAGCCCCGCCGCTGTGTGTAAAGCTTGCTTGACATGAACCGAGTGTGCCCGCTGCCGGGAAGCATGTCAAGCCTGCTTTACACTTGGATGGACGATCGTCTGGGGCGTCCATCGGAACGCCTTACCCGGACGTGCGTTCAACGCACTGATCTCCCACTTGCGGGGAGATCAGGGCGACAAAATGGCCCCTGGCCGGGGCCATTTTGATTCCGCTCCTCCGGGCTTCGCCCGGGGTACGTCGCGGTCAACCAATCACAGTGGTCCGTAGACGAAGGGCCTGTCTCAGGCTTCGGGCCTCACGCTCGTAAGTCCTGGGAGGCCGTTGGCGCGCGGCTCTGCGCGGGACGAAGCTGGACCACCCCGAAGCTCGACCACCGCCGGAGCTCGACCACCTCGCCTTGCTCGGGACGGAGTGGTCTCACTCCACCCTGCTCGGGACGAAGCTCGACCACCTCCGAAGCTGAACCACCCCGAAGCTGAACCACCCCGGAGCTGACCACCCGAGCTGACCACCCCGAGCTCGACCACTTCGGAGTGGTTCTGGCCCCACTCCTCGGGACGATCGTCTGGGGCGTCCATCGGAACGCCTTACCCGGACGTGCGTCAACGCACTGATCTCCCACTTGCGGGGAGATCAGGGCGACAAAATGGCCCCTGGCCGGGGCCATTTTGATTCCTGTGAGTCTGCGCGGTGACGGTTTCGTGTCTGGGGCCGTCGTTGCCAGGCTGGTGGCGAGTGGCCGGGCGTGACCCGTTTGGTTCCTGACCCGCCTGGGCGGTGTCCTTGGATCGATGTGTCCGCTCGGTCGCTCGGCGCCGGCCTGGTGCCCGCCGCAGTGGCCTGATCAGGAGCCTGTCCGCCCTCGGGGCGTGACCCGTCACAGGTCTGCCGTGCGGTTTCCCAGCCCCAGGCCGGACGCCGTCCCCCCAAAGCGGAGTCTGGAGGTGGAGCAGATGGTGGCACAGTCAATCGATGTCGTGGTCGGCGTCGACACCCACCGTGATGCGCATGCCCTGGCGGTGGTGGGCGCAGGCACGGGCGAGGTGATCGCCGAGTTCGTGATCCGGGCCGATCCGGCCGGCTACCGGGGCGCGCTCGCGCGCGTTGAGGCTCTGGGGCGCGGCGAGCGCGCCTGGGCCGTGGAGGGCTGCGGCTCCTACGGGGCGGGCCTGTGGCGTCACCTGGCCCGGGCCGGTGAGCTGGTCGTGGAAGCGGGCCCTCCCGGGCCCGGTGTGCGGGCCAAGTCCGATGCCCTGGATGCGGTGCGGGCCGCCCGCTCGGTGCTCGGGGCGGTCCATGACACGCAGCCGCGCGCCGATGGGCCGCGCGAGATCCTGCGCGTCCTGATGCTCGCCCGCGATGGGGCGATCGACATCCGCCGGGCCGCCCTGTGCCAGCTGCGGGCAATGGTCCTCACCGCCCCCGACGGCCTGCGTGAGCCGCTTCGCGGGCTGACCCGCCAGGCGCTCCTTACCCGCTGCGCGGGCCTGCGCCCCCAGGCCCACACCGATCCGGTGACGGGCGCCGTCGCCCTGGCGCTGCGTGCGCTGGCGCGCAGGATCCTCAGCGCCAGCGCCGAGGCCCGCGAGCTCGAGCAGGCGATCGCCCTGCAGGTCACCCAGATCGCCCCGGCGCTCCTTGGCGAGGTCGGGGTCGGCCCGATCAACGCCGCCCGCCTTCTGATCAGCTGGTCGCATCGGGGGCGGATCCGCTCCGAGGCCGCCTTCGCACGCCTGGGCGGAGTGGCGCCGATCCCCGCCTCATCGGGTCAGGTGGTGCGCCATCGCCTGGATCGTGGTGGCGATCGCCAGCTCAACTACGCCCTGCACGCCATCGTGCTGGTGCGAAAGCGGATCGACCCGGCCACCCGGGCCTACATCGAGCGGCGTGTGGGCGAGGGAAAGAGCCGCCGCGATGCCACCCGCTGCCTCAAGCGCTACCTCGCCCGCCACCTCTTCCGACTCCTGGAGGCGACCGCCACGAGTGCTTGACACGACATAGGAGCATCGCTCCTCCGGGCTTCGCCCGGGGTACGTCGCGGTCAACCAATCACAGTGGTCCGCAGACGACGAACCCTGTTTCACGCTTCAGGCCTCACCCACGTAGAAGCCTGGGAGGCCGTCGGCGCGCAACCCTGCGGCGATCCAGGTCGGTCTTCATGGTGCCTGTGATCTTCGGATCGTCTGTGGCGCGCAATCCGAGGTGGTCGCGATATGGAAGCAGGCGCGGCGCGATGTGATCGTGTGGGCGTAGCCCCCGGAATCGTCCTGTGTGGCCGTCCCTGGTGCCTGATCGTCTCGGTGTTCCAGAGGCCGTCCCCGCCGAAGGCGGTGCCTGCTGGGTGCAAATCGCCTCGGTAGAGGCGATTTGCCGCCCTGATCTCCCCGCAAGAGGGAGATCAGTGCGTCGACGCACGTCCGAGGACCGATCGCGTCCCCGGCACGGCCATCGTCCCGCGCAAAGGGAGTGAGACCACTCCGTCCCGCGCAAAGCGGACTGAGACCACTCCGTCCGCGCCCCCCGACGATCGTCACCTTCAGGTCGGGTGATCGCCCCCCCGCAGCTGGGAGGCGGCGTGGGCGGCGATCGGGGCGACGACCTCCCATCCGTCGCAGGCCCCGCCGGGGGAGCCGGGCAGGTTGACGATCAGGGTGGCTCCGCGCACGCCGGCCACGCCGCGCGAGAGCATCGCGTGGGGGGTCACCGCCAGCGAGCGGGACCGGAGCGTCTCGGCGATCCCCGGGACCAGCCGGTCGCAGGCGGCGGTCGTGGCCTCCGGCGTGCGGTCGCGGGGTCCGAGGCCGGTGCCGCCGGTGGTGAGGATCAGGTCCGGCGCTTCCTCTCCGAGGCAGATCGCCGTCAGCAGCGCGGTGAGGGCCTCGGGGTCATCGGCGAGCAGTTCGCGGCGCACCACCTGGCCGCCGCCCGCCTCGACGGCCTCGGCCAGCGCGGGTCCGGAGGCGTCGGGGCGCTCGCCCCGTGCGGAGCGATCGGACACCGTGATCACCGCGACGCGCAGGCTCACGACGGCGCGGGCGCCTCGCCCTTGGTCTTCTCGAGAAGCCGGATGCCGTCGATCACGACGCCCTTGTCGATCCCCTTCACCAGGTCGTAGACGTTGAGCGCAGCCACCGAGACGGCGGTCAGCGCCTCCATCTCGACGCCGGTGCGCGCCGTCGTCTCCACCTCGGCCCGGATCCTCACCTCACCGGCGTCGGCGTCGATCGCCACCTCCACCCCGGCCCGGTCGATCGGAAGGGGATGGCAGAGCGCGATCAGCTCCGAGGTGCGCTTGGCGGCCATGATGCCCGTGACCCGGGCGACGGCGGCCGCGTCGCCCTTGGGCAGCGCGCCGTCGGACATGGCCCGGGCGGTGGCCGGCGCCATCCTCACGATCCCCTCGGCGACGGCGCGGCGCAGGATCGGGGGCTTGTGCCCCACGCCCACCATCCGGGCCTCGCCCCGGGCGTCGAGGTGGGTGAGCCCGCCCTCGGCGCTCACGCGCCGGCCCTGCGGGTGCGGCGACGGTCGGCGGCGCGCTTGCGGCTGATGTCCTCCTGCTGGGCGTCGAGCCACTTGCCCACGTCGTTCTCGCGGACGATCCGCTTGATCTCCTGGTTGCGGAAGGCGCGCTCCTCGTGCGGCATGGTCAGCGCCTGGTGGAGCGCCTCGGCCTGCGCGTCGACGTCGAACGGGTTGATCGTGATCGCGAACGAGCCGAGCTCCTCGTGGGCGCCCGCGTTCTCGGAGAGGATCAGCACGCCGTCGCGTTCGTTGACGAGCGGGGCCTCCTTGGCGATCAGGTTCATGCCGTCGAAGATCGGGTTCACCACGAGCACGTCGTAGTGCTTGTAGGCGGCGACCGCGCGGTGGATGTTGCTCTCGATCCGTAGGTCGATCGGCATCCAGTCGGGTGTGCCGTGCTTGAGGTTCACGTGGCTCACCACGTCGCGGATCTTGGCGAGGTACTCGACGTACTCGTCCACGTCCTGGCGGGTGGGCTGCAGCAGGGCGAAGAAGGTGATGTCCTCGCGGAACTCGGGGTGCCGGTCGAGGAAGACGTCGAACGCCTTGAACCCGCGCAGGGTGTTCTTGGAGAGGTCGGTGCGGTTGACCCTGACGACCATGTACTGCCGCCGCCGCCGCAGGATCCCGGCCTCCTCGGCGGCGACTTCCGGCGCCCGCGCGAGCTTCTCGAACATCGGGGCGTTGACCGAGATCGGGTACGAGCGCACCCAGACGTCGCGCCCCTCCCAGCGCACCTGGCGCTTGGCGTAGTCGACCGGCAGGTCGAGCAGGTCCTCGCAGCAGAGCAGGAAGTTGCGCGCGTAGCTGTGCGTGTGGAAGGCGATCACGTCGTTGGCCAGCAGGCCCTTCAGGATCCCCTCGCGGATGTGCGGGGGCAGGATCCGCCAGTAGTCGGGCTGGCTCCACGGGATGTGGATGAAGTGGTGCAGGAAGGCGTCCGGATGCGCCGCCCGGATCGCCTCGGGGGCGGTGTAGAGGTGGTAGTCGTGGAGCATCACGACCCGGTCGGGGTCGTCGTCGAGCTCGGCGATCACGGCGTCGGCGAACGCCTGGTTGGCGACGACGTAGCCGTTGGCCCAGGCGTCGAGCTCCTCGCGGCGCACGTCGGGGGCGTTGCTCAGGTCCCAGAGGTAGTGCTGGATGAACCAGAGCATCGGGTTGGCGACCACGTTGTAGTACTGGTGGTAGGTCTCGGGGTCGATCACCACGAAGCGGCCGCGGGTGTCGATGCCCAGATCCATCGGGAAGCTGCCGCCCCCGGCCTCCGCCGCGACCTTGTGGTCGGCCTTCGACGAGGCGGCCGACACCCAGAGCGCCGGGGTGTGCTCCACCAGGCCCAGGAGGGCCGTCACCAGGCCTCCGCCGCCGCGCGTCTGCTCCACCTCACCGTCGGCTCCGTGGCCGAAGGTCACGGGCCCGCGATTGGACACCAGGATGAGTGGGGAGGGCCGTCTGCTCACCGAGGTCGCTCCGGTCGGTCAGGATGTGCGGCGTGTCGGACTCTACGCCCACCCGCCCGGACCACGGCGGCCGATAGCGCATGCTCAACATCCGCCTCTACCGGACCTCGTGGCTCGTGGCCGGCGTCGCGCTCGTCGTGGCCCTCCTCACGCTGCAGACGCCCGACCCCGGTCCGGAGCCCTCGCTGCCCTCCACGATCGACGGGCAGGAGACGCTCCTGCTGGAGAGCCAGCTCTCCTCGATCGCCCCCGAGCGCCCCGCCGGATCGGCCGGCGATCTGCGCGCCGCCCGCTTCGTGCAGGGGCAGCTCGCGCAGGTCCCGGGGGCGACGGCGCCGGGAGGCCAGAAGAACCGGGTCCAGGTGCAGGACTTCCAGGCCCTCAGCGACGGCGAGCCGGTGGATCTGCAGAACGTCTACCTCGTCGTCCCCGGGGTGCCAGACGGGCGGGTGCCCGGGGGCGTCGTGGTCGTGGCCCCCCGCGACACGCCCGCCGGGGTCTCCGCGGGGGCGAGCGCCACGGCCGTGATGCTCCGTCTGGCGCGCGTGTCGGGCACCACCCGCCATCAGAGGCCGCACCTGTTCGTCTCGACCGACGGCAGCACGATCGGCAACGCCGGCCTGCGCTGGTTCCTCGAGCGCTTCTCGGCCTTCCCGCTGTCGGCGGTGATCGTCCTCGACGCACCGGGCGAGGCCAACGGCGACCGCGTCCACGTCTGGACCGCCGGGCGGACCGACCGCCAGTCGCTCGGTCTCGGCAACTTCGCCCAGGGCTCGATCGAGCGCGCCGGCGGCCGCGCGGACGGGCCACCCTCCATCAATGGACAGCTGCCCCGCCTCGCGGTGCCCCAGACCTTCGGCGAGCAGGGCGCGGCGATCGCGGCCGGCCTGCCGGCCGTCACGCTCTCCGCGCGTTCCGAGTCGCCACTGCGCGAGGGGCGGCCGGTCACCGCCGAGCGCCTGGAGCTGGTCGCCAACGCGACCGGCGACCTCCTCGGCGTCCTGGACGCGGCCCCCGCGATCCCGGCCGCCGACGGCGGCCTGCGGTTCGCGGGCAAGTTCCTGCGGCCCACCATCGCGCGCTTCGCCCTGCTGCTGTCGATGCTGCCCGTGCTGGTCCTGGCGCTCGACATCGTGGCCCGCCGCCGACGGGCCCGGGTGCCGCTCGGCGACGGCCTGCGTGCGGTGGGTCTGCGGGTCGTCCCCCTCGCGGCGGCCCTCGGCGCCGCGCACCTGCTCGCCATCGGGGGGCTGCTGCCCCGCCCCGCCGCCGGGGCCCCGCCCCTTCCGGCCGATGCCCGCTTCGGGGCGCTCGCGGGCCTCGCGATCGTCCTCTGCGCGGCCGCGGCGCTGCTCGGCCGGCGCGCCACACGCCGTCCGTCGCGGCGGATCCAGGCCTCGAGCGCGGCGGAGGGCACCGCGGCGCTGGGGGCGATGGCGGTGGTGCTCGTCGCACTCTGGACACTGAGCCCCTACTCGCTGGTGATCGCGGTGCCGATCGCCCACGCGGCGCTGCTGGCGACCGCCGCCCGGCGGCCCCTCCACCTGGCCGCCGCCGCGGGTCTCGCGCTGCTGCCCCTGCTCGCGCTCGTGTTCCACATCGCGGGCCTGCTCCACTCGAACGCGCCCTTCGCCGTCTGGTACCTGTTCGCGACGACGGCCAACGGCTCCCGCGGAGCCACCGGCGTCATCCTCGCCATGCTGTTCGCCGCCTGCGTCTGGGCGATCGGCGCGCTGGTGGTCGAGCAGGCGGCGAGGGGGAGCCTCGCCACCGCAGGGCCCCGTGACCGCCGGCCGCGACGGCCCCGGCGGGTCGCACCGCCCTCCCGATGAGCCGTTCCGCCCGCCCCGGGGCGGGCGGGGGGCCCGCCGGGGCGCTGGTAGCATCGCCCGCCGTGGCCGATCGCTGTGAATTCGTCTCGGTCGTCATCCCGGTCTACAACGAGCTCGAGTCGGTGCGCCCCCTCTCGGAGGAGCTCCTTCAGGTGCTCCGCGGACTCGGACGGCGCATCGAGATCCTCTTCGTCGACGACGGCTCCACCGACGGCACCGCGGCGGTCCTCGCCGAGCTCGCCGCCGAGGAGCCCGAGATCGCGGTGGTGCGCCTGCGGCGCAACTTCGGCAAGGCGGCCGCGCTGATGGCCGGCTTCCGCGAGGCCCAGGGCGACGCCATCGTCACGATCGACGGCGACCTCCAGGACGACCCCTCGGAGATCCCGCGCCTGCTGGAGGAGCTGGAGGCCGGTGCCGACCTGGTGAGCGGATGGAAGCGCGACCGCCGCGACCCCTGGAGCCGGCGCGCCGCATCGGCCGTCTTCAACGGCGTCACCACGCGGATGTCGGGACTGTCCCTGCACGATCTGAACTGCGGATTCAAGGCCTACCGGGCCGAGGTCGTCCGCTCCCTGGCCCTCACGGGCGACCAGTACCGCTACATCCCGGTCCTGGCGTCGGCCGAGGGCTTCACGGTGAGCGAGCTCGCGGTCAACCACCGCCCGCGCAAGTTCGGGCGCAGCAAGTACGGCCTCGAGCGCTACCTGCGCGGCTTCCTCGATCTGCTGACGATCCTGTTCATCGGGCGGTTCCGCCAGCGGCCGATGCACCTGTTCGGCGGCATCGGGATGGTCTTCATCGTCGTGGGCGTCCTCATCTCCGCCTACCTGACGGTGCTGCGGCTCTCGGGTGAGGGCATCGGCGCGCGCCCGCTGCTGCTCCTGGGCGTGCTGCTGATCGTGGTGGGCGTCCAGCTGTTCACGATCGGGCTGGTGAGCGAGATGATCCAGCGCTACCACCTGCGTCCCCAGGACGAGGAAGCGCGCTCACGTGTGGAGCGTGTGATCCGCTGAGGCCGGGGAGCCCCGCGTGAGGGTGATGTGGCTCGGCACGTACGACCGGGCCTACCCGCGCCCCCGGGTCCTGATCGCGGGGCTGCGCGAGCAGGGAGTCGACGTCGTCGAGCATCACCGCCCCGTCTGGGAGCGCCGCCGCGACAAGACCAGCGGGCTGCGGCCCCTGCCGCTCGCCGCGTCGGCGGTGCGCTTCGCCGGGGCCTGGGCGGGCCTCGCCGTCGCCGGGGCCCGCGAGAGGCCCGTCGACGCGATCGTGGCCGGCTACCTCGCCCAGCCGGACGCCCTGCCGGCGTGGTGCGTGGCGAGGGCCCGCCGGGTGCCGCTGGTGGTCGACATGATGATCTCGCTCGCCGACACGCTCGGCGGCGACCGGGCGCTCGCGGGGCGCGCGGCGGCCGCGACGCTCGCCGGCATCGACCGGATGAGCATGCGCCTCGCCGATCTGGTCCTGGCCGACACCGCCGAGGGCGCCGACTGGCTCGCGCGCCGCTTCGGCATCGACCGGTCCCGGATCGCCGTCGTGCCGGTGGGCGCCGAGCCCGAGCGCTTCCCCCGCCTGCCCCCTCCGGGCGGGCCGCCCCGGGCGCTCTTCTACGGCAAGCTCGCGCCCCTGCACGGCATCGCGACCGTGCTGGAGGCCGCCCGCGCTCCGGGCGTGCCCCCGCTGCGCCTGATCGGCGACGGCCAGCTCGGCTCCTGGCTCGAGGGCGAGCTGGCGCGCGATCGCCCGCCCGGGCTCACCTGGGAGCGATGGGTGCCCTACGAGGACCTCGGGGCGGAGGTCGGCGCGGCGTCGATCTGCCTGGGCGTCTTCGGCACCAGCGAGAAGGCGGCCCGGGTGGTGCCGAACAAGGTGTGGCAGGCGATGGCCGCCGGCCGGCCGATCGTCACCGCCGACACCCCCGGCGTGCGCGAGGTGCTCGAGGACGGCGTCAGCGCCCTCCTGGTGCCGCCGGGCGACGCCCCCGCGCTCGCCGCGGCGCTCGTGCGGCTGGGCTCCGACCCCGCCCTGCGCGCGCGGCTGGGCGACTCCGCCCACGCGGTCTACCTGCGCCGCGGATCGCCCTCGGCCACCGCCGCGGCACTGCTCCGCTCCCTGACCCCCCTAGTCTCCACCCGATGAGCGCATCCGAGACGCACGACTGGGGAGCGACCCCCGAGCTCTACGGCCCCCGTCACGACTACCGCGAGGCCCTGGTGATGCGGCGGCTGCTGCCCGCCCTGCCGGGGCCCGAGGTGCTCAACGCCGGCTGCGGCGCGGGCAGCCTCACCCTGAAGATGGTCGACGCCGGCCTGCGGGTGACATCGACCGACTACAGCCCCGAGCTCTGCGAGTGGACCCGCCGTGCCCTGCGCGAGCGCGGGGCGGAGGACGCCAATCCGGTCATCGCGGCCGACCTGCAGACCATCGACCTGCCGGAGGCGGCCTTCGACGCGGCGGTCTGCGCGGAGGTGCTCGAGCACCTCGACGACGACGCGGCCGCGCTCGGGCGGATCGCGCACGCCCTGCGCCCGGGCGGCCTCCTGCTGGTCACCGTGCCGGCCGGCCCCTACCGCTACGACTGGACCGACCGCTGGGCCGGCCACGTGCGCCGCTACACGCTCGAGGGGCTGCGCGACCGCATCGCGGAGGCCGGGTTCGACGACGTGCGGGTACAGGGCTGGGGCTTCCCGCTGACCGGCCTCTACCACCGCCAGGTCTACCGCCGCGCGCTCAAGCGCCGGCTGGCCGCGGGCGGAGGGGCGGCCACCGGCGGGGCTCCGCCGAAGCTCGTCTCGCGGGTCGTGCGCGCCGCGCTCGAGGTCGACTCGGCCTTCATCGGCCGGCGGCCCGGCTACCACGGCCTGCTGGCCACCGCGCGGCGGCGTGCCGAACCCGGCTGACGCCGCGGTCGAGGCCGCGGCCCCCGCCAACCCCTGGCGCCGCCGGGGCGGCGTCATCGCGGGAGTGCTCGTGCTGGGCTTCCTCGTCTGGGCGCTCATCGACGGCTGGTCGTCGGTGGCCGAGTACGACTGGGACGTCAACCCGGGCCTCCTGGCCCTCGGATGCGCCGTCCTGCTGGTCTTCTACCTCGCCAGCGGCCTCGGGTACGTCGGCATCATCGACCGCCTCCACACGCCGGGGCCGCCCGCCCGGGTGACCCTCGGCATCTGGGCGCGGTCGCTGCTCGGGCGCTACGTGCCCGGCAACGTCCTGATGGTGCTCGGCCGGGTGGTGCTGAGCCACGAGCGGGGCATCCCCAAGCGCGCCACCCTGGCCGCGACCGTCTACGAGCAGATACTCGCCCTCGGTGTCGCGGCGGCGGGGGCGGTCGCGTGGGTCGCCCTCTACGAGGGCGACGGCGGAGCGCGGATCTGGCTGCTCGCGCTCGTCCCCCTGGGCCTCCTCACCCTCCATCCGCGGATCTTCGGGCCGGTGTCGGCCTACGCCCTGCGTCTCGCCAAGCGTGAACCGCTGCCGCGCCTGATCCCGGCCGGGCCGCTCTCGGGGCTGGTGGCCTGGTACGCGCTCACCGCCGGCCTGCTCTCGGCCGGGATCTGGCTGCTGGTGCGCTCGGCGGCGGGCGCCGAGGCCGGCGGGCCGGCATTCGTCGGGCTCGCCTTCCTCCTCTCGTTCGCCGTGTCCACGCTCGCCTTCATCTTCCCCTCGGGGCTGGGCGTCAGGGAGGGGGCGTTCGCGATCGCGCTGTCGCAGAACCTGCCCGGCAGCGTCGCGGTGGCCCTTTCGGTCGGGACCCGCGTGATGCTGACGATGGTCGAGCTCGTCTTCATCGCCGTCGCGGTCATGGCCGGGCGCGACCGGTGAGCTCAGCCCCGCCGGTCCCGCGCCCGCTGCCGCGCCCCTCGTGGACGCGGCGCCGGGCGCCCGCGCCCGAGCGGGCGGTGTGGGCGATGGCCGCCGTCTACGCCCTTCTGTTCTCCTACCTGTCGGTGGCGCGCCACCGCGCCTACTGGACCGGCCGCTTCGACGTCGGGAACATGGTCCAGGCCGTCTGGAGCACCGCGCAGGGCCGCCCGCTGGAGACCACGGACGTCTCCGGCGAGCAGTTCAGCCGCCTCGGGGCGCACGTCGATCCGATCCTCGCCGTCTTCGCCCCGCTCGCCTGGACGGGCTTCCTGCCCGAGGCGCTCCTGGTCGCGCAGGCGATGATCGTGGCGAGCGGCGCCCTGCCGGCCTTCTGGCTCGGCCGCCGCTGGCTCGGCGACGACCGCCTCGCCATCTCCGCCGCGGCCGTCTACCTGCTCTATCCGCCGACCCAGTGGGCGACGCTCACCGAGTTCCACCCGGTCACCCTCGCCGCCCCGCTGCTGATGTTCTGCATCTGGGCCGCCGAGGAGCGCCGCTACCTGGTGCTGAGCGTCGTGGCGGTGCTCGCGGCGCTGACCAAGGAGGAGGTGGGCCTCGCCCTGGCCATGCTCGGCGTCTGGATGGTCGTCCGGGGCGCCGGCCGGCGCTACGGGATCCTCCTGGCCGCCGCGGGCGCGGCGTGGTCGGCCTTCGCCGTGCTCGTCGTCATCCCCCGCTACAACGCCGGGCAGGGGTCGGAGTTCGTCGATCGCTACGGCTCGCTCGGGTCCGACGGCGGCGGTGTGGCGACCACCCTTCTCACCCGCCCGTGGGAGGCGGCCGAGCTGGTGGCCTCCTACGACCGGCTCAGCTACCTCGCGGCGCTCCTGCTGCCACTGCTGCTGCTGCCGCTCGCCGCGCCGCTCCTGCTGCTGGGGGCCCTGCCGGAGATCCTGATCAACATCCTCGCGGACTGGTTCCCGCAGTATTCGATCCAGTTCCAGTACGTGGCGGTGATCGTGCCCTTCGCGGTCGCCGCCTCGATCCTCGGGCTGGCCCGGCTGCGCGCCGCCACCCGCCCGGAGCCGCTCGTGCGCCTGCTCGACGACCCGCGCCGGGTCGCGGCGATCTGGGTGGGGGCGGTCGCGATCTCGGGCGTCTACCTCGGCCCGCTGCCATGGTGGAGCGAAGTGCCGGTCGTCGGATCCAGCGCGCGGGTCGAGCAGTTCCGGGTGACCGACCACTCCCGGGCGATGGCCCGCGCCGTGGCGCTGGTGCCCGACGACGTCCCGGTGTCGGCCGGGAACCTGCTGGCGGCCCACCTCTCCGAGCGCGAGCGCATCTACACCTTCCCGGTCGTCGCCGACGCGCGGTGGGTGCTCGTCGACCGCGAGCGCCCCTACCTGGCCGACCGGCTCCTGCCCGCGGCCCACGCGGTGCGCCTCGCGCAGTTCCGCGCCCGGCCCGACATGCGGCTCGTGTTCGAGGAGGACGGCGTGATGGTCTTCCGCCGCGCGGGCACGGGGGGCGGGTCGTGACCGGCCGCGCCCCCGGCGCGGCTCTGCTGCTCACCGGCGCCGCGATCGCCGTGGTCCCCGGGTTCGCGTGGTTCTCGGGGCCGCCGCCCGCGACCCCGACCCACGCGAGCGGCTTCGCCGCGTCGGGTCAGCTCTGGCTGCTGCCCCTGCTCGGGGTGCTGATCGCGCTGGCCGGCGCCGGCTTCGTGTCGGCCCGGCCCGGCACGGGTCGCGCCGTCGCGCGCTGGGCCGGCCCGCTCGCGCTCGTGTCGGGCACGGTCGCCCTGGCCCTCGCCGTCTGGGCCGCGGCCGATCCGACGGTGAGCCTGCGGGTCACGGCCGGGGGCGTCAGCGAGCTGATCCGGGTGCCGGTCGACCTCGAGCCGGCGGCCCTCGCGGCTCCGGTCATCGCCGGCGCGGCGGCGCTCATCGGCGCCGCCGCGACCTGGGTGGGCTGGCGGCGGTGAGGGGCACGGGGCGGGTCGCGCTCCCGCGCACGGGCTGGAGGGTCCCCCTGATCGCCTGGGCCGCCTCGCGCGGGCTGATCCTGCTGGCGGCCATCGGGATGAGCGCCGCCTTCGGCACGCCCACGCGCGGCGTCGATCCCGCGGTGCCGCGCCTGCTGGACCAGATCGGCGGGTGGGACACCACCTGGTACCTCGACGTCGCGCGCAACGGCTACGCCCAGGACCTCGGCCAGGTGGGCGACGTGTTCACGAACCTCGCCTTCTTCCCGCTGATGCCGGGCGTGATGGCGCTGTTCCTCGCGATCGGGGTCAACCCGTTCATCGGGGCGCTGGTCGTCTCCAACCTGGCGTTCCTGGGCGCCCTCGCGGCGATCCACGCGCTCACCGCCACCCGTGCGGGCGAGGTGGCGGCCGCACGGGCGACCTGGATCCTGGCCCTCGCACCGCCGGCGCTCTACTGCTCGCTGGCCTACACGGAGGGCATCGCCCTCGCCTGCGCCATCGCCGCCGCGCTGATGGCCGTCCGCGGCCGGTACGCGCTCGCGGGGCTGATCGCGGCGGCGGCAGCCCTCACGCGGCCGACGGGCGTCCTGGTGGCGTTGCTGGTCGGTCTGCTCGCCCTCCACCAGCCCGGGCCCGGGCCGGCTCGGCCGCGCCGCGCTGGCGGTGCTGCCGAGCGTCGTCGCCGTCGGCGCGTTCCTGACCTGGATGGCCGTCGCCCGCGGCGACCCGTTCCTGCCCCTCGAGGCCCAGCGGGCGTGGGATCGCGGGCAGCTCGGCATCGGCCTGCTCACGGCCGCTCCCACGGAGATCGCCGCCGGCTGGGAGCTGGTCCGCGAGGGCGACCTCACCGCCGCCTGGCATGCGACGGCGCGCGATCTGGGGTTCCTGGTGGCCTACCTCTGGCTGCTCGCGCGGCTGTGGCGCTCCGAGGGGGGCCTGCGCTCGCCCTGGGTCGCCTATTCGCGCGGCGGTGCTGGCCGTGCCGCTGTCGAGCGGCACCATCACCTCGATGGCCCGCTTCGGCCTGATGGCCTTCCCGCTGGCGTGGCCGCTCGGCGACTGGCTCGCCGCCGAGCGCCGCCGCATCCCCTGGGCGGCCGCGGCGGCGGTCGTGCTGACGCTGCTGCTTCTGGCCCAGCTCACCATGCGGGCCCCCTAGCCGGGGCGGGTCGCAGCACCGCCACCACCGGGTCGTGGTCGGAGAGTCGCACCCGGCGCTCGCGGCCCCTCCAGGTGACGCCCACCTCCCGCTCGGAGGCGGCGAAGCGCCGGACCGGCTCGACCACGTCCATGTCGCGGTGGACGATGCGGTCGATGCCGATCCCGCCCTCGGGACCCGCCCCGCCCCAGCCCGCCGCGGCGAGTGCCGCGTACGCGGGGTGCGACGGGCGCGCGTTGAGGTCGCCGGCGAGCACGGCCGGGGCGCCCCCGGCGGCGTCGGCGACCGCCTGCGCCGCGCGGGCGATCTCGTCGCCGACCACCTCGGGGTGGCGGGCGTTGTGGCAGTGCGTGCAGCCCACGACGATCTGCGCCCCGCCCGGCGCCACCATCCGCGCGAGCACCAGCCGCCGCGGTTCGGGGATGTAGCGCACCAGCTCCCCGCGCTCGAGGCCCAGGCGCCGCGCCGAGCGCAGGATCGTGCCGATCGGGTTGAGGCGGACCGACCGGCGGCTGCCGTCCACGATGGCCATGCGGGGCCCGGCGAGCAGCACGTTGGCGTTGCCCTCGTGCGTGCGCCAGAGGTCGGGGTTGCGCTCGGCCAGCGCGTCGCGCAGCCGGCGGGGGCCGATCAGGGGGCCGGTCGTGGTCCAGACGGGCACCATCCCGGTGATCCGGGCGATCTGGGCGATCGCCCCGGTGGGGACCTCCTGCAGCGCGCAGACGTCGGGCTCCCAGGCGCGGATCCGCTCGGCCATCAGGTCGGTGAGCTTGCGGTTGAGGTGCATGTGCACCCCGTCGTCCTCGGGGACTCGCCGCCAGGTGGAGCGCCGCGTGGGCCCCAGCCCGGGCAGGCCGTCGCGTCCGTGGAAGAGGTTCCACGTGATCACCCGGATCGAATTTCCCTCCACCCGGGAAGGTTCGCCCCTTGCGCCGGGGCCCGCAAGGGTGAAGATTGCCCGGCGTGCCGACGACCACCCGCTCCCCGGCGGTCCTCCGTTCCCGCTGGGCCGTCGCCTACTGGGTCGGTGCCGTCCTCCTCTACGCCGGACTCGGATCCCTCTTCCAGCCCTTCTTCCTGCTGGGGTTCTGGGAGTCGGTGCCCTTCCTGTTCGCGACGACCTGGCTCGCCGGGCGCCTCTTCCCGCGGCCGGTGCCCCCTCTGCCCCCGGCCCCCACGGAGTGAGCTGGGCCGCCCACGACCTCGAGCCGTTCCTCTTCCGCGCCAAGCTCGGCGGGATCATCAGCCTGCCGCTGTGCCTGCTCGGCTCCTACTCGCCCGACATCCTCAGCAAGTGGGCCGTCTACGGCCTCGACTTCAGCGGCGACGCCAAGCTCGTGGACGACCCGGTGCAGCTGCACCGGGGCTTCCCCGGAGTGGGCTTCACCCACTCGCTGAGCTTCGGGATGCTCTGCGCGGCCATCATCTTCCTGCTGAGCAAGAACCCGATGTGGGCCCTCTCGTTCCTGCTGGGCGCGTGGGCGCACGTGTTCTCCGACACGCTCGACTCGGTCGGCGTGATGCTGTTCTTCCCGCTCACCGAGTGGCACCTGCACTTCGACGTCTGGCAGTACGTCGGCCAGGCGGGCCGCAAAGAGGACGCCATCGCCTACTACACGTCGCTCGGCGGGGTCTGGGACCTGCTGTGGGCCGGATGGCTGGCGATGCACTGGCGGATGTTCACCGCCCACCACTTCCACACCGAGATCGTGCCGCGCGACAGCTTCTGGCTCTGGATGCGCACCAAGTCGAGCGACGCGATGATGCTGACCGTCTATCGCGCGAGCGCCTTCTTCGGCGTCGCCTCGATCCTCGGCTGGTACGTCTGGGCGCTGTTCATCAACGACTTCCAGAACGCCCTCGACTGGTCGCTCGGCGGCCCGCAGTGGGCCCCCCGCGTGGGACCGCCCTGATCCCGCTAATTGACCGGCGGCTCGGTGCCGGGCACGCGCGGGCCGAGCAGGGGCGAGCCGCAGCCGCCCTCGCTGCCCAGCAGCGCGCCGACGAAGGTGCCCAGGCGCACGTCGAACGAGAGACGCACGATCCCGGGCGCCGCGCACCCGCAGATCGGTACCCCAGGGCTCGCGGGGCGTGGCGCAGGCCGACCCGATCTCCACCCGCCAGTAGGGCGTGTAGCGCAGCCTCAGCCGGTAGGTGCCCGGGCGCTCCACCCGCAGGGTGACGTCCTTGGAGGTCAGCGAGATCACGGAGATCCCGTCGGCCGGTGTGGCGATCGGCGTCGGATCGGGGAGCTCGTACACCGTCCACCCGCCGACCCGGGCCACCTGGTCGCAGTCCCGAGTAGCCCGAGCGCAGCAGGGTGGCCTCGTTGGCCGCGCTGTAGTCGAGCGGCTCGTCGGGCAGGAAGACGTAGCGGACCCCCGTGCGCCGCAGCCAGGTGTCGTAGGTGCGCCGGGTGAGCTCGCCGTAGAGCACGGCGTTGGCCGGGAAGTCGTCCTGGCGGAACCACCCCCGGGCCAGGGGCACGCCCCGGCGGGCGAGGTGGAAGGCCTCCCAGTTGTCGGCGGTGGCGACCACCTGGACGCGGTGGTCCGGATCGGGGTGCTCGGCGAGCCACCCGATCACCGGGTACCAGAAGGTCTCGTCGGCGGCGCGCGACTCGGTGGCCGTGCGCCACCCGGCCACGGCCGGAAGGGCCTGCCACATGAACACGGCGGCCAGGCAGGCGACCGCGATGCCGCGCGGCCGGAACCCGCGGGCCGCCATGGGCAGCAGCAGCAGCGGCACTCCCATCAGCAGCATCAGCCGCACGGCGTTGCCGCCCAGGGGCGACGACAGCGCGAAGGCCAGCGCGCCGAGCATCCCGTATCCGAGGAACACCGCCCGCAGGTGGCGCTGGTCGGGCAGGCCCGCGGGTCAGCAGCAGCCCGACCGCGCAGAACCCGGCGATCGCCAGGGCGTCCTTGGGATCGAAGGGGTAGTTGGCGCCGTCGGTGGAGAAGCCCGCGCAGCAGCAGCCCCTGAGCACCTCCCACGGCGATCGCCCCGGCGGCCAGGGCGACGTTGCGGCGCGTCCGCCACCACCCGGGAGTGGAGACGGCGATCGCCGTCAGCGCCACCAGCAGGAATGCGAGGGCGAGGGGATGGGCGAGCGCGGTCACCAGCACCCCGGCGAAGGTGAGGCCGCGCTGCCCCCTGCTCAGCGCCACCAGCGAGCCGAGCGCGAAGGCCAGGCCGAGCAGGAACGGGTAGGTGCCGGCCACCACGGCCAGCGGCACCAGGAGGGCGAAGGCGAGCGACGGCCAGGTGGCGATCGCCCGCCAGCGGCGGCGCAGCAGCGCCGCGAAGGCCCCGGCGGCGCCGGCGCACGATGCGCTCACCACGGTGACCGGATGCAGCAGCGCCGCCAGGGGGTAGAAGAGCAGGCTGTAGTTGACCTGCGCGTAGCGGCCCGAGTACCAGAAGTTGTCCCAGAGCTGCCATCCGTGGTCGCGCCACGACTGGGTGAGGTAGAGGTGCGCCGCCTGGTCGCCGCCGGGCGGGCCGAACAGCATCAGCACCAGGCCGATCAGCCCGGCGATCGCCGCGGCGCCCAGGGGGGAGCCCCCGGCGCGCGCCGCGCGCCGGATCCGGCCCCGCATCCGCTCTCGGTCCACCGTCAGCACCTCTGGGGACACTCCCGGTCCGCGCCGGTCGATCGTAGCGCCCCGGTCGCGGAATCCCGATTCCGGGCGGCTATGGGGTGGGCGCCGTGGGGGTGGGCGTCGTGGGGGTCGGAGGCGGCGGCGTCGGGGGCGTCGTCGGTGTGGGGGGCGCCGGGGCGACCGTCGTCGGCACCTCCGGCGCGGGGGGCGGCGTGGCGGGCAGGGTCGTCACGGGCGGCGGCGGGGCGGGCTGCTGGGCGGTGCTGGGCGCCGGGCGCTGCGGCGCTGTGGTCCCGGGGGCGGTCGTGGGAGTGGACTCGGTCGACTTCGTCGACGCGGCCGAGGAGCTGGAGTTGGCCTCGCCCGCCGCGCGGGTGAAGTCGCTGGAGAACGGCGACCAGGTGACCGGCGTGCTCGGCAGCGGGAACGATCCCGACCCTCCGTCGCGGTCGACGACCACCCTCATGAAGTCGCCCCAGATCTGCGCGGGGAAGCTGCCGCCGGCCACCGCGATGCCGTGGACGCTGAACATCGAGCGCTTGACCCCGTCCGCGTTGGGATAGCCCACCCAGACCGCGGTCGAGTAGTTGGGCGTGTATCCCACGAACCAGGCGTCCACGAAGTTGCTCGGTCGTGCCGGTCTTGCCGGCCACGGGCACGCCGATCTGGGCGTTGCCGCCGGTGCCGCCGGTGACGTTGTTCTGGAGGATCCGCGACACCTCGTAGGCGACGCCGTCCGAGAACGCGCGCTCGCGCTCGGGCGCGAACACGTCCTCCTTGCCGTCGGACTTCACGATCTTCGAGATGGCGAGCGGCGCGACCCGGAAGCCGCCGTTCGACAGCGGGGCGTAGGCCGTGGCCATGTCGAGCGGGGTCACCTCGCCCGATCCGAGCCCGATCGAGGCCACGTCCGGGCAGCTCGCGCTCCTCGCGGGATGCCCATGTCGTAGGCGGTCTCGATGACCTTGTCCGGCCCCACGTCCAGGGTCAGCTGCTGGAAGACCGAGTTGTCCGAGCTGAGCAGCGCGGACGCCACCGGGATCGCGCCCCGGTAGGTGTTCGAGTAGGTGGAGACGTCGATCCGGCCGTACTGGTCGTCGACGAAGTCGAGCTTCTTGCTGCCGTAGAGCGTCGTGTAGGGGTTCATCCCCTGCCGCACGGCCTCGGTGAGCGCGAAGGTCTTGAAGGTCGATCCCGGCTGGCGCAGCGCCTGGGTGGCCAGGTTGAACTGGTTGTCGGCGCTGAAGGCCTGGCTCGAGGCCATCGCCCGGATGTAGCCCTTCTTGGAGTCGACCATCACCACGGCGGCGTCGGGGTCGTCGTCGTAGTAGAGGTTCTCCTTGATCGCGCGGCGGGCGGCGGCCTGCAGCGCCGGGTCGATCGTGGTGTAGACCTTGAAGCCGCCCCGCTGCACGCGCTTCTCGCCGTACTTGTCGATCAGCACCTGGCGGACGTACTCGAAGAAGTACTCCTCGCGCTTGCGCTTGTAGGCCGTGCCGCGCTTGAGGGAGATGCCCGAGCGCATCGCCCGGTCGGCGAGCTCGCGGGTGATGTAGCCCTGCTCGGCCATCTGGTCGAGGACGGTGTTGCGCCGCGCCCGCGCCTCGTCGGGGTTCGAGAAGGGGTTGTAGCTCGAGGGGCGCCTGCGGGAGGCCGGCGAGCAGGGCCGCCTGCTGGAGGTTGATCTCCGAGACGTCCTTGTCGAAGTAGGTCAGCGACGCGGCCTGCACGCCGATCGCGTTCTGGCCGTAGAAGACGCCGTTGAGGTACTTGGTGAGGATCTCGTCCTTGGTGAACTTCTTCTCGTACTGGAAGGCCAGGTAGGCCTCCTCGATCTTCTTCGAGAGCGTGCGCCCGGCGGCGGGGTCGTAGAGGTTCTTGATCAGCTGCATCGTGATCGTGCTGCCGCCCTGGCGGGCCGAGCGGCTCTGGAGGTCCTTCGCCGCGGCGCCCACGAGGCGGTAGTAGTCGACGCCGTCGTGCTCGTAGAAGCGCTTGTCCTCGATCGCGACGGTCGCGTCCTTGAGCACCTGGGGGATGCGGCTGCTCGGCACCACGGTGCGGTTGGTCTCGCCGGCGATGATCCCGAGGAGCTTCTTGTCCTTGTCGTAGATCCGCGTGTTCTGGCCGAGCCGGATCTCCTTGAGCTCGTCCTCGCCGAGGTTCTGCGCCACCGAGTGGATGGCCAGGGCCGACACCAGCACGACCCCGCCGAGCATCGCGGCGAGGATCCCGCCCAGGATCAGCAGCAGGTTGGTCCTGCGCCGGCGGGTGCGGCGCTGCCTGCCCCTGCGGCGGCGGCGGAGCTCGCTCACGGGGCCGCCACGGGCAGCGGGCGGATGTTCCAGGCGACCCGGCCGGTGGTGTAGTCGAGCAGGCCGATCATCTGCGGCGGCCCGTTGCGCACGCGGCCGCGGACGACCCAGCCGAAGCGCGAGAGGGGCCCGGCCACGCGGCGCCCGGCCGCGGGCGGCGTTCCGCCCTCGGGCACCGGCACGGTGAAGGAGCCGTCGGCGTAGACGAGCTCGACGCTGTCGGCCAGGGGGCTACCGGCCCAGACGTCACGGGCCCGGTCGAGGGCGAGCTCGGACGTCCCGAGCCGCGCGTCCCGCGAGAGACGTATGGCGTGGTAGACGAACTTCCACCCGCGATCCACCCTCGCATAGCCGACATCCGCCCCTCCGGGCCCATCCGCGTAATGATCTGCAACCAGCACCGGCGCGAATGCACCGGCGAGAACCGCGACGCAGGCCGACGCGAGAATGAACCGCGCACGAGATCCGCGCAACTTCGCGCCCCCCTTGGCCGCTCCTCGGACGCCCCGGGGGCGTCGGAGCGCGGGATTATAGACCGGCCTGTGGAAAACCCCCCCGCGCCACGGGTCCCCGTGGGAGCAGTTCTCCTCGACGCCTACGGAACCCTTCTCGACATGCCCGACCCGGTGCCGCTCCTGCGGGACCTGCTGGAGGCGGCCGGGCATCCCCACAGCGCCGGCACGGTCGCCGCCGCGCTGCGGGGCGAGATCGCCTACTACCGGGCCCACCACGACCGCGGCCGCGACGCCTCGTCGCTCGCCGCCCTGCGCCGCGACTGCGCCCGCGTGCTCTCCGAGGGCCTCGGGCGCGACGCCCCGCCCGCCGGACCCCTGGCGGAGATCCTGGTGGAGAGCCTCCGCTTCCGGCTCTTCCCGGACGTCCTGCCGGCGCTCGACGCACTCGAGCGGCGCCGGAGTGCGCCTCGCCATCGTCAGCAACTGGGACTGCGCCCTGCCCGAGGTCCTGCGCGCCCTCGGGGTCGCCGAGCGGTTCGAGCTGGTGGCCGTGAGCGCCGTGGTGGGGGCCCGCAAGCCCGACCCGGCGATCTTCCTCCACGCGCTCGGGCGGATGGGCGTCGCGCCCGCGGCGGCACTTCACTGCGGAGACCTCCCCGAGGCGGACTGCATCGGGGCACGCCGCGCCGGGGTGCGCGCCGTCCTGGTCGACCGCCGCGGCGCCCACGCCGACGGGCCGTGCCCCCGGCTCTCCAGCCTCGCCGAACTGCCGCCACTTATCACTTTTTAGGAGATATTCGCCGGCTTCGGACGAAAACGGTGCACATGTCACTCCGCCGGTGTATGTTCGCCCCCTCCGGACTCGGTGACGGCGACCACCCCTGGTGATTCTGGTGCATTTCGGGACGACAACGGAGCGGGGCGCGTACCACCCTGGTACCGCGGCGTGGCTGCGCGCCATGATCGTGGCTCTCGTGGTCCTGCTCGCCGTCCCGGTTCTCGCCTTGGCCGAGGACACGGTCGCCACCGACGCCGCCGCCACAGGGCTCGTCGTCGCCGACGAGACCGTGGCGACCGACGCCGTCCCCGTCCAGCCCGAGCAGATCCCCGTCGACCCGACGGTCATGGACGTGCCGCCGCTGGTCGACCCGATCGTCGTCGTCGAGCCCCCCGCGGCTCCCGCGCCCGCCCCGGAGCCGCCCGCCCTGCCGGTGGCCCTTGAGACCACGGTCGCCGATGCCCCGCCGCCGGTCGTGCACGACCTTCCGGTCACGCCGCCCCCGAGCGCCGACCTGCCGCCCGCACCGGTGCTCCCGCCGACGCCCGGCGCCGCGCCCGAGCTCGCCGAGCTCACCCCGGTGGCGGCCGCCCCCAGCGACTTCACACCGATCGTGGCGGCGCCCCCGAGCGCGCCGCCCGCGGCGCGTGCAGCTCGATATCGCCCCCGCCACGCCGCCGCCCCCGGTCTCCGGCGCCGCCTCGGCCCTCGGCCTCCCCGGGGCCCCGGCCCTCATGCTGGGCCTGCCTCAGGCCACCACCGACGCGGTCTTCGCCGCCCTCGGCGCCCCCAGCGCGCCCACGAGTGCCGCCGGCGCGATGGGGAGCGTCGAGAACATGATCGCCGGCGCCGACCTGCTCGACCCCGCCGTCGGGACAGGCGCCGGAGTGCCGGGCACGTCGTCCCAGGCAGTCATCGACGCCGTCACCGAGACCCTCCTTCTTTCCATCGAGCCGGCCGAGATGGCCACGCCGGTCGGCGCCGCCCCCACCGGCTCGAGCCTGCTCGCCGTGCTGGCGGGTTACGTGCTGCCCGGCTCGGGTGGCGCGCCCGCCTCGACCATCGTCCTGTTCATCGTGCTCGGGCTGATCCTCGGCCTGACCTACGGCGCCTTCCCCCAGATGACCGAGCGCCTGGCGCTCGGCAACCTGATGGGCGCCTCCCGCGGCCACGGCCTGGCGGTACGCCGCCCCGGCTAGGTCTGTCCCTCCCCGGAGTGGTGCGCCCTCACACAGGGCGAGCCGGGGATATCGCGTCCCGCGCCGGTCCCGCCGATGGGGCCCATGCGCGCAACCTTTCGCGAGATGGGATACGACAGATGCAGCCGATGCAGATTCTGGTTCTCGGCCCCGAGGGAGTGGGTCGCAGCGCACTCGAGGAGACCCTCACCCGCCTGGGCTACGTGGTCATGGCCGCCGAGGCCCGACCCGACCGCACGCCGCCCTCCAGTGGCGACATCGTGATGCTCGACCTGCGCGGCGAGGACGCCGACTGGCGCGAGATGGCCGACGGCCTGCACGCCGACGAGCGCCCGATGATGATCATCTCCGAGCGCCCCCGGCGCCTGGTCAAGACCCTCTCGGGCCGTCCCGGGGGCACCATGCTGCTCACCGGCGCCGAGTCGGACGCCGGCTACAAGGTGGCCCTGTCGGTGTGCTCGGCGCTGCGCCGCAACGCGCTCGCCCGCGCCGCGGCGCTGCCGCGCCGCGGAGCGGCCGCCCGCGTTGCGGCTCTGTGAGGGATCGCGTGGCTTCCTGTTCGCGGGACGTATCGTCTGTCCGACGCGATCCCCTGCGGCTGAATCCCGAATGGCTCAGGGCACGCCTCTCCTGGGGGGAGGACCGGGACATCCATGTCCCTCGCACCCTGAGCCATTCGGGAATCGGCTCCGCTCGTCGCGCTGGCGCGGAGCCCGGATCCGTCGCCCAGGTGGAGCCCGCGGTGGGGCTCGGTCCTCGGCCTACTTCGCCAGGGTGGCGAAGCGGAGGAAGGTCGCCACGGCGTCCTCGAACTGCTGGGTGCAGTCGCCTTCTCCGTCGGCCACGCACGTGCGCAGGCGGTCGGAGATCAGGTGGAGTCCGACCTGATCGACCGCGGCCTTCACGGCCGCGAGCTGGGTGAGGACCTTCTGGCAGTCGGCCCCCTCCTCGACCATGCGCTGCACGCCGCGTAGCTGCCCCTCCGCCCTGCGGAGCCGCACCACCAGCTGATCGGCCCCGGGATGGGGCGTCGTCGTCGCCATCCCTGCCTAGCCGCAGCCGCAGGAGCCGCCGCAGCAGCCCCCGCCTCCGCCGCCGAAGCCGACGACCGACGGAGCCTCTCCGCCGCCCTTGCCCGGGCGGGCGGTGACGAACCCGGTGAACAGCTGCCGGGCCTCCGCCGCCCCGCACTCGGGACAGACACGGTCCTCATCGCGCAGGAAGCCCTGCCGGAACGCCTCGAAGGTGTGCTCGCACCGCTCGCAGGCCAGGTCGTAGCTCGGCATGGTCCTACGCCAGCCCGAGGGCCTGCTCGAGCTGCGCCTTCGGCATCGCGCCGACGGCGTGGCGGGAGAGCTGGCCGTTCTCGAAGAGCCCGAGGAACGGGATCCCCTGGACGTTGTACTTCTGCGCGATCGCGCCGTGCTCGTCGACGTTGAGCTTGCCGACCACGAGGGTGTCGCCGCGCTCCTTGGCGATCTGGTCGATGACCGGGCCGAGCATCCGGCACGGTCCGCACCACTCGGCCCAGAAGTCCACCAGCACGGGCTTCTCGTTCTCGAGCACGGTGCCCTGCCAGTTGTCCGCGGTGATCTCCAGCACGTTTTCGTCAGCCATGTGAGCCCTACCTCTCCGTTGACCGGGCGACAGCCTCGGAGGGCGTCGCGGTGACCGTCTGCGGCGACGCGATGTGCGTCTCCAGCCATCTCTCGGCGTCCATCGCCGCCATGCAGCCGCTGCCTGCGGCGGTGATCGCCTGCTTGTAGTCGGTGTCCTGCACGTCGCCGCAGGCGAAGACGCCCTCGACGTTCGTGCGCGTCCCGTCGGTGCGGACGTAGCCGGACTCGTCCAGGTCGATCTGGCCGGCGAACAGGCCGGTGTTGGGATCGTGGCCGATGGCCACGAACATCGCCGCCGCCGGGATGTCCTCGAGCTCGCCCGTGACCGTGTCGCGGACGCGCACCGCCTCCACCTTCTCGTCGCCGACGACCTCCTCGACGACGGCGTTCCAGCGGACGTTGATCTTCTCGTTCCCGAGGACCCGCGCCACCATGATGCTGGACGCCCGGAACTCGTCGCGGCGGTGGACGATCGTGACCGACGAGGCCATGCGCGCGAGGAACATCGCCTCCTCCATCGCCGAGTCGCCCCCGCCCACCACGACCATCGGCTTGTCGCGGAAGAAGAATCCGTCGCAGGTGGCGCAGGTGGACACGCCGAAGCCGCGCAGGCGGCTCTCGCTGGGCAGGTCGAGCCAGCGCGCCGACGCGCCGGTGGAGATGATCACGGTGTTGGCGAGATGCTCCTCGTCGTCCACCCAGACCCTGAAGGGGCGCGAGGAGAGATCGACCCGCGACACGTCGGCGGTCTCGAGCGTCGCGCCGAAGCGCTCCGCCTGGCCGCGCATGTGCTGCATGAGCTCCGGACCCTGGATGCCGTCGGGGAAGCCGGGGAAGTTCTCGACGTCGGTGGTCAGCATCAGCTGGCCTCCGGCACCGAACCCCTCGGCCACGAAGGGCGACAGGTTCGCCCGGGCGGCGTAGATTGCGGCGGTGTAGCCCGCCGGGCCTCCACCGATGATGATGACGTCGTGGACGTCCTTCACGCGCTCCTCCTCGTCGGCTCTCCACGCATACCCATGGGGGTATCCTAGCAACCGTGTCCGAAACCTGCCGCCTCTGCAATGGACCCGTCGAGCCCACCGTGCTCTCGGGCATCGTCTCGCTCAAGCGCCGCCGGTCGGCCATGGCGTCCGGGCGCGTGAGCGCCATCCGTGCCGAGACCTGCATGGAGTGCGGTCACACGGAGCTCTTCGCCGAGAAGCCCGAGCGCCTCTTCTCCGACTACCACCGGGAGAAGGACCCCGGCGCCTGAGCCTGGATCCCTCGCGCCGCTGGGCGCCGCCGGTCCGGACGGCGCGCGGCGGGGCAGCCACACCAGCTTGTTGCCGACGCCGGTCGGGCGCCGGCAGGCGGCGAAGTAGCGGCGCCCCTCGGCGTCCTCGATGCGCCGGATGCGCCGCGACGTCCTCGAGGGTCGCGGCGCCCCACGCCGCGAGCATCCCCACCACGACGCCCTCGGCGGTGCCGCCCGTGCCCAGCACCCCGATCAGGAACGTCAGCATCGCGGCGCCGCCGACCGTCAGCACCACGCCCGAGAACAGGGCCCAGCGGCGCCAGTCGCGCGGGGTGGCCTCGAGCAGCCGCGGGCCGCTCGCCCGCACGGCCTGGGGCAGGCGCACCGACGGCAGGGCCGTCTTGCGCAGCCAGACCCGGAAGAGCGGGTAGCTGATGACCCCGGTCAGGCCGGTGATGCCGAACGCCGCGGCGTACCAGCGCCCGTCGAGGCCCTCGTCGGTCGCGGCCTGGAGGCCGATCGACAGCAGCAGCATCAGCCCGCCGACCACGATCAGGGTCCACGAGAAGAGCCGGGCGAGGCTCGCGTAGCCCCAGAGCTTCTCGCCGGACTGCGTCACGCGACCAGGCTACTCCACGCCGGGTCTATGCTCGGGGCGTGAGGGACCGCGCCGCATCACGAGTCGTGGCGGTCCGGGCGCGTCTGCTCGCGCACCCGCGCTGGCGCTGGATGGCGCTGATGGTCGTCGCGAGCGGGATGATGCTCTCGGTCGTCAACGTCAGCATCGTCAACATCGCCCTGCCGGCGATGGCGGCCGACCTCGGCGTTGACGTCCCCGTCGATCTCCTGGGTGGTCACGGCGTTCCTGGTGACGCAGGCGACCCTGCTCGCGCTGGCCGGCCGCGCCGGCGACCTCTACGGCCGCCGCCGCATCTTCGTCCTCGGCGTCCTGGTGCTCTGCGCGGGCTCGATCCTCTGCGCGCTCGCCTGGAACGCCCCCTCGCTGGTCGCCTTCCGCATCCTCCAGGCCGTGGGCGCCTGCGCCATGGCCCCGACGGCCTACGCCTACGCCGCCGAGCTCTTCGGCCCGCGCGAGCGGGGGCTCGCGCTCGGGGTGATGGGCGGCGTGCTCGGCCTGGCGCCGGTGCTCTCGCTGAACATCGCCGGCGTGCTGGTGGGCACCCTCGGCTGGCGCAGCGTCTTCTGGTTCAGCCCGGTGATCGGCGTCTTCGTCCTGGCCGGCGCGGCGCTGGTGCTGGTGGAGGTCCGCCCGGCGGGCGCCGACCGCGACTTCGACCTGCCGGGCGCGGGCCTCGCCGCCGCCGGTCTGTTCTGCCTGCTGGCGTCGCTCTCGCGCGGGCAGGCCTGGGGCTGGACCTCGGCCACGACCCTCGGCGCCGCGGCGCTCGGCGTCGCCCTGCTGGCCCTGTTCGTCCGGCACGAGTCGCGCGCCCACAGCCCGATGCTCGACCTCGCGCTGCTGCGCCGCCGCTCGCTCGCGACGGCCAACCTGGCGGCGATGGCGTCGTCGGCCGCGCTCTTCGGGGTGCTGATCCTGCTGCCGTTCTACCTCACCGCCGTCCTCGGCTTCGGCCCGGTGCTGCTGGCGCTCGCGATCACGCCCGATCGCCGGGCTCCTTCATGGTCGTGGCGCCGCTCGCGGGCCGGGTCGATCCACCGCGTCGGGCTCCGACCGCCTCGCCGCGGCCGGTTTCCTGGTCTCGGCCGCGGGCGCCACCTGGATGGCGGCGGTCGCCACCTCCCAGGACTACACCGCGCTGCTGCCCGGGCATCCTCGGCTTCGGTGTCGGGCTGGCGATCTCGACCTCGCCGATCACCCTGACGGCCATCCACGACGTGCCCGCGAGCGCGCCTCGGGGTCGCGTCGGCGCTTCCCAACATCAGCCGCTACATCGGCGGCGCGCTCGGCGGCGCGCTGCTCGGCGCGGTGCTGCACGCCCACCTCACCGCGGGCCTCGACCGCGCCCTCGGGCAGCTGTCGCCCGCGGGCCGCGATCTCGTGGCCGAGGGCTTCCGCTCGGCGGTCCTGCTCGCGGTCGGCTTCCTCGCTGCTGGCCGCGCTCGCGGCGGCGCGCATGCCGCGGCTCGATCCGTACGCCGTCCCGCCGGCGCCGGCCGGCCCCACCACCGCGCTCGACGCGCCGGTCGGCCGATGACGCCCCGGGCTCGCGCCACGGGCCCCGGCGGACCCCCGGCGCACGCGTTCCGCCCAGGCGCAGGCGGCTGGGGATGGTTCTGCGCGTGGATGGCCGTCGGCGTCGGCATGGGCCTGGTCGTGAGCGTCGCCGGGATCGTCACCGTCCCGGTATCGGCGGTGGCGGCGCTGCTCCTCTGGCGGCGCCCGGCGGCGCGCCGGTCGGTGCCGGGGCTCATGAGCGGAGCCGGGCTCGTCCCGCTGTACGTCGCCTTCCTGAACCGCGGCGGGCCGGGTGAGGCCTGCTCGCGGACCGCGACATCGGTCACCTGCTCCGAGCTGGTGAGTCCCTGGCCGTGGCTGATCGCCGGCGCCCTGCTGGTGGGCGCCGGCCTCGTCGCCCACCGCACGGGCCGCCGCGACTGACGCGCGCCGCCGCGCGCGCCGCGCTCACACCGGGGTCGCCAGCCAGGCCGAGGCGGCGTCCAGGTCGTCCTGGCCGAGGCCGTGCCCGCGAGGCGACCAGTGCTCGGTGACGTCGGCACCGCGCTGCGCGCAGGGTCGCCGCGAGATCGCGCGCCATCGGCTCGGGGATCATCGCGTCGCCCTCGCCGGCGGCGATCAGCACGCGCACGTCGCCCATGTGCAGGCCCTCGGGGGCCGGGAGGGGCAGCAGCCCGCGCAGCAGCACCGCCCCGTGAAGCAGGCCGGGATGGCGCAGCAGCAGCGCCGTCGCGGCGTTCGCCCCGTTGGAGTAGCCGACGGCGTAGAGCCGCCGGCCCGCCGAGGTCGTACTCCAGCAGGGCCGCGCGCACGAACGCGGCGAGCTCGTCGATGCGCTCCTCCAGGTCGGGGAAGCGGAACGGGTCGTCCGGCGTGCGGCTGAAGAAGCGCGCCATGCCGCCCTCGCTCACCCGCCCGCGCGGGGCGACCAGCGCGGCGCCGGGCGCGAGCGAGCGGCCCAGATGGATCATCTCCCGCTCGTCGCCCCCGGTGCCGTGCAGCATCAGCAGGGCCGGCAGCGCGGCGTCGCCGGCCGCCGCCTCGTGGCGCCAGCCGGCGACGATCAGCGCGCTCTCGTGGGCGTGGTCACGCGCCCACCGGCGCGGGCCACCCCGCGCGCGGGTCGGGCAGGGGCGTCAGCCGCGCCTCCACCTCGGCGCGGTGCGGCTCGAGCCAGCTCGGGCAGGATGACCCGCGAGCCCAGCTCCTCGACCGGCATGTCGCGCGTGAAGCCCGGCCCGTCGTCGGCGATCTCGTACAGCACCCCGCTCGGCTCCCGGAAGTAGATGGAGTGGAAGTAGTAGCGGTCGATCACCCGGGTCGCGCCCACCCGCGCCTCCTGCAGGCGCCGGTCCCAGTGCGGGTGCTCGGCGACGGTGGTGCCCCAGGCCACGTGGTGCACCGTGCCCGCGCCCTGCAGCGCGCGCTCGGCCGGCGGCGGGTCGAAGCGTGATCGTCGCCCCGCGTCGCTCGCCGCGCAGCTCCCAGGTGGAGTCGTCCCGCGGCGCGGGCGCCCAGGACGTCCTCGAGCAGCGGGCCGCTGCGCTCGGGCGAGCCGTAGGCGCGCACGGCGACGAAGCCGCCGATCGCGTGGGCGTCCGGGATCTCGGGGTGATGCGCCCGCAGGGGCTCGTCGGCGGTGTCGGCGGCGAGCTCGTGGCCGATCCCCTCGGGGTCGGCGAAGCGCAGCGCGCCGTCGTCGGCACGCTCGGTGGCGACGCCCTCGGCGGCGAGACGGCGCTCCCAGAAGTCGAGCGCCTCGGGCGAGGCCGACCCGCGACACGATGCGGTGGACCATCCCGCGCCCGGCCCGTCCGCGCGGCGTGCCCGGGTACTCGAAGAAGGTCAGCTCCGCGCCGGGCGAGCCCTGCTCGTCGGCGTAGAAGAGGTGGTAGACGCTCGGATCGTCCTGGTTGACGGTCTTCGCGGTCAGCCGCAGGCCGAGCACCCGCGTGTAGAAGTCCAGGTTCACCGGGGCGTCGCCGGTGATCGCGCTGATGTGGTGGATGCCCTCGAGCCGCATCGTGCCGCCCCCTCGCTATTCGTTTGCGCACGCAAACATATCGCCAAGTGCTTGCACACGCAACGACACTGGCGCGGGCCCCGCCGGGCGCCCGCGCCGCGGCCGCATCGTCGCATGTGGCGCGCGAAGCCGCTACCCTCCGTCGGATGGATCGCGCCGCACTCACCACACTTCTCGCCGAATGGGGCCAGCCCGCCTACCGCGCCCGCCAGGCCATCGAGGCCCAGCGCTCGGGTGCCGACGGGTGGTCGGAGGTCAGCACGCTGCCCGCCGCGCTGCGCGAGCGCCTGGAGGAGTCGCTGCCGTTCTGGGCCCTCACGCCCGACGCCCGCGTCGAGTCGCGCGACGGCACGGTGAAGTGGGGCCTGCGGGCCGTCGACGGCGCCGTGGTCGAGGCCGTCCTGATCGCGCACGCCGAGGGCCGGCGCACGGTGTGCGTGTCGAGCCAGGTCGGTTGCGCGCTCGGGTGCAAGTTCTGCGCCACCGGCGCGATGGGCCCGGGGCGCAACCTCACCGCGTCGGAGATCGTCGACCAGGTCGTCCTGGCCGGCCGCGAGTCGGAGTCGCAGGGCGCCCGGCTGACCAACGTCGTCTTCATGGGCATGGGCGAGCCGATGCAGAACCTCGACGCGGTGCTCGAGGCCTGCGGCACGATCAACCACCCCGAGGGCATCGGCATCTCGGCGCGGCGCATCGCCATCTCCACGGTGGGCTGGGTGCCGGGCATCGCCGCGCTCGCCGAGCACCCGCTGCCCGTGCGCCTGGCGATCTCGCTGCACGCGGCCGACGACGCGACGCGCACCTCGCTGATGCCGATCAACACCCGCTATCCCGATCGCCAGCCTGCTCGCCGCGTGCCGCCGCTACTGCGACACCACCGGCCGGCGCGTCTTCATCGAGTACCTGCTGCTCGAGGGCATCAACGACTCCACCGCCGACGCCCGCCGCCTCGCGCGGCTGCTGCGCGACGGGCGCTTCCACGTGAACCTGATCGAGTACAACGCCACCGGCGGCGCCTACACGGGCAGCTCGTACGGCCGCCGCGAGGTGTTCATGCGCGCCCTCGCCGAGCTCGGGCTCGAGGCGTCGGTGCGGCGCTCGCGCGGCGCGGATGTCGCCGCCGCCTGCGGCCAGCTGGCACGGAGCCGCTGACCGCAGACCGCGGCGGGTCGCTCAGACGGCGCAGGCCGCCAGGGTGCTGAAGTACTGCTCCTCGTCGGGGATCTCGGCGGGGGTGTCGCGTGATCTGGGCGCCCCGCACGATGCCCTGCTTGTCGATGACGAAGGTGGCGCGGCCGGAGATGCCGGGGCCGTCCATGTAGACGCCGTAGAGGCGGCTGGTCGCGCCCTTGGGCTCGAAGTCGGCGAGCATGATCGCGTCGGTGAGGCCGACCTCCTGCGGCGAACTTGCCCTGGACGTAGCGGGAGTCCACGGAGACGCCGATCACCTGGGCGTCGCCCTCGGCGTAGCGGCCCGCGCTGTCGCGGACCTGCGTCAGCTGCGTGGTGCAGAAGCCGCTGAAGGCGAGCGGGTAGAAGACGAGGACGACGTTCTTCTCGCCCCGGAACGACGAGAGGGTCACCTCCTCGTTGTCCGGGTTCTTCAGGGTGAAATCCGGGGCCTCCTGGCCGACCTCGACCGCCATGCGCCGTCTCCTTGCTCGTGTGATCCGACGATCGGGGACATTAGACAGGCCGGCCGGGTGCGGGTCCGGCGTGCGGGGCGCTAACGTCCGCGCGTGCCGGAGCCACCCGAGAAGCCACGCCGGTCCGCGCGCCCTCCCGAGACCGGCTGGGAGCTCGGCGCCGGCGGCCTGACCAAGGTCGCCTGGGGCATCCTGGCCTTGCTGCTGGTCGCCCTCGGCGTGCTGCTGCTGGTGAGCGGCTACATCGGCTACGGCGGCATGATCCTCGTCCTGGCCGGCGCCGCGGCCGTCAACCTGCTCTGAGCGCGCCCGCGCCCGACGCCGAGGCGCTCGCGCACGCCCTGCGGGTCGCGCTGCCCGACGCCGACCCGTTCGAGGTCGGCGCCGACGAGCTGTCGCTCGCCGTCGCCGACGCGGGGGCCGACCCCGCCGACGACGCCCTGGTCGCGGCCGCCCTGGTGGCCTGGGAGTCCCTTGATCCACTGAGCCCGATCTGGCCCCCGGCACGGTGGACCGGCCCGCATCGGGGGACGTAGGCTCTCCGGCAATCTGACGGGAGGGTCGAATGCGAAGGTTTCTCTGGGTCGTCGCTGGTCGCCGCCCTGGCGCTCGGGCTCGCGGTCGCATGCGGCGACGATGGCGACGACAGCGCGGCGAGCACACCCGGCGACGTCGACGACGGCCGACCTCGGCCTGATCACGCCCGGGACGCTCACCGTCGCGAGCGACATCCCCTACACGCCCTTCGAGTTCTTCGATCCGGGCTCCACCGAGGCCAAGGGCTTCGACGTCGATCTGGTGACGGCGATCGCGAAGACGCTCGGGATCACCGACGTGCAGTTCGTCGACCAGTCGTTCGACGGGATCATCCTGGCGATCAAGCAGGGCAGCTTCGACATGTCCGCGTCCTCGTGGACGATCACGCCCGAGCGCGCCGAGCAGGTCGATTTCGGCGACCCCTACTTCAGCGCCAACCAGGCGATCCTGGTGCAGAAGGACTCGACGGTGACGAGCCTCGACGACCTCGAGGGCAAGACCATCGGCGCCCAGCGCGCGACCGTCGGCGCCGACCTCGCCGCGACCGTCCCGGACGCCGAAGGTGCTCCGCTACGAGTCGGCCGACGACGCCTTCAACGCGCTCGCCCAGGGCCGCGTCGACGCCGCCATCACCGACTACCCGGTCGTGGCGTACGCCGCCGCCGCAGAAGCCGACCCTCAAGGTCGCCGCCGAGGTTCCGGGCAACCTGGCCCTCGGGCTGATGTTCCCCAAGGGCAGCACGGCGCTCAAGGAGGCCTTCAACACCGGCCTGGCCGAGATCAAGGCCGACGGCACCTACGACGCCATCTACGCCAAGTGGTTCGGCGAGGCGCCCCACCTCATAGCGGCCTAGCGGACGACAGGAGCGGGCGCGCCGTGGACCAGGTCATCAACCAGTACTTCGACTGGTCCTCGGCGCGCCCGTACCTGCCGGATCTCGCCCGCGGCTTCTGGGTCACGATCCAGATCGCGGTGCTGGCGGAGATCCTCTGCCTCGGGCTCGGCATGCTGCTCGCCGTCGCGCGCCGGGCCGGCTACGGCGCACGGACCACCGCCGGCAGGATCGCGGGCGGCATCGTCCGCGGACTGTCCGTGGCCTACATCAACTTCTTCCGCGCCGTCCCGGCGCTGCTCGTGCTGCTGCTGATGGCCGGGAGCTTCCCCTTCCTGCCGATCCCGGTGATCAAGGACCTCACCACCTTCCAGATCGCCTTCCTCGGCCTCGGCCTCGTCTACGCCGCCTACATCGCCGAGGTCTACCGGGCCGGCATCGAGTCGGTCGACCGAGGCCAGACCGAGGCGGCCCGGAGCCTCGGGATGAGCGGCGGTCAGGCGATGCGGATGATCGTCCTGCCGCAGGCGGTGCGGCGGGTGCTGCCGCCGCTGATGAACGACTTCATCGCGCTCACCAAGGACGTGGCCCTGGTCAGCGTCCTCGCCGTGCAGGACGTCGTGGCGGTCGCCCGCGACGCGTCCAGTCGGTCGAGTTCAACTCGACGACGCTCGTGGTCGCCGCCGGCTTCTACCTCGTGTTCACGCTGCCCCTGATCTGGCTGCTCGACCGGGTCATCGCCCGCGAGAAGCGGCGCACCAGCCGCGGGGAGATCATCTCGCCATGACCACGATCCGCGCCGAGGGGCTCGTCAAGAGCTTCGGGGACAACACCGTGCTCGCCGGCGTCGACCTCGAGGTCGGCGAGGGGGAGGTGGTCTGCGTCATCGGCCCCTCGGGCTCGGGCAAGTCGACGCTGCTGCGCTGCCTCAACCTGCTGGAGATCCCCACGAAGGGGCGCGTCTTCCTCGGCGACGAGGAGCTGACGGCCCCCGACTGCGCGGTCGACGCCGCGCGCCGGCGGGTGGGGATGGTGTTCCAGTCGTTCAACCTGTTCCCGCACCGCACCGTGCTCGACAACGTCGCCCTCGCCCCGATGAAGGTGCTCGGGCTCGACCGCGCGACGGCCCACGCCCGGGCCCTCGCCCTGCTGGACCGGGTCGGCCTGGCCGACCGTGCCGGAGAGCACCCCGCCCGGCTCTCGGGCGGCCAGCAGCAGCGCGTGGCGATCGCCCGCGCCCTGGCGATGGAGCCCGAGGCGATGCTCTTCGACGAGGTGACCAGCGCCCTCGACCCCGAGCTGGTGAAGGACGTGCTCGCCGTGATGCGCTCGCTGGCCGAGGGCGGCATGACGATGGCGGTGGTCACCCACGAGATGGGCTTCGCCCGCGAGGTCGGCGACCGGGTCGTCTTCATGGACGGCGGCGTGATCGTGGAGCAGGGCGATCCCGCCCAGGTGCTGGAGGCCCCCCGCCAGGAGCGCACCAAGCGCTTCCTCTCGCGCGTCCTCTAGGAGCCGCGGCCTTCACGCGCGCGGCGCCGCGCGCGGCGACGCGCGAGCGGCGCGGGCGAGTAGCAGGGCGACCACCAGCCAGGCGACCTGCACCGCGACGTAGGCGCCGCGGCCATCCGGGTCGAGGTCGCCGAACGACCGCGCCGTCGCGAGCAGCGCGCCCGCCGGGAACGCCACCAGGGCGAGCAGCGCGAGCGCCGCCTCGCCGGCCCGGCCGCGCAGCGCCGCCCAGCCCGCCAGGGTGGCGAGCAGGACGGCCCAGCCGGCGAGCACCCGGCCCGAGAGCGGGGGTGGGTCGAACGGGAGGAACGATCCGGCTCCGGTGGGGTCGATCCAGAGCGCGACGGCCACCGCGAGGAAGCCGGCCGCGAGTGCGGCGAGGCCGGCGCGCACCGGTGTGGGGAGCGCCCGATCGGGCCCGGGGTCGCCCGCGCCCCTCTGGCCGGCGAGCACCAGGAGCGCCGCGAGCGGGAAGAGGCCGAAGAGGATGACCCATGCCCACGCGGCGAGCCGGCCGAAGTCGAACACCTCGAGGTCGATCAGCGTCGCGACGAAGATGGGCAGCGTCAGCCCCAGTATCCCCACGATGAGGACGCGGGCCGCGGGCCACGAGGCGCGGGCGCCGTTCAGATACACGACCGACGACGCGAGGTAGAAGCCGCCGATCAGCGCCGCCAGCGGCGCGGGGGCGAGTCCCCACGCGAAGTAGTCGCCGGTGGCCGAGGGCACGGCGAGCAGGGCGAGGCCGCTGATGCCCGCCGCGATGCCGACGGCTCCGCAGATCAGCCGGGAGAGGGTCATGGAGGGCCGGTCGCCGCGCGCGGGCGCCCAGCCGTCGAGGACGAGCCAGGCGCTCGTGGCGAGGATCCAGGCCGCGGCGAGCCCGAACGGCACGACGACGGCGATCCGCGCGTCGTCGCCCAGGGTGAGCCCGGCGAGGGCCCCGGCGAGCGTCAGCGCGCCGAGCGCCACCGCCGGGCGCGCGAGCCACCGCGGGAGCGAGCCGGTCCGTCCCCCCGCCACCCCCACCGCGGTGAGGAAGAGGAACGCGAGCAGGCCGGCGAGGGTGCGTGAACCGAGATCCACCTGATGCAGGGTCCGTGTCAGATCCTCGTCCGCCAGCCCGTCCGCGCCACGGGCCACCAGCGTCAGGTGGGCGATCTGGCCGGCCGCCGCCAGGAGGAAGGCGCCGACGCCGCCCGCCAGGCCGAGCGCCGGCCAGCGCCCCGCCGCCGGGTCCTGGGCGCGCGGCAACGCCCAGATGCTCAGCACGAAGGCCAGGTAGCAGAGCAACGAGAGGGCGCCGCACAACCCCGTCACGATCAGCGTCGCCCGGTCGCCGGAGTAGAGGCCGGCGATGTCGGCGACCGGGCTCGAGTACCCGGGCGAATCCAGGAGGTCCATGTTCTCGACCCCGGCCAGCAGGACGTACCCGATGCCGGCTCCCGCGCAGACGCGACGCGCGTCGGGGGCCATGCGCATGCCGGTCAGCGGGCCCGCGCCAGCAGGTCGTCGAGCGACGCGGGTTCGAGGTCGAGGCCGAGGCGGCGCGCGATGCTCTCGGCCAGGGCGTCCTCCACCCGGCCGCGGTCGGGGTCGCCGCCCTCGGCGGCGATCGAGGTCGCCTCCACCCCCGGCGCCCCGCAGGCCGTCATGACCCGGAACCACTCCAGATCGGGATCGCGGTTGAGCGCCAGGCCGTGCGTGGTGACGCCCCCGCTCACGCGGATGCCGACGCTCCCGAGCTTGCGTCCTCCGGCGTAGAGGCCCATCGCGTCGGCTCCCGGGGCGGCGCCGGCGAGGGCGGCGGCGTCGGCCATCGCCCCCACCAGCGCCTCCACGAAGTCGCGCACGCGCCGGCCGGCGCGCAGGTCGGCGATCGCGTAGGCGACGCTCTGCCCGGGCCCGTGCCAGGTCATCTGGCCGCCCCTGTCCACCGCGGCGAAGGTCGCCCCCATCGCGGCGAGCGCCGCGTCGTCGAGGAAGAGGTCGCCGCGCCGTCCGTGGCGTCCCGCCGTGAAGACCGGCGGATGCTCCAGCAGCCAGACCACGTCGGGGAGCAGTCCTCCGGCGCGCGCCCGCGCGAGGTCGCGCTGCACCTCCCAGGCACGCAGGTAGTCGATCGATCCGCGTGCGCACCAGGAGCCCCGGGCGCCCCGGGCTCATCCCCCGACCCGCAGGTGGCGCTCGACGATGGTCACGTCGCGCCACTCGCCCTCGCGCTGGGCGTGGGCGCGGTGCGTTCCCACGATGTGGAACCCGGCCCCGTGCGCGAGCGCGAGGCCCGCCGCGTTCTCGGGGAGGATCATCCCGACCAGCTTCCAGTACCCGAACCCCGGCGCGGCCTCGGCGAGCGCGTTCAACATCGCCCGCCCCACGCCGCGGCCGTGGCAGCGCCGGGCGACGTAGACCGTGTACTCGCCGACGCCCTCGTACCAGGCGCGATGGGAGAACGGTGCGATCGCCGACCAGGCGACCACCTCGCCCTCGAGGATCCCGCACCACACCGGGGCGCGCTCGGGGCGCGCGGCGAGCCACTCGCGCCGCTCGTCCTCGCTGTGCGGCCCGGTGGCGAAGGTCGCCATCCCACCCGAGGCGGCCTCGTCGTAGATGGCGCCGATCGCGCGCGCGTCTCCGTTCTCGGCGGGCCGGATCACGAGCGACTTCGACACGGTGAGTCACTCTAGTGTTCCGTTGGCGCCCCATGGCGTAGTGACGGGCGCCCGCCCCCTGTGGTACGAACGGATCCCATAGTGTCGAAAACCCCCGCCCACCGGGCGTGGCTGGTGGCGGTCCTCGCGGCCGCCACCGTCTTCATGCTGCTCGCAGCTCCGAAGGCCACGGCCGAGCAAGCATCGTCGGAGCTCCGCCGCGCGCAGGCGGGCTACCTCGACGCGGGCGACGAGCACACCTGCGCGATCCTGACCGACCGCACCGTGCGCTGCTGGGGCAAGGGCCTCGCCGGCAGGCTGGGCTACGGCAACGAGGACAACGTGCTGACCGCCGGCGCCGGCGGGCCCGTGAACCTCGGAGCCGGGCGCACCGCCCGCGCGATCGTCGCCGGCGACTTCCACACCTGCGCCCTGCTCGACGACGGCTCGGTCCGCTGCTGGGGCTTCGGGGCCAACGGCCGCCTCGGATACGGCAGCTCGGCCAACGTCCTCTCGCCCGCCACCGCACCGGCGGTCGACCTGGGCGCGGGCCGCACGGCCACCGCCATCACGGCCGGCGCGTCGCACACCTGCGCGATCCTCGACAACGGCGCCGTGCGCTGCTGGGGCAACGGCGTCTCCGGCCGCCTGGGCTACGGCAACCAGCCCTCGATCGGCGACGACGAGACGCCCGGCCGCCGTCGGCCCGGTTGACATCGGCGCGGGGCGGACCGCCGTCGCGATCTCGGCCGGCGACTTCCACACCTGCGTGATCCGCGACGACGCGCAGCTGCTCTGCTGGGGCTTCGGCTCCGGCGGCCAGCTCGGCTACGGCGGCACCGCCGACGTCGGCGACAACGAGACCCCGGCCGCCGCCGGCCCGGTGAACCTCGGCGGCCGCGGCGCGCGCGCCGTGTCCGGCGGCAAGGGCCACACCTGCGTCGTCCTCGACGACGGCTCGGCCCGCTGCTGGGGCTTCGGCGCCGACGGCCGGCTCGGCTACGGCGGCACCGCCGCGATCACGAGCGCCGCCGCCGCCCTGCCGATCAACCTGGGCCCGGGTCGCACGGCCACGGCCATCGCCGCCGGCGAGGCCCACTCGTGCGCGATCCTCGACAACGGCGAGATCCGCTGCTGGGGCTTCGGCGGCAACGGCCGCCTCGGCACCGGCGCCACCGACTCGGTCGGCAACGACCCCGGCGAGACCCCCGCGAGCGTGCCGCCGGTCGACCTCGGCCCCGGCCGGGTCGCCCGCGCGCTGACGGTGGGCTTCTCGCACACCTGCGCGCTGCTCGACGACGCCACCGTCCGCTGCTGGGGCTTCGGCGGCAACGGGCGCCTCGGCTACGGCAACGAGAACAGCGTGGGCGACAGCCCGGCGCGCAGCGTCCTGCTCGCCGGCCCGGTGCCGCTGGGCGGCACGGTGGCGCCCACGGTCGCCGACCTCTCGCTCGGCCTCTCGGCGAGCGCCGCCCAGGTGCCGTCGGCGGCGCCGTCTCGCTGACCGTCTCGCTGGTCAACCGCGGCCCCGACACCACCGCCGGCGTCGGCGTGTCGCTGCCGGCGCCGGCCGGCCTCGCCTACCGCTCGGCCTCACCGACCCAGGGCGACTTCGCCGGCGGTCTCTGGAACGTCGGCAGCCTGGCGCCGGGCGCCACGGCCGCGCTCACGGTGTCGGTGACGCCCAGCACGCCCGGCACGCGCGTCGTGGCGGCCGAGGTCGGCTCGTCCACCGTCCTCGACCCCACCTCGACCCCCGGCAACGGCGCGGCCGAGGACGACCGCGCCGCGGTCACCCTCGTCGTTCCGGGCGTCGCCGGTGCCCCGACGGTGCGCCGCCTGCCCCGCAAGCTGGGTGTGAAGGTCGCGCGCTACCCGCGTCGCGGCCCGGCGTCGCGCCTGGTGGTCTCGGGCGCGCTGACCCTTCCCGGCGGCACGCCGAAGCTGCGCTGCGGCGGCCGCGTCCGGGTCAGGGCCCTGATCGGCACGCGGCCGGTCGCGTCGTCCACGGCGACGCTGCGCGTCCGCCGCGGCACCTGCCTCTACGCCGTGACCCTGCGGCCGAAGAAGACGGGCGCCAACCGGTTCGTGAAGGTGTCGGCCACCTTCCTCGGGACCACCCTGATGCGCCCCCGCTCCTCGAAGCCCCTGAAGATCCGCATCAGGTAGCCGCGCCCGCCCGCTGCGGGTGGGAGCACTAGGGCGTGGTGGTCACGACCCCGACGTCGCCCGGGCGGTCGTCGAGCACGATGCGCAGCTCGGTGCGCGTGCCGCCCCGCAGGACGGTGAGCGGCAGCGTGTCGCCCACGGCGCGCGAGGAGACCGCGCGGCTCACGTCGGCCATGTCCTCCACCGGGCGGCCGTTGACGGCGACGATCAGGTCGCCGCCCCGCGGCACGTCGGCGCCGGGCGGGGTGGTGGCGGCCCTCAGCCCCGCCTCGCTCGCCGGGCCCCTCTCGTCCACCTCGATCACGGCCACCCCGCGCACGTCGCCGATGCCGAGGGCGCCGGCGATCGCCGGGGTCACCGACCGGCCGGTGACACCGAGCCAGGCGTGCTCGGCGCGGCCCCGGGCGATGATCGAGTCGGCGACGGGCCGGATGGTGTCGATCGGGACGGCGAACCCGATGCCGTTGCTGCCGCCGCTCTCGGTGGCGATCTGCGAGTTGATGCCGAGCACCCGTCCCCGCCGGTCGAGCAACGGCCCACCCGAGTTGCCCTGGTTGATGGCCGCGTCGGTCTGGATGACGTTCTGGATCTCGAAGCCGTTCGGGGCGGTGATGATCCGCTTGAGCGCCGAGACGATGCCGGTCGTCGCGGTGCGCTCGAGCCCGAAGGGGTTGCCGATCGCCACGACGGGATCACCCACGACCAGGGCGGAGCTCCGCCCGAGCGGCAGGGGCGCGAGCCCCCCCGGCAGGTCCTCCACCAGCAGCACGGCGAGATCGGCGCTCTCGTCGGTGCCGAGCACCCTGGCGGTCGCTCCGGTCCCGTCGTCGAAGGTGACCGTCGCCCGCGTCGCGTCGTCGATCACGTGGGCGTTGGTCAGCACCCTCCGGCGCCGGTTGACCAGGAAGCCCGATCCCAGGCGCCCGCCCTCGCTCTCCGGGTCCGTCGTCGTCGCCTGCTCGTCGCCCACCGTCACCTTCACCACCGCGGGAGCGCTCTCGGCGACGACGGCCTGGACGCCCCCCGCGCCGGAGCCGGCGGGCGCGCCCGAGGCGCCCGTTCCCGGTCGCCGCCACGGAGGCCGGCAGGGGCAGGGTTGCCCGCGACGACCGTGGTGTCGCTGCCGCCGAGGTTGCCCGTTATCGCCGCGCCCCCCAGGGCGACGCAGCCTCCGACGAGTGCGGGTAGCAGCC
>CAWDII010000009.1:5000-575908 GCA_963802325.1 uncultured Thermoleophilia bacterium | reverse complement strand
CCCCTGAGGGGGTGACGTCCGGTGGACGCGCCATCGCGCGACGCGTCCACCAGATCGTCCGGTGCTCGTCCCGTTTCACCCGCGTACGACGGCCGTCTCTACTTCGGGTCCCTCGGGGCGCCCGTGTGTCCGCCGCCGGGGCTACCATCCAGACACGGACGGGAGGCCGCGCATGAACGAAGCCCACTTCGCCGAGATCGAGAAGACGATGCTCTACATCTCCGACGCGCGCGAGCGCGCGGAGCGCTCGGTGAAGGCGCTGGAGAAGGATGGAGCCGACGCCCACCTCGTCGAGGCCCTGAGGACCGCCGAGCCCGAGCTCGCCGCACTCCACAAGCGTCTTCTGCAGCAGACCTACTTCGCGGTCCCGAAAGCCCAGATGAGCCTGTAGGAAGGGCGGGGCGGTGGGTCTGTCGGGAGAGGAGATCCGCCACCGCCTGCAGGTGTTCGCCGCGCGGTGGAGCGTCTACGACCGCACCGAGCGTGCGGAGGCGCAGACCTTCCTCAACGAGCTGTTCGCTTGCTACGGCACAGACCGCGCAGGAGGTCGCGCACGTTCGAGGAGCCCCAGGCGGCCGATTCATCGACCTGATCTGGCCGCGCGTCTGCATCGTCGAGATGAAGGCGCCGGCCGAGGCCCGGCGGCTCGACGAAGCACCGGGCCCAGGCGCTCGACTACTGGCGGAACGCCGCCGATCCGGAGCGCGACATCCCGGCGCCGCGCTACGTCGTCCTCTGCGCCTTCCGCCGGCTGGAGGTCTGGGAGCCCGGCGCGTACCCGGGCGCACCGCGCGTCGTGCTCGACCTGGTCGAGCTGCCCGACCAGTACGACACGCTCCTCTTCCTGGCCGGCGGCGAGCCCGTGTTCATGGGCGGACAGGCGGAGCTGACGCGCGAGGCGGTGGCCCACCTGACGCGATCTTCGCGCGCGCTCAAGCGAGCGTCGCGCGGCGGATCCGGACGTGCTGCGCGACTTCTCCTGCAGTGCGTCTGGTCGCATGTTCGCCGAGGATCTCGGCCAGCTGCCCTCGCACCTCTTCACGCGCTCGTGGACGGGCTGATCGCCAGTCCCGCGCGGTCGAGCGCCGACGAGCTCGGCAGCTCTTCGCTGGCTGAACGACCCGGCCGGACGAGCGACCCGAGCACGGCGCTCTACGCGGGCATGCCCTACGCGAACGGCGGGCTCTTCGCCGAGCCGGCGCGCGTGCATCTGGAGCGCGAGGAGCTCGACCTGCTGCGCGCAGCCTGCGGCTTCGACTGGACCCAGGTGCAGCCCCGATCTTCGGCTCACTGCTGGAGGGCGGCCTCGGGCACGACCGGCAGTGGATGCTCGGCGCCCACTACACCGCCGAGGCCGACATCCAGAAGATCGTGCAGCCGACCATCGTGCGAGCCGTGGCGGGAGCGGATCGAGACCTCTCGCACCCACACGGAGGCGACCAGCCGCCCAGGACGACCTGATGAACTACGTCGTGCTCGACCCGGCCTGCGGCTCGGGCAACTTCCTCTACGTCGCCTACCGCGAGCTGCGCCGGCTCGAGGCGCGTCTGCGCGAGCGCGAGGGCGAGCTGCGCAAGAAGTCGGGCCTGTCCGAGCAGGGGTCGCTCGCCGCGTTCTTCCCCCTCTCGAACCTCGAAGGGATCGAGATCGACGGCTTCGCCGTCGGGCTGGCGCAGTGGTCGATCTGGATGGGCCACAAGCTGGCCGTGGACGAGCTGGCGCTCGTCGGAGACGGACGCTCCCGCTCGCCGACCTCTCGGGATCCGTCCGGGCGACGCGCTGACGATGGAGTGGCCGCGGGCCGACGCGATCATCGGCAACCCGCCGTTCCACGGGTCGCAGCACATGCGCGGCATCTTGGGCGACGACTACGTCGAGATGGCTCAAGAACGGCCTTCGGGATCGGGGTCAAGGACTACTGCGTCTACTGGTTCCGAAAGGCGCACGACCATCTGCCCGCCGGCGGGCGGGCCGGGCTTGTCGGGACGAACTCCATCTCGCAGAACCGGGCCCGGTCGGCGAGTCTGGACTACATCGTCGAGAACGGAGGGGTCCTTACGACGTCGTGTCAAAGCAGCCCTGGCCGGGCGATGCCGTGGTCAACGTCTCCATCGCAGACTGGATCAAGAACCCAGCGGAACCACCCACGGCCTTCACTCTGGATGGCGTGGAGGTTCCCGGTATTGCCACCTCTCTTCGTGCTTCAGGCGATGGGCCAGACGGAGCCGAGCGGCTGACGCCGAACAAGGGCAGAGCGTTCCAGGGCGCGATCCCCGTAGGTGGTGGCTTCATCCTCACGAGCGAGGAGGCGGCGCAGTCTTCGGCGCGGGCTGATGCGCGCTACGCAGAGGTGGTTCGCCCGTATCTGATTGGCGAAGACCTCGCGACCGACCCGGCGCAGAAGCCGACCCGCTCCGTCATCGATTTCGCCACAATGCCCCTTGAGGAGGCTATGCGCTTTCCCGCCGCCCTCGAACACGTGAGGCGGCTCGTAGTGCCAGCGGGACCAGAACCGCGATCGTGCCTTCCGCGAAAGGTGGTGGCAGCTCGGGAGGCCAAGGGGGGACATGCGACGCGTCGCGCCCTCTGGCTCGCTATGCCGTGGCTAATCGGATCGGCAAGAGGCTCCTCTTCGCTTGGGCGCAGCCAACCACTTGTCCGAGCGACTTGATCGTCGCGTTCGCGCTCGATGACGACTATTCGATGGGGGTGCTCATCTCCCGCATCCACGGAGAGTGGGCTCGTCTTCAGTCCTCCACCCTCCGAGTCCTCAGATTCGCATACACGCCGACCTCGGCGTTCGAGACCTATCCGTGGCCCGCGTCGCCCTCGCCCGAGCGGCGCGCGACCGTCGCCGGCGCCGCGAAGGCGCTCCTTGGCCGCCGTGGAAGATCTGCCTCACGCAGGAGATCGGCCTGACGACCCTCTACAACCAGGTAGACGAGGGCTTTGGCCGATTTGAAGGCCCTCCATGTCACGCTCGACGAGGCCGTGGCCACCGCCTACGCATGGCCCGCGAGCGCCGCGCACGATCCCGACGAGGCCTGCCGGCGCCTTCTCGACCTCAATCACCGCATTGCCGCGGGGGGGTTCCGTACGAGCCCCTTCGGGCAGCACTGACATAGCGGGATAAAATAAGGCCGCTCAGTCGCCCAGCTCGGCCGCCCGGGCCAGGAGCAGGTCGCGCTCGCGCGTGTTGCGCGTCATCGCGGCCGCGCGCGCGAACTCGGCGCGGGCCTCCTCGTGCGCGGCCGAGCCGGGCGAGCAGGTCGCCGCGCACGCTCGGCAGCAGGTGGTAGGCCGCGAGGGCCGGCTCGTCGCGCCAGCGCGTCGACGATCTCGAGGCCGGCGGCCGGGCCCGAACGCCATCGCCACGGCCACGGCCCGGTTGAGCTCGACGACCGGCGACGGCGACAGCTGGCCGAGGGCGTCGTAGAGGGCGGCGATCCGCTCCCAGTCGGTCTCGCTCGGCGGTGCGCGCCCGGGCGTGGCAGGCGGCGATCGCCGCCTGCAGCGCGTAGGGGCCGAGCGCCCCCGCCGAGCTCCTGCGCGCGCGCGAGCGCCGCGAGGCCGCGGCGGATCAGCATCCGGTCCCAGCGCGCGCGGTCCTGCTCGAGCAGCAGGATCGGCTCGCCGCCGGCGGCCCACGCGCGCGCGCGGTGCGCGACGCCTGGATCTCCATCAGCGCCACCAGGCCGTGCACCTCCGGCTCGCGCGGGGCGAGCCCGGCCAGGATGCGCCCGAGCCGCAGCGCGTCCTCGCAGAGCGCCGGGCCGCAGCCAGTCGTCGCCGGCCGTCGCCGAGTAGCCCTCGTTGAAGATCAGGTAGACCACCTCGAGCACCGAGCCGAGGCGCGCCGGGAGCTCGTCGCCGCCGGGCACCTCGAAGGGCACGCCGGTCTCGGACGAGCGTGCGCTTGGCGCGCACGATCCGCTGGGCCACCGTCGGCCTCGGGCACGAGGAAGGCGCGGGCGATCTCCGGCGTCGTCAGGCCCGCCGAGCAGCCGCAGCGTCAGCGCGACCCGGGCCTCGGTGGAGAGCACCGGGTGGCAGGTGGTGAAGATCAGGCCGAGCAGGTCGTCGCCGATCTCGTCGTCGAGCGGCGGCGTCGAGGTCGGGCGGCGTCATCTGCGCGCGCCTCCAGCTCGCGCCCGATCTCCTCCTGCTTGCGGGCGCAGCGTCGCGTCGCGGCGGATGCCGTCGATCGCGCGGTGCTTGGCGGTGGCCATGAGCCAGGCGCCCGGATTGTCCGGGACGCCCGACTCGGGCCACTTCTCCAGCGCGGCGACGAGCGCGTCCTGGGCGAGGTCCTCGGCGAGGCCGATGTCGCCGACCATCCGCGCGAGGCCGGCGATCAGTCGCGGCGACTCGATCCGCCAGACCGCGTCGATCGCGCCGATGCGCGTCGGGCGCCGTCATCGGGCCGCGCGCCGTCGTCACCCGCCGTGCTGCTCGGCGATCCGCGCGCGCATGCGCTCCTCGGCCGCGCGCGCCTCGGGGGTGAACTCGTCGCCGAAGTCCTCCGACTCGAACACCGGGCGGATCTCCACCTCGACCCCCCCGTCGAGCGGGCTGCGCTTCATCCACTCGATGGCCTCGTCGATCGAGGACACCTGGAGCATCCAGAAGCCGGCCAGCAGCTCCTTGGTCTCGGCGAACGGCCCGTCCACGACCGTCGCATTCCCGCCCGAGAACGCCACGCGGACGCCCTTCGAGCTCGGGTGGAGCCCCTCTCCGGCCAGCAGGACGCCGGCGTTGACCAGTTGCTCGTTGAACTCGCCCATCCTGGTGAGGATCTCCGACGGGGGCATCACTCCCGCCTCGCTGTGCTCGTTCGCCTTCATCAGGACCATGACCCGCATGGTGGACCTCCCGGTGGTGTCTGGCGGCCGGTTCACCCGGCCCGTCACAGAGACGTCGAACGGGTGGGCGTGGAATCGACAGGCTCGCGGAAAAATGCCACGGGCGCCCTCCCGGAAGTTGAGTGGGCACCCCCGGGAGCCGATGGGTGGACGATGCCGAGGCACCGACGACCGTCCGAGGAGGACACCCCGTGAGCTACCGCCTTGTGACCCGCAGCGATTTCGACGGCCTGGTGTGCGCGGTTCTGCTGCGCCACCTCGAGCTGATCGACGAGATCGCCTTCGTCCACCCGAAGGACGTGCAGGACGGGGTGGTCGAGATCACCGGCAACGACATCCTCACCAACCTCCCGTACGCCCCCGGGGCGCATCTGGTCTTCGACCACCACCACTCGGAGTCGCTGCGCGTCGACGGCCTGGCGCCGAACCACATCATCATCCCCGAGGCCCCCTCGGCCGCGCGCGTCGTCTACGAGCACTTCGGGGGCGGCCACCGCTTCCCGATGGTCCCCGACGACCTGATGAGCGCGGTCGATCAGGCCGACTCGGCCGCGTACTCCATCGACGACATCCTCCGGCCCGAGGGCTGGACGCTGCTCAACTTCCTGATGGACAGCCGCACCGGGCTCGGGCGCTTCCGCGACTTCCGCATCTCGAACTACGAGCTGATGATGAACCTGATCGACGCCTGCATGCGTCACGAGACGGTCGAGGAGATCCTCTCCCTTCCCGACGTGGCCGAGCGGGTGCGCCTCTACGAGGACCAGAGCGGGCTCTTCGTGGAGCAGCTGCGCCGGGTGTCGCGCCTCGAGCGCGACGTGGTCGTCGTGGACCTGCGCGAGGAGGAGGTCATCCACGCGGGCAACCGCTTCATGGTCTACGCCCTCCACCCGCAGGCGCGCGTCTCCGTGCACGTGATCTGGGGCCGGGAGCGCCAGAACACCGTCCTGGCGGTCGGCCGGTCGATCATCGACCGCTCCTCCAGCGCGGACATCGGCGAGGTGATGCTGCGCTACGGCGGCGGTGGTCACGAGGCCGCGGGCACCTGCCAGGTGCCCCACGCCGAGACCTCCCGCGTGCTCTCCGAGGTGATCGACGCGGTGGCGGCACCGCTCGTCACCGCCTAGCCACGCCGCCCGGTCGTCGCGCCCCGCGCGACGACCGGGCGCGAGCTCCTCGGTCAGCCCGCGGCCGCGGGCCTGGCGTCTCGCAGGCGCGATCTGGCTCGGCGTGACAGGAGCTCTTCAGCCCTCGAGGACCTCCGAGGCCGCCAGCCAGGCCGCCTCGAGGCCGTCGCGCTCGGCGGAGAGCTCCGCGAGCCGCGCGTTGCGCTCGCGCAGCAGGGCGTGGTCGGTGGCGTTGGCGGCCATCTCCTCGTGGAGCGCCGCCTCGCGCCCGTCCAGCCGCTCGAGCTCGCGCTCGAGGCGCTGGATCTCCTTGCGTGCCGCGCGCAGCATCGACCCGGTCGGCGCGCTCGCGCCGCGGCCGCCGCGAGCCGGCGCCGGCTCCTCTCCCGCCGAGCGGCGCAGGGTGACGTACTGGTCGATGCCGCCCGGCAGGTGCCGCAGGCGCCCGTCCCCCATCAGCCCGTAGACGTCGTCGCAGACCCGCTCGACGAAGTAGCGGTCGTGGCTCACGACGACGAGGGTGCCGGGCCACCCGTCGAGCAGGTCCTCGAGGGCGGTCAGCGTGTCGATGTCGAGGTCGTTGGTCGGCTCGTCGAGCAGCAGGACGTTGGGCTCCTCCATCAACAGCCGCATCAGCTGCAACCGCCGCCGCTCGCCTCCCGAGAGGTCCTTCACCAGCGTGCGCCCGCGCGCGCCGCGGAAGCCGAAGCGGTCGCAGAGCATCGAGGCGGTCATCTCGCGGCCGTCGCCGAGCGTGGTGCGCAGGCGGACCTTCTCCAGCGACTCCAGCACCCGCAGGTGGCCCGGGATCTCGGCCGTGTCCTGCGAGAGGTGCGCGAGGCGCACGGTCACACCGCGCTTCACCACCCCCGAGTCGGGCTCGAGCGTGCCGTCCAGCAGGCGGACCAGCGTGGTCTTGCCCGAGCCGTTGACGCCCACCAGCGCCACGCGGTCGCCCGGTCCGAGCCGCCAGGTCACCTCGCGCAGCAGGCGGTTCTCCCCGAGCGTCACCGAGACCGCCTCGGCATCGAGCACGTTCTTGCCCAGGCGCGCCGTCGCGAAGCGCAGCAGCTCGGCGCGGTCGCGCACCTCGGGCTCGTCGGCGATCAGGGCGTTGGCCGCGTCGATGCGGAACTGCGGCTTCGAGGTGCGGGCGGGCGGCCCGCGGCGCAGCCAGGCGAGCTCCTTGCGCAGCAGGTTGCGGCGCCGGTCGTCGCGCGCCGCCGTCTGCCGGTCGCGCTCGGCCCGCGCCAGCACGTAGGCCGCATAGCCGCCCTCGTACTGGTGCACGGCCTCGTCGGAGACCTCCCAGGTGGCCGTGCACACGGCGTCGAGGAACCAGCGGTCGTGAGTGATCACCACCAGCGACCCCCGTCGCGCCGCCAGGTGGCGGGCGAGCCAGTCGACGCCCTCGACGTCGAGGTGGTTGGTGGGCTCATCGAGCAGCAGCAGTTCCGGCGGCTGCAGCAGCAGTCGCGCGAGGGCCACCCGCCGGCGCTCGCCGCCCGACAGCGGCGCGATTGGCGTGTCGAGGCCCTGCGGGAAGCGGGTCATCTCCACCCCGCCCAGCAGGCCGTCGAGCACGCCCCGGAACACGCTGTCGCCCGCCCACTCGTGGTCGGCGCGACCGCCGACGAGCTCCTCGCGGATCGTCCGGCCCCCGTCGAGGTCGTCGCCCTGGGCGATCAGCGCCATGTCGAGGTCGTTGGCCCGCGTGATCAGGCCGGAGTCGGGCTCCTCGAGCCCGGCGATCAGCCGCAGGAGCGTCAACTTGCCGTCGCCGTTGCGCCCCACCACGCCGATCCGGTCGCCGGCCGAGATGCCGAGCGTGATGTCGCTCAGCACCGAGCGGCTGGCGTAGCCCTTGGTGACCGACTGGAGGCTGAGCAGGTTGCGGGCGGGCGGGGCCATGGGGGCGCATCCTGCCGATCGGCGGACGGCTCCGTCGCCGAGCGCCCCCTCAGCCCGCGTTCGGTACGGCCCTCCAGGTGATCTTCAGCGTGATCGACAGGGGGCGGTCGCCCGAGTTCGTGAGCGCGAAGGTCCAGCGGCGCCCGCCGGGCGTCGCCGGCGTGGTGATGCCGGTGCAGATCAACGACCCCGCCGCCCCCTGGCACGCCCCGTCGGCGATCGGGCCGGGCGACTTCACCACCGTGAAGCGGGTGCCGCCGCTGCGCTGCTGCGTCAGCCGGAAGGCCTTCGCGCCGTCGCTCGCCGCGCGCAGGGAGAACGCGAACTCGCCCTTGGGAACCGTGCCGATGGTCAGGGCTGCGCGGCCTCCCGGGGCGACCGTGGTCACGAGCTCGAACCGGTTGGGCTGGGCCGAGGCGACGGCCGGCGCCGCCAGGGCGGCCGCGGTGCAGAGCGCCAGGAATCGGATGCGCATCGGGAGACTCCTCGTGGGATCGCGGGGCGGGCCCGCCCCGGCCAGTATCCGCGGTGGGCGCCACCCGCGCCACGTCCATAGGCTCCCGGCATGGAGCCGCGCGCGATCGGCCCGGGCCTCCGGGTCGCGACGGTGGGCCTCGGGACCTGGTCGGTCTTCGACCACGGCCCCGAGCGGCAGGCGAACGCGACGGCCGTGGCCGCCGCGATGCTCGATGCCGGCTGCGCCCTGTTCGACACCTCGCCGATGTACGGGCGCGCCGAGGCCGTGCTCGGGGAGGCCCTCGCCGGCCGCCGCGACGAGGCCGTCGTCGCCACCAAGATCTGGACGCCCTCGGCGGAGGAGGGGCGCGCGCAGTTCGCGCGTCAGCTGGGCTGGTACGGCGGGCGCGTGGACGTGCAGCAGGTGCACAACCTGGTCTCCTGGCGGGCCCATCTGGAGTGGATGGCCATGGAGCGCGAGGGCGGGCGGATCGGCCTGCTGGGCGCGACCCACTACCAGCCCTCCGCCTTCGACGAGCTCGCCCGGGTGATGCGCTCGGGGCTCATCCAGATGGTGCAGGTGCCGCTCAACCCCGGCGAGCGCGAGGTGGAGGCCGAGATCCTGCCCCTCGCCGAGGAGCTCGGCCTGGGCGTGCTCGTGATGCGCCCACTCGGCAGCGGCCGGCTGGGGACGGGGCCGCCCGCCCGGGAGCTCGCCCCGCTCGGCGTGGAGAGCTGGGCGGAGGCGGTGCTCGTCTGGGCCCTGTCGGACCCGCGCGTGAGCGCCGTCATCCCCGCCACCTCCGACCCCGCCCACGCCGCCGCGAACGCCCGCGCGGCCGGCCATCCGGGCTTCGACAGGGCCGCGCGGCGGCACGTCGAGGGGCTCTGGCGCGCGCGCTGAGGGGTCGGCGCCACCCGGCGGAGGGCGGATGGGCCGGCGACGCGAGATTTTCCCCGGCGATCTCGCCCGGTCGTGACGATACGCACGATCTTTTCGGCGCGGCCGGATGGCGGCGCCCACGGGGACGGCGCGCCGGCGCGCCGTCCCCGTGGGCCCACGCGTTGGCCTTGTGCGTTCTGACACGTGGAAAAAGGCCGGAATGCGGCGCGAATCGTGCGTAAACTCTCTGTGGAAATCGTCGCGACAAGGGGCATCGCATGGGGGCATACGAGGAAGAGATCGAGGCGCTCCGCGCCTGGATGAGCAGCGAGCGGTTCGCGCGGATCACGCGCGTGCACACCCCCGCCCAGGTGCTCGAGCAGAAGGGCACCGTGCCGCAGGAGTACACGGTCGCACGGGACGCCGCATCGCAGTTCCACGCCCGGCTGCGGGAGCTGTTCGCCGAGGGCAAGTCGATCACCTCGTTCGGCCCCTACTCGCCCGGCCAGATCGTGCAGATGAAGCGCGCCGGCATCGAGGGCATCTACCTCGGCGGCTGGGCCACGTCCGCGAAGGGCTCGACCAACGAGGATCCGGGCCCGGACCTCGCGAGCTACCCGCTCAGCCAGGTTCCCGACGAGGCCGCCGGCCTCGTCCGCGCACTGCTGACGGCCGACAAGAACCAGCGCTTCGCGCGCAGCCGCATGACCCAGGCCGAGCGCGACGCCACCCCCGAGGTGGACTTCCGCCCGTTCCTGATCTGTGACGCCGACACCGGCCACGGCGGCGACGCGCACGTGCGAAACCTCGTGCGCCGCTTCGTCGAGGCCGGCGTCCCCGGGTACCACATCGAGGACCAGAAGCCCGGCGCCAAGAAGTGCGGCCACCAGGGCGGCAAGGTCCTCGTCCCCTCCGACGAGCAGATCAAGCGCCTCAGCGCGGCCCGCTTCCAGCTCGACATCATGGGCGTCGAGGGCATCATCGTGGCCCGTACCGACGCCGAGGCGGCCAACCTGCTCGACGGCTCCGGCGATGAGCGCGACCAGCCCTTCATCCTCGGCGTCACCAACACCTCGGTGCCGTCGTACAAGGCGGGCTTCCTCTCGGTCCTGCGCCGCCTCCACGCGGCCGGCATCGAGGACGTCAACGGCCACCTGATCTACGCCGTGTCCGACGAGGAGTACGCCGACGCCGACGCGTGGCTCGAGGCCAACGGCATCAACGCCGCGGTCAACGCCGTCATCGCGAAGGTCACCTCCGGCGAGCTCGTCTCGCCCGAGGCGATCGTCGACGCCGCCGGAGACGCCTTCCTGACCAAGTGGGAGTCCGAGGCCGGCCTCACCACCCTCGGGCAGGCCGTGGCCGACGTCATCGCCTTCCGCTCCGACGAGGAGTCGGCCCCCGACATCACCGTCGAGGAGTGGCTGAAGTTCGCCTCGCGCGCCTCGTGGTACGAGATCCGCTCGAAGGCCCAGGCCCTCGGCGTGGACGTCATCTGGGACGCCGAGCTGGCCCAGACCCCGGAGGGCTACTACCAGATCCAGGGCGGCATCCCGTACGCCGTGGCCAAGTCGCTGGCGGCCGCGCCGTTCGCCGACCTGCTCTGGATGGAGACCAAGACGGCCGACCTGGAGGACGCGAAGGAGTTCGCCGACGCGATCCACGAGGTCTTCCCCGAGCAGATGCTCGCCTACAACCTGTCGCCGTCCTTCAACTGGGACACGACCGGCATGGGCGACGACGAGATGCGCAACTTCCCCATCGAGCTCGGCAAGATGGGCTTCGTCTTCAACTTCATGACCTACGGCGGACACCAGATCGACGGCCTCGCCGCCGAGGAGTTCACGACCGCGCTCCGCGAGGACGGCATGCTCGCGCTGGCCCGCCTGCAGCGGAAGTTCCGCCTGCTCGAGTCGCCCTACCGCACGCCGCAGACCCTGGTCGGCGGTCCGCGTGCCGACGCCGGCCTGATGTCGCTGTCCGGGCAGACCTCGACCACGAAGGCCATGGGCGAGGGCTCCACCCAGAGCCAGCACCTGGTGCAGACCGAGGTCCCGCCGAAGACGCTGGCCGGCTGGATCGGCGAGTGGGCGGCGTACAACAAGGTCGACAAGCCGATGACCGTGCGGCTGCGTCCGCACACGGCGGGCACCGACCTGCTCGAGCTGAGCATCGTCGGCGCCGGCGACGAGAAGCTGGCGAACATCGTGTTCAGCCGCCTCCAGGACCGGCGCGGGAGCGTCATCCTGTCGGTGCGCGACCAGAACACGTTCGACACGTCGCTGCGCCGCAAGCGCCTCATGACGCTGCTGCACCTGTTCCTGATCCACCGCTACAAGGCGGATCAGATCCACTACCTCACGCCGACCGAGGACAACCACGGCGCCGCCGCCAGCATGACCAAGCGCGGCATCTTCACCGACGTCAGCGACGAGGTCGGCGACATCATCGTCGCGGACATCGACACGGCGTTCATCGCCAAGCTCGTCGCCGCCGAGAGCCCCGAGCGCCAGGCGCTGATCACCACCTCCGGCCAGGGCTGACCCGCCCCGACCAGGACGCTCGTCACGGAGGCCCCGCCAGGCGGGGCCTCCGTCGTTTCCGGGATCAGGCCTCCGGGGGCACCTGGGCCGCGATGCCGGTGATCAGGGCACGCAGGCCGAACTCGAAGAGCGCGTCCTCGGTCTCGGGCCCGAGCGATCGCATCAGGTCGGCGACCATCGGCTGGTCGTGCGTCAGGGCGTCGAGCTCGGCCGGCGCGATCGGCGCGGGCGCGTCCTCGCCGGCCATCTCGATCAGGCTGAAACCGAGGACGTAGCGAACGACGCTGCGCAGCGCGTAGCTGGCGGTCTCCTGGTCGAACCCCGCGGCGAGGAGGCTCTGAAGGCCGGCCTCGGCGCTGCTGCGCCCCGCCACGTAGGCCCGGTCGGCGCCGCGGGCGAGCAGGCCGAACGCCTCGGGGTGGGCGCGTCCGAGCGCCTGGTAGCGCCGGGCGAAGCTGATCAGCTCGTCCGACCAGGGGCGACCCTGTGGCGGCGTCTCCTCGAGCTCGGCCAGCAGCAGCTCGCGCACCCCGTCGAGCAGGGCCTCCTTGTTGGCCACGTGCTTGTAGAGCGACATCGCCTCGACTCCCAGCTCGGCTCCCAGGCGGCGCATCGACAGCTGCGCGAGGCCGCGCTCGTCGATCAGGCGCAGCGCCGCCGCGACGATCCGCTCGCGGGAGAGAGGTGTTCGTTCGAGCGGGGCGGGTCTTGACACGGGTGCTCCGGCGCTTCTAGCGTGGCGGTGTATTTACAGCGTAAGCCAACAAGGGGACGATTGTCGATGTCCGATCACTCAGGCCCACCGCCGGCGGATCAGATCGCGGACGTGCCGATGCTCCAGGCCCTCGGCAACCGCCGCAGCATCCGCTACTTCGATCCCGACCGGACGGTCGAGGACTGGAAGATCGAGACGATGCTCCAGGCCGCCCGCTTCGCCTCGTGCCAGGGCAACATCAACGCCACCGAGGCGATCGTCGTCCGCAAGGACACCTGCGAGGTCTGGGACGAGCTCGAGGAGTGCGTCTCCGGCTTCAACGTGCAGCTCATGAACCAGAGCTCGCACCTGATCCTCTGGCTCACCAACCTGAACGCCTGGTACGGCCGGGCCGTCAACGGCATCTCGAGCATCGCCCTCTCGGCCGCGGTCTCCAAGTACCACGGCTGGAACTACGAGTTCTCGATGACGCAGACGATCCCGCGCCTGATGAGCTTCCCCAAGGAGCGCACCGAGATCCTCCTGCGCTTCGAGAGCGGGCAGGCCGCCGCCAACGCGGTCGCCGCCGGCGTGAGCCTCGGGCTGGGCAACATCTTCGTCGCCTTCGGCCGCAAGCCGGGCGGGGTGGAGAAGGTCTTCGGCCTGCCGCCGCACTACCGCTTCACCTGGGGCCACGCGGTCGGCTACCCGCTCGAGAACCCCAACGCCGGCGGCCAGCGCCCGCGCCTGAAGTTCGAGAAGCTCTTCCACGACAACGCCTTCGGGGCGCCGCTGAAGTCCAACCCGGCCACCGAGGCGATGCTGCGCGAGAAGGGGCTCATCCAGGAGCAGGCCCCGCTGCCGGGCCGCATCGACGACATCACCGCGATCGCCGAGCGCTTCGGCCGCGACCCGGGGATGCTCTACTTCCCGGCCCGCGAGGTGAGGCGCCTGCTGGCCGACGAGGACTGGGACTTCGGTCCCAACCTGCGCGCCCACGCCGAGAAGGTGCTCGCCACCGAGGACCTGCCGGACTACCCGGACGAGATGCGCGACACGTTCCGCAAGCTCATGGACGAGCACGGGATCGACGCGTCGAAGTTCCTGCCCGCCGAATGAGCGGGGCCCCGGCCTACGAGGACGTCCTCTACGAGGTGGCGGACGGACGGGCGACGATCACCATCAACCGTCCCGAGCGTCTCAACGCCTTCCGAGGACGGACGCTGCTCGAGCTGTGCGACGCATTCGAGCGCTCGGCCGACGACGAGGCCGTGGGCGTGATCGTGTTCACGGGAGCGGGCGAGCGGGCGTTCTGCGTGGGAGGGGACGTCCGCGAGCCCACCCGGACGATGAAGGAGAAGCGCGCCGGCCACATCCTGGGCCCGCGCCTGGCGGCGGCGATGCGCAACAACGGCAAGCCGATCATCTGCCGCGTGCGCGGGTACTGCATCGGGGGCGGCAACGAGCTGAACATCGTGTCCGACCTGTCGATCAGCGACACGACGGGCGTCTTCGGGCAGGCCGGGCCGAAGATCGGCAGCGCGCCGTTGTGGTGGGGCTGTCAGCTGATGCCGGCGATCGTGGGGGAGAAGAAGGCCCGCGAGATCCTCTTCCTCACGCGCCAGTACTCCGCCGAGGAGGCCCTGGCCATGGGGCTCGTCAACGCGGTGGTGGCGCCGGAGGAGCTCGACGCCGAGGTGGATCGCTGGTGCACCCAGATCCTGCGGCGCTCGCCGCAGGGGCTGCGGCTGGCGAAGATCGCGATGAACACCGCGACCGACGCGCTCTACTCGTCGGTCAACCACGGGCTGGAGCTGATGGCGCTCAACCACGTCTACGGCGTGGAGCCCGCGGAGGGCATCGCGAGCTTCCAGGAGAAGCGGCCGGCCGACTGGCGACGCTTCCGGGAGGGGCAGGGGCCCGAGCCGAAGGCCGGGGCATGAGCGCCGGCGCGGAGTGGAGCGACTGGTACGCGCGTGAGGATCCGACCCGCTGGGTCCTCTCCCGGATCCTGAGGGAGAAGGCCGAGGAGCATCCCGACCGCGAGTACCTGCGCTACGGGGAGGGCCCGTGGATCTCCTACGGGGAGGTCAACGCCCGCGCGAACCGGATCGCCAACGCCCTCATCGCCCGGGGGGTCGCCCCGGGCGAGTCGGTCAGCGTGTTGCTGCCCAACTGCGAGGAGTTCGTGCCGGTCTGGTTCGGGATCCTCAAGGCCGGCGCGGTGATGAGCCCGATCAACACCGCCTACAAGGGCGACTTCCTGTCGTGGACGATCAACCTGGTCGAGGCCCGGACGCTGATCATCTCCGACCTCCACCTCGACCGGCTCGCGTTCGTCGCGAGCGACCTGCCGCTGCTGGAGCGGGTGATCGTCCTCGGGACGGACGCCGGCACCGGCCCCGAGCCCTCCGTCGCGTGGGAGCCCCTCGACGCGCTCATGGCGTCCTCCGACGCCGAGCCCGACGGCATCACCCATTCGTGGACCGACGACGCCCGGATCATGTTCACCTCGGGCACGACCGGCCGCTCCAAGGGCGTCATCAAGCAGAACGCCGCCGACTACTTCTCGGCCCGCAGCGCGGTGGAGGCGATGGCGGTCGGCCGCGGGGTGTCGCCGGCCGACCTTCGGGACGAGACCTACTTCTCGTGTCTGCCCCTCTTCCACTCGAACGCCCAGGTGCTGTGCGCCTACCCCGCGTTGCTGGCCGGCGCGCGCGTGGCCTACGTGGAGCGCTTCTCGGGCACCCGCTTCTGGCAGCAGGTGATCGATGCCGGGGCGACGACCTTCAACGGCATCGGCGCGATCCTCTACTTCCTCTGGAACCAGCCGCCGTCGGAGCGCGACCGGGCCCACCGGGTGCACACGATCTCGGCCGCACCGGCCCCGAAGGACATCTACCACGCCTTCGAGGAGCGCTTCGGCGTCCGCCTCAACGAGGGTTACGGCCTCACCGAGACCGGCGTCGCGACGATCATGGACCCGACCCTGCCGCCGCGCCTGGGCAGCTGTGGCAAGGCCAACCCGGGCTATGAGGTCACGATCGTGGAGCCGGGCACCGACCTGCCCCTTGCGCCGGACACCCCGGGCGAGATCGTGGTCGACATGAAGATCCCGAACATCATCATGCGGGCCTACTACGGGAGCCCTGAGAAGACCGCCGAGGACTTCCGCAACCTCAAGCTCCACACCGGCGATCTGGGCCGCATGGACGCCGACGGCTACGTCTACTTCATGGACCGGGTCAAGGACTACATCCGCCGGCGTGGCGAGAACGTCTCCTCGATGGAGGTCGAGAAGCAGGTCGGCGACCACCCGGCCATCAGGGAGGCGGCGGCGATCGGCGTCAAGGCGGGGGAGGGCGCCTCCTCCGAGGACGAGATCCTGATCGTCTGCGTGGCCGAGGGCACGCCCCCCGACCCGGTGGAGCTGACCCACTGGCTCGCCGAGCGGATCCCCTACTTCATGGTGCCCCGCTACATCCGCTTCGTGGAGGCGCTCCCGAAGACCCCGACCGAGCGGGTCCAGAAGGTGAAGCTGCGCGAGGAGGGCATCACGGCCGACACCTTCGACCGTGAGGCCGCCGGCGTGAAGGTCAAGAGATGAGAGATGTCGCCCGGTGCACCGCGGCGACCCAATAGCGTACGGCGACCGATCGACCGGGGGAGCCCCGTGACCGACCTGCTCAGCGAGACCCACCGCGACGTCCAGGCGCTGGCGCGCGAGTTCGCCCAGCAGGAGATCGCGCCGCACGCGGCCGCCTGGAGCGCGGAGCACCGCGTCCCGATCGACGTGCTGCGCCGGATGGGCGAGCTCGGCCTCCTGGGGGTCATCGTGCCCGAGGAGTTCGGTGGGGCGGGGCTCGACGCGACGGCCCTCTGCCTGGTCATCGAGGAGATCGCCCGCGCCGACGCCGGCACCTCGACGGCCGTCGCCGTCCAGAACGGCCTGGTGGCCTCGCCGCTGCTGCGCGCGGCCAGCCAGGAGCAGAAGGAGCGCTGGCTGCCTCGCCTCGCCTCCGGCGAGATCTTCGGCGCCTACGCCCTGACCGAGCCCGACGCCGGGTCGGACACGGCGTCCCTGCGCACCCAGGCGACCGCGGCCGGCGACGGGGGCTGGACCATCTCGGGCGCCAAGCAGTGGATCACCAACGGCGGCTTCGCCGATCTCTTCATCCTCTTCGCGCGCACCGGTGGTCCGGGGCCGAAGGGCGTCAGCGCGTTCGCCGTCGAGCGGGGCCCGGGGTTCGAGGTCGGGCGCGAGATCCCCAAGATGGGCCTGCACACGTCATCAACGGTGGAGCTGTCGTTCGACGGATTCGCCGTGGCCCCCGACCGGCTGGTCGGCGCCGAGAACGAGGGCCTGAAGCTGGCCCTCGCGACGCTCGACGGCGGCCGCATCACCATCGCCGCACAGGCCTGCGGCATCGCGGCGGCCGCCCTCGAGCTCGCGATCTCCTACGCCCGCGAGCGCCAGGCCTTCGGCGGCTCGATCGCCCGCTTCCAGGGGGTCCAGTTCCCGATCGCCGACGTCGCCGCCAAGCTCGACGCGGCGCGCCTGCTGATGCTGCACGCCGCCGCCCTGCGCGACGCGGGGCGGCCCCACGCCGCGCCCGGCGCGAAGGCGAAGCTCTTCGCGAGCGCCGTGGCCGTGGAGGCCGCCGACGTCTGCGTGCAGACCCTCGGCGGCTACGGCTACTCGGCCGAGTTCCCCGCCGAGCGCTACTACCGCGACGCCAAGATCACCGAGCTCTACGAGGGCACCAGCCAGATCCAGCGCATGGTGATCGCCCGCGATCTGATGGGGAGCGATGCCCGCTGACGAGCGCTGGTCCAAGGGGCACCGCACGCGCATCGGCATCGTCGGGGCGGGCGTGATGGGCGCGGAGATCGCCCTGGTCGCGGCGCAGGCGGGCTTCGAGGTGGTGCTCCGCGACGTTGACATGGCCGCCGTCGACCGCGGCTTGAGCCACGCCCGGGCGGTCGGGGGCCGTCAGGTGGCCAAGGGGCGCGCGAGCGCGGAGGATCTCGCCGACGCCTTCGCGCGGATCACGCCCGCAGACGACGACCGGGCCCTGTCGGAGTGCGCGATCGCGATCGAGGTCGTCACCGAGTCGATGGACGTCAAGCGCGCCGTGTTCGAGCGCCTCGACGCGGTGCTGCCCGAGGGGGCTCTGATCGCCTCGAACACGTCGGGGCTCTCGATCACCGATCTGGCCGCGGTGACCGGCCGGCCCGGGCGCGTCCTCGGGCTCCACTTCTTCAACCCGCCCACCGTCATGCGCCTCGTCGAGGTGGTGCGCGGGCAGATGACCTCGGCCGAGACGGCCGAGGCGGGTATCGCCCTGGCCTGCGCGGTGGGCAAGACCCCGGTGCTGGTCGCCGAATGCCCGGGCTTCCTCGTCAACCGGGTGCTGGTGCGGGCGATGGCGGCCGCCTACCGCACCGCCCGCGCCCGCGGTGCCGAACCCGGGGCGGTGGACGCGGCGGTCGTCGAGGGCGGCCCCGCCCCCATGGGACCCTTCGCGCTCGGCGATCTGATCGGCCTCGACACGCTCGCCAGCATCGCGGCCGATCTCGAGGAGGCCTACGGGGAGCGCTTCTCGGACGGCGGCGTGCTCGCCCCCTACGTCGCCTCGGGGCGGCTGGGGCGCAAGTCGGGGGGCGGCTTCCTCACCGCGGGCGCCACCCCGGGGCCGGTCGGCGAGGTGGCCGGCAAGGCCGCCGCCGCCTACTACGCCGAGGCCGTCGACGAGGCCCGCCGCTGTCTCGACGAGAAGATCGCCGACCGCGACGACATCGATGTCGCCCTGCGCCTCGGGGCGGGGTGGAGCGAGGGCCCCCTGGCCTGGTCGGACGGCCGCTGAATCCACCCGATGGGGGAGCGGCCGCGCGTGCGCGGCCGGGGTACGTTCCAGCGCGACCCGCCCCGCCCGAGGGAGCCCGATGCGCATCACCCGAACTGCCGCCGCCGCCGCCATCGCCGCCGTCGCGACGCTGGCCGTCGCCGGGCCGGCCTCGGCCGCGGTCGCGTCCAAGTACTACGTCGCCTTCGTGAAGTTCGACCAGACCGTGAAGTCGTCCAACGGCCAGCCGGGGAACTCGATCGTCGAGACGCACTCGGTCGTCCTGAGATCGGCGCCCGTGATCCGCTACGACGGCCCGCCGAGCGATCGCTCCGTCTTCATGATGCGGTCGGTGAAGGGGCGCAGCGAGTCGCGGCGCGTCGAGACCCAGGTCGATCCGATCAACAACTGCACGCTCGTCGCCACGACGGTCGCGGACGACTTCTCGGTGACCGCGTTCCCGCTGATCTGGTTCCGCATCGCGGGCGGCCTCCTCGAGCCCTTCCAGACCTCGACCACCGGGACCAGCCCCTCGGTCACCACGTACTCCGGCTGCGCGCCGCTGGCCCCCCGCACCGGTACCGACGTCGCCCTGAGCGGGGCGGTCAACGTCTTCGAGGGGATCGACGGCCTCCACGCGCGTTCCTTCGGCAAGAAGGTCCGGCTCACGAAAGTCGTCCGCGAGGGGGACGACGTCGCGACGGTGCGCACGGTGATCCTCCCCTGCCCGGGCAGCCGTCGTTGCAGCAACCCTCCCGGCTCGGCGGCGCCCTTCGGCTGAGCGGGGCGCCCCAGCCCGCCGGGGAACCCGCAGGTAGTTCCGACGTTCGGTGCCCCGCCGGCGTCATATGAGGTGAGAGGGCGCGGCGATCCGGAGCCTGCGCCCGCCCGACAGCGGAGGTCGGCATGGGGACGGCGGTGGCGGGGTGGGGACGCACTTTCCGGCTGGTGGATGCGGCGCGCCACGCGTGGGCGGTGCTCGACCCGGGCGACCCTGCGCGCGATGTCCTCGCTGCGCTCATCGAGAGCGATCCCCCCGGCCTGGAGCGGGCGATCGACATGATCGGGCCGATCTTCGGCCACCTCGAGCGGTGGCCGGCCGCCGACCCGCCGCCCCCCCGGGGGGCGGCCCGCGCCCGTGGGCCGCAGGTGACGCACCTGCTGGGTGATCCCGAGGCGATCCGCTGGCTGGCGGCGACCTCGGCGCTCCAGGCCCTGGAGCTCGGCCCCGTCTCGGCGGTCGGCCGGGCTGTCGCCGCCGGGGCCGTCGCGCTGTGGCGCGGAGATCCGGAGGGTTTCGCCTGGCTGGCGACGGCGGTGAGGCTGAGCCGGGCGGATCCCGGCTGAGGGCTCGTCTTGTGCCGTCACGTGGACCGATGGGACCCTGGGGGCACGATCCGATCCCAGGAGGTGCCCCATGAAGGTCCGTGACGTGATGGCGACCGACGTCCGCGCGCTGAGCCCCGGTCAGAGCATCGCCCAGGCGGCCCGGCTGATGGGCGAGGCCGGCACCGGGTTCCTCCCGGTGACCGAGGCCGACCGGCCTCTGGGCGTGGTGACCGACCGCGACATCGTGGTGCGCTTCCTCGCCGGCGGCGGCGCGGACGCGGCGGGCACGCCCGTCTCCGAGGTGATGACCTCGACGGTGGAGACCGTCGGTCCCGACGACGACCTCTCGGCCGCCGCCCAGGCCATGCGCGATGCGGGCGTGAGGCGCTTGGTGGTGGTCGACGCGGGGCTCGTCGTCGGGGTGCTCAGCCACGGAGCCCTGGTACAGGCGACCGACGGCGAGGGCGCGGGCCGCCAGGCGACCCTGGGGGTCACGCAGGGCGCCTGAGGCGCAAGCGCATCACGGGTGCCGGGGCTCCCGTGATGCGCGGGGTGCGTCAGCCGGGGATGAGCCCCTCGCCGGCCTCGCTCTCGAGCGAGCGGGCCTCGGCGAGCGTGATGTCGCGATCGGGCACGATGATGTCCGAGGCGACGAACTCGTCGTCGGGGACGGCGTCGCCGACGGAGGTGATCGTGTCGATCAGCCCGCCGAGCGCGGCCTGGAACGCGCCTTCGTCACCCGCGGCGATGGCGGCCTCGACCGCATCGTCGGCGCTCTCGACGGCCGTCATGTCGGCGTCGTCGAGGCGGAACTGCCCGTGTCCCAGCACGCGGACGATCACGGCGTGCCCCCCGAGATCTCACCCGCCGGGGCGCTGCCCGATCCGAGCTGGGCCTTCAGGCGCTCGAGGTCGGCGTCCACGGCGCTCTGCGACGAGATCGCCGCCAGCTCGCGATCGACCACGTCGCCGCTCACGGTCAGGTCGTCGAGGGCGCCCGACTCGAGCAGCTCGTCGATCGCGCCCGCGCGCGCCTGCATGGTCTGCACCTTGTTCTCGGCGCGGTCCATCGCCATGCCCACGTCGGCCATGTCCTCGGAGATGCCGCTGAAGGCCTCGCCGATCTTGGTCTGGGCCTCGGCGGCCGTGTACTGGGCCTTGATCGTCTCCTTGCGCACCCGGAACGACTCGATCTTGGCCGTCAGCTTCTGCTCGGCGGCGACCAGCTTGTCCTGCTCGGCCTGGAGCTGGTCCTTCTGGGCCGTGATGCTCTCCAGCTGTGCCTGGACGCCGGCCTTGCGCTCGAGCGCGGTACGGGCGAGGTCCTCGCGGCCGGCCTGCAGGGCCTGGGAGGCCTGGCGCTCGAGGTTGCCCACGCTCGCCTGCAGCTTGTCCGCCTGCAGCTCGAGGCGCTTCTTGCTGGTGGCGACGTCGGCGACGCCGCGGCGCACCTTGGTCAGCAGCTCGGTCTGCTTCTCGAACGAGTAGTCGAGCATCTCGTTCGGGTTCTCGGCCGCGTCGAGCGCCTTGTTTGCCTTCGCCTGAAAGATCGCCTTCAGGCGACTGAAGAAGGACACGCCATTCCCCCTGGTCGTACGTCTCGGTATCGGCTCCGACGCTAACGGGTTGCGGTCCCGAAGGGAACGGGGCTCGCGCGAGGGTGTCGTTGCGGCTCGCGGTTGTGACCGCCCCGGCGACCTGACAGATTCGGGCGCATGAACAGACTCCGCGCGCTCGCAACCCTCGCCCTGGCCACCCTGCTCACGCTCGTGGTGTCCGGCTCGGCCCTCGCCCTCGTCGATCTCGCGGCCGTCGCCGCCTCCGATGTCGCCGTGGAGGCCGGCGTCGGTCTCAGCACCGCCCAGCGGTCCCAGCTGGAGTCGTCGGCCCTCGACCTCAGGGGGCGCGGGACGCCCGTGAAGTACGTCGTGCTGCGGGCGAAGCCCGCCGACGCCAAGGAGTACGCCGATTCGCTGCGGCGCAAGCTCCAGTTCCGGGGCGACATCCTGGTGCTGTCGCAGTCGCCGCGCAGCCTGCGCATCGCCTCGGGCCTGCGCGGGTCCGACGTGCAGGCCGCCTTCGAGGCGGAGCGCCCGACCCTCGGCGCCGACCCCATCGGCGGCACCATCGCCGTGGCGAACCGGCTCTCGGACCTCCACAGCGGTGGCTCGGCCCCCGTCGTGGAGGAGGACACCGGATCGGGCGGCGACGCGGGTTCGTCGGGCGGCGGCGGGGCTCTCCTCGGCATCCTCCTGCTCGGCGGCGGCGCCGTCGCGGTGGCGGCGGTGGTCGCGCGGCGGCGCGCGCGTACGCGCAGCGGTGAGGTCTCGGGTCTTCAGCGCGAGTCGCTCGAGCCCCTGGTGGACGGCCTCGCCGCCCAGATCGGCGACCTCGACGACGACATGCAGATCACCGGCGAGCGCACGACCGCGGCCAAGCCGCACTACGACGTCGCGGTGCTCTCCTACGGGGAGGCGCGCGACATCCTCGAGGCGCAGGCCCAGACCCCGGCCACCCTGGAGGCGGCGCGGGCCGCGCTGGAGACCGGGCTGCGCGCCGCGCGGCGCACGCGGGCCGTCCTCGAGGGGCGCTCGCCCGACATGGCCGACCAGGAGCCGCTGCTCGAGGGCCTCTGCTCGTTCGATCCCAAGCACGGCAAGGCCACGACCTCGGTGACGATCGCCACGCCGAGCGGCCAGCAGGCGGCCCTGCCGGCGTGCGCGAACTGCGCGGCCGAGATGGCGGCCGGCTCGCAGCCCCGCTTCCGCGAGGTGGAGGAGCGCGGGCGCAGGGTGCCGTACTGGCAGACCAGCGGAATGGGAATGGGCCGCGGCGGCGCCGGGATGGGCGGCGGCGGGGGGCTCGGCCCCGTGCTCGGCGGGGCGCTCGCCGGGATGATCCTCGGCGGCATGTTCGGCGGAGGTGACGCGAACGCCTCGCAGGGCGGCGGCGACCAGGACTCCGGCGGCGGCGGCTGGGGCGGCGGAGGCGGCGGGGGAGGCGACTTCGGCGGCGGTGGCGGCTTCGGCGGCGGCGACTCCGGCGGCGGCGGCGGGGACTTCGGCGGCGGCGGCGGAGGCGGGGGGGACTTCTAGCCCCCGCCTCCGCGCCGCGGCTACATCAGGCCGACGGGATGCGCGACCCGCGGGGCACGCGGTTCGCGCGGACCGGGGCCGGCGGTCCCGCGGCGGCGGGCCGGGGCCGCGACGGGCGGTTCTGCGACGAGCTCGACCCGCGGCGGCGCGGCGCGTTGGAGACGCGGGTCGGGGCCAGCTCGTAGCCGGTCTCGCCCCACGGGCCGTGCAGCCCGAGCTTGTGGGCCATGCGCCCCAGCTGCTCCGCGTGCTCCGGCATCACCATCGTGACCGCGCGCCCCGTGCGGCCCGCGCGGGCGGTACGCCCGACGCGGTGGGTGTAGGCGTCGTGGTCCTCCGGCGGATCGAAGTTGATCACCAGGCCGATGTCGTCGAGGTCGATCCCGCGCGCCGCCACATCGGTGGCGACCAGCACGCGGGCGTGGCCACCGGCGAAGCGCCGCAGCGCGCGCTCGCGCTGCGACTGGCTGAGGTCGCCGTGCATCGAGGTGGCGGTCAGGCCCTGGCGCTCGAGGCGCTCGGCCAGGCGGCCGGCGCCGCGGCGGGTGCGGCAGAAGACCAGCACGAGGTCGTCCTCGCCGCGGATCAGCTCCAGCAGCTCGTCCGTGCGGTTGGCCGGGCTGCAGGCGAGGAAGTTCTGCGACAGGCGGTCCGAGAGCGGCTCGCCGGTGTCGTTGGGGCTCGCCACGGTGTGGAGTCGCTCGGCGTCGCGCGTGAACTGCTCGGCGAGCGTCCCGATCTGGCCGTCGAGCGTGGCCGAGAAGAACATCGTGTGGCGCTCGGTGGGCAGCTGCTGGACGATCGACTTCACCTGCGGCAGGAAGCCCATGTCGAGCATCCGGTCGGCCTCGTCGAGGACGAGGATCCGGACGCCGCGCAGGTCCACGCGCCGCTGGCGGGCGAGATCGATCAGGCGCCCCGGCGTCGCGACGATGATGTCGGCGCGCTGTGCCTTGCGGGCCTGGGCCTCGAGGCCGACACCGCCGTAGCAGACCGCCATGCGCAGGTTCCGCGCGTTGGCCAGGGGCGTGAGCTCGACCTCGATCTGCGAGGCGAGCTCGCGGGTCGGGGCGAGGATCAGCGCCGAGGGGAGCCTGGCGCCGCGCTCGAGCCGCTCGATGAGCGGCAGGCCGAACGCGAGGGTCTTACCCGAGCCGGTCGGCGAGCTGACCAGCACGTCGCGGCCGGTCAGTGCGATGGGGAGCACGAGCTGCTGCACGGGGAAGGGGCTGCTGATGCCCCGCGAATCGAGGACCGCGCGCACGCTCTCGCTCACGCCGAGGTCGGCGAAGGTGGTTACTGACAAGCTGAACTCCTTGCGGCGGATCGCCGCGGATCGGACGGGAGACACACTCGACCGTCCAACCGGAGTGACTCGAGGGTTGAGGACGTTCTCCCACGGGCGGCCGGATTGCCGCCCTGTTTCGACTCATGTCGTCGAGAATCTCCCACGAGTGTAGTGATCGGGCGCTCAACATCCACCCGACCGATCCCCGTCCGGGCCGGGACCCGGCCGGGCATCATCAGTGCATGACCTACGCCGTGGACCGATCCCCCGGGCGCCTCCGCGTCCTGAACGTGGTCGTGGGCCTCGCCCACCTCGCGCAGGGGCTGGTGATCCTGGCGCTCGCCAACGACTTCGCGATCCCGGTCACCGGCTCGTTCCTGAGCGGTCCCCCCGGGGAGGGGCCCGGGGCCCTCGAGGTGCTGACCGATCTGCGCGTCGCCCCGTTCGTGGCCCTGTTCCTCTTCCTGGCCGCCGCCGACCACCTGCTGATGGCGACGCCTCCCGTGCGCGGGTGGTACGAGGCCGGGCTGCGGCGCGGGCGCAACACGGCCCGGTGGATCGAGTACTCGGTCAGCGCGTCGGTGATGGTCGTGCTGATCGCGACGCTCACGGGGATCTCGGACGTGGCCGCGCTCATCGCCATCGCCGGCGCCAACGCCGCGATGATCCTGCTCGGCCTGCTGATGGAGCGCCAGGACCGGGACGGGGAGGTCTCGTGGCTCCCGTTCTGGCTGGGCTGTGTGATCGGGGCGGTGCCCTGGATCGCCATCGGCGCCTACCTGCTCGGCGGCGACCAGGCCCCGGGGTTCGTCTACGCGATCTTCGTGTCGCTCTTCATCCTCTTCAACTGCTTCGCCGTGAACATGGCGCTGCACTTCCGCCGGCCCGGTCCGTGGCGTGACCCGGTGTTCAGCGAGAGGGCCTACATCATCACGAGCCTCGTCGCCAAGTCGGCACTGGCCTGGCAGGTCTTCGCCAGCACGCTCGTGGCCTGAGGCGGGAATCCACCGTCACTAGTAGCCTGCGGGCGATGGAGAGCGTCTCCGAGAACGATTTCCGCGACACCATGTCGCGGTGGGCCAGCGGGGTCACCGTGGTCACCGCGCGCGCCGGCGACGAGCCGATCGGCATGACCGCGGCCTCGTTCTCATCGTTGTCGCTCGATCCGCCCCTGGTGCTGGTGTGCATCGCGCGCTCGGCCCAGTCGCACGACGGCTTCACCGCCGCCCCCGGCTTCGCCGTCCACATGCTCGGAGCGGCGCAGGCCGAGATGTCGGCGCGCTTCGCCCGTGCCGGCACCGACAAGTTCGGCGAGTACCCGGTCGAGCCGGGCCCGTTCGGCGTGCCGCTGCTGCCCTTCGGGGTGGCTCGCCTGGTGTGCGAGGCGCACGGCGCGCACGACGGAGGCGACCATACGATCCTGGTCGGCCGGGTCGTATCGGTCGAGAGCGCGGGGACCGACCCGCTGCTCTACTGCAACCGCGCCTACGGCCGGCTCAGCCCCTCCGTCTGAGCCGGGCCGACCGGCCGCTTCCGCGCCGGTATCGTAGAGCCGTGGTCGCCGTCACCATCACGGAATAGAGGCCGCGACCGGTGCCCGTCAACCGCCGCCTCGTGAGCCTGACCTCCGAGGACGGGCTGGTGCACGACGCGCTCTTCGAGATCGACGAGCGCGCGGCCCGGGGCCGTGAGCGCGCGACCGGCCGGCGCACCGCGATCGTCCACATCCACGGGATCATGGGCAACTTCCTGGTGGGGACCCTGCGCTTCTACCCCTCGCCGCTGGCGCGGGCGGGGTTCCCGGTCCTCGTGCTCGAGACGCGCATGGCCAACGTCGGCCAGCTGTTCGGGCAGGCGATCTTCGAGGAGGCGATCCGCGACGTCGAGGCCGCCGTGCGGTGGCTGCGCTCCCACGGCTACGACACGATCATCCTGTCGGGCTACTCCAGCGGCGCGACCCTGGCCACGCGCTTCGCGGCCACCCACCACGTGCCCGACCTGCGGGGCCTGGTGTGCCTGGGCAACCCCTGGGGGCTGCCCCAGTCGATGCAGCGGCGGGCGGAGCGCTTCGAGGCCGTCCCCGACTACGCCGAGCTGACCGGCACCGTGCGGCGCGCGATCGGCGCGAACCCGGACGCGCCCGAGGACGACCGGCTGTTCATCGTCGAACGCAGCCGCGGTCCGAGCACCCGGCCCGGCGACAGCGAGGTCTACACCTACCGCACCTGGTGGCACTCGCGCGGCCCCGCCGCGGTCGCCGCCATGGCCTTCCGCCAGATCGGGCAGGTCTGGGCGCCGATCCTGCTGGTGCAGGGCACCGGCGACGAGGTGGTCGAGTTCGAGGAGGCCGTCGCGCTGGCCCATGTCGCGCGCACGGCGGGCAACCGCGACGTCACCGTGATGCGCATCAACGACGCGCCCCACAGCTTCGACGGGCACGAGATCGACACCCTGCACGCCGTCACCTCCTGGTTGCGCGAGCGCGTGTGAGCCCCCGCTTCGTGCAACGCGGCGGCCGGCGGCGGCCGCCACTGTTCGGCTCGGACGACCGCGATCTCGCGATCGACCTGGTGATGACGCACACCGAGGACGGCCAGAAGTGGGACGGGATGATCTTCAAGCCCGCGGCCGACGGCGACCCGGCGCGTAGGCGTCTCGCCGTGCTCGTGATCCACGGCTCGGTCGGGAACTACCTCACCGGCCTGCCCCGGCGCGTGTCGTTCGGGCTCGCCAACGCCGGGTTCACGGTGCTGTCGGTCAACACCCGGATGGCCAACTACGGGGTCATCTTCGGCGGCGGGCTGATGCACCGGACGCCGCTCGACCTCGACGCCGCGCTGGCGGTGCTTCGGCGCCGGGGCTTCCGCCGGATCGTCCTGCTCGGCTTCAGCATGGGATCGACGATCGTCACGCACTACCAGGCTCTGCGCCAGCCGCCCGACGTGGTCGGCGTCTGCACGCTGGCGCACCCCGCCTCGCTGCCGGCCGCGCTGCGGCTGCGCTGGAAGTACTACGGCGCCGATCCGGGCTACGACGAGGTGTCGGAGATCGTCCACCACCGCCTCGCCCCCGACTTCGAGGACCCGGCGCGCGACCGGATCTTCCTGGTGCGGCGCGCCCGCGGGTTCGGCGAGCGGCCCCTCGACGGCGAGATCTGGACCTACCGCACCTGGTGGTTCGCCCGCGGGCCGCGGGCCCCCCACGCCGAGTCGCGGTTGCGCATCGGCCACGTCAACGTGCCGCTCGCGATCATCCAGGCCGGCGAGGACGAGCTGGTGCGCGAGGAGGAGGGCGCCCAGCTCGAGACCATCGCCCGGCAGGGCGACTGCCCGAGCGTCCTGCGCGAGACGATCCCCGACGCCGACCACGTGTTCTCGGGCCTGGATGCCCCGCTGATCGAGGCGGTCGTCGCCTGGCTCGACCAGCGCGTATGAGCGCGCGCGGGTCGCGGGCCGGCGGTCTCATACCGAGGGTGTGGGCCGGGGGCGCGACCCGCGGGTGAGCCGCTGAAGATGCGACCGCAGGCCGATGGCGTGGGCGGGGCCGTCCCCCGATAGTCCGGAGGTGATCGCCGGTGGCCGCACCCGACCCTCCGCCGCGGCCGATGGGGAGGGGCTGCGCGAGGCGCCCGAATGGAGGCGCGCGGCGGCGCGGATGCGCCGGCTGCAGGTCGCGCAGCTCAGCGTGCTACTGCTTCTCGCGGCCGTCATCACGACGGCCGCCGTGGCCGTCGCCCACGCGGTCGCCGGCATGGAGACCCGCTCCACGCGGGCGTCCACCGCGCTCTACGAGCTCGGCGAGGCCCGGGACGGCCTGAGGTCGGTGGAGTCCGACTTCTGGCGTCTGCGGACGCCGGGGCGTCCGGCGCCTGTGACGGTGGAGGCGATCGGCGAGGTGGCGCGGGCGCGTCAGGGACTGGTGTCGGTGCTGGAGACCCAGCGCGAGGTGCTCGGTCCGCGGTCGATCGCGATCGCCTCCGGCGAGGAGACGATCCGCCGGCTCGACTCGGTCGTCGCGGCGATCGCCGCGGGTCCCGGCCTGCGGGCGGGTACCGCGGGCGGCCGGTCCCTGTCCGGCGCCCTGGCGCCCCTGATCGTCGCGATCGACTCCTCGGCGGGGTCCTGGAGCGCCGCCACCAGCCGCGAGCAGGCGCGGGTGGAGGCCGAGCTGGGCTCGGCCCGCAGCCGCCTGGTGGTCCTGGCGCTCGGGATCGTCGCGTTGTTCGGCCTCGGGGGCGTGATCGTCTGGGTCATGCTCGACCGCGCCGGCCGCCGGGTGGTCGACGCGCTCGTCGACGCCACCGACGAGCAGCGCGCCCTGAGGAGGATCGCGACGTCGGTGATCCGGGGCGAGGAGATGGAGGAGACCCTCGCGATCGTGGCGCGCGAGGTGGGGGTACTGAGCGACGCGGCCGCCGCGGAGGTGGTGCCCGCGCAGGTCGGATCCGCGCCGATCGCCCTGTGGTGCGCGGCCGGCAGGCGCGTCGGGGCCGGGTCCGGAGGGCTCGGCACGCTGCTCGCGATGCGCCGCCCGCAGCTCGATTCGGAGCGGCCCCGCGTGCGCTCCCTCGTCGGCTCCGCCGCCGCAGCCGACCGCGACCTCGCCGCCCAGGGGCTGAGCTCCGCCGCGGCGGTCCCGGTGATCGCGGCCGGACGGCTCTGGGGCGGTATCGGGCTGGCGTTCGCCGGCCCCGAGATCCCCCACGCGACCCTCGACCGCATCGAGCGCTTCGCCGAGCAGACGGCGGTGGTGGTGGAGCAGGCGCACGTGCGGCGCCTGCTGGCCGACCAGGCCGCCACCGACCACCTCACCTCGCTGCCCAATCACCGCTCGTTCCACGAGCGCCTCACCCGCGAGGTGGCGGCCGCGCAGTCGGGGGGCGGGGCCCTCTCGCTGGTGCTCCTCGATCTCGACGACTTCCGCACGGTGAACGAGGGCCTGGGCCACCAGGTGGGCGACCAGGTCATCGCCGAGGTCGCCCGCCGCCTGCGCCAGGTCGCCGCCGAGGGCGACCTGGTGGCCCGCATCGGTGGCGAGGAGTTCGCGTGGCTGATGCCCGGCACGCCCGGGATGGGCGCATTCGCGGCGGCCGAGCGCGCCCGCCTGATGATGCGCGAGCGCCCCCTCGCGCCGGGTGTCTCCCTGACGATCTCGGCCGGCGCCTGCGATCTCTCGCGGGCCGCCGACGCGGCGACCCTCGTCCGCCTGGCCGACGGGGCGCTCTACTGGGCCAAGCACAACGGCCGCGACCTCGCCTGCCTCTACTCGCCGGAGACGGTGCGGGAGGTCTCCGACGCCGAACGCGCCGATCGCCTGGAGCGGCTGCGCGGCCTGGAGGCCCTGCGCGCGCTGGCACGCGCGGTCGACGCCCGTGATCCCCACACGCAGCGCCACTCCGAGCGTGTGGCGCTGCTCGCCCGGCGGATCGCCGTCGCGCTGGGCTGGAGCGACCGGCGCGCCGATGCGCTGCACGAGGCCGGCCTCGTGCACGACGTGGGCAAGATCGGCGTCCCCGACGCCATCCTCCTCAAGCCCGCAGCCCTCGATCCCCAGGAGCACGACCAGATCACGCGCCACGCCGGCCTGGGGGCCCAGATCGTGGCCGACCTGCTCGACGCCGAGGCGACCTCGTGGGTGCGCGGGCACCACGAGCGCCTCGACGGCGCCGGCTACCCGGACGGCCTGCGCGGCGACGCGATCCCCGAGGGCGCCCGCATCCTGGCACTCGCCGACACCTGGGACGCCATGACCACCGACCGCCCCTACCGCCGGGCCGTCAGCGCGCGCGACGCGCTCGCCGAGTGCCGCCGCAGCGCCGGGTCCCAGCTCTGGCCGCCGGCCGTCCGGGCCCTCGAGGAGATCGTCGCCTGCGACGCCGGGGCGCCGGGCGCTCAGGGTCGCGCCGCGGGCCGCTCTCCGGGTCGTATCAGGCCGGTCTCGTAGGCGACGATCACGGCCTGCGCCCGGTCGCGGATCCCGAGCCGCGCGAAGACGTGGGAGACGTGGGTCTTCACCGTCGCCTCGACGATCACCATCGCCTCGGCGATCTCCGTGTTGGTCATTCCCCGGCCGACGAGCGTCAGCACCTCGCGCTGGCGCGCGGTCAGGCCGGCGATCGGGTCGGCGGGCGGGGGGCGTCCTCCACGACGCGCTCCGGCAGGCGGACGAACCGCTCGATCAGCCGCCGGGTGATCTGCGGCGACAGCAGCGCCTCACCCGCCGCGACGGCCCGGATCGCCTCGATGATCAGCCGGGGCTCGGTGTCCTTCAGCAGGAAGGCGCTCGCGCCCGCCCGCAGGGCGTCGTAGACGTACTCGTCGAGGTCGAAGGTCGTGAGGACGATCACGCGCGCCGCGCGCCCGTCCATCTCGAGGACCTGGCGGGTCGCGGCGATGCCGTCCATCCCCGGCATCCGGATGTCCATCAGGACGATGTCCGGGCGCAGGGCCCGGCAGCGGTCGACCGCCTCCGCGCCCCCGGACGCCTCGCCCACGACGTCCAGGTCGCGCTCGCTCTCGAGGATCATCCGCAGGCCGGCGCGGGCGAGGGGCTGGTCGTCGGCGATCAGGACGCGGGTGCTCATCGCGTCGCCGCCGCCGGGGCCGATACCCTGGCCGGGTGGAGAGACTCCGACGCGCCGCCGCGGGGCTGGGGGGGCACCCGCTGATCCTCGACGTCGCGCTCGCGATCGCCGTCGGGGCGGTCTCGGTGATGGCGGCCCTCGGGGGGGAGTGCGCGGCGTGCGACCCCGATCTGCGCCCGCTCGACGCGGCCGGCGCCGGCCTCCTCCTGCTCGCCAGCGCGACGCTGGCGTGGAGGCGCCGGTTCCCCATGGGCGTATTCGTCGCCAACCTCGTGGTGCTCGGGGTCTACTTCGCCGCCGGCTACACCGAGGCCTACACCGGCTACTCGGTCTTCGTGGCCGTCACGACGGTCGCCGCCTACCGCAGCCTGGAGACGGCCGTCTGGGTCGGTGTCGCCTCCGTCGGCATGGTCTACGTGCTCCGTGAGCCTCACTTCGGCTTCGAGCTCCTCAACGTCGTGCAGATCACCGCCATCGCCTTCGCGATCTTCCTCGGAGCCTACCTGCGCGAGCACTGGGCCCAGCGCCGGGTCCTACAGGAGAACGCCCGCCTGAACGAGAGCGAATCGGCTCTCCGGCAGGAGCGGGCGCTCGCCGGGGAGCGCGGCCGGATCGCCCGCGAGCTGCACGATGTCGTCGCCCATTCGATGAGCGTCGTCGCGCTGCAGATCGGGGGTGCGCGGCTGACCATGACCCGCGATCCGGCGCGCGCCGACGACGCCCTCGCGCGCGCCGAGGGCGCCACCCGCGAGGCCATGGCCGAGCTGCGCCGGTTGCTCGAGGTGATGCAGCCCGACGCCGGCGGGGAGGGTCGCTCCCCCCAGCCGGGCCTCGACGGGATCAACGGCCTGCTCGAGAACGCCCGCGGATCGGGCCTGCGCGTGGAGCACCGCGTCGAGGGCGAGCCCCGGCCGCTACCGGCCAGCCTGGAGCTGTCGCTCTTCCGCATCGCCCAGGAGTCGGTGACCAACGCCCTCCGCCACGCCGGGCCGGGCGCCGACCTCACGGTCGTGCTGCGCTACGGCGAGGGCTGGATGGAGCTCGAGTCCGTCAACGGGCGCTCGGAGCTGCGCGCGCCGAGCGCGGCGGCCGGAGAGGCGGGGGGTGGCCGCGGCCTGGTGGGCATGCGCGAGCGCGCCGAGATGTTCGGGGGGCGCGTCACGGCCGAGCACCTGCCCGGAGGCGGATTCCGCGTGCTGGCGCACCTGCCCGTGCCGCCCGCCGCGCCCGAGGGCGAGAGCCCACCGGGTGGGCCGCCGGACGCGCCCGGCCCCGGGCGCGCCTGAGCGGGCGTTCAGGCCAGGGCGTCGAGCGCGTCGAGCGTCTGGGTGAGCTGAACCCCCGCCCGACCGTGCAGGCGCACGCCGGCACGGTCGTCGTAGGGGGTCTCGCTCTCGGTCAGGATCGCGAGCGTGCCGCCGCCGTCCAGCACCACGGCGGGCAGCTGGCTGACGGGGGCGACCAGCAGCGAGCTCCCCACCACCAGCATCACGTCGGCACGCGCGGCATGGTCGAAGGCCGCGGCGATCTCGTCGGCCGGCAGGTTCTCGCCGAACATCACCACGCCGCTCTTGAGCGGGAACCCGCACTCGCACAGCGGCACGCCGTTCGGAGAGGCGTCGGCGCGGGCGACCAGCTCGTCGAAGGAGATGCGGGCGCCGCAGCGCAGGCACATGCCGCGGTCGAGGCCCCCGTGCATCTGGATCAGCTCCTGCGACCCGGCGGCCGCGTGCAGGCCGTCGATGTTCTGGGTCAGCACGGCCTTCACGATCCCCCGTCGCTCAAGCTCGGCGACGGCGTGGTGGGCGGGGTTGGGATCGACCCCGCGCAGCATGTCGATGCGGGGGCGGTGGAAGCGCCAGAACCGCTCGGGGTTCGTGAGGAAGGTCTGCATGGAGGCGACCTCCATCGGGTCGAACTCCTCCCACACCCCGCCGGCCGAGCGGAAGTCGGGGATGCCGCTCTCGGTGGAGATCCCGGCGCCGCTCAGCACCACCGCGTACTCGGCGCGGGCGAGGAGTTCCGCGAGCTGGAGGGGTCCGTCGGTCACCGCGCGATCGTATCCGGGCCCGCCGCCGGCCGCCGCCGGGACCGCCTCGGGCCGTCCTGGTGCCGCGCTAGTCTCACCCGGATGCGAGCCGACGGACGCACCCCGGACGTACTTCGTCCGGTCGACATCATCCCGGGCTTCGTGGAGACCGCTCACGGCAGCGCCCTGATCTCGGTGGGCCGAACCCGCGTCATCTGCACGGCGTCGATCGACGAGAACGTGCCCGGATGGATGCGCGGCCGCGGCAAGGGCTGGGTGACGGCCGAGTACGGGATGCTCCCCGGCTCCACCGGCGACCGCAAGCCGCGCGACGTCGCCAAGGGGCGTCCCGACGGGCGCACGACCGAGATCCAGCGCCTCATCGGCCGCTCGGTGCGCGCCGTGGTCGACATGGAGGCCCTCGGAGAGCGCACGGTCTGGCTCGACTGCGACGTGCTCCAGGCCGACGGCGGCACCCGCTGCGCCAGCATCTGCGGCGCGTACGTCGCCCTGCACCGGGCCCTCGCGGTACTGGTCGCCGACGGCCGCCTCGCGGCGCTTCCGCTGACCGACTCGATCGCGGCCGTCAGCGTCGGGATGGTCGACGGCGTCCCGCTGCTCGATCTCGCCTACACCGAGGACTCGCGCGCCGAGTCGGACATGAACGTCGTGATGACCGGTGCCGGCAAGCTCGTCGAGGTGCAGGCGACGGCGGAGGGCAGCACGTTCTCCCGCGGCGAGCTCGACACGCTCCTCGACCTCGCCGAGACGGGCGTCCGGGCGCTCACCGCCGCGCAGTCGGTCGCCGTGGCGTGACGGACGCCGGCGCCGCGCGGATCGTCCTCGCCACCGGCAACCTGCACAAGGTCGCCGAGCTCGAGCCCCTGCTGGCCGGTGCCCGGGTGAGCGCCGCCCCGGAGGGCTTCGACCCCGAGGAGACCGGGGTGACCCTGCTGCAGAACGCGTGGATCAAGGCCGCCGCACTCCGCGACGACGTCGACGACGACGCCCTCGTGCTGGCCGACGACTCCGGGCTGGTCGTGCACGCCCTCGGCGGGCGCCCGGGCGTCTTCAGCTCGCGTTACGCCGGGCCCGAGGCGACCTTCGCCGACAACTGCCGCCGCCTGCTCGAGGAGCTGGAGGGGGTGGAGGACCGCTCCGCCGCCTTCGTCTGCGTTCTCGTGGCCCTCTCCGCCGACGGGCGGATGCTGGTCTCGAGCGGTTCCTGCACGGGCACGATCGCGCCCGCGATGCGCGGCCTGGGCGGGTTCGGCTACGACCCCCTCTTCCTCCCCGAGGGCGAGGACCGCTCGATGGCGCAGATGAGCCAGGACGAGAAGGCGGCCATCTCGCACCGGGGCCGTGCCACGCGGCGCATGGCCTCGCTGCTCGGGCTCGGGTGAGCTCGGTCCTCGCCGGCCGGCGGGCCCTCGTCACCGGTGGCGCCGTCCGGGTGGGCCGCGCCCTGTCGCTCTGCCTCGCCGGGATGGGCATCGACGTCGCCGTGCACTATCGCTCGTCGTCGGACGCCGCCGAGGAGACCGCCGCGGCGTGCCGCGACGCGGGGGTGCGCGCCGTCGTCGTCGGCGGGGACCTCGGGTCGGCCGCCGAGTGCCGGCGGGTCGTGGCCGAGGCGCAGGCCGCGCTCGGGGGCGTCGAGGTCCTGGTCAACTCGGCGGCCGGCTTCGTCGCCTCCGCCTTCCACGAGACCACCGAGGACGAGTTCGATCAGGCCCTCGGGGTGAACCTGAAGGGACCCTTCTTCTGCGCGCAGGCCGCCGCCCCCGCGATGGCCGCCGGCGGCTTCGGGCGCATCGTCAACATCGCCGACGTGGCCGGCCTGGAGCCCTGGCCCCGGTTCACCGCCCACTGCGTCGCCAAGGCCGGCGTGGTGATGCTCACCCGCAGCCTGGCCCAGTCGCTCGCGCCGCACATCACGGTCAACGCCATCGCCCCGGGCACCGTGCTCATGCCCGAGGGCGCGAGCGAGGCGGCCACGCGACGCTCCGTGGAGAAGACCGTGCTCCAGCGGGTAGGGTCACCGGACGACGTGGCGGGGGCCCTCCGCTATCTCCTCGAGGCGGATTACGTGACCGGACACACGGTGGTGGTGGATGGCGGGCGGCTGGTGAGGCCGTGACCACGATGGAGCACCGTTCCCCGACACCCGTCTCGCGCCTGTTCTCCTGGCTCGCCGGCTGCGTGATCGTGGCATGGCTGGTGATCTACAACGTGCTGCGGGTGAGCGGGTCGACCCCCTCCGAGGCGGCCTGGCCCTCGCTCGCCGCCGGCGCGGCCGCGGGGGCGCTGGTCTTCGGCGCGGCGCTCCTGGTGCGCCGCCGTCTGGCGGCGTCGGGCCGCGTGGTGCGGCCCGGCCCCACCGTGATCCCGCCTCCCTCCGAGCTCGACCAGGCCCAGCGCGACGCCCTGCGCCTGGCGTGGCCGCCGCTCGCCGCCCTGGCGCTCGTCGCCCTCGGCGTGGGCGCCTATCTCGCGGTCGAGTGGTTCACCGACTCCGGCGTCCGCGCCAAGACCACGATCATCCTCGCGGCGTGGAACGCCCTCGTCGGCCTGTGGCTCGGAGACGAGGCGCTGCGGCTGCGCCGCGACGAGGCCGACGGGATCGAGTCGATCGTGCTCGGCTGCACCCTGACGGCCGTTCTCGCCGGGGTGGGGCTCTCGCGAGGGCTCGCGGAGCCCGGCCAGGTGGCGCTGATCGTGCTGACGGCGATCGCCGGCGGCCTGATCGCGATCGCCGTGTGGCGCCTGCAGGGCGCGCGCGGCGTGCCGTTCGCGGCCGCGGGCATCGTGATCGTGGCGGCCCTCTCATTGATCCTGCCGCTCGCCCTTTGAGCCCCGCGGGCGCCCGGCTGGTCTGCCCGCTCTGCGGCACCGTGGTGGTTGACGGCGCCGAGCCGGCCGCCGGATCGTGCGGCGGTTGCGGGGCGGTTCTCGCGGGCGGGGGCGAGAGCCCCCCGGCGGGCGTCGAGGCGGCCCTCGCCCACTGGTCGGTGGAGGGCCTCTCCGCCTCCGCGCTCGCGCTGCGGCTCTTCGAGGTCGATCCGCCGCCGGCTCCGGAGCCCGCAGCGGCGATCACGTCCGACCAGCGCGACGACTTCTATCGGTGGTGGGTCTTCGTGCGCCCCGGCGAGGCCGGCGTCGCCGGCGTGTTGCAGGAGCTGCTGGCCGGATAGTTGACGGGCGGGCGGGCGACCGGTATCGTCCGTCTGGCACTCTTGTGCTGTGAGTGCCAAGTGCGTTCCCGAGGTTCGGCGCGTCGCGCCCGGCCATCAGCGGGAGTGCCACCCATTTGAACCCGGGAGGGCCGATGAATCTGAAGCCTCTGGGCGATCGTGTGATCGTCAAGGCCGTGGAGCAGGAGCAGGTCACCGCCAGCGGACTGGTGCTGCCGGACACGGCGGCCGAGAAGCCCCAGCGGGGCATCGTCCTCGCCGTGGGCGAGGGTCGTTGGGTCGACGGCGAGCGTCTCCCGCTCGAGGTCTCCGACGGCGACGAGGTCATCTACTCGAAGTACGGCGGCACCGAGGTGAAGCTCGAGGGCCAGGACGTCCTCATCCTCAGCGAGCACGACATCCTCGCGCGCGTCGCCGCCGCGCCGGCCAAGAAGAAGGCCGCCGCCAAGAAGAAGTAGCCGGGGCGCCGTCCCGAGCTCGCCGACATTCGGATTACGCAAGGAGAAGGGCCAAAGATGGCAAAGCTGATCAAGTTCAACGAGGACGCCCGCCGCGCGCTCGAGCGCGGGGTCAACACCCTGGCCGACGCGGTCAAGGTGACCCTCGGTCCCAAGGGCCGCTACGTGGTCCTCGACAAGAAGTTCGGCGCCCCGACGATCACCAACGATGGTGTCACCATCGCCCGTGAGATCGACCTCGAGGACGTCTTCGAGAACCAGGGCGCCCAGCTCGTGCGCGAGGTGGCCACGGCCACCAACGACGTCGCCGGTGACGGCACCACCACCGCGACCGTGCTCGCCCAGGCGATCGTGCGCGAGGGCCTCAAGAACGTGGCCGCCGGCGCCAACCCGATGGGCCTCAAGCGCGGCATCGAGGCCGCGGTCGAGATCGTCGTCGGCGAGATCGCCAAGCAGTCCAAGGCCGTCTCGGGCAAGGAGGACATCGCCCGGGTCGCCGCCATCTCCAGCCGTGACCGCGCCATCGGCGATGTCATCTCGGATGCCATCGAGAAGGTCGGCAAGGACGGCGTGGTGAACGTCGAGGAGGGCCAGACCTTCGGGATGGACCTCGAGTTCACCGAAGGGATGCAGTTCGACCGCGGCTACATGAGCCCCTACATGGTGACCGACCAGGACCGCATGGAGGCCGTCCTCGACGATCCCTTCCTGCTCATCCACGGCGGCAAGATCTCAAGCGTCCAGGACATCCTGCCGCTGCTCGAGCAGGTCATCGGCCAGGGCCGACCGCTGCTGATCATCGCCGAGGACGTCGAGGGCGAGGCCCTCGCGACCCTGATCGTCAACAAGCTGCGCGGCACCTTCACCGGGATCGCCGTCAAGGCCCCGGGCTTCGGTGACCGGCGCAAGCGCATGCTCGAGGACATCGCCATCCTCACCGGCGGCGAGGTGATCGCCGAGGAGATGGGCCTCAAGCTCGCCAACACCCAGGTCGCCCAGCTCGGGCGCGCCCGCAAGGTCGTGATCACCAAGGACACCACCACCATCATCGACGGTGCCGGTGACTCGGAGGAGATCAAGGGCCGCATCAAGCAGATCAAGGCCGAGATCGAGACCACCGATTCGGACTTCGACCGCGAGAAGCTCCAGGAGCGCCTGGCCAAGCTCGCCGGCGGTGTGGCGGTCGTCAAGGTCGGCGCCGCCACCGAGACCGAGATGAAGGAGAAGAAGCACCGGGTCGAGGACGCCCTGCAGGCCACCCGCGCCGCCCTCGAGGAGGGTGTGGTCCCCGGCGGCGGTGTCGTGCTGGTCAACTCGATCAAGGCTCTGGATGGCCTCGCCCTCACCGGCGATGAGGCCACCGGCGCCAACATCGTGCGCCGCGCCCTCGAGGAGCCGCTTCGCCAGCTCGCCGAGAACGCAGGGCTCGAGGGATCGGTCGTCGTCGGCGAGGTCAAGTCCAAGAAGCCGGGCATCGGCCTGAACGTCGACACCGGCGAGTACGTCGACCTGGTCAAGGCCGGCATCATCGACCCGGCCATGGTGACCCGCTCGGCTCTGCAGAACGCGGCCTCCATCGCCAAGAACATCATCACCACCGAGTGCGTGGTGGCCGACGCCCCCGAGGAGGGTGGCGGCGGCGGCATGGGCGGCATGTCCCCCAACATGGGCGGCATGGGCATGGGCGGCGGCATGATGTAGATCGATCGCGGCCCCCACCGGGGCTGCCGATCGAGTTCGTCACCCACGCGAAGGGGGCCCCACGGGGCCCCCTTCGTCGTTTGCGCGCCGGGGTGTCCCTGCCGGAGGATGGCCTGCGATGAGGCCGATGATCGTCTCCGCGCTGGTGTCCCTGGTGGCGGCCGGCGCCCCAGTCCCGGCCGCCGCCGCTGCGCTTCCGGCGCCGGTCGTGCGACTGGTCCTCGCCGAGCACGGTCAGAGCGTGCGGATCAACGGGGTCCGCGCCGGCCTCGGAGGGGAGGCCGTCGCCGGGCAGGCGGGGCGGGTTCGCGCGGCCCTCGGGCCACGCAACGACTGCCGGGTGGCGGGGCCCCCCGGGGGCGACCGCTTCTCCGCCAGTCGCTGGCGCGCCTCGGGCGTGCTGCTGCGCACCGAGCCGCTCTCCGGTGACCCCGACTGCGATTCGGCCACCGAGAGCGTCATGAGCATCGCCATCGACGACGCGGCCGGCCGCGTCGTCACCGAGCGCGGCGTCGTCCGCGTGGGCGGCCGGCTGCCCGCGCGCCTGCGCGCCGTCGCCGCTCGCGCCAGTGTCCTCGGCCCGCGGTCGGTCATCGCGTGGCCCCTCACCGAGCCCTGCACGGGATCGTTCATCCCCGGCAGCACGGCCCTGCTGGTGCGAACCCTGCGCGGGAGGGTGACATCGGCGACCGTCTACACGGGCATCCGCGAGGTCGTCACCTGCGACGGCTTCTGAGCGGCGGCCGGGCGCAGGGGGCGCCCGCCCTCAGGCGCTGCCGGCCGCGAGCAGCGCGGTCGCCCGCCGGAGGTGGCCCGAGAGACTCTCGGCGACGTTCAGCAGCAGCAGCGTGCGGGTGCGCAGCGCGGGGTCGTCGGAGAGGCGCTCCAGGCCCTCCCGGCTGAGGCGGTGCGCCGTGACAGGCGTGTCGGCGACCACGGTGGCCGAGCGGGGGCCGCCGTCGATCAGGCCGACCTCTCCGGTGAACATCCCGGGGCCGATGGTGAGCACGCGCACGCGCGAGCCGTCGTCGCGCGTGGTGACCACGCTGGCCCGGCCCGCACCGATCACGAGCAGGTGGTCCGACGGGCTGCCCTCGGCGATCATCACCTCACCGGCGGCGAACGCGACCTCCTCCAGGGCTGCGCGCAGGTCGGCGACCTCCTGGGGCGACATCCGGCGGCAGAGCTCGCCGGCCTCCAGCGGCACGGCGGCGTCGTCGGCCACGCCGAGCTGTCCGAGGAGGCGGTCCTCGCACCACTCGAGCGCCTCCTCGGCGTCGCCGCGCACGTCGATCTCGGCGGCGTCACCGGCGTCGGCGCGCCGCTCGATCTCGGCGCCGATGCGGGGGTGGTCCGCAGCGCCGCACACCATCAGCCGCACGCCTCGGGCGGCGAGCGTGTCGCCGAGGGCGCAGAGGATCGCCGCCGCGGCGCCGTCCACGCGGCTCACGGCCGAGAGGTCGAGCACGACGGAGCCGCCGTCCGGGCAGCTCTCGCCGAGGGAGCGCGCGATGGCGGCCGCGGCGGCGAAGGTCAGGTCCCCCTGGGGCCGCTGGCGCAGGATCTGCTGCGACGCCCCCTCGAGCGCGCCCTCCGCCGCGCCCGACCGGCGCCGGCGCGAGGCGGCGGGAGCCGGTGCCGTGCCGCGTGCCGCCGCACCGGGCCGGGGCGGGTCGAGCAGATGCAGGCCGAGTTCCTCCGAGAGGGCCCGGCAGACGCGGATGCCGCGCACGCTGTTGCCGACCGCGTCGAGCGGTGGCGAGAGCGTGCCGATGCCGAACTGGCCCGGCAGCACCGCCAGGATGCCCCCGGCGACACCGCTCTTGGCGGGCAGCCCGACATCGTGCAGCCACTGCCCGGCGAAGTCGTACATGCCGCAGGTCGCCATCACGCTGAGCACGCTCGGCACGTGGGCCTCGTCGAGGGCCCGGGCCCCGGTCACGGGGTTCACGCCCCGGTTGGCGAGGGTGGCGCCCATCACGGCCAGGTCGCGGCAGGTCACCAGGATGGAGCACTGACGGAAGTAGACGTCGAGCACGTCGTCGGGGTCGCCCGTGATCACGCAGAAGTTGCGCAGGAGATGGGCGATCGCCCGGTTGCGGTGCCCGGTCTGGCTCTCGGAGCGGAAGACCCGGTCGTCGACCACCGCCGCCCGCCCCGTGTAGCGCTCGAAGGTCGCGAGGATCCGCTCCAGGCGCTCGTGACGCGACGCGCCGTGGACGAGCCCCGTGGTGGCGATGGCGCCGGCGTTGACCATCGGGTTGAGGGGGGTGCTGCGCTCGGGGTGGAGCCGGATCGAGTTGAAGGCCTCGCCCGAGGGCTCGACGCCGACGATCTCGGCGACGGCCTCGCGGCCCCGGTCCTCGAGCGCCATGCCGTAGAGGACCATCTTCGAGATCGACTGGATCGTGAAGGGCACCGAGGTGTCGCCGACCTCGTGGACGTCCCCCTGCACGGTGGCGAGAGCCACGCCGAACGTCCCGGGGTCGGCGTGCGCCAGCTCGGGGATGTAGTCGGCGACAGTCCCGGTGAGCGGTTCGCGGCTGATGCGGTCGTGGAGGTCGCCGAGCACGAGGTCGACGGGCGACGCCGCGACGGCCGGATCGGCGGGAGAGCGGACGGTCATCGGCCGGCGCCTCTTCACGTGGCGGGTTGACGAACCCCGTGACGCTATCCGCCGCCGGGTGGCCGGTCACCCATCCCCACGGCCATATCCCCGCCGCCGACGATGGGACGCGCGGCCAAGTGCCTGGAACCGTGCCGGCCGTACGCTCGCCCTCAGTGGAGTCCACCGCCCCCGCGCCCCGATCCCCCCTCGCGTTCGCGGGGATCCTGCTGGCGACGCCGCTCATCGGCATCGGCCTGCTGCTGCTCGTGCCCTCGATCGACGGCAGGTGGGCGCACGACCCCTCGCACCTGTGGCTGGTGCTCGCCGCCGCGGTCCTCAACGGCGCGCTGGCCTACGCGACGGGGGTCGCGGCCGAGCGCCGCTCCGACGCCCGCGTGGCCCTGGTCTCGCTGGCCTTCCTGACCTGCTCCGGCTTCCTCGGGCTGCACGCCCTCGCCACTCCGCGGGTGCTGCTCGATGGGGCGAACGCCGGGTTCATCATCGCGACGCCGGTCGGCCTGACGCTCGCCGGCGGGTTCGCCGCGGCGTCGGCGTTCGTGCCAGACAGCGGCGCTCCCTCCGCTCTCGCGCGCGCCACGCCGCGCCTGCGGTGGGGCGTCCTGGCGCTGCTGGCGGCGTGGGCGGCGGCCTCGCTGGCGCAGGTGCCGCCCCTCGACGCCGCCGATCTGCCCACGCGCGGCTCGGCGGTGGCGGTGGCCTTCGCGTCGGTGGGGCTGTGCCTCTACGCCCTCGCGCTGGCGCGCTACCTCGCCCTCTTCGCGCGCCGCCCGACCGGTCTGGTGCTCGGCCTGATCATCGGACTCGCCCTCCTGGCGGAGGCCACGCTCGCCACCGCGCTCGCCCCGCAGTGGCATGCCAGCTGGTGGGGCTGGCACATCCTGATCCTCGCGGCGTCGGCGATCGTCGCGACCACGGCCCACATGCAGTGGCACGAGGAGCGCTTCGGCGATCTCTACCTCGCCTCCACCGCGGAGGGCACGCGCGACCTCAGCGTGCTGTTCGCCGACCTGGAGGGCTTCACCCGGTTCTCGGAGGCGAACGAGCCCGCCGAGGTCTCGCGCATGCTCAACCGCTACCTGGCGGCGGCGGTCCCGGCGATCGTCCGCCGCCACGGCGGCGACATCGACCGCATCATGGGAGACGCGGTAATGGCGACGTTCAACCGCGCCGGCGACCGGGCCGACCACGCCGGCGACGCCCTGCGCGCCGCCGTCGCCCTGCAGGAGGAGACGGGGCGCATCGCGGCCGCCCACCCCGACTGGCCGCGCTTCCGGGTGGGCGTGAACACGGGCCCCGCGCTGGTGTGCCTGCTCGGCGCCGCCGGCGGGCGCACCCACACCGTGATCGGCGACACCGTCAACGTCGCGGCGCGCCTCGAGGGGCTCGCCCCGGTGGGCGGCGTCGCCCTCGGGGCCGAGACCGCGCGCCGCGTGGGCGCGGCGCGCACCGAGCACCTCGGCCACGTGCCGCTGAAGGGCCGCGACGCCACGGTGGAGGCGCTGCTGCTCCTGGGGCTCGGGGACCCCGCGCCGGCGCGGGCGGGGTGACGCGGGGCCGGGCGGGGGTGGGCGACGCCCTCGCGGGCTATTCGGCCGGTGCCGCGGAGACGGCCCGCTCCTGCTCGGCGAGGGCGTCGGTCATCGCCCGCAGCTGCCCCCGGGCGTCGCCGACCTGGGTGCGGATGCGACCCGCCGCGTCCGACTCGGACGAGACCGCGACGCGCACCACCTCGGCGCGGATCGTGCCGAGCGACGAGATGAGCGCCAGGGTCTCGGCCTCGAAGTGGTCGCGTTGCTCGACGAGCGCCTCGGCCAGCCGGATCTGCTCGGAGAGGGCGTCGCCCGTGCGCTCGAGCGTCGGGGCGAGGGCGGGGGAGGCTCCCGCCAGGCGCGCGCGCACGGCCGCGTGCCGGCGCCGGAGGTCGTCGAGGTCGACCGTGGCGAGGTAGTCGGACAGGCGCTGGGCCTGCATGCAGATCACGCGCAGGTCCGACGACATGCCGACGAGATCGGTCTCGATCTCGGGCGCCGGGATCGGGCTCTGCGCGATCGCCTGGGAGAGGCGCCCCTGTTCGGTCATCGCCTCCTCGTAGCGACTGCGGATGACCGGGTCGGTGAGCTCCGGCGGCGCCTCGGCGGAGATCTGCGCGCGGGCGACCCGGCCGCGCTCGAGGACCGCACGGGCATGCCGGGGGTCACGGATGGTCTGGGCGGCGGCGACGCCGTACCAGGCGGCCGCGGCCAGGTAGAGGGGCCACAGGCCGAAGGCGAAACCGACACCCGCGATCGCCGCCGCCGGCAGGACGTTGACCGGGCTGGTCAGCGCCCGGGCGAGGAGCGCCCGGATGTCCGCGTCACGGCCCGCCACGGGACTAGAAGAAGCTCGAGATCTGGATGTAGACGCGCTCGATCGTCTGGGGGTCGCCGGTGTACGCCTTCCCGCCCCCGGCGATCGCGATCCGCTCGAGGACCGCCTCCTCCGCGTCCGAGCCGTAGGCGATGGTGAAGACGCGGACGCCCGGCCCCTCCGGTCCCGATGCCGCCTCGAGCCGCTCGCGCAGTTCGTCGGCGGAGAGCGCGCTCTCGTTGTCGGCGCCGTCGGTGAGCACAACGACGGCGCTGATCCGCGTGTCCCGGGCATCGGCCGCGATCCGCGAGACGGCCTGGTCGGTGGCGTCGTAGACGGCCGTCCCCCCGTCGGCGGCGAGGCCCTCGACGCGGGCCACGAGGCCGGCACGCCCGGTGCGCATGGCCACGGGTGCCTGCACCAGGGTGGGGGAGTCCGAGAACACCGAGAGCCCGACCTCGTCCTGGGGCTGCAGGATCCTCAGGAAGCGGACCAGGCCGCGCTTGGCCGACTCCAGCTTGTCCTCGTCCTGCATCGACCCCGACACGTCGAGGACGACCTCGATGTGGGCCGGCTTACGGTCGGCCCGCCAGGCGGCCAGGATCGCGTTGAGGACCTTCGGCTCGGGAAGCGAGAGCAGGCGGGTCGGTTGGGCGGGGTCGGCGCCGTTGGCCGCCGTGATGGGCTCGGGCACGGCGGCCTGAGAGTCCGCCGAGCGGAACGCCGACCGCGCGGCGAGCTCGGGCGTCGCCTTCGCGACGAGGAAGTCCGAGACGAGCTTCGCCCCGGCGGCCTCCGCGGGATCCACCCAGTCGGCGGCGACCGGGATGAGGGGGTTGTCCGAGTAGAAGGTGCCCTCGCGCGGGTAGATGGCCACGAGCTTCGGGCCCCCGGTGCGCAGGCGCCGGTTGTAGTCGAGGACCGTCACCTCCTCCATCGCCACCGCGCTCACGTAGGTGGGGCCGAAGCGGGCCATCTGCTCGGCGAAGAAGAGCGTGGTGTCGCCGTAGTGCACCACCGAGCGCTGGATGTCGGCCACGAAGCGCCTCACCGCCGGCGTGCGGATGTCGGCCAGCGTGAGGCCCTCGCTCTTGCCGGCGGCCACCAGGTACTCGGCGACCGTGGCCGAGAGCCCCGAGGTCGAGAAGTCGGGGTTGGTCTGCCCGAACTTGAACCGGCCCCACTCGGGGTGGCCGTGCGCCGCCCAGCCCCGGGCGGAGTTGGCCTCGGCCAGGATGTCCGCCCATCCGAGTGGCTTCGCCGGCCAGCCGAGCGCCCGGGCGAGCGGCTCGGGCATCGCGATCACGAGGGGCGAGCGCACCAGCGAGGGGCTCTCGTCGGGCGCCAGCGCCGAGTCGGTGCGCTGGTTCACGATGCGGCCCCAGAGCGAGGAGGCCGGGCTCCAGAGGGCCGGCGTCAGCGCTCCGGAGGCGATCTTGTCGGCCGACTGACCCGAGGAGACGACCTCGCCGCGCACGCGCACCGGCGCTCCGTCGAGCTCCGCGCCCGAGCGGTTGAACTCCTCGAGCAGCGGAGTGAGCAGCAGCTCCTTCTCGGGCGAGTAGACGAAGTCCACCACCACCGCGCCCTCGGGCGCCGCGGTGGTCGAGGAACTCCCGCCGGGCGTGTCCCCGCCCCCGTCCCCGCCCCCGCGGGTCGCGCCGTAGACGATGCCGCCCAGCACCAGGACGGCCGCCAACAGCAGTGTGAGGATGCGGGAGGGGTTCATCGAGCTCGGCGCAACGATAGCGCCGCCTCCGGCCCGTCGACGCCCGGGCTCGGCCCGGGCACAGGTCAGGCCGGGCCGTCCAGGGCCTTGTTCAGATCCCAGGCCGCCGAGATCAGGCCGAGGTGGGTGAAGGCCTGGGGGTAGTTGCCGAGGGCCTCGCCGGTGTCGCCCACCTCCTCGGCGAAGAGGCCGAGCTCGTTGGCGTAGGTGAGCATCTTCTCGAACACCAGCCGGGCGTCCTCGGTGCGGCCCGCGCGCGTGAGGCACTCCACCAGCCAGAACGAGCACAGGGAGAACGAGCCCTCGTCGGTCCCGCCGAGGCCGTCGTCGGAGGCCTTCTGGGGGTCGTAGCGGTAGACGAGGCTGTCGGAGACCAGGTCGCGCTCGATGGCGGCGAGGGTCGCCAGCATCCGCGGGTCCCGCGGGCCGATGAACTTGACCAGCGGCATCAGCAGGTTGCTCGCGTCGAGCACCGTGCCGCCGTAGTACTGCACGAACGACTGGCGCTCCTCGCTCCAGCCCTTGGCCATGATCTCCTCGTAGATCTCGTCGCGCACGGCGCGCCAGCGGATCGTGTTGCCCGGCAGCCCGCGCTGGGCCTGCATGCGCATCGCCCGCTCGAAGGCCACCCAGCACATCAGGCGCGAGTAGACGAAGTGCCGGCGGCCGCCGCGCACCTCCCAGATCCCCTCGTCCGGACGCTGCCAGTTGTCTGCCAGCCAGTCGAGCAGTCGCCGCAGGCTGGTCCACAGCTCCCAGCTGACCGGCTCCTGTTTGTTGGAGAGGTAGACGGCGTCCATCAGCTCGCCGTAGACGTCGAGCTGGAGCTGGTCGTGGGCGCCGTTGCCGATGCGCACCGGCCGCGACCCGCGGTATCCCTCGAGGTGGGTCAGCTCGACCTCGGTGAGGTCGCGCCCGCCGTCGATCGAGTAGACGATCTGGAGCTCGGGGTCCTCGGGATCGGCCTCGCGGCAGCGGGCCTCGAGCCAGTTCGCGAACTGCTGGGCCTCCTGGTAGAAGCCGAGGCGCTGGAAGGCGAACGCGGTGAAGGCCGAGTCGCGCAGCCAGGCGTAGCGGTAGTCCCAGTTGCGCCCGCCGCCGATCGACTCGGGCAGGCTGCAGGTGGGCGAGGCCACCATCGCGCCGGTCGGCGCGTAGGTGCAGAGCTTCAGCGTGATCGCCGACCGGCTCACCATCTCGCGCCAGCGCCCGTCGTAGTGCGACTGGGCGAGCCAGCCGCGCCAGTAGTCGCGCGTCTGGTCCAGGCACTGCGACACGCGGTCGCCCTCCCAGCGCAGGCCGCATCCGGCCGGCTGCAGCACGAACCACGCCCCCTGGCCCGCGTCGAGCCGGAAGCGGGCGGTGGCGGCCGGGCCGTCGATGGTGAGGGGCAGGCTGGAGACGAGCTCGGTGCACATCCCGTCGTCGGCGGTGAAGCGGGCGAGGCGGGGATCGTCGGCCACCACCCGATGGGCGCGCCGGGCGTAGTCGAAGCCCGGCCGGCAGGCCATGCGGAAGGCGACCGACCCGCGCACGACGTCGATCCGCCGCACGATCGCGCACGGATCCAGGCCGACCGGCATGAAGTCGGTCACCTCGGCGACGCCCTCGGGCGAGAAGAAGCGGGTCAGCAGGATCGCCGTGTCGGGGAGGTAGAGCTGCTTGCTCGCGCACGGCACCTCGGGCGCGATGCGGAAGCTGCCCCCGATGTCGGCGTCGAGGATCGCGGCGAACAGGCTCGGCGCGTCGAAGCGCTTGGGGCAGAACCAGTCGATCGCCCCGTCGCGGCCCACCAGGGCGGCGGTGCGCAGGTCGCCGATCAGCCCGTAGCTCTCGATCGGCCGGTAGCGCGGTTCGTCGGGCTCGCCCCAGCCGGGCTCGCGCACCCCGTCGGCGGACGCGGCGGTGCTCGGGAGCGGGTCGCCGACGGTCACGGGCCCATCCTAGACCCGCCGGGCGTCAAGCCACACGGCCCTGCGGCCGATAGGGGGGGTGCCCTCCCTGTCCGGCGCAGTTCGCCGACGGCCGGTGGGAGAGCGTCGGCGCACCATGAGAGGAAGAGCCGCGTGAGCTCACGGAGGGGATCGCGACAGGCCGGGTTCTCGTACATCGAGATCCTCATAGGAATCGTCATCCTGGCGATCGTCGCCGGGGGCATCGCCCAGGGCCTCGCCCAGACGAGCGCCTCCCTGGGCACCTCGAAGGTCGAGACGACGGCCACCAAGCTGGCCTCCGCCGAGCTCGACCGCGCCCAGCGCATGGCCTACGACGACGTCGGCGTGGTCGGCGGCAGCCCTCCCGGGGAGATCCTCGCGACGCGCAACGTCGTGGTCGGGTCGGTCACCTACAAGGTGGACGTCGACGTGACCTACGTGGACGACCCGGCCCTCGGCCAGCCCCAGACGTACGTGAACTACAAGAAGGTGGCCGTCACGGTCACCCCCCAGACCGCCCGGGCCCACGCCTACTCGCAGACGACGCTGGTCGCCCCGCCGGCGATCGGCGCCATCTCCGGCAAGTTGACGATCATCGTGACCGTCATCGACGCGCTCACCGACGACCCCGTCGCCGGCGCGCCCGTCACGGCCGACCTGAGCACGTCGCCCACGCAGACCCGCTCCACCGGCGCCGACGGCAAGGTCGTGTTCGCCGGCCTCGAGCCGAGCGCCATCCCGGTCAGCGACCCCAAGTACAAGTACCGCCTGACGGTCGGGCTGACCGACCCCTGGGTGACCCACCCGGACAACGTGCCGGCCCTCGCCCAGCAGCACCTGACGGCCTCGCAGACCTGGACGACCACGCTCAAGGTCTTCAAGAGGGCCACGATCAACGTGAACCTGCGCGACGCTGCCACCGGCCAGCTGATCACCGAGCACTCGCAGGCCCAGGTCACGACGCCCGGCCCCGCCGTGCTCAGCGAGCAGCAGGAGGGCACCAGCGGCGCCTACGTCTTCTCGACGATCGGCTCCAAGGCGATCCCGCCGAGCGAGTCCGACTTCACGGTCGCCGCCCAGGCCGACTGCTACCTCGACGCCTCGATCCAGCGGCCGGTGCCGACCGGCTATCCCGAGCAACACGACCGAGACCTTCGACTTCGCGATGACGCGGGGCCGAGCGGCTACCTCGACGTGACCGTGCGCAGCGTGTCGAGCGGCAATCCGCCGATCGCGGGCGCCCAGGTCCAGGTGTCCGGCGGCCAGTCGAACATCGCCCCCCGCGTGCGACTGACCGACGTCAACGGCTTCGTGCGCCTCTGCGTACCGCCCTCGGGCACGGTCAGCTACGTCGTGTCGGTCGCCCACCCGGGCTACGGCGCCGGGTCGGTGCTCGCGGCCGTCAACCAGAACCAGACCACGCCCGTGACGATCTACTCGGTGCCCTCGGCCAGCACCGGGACCATCCGGCTGACCGCCGGGGCCTCGGGCCAGCTGGTGCGCCTGCAGGCCCTGACCGGCACCTACGACGCGTCGCAGAACACCAACTCGTTCGGCAACGCCGACTTCACCGGCCTGGCGACCGGCAACTACATGGCCTACATCGCGACCGGCTTCTCGGGCGGCACCCCGACCTGGAGCACGGGCAAGGTCGTCAGCGCGGTCGGCGGCCAGCTGCGGACGTACAGCGTCCCATGACGGACCGCGACCGCCAGGGGGGCTTCACCCTGATCGAGCTGCTGATGGGCATCGCGCTCTCGTCGATCTTCGCGCTCGCCCTCTTCAGCTTCTTCTTCTCGGGCGTCAACTCGGCGCGCACCAGCGAGACACAGGCGCGTGCCCAGGCCGACGGCCGGACGGCCATCGACCGGGTCGTGCGCGAGGCCCGGCAGGCGATCAGCCCGGACGGGGGCCTCACGGCCCCCGTGATCTCACTGACCCCGACGAGCCTCGAGATGTACGTCGATCCCTCGCGGACCGAGTCGGCCAAGGTGCCCCGGCCGCAGAAGGTGCGCTACTCGATCGTCGCCAACCAGCTGATCCGCGACAGCGCCGATCCGGTCGGCGCCGTCGCCCCCTTCTCCTACGGCTCGTACGCGCATCCCGAGGTCCTCCTCGAGAAGGTCTCGAACGGGGCGATCGCGGCCTTCGCGGGCGCGTCGGCCGAGGGCCTCGCGCTGCCGGCCTCGCCGAGCGCCGTCCAACTGCGCGACATGGCCCAGATCTCGATCCGCCTGCTCGTGAGCCAGAAGACCGGGAATGCCGCCTCGACGCTGGAGCTCAACACGGATGTCACCCTCCGCAATGCGATCACCATCTAGCCGCCGGGCCCGCCGCGGCGGGTCTCAGGACGGGGTGAGCCTCGTCACGACGATCGCCCTCACCGGCATCCTGGCGCTGCTCGTGCTCGCGAGCCTCTCGTTCGCCCGCAGCAGCACCACCCAGACGGCGCGCCAGGGGCGCGGAGACATCGCGATCCAGGTGGCCGACGCCGGCGTCAACCGGTACATCTCGCGCCTGGTCGAGGACCCGCGCTACTACGACCGCTGGATCGACCTCGCCGAGGATCCGCGCATCGACCCCTACGGCGCGGTGCACGCTCCCGGCACGGCGTGGACCCCCGGCGTGACGTGGACCTATGCCGGCCCCTCCCAGACCTGGGTACAGCTCCAGGACTCCCGCTTCGGCACCGCGGCCTACTCGCTCCGCGTGACGCCGCCCACACCCGGCTCGGACCTCGTGACCGTCCAGTCGACCGGCCAGGCGAGCCGCAACAGCCCCTCGCCCGTCACACGGTCGGTGCAGAGTCAGATCCATCCCTCGTCGATCGCCGACTTCCAGATGATCTCGAACGCCTCGATCAAGTACGGATCGACGGCGAACACCACCGGCAAGCTCTACTCGGCGGGCGACATCAACCACCAGGGCACGGCTCTCGCCCCGGCGTACGCCCAGCACTACGTCTGCTCGAGCAGCTCGTTCAGCTGCTCCAGCTCCAACGTGCCCGCGTCCACCTTCCAGGGCGGCGCGTACGACTCGGCCACCGTGCCCTCGTTCCAGACCAAGTTCCCGACGCCGATCGACTTCAGCCACTTCACCCAGTCGCGCCTCGACATCAAGGACGCGGCCGAGGCGGGCGGCACCGCCTGGAACGACTCCTCCGCCAACGCCTGGCTGGTGCAGTTCCTGGCCGATGGCCGCGCGCGCGTGCACAAGATCACCGGCAGCTCCGACGTGGGGGCCTCGCTCAACACGATCGGTTGCCCGGTGACGGTCAACGTGCCCGCCAACGGCGCGATGTACTTCGAGCAGTCGGTGATCGTCTCCGACGGCAGCACCAAGACCGACTCGTGCAGCTCGACGGTGGGCCCGCGCGACTCGGTGGTGAACGGCCGGGTCACCATCGCCAGCAAGGGCAACGTCTACGTCGGCGGCAACATCGCCTACGCCTCGTCGGGCGACGACGTGCTCGGGCTGATCTCCGCGAACGAGGTGATCATCGCCAAGTACGCCCCCTGGAACCTGAGCTGGCGCGCCGCGTCGCTCGCCCAGTCGGGCCAGTGGCGCACCTATCAGGGCAGCGCGACGGGCAACCACAACTCGATGACCTACATCGGCTCGCAGACCACGGCCGACGGCGGGTACGCCTCGATGTACAACACCCGCAGCTACCAGTACGACGACACGCTGCAGCGCCTGCGGCCGCCGTTCTACCCGATCCTCGAGGGTTCGTGGGAGACCTTCTACTGGCGCGAGGTGACGCCTCCGGCCTGAGCGGCGCATCCGGGCTCGGGCCGCGGGGCTCCGCTAACCTCGCGGCCGTGAGCCCCGGATGACCGAGACCGCCCTCGGGGCGCTGCTGATCATCCTGGCGGGGTGGGTGGCGCGCCGCTACGGGGTGATCCGGCGCGAGGACGGCCCCCTGCTGGTGCGGGTGGTCATCAACCTGGCGATGCCGCCGCTGATCTTCCTGATCCTGGTGAGGGCCGACCTGCACGGCTCGCTGCTGCTGGTGCCGGTCGCGGCCATCGCGATCCACGCGGTGCTGCTCGGCCTGGTGTGGGTGTCGGTCCGCGTCTGGGGGATGGAGCGCCCCCGTGCGGGTGCGATGATCGTCGCCACGGCCGTCGGCAACACCGGCTTCTTCGGGCTGCCGTTGATCGCGGCGTCGGGCAGCGGCTTCTCGCTGCCGGCCGCGGTGATGTACGACGCGCTCGGGACCGCCCTGATCACCTGGACCTCGACGGTGGCCATCTCCGGGGCGTACGGGCGGGAGGGCTCCGCGCGACCCCCCGCGAGGCGCGACCTGGTCGACTTCCTGCGACTGCCGCCGAACTGGGCCCTCGCCGCGGGCCTGATCGTCAACCTCGCCGGGTTCGGCGACCTGCCCGCGCTCATCGAGCGGCCCTTCGCGATCCTGGGCGCCGCCACCCTGCCGCTCACGATGCTCTACGCCGGGGTGATGATCGAGTTCCGCGGCTTGCGGCGCATCTGGGGCGAGGTGAGCTACGTGGTGATCGTGCGCCTCGGGGTCGCCACCATGATCGGGGTCGCCGTGGCCGGGGCCCTGCGCTTCTCCGACGACGTCTTCAACACGGTCGTGATCATGTCCGCCATGCCCACGGCCATGATGTCCCTGGTGATCGGGACCCGCTCGGGTCTGCGCTCGGACGTCCTCGCCGGCGCCGTCGTCGTCACGACCCTGCTCTCAACCCTTACTCTGCCGGCATGGCGGGCGATCCTCCTGTGAGCACCGGCGCGGACGGCGCCTTCGGCGCGCGCCTGGCGGCGGCCGTCGCGTCGCGGGCCAGCCAGGTGGTCCTGGGCCTCGATCCCGACCCCCGGCGGGTGCCGGGCGGGGCCGAGGGCGCCCGCGCGTTCTGCCGCCGGGCGATCGCCGCCGCCGGGCCCGCGTGCGTGGCCGCCAAGATCCAGCTCGCCTCGTTCGAGCGGTTCGGCGCGCCGGGCTGGGAGGCCTTCGAGCGCGTCGCCGCGGCCGCCGCCGACGCCGGCCTGCTCGTGATCGCCGACGCCAAGCGCGGTGACGTTGACGTCACCGCCAGGGCCTACGCCGACGCATTCCTGCGCTCGCCGATCGACGCCCTCACCATCAACCCCTCGCTCGGCGGCGACGCGGTCGCCCCGTTCATCGAGGCGGCCGCGCCGGCCGGGCGGGGCCTGTTCGCCCTCGTGCGGACCTCGAACCCCGGAGCGGCCGACTTCCAGGACCTGCCCCTCGCCTCGGGCGGGCTGTGGCACGAGGAGGTGGCCCGGCGGATCGCCGAGTGGGGCGGGCCGAGCGTCAACCGCTCGGGCCTCTCGGCCCTCGGCGCCGTGGTCGGCGCGACCGTGCCGGAGCGGATCGCGACCCTGCGCGCGCTGATGCCGCACCAGCCCTTCCTGATCCCCGGCGTCGGCGCCCAGGGCGGCCGGCCCGAGGACCTCGGAGCGGCCTTCGGGGGCCGCGCCGCCGGGGCGCTGGTCTCGGCCAGCCGCTCGATCATCTTCGCCGAGAGCCCGCGCCGGGCGGCCGAGGAGTTGCGCGCGACGCTCTGGAGCACCTACGAGGCCTCCCTGGCCGCCGGAGGTGGCTGAGGGCTCGTAGGTGCGGTCCGGAGTGCCTCGACGGGTCCGGGTCGTATGGCGTGAACGGGCGTGATGGCGGCGTCGGGCCTCAAGGTGCCCGTCGCACGGGCGATAGGACGGGATGCCCATGATCCGGACGTTCCGCGCCAAGCTGCTCCTGTATCTCGTCCCGCTCGTGGCCCTCGGCCTGATCGCCCTCACCGTGATCGCCGTGCGCGTCGCCACCGGCGCCGCGACCGACGCCGCCTATGAGCAGGCGGCGGCGACCGCGAGGGCTGAGGCGAATGCCGTGGGCATCGACACGTCCCGTCACCTGGCGATCGCCGCCGGGCTGGCCGACGCCATCGAGTCGCCGGCGGGTGACGACCGTGATCGCATGACGGCTCTGCTGCGGCGCGTCCTGGTCAAGAACCCGGACGTCTTCGGGACCTACGTCAACTACCTGCCCGGGCGCGCGCCGGGCGCCAACGCCGACTACGCCGGCACATTCGGCAACTCGCCCTCGGGCGAGTTCACGCCGTACTGGGTCCGGGGCGAGTCCGGAATCGAGATGTTCTCCTACACCGACGCCGAGGTCGCCGAGACCTACGGCAACGAGTGGTGGCAGATGCCGCGCGACACGGGTCGCCCGGCGGTGATCGAGCCCTACCGCGACGAGGACGTCGGCGTCCTGATGACCTCGTTCACGGCGCCGGTCGTCCGGGGTGGCGCCTTCGTGGCGGTCGCCGGCCTCGACCACTCCCTCGCCGACATCGACGCCCGCGTGCGCACCATCACCGTCCTCGACAGCGGCTATGCCTTCCTGGTGTCCCGGCGCGGCGTCTTCATCTCCGCGCCCGAGTCCGAGCTCGTGGGCACCAGCGACCTCCGGACGTTCGCGAAGAAGACCGGACGTCCCGAGCTCGCCGAGATCGCGGCGGAGATCGCCGCCGGCCGGGCCGGCCGGCGCACCACCACCGACCCGTTCACCGGCGGCCGCGTGGTCCTGACCTGGGCCATCGTCAACCCGGGCGGATGGGGCCTGGTGACCGTGGCGCCCGAAGCGGAGATGACGGCTGCCGTCGGATCGCTGCGGACCACGCTGATGCTCATCGGACTGGCCGTCCTGGCGGTCTTCGTGATCGTCCTGCTGGTGGTCGCCCATCGGGTCACCTCGTCGGTGCGGCGCCTGGGCGCCGTCGCCGAGCGGGCCGCGGCCGGCGACCTCACCGGGGACGATGGGGACGAGGAGCGGATCGCCGACGACGAACTCGGCCGCGCCATCCGGGCCGTGCGGCAGACGATCGCCAGCAGCCGCCGCATCGTCGGCGAGGTTTCGGGTGCGGCCCTGTCCCAGGCGCGCTCGGCCGCCGACGCGGCCGAAGGGTCGGGCAACGCCCGCGAGGCCGTGGAGCAGGTGGCGGCGACGGTGGAGGCCGTGGCGCGCGGATCCGCCGAGCAGGCGGCGTCGGCCCAGCGGGCCGCCGGCACGGCGGCCGGAATGGGTGCGCTCGCCGAGCGCGTCGCCGGAGGCGCCAACGAGGCCTCGAGCGCCGCCGCCCAGTGCGACGCGTCCGCGGGGCTGGGCTCGCAGCGCATCGGCGAGGCCGCAAGGGCGATGGGCGAGATCGAGGCCGCCGTGGGCGAGGCCGACACGGCCATCGCCGCGCTCGCCGAGCGCTCGTCGCACATCGACGGGATCGTCGAGGCCATCTCGGGGATCGCCAACCAGACGAACATGCTCGCCCTGAACGCCGCGATCGAGGCGGCCCGGGCAGGCGACCAGGGCCGCGGCTTCGCCGTGGTGGCCGAGGAGGTGCGCGAGCTCTCCGAGGACGCGCAGCGCCGAGCGGCCTCGATCGGGGAGATCCTCGCCGAGCTGCGACGGGAGGCCGACCAGGCCCGCGCGGCCATGAGCACCGGCCGCGAGCGCGTCAGCAGCGGCGTGATTCGCGTCAACGCCGCCGGCGAGGCCTTCTCGTCGATCCGCGAGGACATCGAACGCGTTTCGGGCAGGGTCGCCGAGGTGGCCGAGATCGCGGGCGACCTCGCGCGGGCGGCCGACGGGGTCTGCGCCGAGATCTCCGAGGTGGCCGGGGCCAGCGAGCAGAACGCCGCCGTCACCCGCGAGGCCACGCGCGCGGCGGCCCAGACCTCCGCGGCGGCGCAACGCGCCTCCGACAGCGTGGACGACCTGCGCTCCCAGGCCGGCCGGCTCTCCGGGATGGTCGAGCGCTTCCAGGTCTGAGCAGGGCCTCGGAGCGGATTACATCCCGCAACCGGATCCGCCGACCCGCCGGGTAGAGTCACCGCGTGGTGCGCCTGCGGGCACTAGCGGTCCTCGCCGTCCTGGTATCGCTCATCTCGGCCCCGGTCGCCGCGGCCGCGGTGCCGACGGTCAACGCGACGGCATATATCCTCGTCAACCCGGCGACCGGCGAGACACTGGCGCAGCGCGCGCCCGATCGGAAGCTGCCGATGGCCAGCACCACGAAGATCATGACCGCCCTCGTCGTCCTCGGGCGCGCCGATCTCGCCGACCGCGTGACGGTGCCCGCCGCCGCCGCGGCGATCGAGGGCTCCTCGGGCGATCTCGTGACCGGGGAGAGCCTGAGCGTCCGCGACCTGCTCACCGCGCTGCTGGTGCCGAGCGGCAACGACGCCGCCGTCGCCCTCGCCCAGGGCGTCGCCGGATCCCAGGCGGCCTTCGTCTCCCTGATGAACCAGGAGGCGGCGCGGCTCGGGCTCACCCAGACCCGTTACGCGAACCCCCACGGCCTCGACGCACCCGGTCACCACTCGAGCGTCCGCGACATGGTCCGCCTCGGCGCCGCCGCCATGCGCGACCCGGTCTTCCGGGGCATCGTCTCCCAGCGCAGGGCCCGCATCCCCGGTCCCGGCGGCGCCGGTACCCGCTTCTACGAATCGGAGAACGCGCTGCTCGACATCGACCCGGACGCCGACGGCATCAAGACCGGGATGACCGACGGGGCCGGCTATGCCCTCTCGGCGCACGCGCGCCGGGCGCGGCTCGGCGTGGAGCTCCACGCGGCCATCATCGGATCGCCCAGCTCGGAGGCGCGCGCCCGGGACGCGAAGCGGCTCCTCGACTGGGGCTTCTCCCAGTACCAGTCGGTGACGCTCGTGCGCTCCGGGGCGGTGCTCGGCCGGGTGCCGGTCGACGGCCGCCCGGGGGTCGAGGTGCCCTACCGGGCCGCCTCCGCCCTCGACGCCCCGATCCGCCTCGGCCAGGCGATCAGCCAGACGACGGTCGCGGCGGCGGAGGTGAGCGGACCGGTCGCCGCCGGGCAGGTCCTGGGCACCGTCACCCTGCGCCAGGGCTCCCATGTGCTCGGGCGCCGCGACCTGGTCGCGGCCCGCGCCGCCGAGGGCCCGAGCCTCTGGGATCACGTGCGCACCGGCGTCGGGGGGCTGATCCCGTGATCGTGACCGTCACGCTCAACGCGGCGCTCGACCGCACGGTCCGCGTGCCGAACTTCCAGGTCGGGGCCCGCCACCGCGCCGACGCCTCCCTGCGCCTGCCGGGCGGCAAGGGCGTCAACGTCGCCCGGGCCCTGAAGTGCCTCGGGCAGCCCGTCATCGCGACCGGGCTCGCCGGCGGCCGGGCCGGCACGTACATCATCGAGGAGCTCACGGGCGAGGGCATCCTCAACGACTTCGTCCGGATCGCCGGGGAGTCGCGCACCAGCACGGCGGTCATCGACCCGACCAACAACCAGCAGACCGAGATCAACGAGTGGGGCCCGTCGGTCAACGCGGCCGAGCTCGACGTGCTGCTCGACAAGATCCGCTACCTCTCGCGGGGCGCCGACGTGTTCGTGCTCGCGGGCTCGCTGCCGCGCGACGTGCCGGTCGACTACTACGAGCGGCTCCTGCGCGAGTTGCGGCGCGAGAAGATGATCACGGCCGTGGACGCGTCCGGCCCCGCGCTGCGGGCGGCCCTCTCGGCCGAGCCGTCCGTCGTGAGCCCCAACGTCCGCGAGGCCGAGGAGATCGTGGGCCACGAGTTCGGCGACGAGGACGACATCGCCGCGGCGGCTGAGATGATCATCCAGATGGGCGCGGCCAGCGCCATCATCCACCACGAGGACGGCTGCGTGGCGCGGATCCGCCCCGAGGGCGCCAAGCGGCACCGCACCTACCGGGCGCGGCTGCCCCGCCGGGCCGACGTGGTCTCGACCGTCGGATCGGGCGACGCCCTCCTGGCCGGGTACCTGTCGGCGCTCTACGGCCACCAGCCGCCGGAGGCCGCCCTGGCGCTCGCGGTCGCGTGCGGCGCGGCCAACACCCAGCGCTTCGGCGCCGGCGTCTTCGATCCGTCCGACGTCGAGGCGCTCATGCGCCGCGTGGAGGTCGTCGGAGATTGAGCGGATTCTCACCCGCGGGGCAGGAGACGGGCGGCCGACCCCGACGCTAGGATCGCAGGATCATTTCTCATGGGCACCGATCGACATCCTCAGGAGGCACCGACCCAGGTCCGGCGACGCCGGGCCTGGGTTTTTTCGTCCTGAGGACCCGGTCGGGCAGACGTGGCGGGGGGCGCTGAGTGGAGATCGAGATCGGGCGGGGCAAGAAGGGGCGGCGTGCGTACGGGCTGGACGAGATCGCGATCGTGCCGAGCCGGCGGACGCGCGACCCCGAGGACGTGGACCTCACCTGGAAGCTGGACGGGCACTCCTTCGAGCTGCCCCTGCTGGCCTCCGCGATGGACGGCGTGGTCGACACGCGCACGGCGGGGATCATCGGCAGGATCGGCGGGCTCGCGGTGCTCAACCTGGAGGGCATCCAGACCCGCTACGAGGAGGCTGACGCCGAGCTCGAGCGCATCTCGCAGATGCCGCCCGCCGAGGCCACGCGCGGGCTGCAGGAGATCTACCGGCAGCCGATCAGGCCCGAGCTGATCGCGCAGCGGATCAGGGAGATCAAGGCGCAGGGCGTCACCGTCGCCGGTTCCCTCACCCCGCAGCGGGTGACCGACTACGTCGACATCGCGATCGAGGCGGGCCTCGACATCCTGGTCATCCAGGGCACCGTCGTGTCGGCCGAGCACGTCTCCTCGGTGGCCGAGCCCCTCAACCTCAAGCGCTTCATCGCCGAGCTGCCGGTACCGGTGATCGTCGGCGGGTGCGCCTCGTACCACACGGCCCTCCACCTGATGCGCACCGGCGCGGTCGGCGTGCTCGTGGGCGTCGGCCCCGGCGCCGCCTGCACCACCCGCCAGGTGATCGGCGTGGGCGTGCCCCAGGCGACGGCGATCGCCGACGCCGCCGGAGCGCGGATGCAGCACCTCATGGAGACCGGCCAGTACGTCAACGTGATCGCCGACGGCGGCATGGCGTACGCCGGCGACCTCGCCAAGGCGATCGCCTGCGGCGCCGACGCCTGCATGATCGGCTCGCCGTTCGCGAAGGCCGCCGAGGCTCCCGGCCGCGGTTACCACTGGGGCATGGCCACCTTCCACCCCTCGCTGCCGCGAGGCACCCGGGTCAAGACGACCACCATCGGGACCCTGGAGGAGATCCTCACCGGCCCCGCGCACGAGAACGACGGCACCCTCAACCTGGTCGGCGGCCTGCGCAGCGCGATGGCCACCTGTGGATACGACTCGATCCACAGCTTCCAGAAGTGCGAGGTCATGGTCGCGCCGGCGCTCAAGACCGAGGGCAAGAAGCTGCAGGTCTCGCAGGCCGTGGGAATGGGGTAGCCGAAGGGAGCCCGTTTACGGAGGCACCCTTCGAGTCATAGGCTCGCCCGCGATGAGCGGGCGAGCCTTCCCCCGGTTCCTCGGCGCCGCCCTCGCGGCCGGCGCCCTCCTGGCCCTGCCGGCGCTCGCGTCCGACGACGACCTGGACCTGGTCTCGCGCGCCACCGGCGGGGCCGCCGCCGACGACGAGTCCGGCTCTCCCCGGATCTCGGCCGACGGCCGTCGCGTCGTGTTCAGCTCCGACGCGGACAACCTCGCGGGCGACGACCAGAACGCGGCGCGGAACGTCTTCGTGCGGGACCTCCTCACGGGCACGACGACGTTCGTCAACCGCGGCGACGGCGCGGCGGGCACCGCACCCGCCTCCGGGACGTCGTCCGGATTCGCGCCGTCGGCCGACGGCGGGCGGGTCGCCTTCGAGGGCCCTGCGACGCTCGACGAACCGATGGCCCCGGCTCTCGGCAACATCTTCGTCCGCGACGTCGCCGCGGGCACCACGACGCTCGTCAGCCGCGCTCCGGGAGCGACCGGCGCGCGCGGAGACGGCTCGTCGTTCCAGCCGGCGATCTCCGCCGACGGCCGTCTCGTGGCGTTCGAATCGGGCGCCGACAACCTGTCGGGCGACGACGCCTCGGGCGTCGTCAACGTGTTCGTGCGCGACGTCGTCGCGGGGACCACCGAGCTCGTCAGCCGGCGGCCCGGCCCGGGCGGCCTGGGCGGGGACGCGCAGTCGGGGAGCCCGTCGATCTCCGCGGACGGCCGGGTCGTGGTCTTCATATCGTCCGCGGCGAACCTCTCCGCGGACGACGCCAACGGCCTCCAGGACGTCTACGCGCGCGATCTGGTCACGGGCCTGACGACGCTGGTGAGCAGGGCCGACGGCGCCGGCGGCGCGGTGGGTGACGGCGTCTCGGGGACGCCCTCCATCTCCGCCGACGGCCGCCACGTGCTGTTCAACTCGACCTCCGACAACCTCTCGGCCCAGGACGACGACAGCGTGGGCGACGTGTTCGTCCGCGACCTCCAGGCGGGCACCACGAGGCTCGTGAGCCGCGCGACCGGCCCCGCGGGTGCCGGGGGCGACGGGGAGTCGGCCTGGGGCGGCCTGTCGGCCGACGGGCGCCTCGCGGTCTTCCGCTCGTCGGCGGGCAACCTCTCGGCCGAGGACGTCGACGGCGGCGTGGTGGACGTCTTCGTGCGCGACCTCGTCCTGGGCACCACGACGCTGGCGAGCCGCTCCCCGGGGGCGTCAGGCGCCGCCGGGGATGCGTCGTCGAACTTCCCGGTGATCTCCGCGGACGGCCGGCGGGTCGCCTTCAGCTCCGACGCCGACAACCTGTCGGCCGATGATCTCAACGGCGTCACCAACGTCTTCGCCCGGAGCCTTCCCGCGCCGGCGCCGCCGCCCGGCGCGGGCGTCCCGGCGCCTCCGCCGGTCGCCCCCCCGGTGGGGCGGCCCGCCGCCGTCGTCCGCTGCGCGGGCGTGCGCGCCACCATCGTCGGTACGTCCCGGCGCGACGTCATCCGCGGTACCGCGCGCAGTGACGTCATCGCGGCCCTCGGCGGGAACGACACGGTGCGGGGGCTCGCGGGGGACGACCTCATCTGCCTCGGTGCCGGCAACGACGCCGGCGACGGCGGCGCGGGCGCCGACCGCGTCCTCGGCCAGGCCGGCCGCGACCTGTTGATCGGCGGTCCGGGGACCGACCGCCTGCTCGGCCTGGGCGGCCGCGACACCGCCCGCGGCGGCCTCGGGCGCGATGTCTGCTCCGTGGAGGTGCGAGCCTCCTGCTGAGCGCGCGGCCCGCTCGGCGGTGCCGGCGGTAGGCTGCGCGGCGTGTCCCGAGCCGCGTGCGCCGGGCCGTCCCGCACCGGCCGATGGGAGATCCCATGAGTGAGACCGTCCGCTCCTACGGGGGCGCGATGACCGTGACCGGCTCCTGCCATCTCGTCGAGGCCGGCGGCCGGCGCCTGCTGATCGACTGCGGCGCCTTCCAGGGATCGCGCGCGCTGTTCGACCTCAACCGCCAGAAGCTCGGCTTCGATCCGGCCTCGCTGGACGCCGTCGTCCTGACCCACGCCCACCTCGACCACTCCGGGCGCCTGCCGGTGCTGGTGCGCCACGGATACCAGGGCCCGATCCACGCCCTCCCCGCCAGCCGCGCGCTCTGCGAGCACCTGCTGCTCGACGCCGCCAAGATCCAGCGCGAGGACGCCGAGCGCGATCGCCGTCACGGGCACCGGGCCGACGAGCCGATCTACGTCGAGGACGACGTCCACCGCACGCTCGAGCGCATGGAGCCGCTGTCCTACGGCATCACGGCTGATCTGGCGGGCTTCCGCGTCACGCCCCAGGTCGCCGGCCACATCCCCGGCTCGGCCAGCTTCCTGGTGGAGGTCGGCGGTCGTCGCCTGGTGTTCAGCGGAGACGTCGGAAACGCGCGCAAGGAGATCCTGCCCGACCCCACCCCGTGCCCCGAGGCGGACCTGGTGCTCATGGAGAGCACCTACGGCGACCGCGACCACCGCGACTACCAGGCGACGATCGACGAGTTCGCCCAGGTCCTGCGCGACGCCCAGGAGAGGGGCGGGAAGATCCTGGTTCCCTCCTTCGCGCTCGAGCGCACCCAGGAGATCCTCTACACCGTCGCCCATCTCGAGCGCGACCACGACATCTCCCCGATGCCGGTGTACGTTGACTCGCCGCTCGCGACCAAGATCGAGGATGTCTACGACCAGTTCCCGGAGGAGCTCTCGGACGAGCTGCGCCTGCTGCGGTCGACCGGCCACGACCCCTTCCACCCCAAGCACCTGCGCTTCACGCGGTCGGTGTCCGAATCCAAGGCGATCAACGCCTCGGACGAGCCGGCGATCATCATCGCCGGCTCCGGGATGCTCTCGGGCGGGCGCATCCTCCATCACCTGATGGCCCACGGAGCGGAGCCGACCACCACCGTGATGATCGTCGGCTACCAGCCCTCGGGCGGTCTCGGCCGGCGCCTGATCGACGGCGACCGCACCGTGAGGATCATGGGCCGCGAGGTGACGATGCGCGCGCGCGTGGTCACCATCGGCGGCCTCTCCGCCCACGCCGACCGCACGGAGTTGCTCGACTGGGTCCGGCCCTCGGCCCCGGCGGAGATCCGGTTGATCCACGGCGAGCCCACCGCCATGGGGCATCTGAGCGAGACGCTGGCCGGCCAGGGGCGCACCGCGACGATCCAGCCGAGCGAGGTGCGCCTGCCCGAGGCCGGTCACCACGACGAGGGCGGCGAGTAGACCGGTCGTACGGGGGGTCTACCCGGCCGCGGGCTCCGGCATAGGGTCGGCCGCGTGCCGGGAGCCCTCACAGCGCGCATCGGGAGGGCTCTCGCCGCCGCCGCGGCGCTCGGCCTGCTGGCGCTGCCGGCCCACGCCGCGCGGGACGACCTCGATCTGGTCTCGCGGGCCACGGGCGCCGCCGCTGCCAACGGAACCTCCACGTCCGCGGCGGTCTCCGCCGACGGCCGCCACGTCGTCTTCGCGTCGGACGCCGAGAACCTGGTCTCGGGCGACGTGGCCACCACAGACGTCTTCGTGCGCGACATGGTCGCCGGCACGACCGAGCTGATGAGCAGGGCTCCCGGGCCGGGCCCGGCCGCCGACGCCGTGTCGGCCGACCCCGTCATCTCCGGGGACGGCATGCTGGTCGCCTTCGCCTCGCGCGCCGAGAACCTCAGCCCGGACGACGGCCCCGGCACCTCGGACATCTTCATCCGCAGTCGGCAGTTGACGATCACACTGGTGGTCAGCAACACGGTCCTCAACGGCCCGGCGGCGGACGGCGACTCGCAGGACCCCGCCCTCGCCGCCGACGCCCTCGTCCTCGCGTTCACGTCCGACGCCGACAACCTGTCCACCGAGGACGACAACGCGGTGCGCAACGTCTTCGCCCGCGATCTGCGCGACGACCGGCTGCTGCTGGTCAGCCGGGCGACGGGGCCCGGCGGCGCCGGGGCCAATGGCGCCTCGCGCCCCGGCGACATCTCGGCCGACGGCCGCTGGGTGACCTTCGACTCCACCGCCGACAACCTCTCGGGCCTGGATGACGACTCCCTGATCAACGTCTTCGTGCGCGACATCGTCAACGACACGACCTCCTACGTGGGGCCGGCCGGCAGCGCGGCCGCCTCGGGCTCGGCGATCTCGGCCGACGGCCGCTGGGTCGCCTTCCTCTCGGACGTGAACGGGCTCTCGGCCGACGACGCGGACGGCACGGCGGACGTCTTCCTCCGCGACATGCAGACCGGCGTGACGACCCTCGTGAGCCGTGCGAGCGGGTCGGCGGGGGCCGGGGCGAACGCGGTCTCGGTCTCCGTCTCGATGTCGCGGGACGGCCGGCGGGTCGCCTTCACGTCCCTCGCCACCAACCTGTCCGCCGACGACGGCGATCCCTACTTCGACGTCTTCGTCCGGGACGTCGCCGAGGGCACGACGACCCTGGTGAGCAGGGCCGCCGGCCCGGCGGGGGCCGGAGCGCTCGGGCAGTCGTCGCGGCCGGCTCTGTCGGCCGATGGGCGCCACGTCGTCTTCGAATCGGGTGCCGACAACCTGTCCGCACTCGACGAGAACGCCTTCATCAACGTCTTCCGCCGCGACGTGGTCGGCGATCCGCCTGCGGCCGTGTCGCCGCCGGCCGTCGCGCCCCCGCTCGCCCGGCGCCCCGCCTCCGGGCGCCGCGGCCGCCACCGCGCGCTGCGCGGGGGTGCGCGCCACGATCGTCGGCACTGCCGGACGCGACCTCATCAGGGGCACCGCCAAGCGCGACGTGATCGCCGCCCTCGGGGGGGACGACTCCGTCCGGGGGCTCGGCGGAGGCGACCTGATCTGCCTGGGTGCCGGCGACGATTCGGGAGACGGGGGCGGCGGGGCCGACCGGATCCTCGGCGGCGCGGGCCGCGACCTGCTCACCGGCGGGCCCGGCGCCGACCGCCTGACGGGTGGCGCGGGCCGCGATCGCACCCGGGGAGGGCTCGGCTCCGATGTCTGCCGTGCGGAGTCGCGGCGGGCCTGCTGAGGGGCGTCCGGCCCGCTCCGGTAACCTGACGGCCTGGCCGCCTCCGCACATCCCGCGCTCGACCCCGCTCTCGCCGCCGCCGTGCCGGGCGGGGTGCTGGTGGTGGACTTCGGAGCGCAGTACAGCCAGCTGATCGCGCGGCGCATCCGCGAGTGCCGGGTCTTCTCGGCGGTCGTCCCGCACGACGCGCCGCCCGAGGAGATCCTCGCGCTGCACCCCTCCGGGCTGGTGCTCTCGGGCGGGCCGGCATCGGTCTACGCACCGGGCGCCCCCGCGCTCGATCCACGATTGCTGGAGCTCGGCATCCCGGTGCTCGGCATCTGTTACGGGCTCCAGGCGATGACCCTCGCCCTCGGCGGCGAGGTCGCGCGCACGGGCGCAGGCGAGTACGGCAAGACGCCCATCACGGTCCGATCGCGCGAGGGCATGTTCCACGCGCTGCCGGCCGAGCAGTGCTGGATGAGCCACCGCGACGCCGTCTCCCGCGCACCCGAGGGCTTCAGCGTGACCGCCGAGACGACCTCCTCGCCGGTGGCCGCGATGGAGAACCCCGCCCGCCGGATGTACGGGGTCCAGTTCCACCCCGAGGTGGTCCACACGCCCTTCGGCAACGACCTCCTCAAGTGGTTCCTGTTCGAGGCCTGCGACTGCTCACCGACCTGGACGGCGACGCACCTGATCGAGGAGCAGGTCGAGCGCATCCGCGCGCAGGTGGGCGACGCGCGCGCCATCTGCGGGCTCTCGGGAGGCGTCGACAGCGCCGTGGCCGCGCTGATCGTCCACCGGGCGATCGGCGACCGCCTGACATGCGTCTTCGTCGACCACGGGCTGATGCGCCACAACGAGGGCGAGCAGGTCGAGGCGGCCTTCGGCAAGCACTTCGGCGTGCCGCTGGTGCACGTGCGCGCGCAGGACCACTTCCAGCAGGCGCTCGCGGGGATCACCGAGCCCGAGGAGAAGCGCAAGACGATCGGGCGCGAGTTCATCCGCATCTTCGAGCGCGAGGCCGACAAGCTGAAGGACGCGCGCTTCCTGGTGCAGGGCACGCTCTACTCCGACGTGATCGAGTCGGGCTCCCGCGACGCGGCCAAGATCAAGAGCCACCACAACGTGGGCGGCCTTCCCGAGGACATGGTCGTCGAGCTGATCGAGCCGCTGCGCCAGCTGTTCAAGGACGAGGTGCGCGTGGTGGGGGAGGAGCTCGGCCTTCCCGAGAACATGGTCTGGCGTCAGCCGTTCCCCGGCCCCGGCCTCGCCATCCGGATCATCGGCGAGGTCACGAAGGAGCGCCTCGACATCCTGCGCCAGGCCGACTTCGTGCTGCAGGAGGAGATCCGCCGCGCGGGCCTCTATCGCGAGCTCTGGCAGAGCTTCGCGGTGCTCCCGGCCATCAAGAGCGTCGGCGTGCAGGGCGACGAGCGCACCTATGCCTATCCGATCATCATCCGCGCGGTCACCTCCGACGACGCGATGACAGCCGACTGGGCGCGCATCCCCTACGACATCCTCGAGCGCATCTCCAACCGCATCATCAACGAGGTCGACGGCGTCAACCGCGTCGCGCTCGACCTCACCTCGAAGCCCCCCGGCACGATCGAGTGGGAGTAGCCGGCTCCTAGCCGAGCAGGTCGGCGAGGGCCTCGGGAGGCCTGCCGAGCACCGCGCGCCCGTCGCCGGTGACGAGGATCGGGCGCTCGATCAGCACCGGGTGGGCCACCATCACCGCGATCCACCGGGCGCGGTCGTGCGGCATCCCGCGCAGGCCCAGCTCACGCGCCACCGGCTCGCCGAGGCGGGCGAGCTCCCAGGGCTCCATCCCGAGGGCCCGGAGCACCGCATCGAGCTCCCCGGCCGCCGGAGGCCGCTCCAGGTAGCGGCGCTCGCGGTAGGCCGTGCCCGCCGCGTCGAGCAGGGAAACCGCCGCCCGAGACTTCGAGCAGCGAGGGTTGTGCCAGAGCTCCACGCGCCCCGCTGCTACGGCGCGAGGGCCGCCGCGAGGGCGCTGTCGCTCTCGCCGACCGAGCGGCGCAGCTCGCGGATGCGCGGCAGCGCGCTCATGAAGGCGTCGAAGATCTCGGGGTCGAAGTGCGTGCCCCGCTCGGCGCTCATCACGGCGAGCGCGTCGTCCTCGTGGAGCGCCGGCTTGTAGGTGCGCTTGGTGACCAGGGCGTCGTAGACGTCGGCGACCGCCACGATGCGGGCGGCCTCGGGGATGTCCAGGCCGGCGCGGCCCTCGGGGTAGCCGGTGCCGTCCCACCACTCGTGGTGGCAGAGGGCGATCATGCGGGCCATCTGCAGCAGCGGCACGTCGGAGCCCTCGAGCACGCTGGCGCCGATGGTGGTGTGCGTGCGCAGCCGGATCCATTGCTCCTCGGTGAGGGATCCGCGCGACAGCAGGATGCTGTCGGGGATGCCGAGCTTGCCGATGTCGTGCATCGGAGCGGCCATCCTCAGGTCGTCGATCATCGGCTCGCTCCAGCCGAGCACCCGGGCGATGGCCGCCGAGTAGAGGCCGATGCGCCGCACGTGGGCGCCCATGTCGCCGTCGCGCGACTCCGCCGCCGAGACGAGCCGCAGCGCGATCTCCTCCTCGCGCTGGCGGATGTCGTGGGTGCGCCGGCGCACCTCCACCTCGAGGCGGTCCTGCTCGAGCATGTTGCCCCGCGCGCGCTGCAGCACGGCGACCTGGGCCTCGTGCTCGGCCCCCAGGCGCTTGAGCAGGAGCAGCGGCCGGCCCGCGACACGCATGGCGGTGGCCTCCATCGCCGATCCGTCGCCCTCGCGGAACGGCCCCGAGGAGAGCCGCCCGGTGGCGTCGCCGCGCGCCCACAGCGCCGACGCCTCGTCGAGGAAGGTTGAACAGGAAGGTGAGGCGGCTCTCGGGCAGGAGGCGTCCGCCGGTCGCCATCTCCGGGTACTCGTCGGTGGCCCAGGCCGGGGCCTTGCCGATCACCCGGAAGTCGCCGCCCGCGTTGCGCGCGAGGACCAGGGTGTCGAGCGAGGTGAGCACGTCGAGGGCGAGGACGCCGTCGTCGTTGTCCTGCCCGACGCTCACCCGGTATCCCGGCGCGCCGGGTGCGGCCGGAGCGCCCTCGCTGAGCGTCCGCGCCGCGAGGGCGCTGAAGGCCTCGTCAACGCCGGCCCCCGTGCGTGCGCTCACCTGCCGGATGTCCCATCCCTGCGCCGCCAGCGCGTCGAGGCCGCTCTCGTCGAGGTCGTGCAGGGGAAGGTCCGTCTTGTTGACGAGCAACATGAAGGGGACGTCCCCCACGATCGCGCGCACCCGCTCCTGCAGCGCGACCGCGGTCGTCAGGGTCGCCCGGCGCTCGGCATCGACCACGAGGGCGTAGCCCGACGCCCCGCGGAGGTACGACGCCCGGACGCTGGCGAAGTCATCGTCCCCGGCGATGTCCCAGAGCAGCAGCCGCACCGCCCGCCCGGCCGCGGTGACGTCCAGGCGCTCGATCCGCACCCCCACGGTGGTGAGGTAGCGCTCGGCGAAGCGCCCCTCCACGGCCCGGCGCACGAGGCTCGTCTTGCCCACGGCGAACGAGCCCAGCATGCAGACCTTCCTCTGCACGATCTGGTCCACGGCGCTCAGCGGTACTCGGAGTCGACGCAGGTCTCGAGCACGTCGTCCAGGAGGGCGAACGCCGCCGTCTCACCGGAGAACTCCTCGAGCTGGCCGCCCATGCGGGAGTGGATCTCCTCGACGCCCTCGCTCAGCGTCGTGCGCAGATCCATCGGAGCGGTTCCGCGCACCACCGCCGCGAGCGCGGCGTGGGGTCCCTGCTCGACCCAGACGGCGAGGTCGCCCACCGCGAGGCTCCGGGTGGGGTCGGCCGGGTCGGCGCCGAAGGCGTCGTCCATGAAGTCGCTGGTCGCGGTCATCATCCCGGCGATCACGTCGCCGTCGGTGGCGTCGATCCCCGGGGCCGAGAGCTCGCGCAGCAGCAGGCCGGTCTCGCGGTGGACCACCATGACGCGCTCCACGCGGTAGACCAGCGTGTGCAGCATCACGACCTCGGTGAAGGGGCGGCCGGTGCGCCAGGACTCCCATCTCCACTTGATCGCCTTCGGCGAGAGCGCGCGCGTCAGCATGTGGTTCAGGGTCTGCGTCATCGACTCGAGGGCGGCACGCACCGACCGGCGGATCGCGGGGCCGATGACCGGGAAGATGGCCCGGGCCACCGGAGCGGGATCGCGCCTCACCGCTTCCTCGAGCAGCTCGGCGACGAGCGGCGCGAGGGCGCGCCGCAGGGCGTCGTCGCGGCTGGCCCGTAGGACGATCGCCTCCGCCAGTACGCCCGCGACGGCGTCCGACAGCAGCGTGGGGTCGTCCAGGCGGCGCTGCAGGCTCGCGATCTGCCGCTGCTCGGGGGACAGGAGCAGGTTCCGCAACTCCACCATGGGCTCGCCGCCCGAACCGATGTCCATCGGATCGAACGGGCCCATGGCCCCTTCCGTCACGGCGCCCCGTCCTCCGGGGAATCCGGCTCGGACAGGCGCATCGCCATGTCGGCGAGGAGCCCCGCGAGCGCCTGCCGGTCGGTCTTGGAGGCCCGGAGCGCCCTGGCCTCCTCGTCGATCCGGTCGGAGAGCGCGCGCTGGACGCGGCGCAGGTCGTCGGCCTGCGACTTGGACTGCTGCAGCAGCTGGTCGCGCATCTGGCTGCTCTCGTCGGCCGTGCGCTCGTCGAGCGCGTCGATCCGCTGCTCGATGGCGCTGTCGGCCGTCTCGAGGTCGCCGACCGCGCCGGCGATCGCCTCGGTGCGCTCGCGGCGCTCGGTGGCGAGCCGGTCGCTCAGTGCGGCGAGCTCCTTCTTGGTGAAGGCCTCGAGGGCGTCCAGCCGGGCACGGGTCTCCTCGCGCAGTTCCGCGGCGGCGGCCGCCAGCCGGTTCTCGAGCGTCGTGAATCGCTGCTCGTAGTCCTGCATCTGGCCGCCGAACAGGATCTCGCGGATCTTGTCGACGTTGCCATCGGCGGGGGGCTCCGGGGCCGCGGCCGGGGCGGGCGCGCCGGAGTTCTTCGTCGGTCTCTCGGAGGCCGCGACCGAGCCCTTGGGCGGAGACATACCACTCCCTCGTACATGTCAAATGTGAGGGCCACGATACATCGCCGTGAACGCCCGGGCGATCACTCATAGCGCGGTATGCCCCATCCGTTCGGCTAGACCTGCGCGCCCAGCAGCGCCTCCACCTCCTCCCATTCCACGGCCGTCTGGCGGCCGGAATCGAACTGGCCGATCAGGGCGGCGTGCACCCGTGCGAGGTCCGGGTCGTCCTTGGGGAGATCGCGACCGGTGTGCTGGCGGATGAGGAAGACCAGACCCGCCAGGCCGGAGTCGCGGGTGAGGCTCACCTCGAGCGGGCGTCCCAGCAGGCGGGGCACGTCGAAGGGGGCGTACATCCACCAGAACTTGTTCAGCCCGTCGGCGTGGATCCCGGCGCGCGTGCGGTGGGCGTCGCGGCCGTAGAGGGGGTACGTCGGCGCGAGCGGACGGCCGAGGTCGGCGTAGAGGCCGGCGAGATCGTTGAGCGCATGGAAGTCGGGCAGGGGATCGCGGATCAACCCCATGCCGATCGCGTGCATCACGACCGCCTCCAGGGGCGCGTTGCCGGTGCGCTCGCCGGTGCCCAGCAGGGTGCCGTTGATCACCGAGCACCCCGCCCGGATGGCGGCGAGGCAGTTGGCGACGACCAGGTGGGTGTCGTTGTGCGGGTGGAACTCGAGGTCCTCCGACGCGATGCCGAGGGCGCGCAGCGCGCGGATGTGGCGCGGGATCGATCGCGGTGGGGCCACGTCGTCGTAGGGCAGGCCGAGGCCCATCGTGTCGCAGACGCGGAACTTCGGGCGCAGAGCGGCTCCGAAGGGCTCCGCCGCCGCCATCACCGCTTCGGCGAAGGGGATCACGAACTCGCCGGGCGCCCGCGTGGCGTCCTCGAGGTGCAGCCGAGGGCGCAGGCCCGCGTCGAGCACGGCGCGCACCGCGTCGAGGTAGACCCCGGCGGCCTGCCGCCGGCCCCCGGGCCGGAACTTGTGGAACGTGTGGTAGTCGCTGGCCGAGGCGAGCATCCCGGTCTCCCGGACGCCGAGGTCGCCGACCAGCTCCGCATCGCGGCGGCTGGCGCGGATCCAGGTCGTCGGCTCGACCGGCGCCCCCGAGGCGTGGCGCTCGAGCGCGATCTCGAGCATCCGCCGGTCGGCGGGACGGTAGACGAAGAACTCCGCCTGCCGGATGGCGCCGCTGTCGCCCGTGAAGGCGCACATGCGCTCGTAGATGCGCACGCCGGCCTCGATGGTGAGGGGCAGGCCGCCCTGCTGGCCGTCGCGGTGGGTGGTCTCGGTGGTCCAGGCGGCGGAGGGCATCCCGGCCGGCCGCGCGGTCCAGTCGTAGCGGGGGAAGCCCTCGCGGGGGAACGCGCCGGGGAAGAGCTCGGGCGCGTCGGGATCGGGGAGGAGCGTCGGTGTGGTCATGCCCCGACGGTACGGACGGCAACTGGCTGACGTCAATATTGATGCGTATCATCAATCTATGGCCGCCGACGCCGCCACGCTGTCCGCCGCCGAGGCCGCCGCGCTCCTGGGGGTCTCACGGGCGACGCTCTACGCCTACGTCAGCCGCGGCCTCGTCGTCTCGGCCCCCGGCCCCGGCCCCAGCCGCGCGCGGCGCTACCCGCGGGCCGAGCTCGACGCCTTCCTGCGCCGCCGGGAGCGCGCGCGCGACCGCGGGCTCGCGGCCCACGGCTCGCTGCACTGGGGCCTGCCGGTGCTCGATTCGGCCCTGACGCTGATCGAGGACGGCCGCTGCTACCTGCGGGGCCGCGAGATCGTCGCGCTGTCGCGCGAGGAGGGGTTCGAGCGGGTCGCCGCGCTCTTGTGGTCCGGTTCTCTCGACAGCCCCGTCGTCGTGCCGCCTGCGCCCGCACGCACGGCGGCGCCGTCGGCCGACGCCCTGGCGCGCCATCTCGTGCGGTCGTCCGACGCCCCGCTCGTCGCTCTCGGCTCGCCCCACGATGTCGTCGCGCGCGGCGCGGCGCGGGTGATGGCCGGCCTCTTCGCCGCCGTGGGCGGGGGAGGGCGCGGGCCGCTGGCGGAGCGCCTGGCCCGCGGTTGGGGCACCCCGCACGCCGCCGCCCTCGACTCCGCCCTGGTGCTGTGCGCCGACCACGAGCTGAACGTCAGCTCGTTCACGGCCCGCTGCGTGGCCTCGGCCGACGCCGGCCTCGAGCAGGTGGTGCTGGCGGCGCTCTGCGCGCTGCGCGGCCGCAGGCACGGCGGCCTCACCGAGCGCGTCGAGGACCTGGTGCGCGACGCCGAGCGAGACGGAGCGCGCCGCGCCGCCGCGCGGGCCCTCGGCGACGACGGGGCCCTGCCCGGCTTCGGCCACCCGCTCTACCCCGACGGCGATCCGCGCGCGGCCGAGCTGCTGCGCCTGTGCGACGCCCTGCCGGGCGCGGTGGTCGGTGACCCGGTGACCGCCCTCGTGGCGCTCGCCCGGGACCAGCTGGGGTGTGAGCCGACCCTCGACCTCGGGCTCGCCGCGCTCGCCCGACGGCTCGCGCTCCCCGACGGCGCCGCGTTCTGTCTCTTCGCCCTCGGCCGCTCGGCGGGATGGATCGCCCACGCGCTGGAGACCCGCGCCGACAGTCGCCTGATCCGGCCTCGCTCGCGCTACACCGGCCCCCGTCCCGCCGGCGTGGGATCATCCGCTCCATGACCGACATGACGCGCGTGCGCATCGACAAGTGGCTCTGGGCGGCGCGGTTCTTCAAGACGCGCACGCTCGCCACGGAGGCCGTCGCCGGCGGACGCGTCCACCTCGAGGGCGCGCGCATCAAGCCCTCGCGCGACATCCACGTGGGCGACCGGCTGGAGATCACGATCGCCGACTCCACGCTCACCGTCATCGTCCGGGCACTCGGCGAGCGCCGCGGATCGGCCGCCGCCGCAGCACTCCTCTACGACGAGACACCCGAGAGCCGGGAGAAGCGCGAGCGCGAGAGGGAGCAGCGCCGCCTCGCCCCCGCCCCGGGCGCCGACATGCACGGCCGCCCGAGCGGCCGCGACCGGAGACGCCTGGAAGCGCAGAGGTCCGCTCAACGCCGCCGAGGCTGATCCCCTGGGGCGTGGGCGGAGTGGTCTCACTCCGCTTTGCCGGGACGGAGTGGTCTCACTCCGCTTTGCGCGGGACGGAGTGGTCCCACTCCCTTTGCGCGGGACGATGGCCGTGCCGGGGACGCGATCGGTCCTCGGACGTGCGTCAACGCACTGATCTCCCTCTTGCGGGGAGATCAGGGCGGCAAATCGCCTCTACCGAGGCGATTTGCACCCAGCAGGCACCGCCTTCGGCGGGGACGGCCTCTGGAACACCGAGACGATCAGGCACCAGGGACGGCCACACAGGACGATTCCGGGGGCTACGCCCACACGATCACATCGCGCCGCGCCTGCTTCCATGTCGCGACCACCTCGGATTGCGCGCCACAGACGATCCGAAGATCAAAGGCACCATGAAGACCGACCTGGATCGCCGCGGGTTGCGCGCCAGCGGCCTCCCAGGCTTCTACGTGGGTGAAGGCTGAAGCCTGAAACAGGGTTCGTCGTCTTCGGACCACTGAGATTGCTGTACCGCGACGTACCCCGGGCGAAGCCCGGAGGAGCGGAATCAAAATGGCCCCGGCCAGGGGCCATTTTGTCGCCCTGATCTCCCCGCAAGTGGGAGATCAGTGCGTGAACGCACGTCCGGGTAAGGCGTTCTGATGGACGCCCCAGACGATCGTCCCAAAGAGTGGGGCCAGAACCACTCCGTCCCGAGCAGGTCGTACTCCCGGGCCGCGTGCCATGGACGCCCCAGACGATCGTCCCGAGGAGTGGGGCCACGACCACTCCAAAGTGGTTCAGCTTCGGGGTGGTCGAGCTTCGGGGCGGTCGAGCTCCGAAGTGGTCGAGCTTCGGGGTGGCCCAGCTCCGGGGTGGCCCAGCTTCTCCGGGGTGGCCCAGCTTCTCCGGGGTGGCCCAGCTTCGGGGTGGTTCAGCTTCGGGGTGGTTCAGCTCCGTCCTGAGCAGGGTGGAGTGAGACCACTCCGTCCCGAGCAAGGCGAAGTGGCCGAGCTCCGAAGTGGTCGCACTCCGAGGTGGCCGAGCGTCGTCCCGAGCAAGGCGAAGTCCAGGTGATCGTGCGGAACCCGGTCTTTGCAGGCCTTCTGGGGAGTTCGTCCAATTGGACGAACGCTTGAGGTCCAATTGGACGTGTACCCCGGCGCGGGGCTAGACGAGACAGACCTGTCTGTCTTATGGTCGGCCGGTGACCACCTCAGCCAGGTCCGCCCGCGAGCGGATCCTCGATGCGGCATCCGCCTCCTTCTACCGCGAGGGCATCCGGGCGGTGGGGGTGGACTCGGTGATCGCCGATGCGGGCGTCGCGAAGGCCACCCTCTACCGGCACTTCCCGTCCAAGGATGCCCTGGTGCTCGCGTTCCTCGAGCGGCGCGACGGTCGGTGGCGGGCGTGGTTCGCCGAGGCGGTCGAGCGGATCTCGCCGGAGCCGGCCGATCGGCCGCTCGCCGTGTTCGACGCGCTGGCGGAGTGGTTCTCCTCCGACGACTTCCGGGGCTGCGCCTTCCTCAATGCGGCGGCCGAGATCGCAGACCCCGCGCACCCGGCGCGCGGCGCGGTGCGCCTTCACGAGGAGCGTTTGGCCGAGCACCTCGGGGCGATCTGCGCCGAGGCCGGGCTCGCCGAACCGGCCGCCGCGGCCGCCGATCTCTTCCTGCTGGTGGAGGGGGCCATCGTCTGCGCCCTCGTCGAGGGCACCGCGGATCCGGCCGCCCGCGCCCGCGCCGCCGCCGCCCGCCTCCTCTCACGCCCCACCCCCACGATGATGGAGGATCCATGAGCTCCCCGACCGCCGGCTTCCGGCTCGGCATCTATGTGTTCAAGGACGCGGAGATCGTCAACTTCGCCGCGCCCCACGGCGTGTTCTCGGTCGCGCGACGCTTCGATCCCGAGCTCGACGCCTTCCTCATCGCCGACTCCGGCCGGCCGGTGCAGGCTCAGGCCGGCTTCACGGTGCTTCCGAACTACTGCTTCTCCGACCGCCCGGCCATGGACGCCTTCCTGATCCCCGGTGGCTTCGGTACGCGCCAGGAGATGCGCAATCGGCGCCTTCACGAGTTCATCTCCTCGCAACCGCAGGAGACGCTGCTCACGAGCGTGTGCACCGGTTCATGGATCTACGGGGTGATGGGGCTGCTCGACGGCGTCACCGCCACCAACCGCAAGGAGCCCGACCGCGTCGAGGCCGGGCCCGCCGGCAAGGTGCCGATCGACCGGCTCGCCGAGATCGCCCCGGCCTGCACGATCAGCCGCGCGCGCGTGGTGGATGCCGGGCGCATCGTCACCGCGGGCGGCATCGCGTCAGGCATGGAGATGGGCTTCCACCTGCTGAAGCGCGCCGGCTACGACGACGCGCTGGTCGCCGAGGTCGCCCGGGTCATGGAGTACTCGGCGGCCTGGGACGCCTACCGCGACGACGTCGAGTACGCCGCCTGAGCGCAGCTATGCGGAGTTGCGCCGCCGGGTGGGTCGTTCGGAGATGCTTCGTTCGCTGAGGAGGCCGCTCTCGTCGCGGACCAGGAGGTAGGCGCCGTCGGCGGGGCTCTCCAGGAAGTCGACCAGTTCGGCGACGCGCTCGGGGCCGAGGGCGTCGATCAGCCTCCGGCCCATGGCCTCGTCGGCGGCCCAGCCGGTGCGGCGGTCCTCGCCGGCGCGACGGTCCACGCCGGCACGGCGCTCGGCCTCGGCGGGGAGGGTGTCGGGCGCGGCGCCGCGGGGGGCGGCCGGGCTGTTGGAGGCGGAGGTGGAGCCGAGCGGCCGGCTCGGGGCCCAGATCTTGCGGCTCTGCGTGTGGTGCCAGCAGTACGGGCTCCCCCGGAAGGGGCTCTGCTGGCACCTCTTGCCGTGTGCGGCGATCGCGACGCAGCGGCTTACCGAACGCGTTTCCATTCTGGTCTGCCGCCCCGAGGGACGGAGGACTCCCTTCAACTGTTACCCGGTGTACCATTTGTAACCGTCAGAGAGGGCGAAGTCCAGCGCATCCCGGACATCGCCTTGCGGGAGTCCTCGCTCTTTCCTAGACTCCGCGGTCGTTCTCGCGGCGCTCGTTCGCCGCGTCGTCATGCAGGTGGAGGTCACTTCCGGCCCGTGAGCACACTCAGCGCAAAGCCCGGCACCGTCGAACGCCGCTGGTACATCGTCGACGCGGAGGGCCAGAACCTCGGGCGCCTCGCCTCGATCATCGCGGAAACCCTGTCCGGCAAGCGCTCGGCGTGGTTCACGCGCCACTGCGACACGGGCGACTTCGTCATCGTCGTCAACGCCGAGAAGATCACGGTCACCGGCAACAAGCTGAAGGACAAGCTCTACTGGCGCCACTCGGGCTACCCGGGCGGCATCAAGAGCCGGAGCCTCGGCGAGCAGCTCGCGCGCCAGCCGGAGGAGGTCCTCCGCAAGGCCGTCCGCGGCATGCTCCCCAAGAACAGCGTCGGCCGGGCGCAGCTCATGAAGATGAAGATCTACGCCGGTCCCGACCACCCGCACACCGCCCAGCAGCCTGAGCCGCTGCGCCTCACCCGAGTCGCGGAGGTTCCCGCGTGAGCACCGACGCCCAGACCGCTGTGCGCTACCGGGCCACCGGCAAGCGCAAGAACGCCGTCGCGCGGGTCACCCTGACCCCCGGAACCGGCGTGGTCACCTGCAACGGCCGCCCGATCGACGAGTTCTTCGGCCGTGCCGTCCTCGTCACCCGCGCCCGCGCCCCGTTCGCGACGACGGCCACCGAGGGCCGCTTCGACGTCTCCGCGCTCCTGCACGGCGGCGGCGTCTCCGGCCAGGCCGGCGCGCTGCGCCACGGCATCGCCAAGGCGCTCCTGACGGTCGACGAGAGCATGCGGACCGACCTCAAGCGCGAGGGCTTCCTGACGCGGGACGCCCGCATCAAGGAGCGCAAGAAGGCCGGCCTCAAGGGCGCCCGTAAGCGCCCGCAGTTCTCGAAGAGGTAGTCGCCCGACGCCTCGCGGGGCTTCAGCGCCGTCTCGGAAGCTGTTCGGAACGGACGGCGTCCGGGGCGTTGCCAATCGTGAGCTGACACCCGAGCTCGCGCTCGCCATCGGGCGCGCGCTCGGGGGCGGTCTCCCTCCGGGTTCCCGGGTCATGATCGGCCGGGACACGCGCCGCAGCGGGCCGATGCTCGAGGGTGCCCTGGCTGCCGGACTCGCCAGCGCCGGCGCCGACGCCGTCCTGCTCGGGGTCATCCCGACGCCGGCCGTGGCCGAGCTGGTCGCGGGGTCCGACGCCGCCGCCGGAGCGGTCATCAGCGCGTCGCACAACCCCTTCGCCGACAACGGCATCAAGCTCTTCGGGGCGGACGGGTTCAAGCTCGCCGACGCGGCGGAGGCCGCCGTGGAGGCCGATCTCGACTCCGAGGGTGAGCGCCCCGAGGGCGCGGACCTCGGCTCCATCACCGCCTGGGACGGCGGGCGCACCGAGTACGTCGAGTCGGTGCTGCGCCGTTGCCCGGTCGATCTGTCGGGCATGACCGTGGTGCTCGATTGCGCCCACGGCGCCACCGCGGTCACCGCCCCCGAGATCTTCGAGCGCCTCGGCGCGCGCGTGACGCTGATCGGGGTCGATCCCGACGGCGTGAACATCAACGACGGCTGCGGATCCACCGACCTCGCCCTGGTCGGCGAGGTCGTGCGGGCGGTGGGAGCCGACCTGGGCCTCGCGTTCGACGGTGACGGCGACCGCGCTCTCGCGGTGGACGCCTCGGGCACGCCGGTCGACGGCGACCAGATCCTGGCCATCTGCGCGCTCGACCTGCGCGCGCGCGGCGCGCTGGCCCGCGACGCGGTGGTCACGACCACCATGACCAACCTCGGCTTCCGGCGCGCGATGGCCTCCGCCGGCATCGAGGTCCGCTGGACCGACGTCGGCGACCGCTACGTCCTCGCGGAGATGCGCGATGGCGGCTACGTCCTCGGCGGGGAGCAGAGCGGGCACCTGATCAACCTGGCCCACGGACCCTCGGGCGACGGCGTCGCGGCGGCCCTTCACCTGCTGGGCGCGCTGCTCGCGCGCGGCGAGGACCTGGCGACTGCCGGCGCGGTGATGCAGCGGCTCCCGCAGAAGCTGGTCAACGTCCACGCCGCGCGCAAGGCGGAGCTCGCCGGGGCCGGCGCCGTGTGGGAGGCGGTGCGCGAGTGCGAGCGGGTCCTGGGCGAGGACGGCCGGGTCGTCGTGCGCCCATCGGGCACCGAACCGCTCGTTCGGGTGATGGTCGAGGCGCCAACGGTCGAGGACTGCGACCGGTGGTGCCAGACGATCGTCGAGGTTGTCGAGCGCGACCTCGGAAGCCCGCTACCCTGAGCCTCAATCCGTCGATCTCGCGGCGCGGATGCGCGAAATCCCTCGCGTGGATGCGGGATTCGGGGCAACCCGAGGGGTCACCCTCCGGGTGCGGCCCCGAATCCCGCCCCACACGGGGCTTTCGCGCCCCGCATCCACGATCTGCGACGGATTGAGGCTGAGCCACCGGGGCCGCGCACGGCCCACGGAACCTGCGGGAGGAAGCGCGTATGTGCGGGATCATCGGGTATGTCGGCGGGCGCCCCTGCCGTGAGCTCATCCTCACGGGGCTCGAGAGGCTCGAGTACCGGGGGTACGACTCGGCCGGGTTCGCGCTGCTCGACGCGACGGACGGGATCGCCGAGTCTGTCCGGGCGGTCGGCAACCTCTCCCAGCTGCGCGAGGCCGCGGGCCTGAACATCGGCTCGACCGCCACGGCCGGCATCGGTCACACCCGCTGGGCCACCCACGGCCGGGTGACCACCGCCAACGCCCACCCGCACTCCAGCTCCGACGGCTCGGTTCTGGTCGTGATGAACGGGATCATCGAGAACTACCTCGAGCTCCGCTCGGAGCTGCAGAACCAGGGCGTCGTGTTCACCTCCGACACCGACACCGAGGTGATCCCCCACCTCATCGCCCGCGCCTACGAGGGCGACATCGCCGCGGCCGTGCGCGCCGTGCTGCCGCGCCTGGGCGGCCACTTCGCCTTCGTGGCGGCCCACGTGGCGGAGCCCGGCCGCCTGGTGGCCTCCCGCCGCGAGTGCCCGCTGGTGCTCGGGGTGGGCGACGGCGAGCGCTTCGTGGCCTCCGCGATCCCGGCGTTCCTGCGCGAGACCCGGGACGTGATGATCATCGAGGACGACGAGGTGGTCGTGCTCGAGGCCGATCACCACACGGTCTGGAACGGCGCCGGTCCCCTCCCCGAGCGGGCCGTCGAGCGGGTCGACTGGGACGAGGACGCCGCCGAGAAGGGCGGCTACGAGACCTTCATGCTCAAGGAGATCCACGAGCAGCCGTCGGCGCTGTGGGACACGATCGGCGACCGCCTGCGCCCCGACGGCTCGGTCGAGCTCCCCGGCCTCGGTCTCGACGATCCGACGCTCGCGCGCGTGGAGCGGATCCACATCGTCGCCTGCGGCACCTCCTACCACGCCGGTCTCGTCGGCAGGTACCTGATCGAGGACTGGGCGCGGATCCCGGTGCACGTCGAGGTCGCCTCCGAGTACCGCTACCGGACCTGCCTCGCCGGCCCCGGCGACCTGATCATCGGCATCACCCAGAGCGGCGAGACGGCCGACACGCTCGCCGCCATGCGCGTCGCCCGCGAGCGCGGAGCGCACGTGGTCGCGCTCACCAACATCATGGGCTCGCAGGCCACGCGTGACGCCGACGGCGTGCTCTACACCCGCGCGGGCCTCGAGATCGGCGTCGCCGCAACCAAGACCCACACCGCCCAGGTGATGGCGCTCTCTCTGCTGGCCCTGAAGCTCGGGCGCCTCAAGTGGGCGCTCACCTCGGCCGGGGCGCTCGACCTCGCCGACGAGCTGCGCAAGGTGCCCGACGTCGTGGAGGCCTATCTGGCCTCCTCCGCCCCGGAGCAGGTGATGGCGACCGCCGCCACCTACGCCGACCGGCCCTTCTTCCTCTACCTCGGCCGCCACGTGGGCGTCCCGGTGTGCTTCGAGGGCGCGCTGAAGCTGAAGGAGATCAGCTACATCCCCACCGAGGCCTACCCGGCGGGCGAGATGAAGCACGGCCCCATCGCCCTGCTCGAGGAGGGCTCCCCGGTCGTCGTCGTCGCGACCGACGGCCACGTCTTCGACAAGGTCGTCTCGAACATCCAGGAGGTCCGGGCGCGCGGGGCGCGGGTGATCGCGGTCGCCACCGAGGGCAACGAGGAGATCGAGCGCCACGCCGACGACGTCCTCTGGGCGCCCCGCACGCCGGCGCTCCTGTCGCCGATCGCCGCGGTGATCCCCCTGCAGATCTTCGCCTACGGGCTGGCGCGCGAGCGCGGGCTGAACGTGGATCAGCCGCGCAACCTCGCCAAGACCGTCACCGTCGAGTAGAGGCTGAGGCTTTGGCGATCGTGGGGGTCGGCGTGGACGTGGTCGAGATCGACCGCTTCGCCGCTGCCCTCGCGAAGCGCCCGCGGCTGGCCGAGCGGTGCTTCACGCCCGCGGAGGCGGCCTACTGCCTCTCGCGCAAGTTCCCTCCTCAGCACTTCGCCGCGCGCTTCGCCGCCAAGGAGGCGGTCGGCAAGGCCCTGGGCATCGGCATGACCCGGTGGCGCGAGGTGGAGGTGGTGCGCGGCCGCGGCGCTCCGAGCATCGCCCTGCACGGGCGCTATGCCGAGCGCGGTGCCGCCCTGGGCGTCGGGGAGGTCCACATCTCGCTCACGCACGGGCGCGACTCGGCGATCGCCTTCGCCATCGCCGAGGGCTGATCCCGAAGCCGGCGGTCCGTCCGTGAAAGGATGCGGTGTGGCCATCGCCCGCCCATCCGGCCCGGCGCCCCTGCCGGGCTGCACCCCGCTCTTCGACGCCGCGGCCATGCGGGAAGCGGATCGGCGCGCCTCACAGGAGCACGCGATCCCGTCGATCCTCCTGATGGAGCGCGCCGGCCTGGCCGCCGCCGAGGCGATCCGCGCCGCCCATCCCGCGGCCACCGCCGCCCTCGTGGTGGTGGGCACCGGCAACAACGGCGGCGACGGAATGGTGGTGGCACGCCACCTCCAGGAGGCGGGGCTCGCCGTCCGCGTGCTCGCGCCCGGCGGCTCCCCCCCGCGTACGCCCGACGCCGCGGTGATGGCGGCCATCGCCGCGAGCGTCGGGATCGAGGTGGAGGACCTGGCCGCCGCCGACCCGCCGCCGGCCGACGCGGTCGTGGTCGATGCACTGCTGGGCACCGGGGCGGTGGGCGCTCCGCGCGAGGCCGCGGCCGCGGCGATCGCCTGGATCGACGTCCACGCCGGGCCGGTGGTGGCCCTGGACATCCCCTCGGGCGTCGAGGCCGACACCGGCCGTGTCGAGGGGGCCTGCGTGCGCGCCGGCCTGACGGTCACCTTCCACGGCGACATGGTGGGCCTGCGGGTGACGCCGGGCGCCGCGATGGCCGGTCGGGTCGTGGTCGCCGACATCGGGGTGCCCGCGGTCGTGACCCTCGATCCGGCCGCCTGGCTCGCGCACCCGGACGCGGCGGCCGCGGTGCCGCACAAGGGCGCCGGCTCGGACAAGTACGCGTCGGGTTCGGTGCTCGTGGTCGCCGGCGCGCCGGGCATGACCGGAGCCGCCTGCCTGGCCGCGCGCGCCGCTCTGCGCGCGGGCGCCGGGCTCGTGGTGGTGGCGACGCCGGCGGCGGTGCAGCCGGTCGTGGCCGCGCAGTTGCTCGAGGTGATGTGCGCCGGTGTCCCCGATGACGACGGCCACCTGGCACCGGGCTCCATCGACGCGGTGCTGGCCCAGGCCGGCCGCGCGTCGGCCGTCGCACTCGGGCCCGGCGTGGGGCGCGCGCCCGCCACCACCGAGGCCGTGCACGCCCTGATCGACCGGCTGGAGCACCCCCTGGTGCTCGACGCCGACGGCCTGTGGCACCTGGGCGACTCCCCCGAGCGCATCGCGGGCCGGCGCGCGCCGACCGTGCTCACCCCCCACTCGGGCGAGGCCGCCCGGCTGCTCGGGCGCGGGCGGGCCGACGTGGACGCCGACCGGCTGGCATGCGCCCGGGAGCTGGCGCGTCGCTCCGGCGCCGTCGTGGTGCTGAAGGGGCGGGCGACGATCACCGCATCGCCCGTCGGCGAGGTCGTCGTGAACGCGGGGGGCTCGCCCGCGCTCGCCACCGCGGGCACCGGCGACGTGCTCACGGGGACGATCGCCGCGTTCCTGTCGAAGGGCATGGAGCCGCTCGCCGCCGCCGCCTGCGCCGTCGCTGTCCACGCCCGTGCCGGTGAGCTGGCCGGCCGCGGAGACGGCACGATCGCCTCCGACGTGCTCGAGGCGCTCCCCGAGGCACTCCGCGAGGGGCGCCCGTGAGCGCCGACCGGGCCGTCGCCCGGATCGACCTGGGAGCGATACGCCACAACGCGGGCGTCCTGGCACGCGCCGCGGGCGGGGCACGCCTGATGGCGGTGGTGAAGGCCGATGGCTACGGGCACGGGGCGGCACCGGTGGCGCGGGCCGCCCTCGAGGGCGGTGCGGACCGCCTCGCCGTCGCCGCCGTGAGCGAGGCGGAGGAGCTGAGGGCGGCGGGTCTCGACGTGCCGATCCTGGTCATGGGCCCGCTGGCGGGCTCCGAGTGGGCGCGGGCGGCGGCGGCCGGCGCCGAGGTGACGGCGTGGACCCCCGAGGCCGTCGCGGCCGCGCGGGCCGCCGGAGCCCCCGGCGTTCATCTGAAGCTCGACACCGGCATGGGGAGGCTCGGCGCGCGTCCGGAGGATCTCTCCGCGCTGATCGAGGCGGCGGCCGCGGCCGGCGACGCGATCCGCGTCGCCGGCCTCATGACCCACTTCGCCACCGCCGACGAGACGCAGGGCGAGAACGCCTCCTTCATGGGAGAGCAGCTGGTGCGCTTCCGCGCGGCCGTCGCCGGGATGCGCGACCGTTTCCCCGGCGCCCTCGTGCACGCCGCCAACTCCGCCGCGACGCTGCGCCAGCCCTCGGCCGCGTTCGACATGGTGCGCTGCGGCATCGCCCTGTACGGCTGCTCTCCCTTCGGCGGCGACCCGGCCGCTCACGATCTGCGCCCCGCGATGTCCTGGACCTCCTACCTGGCGTCGGTGAAGACGCTGCGCTCGCGCGAGAGCGTGGGCTACGGGCGGGTGTGGCGCGCGGCCCGCGGCACCCGGGTGGCGTCGGTGCCGGTCGGCTACGCCGACGGCTACGCGCGCTCCCTCTCGGGCCGGGCGCAGGTGCTCGCCGGCGGGCGCCGGGTCCCCGTGGTGGGGACGATCTCGATGGACCAGCTGACGGTCGATCTCGGACCCGAGGGCGCCGAGGGGGTGGGCGAGGAGGTGGTCCTGATCGGTGCGCGTGCGGACGAGCGCATCACCGCAGAGGAGGTCGCCGCCTGGAGGGGCACGATCAACTACGAGGTGACCTGCGCCGTGGGCCCGCGGGTGCCGCGGGTGCACGAGGGGTGAGGCCGGCCGGCCTCGATGCCCTCCTCGCCCCGCTGGCGCCCCTCGAGGGCGACGCGTGGGTCGTCGGCGGGAGCGTGCGCGACGCGCTGATGGGGCGCCCCGCGGCCGTCGATCTCGATGTCGCGGTGCCCGGGGACGCCGCGGCGGCGGCCGCCGCGCTCTGCCGCGCCCACGGAGCGAACCGCTTCCGCCTCTCGCGGGCCTTCGGCGCCTGGCGCGTGCAGGGTCGCGGTCTCCCGTTCCAGATCGACATCACGCCGCTCCAGGGCGCGAGCATCGAGGAGGACCTCGCGCGCCGCGATCTGACGATCAACGCGCTCGCGCTGCCGGTCCAGCCCGACATGGCGATCGTCGACCTGCACGGCGGGCTGCGCGACATCGCCGAGCGGCGGCTGCGCATGGTGGGCGACACCTCGTTCTCCGACGACCCGGTGCGCATGCTGCGCCTCGCGCGGATCGCCGGCCAGACCGGCTTCCACGTCGACGCCGCCACCGCCGCCGTCGCCCGCCGCGACGCACCGCTGATCTGGTCCTCGCCCGGAGAGCGCCTGGCCGACGAGCTCGGGCGGATCGTCTCGTTGCCGCTCCCCGACGCCGCCTTCCGGCTCCTCGACGAGATCGGCGTCCTCGGGGCCCTCGTCCCCGAGCTCGAGGCGTCGCGCGGCATGGATCAGAGCGCCTACCACCACCACGACGTGCTCGGCCACGTCCTCGAGGTGGTCGAGCACGCCCGGCAGACGGCCGACGATCCCGAGCCCGTCTTCCGCGGCCGGGCCGCCCGCGTCCAGGCCGCGATGGGAGAGCCGCTCGCCGACGAGCTCACGGCGCGTGGCGGGCTGATGCTCATGGCCCTGCTGCACGACATGGCCAAGCCCGCCACCCGGGGCGTGACGCCCGAGGGCCGGGTGACCTTCCAGGGGCACGACCGGATCGGCGCCGAGATGGCCGACGCCCTGCTGCGCCGCCTGCGCACCTCCTCCCGCCTGCGCGAGGCCGTCGTCCGCGGCGTGCGCTGGCACCTGCCCCTGGGGTTCATGGTGCATCGCACACCGCTCTCGCTGCGCCAGATCGATCGCTACCTGCGCCTGACGGCTCCGTCGGAGGTGGAGATCATCGTGCTGTCGGTCGCCGATCGCCTGGCGACGCGCGGCCCGCGCACCTCCGAGTCGGCGATCGCGCGCCATCTGGTGCTGGCGCGCGAGGTGATGGACGCGCACTTCGCCCTCGCCGACCGGCCGGCCCAGCGACCCCTCCTTCCGGGCGACGAGGTGGCGCGCGAGCTCGGCCGCGAGCCCGGGCCCTGGCTCGTGCCCCTGCTCGACGCGCTGCGCGAGGGGCAGACGGTGGGCGTGCTGCGCACCCGTGAGCAGGCCCTCCGATTCGTCCGCTCGTGGTCGGGATGAATGTTTCTCCTAAGTTCGCACCCCTCCGCAGGGTGCACCCGTCCAGTTGCGATTCACGCTATTTCCAGGCGAGTTGTGAGGAAAACGCAACCATCCTTGAGACCCCTGTCGGGCTTCCGTAGGGTCGCCGAGTGCCCTGAGGCGCCCGGATGATGTGCCACCGACCCGGGAGGACGATGGATGCGCGGAACCCTGCGTGCGGGAATAGCTCTGGCCACGGCCGGTATCTGTGTCGGACTCCTTCCGACCGGCGCCGGCGCGGCGACGGCGTGCAAGCCGGTCGTCTCGCCGGGTGACGAGGCCGTCCTGACTGGTCTGATCAACGCCCAGCGGCGCGCCGAGAACGTGCCGAAGGTCGTCAAGCAGGCCGAGCTCCTGCGGCAGGGGCGCAAGAAGAGCCTCGCGATGGCGCGCGGGGCGCGCTTCGCCCATTCGGGGGGCGGCATGGCCTGGGCGCACGGCCGCTCGGGGGCGCAGAACATCGCGATGGCCCCGAGTGCCACGGAGGCCTTCCAGGCGATGCTCGACAGCCCCGCCCACCGGGCCAACATGCTCGCCCGCGAGTACCGGCTGACCGGTGTGGGGGCCGCGCGCGACTGCACGGGCCTGATCTTCTTCACGGTCAACCTGATGTCGGCGGAGTAGGGACGGGCCTCCCGCCCAGCTCCCTATAGTCGCGGGTGTGGTCCGCCTCACCCGCATCTACACCCGGCTCGGCGACGAGGGGGACACCCACCTCGGCGACATGAGCCGCACGCGCAAGACCAGCGCCCGCGTCGTCGCCTTCGGTGACGTTGACGAGTTGAACGCCGTCGTCGGGGTGGCGCGCGCCCAGGGCCTGGCGCCGGCGGTCGACGGCTGGCTCGCGCTGGTGCAGAACGACCTCTTCGACCTGGGCGCGGACCTCTGCGTGCCGCCGGGCGACCCGGGCGAGCGGCGCCTGCGCGTGCACCCGGGCCAGGTGGAGCGCCTCGAGCGGTGGTGCGACGAGGTCAACGACCAGCTGCCCGACCTGACGAGCTTCATCCTCCCGGCCGGCAGCCCGGGGGCCGCCGCCCTGCACCACGCCCGCACGGTCTGTCGCCGGGCCGAGCGCGCGGTGGTCGCGCTCGCGGACGCCGAGGCCATCACGCCCGAGTCGCTCGCCTACCTCAACCGGCTCTCGGATCTGCTGTTCATCCTGGCCCGTTCGGCCAACCGCGACGCGGGTGGCGACGTCCTCTGGGTGCCCGGCGACTCTAGGCCCGGCTGAACCTCACGCTGCGGTCGGCCGGGTCGGCGTGGGTGAGGCGGACCGCGACCGATTCACCGGGCACCGCCCCGTCGCCCTCGAGCGGCGCCACGACCGCCGGATCGGCCAGCTGCACGATCGCGCGGCCCTCGCGCACATCGACCACGATGCCAGAGAAGACCTCGCCGACGCGACGGGCGAGGAGGGCGCTCTCGACGTGGTCCACGGAGGCCCGCTCGGCCTGGCGCTCGCGCCCGCCCGCCGCGGCCATCAGTCCGGGGATCTCCGGCAGCGCCCGCAGGACCCAGGCGGGCGGCTCCTCGCCGGCGCAGAGCGCCAGGACGATCTCGTTGGCGAAGCGGTCGGCCAGGCGCCGCAGGGGCGCGGTCACGTGGGCGTAGCGTGAGGCGATGGCGGCGTGCACCGGGGGCCGGTCGCCATCGGCCCGCCGCCAGGCCGCGTAGCCCGCTCCGCGGAAGAGCCGGGTCGCCCTCACCGCGAAGGCGGCGTCGGCCGGCCGGGAGGTGTCGAGCGCGCGCACGACGTCCGGATAGCGCGCGCCCTCCGGCCAGGAGACCCCCAACGCGAGGGCGCTGCGGCGCAGAGACCCGAGATCGGCGGGCTCGGCCGGATCGAGGGTCCGGAAGAGGCCGATTCCGCCGTGGGCCATGATATCGGCCGCGCAGATCCCCGTGAGCAGTGAGATCTGGGCGTTCCAGTCCTCCACCGGCAGGGTGGCCTCGTAGCGCAGGGCGTACGAGGTCCCGTCGCGCACGACCTCCTGCACGGGCACGGTGAGGCTCACGCCGCCACGCGCCTGCTCGATGGCGATGCGCAGCAGGCCCACCTCGCGCAGCAATCCGAGCGTCGGGTCGTGCGCCCCGCCCACCTCGATGGCGGCCTGGGCCTCCGCGTAGCCCAGCGCCCGCCGGCTGCGGACCACCGCGCGCTCCACGGCCGCCATGAGCGGGGAGCCGGCCGGGTCGAGGTCGATCGTCCACAGGAGCGCCGGACGGTCGACGCCGGGCAGGAGGCTCCCGCTGCCCTCGCTCAGCGCGGTCGGATGGAGCGGGATGCGCCGGTCGGGCATGTAGATCGTGACTCCCCGCTCGCGCGCCTCGGCGTCGATCGGCCCCTCGGGCGCGACGAGCGCCGCGACGTCGGCGATCGCGTAGTGCACGCGGTAGCCGCCCTCGGCGCGCGGGGCGATCGCGAGGGCCTGGTCGAGGTCGCGCGAGCCCGGTGGATCGATCGTGAGCAGGGGGACGTCCCGGCGGTCGCTGCGCGGTCCCTCCGCGACCAGGCCTGCGCGCGCCTGCGTCTCGGCCTCCGGACTGAAGGCCTCCGGGATCCGCAGCTCCGCGCGGATGCGGTCGAAGCCCGCCGCCAGCGAGCCGGCCGAGGGCTGCAGGCGCAGCGGCAGCGCGGGCACGGGCGGCTATCCGCCGGAGGCGGAGAAGTGCTGGTAGTCCAGGGTCCCGCTCCAGCGGCCGCCCCACTCCCAGCCGCGCGACTCGAAGGCCCTCACCAGCGTCCCGTCCGGTACGGCCATGCCGGGGCGCACCCGCGAGCGGTCGAGGTAGGGGACGCTGGCCGGGTGCGACGTACGGCCCCCGGAGACGTACGGGTTCTCGATCGGGTTGATGTCGATCGCCAGGCCGTAGGCGTGCTGGGACCAGTTCGACGAGCCCGTGGCCGGGCGGCAGTTGAACGCCGAGGTGTTGTCGGCCTCGATGCTGGCGAAGTCGTCACCGCCGTAGGCCTGGATCGGGCGCATCCGCCGGATGGGCACGCGCGCCCGGTAGAGCTCACGGAAGGCGCCGACCACCTCGCCCGCGACGGAGGCGTTGACCACCAGCGCGCCGCGCCGGGCGCGACCGCCGAACCCGATGTAGGGCAGGCTCACGTGGCGCAGCTGGGACAGCGCCACCGGGCAGCCCCGCCGCCACACGCTCGGCGTCATGTCGGCGCGCTCGCCGGCGCTCAGGGGCCGCACCAGGGCCTCGAAGGGCGGGATCCGTGAGGCGCCGGCGGCCGGCGCGGCTCCGAGGGCCGTGGCGGCGATCAGGAGCGAGAGGGAGAGCGGGGTGGCGCGGCGCACCGCTCCAGGTTAGACGGCCCGGCTCAGTACCGCCGCGCGCCGGCGTACGCGGTGGCGTGCACCGGGTCGTAGAGCGAGGAGAGGCGCACCACCGAGCCCTCACCGGGCGCGTGGACGAACTGCCCGCCGCCGACGTAGAGGCCGGTGTGCACGATCCTGCCCGCCTCGTCGGAGAAGAAGACCGCGTCGCCGGCGTCCAGGTCCTCGGGGGCCGTCGCCGTGCCGGTCCTCGCCAGGGCGGCGAGCCCGGACGGCAGGTCGATGTCCTGCTCGGCGTAGGCCCAGCGCACCAGTCCGGCGTCGTCGAAGCCGGCCCGGCGCTCGTGGCCGCCATCGGCCCAGTCGGCACCGAGCACCGACAGCGCCTCCTGGGCGGCGTCGGGCCCGCGGCCGGAGCTGCCGATCACCGGCGCGGCCACGGGCAGCCCGTATTGGTTGGGGACCACCGGGATCCGCTGCGCGACGCCGGTGGAGGCGATCGCGGCGGCCACGGCGGGCCCGCGCGTGAAGACGGCCCCGAGGGGGTCGCCGCCGAGCTCGGTGTAGTAGGTGCTGACGTTGCGCGCCCAGTTGCTGTTGAGGTCGGTCGGGTCGTTCGAGGCTCCGTTCGGCGCCCAGCGCTGCTGGATGGCGCCGATCGTCACCCGGCCGTCGCCGAGGTAGAGACCTCCGCCGAGGTTGCGTGCGGCGGCCCCGATCGCCTCCGACCAGGAGGCGTAGACGATGCCCGGACCCATTCCGAACGGGTTGTGGATTCCCTGCGAGGGGCCGTAGGTGCCGAAGCTGGTCTCGGCCCCGCTGATGGCGACCAGGAAGCGGGGATCGAGGCCGACGGCGCGCGACTCGGTCACGAAGACCGCTCCGAGGCCGGTGAGGGGGCTCGCCTTCGAGGCGAGATAGCCGTCGATGCCGCTCGTGAGCTCCGCGTCGCTTCCGGTGACCGCCGGGATCGTCTCCTGGGGGCGCGCGGTGCCGCCGATCGCGGCCGCGGCGGCAGGTGCGGCCGGCCGCTCGGGAAGGACGACGAGGGCCTCGTCGGAGCTGCCGGCGCGCGGCGAGGCCGGCGTCGGCTCCTCGGGCGCGGGCTCCGCCTGCTGCGACTCCTCCGCATGGCGGGCCGCGAGACCCGACTCGAGCGCCAGGAGCGCGTCCTTCTGCGCCTGCAGGCGCCGCTCGATCCGCTCCAGCGCCTCGAGCTCAGGCCCGCCGACGCGCTCGGCGCGCGTCCGCGCCTGGGCCAGCTCGGCCGAGGTGCGGTCGATCCGCTCTCGCGCCTGCGCCAGCTCGGCGGCCGTCGCGGCGCTCGCGGCCGGGACCGCGAGGGCGGCGGGGGAGAGCATGGCGAGTGCGAGGGCCCAGGTGAGGGCCCGCCGCGGGGGCATGGGAGGGCGACGATCCATCACCCACTATGTCGGCCCGCCGCGAGCCGCCCTTGAGGAACGGCGGAGCGGAGGCGCCCGGACTAGGGCCGGACGGCTCCGACGTAGCCCGAGTAGGTCGAGAGCTGGGCCACCCTCACGACGTCGCCGGTGTGGGGGGCGTGGACGAACTGGTCGCCGCCGAGGTAGATCCCCATGTGCCCGAGTCCGTGGAAGAAGACGAGGTCGCCCACCTGCAGCTGCCCCGAGGGAACCTGCGGGAAGGCGGCCCAGATCGCCCCGGTGTAGTGCGGGACGCTCTTGCCGATCGCGGCATAGGCGTACGAGGCGAGGCCGCTGCAGTCGAAGCCGGACGGGCTGGCGCCGCCCCAGACGTAGGGGACGCCGAGGTACTGCATGGCCACGCTGGCGGCCGCGGCGTTGCCGCTGCCGCTCGGAAGCGGGGTGGCGGGGGCGGCGCCGGCGGTCGGGGCGACGGTCGCGGGACCCGACGACGCGACGGCGGAGGCGGCCTGGCGCTGGCGGGCGACCTCGGCGGCGGCGGCGGCCTCGCGCGCCTTGCGCTGCTCCTCAGCGCGCAGCAGGCCCTTGAGCTCGGTGCTGGCGTCGTCCAGAACCGACTGGCGCTCGGCGAGGAGGGTCTCGACCTTCTCCTGCTCGCGCGCCTTGGTCTCGACGGCGGCCGTGGCGGTCGCCTTGTCCTTGACCAGCTGGGCCCGGAGCTCGGCGAGCTTCGCCTTGTGGTCGCGGAGGCCGCCCACGACCTGGGCGTCCTGCTCGCCGACGCGGTCGAGGAGCTCGAGCTGGTCGGCGGCCGCGGTGATGCTGCCGCTCGCGATGAGCACCTCGGCCAGGCTGGGCTCGGGCGTGGCGTAGAGCCCGCGGAGCCGGTCGGCGAGGACCGCGCGGCTGGCCTCGAGGTCGCGCTCGGTCTGCCTGGTGAGGGCGGTGTTCTCCGTGATCCGCCCGGTCACCTGGCCCAGCTCGTAGCGCGCGCCGTTGTAGGCCTCGGCGGCGGCCTCGACCTGGGTGTTGATGGCATCGAGATCCGACTGGATCCGTGCCACCTCTGCGCGCTTCGCCTCGATCGCCGCCGGTTCCGTCGTCGCGATCGAAGCCCCGAACGCGAGAAGCGCGCCGAGGAGGATCGAGGCGAAGCCGATGGCTACGAGGTGACGCGGGCGTCTCAGAAAGCGATTCTCCTGCGCGACTACGGGGCACGGAGGGCGTGACAGCAGCCCCATCCGATGGGGCACGGTAGCACCGTGCGTTGTAAGGGCACAAGCGCAGGGTCCCGCAATCGAGGCGGATGAAACCTACGCCCGGGCGCATTGCTGCGGCCACCCCGGACGGGAATGATGGCGGGTGTGAGGATCCTCCGAACGCTGATGGCCGCCCTGGCCGCCGTCGCACTCGCCGGCACCGTCGCGCTCGCGCAGGGCGATGATCCTCCCGCCGCGCGGGCGGTCGGGTACGCGGCGCTGCTTCCGATCGGCACGCAGGGCGCCGTCTCGGCCGTTGCGACCGGGCCGACCGACCGGTCGTCGAGCGTCTCCGGGCTGCGGCCCGCCGGGGGCGGCACGGTCGGCAGCATCAGCGTGAGCGTGAGCGCGAGCACCCGCGGTGGCGACGGCACCGCCGAGGGGACGGTGCAGATCGGCGGCGTCAGCATCCTCGACGGGCGGGTGTCGATCGGTTCCCTGCGGATGTCGGCGCGCAGCGCCTCCGCGGGTTCCAGCGGCCTGAGTGAGGGCTCGGTGTCCGGGCTCGTCGTCAACGGCGCCGCGGTCGCGGCCGGCCCCGGGAGCCGCGTCGAGGTCGCAGGCATCGGGACGCTGGTGTTCCTCGAGCAGGTCTCCGACGGCGCCGGCGGCGTGCGCGCCAACGGCCTGCGCCTGGAGGTCACCGACCCGCAGGCCGCCGTCGTGATCGGCCAGCCCTTCGTCCTCGGGCACCTCGACCTTTCGGCGACCGCCGGCACGGCACCCGCGGCGGAGCCCGAGCCGCGGGCGGCGCCCGCCGCACCCAGGGCGCCGGCGCGCGCTCCGGCCGGCCCCCGCCCCTCGTCGGCTCCGACGCCCTACGCCGCCCCCGCCGCGCCCCTGGCGCCGGCGTCGCCCCTCGGGCTGCCGCGCCGTGACGCGCCGGCCGTCGCGATCCCCACCGACGCGGGCTACGTCTTCCCGGTGCTCGGGGACGTCGGCTTCACCGACGACTACGGCGCGCCCCGTGCCGGCACCGGCTGGCATCACGGCAACGACCTCTTCGCCCCGCGCGGCACGCCGCTGCTCGCGGTGGCCGACGGCACGCTGTCGAAGGTCGGCGTCAACACGCTGGGCGGCAACCGCCTCTGGCTGACCGACGACGCGGGCAACGCCTTCTACTACGCCCACCTGTCCGCCTACGCCCCGGCGGCGGTGGAGGGCGCCCGCGTCAGCGCCGGTCAGGTGATCGGCTTCCTCGGCAACACGGGACAGGCGATCACCACGCCGCCCCACCTGCACTTCGAGGTCCACCCCGGCGGCGGCGACAGCGTGAACCCCTACCCCTACCTGATCGCCTGGCAGCGGGGGTCGGACATCCCGCGGGCCTTCATCCAGGCCGCGACCTCACCCTCGCCCGCGCCGGCCGTCGGGGCGGTCCTGGTGGACGGCGTGCCCGAGCTCGACATCGCCCCCGCCCCCGCCGACGGACTGGCGACGCCCGCCACCTGAGCCTGAATCCACCGCACCCACCTGGATCACGCCGGCATCGCCTCGTCAGCGGGAGGGCTTGATCCAGACGGGTTCGAGGCTCGTGACCTCGGGCGGGCCGAGCAGCAGCCTCTCGACCTCGTCCTGGTAGTCGCGGTACGCCGGGGTCTCGAGGAACACCCGGGCGGCGTCGGGGCCGGAGTACTGCTGGAAGGCGCAGATCACGTCGGGATCGGCGGTGTCGAAGCAGTAGAAGTAGGCCTCGTGGCCGGGGTTGGCGGCGATGGCCGGAGCCATGTGCCTCTCCCAGATCGCACGAACCTCATCGCGCCTGCCCGGCCGGGTGCGATGGCGGATGATCAGCGCCGTGGGCGCCATGTTCCCTCCTCCTGCGTGTGTCGGACCGGCCGGCCGGGATGCGCATCACGCGGCGGGCCGGAGACGGGCTATGCCCCGAAGCTGTCCCCGCAGGAGCAGGTGGAGGTGGCGTTCGGGTTCTTGATGCGGAAGCCCCGGCGCAGGAGGCCGTCCTCGTAGTCGATGACCGACCCCGTGACGTGGATCGCGCTCTTGAGGTCCATGAGCATCGTGACGCCGTTCGAGACGACCTCGCGGTCGCCGGCCCCCGCCGTCTCGCCGGTCTCGAGGAGGTCGAGCTTGTACTCCAGGCCCGAGCAGCCCCCGGCCAGGATGCGCAGGCGCACGCCCTCGGGGCGGCCCTGGGCGGCGGCCGAGGAGCGGATGTACCCGGCGGCCGCGGGGGAGACCGTGACGAAGGCCTCTCCGCCGGCCTCCGCCTGGCGCGCGGCGCGTGCGCGGGCGCGCGCGGCGGCCTTCTTCTCCTCGAGCGTCAGGGGGCGCTCGGTGGGCGCCTGGGAGCTCAGTAGCCCATCACCTTCATGAGGAACTTGCCCTCCTCGGTCATCGCCTCGGGCGACCAGGGGGGATCCCAGACCCAGTTCACGTCGACGGCGGTGACGCCCTCGATCGGCTCGAGGGCCGCGCGGGAGTCGCCGAGGATCTGCTCGGTGAGCGGGCAGCCCATCGAGGTCAGCGTCATGTCGAGGATCACCTTGCCGTCCTCGGCGATGTTGACGCCGTAGAGGAGGCCGAGGTTGACGATGTTGACGCCGAGCTCGGGGTCCTCGACCTGCTTCATCGCGGTGCGGATCTCGTCTTCGGTGACCATCGGCTACGCCTCCTCGCGCTGGTAGGTCTGGATCGCGTCCTTGGCGGCCATCCAGCCCAGGAGCGCGCACTTCACGCGCACCGGGTACTTGGCCACGCCCTCCAGGGCGATCGCGTCGCCCAGGCGGTCCTCGTCGCCCTGCTCGGAGCCGTGCATCACCATCCGGAAGTGCTCGACCACCTCGAGCGCGTCCTCGAGCGACTTGCCGACGAGGGCCTCGCTCATCATCGACATCGAGGCCTGCGAGATGGAGCAGCCCTCGCCGGTGTGGGCGATCGCGGCCACCCGGCCGTTCACGATCTCGAGCTCCAGGTGGATCTCGTCACCGCACAGGGGGTTGTTCTGATCGACCGCCACGGTGGGGTTGTCCAGCGACCCCTCGCCGCGCTTGCGCCGGTAGTGGTCGAGGATCAGGTCCTGGTACAGGTCGTCGAGGCCGCCCACGTCTTCCCCTACCTCAAGGCGACCCGGGCATTGCCCAGGGCGCGCACGAATACGTCGATCTCTTCCACCGAATTGTAGAGATAGGTGCTCGCCCGGGCCGTGGCCCCCACCCCGAGGACGCGCATCAGCGGCTTGGCGCAGTGGTGGCCGGCCCTCACGCACACGCCCTCCTGATCCACCAGCTGCGCGATGTCGTGCGGATGCAGGTCGGGGAGATGGAACGACACCGCTCCCCCGCGCACCGCGGCCTCGCGCGGGCCGAAGATCGTGATCCCCTCGATCTGCGACAGCGCATCGAGCATGTACGCGGTCAGCTCGATCTCGTGGGCGCGGACCGCCTCGAGGCCGACGGCCATCAGGTAGTCGGCGGCGGCGCCCAGCCCGATCGCCTCGGCGATCGGCGGGGTTCCGGCCTCGAACTTCCAGGGGAGGTCGGCCCAGGTGGACCCCTCCTGGGTCACGTTGGAGATCATCTCGCCGCCCCCGAGGAACGGCTCCATGTCCTCGAGGATCTCCGTGCGCCCGATCAGGACGCCGATCCCCGTCGGCCCGAGCATCTTGTGCCCGGTGAAGGCGAAGAAGTCGCAGCCGATCGCGGGGACGTCCACCGGCATGTGGGGGACGCTCTGCGAGCCGTCCACCAGCACGAGGGCGCCCTTCTCGTGGGCCATGCGGGTGATCTCGGCGACCGGGTTGATCGTGCCCAGCACGTTGCTGACGTGCACGACCCCGACCATCCGCGTGCGCTCGCCGAGCAGCGCGGCGAAGGCGTCCATGTCGAGCTCGCCGCCGGGCGTGACCGGGGCGAAGCGGACGACCGCGCCGGTCATCTTCGCGACGATCTGCCAGGGCACGATGTCGGAGTGGTGCTCCATCTGGGTGACGAGGATCTCGTCGCCGGCACGCAGATTGCGCAGGCCCCATGCCCACGCGACCAGGTTGATCGCCTCGGAGGCGTTCTTGGTGAAGACGACCGACTCCCGCGGGGCGCCGACCATGCGCGCCACCGCGTCGCGGCCCGCCTCGTAGCGGGCCGTCGCCTCGGCCGCGAGCTCGTAGACGCCGCGGTGCACGTTGGCGTTGGTCTCGCGGTAGTAGGCGTCCATCGCATCGAGCACCGCGACGGGCTTCTGGGAGGTGGCCGCGGAGTCGAGGTAGACCAGCGGCACGCCGTGGACCGTCCGCGAGAGGATCGGGAAATCCGCCCGCAGCGCGGTCACGTCGATGGCGGCCGCCGTGCTCATCTCATCCGCCGGCGGGTGCCGCGGCCTCCTCGGCGGCGCCGAACTCCACGTAGCCGTGCTCCTCGAGGTAGTCGGCGAGCTCCGGGCCCCCGGTGCGCGCGATGCGCCCCTCGAACATCACGTGCACCACGTCGGGCCTGATGTAGCGCAGGATGCGCGTGTAGTGGGTGATGATCAGGACGCCCAGGCCCGGTCCGCGCATCGTGTTGACGCCCTCGGACACGACCTTCAGGGCGTCCACGTCCAGGCCCGAGTCGGTCTCGTCGAGCACGGCGAACTTCGGCTCGATCATCGCCATCTGGAGGATCTCGTGGCGCTTCTTCTCGCCGCCCGAGAAGCCCTGGTTGAGGTAGCGGTCGGCGAAGGAGCGGTCGAAGCCCAGCAGCTCCGACTTGGCGTCGAAGAGCTTGATGAAGTCGCGCGGGGAGATGTCCTCGCCGCGGATCGCGTTGATCGACGTGCGCAGGAAGTTCATCACCGACACGCCGGGCACCTCGACCGGGTACTGCATGGCCAGGAACATCCCGAGGCGGGCGCGCTCGTCGGCCTCCATCTCGACCAGGTCCTGGCCGTCGAAGATCACCGATCCGCCCGTGATCTCGTAGCGCGGGTGGCCGGCCAGTGCGTAGGCCAGGGTGCTCTTGCCGGAGCCGTTGGGGCCCATCAGCGCGTGCACCTCTCCCTGGGGCACCGTCAGGTTGACGCCCTTCAGGATCGGCGTGTCGTCGACGGAGACCTCGAGGCCGGTGATCTGCAGGATGGGGTCAGCCACGGTTCTTCCTCATCGGATCAGGGGGTGTTCACAACTGGGCGTGGGGTTGACCAGGACGCGGCCGTCCCGGATCTCGACACCGAAGGTGGGGATCGCCCGCGAGGCGGGCGGGGTGAGGGCCTCGCCGGTGCGCAGCGAGAACTGCGCGCCGTGACGGGGGCACTCGATGCGGTCGTCCTCGACCCAGCCCGCCGACAGCGAGGCCAGAGCGTGGGTGCAGACGTCGTGCACCGCCAGGACGGTGCCCTCGACGTTCACGAGGCAGACCGGGGTGTCGGCCACCTCGACGAGCACCGGCTGGCCGGGGACGAGGTCGGCGAGCGCCGCGACATCGACGGGAGCGCTCAGGAGAGCTTCTCCTGCACGGCGGCCTCGAGCTCGGTGCGCAGCTCCTCCAGGCTCACCATCTCGAGCACCTCCTGGAGGAAGCCCATCACGATCAGCCGCTTCGCCTCGGCCGTCGGCACGCCGCGCGACTGGAGGTAGAAGAGGTGCTCGTCGTCCACCCGGCCGACGGCGCCCGCGTGCGAGCACTTGACCTCGGCCGTCTCGATCTCGAGGAACGGGATCGTGTCGGCGCGGGCCCCGTCGTTGAGTACGAGGTTGCGGTTGGTCTGGTACGCGTCGGTGCCCGGCGCGCCCGGGGGGACGATCAGGTTGCCGAAGAAGATCGTGTGCGCGTGGTCCTGGATGGCGCCCTTGTAGAGCAGGTTCGAGTAGGACTGCGGCGCCTCGTGGCGCGCGATCACCCGGTGCTCGAAGTGCTGGTCGCCGCCGGCGAAGTAGAGGCCGAGCGCGCGGGCGTCCGAGCCCGGGCCGGCGCAGACCACGGTGGGCTCGACGCGGACGACGTCGCCGCCGAGCGTCACGACCACCGAGCGCAGCTTCGCGTCGCGCTCGACGCGGCCGCGCAGCATCGCGTGGTGGCGCACTCCGGCGCCCCAGTCGATCACCGAGATGTGCTCCAGCTCGGCGCCCTGACCGACGTAGAGCTCGACGACCGTCGAGGCCTGGACCGGGCCGGAGACCTCGGGCGAGGCGTAGCGGTCGATGACCGTGGCCTTCGCGCCCTCCTCCACGACGACCAGGGTGCGCCCGAAGATGCGCCCGCTCGCCCCGGAGGCGGTCAGGATCGCCTCGATCGGCAGGGTGGCCTGCACGCCCCGCGGGACGTAGACGAAGAGCCCGCCGTCCCAGTGGGCCGCGTTCATGGCCTCGGGGCGCTCGGCGAAGCCGATCAGGCCGTAGAGCTTCTCGCGCACCAGCGCCTCGTGCTGCTCGAGCGCCGCGCCCAGCTCGGCGACGATCACGCCCTCGGGCAGGTCGAGCAGCTCGGGGGAGGCGGGGACGCCGTCGGCCAGGCGCAGACGGGCCGCGCGGACGCCGTCCTCCACCGACACCGTGCCGGCGGAGCCCGGGGCGTCCGGCTCGGCGCCGGTCAGTGCCAGGTCGGCCGGCGGGGTGAAGCGCCAGGCCTCCTCCTCGCCCGTGAGGGCGGGCAGCGAGGCGAGGTTCCGGGTCGCGGCGTCGCGGACCTCCTGGGCCCACGCCGGGATCGCGCTAGCCAATCGAGCCCTCCATCTGCAGTTCGATCAGTCGGTTGAGCTCGACGGCGTACTCCATCGGGAGCTCCTTGGCGATCGGCTCGATGAAGCCGCGGACGATCATCGCCATGGCCTCCTCCTCGGAGAGCCCGCGGCTCATGAGGTAGAAGATCTGGTCGTCGGCCACCTTCGACACCGTGGCCTCGTGGCCGATCGAGGAGTCCTCCTCGCGGATGTCCATGTAGGGGTAGGTGTCCGAGCGGCTGTCCTCGTCGAGGAGCAGCGCGTCGCAGACCACCGAGGCCTTGGCGCGCTTGGCGCCGGGCTCCACCTGGACGAGGCCGCGGTAGCTGGTGCGCCCGCCGCCGCGCGAGATCGACTTGGAGACGATCGTCGAGGTCGTGTCGGGGGCGACGTGGACCATCTTCGCGCCGGCGTCCTGGTGCATCCCGCCGCTGGCCATCGCCACCGAGAGCACCTCGCCGTGGGCACCGGGGCCGGTGAGCCATACCGCGGGGTACTTCATCGTCAGCTTGGAGCCGAGGTTGCCGTCCACCCACTCCATCGTGGCGTTCTTGTGGGCCTGGGCGCGCTTGGTGACCAGGTTGTAGACGTTCGTCGACCAGTTCTGGATGGTCGTGTAGCGGCAGCGGGCGCCCTCCTTGACGATGATCTCCACCACCGCCGAGTGCAGGGAGTCGCTCGTGTACACCGGGGCGGTGCAGCCCTCGACGTAGTGCACGAACGAGCCGGGCTCGCAGATGATCAGCGTCCGCTCGAACTGGCCCATGTTCTCCGCGTTGATGCGGAAGTAGGCCTGCAGGGGGATCTCGACCTGCACGCCCGGCGGGACCCAGATGAACGAGCCGCCCGACCACACGGCCGAGTTCAGCGCGGCGAGCTTGTTGTCGCCGGGCGGGATGATCGTCGCCCAGTGCTCGCGGAAGAGCTCCTCGTGCTCACGGAGGGCGGTGTCCGTGTCGCAGAAGATGACGCCCTTCTTGTCGAGGTCCTCGCGCAGCGAGTGGTAGACGACCTCGCTCTCGTACTGGGCGCTCACGCCCGAGAGGTACTTCTGCTCGGCCTCCGGGATGCCCAGGCGGTCGAACGTGTTCTTGATGTCCGAGGGGACGTCGTTCCAGTCGGTGCTCTGCTTCTCCGAGGAGCGGATGAAGTAGAAGATGTTCTGGAAGTCGATGCCGTCCATGTCCCCGCCCCAGGTGGGCATGGGCTTGCGCTCGAAGATCTCGAGTGCCCGGAGGCGGAACTTCAGCATCCACTCGGGCTCGTTCTTGAGGAACGAGATCTCACGGACGACGTCGGCGTTCAGGCCGCGCTTGGGCTCGAAGACGTAGTTCGCGGGGTCGTGCCAACCGAACTTGTACTGGCCCAGATCGATATCGGGCGGCTTGACTGATGACACGGGCCCTCCCCGGTCGGGTGAAGAACGACGTCCGGTCTAAAGGATACGCGGATCGCCGTAAGAAGGTGAGCCCGCCGTCGCGCCCCGACCGTCATGGACCCTCGTCCGCGGTCGGGTGCCGGTCAGATTATCCGAGACTCCCGGCCCGGTGCGTCAGGGAGTGCCGCTCACGCGTTCGATGACCGGGCGGCCGCGTGAGATGCGCGTCCAGTAGAGGACCGCGGCGCCGGTCGCGTCCATCGCCACCGCCGGGGCGTCGGCCGCCGACGACGCCGGCTCGCCGAGATCGGTCTCGCCCGCGGCGAGGGTCCCGTCCGCGCCGCGCGTCGAGGCCATGACCCGCGCGTCGGCGATCCAGGCGGTCACGCCGTGGCGATCCGTCCCCACGGCCACGCGGGCCGACGAGGTGGCCGGATCGGCGGGGCCGATGGGGGAGGGGGAGCCCACCCCGAGGTCGGCCGCGATCGGCGCCGCCTGGGGGCGCCCGGAGGTGTCCACCCATGCCGAGAGACCGTCGCCGGCCCCGTTCACCGCGACCACGGGGGCTCCCGCGTCGGCGTCGGCGCGGTCGGTCGAGCCCAGCACCGGCAGCTCCGCCAGGGTGAGGGTGGCGCCGGTCTGGCCGCGCCACCACGACAGCGTGCCCTCGCCGTCGGCGCTCACCGCGACCGCGCGGCCGTCGGCCGCCACGGCGAGGTCGGCGGCGACCCGGCCGTCGGTGCGGAAGGGCAGCTCCACCTCGTCGCCGAAGTCGGTTCCCGGCGCGCGGGTGCGGGCCAGTGCGGTGCTGCGGCCTGCCGGCAGGTCGCACTGCCACCACACCACGGCGTGCCCCCGCGCTCCGACGGCGGCCCGCGGCAGCCGGACCTGTGCGCACAGGGGCGAGCGCGAGAGCCGGCCCGGTCCGCTCCACGTGCCGTCGACCCGCCGCTCGGCGTACTGGACCTCGCCCACGTACCCGCGGTCGCCGGGGGACGTGCCGGTGCCCCAATGCCAGGTGACCACCGCGATGCCGCTCTCGTCGACCGCCAGCTCGGGCGGTCCGACCTTCTGCCTGCGGCTCGAGAGCGTGGTGATCGGACCCCAGCGGGCATCGGTGACGACGCGGTCGCGCGTCTGCACGACGTACACCGCCTGGCGGCGCGGCCCGCGCGCGGTCGCGACGACGCGCCGGCGGACCACCTGGCGCCAGGTCACGATCACCCGCCCCTGGGCGTCGATCGCGACCTCGGGGTCGATCGCCGGCCGCCCGCGCCGGGAGATCCCCACCGGCTCGCTCCAGGCGCTCCCCGCGGCCTGCACGCTGACGACGATCATCTGATCGCGGCCCGCGCCGCGGACCCACACCGCCGCGGCGTCGCCGCGCGCGTTGGCGGCGGCATCGGGCGAGCGCGCGGGCAGCGGGCCGCGCGAGGCCTGCTCGGGCGTGCTCCACGCCCCGAGCGCCGGAGCCGCGGCGAGCGGCAGGAGGGCGAAAGCGGACAGGAGCGGCCGGAGCGACGTCATGGGGGGACGGTACAACGGAGCGGGTGTAACCTCAGCATCGATGAGTCCCGAGGGGGCCGTTTGGGGGTCGATTGTGACGAGCGATGACCGTGCCGACAGGGATATCGGCCGACTGGCCGCAGCGCTGGGCGACCCCACCCGCCGCCAGGTGTTCTTCGCGGTCCGCTCCAGCGGGGCCGACCGCACCAAGGACGAGGTCGCCGCGACCGTCGGCATCGATCGCCGGCTGGCGGGCTTCCACCTCGACAAGCTCGTCCAGTACGGATTCCTGGAGGCCGACTTCCGCCGCCCGCCCGGCCGCTCGGGGCCCGGGGCCGGCCGGCCCGCCAAGCGCTACCGGCTGGCGGAGGCCGACATCCTCATGGCCCTCCCCGAGCGCCACTACGACCTGCTCGCCACCCTCCTGCTGCGCGCCTCGCGCGGGGGCGGCGACCAGCAGTCGCTCGAGCGCGTGGGCTACGACTTCGGCTTCGAGGTCGGCGTGGCCGAGGTGGCCGCCGGCCGCGGGGCGCCGGGGGCGTCGCTGACCGAGACCATGGAGGGCATGGTGCGCCTGCTCTCGCGCTACGGCTTCGGCGCGCGCTCCGAGGGCGAGGGCAGCCTGCGGGCCTGCGCCTGCCCCTTCGAGGAGCTGGCCTTCGACGACCCGGAGCGGATCTGCGGCCTCGACCGCGCCATCTGGCGCGGCATGCTCGCCGCGTTCGCCCCCGATGCGACCCTGCGGGTCGCGACCACCCGCGCCGGAGGCGACGACGCGTGCGTGGCGACGGTGCACGGGGATGGCCTGGGCTCAGGCTGAGCCTGAGCGGCCTCCCGCCGGCCCCTCGGTCAGTCCTTCACCCGGGTCGTCGCGAAGAGGTAGGTCATCACCGCGAAGATGACCGTCATGCCGGCGGCCGCGATCGGGTCGGTACCGCGCGATTCGGCCGTCGCGGCGATGGTCTCGGCGAGGAAGGCGATGCCGAGCAGGCCGAACATCACGAAGCCGAGCCAGTTGGCCCAGCCGACCGGCAGGTACTTGCGGGTACCCACCTCGGTCGCGGCCGGCGCGTAGTTCGCCCGCCGTCCGCCGCTCTTCTTCTTGGTCGTCTGCCCCCTGGCCACGGACGGCAGGGTACCACCGGCGTCCACCGGAACGGTGCACTAGCCTGGCGGTCATGCCCCGGCACGATCGCACCCCCGCATGGAGGGAGACCCTGATCGTGCACGCGGCGCTCGAGACCGGCCTGCTCCAGGGGTTCTGTGAGCCACGGACCCCGGAGGCGGCGGCCGCGGCCGCGGACCTCGACCCGCGGGCGGCGCGCAGGGTCGCGACGGCCCTCGGCGCGGCGGGCTACCTCGAGGCGGCCGGCGGGGGCGCCCTGCGCCTGTCCGGGCGCGGCGCCGCACTGGTCTCGCCCTCGCCCGGCGACGACCCGGCCGGGGAGCTCTTCCTCGAGGCCCGCGCGATGCGCAGTCACCTGGCGCTCGCCGACGCGCTGCGCAGCGGCCGCGCGCAGGACGAGGTCTCGGCGGGCGACCGGCCCACCCGCGAGCGGTTCATGCGGGCGATGCGACAGGTCGCCGCACCCCGGGCGGCGGACACCGTGGCGGCGGTCGGGCCCCCGTGGGGCACCGGGCGCCTGCTCGACGTCGGCGGCGCGCCCGGCACCTACGCCCGCGCCTTCGCGGCGGCCGGGTGGCGGGTCACGGTGCTCGACCTGCCCGAGACGCTCGCAATCGGCGAGCCCGACCTGCGTGCGGCGGGCGTCGCGTGCGTGGCCGGCGACGCCGCCGCCGGCCTGCCCGCCGGGCCGTGGGACGTGGTCTACCTCGGCAACCTGCTGCACCTGTTCGCCGCGGACGCCGCGGCCGCGCTGATCGCGCGCGCCGCGGCGTCCCTCGCGCCCGGGGGCCTGCTCGCCGTGCAGGAGGTGCTGGGGGACATCAGCCCCCAGGGTCCGGACTTCGGCGTGATGATGCTGCTGTTGACCGAGGCCGGCGACGCCTGGACCGAGAGCGACTACCGGCGCTGGATGGCCGCCGCCGCCGCTCCGCCCGAGCGGGTCGTGCCCCTGGACGAGGGGTGGCACCACCTGATCATCGGCCGGCGCGCCGGCGCGTGAGCCGCCGGCCGCTCTCCGACGCGGGCCCCGCCGACCGGGTCCCGCCCTTCCGGTTCAGCGCCCGCTCGCGCGTGGACATCGCCGAGACGGATCTCGGAGCGGTCGTCTACTACGCGCGCTACCCGCATCACATCGACCGGGCCGTGCTGGCCTACCGGCGTCACCTGGGCATCCCGGTGCTCGGCCCGCCGGGCCACCTCTTCGTGGTCCGCTCGCTGCAGATCGACTACCGCGCCTCGGCCCGTTTCGACGACGAGGTGGAGGCCTTCGTGCGGGTCTCCGAGCTCGGGCGCAGCAGCCACACCATCGAGGTGCGGATGGAGCGCATCGGGGACGGCGAGCCGGTGCACCTGGCCGACGCGACGCTCGTGCTGGTGGGGCTCGGCGAGTACGGCGGGCGGCCGTCGCGCGTGCCCGAGCCGATGCGCCAGGCGATCGCGGCCTTCGAGGGCATGGAGGCGCAGCCGTGACTCGGGTCTGGGGAGAGGACGCGGCGCTGCTCACCACCCTGACCGGCGGAGTGGAGGAGCTCGCCGCCCTGGAGGAGCTGGTCGGCGCCGGTGCCGGGGACCTGCCGCGCGCGGGCTCGCTCGACGCCCACGTCCACCTCGGCCGCGATGCCGACGGCCACGCGCTCGACGCGGCGTCGCTGGTGGCCGACCTCGATCGCTGGGGCCTCGGCGCGGCGGTGTGCTTTCCGGCCGACGAGCCCGGCCCCGGCGGCGACTTCGCCGCGGCGAACGCCGCCGTCGCGGCGGCGGCGCGGAGCCATCCGGGGCGCATCGTGCCCTTCTGCCGCATCGATCCGATGCGGCCGGGCGCGCTGGCGTGCCTGACGGCCGCGGCGGCCGCCGGGGCCCGGGGGCTGAAGCTCCACCCGGTGGCGCAGCGGTTCCGTCCCGAGGCGCCCGAGGCCGCGGCGGCCGTGCGCGAGGCGACCGCGCTCGGCTGGCCGGTGACGATCCACGCCGGATATGGCGCGCGGGCCCTGGCCGGGCCGATCGCGGCTCTGATCGACGCCGCGCCGGGCGCCCGGATCGTGCTTGCCCACGCCGGGCGCGGCGACGCCCGTGCCCTGGCCGCGCGGCTGGGCGAGTGGCCCGGCGTGATGCTGGACACATCGCTGGCGGCGCTCGCCGATCTGGTGCAGACCGCGCCCGAGCGGCTGTGCTTCGGATCCGATCGGCCCTACGGCGAGCACGCGACCGCTCTGCGGCTGGTCGCGACCGCCGCGCGCATCGCCGGCTGGACGCCCGCGCAGCAGGCGGGCGTGATGGGGGGAAACCTGCGCCGATGGCTCGCCTGAGCCCCCCCGACGCCGTGCGCCTGTGCGCCGCCCTCGCCCAGTGCGAGATCGCGCTGGTCAGACGGGACCCGGTGGCGCCCGCGCTGCTCTCCCAGGCGGCGCGCCATGCGCATGGGCTCGATCCAGGCCCGCTCGTGGCGGCCGCCGCGGCGCTCGCGCGCACCCTGGAGGCCGCCCCCGACGGCGCGGGCCGGGCGGCCGGGCGCAAGGTCGTCCAGGCCCTCTGCCGCGCCGCCGTGTGCGAGGCCGAGGCGTCGCTGCTCGAGGCGGGGCGACTGTGAGGGGCGGCATCGTGCTCGAGGCACAACCGGACACCGTCCGGTACCTGATACGGAGGATGACGTGACCAGTTCCGCGATCACCGAGCAGGTCCGGGCGGCGAACCGTCGCTTCTACGACGCGCTCGAGGCTCTCGACATCGTCGCCATGGAGGCCTGCTGGTCTCCGGCGGCCGGCGTGGCGTGTCTCCACCCCGGCGGCCCCTGGCAGCGCGGCTGGGACGCCGTGAGCGCCGGCTGGGAGCTCGTTCTCGCCAATACCGGGTACATGGAGGTCGAGATCGCCGACGTGGAGGTGACGGTGAACGACCCGGTGGCATGGGTGACCTGCGTCGAGCGCGTCACGGCGGCGGCGGGCGGGGGCGGTGACACGGCGGTGGCCGAGGTCGCGGCGACGAACCTCTTCGTGCTCGACTCCACGGGGTGGCGCATCGCCCTGCACCACGCATCGCCGATCATGCGTCCGGCGATGCTGGAGACCGAGGAGTGAGCGGCGAGCGCGTCACCGGGCAGGTCGCCCGCACCGGTGCCGACCTCGTGCGGGCGCGGCTCGCGGCGTTCGCGGGGGTGGCCGCGGCCGTCGTGGGCGCCGTGTTCGCCCTCGGCGGCTGCGCGATCGCCGCCATCCTCGGCAACGGCCCGTCGTTCCTCGGCCTGCTGGCGATCGTGATCGGCTCGGCTCTGGTCTGCGGCGTCATCGCCCGCGCGATCGTGCGCCGGATCGACGTCGTGGCCCTCGCGGCGCTCGTCGCCCGGCGGGCCGCCCGCGGCAGGCGGCGCTAGGAGCTCAGCCCGGGGAGAAGCGGATGGCGGCGCGGAAGAAGTGGCCGGACCGCCCGACAGGGCTCTCGCGCCACGCCAGCACCGCACGCCCCTTGGCGTCGAGCCCGACGGACGGGGCGGTGCCGCGGCCGGCCGCCGCGCTGACCGACTCGAGCGCGCCGAAGGTCGTGCCCGACTTCGGTAGCGCCCTCGCGCGGATGGCCGAGAGGGAGCGGCCGAGGGGCTGGGACCACGCCACCACGGCGTGACCCGCCGCGTCGGAGCCGAGCGAGGGCCGCCCGACGTTGCGCCGCGCGGCCGGCGAGAGGATCGCGGCCGTGCCCCAGTCGACGTCGGCGGCCGGCCGCACCGCGGCCTCGGTCCGGAAGTGCCCGCCGATCGACCGGCGCCAGGTGGCGATCGCCCGCCCGCCGTCGGCCACGGCGACGTCCGGCGGGTCGAGGTTGGACACGGCCGGCAATCCCCCGGCGGCGGAGATCGCCCGTGGCGCGGTGAAGGGGCCGCCCGCCCTGCGCTCGGCCACCATCACCGCGTCCTGGGGCCAGGCGACGACCGCGTCGCCCGCGGCGTTCACGGCGACCGCCGGGAACCGGGCGCGCGCACCCGCGGCCGAGAGGATCAGCGGTCCGGTGAAGGCGCCGGCCGGGTCGCCGGTCGACGCCTCGATCGCCCCGCCGCGCTCCCAGACGACGATCGACGACCCGTCGGGCGCGACGGCCACCGCCGGATGGTCGGCACCCGGGTCCGAGATGTCGGCCGGCGCCGACCACGCCCCGGTCTGCCTCGAGCGCACGGAGATCCGGACCGTGCGCAGGGCGCCCGTGAGGTCGTGGGGGAGGGGGTCGCGGGTCCAGACGGCCACCGCGGCTCCGCTCGGCGCGATGCCGACATCGAGGTCGTCGAGGTCGTACTGCCTGCCCTCGTCGAGCGTGGTCAGCGGCACCGCAGGCCCCGAGCCCGGCAGGACCCGCAGCGCGACGGCCCTGGTCGGCTCGGTCCAGCCCACCAGGGCCAGCCCGCCCGTCGCCGCCGTGTCGGGCTGCGGCAGGAAGTTGATCGCCCGCCGCGAGAGCGTCACCGGCCCGATGAAGGCCGCGGTGAAGGAGGCGCGCGTGCGCATCTGGACGACGTCCCGCGTCGGGGCGAGGGCCGCGTCGCGGCGCCACCACGCGATCACGGACCGCCCGTCCGGCGCGACGGCGACCGACGGCGCGCTCGGGGCGTGCCCGCCGGGCGTGCTGAGGTTCACGGGGGCGCTCCACGGAGGAGCGCCCGACGCGGCGGCGGGGACCGCGAGGGCCCCCGCCGTCAGGAGGACGAGAAGGCTAGGCCTTGCTCGCAAGGTAGTCGGAGACCATCTTCTCGGCGGCCGCGGGGCTGTCCTCGAAGTAGACCTTGTTGATCTCCTTGAAGATCTCCCACTTGTCCGGGACGTCGTCCTCGGCCATGGTGGCGTCGACGGGGCACGCCTCGACGCATGCGTCGCAGTCGATGCACTCACTCGGGTCGATGTAGAGCATCGTCGCTTCCTCGTGGTGCTCCTCACCCGCGGCGGGGTGGATGCAATCCACGGGACAGACGTCGGCACACGAGGTGTCCTTCGTGCCGATGCAGGGCTCCGCGATGATGTAGGCCATTCAGCGTTCCTCGTGCGTCGTGGACGACGGGCGCCCCGGTAGGTGAGGGGACGCCGCGCGAAGGCGCGATGCTACCAGCGCGGCAGGGGTCAGCCCGGATCCAGGCTCAGGAAGGGGCGGGCGCCGGTCGCGGCAGGACGGCCGAGAGCGCCCGCGTCGCCTCGAGCAGCGCGCGGGCCGCCGGGCTGTCGGGGTGGGCGCCGACCACCGGCAGGCCGGCGTCGCCGGCCTCGGCCACGGCCGGCTCGAGGGGGATCCGTCCGAGCAGCGGCACGCCGAGCTCGGACGCCAGCAGCCGCCCGCCGCCGCCCGAGAAGACCTCGTAGCGGGTGCCGGTGTCCGGCGCGACGAAGTAGCTCATGTTCTCGATGACGCCCACCACCGGCAGGTTCACCCGGGCGGCCATCGCGGCGGCCCGGCGCGCGACCCTCTGGGCGGCCAGCTGCGGCGTCGTGACGATGACGAACGAGGCCGTCGGAAGGAGCCCGGCGAGCGTCAGGGCCACGTCGCCGGTGCCCGGCGGCAGGTTGACCAGCAGGTAGTCGGGGTCGTCCCACCAGACCTCGGTGACGAAGCTCGTGAGCGCCTTGTGCAGCATCGGCCCGCGCCAGATGACCGGGCTGTCCTCCTCGGTGAGGAAGCCGATCGACATCATCCGCACGCCGTGCGACTCGATCGGCATCATCAGGTCGTTGACGGCCACCGCCGGGCGCGTCACGCCCATCATGCGGGGGATCGAGTAGCCGTAGACGTCGGCGTCGAGCAGCCCGACCGTGGAGCCCCCGCGCGCCAGCGCGAGAGCCAGGTTGGCCGTGATGCTCGACTTGCCCACCCCGCCCTTGCCCGAGGCGATGCCGATGACGGTGGTGCGGCTGCCGGCCTCGAACGGGGAGGGGCGGTCCGCTCCGCCCGTGAGCCCGGACCGCAGCTCCCGCCGCTCGTCGTCGCTCATGGTGTCCATGGTCACCTGGACGACCTCGACCCCGGCGAGCCCGCGGATCGCGTCGGTCACGAGACGCTGGATCTCCGCCTTCAGCGGGCAGCCCGCGATCGTGAGGCGGATCGGGATGGTGACGTGGCCGCCGCGCACCTCCACCTCGCCCACCATGCCGAGGTTGACGATGCTGCGGTGCAGCTCGGGGTCGTGGACCGCTCGCAGCAGCTCCACGACCGCCTCGCGCGTCGGTGCGCTCACATGAACATCCTCGCGTAGGGCTCGGCCTCGGCCAATGTGACGGCCCAGGGCCCGTGGCCGGGGTAGATGCGCGTGGCGCGGGGCACCTCGGCGAAGATCCGGCCGAGGCTCGCCATCATGGCCGCGTGGTCGCTGCGTGGGAAGTCGGTGCGCCCGATGCCCTGGGCGAAGATCAGATCGCCCACCAGGGCCTCGCCGTGCGTCTCCTCGAGGGCGACCATGCATCCCGGGGAGTGCCCGGGCGTCGCGAGCAGCCGGAAGCGCAGGTCGCCCAGCTCCAGCACGTCGCCGTCGGCGAGCAGGCGCTCGGGGGTGACACCCGGGGTGGGCGGCAGGTTGCCGAAGAGCGCCGGGTTGAAGGGCGAGGGCGCCTCCAGCCAGTCGGCGTCGGCCGCCGCGACCCACACCGGCAGGCCCTCGGCCGCCCAGACGTGGTTCTCGACGATGTGGTCCCAGTGCCCATGGGTGTCGAGCACCGCGACCGGCGTCGCCTCGAGGCGCGCAAGCGTGTCGTGCGCCCAGGCGCTCGAGCCCATGGCCGGGTCGACGATCCAGGCCGAGCCGCCGCGCTCGTCGGCGACGACGTAGGTGTTGGTGGCCACCGGGCCGAAGGTCCCTCCGCGGATGATCATGCGTGCGAGATTAGCGGGGTCGCAACCGGGGAGGCCGCAGGATGAGGATCGCCATCGGATCGGATGAGGTCACGGCGCTGACCGGCGATCTCGTGCAGACGCTGCGCGCGGCCGGCCACGACCTGACCCTCCACGGCCCCCTGGCCGGCGGCGATCAGGAGTGGGTCGCGGCGAGCGCGGCGGCCGCCCGCGAGGTGGCCGAGGGCCGCGCCGAGCGCGGGATCGTCTGCTGCTGGTCGGGCACCGGCGCGTCGATCGCGGCCAACAAGGTCGCCGGGGTCCGGGCCGCGCTCTGCGCCGACGCCCCGACCGCGCGGATGGCGCGCCGCTACAACCACGCCAACGTCCTCGCGCTCTCCCTGCGCCTCACCAGCCCGGCGCTGGGCCGCGAGATCGTGGAGGCCTTCCTCGACGAGCCCGAGGGCTCCGACGACTTCGACCTGCGCAACGTGGCCGAGCTCGGCGCCATGGAGGCGCGCGGCGACCGTCAGCCGCCGGTCAGGCCGCCCAGCTGATCGAGGTCGAGCGGCCGCGGATCGCGCGGGGCCGTGATGTCCACCGGCCCGCCGAAGTCCGACAGGTCGGCGGTCAGGTCGAGGTCGATCGCCCCGATGTCGACGGCGCCGGTGATGGGCTCGGTCTTCAGGATGATGTGGACGCGCCGGGGCAGCAGGTCCTCGGTCCCGATCCACGCCTCCACCGTGCCCTCGGTGAGCGCGGCCTGGAGCTCCTTCTCGTTCACGACGAGCGAGCCGTCGGCGCCGAGGAGCGGGGCCACGTCCTTCAGGGCGGCGAGCGCGTCCACCCCGCCGGTGATCTTCACGGTGGGCGTGCCGTCGATCTCCTCCCGCGCCGCCTCCACCGGGTCGGTCATCCAGCGGGCGAGGGTGGGGTAGAGCGCGCCGAAGTTGACGAAGGCGACCTGCTCGGCCGGCAGGTCGAGCCGGAAGTCCTGGCCGAGGGCGCCGATGAAGACCTCGTCGCCCACCCGGGTCAGGTTCACCTGGGGCGAGAAGGCCGCCAGCTCGATGCGGGCGTCGATGGAGGCGCGGTCGGGCGGCTGCACCGCGCCCTCGCCCGAGAGCGAGATCGGGCCGTTCAGCAGGCCGGCGGTGGCGCCGGCGGCCTGCGCGCCCAGATCGACCTGCCCGGACGCCTCGAGCGCGATGCGGAACGACTCGAGATCGGCGGCCTCGGCGGCCGAGCGGCCGAGCAGCTCCTGCGGGGTGAGGCCGGCCGAGAGGTCCTCGCCGCCGCCGCCGCCTCCGCCGCACGCCGACAGGGCGAGCGCCGCGACGAGCGCGAGCAGGGCCGCGAGCAGGGGGCGCGTGAGCGATCGGGCCACCCGAGCGGTATAGCATGGCCGCCGATGCGCGGGCGATCAGCAGGCACGTGAGCGATCCCCGCCTGCGCATCGTCCCCGTGGGTGTGGGGAGCGCCTACGCCGCACCCGGCGAGGCGCAGAGCTCCTACCTCGTGAGCGCCGCCGGGCGGTCCGTGGCCATCGATCTGGGATCGGGCACGATGAACCTCCTGCAGCGACAGATCGCCCCCGAGCGCCTCGACGCGGTGGTGATCACACACATGCATCCCGACCACTGCGTCGATCTGATGGCGCTGCGCGTCTACATGGTGTGGGGGCCGGGCGCCGGCACGGTGCTGCCCATCCATGCCCCCCCGGGCCTGCGCGAGCGCCTGATCGCCTTCTCGGGATCCGACGGCTGGGACGCCGCCTTCGAGTTCCGCGACCTCGAGGCGGGAGGCGGCGAGATCGACCTCGGCGCGGGCCTGGTGCTGCGCCATCGGGAGGTGCCGCACCTGCCGCCGACCCATGCCGTGCGTCTCGAGCACGACGGGCGGAGCATCTGCTTCTCGGCCGACTGCGCCCCCAACGAGGAGCTGGTCGAGCTCGCGCGCGGCTGCGAGGTGCTCGTGTGCGAATGCTCGTTCGGCGCCGGCGAGGTGCCCGAGGGCGTGCCGCACCTCAACGCGCGCGACGCCGGTGGGATCGCCGCGCGCGCCGGCGTGGGCCGCCTGCTGCTGGTGCACTGCTCGCCCGAGTTCGATCGCGAGGCCGCCCTGGCGGTCGCGGGCGAGGCGTTCGGCGGCCCGGTGGCCTGGGCGCGCCAGGGCGAGGCCGTGGCCGCGTGAACTGGCTCCGCACCCGCCGCCGCCCGGTCGGCCGGCGCGCCATGGTCATCGCGGTGGTGCTCAGCCTCCTGCTGCCGGGGCTCGGCCACGCCTACTCGCTCCACCTGCCCCGGGCGCTGGTCTGGTTCGGCGGCACGATCCTCGTCGGGCTGGTGCTGGGCGGGGGCGGGAACGACGCGGTGCTCGTCTACTCGATGGGCGCCGCGCTGGCCGTCCTGGCCGCGCTCGACGTCGTCCTGGCCATGTGGCTGGACTCGCGCCCCGCGGGCCGTCTGTAGGCGAACGGTAGACTGGTTCGATGCGCCGTTCGACCGATAGGCACGCCGTGACCTGGGACGCCTTCAAACGCGGGAGTGCCGGAGCCGCGCAGGGTGAGGAAGAGCTCCGCATGCTCTGGCGGCGGTACAAGGAGCACAAGGACCCCGCCGCACGCGACCGGCTGATCCTCACGTTCGCCCCGCTGGTGAAGTACGTGGCCGGCCGGATGAACAGCCACCTGCCCGCCCACGTCGAGGAGACCGACCTCATCTCCTACGGCCTCCTGGGCCTGATCGGCGCCGTCGAGCGCTTCGATCCGGGCCGGCAGGTGAAGTTCGAGACCTACGCCGTCTCGCGCATCAAGGGATCGATCATCGACGAGCTGCGCTCCCTCGACTGGGTGCCGCGCTCCGTGCGCGCCCGCTCGCGGGAGATCGAGCGCAAGGCCACCGAGCTGGAGCACCGCCTGCAGCGGGCCCCCACCGAGGAGGAGCTCGCCGCGGCCCTCGGGATGGAGATCGACGACTTCCGCGCGGCCATCACCCAGATCACCAACTCCTCGATCGTCGCCCTCGACGAGACCTGGAGCGTGTCCTCGGGCGGCGAGTCGCTCACCCTGATCGACACGATCGGCGATTCGCGCCTCACCAACCCCTCCGATCTGCTCGACGTCACCGAGCTGCGCGACACGCTGGCCGACGCCATCGCGCGTCTGCCCGAGCGCGAGAAGATCGTCGTCGCGCTCTACTACTACGACGGCCTGACGCTCCGCCAGATCGGCGACGTCCTGGGCGTCACCGAGAGCCGCGTGAGCCAGCTGCACACCAAGGCGATCCTCCGCCTCAAGGGACGTTTGCAAGGCGACGGCGAGGTTGACCAGGACTAGCCGAGGGCGGAGACTGGGTCACCCGGCCTTGTGAGGAAAGGCACGATGTGATGGCCCACCCCGACCCCTCCCACCTTCGGAACGTCGCGGTGCTCGGGCATCGCGGGAGCGGCAAGACCAGCCTCGTCGAGGCGATGCTCTTCGCCGCCGGAAGCACGAACCGCCTCGGCCGCGTCGCCGACGGCACCACGGTCTGCGACTTCGATGAGGACGAGCGCCGGCGCGGCATGAGCGTCGCCGCCGCGCTCTGCCACCTGCAGTGGAGCGGCGTGAAGGTCAACCTGCTGGACACGCCCGGCGAGTCGTCCTTCCACGGCGACACGATCGCGGCGCTGCGGGCGGTCGATTCCGTGCTGATGGTGGTCAACGCCGCCTCCGGCGTGGAGGTCCAGACCGAGCGGCTGTGGAAGCGCGCCGCCGACCTCGGGCTGCCCCGCGCCGTGGTGGTCAACATGCTCGACCGCGAACGGGCCGACTTCGCGGCCGTGCTCGCGGGGATGGCCGAGCTCGCTCCCGGCGCCGTGGCCATCCAGATCCCGATCGGGAGCGGGCCGGGCTTCACCGGCGTGGTCAACCTGGTCTCCATGACGGCCACGACCTACGCCGACGGCGCGGCAGCCGGCGTGACCGGGCCGATCCCGGACGAGATGGCCGCGGACGCCCAGGCCGCCCGCGAGCACCTGATCGACGTCGTCGCCGAGCGCGACGACGCGCTGATCGAGAAGTACCTCGAGGGCGAGGAGATCACCACCGACGAGCTGATCGGCGGACTCCTGTCCGGGGTCGCCGAGGGACGCCTGTCACCGGTGATCTGCACCGCGGGGGGCTCGTGCGTGGGCGTCGACCGCGCGCTCGACCTGATCGTCGAGGCGCTTCCCTCGCCGGCTGCCGGGGGGGCGAGCGCGGACGGGCCGGCGGTGGCCCTGTGCTTCAAGACGCTCGCCGACCAGTTCAGCGGGCGCATCACCCTGATGCGCGTCTTCTCCGGGGTGCTCCCCAGCGACAGCCACGCCTCGTGCGCGCGCAGCGGCGCCAAGGAGCGCGTCGGCCAGCTCTTCACCCTCCAGGGCAAGGAGCACGTCCCGATCCAGGAGATCGGCCCCGGCGACATCGGTGCAGTCGCCAAGCTCAAGGAGGTCGCGACCGGCGATGTGCTGGTGACCGGCGAGACCACCGTCGAGTTCCCCCCGATCGAGCTGCCCAGGCCGCTGATGAGCTTCGCCGTGACGGCTCACGACCAGGCCGACGAGGACAAGCTCAACGCCTCGCTGCGGCGGATGATCGACGAGGATCCGACGCTCGAGCTGCACCACGACGAGGAGACCGGCGATCTGATCCTGTCGGGGCTCTCGCAGATGCACGTCGAGGTGGTGGCCGGCCGCGTGGAGCGCCGCTTCGGCGTCGCGATGGACCTCGCGCCGCCGCACGTGCCGTACCACGAGACGATCACCGGCGAGGCGCAGGCCGAGGGCAAGCACAAGAAGCAGAGCGGCGGGCGCGGCCAGTACGCCGACTGCTGGCTGCGCGTGGAGCCGCTGCCGCGCGGGGGAGGGTTCGAGTTCGTCGACAAGGTGGTCGGCGGCGCCGTGCCCCGCGCCTTCATCCCGGCGGTCGAGAAGGGCGTGATCGAGGCGCTCAAGCAGGGCGACCTCGGCGGCTTCCCGGTGGTCGATGTCCGTGTCACCCTCTACGACGGCAAGCACCACCCGGTCGAACTCGTCGGAGATGGCCTTCAAGATCGCGGGGTCGCTGGGGGTGAAGGCGGCGCTCGCGCAGGCCGGGCCCGTGCTGCTGGAGCCCGTGATGCGGGTCGAGGTGACCGTGCCCTCCGAGCACGTCGGCGACGTGATGGGCGATCTCAACGCGCGGCGCGGGCACCCGCTCGGCATGGAGGCCCGCGGCCACGACGAGATCATCCGCGCGGAGGTCCCGATGGCCGAGATGCTCGGCTACGCCAACGATCTGCGGGCGATGACCGGGGGCAGGGGCGACTCGACGATGGAGTTCGACCACTACGCCCAGGTGCCGGCGCACCTCGCGGGAAAGGCGGCGTCGGCGGCCGCCTGAGGCGCGGCGCAGCCACTACGATGGGCCGATGTTCGTGGCCCAAGTCCTCCGTGCGGTGGAGCGCCTCGCGCCCGCCGCCCTGGCCGAGGAGTGGGACAACGTCGGCCTGATCGTCGGGCGCCGCAACCAGCCCGTGCGCCGTGTCCTGGTCGCGCTGGAGCTGCGCGACGAGGTGCTCGGAGAGGCGCGCGAGTTCGACTGCGACACGATCCTCACCCACCACCCGGCGATCTTCCCGGCCATCGCGTCGATCACCGACGCCCCGGCCGGCGAGCTGGTGCTGCGCGCGGCCGAGTCGCACGTCGCCGTGATCGCCGCCCACACCAACCTCGACGCCGCCCGCGGCGGGCTCAACGACGTGATGGCGGAGATCCTCGGCATCGCGGGCGCGGTGCCGCTGCGCCCGAGCCCCGGCCACCCCTCCTGCGGGCTCGGCCGGGTCGGGCGCGTGCGCGCGACCACGCTCGCCGGGCTGGTGGAGAGCGTGGCCGCGGGATTCGACGGGGCGCCGGTCGCCTGGGCGGGCGATCCCTTCACCACCGTGGAGCGGGTCGCCTGCTGCACCGGATCGGGCGGATCGCTGATCGCGGACGCCCGCGGGGCCGAGGCCGACGCCTACGTCACCAGCGACCTCAAGTACCACGACGCCGATCGGGCCGAGGGGCTGCCGCTGGTCACCCTGTCGCACGCCCGCGTCGAGCGGATCGCGCTCAAGAGCTGGACCAAGGTGCTCGCGAAGGCCCTGGCGGTCGAGCGTGTCGAGGTGCGGTTCGCCGACACCGACACCGACCCCTGGCAGACGGCCTGATCCGGGCTCATCCGCGGGCCATCAGGAGCGCGCGCCGCTCGGGGCTCATCCGCTCGATCGCATAGCGCAGCATCGTCCGCGGCATCCGCCGGCGATGGAGCTCGAGCCAGGCGACGAGCGCCTCCTCATCGCGCTTTCCCACCTCCCGCAGCATCCAGCCGCAGGCCTTGTGCATCAGGTGGTGCGGGTCGTCGAGGAAGCGCTCGCAGAGGGCGAGGGTGTCGGTGAAATCGCCCTGCCTGATGAGCGCGTGGGTGGCCACGATCGCGATGCGCCGGTCCCAGAGCCGCTCCGACGCGGCGAGTCCCTCGAGGGCCCCCCGGTTCCCCGCCACCAGCTCGCCGCCGACCAGCTCGGGCGCGCTGATGTTAACCAGATCCCAGTTGTCGACGGCCGCGCGGTGGTCGAGGTAGAAGCGCGAGAGCACTGCCGCCCCGGGACGATCGGCGCGCGCCGCGCGGCGGTGGCGCTCCACCAGGATCACCAGCGCCGTCATCCGGTGCTCGTGCACCGGGCTCTCCAGCAGTCGCGCCACCTCGTCGAGGGGGAGTCCCCGCGCGTCCCGCGCCTCGCGTCGCAGGGCGGGCATCGGGATGCCGAGGACGATGTCGTGCTCGCCGTAGTTGCCGGGGGCGACGCCGAGCACCCGCCGCACGAACACCGCCCGACCGGGATCGGCGAGGGCGGCGAGGTGGGCGACGACGTCATCGGCGGTCACGGCGCCAGCTTCTCACGACGATCGTCCCCGGCCCATCCGATTGAGCCGCCGGGTGCCGGTCGGTACACTCCTGCGACCTCGCGGATGTAGCTCAGTTGGCTAGAGCGTCTGCTTGCCATGCAGAAGGTCGTGGGTTCGAGTCCCATCATCCGCTCTCTCGAAAGCCCCCGCAAATCGGGGGCTTTCGTCGTCTCAGGAACCACTGAGATCGAGCCCCAACTGCTTTTCATCCCACGTCCATCCCACACCAGAATCGCCGGATGGGCCGAAAATGTGGCTCTCGAGGGCGCTCGCGGCCTGCCGACGCGCCCCCTTGTAGAGGTGCCCGAAGCGCCGCAGGACGAGCCCTCCGCCGTCGGAGTGACCCATCTGCTCGGCAATGACCTTCACGTGGCAGCCGGCGGCGATCATCAGCGACGCGCCCGTGTGGCGCAGGTCGTGGAAGGTCAGCTCCGGAATGCCCGCCGCCCGTGCCGCCGGCTTGAAAATCCGGGCCATGAAGTTGTCAGCATCGAACGGCGAGCCGGCTGAGGTGGGGAAGAGGTAGCCGCCGGCGTTGGCGGCGCGCACGCGCTGCTGGTCGCGAAGCAGATCGACGACGTGATCTCCGACGTCAACCGTCCGCCGGCCCGACGGCAAGGGCCGCGTGCGGCTCGACTCCGCATCCCGGCGCGCGGGCTCATCGGCTTCCAGTCCGACTTCCTGACCATGACCCGCGGCACCGGCGTCATGAGCCACGTGTTCGACGACTACGGCCCGATGAAGCCGGAGATCGCCGAGCGCCGCAACGGCGTGCTGGTCTCCGCCGAGGACGGGGAAGCGGTTGCCTACGCGCTGTGGAAGCTGCAGGAGCGCGGCCGCATGTTCGTCAGACCCCGGCGAGCCGCTTTACGAAGGCATGATCGTCGGCACTGCACAGCCGCGACAACGATCTCGTCGTGAACCCCGATCAAGACCAAGCAGCTCACCAACATCCGCGCCGCCGGCAAGGACGAGGCGATGCTGCTGACGCCGCCGATCCGCCACACGCTCGAATCGGCCGTCGAATTCATCGCCGACGACGACTCGTCGAGATCACTCCGAATCCGCATCCGCTGCAAGCGCCTGCCGCTCGAGCACGAGCGCAAACGCGCCTCCCGCGCCGCCGCTTAAGAAAATCCCCTCCTGCCGGAGGAGGGCAGGTGACGGGGTGGTGGGAGCAAGCGCTTACTTGACGGCTCCCCGAAATCCGCGCAGGATTTGCGTCCATGGGCGAGTCGCACGAGGAAATGCTTCGTCACTACGAGCCGGGCGGACTTCTGCCGCGAATCGTGGCGGGGTTGCAAGCTCTCGGCAAGGACCTGGACTCGGTCACGCACGAAGATCTCGCGCCGGCCGACGAGTTTCACTCCGCGGGACGTTCGGCCACGCGCGCATTGGTGGAGCTTGCAAAGATTCCGCCAGGATCGCGAGTGCTCGACGTGGGCAGCGGGTTGGGCGGCCCGGCGCGTTACCTCGCCGCAACTTTGGGTTGCGACGTGACAGGCATCGATCTCTCGCCTGAATTCTGCGGGGTGGCCAACGCCCTTTCTCGGATGACGCGGTTGTCCGATCGCACCCGCTTTCAGGCGGGTGATGCCCTGGAGCTTCCGTTCGCCGCGTCCAGCTTCGACGTGGTGTGGACGATACAAATGCAGATGAACATCCGGGACAAGCGCCGCCTGTATTCCGGAATCGCCCGGGTACTCAGGCCGGGCGGGCTGTTCGTCTGCCAGGAAATCTGCGCGGGGAACGGCGAGCCGATCGAGCTTCCGGTCCCATGGGCGAGCCGCCCCAACCAGAGCCATCTGGCCGATGCGGAATCCCTCCGCGGGTTGATCCGCGGTGCAGGTCTCCTGGAGCGCACCTGGCGCGACATTACCGCCGACATCGTGGCGGCGCGCAAGGCACAGCAGGCGAAGGCGCAAGCGTCGGGTGCGAGCGGCTCCAGCGCCCCTCCTCCGCTTGGAATGCATCTCGTGCTGGGAGAACAGGCAGCCGTCAAGATGAGTAACTCCGGGCGCAACACCGACGCCGGGCGCACGGTGTTCATCCAGGGCGTATTCGACAAGCCTGGCTAGTGGTCCGATCCGCTGATCCCGCTGGAAAACTCGGCCGAAAATCAAAGGCCCCGCGCGACGCTGAAACGGGAGGCAAATCGATCGCTTGTCGTCCGTTGTTCACAGGGAGTGATCTCGGCGATCGCGCGTTCGGACGCAAAGGAGTTGCTCGGCGATCAACGCGGTGATCTTGTGGCAGCGTGGCTCGTCGAGGGCGACCGCCGATTACCGTCACGATCGCCGATGGCGTACGTGCCGAGCTCCAGCGCAGGGTGCGCGCCGCAACGTCCGAGCAGCGAGCTGCGGCGGCTTCAGCTAGAGGTCGCAGATCGCGGTGACCTTCGTGCGAAATCGGGGTTCCGGACTGTGGAACCACTGCTCCGTCTTGTGAGGCTTCACCTCGAGGCCGGCCAAGATCCGCTGCACGCTGCTCCAGCTGATGTCCGGCACGATGCCGCGACGAATCACCTCGTCCATCAACTCCTCGATGGTGCGCGTCGTCTTGCCATCCTCAGGTGTTTCGTTCGGTCGAACGATCAACTCACACGCCCGCGCGACGATCTCGAGACGCTGCACGGGGTGAACTTCGGTGCGTGGCCGGGACGAGGTCGGTCCTCGAGTCCGGCGAGTCCGTCACGAAGGAAGCGGAGACGCCAGCGTTCGCAGAACCAGGTTCGTGAATCACCTCAACGAGACGACGCATAGCTCGAAGCCGATCGTCGTCCTTCGGGCGGCCGAGCGCCTCCAACATACGTACCAAATCGCTTGGAAGCGCCGCCTGCCACGAGCGCTCGTGAGCATCGGAGATCACTCGCCGCACCTGCTCGTCGTCGGTGAGCGCGTGCAGCAGGCTCACACTCTTCGGGCAGGAGAAGACCAGGTCGAACCCGGCGACCGGAGCGAGTCGCTTCTGCTCGTCGCTCCATTCGCCGGATGCGGCGTCGAGGCTTCGGACGGTGATCGTCCGTTCGGCCACGGGCTTGCGCAGCCTCTGCCCGTCGGCGGGGTTCACGCCGCTCAACATGACCCCAAGGTCGCCGTCGCCGACGACGCCCGCGAGCCCGAGACTCTCCGCCCCTGAACCGACCCACATCCCCGGCGACTCGCCGCGACCTGCGTAGTAGTCGTCGAGGCCCCCGGCGACCTGCTGCTCGTAGTAGGCCTCCTGCCCGAGGGCGAGCTTTGCGACGCTCAGCACCGCGCACCCCGCAAGCAAGACCAATTCGAGCGGGACGCAGATGCACCAAGGTGCAGAAGCCTCGGCGCGCACACCGCGCGCGCACCCCGTTTCATCCCACGTCCATCCCACAGGAGGTGCGCAGAAGGGCGTTTGCAGGCGCATAAGCGACGCTCGTCGGAGGCCACAAAAGGCCTGCTCAGAAGCGCCTTTCGGGGTCCATCCGGGTACCCCGCAGAACCCCCTTTCGCCTTTTGCCATGCACGAGGTCGTGGGTTCGAGTCGCATCATCCGCTCTCTCGCGAAAGCCCCCGGAAATTGGGGCTTTCGTCGTTCCGGGGGCATCGCGAGAGCGGGCCCCGTCGCTGAAGTGGCCGGGACGCCTCGGGACGAGCCCTCCACCGTCCGAGTGGCCCATCGGCTCGGCGATCACCTTCACAGCGGGCTGCCGAGGCCGGAGCTCACCTCCTCGATCCCGCCTCCCCGACCAGCCGTCCCTCGCGCGCGAGATCGCCATCCTGCCGGGAGGAGCTGCTCGGTCTGCTCTCGCGGCCTCGCGCGCCGGTTCGAGGACGCCCGGCCCGGGTCTCGGCGAACGCGCTGCGCCCGAGCCACCGCCAGAGCGCGCCGACGTCCCGTGGCGCGCCGACGACCCGGATGGCCCGGGTCTTCATCGCATCCTCGTGCCGGCGGTCGCCCGTCCAGACCTCGGTCAACGACCGCAGCGTCGATTCGACGACGAGCGTCACCTCCTGACCGGGGTCCTCCCTGCACAGATCGACTTCGCCGCCGCTCACCACCAGCCACCAGAGTCGTTCGCCCTGGGGCGCGTCCGTGAGCCGGAAGTGGATCACGATGCAGCGCCCCTCCGGGCACTCGTCCACTCGCATGAAGCGGCGGACGTCCCACATCAGGAAGCCCGCGTCGAGCTGATCGCGCTTCAGGCGGCTGCCGATCCAGCGCGCGCCCCAGTGCCCGAGCGCCATCACGATCGGGCGCAGCTCCTCGCCGGCGCTCGTGAGGTGGTACTCGACGCCCGACCCGCTTCTCACGCGACGCACCACGCCCACCTCCTCGAGCGTGCGGAGCCGGTCCGCCAGGAGCGAGCGGGAGATGCGCGGCACGCCGCGGTGGATGTCGTTGAAGCGGGTGCTGCCGCACAGGAGCTCACGGACCACCAGGGGCGTCCACCGCTGCCCGATCACCTCGGCTCCCCGCGCGACGGTGCAGAACTGCCCGTAGTCGATCATCGGACGACCGTACTCCGATGCGCGGAGGCCGCGCCAGTTCAGAAACTGGACTTGAGCGGGGACCCCGGCCCGCGGAACCCTCGACGGGTCACGTACCGACGACTCAGCGAGGTTGACGCCATGAGCACCACGACGAAACCGATCTTCGACGGCGCCGCGTTCAAGGCGACGACCCGCGCCCAATGGCAGGACGCGGCCGAGGCCTGGCACCGCTGGGGCCCGACCGTGGGGAGCTGGCTCGGCGACGCCACCGAGGCGATGCTCGAGCTGGCCTCCGTCGGCCCGGGCTCCCGCGTCCTCGACGTGGCGGCGGGGGCCGGCGAGCAGTCGATCACGGCCGCGCGCCGGGTCCTGCCGGGCGGCCACGTCCTCGCGACCGACCTCGCCCCGGCGCTTCTCGAACGCGCGGCGGCCGACGCCGAGGCGGCCGGGCTGACGAACGTCGAGGTCCGCGAGCTCGACGGCGAGGCCCTCGACGCGCTTCCGCCGGCGTCGTTCGATGCCGCGATCAGCCGCGTCGGTCTCATCTACTTCCCGGACCAGCTCCGGGCGGTGGCCGGGATGCGCCGTGCCCTCGCGCCCGGTGGGCGGGTCGCGGCGGTCGTCTACTCGACTCCCGATCGCAACCCGTTCTTCTCGATCCCGGTGGGGATCATCCGCGCGCGGGCGGGCCTCCCCGCGCCCCTGCCGGGGCAGCCCGGTCCGTTCTCCCTCGGCGCGGACGGCGCCATCGAGTCCCTGTTCGCCCGCGCCGGCCTGCGGGACATCGACGTCCGCCGGGTGCCGTCGCCGGTCAGGCTGGCGAGCGCGGCCGAATGCGTCCGGTTCGAGCGTGAGTCGTTCGGGGCCCTCCACCAGATGATGGCGGGGCTCACCGAGGCCGAGCAGGCAGAGGTCTGGGCCGAGATCGAGGAGGCCCTGCGGCCGTTCGAGACCGACGGCGCGTTCACCGGGCCCTGCGAGATGCTGGTCGGCGCCGGGACCGCGTAGGCGGCCGGCACGTCGCGGGATCAGGTGGTGACGCGCCGGGTCTCGTGAGCCCACATGGCGATCTCGACGCGGTTGCGCGCGCCGAGCTTCCGCATCACCGCGGCGAGGTGGGTCTTGGTGGTGCTGAGGCTGATGTGGAGGGCGTCCGCGATCTCCGCGTTCGTGCGACCGGCGGCGACCGCGAGGACGACCTCCTCCTCGCGGTCGGTCAGCGGCTCGAGGGGCTGCGCCGGCGGCTCCGCGGAGCGCTGGTCGGCGAAGGTGGCGAGCAGACGGGCCGTCACGCTGGGGGCGATCAGCGCGTCTCCGGCGGCCGCCGCCCGCACCGCCTGGGCCAGCAGGTCGGGCCCCGCGTCCTTCAGCAGGAAGCCGCGCGCCCCGGCCTTCAGCGCCCCGTGGACGTACTCGTCGAGGTCGAAGGTGGTGATGACCACGACCGCGAGTGGGTCGGGGACGTCGGGCCCCGCCAGCCGGCGGGTCGCCTCGATGCCGTCCAGCCCCGGCATGCGGATGTCCAGCAGGCACACGTCGGGGCGGAGCGCGCGCGCGACGTTGACGGCCCGCAGCCCGTCGGCGGCCTCGCCGACGACCTCGATGTCCGGCTGGGCGTCGAGGATCATGCGCAGGCCCGCCCGGACGATGTCCTGATCGTCGGCGATGACCACCCGGATCGTCATCGGAGCGCACCCGCGCGGGGGAGCACGGCGTTGACCGTCCAGCCCGCCCCGCCGCCCGGACCGGCCTCGAGGGTGCCCCCGAGCAGCGCGGCCCGCTCGCGCATGCCGGCCAGCCCGTAGCCGGTACCCCCTGCGCCTCCCTGCTCGCCGTCGTCGCGGACCGTCAGCCGGATGTGGTCGCGCTCGCCGCGGACCCGGATCTCGATGCGCGTCGCGCGGCGGGCGTGCCGTACGGCGTTGGTCACCGACTCCTGGGCCAGCCGGTAGAGCGCGGTGTCCACGGAGGGGCGCAGGTCGTCGAGGTCGCCCGACATCTCGACCTCGACCCGCGGCCCGTCCCCGATCGACCGGGCGAGCCGCACGATGTCGGCGACTCCGGGCTGCGGGGTGAGGTCGGCCTCCTGGCCGGTTCGCAGGATGCCCACCATGGTCCGCATCTCCGAGAGGGTGCGCGACGCCTCCTCCTCGATCGTCTCGAGCACGGCCAGCGCGGCGTCGGGGCGGGTGGCGGCGAGCGCGCGGCCGGCCTGGGCCTGCACGGCGATGGCCGAGACGTGGTGGGCCACGGTGTCGTGCAGCTCGCGCGCCAGCTGCTCGCGCTCGCGGAGCGCGACGTGCTCCATCTCGCGCCCCCGGGACGTCTCCTGATAGCGGGCCACCGCTCCGAGCGTGGCGGCGAACAGCAGGATCAGGAAGCCGCCCACCACGTCGCCGGCGGCGATGGAGTCGTCGAAGGCGCTGAGGCCCGCCGGGACGAACATGATCGCCAGCCCGGCGACCGCCTCGCGGCCCGCCGCCCAGCGGAAGAGCGCGTAGGGCAGGAGGAGCAGGTACACCATCATGTTGAGCCCGGACCATTCGACGCCGCTCGCGAGCGCGACGACGTTGACGGCGGTGATGGAACCGAACGCGATCGCCACGGCGGCCAGGGGCCGCGTCCGCCTCCAGAAGAGCGTCGCGACGAGCGCGACGGCGATGGCGACCGACAGGACGGGCCACACGAGGCCCTCATGCAGAATCCCCTCGAGGATCGCGGCCGGGATCAGCACGGCCGCGAGCGCCCAGTCGCGCCAGACCCGCGCCGGCGCCCCGGTGGCGCGCGGCTCGGCCCACATCGAGCGGATGGCGTCGGCGAACACGGGTCAACCGTAGAGAACCCGGGAGCGCCGGTGAATCGGCCGAAAGGACGAGGCCGGTCTCCGCCCATCGGCCGGTGCGATTCCGGCCGGACTTCCGATGTGCGCGGCACGGGGTCCGGGAGACGGTGGTCACGACACCACCCCCCCGTCTCCAGGCCCCTGCGGCCCGCGGCGGGCCCACCGGAGGACACACCATGACGAACGCTCTCAATCGACTCGGCCGCTACGCGGCCCGCCGGCCGTGGCGGGTGATCGGCCTCTGGCTCGTGGCGGCGGTGCTCGTGATCGGGGCGTCGGGCGCGGTGGGGCAGCAGCTCGAGGACACGTTCGGTGTTCCGGGCCGCGACTCCCAGAGGGCGACGGACCTTCTCTCGGCCGCGGGGTCGGATCGCGGCGGGCTGACGGCGCAGGTGGTCGCGACTCCTCGTGACGGCGCGACCTTCTTCGGATCCGCCGAGGCCCGGGACGCGCTCGCGGATCTCCGCGGCGCGGTGGCCGGCCTGCCCACCGTCCTCTCCGCCGGGGATCCGGCGGCCGCCCTCTCGGCGGACCGCGGCCGGGCCGTCGGAGACCGGCTGATCTCGGCCGACGGCCGGGTCGCGGTGATCCGCCTGCAGTACCCGGCGATGGAGGAGCTGAGCACACGCGACCTCGACGCGCTCGAGGCCGCCCTCGCCGACGCGCGGGAGGGCTCGCCGCTGCGCATCGAGGCGAACGGCGACCTCCATGCGCAGTTCGCCGAGCCCGCCGCCGGCCTCGGCGAGCTGGTCGGCGTGATCGCGGCGGTCGTCATCCTGCTGATCGCCTTCGGGTCGCTGATCGCCACCGGCCTGCCGATCGGGATGGCGCTCTTCGGGCTCGCGGTCGGGATCAGCCTGATGCCGCTGATCGACCACCTCATCGACATCCCCGGCTGGGCGCCTCAGCTGGCCGCCATGGTCGGCCTCGGCGTCGGCATCGACTACGCGCTGCTGCTCGTGACGCGCCACCGCGAGAACCTGGCCCGGGGGCTCGGCATCGAGGAGTCGGTGGGCCACGCGGTCGCCACGGCCGGTCAGGCGGTGGTGTTCGCCGGTGGGACCGTCGTCATCGCGATCCTCGGCCTCGGCGTCGCCGGCGTCCCGGCCCTCACCGCGGCGGGCATCGCCACCTCGGTCATCGTCCTGATCATGGTGATCGGCTCGATCACCCTGGTGCCCGCCCTGCTCGGCCTGGCCGGTCACTGGATCAACCGGCTGGGCGTCCCGCGCCGCGCCGCCGCGGCGGGTGACGGCGGCCCGCGGGTGGGAGTCCGCTGGACGCGCTGGGGCCGGCACGTCGCCGACCACGCCGCCTCGTACGCCGTGGGCGCGACCCTCGTCCTGCTGATCATGGCGGCGCCGGTGCTGGCGCTGCGCCTCGGCAACCCCGACGAGGGGACGCTGCCGCAGGTCCGCACCGAGCGCCAGGCCTACGACCTCGTCGCCGGGGGCTTCGGCCCCGGTGCCAACGGCCCGCTGCTGATCGCGGTGGACACCGCCCGGGATCCGGGCGCCGTCGCGCCCCTCGCCCGCGCCATCGGCGCCGACCCGGGCATCGCATCGGTCTCGCGTCCCGAGATCGACGCCCGCGCCGGTGTCGCGACCCTCGTCGCCTACCCCACCACCTCGCCCCAGGACGCGGCGACCATCGACACGATCGGCCGCCTGCGGGCCGAGGTGCTGCCGGCCGCGCTCGCGGGGAGGCCGGCCCTGGCACACGTCGGCGGCGGGACGGCGACCATGGCCGACGTGGCCGACCAGGTGAGCGACCGGATGCCGTTCTTCATCGGCACCGTCATCCTCCTGTCGGTCGCGCTGCTGACCCTGGTCTTCCGCTCGATCCTGGTCCCGCTGAAGGCGGCGCTGCTCAACCTGCTGAGCGTCGGTGCGGCCTACGGGGTCCTCGTCATGGTCTTCCAGTGGGGATGGGGGAAGAACCTGATCGGCCTGGAGGACACCGTGCCGATCATCTCCTTCGTCCCCATGTTCATGTTCGCCATCCTCTTCGGGCTGTCGATGGACTACGAGGTCTTCCTGATCTCGCGGATCCGCGAGGCCTACCGGGCCACGGGCGACAACCACGCCGCGGTGATCGAGGGCCTCGCCGGGACCGCCCGGGTCATCACCTCGGCCGCGCTGATCATGATCTCGGTGTTCCTCGGCTTCGTCCTGGGCGACGATCCGACGACGAAGATGTTCGGCCTCGGCCTCGCGACGGCCATCTTCGTGGACGTCACCATCGTCCGCATGGTGCTGCTGCCGGCGACCATGTCGCTTCTCGGGGACGCAAACTGGTGGATCCCCCGCTGGCTGGACCGCGTGATGCCCACGATCGACGTGGACGGCGGCCCCGCCCACTCCCGGCCGGCGGGCGTCGAGGTCCCGTCGGTCGCCGCCCCCGCAGAGCGCTAGTGACGCTCCGGCCGGCCCTCCTCGGACCACGCACCGATCAGGGCCGGTCGGGCGCCGCCTGGCTGACGAACTCGGCGGCGGCGTCGCTGTAGAGGCGGCAGTGCTCGATCATCGCGCCGCTGGCGGTGGGTTCGGGCACGATCCTCACGTACGGCGCGCCACCCTCGCCCTCCAGCGTCATGCCGGCGGGGGCTGCCGCGATCACGATGTAGCCGCTGGTGTAGAGCCCGCCGTTCAGCTGGCCGAGTTCGGGCGGCGGCGCGCCGCCGCCATCGAGGTGGACGATGTGGGTGATCATGTACCGCCGCGAGAACAGGGCCCTGGTCGCGATGACGATGCGCGTGTTCGTGAGCACCGCATGTGAGCGCCGGATGCGGGCGAAGGACATGACCTTGGCCTGCCCCAGCCGCGGCACGGCGTAGAAGTCGGCGGCCGGGTCCTCGAGCAGCCGGTGCTCGCCGGGCTCCGGCGCCCAGTCGTCGAGGTAGTGGGCCCGAACGCCGCGCAGCCTGTTCACCACGATCGCGACGACGGCGATCGCGGCGAGGGCTCCGGCGAATGCGATGAGCGCGGTCACCGGGCGGTCCTATCACGCGGGCGGGCCCTCAGGGGGCCGGCGTCACCGCCTCAGCGGGTGCCGTGACGGTGTCCGGGCCGGACGTGACGGTGGTGACGGGAGCCAGCAGCCCAAGCACCAGGAGCTGTTCGCGTGGTGTCAGGTCCCGTCCGAAGACCTGGCGCTGGAGATCCAGGAAGTCGGCCCCGGTCTGCGCCCGCCGGGGCACCGATCGCCAGCCGGCATCCGGCTGGAGGGAGTAGAGCGGGGCGCCTACCGGCAGCCGTTCGCCGTTGGTGAGCGGTCTGCAGCGCAGCCCGGCGTCGTCGATGCAGGTGATGAATCGCGCCACCCCCGCCGGGGGCACCAGTTCGTTGCGCGGGTTGTCGGGATCGCCGCTCGAGGTGCTGCCGCCCTGCATGCTCACCAGCACCTCGAGGGAGCGCCAGAACTCCTCGGGCGCGTCGTCCGCGGCGGCGAGGACCTGGGCGACGGTCGCCCGGTAGGGGCCGGTCCCCATCGGGAAGAGCTGATCGTCCGGGTCGCGGCCGGCGAAGGCGGTTCGCAGCAGCTGCGCGTCAAGGTGCGGGGGCTCGAAGACCCGGTTCATCAGTTCGTAGCGGCGATCGGCGTCCGGAGGCGGCACGGTCTGCGCGCCGGCGGGCGTGGGGGCGCTCACGCAGGACCGCTGCAGGCTTCCGTCCGGCAGCGTGCCCTCGGTGCAGCGCTCGCCCGCCACGCGGTGGCAGGTGGCCGGTCCGGTCTCGGCGGCCGGCGGGCACTCGATCGCCTGGGGGAAGTCACCGTCCACGCGGCTCCCCTCGTCGGGTGCCACGCGCAGCTCGCGCTGGGGGTCGCCGCCGCGGAGCCAGTCGATCGGGTTGGTGGAGGTCGCCGCCAGGGCGACTCCCGCGGTGCCCAGCACGGCGACGGCGACCACCGCGGCCATGCGCCCGCGGGGCCGCCGCCGGACGGCCGGCTCCTCGGCCCGCGCGCGCGCCGCCGCCATGAGCTCGTCGTGCAGGCGCTCCAGGTGCGGGGGCAGCGGGCTCATCGCTCCTCCTCCTCGGCGGTGGTGAGGCTGGCGCGTAGGCGCCGTACCGCCCGGGTGATGCGCAGGCGCGCGTTGGGTTCGCTGATGCCGAGCGCGTCGGCCACCTCGCGGTGCGAGCGCTCCTCCAGCACGTGCAGCGTCAGGGCCTCGCGCAGGCCCTCGGGCAGGTCGGCGACGGCCGCGGCGAGGCGCTCCGAGAGCCGGTCCGCGTCGATGCGGTCGTCGATCGCCGACACCTCCTCCGGCACCCACGCCGACTCGGACATCCCGAGGCGGAGCCGGGCGGCCGTGGCCACGCGGCGCTCGTGATGCCACCGGCGCACGAGGTTGCGGGCGATGCCGAAGAGCCACGCCGTCGCCGATCCGGGCTCGGTGCCGCGGAATCCGGAGATGCCGTCGAGGGCCTCGGCGAAGGCCTCCGCGGTGATGTCGGTCGCGGTCTGGGCGTCACCGGTCGCCCGCAGCGACCACAGGTAGAGACGCTCGGCGTTGGCCCGGTAGAACGCGGCGAAGGCGGCCGGGTCGTCGCGTCCTGCGCGCAGCAGCGCGGCGTCGTCGGGCTCGGCGATTGAGAGGGGTGCGATGGGCCGCATCCTCTCAGGGTGCATCGAGCGCGCGATCCGCAACACACGGCCCGGGATGGCGCCGACGACGGCCGCGTTGCCCCCGGCGGTCCGTCTCAGCCCGGGAGGGGCGGTTCGGAGAGCCTCTTCAGGCGGTCGAGCTGGTCCCAGTGGTGGGCGATCCGCGCCTTGCCGACTGCGGTCAGCGCGACACTCGTGTTGGGCTTCTTGCGGATGAAGCGCTTCTCGATCGCGATCAGGCCGGCGTCATGCAGCTTCGCCAGGTGGCTGGAGAGGTTGCCCTTGGTCAGACCGGTCGTCCGCTGCAGGAAGACGAAGTCGGCCGCGTCCACCGACGACAGGACGGTCATGATCGCCAGCCGCCCCGGCTCGTGGATCAGGCGGTCGAGGACCAGATCCTCCCTAGGCCCCGGCATCGTCCTCCTCGGTCAGGAGCCCTCGCGGCGAACCCATCGCCCGGACGAGCAGCCGGTGGTCCAGGATGCCCGACGCGAGGACGGCAATCCCGCACATGACGAGCCCGACGTTGGAGGGATCCTCGCCGCTCCAGACCGGCAGCAGGCCGGCAGCCAGGAGCGCCCCGAAGACGATCAGATGGTGAGCCTTCACGCCGACCGTCGCGGCGTAGAAGACCAGCATGGCCACGGCGAACGCCGCGGGGATCGGGTTGACGGGCAGGTCGAGAGACCAGTCCGCGCTGCCGCGGGCGAGGGTCGCGCCGCCCCACATCACGGGCACGACGGCGACGGTCGCGACAGCGGCCCGCATCTGCTGCCGGCCGGAGAGGGCCACCCTCCCGTAGTTCTCGTCGTAGAAGCGCTTCACGGGCAGGCAGGCGAGCCCGAGCAGGCCCAGGCAGACCACGAAGACCCAGCTATGGCGCAGCGGCCCCCACGACTCGTTGCCGAGGGCGGCGAGGACGAACACGACGCTCAGCGGGATCGCGAAGAGACCCCTCAGATGGTGGTACTCGGCCGCCGCCGACTCCAGTCTCACGCGATCCATTTCGCCTCCCGACAAACGAGTTTGCGCCGCAAACCATAGGAGGGTCGATGGGTCTTGTCAAACGGCCGCCGGCGGTGGAGGCGAGGTCAGCCCAGCGGCAGGGCCGGGCCCCCGAGCGCGATGCCGAGGGTGACCAGGCCGAGCCGGTCGAGCAGGCCCAGGGCGTCGTAGCTCACCCAGGTCTCGGCGATGCGCTCATCGCGGAAGCGGAAGACGTGCATGCCGGTCATCGAGGCCCGGCGGCCGCTCGGCGCCATTCCCCAGAGCTCGCCGGTGTGGGTTCCCGTGAGGGTCCAGCGGGCGATCAGCGTCTCGGCGTCCTCGATCCACTCGTCGATGACGAGGACCGCGTCGGGCATCCCGCCGGAGAACGAGCGGATCGCCTCGTGCACGCCGTCGGGTCCTGCCGGGAGGTCGCCGAGGACCGGGTCGTGGTAGACGTGGTCGCCGGCGAACATCTCACCGATGACGTCGCGTCCGGTGTTCCAGATCCGGTCCATGTCGTCCTGGCTGACCTCCCGCAGCGACATCAGCCGGGTGGTCCGTGCGCGGGATCGTCGCCGGCGCCGTCGGTCCGGACCTCCCCGTCGCGATAGAGCTGGGCGGCGGAGCGCAGGCCGGCGAAGAAGCGGTCCCGGGCGGCGGTGAACTCCTCCCAGCCCGGGAGCTCGAGCTCGCCGTGGAGGTCGTCGGCGCGGTCGTCACGACCGGCCGGCCGGTCGAAGGCGGTGAGGTGGTGGACGGTGCCCATGGTGTCCTCCTGCGGTCGGAGCGGGGATGTGAAGCGTTTCTCCCCGATCTCCCGCCCGGCGACCAGCACCCCAAGGTGTCGATCGCGCACACCCCGGCGAGCGCGCGCGGACCGCGCGCTCGTGAGGGGGAGATGGGCACTCCGCCCCCCCGATGTGATCGCCGGACCCTCGCAGCAAACGGCCATGCCACACCATGGATCGCGAGAGGGGTCCGTCCAATCGGTCCCGGGATTGAACTTCGGGTCCGCACGCCTTCACGTCGGCCCGCTCCTCACACCAGGGGATGAATAGGGGGGCGCGGTGCGCCCCTCCCGAACACCAAGGTGTCGACCGCCCACACCGTGCGTGACACGGCACCGCCCGGCGAACTAGCGTCCCGGTCAGAGGCAGACGGGCGATCCGATCTGTGATCGCAAGCGAGTCGGGAGGCTTCCTGATGGGCGTTAACACGTTCCCCAGAGAGATCACGATGGGCTCCGGCGAGGCCGCCGACGTGTTCGACATCCGTCCCGGCGAGCTTTTGCTCGCGTTTCTCCCCGGGTTCTCGGACGGGCAGATCCAGGCGGTCCTCGACGGCGGCGGATTCGCCGAGCGCACGGAGGACCTCCCGACCGTCGAGCGTGTCAGGAGCCAGGGGATGCGATGGGTTGACGTCCGCGCAGGCGATGTCGATCGCACCGTCGCCCGGTCGATCCTCGTCGGCGTCCCCGAGTGCTGGGCGGCCTCGCCTGTCTACGTGTCGCGTCGCAGCCCCTTCCCGTCCAAGGCGAGCTCTCCGCTTCCGGGCTCGATCGCCGTCGAGCTGGTGACCGCCGGCGACGCGGCGACCATCGACCAGATCACCTCCCTCGGGCTCCGGCTTGACGCCGAATGGTCGGAGGTGATGGCGCCGCTCCTCCGATTCCATCCTGCGGAGGGGCATCTGGTCGACGATGGCTTCGAGCTGGTCGCCAGGGTTGACGCGCTGTCTGGCGTGGCCGATGCCGAGCTCGATTGGATGCGGCTCGACCCGATGGCCCTCGTGCCCGCGAGCACGTTGTATCCGAAGCAGTGGAACCTGAAGCAGATCGGCATGCCCACGGCCTGGAACAAGAGCAGGGGGAAGCCGGCGGTGATCGTCGCGGTGATCGACCTGGGTTTCGACCTTGCTCATCCCGGCATCGCAGCGTCTCTCACGCCGCCCAGCCTCCGCACGTGGGTCTCCAACGGCTACGGCGGCCTGCCCAGCTTCTCTCCCAACGCGCAGGTGGACATGACGCCCACCCAGCCGCCGACCGAGACCTCCAACGACTTCCGTTGGCACGGCACCGCGGTCGCCGGGATCATCGCGGGTTCCCACGTCGCCACGAGCGGCGCCGCCGGCGTCGCGCCTGGCTGCAGGCTGATGCCCGTACGGACCTGGCCCGCCTCCGTGCTCAACGTCGCCGCCGGGTTGACGTGGGCGGTCAACCACGGCGCCCGCGTGGTCAATTTCAGCATCACGCTCGCGGGTGACCACTCGAAGATGGTCCCCGCCGTGACGCACGCGTGGAACCAGAACGTCGTCATGTGCGCGGCCACCGGATTCGGCGTCGTGGGAATGCCCGCGAACTCGGCCGTCGACTACCCTGCCGCCACGGCGGAGGTGATCGGGGTCGGTGCGGCCACGAAGACCGGAATGCCCAAGCTGCTGGCCGGCCCCGAGTGGTGGTTCAGCCTCGCGGGGCCGGAGGTGTCCCTCCTGGCGCCGGGAATCCAGATCGTTTCGACCGATGCCCGTGGAGCCGCCGGTTATAACCAGGGCGGGCCCAACCGCCACACGCTCTGGTTCGGGAGGAACTACGCCGGAGCCGCGGCGGGGCCTCCGGGAGGCGACCACACGCTGTGCTTCACCAGCACATCGTCCGCCGCCCCGCAGGTCTCCGCCGTCGCCGCGCTGATCCGGTCGCGGCACCCCAACTTCACCGTCCTCCAGGTGAGGGCCGCGCTCGAAAAGGCCTGCGACAAGGTGGGCCCCCCCGGCACCTACCCCGTTCCCACGGCCAACGGCCAGCGCTCGATGGTCATGGGCTACGGGCGGCTCAACGCCGCAAAGGCGGTCACATAGCCGCCGCGGCCCGAACGCGTGGGCCGCAGGTTGAGGGAAGGAGCATCGTTCCGATACGCGCGTCGTGGCGGCCGAGATAGAAGCGCGCGACGCCAGCGAGCCCGCACATCAGGCCCGGGGATGACGCATCCGGCCACGTGCGGCCACGGCGTGCGTACTCGGCCAGCCCGGTCTCGGCCACGTCCTCCGCGAGGCCGCGGAGATCCGCGCGTCCGGAACGGGCCGCGTCCGCACACACGGCGAGCATCTCGGCGTTCCCGGCCAGGCCGTGACAGAGGGTGAAGCCGCCGCGACCTGATCCGAGGGCGGCCCGCAGCCACCGCGAGGTCGCGCGGAGCGCGGCCTCGGTCCGGCGTCGCGACCGGTCGTCGCGGGTCAGCGTCCACGCGCGATGGTTGGCGAGCCCGATACCGGGGGCGCCGTGGCACCAGTTGATGAAGGCCGCCTGCGCGACGGTCCCGTGGCGATGGGCCGTCGGCGCTTCGGCCCGGTGCCAGTTGCCGATGCGGGCGTCGAAGGCCGTGTCCTCCTCTTCGAGGGCCCTGCCTGCGGCACGCCGGAATCGGTCGTCGTTCACGGCGTCCCCGAGTTCGGCCAGGGCGAGCGCGAGGCCGGAGACCCCGTGGGCCATGCCGGTGCGCAGCACGCCGCTCCCCGGCCCGGACGACGGACAGTGCCAGGCGCCGCGCCGCGCGGCCGCGGCGAGGATGTCCTCGCCCAGGTCGGCCGCACGGCCCAGCAGGGCGATATCACCCACCTCGTTGACGATGCAAAGGAGTGCGACGACGGCGCCCGCCCCCCCCGCGATGAGGTCCCATGCCTCGGCTGCGACAGTTCCGGTGCCCACGCGGCTCGCCATCTCGAGCCCCTTGTGCACGAGGGGCTCCTCGCCGAGGAGCACCCCTCCCCGGATCGCCGCGAGCGCGATGCCCGGCGTACCGGTGAACAGCCCAAGCGCGAAGGCCGGCTCGACGCGTTCGGCCTGCTCCAGCGACTGGCGGAGCGCCGCCCGCGCCGTCCTCCGGCAGGACTCGTCGCCCGTCGCCGCGCAGGTCTCGGCGAGTACGAGCCCGATGCCCGCGGTCCCGCTGTAGAGATCGGGGCCCAGCGTCCCCATCGAACTGCACATCCGGTCGTTGCGGACGCCCGGCTCCGGGCCGACCCACGTGCACCGCCCGGCGTGCCAGAGAGCATCGTCGACGAGGCCGCGCGCAATGGCGAGCGCGCTGTCGAGGGCCTCGCTCACGAGGCGAGCGCCGGCGGATCCGCTGCGGCGTCCGAGCCGGCGTTGAGGTGGGGGCGCGAGAGACTCAGTCCATCCCAGCCGAAGTGGTGCGTGAGGGCGGACACCCGCTCGCGGGTCGTGCGGGCACCCGCGGCGTGGGCCGTGCAGAGGCCGGCCGCGAGACGGGCACAGCGGTCCACGCCGAAGCTCTCCCTCCCCGGCGGATCCTCGGCGAAGCCGAGCCCCGCGGCGAGCATCCGGGTCAGGGCGGGCGTCCGCTCGCGGAGGTGTGCGGCGACGGTTCGGACGATCTGCGGGAGGAGGTGGAGCACGCGCGATCTGTCCTCGCCCGGGGTGTAGAGGACCCCGGCGTCGCAGCGCAGCACGTCCGCGTCGCTCAGCACCTTGAACCGGAAGGGCAGACGCGCCTCGTTCAACGAGCCGGTCACGGCCTCGATGAGGGCCGCGCGCCCCTCCGGCCTGACGTTCCAGTAGAAGCGGTCGACCGGATCGTCGTCGGATTCGGCCCCCGAGCCGGCGTCTCCGAAGGCGGTGTAGAAGCCCGGTGCACGCGCGGTCGACTCGCCGGGGAGGAGCACCTGCGCCCAGGACGCCCCCGCGGCGGCCCGGATCTGCGACTCATCGGCCCAGACCGTCAGCCCGTCGCGTCGGACGACGACGGATCCCCCACGTCGCCCGAGGACCTCCCAGCCGTCCGCGCGGGTCCCGGAGCCGCGATTGGCTGCCGGGAAGCCGGGCGGAGGACGAGGAGGCGGCGGAGGGCGGCCCGACGCGCCGGGCGCGCCGGGCGCGATTCCTCCGGTCACATAGAAATCGGCGTAGAGGCGTTGAGCGAGGGCCCGGCGGAACCCCTCGTGTTCGTCTGCGCCGTCCGTTCGGACCTCGTGCCATTCGCCGAGCCAGCCGTACCCCGGCGGGTCGAGGACGATTCCGTCGAGGAGCTCCCGGACGGCGCGGGCCCCGCTCACGCGCGCAGGCCCAGGAGCCGATCAGCCGCCGCCGCGGGATCGTCGAGGATGTTGACGGCGACCTGGAGGTGGCGCGCCGCTCGGCGCGTCAACGCCGGTTGCATCTCCGACTCCTCGAATGCCGTGCGGACCAGCCGGGCTCCACAGAATGATGTCGTCCTGTCGAGCAGCGCGCCACGCTCGCCGGCGGGGGTGCCGGCCGACTCGAGGTAACCCTCCCAGAGGGATTCGATCGCGGGCCGCATCAGGTGGAGGGGCGAGTGTGCGGCCTTTGCGTGCATGGCCGGGTCGTCGTGGGACGGCATGCTCGGGATCGATTCGATCCAGGCCGTCACGTGACCGGCGATGGCTGAGCCGACGTCCCATGCCGGGTCGCCTGGGGAGGAGTGTTCCCAGTCGACGATGCGTATGCCGGGATCCTGTCCGGCCGGCTCGGGGATCACGAGGACGTTGGCCCACTTCACGTCGTTGTGGATGAGCGACTCGTGGCGCCAGCCCTCGCGCAGAGCGTCCAGGGCGCGACCGAGCGCGGGGTGGCGCTGAACTGCCCGGGTCAGTTGCACCGTCGCCGGGCTCAGGACCCCGAGGGCCGCGAGGCGCGGGCGGTGAATCGAGAGCACCGCCGGGGCATCGGCCTCCGCGGAACGTGACACTGACAGCCGGGTCTCGCGGTGGAGGATGCCGAGTGCCGTGCCGAGGGCCCGCGTCAGGGCCGGCTCGACGACCCGCGTCGCCCGGTGCCGGACGACGAAATCCACGGCCCCGGGCTCGGCCTCGAAGATCAGCCAGCCGTTGACAGCTCTTCGGATGGGCGCGGGCACGAACGTGGCTAGGCCGGCGGTGCGCGCCGCCACCTCGCACCGCTCGGCTTCCCGTGCAGCGGTGTTCGTCCGTTTCGCGAAGTAGCCGACGCCCTCTCTCCTCTGGAGCACGAGGGCTTCATTCCGATGTGACACGTCTCGAAGGACGACGCCATCGTCGAGGATCTCCCGTCCGTCGAGCAGAGCCTCGTCGAGGAGCACACGAAGGAGAGCCGCGGGGTTGGCAGCGTACGCCGCGCCGTCGCCGGCTAGCCGGTCGCGTGAAGGCACTTGCTGCAAGCCGTGGGCGAGGGATAGAACTCGCCCGGCAGGGTGGATCCATCGCCGAGGTCAACCTCGCTGCCCGTCTCGACGACGCCCTTGAGGTAGGCGACCTCCACGTCGTAACTCTCCCGCACGACGCGGCGGTACGGCTTTCGCACGAGCCAGATCCGCTGGGTGTCACCCGCGGGTTCGAAGTGGAGGATGTCGGCGGATCCCACCTCGAAGTACTGGGTGAAGTCGTAAGCGAGGTAGATGCGCCAGGTGTCCGCGAGGGGTCCCTGACCGAAGATCCCTCTGACCACCAGGACCTGGGGGATGTCGTCCGGGTCCGGGATGAGGGCCAGGACCGCCGGGTCCTCGGCGAGCAGCCGAGCCTGGTCGGCTGGCGATATCGGGGGCTTGGGCATGGGTCAACTCCTTGGCTGCGGCCGAATGCGCCGCGTGGCGTGGGCTGGTCGATGTGGTCGCGCGTCGCCGGGAGGGGCGCGGCCCGCGGTCATCATGGCTCCGGGAGGTCGAACGTCTCGGCCTCGGCGGCGGTGAGGTCGCGGGTGACCCTGCTCTCGGCGAGGGCGAGCACCTCGGCCTCGGGCCCGCACGTCGTACACGCGTAGGCCTTGATGTGGGCCCCGTAGGTCTGGATCACCACGCGGCTCGCGTCCGGTGCCAGATCGGCGCGGTATGTGTCGCTTGCCGCGGATGGGATCGTCAGCACAGCGAAGCCGCCGGCCACGTCCCAGACGCGTACTCCGTCATCCGACGCGGACGCGAGCCGGGAGCCGTCGCGGTTGAAGACGATGCTCCGCACCGGGCCGCCGTGACCGCGGAGTAGGCGCGACTCGCCCGAGCGAACGTCCCAGAGTCGCACCGTTCGGTCCTCACCGGCGCTCGCGACCGTCCGGTTGTCGGGGGAGATCGCGACGTCTTGCGCCGGCCCGTCATGGCCTCGCAGGGTTGCGAGTGGCGCGTCCGTGTCGGTCCTCCACACCGTGATCAGGCCATCGTTCCGCCCTACCGCGACCAGGCTCCCGTCCGGACTCAGGTCGAGGCCCCACGGCTCGGGTCCAGCGGAGCCGAGTACCGTCGGCATCCGGTCACGGACGTTCCAGACGCGTACCGTGCCGTTGGTGTCGGATGTGGCGAGACGGCGAGCGTCATCGGAGAAGTCCATCACCCCGACGGGCTTGGGGTGTCGCAGTGTTATGGCCGAGCCCCGGCCGTCGGTTCGACGTGCGACGACCGCCCCGTTCGCATTCGCGATCGCGAACTCCGAGCCGTCCGCGCTGACGGCTGCGGTGTAGAGCAGGGTGTCCGGCGGCCCGCCGGGAACGAGGACGCGCAACGGTCCGCCACGCCCGTCCCACCGGCTCAGCGATCCGTCCGCTCCCACAGACCAGACGGACCGCCCGTCGGCACTGAACTGCGCGCCGCCGTCCGAGGGGAAATCCTCGGGCCCGATGGTCTCGGCGAGGGTGAGTCCCCGACTCCACTCCCAAACACGGACCGAGCCGTCGTCACCAGCCGTCACGACCCGTCGGCCATCCGTGCTCCAGTGGGCGCTCTGGACGATGCCCTGGTGGCCGCGCAGGACCGTGACCAGGGTGCCCCTTAGGGTGAAGAACCGTACGGTCCCGTCGGATCCCGCGGTGACGAGATTCGCGCCATCGGGGCTGAAGGCGGCGGTCTGCACCGCGCCGATCGCTGAGGCGTGGACGACGCGTGCGGCGGCCCCCGGGTCGGCGACCTGCCAGATCCGGGCCGTGAAGTCGCCTGCCCCGCTCACGAGATGCCGGCCGTCGGGACTGAACGCGACACTCCTGATGACGTCCGTGTGACCCCTGAAGGTCACCGCTTCGCTGCCATCCGGGTGCGAGACGATGACGAGGCCGTCGTCGCTTCCGCTCGCGATCAGTTTCCCATCGGTCGAGAACGCGACCCCCCACGCGGGCGCGGCATGACTTCGGACCAGGCTCGATCCACCTCCGGCGACGGTCCAGACGCGGATCTCCCCGTTGTCGTCTGAGCTGGCGAGGCGGCGACCCGGCCCGTCGAAGTCGAGCGAGTGGATCACCGCTCCCTTCGCGCGCAGGATGCCTCTCTCGGCTCCGACCCCGGTCCAGAGGCGCAGCGACCCATCCTCGCCGGCGGTGGCGATGCTGTTCCCATCCCGGCTCACGGCGAGTGCGGTCAGGGCACCCTGACCCGCCCGGATGGTCGAGAGCGTCGATCCGGGCGTCCAGATCCGCAGGGTGCCGTCCTTCCCCGCCACGACGACATGCCGGCCGTCTGGAGTGAACAGCGCGTGATCGACGCGATCGGCCTCACGCATGGACGCAGTGACCCGCGATTCTGCGACAGCTTGGTGCAGGGACTCCTCCGCTTGTGAGGTGTCGGCGACGCTCCGGGCCTCGCGGGCCAGAAGCACGCTGAGCTCGGGATCGGGGGTCAGCTGGAGGCGGGCGTTCGCGGCCAGCTCGCGCGAGCGGGCGACGTCCTGCTGATCGTTTGCGTCGCCGCGCTGAATGAACGCGAAGACCGCCAGCGCGGCGATTACCACCGCCACAGCGCCGAGCGTCCCGATGCGCGATCCGCGTCCGGCGTCGCCGGGTCGCGCGTTCGCGCTCGGCCAGCGCGTCGCTCGCGGAGAGGAATTCGACGCTCGGTCGGGTTGAGGGCTGAGCGATCGCGCTCCTGCCATGCCAGCAGGCGCGCGCCGCGGTAGAGGGCGCCGTCCTCGCGGCCGCCGCGCTCCCATTCGACGGCGGCGTCGGAGAGGCGCCGCTCCGCGCGCAGGCGGTCGCGGTCCTCGTCGATCCAGCCGCGCAGCTCGGGCCAGCCGCGGATGAGGGCCTCGTGGGTCACCTCGACGACGGGCTCGCCGCTCGCCGGGTCGCGTCCGGCCGTGACGAGGCGCGCCTCGGTCAGCGACGTCGAGCACGGCGTCGACCTCCGGCTCCTCCTCGGACCGCGTGACCAGCTCGGAGCGCACGGCGCGCCGGCGCGTGTCCTCGGTGCCCTCCCCGGGCTGGGTGAGCCGCAGGAGGATCCGGCGGGCGATCGGCCTGGCGCTCGGGCGGCATCGCCCCGTAGACCTCGTTGGCCCGGCGGGCGAGCGCGCCCTCGACGCCGCCCGAGGCGGCGTAGGCCTCGAGGGTGAGCGTCCGGTCGCGGCGGCGCTGCCAGAGCTCGACGAGGAGGTGCTCGAGCAGGGGCAGGGTGCCCGGGCGGTCGGAGACGTCGGTGAGGATCCGCCGCGTGAGGCCCGGCTCCAGCTCGAGCCCGGCGTGGCGGGCGGGCTCCTCGATGGCCCGGCGCAGCGCCGCGGGCGTCCATCGGCCCGACCAGGTGCTGGTGGCTCGCCACCAGGGCGCGCAGCTCCGGGTGCTCGGCCAGGCGGTGGTAGAAGTCGGCCCGCATCGAGACGACGACCACCACGCGTCCGCCCGGGATCGTCGCGGCGTAGACGAGGTTGCCGAGGAAGGCGGCGCGCTCGCCCTCGTCGGTGCAGAGCGTGAAGGCCTCCTCGAGCTGGTCGACGAGGACCATCACGCGCTCGCCCGCCGGCCGGCCCTCCAGGCGCGGTCGCGACCGCGAGGTCGAGCGTCCGCTCGTCGGCGCCGAGGTCGGCGGGGGAGGGTGCACCGGCGCCCGGCAGCTGTCCGAGCGCCGCCGCGAGGGCGCCGAGCGGGTGCTCGCCGGGGACGGATCTCGACCACGCGCCAGGCCTCGCCGCCCGGGATCGCCCCGCGGCGGACCGCGGGCAGCAGGCCGGCGCGCACGAGCGAGCTCTTGCCGCTGCCCGACGGGCCGAGCACCGCGACGAACCGCGTCGAGCGCAGTCGCTCGATCAGCTGGGCGGTGTCCTGCTCGCGGCCGAAGTAGAGGGCGGCGTCCTCCTCGCGGAAGGCCTCGAGGCCGCGGTACGGGCACTCGCCGCTGTCGGCCGGCAGGCCGGCCGGCACGTCGGCGCCGCGCAGCGCCCGGACCAGGTCGCCGCCCGCCAGGGCGTCGGAGACGCCCGGCGCGCAGGTCGACCCAGGGGTGGGTGGCGAGGTAGGCGAGGCTCGGGTCGGCCGGGTCGGGCGCGCCGGGCAGCAGCACCAGCGCGAGGCGGAACGCCCGGTCGCGGACCGCCAGCTCGCGGGCCGCCGACAGGCCGGCGCGGGCCCAGTCGCCCAGCCCCTCGCGCCCGACCACCACCGCGCAGGATCGCCGGAGGCGCGCACGCCCTCGGCCGCCTCCGGGCCACCGCCGGCCGCGACGAGCGGGATGCAGCCCCGCCTCGGCGAGGCCGTCCGCGACGATCCCGGCCGCGGCGCCGTCGCCGGTGGCCGCGAGCAGCGCGACGTCGTAGCGTGCCGAGAGGGCGGCGCGGCCCAGTTCGCCGGCGCTCGCGAAGCGGTCCTCGGGGCGCTTGGCCATCGCCCGCTGCACGACCTCGTCCATCGCCGGCGGAAGGCCCGGGCACCAGCGATGAGGGCGCCGGCGGCGGCTGCGTGAGGTGCGCCTCGAGCGCGGCCTGCTCGTCGCCGGCGGAGAAGGGCGGGCGCCCGGTGAGGGCGTGGAAGAGCACGCATCCGAGCGCGTAGACGTCGGTGCGCGCGTCGAGCGGGCCGCCGTCGATCTGCTCGGGGGCGAGGTAGGCGAGCGTCCCGGCCCAGCCGCCGCCTCGGCCGCGGGCCTCGCGCCCGCGCTCGTGGGCACGCTGAGCCCGAAGTCGGTGAGGTAGACGTGCTCCTCGCCGTCGGGGTCGGCGATCAGGATGTTGGCCGGCTTCACGTCGCGGTGCACCAGTCCGCTGGCGTGGGCGGCGTCGAGCGCCTCGGCGACCCGCGCGACGATCCGCGCGGCCCGCCCCGGCGGGATCCCGCCCTCGTTCCCGGCGATCAGGTCCTGCAGGCTCGCGCCCTCGACGAAGCGCATCGCGATGAACAGCTGCCCCTCGTCCTCGCCGGCCCGGTAGATCGGGATGACGTTGGGGTGCTCGAGGCGGGCGGCGGTGAGCGACTCGCGTACGAACAGCTCGCGCAGGGTCGGGTCGGCGGCGCGCTCGGGCGCGATCAGCTTGAGCGCGACGGTGCGCCCGAGCTCGGGATCGGTGGCCCGGTAGACCACGCCCATCCCCCCGGCTCCGGCGAGCGCGTCGATGCGTATAGCCGGCGATGCTCCCGGCGGGCGGCACGGTCCCCGTGGAGGGGGCTCCATGACCCTCGCCGCGGGAGGGCACCGTCCCCGCGTCCCTGGGTTGTTCGGGCATCGATACGTCCGGTCCGCATTCGTGAACTGACGATCGAGTCCGCTTATATGACGAGTGGTCCGCTCGGCGATATCCCCCCTAGGGTGGTCGATCCCACACCACCCGCGGGAATCCGCGCGCCCCCGCCGCCCGAGTCGCTGGTACCCTCGCCGCCGGGAAGGAGTGCGTGGACGTGCCCGATCCAGGCGTGTGGCCCGACGACGCGGCGTCCCGCCGCGCGGTGCGCGATGCCGGGGTCGCGGGCGGTGCCTTCCTCCTCTACCGCGACGGCGACGGCGCGGCGCGGGTGGCGCCGCTCGGCGATGAGGCCGCCCCCCTGGTGATCGGCCGCAGCACCGCGAGCGACGTGCCGATCCCGTGGGACGACCGCGTCTCGCGCACGCACGCCCAGCTGACGCGCGTCGGGCACCACTGGTCGGTCGATGACGAGGGGCTCTCGCGCAACGGCACCTTCGTCAACGAGGTCCGGGTGGCCGGCCGCCGCCGGCTGCTCGACGGCGACGTGCTGCGCGTCGGCCACACGATGCTCGTCTTCCGCTGCCCGTCCGAGGGCGCCAGCCGCCCGACGGTTCCCGAGTCGCGTCTGGCGCCGCCGCCGCCGCTGTCGCCGGGCCAGCGGCGGGTGCTCGAGGCGCTCTGCCGGCCCTGCCTCGCGCCCGGCGGGCCGCACCCGCCGGCGGCCAACGAGCAGATCGCCGCCGAGCTCCACCTGAGCGTCGACGCGGTGAAGGCCCATCTGCGCCAGCTGTTCCGCCGCTTCGAGATCGAGGACCTCCCCCAGATCCAGAAGCGCACCGCGCTGGTGCGGATCGTCCTCGCGGCGGGGATCCTGCGCTCTCCCTAGGCCACGGTCCCCCTAGGCCATGGGTGTGCCCGGCGTGCACCTAGGGTCGCTGTTCCGGCGGCGGCGCCCCGGCGATCCTGACGCGGGCCATGGCCGAGGAGCTGCTTCTCACGCGCTACGAGCGGGGGCTGAACCTCCACGACCATCGCGAGTGCGCCCACTGCTTCGCGGTCGACGGCGTGCGGGAGTTCCGGATGGCCCGCCCCTGGGGCGATGGGGGAGCACCACCGCCCCCGCTGCACGGGCGTGAGGCGATCGCCCGGCGACCTCCGGGCCCTGATGACGGCGCTGCCCGACCTCGTCGGTGGAGGTCGTGTCGGCGCGGCTACGGCAGCGATCGCCGCCTGTGGACCGAGTGGCGCGTGCGCGGCACGCACGCGCTGCGCGGCGGCGGCGCGCATCGACGTGCTCGGCGTCTCGGTCTTCCGGCTGAGCAACGAGGGCTTCCTCGAGGAGCGCCTCTACTGGGACTCGGCCTTCTGCGCGCAGCCGCCGCGCGATGCCGGGGCGTCCTGAGGTCGTCCTCCGCGCGGAGCGCTCACGGCATCGCTGCTAGCCTGCGATCTCGCGACGCGGCGACGTGGCGAAGTGGCTAACGCGGCGGTCTGCAAAACCGTTATTCATGGGTTCGACTCCCATCGTCGCCTCTCTCTTGCGCGCCGGGCCCGGCGAGTGCGGATCACGGCCCGTGAAGGAGCTCCGGGGCGCTCGGTGAACCAAGGACCCGGCGCCTGTGCGACCCGGTCCCGCCGTCGGGGATGCGGAGAGCGCCGAAACGGGATATGACTCCCGTCCCCCTTCCCGGAGGTCCCTGCGCCAGGTGGCAACCCCGCACACGATCCGACGCCTGCCCGGGCTCGCTCTCGCCGGCGGCGTCCTTCTGCTGGCCGCGGCCCCCGCCGGGGCGGTCCCCACGATCTCGGGCTCGGACAACGACGTCTGGAACGCCTCGGAGGCCGGGGCGAACTACACCATCACGGCGTCCTCCTCGCGGCTGCGCGTCTACTGGCAGATCCCGGGTGTCGCGTTCGACGACGATCGCTCGCCGGCCCGGCTTGATCTGGGCGACCTCCGCGACGGCACCTACCGGCTCGAGGCGCGCGAGGGCTTCGCCTTCAACTTCGCCGCCAGCGTGCGCACCTTCCGGATCGACACGACCCCTCCCCGGATCACCATCCGCCGCCCGGCGGCCGGCCGGGGTGAGGATGATCGCGACGACGACGGCGGCGAGGTGATCGCCCAGGGCGCCACCGTGCTCGCCGACTACACGTGCGAGGGCGCCGTCTCGTGCGTCGGCAGCGTCCCCTCCGGCGCGCCGATCGACACCTCCCGTCCCGGCCCGGCGTCGTTCTCGGTGGTCGCCGTGGACGATGCCGGCAACCAGGTGGCCGGCCTCGTGGAGTACGAGGTCGCGCCCGGGCCCGCGGCGCCGCCCGCGAGCCCGGCTCCGGCCGTGGTCGTCGTGAGCCCCACCGTGACGCGGCCGATCCGTCCGAAGACCGTGAACGCCCGCCGGCTGCTTCCGCGCGCCGGAGCCCGGGTGCAGACGCGCCGGCCCCTGCTGCGCTGGCGCGCCCACTCCAGCGCGCGCCTCTACAACCTCCAGCTCTTCCGGCTGCGGGGCGCGAAGGCGACCAAGGTGCTCTCGGCCTTCCCGCGGACAACTCGGTACCGGGTGCCCGCGAAGCGCATCGCGCGGGGAGACCGCTACGTCTGGCGCGTCTGGCCCTATCTGGCGGGCGGATACCCCGACCGCCCGCTCGGCCTCAGCTACTTCGACGTGCGCCGGAAGCCCGCCGCGAAGTAGCCGGGCGGCGGCGTGCGGTCAGCCGCCGCGCGCGCAGACCGCCGTGACCACGATCCTCCAGGGCGCCGACGGGGTGCCGATGGCGGCCGCCTCGGCGAGCCAGGAGTCGTCGCCGTCGGGGGCGCTCGTCGTGAGCGCGACCCGGGCGGCCCCGTCGATGGATGCGCCGCCGGCGATGACCGCCGACCCCGCGGGACAGGTGGCGCTCACCGGTCCCTTGATCGCGAGCGTGCTGGTCGCCGTCTGGGCCCGGACGACGCTCAGCTCGTTGAGATAGCGCGATGCCGCGACGCCCCCCAGCGCGACCGAGTCGTCGGCCCGGGCGGCGCTCGCCGCCCGGTTCGCGCGGGTCGCCGTGCCGGCCTTGGCCGCGATCGCCGCCCGCGGCACCCGCGTCAGGGTCGTCTCGGCGATCTGCGCCCCGGTGAGCGCGTCGGCTCCGACGGCGCGCGCGGAGACCGCGCCGGACGCGATCTTGGAGGCGACCACCGCACCGTCGCGGATGACGCTCGCGCCCACGCTGTCGTCGCGCGGCGCGGCCGCCGCGACCTCGTCGATGTCGCGGTTCAGGGCCACGATGCTCAGGACCAGGGCCGCCATGGTCAGCGCGAGCAGGCCGGCGAGCACCAGCTCCAGCCGCCAGTTGCGGCGGATCCAGTTCTCCTCCTGCGCGATCCGCTCCTCGTCGCGCGCGAGGCGGATCTCGTCGCGGATCACCCGTTGCTCGAGTTCGTCCTCGGACATCGCCCACCCCCTTCGGCCGCGGATGATGGGATCACCGTAGGCCCCGTCCTCGCTCCGAACGGCAGTCGGCTCCCCGATCCTCCGGCCGTACAAAACCGCAGGCGGGTCCGGCCGCCACGGGCGGCGATCCCGTCAGGGTTCGCCGGAAGTGGCCTCCCGGCGGGCCAGCAGGGCGGCCAGGTCGAGCAGGTCCGCGGCGACCAGGTCGTAGTCGCCGAGCGGTGCGAGGTCGGTCGTCTGCCCGGGGCCGTGCTCGCGGGGCCGCGGGACGAAGGCGGTCTGGAGGCCGCACGCGGCGGCGGCGACGAGATCGTCGTTGTGCGCCGCGACCATCATCACCTCACCGGGATCGAGGCCGACGGCGGCGACGTTGCGCAGGTACGCCTCGGGAAGGGTCTTGTAGGCGCGGGCCGTCTCGGCGCCGAGGATCACGTCCCAGGGCAGGCCGGCCCGCTTGGACATGTCGAGGACCAGGGCGATGTGGCCGTTGGAGTTGGGCGCGATCACGTGCCGGCGCTTCATGAGCGTCAGCGCGGGCACCGTGTCGGGCCACGGGTCGAGCCGGTGCCAGGCCAGGGTGAGCTCGTCGCGGTCCCGCGCGGGGACGCCCGCCGAGCGCGGTGCCGGCGAGGACCCCGTCGAGCGACTCGCGGTGCAGCACGTCGAGCGTCACCCACGGCCGCGATCCGTCGCGGACGGTCTGCATCTGGGGCTGGTAGCGGGCGCGCCAGGCGTCGGCGATCGCGTGGGCGTCCACCTCGGCGCCGTGGCGCGCGGCGAGCGCCTCCACCTCGCGGGCCACCCCCGAGCGCCAGTCGACGCAGGTCCCGAAGAGGTCGAAGAAGAGCGCCCGCGGGCGCACTCAGCCCCCCGCGGCCGCCGGCGCCGGCGCCGTCGCGCGCCGGGCCACCTCGGCCCGGACGATCGGCGCCACCACGGGTCCCGTAGAGCTCGATCGAGCGCATCAGATCGGCGTGCGGCATGGTGCCGACGCTCATCTGCATCAGGAACCGCCGGTTCCCGAAGATCCGGTGCTGGTCGAGGATCTTCTCGGCCACCTCCTCGGGGCTGCCCACCGCGAGGGCGCCGAGGGGCGAGCGCATGGCCTCGTACTGCCCCGGGGTCATGGGGCTCCAGCCGCGCTCGCGGCCGATCACGTTCATGGTGTGCGCGAAGGGCGGGTAGAACTCGGCCGCCGCGCGCTGCGAGGTGTCGGCGACGTAGCCGTGGATGTTGATGCCCACGGGGATCGCGTCGGCATCGTGCCCCGCCGCACGGGCGGCGTCGCGGTGCAGGTCCACCAGCGGGCGGAAGCGCGCCGGGGCGCCCCCGATGATCGCGATCGCCAGGGGGAGGCCGAGGGTGCCGGCCCGGGCGACCGACCGCCGGTGTGCCGCCCACGGCGATCCACACCGGCAGTGGATTCTGCTCGGGGCGCGGGTAGACGCCGAGATCGTCGATCGGGGCGCGGTGGCGGCCCGACCAGGTCACCCTCTCCGACTCGCGCAGGGCCAGCAGCAGGCCGAGCTTCTCGGAGAAGAGCTCGTCGTAGTGGTCGAGGTCGTATCCGAAGAGCGGGAACGACTCGATGAAGGAGCCCCTGCCGGCCATGATCTCGGCGCGGCCCTGCGAGAGCAGGTCGACCGTGGCGAAGTCCTGGAAGACGCGCACCGGGTCGTCCGAGCTCAGGACGGTCACGGCGCTCGTGAGGCGGATCCGCGTCGTGCGGACGGCGGCGGCGGCGAGGACGACCGCTGGCGACGACACCGCGAAGTCGGGGCGGTGGTGCTCGCCCACGCCGAAGACGTCGAGACCGACCTCGTCGGCGAGCACGATCTCCTCCATGAGGTCGCGCAGGCGGCGGCCGGCGTCGATCGTCCGGCCCGTCGCCGGGTCGGGCGTACGCTCGGCGAACGTGTAGATGCCGAGCTCGATCATGGGGCGATCAGCCCCGGGGCTCCTCGCGGCCGCAGCGCGGGCACTTCCAGGTGTCCGCGTAGCCCTCCTGGGGGATCGCCCGGCCGTCCTGGAGGCGGTGGCGCAGCATCTTGCGCCGCGAGGGGAACGTGCGGGTGCCGCAGCGCTCGCAGGGCGGCGGCTCGGATGTGGTGCTCTCGGTCTCGGTCATGGGGCGGAGCCTAACGAACCCGCCCCGCGCGACGCCTGCGGCGCTACAGCACCAGGCGGGCGTGGAGGTGGTCGAGCATGCGCGGCCGGGTCGTCGCACATGCCGGTGTGCACTGGCGAGGTCTGGATGCTGGTGCTCGAGGGCGCCACGAGCCAGTGGAAGCGCTGGGGGAAGGGCAGGCGCGCGATCGGTCCGGCAGCGGGGTCGCCGGCGGCGATGCGCATCAGGCCCTCGAGCTGGCGTCGCAGTGGCTCCGGGTCGGTGTCGGGCGACAGCGCCCGGAGGCGGTCGGCATCGAGGGCGACGCGCATCCCGAGGAAGTCGCGCGTGCGGGCGTAGAGCACCACGCCGACGTTCAGGCACTCGCCCCGCTCGACGCGGGGCACCGCGCGCAGGATGGCGTACTGGAACGGGCTACGCGGCGCGGGCGTCATCGGCCTCCCTCGCGAACGCGGCCGCGTCGAGGCGGCGCGTCAGGTGCTCGGCGTACGCCCGCCGCCGCTCATCGGGCGTCGCGGGCGCGTCGCCGAGCCACTCGTCGGGGATCAGCGCCGTGATCGCCGCGATCACCCGGCGGTCGAGCCGGCCCGCGAGCCTCTCGTGCGCCGCCGAGATCGGCCCGGCCAGCGGCAGGAGAACGTGGTCGGCCCCGATCGGGAAGGGCCGGCTCCACGCGCCGGCGAGGCTCCAGTCGTTGTGGTGCGCGTAGAGCGCCGCGCCGTGGTCGATCAGCCAGAGGCGCTCGTGCCACACCAGCAGGTTCGGGTTGCGCGCCGACCGGTTGACGTTGGTCATCAGCGCGTCGAACCAGACGATGTCGGCCGCCAATGCCGGGTCGACCTCGCGCCCGGCGGCCGGGTCGTAGGCCAGCGACCCGGGCAGGTAGTCGAGCCCGAGGTTGAGACCGGGGCTGGCCTTCAGCAGGTCCTGGATCTCGGGATCGGGCTCGGCCTGGCCGAGCGCCGGGTCGAGCGTGACGAAGGCGATCACGGGCACCGGCAGGCCGAGGGCGCGTCCGATCTCGCCGGCGATCAGCTCGGCCACCAGCGACTTCGGGCCCTGCCCGGCGCCGCGGAACTTGAGGACGTAGAGCCCGTCGTCGTCGGCCTCGATCAGAGCCGGCAGCGACCCGCCCTCGCGCAGCGGCGCGACGTACCGGGTCGCCTCGACCGTGGGGGGGAGGTCCACGACGCGAGCCTACCCGCCGCCGCGGGCCACCCCGCACCCGGGCGGGCTAGGCTCGGACGATGATGCGGACGGTGATCGTGGGCGGCGGCATGGTGGGCCTCACCCTGGCCCGCCTGCTGCGCGCGCGCGGGCACGATCCGGTCGTGCTGGAGCGGATGCCGCCGGGCGCCCATCAGCCGCGCCCCTTCATGCTCGGCTTCCAGGGCTTCCCGGCCCTCGAGGAGCTCGGGCTGCTGGAGCGCGTGCGCGGCGCCGGCTGGGACATCGCCCCGGGCGCCGACGGCACCCCGGTGGCCATCTGCGTGAAGGTCGGCCACCTGCTCGATGCGCTCGCCGAGGGCGTCCCGGTGCGGCACGGCCAGAGCGTCTCGGGGCTCGTGCGCGAGGGCGGGCGGGTGTGCGGGGTGGAGCTCGAGGGCCCCGCCGGCCCCTCGCGCCTCGATGCCGACCTGGTCGTGGCGTGCGACGGGGTCGGATCGCGGGTGCGCGCCATGGCCGGCCTGGAGGCCGAGGTGTCGGCCCTGTCGGACGCCACCCTCACCTTCATGAGCCCGTCGGTGATCGATCGCTCGTTCTCGATGCGCTACCTGTCGGACGGGGGGCAGATGGGCCTGCTCGGCTGGCCGGAGGGGTCGGCGGGCTGGCGCACGATCGACCGTGTCGGGCGCGAGGCGGCCCTGGCGCCGGGCGTCGCGGCCTTCCGCGAGTCGTTCGCCCGGCTGATGCCCGAGGCCGCCGGCGCCCTCGCGGGGGTCACCTCCACCGACCAGCTGCTCTATCAGGAGCCCGCCGTGCTGCGTGCCGCCACCTGGTGGACGCCGGGCGTGGTGCTGATCGGCGACGCGGCCCACTTCTTCGGCCCCGAGACCGGTGTCGGGGCGGCCCTCGGCCTCGGCGACGCCCACGCCCTCTCCCTGGCGATCGCGCAGAGCCCCGACGACCCCGACGCCGCCTGCGCGACCTACGAGGCCTGGCGCGCTCCGGTCATCCGTCCCTACGAGGCGGCCGACCCGGCGGCGGGGCGGATGGCCCTGCCCAACGCCGAGCGCCCGCCCGGCGAGCGCTGGCCCCCGGCCGGGTAGACCGGGGATCCGTCCACGGGCGGCCGCCGGGCCGGGCTCAGCGGCCGCCCATCGAGAAGGTCTCCGCGGTCAGGTTGTCCCCCGGCCGGTCGAGCCGCCGCTGCTCGACGCGCTGCGCCCAGGGTTCGGCCAGAACGGGCCAGCGCGCGAGGGCGGCGGCGTGGCGGATGTACCACAGCAGCTCCGCGCGGGCGCGGCTGCGGGCTCCGTCGCCGGCGCCGTGGGGTTGAGGGGAGGGACGTTCGGCCATGTGAGGAATCTTGCTAGGCGGGTCAGCCTATGGGTAACATCGCGCACGTCCGCGTGCCGGGGCTCCTCGCCCTGCCGTGGCCGTGAAAAGGGGGCGAGACCGCTCGATGGCGCTGGGTCCCACGCGGGCCGGGAGTCGTCTGCGGCTCGTGACGCGTGCGCGAGCGGGAGGCGATTTTGGCACGAAAGAGCGTGGTGATCCGGCTGGCCGGGGAGTCCGGCGAGGGGGTCATCTCCTCGGGCGACATCCTCACTCAGGCGGCGGCGCGAGGCGGGTACTGGACCCAGACCTTCCGCACGTACCCGGCTGAGATCAAGGGCGGCCCGTGCATGTACCAGGTACGCATGGGCGAGGAGCAGATCTACAGCCACGGCAAGTGGGTGGACCTGCTCGTCTGCTTCAACCAGGAGGCCTGGGACCTGCACTGGGACTCCCTGGGCCCCGACGGCGTGATCCTCTACGACGAGACCGCCGTGGAGATCCCCGCCGAGTTCACCTCGCGCGCCCGTCCGGTGCGGATGGAGAAGCTGGCCAAGGAGATCGGCGGCTCGCTGCGGGCCAAGAACATGGTCGCCGTCGGCGCCGTCTCGGGTGTCATCTCCTTCGACACCACCCCGATCGAGGAGCTGGTGCTCCGGCGCTACGCCCACAAGCAGGGCGTCGCCGACGCCAACATCGCCGCCCTGCGGGCCGGCGGTGACGAGAGCGGCGACCTGAAGGGCTCGCTCGAGATCACCAAGGCCCTCGAGGTCGAGTCCGACCGGATCCTGCTCTCGGGCAACCAGGCGATCGCCGCGGGCGCCGTGGCCGCCGGGCTCGACTTCTTCGCCGGGTACCCGATCACGCCGGCCTCCGACATCCTCGAGTGGCTGTCGGCCAAGCTGCCCCAGGTGGGCGGCATCACGATCCAGTGCGAGGACGAGATCGCCTCGATCTCCGCCGTCCTCGGCGCGTCGTTCGCCGGAGCCAAGTCGATGACCGCGACCTCAGGCCCCGGCCTGTCGCTCATGACCGAGATGCTCGGCTACTCGGGCACCGCCGAGATCCCCTGCGTCGTCATCGACGCGCAGCGCGGCGGCCCGTCCACCGGCCTGCCGACCAAGACCGAGCAGTCCGACCTGCAGCACGCGCTCTACGGCGGACACGGCGAGGCCCCCCGCGTGGTGATCGCCCCGATCACCGTCGAGGACTGCTTCTGGGCCACGATCGACGCCTTCAACTACTCCGAGCGGTACCAGGTCCCGGTGATCCTGCTCACCGACCAGGGCCTCGCGACCCGCATGGAGGTCATCCACAAGCCCGACACGAGCAACCTCGAGCTCTGGGAGCGCACGACCTCGAGCTCGGTCCCCGACGGCGAGTACAAGCGCTACGAGCTGACCCAGGACTCCATCTCGCCGATGGGCATCCCGGGCGAGGCCAACGGGCGCTACGTCTCCACCGGCATCGAGCACGACGAGCTCGGCCACCCGGCCTACACGCCCGAGAACCACGTGGCGATGCAGACCAAGCGCTGGGCCAAGCTCGACCCGCTCAAGAACGGCGTCGCGCGCCACGAGCTCTACGGCGACGAGCAGCCCGAGATCGCCGTCATCGGCTTCGGCTCCACCTACGGCGCGGTGCGCGAGGCCGTGGCGCTGGCGAGTGCCGAGGGCGCCTCGGTCGGCGCGTTCTACCCCCGGGTGCTCGGCCCGTTCCCGGCTGACGCGGTCGCCCACTTCACCGCCAAGGCGAAGCGGATCCTGATCCCCGAGGTCAACTTCACCGGCCAGCTCGCGCGCCTCGTGCGCAGCGAGTGCGGCCTGCAGGTCGAGAGCCACGCGAAGTGCGACGGCCTCCCGTTCACCGCCGAAGACGTTCTCGACGTCATCATGGAAAGGGTTCCCAGTTGAGCACCGACCCCGTCGCCAAGCGCAAGCCCACCGACTACAAGTCGGACCTGAAGCCGATCTGGTGCCCGGGCTGCGGTGACTTCGGCGTCCTCGCCTCGCTCTACCGGGCGTTCGCCGAGCTCGACCTCGACCCCGTCAAGACCGTCGTCGTCTCGGGCATCGGCTGCTCGAGCCGCCTGCCGGGCTTCGTGTCGACCTACGGCTTCCACAGCCTCCACGGCCGGCCCCTGCCGGTGGCGATGGGCGTCAAGCTGGCGAACCCCGACCTCAACGTCATCGCCGTGGGCGGCGACGGCGACGGGTTCGCCATCGGCGCCGGGCACTTCCCGCACGCCGCGCGCCGCAACATCGACATCACCTACCTGGTGATGGACAACGAGATCTACGGCCTCACCAAGGGTCAGGTCTCGCCGACCTCGCTCACCGAGCAGAAGGCGCCCTCGACCCCCTGGGGCAACCTCGAGACGCCGCTCAACACGCTCGCCTTCGCCGTCGCCTCGGGCGCCTCGTTCGTGGCTCGCGGGGCCTCGTTCAACACCAAGCTCCTCACGGAGCTGATCGTGCAGGCGATGGAGCACCGCGGCTTCTCGTACATCGACGCGATGTCGCCCTGCGTGGTCTTCAACAACCACCAGGAGGAGTGGAAGGAGCTCGTCACCGACGTCTCCCCCGAGCACGACGCCTCCGACAAGGTCGCCGCGTTCGACCTCGCCCTGAAGGGCGGGTTCAAGCTCGGCATCCTCTACCGCGAGCAGCGCGCGACGCTGAACGAGAAGTACGCCGCCCTGGTCGCCGCCGCCAAGGACTCCAACGTCGAGCTGATGCTCGAGTCCTTCAGCGCCGCCAAGGGCGCGGCCATCGGCAAGCCGATCCTCTAGGAGCCGCCCGCGCGCCGGACCGTCCGCGAGGGCGGTCCGGCGCAGTGGATCCGCCCTGTCGTAGATACCCGCAGCCGGAGCAGGGGACGCCACGATGCCGCGGGGCACTCCGCGGCGGGACGATCGGTGACCGTTCTCCCTGACAGGAGTGGTCGTGACCGATCGCCGGAACGTCGCCCACGGTGGTGCCGCGATCGCGCGCCACCGGTCCCGGCGACTGGCGGGGGCGATCGCCCTCGCGGCGGCGGCGGGGATGACGTGGGCGGGGGCCACGCCCGCGGCCGCGGTGCCGCGGTCGTTCCCGGCGATGAGCGACGGAGCCCACCCGGGGGCCATCGTGGCGGGGGCCGACGGGAACCTCTGGTTCACCGAGCACCTCCGCAACCGGATCGGCCGCATCACGCCGCGCGGGGCGATCGCGGAGTTCCGCGTCGGCCCCGATCGCGAATACGGGCCCGCCGGCATCGCCGCGGGCCCCGACGGCAACCTCTGGTTCACCGACGCCTCCGCCCGGCGGATCGGCCGCATCACCCCCTCCGGGGTCATCACCCGGTTCTCCGCCGGGATCAGCGCCACCGGCGTTCCCAACGGCATCACCGCCGGCCCCGGCGGCGACCTCTGGTTCACCGAGTACGGCTCGGACCGGATCGGCCGCATCACCACGGCGGGCGTCATCGCCGAGTTCTCCGCGGGCATCAGCGGGAACCTCTCCGGGCCGATCACCGGCGGTCCCGACGGCAACGTCTGGTTCCTCGAGTCGGGCCGGTCGGGCGACCTCATCGGCCGCATCACCCCGGCCGGAGTGGTCACCGAGTTCTCGGCCGGACTCACCCGAGGGGGCGGACCCTCGGCCATCACCGCCGGTCCCGACGGCAACCTGTGGTTCACCGAGCGCCGCGACCGGATCGGGCGCATCACCACCAGCGGCGTCGTCACCGAGTTCCGGGCCGGCATCAGCGCCGGCAGCGCCCCCACCGGCATCGCCGCCGGCCCCGACGGCAACCTCTGGTTCACCGAGTTCAACCGCGAGGGCCTCGCGGGCGACCGCATCGGCCGCATCACCCCGGCGGGCGTCGTGACGGAGTTCTCGGCGGGGATGAGCCGGGGGAGCGCCCCGAGCGGCATCGCCGCCGGACCGGACGGCAACCTCTGGTTCACCCAGTTCGACGGCCAGAGGATCGGCCGCATCACCACGGCCGGCGTCATCAGCGAGTTCCCGCCGACCGCCGCGATCCTCGCGATCCGGTTGCGCGGGGGCGCCCGCGCGGTCGCGGTCAGGTTGAGCTGCCCCTCGGGCGCGGCGCGCGAGTGCCGCGGCACCGTGCGCCTCAGTCTCGGTGCCCCGGCACCGTCCGGTCTGCGTCCCCAGGTGCGCAGCATCCGGATCGCGCCCGGACGGCGGGCCCTGCAGGTGTTCCCGCTGCCGCCCGCCGGCCTGCGCCAGCTCGCGGTCCACGGCCGCGTCGCCGTCGGCGTCCGGGTCGCCCCGAGCGCGCACGGCGCGGCGGGCACCATCCAGGGCGGTGCGACCCTGCGGCCGCCCCGCGGGGGAGGATCCGTCTAGGCCGAGCGGGCCAGGTCGATCGCCAGCGGGATCAGGAAGAGGGCGACCCCCAGCAGGCTGGAGAGCACCACCTCGCGGCGATGGGTCCTGCTGGTCGTCCTGTCGTCCACGTGATCTCCTCGCCGCTCGATGCCGTCCACGCGGCCGGCATCGGCAGATCGGCCCCGGTACTTGAGCCCCGCATTCCCGCCGGTGGGGTTCGACGCGTCCGCCCCGGGCCCTCTCGCCCCGGGCGGGTGCGTCGCCCGGCCGCCTCGTCGCTATCCGGGGATCCTGGTGAGGGTCATCGTCCCGGAGTGCGCCCACCCCTGGGAGCCGCTCTGGATGCCGCCCGCGATCGCCTGCGTCCCTCCGTCCACGGGCAGCTCGAAGGTCGCCGGGGTCGGGTTGACCAGGCTGGGGCCGGGGAACCCGGGCACGGGGACCGGCGGCATCGTCGGGCAGGTGACGGTCGCCGTCGCGGTCGGAGGACCACCCGACGCCTCGGGGTTCCAGGTCACGCGCAGGCGCCCGGCGCTCGTGACCTCCAGCACCACGGACCACGATCCGGGGTTGCTGACCGGGCTCGAGAGCGCGCATTCGCTGGCCGAGATGAACGAGAGGTTCTCGTAGCCGAGCGGGCCGTTCGCCGTGAAGCGCGTCGGGGGGACTCCCCTGGCCGACCGGGCCCCGGTGGCCGAGAGCACCACCGAGACCGTGGCCGAGGCGATGTGGCTCGCGAAGGTGGCGTCGGTGCGAAGCGAGAGGGCGACGTCGTAGCGCGCCCCGCAGATCTGGGTGAGCAGGTGCTCGGCGATCTGCCGTGGTGCCTCGTCGAGGATGCCGTCCGCGCCGCGCGCGGTCCCCTCGTCGCCGCCGACCACGGCGCCGCTCTGCGCGTCGACGAGCTGGATGCTCCAGGTCATCGTGTCCTGCGTCGTGCTGACCGATCCCCGCACGATCAGCGTCTCGGCGATGGGGTGCGGCGTCACGAAGCTCCGCGGGTCGATCAGGCCGCTGTTCTGGAGGGCGATCTCCTGGGCGATGGCGTCCTCTCGCAGCCCTTCCTTCTGACGGATCGGGCAGCGCGCGGTGCCCTGGCCGAGCTCGCGGATGAGCATCTCCGCGAGTCCGCGCCCGAGTTGCGCCTCGGGCCCGGATCCCGCGAGCCTGCGCACCATCACGACCGGTGTCGGGGACGCGTGCGCGACGGCGCCCGTCTGCGCGGCGCGCCGGACCCCCGGGACGGGCCGGCGCGGCGCCCGTTTGCGCCTCAGGGTCGTCCGCATCACGACGCGCCCCTTCGCGCGGGCGCGCACGGGCGCCGAGATGGCCTGGGTCACCGCGCCCGTGGTCCGGACCACCGAGGTGAGGGCGGAATACGTGCCCGCGGGGATCCCGCGGACCGACCACGCGCCCCGCGCCGACGCGGCATCGCTCGCGACGATCTCGAGGGTCCTCAGGTCCACGACGCGCACCAGCGCGACTCCCGCCCCGGGGCGGGGAAGTGGGCCGCCCACCACCGTGCCCGCGAGGGTGGCACCGCTCGCCGCGGGGGCGAGCGCCGCGACCACCGCGGGCACCAGGAGCGCGCCGCGCCACCGCCGGTTCACCGGCCGCTCACCCGCCCGTCGGCGGCCCGGGCGGCTTCGGCCATCTCGGCCCGGGCCGCCGCGATGCGGTGGCCCAGCCCCGGGTCGGCGAGGGCGAGGATCTGGGCCGCCAGCAGGCCGGCGTTGCGGCCGCCGTCGATCGCCACCGTGGCCACGGGCACGCCCTTGGGCATCTGGACGATCGAGAGCAGCGAGTCCATGCCGTCGAGCGCGGAGCTGCGCACCGGCACGCCGATCACCGGAAGGGTGGTGACGGCCGCGAGCATCCCCGGCAGGTGGGCGGCGCCCCCGGCGCCGGCGACGATCACGTGCAGGCCGCGGTCGGCGGCCTCGCCGCCGTAGGCGATCATGTCGTGCGGGGTGCGGTGGGCCGAGACCACGCGCACCTCGTGCGCCACACCGAGCTCGGTGAGCACGTCGGCCGCGCCCTGCATCACCGGCAGGTCGCTGTCGCTGCCCATGACGATTCCGACCCGCGGGGGCGCCTCGTCGCCGGGGGTGCCCGCGGCGCTCACAGCGCCACCGCCCGCGCGGCCCGCCGCGCCATGGCGAGCGCCGTCGGGGCGTCGCCGGCGAGGGCGGTCACGTGACCCATCTTGCGCCCCGGGCGCACCTCGGCCTTGTCGTAGAGGTGCAGGTGGGCGCCCTCCACCGCCAGGGCGGCGGCGGTGTCCGGACGCGCCGGCCCGGTGGTGGTGCCGAGCAGGTTGACCATCGCGGCGGCGGGCGAGCGCATGCGCACGTCGCCCAGCGGCAGGTCGAGCACGCCGCGCAGGTGGTTCTCGAACTGCGAGGTCTCGCAGGCCTCGATGGTGTAGTGCCCCGAGTTGTGGGGGCGCGGTGCGAGCTCGTTCACGAGGATCCCTCCGGTCGGGGACAGGAACATCTCGACGCCGGTGACGCCGAGGCCGTTCGCGGCCCGGGCGGCGGCCAGCGACACCTCGCGGGCCCGGGCGCGGGCGTCAGGGGCGATGGGGGCGGGAGCCACGACCTCGTGGCAGACGTGGTCGCGCTGGACGGTCTCGACCACCGGATAGCAGGCGGCCGCGCCGCTGGGCGAGCGGGCCACCATCGCCGCGAGCTCGCGTTCGAAGCCGACCATCGCCTCAACCAGCACGCCCTCGCCGGCGTCCAGGCGGGCCATCGCCGCGCGCGCGGCCTCCTCGTCGGCGCAGGTGGCGTTGCCGTAGCCGTCGTAGCCCAGCCGTCGCGCCTTCAGCATCAGGGGCCAGCCGAGATCGCGGCCCGCCGCCGCCAGCTCGCGTGGGTGCTCCACAACGAGGAACGCGGCGGTGGGGAGGCCGGCGCTGCGCAGCAGCTCCTTCTGGAGGGCCTTGTCCTGCACCCGCGCCAGGGTGGCCGGGTCGGGGCGCACCGGCGTGCCCGTCGCCTGCACCGACGCCAGCGCCGCCGCGTTGACGAACTCGTTCTCGAGTGTGACCACGCCCACGCGGGCACCGAGGGCGCGGACGGCTCCCGCGTCGCGCCAGTCGCCCTCCACCAGCCCCGCCGCCATGGGCGCGGCCGGCTCGCCGGGCGCGCCGAGCACCGCCACGCGGATGCCCAGCGGCCACGCGGCCAGGCAGGTCATCCGGGCGAGCTGGCCGGCCCCCGCGATGCCGAGGTCGAAGGCCGCCTCACCGGCGCGACCGGTCCGGCTGAGTGGGTCGGGCGGTGGGGTGGCGGCCACCCGGGCACCGTACAGGGGCGCACCCGGGCCCTCGCAAATCCCGAACATCCCTCACACGAGGGGCTCACGTCCGGGCCCCGATGCGTCGATAGGGTCGGAGTCGATGTTCGTGCCCGTCGCCATACCCGCCCACGCCGTCACCGTCCCGCCGGCGCGGATCCTGGCCTTCGCCGACGAGTTCTTCTTCAACATCAGCCGCCTCAGCGTTCCCGCCGGCCGCCTGCGGCTGCAGCTCAAGAACAACGGCGAGGACGACCACGACTTCCGCATCATCGGCCCCAAGGGCGCCGCGCGGGCCGAGACCGGGATCGTGAAGCCGGGCGCGCTCGGCGAGATCCGCACCACCCTCGCGCGCGGTCGCTACACCTATCTCTGCACCGTCGCCGACCACGCGGCGCGCGGGATGAGGGGCTCGTTCACCGTGACGCGCAAGAAAGCGAGCCGCTGATGCCCCGCAACCAGGACCGCGCCAAGATCGAGCGACTGATGTGGCGGGCCGGATTCGGCGGGCGTCCCAAGCAGATCGCGGCCATGACCAAGGCCGGCGTGGGGGCGAGCGTCGAGTCGCTGCTGCGCCCCCGCGGCCGCGCGCTGAACGGCCCCGCGCCGCGGATCGACGGCGCCCCGCTCGACCCGATCAACAACTACGGACACGACGTCCTGTGGTGGCTCGACCGGGCCGTGCGCGGTGAGCATCCGCTCGTGGAGCGGATGACCTTCAACTGGCACGACCACTTCGCCACCTCCAACGACGGGGTGGGCGACACGCGGCTGATGCTCAAGCAGTACTGGACGCTGCGCCGGGGTGCGCTCGGCAGGTTCAGCGACCTGGCGCGGGCGATCACCAAGGACCGGGCCATGCAGCTGTTCCTCAGCCTCGCCAACTCGGAGAAGGGCGAGCCCAACGAGAACTTCGCCCGCGAGCTCCTCGAGCTGTTCACGCTCGGGGTCAACAACGGCTACACCGAGAAGGACGTCCGCGAGGCCGCCCGCGCGCTCACCGGTTTCACCTTCGACTACGACACCAAGGCGTTCGGCTACGACCCCGAGCGCCACGACGACGGCCTCAAGCGGATCATGGGCCGCACCGGCCGCTTCAAGCCGCTCGACGTGGTGGACATCGCCATCGGCCACAAGGCCCACCCGGCCTTCATGTGCGCGAAGCTCTGGGGCTACTTCAGCCCGCGCCCGTGCCCGCCGAACCTGCTGCGCCAGCTGGCGAGGACCTACCGCGCGGCCGGCACCGACGTGAAGCCGGTGCTCCGCCAGATCCTCAACCACAAGCTCTTCTACGCCGGACTGGACGAGCCCGACATGGTGAAGTCGCCGCTCGTCTACACCGCCGGGCTCCTGCGCCTCACAAACACCCCGGTCGACGACGAGAGCTGGGTGTACCGCCTCGACCAGATGGGCCAGGTCCCCTTCCATCCGCCCAACGTGAGCGGATGGGAGGGCGGCACCGCCTGGCTGTCGACCTCCTCGATCCGGGCGCGCTTCGACGCGGCCAGCGCCGTCCTCAACGACACGATCAAGGACGGCTCGATCAAGGCCACCGAGACCCCCGAGCAGGCGATCGCCAGCGCGCGGGCGGCGACCGGCTTCCCCCGCATCGGCGCCCGCACCGCGAACTCCCTGCGGCGCTACGCGATCCAGTCGGTGGCGGGGAAGACCGAGGACTACGAGGTCGAGCACTACTACCCCGAGCGCCAGCGCGTGCTGCGCCACCTCCTTCTCGCCGGCCCCGACGCCCAAGTCTGCTGAGGACCCACCGATGAGCCGATCCCCCCTCCGCGGGTGCCGCGACTGGCACTCCACCCGCCGCGCCTTCCTGGGCCGGGCAACCGATGTCGTGCCGGTCCCCGCCGACGCGCTCGACGGCCTCGAGGCCTTCGAGAAGTCGGGCGGCTTCACGCGCCGCAACCTGCTCGAGCGCGGGGTCGGCCTCTGGATCGGCGCCGCCGCCCTCGGCGGCCTGTCGACGCGCAGCGTGCTCGAGGCGGCCTCGGCGCAGGCCCAGAGCGCGCCGGACGCCACGATCCTGGTGTCGCTGTACCTCGACGGCGGCAACGACGGGCTCAACACCCTCGTCCCGCTGGCCGACCCGCTCTACCCGCAGCTGCGCAGCCGGGTCGGGATCGCGCCCGGCACCACCCTGCCGCTGTCGGACACGACCGCCTTCGGCTGGCATCCGTCGCTGACCGGCCTCAAGACCCTCTACGACCAGGGCAAGGTGGCGGTGCTGCCCTCGGTGGACTTCGCCGACGCGGACCAGTCGCACTTCAACTCGGCCGCCTACTGGCGCCGCGGCATCGTCGGGCCCTCGTTCGAGACCGCCGGCTGGCTCGGCCGCACGCTCGACATCGTCGGCGTGCCCGACAACCCGCTCCAGGGCATCAGCGTCAACTACTCGCCCGACCCGGTGCTGTCGTCGCACACCGCCGCCACCGCGACGGTCTACGACCCCAACAACTTCAACTTCTACATCGGCGACGTCTGGGACAGCGACGGCTTCATCGGCGCCTACCGCAACGCCTCGGCGGGCAAGACCGCCTCCGAGGGCCTGATGGCCGCCCGGCGCACCTACTCCAACGCCTTCCGCGTGCAGGACCAGCTGGCGCCCCTGCGGGTGGACGACCAGCACCCCCTGCCGCCCGTGCCCGTGGCCTATCCGGACACCGATCTCGGCAAGGCGATGCAGAACCTCGCCCGGATGCTCGGGGCGGGCTTCGGCACCCGCGTCGCGGCGCTCTCGATGGGCGGCTACGACACCCACGACGACCAGGCCACCGACCACGCCGAGCTGCTCACCGACCTCGGCGACACGCTGCTGGCCTGGCAGGCCGACCTGGCGGCCCGCGGGCTGTCGGCGCGCGTGCTCACCATGGTGTGGAGCGAGTTCGGCCGCCGCCCGGAGGACAACGACTCCAGCGGCACCGACCATGGGGCCGGCGGCCTGATGATGGTGGTCGGCGACCGTGCCAACGGCGGCATCCGCAGCGAGTTCCCCGGGCTGGCGCAGCTCGATGAGGACGACAACCTGCGCGTCACGACCGAGTTCCGGACCGTCTACGCCACGCTCCTGGAGTCGTGGCTCGGGGTCGAGGCCGCCCGGGTCCTGCCGAAGATCGACGGTGCGAGGCTGCCGCTGGTGAAGTGACCGGGGCCGCACGCGTCCGGCGCGAGCCGGATGCTATGGTCCGCGACTGCGGGGCGTTTAGCTCAGTTGGGAGAGCACCAGCTCGACAAGCTGGGGGTCACTGGTTCGAGCCCAGTAACGCCCATATCCCCACCTCGGTGGGCCTTCCCCGTCGTCCGCCGGCGCGCCGCCGGCGCGAGTCTCAGGAAACGTGAGACTCCCCCCATCACTCCATGGGTCTCCGTCGATATGTGTGGCGACGGCCGACGTCCGGGACGGGCGCGGGGAACGAGAAGGGGAGGCTCCGTGTCGAGCTCGCAGACCGAACACGCCGATCGCATCGCCTCCATGTTGGAGCTGTTCGAATCGATCTCCGGGATGACGTCCCAGCAGTTCGAGGACCGCTACCAGGGTGGCGATTTCGCCGGGGTCACCTGGGCGCTCGCCTGGCACTCCGTGCTCCGCGAGCCGGTGTCGCAGGAGGCGCTCGCGCGCTGAGCGGTCCGCGCTCCCCCGGGCGCGCGGTCGCGGTGGTGTCGGAGGGCGTGGCGTGGCGCGGGCGCGCCCGGTACTCTCGCGGCCGTCACCGATTCGATACATCTCGGGCGTGATCCCGCCGTCGTGCGGGGGGAGCGCTCGGCGACCCCGGGAACCCGCATGCCGAAGATCCGCCGCTCGATCCTCGCCGTCGTCCTCGCCTCGCTCGCCACGGTCTCGCTGGCCGCCTGCGGCGACGACTCCGACACCGCCGACTCGTCCACCGCGGCCGCCGGCGCATCGTGCGAGAAGGCCGACCTGGCCCTGGTCGCGCCGGGGACGCTCACCGTGGCCACCGACTCGCCCGCCTTCCCGCCCTACGTGATCGACGACGACCCGACCACGGGCAAGGGCTTCGAGAGCGCCGTCGCCTACGCGATCGCCGACGAGCTCGGCTTCAGCGCCGAGGAGGTCAAGTGGATCCGGGTGCCGTTCAATTCGACCTACGCCCCCGGCCCGAAGAAGTTCGACTTCGACCTGAACCAGGTCTCGATCAACGCCGAGCGGCAGGCCGGCGCAGACTTCTCCTCGCCGTACTACACCACGCCCCAGGGCGTGCTCGTGGCCGGCGACTCCGACTTCGCCGGCGCGGCCTCGGTGACCGACCTCAAGGACGCCCAGATCGGCGTGCAGGTCGGCACCACGAGCCTCGAGGCCGTCAACGCGGTGATCGCCCCCTCCAAGCAGGTCCGGGTCTTCAACGACTCCAACGACGTCGTCCGCGCCCTCAAGAACGGCCAGGTCGAACGCGATCGTGACCGACCTGCCGACCACGCTCTACCTGCGTGACGTCGAGGTGGAGGGGTCGAAGCTGGTCGGCCAGTTCGAGGCCCCGGGCGGCGACGACTGGGGCGCGGTGCTCGAGAAGGACTCCGCCCTGACGCCCTGCGTGACGGCCGCGGTCGACCGTCTGCGCGACTCGGGCGAGCTGGCCTCGATCACCGAGGAGTGGATCGGCGCCGAGGCGCCGGTGCTCGCGCTGGAGTAGGGAACGGGGCGTACCGCTCCCCGTGGACATCGCCCCCGATCGCCGGGCCGCCCGTGAGGCGGCCCGGCGCCGTCATGCCCGCCGCGGCGCGGTGGTGGCGGCGGTGTCCACGGTCGTGGTCATCGGCGGACTCGTGGCGCTGGTCGTCTCCAGCCCGGGCTGGGAGGACGTGCAGCGCACCTTCTTCTCGTGGGAGGTGTTCCGCGAGTCGTTCCCGGACGTGCTGCGCGGCTTCTGGCTCGACGTGAAGCTCTTCATGGTCGTCGAGGTGATCGTGCTCGTGCTGGCGCTCGGGGTGGCGCTGGTGCGCAGCAGCAGGGCGCCGGCGCTGTTCCCGGTGCGCCTGCTCGCGGCCGTCTTCACCGACGTGATGCGCGGGGTGCCGGTGATCCTGGTCGTCTACCTGATCGGCTTCGGGGTGCCGGCCCTCGGGATCGCGCCCGACTGGCTGGTGGAGGACCCGATCTACCTGGGCGGGATCGGGCTGGCCCTCTGCTACACGGCATACGTCGCCGAGGTCTACCGGGCCGGGCTCGACTCGGTGCATCCCAGTCAGCGGGCCGCGGCCCTCGCCGTGGGTCTCTCGGAGGCCCAGGCGATGCGCCACGTGATCGTGCCGCAGGCGGTGCGGCGCGTCGTGCCGCCCCTGCTCAACGACTTCATCTCGCTGCAGAAGGACGTCGCCCTGGTGGCGATCCTCGGGCCGCAGGAGGCCTTCCGGGTGGCCCAGATCAGCTCGGCGTCCGACTTCAACTTCACCCCCTTCCTCGCCGCCGCAGTGCTCTACCTGGCCGTGACCGTGCCGCTCGCCCGGATCGTCGACCGCCAGCAGGCGAAGGCGCGCCGGCGCCAGGGGCACGTGGTGGCGGCGTGACCGGCGCCCCCCCGTGCTCGAGGTGCGCGGCGTGACCAAGTCGTACGGCGAGCGCGCGGTGCTCGCGGGCATCGACCTGGAGGTGGGCGAGCACTGCGCCGTGGCGCTGATCGGCGCCTCGGGCTCGGGCAAGTCGACCCTCCTGCGCTGCATCGACCTGCTCGAGACGATCGACGACGGCGACGTCTTCCTCGACGGCGAGGTCATCACCGACCCCTCGTGCTCCTCGGTGGCGGTCCGCCGCCGGCTGGGCCTCGTCTTCCAGGCGTTCAACCTCTTCCCGCACCTCACCGTGCTGCAGAACGTGGTGCTGGCACCGGTGCGCTCGCTGGGCATGGCGCGCGCCGAGGCCGAGGACGCGGCGCGCGAGCTGCTCGCCCGCTTCGGGCTGGAGGGGCGCGAGGGCGACTACCCGGACCGCCTGTCCGGCGGCCAGCAGCAGCGCGTCGCGATCGTGCGCGCGCTCGCCACCCGGCCCCGCGCCCTGCTGCTCGACGAGGTCACGAGCGCACTCGACCCGGAGCTCGTCGGCGAGGTGCTGGAGCTGGTGCGCGGGCTGAAGGAGCAGGGCATGACGATGGTGATCGCCACCCACGAGATGGCGTTCGCCCGCGAGGTCGCCGACGAGGTGTGCTTCCTCCACCAGGGCCGGGTGCTCGAGCGCGGCGCGCCGGAGCGGATCTTCTCCGCGCCCGAGCAGCCCGAGACGCGCCAGTTCCTGCGCAGGGTGCTCCAGGCGGGCCGTCTCTGAGCGGCTGCGTCGATTGACGCGTGGCGACGCCAAGTGGCGCGGGCGCCGATTGGCGGGGCTAGGGGAGGATCTCGACCGGGGTGCCGGGGGCGGCGATGGAGTAGAGGCGCGTGACGGCGGCGTTGCTCACCCGCACGCAGCCGTGGCTCACGGCCTGGCCGAGCAGGCCGTTCGCGTTGGTGCCGTGGATCGCGACCAGCCCGTTGCCGCCCATGAAGCTCTTGAGCACGTTGCTGTAGGCGGTGAGCGTGATGATGTACGGCCCCAGGTACGAGCGCTGCGAGGCGGCCGAGGGGACCGGGTCCTGCACCGCGAACAGACCGGTCGGTGTCGGGGTGCTGCCGGTTCCGACGGCCGCGGGGTAGCGGGCGACGCGCACGCCGGCCTTCCAGAGCTCGACCGTCCGCGCGCCCACCCTCACGACGATGCGGTTGCGGGTCGCGCGCAGCCGGACGGCGTCGAGCGGAACCCAGCCCTGGGCCAGGTTCGGCCGCTCCGGCAGGCGTACGAGCACCCAGCGCCGCCCGGTGTCCGGGTCGGTCTGCACGGGGCTCAGCACCATCAACTGCTGCGGGCGCCGCCAGAAGGCGGTGTAGGTGGTGACACGGGCCGCCACCGTCGCCTCGTCGCGCGGCGCCTGGCGGACGGCCACCGCGTGGAGCACCTGCGCGGTCCACGAGACGGAGGCGGCCGGAGCCGCGGGCTCCGGGGCCGGCGCCGTCCGGGCGGAGGCGAGCGGGACGAGAGCGAGCAGCACGACGATTGCGGAAATCCGCAGGAACGATGGAGCGGGCACGCGCTGGATGAGACACGCGCCGCCGAAGCGATACAACCCGTGCTCACAGACTCCTCACACCGCCATCGCGGAATCCACGCTCGCGTTCGGCGGGCGTCCGGGAATAGGCTCGCGGCATGAGGGGCACCCGTATCGTGATCGCGTCGGCGGCGGCGCTCGTGCTCGCCGTGCCGGCCCTGGGGGCGGGCGACCGGATCGTGCACGGGCGCTCCATCGGGGTGATCTCGGTTGACGAGGAGCGGGCGACGATCGGCGACAAGCTCGGAGGCGACGGCGTCGTCATCGCGCGCACGCCGAATCCGCAGGAGCCCGGCAACAGCAACTTCGACGCCGTCACGGTCGCCTACCCGTCGCTCGCGCTCACGGTCCGCTTCCCGACCGACGAGGCGAGCTCGGGCGCGCTCAGCGTGGCCACCCGCAGCGCCCGCTACCGCACGGCGGGCGGCGTCGGCGTCGGATCGCGCCGCGCGCGGATCCTCGCGGCCTTCCCCCGCGCGGTCTGCACCGCATCCCGGTGCCAGGTCGGGCCCCGGACGGGCGACGTGCGCATCACCCGGTTCTCCCTCTCGGCCGGGCGGGTCGTCCGGGTCACCGTCCTCAGCGCGCGCTGAGCCCCTCCGGCGCGGCGGCGGCCGCGGCGCGCTGCACCGGCCCGCGCCCGAGCGAGAGGCCGGCCCCCACGAGCGCGATCACGGCGCCGACGGTCATCGCCAGGCGGTAGCCGTCGAGGTAGGCCGCCGCGTCGCCCACGTCCGCCGCGCCGCCGAAGAGCGCGCGGGCCCCCGCGGCGCCGAGCGGGGCGGCGGCGAGCGTTCCGAGCACGGCCAGCGACAGCGTCTGGCCGAGCGTGCGCATCATCGCCAGGATCGCCGCCGCCACCCCCAGCCGGTCGCGCGCGGCCGACCCCATGACCGCAGAGGTGTTGGGCGAGCTGAAGGCCGCCATCCCGAGGCCCGTGACCGCGAGGCCGGCCATGATCCAGGGCGTCGGCAGGTCGGCGGGGGTCACGGCCAGCATGGCGAGCCCGCCCGCCACGAGCACCATCCCGCCGCTCGCCAGCGACCGCGAGCCGATCGTGTCCGAGAGCCGGCCGGCCACCGGCGAGAGCGCCACCATCACCACCGGCTGCGCCAGCATCACCAATCCGGCGTGGGTCGGCGAGAGCCCGCCGGTGATCTGCAGCAACACCGCGGTGAGGGCGATCACGCCGAACACCGCCGAGTAGTTGAGCAGCGCCGCCAGGTTGCCCAGGGCGAAGAGGCGGTTGCCGCGGAACATCGCCAGGTCGATCAGCGGCGCCGCGGTGCGCGTCTCCGCCACGCCGAAGGCCACGAGGAGGAGCGTCCCGGCCGTGATCAGCCCGATGACGCGCCCCGAGTCCCAGCCCCACAGCGGCCCGAAGGTGAGCCCGATCATCACCCCGCACAGCGCCCCGCCCAGCAGCAGCGTGCCCAGGGGGTCCAGGCGCGGGCGGCCCGGCGCCGGCGGGCCCTCGTCGAGGCGCGCCGCGGCCACCAGGGCGACGGCGGCCATCGGCAGGTTGACGAGGAAGATCCAGCGCCACCCCGCGTGCTCCACCAGCAGGCCGCCGATGAGCGGGCCGAGCGAGAGGCCGAGGTAGAGCGCCATGATGTTCAGCCCGAGCGCCCGGCCCCGCTCCGAGGCGGGGAAGACCGCCGTGACGAGGGCCGTCGATGTCGCGGCGAGCATCGCCCCGCCGGTGCCCTGCACCGCCCGCCATGCCAGCAGCCAGGCGTCGTCGGGACTGACCGCCGACATCAGCGACGCGACGGAGAACACGATCACGCCCACCCGCCACACACGCAGCCGCCCCCACTGGTCGCCCAGGCGCCCGGCCGGCACGAGCACGAGGGCGTAGGCCAGCAGGTAGCCCGCCTGCACCCAGATCCCGCCGGAGAACGAGAGCCCGAGATCACGGCCCATGGCCGGAAGCGCCAGGGCGACCACCGTTACGTCGAGCGGTCCCAGGAAGGCGCCCATGCCGGTCGCCGCGAGCACCCGCCACCGGCGCTCGCGGAGGGCGGCGAGCGGATCCGGGAGGTCGGTTCTCATCCGCCCATCGTAGGCGCGCGGCCCTGGCGCGGACCCGATCCGCGCCCCGCGTTCAGGCGGCGGTCACGACCCGGTCGCGGCCCTCGCGCTTGGCGCGGTAGAGCGCGGCGTCGGCGGCCGCCATCAGCCGTCCGCCCTCGGCGCCCTCCTCGCACGCGACCCCGGCCGACACCGTGACGCGGCCGGCCGGCTGCGCCGCCCCGCCCGCGAAGTCGTGGGCCGCCACGGCGGCGCGGACGCGCTCGGCGATGCGCGCGGCCTCGCCGCGATCGGCGCCCGGCAGGATCGCGCAGAGCTCCTCGCCGCCGAACCGGTAGACGACGTCCTGCTCGCGCACGCTGGCCGCGACGATCGCACCGATGTCGCGCAGCACCGCGTCGCCCGCGGGGTGGCCGTGGGCGTCGTTGTAGCTCTTGAAGTGGTTGACGTCGATCATCAGCAGGCCCACGGGGCCCTCGGCGCCCGGTGCGCAGGCGCGCGCGAGGTCGTCGTCGAGGCGGCGCCGGTTGCCGAGGCCGGTGAGGGCGTCGGTGAGCGCCAGCGTGGTGGCCGAGTGGTGGGCCCGGGCGCCCTCGATCGCCGTCGCGGCCGCGAGACCGATCAGACGCAGCTCCAGCGCGTCGTGCTCGTCGAGGGGGGCGTCGGCATCGCGTCCCACCACGATCGCGCCCGTGATCCTGCGGCCCGCGATCAGGGGAGCCGCGAGGACCGCGACCGGGGTCATGCCCGGCAGGGCCGGATCGGATGACACCACTCCGAGGGCCGGGGCGCCCGTGTCGAGCGCGCGGCCGAGCATGCCGCCGCCGGCGTCGATCGCCTGGGCGGCGAGGCCGCCGAAGGTCCCGACCGGAGTCGCGTGCGCGCCGTCGACCAGGTAGACGGCCGCCGCCCGCGCATCGAGCAGCGTGGCCGCCTCGGCCGCGACCGCGTCGGCCACCCCCGCCATGTCCGTCCCCGACGCGACGCGCCGGCTCGCGTCAACCAGCTCCAGCAGGCGCGAGTTGCGGCGGGTCAGCTCCGCCATCTGCGCCCGCTCGTGCTCCAGGCCCTCGCTCGCGCGGCGCAGGCGGCGGGCCACCGAGCGCCCGAGCAGCAGGGCGACCGCGACGGTCAGGATCCAGACGGCGGCCAGCGCGCCGATCACGCGCGGCGTCCGCCACGGCGCTGGGGCGTCGCCCAGGCGCACCAGTGCGTTGACGGCCGCCTGGGTGCTGGCCGGCGCCGCGGCGAACGACGCCTGCAACTCGGTGATCGCGTCGGCGTAGTCGGCGACCGACGTGCCCGCCGGCATGCGGCCGGCGGCGGCCCGGGCCAGATCGTCCTCCTCCATCCGCGCGAGGGCGCGCCGCGTCGTCGCGCGCAACGGGGCCTCGGCGTCGATCAGGCGCGCCAGCGCCCCGGCGCCCCGGCGGTCGGAGAACTCCAGCAGCGTCCGCCCGCCACCGTTGAGCGTCATCGAGGTCGTGAGGTACGGGCTGAGCTCGCCCGGCACGTCAGCCGGGAACGCGCCCAGGCTGTCGAGGGCGTAGATCTCCGACGAGAGCGCCGAGATGGCCTCGGTGGTTGACGATTGCAGGGTCGCCTGGCTCCCCAGGCGCGCAACGGAGTCGCGGTCCGATCCCACGTACCACCCCGCCCAGGCGGTGACGGCCAGCGACACCAGCACGACGGGGAGGATGCAGAAGATCGCGACGCGCCGGGCGGAGAGATCCATTGATCCTCCATCGGCGCGAGGCCCACCGGGGGTGAGCCCTCATCGGGTTGCGGAATGCCGATCCGCCCACACGGAGGCCGGTGAATCTGCAACAGACGAAACGCCGGAAACGCCGCGGTCGCAACGATCGGGTCTTTACGCGGCGGGGTGCTCCGTGGTCCTAGTCGACGTCACTTGCCGGCGTGGGCCCACGCACGGACGTCCAAGGAGGAGTGCTCAATGTCTCGGAAGACCACCCCGCATGCTCGTATGCGGCGACTCGGCGCGATCACCGCGATCGGCGTCATCGGCGCCGCGGGCGCCGGAATCGCCGTCGCCGCCACCCCTCATCAGTCGGGCGTCGGATTCACCTGCGAGGGCCGCCTGGCGACCCAGGTCGGCACCGAGGCGGCGGAGACGATCAACGGCACCACTGGCGACGACGTCATCGTCGCCCTGGGCGGCAACGACACCGTGAACGGCCTGGGCGGCAACGACATCGTCTGCCTCGGCGCGGGCGACGACTCCGCCAACGGGGGCACGGGCACCGACCGGATCTTCGGCGAGGACGGCGCCGACAACGTGAACGGCGCCGAGGACGCGGACCACGTCGACGGCGGCGCGGGCGACGACCGCCTGGTCGGCTCGGCCGGCGAGGACGTCCTGCTCGGCAGCGACGGCGCGGACCGCCTCGACGGCGGCGCGGACGCCGACATCGCCGACGGCGGCGCGGACAACGACCAGGTGCAGGGCGGCACGGGCAACGACAAGCGCCTCAAGGGCGGCCAGGGCATCGACAACGTGTCCGGCGACGCCGGCCGCGACAACATCTACGGCGGTCCCGGCCGTGACACGCTCGACGGCGGCGCCGCGATCGACACGATCTGGGGCCAGGTGGGCGCCGACACGATCAGCGGCGGCCCCGCCGGCGACAAGGTCATCGGCGGTCCCGGCAACGACGTCCTGAACGGCGGAGCCGGTGGCGACCGCCTCCGCGGCGGCGCGGGCAACGACCGCGCCTTCGGTGACGCCGGCAACGACTTCCTGTTCGGGGAGTCGGGCAACGACACCCTCGCCGGCAACGGCGGCGCCGACTTCGCGAACGGCGGCCTGGGTAGCGACGCCTGCTCGACGGCCGAGATCACGAAGGCCTGCGAGAACTGATCGTCTCCTGAGCGTCACCCGGAGCCGCCCTTCGGCGACTCCGGGTGACCGCGGGACGCGCGGCGGCTCGGCTAGCCCAGGGGCGTGGCGAGGCGCAGCACGATGAACTCGTTGTCGTCCGGCGCCTTCGTGCCCAGGTGCCGTCCGAGGCTGAACGGGAAGTTGTTGTCGTTCAGCACGCCGATCCGGTCACGGCCGAGGACCACCACGTCCTCGATGGTCGTGAACGGGAAGGCGAAGCGGCTTCCCAGGCCGACGTCGCCGGCGGAGGCCCCCTTCTGGGAGATGCCGGCCGGGTCGTCGATGGCCATCAGGTCGGCCGCGAGTCGCTTGGTGACGGGGCCGCCGTCGGTGCCGAAGGTCACCTCGTAGATGGACTTGAAGCCGGTCAGGTCGCCCTGGGTCGGGTCGCGCTCGATCACCAGCCCCTTCGTGCCCGAGAACAGAACGAAGTCGCCGATGTTCGTGCCGCGCTGCTCCAGCACGTAGCTGTCGCGGCGCGAGGTGAACTCGTGCTCCTTCAGGTCGTACTGCAGGATCCGCAGCGTCTTCGGGTCGTCTCCCACGAGCGGCAGCTCGAGCAGCGGTCGCAGGTACCGCTTGCCGGGGGTGATCGCCATGCCCTCGAGGCCGCCGCTCTGCTTGGCACGAAAGGGCGTGCTCACGGCCGTCTCGCGGTAGGGCCAGTCGAGGCCGGCCAGCCAGGGGCTGGCGTCGCCGCCCTGGGGCTGGAGGTTGGTGCCGTCGTCGGAGTCGGGCAGGGTCGTGTCGGTGAACTTCGCGAAGTCGCCGAACAGGTAGACCGTGCGGATGGCCGGGTGCTTCGCCTGCACACCGAGCAGGGTGCGCCAGTCGAAGCTCTGGATGTCGGCGCGCTGCTCGAGGTGGTTCTCCTCGATCACGCCGGCGAGCGCCGTCACGAAGGCGTCCGGCCCGAGGGTCCGGGCGTCGTAGGCGACCCCGTGCTCGTCGAGATCCGTGCGCGGGTTGGTCTTGGTCTCGATGTTGAAGCGGATGCGCGCGGCGTTCGCGCTGCGTGCCGGCGCGTCGGGCGCCGACGCTCCGGGGCCGGCGGTGTACCAGGCCTCGTAGAACTCGACGAAGTCGAAGAGCTGCTGGGTCGTCGGCATCACGTAGGGGCTCGGAAGGCCCACCTTCGCGGCGAACGCGACGGTCACCGGCGACAGTGCCGTGTCGTTGACCTGCTCCGGCCCGCGGAAGACCTTGTCGCAGATGAAGCGCGACTGGATCTCGGCAGCGGTCAGATCCTTGACCAGCACCTGGTCGTCGGCGCCGTAGGCGACCCCGTCGGCACGACGGCACTTGGCCGCCTCGATGTAGGGGTCGTGGTCGTGGACCGTGACGCCGTCCTTCGTGACGCCGATGTCGGTCTCGAGCGTGGACATCAGGTTGTCCAGCGCCACCTCCATCGCCGGAAGGGTGTTCTCCGGGCGCAGGTTGCGGCCGCCGCGGTGGCCCTGCGCGTCGAACTTCGCCGGGTCGATCAGACCGTCGGCGCCGAGGTAGTCGCCGGCGGTCCCCTCGGCCTCGGCGTCGTGCTCGGCGATCGCCTGCCGCAGGAGGTCCGGACGGTCGGAGATGAGCCCGTTGACGCCGAGCTTCATCAGCTGGAGCATCCGCTCCTTCGTGTTGACCGTGTACGGCACGACCGGGTAGCCGGCCGCCGTGATCTTGGCGACGTCGTGGATCTCGCTCGAGGCGGCAGCCACGCCCGAGCCGGCCGGCGGCGCGTCGCGGTTGGGGATCCCGGTCTCCGGGCGCCCATCGGCGAGCATGACCTCCCAGGGCGAGAACACCGGCGTTCGGGTTGCGCCGTGGGAGCGCGCGTGCGCGGCGACGGCGTTCATCAGGCGCACCGAGCTCGACTCCTCCGAGTACGGGCTCTGGGGCGAGCGCAGCTCCTTCGAAGGGGAATCCGGGTCGGGGAGCCGGACCGGCGGCTCGAGGACGCGCCCCTTGGCGTCGGTGTGCAGCAGGACGGGGCCGAACTCGTCACCGAACCACAGCGTTCCGTCGCCGGCGCGCTGCATCGACTCGATGTCGAAATCGGAGCCGGTGAGGACGCGCTTCTTCGTGAACTCGTTGACGATGGTGAAGTCGACGTGGTCGTACGGATCGCTCAGCACCGTGCGGCGGGTGATCGCGATCGTCCCCCGGCCGCCGCGCGCCGTGGTGAAGGCAGGGCGGATCCGGTGGACGGCGAGGACGAAGTCGGCCGAGTTCTCGAGGCTCCCGTAGCCGTTGTCGGACATGACGTCGAAGCTGCCGTCGGGGTTGCGGAGTACGGCCGAGAAGCCCTGGACCGGCTGCGCACCGGCGAACGGCGGCGTGATCCCGTTGAAGGGGCCGGCGCCGATGTGCGCGCCCGAGGTCGGGCCGGGGCGGAAGGTGGGAGCGGGCAGGACGGCGCGAGCCTCGAGCGTCGAGGCGCCCGGCGCCGGCGCGGGAGCGCCCTGCGCGGCCGCGATGGCGCCCATCGCGGCGAGCGCGAGGACCCCCGCGGCTACGAGGGCACGCCGCGAGGCGCGTCCGTGGCGTCTTCTCATGGGTGGTTGCCTCCCCCATCGTGAGTGGAGGCCGCAGTGCATCGGCGCGGCGCCGCCCGGTGGTTACCCCGGCGTTGCCGCTCCGTTGCAGCGCGTCACGCGGCGTCCGCTCGTGCGCGGCAGTCCAGCGCCATGGCGCTGACCGAGAAGGCCCGCCCGCCCATTCCGCGACCGGTGTACGGGTCGTAGTACTCGCGGAACCCCTCGCGGAGCACGAGATCCTCCGTGCGCGCCGCGAGACTCCGGGCCTCGGCGAGGCGTCCGTCGCGCAGGAGGCCGTCGAGCACGAATCGGGTCGAGAAGATCCAGCTCGGCCCGCGCCAGTAGCGCCGGATCGGCCACCCGGTGTGCCGGGCGCGGAAGGCCGTCTCCTCGGCGCTCACGCTCGGCACCGGGAAGGGCAGATCGAAGCGGCCCGCGTGGAGGACGTGCTCGTCGATCAGGCGGCCCCTGATACCGGCGGGCAGCCCCGGGAGGATGAGCGGCGCCAGCCCGGCCCAGGTGGCGACGCGGAGCCGGACGCCTCCCGGCCCGCGCGAGTGGAAGATGCCGTCGCGTTCGTCCCAGAGCCGCGCCACCATCGCCTCCACGATCGCCGCGGCGCGATCGGGCGCGCCGGGCTCCCCGAGGCGGCCCATGGCCTCCCATGCCAGCGCCCAGCCGGCGTTGACCAGCGGGTCGGTTGCGTGGAAACCCCCGTCGGCCACGACGCGGCGGTACGAGAACCCGCGCCGCCGGTTGAACCGCAGAAGGCAGAGGAAGCCCGGGTAGGGGTGGGCGCGCCAGCCGAGGGGCCCGTCGTACGCCGGCGTCGCGTCCAGGCCCGACTCGTCCGGCTGGAGGATCCCGAGCAGGCCGTCGGCGTCGCCGCGCTCGCGCTCGAGCCACGCGTGGTAGCGCCGCAGCCCCGGGAGGCCCTCGGCGCGGAAGCCCGGATCGTCGGGGGAGCGGTCGGCCACCTCGGCCCACGCCCAGGCGATCAGCGGCGGCTGGATCGTCGCAGTGGCGTGGTCGCGGCGGTGGACCAGGTTGTAGCCGAACGCTCGGCTGAGCCGTACCGGTCCGCTCCAGAAGACCGTGTGGCCGATGTGCCCGTCGGGGCGCTGGGCCGCGAGCAGGGTCCGCAGTTCGCGCCTGGCCCGGGCGGGGTCGATGTGGCTCCACGCCACCGCGCTCAAGCACGAATCCCACAGGAACTGGTCCGGGAACTTGACCGGGTCCGGGCGGGTGTAGCCGTAGGGCGCGCCGTCCGGCGCGTGGCCCTCCCGCCAGTTGGCGCGCAGCAGCCGGGCGGCCGCGTCGTGCAGCCGTCCGGCTCCGGGCGCCCCGCCGTCGGGCTCACGCATCGCGTGTGAGCCTACGGCAGGCGCGCCACTCCCACTGCAACGCCGGCGTACCGTGATGGCCATGGAGTCCCGGCCGATGCCGAGCGGGATGGCGAGCGCCGCCCCGGTGGGAGCCGTCATCTCGAAGGCCTGCGAGAACCGATCGGGGTGGTACCTGCAGTACGCTCCCCCGATGGAGCTGACACAGGTAGGAACCCTCGTACGGATCTCCGGCAGCGGTCCCGATGCCGACGGCATCGTGTTCGACGCGCCGAGCAGATCGAAGATCGTCGTGGCGGTCATCGACCGCGGGCGCGGGCCGGTCTTCCGGACCGTCCACCCCCAGGCGCTGAGCGAGCGCGCCGAGGACGGGGCCGATGATCCCGCCCTGAGGCAGCTCATCCGCCGCACCCCGCCGCCGGCGCACGGCGCCGCGCGGGGAGGATCGGGCGCCGTGCGCGGGAGCTCGGGCCACGCCCGGGCGGCGATGCACCGGACCACCGGCAAGTAGCGCAGAGCCGCGGGGTGGACGCGCCCGCACGGGCGCGCCCACCCCGGCGCGGCGCTACTCGTACTGCAGGGCGCGCAGGACGTCGAGGCGCCCGGCGCGACGGGCGGGCAGCACCGCCGCCATGATCCCCACGGCGATCGCCACGACGACGAACCAGATCAGCGTCGCCGGAATCGTGAGGGAGACGCCCCACTCGGACATGGCGCGCGTCGCGAGGGCCGCCAGGCCGATGCCCAGCGGGATCCCGAGCGCGGCCCCGATCAGCGCCGTGATGACGCTCTCTCCGCGGACCATCGCGCGGACCTGCCGGCGGGTCATGCCGACCGCGCGCAGCATCCCGATCTCCCGGGTGCGCTCGTGCACCGCGAGCACCAGCGTGTTGACCATGCCGAAGATGCTCACGATCACCGACAGCCCCAGCAGCACGTAGAGCATGTTGAGGATCGTGGACAGGTCGGAGGTCGCGATCCCGGTGTAGTCGCCGGCGGTCGCCACCCTGGTGTCGGGGTAGTCCGCCAGGGCGCGTTCGATGGCGGGAACGCCGCCGGGGGCGCCGGAGACGAACGTGTACCGGTCCCTGGCGCGGGGGAACGCCGCGTCGAAGGCGCTGTGCGACACGAGCACCGGTGCCAGGACGGGGGCGAGACGGGGCGGGTCGTGGATCCCGGTGACCGTCAGCGACGAGCGCTCGCCGGAGGGGCTGACCATGGGGATGCGCGAGCCCACGCTCAGGCGATGGTCATCGGCGAAGGTCCGCGCCACGACCGCGCCGTCGCCGTCGAGGGCCGCCAGCGACGAGGCGCCGCCGGCGGTCCAGGTGAAGTGGTGGTTCCGGGCGATGGTGGACGGGTCGACCCCGCCGACCGTGACGGCTTCCCCGGCCACGACCGCCCCGTCCTCGCGGACGCTCGAGACGACGCTGCCCGGCAGGGCGGAGGCCAGGTGGCGGCCGGCGGCCGTGGTGACCGGCCCGAAGCCGTCGGCGGCGGTCACGACGTACGCCGCCGAGATCTGCTCGCGGACGTCCGAGCGGGCGGTGCCGATCAGCCCGGCGCCGAGGACCGAGACGAACGTGACCAGCGCGAGGCCGATCATCAGAGCCGCCGCCGTGGCGGCCGTGCGCGACGGGTTTCGGACCGCGTTCTCGCGGGCCAGCGCACCGGCGGCGCCGCGGAGGCTGAGCGGCCGGCCGACGACGCCGGCGATCGGCCGGACGAGGCGCGAGGAGACGGCCATCACGCCCACGAACGCGGCGAGTGCTCCGCCACCGAGCATCAGGAGCTTCTCGGTGCCGCTCAGGCCCCCGGCCAGGAGGCCGCGGGCCATCAGGGCGCCGCCCAGGGCGACGGCCCCCGCCGCGATCAGGGGCGCGCGACGGGAGACGGCCCCCTCGGGCGGCGTCGCGCCGTCGCGGACCGCGGCGATCGGCGGCACGCGGGTGGCGCGGAGGGCCGGCACGATGCCCGCCACCAGGGTCACGGCGGTGCCGACAACCAGCGAGACGACGATCGTACGGGTCGCGAAGACCGTGTCGCCCTGGGGCATGTCCAGCCCCGCTGCGCGGAAGAACCACGTCAAGCCCCTCGCCAGGCCCAGCCCGAGACCGAGGCCGGCGAGCGAGGCTGCGAAGCCGATGACGCCGGCCTCGGCCACCACCGAGCGCATCACCTGGCGGCGCGAGGCGCCGAGGGTCCGCAGGGTCGCCAGCTCGCGCGAGCGCTGGGCGACCGTGATCGACAGCGTGTTGAAGATGACGAAGGCGCCGACGAAGAGCGCGATGCCGCCGAACGACAGCAGCAGGGCGCGGATGAACGTGATCGCCCCGGAGATCCCCTCCTTGTCCCTGGCGGCCTGCTGGTCGCCCGTGGTGACCTGCGCGCCGGGGGGCAGCAGGGGGAGATCTCGCGGGCGAGCTCGGCCGGAGGGACGCCCGGCCGCGCGGCCACCTGGATCGCCTCGAACCCGGTCATGCCGAGCACCGACCGCGCCGTCGGGATGTCGAACACGGCGATCGTCGCTCCGCCCAGGGAATCGACGTCGCCGAAGGTGGCGAGGCCGGTGATGCGGAAGGTGCGCACCGGTCCCTCGCCGAGGACGCCGATCTCGTCGCCCACCGCGTAGCCGTGGTCGGCGGCGGTGCTCGAGTCGATGACGACCTCGTGCGGGCCGTGCGACCAGGCCCCCTCGGCGAGCGTCAGCGGGTTGAAGCGGGGCTCGGTCGTGTCGATGCCGAGGCCGAAGCTCGGCATGCTCCCCGTGATCACCTTCCCGTCGCGTCCCATGAGCTTCGCCACGTTGTTGCCCGACCCGGAGAGGTCGACCAGGTTGCCCGCCGCCGCGGCGACGCCCGGCAGCGCCTGGATCCGGGGGAGCAGCGACTCCGGCACCGGCGGCGCGCCGCTGAAGGACTCCTGTACGACCGGCGTTCCCCGAACCACCAGGTCGGTCTCGGTGTAGGAGCTGCTGAAGATGTTCGTGAAGGCCCGATCGATGCTGTCGGTGAGGATCAGGCTGCCCGCGATCATGGCCACGCCCAGCACGACGGCCAGGGCGGTGAGCGCGGCGCGGGTGCGGCGCTCCATCAGGCTCTTGATGGCGACCCAGGTCATCGCGTCACCTCCGCCAGGGCCTCGAGCACCTGCGCCGCGGTGGACGGGCCCTGCGAGCGGACGATGCGCCCGTCGGCCAGGAACACGATGCGGTCGGCGATGGTCGCCGCCGACGCGTCGTGCGTGACCATCACGGTCGTCTGGCCGTGGTCGGTCACCGAGCGGCGGAGCATCTCGAGCACCTCGGCCCCCGAGCGCGAGTCGAGGTTGCCGGTCGGCTCGTCCGCGAACATCACCGTCGGCCGGGAGAGCATCGCCCGGGCGATCGCCACCCGCTGCTGCTGCCCTCCCGAGAGCTCGGCCGGCCTGTGGCGCCGGCGTTCGCCGAGCCCTACCGAGGCGATCACCTCGTCGAGCCACGGGCGGTCCACGCGGCCCCCCGCGATGCGCGTCGGCAGGGTGATGTTCTCCTCGGCCGTCAGGGTGGGGAGGAGGTTGAAGAACTGGAAGACGAAGCCGATATGGCGTCGCCGGAGCGTGGTGAGGGCGTTGTCGCCCATGGCCGTGATCTCCTCGTCCCCGATCCAGACCTCGCCCTCCGAGGGGCGGTCGAGGCCGGCGAGGATGTGCATGAGGGTCGACTTGCCCGATCCCGAGGCGCCCATCACGGCGACGAGCTCGCCCTCGGCGACCGAGAGCGAGACGCCGCGCAGCGCGTCGACCGCGGCTTCGCCCTCGCCATAGCGGCGTGCGAGGCCGCGGGCGACCACGGCCGGGCGGCCCGGGCCGGGTGCGAGGGCCGGGGGCGTGGGATCCATGAGGGCGGATGCGTCGGTCATGGTCGGTCTCCTGTCCGGGGTGCGGTCGGTGACGACGACGCTACGAGGGGCCGCCCGCCGCGCCATCGGCCGCGCTCCCGATCCGGGCGGGCCCGGGGGATGGTCCTCCGGAGATCCCGGGTCGCTCCGCCGGCGCCCGCCGGTCATCCCCGAGGATGACGCCGCCCATCCGTGCGGCCGACGTCGCGGGCGGCGCGGCGCGGTACGGTCGCCGCATGAGTGTCCGGACGATCGTCGAGCGCCACCTGTTCGACGCCCTCATCGTCGTGATGACCGGGACGGCCGTCGCCGAGGCCTGGCTCAACACCGACGTCGAGGGGTCGCCGGTGTGGCTCAGTGCGTTCGCCCTCCTCTGGGGCCTGCCGCTGCTCGCGCGCGGGCGCCTGCCGGTGGCCGCGCCCACCGGCACGCTCCTGCTCGTGGGGCTCCAGTCACTGATCTGGCCCCACTCGGTCGGCTACTCCTTCTCGACCTTCGTGATCGCCGGGATCGCGATCGGGCTCTACGGCGCGAACCTGGAGTCCCGCCGGGACCGGCTGGCGGGCGCGGCGCTCGCCCTGGCCGTGGTGGTCCTCGTCGTCGGCATCGATCCGGACGGTGACTGGACGAACCTGCTCAGCACCGTGCCCATCCTCGGGGTCGCCTGGCTGGTGGGCCAGACCTACCGCGGCAGCCTCCGGCGCACCGCCGAGCTGCGTGAGCGCGCCGAACGCCTCGAGCGCGAGCGCGAGACGGAGGCGCGCGCCGCGGTCGCCGAGGAACGCGCCCGCATCGCGCGTGAGATGCACGACGTCGTGGCCCACAGCCTGAGCGTCATGGTCGTGCAGGCCGAGGCGGCCGAGGCGATGCTCGACGTCGATCCCGAGCGGGCCCGCCATCCGCTCTCGGCCGTGCAGGACACCGGCCGCTCGGCCCTCGGCGATCTGCGGCGGATGCTCGGGGTGCTGCGCGAGAGGGACGATTCCGGAGCGCCGCTCGCGCCTCAGCCCGGGCTCGAGGGCCTCCCGGGGCTCGTCGAGAGCGTCCGGGCCGCGGGACTCCTCGTGAGCGTGCATGTGGACGGTGAGCCGCGCCCCCTGCCTCCGGGCGTCGATCTGTCCGCCTACCGCATCGTCCAGGAGGGGCTCACGAACGCCCTCAAGCACGCCGGCCCGGCACGCGCCGACGTGCTGGTGCGCTACGGCGGCGGCGAGCTCGAGCTGCGGGTGAGCGACGACGGCCGCGGGCACGATCCGTCGTCGAGCGGTGGCGGCCACGGCCTCGCGGGCATGCGCGAGCGGGTCGCCCTCTACGGGGGCGAGCTCGAGGCGGGTCCCCGCCCCGAGGGCGGCTACCGGCTGCGCGCCCGGCTGCCGATCGATGCGGCGCCCGTCTCGTGACGATCCGGGTCCTGATCGCCGACGACCAGGCCCTGGTACGTGACGGCTTCGGGATGATCCTCGACGCCCAGCCCGACATCGAGGTGGTGGGCGGCGCCGCGGACGGCCGCGAGGCGATCGAGATGGCCCGCGCGCTGGTGCCGGACGTGATCCTGATGGACATCCGCATGCCCGGGGTGGACGGCATCGAGGCGACCCGGCGCCTCCGCGCCGGCGGCGAGCGGGCGCCCCGCATCCTGATGCTCACGACCTTCGATCAGAACGAGTACGTCTACGAGGCGATGAAGGCCGGCGCGAGCGGCTTCCTGCTGAAGGACGTGCGCCGCGGGGAGCTGGTCGACGCCGTCCGGGTGATCGCCTCGGGCGAGGCGCTCCTCGCGCCCGCGCTGACGCGCCGGCTGATCGAGGACTTCGTGCGCCGCCCACCGCCGGGCGCGGCGGTCCCCGAGGCCTTCGCCGGGCTCACCGAGCGCGAGACCGGAGTGCTGCGGCTGATCGCCCGGGGGCTGTCGAACGCCGAGATCGCCGCGGAGCTGGTGGTCTCCGATGCGACCGTCAAGACCCACGTCGCCCGGATACTCTCCAAGCTCGGCCTGCGCGACCGGATCCAGGTGGTCGTGCTCGCCTACGAGTCGGGCTTCGTGCAACCGGGGGACCAATGAGACGCATCACCGAGGACGACCTCACGCTGCGCGATGCCATGGACAAGCCCTACCCGCCGCGCCCGCTGGCGGTGAAGCTGGCCGACACCGTGGTGCGCTCGGCCGGGCTGGTGCTCGTGCTCGTCTCGATCGGCCTGATCTGGGAGGCCTTCCACTGACCGGCCGCGGCTGATGCCGCCCTCTCCGGGGGACGGCATCGCGCTCGAGGTGCTCGGGCTCGGCCGCGTGACCGGCGTCGTGGAGCGCGTCGAGGAACTGGTGCAGGAGGGGGTGCGGGGTCTCGCCTGGAGGGTGGTGCTGCGCCTGCCCGACGGCACGACGGCCCACGGGATCCAGCGCGGACGCGCGCGCCTCGCCTTCCTCGACCCGCGCCACCGGGTGGCGTGACGCGCGCCCTCGGGGGGCTCAGATCGTGTCGGGCAGCAGCTCCGACCCGGGCCGCGCGGCCATGTCGCGCCGTTCGGCCAGCGCCTCCATCAGCATCGCCGTGTCGGCGATCGCCACGCCCGTGAGGTGCTCCTCGCGCCCCTCGAAGTCGGCGATGATCGCCCCCACGGCCCGCGCGTAGCCCTCGCGGTCACGGGCCGCGAGCGCGGCCAGCGCCTCGGCCGCGCGGGTGAAGGCGGGATCGCCCTCGGTCATCCCGACAGCGGCCCGGGCGGCGGTGGGGTCGTCATCCTCGATCAGGGCGGCGACGGCCAGCGCGTAGCAGGAGGTGGGTGAGTCGCATGCGTCACCGAGGATCGCGCGCACGTAGGCGGCCGCATCCTCCGGCTCGCCCGCCAGGGCGGCCGACTTGAGGTAGGCGATCAGCCGCCCGAAGCTGCGCGGAGGAGCCGCCTCCCACGAGGCCCGGTAGAGCACCGCGGCGGCCTCCAGCGAGGCATGCGCGTCGGCGATGCGGCCCGCGAACAGGGCCCGGTACGCGTCGCCGTCGGCGGCGATGGCCTCGGCCAGCAGGTCGGAGTCGCGACCCTCCATCAGCGCCGGGGCGCGCGCCGGCTGCGCAGGCGCCCCATCAGCTCGTCGATGTGCAGCGCCACGTCCACAGCGTCCATCTTGCGGTCGCCGCCGACGCGGTCGGCCACGTTCCACGCCTCGCCGCGCAGATAGTTCAGCCGCGCCTCGGCGTCGGGCAGCAGCAGCGCCCGGTCGGCCTCGGCCAGCAGGAAGGCGAGGATGTCGCCGGTCTCCCGCTCGCTCCAGACGGGCGGGCGCACCGGCCATTCCTTGTTGCGCACGATGAACCACCACAGCAGCGCCACCAGCGGGAACTTCAGCAGGAAGACCGAGAACAGCACCCACGCGGTCCGCAGACCCTCGTGGTCGCTGAGCACCGGCGTGACCACCAGCAGGAAGCTCCCGAAGATCGCGCAGGCCACGGTCGCGACGACCACGCCGATCATCCGCGGCACGATCACCCGGCCCTCGGGCGTGTAGAGGAAGCGCTGCAGCACCGGGCGATCATCGTGCCGGAGGCCCGGACCCACAAGCCCGTCGGGGCGGCGGCGCGCCGTTGGTAGAGTGCCCGGGCGATGACCGTGAACCTTCCCGACGGCAGCCGGCTGGAGTTGCCCGAGGGGGCGACGGGCCACGACGCCGCAGCAGCCATCGGCCCCGGCCTCGCCAAGGCCGCCGTGGCGGTCCGCGTCGGTGACGAGATCCGCGATCTGGCCCGCGCCCTCGACGACGGCGACGCGATCCAGATCATCACGTCCAAGAGCGGCGCCGACTACCTCTACGTCATGCGCCACTCCGCGGCGCACGTGATGGCCGAGGCGGTCCAGACCGTCGTCCCCGGCGCCAAGTTCGGCTTCGGGCCGCCGATCGACGACGGCTTCTACTACGACTTCGACCTGCCGCGGCCCCTCACCGAGGACGACTTCCCGGCGATCGAGGCCGAGATCGCGCGGATCGTGGCGGCGAAGGCCCCCTTCCAGCGCACCGTGATGAGCATGGCCGACGCGCGGGCCTACTTCGCCGAGCGCGAGGACCCGTACAAGGTCGATCAGGTCGACGAGCTCGAGCGCCAGGGCGAGACCGAGGTCTCCCTCTATCGCCAGCGCGACTTCGTCGATCTCTGCCGCGGCCCGCACGTGCAGGACTCGGGCCGGATCGGCCCGGTCAAGCTGCAGTCGGTGGCCGGCGCCTACTGGCGCGGCAGCGAGAAGAACCCCCAGCTCACCCGGCTCTACGCCACGGCCTTCACCAGCGCCAAGGACCTCGACGCCCACCTGCAGCGCCTCGAGCAGGCGCGCGCCAACGACCACCGCCGCCTCGGCCGCGACCTCGATCTCTTCCACTTCGACGACATGGGCCCCGGCTTCCCGTTCTTCCTGCCCAAGGGCATGACGATCGTGAACGGCATCAAGCAGGCGGTGCGCGACGAGCTGTCGGTCATGGACTACGACGAGATCCAGACCCCGACGATGCTCAACGTCGATCTCTGGAAGACCAGCGGCCACTGGGACAACTACCGCGACAACATGTACTTCTCGGAGGTCGAGGGGCAGCAGTTCGCGATCAAGCCGATGAACTGCCCCGGCGCCTGCCTGGTCTACCGCAGCCGCCGCCACAGCTACCGCGACCTGCCGATCCGCTACGCGGAGTTCGGCCACGTCCACCGCCACGAGCTCTCGGGCGTGCTGCACGGCCTCTTCCGGGTGCGCGCCTTCACCCAGGACGACGCGCACGTGTTCTGCCGCCTCGACCAGGTGCGCGACGAGGTCAACGCCGTCCTCGATCTCACCGACCGCTTCTACGCGAAGTTCGGTTTCCACGAGGTGTCGCTGAAGCTCTCCACCCGCCCCGAGAAGGCCACCGGCACCCCCGAGATGTGGGACGCGGCCGAGGACGCGCTGCGCGACGCCCTCGGCGACCGCGAGTACGGGCTGAAGGTCGGCGACGGGGCCTTCTACGGGCCGAAGATCGACTTCCAGGTCACCGACGTGATGGGCCGCTCCTGGCAGCTCGGCACCTGCCAGCTCGACTTCTACTTCCCCGAGCGCTTCGGCCTGGTCTACACGACGGCCGACGACACCGAGGAGCGCCCGGTGATGATCCACCGGGCGATCACCGGCTCGGTCGAGCGCTTCCTCGGGATCCTGATCGAGAACACCGGCGGCGACTTCCCGCTGTGGCTCGCGCCGGTGCAGGCGCGGGTGCTGCCGGTCTCCGACCGCCACCACGAGTACGCCGAGCGGGTGCGCGCGCGGATGCGCGCGGAGGGGCTGCGGGTGGAGGTCGATGCGCGCAGCGAGTCGATCGGCCGGCGCATCCGCGACGGGGAGCTCGGCAAGATCCCGTACCTGCTGATCGTGGGCGACAAGGAGGCCGAGGCCGGCACCGCCTCGGCGCGCGCCCGCCACATCGGCGATCAGGGCGCGATGGAGCTGGACGACCTCGCGGCCCGCCTTGCGGCCGAGGCGCACCCCCCGGGCGACGCATGAGGATCAACTGGACCGGTGTCCGCAACGCGGCGATCATCGCGGCGGTCGCGGGCCTGGTGTTCATCTCCCAGGAGGGCTTCGGCGACGCCGCCTCCTCCACCGGTCTGATCATCCAGGTGATCTTCGTCGCCGCGCTGATGTCGTTCGCCTACAACTACTTCCGCCAGAACCAGTTGGCCTGGCTCGTGCTGAAGCCCTGGCAGCGCAACGTCATCATCGCCTGCGGCATCGGCATCGCCTTCCTGCTGGTGGCGGGCTTCCCGCTCCTCGGCGACCGCCTCACGCCGCTGGGCGTGCTCGCCCTGATCGCCGTCCTGGTGCTGGTGATCGTCTGGGTCGTCCGGGAGAGCCGCCGCTTCCGGTAGTGGATCGGCGCGCCCGGGCCGGCGCCAAGAGGGCCCTCCGCCGGCACGGTTGAGCGCAGAGTCGTGACGGTGACCCCTCCTAGCGTGGGGTCATGCGACGACGACATGCACAGGCGGGACAGGGGCTGGTCGAGCTGGTGGCGCTGCTGCCGGTCCTGGTGGCCATCGGTCTGATCGGCTGGCAGCTGGCCCTCGCGGGGTACGCGTGGACACTCGCCGGGGGCGCGGCGCGGGCGGGGGCGCGGGCCGCCGAGGTGGGGGCCCCGGCGCGCGACGCCGTCCTGTCGGCGCTCCCGCCGCGGTACGCCGAAGGTGCGCTCGTGTTCGCCCGGGCGGACGGCGGCGTCCGGGTGCGGCTCGTCGTCCCGCAGGTGCTGCCGCTCCTGCCACGCCTCGAGTACGTCCCGGCGGTCTCCGGGGGCCGACCGTGATCCGGCGCCGCCAGGGCGGCCAGGCCGCGATCGAGGTGCTGGCCATGGTGCCGATGGTCGTGCTCATGGGCCTGCTCGCCTGGCAGCTGATGGGGGTGATCGGTGCGGGCCTGCGGGTCCAGGCCGAGCTGCGTGCGACGGCCGTGGGCACGGTCGCCGGTGCGACGGGCGGCAGCGTGGTGGTGGTCGCGATGCGCGCGCCGGTTCCGGCCGTCCTGCCGGGTCTGGGCGGGCTGCACGTGCCCGGCCGCGTCGGTGTCCGCACCCCGTGAGGCGGCCCTCCTGGCGGGCCGAGGCCGGGCAGGCGCTCCCGCTCGTCCTCGGCATGTCGGTGGTGCTCCTGCTCGGCGTCGTGTCCCTCTTCGTGCTCGGCCGCGCCCAGCTCGCCGCGGCCCAGGCGCAGACCGCGGCCGACCTCGCCGCGCTGTCGGCGGGGCGTGAGCTCGCTGCCCACCTCGCCGAGGCCGCTCTCGATCCTCCCCAGGCCGCGGGAGCGTGGCGTGCCCGCCTCACGTCGACCGCGGCCCGGGCGGCCGGCCCGGCGGGCGCACGGGTCGAGTCGGTGCGGTTCCCCGGCCGGTCCTGGCCCCCCGTCGCGGTGGAGGTCGTCGTCAGTGGCCCGGGGCCGCGCGGTACGAGGGCGCGCGCGGTGGCGCGGGCGGGGTTCGCCGTCCCCGGCGCCCTCACCGACGCCGGACCGGCCGGCTGGGCGCGCGGGGGAGGCTATTCGGGTCCCCTGCTCCATCGCGACGGAAAGCCCATGTGCCCGGCCGTGGCGGCGGCCTTCGACCTGATGGACGCGTCGGCGCGCACGGACGGGATCGACCTCGTCGTGGTGAGCGGGTTCCGCAGCGACGCCGAGCAGGCGATCCTCTTCGCCCGTCACCCCGACCCGAAGTGGGTCGCCCCGCCGGGGCGCAGCCGCCACCGCGACGCCACCGAGCTCGACCTGAACATGACCACCGGAGGCGCCGCCCACGACTGGCTCGCCGCCAACGCCCCCCGCTTCGGGTTCGTGCAGCGCTACTCGTGGGAGCCCTGGCACTGGGGCTACGTGCCCGGATGCGGAACGGGGGAGGGCCGGGGCGCGCCGGGGGGCGAGGGCGCGCCGGGGGTCGGCGTGCCCGCGTGGGTGCCGGCCGAGTACCGGACGCTGGTCCTGTCGGCGGCCATCGGCAACGGGCTGTCGCCCGCGCTGCTCGCGGCACTGCTGCGCTCCGAGTCGGGCTTCGACCCACGGGCGGTGAGCCCGGTGGGCGCGCAGGGCATCGCCCAGTTCATGCCGGCGACCGCGGCGGGGATGGGTCTGCGCGATCCGTTCGATCCGGTGCAGGCGATCCCGGCGGCGGCCCGGCTGCTGGCCGGGCACGTGCGCGCCTTCGGCTCGTTGCCGCTCGCTCTGGCCGCCTACAACGCCGGCCCGGGGGCGGTGCAGCGGTACGGCGGCATCCCGCCCTATCCGGAGACGCAGGCCTACGTGGCCCGGATCCTCGCCCTGGCGGGAGGGGAGGGAGTGCTCGGTGCGGGTGTGCCGGGGGGCGTCCGGCTGATCCGCGTGGACGACCGCTTCGTCTGACGGGTGCCGAGAGGATATGCCGGCATACCCTGAGGCGGACGACGATCAAACTGCCCGACGAGCTGGACGCGCGCCTCCGCTTCGAGGCGGAGCGCCGTGGCATCACGACCTCGGAGCTGACGCGGGAGGCGATCGCCCACCACCTCGGCGACGGACCGCGCCGGCGCCTGAGGGCGGCCGGGGCCGGCCGGGGCGACGGCTCGAGCGTCGCCGGCCGAATCGACGAGCTGCTGCGGGCGACCGGCTTCGGGGAGGACGCCTGGTCGTAGACGCAGGCCCGCTGGTGGCCTGCGTCGACGCCGGGGATCGGGCGTATGACGTGTGCCTCGCCCTCCTGGCGGGGCACACCGGCCGGCTCGTGGTGCCGACGCTGGTCGTCGCGGAGGCGGCCCACCTCATCGCGCGGCGGGCCGGCCAGCGGGCCGAGGTCCGTTTCCTGGGTGATCTGGCGGCCGGCGATTTCACGGTGGAGCCGGTCCACGCGGCCGACTGGGAGCGGATCGCCGAGCTGGTGGCGCGCTACCGCGACATACGCCTCGGCACGGTTGACGCCTCCGTCGTCGCGACGGCCGAGAGGCTCGGCATCACGACGATCGCGACACTCGACCGGCGCCACTTCTCCGCCGTCCGGCCCCGCCACGCGGAGTCGTTCGCGTTGCCGCCGCTCGACTGACGGGTCCGGGATAGGGGAACGCCCCGCCGCCCGTCCGTGGCGCCCCCGATGCCGGGGGGCACGCGCCCTCGGGAGACTGGGTGGACGATCCACACGAGGGGGCGCGATGAGCGACGACGACAGCACGGCGGAACCGGGCGCGGCACCGTCCGGAGCGGTTCCCCTCGGCCCACGCCGACGCCGCGGCTGGCGACGGATCGCCGTGCGGACGGGGCTGGGAGCGCTCGCGTTGTTCGTGCTCATCCAGCTGGTCCCGTTCGGGAGGGCGCACGACAACCCGGCGGTGACCGGGCAGCCGACATGGGACAGCCCGCGCACGCAGGTCCTCTTCTCGCGGGCCTGCGGGGACTGCCACTCCAATGAGACGACCTGGCCCTGGTACAGCAACGTCGCGCCGGTGTCCTGGCTGGTCACGAACGACGTCGACGGGGGCCGCGGCAACCTCAACGTCTCGCAGTGGAACCTCCCCCAGGAGGCTGCCGGTGACGTGGTCGAGGCGATCCGGGCCGGCGAGATGCCGCCGGTCTACTACACCTGGATGCACAGCTCGGCGAAGCTCTCGAGCGCCGAGGAGCAGCAGTTGATCGCCGGCTGGCAGGCCACGATGCGCCTGTCCCCGCCGATCGGCGGCGGCGGGTAGTCGCTGAGGGCGCGGGTGCCGCGCGCGAGTCCCGGCTGCGGGACTCGCGTCGCGACAGGGCTGCAATACTCGGTTCCGAGTGAGCGATTCCGCACCTCTTCGCGAGCAGCTCGCGGGCCTGCCGACCGGTCCCGGCGTCTACATCTACCGCGACGACGCCGACCGGGTGCTCTACGTGGGCAAGGCCAAGTCGATCCGGCGCCGCGTGTTCTCGTACTTCCAGGCCCCCCTGCGCCCCGACGAGGCCGGCGCGCGGCGCCGCATGAGCGCGCGCGGCGGGCTGCACCCGAAGATCGACGACCTGGTGGAGCGCATCGACCGCGTCGAGGTCTTCGTGACCGGCTCCGAGAGCGAGGCCCTGATCCTCGAGGCCAACCTCGTCAAGACCCACCGCCCCCCCTTCAACGTGCGCCTGCGCGACGACAAGAGCTACCCCTACATCGGGATCAGCCTCGACGAGGAGTATCCGCGGGTCTACTTCACGCGCGAGAAGCACCGCCGCGACCGGCTCTACTTCGGACCCTTCTCGAACGCCTACAAGGTGCGCGAGACCCTGAACCTGATCGGCAAGATCTTCCCCAGCCGGCCCTGTGAGGGCCGCGAGCCGGGGCGGCCGTCGGGCGTCCCGTGCCTGGACTTCCACATCAAGCGCTGCCTGGCGCCGTGCGTCGGCTACATCTCCAGGGACGACTACCGGGCGCTGATCGACCAGATCATCGCCTTCCTGTCGGGCCGCTACCGCGGCCTCGAGCGCGAGCTCGAGCAGGAGATGCGCGAGGCCGCCGGCGCCCAGGAGTTCGAGCGGGCGGCCGCGGTGCGCAACCGTCTCTCGGCCGTGCGCCACCTGATGGAGCGCCAGTTCGCGACCGCGGGCTCGGTGGGCACGGCCGACGTGCTGGGGCTGGCGGTGGACGGCGACTCGGCCAACGTCCAGGTGCTGCAGGTGCGCGACGGCGTGCTGCAGGACCGCCAGTCGTTCTTCCTCGACACGGCGGGCGCCGAGGACGACGCGACCGTGCTGGTGCAGTTCGCCTACGAGTACTACGCGCTCGCGCTGGCGATCCCGGCGCTCGTCATCGTGCCCCAGGACAGCGCGGCGCAGGCCGATCTGGAGGCGCTGCTGTCGGAGCGGCGGGGCAGCCGCGTCGAGGTGCGCGCCTCCGCCCGCGGCGACAAGCGCAAGCTGGCCGAGCTGGCCGAGCGCAACGCCCGCTTCGCCCTCGATCAGGACCAGCGCCAGCACGAGCAGGCCCGCTCGCGGCGGCGCGACGCGCTCGCCGACCTCCAGGAGCGCCTCGATCTGCCCGCACCGCCCGCCCGGATCGAGTGCTACGACATCTCCAACCTGGGGGAGACCTACGCGGTCGCCTCGATGGTCGTGTTCGAGGGCGGCGCCCCGGCCAAGGCCCACTACCGCACCTTCACGATGCGCTACGACGGCGGCCCGGACGACTTCGCCCGGATGGAGGAGGCCCTCGGGCGGCGCTTCGCCCGGATGCTGGCGCCCGGGGACGACCCGTCGTTCGCCGCGCGTCCGGGCCTGGTGGTGATCGACGGCGGCAAGGGTCAGCTCGGGGCGGCGCTCGCCGGGATGCGCACCGCGGGAGTGGAGGGCGTCCCCGTCGTCAGCCTCGCCAAGAAGCGCGAGGAGGTGTTCCGCCCGGGTCGCCCGGAGCCGCTGCTGCTCGAGGAGGGCTCGTCGGCCCTGCGCGTGCTGCAGCACATCCGCGACGAGGCCCACCGCTTCGCGCTGCGCCACCACCGCGGCAAGCGCGACCGCGGCATGACCCGGAGCGTGCTCGACGCGCTCCCGGGCGTCGGCCCCGCCCGCAAGGCCGCGATCCTGCGCCACTTCGGCTCGATCGACGGCTTCCTGTCGGCGAGCCGCGAGGAGTTGGAGGCCGTGCCGGGGGTGCCGTCGAAGGTTGCACGCGACGTGTACGACCGGCTCCACAAGACGGCGGGACCGCGCGAGGGCGCGGCGCCCGTCGCCGGCGGCGCCGTGGCGAGCGGGGAGGACGCGTGGAGCTGACGATCATCACCGGCATGAGCGGGGCCGGGAAGAGCAAGGCCATGGGGGCCTTCGAGGACGCGGGCTGGTTCTGCGTCGACAACCTGCCCCCGGGGCTGCTGCCCGCCTTCGCCGACCTGGTGCTGCTCGAGGGCTCGCGGGTGGACAAGGCCGCCGTGGCCTGCGACGTGCGCGGCGGGATCTGGTTCAAGGAGCTCGAGCCGGTGCTCGAGAGGGTGGAGGCCGCGAGTGGAGTGCGCCCGCGCGTCGTCTTCCTGGAGGCCTCCGACGAGGCGCTGCTGAACCGCTTCCGCGAGACCCGTCGCCGCCACCCGCTCTCGGACGGGGGCACCGTCTCGGATGGGATCGAACGCGAGCGTGGGGAGCTGGCCGACGTCCGCGCCCGGGCCGATCTGGTCATCGACACCACCGGCATGTCGATCTGGGACCTGCGCCGCCAGGTGACCGAGGCCCTGATGACGCCCGAGAGCCGGCCGCGGATGCACGTGGAGTTCGTCTCGTTCGGCTACAAGTACGGCATCCCGCGCGACGTCGACCTGCTGTTCGACGTCCGTTTCCTGCAGAACCCGCACTACATCCCCGAGCTGAACCCGCTCACCGGCCTCGACGCCCCAGTGGCCGAGTTCGTGGCGGCGGCGCCGGGGATGGACGAGTTCCGCACCCGCCTGGAGTCGCTGTTCGACTTCCTGCTGCCCGCCTACGCCCAGGAGGGCAAGAGCAGCGTGGTGATCGGCATCGGCTGCACCGGGGGCCGCCACCGCAGCGTGGCGATCGCCGAGATGCTCGCCGCGCGCTACGGGCGCGCCCTCGACGTGCGCGTGTCGCACCGCCACATCGGCCGCTCCACCGGCGCGCCGACCGACCCCGCGTGAACCGCCGCCCCCACATCGCCGCCCTCGGCGGCGGCACCGGCCTCTCGTCGCTGCTGCGCGGCCTCAAGGAGCGCTCGCTCGACATCACCGCGATCGTCACCGTCGCCGACGACGGCGGCTCGTCGGGCCGCCTGCGGCGCGAGCTGGGCGTGCTGCCCCCGGGGGACATCCGCAACTGCCTGGTCGCGCTGGCGGAGGACGAGTCGCTGATGGGGCGCCTGTTCCAGCACCGCTTCGAGGGCGGCGACCTCACCGGGCACTCGTTCGGGAACCTCTTCCTGGCGGCGCTCACCGACCTCACGGGCAACTTCGACCTGGCGATCCAGGAGTGCAGCCGGGTGCTCAAGATCCGCGGCAGCGTGCTGCCCTCGACCCTGGCGCAGATCAGCCTCTGGGCCGAGCGGGCCGACGGTACCCGGGTGTGCGGCGAGAGCGCGATCACCTCGGGCGCGGGGCCGTGCCGGCGGGTGTGGCTGGAGCCCGAGCCGGTGGCGCATCCGCCCTCGCTGGAGGCCATCGCGGAGGCCGATCTGGTGCTGCTGGGCCCCGGCAGCCTGTTCACCAGCGTGCTGCCGCACCTCGCCGTTCCCCAGCTGGTCGACGCCATCGCGGGCGCTCGCGGGGTGCGCGCGTACGTCTGCAACGTCATGACCCAGCCCGGCGAGACCGACGGCTTCGACGCCGCCGCCCACCTCGAGCGGGTGATGGAGGCCTCCCGCGGCGCCGTGGACATGATCGTGGTGCACGAGGGGCCGCTCGACCCGGTGGCCGCGGCGGCGTACGCCGCCCAGGGGCAGGAGCCGGTGAGGGCCGACCCGGAGCGCCTGCGGGCCCTCGGGGTCAAGGTGATCGCGCGCGATCTGGCCGAGGAGGGGCGGATGGTGCGCCACTCTCCGGAGGCGCTCGCGCGGGTGCTGACGGAGCTCGTGGCGGACAGCGTGGCCCCCCGACCCGTTCGTTAGCAGCGGGTTAAGAGAAAAGGGCATGCAACGGTTGCCACGAACACATATGCGGCCGTATGCTGGCCGCGCGGAGGGCCCGGTCCCCGGTTTCCTCCGTGGTTGCGCCGTCATCACTCGTCTTCTTTTTCGGCGGCGCGTCCCCCGTACTCCTCTTAAAGGAGCCAACGCTCTATGAGTGCACGCGCGAAAGCGATTGCGCCCCTCGCGATCGTCATCGGGATCCTCTCGTTCCTCTGGACCGAGTTCTCCCTGAACTTCACGTTCCACTGGGTCACCGTCGTCGATGGCGCCGATGGCGCCCTCGGTGTTCCTGAGAAGTTCCACCTCATCCTGCCGATCGCGTTCATCTCCTGGGGCCTGTTCTTCGCCGCAGGTGGCGACAACGCCGCCTTCGGCAAGATCTTCCTGGCCTGCGTCTTCGGCTCGGTGGCGGCGCTCATCACCATGCCGCTCGCCTTCTCGACCGCCGACGCGCCCGACTTCTGGGGCATCGCCCTCTGGGTCGGCATCTTCGCCACGATCCTCGTGCTCATCCTGATCGCGGGTGACTGGTACTACGTGGCCGGTACGTTCCCGGCCTTCGCGTCCGTGTTCGTCTGGTGGATCGCGACCGGCCTCGACGGCTGGGTCCCGAACGGTGGCGGCGTCGGCGACAAGGCTGCCGCTCTGGCCGCCGCCGACGGCACGGCCGGCATCGGCGCTGGTGGCGGTCTCCTCTCCACCCCGTGGCCGTGGGTCTTCATCAGCGTGTTCGTGACCCTGGTCTGCGGCGTCATCCTGGGCCTGCTGTCCGCCAAGATCACGGCGGCCGTCACCCCGAAGCCGAAGACGGCCGAGGCCTGAGCCTCAGTCCGACTGCGGCATAGCGGTATCACCGGGGGGCCTTCGGGCCCCCCGGTTGCGTTCTGGGGCCGATCTCAGCCTCAATCCGTCGATCTCGCGGCGCGGATGCGCGAGATCCCTCGCGTGGATGCGGGATCCGCGGCCACCCGAGGGGTCACCCTCCGGGTGCGGCCCCGGATCCCGCCCCACGCGGGGCTCTCACGCCCCGCATCCACGATCTACGACGGATTCAGGCTGAGCCGCGTGAGCGGCAGGCCGCCCAGAGGCCGAGCCGGGCGTCGCGGGCCGCGCGCTCGGCGGCCCGCAGGCGCGGCTGGAGGCGGCCGCGACCGTCTCCGCGGAACACCTCGGCGTAGCCCTCGGCGATCAGCCGCTCGTTGATCGTCCGCGGCTCCCCCGCCAGGGAGACCTCGGCCAGCAGGCGCCCGAAGCGGTCGCGCGCGCCCTGGGACGGATCGGTGGCCAGCTCCACGCGGGCGCCCTCGGGCAGCAGGGCCCTGGCCCGGGCCGAGGCCTGCGGGCCGTAACACTCCACCGGCCGGTCCTCGGCGACGCTCTCGGGCGCATCGACGCCGAGCATGCGCACGCGCTCGTCCTCGCCGTCGATCCGGGCGATCAGCGTGTCGCCGTCCACCACCCGCCGCACGCGGGCATCGAAGGCCTCGCCGGCCGGCACCGCCGCGGGCGTCCCGCCGGTGGAGCCGCAGGCGGCGCAGGCCGCGCAGGCGGCGGCGATCGTGACCATCCGGACGTGAGACATCGACGCATCCTGCCAGGCCGGGGTGGTACGTTTGCTGCCGTTTTCGACATGGAGGATGCGCCGCTATGAGCGTACGCGTGGGAATCAACGGGTTCGGCCGGATCGGGCGGAACGTCTTCCGGGCGGCGACGCTCGGCGACACCGAGATCGAGATCGTGGCGGTGAACGACATCACCGACACGGCGACGCTCGCCCACCTGCTCGACTACGACTCGGTCTTCGGTCGTTATCCGGGGCACGTGCACGCGCACGACGACCACCTCCACGTGGACGACGCCCACATCAAGGTCTTCGCGGAGCGCGACCCCGCCAACCTCCCCTGGGGCGACCTGGGCGTCGACGTGGTCATCGAGAGCACCGGCTTCTTCACCGAGCGCTCCCAGGCGGCCGCCCACCTCGACGGCGGCGCCAAGAAGGTCATCATCTCGGCTCCCGCCAAGGGCCCGGACCTGACGGTCTGCATCGGCGTCAACGAGCACGAGTACGACGCCGACAAGCACCACGTCATCTCCAACGCGTCGTGCACGACCAACTGCCTCGCGCCGCTCGCCAAGGTGCTGATGGACAACTTCGGCGTGGAGCACGGCTTCATGACGACCTGTCACGCCTACACCGGCGACCAGCGCCTGCTCGACGCCCCCCACTCGGACCTGCGCCGCGCCCGCTCGGCCGCGCTGTCGATCATCCCGACCTCCACGGGTGCGGCCCGCGCCATCGGCGAGGTGCTGCCGGCGATGAAGGGCAAGCTCGACGGCATCGCCCTGCGCGTCCCGACGCCCGACGGCTCGGTCGTGGACCTCACGGTCGAGGTGAGCCGCCCGACCACCGTCGAAGAGGTCAACGCCGCGTTCCTCGCCGCCTCCGAGGACGGCCCGCTGGCCGGCATCCTCGGATACACCGAGGACCCGATCGTGTCCCGCGACATCGTCGGCGATCCGCGCTCGTCGCTGCTCGACGCCAGCCTCACGATGGTCAACGGCACCACGGTCAAGCTGATCAGCTGGTACGACAACGAGTGGGGCTACTCGTGCCGGGTCGTCGACCTGGCCGAGCGCGTCCTCCCCTCGTAGCCCGGCGATGACGCGCCCGGCGCGGATCGACGACCCCGGGGTCGATTGGGCGGGCGCGCGCGTGCTCGTCCGGGCCGACCTCAACGCCCCGATCGATGGCGGGCGCGTCACGGATGACGCGCGCATCAGCGCCTCGGTGCCCACCCTCGAGTACCTGCTCGCGGCGGGTGCCGGGGTGGCTGTCTGCTCTCACCTGGGCCGGCCGAAGGGCACGCGCAAGGAGGAGCTCTCCCTCGCGCCGTGCGCCGCCCGCCTGGGCGAGCTGATGGGGCGCCGGGTCGAGTTGCTGGACGACTGCGTCGGCGACGCCGTCGCGGCCCGTGCCCGCGCGCTCGCCCCCGGCGAGCTCGTGATGCTCGAGAACCTGCGCTTCCACCCGGGCGAGGAGGCCAACGAGCCGGCCTTCGCCGACCTGTTGGCGGCCGGCTTCACCCACTACGTCAACGACGCCTTCGGGGCGGCGCATCGCGCGCACGCCTCCACCGAGGGCGTCGCCCGGCGGCTCCCGGCGCGCGCCGGGATGCTCCTCGCCCGCGAGGTCGAGGTGCTGGAGGGGCTGCTGCGCGACCCGCGCAGCCCGTTCGTCGCCGTGCTGGGCGGGTCGAAGGTGAGCGACAAGCTGCCGCTCATCAAGAGCCTGCTCGAGCGCTGCGACCGCGTGCTGGTCGGCGGCGCGATGTGCTTCACGTTCCTGGCCGCGCAGGGTGAGTCGGTCGGATCGTCGCTGCACGAGGGCCCCGAGGGGCAGGCCATGGCCACCGAGCTGATGGAGCTCGCCGTGCGCCTGAACTGCGCCCTGCAGCTGCCGGTCGACGTGCTGGTGGCCGACCGCTTCTCCGCCGACGCGGATCTGGAGGTCGTGCCGACCGACGACATCCGCGACGGGTGGATGGGCGTCGACATCGGACCGCGGACCTCCGCCTCCTATCGCGAGGCGATCGCGGCGGCCGGAACCGTCTTCTGGAACGGCCCCATGGGCGCGTTCGAGATCGAGCCCTTCGCCGACGGCACCCGTGCCGTGGCCGAGGCGATGGCCGCCTCGAGCGGTGACACCGTCGCCGGCGGCGGCGATTCGGGCGCGGCCCTCGCCGACTTCGGCCTGGTCGATCAGCTCACGCACGTCTCAACCGGAGGTGGCGCCGCCTTGGAGATGCTCGAAGGTCGAACCCTGCCCGGCGTCGCCGCGCTCCCGCAGCTGTGAGCGGCGCCGCGCGCCGCCCGCTGGTCGCGGGGAACTGGAAGATGAACAAGACCGGAGTGGAGGCGCGCGAGTACATCGCCCGCCTGCGTGCGCACCTGGGAGAGTCGGCCCTTCCGGCCGACGTCGCGATCTGCCCGCCCTTCACCGCCCTCGAGGCGACGGCGCGGGCGGCCTCGGGCAGCCCGGTCAGGGTCCTCGCCCAGGCGGTCCACGAGGCTGCCAAGGGCGCCCACACCGGCGAGATCTCCGCCGCCATGATCGCGGCCTCCGGCGCCGACGGCTGCCTGGTGGGCCACTCCGAGCGCCGTGCCGCCGGCGAGACCGACGCCCAGGTGGCGGCGCGCGTGCGCGCGGCCCTCGACGCCGGCCTGCAGGTGATCCTCTGCTGCGGCGAGTCGCTCGAGCAGCGCGAGGCGGGGGAGACCGAGGCCTGGCTCACCGGTCAGCTGACATCGGCTCTCGCCGACGTCCGCCCCGACGAGGTCGGTGCGTTCGCGATCGCCTACGAGCCCATCTGGGCCATCGGCACCGGTCGTACGGCCACCCCTGAGATCGCCCAGGCGGCGTGCGCGCACGTGCGCGCTGTGGCCGGCGCGACGCTCGACGGCGGCGCGCTGCGGGTGCTCTACGGCGGCAGCGTCACGCCCGAGACGGCCGGCGACCTGATGGCGCAGCCCGACATCGACGGCTCACTGGTCGGCGGCGCGAGCCTCGACCCGGATGCCTTCGCGGCCATCGTCCGAGCCTCCTGAGCCGATGAGCACCCCGCGCGGCCCGCTCGTCCTCGTGGTGATCGACGGCTTCGGCATCGGTCCGGCCGGACCCGGGAACGCGGTGACGCTCGCGCTGACCCCGGTACTGGACGCGCTGGCGCGTGAGGGCTCGGGCACGCGGATCGAGGCATCCGGCCTGCCGGTCGGCCTGCCCGACGGGCAGATGGGCAACAGCGAGGTGGGGCACCTCAACCTCGGTGCCGGCCGCCGCGTCCCCCAGATGCTGGTGCGGGTGGACGAGGCCTTCGCCGATCGCTCGATCCTCCGGATCCCGGCGCTGCAGCAGGCCCTCGAGACCGGGCGGCGCACGACGCTCCACCTGGTCGGGCTGGCCGGCGACGGCGGCGTCCACGCCAGTCAGCGCCACGCCCTGGCGCTGATCGCGATCGCCCAGGAGCACGGCGTGGAGCGGATCGTCGTCCACGCGCTCACCGACGGGCGCGACACGCGGCCCGACGCCGCCCTCGCGGCGATCACTCAGTTCGAGGCCACCGGCGCGCGCGTCGGCACGGTCTGCGGCCGCTTCTACGGCATGGACCGCGACAAGCGCTGGGAGCGCACCAAGCGCGCCTACGACGCGATGGTGCACGGGGTCGGCGAGCATCGGGCGAGCGGCCGGGAGGCGATCCAGCTCTCCTACGACCTGGGCGTCTCCGACGAGTTCATCGAGCCCGCGGTGATCGGCCCGCCCGATGAGAACCGGATCCGGCCGGGCGACGCGCTGCTCTACTGGAACTTCCGCCCCGACCGCGCGCGCCAGCTGACGATGGCCTTCAGCGATCCGGGCTTCGACGGCTTCGACCGGGGCGTCGTGGGCATGCCCGCGCTGACGACGATGACCCGCTACAAGGCCGAGTTCACCGCGCCGGTGCTGTTCGAGTCGCAGGACGTGCGCCAGGGGCTCGCCGAGACCGTCTCGGGCGCCGGTCGCCGGCAGCTGCACGTCGCCGAGACCGAGAAGTACGCCCACGTCACCTTCTTCTTCAACGGCGGGCGCGAGGAGCCGTTCGAGGGCGAGCGGCGCATCCTGGTCCCCTCGCCCCAGCACGTGCCGACCTACGACCTGGCCCCCGAGATGAGCGCGGCGGGGATCCGCGACGCCGTGGTCCAGGCCCTCGCCGAGGGCGCCGACGAACTGCTGGTGATCAACTTCGCCAACGCCGACATGGTCGGCCACACCGGCGTCGTGGAGGCCGCGGTGCGGGGCATCGAGACGGTCGACGCCTGCATGGGCGCCATCCGCCCGGCCGTGGCGCAGGCGGGCGGCCTGCTCTGCGTCACCGCCGACCACGGCAACAGCGAGTACATGATCGAGCCCGACGGCTCCAAGAACACGGCGCACACCAGCAACCCCGTGCCGCTGTGGATCGACCGTCCCGGTCTGGTGCTCCGCGAGGGCGGCGCGCTCGGCGACGTGGCCCCGACGCTCTGCGGGCTTATGAACTGGGACACCGGCCCCGCGATGACCGGTAGGCCCCTGCTCTAGTCGTCCAGGGCGGCGTCGATCCGTGCGCGCAGGGCCGTCAGGCGCTTCTCTGCATCGGCCTTCAGCGTGGCGATCTCGGCAGGGTCGCGGCCGGTCTCACGCTCGGCCCGCTCGATCGCCCGATTCGCCTGGGCACGCGCGAGCCGCAGGGCCCGGTCGGTCTGGGCGCGGATGCGGTCGGTGGGGACGCCGCGATCGCGCGCCTCGCGCACGAGCCCGTCGACCCGCGTCTGGGCGTCCCGGATGTCGTCCCGCACGGCTGTGCGCGCATCCTCCAGCGCCCCGGTGACCTGCGAACGCACGCTGTCCACGGCGTCGGTGGCGTCCTGGCCGCAGCCCCCCACACCCAGGGCGGCGACGGCGACCGCGACGATCGCGATCCGTCCGAGTCCCACGATGACCCTCCCCGTTCGCCGCCGAGTGCCCGTCGTTGACGGTATCGGCGCGAGGCCCTAGCCTCCCGAATGTCGTGCACAGGGCGCGTCACGAAGGAGGGCCTCGCAGAGTGGACACGGTGATGACCGAGCGGGCGGCGCAGCCGCCCCGGAAGTCCGTGTCGACCACGGGTGCCTCCACGCTGCTCTCCCGCTAGCCGGGACCGCCGAGCCGCACCGCGGGGCGCCCTCCACGAGGGAGTCCTCGACGTGCATGAGAAGAACACCGCGGCGCTCGCGCCGCTCGGATGGAACCCGCAGCGCCAGTCGGAGTTCGACGCGCTCGGGCGCGACGACGCGATCCCGGCCCGCATCGGCCGGGTGGATCGCGGCGGCGCGCTCGCGATCGGAGCGGAGGGGACGGTCCACCTCGAGGGCGTGGGCCTGGTGGCCGGCGACTGGGTGGCGGTGGCCGACGGGCGCCCTGTGGCGGTGCTCGAGCGCCAGTCGCTGCTGGCCCGCCGCGCGGCGGGCCGTGCCGACGTCCGCCAGGAGATCGCCGCCAATATCGACGTCGTCGCGGTGGTCCAGGGCCTCGACCGTCCACTGCGCGAGCGCCGTATCCACCGTGCCCTGGCGCTCGCCTGGGACGCGGGCGCGACGCCCGTCGTGATCCTGGCGAAGGCCGATCTCGACGACCAGGCCACATCCCGCTCCCTGGCGGCGGAGGCCGCCCTCGGGGTCGATGTCCATGCGGTCAGCGCTCTCACCGGAGAAGGGCTGGCGTGGGTCGCCGACCTCGCCGCGCCCGACCGCACGCTGGTGCTGATCGGCGAGTCGGGGGCGGGGAAGTCGAGCCTGGTCAACGCGCTCGTGGGCGCCGAGGCGCTCGCCACCGGCCACGTGCGCGAGGGCGATGCCAAGGGCCGTCACACCACCACGGCGCGGCACCTCGTGCCGCTGCCCGGGGGCGGAGCGCTGATCGACACGCCCGGCGTGCGCGAGCTCGGCCTCTGGGGATCGGAGGAGGGCGTCGCCGCCGCGTTCGCCGACATCACGGCGCTCGCCGAGGGCTGCCGCTTCGGCAACTGCCGCCACGACGGCGAGCCCGGGTGCGCGGTCGTCCGGGCCGTCGAGGAGGGCCGGCTCGACCCGGCGCGTCTTGGCAGCCTGCTCGATCTCGCCCGCGAGACCGAGACCATGGCCCTGCGCGCGAACGACCGCGAGTGGCGCGCCCAGGGCCGCCGGGGATCACGTCTCGCACGGGAGGCCATGCGCCTGAAGCGCCGCTGACGCCGCCGGGCGGGATCCGGGTTCCCGGATCCCGCCCGGTCACTCCAGATGCTCGGCCAGGTCCATCCCGCCGAGCGACAGCACGGGGATCCCCACGACGCTCTCGAAGGCGGCGCCGGCCGTCACGAGGGCAGCGGCTCCGCGGGCGATCGTGCGTAGCGGTCCTCGTCCAGGAGGACCTGGAGGCGCCTGGTCAGCATGAACACACTCCTAGCACGGTCAAAGCCCTCTAGAGCAGCGACATCTGCGACGAGGGCGCCGGGGGAGGAGCCGGGCCGCGGCGGCCGAAGCGACCCGGGGCGTGGGGCCGCGGGCCGCCGTGGCGCTCCACCATCCGGCGCACGAGGCCTCCCAGGTCGCGGCGGGCGTCGTCGGGCCCGTAGGAGGTGCGGTAGCGCTCGCGCATGCCGGCGGCGAGCTCCGGGCGCGCGGCCTCCAGCCAGGAGAGGTAGTGGTCACGCACGCCTTTTCGCAGGTGGAGCATGATGGGGGTGATCGAGGTCGCGCCGGCCTCGATCGCCGCGCGCACGACCGCCTCGATCTGATCGGGGGCATCGGAGATGCCCGGCAGCACCGGGGCGATCATCACCCCGCAGGGCACCCCGGCCTCGTTGAGGCGCGCGACGGTCTCCATCCGCCGCAGGGGGTGGGGCGTGTTCGGCTCGGTCGCCCGCCACACGTCGTCGTCGAGGCACCCGATCGACAGGGCAGCGTGGACCATGTCGTTGCGCCGGGTGGCCTCGACCAGCAGGTCGGTGTCGCGGCCGATCAGCGTCGACTTGGTGAGCACCGAGAACGGGTTGTTGGCGGCCGCGAGCGTCTCGATGATCCCCTGGGTGAGTCGGTAGCGGCCCTCCACCGGCTGGTACGGGTCGGTGTTGGTGCCCATGGCGATCGCCTCCCCCCGCCAGCGCACGGAGCGCAGCTCGGCCCGCAGCCGCTCGACCACGTTCACCTTGATCACGATGCGTCGGTCGAAGTCCTCCCCGACGCCGAACCCGAGGTACTCGTGGGTGGGGCGGGCGAAGCAGTAGACGCAGGCGTGGCTGCACCCGCGGTAGGGGTTGATGGTCCAGTTGAACGGCAGGCCCGAGGCCTCGGGCACGCGGTTGATGACGCGCTGGGCGCGCACGTGCAGCAGCTCGAGCCCGGCGAGCTCGTCGCGGCCGGGCAGGCGCTCGGCCTCGCCGAAGAGGTCGGACTGGCCGCCGTCGTCGTCGGCGAGCCGCCAGCGGATCCGCTCTGAACCGTCCGGTGGGGAGGGGCGCGGCATCGGTTGACAATAGCGAACACATGTTCGATGACGCCACTCGCCACACGACCCGTGGAGAACCCGAAGGGTGAGTGCCGAAGAACCCCATGGCGGATCCGGCGATGAGCGCTACTGTCCGATCAGAAGGCAACCGCGGCCACGTCGGCTCGCATCATCGTCGTCGCCGCTCCACCTGGGAGGCGATTGCGATGACCACCACCATCCGATCCGCCCGAATCAGGTTCCTGATGGCGGTCGGCGTCCTCCTGGCGCTTGCGCTCGTGGCCGCCACCGCGACGGCTGCGCCGGGCACGATGCGCGCCGTCGACCTCGACGCCCCGTCGCTCGGGCACTCGGTCTGGATCGCGGCGCCGGGCGGAGGCGGCTTCAGCGCCGAACCGGGCCGCGCGACCGTGCGCCTCACCCCCGCCGGCGGGGTCGTGTCCCAGGTCTCGGCCTGGTGCGTCGATCCCGACCGCATCATCGCCGAGGGCGTCGACTACACCGTCGATCTCCAGACGCCCGCCGACACGCCGGCCCTCGCGACGGCACGCTTCCAGGAGGCCGGGTGGCTGATCGGTTCCGCCGACCGTCTCCTGGCGATCGCTCCGGACCCCGCCCTCGAGGCGGCCGCGATCCAGGTCGCGGTGTGGCAGCTCACGGGCTCGGCCGCGGACGTCGCGTCGGTCACCGGCATGCCGGCCCTCAACGCGCGCGTCGGGCAGCTGCGCGCCCTGGCCGCCGGCCGCGCCGTCGTGACCGCGCTCTCCCTCGCGGGCCCGGGCCCGGTCGTCGCCGGCGCGCCCGCGACGCTGACCGTGGCCGGTACGCCCGGCGCCGTGGTCGACCTCTCGGTCACCGCGGGCGCGGCGACGCTGTCGCAGGCGCAGGTCGTGATCGGCCCGGCGGGCACCACGACGCTGACGGTCACCCCGTCGGCGCCCGGTTCCGTCGTCGTCCGCGCCACCGCACAGGGCGGCGCCCTCCAGCGTGCCGCGCACCTGACCGGCGCGGCCACCCCCCAGGACATGGCCATCGTCACGCCCCTCACGCTCGAGGCGACGGCGACGATCACGGCGACGGCCCCCGCGCTGGTGGTGCCGGCGCCCGTGCCGGCCGTCGCGGCGCAGACGGGCGCGACCATGAGGATCACCAAGACCGCCCCCGCGAGCGTCCGCCGCGGCCGCAGCATCGCCTACCGCCTGACCGTCACCAACATCAGCTCCACGGTGGCGCGGGCGGTGGTCGTGCGCGACCCGATCCCGGTCGGGACCTTCCTTACTCGCCTTCCCCGCAGCGCGCGCCTGCGCGCCGGGGCGGTGGAGTGGCACCTGGGCGACCTCGCCCCCGGTGAGCGCGCGATCGTCGGGCTGCGGCTGCGCACCAACCTGGTCGCGCGCGGCGACATCCTCAACGTCGGGACCGCCACGGCCGAGAACGCCGCGACCGTCCGGGCGCAGGCGCGCACGCGGGTCGTGGTGGCACCGCGTCGCGTCCTGCCGACCGTCGTCGCCCCGGCGGTGACCGGCTGAGGCCGGCGGTCCTCTACTCCCCCCCGGTGCCCGCCACCGGGGGGAGTGGTGCTGCCCGGACGCGTCCGGCCACGCGACCTCGACGCGCCCCACGTAGGAGCCGCCCTCGTGTCGTAGTTCGAGCAGGGAGTTCCCCGAGCGGTGGCACCAGGCGGGCAGGTCGACCTCGATCAGCGGGTCGTCGGCGAGGAGCTCGATCACCTCGCCGGCCACCGCGCGGCGGGCGGCGCGGTCGATCAGGTAGATCGGCACCGGGCACCAGGTGCCGAGGGCATCCACCACCCGGTCGCTCACGGCGTGAGCGGGCTGATCGCGCGCAGCGCCGCCACCGACTCGGCGAACGCGGCCACGGCGAGGTCGATCTCGGCCTCGGTGTTGGTGTGGCGAAGGGTGAACAGCACCGCCGAGTGGGTCCACGGGGGCTCCAGGCCGATCGCCTCGAGGGCGGGCGCCGCCTTGCCGCCGTGGGCGGTGCAGGCCGATCCGGGCGAGACGGCCACACCCCGGGCGGCGAGCGACAGGCACAGGCTCTCGCCCTCCACCCATCCCGCCGATACCTGGACGTGTCCCGGGATGCGCGCGGTGGGATGCCCGTTGAGGCGCACGTCGCCGATCGACAGCAGGCCGGCGCGCAGGCGCTCCGACAGGGCGTCGGTGCGCGCGGTGCGCGCCCCCATCTCGGCGCCGGCGATCCCGGCGGCCGTCCCGAGCGCGACGATGCCCGGCAGGTCCTCGGCACCGGCGCGCTTTCCGCCCTCCTGCAGGCCGCCCTGGATCAGGGGGTGCAGGCGGGCGCCGGGGCGCACGATCAGGGCGCCGGTCCACGCCGGCCCGCCGATCGAGCCGCCGCCGACCACGCACGCGTCGACGCCGAGCCCGCCCACGTCGAGGCCGACCAGTCCGGCGGTCTCGCCGGCGTCGATGACGATCCGGGCGTCGGCCCGGGCCGACCGGGCCGCGGTGACGAGGGCCGGGAGGTCCTGCAGGGTCCCGATGTCCGGCTGGCCGTGCACCAGCGCCACGACGGCGGTCTCGTCGCCCACCGCGGCGGTGAGGGCGTCCGGGTCCACCCGGCCGAGTCCGTCGACCGGCACCAGGTCGAGGCCGCCCCCCTCGCGCGCCGCGCTGCGGCACGCCGCGAGGGTCGCCGGGTGCTCGACGGCCGTCGCCGCGACGCGGCGCCCGAGCGCCCGGTTGCCCGCGAGCAGTCCCGCGATCGCCAGGTTGCGGGCCTCGGTCGCCCCGGAGGTGAAGATCACCCACTCCGGATCGGCCCCCAGCAGCGCCGCCACCTGCTCGCGGGCGTCCTCGAGGGCCTCGGCCGGCCGGCGCCCCCACTCGTGCAGGCTCGAGGGGCTGCCGAAATCCTCACCGAGGAACGGCAGCATCGCCGCGCGAACCCGTGGGTCGAGGGGCGAGGCGGCGGCGTGGTCGAGGTAGGCGGTGGCGGCGATCACCGCCCTCCGGCCAGGCGGTTGGCCAGCAGCGAGGGCAGACCCGCCTCGAGGATCGCGTTCTGCGCACCGGCGACGTCGTAGGGGGTGCGGTGGAAGCAGATCGTCGCGGCCTCGGGGTCGTAGAGGATCCACGAGGCGCGGGCGTCGCGGTCGCGCGGCTGGCCCACCGAGCCGGGGTTCACCAGCCAGCGCCCCTCGGTGAGGTGCAGCAGCCCGTCGGCGGGGACGCCGGGGCTCTCCATGGCGCCGTCGGGGGTCAGCCTCCAGGCCGCGGGCACGTGCGTGTGGCCGATCAGCGTGAGCGGCACGCGCCGGTCCTCCAGCGCCTCGCGGGCCTGCTCGATCGTGATCACGTACTCCCACACCGGGTCGCGCGGGCTGCCGTGGAACATCGGCACGGCCGCGTCCGGGTCGGCCGGTTCGAGGCGCTGCAGCTTGGCGCGCCCCACCGGGCCGAGCGTCTCGCGCGTCCAGATCAGCGCGTCGCGGGCGATGTCGGCGAAGGTCTCGATCGAGACCGCGCCGGTCACCCCGAGGTCGTGGTTGCCGGCGATCGCGCGCTCGGCCTGTCCGATCACCACCCCCAGGCAGTGCACCGGGTCGGCCCCGTAGCCCACGGTGTCCCCCACGCACCACCACGACCGCGCGCCCGCCTCGCGCGCCGCGCGCAGGGTCGCGTCGAGGGCCTGGCGGTTGGCGTGGATGTCACTGAGGATCGCGACGGGTGGCGTGGGGCCCTCCGGGGTCTCGCCGGTCACGGGCTACGATAGAGGGGTGCGCAGCCCACGGAGGCCCAGGCGGCTGATGCCGACCACCCCGAAGGGGCAGGCGGCCGCCCTCGCGGCCGTGGCGGCGGTGGGCGCGGGCGGGATCGTGGCACTGCTGCGCTGGCGGCTCTGGAGCGCGGGCGTGCCGAGCGTCGACCCTGCTCCGCTGCGCGACTGGTTCGACCCGGCCGAGCTCACGCGCAACCGCGACTACCGCCGGGGCGTCTGGACGATGGCCGCCGTCGGCGTGCCGCTCGCCTCGGCGGCCGCGGTGACCGTGGCCCTGACCGGCGGGCGCTGGCGGCCCGCCGTGGTGAGGGCCGCGCGCGCCCGCCCCTGGCGGGCCGGGATGATCTTCGGGGCCGGGCTCTCGCTTGTGACCTTCGCCGTGGGGCTGCCCCTGGCGGCGGCGCGCTACGCCTGGGGCCGCGACTACGGCATCGTCACGCAGGGGGTCGGGGGCTGGACACTCGACCTCGCCAAGGGGCTCGCCATCGGGCTGGTGATCGCCGCCGCCATCGGCGCGGGCGCCGCGGTGCTGATCGCGCGCTCGCCGCGGTTGTGGTGGGCCGGCCTCGCCGCGGCGATCGCGGCCTTCATCGCCCTGATGTCGCTGCTGTCGCCGCTGGTGATCGAGCCGCTCTTCCAGCGCACCGAGCCGCTGCGCGACGCCGCGCTGTCGGCCGAGGTGCTCGACCTCGCCCGCCGCTCGGGGGTGCGCGCGGACGACGTCAAGGTCAACGACGCCAGCGCGCGCACGACGGCCGCCAACGCCTACGTGTCGGGGCTCGGCGGCAGCCGGCACATCGTCCTCTTCGACACCCTGCTGCGCGACTTCCCCCGCGACCAGGTGCGCGTCGTGGTCGCCCACGAGCTGGCCCACGTCTCGGAGCGCCACATCCTGAAGGGCTCCACCTGGGGCGCGGCGCTGGCCGTGCCCGGCTGCCTGCTGATCTTCGCCGTGGTCGGCTGGCGCACCGGCTTCGGGGCCGCCGGTCGTGGCGCCCCCGGCTGCGATCTGGTGCTGCGGCGCCTCGCGATCGCCGCCGCCGCGGCCACGATCGTCTCGGCGGCGAGCGCGCCGATCGGCAACTGGGTCAGCCGGGCCTACGAGCGCGAGGCCGACTGGAGGGCCCTGTCGGTGTCGGGCGATCCCGAGGCCGACATCGGCCTGCACCAGGGCTTGGTGGAGCGGAGCCTCGGCGTCCCGGATCCCCCTGCCGCGGTCAGGTTCTGGTTCGGCACCCACCCGAGCGCGCTCGAGCGCATCGCGCTTGCGCTGCGCTACCGCGCCGAGGAGCGCTAGGGCCCTGGGCCGCCGCGCTCCACGCCTCCAGCTCGCGTGCGTCGGCCGCCTGCGGGCGCCCCACGACGGGCCCGGCCGGCTCTACGAGGAGCGGGTCAACCGCCTCGTCGGCCTGAAGGTGGACGAGGTCGCCGCCGAGGCCCTCCAGAAGGGCGAGGAGCGCGCCCGCGCGGCCGAGGCCGAGCGCCTGCGCGCCCGGCTCGTGCCGCGCGCCTGGCGGGTGGCGCTCGATCCCGAGGGGCGCCCGCCCGGATCGAGCACCGACTTCGCCCGGTGGCTGGAGCGCCGCATGGGGGAGGGGCCGGTGGCCTTCATCATCGGCGGCGCCGTGGGGATCTCGGCCGACCTCATGTCCGAGTGCGACGAGCGCCTGTCGCTCGGGCCGCTCACGATGCCGCACCAGCTGGCGCGGGTGGTGCTGACCGAGCAGCTCTACCGTGCGCTGTGCATCACCTCGGGGCACCCCTACCCGCACTGATCACTCGCGCAGCGCCTCGGTGAGCAGGTCGTAGCGGGCGATCTGGCAGCCGTCGGCGCGCGTGATCTCGACGGCAACGGCCAGTCCGTCGACCACCCCGGTCACGACGCGGCGCTCCGGGCCGCCGAAGATCTGGGTGCAGGCCTCGCCGGGGTCGGGCGCCAGCTCCGGCAGCAGGGCGATCACCCGATCGCAGGCGCCGCCGGGCGCCGCGCAGTCGAGCGGGATCGTGCGCGTCAGCGCCTCCCCGTCGAACTCGCGCACGGTGAGCTGGGTCTCGGGTGCGCTCGGCTCGTCGTCGTCGCCTCCCCCGCAGGCGGCCAGCGAGAGGACGGCGAGTGCGAGGGCCAGGGCTCGGTAAGCTGCCCGACCGTGACGGACGCTCCCCTTCTGCATCAGATCCGCTCCGCGATCGCCGACGCCGCCGAGGCCGTGCTCGGCGCCCGCCCGGCGGTCATCCCGCTGGCCGCGCCGGCCTCGGCCGACATGGGCGACCTGGCGAGCCCGGTCGCGATGGCGCTGGCCAAGCCCGCCCGCCGCCCGCCGCGGGAGATCGCCGAGGCGATCGCCGCGCACCTGTCGTGCGACCCGGAGTGCGCCGCGTGGCTGTCGCGGGTGGAGGTGGCCGGTCCGGGGTTCCTCAACATGACGCTCACGCCCTCCTGGTTCGCCGCCGCCGCCGGGCGACTCGCCGCGGCAGGTGGATCCTACGGAGCCGGCACGGCCGCGCGGCCCGAGGACATCCTGCTCGAGTTCGTCTCGGCCAACCCGACCGGGCCGCTGCACGTCGGCCACGCCCGCCAGGCCGCCTACGGCGACTCGCTCGGGCGCATCCTCGCCTTCGCGGGCCACACGGTGGCGCGCGAGTACTACACCAACGACTGGGGCCGCCAGATGCGGCTCTTCGGCGAGTCGGTGGCGGCGCGCTATGCCGGGTTGTTCGGCGTCGAGCGCCCCGTGCCCGAGGGCGGCTACAACGGCGACTACGTGGTCGCCGTCGCGGAGGCCGTGCGCGAGGAGATCGGGGACGCCCTGATGCCCGCCGCGGCCGAGCCGACCGAGGCCGCGATCGACGATCTCACCGAGCGCGGCCAGCGGCTGATGCTCGCTTCGATCGCCGACACGCTCACGCGGTTCCGGGTGCGGCTCGACGCCTGGTTCTCCGAGCGCACGCTGCACGACGGCGGCCGGGTGCGCGAGGGCATCGCGACGCTGACCGAGGCGGGTGACGCCTACGAGGCTGAGGGCGCGATCTGGTTCAGGGCGAGCGCCTACGGCGACGAGAAGGACCGCGTGCTCGTGCGCGGGGACGGCGACACCACCTACCTGGCCTCCGACGTCGCCTACCACCTCGACAAGGCCGGGCGGGGGCACGACCGGCTGATCGATGTGCTCGGCGCCGACCACCACGGCTACATCGCGCGGCTGCGCGCGATCCTCGAGGCCGGCGGCCACGACCCCGACACCCTCGAGGTCACGATCATCCAGCTCGTGAGCCTGCTCGAGCGGGGCGAGGCCAAGAAGATGAGCAAGCGGGCCGGCACCGTGGTGACGCTCTCGGACCTGATCGACGACATCGGCGTGGACGCCGCCCGCTTCTTCCTGGTGCAGCGCAGCCACGAGACGCCGCTCGACCTCGACCTCGACCTGGCGCGCGAGCAGAGCCAGGAGAACCCGGTCTACTACGTTCAGTACGCCCACGCGCGGGTCTGCAGCATCCTCGCCCAGGTCGGCGAGGAGCCGGTCGCCTCCGCGCCGCCGGCCGAGCTCGACCCGGCCGAGCGGGCCCTGGTGATATGCCTCGCCGACTGGCCGATCGCGGTCTCGGAGGCCGAGGAGCGCCGCGCGCCGCACCGGGTCGCCGCCTACCTGATCGAGCTCTCCAAGGCCTTCCACGGCTTCTACCACCGCTGCCGCGTGGTGGGCGAGCCGGCCGATCTGGCGGCGTTCCGCATCGACCTCTGCCGCTCCACCGCGGCCGTCGTGAAGACCGGTCTCGACCTGCTCGGCGTCGAGGCCCCCGAGCGGATGTAGCGCTCCGGCGCGCTCAGCCGGGAGCGCGCCCCAGCACCACCACGTAGTCGCTCACGAAGGTCACCGTCCCGTCCGGGTCGGCCTTCCCGGCGAAGAAGGCCTCCACCTCATCGGCGAGCGCCTGCCAGCGCCCCTGGGGCTCCAGCATCGCCCGGGCGGCGACCAGGGGCCCGAACTCCTCGATGTGGACGTTGACGATCTCCTGGAGCGGCATCCGGGGGAAGGTGACGGTCCCCGCCTCGAACGAGAGGGCCAGGCCCGTGCCGGCGAAGATCTCGCGCACGTGCGCCTCGTCGCCCCAGAGCAGCGGCGACTGCGCGGAGGCCGGGGGAGGGGGCAGGTGCGGCGCGGTGGCGCGGATGAACTGCCCGATGTCGCTGCCGGGCGTCCAGGCGAGGACCCCCATTCGCCCGCCGGGCCGCAGCACGCGGGCGAGCTCGCCCGCCGTGACGGCGTGGCGGGGCGCGAACATGCAGGCGAACGACGACATCACCACGTCGACCGAGGCCGTCCCGATCGGCAGGTCCTCCGCGTCGCCCTCCATGAAGCGGACCGGCGACCCCACCACGTCGGCCGCACGGCGGGCGTTCGCGACCATCTCGGGGGCGAGATCGACCCCGGTCACGGACGCGCCGGTGCGGGCCGCGTCGATCGCGAGGTTCCCGATGCCGCATCCCACGTCGAGGACCTCCTCGCCCGGCGCGATCGCGAGCAGCCCCAGCAGCCGGCCGCGCGACTCACTGATCATCTGCGCGAACCGGGTGAAGTCGCCGGCGCTCCATGCCGCCCTCGCCCCTTGCTTCGCCCGCGTCAGCTCATCCACGAGCCATCCCCGTTTCCTCGTCGGCGTCGCGCCTGTCTATTCCCCCGGGAGCCTCCCGTCAACGGGTGCGACGGTCCCCTGCTCCCGCTCCGGCCCGTGGTACCGTTCGGTCCTCTGCGGATGTAGCTCAGTTGGTAGAGCGTCGGCTTCCCAAGCCGAAGGTCGCGAGTTCGAGCCTCGTCGTCCGCTTCTTCTGGTGAGTTCCAGGAAGTCCCCCCACCGCTTCATTCGCCGCCGCTCCGGGCCGCAGGTCGATCGGGATCCAGTCAACGAGTCCTGGGGTGTCGGTACTGCACGCTGCTCAGATCTCCGAGGGCTTCGACCGCTCACGTTCGTGCCAGGTCTCGAGCAGGAAGGTCGAGACGGTGCGCGCCGAATCCGCCGCAAGGTGGGCGTGGCGGGGACGGAGGACGCTGCGCTCGGTCTTGCCGTGTCCGCCCCCGAGCTCATTCCTCAACTCGACGAGCCCCTGCACCGCAGCCTGGAGGTTCTTCAGGACATTGCTGGCCGAGGCGCTGCCCTTGGCGTTGCCGGGGACCGAGTCCTTTGCGATCCGGAGTTCGACCGCGGTGGCCTGATAGAGGACGTGCATGTTTCGGTGGGCTTTCGGGTCGTCCTGCCCGGACGCCTTGAGAATCGCCTTGCAGACCCCCTCGACGAGCTCCTTCGCGTGCCCGATCGCCTCGTCGGGGTGCTCGTCGCAGAGGGCGTCGATCCGCGCCATCTTCTCGCGGAGCAGGTCGGGGTCGGTCAGCAGGTGGTAGTTCGAGAAGTCGAGCGGCTGCCGCCTCGCCTGGACCGGAGCCACCCGGCCGTCCCGGCCGATCTCGAACCCCGACTGTTCCAGGCCCCTCACGAACGGCTCCCATTTGCGCCACCAACCTCCGTCGGGGCGGCGCGCGTGCTCGATGAGCGCACGGGAGTAGACCCGCAGGAGGCGTGGGCCAGCCGTCTCATCGGACCAGTCGATGCCGAGCTGGTACCGCTCGGCGAGGCTCCGTCGCTCTCCTTTGAGATCCACGCGCTCGGCCGGAACGGCCCTGAACCCCTCGCCGTCGAACAGATCGCTGATCGCGCCGAGGTAGACGTCGCTGCAGGCGTTCCGGAACGCGATCTGAACTGGGCGCGGAACGACCTCGCCCGTTGAGACGGTTGTCTCAGTCACAGAACGACTCTATGCCGGGTGCGAGCGCCAGGCGAGGAGCATGCAACGGGCCAAAGCGACGCTGATGAGCCGTCGTGCAGCTACGAGGCTTCGGCGGCCCCGAGCCGGATCGCCGGCCCGTGCGCCGCCGCCTCGCCGCTAGCAGGTCGCGCGCCGCTCCGTGAATCGACGGGGCGAGGCGGGCCGATCGCCTGATCCGGCATCGAGCCGGCGGCTGGACCGCTAGCCGGCGGAGGTCGTCGTGTCGGAGAGGACGCGTCCGTCGCGAAGCGTCACCACGCGCGGAGCGGCCTTCGTGACGGCCTGCTCGTGGGTGATGAGGACGAGTGTCTGCTCGTTCTCGGCGGCGACCCTCTGGAGTAGGGCGAGGATCTCCGTACCGGTGGCCGAGTCGAGGTTGCCGGTGGGCTCGTCGGCCAGAAGCACCCTCGGGCGGTTCATCAGGGCGCGAGCGATGGCCACCCGCTGCTGCTCGCCGCCCGAGAGCTGCGACGGCAGATGGTCCTCTCGCGCGGCGAGCCCCACCGCGGCGAGCAGATCCACCGCCCGGGTCCGCCGCTCCTCGGACGACATGCCGGTGGGCGCCGCCGGGAGCTCCACGTTCTGGCGGGCGCTCAGTGTCGGGATCAGATTGAACTGCTGGAAGACGAAGCCGATGACGTCCCGCCGCAGGCGCGAGAGCTCCCCTTCGCCCATCGACTGGATGTCGCGCCCGCTGCACATGACCCGCCCGGCGCTCGGGCGGTCGAGGGCCCCGAGCAACTGCAGCAGCGTCGTCTTGCCCGAGCCGCTGGCGCCGACGATCGCCACGAAGTCGCGGGGCTCGATCACCAGATCGATGTCCGCCAGCGCCGTGACCGCGCTGCCGCCCGAGCCGTAGATCTTGGCGACCCCCTGCAGATCGTAGATCGGCACCGAGACGTCGTGGGGCGCCGGGGCCGGGGTCGGTGCGCTGTCGGTGGTTGCTTCCATGATCGCGGCGTCGTCCTTGGATGGGAGGTCGGTGGGCGTCGTCATTCGACGGTGCGCAGGGCCGCGGCGGGGCGAAGGCGGGCGGCGCGGAGGCTGCCGACGGCTCCGGCGATCAGGCCGCCGAGCACGGCGAGGCCGATTGCGAGGAGGATCAGGCCGAAGGAGGGCGAGGTCGAGATCTCCACGGCCTTCGAGCCGGTGGTGATCGCCGCCTGCCCCAGCCCGAACCCGCCACCGGGTGGCGCTCCAGGGGGTCCTCCCGCGGCCTGCGTGGCCGCTGTGGTCGTATCGGCGACGCTCGCCTGGAGCGTCCATCCGGTGGCATTGATCGCGAGCGCTGCGATGACTCCGATCAGCGCGCCGACGATGCCGCCGAGCAGACCCTGGATCAGCGACTCGCCGGAGATCTGACGCACGACCGCGCCGCGCGACCAGCCGAGTGCCTTGAGCGTCCCCAGCTCGCGGACGCGCTTGGAGACGGAGGCGAGGGTGAGCAGTGAAGCGATCAGCACCGCCGCGACCAGACCGACGATCGCGAGGACCCTGCCGAGGGTGGAGGACAGATCGCGCGTGTCCTTGAGCGAACCGCCGACGCGGGCGGCCAGGTCGGCCGCGGTCGTCACCTGGGCGCCGGCGAAGCTCGCGCTGATGCGCGAGGCGACCGCGCTCACGTCATCCGCCGACGCCGCGCGCACCTGGATGGCGCTGATCTGGTTCGTGAAGTCGGCGATCCTCTGCAGGGTCGCCAGCTTGACGTAGATGTCCGATGCCGTCCCGCCGATCGGCGAGGAGGCGATCCCGATGACGGTGAAGCTCTTGCCTCCGAGGGAGATCGTGTCGCCGACGGCGATGTTCTCGGTGCCGGCATAGGCCGACGACACGATCGCCTGCCGGGGCGCGCCGCGGAGGCTGAAGTAGGCGCCCGTGACGATCTGCGACGGGGTGACCGGCGCGATGTCGGACTCGGACTCGTCGACTCCGGTCACCGATCTCGCGTCGAACGTGATGCTGCCGTCGCCGAAGGCTCCTGTCGGCGGCGGTCCTCCACCGGGACCGCCGGGGGCCTGGGTGATGTCGATCTCCGGAACCGTGCCGGTGATGTGATTCGCGCTGAGGGTGAGCGAGCCCGCCGCCCGCTCGACCCCGTCGATCGATGCGACCTTGGCGGTCCGCGCCGAGGAGAAGGTGAGCTGGCTCGTGGCCGAGAACGTGTCGACGTCGATCTCGGTTCCGGGTTCCCTGTCGCGCAGGTCGAGACCGGGACCGGGGCCTGCCTGCCGGCGCAGTCGCTGCTGCTCGGCGGGGGTGAGATCGCCGAAACCGCCCTGCCCGTCGGGGCTCACCGTCAGAGGGCGGGTCACGGACATGTCGGTGCCGATTCCGGTGAGGGGGGCGAGGATCTTCTGCTGGGCGTCGTCCAAGCCGCTCGATACGGCGTTGACGGTCACGACCAGGGCGACGCCGACCGCCAACCCGAGCGCGGTGAGGATGGTCCTGCCGCGCCGTCGGCGGAGCTCCGACAACATGTAGCTCAGGTAGAACATCGACGTCCTTCGCGGTGGTGGGCGTCAATCGCTGATCGACGGGGAAGGGAGCAGCGCGCTGGGTCGCGCGCTGGCGACAACGAGACCACCCTTCCCTGAGAATCAGCTGAGATTTCCCGAAGCGTTTGCTTGGGCCACCGCCCCGAGCGAGGAACCGCTGCCATCCGGGGGCCCGAGAGCGCCCCCGGATGACATGCCTCAGGCCGCGGTGTCCACCGATACCGGCCCACCGAGCAGCGAGGCGATGGTCGCGGCGGAAAGACCCTTCTGGCCGGCGAGGTCGCTCAGCGAGGTTCCCGACTTGAGCGCGTCGAGGAACGATGTCGCATCCATTCCGAGGGCCGAGGTCAGCGCCTCCAACCGCGAGCCCATGTCGTCGCCCCCCGAGGCCCTTCTGCCCGGAGGCGGTCCGGGGGGACCCCCGCCGGGCCCCTTGCCGTCGATGATGTCCTGGGCGATCGCCGACAGGTCGGTGGTCTGCGCGCCCGGGGGGGCGCCGACCTGCTCGAGGCCCTTCGTGACGACATCCTTCAGATCGCTCTTGGAGACCCCCTTGGCGTCGGCGAGCTCGCTGAGTGTGCTCCCGCCCTGAAGGGCCTTGCGGAGATCCTTGTCGTCCATGCCGAGTAGCGAGGCCGCACCGGACATGACCTGCCTCATCGGGTTCGACCCGCCAGGACCACCCATCGGGGGTGGGCCGTGCTGCTGAGTGACGCTTCCCACGGAATAGGTCACGGCAGCTCCTTTCTGTCGTTCCCTGCATCGACGAGCGATGTCGGTCGATGAGAGAAGAACCGCCATTCACAGGCGATCCTTAGGAAACTCCTATCCGTCGGAGGGCCGCGTCGCCGATTCATGTCGAGTTCGCGGGAAGCAGTAGAGCGGGGCTTGCACGGTCCCGGCTGCGTCGATAAGTTCACACAGATGTTAACTTTAAGGGGCGGGGAGTGGAACAGATCCCGGGCGAGCTGGACCGGATCTTCGAAGCGCTCGCGAACGCTCATCGGCGGGAGATCGTGTTCCTGCTGGGACTGCGCCCGTACACGATCAGCGAGCTGGCGCAGGTGCGCGGGATGACGCTCCCGGCGATCCACCGGCACATCCGGATCCTCGAGGACGCCGGGCTGGCACGGCGCCGAAAGGTGGGTCGCGCAAACGTGCTGACGCTGGGCCGGCCCGCGATCCTGGCGCTCCAGGACTGGCTGGCGCGGTACCACGCGTATTGGGGCACGTCGGCGGAGAGTCTGGAGAACTACCGCACCCACCTCGAGGGCGACACCGACCACACGGACCAGGAGGCGAAGGGATGAAGAAGTTCATGTACCTCTACCAGGGCGCCTGGGAGTACACCGACGAGATGAAGGCGGGCTGGCAGCAGTGGTTCGCCGCGGTCGGCGACCGGTTCGTCAACTCGGGCAACCCCTTCTGCGGCGGACGGGAGGTCACCCCCGGGGGTTCCGTCGATCTGACCCCGGAGATGTCCCCGTCGGTCGGGTACTCGATCGTCAACGCCGCCGACATGGCAGAGGCCGAACGGCTCCTCGAGGGCTGCCCGATCATCGAGAGCGTCCGGATCTACGAGGCTGCGTCGATGTAGGTCCGGAGGTCCGCCTCGTCGGGGGTGCCGGCCATCTGGTCCTCCGCGGGTCGCGACAAGCGGAGCAGTGTCGAGGCCGTGCCGAAGGCCCTGCATGTCGCCTGATGGCTTCCAGACCATTACAGACTACACAGGCTATGTGTCAGATACGATTAAATGGGCGCAGCGTGATAGTCTGTAATGCATGGAACGGACGATCGCGACAACCGTACGCCGCCATCTCGATGAGCAGCTCGCGGCGGGACGCCCCCTGGCCGGGGTCGCCCGCCCCGACCGGGGCTGGGTCAACGCCATACGGCGCGCGCTCGGCATGACCGAGGCCCAGCTCGCGAAAAGGATGGGCATCACCCAGTTGACACTCCATCGGCTGGAATCCTCCGAGGCGAGCGGGACGATCCAGCTCGACTCCCTGCGGCGGGCGGCGGAGGCCCTCGACTGCCAGGTGGTCTATCTCCTCGTCCCGAGGACGAGCCTGGCGGATGCCGTCGAGGCGCGCGCGCGGGATCTCGCTCGGGCCGAGCTGGGGCGGGTCTCCCAGTCGATGGCCCTCGAGGCCCAGGACGTCGAGGTCTCGGAGGCCGCGGTCGAGGAACGGACCCGGGAGATCCTCGCCCGCGGGGCACTGTGGAAGAGCAGCTAGGCGGCGCCCGCGAGATGGGGCAGACCCCTCTCGACCCCGACGAGTCGGAGGGGCTGCTCGTACCCGTCACGACCCGCGACGCGCTCAACGAGGTCGAGTCCGACAACAACAGGGAGGCGGTCGCATGGCTCGCGGCGCGCCGCCGCCCGGCCACGGAGATCCTCAGCGAGGAGTTCGTCCGCGGCCTCCACTCGCGGATGTTCGGCCAGGTGTGGTCCTGGGCGGGGAGTTACCGCAGGACGGACAAGAACATCGGCCTGCCGTGGACGGAGGTGCGGCTGGGCGTCCGCCAGACGCTCGCCGACGCCCGGGCCTGGATCGACCACGGCATGGGCCCCGATGAGGCCGCGGTCCGTCTCGGCCACCGCATGGTCCGGGTGCATCCGTTCGCGAACGGCAATGGCCGTCATTCGCGCCTTCTCTCGGACTGCCTCGCGGAGGCGCTCGGTCGCCCCGTCTTCACGTGGGGCGCGGGATCGACGGCCGCGGTGGCGGCGAGGGGGCGGTATCTCGCCGCGCTCCGCGCCGCCGACGGCGGGGACATCGATCCGCTCGTGGTCTTCGCCCGGAGCTGAGCGGCGCGGTTAGAGTGGCGACCCCATCGACCGGAGGGTCCACGCAGCCCATGTCATCGCACATCCACACGAGCCACGAGTCGGTCGCAGGCGGCTTCACGCAGACCGCCTCGGACTACGAGGACGCCGTCCGCTTCAACATCGAGGGCGCGCAGCGGCTCGTTCTCTGCATCCCGCCCGGCCGGTACGACGACGTGCTGGATGTCGGCTGCGGTACCGGCTGGGCCACCCAGGCCGTGATCGACCGCTTCCGCCCGCCCCGGATCACCGGCATCGACCCGGCCGAGGGGATGCTCGAGCAGTTCCAGGCGAAGCTCGGCGGCATCGAGGGCGTCGAGATCACGCTCGCCAACGCGGACGTGGAGAACATGCCGGTCGCCGGGGCCTCCTTCGATCTGGTGATCTGCTCGATGGCCTATCACTGGTTCCCGCGTAAGTGGGAGGCCGCCACGGCGATGGCGCGGGCGCTGAAGCCGGGTGGCGTGATGGCGATCCTGATGTCGGGGCGCGGCGGCGAGCAGGCCTACCGCGACGTGATCTCCAACATCGAGCCCATCAACCACCGCTGGCTCGGCGCCTTCGACGGCAACCTGCGCAGCGTCCCCGAGATGGAGGACTACCTCGTGCAGGCGGGGATGGAGCCGATCGACATCTGGATGGAGACCCGCGTGCGCCACACCTCGGTCGAGGCGTACATGGAGCGCATGCGCGTCGTGGCGAGTCACATGATCGGCGATCAGTCCGAGACCGAGACGGCGGCGTACGTGGCCGCGATCGAGGCCAAGCTGCGCGAGCTGTCGGGCCCGCGGGGCTGGCGCTACGAGTTCGCCAAGCTCTTCGCGATCGCCCGCAAGCCGGCCTGAGTCTCAGCCCGGGCGCGACGGGAACGGAGCCCGCGGGCGCGGCTTCGGGGAATCCGCGCCGGCCATCGGTCCACTCTCCGATGCGGCCGGCCCACGGGCGGTGGGAGCCTCGGAGCGTTCCCTCTGTACGTGCGAAGGGAGGCAGGGCCCGCGTGGCCACCATGAATCCCGTCCTCGCCGCCCTCGTCGGTGTCCTCGTCGTCGTCTTCGCCCTCCAGGCCGTGAAGGCGATGCGCCCGGTCGGCCCGGGGCTGCCCGCCGTGCGGGAGAGGACGCCCGTCGGATTCGTGCCCCGCAGCCCCCTCGGGTGGTGGTCGGTCGGCCTCGCCGTGGCCTACGCACTCCTGTTGGCGACCGTCCAGTTCCTGGTGCCGTCGCTGGATCCGTTCGACCGGGACGCCGGTACGCTCCTGGTCGTCGTCGGCAAGGCGCTCCTCGGCGGTACGGCGGCGGCGGCGATCGTGGCCGGCCTCGTCGCCGGGAGGCGCGGGGACCGTTCGGTGCTCGCCTACATCGGCATGGCCCTCGCCGTGTGGGTCGGCCTGGTCCCGGTGCTCGGCTCGTTCTTCTTCGAGTAGGCCGGCCCCGGGTGGCGTTGGCGCCGAGGGGCTGGCATAGGATCTGCCGGTGATCGCGCGCCTCGCACTCGCCGTCCTCCTTCTCGGCCTCGCCCCGGTCGTGGCGTCCGGGGCGACCTACGAGTCGCTCGACGGGGCCGTCGTGTTCGACGCGGAGGCCGGCACGGTGGCGGTCGCGACCACCGACGGTGCCGCGATCCTCGGCCCCTACAGCCCTCCGGCCCCATTCGTCCTCGACGGGCTCCGGCTGGAGGTCGCCTGCCGCGACGGCGAGGTCGAGCGTTCGGTCACCCTCGAGGGACCGGTGCCGGAGGCCGCGCGCACGTTCGCGCTGCAGCCCTCTGCCCTCGCGGGTCTCCCGGGCTTCGACCTGCCCGAGTGCCGGATCAGGCGCAACTATCTGATCAGCGATGCAACGGGGCCGTTTCCTCAGGCGAACCTCGAGCTGGTTCCGTTGGTGCCACACATCTCCACCCCCCGGGAGCGCTTCAGCCGGAAGTGGAGGGGCATCGGCGACCAGGCTCGGATCACCATCGGCGGGACGCGCATCGTGGTGAATGCGCGTGGCACGACGTATGCGGCCTGGACCGACGAGGGGCTGGGTGGCAACGCCTTCATCGCGGTCTGCGACATCGGCAGCCGCCGCGTCGTCGCGCGCTTCCCCCACGGTCTCGGGCGCACCCGCCGCGCGGCGCGCCCACTGCGGGCGGTGACCCGCCCGGCGGCGGGCCACGCCCGGTCGCTGCCGGCTCGGCGATCCCTTCGTGCTGATCAACGAGGGGGCCCCTTCCGTGCCGGGCCCCGTGGTCACGGCCCGCCTGCGCCTGGTGCGCTGACCCCCGGGCGGCCGCGGCCGCCCGGGGGAGCGAGCCCTACTCCGCGTCGACCTCGGCCGGCGTCTCCTCGGCGGTGACCGAGAAGCGGGCGACCATGCGGTCGAGCTCACCGGCGGTACCCGCGACCTCCGAGGAGGTGTGCGAGACGAGTTCCACGGAGGCGGCCGACTCCTCGGAGGAGGCGGAGACCTCCTGCGCGGCGGCGGCGTTCTCCTCCGAGACGGAGGCCACCTCGATCATCCCCTCCTGGGCCTGCGAGGTGCCGGCGCGCAGCTGCTCGGCCGCGACGGCGACCTGGCCGACCTCGTTGGTCACGTCGGCCACCTGGCGGCGGATCGCGGTGAAGGCCTCGGCGGCGGCGGTCATCTTGGCGCCTCCGTCGGCGACCGCCTCGCGACCCGAGCTCATCGCCTCGACCGCGCGGACCGACTCGGCCTGGATCTCCTGGATGATCGAGGCGATCGAGGTGGCCGCGGTCTGCGACTCCTCGGCCAGCTTGCGCACCTCGTCGGCGACGACGGCGAAGCCACGGCCCTGATCACCGGCGCGGGCGGCCTCGATGGCGGCGTTGAGCGCCAGGAGGTTCGTCTGATCGGAGATCTCGGTGATCGTCGAGACGATCTCGCCGATCTGCTCGCTCTTGCCGTCGAGCGAGCCGACGACCTCGGAGGCTGCGGCGACCGAGCGCTCGATGGCGGACATCGCGCGGGCGGCCTCGCCGAGGGTCTCCGATCCGGTCGCGGCGGCGCTGTCCACCTGGTCTGCGGCGTGGGCGGCCGCCTGGCCGCGCTCGGCCACCAGGCCGACGCCCTCGGCGATGTCGGTCACGATGCGGGCGACCTGCTGGGTGGTCTCGGCCTGGGTGGACGCGCCCGCGGCCACCGATCCGATGGTGGTGGCGATCTCGCCGACGGCGGTGCGTGCCTGACCCGCCGCCTCGGACATCTCTCCGGCCGAGCGCGAGAGGCGCCCGGACTGGGCCGAGACGCCGCCGATGATCATCTCGAACTCGCCGAGCATGCGGTTGAGGGCCCCGCCGACCTCGCCGATCTCGTCGGCGCGCTTCTCGTCGACGCGCGTCGAGAGCTCACCCGTCTCGGCCACGTGGCGCATACTGTCGCGCAGGGCGATCAGGGGCCGGGCGATCTGGCGGGCGAGCAGGAACGAGAGGACGATCCCGAGCAGTAGTGCGGCGACGCCCAGGCCGATCAGGAAGGAACGGGCCGACGCGAGCGCCGACGCCGCCTCCGCCTTCGCGCCCGAGACCTCGTCGTCGACGGCGCTCGCCGCCCGGTTGCCCTGGGCCACGAACTCCTTGATCAGGCCGGTCGCCTTGGGCAGGAGCCGTTGGACCGTGGCCGTGTCGCCGGCGCGGGCGGCGGGTGCGATCTGATCGAAGACCAGCGGGTCGTGGATCTCGTCGAGTTCCTTCGCCCGCTGCACGGCTCCGGTCACGTCGGCGTTGCCGGGGAAGCGCTCCACGAGACGATCGGCGATGTCGAACGCCTTGACGGCGGACGCCTCGAACTCGACGAGGAGGTCGGGGTTCGTCGTGACCGCGTACTCGGCCTGAAGGCCGCGCTGCAGCTCCATCTGGTCGACGAAGACACGCGCCTCGTCGGCCCAGCCCTGTAGCTCGGCGGCGTTCGCGACCTTCTGGTCGGCCACACGCGCCTTGGCGATGCCGACGGTCACGGCGATCGAGAACAGCAGCAGGATGCTGCCGGTCACGACCGCGATCTTGCGGCCCACCGTGAGTCGCTCGAGTAGTCCCATGGTCCCCTCCGCCCGGTTCCCGGGTGTCGTCAGAAGTGTGCGCGGCGCCCGAGAGCGCGGTCCACGCTGAACCCGCCATCGGGTCGGGGGGGGTCGACTTGAGGCCCTGGATCACGGATACGTCTGCGATTGAGCGCTGAGGGTCGAAATGGCTGACCGGGACTCAGCGGAGCGCCTGTGGGTGCGGCCCGGCCCGCACCGTTGCGAGAGATCTCGCCCGCGCTCGGTTTCGCGCACCCGGATGCCGATGCGCTTACGACGTACAACCTAGGCGTGGGGTTTCCACGAGAGACATCCGGCTCCGGAGGACGCAGGTCCCGGTTCCGTGCGCGCGTTCGGCGCACGGACCGATGGCCGCTGCCCTGGCGGCGCTCACCCTCCGCCGTGTCGTCGCCCTGGCGGGGGTCGCGCTCCTGATCGTCGCGCTCGCCGTCTCCTTCGGAGGCGAGCCGGAACCGGTGGCATCGCCGCCTCCGTTCCTGCGGGCGCAGCTCGGCGCGCCGGCTCCCGAGTCGGTGCCGGTGGGGGGGGCGGCGAGGAGGCTGACCCCCGCACCGGGCGTGGCGGCGACACTCGCCCCCGGGCGGGTGACCGCCGCCGGACGACAGGGCACCGTCTCGCTCGCGTCGGCGGAGGCGGGCGTCGGCGAATGGGAGCACTTCCGGAACGGAGCCGCGCGCGCGACCTCCTTCGGCGCCGAGACGGTCACCGTCTCGGCGGACCAGGTGGAGGAGTCGCTGGTCGTGGACTCCCATCAGAACACGCGGACGTGGCGCTGGCGCGTCGGCTCAGGCGAGCTGACCCCCCGGATCGGAGCCGACGGCTCCGTCGGCTTCCTGGCCGGCCGACGCCTCCGCGAGGTCTACATCAAGCCCGTCGCGATCCTGGACGCACGGGGTGGTGACATCACACCCGACGGTCTGCGCTGGTCGCTCGAGGACGCCGGCGGGCACTCGTGGTTGACGCTCACGCTCGACGACTCCCAGCTCCCGACTCCCTACGTCATCGATCCCGCCATCGTCCTGCGCGGCACGCCGTCGTCGGCGAACAATGGCACGAGCGCGGGCACGACGCTGGTCCTCGGCGTCCCGGGCGGTGTCGCGGTCAACGACCTTCTCCTCGCCCAGGTGTCGGTGGGCGGTGGGTCGGGCACGACGATCACCCCCCCGGCCTGCGGCTGCTGGACGCTGGTGCGGCGCGATGACGCCGGCACCAACCTCGCCCAGGCGATCTACCGGCATGTCGCCACGGGCTCCGAGCCCGGGTCGTACACCTGGACCTTCACGTCGAACCGGGCCGCGGGCGGGATCGTCGCGTACCAGGGCGTGGACATCTCGGCGCCCGTCGACGCGCAGAGCGGGGCGGCCGACAACAGCGGCGCGAGCACGGCCGTGGCGGCGCCCACCCTGACGACGACCGGGGCCGACCGGATGCTCGTCGGCTTCTTCGGCATCCGCTCGACCTCGACCCTGACGCCCCCGGCGGGGATGGCCGAGCAGTGGGACACCACGGGCGGCTCCGGACCCGGCCCGTCGGCGGAGGCCGCCGATGTGCTCCAGCCAGCGGCCGGAGCGAGCGGGGCGAAGACGGCGGCCGCGACCTCGGCGGGGCAGTGGGTCGGCCAGGCGGTGGCCCTCACCCCGGACGCCGCCAACCCGGCGAACGCGCTCACGCTGAGCTCGGTCTCCCCGGCATCCAGCGCGCTCCTGTCGGGTACGACGGTCTTCTACCGGGGCACCGGCGGGGGGGCGGGCGGCAGCTTCCAGCTGACCAACACGGTCACCGACGGCGGCTCGGGCCCGGCCTCATCGGCCTTCCCTGCCCTCGGCGGAACCACCACCGGCTGGACCCACACGGCCCAGACGATCTCCACGCCCTCGGGCGGCCCCTACGTGTCGACCAACGCCTTCAGCTGGAGCGAGGGCACCTCGAGCTCGCCGACCGAGGCCGTGGTGGGCTCCGACAACGCCGGCAACACGACGACGACGACGCTGACGTTCACCAACGACTCCACCGGTCCCACCGGATCGGTGACGGCCCCAGCATCGAGCGCGAACGTGCGCGGCGCGGCGGTGAGCGTCTCGTCGAGCTCAGCCGACGGGTCGTCGGGCGTCGCCAGCGCCGTCTTCCAGCGCTCTCCCGCCGGAGCCGGCACCTGGACCACGATCTCCACGGACACGGTCGCGCCCTACGCCGCGACGTGGGACACCACCGCGGTGGCCGACGGCCTCTACGACCTGCGCGTCGTGGCCACCGACAACATCGGCAACGCATCCACCTCGGCGCTCGTGACCAACGTGCGCGTGGACAACACCAACCCGACCGGATCGGTGACCGGTCCGGCGTCGAGCGCGAACGTGCGCGGCGCGGCGGTGAGCGTCTCGTCGAACTCCGCCGACGGTGGGTCCGGCGTCGCCAACGCCACCCTCCAGCGCTCTCCCGCCGGGGCGGGCACGTGGACGACGATCTCCACGGACACGGTCGCGCCCTATGCCGCGACGTGGGACACCACCGCGGTGGCCGACGGCCTCTACGACCTGCGCGTCGTGACGACCGACAACGTCGGCAACACCTTCACCTCCGCGACGGTGGCCAATGTCCGCGTCGACAACACCAATCCGACCGGGTCGGTGACGGCCCCGGCCTCGAGCGCGAACGTGCGTGGCGCGGCGGTGAGCGTCTCGTCGAACTCCGCCGACGGTGGGTCCGGCGTCGCCAACGCCACCCTCCAGCGCTCACCGGCCGGGGCGGGCACCTGGACCACGATCTCCACGGACACCGTCGCGCCCTATGCCGCGACGTGGGACACCACCGCGGTGGCCGACGGCCTGTACGACCTGCGCGCCGTGACGACCGACAATGCCGGCAACACCTTCACCTCGGCGCTCGTGACCAACGTGCGCGTCGACAACACCAACCCGACCGGGTCGGTGACGGCCCCGGCGTCGAGCGCGGTCGTGAGCGGTGCGGCGGTCGCCGTGTCGTCCGGTTCGGCCGACGGCGGCTCCGGTGTGGCGAACGCGACATTCCAGAGCTCGCTGACGGGCGCCGGCAGCTGGACGACCATCGCTGTCGACACGACCGCGCCCTACTCGGTGAACTGGGACACCACGGTGATCCGCGACCTCTTCTACGACCTGCGGGTGGTGACCACCGACAATGCCGGCAACACCTTCACCTCATCGCTCGTGACCAACGTGAAGGTCACCGACGTCACCGCGCCGGGCAACGGGTTCTCGCTGTACTCGGTCTCGCCCGCCTCGAGCTCCTACCTGTCGGGGAGCACCGTCTTCTACCGGGGCACGGGCGGCGGCAGCGGCGGCAGCTTCCAGCTGACGAACTCGGTCTTCGACCTCGGATCGCTCCCCCTGAACTCGGCCTTCCCGGCCCTCGGCGGCACCACCACCGGCTGGACCCACACCGCCCAGACGGTCTCGACGCCGACGAACGGCCCCTTCACGACGACGAACGCCTTCACCTGGACCGAGGGCACGACCAGCTCGCCGACGGAGGCGGTCACGTCGACCGACAACGTCGGTCTCCAGTCGACCACGACCCTCACCTTCACCAACGACTCCACCAACCCGACCGGATCGGTGACGGCCCCGGCAGCCGCGGCGAACATCCGTCAGACCGTCGCGGTGTCCTCGAACTCGGCCGACGCCGCATCGGGTGTCGCAACCGCGACCTTCCAGCGCTCGCCGGCCGGGGCCGGGACCTGGACCACGATCTCGAGCGATGCGGGTGCGCCCTACTCGGTCAACTGGGACACGACCGGCGTCAGCGACGGCCTCTACGACCTCCGCGTCGTCACGGCCGACAACGTCGGCAACTCCTCCACGTCCGCGACGGTGGCCAATGTCCGCGTCGACAACACCAACCCGACCGGGTCGGTGACGGCTCCGGCATCGAGCGCGAACGTGCGTGGCGCCGCGGTGACGGTGTCCGCCGATTCGGCCGACAGCGGCTCGGGGGTCGCCAACGCCACCCTCCAGCGCTCGCCCGCGGGAGCCGGCACCTGGACCACCATCGTCACGGACTCGAGCGCCCCGTATGCCGGGACGTGGGACACCACCGCGGTGGCCGACGGCCTCTACGACCTGCGGGCGGTCACCACCGACAACGCCGGCAACACCTTCACCTCGTCGCTCGCCACGAACGTGCGCGTCGACAACACAAACCCGGCCAACTCGTTCTCGCTGAGCTCCGTGTCCCCCGCGTCGAGCTCCTTCCTGTCGGGCGCGACCGTCTTCTACCGGGGGACCGGCGGGGGAGCGGGCGGCAGCTTCCAGCTGACCAACACGGTCACCGACGGCGGCTCGGGCCCGGCCTCATCGGCCTTCCCTGCCCTCGGCGGAACCACCACCGGCTGGACCCACACGGCCCAGACGATCTCCACGCCCCCGGGCGGCCCCTACACCTCGACCAACGCCTTCAGCTGGAGCGAGGGCACCTCGAGCTCGCCGACCGAGGCGGTGGTGGGCTCCGACAACGCCGGCAACTCCTCCGCCGCGACGCTCACCTTCACCAACGACTCCATCAACCCGACCGGATCGGTGACGGCTCCGGCCTCGAGCGCCAACGTGCGCGGCGCGGCGGTGAGCGTCTCGTCGAACTCCGCCGACGGTGGGTCCGGCGTCGCCAACGCCACCCTCCAGCGCTCACCGGCCGGGGCGGGCACCTGGACCACGATCTCCACGGACACGAGCGCGCCCTACTCGGTGAGTTGGAACACGACCCTGGTCGCCGACGGCCTCTACGACCTGCGCGCCGTGACCACCGACAACGTCGGCAACACCCTCACCTCGTCGCTCGTCACCAACGTGCGCGTGGACAACACCAACCCCACCGGGTCCCTCGGCGCCCCGGCGTCGAGCGCGAACGTGCGCGGTGCGGCGGTCGCGATGTCCTCGGATTCGGCCGACGCCGGCTCGGGCGTCGCCAGCGCCACCTTCGAGCGCTCACCGGCGGGGGCGGGTACCTGGACGACCATCTCCGCCGACGCGAGCGCGCCCTATGCGGCCTCGTGGAACACGACCCTGGTCGCCGACGGCCTCTACGACCTGCGCGTCGTGACCGCCGACAACGCCGGCAACACGTTCACCTCGGCGCTCGTGACCAACGTGCGCGTGGACAACACCAACCCGACCGGGTCCGTGACGGCCCCGGCGCCGAGCGCCAACGTGCGCGGCGCGGCCGTCGCGGTGACCTCGAGCTCGGCTGACGCCGGCTCGGGCGTGACCAACGCCGTCTTCCAGCGCTCGCCCGCGGGCGCCGGTACCTGGACCACGATCTCCACCGACACGGGCGCCCCCTACGCCGCCGCGTGGGACACGACGGCGGTCAGCGACGGGGTCTACGACGTGCGGGTGGTGACCACCGACAACGCGGGCAACACGTTCACCTCCTCGTCGGTGACCAATGTGCGCGTGGACAACACGGCACCGTCTACGCCGACCGTCTCCGGAGGCTCGCTCTCGTGGCAGTCGGTGGCGTCGGTGGCCGCCTCCGCGTCGGGCTCCACGGACGTGGGTGGCTCGGGTCTCTCGGGCTACGAGTACCGGAGCTCGACCGACGGTGGTGCCAGTTGGGCCACCGCGACGACGGGTGGGGCCACCGCGATCGTGACCGAGCAGGGTGAGACCATTCTGCAGTTCCGAAGCATCGATCTGGCGGGGAACGTCTCCGCGTGGGCTCCCGCCTCGCTGACCGCGGGAAGCACCGTCCGCATCGACCGCACCGCTCCCGGCGGGGTCTCGGGAACCGAGATCGTCAACGCCGGCGACTTCGAGGACCCTGTGATCGGCGTGGGGGGCACGCCGACGCCGGCCCCGGCGTCTCAGGGTGCGTGGAACGTGACCTCGGGGTCGGCCACCGGTCTCGGTACCGGCTGGCAGGCCGGCGGCGGTGCGCAGTCGGTCGAGCTCAACGGCACCGGGCCGGGAATCGTGTCCCAGACGCTCACGACCGTGGCCGGCACCACCTATCGCATCCGCCTGATGGTGGCCGGCGATCCCGACGGTGGCCCGGCGGTGAAGGAGATGCGGGTTGGTTGGGGTGGCACGGCGCTGCGGACGATCCGGTTCGACACGACCGGTCATTCGACCTCGTCGATGGGATGGCAGACCATCACCCTGGAGGCCGCGGCGAGCTCCTCCAGCACCCTGCTCGCGTTCGAGAGCCTGACCAGCGGTTCGTACGGCCCGGTTGTGGACGCCGTGTCGGTGACGCCGGAATCGGCACCGACGGTGACCGGCGGATCCCTGTCGTGGCAGAGCACGGCCTCGGTCACCGTCAGCGGATCCGGGGCGACAGACGTCCACTCGGGCCTCTCCGGCTATGAGTACCGCACCTCCACCGACGCCGGCAGCACCTGGAGCACGACGAGCGCGGGCTCATCCGCCGTTGTGAGCTCGGAGGGCGAGACCCTCGTGCAGTTCCGCTCCCTGGACACCGCCGGCAACGCCTCCGCCTGGGCGCCGGTCTCGGCGACCGCCGGCTCGACCGTGCGCATCGACCGCACCAACCCGACGGCTCCGACCGTCGCCGGTGGCTCGCTGTCGTGGCAGGACGTCGCCTCGGTGGACGTCACGGCCTCGGGCTCGGCCGGTGGTGCCTCGGGCCTGGCCGGTTACGAGTACCGCACGTCCACCGATGCCGGCTCCACCTGGGGCAGCGCCGCATCGGGGGCCTCGGTGACGATCAGCTCCGAAGGCGAGACCCTGGTCCAGTACCGCTCGCTCGACACCGCCGGAAACGCCTCGGCCTGGACGCCGGTCTCGGCGACCGCCGGATCGACCGTGCGCATCGACCGCACCGACCCGGGCGCGCCGAGCGTCACCGGCGGGTCCCTCTCGTGGCAGAGCGTCGCCTCGATCACCATCAGCGCCTCCGGCGGCACCGGCGCCACCTCCTACGAGCGGCGCAGTTCGGCTGACGGCGGCTCCACCTGGAGCGCCGCGAGCGTCGGATCCTCCCTTGTCGTCAGCGCCGAGGGCGAGACGCTGGTGCAGTTCCGCGGAGTGGATGACGCGGGCAACGTCTCCGCCTGGACCCCCGCCTCGGCGACCGCCGGATCCACCGCGCGGATCGACCGCACCAACCCGACGGCTCCCACCGTCGCCGGTGGCTCGCTGTCGTGGCAGAACGTCGCCTCGGTGGACGTGACGGCCTCGGGCTCGGCCGGTGGTGCCTCGGGCCTGGCCGGCTACGAGTACCGCACCTCGACCGACGCCGGCTCCACCTGGGGAAGCGCCACATCGGGCGCCTCGGTGACGATCAGCTCCGAGGGCGAGACGCTGGTCCAGTACCGCTCGCTCGACACCGCCGGAAACGCCTCGGCCTGGACGCCGGTCTCGGCGACCGCCGGATCGACCGTGCGCATCGACCGCACCGACCCGGGCGCGCCGACCGTCACCGGCGGATCGCTCTCGTGGCAGAGCGTCGCCTCGATCACCATCAGCGCCTCCGGCGGCACCGGCGCCACCTCCTACGAGCGGCGCAGTTCGGCTGACGGCGGCTCCACCTGGAGCGCCGCGAGCGCCGGATCCTCCCTTGTCGTCAGCGCCGAGGGCGAGACGCTGGTGCAGTTCCGCGGAGTGGATGACGCGGGCAACGTCTCCGCCTGGACCCCCGCCTCGGCGACCGCCGGATCCACCGTCGCGCATCGACCGCACCGATCCCACCGCTCCGACCGTCGCCGGTGGCTCGCTCTCCTGGCAGAGCGTCGCCTCGGTCGATGTGACCGCTTCCGGCTCCTCGGGCGGCGCCTCGGGCCTGGCCGGCTACGAGTACCGCACCTCGACCGACGCCGGCTCCACCTGGGGAAGCGCCACATCGGGCGCGTCGGCGACGATCAGCTCCGAGGGCGAGACGCTGGTCCAGTACCGCTCGCTCGACACAGCCGGAAACGCCTCGGCCTGGACGCCGGTCTCGGCGACCGCCGGATCGACCGTGCGCATCGACCGTACCGACCCGGGCGCGCCGGGCGTCACCGGCGGGTCCCTCTCGTGGCAGAGCGTCGCCTCGATCACCATCAGCGCCTCCGGCGGCACCGGCGCCACCTCCTACGAGCGGCGCAGTTCGGCTGACGGCGGCTCCACCTGGAGCGCCGCGAGCGCCGGATCCTCCCTTGTCGTCAGCGCCGAGGGCGAGACGCTGGTGCAGTTCCGCGGAGTGGATGACGCGGGCAACGTCTCCGCCTGGACCCCCGCCTCGGCGACCGCCGGATCCACCGCGCGGATCGACCGCACCAACCCGACGGCTCCCACCGTCGCCGGTGGTTCGCTGTCGTGGCAGGACGTCGCCTCGGTGGACGTGACGGCCTCGGGCTCGGCCGGTGGTGCCTCGGGCCTGGCCGGTTACGAGTACCGCACGAGCACCGACGCCGGCTCCACCTGGGGCAGCGCCACCTCGGGCGCCTCGGTGACCGTGACCGATGAGGGTGAGACCCTCGTCCAGTACCGCGCCCTCGACAATGCCGGAAACGCCTCCGCCTGGACTCCCTCCTCGGCGACCGCCGGCTCGACCGTGCGCATCGACCGCACCGATCCGGGCGCGCCGAGCGTCACGGGCGGCTCGCTCTCGTGGCAGAGCGTCGCCTCGATCACCATCAGCGCCTCCGGCGGTACCGGCGCCACCTCCTATGAGTACCGCAGCTCCACGGATGCCGGCACCACCTGGAGCACGGCGAGCGCCGGGGCCTCCCTCGCCGTGACCGGCGAGGGCGAGACCCTGGTGCAGTTCCGCTCCCTGGACGATGCCGGGAACGTCTCCGCCTGGACCCCGGCCTCGGCGACCGCCGACAGCACGGCCCGCATCGACCGCACCAACCCGACGGCTCCGACCGTCGCCGGTGGCTCGCCGTCGTGGCAGGACGTCGCCTCGGTGGACGTCACGGCCTCCGGTTCGGCCGGTGGTGCCTCGGGCCTGGCCGGTTACGAGTACCGAACCTCGACCGATGCCGGCTCCACCTGGGGCGCCGCCGCATCGGGGGCCTCGGTGACCGTTGCCGGCGAAGGCCAGACGCTTGTGCAGTACCGCTCGCTCGATGGCGCCGGAAACGCCTCCGCCTGGACCCCCGCTTCGGCCACCGCGGCATCGGCCGTCCGCATCGACCGCACGGACCCGACGGCTCCGACGGTGGCCGGCGGGTCTCTCTCGTGGCAGAGCGTCGCCTCCGTCGATGTGACCGCCTCGGGTTCCTCGGGTGGCGACGCGGGCCTGGCCGGCTACGAGTACCGCACGAGCACCGACGCCGGCTCCACCTGGGGCAGCGCCACATCGGGCGCGTCGGTGACCGTGACCGATGAGGGCCAGACCCTCGTCCAATACCGCGCCCTCGACACCGCGGGCAACGCCTCGGCGTGGACGCCCTCCTCGGCGACCGCGGGCTCGACCGTGCGCATCAATCGCACCGGGCCGAGCGCCCCCACCGTCGCCGGAGGTTCGCCGAGCTGGCAGGACGTCGCCTCGGTGACCGTCACCGGCTCGGGCTCGAGCGCCGCGGGCGGGAGCATCACCGGCTACGAGTACCGCACCTCGACCGACGGCGGCGCGACCTGGACGGCCGCCGCCGCGGGGGCCTCGGTCGCCGTGACCGACGAGGGTGAGACCCTCGTCCAGTTCCGCGCGATCGACGACGCCTCGAACGCCGGAGCATGGGCGCCGTCGTCACCGACGGCCGGCTCCACGGCCCGCATCGACCGCACCGATCCGAGCGCGCCCAGCGCCTCCGGTGGCTCGTCCTCCTGGCAGGGCGTCGCGAGCATCACCCTGTCGGCGACCGGCGCGACCGACGCCCACGCGGGCGTCGTCTCCCACGAGTTCCGCACCTCCACCGATGGAGGCTCGAGCTGGAGCACGGCGACTGCCGGCGCGAGCGTCGTCGTCAGCGACGAGGGTGAGACCCTCGTCCAGTTCCGGGCGACCGACGCCGCCGGCAACACGGGCGCCTGGGGCGCGTCGGGCATCGCGCGGATCGACCGCACCAGCCCGACGGCTCCGACCGTCGCCGGTGGCTCGCTTTCGTGGCAGGACGTCGCCTCGGTGGACGTCACGGCCTCCGGTTCGGCCGGTGGTGCCTCGGGCCTGGCCGGTTACGAGTACCGCACGAGCACCGACGCCGGCTCCACCTGGGGCAGCGCCACCTCGGGCGCCTCGGTGACCGTGACCGATGAGGGTGAGACCCTCGTCCAGTACCGCGCCCTCGACAATGCCGGAAACGCCTCCGCCTGGACTCCCTCCTCGGCGACCGCCGGCTCGACCGTGCGCATCGACCGCACCGATCCGGGCGCGCCGAGCGTCACGGGCGGCTCGCTCTCGTGGCAGAGCGTCGCCTCGATCACCATCAGCGCCTCCGGCGGTACCGGCGCCACCTCCTATGAGTACCGCAGCTCCACGGATGCCGGCACCACCTGGAGCACGGCGAGCGCCGGGGCCTCCCTCGCCGTGACCGGCGAGGGCGAGACCCTCGTGCAGTTCCGCTCCCTGGACGATGCCGGGAACGTCTCCGCCTGGACCCCCGCCTCGGCGACCGCCGGATCGACCGCGCGGATCGACCGCACGAACCCCACCACCCCCACCGTCGCCGGTGGATCCCTCAGCTGGCAGGGGGTCGCCACGGTGACGATCGCCGCCTCGGGCTCGGGGGGCGGACCGTCCGGCCTCGCGGGCTACGAATACCGCACCTCGACCGACGGGGGCTCGACCTGGGGCAGCACCTCGGCCGGCGCCTCGGTGGGCGTGACGGCGATGGGGGAGACCCTGGTCCAGTACCGCTCCCTCGACGGCGCGGGCAACGCGAGCGCGTGGGCGCCCGCACACGCGGGGCCGCCGGACGCCGCGGGCACGGCCCGCCTCGGCCCGCTCGCGCTCGGGCCGCAGCAGCGCGGCTCGGAGACCGGTCCCGACGGTGACGCGGGCTACGACTCGGTCTGGCCCGACGTCGCCCACAACACCGACGACAACGAGTATCTGGTGGTCTGGACCGGCGACACCGGGGCCTCCCGCGAGGACGAGGTCTGGGGTCGCCTGTCGAGCGGCGGAGGTGCCTGGATCGGCTCCGCGTTCCGGATCTCCGATCTCGGCCCCGAGGGCAACGCCTCCTACACCGCGTGGGAGCCCCGGGCGACCTACAACGCGACCGCCGGCGAGTACCTCGTCGTGTGGTTCGGCGACGACGACCTCGGATCGCTGGCCGACAACGAGTTCGAGATCTATGCCCAGCGGGTCTCCGCGGCGGGCGCCGAGGTCGGCGCCAACGACGTCCGCATCTCGTCGATGGGCCCCGACGGCAACGCCGCCTACGACGCCTGGAACCCGCGGGTGGCCCACGACGCCGGCGCCGACGAGTACCTGGTCGTCTGGGAGGGCGACGACAACACCGCGCCGCTGGTGGACAACGAGTCGGAGATCTTCGGCCAGCGGCTGTCGCCCGTCCTCGCACAGATCGGCAGCGACGACATGCGCATCTCCTCGATGGGGCCCGACGGCAATGCGGCCTACGACGCCCTCCGCCCCGACGTCGTCCACAACACGGTGAGCGGTGAGTACCTGGTCGCCTGGCAGGGCGACGACAACAGCGCTCCCCTGGTGGACAACGAGCTGGAGATCTTCACCCAGCGGCTCTCGTCGTCCGGCGCCGAGCTCGGCACCGACGACCGGCGGGTCTCCGACATGGGCCCCGACGGGAACGGTGCCGCGGATGCCACCACGCCGGCCCTCGCGGCCGACGGGTTCTCCGGCGAGTACCTGGTGACCTGGAGCGGTGACGATGTCGGCGGCCTGACGGCCGACGACGAGAACGAGGTCTTCGCCCAGCGCCTGACGGGCGCCGGCGCCGAGGCCGGCGTCAACGACGTGCGGATCTCGGACATGGGCCCCGACGGCGACGCCGCCTTCGACGCCTACACCCCGGCCGTCGCCTGGAATGCCGCCGCCGACCAGTATCTGGTGACCTGGACCGGCACCGACGACGCGGCGGGCCTCGCGGCCAGCGAGCTGGAGATCTACGCCCAGCGGCTGCTCGCCGATGCCACCGCCTTCGGCCCGAACGACATGCGCATCTCCTCGATGGGGCCCGACGGCGACCCCTCCTTCGGCGTCGGCCGGGCCACCGTCGCCTCGGGCACGGCATCACTGACGTTCCTCGCCACCTGGGACGGCAGCGACGACGAGGGCTCACTCGTCTCCGGCGAGAACGAGATCCACAGCCGCCTTCTCGCGATCGACGCCACCGTGCCGACGACGCCGGTCCTCACGGGCGGCTCGGCCACCTGGCAGAACGCGGCCTCGGGGACCGTGAGCGCGTCGGGCTCGGACGACCCGGAGACCGGCCTGGCGGGCTACGAGCACCGGACCTCCACCGACGCGGGCCTGACCTGGTCGGCGCCCGTCGCCGGGGCGTCGCTGACCGTCGGCGACGAGGGCGAGACGATCGTGGCGTTCCGAGCCGTCAACAACAACGGCGACCAGAGCGCCTGGGCCCAGGCGCTCGTGCGCCTCGACCGCACGACGCCGGCCGACCCGTCCGCGACCGGCGGATCGGCGAGCTGGCAGGGCGCGGCTCCGGTCACCGTCACCGGATCGGGCTCATCCGGCGGTCCCTCCGGGACCACCTGGGAGCACCGTACGAGCACGGATTCGGGCACGACCTGGTCGGCGGCGTCCGCCGGCGTGTCGATCGCGGTCTCCGGCCCGGGCGAGACGCTGGTGCAGTTCCGCGCGACCGACGGCGCCGGTAACGCCTCCGGGTGGGGCCCGGCCGCCGGCACCGCCGGGGCCACGGTGCTCCTCGACCTCACCGCTCCCACGGCGCCGGTCGTCTCGGGCGGCTCGGCGACCTGGCAGGACACGCCGTCGATCACGATCACGGCGACCGGCTCGACCGATTCCGGCGGATCCGGGGCGACCGGCTACCAGTGGCGCTCGAGTGCCGATGCCGGTGCCACCTGGTCGTCGGCGACCTCCGGCGCGAGCGCGGTCATCACCGACGAGGGCGAGACCCTCGTCCAGTTCCGCTCGCTCGACGGCGCCGGCAACGCATCGGCGTGGACGCCCGCCGCGGGCACCGCGGATGCCACCGCCCGCATCGATCGCGATCCGCCGGCGACGCCGACCGGCCTCACCGGGCCCGCCGCGACCGCCACGTCGCCCGCGCTGAGCTGGAACCCCGTGCCCGCCTCCGTCTCGTACATCGTCACCCGGGACGGGACCCCGGTCGGGGCACCCACGGGAGTGAGCTTCATCGACACGACGGTCCCTGGTGAGGGCGTCTACGCCTACCGCGTGATCGCCGTGGACGGCCCCGGCAACCAGGGGACCGCGTCCTCGCCGGTGAGCGTGGAGGTCGACACGACGCCGCCCCCGGCTCCCTCGGGTGGGGGCATCGCCGGCGGCTCGGCCTCGTGGACCAACGCGGCCTCGGTGACGATCACCGCGACGGCGCCCTCCGGCACGACCCTCGAGCATCGCTCCTCGACCGACGGCGGCGCGACCTGGTCGTCACCCTCCGCGGGGGCGTCGGTGGTCGTGACCGATCCCGGCGAGACCACCGTGCAGTTCCGCGCGGTCGATGCCGCGGGCAACGTCAGCGGCTGGGAGCCCGCCACCGCCACCGACGCCACCACCGCGCGTATCGACCGGACCGCTCCCGCGGCTCCCACCGGCCTCTCGGGCGGGGGCCTCACCACGGCCCAGCCCGCGATCGGGTGGTCGGCGGTCTCCGGCGCCGCCAGCTACCGGATCCTGCGCGACGGCGTGCAGGTCGGCACCTCGAGCGGGACGACCTTCACCGACACCGCTCTCAGCACCGGCGGTACCTACTCCTACCGGGTGGTGGCCGTGGACGCCGCCTCCAATGCCTCGGCGCCGTCGGCGCCGGTCGTGGTGGAGTTCGCTCCCGCCGATGTGATCCCGCCCAACACCACGATCGCGGCCGGTCCCGCCAGTCCCACGAACGACGCGACCCCGACCTTCACCCTCACCGCCAACGAGACCGCGACGTTCGAGTGCCGCGTGGACGCGGAGCCCTGGGCGGCATGCGCGAGCCCGCTCACGGTCGGCCCGCTCGCAGAGGGCTCACACACCATCGGCGCGCGTGCCCGTGACGCGGCCGGCAACCTCGACGCATCGCCGGCCGAGGTGACGCTGGTGGTCGATACGATCGCCCCGCCCGCCCCCGGCTTCACCGCGACCGCCGACACGGGCGTCGCGCTGGGCTCCTCGATCGGCCGCGTGCTGCTGACCATGACCGGATCCGGTGACGCGGTGCGGGTCGTGGTCACGCAGGGGCCGCGGACCGTGTACGACGGGGCATCGGCGAGCTCGGTCCCCGATCTGGTCGCCGACGGCGCGACGCACACCTACGAGGCCGTCGCCGTCGATGCGGCGGGCAACATCTCGACGGCGGTCCCGCAGTCGGCCACGACCCCCGACCGCACCCCCCCGGCCCAGCCGAGCGCCCCGAACGGCGCCGGCTATCCGCTGGCGCTCACCTGGACCCCGGTCGCCGGCGCCGCCCAGTATGTCGTGGCGCGCGACGGCGCGACGGCCGCCACCGTCGGCACGGCTGCGGCAACCGATGCGGGGGCCCTCGACACGGCAGCGCCGCCGCCGCCCTCGGGCGTGAGCGCCAACGTCCTCGGGAGCGGCCGCGTCTCGCTGGCCTGGGCGACGGTGACCGATGCCGGCATCAGCTACACGATGGCCGTGCGGGCGGTCGATGCGGCCGGCAACGCGAGTGCCTTCTCGCCGGGTACGCCGATGGTCGCACGCTCGGGGATCGGGACCTACCGCGTCCTGCTCGACGGCGCTCCGCTGATCGACACCGTGGCGACCTCCCTCGATGTGGACGGCCTCGCGCCCGGGAGCCAGCACACGCTCTCGCTCGTCGCCGTGGATGCGGCGGGCAACACCTCGGCCGCCTCGGCCCCGATCACCGTGCAGATCCCCGCCGATCCGGCCACCGCACCGCGCCTCAGCGTGAGCGTCAGCCAGGCGTTCGTGCGCCCGGGTGACCCGGTCACCTTCACGGCCTCACTCGAGGGCGCCGGCGCAGGGCCCGTGAGCTGGACGCTCGACACCGGTGTCCAGGTGGACGGGCTCCAGGTGCAGCACACCTACACCACCCCGGGGCGCAGGACGGTCCGGGCCACCGTGAGCGGGTCGGGCGGCCAGACGGTGAGCTCCATCGTCGAGGTGCTCGTCGATGCCACGCCTCCCGCGATGGACCTCGTGCTGAGCGGAAGCCGCCTCATGGTCACCGGCAGCGACGCCGAGTCGGGCGTCGATCGCATCGAATGGATGCTCGGCGGCGGCGCTCCGCGGCCGCTCGAGAACGGGAGCATCCCGCTGCGCGACGGTCTCAACCGCATCACGATCCGGGTCATCGACCGGGCCGGGAACATCCGCGAGACGGTGCGGGAGATGGCGGGCGACACCACGGCTCCGGCCCTGGAGGTGCGCGCGCCCGTCCTGGTGACGGCGGCGAGGACGACCGTGAAGATCTCGATCACCGACGCCGGCGGGGTCACGGCCCTCGAGTACGCCGGCAAGCGCTTCACCCGGGCGCCCGCGCGCCTCACGGTGGCGGCCGGCCGGCCGGTGACCCTCACCGCCGTCGACGCCGCCGGCAACCGCAGCGTCGCCACCTTCACGGTCCGTCGTGCCCCGAACGCGCCCAAGAGCGCCCGCCTGGCCTGGGTCGCCGCGGAGCCGAGGCTCACCGGGGTCTCGCGGACGCTGCTGCGCAGCGTGCAGATGCAGATGCAGGCCCTCAAGAAGCTCCCCGCCCGGATGCGCCCCGCCGACCGGTACACGAAGAAGCTGGCCGGAGCCGTGACGGCCTACCAGCGCGCGGCCCGCCTGAAGCCCACCGGCATCGTGGACTGGCCCACCCGCGTCCGCATGCAGCGCGACCTCGCCAAGAAGGTCGTGGTGGTGCGCGGACGCTGACCCACGCAGTCCCGGGCCGGCGCCGGGACTCGTCAGGCGATCGGGCCTGCCCGCCCAGTGCGCCCCCCGCCCGCCCGAGGTCCAATTGGACCTCGGGCGTTCGTCCATTCGGACGTCCTGGCGGTCGTCCGGTGCACATCGGCACGCTTGTGCCGGGTGGAGAACCGCCCCGCCGGCGAGCCGGGCGTCTTCGTCCTCTCCCGCCGGGGTGGCGCGCGTCCAAATGGACCTCGAGCGCTCGTCCATTTGGACGAACCCGAGCGGCGGGAGCTCCTCCGCGCCTCCTGGGCCGGGTCGCCGACCACTCCCACAACCCCTTCCTGGACGGGTTCTGGGGGGCGCCCTCGTTGCGCCCGTGCGTGCGCGTCCAATTGGACCTCGGGCGCTCGTCCAATTGGACGATCCGAGCGGCGGGGGCTATCCCGCACCTGCTGGACCGGGTCGACCGCCCCGTGAGCCCCTGCCTGGAGGGGTTCTCGGGGAGCGTCGTCGGACGCCCGTGCGCCTGCGTCCAATTGGACCTCCGGCGCTCGTCCATCTGACCGCCCCGCGAGCGGAGCGGCGCCCCTCAGGCCTGCGTACCGCCCGGGGGAGGTGGGGGCGCCAGGTTGCGGGCGTCGGCGAACCCGGGACCGAGGGGGGTCTCGACCTCGATCCAGCGGCGGCCGCGGCGGCGTCGGGACGGTCCTCGCGACCAGACCGGGCCGGCGTCGTGGCGCAGCAGGAAGCGCGGCTCGGCATCCGGGTCGCGCTTGGTCAGCACCCTGAGCAGCTGGTCGTGGGGGATGTCGACCACCATGAAGGGCCTCCGGTTGCGTCGGCGCATCACGATGATGCTCACGATCAGCGAGGTCCAGGCGCCGCCGAGGGTCAGGAGGTGCAACGGGATGCTGAGCTCCGTCGCCGCGGCGATCACGCGGACGGGGGTCGAGAGCGAGACCGCGGGCGGCGCGCTGCCGGCCGGGGCCCGGCCGGCCGCCGGGCCATCGACGACCAGAAGGTGGGAGCCGAGGCGTCGTGAGGCGAGCTGCGCCGCCGTGAGTCCCCCGGGGGCCCCGGCACGCGGGGGGGAGGGCGCGGCCGGGGTCTCGGGCTCGCCCGCCGGCTCCGCGGGCGGAGTCTCGCCGCCGGCCGGGCCCGTGGGCGCCGGCGCGCCGCCCGGGGTGCCGGAGCCCGAGCCGCCGCCGCCCGGGTCGGTTGCGGGAGTCGCCGGCGCAGGGGCCGTCGCCGGCGTGATCGTGATGTGCAGCCGTGCTGAGTCGGCCCGCTGCGGCGATCCGTCGTCCGTGGCGGTCAGGGTGACATCGGCCTGACCGAGATCCCCGGCGGTCGGGGCCCAGGTGAGCGTTCCGGAGTCGTCCACGTTCATCGCGGCCGGCCCGGCGACCGTGACGGTCAGCCGGTTGCGCGGCCGGTCAGGGTCCGAGGCGGGCACGTCGATGCGCAGCGTCTCTCCCACGGCGACGCTCTGGTCGGCCATCGGGTCGATCGCGGGCGCCCGGTTCGCCTCCCGGACGGTCACGGCGAGCGTGCGCTCGGCCGTCATCGACGGCGTACCGTCGTCGGTCGCGACGACGGTGATGGTCTCGCTGCCCGGGCCCTGGGCCTCGGTCGGGGTCCAGGTGAAGCGGCCGGTGTCCGGGTCGATGGCGGCGCCCGCGGGCGCGTCGCGAAGGGAGTAGGCCAGGGTGTCGGCGTCCGGGTCGGTCGCGGCGGCGGAGACCACGATCGGGGACATCTCGTCGCCCGACTCGGGGGCGATCGGGGCGAGCACCGGTGCCGAGTTGCTCAGGACCACCGACCACTGGAAGGCGCTGCTGTCGGAGGCGCCGGCCGCGTCCTGCAGGGTGACGGTCACCGGGTACGGGCTGCCCGCCGTGGCGCCCGCGTCCACCGTTCCGCTCACCGCGCCGGTGATCGGGTTCATCGTGAGGCCGGGCGGCAGGCCCGTCGCCGACCAGGTGAGGGTGTCGGCCGGGACGTCGGGGTCGACGCCGGTCGGGGCGAAGGACACCGCGTCGCCCTCGCCGTTGGCGCGGTCGGCGATCGGGTCGAGCACAGGGGTCGCATTGATCTCGGTGACGCCGACGACGATGGTCTCGCTGTCGGATGCGGGCGGGCCGCCCGCATCGGTGACGATCACGGCGAAGCTGTACGAGCCGGGGCCCTGGGCCTCGGCCGGGGTCCAGGCGAAGGCCCCGGTCGTCGGGTTGATCGAGGCGCCCGAGGGCGCGCCCAGCAGCGAGTATGTCAGCGTGTCGCCCGGCAGATCGGGGTCACCGGCGCTCGCCGTGAAGGCGAGGGTGGTGCCCTCGGCGACGGTCTTGGCGCCGATCGGGTCGAGGACCGGTGGGCTCGTGGCCGGCGTCACCGTGACATCGAACGAATCGGAGTCGGTGAGAGCGCCTCCCGCGCCCGTGTTGCCCTGGTCGTCGCTGTCGATCTGGATGGTCGCCGTACCGCTGAAGCCGGCGGCGGGGAGGAACACTGCGCCCTCGAGCGCCGCCGCGACGTCCGCCCGCGCCCCCGTGACGATCATCCCCGTGTCGAGCGAGCCGTCGCCGGCGACGAACGAGAGCCCCGCCGTCCCGCTCAGGGTCAGCGTTCCGCCGCTCGCCGCCAGGCCGAGCCGGATCGTCCCCGACCCGGCGTCGGGGTCGGTCACGCCGAGGGCGTTGCCGCCCCCTGCCGAGAGGGTCAGCGGCGTGCCCCCGGAGACCGTCTGCGTGCCCGGTACCACGTTGGCGGGGGGGTCGTTGACGGCCGTGACGGTGATGGCGAGGGTGTCGTCGTCGCTGCGCGGGCCGCCAGGCCCGGTGTTGCCCAGATCGTCGGTCACGATGCGCAGGGAGGCGCTGCCCGCGTGGTCGGCGGCGGGCGTGAGCACGAGTCCGTCGATCGCCGCGTCGATGTCGGTGAGGGTGCCCGTGAAGGTCATGACGCCGTCGCCGGTGCCGTCTCCGGTGGTGAACGAGAGCCCGGTGGTGCCGGCCAGGGTCAGCGTCAGGTTGGTCCCGGTCAGTGTCACCGACACCGGCGCCGACCCGGCGTCGGCGTCGCTCACCGAGATCGCGGTACCGCCGGAGAGCGTCAGCGTGGAGTCCTCCGCGATCGTCTGCGCGGCCGGGAGGACGTGAACGGGCGGATCGTCGTCGCCGGTCACCGTGATCGCCAGGGTGTCGTCGTCGGTCTGCGCCCCGCCCGCGCCCGTGTTGCCCTGGTCGTCGACCTCCATCCTCAGGGACGCCGGGCCCGAGTACTCGGGCCCGGGCGTGAAGGTCGCGCCGTCGAGGGCGGCGTTGATCGAGGTCAGCGGTCCGGTGAACTCCATCACCCCGTCGCCGTCGCCGTCGCCGGTGGTGAAGGTCAGTCCGGTGGTGTCCCCCAACGTCAGGGTGCCGTTCGCCGCGGTCAGGGTCACCGCCAGCGATCCGCCCCCGCGTCGGAGTCGTTCACCGAGATCTCGCTCGCGGTGCCGGCGTGGAACACCAGCGGGGCGTCCTCGGTGATGGTGGTCGTCGCGAGCATCGTCGTTACCGGGGCGTCGTTGCCCGCGAGCACGGTCACCGGGGCGGAGAACTCCGAGCTCGACCCGGTGCCGTTCGCGGAGGTCGCCGTCGCGGTGACGAGGTCCCCGGCCGTGATCGGGATCGTGTGCGTGAAGCCCTCGACGCCGCCGCCGGTGTGGGTGACCGTCGTCGCCGAGGCGAAGGCGCCCCCCTCGCCGCTGCCGGAGGGATCCGCCCCGGCCGGGTTCGCGAAGAACTCGACGCGGTAGGTCCCCGCCGGGAGGTCCAGGTCGAACCCGACCGGCGCGGTGCCGCCGGCCTCGGTGATCGCGCCCAGCTCGGGCGTGTTCAGGAGATCGTTGCCCCCGCCGTCGGCGTCGCCTGCGTCGTTTGCGGTCGCCCCGTCCGAGGCGGCCGACGAGCTGATGGAGGAGGCGTTGAGATCGATTCCGAGACCGCCGTTGCCCGCCATCGCATTGCGCAGGATCGCCGTGCCGGTCGCCGTCGCGTTCACAAGGACCCCGGCGCGGGTGTTGGCGGCGATGGTGTTGCCCGCGCCGGTTGCGGTGCCGCCGATCCGATTGAGCGAGGTGTCCACCCAGATGCCGAGATCCCCGTTGGCGAGCGGAGCCGAGCCGTCGGCCGCGACCCCGATCAGGTTCCCCTGGACGACGGTCGCGTCGCCGGCCGCCGACAGGCTCAACCCCTCGTCCGCGTTGCCGGAGATCACGTTCGCCTCGCCGGGCAGGACGCCGCCGATCTGATTGGCCGACGCCCGGACGTCGATGCCGTCGTCGCCGTTCGCGAGGGCGGAGAGACCCGCGGCGACGGTGCCGATCCGGTTTCCCGTCACCGTGTTGCCGGTTCCGGCCAGGCGCACTCCGTCGTCGCCGTTGCCCGAGATCACATTGCGGTCGGCGGCGGTCGCTCCGCCGATGGTGCCGCTGGAGCCGGCCACGCGCAGGCCGATGCCGCCGTTGGGGGCGGCGCTCGTCCCGTCGAGGCCGACGCCGATCCAGTCGCCCGCGATCGTGGCGACGTCGGCGGAGACGACCAGGCCGTCGCCGGAGAAGCCCCCCACCGAGATGCCCCGGACGCGGGACAGGTCGCTGCCCGCACCGAGGGTGATCCCGTCGGCCGTGCCGGCGCCGCTCCCGTCGAGCGCGATGACCGGACGACCCAGGCCGGCGTGCTCGGGCTGGGTCGTCGCGTCGATCCTGATCGGATCGACGGCCGCCGGGAGCGCGGCGGAGGGGGAGATCGTGAAGCCCGCGGGCGAGGCCGAGTATCCGGGGTCGGTCGTCGGGATGGCGAACACCGACGACTGCGTGCCCGTGATCGCGTTCGCGTTGGTGATGAAGCGCCGCAGCGATCCCTGACCCGTTCGCGCGGTGTCCAGGCGCAGCACCTCGCTGGAGAAGTCGGTGTCGTTGTTGAAGTGGCCGACGTAGAGGTGGCGCCCGTCGAAGACCGCGCTGCGCGCGCCCTCGGGCTCGGTGCCGACCCCGTTCGCCCCCGGGTCGAAGAGGCTCCACGACGCCACCGACGCGAAGGCGGCGCGGGTGTCGTAGCGGACGATCCGCCCGGCGGCACCGGAGGCGTCCTCGTCCTGCACGAGGTAGAGGTGGCGCCCGTCGAAGCTCGCGGCGCCGAAGCCGACCGCGCCGGCGCCGAGCCCGGCGACGCCCGGGTCGAAGGTCGTCCAGCTGGCGGCCGAGGCGAACGGTGCGGTGGTGTCGAGCCGCATGACCTCGCCGCTCGGCCCGGCGCCCGCATCGGCGGGGGCGAAGTAGACGTAGCGGCCGTCCGAGGCGAGGGACGAGAAGCCGTCGGGGTCGGTGCCGACCCCATCGGCGCCGGGGTCGTACGCGCTCCAGCTCGTGGCCGACGCGAAGGGGGCGCTGACGTCGTAGCGCAGCACCTCCCCGTGCGCTCCCGAGCCGTTGTCGAGCGGCGCGAAGTAGAGGTGGCGGCCGTCGAAGAGCACGTCCGAGAAGCCGTCGGGGTCGGTGCCGACCCCGCCCGCGCCGGGGTCGAAGGTGGTCCAGGCGCCGGCGCTCGCGAAGCTGCCCTGCGTGTCGTAGCGCAGCACCTCGCCGTGGCGGCCGGTGCCGTTGTGATCCGGCGCGAAGTAGATGTAGCGCCCGTCGAACTCGGCGGCGCGGTAGCCGTCGGGGTCCGTTCCGACGCCGCTCGCGCCGGGGTCGAACGCGCTCCACCCGGCGGCGGCGCCGAAGGCCGCCTGGGTGTCGTAGCGCAGCACCTCTCCGTGGCGGCCCGTGCCGTTGTGGTCGGGCGCGAAGTAGACGTAGCGGCCGTCGAAGACGGCGCCGGCGTAGCCGTCGGGGTCCGATCCGACGCCGCTGTCGCCGGCGTCGAAGCTCTCCCAGGACGCGGGCGAGGTGTAGGCCCCCCGGGTGTCGAAGCGCAGCACCTCGCCGTGCCGGCCGCCCGTGCGCTGGGAGGGGCTGAAGTAGACGTGGCGCCCGTCGTAGACCGCCTGCTCGTAGCCCTCCGGGTTGACCCCGATCCCGGCCTGATCGGCGTCGAACGCCGTCCAGCTGCCGGCGCTCGCGAACGCGCCCGTGGTGGGGTCGTCGAGGGTGTTGGTCACCGCGGCGAAGCTGAAGCCCGTGTCGACGCCCAGGACGTCGGCGCCCGCGACCGCCACCCGCATCACGTGCTCGGCGTCGGAGAGGACCGGGAAGCCGTCGCCCGTGGATGCCCGCTTGCCACCGGGCAGGGCCCCCGCCGTGGCCGTGTACGAGAACGTGGTCCCGTCGAAGCGCACCGCGCCGGCTCCGGCGTAGGTCTGCTCGGCCCATACGTCCTCGGGCGAGAAGCCCCCGCGCAGGCCGGATGCCGGGACGATGTCGCGGGAATCCACGGCGGCCCAGTAGAGCCCGTCTCCGGGTACCTCGGCCTGCCATGCGCCGGCGCCGTCGGTACGCGCCGCCGCGACGACCGGATCGCCGGCGTCGGGCCTGCCGTTACCCTGGTCGGAGAACACCTGCACGTCCACGTCGGCGACGCCCGAACCGTCGTCGGCGACCGCCCCGTCGCCGTCGACGTCCTCGTAGACGGTCCCGCGGATCTGCGACACGGCGAGGGGGGCGAAGCCACCCGAGGGCAGGCTGGTGAGCGCCAGGTCGGGGCCCGCCGGATCGGCCGTCAGCGTGGCGATCACCAGATCCGCGCCGGGATCGGGCAGGCTCGCCGAGAGCACGTCGGCGGCGCCGGTCACCGCGACGCTGCGCATGGCCGCCGGAGAGGTCACCACGAGCCCGGCCGCATCCTGGTCAACACGCAGGATCTCGAGCCGGTAGTCGCCCGGGGCCACCCCGGCGACGACCGAGAGGTCCATCAGGCCGCCTTCGGTCCGCGCCGAGGCGATCTGCGGCCGGGCCCTCCCGGTGGACGCGGTGGCGGAGATCACCGGCCCGGCGTCCCCGACCACGGTGTTGCCGATGACGGTGGTGCCGGTCGCCCTCGCCCCGGTGATCCGGACGGAGCCACGCTCGCCCGCCCCCAGCAGGTTGGCGTCGCCGGCGGTGACGCCACCGATGCGGTTGCCGGGAGACCCGTCGACGTGGACGGCCGCGACCAGGCCGGGCGTGACCGCCGTCCCGGTGGCATCGACGCCCAGGCGATCGCAGATCAGCGTCCCGCCGCCCGCGCCCCCGTCGATGTGGATGGCGGTGGCGGCCCCGTCGATCGCCAGGCCCCGCACGGTGACGCCCTCCGCCACGATGCGCAGTCCCGCGGCGGCACCGCCGGCGTCGAGCAGGACCGCGGCCACCGGCGGGACGCCGTCCGCGCGGCATGAGGCGCCGGGCTGGGTTGCGGCGTCGATCGTGATCGGGGCGGCGATCGCGGGCAGGGGTGAGGAGGGGCGGATCACCCACCGGCGGTCGCCCGCGCCCCCGCGGCCGAAATCGCCGTCGGGGATCGCGAAGACGACGGTGTCGATCAGGGCGCTGGCGTTCGCCTCCTCGAGCGCCGCGCGCAGCGTGCACTCGTCGTCGGTGGCGCTGACCGCCGAACCAGTCGAGCAGGCACCGTCGCCGGGGTCGGCGTCGGGTCCGTCGCCGGTGGAGTTGACGACCACCGCGACCCCGAGGGGAGAGCGGGTCTCCTCGGGGTCGCGGGGGGGCGATGCGATGGGGGATGCGGGGGAGGTCGCCGGCTGAGGGGGCTCCGTAGCCGGCGCGGGGTCCGGCGCCGGGGCCGGACCGGGTTCGGGTTCGCCGGGTGGCGCTCCGGGAACGGCCTCGGCATCTGGCGGCGGGGCGGCATCCGGGGCCTCCGTCGCCGGCTCGTCGTCCGGGAGGCTCACAGGCCCGGCGACGGGGAAGCTCACGAGCCGCACCGACCTCAGTACGGTCGGGGCGGTCGCGGAGAGGGCGGTGCCGCCGTCGAGGAGCGTGCCGTCGAGGACCACCCTGACCGGTGCCAGGGCCGGTGCCGCGCCGTCGGCGGCGCCGTCGATGACCAGCTCGCCGGTGATCTCGGGAAGGCGGGTCGCCGGGGCGATGCGCACGGTGCCGTCGGCGGCACCCTCGCCGAGATCCCATGCGGAGACGGCCACGACGATCGTGTCGGGGCCGGGAATGGCGTTCGCGAGGGCGATGGCCGCCCGCAGCGTGCACTCGGGTGCGCCCTCGGCGGTGAGGGCACCGGTGTCGCAGCGGTCCCCGGCGCCGTCGCGGGCGGCGGCGTCCGTGGTCGTGGTGACGACGATCGCCGGTCGGCGGGCGGCGCCGGGCGCATCGGGCTCGCCGTTCGCCGCCCCGGCGAGGAGGCCCAGCAGCGCGAGCGCGGCCGCCAGCGGCCGCCGCACGATCATGCCGGCGCCGGCGCGGCGGCCGTCGACGGGGTGGGCGCGGGGCCGGCGGCCGTGGGCGCGCTCGCGCCGGGGATCCGCAGCAGCAGGCCGGGTCCCGGCTCGCTGATCGCACGCAACGCGGCGTCCATTCCCTCGGCGATGGCGATGGCGGCGAGGATCCGGGGGCTGGGCCGCGGCCCGTCGGGCGGGGTCGCGGGGGCGGCGCCGGCGGTGGAGCCGATGGCCTCGGCGACCGGCGGCGGGAGGGGGGCGCCGTCGTGGAGCACGGAGATCTGGGCATGCTCGCCGGCCTGGGCGCATACCAGGGTCACCCGCCGGGCGCCGGACGCGCGGGCCTCGAGCACGAGGTTGAGGGCCACGTGTCGCAGCGCCTCGCGGTCGGCCCATGCCGCTCCGTCGCCGCCGCGGGCCGAGACCACGAGTCCTGCCTCGCTCGTGGCGGCGGCGATCTCCTCGAGCAGACCCGCCAACGGCACGGCTGCGAAGTTCAGGCTCGCGGTGCCGTCGGTGGCGCGCAGGAGCGCGGCGAGATCGTCCAGGGGCCCGACCGGGACCGGCTCGCCCGAGCGGCGTGACTCGCGGATCGCGATGCGCAGGTCGCGGATCGCCGCCTCGGAGCCCTCGCGCCGGCGCTCGCGTCGCACGCGCTCGCGCTCGCGGTCGACCTCGGCCTCGACCGCCGCCGCGTGAGCGCCGGGTGAGGGCCATGTACACGAAGACGATGCCGCAGGGGACGATGAAGGCGGCGACGAAGCTCGCGAGTGCGCCGATGCGCCAGAGGCGATCGTCGTCGGCGACGATCACGGCGAGCGCCTCGTCGCGGCGTCCCACGAGGTCGTCCTGGAGCCGTTGGAAGGTGCGGTCCAGGTTCTGGGTGGCCCGGCGGGCGTCGCCCGGCGCGTCCGGATTCCACGAGGGAGATCACCCGCTGCGACTGAGTGGAGAAGGCGCTGAGGATGGCCCGGGCGTCCGGATCGTCCAGAGGCGTCCCCGCGGCCGCCGAATCGGTCGCTATCCGCGCGTCGGCGACACCGCGCCGCGCGTCGGCCGCCGCCGCCTCGATAACCGGCGACGAGTCGGTGCCGAAACGCTCATCCACGCTGGCGAGGAAGGCCGCGAACGCCACCTGCGAGCGGGCCACCGTCACCGCGCGCAGCGTCTCGTTGAGCGCGTGCAGCGACACGGCGTGGCCCACCACCTGACGGGACCGCTGCTGGATGGAGAAGATGCTCGCGGCGACCAGCGCGACGATGACGCCGCAGGCCACGGCGACGACCGCCGCGCGCCGGCGTGCGGCCCCGGGCGCGCGCAGGCGGGCCCGGGGCCGCGGAAGGGCGGGGCTCATGAGCCTGCCTTCGGCCCGCGGAGGTCGCGATCTGAACCGCCGGGCTGCTCGACGCTCCACACGTCGCCGGCCTGGCCGGCTCCGGCGAGCGCGTAGCCGGTGATGCCGCGGCGCTTGACCCGGTACATCGCCTCGTCGGCGGCGCTCAGGAGGGTGTCGGCGCTGTCGGTGGGCCCGGCCCAGGCGATCCCGACGCTCGTCCCGATCGGGACGAGGGACGAGCCCACCGCCACCGGCTGGGAGAGCGATTCGCACACGCGCTCGGCGATGGCGACGGCGTCGCCCGGCGCCCCGATCTCGTCGAGGACCATGACGAACTCGTCGCCGCCGAGGCGAGCTGCGGTGTCGCCGGCCCGCGCGATCCGGCCGAGGCGCTGCGCGACGGCGACCAGGACCGCGTCGCCGGCCTCATGGCCGAGCTCGTCGTTGACCTGCTTGAACCCGTTGAGGTCGAGGTACAGCAGGGCGAACGGCGGCCCGCCCGAGCCGATCCGCTCGACCGCACGCTCGAGGCGGGTCATGACGTTGGCCCGGTTCGGCAGGCCGGTGAGCGCGTCGTGCGATGCCTCGTGGGCGACCTGGCGCGACCAGCCCGCGAGCGTGCTGTAGCGCGATGCGGTCCCCCAGGCGGCGGCGGCCTGGGTGGTGAGCACCTGGAGCGCCTGGATCCGGCTCTCGCCGCTCGTCAGTGGGGACTGCGACCAGGCGCGCAGCACGGCGACCACACCCTCGGCCTGCCACACGGGCACCAGCACGCCCCCGGCGAACCCGGTCAGGTGGAGCCACTGGATCTCCTGCGCGGATCCCCCGACGCCCGACGACGACCGGGCTGCCGGCAGCCGCGGCCCGCTCGAGGGCGTGGTCGCCGGCGGGGTCGGGCGAGCGGCCCTCGCCCGCCGAGTGGCTCACCCGCCAGCGTCCGGCGCCGTTGCGCTCGCACACGTCCACGCGCGCGAAGCCCAGGTCGCGGGCGGCGAGGGCGGTCTGCTCGAGGACGGCGGGTGGATCGGTGGTCTCGGTGAGGCGCCGCGAGTGCCCGGCGACGAGTTCGAGCTCGCTCACCCACCGCTGGGCGGCCAGCAGGGTGCTGTGGGCACGGTCGAGGTCGTCCCGCAGGCGTGCGGCCATGTATCCGGTCGGGATCGTGACCGCGGCGACCGCGGCCATCTGCTGGAGGCCGAGCCGCACCAGCTCGGCCCCGGACGAGTCGGCCGGGAGCATCCGCATGCGCAGCGCCACGTAGGCGAGGCCGAGCGACAACCAGGCGATCCCCGCCAGGGCCGGCCCGAACGACGCCCCGGCGTCGAGCACCGGCACGAGCAGCGCCACCCAGGCGAGCGGGCTCGCGGTGGGATCGAGTACCACCGTCGCGATCAGGGCGAGGGCCCCGTCCACGAGGAGTTGCCCCGCCGCCCGCCAGGCGGGCTCGGCCCGCGCCGGGGGCCGGATCACGAGGATCCCGTTGCCGATCATGTTGAGGCAGGCGACGGCGATCACCACGGCGGCCGCCGCACCGCTGATCAGCTCCGAGCTACCGGAGCCCGAGGTGAGGACCAGCGCGATGAAGACCGCCGACAGCACGACGCGGACCGCGCGCAGCCCGCGTGTCAGTACGGCAGCCCCGCCCGCCGATGCACGTTCGTCGTCCCGCACCCGTGTGCGTCCCCGTATCTGCGGTCTCCGCCGCTTGATTACCCCTGAATGGCACGCCTATCGGCACGGGCGGGGGCGCTCTCAACGAACGGGACGGTGAGGCGCGCGACCGCCGCGGACCGGGCGCCGCCGCGGGTCAGCTCACGGCGAGCGGGATCACCATTCCGAGCTGGTCGTGGCCGTTGTTGCGGCAGAAGATCTGATAGTTCCCTGCCGGCAGCGTCAGGTCGATCTGCGTCGTCGCCCCGGGGGCGGCGAGCGGCGACTCGGCGAGCGCCGGCTGCCCGGTGCCCGGCCGTACGGCCACGAAGTGCGAGAGGCTGGATCCGTTCGCCAGCACGATGCGCACGGGGCCCGCGGTGGCCACGGCCGACGTCTCGGTGTACGCGAGCGTCGGACCCGCGGCCACATGGAGCGTGATCGTCAGCGGTGGCGCGGGAGCGGGTGCCGGCGCCGGGCCGGGAGCGGGCGTGACCGCGGGCGGGGCCCCCGCCCCGGCGCCGCCGGGAGGCTCCTGCGCGCGGTCGCAGAGACGCGCAGCCGTGCGCATGCGCGCGATCGCGCCGCGCATCGCGGCCTTCTTGGCGACGAGGACGCGCGGCGTCGCGTCGCGCGCGCCCCTCAGGGCCGCCGCGCGCTGCCGGCGCGCGGCGCGGACCCTCGGCGCGGCCTCGGCGCAGCGCGCGTCCGGCACCAGGGCGCGGAAGGTCCGATCCAGGCCGCTCAACGGCGATGGCGGCGCCTGGGCGCCCGCGCCCGCTCCCAGCGCGAGTACCGTGGCACCGCCCGCGGCGCTCATGAGGATCAGGACGATCAGGCGGCGCATCGGGACTCCCCGGATCGGATGCCCTCGAGGCTATGCCGCCCCCGGCCTCCGCCGCAATCGCTCAGTCCGGCGCCACCGGCCCCAGCGAGTCGGCGATGGCGACGAGGTCCTCGACCGGGAACGGGCCGCTCAGGGTGTGGAGCACCGCCCCCTCGCGCCAGTAGAGGTTCGGACCGGTCTCGGGCCCGATCGCGTACGTGGCCGGGACGCCGCGCACGGTCACCTGGCGCGTGGAGAGCGCCTGGCATTCGCCCCCGAACGGGCTGTCGGGCCAATCGCCGCGGCCGGCCGCGCGGCGTTGCGTGAGCTCGATCCGCTCGAGGCCGCGGGCGTACACGGCCGCGAAGAGCGAGGGGCGGGCGGCGATGGAGCCCTCGGGCCCCGTGATCGCCGACAGCGGCGCCCAGCCGGTCACCGCCAGCCGGAAGCCCGAGGGGACGCTGCCGGGGATCAGCGGTACGTAGGGCAGGTGGCGGGCCGCCTCGGCCACGCCGACGCGACGGAAGCCCTGATCGTCGCGGAAGACGCTGCCGCGGGGGCGCAGGGGAGCGAAGGCGCCGGCGGCGATCGCCGGGTTCACGCGCAGGCCCTCGAGGGTGGTCGTGCGGGATCGCGAACCCGCGCGCCGGACCACGATCCGCAGCGGGATCAGCGTCCGGGCGTCGAGGTCGATCGTCGTCGTGCCCCCGCGGAGCCCGGCGCAGTCGTTGGGTGCCAGACGCACCGTTCCCCGGATCGTGATGCGCGAGCCGATCCTTCCCGGCACGATCGGTGTCGTGCCGGCGCGGGCACGGGCGAGCAGCGTCTCGAACGAGGAACCGATCAGATCGAGCGCCGTGTAGCCGTCGGGCGCCGCGGCGAAGACCCGCCGCGTCACCGTGCCGCCGTCGGAGAACAGCGAGGTCTCCAGGCCACCGTTGCGGACCAATCGGGCGATCGGGGCCTCCGCGTCGCGGGGGACGGCGGCGAAGCGCTCCGGGCCGCCCCAGATCAGCAGCGACGAGCTGCCGGCGCTGGTCACGCGGGCCTCCAGCCGATCGACGACGATCGCGGGGGCGATGTCCACCGCCGCCGCCAGGGCGGACGCGGGGGTGGCGAGCAGGGCCGAGATGGCCAGGGCGGTGCGGATGGGAGGCATGCCGCGCAGCCTAGCGGCGGTCTCCGACGGCTCCGCTCAGGACGACCGCAGCGCCCGGAAGCGGCGCAGCCGCAGCGAGTTGGAGACCACGAACACGCTCGAGAGGGCCATCGCGGCTCCCGCGACGAGCGGGTTGAGATAGCCGGCGGCGGCCAGGGGGATCGCGGCGACGTTGTAGGCGAAGGCCCAGAAGAGGTTGCCTCGGATCGTCGCGAGCGTGCGGCGCGAGAGCCGGATCGCGTCGGCCGCACCGCGCAGGTCGCCCGAGACCAGGGTCAGGTCGGAGGCCTCGATCGCCACGTCGGTGCCGGTGCCGATCGCGAGGCCCAGGTCGGCCTGCGCCAGCGCCGGAGCGTCGTTGACGCCGTCGCCGACCACCGCGACCACGCGACCCTCGTCCTGCAGCCGCCGCACGACCTCGGCCTTCTGGCCGGGCAGCACCTCCGAGACGACCTCGTCGATGCCGACCTCCGCGGCCACCGCGCGCGCCGTGGCCGCGTTGTCGCCCGTCAGCAGCACGGGGCGCAACCCGAGCCCGCGCAGCCGCGCGATCGCCTCGGCGCTGGTCGGCTTCACCGTGTCCGCGACCACCAGCAGGCCGCGCACCTCGCCCCCCCAGGCGACGGCGACGGCGGTGCGCCCGCCCTCCTGGGCGGTCGTGAGCGCGCGCGCGAGGGTGTCGTCGAGGGTCAGACCCCAGTCGGCGAGCAGGGCGGGGCGGCCCACCACCACCGGATCGCCCCCGACCGTGCCCTGCACGCCGAGGCCCTCGCGGTTGGCGAAGCCCTCGGGGGCGGGCAGCGGGCCCAGCTCCTCGCGTGCCGCCCGGGCGATGGCGCGCGCGATCGGGTGCTCGGAGCCCTCCTCCAGCGCTCCGGCGCGGCGCAGCACCTCCGCGCGCTCCTGTCCGGCGGCCGGCACCACCTCGGCGAGCGCCATCTCGCCGGTCGTGACGGTGCCGGTCTTGTCGAGCACGATCGTGTCGACCCGCCGGGTCGATTCGAGGATCTCGGGCCCCTTGATCAGGATGCCGAGCTGCGCCCCCCGGCCGGTGCCCACCAGGAGGGCGGTGGGGGTGGCGAGCCCGAGCGCGCAGGGGCACGCGATGATCAGCACGGCCACCGCGGCGGTGAAGGCGAAGGTGGGGCCGGCGCCGTTGGCCAGCCAGAAGCCGAGGGTGGCGGCCGACAGCGCCATCACGACCGGCACGAAGACCGCCGAGATGCGGTCGGCCAGGCGCTGCACCGGCGCCTTGCCGGTCTGCGCCCGGGTCACCAGGCGGCCGATCTGGGCGAGGGCGGTGTCGGCGCCGACGCGGGTGGCCCTCACCACCAGCCGCCCGCCCGCGTTGATCGTGGCCCCCGCCACGGCGTCGCCCGGGCCGACCTCCACGGGCAGGCTCTCGCCGGTGAGCAGGGAGGCGTCGACGGCCGAGGCGCCCTCCTCGACGATCCCGTCGGTGGCGATCCGTTCTCCGGGGCGGACGATGAACCGGTCGCCCACCGCGAGCTCGGCCGCCGGCACCCGGCGCTCGGCACCGTCGGCGCCGAGCAGCGAGGCCTCCCGGGCGCCGAGCTCGAGGAGCGCCCGCAGGGCCGTGCCCGCCCGGCGCTTGGCGCGCGTCTCGAAGTAGCGGCCCGCGAGCAGGAAGGTGGTGACCACCGCGGCCGTCTCGAGGTAGATGTGCTCGGCCCCGGCGCCGGGTTCGATGACCAGCTCGAGGCTCATCCGCATGTCGGGATCGCCGGCGCCCAGGAAGAAGAGGGCGACCATCGACCAGCTCCAGGCGGCCAGCGTGCCCACCGAGATCAGCGTGTCCATGGTGGCGGCGCCGTGGCGCAGGTTGACCCAGGCCGCGCGGTGGAACGGCCACGCGCCCCAGAAGACCACCGGCGTGGCGAGCTGGAGGGCGAGCCACTGCCAGTTGTCGAACTGGAGCGCCGGCACCATCGACATCAGGAGCACCGGCAGCGACAGGACCGCCGAGCCCACCAGACGGCGGCGCAGCGGTGCGGTGGGGTCGGCATCGCCGTCGGGAGCGGAGTCGCCGGCGCCGGCCGCGGGCAGGCGCGCGCCGTATCCGGCCGCCTCGACGGCCTCCACGAGCCCCTCGGGGGTGGCGTGGGCGGGATCGAAGGCGACGGTGGCCGTCTCGGTGGCGTAGTTGACCGTCGCCTCGACCCCCTCGATCCGGTTGAGGCGCTTCTCCACGCGCGCGGCGCACGAGGCGCAGGTCATCCCGGTGATCGGCAGCTCGACCTGCTCCGGGCCGGTGTGCGTGGCGGGGGTCACGGAACGGCAGGCTCCGCGGTCGTGCCCGCGTCGTGGCCCTCGTGATCGGAGGGGGGTGCCGTCACCGTCGTGCGGCTCGTGCCCGGGGCCGGTGCGGTGGAGGCGTGCGGGTGCGCCGGCTCATCCTGTCGCAGGGGGTCGACCGAGGCGCCCGCGAGCGCGCCGACGCCGAAGCTGGCACCGAGCACGACCGCGAACGCCGCGACCCTCGTGCGGGTGGTCATGGCGTCAGCTGGTACCCGGCCTCGGTCACGGCCGCCGCGATGGCGGCGTCGTCGAGGCCGGTACCCCGCACGGCGAGCCGCCCGGAGGCGAGGTCCACCTCCACGCCCGCGACGCCCGCGAGCGCGCCGACCTCCTCCACCACGGCCGCCTGGCAGTGCGCGCAGGTCATTCCGGTGACGGCGAACACCTTCTCTGTCTCGTTGGTCATGGTCCTCCTCCGCGTGCCCGCCCTGGTACCGCCGGACAACGTTTGCATACTCCCCCAGTGTATGCCACGCTCGGCGCCGTGGCCCCGTCTCCCGAGGAATCCGGCGCGCAGACCCCGGGATACTCCGCCGAGGGCTCCACCGTCGCCGTGCTGACGCGCCTGCGGCGTATCGAGGGCCAGGTGCGGGGCATCGCCGGCATGGTCGAGGACGAGCGCTACTGCATCGACGTGCTGCAGCAGATCTCCGCGGCGCAGGCGGCCCTCGACAAGGTCGCCCTCGTCCTGGTGGACGACCACACCCGTCACTGCGTGCTCGGGGCTGCTCCCGAGAACCAGGAGGCGATGCGCGCCGAGCTCATGACGGCCCTCAGCCGGCTGGTCGGCCGGCGCTGAGCCTCAGGCGGGGGATCCTCCGCCCGCGTCGAGCAGGGCCTCGAGCCGGGCCAGGTCCTCCGGCAGCTGACGCGCGACGATGGGCTCGATCACGCCCTCCATGATCCGGCGCATGCCCTTGAGGTGCAGCTCGACGGTGACCTCGAGGCGGGTCGAGCCCCCCTCGGGATGGAGCCTGACGGTCACCCGGCCCTCACCGCCCTCGGCCTTTCCCGCCTCGACCCAGAGGGCGTCCGGCTCGAAGCCGACGACCTCGGCGCGCACGGTGCCGATGCCCCGGCTCTCCTCGCGCCAGCGGGTGCCGAGGCCCGAGGGAGGGGGGGTGAGCACTTCGACGCCGGAGGTGTTCGCCTGCCACCGCGGACGGTTCGCGGGATCCGACACGATCGCGAAGATCGCGTGGGGGGGATGCGCGATCACGCGCGTGACATCGACCTTCACGGCACGATCCTACGGGTCGCCCGCCGGGGCGCGGGGTTCAGGCTCAGGCCGGCTCGGCGACCGGGGCGTCGCGGCGCCCGACGACGCGGTTACGCCCGTCGGCCTTCGCGCGGTAGAGCGCGGCGTCGGCCCGGCGGTAGAGGTCGCGCGCGTCGCCGTCCTCGTCGAGGGAGCAGGCCCCCGCCGACAGGGTGACCCGGTGACCGCCGGGCGCGGGCGAGCCGGCGATCGCCCGGCGCGCGCGCTCGGCGGCCCAGGTGGCCTCGGCGAGGTCGGCCTCCGGCAGCAGCCAGGCGAACTCCTCGCCACCGACGCGGGCCACCAGCTCCCCGAGCCGCGCCAGGCGACCGAGCTCGGCGGCCACGTGCGCGAGCACCAGATCCCCCGCCGCGTGGCCGTGGGCGTCGTTGATGTCCTTGAAGTGGTCGAGGTCGAGGATGACCAGGGAGAGCTCGCGCCCGTGGCGGTGGGCGCGCTCCACCTCGGCGATCAGCCGGTCGTCGAACTCGCGCCGGTTGGCGAGGCCGGTGAGATGGTCCGTGATCGACTCCTCGCGGCGGCGCGCGAGGAGGTGGAGGTTCTCGCGGAAGGTGAATCCGGTGCGCACGAGGATCATCGCCAGCGTCGCGGCGGCGAGCAGCACGACCCCCGTCGGCAGCGGGAAGAAGTGGTCGAACAGCATCAGGCCGGCGGCGATCACCGAGCACACGCCCGGGGTCAGGAGCATGCTCCACCGCTCGACGTCGACCGGCGTCTGCTCCTGGGCCGGCTGCCAGGCGGCGTGGGCCAGCAGGAGGGCTCCCGCGGGGAAGAGCGCGTCGAGGGCGGTGCCGTCCACCAGGTCGGTCGTGGCGCTCAGGTAGATGAGCATCCCGTCGGCGATCGCCGCCGCGGTCAGACCCGCTCCGATCAGCGCCCAGACCCGGTTCGGCCTCCAGCCGGACAGCGTGAAGACGGCGGCGACGAGGCCGAGCAGCACCGCGTCGCCGAGCGGGTAGGCCAGCAGGGTCGCGAGCGCCAGCGGCCCGCCGGCGGGGGCCTCCAGCACCGGCCCCCAGAGGGCTCCGACGCAGGCCGCCGCGACGGCGAGCGCGGCGATCACGCCGTCCACCAGCAGCGTCGGATGGATGCGCGAGAACTGGCTCCTCGCCAGGAGGATCAGGGCCGCGGCGCTCAGGGGGTAGAGGGCGAGCCAGAGGCCGTCGCTGAGCGACGGGAGCGGGGGGATGTCGGTGTCGGCGAAGGCGATGGAGTAGTAGAGGTCACCTGCCGCCCAGGCCGCGAGGCCAACGCCCAGCAGCAGCCAGGCGATCCGGTCGCCGCCGCGGCACAGGGGCCGCGCGAGGCAGATGGCGGCGCTCGCCAGCACGAGGCCGTCGGCGAGGTGGTCGGAGGGGACCATCGCCAGCGGTCCCTCGGCGATCCCGAGGCCCGACTGGGCGGTCGTCGCGGCGTAGAGGGCCCAGAGACCGGCGAGCAACGCCCAGCCGACGCGCGACAGCCTCCGCCCGGCGGTCACCATCCGGCTCCCCGGCTCAGGGTGATCCGGCTGGTGCGGCTCGTGCTAGTGCCATCCGGCTGGCGGACCGTGGTCACGGCGCGCACCGCCAGCGTCCGGCGGTCGGCCATCCTGGACCGGCCCGCGCGGTTCAGGCGGACGCCGATGGTCGCGCGGCGCCCGGGGGCGACGGCGTACGCCCGCCTGCCGAGGTTGATCCGCCGTCCGCCGCGCGCGATCACCACCGTCTGGTGGGACGTGGCGCGGCCCGCGACCGGGGCGGCGATGCTGAGCGCGATGGTGCCGCGGCAGGTGGCCGGCGCCGAGGCGGGGCACGCCATCCCGACCGAGGCCACGCCCGCCGGGGAGACGGAGGCCCGCGGGCTCACGAGCGCGGCCGGGCGCGTCGCCGCCGGCGGATCGGCGGGCGTCGATGGCGCCCCGGTTCCGGGGGGCGGCGCAGGCGCGCTGACGCGCAGGGAGAGGTCGTCGAGGGTCCCCTCGCCGTAGGTGCCCGTCGCCCGGGTCATCACCATCGTGATGAGGATGCTGCGGGTGCCCGTGGGGATCGCGCCCTTCGCGGTACGGCGCAGCAGGACGGTGCGGTTGCGGCGGTCGGCCGCGGTGACGGGGCCGATGGACAGGGGCGAGCCCAGCGCGGCGCCGGTCCCGTCGCGGAAGGTCGCCTTCAGCAGAGCCGTGTCGTCCTGGGCGCCGTATCCGCCGAGCAGCCCTGACAGGGTCGCTCCGGCGAGGCCCGCGTCGATGCTCGCCGCCCGATCGGCCACGCCGACGATCTGCTCGGCCTCCGCGCTCGCGCCGGGGCCTCCGGAGAAGACGTTGGTCCCGCCGCCCCAGCGCGGGGCTCCGATCAGGCTCGGGAAGCGCACGGTGGAGTAGCGGACGTAGGTCGGTGTGCCGACCGTCCGCGTCCAGCCGGTGAAGGCCGGCGCGGCAGAGAGCATGCCCGCGGCCCCGCCGCCTTCGGCTCCGGGGTTGACCAGCAGGTTGCCGGCGTCCGCCCCGGGCCCCTTGCCGAGCAGCACCGAGACCGTGTCGGCGTAGGAGTCGGCCGTGGCCAGGTCCGGGTCCCCGTCGCGGTCGAGGTCGGCCACGGCGATCGCGTACGGCGTGTCGCCGACGCTGCCGGCCGTGGTCGCCGGGGCGAATCCGCCCGTGCCGTCGCCGCGCAGCAGCGACACCGTGTCGGCGCCGTAGGCCGTCGTGACCAGATCCTCGTCGCCGTCGCCGTCGACGTCGGCCACGGCGACACGGGTCGGGCCGTCGCCCACGGCGAGGGAGGTGGGCGCCCCGAGGCCACCGGCTCCGTCGCCGATCAGCACCGAGACCGTGTCGGAGTTGAAGTCGGAGCTGACCAGGTCCTCATCGCCGTCGCGGTCGATATCGGCGAAGGCCACGGATGTGGGGGTCGTTCCGACACCGGTGTGGACGGCGGGCGCGAAGCCGCCGGCTCCGTCCCCGATCAGCACCGACACCGTGTCGGCGGCGAAGTTCGCCGTGGCGACGTCCTCGGCGCCGTCGCCGTCGAGGTCGCCCACGGCCAGGCCGAAGGGGCTCAGCCCGACGTTCGCCGATGCCGCCGCGCCGAATCCTCCGGCACCGTCACCCAGTCGCACGGTGACGGTGGACGCGGAGTAGTCGGCGGCCACGATGTCCAGCCGGGCGTCGCCGTTCAGGTCGGCCGCGACGACTCCGATGGGACCGTCGCCGACCGTGAACGCCGCCGCCGCACCGAACCCCCCGGCGCCGTCGCCGAGAAGGATCGAGACGGTGTCGCCGAGGAAGTCGGCGGTCGCCAGATCCTGATGGCCGTCTCCGTTGAAGTCGCCGGCGGCGACCGTCTCGGGGTTGTCGCCGACGGTGCGGGAGGTCGCCGGGGCGAAGCCGCCCGAGCCGTCGCCGATCAGCACGGAGACCGAGTCGGAGTCCTTGTTCGTCGCCACGAGGTCCGGGTCGCCGTCCTCGTCGACATCGGCGGCGATGACGAAGACCGGCGTCTGCCCGACGGGCACCGGGCCGCCCGGGGCGGCCGTGAAGGTGCCGTCGCCGGCGCTGGCGGGTGCGGCCAGGGCCAGCAGGGCGCCCGTCGCGAGGAGGATCGTCCGAGGGGAGCGGCATGCTCTGCGCCGATCTCCACCTCGAGTCATCCGGGCCCCCCTTGAACGCGTGGCGGGCCGTCGTCACCGGTCGGCGGCCCGAGGCGCGCAGACGCGCCACCACATCCATCGGCTCCGGGCGCCCGCCGATTGAGATGGGGGCGGAGGTACTGCCCACACCCCACGCGGCGATCACCGCCGCGGGGGGTGTGGATTCAGCGGGCCGCGCGCGGCGCTGTCGCCACCCTGAGCGAGCGGATCTTCGCCGCCGAGGTGTTCCCGGCGCGGTCCCGGGCGGTCACCGTGATGCGGTAGCGCCCGCCCGCCGGGAGCCGGAAGGAGGTCCTGACGGGCCCCGCGGAGCGGATGGTGACGACGCGGGTCCGGGCGCCGCGCACGCCGGCGCGGACGATGCGCAGGCGCAGCGTGCCGCGCTCGCTGATCCGCGCCCGAAGCCGGGCCGAGCGACCGACGAGGGTGATCTTCAGCCGGGTGACCCGCGGCCGGGTGCGATCGACCACGGCGGGCAGGGCCGGGAGGGCCGGCAGGGCCGCGACGGGGGCCGGGGGCGTGAAGACCGGGCTCTCGACCGCGCCGAAGTCGATGCGGGCGAGACCGTCGCCGTTGCCGTCGCGGGGCCGGGGCCCTCCGACGAGGTCGATGGCACCGGTGTCGGCGGGATCCCCCGCGTCGATCAGCGGCGATCCCGTCACGAGCCGGTAGTCGCCGGCCGGGGCGTTGACGAAGACGACCGGGTGCTCGGTGCGGGATGTCCCGGCGATCGCGCCCGTGCCCGCGCCGGTGTTCTGGTCAACCACGCCCGCTGCGGCGTGATTGGTGAACGCGGTCGTGATGGTCGCGGTTCCGGACGGGCCTGCCGTGCGGCGCAGCGGGACCCCGAACCGGGTGACGATGGAGTTGCGCAGGGTGACCGAGGCGTTGTCGCCGCCGGCCGAGCCGGCCTGGCTCGCGACGCCGGTCTGCGCGGCGCCGTCGGTGCCGCTGACCGTGACCCGGTCGTAGGTCATCGTGATCGGGGTGATGCCGTTGTTGAGGTTCACGGCGCCGATGGCCGTGGCGCCCGGGTCGCTGACCGTGATGAGGGAGTCCCGCATGGTGAAGGTGCCCGCGTCGGAGGTCACCCCGATCCGGCGGGCGTTGACGCGGACCTGCGACACGGCGCTGACGCCGTCCTGACCGTTGCTCAACGCGATGCCGCGCTCACCCGACACGGTGGAGGTGCGCAGCGTCGCCGCGGAGTACATCCCGACGGCGGTCGCCCCTGCTCCGGCCATCGCGACGGTGGCCTCCTCGAGCACGGGACCGGAGCCGGAGCCCTCGACGAAGGCGCCCCAGGCGTTCGTGGCGGCGATGGTGCCCTCGATGCTGACCCGCCGGCCCGAGGTGGTCCCCCCGAGCCAGAGTGCCGGGACGTCGGGATGGACGGTGCGGACCGTGAGCTCGCGGACCGAGCTCGAGCCGCCGAGGAGCCTGAGGGCGAAGGTGTAGTCGGCCTGGGTGGGTCCGCTCTGGATCACCGTCGCGCCGGAGCCGGAGCCCACGATCTCGACGGAGCCGGCCGTCGAGAGGACGAAGCCCCCGGCCGGCGCCACGAAGGTCCCCGGGCCGACGAGAACGCGGCCGCTGCCCGCGACGCCCGCGGCGGTGAGGGCGGTCTGGAGTTGCGCCGGGGTGTAGGTGTTCGCCGGCGTGCAGCCGTTGGTGGCGACGCAGCGGTCCACGGCGAGGGCCGGGCCGGCGATCGCCAGTCCGATGAGGCCGGCCGAGGCCGGCATCGGCGTGCGGAGTGCTCGGGAGGAGGGCATCGCGGCCGAACCTACGCAATCCTCCATCGCGCCCGCTACTGGCCGTGGCGGGGGGGTTCCCTCGCTCCAGGGCGCCGGACGGCGCCCTGGAGCGAGGGCCTACGGGACCTGCCGGTCCACGCCCGGCCCGCCCAGCAGCCGGTCGAGCCCGGGGCCGCCGCGCAGCAGGTCGCGCCCGGGACCGCCGACGAGCAGGTCCGCGCCCGGGCCGCCCAGCAGGGTGTCGTCGCCCTTCTCTCCCGCAAGGACATCGGCGCCGGCGCCGCCGGAGATCAGATCGGATCCCCCGCGCCCGCAGACCAGATCGGCCCCGCCGAGGGAGCGGATGACGTCACGTCCCGGGCGGCCGACGATCACGTCGGCTCCGGGGGTGCCGACGGTGAGGCCCGTGGTCGCCACCAGCGTCGCGCGCTGCCCTCGGCAGAGCGGTGCGGGCGCGCCGGGCAGCACCACCCGGCCGCCACCGGTCGCCGGTGCGACCGGGGCCGGCACGGTCGCCAGGCGCAGCGCCAGGTTGTCGGCGGTCGCCTGGTTGTAGGTGCCGGCCGAGCGGGTGAAGGTCAGCGTCACCACGATCGAGCGCGTGCCCACCGGAACGGCTCCGGAGGAGCGCCGGCGAAGGAGCACGGTCTGCTTCCTGCGATCGGCCGCCGTGACCGGGCCGATCCGTACCGCCGTGCCGAGCTCGGCGTTGGAGGCGTCGAAGAACTTGACGCTCACCCGGGCCGAATCGCCCTCGGTCGCGTGGCCCCCGAGCGATCCCGACAGGCGCGCGCTCAGGCGCCCGGCGTCGATCAGCGCGGCCCGCCCGGCCACCGAGATCGTCTGGTTCATGCTCGCCGAGGGCCCGATGCCGCCGGCGAACAGGTTGGTGCCGCCCGCCCAGCGCGCCGCGTCGATGAAGGTCGGGAACTCCGGGGAGGAGTAGCGCACGAAGGTGGGCGCACCCGAGGTGCGCGTCCAGCCCGGCACCGCCGGTGCTCCGGCGCGCGTGCCCGAGGCCCCCGGGCCCTCGGCGCCCGGACCGACCAGCAGGTTGTCGTCGTTGGGCGAGGGGCCGTTGCCGAGCCGCACGGAGACGACCTTGCCCGCGAACTCCGCCGTGGCGAGGTCGACGTTGCCGTCGTTGTCGAAGTCGCCCATCGCGATCGCCCGGGTGTCGAAGCCCATCGGGGCGAAGCGGGCCGCCGAGAAGCCACCGCGGCCGTCGCCTCGGAGCGTCGCGAAGGTGCCGCCCAGCCGATCGAGGGTGACGATGTCGAGTGCGCTGTCGCCGGTCACGTCGCCGAGCGCCACGGTGTCGCCGGCGCCGCCGGCGATCTCCTCCAGGGCCGGCGCCGCGAAACCGCCGGAGCCGTCGCCGAGGAGGATCGACACCCCGTTGCCGGGGTTGCCGACGACCACGTCCAGGTGGCCGTCGCCATCCACGTCGCCGACGGCGAGCGCGTTCGCGTCGGGCTTTCCGACGGCGACGGAGCGGGGGCTCCCGAGCCTGCCCGCGGCGGTTCCGAGCATCACCGCGATCGAGGAGCCCGCGCTCCCCACCACCACATCGGGCGTTCCGTCCTCGTCGAGATCGCCGATCGCCAGGCCCTTGACGCTGCCGGGGATCGAGACCGCCGACGCCGCGTCGGCGAACGCACCGGTGCCGAGGCCGGGGAAGGTGGAGACCTTCTTGGTCGATGAACTCGCCGTCACGATGTCGTCGAGCCCGTCCCCGTTCATGTCCGCCACCGCGATCGCGCTCGGGAAGCTGCCGTCGGGGCGGGCGGGGCCCGCCAGGGGCTGGCCGGTCCCGAGGCCCGTGAACTGGGCGACGCCGGCGATGCCCAGCGCCGTGACGACGTCCGGGGCGCCGTCGCCGTCGGCATCGATGACGGCGGCCGCGAAGGGCGACGATCCGGCCGCGAGCGGCGGCGGCGCGGCGGGGGTGAAGCCGCCCAGCCCGTTCCCGAGCCATGCCGAGAGGTGGCCGTCGATGAAGCTGGTGACCAGGAGGTCCTGGTTCCCGTCGCCGTCAAGGTCGGCGACCGCGACCGACGACGGCCGGACGCCGTTCCCGGGGTTCGGCTGCGACCCGGTCGAGAGGGTGAACGTCCCGTCGCCCCCGAGGGCGGGGGCCGCCCAGGCCACGAGCACCCCGGCGCCGACCATCACCGAGAGGCCGCGCCGGCGGGCCTTCGCCCAGCTGTTCCCGGTCTGCGCCACGGTGCGTCCCTCCTGTGGGTGATGCGAACGGGCGGCAACGTAGTCGACCGGATGAGGCCGCGACAACCCCCCGGGGGTATGGAGCTGCCGTCCGGTCTACCGGCGGCGGGCGCCGTTGGTCGCGTGGGCCGCCGAGAGGTCGAGCGCGACGGCGAGGATCAGGAGCCCCGCCCAGATGTTGACGGGGTCGAAGACGAGCGGCTCCTCGCCTCCGACGGTGTTCGCGACGAGCCAGACGACGAACCAGACCAGCGTCATGGCGGTGCCTCCTGGGCCGGTCGTCCGGCCCGGTCGGGGGTGGGGTCGGTCCGAGCGTCCTCCTTGCCGGGCCGCGGGGCAATCGCGCGGGTGCTCACCCGGGTCACGGGCGACCACGGATCTTCGCGGCGGGTGCACCGCATCCATGGCGCGGCGGCTCACCTCGACTGCCGTCCGGGCCGATACCCCGGCAATGCAGCGCACCCTCGTCGCCGGCCTGCCGCGGTCCGCCCGCGTCGCCGTCACCTCCGCCTGGGCGATCGTGCTGCTCGGGTTGGCCATCTACGGGGCGCACCGGGTGATCGGGTTCGGCACGAGCCCCGCGACGACCGCGCTGTTCGACGACTGGCTCTATTCGGCCATCGGCGTCAGCGGGGCGCTGCTCGTCCTCGTCCGGGCGGCGCTGGTGCGCCAGGAGCGCCTCGCCTGGGCCCTGATCGGCCTCGCCGTCCTGTCGTGGGCCAGTGCCGACATCGTCTGGTGGCAGGTCTTCTCGGCCACGGACGAGATCCCGTACCCGTCGATCGCCGACGGGCTCTACCTTCTCTTCTTCCCGCTCGTCTACGTGGGGCTGATCGTGCTGTTGCGCGCCCGGGTGCGCCGCTTCCATCCGAGCATGTGGCTCGACGGGATCGCCGGCGCCCTGATCGTGGCCGGCGTCGGCGGCGCCGTGCTGCTGCCTCCCATCATCGATTCCAACGGGGGTGCCAGCGCGATCGCCATCGCCACCAACCTCGCCTACCCCCTCGGCGACCTCCTGGTCCTCGGGTTCGCGGTGGCGCTCGCGGGGATCATGGGCTGGAGGCCGGGTCCGGCGATCGGCCTGCTCATCGCCGGTTGCCTCGTCTTCGCGCTGGCCGACAGCGCCTACCTGTTCCAGGTCGCCGGCGACGGGTACGTGGAGGGCGGACTCCTCGACCTGAGCTGGCCCGTGGGTATCACGTGCATCGGCCTCGCCGCGTGGCAGCCCCTCCACCTCACGCGCTCGGCGCGCCTCGAGGGCAGGAGCGTGTTGATCCTGCCGAGCGTGGTCGTGGTCGCGGCGATCAGCCTCCTCGTGTTCGATCACTACTCCCCCGGTGGGGCGTTCTCGGTCTGGCTGGCCGCCACTGCGCTGCTGGTCTGCATGGCCCGCGCCGGGCTCACCTTCCGCGAGAACATCGTCCAGGCCGGCACCGACGCCCTCACCGGCCTTCCGAACAGGCTCCTCTTCCACGATCGCGCCGAGCAGGCGGTGCTGCGGGCGCGCAGGCAGGGCGGGCGCATCGCGATGATGATCATCGACCTCGACCGCTTCAAAGAGGTCAACGACACGCTCGGCCACGGCTCGGGCGACGTGATGCTCCTGGAGATCGCGCGCCGGCTGCGAGGAGCGCTGCGCGAGAGCGACACCATCGCCCGGCTCGGGGGTGACGAGTTCGCCGTGCTCCTACCAGGTGTGCAGGGCACCGAGGGGGCCGAGCGCGTGGCGGCGGCCCTGAGCGAGGCGATCGCCCATCCGATCGTCGTCGAGGGCCTGTCGCTCGACACCGAGGCGAGTATCGGCATCGCGCTCTTCCCCGATCACGGGGCCGACGTGGCCGAGCTGATGCAGCGCGCCGACGTCGCGATGTACGCGGCCAAGGCCGAGTCGCTGCCCTTCGCCTTCTACGGCAGCGAGCAGGACGAGTACAGCCCCGAGCGCCTGACGCTGGTGACCGACCTGCGCAGGGCCATGGAGCAGGACGAGCTCGTGCTCCACTACCAGCCCAAGGTGACCCTCGATTCCGGGGCGCTGGTCGGCCTCGAGGCGCTCGTGCGCTGGCAGCACCCGGAGCGCGGTCTGCTCGCCCCCGGGGAGTTCATCCCGATCGCCGAGCACACGGCGCTGATCAGGCCCCTCACCCTGCACGTCATCGATCGCGCCCTCGAGCAGTTGGCGCGATGGGGCGGCGTGGCGCGCGATCTGCCCGTCTCGGTGAACGTCTCGGCGCGCAACCTGCTCGACGTCCACTTCGCCGACGGGGTCTCGGGGGCGCTCGAGCGATGGGGGATCTCTCCGGGCCGGCTCGAGCTCGAGATCACCGAGACCGCCCTGATGGCGAACCCGGCGCGCGCGCTCGAGGTGCTGCGGCGCCTCGACGGCATGGGGGTCGCGCTGTCGATCGACGACTTCGGCGTCGGCTACACCTCGCTGAACTACCTCAAGAGCCTGCCGATCGGAGTGCTGAAGATCGACCGCTCGTTCGTCTCCCACATGGCGACCGACCCCGCCGACGCGATGATCGTGCGCTCCACGATCGACCTCGCCCGCAACCTGGGCCTGCAGGTCGTCGCGGAGGGGATCGAGACCGAGGAGACCTACCAGGTGCTGCGCGGCCTCGGCTGCGGCCTCGGGCAGGGGTTCCACATCGGCCGGCCGATGACCCCAGAGCTCCTCGGGGAGTGGATCGAGGCGGCGGGCCGTGTGCCGGTGCCTGCCGACGGTGGCGAAGGATCTCTCGCGGCGCCCTGACGCCGCGCCCTCCGCCACCGTCGCCGGGCGTCAGCGCCGTCGCACCACCAATGCCGGCGTGCCGTCGCCCGAGCGGATGCCGTCTCCGGCCCACTGGGCGACGAAGGTCGTCGTCTTCGTGATGCGGAACGTCGCGCTGAAGGTGTCGCTGGAGGCGACCGTCAGCGTCCGCGCGGGCAGCCCCGTGGCGTAGAGCGTCACCTGCTCACCGCCCTCGGCGCCCTTGAGGCGGCCGGTCACCCTTACCGTCTGGCCCTTGCGGACCGCCGGCTTGGACGACGTGATCGTGAGCAGACTCGGCACGGCGGTGCGTCCGGAGGTCGTGGTGGTGAAGATGTCGCCCGTCGTCGTCAGCGCCCAGGCGCGGTTCCTCACGGCGTCGATGCCGCCGAGGACGTTGCGCCCGAGCAGCTGCGGCGCCCAGCTCGCCCCCCCGTCGCGCGTGGCCAGGACGACGCCCTGCTGGTCGAACGGCGTGGGCGTGCGCCCGAGGGCGAGGTAGGCCTCGCCGGGGCCGGTCACGGCGATGGACGTGACGTTGCGCAGCGGCACCCCGACCGACGGCGTGACGTCGCGCCAGGTCGTGCCCACGAGGCGGTAGAGGCGCGAGCCGGTCGTGAGGATCCAGCAGCCCCCCGGTGCGATGCAGTCGGCCTTGGCGATCGCGGGGACCCGGTTGCCGATGCGCGGCAGGCGCGCCTCCCGCCAGGTCGAGCCGCCGTTGGTGGTGACCAGCAGGCCCGAGCGCCCCGCGATGTAGGCGCGCGGCCCCGACCCGGAGGCCGAGAGGATGCCGCGCCGGATCACCTTCGAGCGGCGCAGCACCGGTGAGCTGACGAGGTTGACGGTCTCGCCGCCGTCCACCGACCGGGCGACCCCGGCCGAGGTGATGAGCAGCACGCGCGTCGGGGTGAGCGTGACGATGCCCTGCAGCCGCCCCGCCGCGGGGCCGGGATCGAGGATCTGCCAGCTGGCGCCGCCGTTCACCGTCCGGCGCAGCGTGCCGCCGTCGTCCTGGACGTATCCGGTCGTCGCGTCGGCGAAGGCGGCCGCGGAGATGCCCCGCGGGGTGGGGATGCCGACCGAGCGCCAGGTCGCCCCGCCGTCGGAGGTCAGCGAGATGGCCGCCGCCGAGGTCGCGTACGCGAAGGTGCCCGTGCGGGCGGTGATCGCCGCGGTCAGGGTCGGGAGGGCGCTGCTCGTGGTGCGCCAGGTGAGGCCGGCGTCGTCGGAGAGGACCGTGACGCCCCCGTCTCCGGCGGCCACGGCGCGCGTGGCCGAGACGAAGGCGATCGCGCGGATGGGGCTGGCCGCGGCCGTGACCTGCGAGTAGGTGACGGCGCCGTCGGACGTGCGCAGGATGGTCGCCCCGGTCGAGGTCGTGAACAGGCACAGGCCCGCGTCCACGCAACGGACGCGGGTCAGGTCGAGGGCGTCCGCCCTGGTCACGGCCTGCCAGCTGGCTCCGGCGTCGATCGTCTTGAGCACGGTGCCGCCGTCGCCGACGGCGTAGCCCACGGTCGCGGTGGCGAAGGTCACCGAGCGCAGTGTGCGCGGGACGAGGGCCACGAGGGTCCACGACCCGCCCGCGTCGGTCGTGCGGTGGATCGCGTTGTCGCTGGTGGCGAAGGCGGTGGTGGGGGACACGGCGACGAGGTCGGTCGGGGTGCCCGGCACCGGCGTCCGCCGCGAGAGGCTGAGGCCTCCGTCGCCGGTCCCCAGCACGACGCCGTTCTGGAAGAGGATCAGGCCGTTGGAGGCGTCGGCGAAGGCCGCGGCCTGGATGCTCGTGCCGCAGCCCGAGTCACCGCCGCCCACGTCGATCGTGGTGAGCGTGGTGCCGGTGTCGGCCGAGCGGCGCAGGGCGCAGCCGCCGCTGGTGACGAACCCGGCGGGGCCGACGATGCCGACGCGGGAGAGGTTCTGCACCGTCGTCGCGGGCAGGCCGGTCCAGGTCGTCCCGGCGTCGGTGGAGCGCAGCAGCGTGCCGAAGTCGCCGACCGCGTAGCCGGTGGCGCCCGAGAAGGCGAGGTCGGAGATGCTCTCGCCCTGTGGCGAGGGGTTGGACCACGTCCATCCCGAATGGCCGCCCGAGACGGCGGCGCCGGAGATGGCCGGAGCGCCCGCGAGGGCCACGGCGACCGTGACCATCAAGGCTCGGAAACCGCGCGTTCGGGTCATCTCTTCCACCCCCGGGATACATGCGTGTGGCCCGACACTATTCCCGCGGGGGGACGCGGCGCACGCGCCACGGGTGGGCCATCCGTCCCGAGTTCTACCGGGCCGGCTCCAGCTCCCCGGTGCCGGCCAGCATCGCGCCGTAGCGCCCGCCGATCGCCAGCAGGTCGCCGTGCGAACCGCGCTCCACGATGCGCCCGCCCTCGAGCACCACGATCTGCTCCGCGTCGCGCACCGTCGTCAGGCGATGGGCGATCGCGATCACCGTGCGGCCCTCGGCCAGGCTCTCCAGGGCCACCTGCACGGCCCGCTCGGTCTCGGTGTCGAGGGCGCTGGTGGCCTCGTCGAGAACCAGGATCGGCGGATTGCGCAGGACGGTGCGGGCGATCGCCATCCGCTGCTTCTCGCCGCCGGAGAAGCGGTAGCCGCGTTCGCCCACGACGGTCTCGTAGCCCTCGGGCAGCGCCGCGATCACGTGGTGGATCTGGGCGGCGCGCGCGGCCGTCTCGACCTCCTCGTCGCTGGCGTCGGGCCGCGCGAAGCGGATGTTCTCGCGCACCGTGGCGTGAACGAGGTATGTCTCCTGCGACACGACGCCCACGGCGTCGGCGAGCGATTCGAACGAGAGGTCGCGCACGTCGACCCCGTCGATCGTCACACGGCCCGAATCGACGTCATAGAGCCGCGCGACGAGGTACCCGAGGGTGGTCTTGCCCGACCCGGTCTCGCCGACGATCGCCGTCGTGGTCCCGGCCGGGATCCTCAGCGACACGCGGTCGAGCGTCCAGCGCTCCTCGTCGTAGCGGAAGCAGACGTCCTCGAAGGCCACCTCTCCGCGCAGCGTCGCCCGGTCGAGCACCACCGGATCGGGGCGCTCGCGGATGTCCACCGGCAGGTCGAGGTACTCGAAGATGCGGTCGAAGAGCGCCAGCGAGGTCTGGATGTCGATCTGCACGTTGAGCAGCGACATGATCGGCCGGAAGAGCCGGGTCTGGATCGTCGTGAAGGCGACCACGGTGCCGATCGAGACCGCCGAGCCCACCCACGACTGGCCCGCGAACCAGTAGACGGCGGCCGGCATCACGGCGAAGGCGATGCCGATCGAGGCCATCACCCAGCGGCCGGCCATGCGCTGGCGCACCTCGAGCTCGGCCAGGCGGGCCGACTCGGCCTGGAAGCGCTCGGCGAGCGCGTCGGAGCGCCCCATCGTCTTGCCGAGCAGGATGCCCGAGACCGACAGCGACTCCTGGACGATGCTCGACATGTCGGCGATCGTCTCCTGGCGGGAGGTGGTGATCGTCTTGCGCTGGGCGCCGACCCGGCGGGTGAGGATGACGAAGAAGGGCAGCAGCCCGAGGGAGAAGACCGCCAGGCGCCAGTCGAGGACGAACATGGCGATCACGCTGGCGAGCACCGTGGTCGCGTTGGAGACGATCGAGGTCGCCGTGGATGTGACGACGTTCTGGACCCCGCCGATGTCGCTGGCGATCCGGGCCTGCACCTCGCCCGTGCGGGTGCGGGTGAAGAAGGCGAGCGACAGGCGCTGCAGATGGCGGTAGACCGCCGAGCGCAGGTCGTGCATCACCCGCTGGCCCACCTGGTTCGAGAGCAGCGTCTGGAAGACGCCGAGCACCCCGCCGACGACGGCGATGCCGATCATCCCGCCGACGAGCATCGTCAGGAGGGTGTCGTCGCGCTCGGGCAGGGCGGTGTCGAGGACCGCCCTGAGCAGGAACGGCGAGATGATGTCGAGGCCGGCCGACAGGACGATCAGCCCCAGCACGGATCCCAGGCGCCTGCGGTAGGGCCGGAACAGGACGAGGACGCGGCGGATGGTGGCGCGGTTCACCGAGGTGGGATACCACACGTCCGCGACCCGGGACCCACGATCCCTCATCAGCTATAACACGAGTTGCTATTTCACGTTATAGCGAACCGTGCTATAGCTTCTGGGATGCGGATCATCGATCGCCGTGACGAGCTCGCCCGCCTGCGCGCGGCGGCGGACACCCCGCCCCAGCTCGTGGTGGTCCGCGGGCGCCGGCGCGTGGGAAAGAGCTTCCTCGTCGCCGCAGCGATCGGCGACCGCCGCGCCCTCTTCTTCCAGGCCGACGAACAGGACGAGCGAGGCCACCTCGCGCTGCTCGCCCGGGAGGCCTCCGAGCTGGTCGCCGGGCGCCCGCCCCTGCGGTTCGACGAATGGGACCGCGCCCTGGGGTTCCTCGGCGAGCAGGCCGCCCTCGAGCCCCTGGTCGTGGTCCTCGACGAGTTCCAGTGGCTCTGGGAGGCACAACCCGCCCTCGACTCCCTGATCCAGCGGCACTGGGACGGGTGGCAGCGCGCACGCACGCCGATCACCCTGATCCTCTGCGGGAGCTCGCTCGTCCACATGAGCCGCCTGCTCGAGCCGGAGCGGCCGCTCTACGGGCGCGCCGACTATCGCCCGCTGATCACGCCCCTCGACTACCGCTGGGCGGCCGGCTTCGCCACCCGGGGTCCAATTGGACCGACCGCGTCCGTCCAATTGGACGACGCCGACGCGGCCGAGGCCCTGCTGCGCCGGTACGCGGTGCTCGGCGGAACCCCGCAGTACCAGCTGTGGGGAGGCCCGGGGCCGATCCTGGAGGTGATCGAGCGCCGGATCCTCGCGAGCGGCGAATCGCTCTACGAGGAGCCGCTGCACCTGCTGCGCGAGGAGCGGGCGATCCGTTCGCCCGGCAGCTACTTCGAGATCATGCGGGTCGTCGCCGCCGGCGCCACCAAGCACAACGAGATCGCCCAGCAGGCCCGCATCGAGACCGCCGCCCTGCCGCGGATGCTGAACCGCCTCATGGAGCTCGGCTATCTCGAGCTGCGCGAGCCCCTCGAGCCGCTGGGCTTCGCTACTCGTCGCGGCGTCTACGGGATCCGCGACCCGTTCTTCCGCTTCTGGTTCCGCTACGTCCTTCCCAACCGCAGCCGCCTCGAGCGCGGCCGCATCGGCGAGGTGCTCGCGGCCGTCGCCGCCGACCTCGACACCTACATGGGGCTCGCCTTCGAGGACTGCTGCCGCGAGTGGGTCGGCCGCTACGCCGAGGGCCTTCCCGCGCTCGCCGAGGTCGGGAGCTGGTGGGACCGCCGCGGCCGCACCGAGATCGACGTCGTCGGAACCGCACGAGGGCGCTACGCGCTGGTCGGATCATGCACATGGGACGCCGCCGCCGACGCGCGCGTGCTCGGGCGCCTGAGGCGGGACGCCGAGGCGCTGGGCGCCGCCGACCGGGCGCGGCTCGCGATCTTCGCCCGCGGCTTCGCCGACGATCTGATCGAGGCGGCGGCACGCGAGGACGTGCGGCTGGTCCCGGCATCCGAGCTCTTCGCCCCCGATCCCGCACGGCCGGGAGGCACGGCGGCGCTCCAGGGGTAGCACCCTCCGACGCCGGGTCTCCGCCGCACGGGAGGCCCGGCGCTCCCGGCCGTGGCCCCCCGGCGGGGAGCGCTACGGTGGCCGTGTGGAGCATCTCGCGCGAATCCTCCGCGGCCGGCCGGCCGGTCACCTCGTCGGCCTCGCCGGGGTGGCGGCGGTCACCTGGCTGATCGAGCTCGCCAGCGGCCAGGTGAACGTCCTGTCGATGGCCGTCTGCTACCAGCTGCTCGTGCTGGTGGTGAGCGGCGCCTACGGGCTCGGGCCCGGCCTGGCCACGGGACTGGTGTCGGCGCTCGCCTTCAACTGGTTCTTCGTCCCGCCCGTCCACACGCTGACGATCGCCGACTCGCGCAACTGGGTCTCGCTGGCCGTCTTCGCCGCCACCGCCGTGATCACCGGGTACCTCGCCGAGGGCTTCCGGCGGCAACGGCGCGAGAGCGAGGAGCGCCGCCGCGACGCCGAGCTGCTGGCGAAGATGGCCGCGGGCCGTGCTCGGCGGTATCGGCGCCGAGCCCTCCACCGACGAGGTGGCGCGCGCCGCCGCCCAGGCGCTCGGGGTCGAGCGCTGCCGCATCCTGCTGGGCACGCCCGACGCGGCCGGTACCGTGCGCGCCCCCACGCCCCTCGTGCCCTCGCCCGAGGGGTTCACCGTCCCGCTGGTGGCCGGCGGCCGCGCCCTCGGGCTGCTGGAGGTGGGTCCCGCGGCCGAGGGCGAGGAGCCTCGCTGGGCGACGCCGGGCTTCGCGACGGCGGTGGGCGGCCTCGCCGCGGTCGCGGTCGAGCGCGGGCGCCTGATCGCGGTGGCGCTCGAGACCGAGAGCCTGCGGCGCAGCGACGTCCTGAAGACGGCCCTCCTGCATGGGGTCTCGCACGAGTTCCGCACGCCGCTGACGGCCATCCGGACCGCCGCCGACGCCCTCGCGGTCCGGGGTGGCGCGGATGCCCCCGAGGAGGCGGCGCTGCATCGGGGTTGTCGGCGAGGAGACCGCCCGCCTCGACCGGCTGGTCGCCAATCTGCTCGACCTCTCGCGCCTCGAGGCGGGGGCGCTGGTGGCGCGCATGGACTGGTGCGCGCCCGCCGAGATCGTCGCGGGGGCGCTCGACGCGGCCGCGCCCCTGGTCGACGCGGCCGCCATCACGGCGGATGCGCCCTCGTCCCTGCCGCTGGTGCGCGCCGACCCGGTGCTCTGCGAGCGGATCCTGGTCAATCTGCTCCACAACGCCGTCCGCCACGGCGCCCCTCCGGTCCGGGTGCAGGCACAGGTGGCGGGAGGCCGGCTGGAGATCGCCGTCGAGGACGCGGGGCGGGCGCTCGACCCCGCGGTGGCCGGACGCGTCTTCGAGCCCTTCGTCTCCGGGGGGCGCTCGGGCGGGACCGGCGTCGGGCTGGCGCTCGCCCGCGGTCTCGCCGAAGCCCAGGGGGCCATGCTCTCGCTCGCGCCGCCCGGCCCGACGGGGGGAACGCGGTTCGTCCTCTCGTTCGCGCTCGCCGCGGTGCCCGTCCTGGTGGAGGAGTCGTGACTGCGGGAGCGCGGATCCTGGTCGTCGACGACGAGCCGCAGGTGCTGCGGGGGCTGAGCGCGGCGCTCGCGGCGGCCGGCTACCAGGTGGCGACGGCCGCCACGGCGGCGGCCGCGATCGAGGCAGCGGCGCTGGCGCCGCCCGACGCCGTCGTGCTGGACCTGGTGCTGCCCGACGGCACCGGCGTGGAGGTCTGCCGCCGGCTGCGCGAGTGGACCCAGGTGCCGATCGTCGTCGTCTCGGCGGTTGACGAGGAGACGCAGAAGATCGCCGCGCTCGACGCGGGCGCCGACGACTACGTCACCAAGCCCTATGCGGTGGGTGAGCTCCTCGCACGGGTGAGGGCGGCGATGCGCCGGGCGGCGGGCCCGGCCGGCGAGGAACCCGCGGTGGCCTTCGGTGACGTGAGCGTCGACCTGGCCCTGCGCGAGGTGCGCCGCGCCGGCGAGGTGGTGCACCTCACCCCGCACGAGTACGGGCTGCTCGCCGAGCTGGCCCGCCACCCCGGCCGCGTCCTCACGCACCGGGCGCTGCTGGTGGCCGTGTGGGGCCCCGGGTACTCCACCGAGACCCACTACCTGCGCGTCTACATGGGAAACCTGCGGCGCAAGCTCGAGGACGATCCGTCGCGGCCCGCGCACCTCATCACCGAGACCGGGGTCGGCTACCGCCTGCGGCTTTGACGGCATCTTTACGCGCCCGCCGGGAGTCCTTTAGGCCGGTTTGACATGGCGGGACCTAGCGTCCGGCCCATGGGAGACATCGCCGCAATCGCCATCGCCCTCGGGATCTTCGGGGTGCTGTTCGCGTCCGTCTGGCTGATCGGGAAGGTCAACTGATGGGGGCGGGTGACATCGCCGCCCTCGTGCTCGCGTCGGCCCTGTTCGTCTACCTCTGCTACGCGCTCTTCCGGGCGGAGAGGTTCTGATGACGGCCAACGGCATCGCCCAGATCGTGGTGTTCCTGCTCGTGGTGACGGCGCTCACGCCGCCACTGGGCATCTACATGCACCGGGTGCTCGAGAATCGCCGGATCCCCGGGGTGTCGCGTGTGCTCGGCCCGCTCGAGCGCCTGATCTACCGCGCGCTGCGGATCGACCCGGCGCGCGAGCAGGGCTGGAAGGCCTACGCCGGCGCCGTGCTGGCGTTCACCGCCGCCAGCTTCGCGCTGCTCTACGCGATCCTGCGCCTCCAGGGGCACCTGCCGCTCAACCCGAACGACTACCCGGGGATGAGCTGGCACATCGCCTTCAACACCGCGGCGAGCTTCGTCACCAACACCAACTGGCAGTTCTTCGCCGGCGAGTCGACGCTCTCGTACTTCAGCCAGATGGCGGGCCTGGCCGTGCAGAACTTCGCCTCGGCCGCCGTCGGCATCGCCATCATGGCGGCCGTCGTGCGCGGCTTCACGCGGCGCGGCACCGGCGAGCTCGGCAACTTCTGGGCCGACCTGGTCCGGGTGACGCTCTACATCCTCGTGCCGATCGCCGTGGTCCTCGGGATCGCTCTCGGCTCGCAGGGCGTCATCCAGACCTTCGACGACCCCGTCACCTACCAGACCCTCGAGGCCCGGACCCTCGGCGCCACCGGCGACGACGGCCTGCCCCTCACCCAGTCGATCTACCGTGGCCCGGTGGCGTCGCAGATCGCGATCAAGCACGCCGGCACCAACGGCGGCGGCTACTACAACTCCAACTCCGCCGTCCCGTTCGAGAACCCGACGCCGCTCACGAACTACCTGGAGCTCTTCTGGGAGGTCGTGCTCGCCTTCGCGCTGACGTACACCTTCGGCCTGATGGCCGGCTCGCGCCGGCAGGGCTGGGCCGTCTTCGCGGCGATGATGACGATGCTGGTCATCGCGATCGCGGTGATCACGCCCTTCGAGCAGCGCGGCTCCGAGGTGCTCCAGTCGACCGGCGTCGAGCTGTCGGCGACCGGAGACCAGGCCGGCGGCAACATGAGCGACAAGGAGGTCCGCTTCGGGCCGGTCAGCTCGGCGCTCTTCGCCGCCGTGACCACGGGCACCTCGACCGGCGCGGTCAACGCCGGCCACGACGCGCTCACCGGCGCCGGTGGCGCGGTCCCGCTCGCCCTGATGACGATCGGCGAGGTCGCCCCCGGCGGCGTCGGCTCGGGTCTCTACGGGATGCTGCTGTTCATCGTCGTCGCGGTCTTCATCGCGGGCCTGATGGTGGGGCGCACGCCCGAGTACCTGGGCAAGAAGATCGGCGCCCGCGAGATCAAGCTGACGATGATCGGCGTCCTGGTCATGCCCATCGGGCTGCTGGTGATGCTGGCGATCGCGGTGACGGCGAGCGCCGGCACCGAGTCGATCTTCAACGCCGGCCCCCAGGGCTTCAGCGAGGCCTTCTACGCCTACGCATCGCAGTGGAACAACAACGGCAGCGCCTTCGCCGGCTATGGCGCGACCGAGTTCTCGGCGACGATGGGCGGCATCGCCATGATGCTCGGCCGCTTCGCGCCCATCCTCGCGGTGCTCGCCCTCGCGGGCGCGCTCTCACGCAAGCCGGTCGCGCCCTTCAGCGCGGGCACCCTGCGGACGACGACGCCCACCTTCGTCGCGACCCTGATCTTCGTGATCCTCCTGGTCGCGGCCCTCAACTTCATCCCGGCGCTGGCCCTCGGGCCGATCGCCACCGAGCTCTCGGGGAGCCCCTTCTGATGAGCCGCCTCCTGCGCCCGCTGATCACCGCCGCGGGGATGATCCTGGTCCTCACGGCCCTCCTGGGCATCGTGTACCCGCTCGCGATGACCGGCGCCGCCCAGGTCCTCTTCCCGGGCAAGGCCGACGGCAGCCTCGTGAGCCTCGACGGCGAGGTCGTCGGCTCCGAGCTGGCGGGCCAGGTGTTCACCTCCCCGGCCTACTTCCACTCGCGCCCCTCGGCGACCACTCCCGCGTACAACCCGTCGGCGACCACCTTCGCGAACCTCGGGCCGAACACCCTGGCCCTGAAGGACGCGGTGGACGGCCACATCGCCGCCGCGCTGACCCTCGAGCGCCCCTACAACCCCGGCCTGCGCGCCAAGGACCTGCCCGTGGACATGATCACCACCTCCGCATCGGGGATCGACCCGCACGTCTCCGTCGCGAACGCCCGCCTCCAGGCGGCCCGGGTCGCGGCGGTCCGCGACGTGCCCGAGGGGCGCGTGCTCGCGCTGGTCGACGACAACACCCAGGGTCGCTCGCTGGGGTTCCTCGGCGAGAGCGGCGTCAACGTGCTGATGCTGAACCTCGACCTGGACCGGCTCGCCGGCCCGCCCGCACGCTCGTGAGCGCCGCGACGGCCCGCGCCCCCCGCGCGCTCTTCACGCGCGACATCGTCGTCCCGGCGATCGGCGACTCCTTCCGCAAGCTCGACCCCCGCGTGCAGGTGCGCAACCCGGTCATGTTCGTGGTGGAGGTCGGCAGCGCCATCACCACCGGGATCTTCCTGGCGGACCTCCTGCGCGGCCGGACCGAGGGCCTCTGGTTCACCGGGGTCGTGGCCCTGTGGCTCTGGCTGACGGTGCTCTTCGCCAACATGGCCGAGGCCGTCGCCGAGGGGCGCGGCAAAGCGCAGGCCAACGCCCTGCGCGCGACGCGCAGCGAGATGATGGCCCGTCGCCTCGACGCCGCCGGCGTGGAGGAACGGGTGCCCGCGCCCGACCTGCGCCCCGGCGACATGGTGGTCTGCGAGGCCGGCGACCTGATCCCGGGCGACGGCGACGTCGTGGAGGGCGTCGCCTCCGTGGACGAGTCGGCGATCACCGGCGAGTCGGCCCCCGTCATCCGCGAGTCCGGCGGCGATCGCAGCGCCGTGACCGGCGGCACGCGCGTCCTCTCCGACCGGATCGTCGTCCGGATCACCCAGGAGCCCGGCGCCAGCTTCCTCGACCGCATGATCGCTCTCGTCGAGGGCACCGCCCGCCGCAAGACGCCCAACGAGATCGCCCTCAACATCCTCATCGCGGGGCTCACCGTCGTGTTCCTCGTGGTGACCGCGACCCTGCGCCCGATGGTGACCTATGCCGGCGGCGAGGTCTCGCTGACCGTGCTCATCGCCCTCCTCGTCGCGCTCATCCCGACCACGATCGGCGCCCTCCTGTCGGCGATCGGCATCGCGGGCATGGACCGCCTGGTGCAGCGCAACGTGCTCGCGATGAGCGGCCGCGCGGTGGAGGCGGCCGGCGACGTGGACACCCTCCTCCTGGACAAGACCGGCACGATCACCCTGGGCAACCGTCAGGCCGCGGAGTTCATCCCCGCCGAGGGCGTGAGCGAGCGCGAGCTGGCCGAGGCGGCGCAGCTCTCCTCGCTGGCCGACGAGACCCCCGAGGGCCGCTCGATCGTCGTGCTGGCCAAGGAGCGCTTCGACCTGCGCGAGCGCGGCGAGCTGTCGGCGGGCCTCGAGTTCATCCCGTTCAGCGCCGAGACGCGTATGAGCGGGGTCACATCCGCCGGGTCGGACATCCGCAAGGGCGCCGCGGACTCGGTCTCCGACTGGATCAGGGCGCGCGGGGGGGCCTTCCCGGCGTCGCTGACCGCGGACGTCGAGCGCGTGGCCCGCTCGGGCGGCACCCCGCTCGTCGTCGCCCGCAACGACGTGGCGCTCGGCGTGATCCACCTCAAGGACGTCGTGAAGGAGGGGATGACCCAGCGCTTCACGGAGCTGCGCCAGATGGGCATCCGCACCGTGATGATCACGGGCGACAACCAGCTCACCGCCGCCGCGATCGCCGCCGAGGCGGGGGTCGACGACTTCCTGGCCCAGGCGACGCCGGAGGACAAGATGCGCCTGATCCGCGAGGAGCAGGGCAAGGGCCACCTCGTGGCGATGACCGGCGACGGCACCAACGACGCGCCCGCGCTCGCCCAGGCGGACGTCGGCGTGGCGATGAACACCGGCACCTCGGCCGCCAAGGAGGCCGGGAACATGGTCGACCTCGACTCCGACCCCACCAAGCTGATCGAGATCGTGGAGGTGGGCAAGCAGCTCCTGATCACGCGCGGCGCGCTCACGACGTTCTCGATCTCGAACGACATCGCCAAGTACTTCGCCATCCTCCCGGCCGTCTTCGCGGCGAGCTACGCCGCGTCGGGGACCGACACCGGCCCGCTGGACGCCCTGAACGTCATGGATCTCGGCACGCCGCGCAGCGCCATCATCTCGGCGATCGTCTTCAACGCCCTGGTGATCCCGGCGCTGGTCCCCCTGGCCCTGCGCGGGGTCCGCTACCGGGCGATCGGCGCCACCCGGCTCCTGCGGCGCAATCTCCTCATCTACGGGGCCGGCGGCGTCATCACGCCCTTCATCGGCATCAAGCTGCTCGACCTCGTGATCCACAACCTCCTCGGGGCCTGAGAGGGTCGAGCGGTGCAGACCGCCCGCAGAGGAACGCTGAAGGTGTACGTCGGGATGGCCGCCGGGGTGGGGAAGACCTACGCGATGCTCGAGGAGGGCCAGGACCGGCTCCGCGAGGGGGAGGACGTGGTGATCGGCTGGCTCGAGCCCCACGGGCGGGCGGAGACCTCGGCCATGGCCGAGGGGATCGAGGTCGTGCCCCCCCTCGCGCGGGAGCACCGCGGGGTCCCGCTCCAGGACATGGACACGGACGCGGTCATCGCGCGCGCACCCGCCCTCGCCCTCGTGGATGAGCTCGCGCACACCAACGTCCCGGGCATGGCCCGCACCAAGCGCTTCGAGGACGTCGCCGAGATCCTCGCGGCCGGGATCGACGTGCTCTCGACGGTCAACGTGCAGCACCTCGAGAGCCTCAACGACCGCGTCTACGAGCTCACCGGGGTCCGGGTGCGCGAGACGATCCCCGACCGGGTGCTCCTCGACGCCGACGAGGTGATCCTCGTCGACCTGACGCCAGAGGCCCTCCAGCAGCGCCTGCGGACGGGGAAGATCTACCCCGCCGAGCGGGTCGAGGCGGCGCTGCTCAACTTCTTCACCAGCGCCAACCTCGGCACGCTTCGCGAGGTCGCCCTGCGCGAGGTCGCCGGGGCGGTCGACGAGCACAGCCACCGGTCGGACCCACGGCCGGGCGAGCCCGACGCCGAATCGCCACTCACCCCGCTGGCCGAGCGGGTGCTGGTGATCGCCCGTCCCGAGCTGGGCGCCCAGCGCCTGGTGCGCGCGGCCTGGCGCGCGGCCCGCCGCCTCGGCGCCGAGCTCGATGTCGTCTGCCCCGAGGGCCGGCTCGACGACGAGGCCATCCGTCAGCGCGATCTGCTGCGCAGCCTGTCCGTCACCCTCGGGGCGCACTTCCTGCCGGTGGCCGACGACGAGCTGGCGGACACGATCATCGGCCTGGCGGGCGAGCGCGGGGTGACCCGCCTCGCGATGGCCGCACCCCGCGGCCGCGGCCTGGTGGGGCGACTGCGCGGCGACCTGCTCAGCACGCTCCTCGAGCGGCTCGAAGGGGTGGACTTCCTGTTGCTGGCCCAGCGCCGCGTCACCCGCGACAGGCCCGACCCGTGAGCGGCGCGCGGATCATGGTCGCCACCGACCACCACTGCCCGGCGACGGCGCTGGCGTACGCCGCGGCCCTCGCCGGCAGCGACGGCGAGGTGGTGCTCGCCGCCGTCCTCGTCGTCCCGCACGCCCAGCCCATGGAGGCGATCCTCGACCGTGCCGTGACCGATGCGTGCGCCGTCCTCGACGCCGGGGAGAAGGCGGCGGCCGGCGTGGCCGTCTTCGACACCCGGCTGGTCCGGGCGCGCTCGTTCGCCGAGGGCGTCCTCGAGCTCGATGGACTCCGAGCGCGTCGACGTGCTCGTGCTCGAGACGGGCCAGGGGGGGCCCCGGAACGGCATGCGCGCTCAAGTGGACACCCTCATGGAGCGCGCCCGCGCGACGGTCGTGCTCGTGCGCCCCGCCCGGCCCGGGCTCAGCCCCTGAGGCAGGCCGCCGTGGTGTAGGTGACGTAGGCGTCCCACATGATCCACTCGTCCACGCCCTCGGCCTCGGCGCCCTCGACCTGGGCGCAGACCTCCTTGGCGCCGTAGGGGACCCGCAGCGTGAAGTCCTGGAGCCAGGGCACCACGCGCGCTCCGCTGCCCTCCACGAGCGGCGCGAAGGCCTTCAGCGACTCGGCGATGATCTTCTTCGGCTCGCTCTCGGGGTCGGGGACGTCGAAGGCCCCGGCCCCCCAGTGCGAGGGGTAGATCAGCGGCGCGATGTAGTTGACGTTGCGTGCGATGCGCGACACGTCCTGGGCGACGTCCTCGGGCCGGAAGGCCGCGATGCCGAACAGCGAGGCGCCGAGGAAGGCACCGGTCGGGTCGAGCCGGGCGCGGGCCTCGCCGAGGAACGAGACGATCGACTTCTGCGCCCCGCCCTTCAGCCCGGGGAAGACCATCGTGTCGAGCGGGCCGTCGGGCCGGCGGATGTAGTCGTAGAGGATGTCGTCCACGCCGGCGGCGGCGGCCTCGTGGGCGATGTCGATGTTGTAGCCGCGCACGACCGGGTCGGCGAAGTTGGTGTAGCCGCCGTAGCCCAGGTACTGGGTCCCGCCCGGGGACTGGATCACCTGCTCGCGATGGCCGTTCTCCCAGGCGTAGCGGGCCAGGATCGGGTCGCGGAAGGCCACGACCCGCCCCATCACGCGCCCGCCGAGCTCGTGGATCCGGGTGACGGCCTCCTCGAGCTCGTAGCTCGGGTTGCACCGCCCCGATCGTGTGGGCCAGCGGGACCTTCGATGTCGTAGCCCACGACGCCCGACTCGTCCTTGAGGTCGAGCTCGATCGTGTTGATCTGGCCGCTGCGCAGCATCGCGAGCACCGGCTCGCGCAGCGAGGGGGTCTCCCACGAGATCGCGGTCATGTGGACGGCCCGGGTCGGCAGGGCCGGCGGGCGCGGGGCGAGCGGAATGGTGGTGCGCACGCCGCGCGAGTTGCCGGCCCGGTCGACCGCGCGCACGGTCACCACCGACGAGGGCGGCTCGTCGAAGGTGAGCGCGAAGGTCCCGTCGCCGGCGACCTCCACGGGCGCGTCGTCCACGGTGACCGTCGCGATCTCGTTGACGCGGCCGGTCAGCGTCACCGGGGCGTTGCGCACGGCCGGCAGGTCCGGGCCGGTGATCTCGACGACCGGCTTGGTGTGGTCGATCGTGAAGGTCCAGCTGCGGCGCACCGGCCACGGGACGAAGGGCTGATGCATCGAGAAGCTCAGCGTGTGCGGGCCCTCGGCGAGGTCGCGGGGCCGGTAGGTGAGCTCACCGTCGCCGACGAAGGCCTGGTCGAGCACGTCGCCGCCGTCGTACTCGAGCGAGGCCGAGCTCATCAGGCTCGGCAGATCCGACGCGATGCGGAAGCGCAGGTCCTCGGTCGCCAGCTCGCCCAGGTGGGCGTCGGGCGGTGGTCCGGTGACGGCGATCTGCGGCCCGGACCCCCTCAGCGCGAAACCGCTCAGGAAGCCGAAGACGAGCGCTCCCAGGCCGATCGCGAGCACGCGCGGCCAGGGGCTGCGGCGCGGCGGGCGGGCTCACGCTCGCGAGGGGCGGGCCGTCCGAGGGACGGACATCCCACGAAGGGTAGCCGAGCCGTTCGCCGGCCCACAACGACATGCGTAAGCGCGGCCCAGCAGGACCGGCCGCGGGGCTCAGCGGGCGATCTCGACCCGGTCCCGCCCGGCGCCCTTGGCGACGTAGAGCGCCCGGTCGGCCCGGCGCAGCAGGGCGTCCACGTCGCCGGCCACCGAGAGGTCGCAGATGCCGGCCGAGCAGGTGATGCCGCTCGCCCCCTCCACATCGATGCGCGCGATCTCCGCCCGGGCCCGCTCCACCGCCACCACGCTCGACTCCGCGTCGGAGAAGGGCAGGATCCAGGCGAACTCCTCGCCCCCCATCCGCGCCACCAGCTCGCCGGCGCGGCGGGTGGTGGTGAGGCGGCGGCCCACCTCGGCGAGAACCGCGTCGCCGGTCTGGTGGCCGAGCGTGTCGTTGATCATCTTGAAGTCGTCGAGGTCGAGGATCGCCAGCGAGAGGTCGTGCCCGTGGCGGCGGGCGAGCTCCACCTCCCCGTTGAGGCGGGCCGTCAGCGCCCGGCGATTGGCGAGGCCCGTGAGCGGGTCGGTGTCGGCCAGGCGGTCCAGCTCGACGCGCGTCTCGGCGTTGGCGACGGCGATGGCGGCGAGCTCGGCGAAGGCTGCCAGGCGCCGCTCCTCGGCGGGGCCGAAGGCGTGGGGGCGCGAGGATCCGGCCGTCAGGGCGCCCCAGAGGCGGCCCCGGGTCCAGAGCGGGGAGGCGATGCCGCTGCGCAGGCCGGCGTCGAGGACCTCCCGCACCGACGCGTCGGCCGGCCTGGCGCGGTAGTCGTCGATGCAGGTCGCCTCGCCGGTGCGCGCCGTGCGTCCGGTGGCGGTCGAGGGGGTGAGGGTGATGGTCGGGGCCACGGCCGATTCCGGGGCGGCCGGTGGATGGGCCGCGACGCAGGTGGCCTGGTCCTCCGACTCGAAGCGGTAGACCGCGCTGCCGCTCGCGTTGAGCAGGAGCGCGGCCTCCTGGGCGACGACCCGCCCGATCTCCTCGAGGTCGGCCTCGCGGGCGACCACGGTCGCGACGCGCCGCAGCGCGGCCTGCTCGGCCTCGCGGTTCACCCGGTCGGTGACGTCGGTGCAGGCGAGGATGACCCGCTCCCCCCGCCGGCCCGCCTCCTGCTCGGGCAGCAGGCGGGCGCTGAACCAGCGCGGGCCCTCGGGCGTCGTGAAGCGGAAGTCGATCGCCAGGCGCTCGCCGGTGGCCAGCACGGTCCTCACGGCGTCCTCCCAGCGGGCGGCGATCTCGCCGGAGAGGCCCGCCTCGCCGATGGTGCGCCCGAGGATCACCGACGCCGAGCGCCCGGTCGCCCTCACCAGGGCGTCGTTGACGAAGGTGACCCGCAGGTCGGAGTCGATCAGCGCGATCGGGTCGGGGGAGTCCTCGACGAGCGCGCGGAACGCGGCCCCGCCGGCGCTCAGGCGCAGCTCCGCGTGCTTGCGGGCGGTGATGTCGGTGGCCATCACGGTCACGTGGCCGGGCGCGCCCGCCTCGCCCCGGGCGGGGACGAGGCGCAGGTGCAGCCAGCGCAGGCCCTCGCTGGTGGGCATCTCGATCTCGATCTGCTGCTCATCGCCCGAGGCCACCGCGGCCCGCAGTCCGCGCTCGAGGGGGTCGACCACCTCCGGCGGGAGGCCCGCCTCCTGGGAGGTCCTCCCCACGAGTGCCTCGGCGGGCAGCCCCACCATCGCGAGCGCCGCCTTGCTCGCGTGCACGTGGCGCAGGTCGCGGTCCAGCTCCAGGACGATGCTCTCGTCCTCACCAGGACCCGTCGTCGACCTCCGTGCCATCCGCGTCACCGCCCGCGTCGCCCGCCGGACCCGCGCACGCTACTTGTCACATCCTGCCGGTCCGGCGCAAGCGGGGCACCCCTGGAGGGTGTCGCCTCGGCGAGTCTGGCGGATGCCCCGGGGCCCCGCGGTCCACTAGAAGCGCTCCCGGTCGGGCGGTGTCATCCGGCTGGTCGCGTCGGAGTGGTCGATCTGGAGGCCCATCTCCGAGGGGCTTCCCGGGCTGGTCGCCCAGAAGGTGGAGGTGAACCGCCAGAAGACCGTGAGGATGAAGTCCCCGAAGGCGACCGGCGCGCGGACCGCCACCGAGTAGAGGGCCCACCAGGCCGGGCCGAACTCGCGCGGCTTCACCTTGGAGCCCTTGGGGGCCTTGGCGGGCTCCATCAGCACGTAGGTCGCCCCCGCCTTGCCCTCGACGGCCACGGTGGGGTGGGAGCTCTTGCCGAAGCTGCTCTCCGGCACGCGCCCACGGGCCCACGCCCTGCCCGCGCGCGCGCTGAACAGGTAGCCGAACACCAGGAAGACGATCGACCACCAGCCCAGGAGCCAGACGTCGAACAGGGTCGCGAGTGCGATGAGCGCCACGAACCCCACCACGCCCACGAGGTAGGAGCCCCACCGCCAGGGCGGGTCCTTGTGCTCGGGGCCGAAGGGGATCGACCTCACACGCCTACGGCCTCTTTCCGGCCTCGATGGTGACGGGGCCGTCGTTCTGGTCGATCTTCACGCCGCCGTCATCCGAGCGGATGCAACCGACGCCCTGGATGCAGATGCCGCCGGCGACGCCCCCGCTGGAGATCAGGATGCCGAAGATGACGACGATGCCGATGATGACGAAGAGGGTCTTCATATGGTCGCCATTTCGCGGTCGGTGACGCGGTTCCTCCGCGCGGGGCGCAAAGCGTTGCACAATGGGCGCGCGCGCGACGCGACCGGCTAACGTCTGGGGCGGGGAGCGGCCGGGGCCCGGTGGCCCGACTCGTCTTCAAAACGAGGGGGGCGGGGTCCATCCCCGCCCGGTAGGTTCGACTCCTACGCCGTTCCGTCAGAGGGTGGGCCGTTACGCGAACTGCCTGCGGATGGTCATCTCGGCGGGTGCGAGCAAACGCCGCGGACGCCGCTCGCATGGGTGGACGGTCCTGGCGCCGTGCCGGGCTCGCCGGCGATCGCGGCAGCGCGAGAGGTGCCGAACGCATACGGGGGCCGGCCCTGGTCGGGCAGGGACGCTCCCGGAAGCCCACGGCCTGCCGGCTCAGATTCGTCGCCGATCGAGTCGATACCGGGGGCGTGAAGCTTCCCGGCAACCTCCGCCGCGGCCCCCGCGCGGCAGTCGTCTCATTCTGGGTGATCCTCCTCGTCGGCCTGGCCGTGTTCGCCGTTCATGTCGGATTCGGCGTCGGCACGAGCGATCACGCGTCTCGTCTCCTCGACGGCTGGCTCTACTCGTCGCTCGTGTTTCTCGGCGCCCTCGGCCTCCTGGCTCGCGCCGTCCTCGTAAAGGAAGAGAGGACGGCATGGGCCCTCATCGGCGTGGGCGTCCTGTGCTGGTCGGCCGCGGACATCTACTGGTGGCGGGTGCTCTCGCTGCTCGACGAGCCGCCGTACCCGTCGATCGCCGACGGGCTCTACCTGGCCTTCTACCCGTTCGTCTACGCGGGGATCGTCCTCCTGGTGCGCGCCCGGGTGCGCCGCTTCCACGCCAGTCAGTGGCTCGATGGCCTCGCCGCGTCACTCCTCATCGCCGCCTCAGGCGTGGCGCTGCTGCTGCCCCGGATCATCGCCACGAGCGAAGGGAGCGCGGCCGCCGTCGCGACCAACCTCGCCTATCCCCTGGGGGATCTCCTCATCCTGGCGCTCCTCGGCGGACTGGCGGGGGTGCTGGGATGGCTCCCCGGGCGGGCCGTCGGCGTGCTCGGCCTCGGATGCCTCGCCTTCACCGCCGCAGACGCCCTCTACCTGCATCAGGTGGCGGCCGACACCTACGTCGAGGGAGGTCTTCTCGATCTCTTCTGGCCGCTCGGTGTGGTGATCATCGGTCTCGCGGCCTGGCAGCCCATCGACCGGGTCCGTCAGGGGCGCATCGAGGGCTGGGCCGTCCTGGCCCTTCCAGGCCTGGTCGCCGCCGGCGCCCTCGCGCTGCTGGCCTACGAGCGCCATTCCCTCGCCAGCGAGTACGCGAGCTGGCTCGCCGCGGGAGCACTTGCCGTCTGCCTGGTGCGCGCCGGCCTGACCTTCCGCGAGAACATCGCCCTCGCTGACAGCCATCGCCAGGCGGTCACCGACGCCCTCACCGGGCTTCCCAACCGGCGCCTCTTCAACGATCGCGCCGAGCAGGCGCTGCTCCGGGCCCGTCGTCAGGGCGAGCGCCTCGCGGTCATGATCATCGACCTCGACCGCTTCAAGGAGGTCAACGACACCCTCGGGCACCAGTCGGGCGATGTCCTGCTCCAGGAGATCGCCCGGCGTCTGCGCCGCACCCTTCGCGAGAGCGACACGGTCGCCCGATTGGGCGGCGACGAGTTCGGGGTCGTGCTGTCGGGCGTGGACGGCGCCCAGGCGGCCGAGGGTGTCGCCGAGGCGCTCGGAGCCGCCATCTCCCAGCCGTTCGTGGTCGATGGCCTGAGCCTCGACACCGAGGCCAGCATCGGCATCGCCCTCTATCCCGACCACGCCGATGACCTCTCCGAGCTCCTGCAGCGCGCCGACGTGGCGATGTACAGCGCGAAGGCCGATCAGGTCGGCCACGCGCTCTACGCCTCCGAGCGCGACAGCTACAGCCCGGAGCGCCTCGCCCTGATCGGCGAGCTGCGCCGCGCGATCGAGGAGGGGGAGCTCGTCCTGCACTACCAGCCGAAGGTCGATCTGGCCTCGGGCGAGTTCGCCGGGGTCGAGGCCCTCGTGCGCTGGCAGCATCCGGTTCGGGGCCTGCTGCCACCCGGCGACTTCATCCCCCTGGCCGAGCACACCACCCTGATCAAGCCGCTGACGCTCCACGTGCTCAACCGGGCGCTCGAGCAGGTGGCGTCCTGGGAGCGCGAGGGCCGCTCGGTCAGCGTGGCGGTGAACATCTCAGCGCGCATCCTCCTCGACCCCGACTTCCCCGACGCCGTCGCCGCCTGTCTGGATCTGTGCGGGGTCGCGGCCGATCGCCTCGAGTTGGAGATCACCGAGACGGTTCTGATGGCCAACCCCGCCCGGGCGCTCGAGACCCTCGAGCGCCTGAGCGGCATGGGCGTCTGCCTGTCGATCGACGACTTCGGAAGCGGCTACTCGTCGCTGAACTACCTGAAGACCCTGCCCGTCAACGTGCTGAAGATCGACAAGTCGTTCGTGCTCAGCATGTCCACCAGCCCCGCCGATGCGATGATCGTGCGCTCGACGATCGACCTCGGGCGCAACCTCGGCATGAGGGTCGTGGCCGAGGGCATCGAGGACCAGGCGGTCTACGACGCCCTGCGCGCGCTCGGCTGCGACCTCGGCCAGGGCTTCCACATGAGCAGGCCCGTGATGCCCCGAGACCTGGAGGGCGTTCTCGATGCGGGTCTCGCGACGAGCCCCTCCGAGCTGCCGGCGCGCGGCTCGCTGTCGGCGACCGGCGCGCCGAACGATGCCGTTGACCCTGCCGAGCGCATGGGCCGCGGGCTCCCGGGCGTCCCGCGATAGCCGACGTCGAAGGAGGCAGGACCGCGGGCGAGCTCGCGGCGGCGACCGGTGATGCGCGGCTCCCTACACTGGCGAGGGGTGGTCCACGGGGAGAACGTGTCCGGGTGCAGGAGGTCGTTCGGGTGGAGGTTGACGCACGGTGACGACCGGCTCCGGAGACGCGCAGGAGCAGGCGGCCCTGTGGCGCGTCGCCGAGGCGACTGCGCGCGCCGTCGATCCCGACGTCGTCTTCGGCCTCGTGGCGGCCGAGATCTGCGACCTCTTCGCCGCCCAGTCCGCCGTCCTCTGGCGCCTGGAGGAGGAGGCCTCGGTCGTGATCGGTACGGCCGGCCATCTCCCGGCCCGCATCGGTACGCGATTCCCTCTTCTCGGTGATGGGGCGGTGCCGCGCGTCGCGCTCAGGGGTCTGCCCGTCCGGGTCTCCTATGCCGAGCTGGACGCGGCTGATCCGACCCGGCAGCGGATCGAAGGACGAGGTTTCCGATGGGGCATCGCCGCCCCGGTGATCGCCGAAGGCCGCCTCTGGGGTGCGATCCTCGCGGCGCGTACCCACACGGACGACTTCGCGCCCGGCGCCGAGGAGCGGCTCGGGCATTTCGCCTCGCTGGTGGGACTCGCGATCACGAACGCCTCGGACCGCGAGCGGCTCCACCGCAGCGTGCGCGAGCACGAGGCCTTCGGCCGGCTTGCGGCGATGATCGCCCGAGCGGAGCCCCGCGAGACGGTCCTCCAGAAGATCGCCGAGGAGGTCGCCGGACTCCTCGGGCTCGAGGTCGGAGCCGTCGGCCGCTATGAGACCGACGCCGCGATCCTCGAGGCCTGCTGGGCGAGGGACGCGACTCCCTTCCCCGGGGGCGGCACCCTCGATCGCGTTCCCCTGGATGAGGACTCCGTGCTCTCCCGCGTCCGTCGCGACGGCGTCCCGGCGCGGGTGGACGACTACCGGGAGCTCGACAATCCGCTCGCCAAGGCCGTCGTGGCGTCGGGAGTCCTGAGCTCGGTCGGCGCGCCGGTGTTCTCTGGCGGCGCCTTGTGGGGCGTCGTCGTTGCGACCAGTCCCCGCGCCGGCGCGATCCCCGACGATGCCGGGGAGCGCCTGCTCCGATTCTGCGAGCTCGCCGGGGTCGCCGTCGCGAGCGCCGGACAGCGTGCCGAGCTCGAGCGGCGTGCCACCACCGACGAGCTCACCCGGCTGCCCAACCTTCGCGTCTTCCACGAGCGCCTGGGCGAGGAGCTCGGGCGCGCCGGCCGGCACGGGCGACCCCTGGCGCTGGTGGTCCTCGACATCGACCACTTCAAGCGCGTGAACGATCACCATGGCCACCACGTCGGCGATGAGGTGCTCCAGGAGGCGTCGCGACTGCTCGCGTCCCAGGCTCGGCCGGGGGACCTGGTCGCGCGCGTCGGTGGCGAGGAGTTCGCCTGGATCCTGCCCGACTGCGACGCCCTCGATGCGTGGCAGGCGGCCGAGCGGGCGAGGGCCCTGATCGCACAGACGCCATTCGGTCCGGCCGGCCCGCTGACCATCTCCGCGGGAATCTGCGACCTCGAGTGGGCATCCGACCCGGCGACGCTATTCCGCTGCGCCGACCAGGCGCTCTACTGGGCCAAGTCGGGTGGTCGCAACCTCTGCTGTCGCTACGCCCCCGATATCGACGGTGCAGCCGACCCGATGGAGCGGACCGAACGCATCGGGCGCGCCCAGACGATGGGCACGATGCTCTCGCTGGCACGGATCGTCGATGCGAAAGACCCGTCAACGGCCCGCCACTCGGAGCGAGTCGCCGATCTGGCCGTCCGGCTCGGGACCGCACTCGGGTGGCAGGTCGAACCGCTGGCACGTCTGCGCGAGGCGGGGCTCCTGCACGACGTGGGCAAGATCGGGATCGCCGACAGGATTCTCTTCCGGCCCGGACCACTCTCGGGTGACGAGCTCGCCCAGGTGCGCCTGCATCCGTCCCTGGGCGCCGAGATCGCCTCGAGCGCTCTCGATGCCGAGCAGGCGACATGGCTGCGGGCGCACCACGAGCGCGTCGACGGGACCGGCTATCCGGACGGCCTGGACGCGGACTCCATACCCGAGGGCGGGCGGATACTGGCGGTCGCGGAGGCGTGGGAGGCGATGACCGGCGGGCGCCCCCATGCGCAGGCGATCTCGGCCGAGGCGGCGATCGCCGAGGTTCGTCGCTGTGCCGGCCAGCAGTTCTGCCCGGTCGTCGCTGAGGCTCTCGAGCGGCTGTTCGCCGTCGGACTCCTCACGGGTGATACCACGGCGTAGCAGTGCCGGCGAGACGACCCACGACGGATACGCGCCGGACCGCGCAGGCGCGGTCTGATACGTCGATGGTCGCCCCGCGATTCCGCGGACCCGGTCCTCGTCGATCGCTCCCGGGTCGGTCCGACTCGGGAGCGCATGAGCGGGGCGCCAACTGGGTGCCGGAGCCCCCGGACCCGAGCGTCCTAGTCCATCCGCGGGTCCATGTAGACGTCGTCCACGCGCACCGTCGCATTGTCGAGGCTGCGGAACTTGAGGTTGACGGTGGTCCCGTCCGCGAACTGTCCCGCCACCAGATTGATTGCCGGCGAGGGGGAGGACAGGCCGGACGGGCTCGCGAGGTCGAAGCTCTTGTTGTCCTTGCCCTGATACCGGACCACGACCCTCAGGTTCGGGACCTTGCCGAGCCGCCCACGACGTTTGACAGAAAGCGGAACTGGCTCGAGTCCTTGGTGACGCAGATGGGCAGGCTGATGGCGACCGCGGTCGGGCCGAGCTCGAGCGCGTACTCGAGCGTCTCAATGCGGGTGAGCAGACGCGCGGCCACAGAAGCGCCTGCAAATGTTCAGCTTACAAACCCGACGATCCCTGCGCGGGTGTACATCTGGGTGCACTGATGCAGCGCTGGTCCTCGGTCGGCTAGTGGGCGTGGAGGTCCCTAACGGTCACGGCCAGCTGCCTCAGATGCGTCGGGGCTCCTTCCGATATCAGGCCTGTGAGCCTCCCCGCGGACGTCGGCGGTGGCCCTGCACGGGCGGAACGGCTGGCCTGGTTCCTCATCGCCGCATGCTCCCTTCGTCCACATGGACCGTCGCGGCTTTGAGGCTGCTGACGCGGACGGTCACCACGACCTCCGGCGTGAAGAGGTGGCGGGCCTGAGGGTCCGCCACCTCTGGGCAGGCGATCAGGTCCTGAGCGCGCGCGTGGCCTTCTTGGCCTCGTACATCCGGGCGTCGGCCTCGTCCATCGCATGGGCCAATCCACGCGAATGGTCCCGGCGGGCGAATCCAACCGCGGCGTCGATCCCCATCGAGGCGAAGGCCGCCTCGATCCGCTCGACGATCGCGACCGCGCCCGGCTCGGTGGCCTCGATCGCGAGCACGGCGAACTCGTCGCCCCCGATCCGCGCGGCCACGTCGTGGTCCCGCACCGCGGAGCTGATCGCCAGGCCGCACTTCTTCAGCAGAGCGTCGCCCATCGCGTGCCCGTGCTCGTCGTTGGTCTGCTTGAAGCCGTTCAGGTCGATCAGGATGACCGCCGCCGGGTGCCCGTAGCGGCGGCAACGCGCCTCCTCCTCATCCAGCAGCACGTCCCATCCGCGGCGGTTGAAGAGGTGCGTGAGCGGATCGAGCATCGCCTCGCGTCGCGCCACCGTGGAGCTCCGCTCGGCATCGGCCGCACGCAGCTCCAGGGAGAGGATGCCGCTCAGCAGCCCGCCGAGGAGCTCGACCAGGAGAAGCGAGTCGTTCAGCGCCTCGGGCTGGGGTGCGGGATCGATTGCGCAGAGCGTGCCGAACAGGCGCCCATCGAGATCCTTGAGGGGCACCCCGACGTAGGCGCCGATCGGCGTGTAGCCGGCGATCGGGGCGTCGCGGTAGGCGGCCACGTCATCGGACCTCGGCGCGATCCGCGGCCCCAGATCCTGCACCATCTGCGAGCAGAAGGAGTCGGCCCACGGGAAGACTGCGCCGGGCCCGATCGAGTACCCGTGGTCCTCACTCGTGAGGACGATCCAGTCCTCGCCGGACACCCGCGTGACCATCCACAGCCCCATGCCCAGGCGACCGTGGAGGTAGGCGAGGACGCTCTTCGACGCCTCCTCGAAGCCGCCGGCCATGCCTGTCTGCAGAGATGCGTCGATGATCGGAGGCTCCGGGCGGGAAAGGAGGCCGACGGTACTCGATCGCCTCGTTTCCCGCCACTACGCGCCCAGGCCACGGACCCGAAGGTCCGTGGCCTGGGCGTGCCACGTGCGGTGCGCCGGCCGGGGCCGGGGCCGGGGCCCTTCGACCTAGTGCATGCGCGGGTCCATGTTGAGGTCGTCCACCCGGACGCTCGCGCCGTTGAGGCTGGTGACGCGGATTTTCACCGTGGTCGAGTATCCCGCGGTGAAGGTCCCGAGGTACGTGTCGATGATCGAGGGCACGAGGGCGAACTTCTGCGTCGGGACCGACTGGCCGGCCGGGCTCGTGACATCGGTGGACTGGACGACCGTGCCGAGGAAGAGCACCTCGACCCGCAGGTTCGGGGAGCTGGTCTTGGTGACCGCGTTCGCGAACATGCGGTAGGAGGCCGAGTCGGTGGCCACGCAGATCGCGGGGCTGGTGGCCGACCCGCCGTTGCCGAGCTCCAGCGCGTAGGCGTCCGCGATCTCGTCGGCGGCGTTGCCGTCGTTCAGGTCGCGCACGACCTTCGCGGCGCCCGAGAGGCTCCAGCCCGGGGAGCCGGCCTCGAAGCTGCCGCCGTCCACGAGTGAGTAGAGCGCGTTGTCCCCCCAGGGGGCGAAGACCGCGGAGGCCGGCGCGGTGCAGGGCTGATCCGCGATCAGCGACGTGGAGCCGCTGGTGGTGGTGGTGGTGGTGGAAGCCGTCTTGGTCGCCGCGGGCTTCGCGAGGGCGGTCGGGGCGAGGACGAGGGCGGCGGCTCCGACGGCGGCGAGGCCGATGATCCGGTTCTTCAGCGACATTGGAATCCTTTCCAGCGGTGCGGGCATCTCCGAGGGTGCCGCACGGCGGCTGTCTCTGGGAAGGGCCCGTTGACCAATCTCTACGGGCCTCCGCGATTCAAGCCCCGCCCCGGGAGGCCGATCCTCCATAGGTGTGGCAACTCCTGACGCGATGGCGACGAGCTCCCCAGGGCGACGCCGACGATGAGGGCCCGGCCCTCCCCGCGCTGACGCGCCGGGAGCGCGTCGCCGAGTGGGTGATCGGCGGCGGCTTCGTCCTCGCCTGCGTGGTGCTCGCGCTCGTCGTGCCCCAGGACAACCCCTTCGAGGCGGCACCCGCGCTCGTCGCGGTCGTCGGTCTCGCGCTTGCCTCGCGCATCCGCTTCCCGGTCCACGAGGGCTTCACGGTCCCGATCGTGCTGGTCTTCGTGCCCGTCCTCTTCCTGATCCCCCTGCCGTTCGTGGCCCCCCTGACGGCGCTCGGACTGGCTCTCGGCGCGGCGCCCGACGTCCTGCGCCGCAAGGCGCCCCCGTCGCGCCTGCTCTTCGCAGCCGCCAACTCCTGGTTCAGCGTCGGCCCGGTGGTCGTGCTCGCCCTCGCCGCCACCACCGACGCGCGCTCGACCCCGCCGCTGGTGCTGCTGGCCGCCCTGGCCGCGCAGTTCGCCACCGATCTGGGAGCCTCCTCGCTGCGGGAGCGGATCATCCACGGCGCGACGCTGCGCGAGCAGATCTCGGACGTCGCGTGGATCTACGCCGTTGACGCGGCCCTCGCCCCGATCGGGCTCCTGGCCGCGCTGGCCTCGCCGGACCTCCACTACTCCATCCTCCTGCTCCTGCCGCTCCTGGCCCTCCTGCGCCTCTTCGCGACGGAGCGCCGCCGGCGCTTCGAGAGCATCTCCGAGCTGAGCACCGCATATCGCGGCACGGCCCTCGTGCTGGCCGACGTCGTGGAGGCCGACGACACCTACACCGGCGAGCACTGCAAGGACGTCGTCGAGCTCTCCCTGGCGGTCGCCGACGCCATGGGGCTCACGCCGCAGCAGCGCCGCAACGTGGAGTTCGGCGCGCTCCTGCACGACGTCGGCAAGGTCGCGATCCCCAAGGAGATCATCAACAAGGCCGGCCCGCTCGACGACGACGAGTGGGAGATCATCCGCACCCACACCATCGAGGGCCATCGCATGCTCGACCAGGTGGGCGGCATCATGCGCGCCGTCGGCCTGGTGGTGCGGGCCTCCCACGAGCGGTGGGACGGCGGCGGCTACCCGGACGGGCTGGCCGGCGACGACATCCCGGTCGAGGCCCGCATCGTCTCGTGCTGCGACGCCTACAGCGCCATGACCACCACCCGGTCGTACCGGGCGGCCATGTCGCCCACGGCCGCCATCGCGGAGCTCCGCGCGTGCGCCGGGAGCCAGCTCGACCCGGCGGTGGTCGACGTGCTGATCGCCTGCGTCGAGGAGTCCCCTGCCCGGAGCGCCGCGCCCGCGGCCGCTCCGGGGCTCACCCTCAGCCTGACGCGGGAGAGCCCGGGGGCGGCCTGAGCCCGGAGCCGCAGGCCGGAGCGGATGCGTCCTGGAGGCCTCGCAGAGGGATCCTCCGCAGCAGGTGTGGGCGAACCCCAGCCGCCGCTCGGCGCGACGCGAGGCCCGGAAGGCGGCCCCCTGGCCGCGTGCCCCAGGGCGGGCGGCCAGGGGGCCGGGCCGTCTGCGGTTTCGATGAATGCCTCCGGGACGCCCTCGTGGATCGTGTGTGGGCCGGCGGCTGATGGCTCGGCGGGCGGGGGGGATCAGACCCCCCGATCGTGGGCTTCTCCTCCACCAGGAATCGCGTCAAGCGGGCCGTGCCCGGCCGCGGCCGCCGTCGCGAGCACGGCGTCGTCCGTCGCGAACATGACGCGGTTCCTCCCCGCGCGCTTCGCGCCGTAGAGGCCGGAATCCGCGGCGGCGAGAAGGGCCGTCGCCGTGTCCAGATCCCCGCCCAGCACGGCGACACCGACCGACGCCGTGACCGATACCTGATGGCCACCGGGAGCCGGCACGCGGAGCCGTGCGATGGAGTCGCAGATGCGCTGGGCGAAGGCCATCGCCTCGGCGGGGGTCGTGTCGGTGATCACCACCGCCAGCTCCTCGCCCCCGTACCGCGCCGCCTGGTCGCCGGAGCGGCAGCACTCGCGCAGGAGCCGCCCGACGGCCTCCAGCAGGACGTCCCCCGTCTGATGCCCGTAGGTGTCGTTGACGCGCTTGAAGTGGTCCAGGTCCACGAGCAGGAGCCCGGGCGAGGTGCCGGCCGGACCATGGCCATCGACGGCGGCCGCGAGCAGTTCCTGGAACCGCCGGTGGTTGGCGAGCCCCGTGAGGTGATCCGTCTCGGCCTGGCGGCGCATGCGTTCGTGGTTCGTCGCGCCCTGCAGCGCGGCGCCGAGCTGCGCGACGAGGGTCAGGAGCCGGTGCCGCTCCTCGGGGGAGAACGGGGCGCCCGACCGGGCGCAGACCATCACCGCCGGCTCGGGCAGTCCGGCGACGGGGATCGCGAGCGCGCGGCGGCCGTCGTCGTCGCCGGTCTCGGGGGCGTTCCGGTCGAGCGCACGTCGGCCGACGGCCTCCGCCGTCGCGCCGATCGGATCCCCCACGCTCGTCAGCGCGGCGCCCTCCACGCGCACGAGGGCTCCGTCGGCCCCGACGGCCTCCAGCGCGCTGCGGACTCCGAGATCGAGGAGCGCCCCGGTGTCGAGGCGGGCGCCCATGGCCTCGCCCACGCGCTCGAGTGCGGCTTCACCGCGCGCCCTCGCCTCCTCCAGGGCCACCAACCGCTCCTGGCTGATCCGGATGCGCTGGCGGCGCCCACGATCCAGCAGGGCGAGCAGGCCGATGAACGGCGCGGTCAGAAGACCCCACGCCGGCTGACCGGTCGCGGTCGCCGCCGCCGCGGCCACCAGGCCGCCGCAGAACAGGAGGGCGTCGACGGCCTGTCCCTCGCCGAGCTCGATCACGTGGCGCAGGAGCGGGATGCCGCGATCCACCCATTCCCGTACCGAGAGCACGAGCCCCTCGATCAGGATCTGAGCCCCGAAGGCGGCCGTGTACACGTGCCAGTCCCCCAGCGATGGTGCGGGCGCGCCCGCGAGCGCGAGCACGCCGACCGGGCCGATGACGTGCCAGCTGTCGGCGACCGCCGAAACGAGGCGGTCCGCCGGCAGACGGCCGCGCACGACCCAGACGGCGTTGCCCACGGTCATGGCCCCGGCCACCAGCAGCGGGACGGCTCCCAGCGGGCGCGAGGAACAGCAGCGGCACGAGCGTGAGCTCGGTCGGCAGCACGAAGCTCGGACCGAACTCGAAGCGGACCTGGGTGGCCAGGACGTAGACGACCAGCAGCAGCAGGATCTCGAGCGCCGATGCGCGCGCCGGGGCGTCGATCGTCAGCAGCGCCGCGAGCGCGACCACCAGGAAGGCGCCGGCGGCGAGCAGCCCGCCGACCATGCCGCGCCTCGTGAAGGGCGCCGGCTTCGGCGCCCAGTAGAGGTCGAGCATGTCGGGGACGGTCCCGTGCTGCGGGACGGCCTCCTCAGGCACGGCAGGCTTGGGGGTATTCGCGCGAGCCGTCATCGGGCGGCCGGACGGGTCTCGTGGTCGTGTGGCGGGCGCGAGGCTCGCCCGCCGGCGAAGCTGGTCTGGGGGTCCGGATCGGGGATGTGCGGGGGTATTGAGATCGCGGGAAGCCTTGAGAGCTGACGGGAGCGAAGACGGCGACGGTCTGGGAGCGGGCGAGGAGGGCAGGCTTGGTGGCCCCGGCTCCGTCCACCCGGGGGCATTGACGGAATCGACAACGGGCGCCTCGGTCTTGAGAACCCGAGATGCCCGAACCCTGGTACTCCTGCTGAACGGGAGGCCGGGGTTCGGGTGCTTCGGGTCCCTGGCCAGTCGGGACCAGTGCTCGGCCCACAGCGCCCGCGGATCGACCCAGGGGTCGTCCACCTGGAAGCGGCTGGTGTTGCCGCCGGCGATGAGGGTGAACCGCACCTGCTGCCAGCCGGCGACGTTGGTCGGCTGGACGTTCATCGGGTTGGAGAGCGTCCAGGCGCTCTGGGCGCCGCCGCTGAACGTCCATCCGCCGCTCGCGCTCGCGAAGTCGCCGCCGGGCGAGGGTGCAGAAGTTCGCGTCACCCAGGCCGAGGAAGGGCTGTGAGAGCGGCGGCGGGTGCAGGTGGTGGTCGCGCCGAGCGTCGGCGTCGCCCCGAGGGCCGCGCCGGACACGACGGCGGCGCCTGCGATCCGGCGGCTTCTCGGGGTGGATGCGGCGGATCACTCGTCCGTCAGAGCCGGGGCTGAGAGCCGTCCCCCACGACTCGGGGCGCACCCGAGAGTGCACCCCGAGTCGTGGCCTTGAAGGGTCGTGCGCCGGCTACAGGGCCCGCGGGTCGATGTAGACGTCATCGACCTCCCAGGTGCCCCCGGAGTCGGCGGTGATCCGCAGCTGCACGTCCGTGGCGCCGAGGGCCATCAGGTTCAACGGCAGCTCATTGGCCAGCGGGAGCACCGGGCTCGGCGCCCACTTCGCATACTGGCCGTTGTTCGCGAACAGGCCGGCCTTCTTGACCTTGTTGCCGGAGTAGATGATCTCGACCTTGAGCTGGCCGGGGCTGCCGGTCACCTGGCGCGCGAACAGCCGCAGCGTCGGGTGCTCGAGCGAGACGCAGAACGTCGGGGAGACGGCCATCGCCTTCAGGGGCAGCCGGAGCGACCGCTGGTCGGCGGCGCTGCGCACCGAGAAGCTCTCGTTGCCGGCGACGACCGAGCCGCCGCCGCTGAACGTCCAGCCCGCCATGCCCGCCTCGAAACCGCCTCCGGGCGCCAACCCGTACAGGGCATTGTCGGCGAACTGGGCAAAGGGGGTGGAGGGACTGGAAACGGGCTGCGCCGAGCAGGCGGCCTGCGCCGCGGCCGGCATGGCCAGGGCCGCAAGCAGCCCCACGAGCACTCCTTGAAGACGTCGTGACTTGATCCGCATCGTGTTCGACTCCTCGTCCATCGGGTTCGGGCTATGCGGGTTTGATCGGCGCGCCTGGACCCGACGATCATGCTGATAGAGCAGTTGCCCATACCCGGACACAGTTGGGGGTCAGGGGGCGGCAGCCGCCCAGAACGGCCACGACCCCCTCCCTTTAGGCCCGACCGGCGCCCCTTCCGATGTCGTGAGTCTGCGGGCTTGGCAGGCCGAGCTCAGCCAGTGCTACCACCACCACGCGTTGGACGCCCTGCTCGCCGCCGTCCCCGGGCTCGCCGAGCGCCTGCGAGGGGGATGGACGTGCTCGACCTCGGCTGCGGTCACGGCCACGCGGCTGTCAGGGTCGCCGATGCCGCGAGCCGCATTTCGGATGTCGTTCCCCGACCGGCACTTCGGTCGCGCGGAGCTGCCGCTCCCCCGGAAGCTGCCGCCTCACCGTGCCCGGTGGCGCGCAGATAGCAGACCCCGCCGCTCTGGCCCCAGGGCGACACGAGGAAACGCGCGCCCAGGTGCTCGACGGGGGGCTGGCGGAATACGGCACGACGCCTCTCAGGCGCTCGGCGCGCCTGGTGCTCGTCGGTGACCGCGCTCAGCTTCCCTCGATCGATGCCGGCGGTGGCTTCGCCGCGCTCGCCGATCGCCTGGGCGCGGTGGAGCTGACCGAGAACCGCAGACAGCAGACCGAGCTGCAGCGCGATGTCGCACGCCACCTCGCCGAGGGCCGCGCCGCCGACGCGGTGGAGCTGCTCTCCGAGTCCGGGCGCCTCCAGTCCTTCGAGGACGCGCGCGACGCACGCATCGCGCTTGTCGGCGCCTGGGCAAAGGCAGAGCTCGACTCACCCGGGCGCAACCTGATGCTGGCCCACGATCGCCACGACGTCGCCGAGCTGAACCGACTCGCGCGGCAGTGGCGTGAGCAGTGGGGCTTCACCTCCGATCGACGGATGACTGCTCATGGAACCGAGTGGGCGATCGGCGATCGGATGGTGTGCCGCAGAAACGACTACGCCCTCGGGGTGCGCAACGGCACCCAGGGGACGGTCGTCGATCTCGGCCGCCACGCCGAGTATCTGGATCTGCTCACCGACCACGGCGAGATCGTCCGCATCCCCGCCGACTACCTGGCCCACGCCCGCCACGGCTACGCCCTCACCGGGCATGTCTCCCAAGGCGAGTCGGTCGATCGCACCTTCGTCCTCGCCAGTCCCGAGCGTGGGGGGGCCGAGTGGGCCTATGTGGCGGGATCGCGCCAGCGCCATGACCTACAGGTGTTCGTCGTCCACCACGAAGCGGAGAACGTCGAAGAGGCTCTCGCCCGGGCCTGGTCGCGCTCGCAGGCCAAGTCGCTCGCGCTCGACCTGGTGGATCCGGCGGACCGGGGATCGGCGACGGATGCGGCGCGGGCCGACCTCGATGCGGCAACGCCCGAGAGGCTGATCGCACGGGCCGAGGAGCTGCGGGCTGAGCGGGAGTCGGTGCGGCACGACGCGGCTGCGGTGCCCAACCAGGAACTGGCCCGGGTCGCCGACCTACGGGCGGCGGTGGCGCGCGCTGAGGCCGGGACGATGGAGGCAGGGGCGCGAGAGGCCCGGCTGTCCGAGCGGCTCGATGGACTACCCCTATGGCGCCGCAGCGAGAGAGCGGAGGCCCGCGCGTCCGCTATCCAGGCCCGCCGAGATCGGGAGCGCCATCTGGCCGCCTCCCGAGCCGCGAAAGCCGAGCTGGTGCGTCTCGGGCCGGCGGCCGATCGGTCGCATGGGGCAGAGCGTGCCCGCGCTGCGGCGCGCGAGGTGGGCGTCGAGCTGGCCTCCATCGAGGAGCGCCTCGACGCCTGGGGCGGTCGGGATAGGGCGGTCCGCGCCCGACCGTCGATCGACCGCCCTCGCGACCGGCCCGTTGCCGAACGCGACCTCGGGCGCGACCGGTAGCGCGTGGATACTGGACCCGTGCCCGGATCTCCCGACAGCCCTCCGAGGATCTTCGAGATCGAGTTCTACGAGGAGGGCGAGCGACGCCCGGTCCTCGACTGGATCAAGGAGGACCTCACACCGATCAAGCGTCGCGCTCTCGGCACCGCGATGCGCACCGTCCTGCAAGTGAACGGAGTCGCGGTCTGCCGAAGCTCGTGGGGCAAGAAGGTCCACGCCGAGGGCGTCTATGAGTTCCGGCTGAGGATGAGCGGCAAGGCGGTGATCAACCTCGAGGCCGAGATCCACGGGATCAGCGAGGCGGAGGCTCGCGCGCGTTTCGGTGGCGACCGCTCCGAGGACATCCTGCTGAGGGTCTTCTTCCACCCGCACGGCGACAAGCTGATCCTTCTCCTCGGCGGTTACGACAAGGGCAAGGACGCCAGTGGCAAGCGACAGCAGGCGGAGATCCGCCTCGCCGTGTCGCGGCTTCGCGAGTTCCGCCGCCGGCGAGGAGCGGCTTGACCTTGGTATGCGCTAAAGCCCATACTCGCCGGAGCCGAGGAAAGAGCTGAGATGAGTGACTTCGAGCAGTTGATCGACGACATCCAGGCGGAGGCGCAGGCCGAGGGGCCCGCGGCCGTCGCCGAGCTGGCCGCGCTCGAGGCGCGCTTCAGCCTGGCCGCGGAGCTGATCGCCCGCCGCACCGGTCTCGGCATGACCCAGAAGCAGCTCGCGAGCGTCTCGGGGATCGGGCAGTCGGAGATCAGTCGTATCGAACGCGGCGAGATCAATCCCACCGTCCAGACCGTGGGGCGTCTGCTGCTACCCCTCGGTGCGCGGTTGGCGGTTGCTCCGGTTCGACTCGAAAGTCGCCTAGCCCGCCGGGAGATCCTCGCGCAGACCGGTTGGCGGGAATCGACTTCGACGGGGCCGCCGGGATGGAAACGGCGACGCCCCCGCAGAAGGGTTGCGCCGTGGCGTCTGCGGCTGTTCGAAGCTCTGGGGTGAGCATATGCTCCGAACTGCTGCTGAACTTCGAGGAGCCTCGGCCACGTTCTCGGGCGGGGCGAAAGCGCGACCCCGATCTGGATCGACGGATCCTTCTGGCCGCCCGAGCGCTCACCGGCGAGCTGGGTGTCAGGGGAGCCTCGGTCTCGGCGATCAGCGCACGGGCGGGCGTGGGCAAGCCGAGCCTCTATCTGCGCTGGCCCGACAAGACCCAGATCGTGCTCGCCGCGATCGCCGATCTTCGGTGCGAGGTGGAGAGCGTCTCTGGCACCTCTCTGGCGGGCGCGCTGGCAGAGGCGCTGAGCGATGACTACAAGGCCCTCGTCTTCGGGCCAGACAGGGCGTTTCTGCGAGCCGTCCTGCAGGAGAGCGCGTTCAGCCATGAGATCGCCGCCGCGCTCCAAGATGTCATCCTCGCTCCGCGCTACAAGAGGATCAGGGCCATCCTCAGTGCCGATCGGCGGACCCGGACCGCCACCGACCACCACCACGCGGTGGCGATGGCGGACCTTCTCCACGGGCAGCTTATTCGTGATCTGGTGGCGGGCAACCGGGACAGGCCACCCCCGGTGGAGGCCCTCGAGGGCCTCGTTCTAGGGGTCGGCTTCTGAACACGGATCCGGTGCCTTGATCTCAGGGGGCGGGCGTGTGGCCTTCGATCGTCTTAGGTTCGCCTGCGAGCGGGTGGAGCGAGGCGGCATCGACCGTCCGCCCGCCGGGAGATCGCGACGGCTCCGGTACTCCTCGCGGTCGCGCGCCCGCAGGGGTGCCGACAGGTGCTCCGAGCCTGGAATGTGTCGGCATGAGTCGCTCACCCTCAAGACGCAGCAAGCTGGAAGGGAGTGCGACCACCAACCGCGCTCCCTAGACAGTCCACTGACCGCGGGGGCATACTCGATACGTGCTCCACACCCTCGCCACCCGCCCTCGCGTGCGGCAGTCTGCCGCCCATGAGCGGAGAACAACCTCAGCCAGTCCTGACGATCGACGAGGTCGCCGACTGGCTCGGCATGCACCGCAACTCGGTTCATCGCGCCGCGAGGCAGGGCCGCCTTCCGGCGCGCCGGGTGGGCAAGGAGTGGAGGTTCCTCGCCGAGGCCGTCGCCGCCCGCTGGACGCCGGGGCGCAGGTTGCGCGGCCCGGCCGAGCCGGCGCTCTCGGGCCGGCCTTCCCGGAGTCGCCGGTCGAGCTGTCGGCTCTCGAGGCCGCCGAGTTCCTTCGCGTCGAGCCGAACACGATCTATCACGAGGCCGCCGCCGATCGTCTCCCGGCCTGGAAGGAGGGGCAGGAGTGGCGCACCTCTGCCTCGGCCCTTCGGCAGTACCTCTCCTCGGATCCCGATCCAGCGGGGCGCTACGTGCGCAACGGGGGCAAGGACACGCAGTAGGCGGTTCTTCGTGGTGAGGCGCCGCCAGCCGCCGCCTCTGGCCTCCTCCGAGCACTACCGGGTGAAGGCCGTCGAGCAGACGCTCCAGATCCTCGACGTACTCGCCGAGTCCCCCGACCTGGCACTGCCCGAGATCGCCGCGCGGATCGGCCTCGCCACTCCGAACGCCCACAAGCTGATCCTGCACCTGCAGGAGTCAGGGCTCGTCGAGACCGGCCTGATCGACAAGCGCTATCGGCTCGGCGCCCGTCGCCTGGCTGAGCTGACCGAGAGGGCCATCTCGACCGTGAGCCACTGGGAGGCCTTCAGGGCGAGCGTGCCCGCTCTTCATGCGCTGACCGGCATGCACGGCCTGGTGGCGAAGCTCGTCGGATCGCGGGTGGTCTTCGTCGAGCAGACCCGCGGCCCCGACCTCGCCCTCGGTCGCGCCTTCCCGGCTCATGCGACCTCGCTCGGCAAGGCCCTCCTGGCCGAAGCACCGCACCTCGGTCCTCGATGAGGTGGTGCTCGATGCCTGGAGCTCCAGGACGATCACCGATCGCCGAGAGCTGGAGACAGACCTCGCCATCACCAGGGAACGTGGCTGGGCCCTGGAGGACGGCGAGCTCGATGTTCGCCGCCGATCGATCGGCGCGGTCGTGCGCGACCACCGGGGTGCGGCGGTCGCGGCAATCGGGATCGGCGGCCTCGCCTCCGATCTTCCCGACGAGCGCCTGCCCGAGCTGGCCGGCCACGTGCTCTCCGAGGCACAGAAGATCACCGACGCCCTCGGAGGGGTGCTCGGCGCGCTCGCGCCGCCGCGCCTCGACATCACCGTGATCGGGGCGGTGGAGCCCCCGGTGCCGCCGGTTCCCCGGAAGGACACGCCGGAGGGGTCGCGGAGCGCGAGGAAGGCTCGGGCTGCTGAATGACGGGCCTTCTTCCCGAGATCGTGGGAGTCGACACCACCATCACCCGCATGGGCAACGGTGCGTGACGGATGAGCGGGCGGCTCCCCGAGCTACTCGACCGGAAGCAGCTGGCGGCGGAGACCGGCTTTGGTCGAGCGACGGTCGATTGGGTCTTCGGGAAGTTGCCCGTGGTCGCGCTACCCGGCCACCGCAAGGTCTTCGTCCGGCGCGAGGACGTTGCCCGCCTTCTCGCCGAGCACACGTACGCCGGCTCTCGCGTCAGGCCATAGGCTCGCGAGACGATGGCCAGCGTTCACATCCTGAAGGTGTCCCTCGCTTCGGGTGCGGTCCGCTACCGGGTTCGGTTTCGGCTCGGCGGTGCGGAGACAACCCATCGATACGCCGGGAGTTTCAGGACGCGCCGGGAGGCCGAGGCACGCGCGCGCTGGGTGTCGGGTGAGCTGGCGGCGATGCGGGTACCCGACGTCCGCGGCCTTCGGGATCGGGCGCCGGTGGCGCTGACCGACGCGGCGGCGCGCTGGCAGGCGAGCCGTATCGACATCGCCGCGAACACCGCCAACGTCCATCGCAAGTCCTTGGTTCACGTCCTCAAAGCCTTCGGGGGGCGCGAGCCGGGATCGATAACCCCGGCCGAGGTCGCCGCATGGGTCGGCACGTTGGCCGCCGCGTACACGCCCGGCTACACGCGCAAGATCGTCGACGCTCTGGCGATGGTGCTCGACCACGAGGGAATCGCCCCGAATCCGGCCCGCGATCGACGGGTGCGGCTTCCACGGGACGTTCGCGAGGAAATCGAGCCCCCGGATGCGGAGGCAGTGGAGGCGGTCCTCGGGGCCGTGGCGCCTCGCTACCGACTGCTGTTGGTAGTCCTTGACGCCACCGGAATGCGCGTCGGTGAGCTGGAGAGCCTCACCTGGGGTGATCTCGACACCCGCGAGAGCCGCTGGCGGGTGGCTCGCCAGCGCGAGAAGGGTCGTCGGGGCCGCTGGGTACCCGTGCCGGCAGACGTCTTCACTGCGGTTGTCGATCTGATGCCCCAGGAGGATCGCGACCTCGAGGCCCGCGTGTTCGGATGGCTGGCGCAGGCCAACCTGCGAAGGGAGATCGCGCGGGCCTGCAAGGCAACCGGAACGCCTCTGTGGAGCCCGCACGATCTACGTCACCGCCGAGTCTCCCTCTGGCATCGGGAGGGGCACTCCTGGGCGCAGATCGGCGAGTGGGCCGGCCAGCGCGATCTGGCGACCACCGCGAACCGCTACACGCACGTCGTCATCGGGCGCGAGATCGGCTGCAGGGGCCTCTTCGCGTCATGGCGCGGTCGGCCAGGAGACCGTGACGATGCCGCAGACTCATGGAACCACGGCCGACGGTACGCCCATCACAGATGAGATGGTCGAGCGGATGGCCGCCGAGGCCGAGCGCGGCTACGACGCCGACGAGTTCCGGCGTTGCAGGGGCGGTCGCCCGCGGATGGGCTCGGCGGCCGCCTCGGCGGAGTCAGTTCGTCTGGATCCTGGGCTCAGGCGCGAGCTTCTCCTGCGCGCTGCGGAGGAGAAGATCAGTGTGTCCGAGGCGATCCGCGTGCGCGCCGGTTGATCACGGGGGTGCTGAGGGCTTGGTGATCGCATGCGACGCGCACTGAGCGTCGCCAGCATGGGTATACCCGTGGGTACACGGCTTTCAGGAAAGTGCTCATTTACAGTGTAGGTTCGACTCCTACGCCGTTCCGTCCGGACGGGGCACCCCGACGCCTCAGATCCCGAGGATCTGGGCCTTCTTGGCGGTGAACTCCTCCTCGGTGAGGATCCCCTGGTCCCTCAGGGCCGCGAGCTTCTGGATGACCAGGATCGGGTCCTCCGCCGCCGCCGCGGGGGCCGGTGCGGGCGCCGCCTCGGGTGCCGCGGCCCCCTGCTGGGACTCGTACTTCTGCTGCTGGTTCCGGGCGACCTTGCCCGAGACGGCGGTCGCCGTCCCCGCGATCACGGCCGTCCGCGCCATGGCGCCGACCAGACCGGGACCCCTGCGACCTCGCCTCATGACGACTCCCCTCCGTTGGACAGCGCCCACTCGCGGGCGCCCTGGACGACCTCGTGCGGGATCCGGCCGAAGTCCAGGAGCTCCCCGTCGGCCGCCCTCACCGCGTCGGCGATCTTCCGCGCCCAGATGTTCTCCCACACCAGCAGCAGCGCCGACGAGCCGGGCTCGAGCTCCTCGCCGGCAGCCATCAGGTCGTCCTCGTTGAAGAGGCCCGTGACCTCCACCCCGGCCCGCGCGAAGCCGGCCTGGACCTCCGGGTCGAGCTCGGTGAGCTCGAAGCCCGCGACGATCCCGGTCTCGTCCCGGCTGACGAAGGCGGCGTCGATGATCCGGACGGTCCCCGCGTTGACCAGCTCGGCGAGGGCGGGCGCGATGCGCCCCGTGAAGTTGCTGCCGGGGAACGCGATTATCGCGTAGTCGACCGGCCCGATCTCGTCCATGCCGCTCCCTTTCGTGTTGTCAGCGGCCGGATGATATCCCGCCCACCTGTGCCTCCCGATCCTCCTACATCGGGAGGCACAGGCGGGCGGGTGCGGCCCAGGGCGGCTGTCACAGCACCGGCCCGGGTCAGGGCACCAGCCCGGGGGCGAGGTCGGCCGCCGTCAGCGACCGGTCGGCGAAGTTCGCTCCGCTCAGGCCGGTCTGCAGGCGTGCCCTCAGCGCGTTGGCCTCGCGCACCCCGACCTGGGCGATCTTCTGGTTGATCGCCAGCTGCCTCGTCGAGAGCGTGACCTCCCCGGGGCTTCCGCCGGTCCGTGGCGCGACCGTTGTCGTGGAGGCCGCGGGCGCGGGCGAGGATGCCGCGCTGCCGATCACGAGGCCCACGGCGAGCTGCGGTCCGCCCACCTGGCCGTCGCGCATGTCGCCGCCCGTGAGCGCTCCCCCGAGTCGCGCCTCGAGGCCGCGCGCCCGGCGGAGGGCGGCCTGGTAGATACGCTGATCGATCAGCATCTGCCGGGCGCTCAGGGTGAAGGTGGCGTTCTTGGGCACGGGCTTCGCGATCTGCAGTGACCGCGGCGTCGGCGCGCCGACGGTCTGGGCCGGTCCGGCCGCCGTCACGACGGAGGGGGCGAACTCGCTCGCCCCGAGGCCGCCGCCGCAGATGTCCCCGGCCACGACCCCGGCGTTCAACCAGGCCTCGATGGCGTTCAGCCGGCGGATGGCGGCCTGGCCGATCCTCTGGTTGATGGCCAGCTGCTGGACGGTGAGGGTGACCTTCCCCGGGGTCGAGGTGTTGACCGGCGCGGGCGTCGCGCAGAGCGCCCCGACGGGCAGTCCGGCCACCGCTCCCTGGGCGGCGATCGTGATCGCGAACGTCGCGGACGCTGTCCCCGCCAGGTCGGTCATCTGAACCGTGTGCTGGGAGGTGCCCGCCGCGCTCGGGGTGCCCGAGATCACGCCGCTCGCGGGGTCGAGGCCGAGCCCTGCCGGGAGCGCGGGCGCGACCGTGAAGGCCGGGGAGCCGGTGCGCGTCACGGCCGGGGTGAGGGTCGCGGGACTGCCGACGGTGAGGGCGGCCTGCGGGTAGCTGAGGGAAGGGGTGGCGAAGCGCACCAGGTATGCCGAGCCGGAGGCGAAGCGCCCGTTGTTGTCGGCGGAGGGCGCCCCGATGAGCATGTCGGCGCGGCCGTCACCGGTGACGTCTCCCGCCGCGGCGACTGACGTGCCCGCGCCGTCGTCGGCGGCGGCGCCGTCGATGCGCACCCCGGCGGCCCCGAGGCTCGCCAGGTCGAGGCCGGCCGGAGTCGCCTGGCCGAAGATCAGGTTCGCCGCACCCGAGGCGCTGCGTCCGTTGCCGTCCACTCCGGGCGCCCCGACGGCCAGGTCGGCACGGCCGTCGCCGTTGACGTCACCCACTCCGGCCACCGCGGTGCCCGCGAAGTCGAACGCCGCCCCGCCGTCGAAGCGCGCCCCGGCCGTCCCGAGGCCGGCCAGGTCGAGGGTGACCGGGGCCGCCCGCCCGCGGACGAGGTAGGCCGAACCGGAGAAGTCGCGTCCGTTGTTGTCGGCGAACGGCGCCCCGATGAGGACGTCGGCACGCCCGTCGCCGTTGACGTCGCCCGCCCCGGCGACGGAACTGCCCGCGGCGTCGGCGGCGGCGGCGCCGTCGAAGCGCACGCCCGCGGCACCGAGGCTCGCCAGGTTGACGTTGCCCAGGATCGGCTTGAGGATCAGGTAGGCCGAGCCGGATCCGGCTCGGCCGTTGTTCCCCGCCCCGGGTGCTCCGACGAGTAGGTCGGGGCTTCCATCGCCGTTCACGTCGCCCGCTCCGGCGACCGACACGCCCGCCCCGTTGTTGGCGGCGGCGCCGTCGATGCGCTCGCCCGCGGTGCCGAGGTTCGCCAGGTCGACGTTCGCCGGGCTCGCGGTGCCGAAGACGACATAGACGGAGCCCGAGTTGGCGCGGGCGTTGTTGTCGGCGAGGTTGGCCCCGATCAGCAGGTCGGGCCGCCCGTCGCCGTTCGCGTCGGCCCCGGCGACCGAGGTGCCCGTCAGGTCTCCGGCGGCGGCACCGTCGATACGCACCCCCGCGGTGCCGAGGTTCGCCAGGTCGAGGTTCACCGGATTCGCCGTTCCGAGGATCAGGTAGACCGAACCCGACGTGGTGCGTCCGTTGTTGTCGGCCGCGCGGGCCGAGACGAGGACGTCGGCGCGGCCGTCGCCGTTCACGTCGCCCGCTGCGGCCACCGAATAGCCCGCGCCGTCCCCGGCCGCGGCGCCGTCGAAGCGCACGCCCGCCGTCCCGGGGTTCAGGAGGTCGAGCCGGACCGGGCCCGTCTGACCGAGCACCAGGTACGCCGAGCCCGACGCGGCGCGCCCGTTGTTCCCAGCCTCGGGGGCCCCGATGAGCAGGTCGGGCCGGCCGTCGCCGTTGAAGTCGCCCGCACCGGCGACGGCCAGGCCGGCCTTCTCCGCGGCGGTGGCGCCGTCGAGCTGGACCCCCGCGTCGGTCAGCAGGTCGAGCGTGCCCGGCCCCGCGGCGTGGGCGCCCCCGGTGAGGACCAGGCCCACCGCGGCCGCCGCCGCGATCGCGCGCGCCCGGAACAGGGACGCCCCTCGGCCCCTGGGGGTATCTGGCCGCGACGGCGGCGGTGGCATCTCGAACATGGATCTCGTCCCTTTCCGGGGGCTGGGGCACCGGGCATTGTCCGGCGGTTCCGCCGTGCCGGGCAAGGGCGAATCGCCAGGATCGACGAGTAGGGTCCGGGCCCGATCCCGCAGGCCTTCCCGCTGGAGGTACCGCTCGTGAGCCCGTTCCCGCTCCGCGTCGCGATCATCGGCTACGGACTCGCCGGGCGCGTCTTCCATGCGCCCCTGGTCGCGGCCGAGCCCGACATGCGGATCACGGCGATCGTCACCTCCGATCCCGAGCGCCGGGCGGCGGCGCAGGCCGACCACCCGGGAGCGCGCGTCGTGGAGAGCGCCGACCGGCTCTGGGAGTCGCCGGGTGACCTCGATCTCGTGATCGTGGGGGCGCCCAACCGCGCCCACGTGCCGCTCGCCCGGGCGGCGATCGCCGCCGGGATCGCCGTCGTGGTCGACAAGCCGTTCGCCCCGACTGCGGCCTCAGGACGGGCCCTGGTCGAGGAGGCGGAGGCCGCCGGGGTGATGCTGACGGTCTTCCAGAACCGCCGCTGGGACGGCGACTTCCTCACGGTGCGGCGCCTGGTCCGCGAGGGGGCCGTGGGGCCGGTCGTCCGCTTCGAGTCGCGTTTCGACCGATGGCGCCCCGAGGTCGCCGACCGCTGGCGCGAGAGGGCCGGCGTCGAGGAGGCGGGCGGCGTCCTGGCCGACCTCGGCAGCCATCTCATCGACCAGGCGATCGTGCTCTTCGGCCCGCCGGTGTCGGTCCACGCCGAAATCGACATGCGCCGTCCCGGCGCCGTCGTCGATGACGACATGCTCGTATCGCTCGTCCACGCGGGCGGGGAGCGCTCCCACCTCGGCGCGAGCATGGTCGAGGCGTCTCCGGGCCCGCGCATGCGTCTTCTCGGGCTGGCCGGCACCTACGAGATCGACGGGCTGGACGGCCAGGAGGACGCCCTCGCCGCCGGCGCCCGTCCCGGCGGGGCCGGGTGGGGGAGGATGCCGGCCGAGGCGTGGGGACGCCTCAGCGACGGCGCCTCGACCCGCGCCGTCGAGACCGAGCCGGGCGACTACCCCGCCTTCTACGCGGGCGTCGCGCGGAGCATCCGCGACGGCGTCCCGCCCCCCGTCGACCCGCGCGACTCCGTGACCGGGCTCGAGATCATCGAGACGGCGCGGGCCGCCGCGGGGATCTGACCGTCTGCAGCGGCGCTCAGGAGGGGTCCTCGGGGTAGAGGGCGGGGGCCAGCGCCAGGACCCGGCGGATGGCCGCGAGGCTCTCCACGTCGCGCTCGACCGCCGGGATCCGGGTGCCGTCGCCGGTGCGCCAGCGGCGGGCGATGTCGTCCGCGGGATCGCCGCCGAGGCACGAGGCCGCCTGGGCGGCCGCGCCGATCGCGACGAGCTCCCGCGCGTCCGGGATCCGGAGCGGGCGCCCCGACAGCTCGGACGCGACGCGCCGCCACGTCCGCCCCGCGGCGCCGCCGCCGATCAGGACGAGCGGGGCGTCCGGGGCGATGCCCGAGCCCTGGTCGGCGAGCAGATCGACGGCTCCGAGGAGCGACGCCACCGCGCCGCGGTAGGCGGCGAGCAGGATCTCCCCGGGCCGTGTGTCGTCGCGCAGGCCGACGAACGTGCCGCCGGCGGCGGGGAGGTGGGGCGTGCGCTCGCCCCCCAGGTAGGGGAGCACGACCACGTCGGTGTCGTCGGCGACGTCCTCGCGGTCGAGGCCGAGCCACCCGGCGATTCGGTCGATGGCGAGAGTGCAGTTGAGCGTCGCCGCGAGCGGCAGGTAGCCGCCCGACGCGTCGGCGAAGCCGGCGATCGTCCCGGTGGGATCTGCCGTCGGCGTGTCGGAGACCACGTAGGCGGTGCCTGAGGTGCCGAGGCTCACGACCGGCACCCCCGGCGCGAGCCCGAGGCCGAGCGCGGCGCCCATGTTGTCGCCGGTGCCCGGTCCGACGGGGATGCCCGCCCGCAGGCCGAGCTCGCGCGCGGCCGCGTCGGTGACCGGCCCGGCGGGCTCGCCGGGCCCCTGCACGTGCGGCAGCATCCCCGGGTCGAGGCCGACCTGCGGCAGGTCGAGGACGTCGGCGACGTAGCGGCCTTCGGCGGGCGACCACCACCCCGTGCCGGAGGCGTCGCCCCGGTCGGTGACCGCACGGCCCGTGAGGCGCTCGGTGAGGTAGTCGTGGGGGAGCCGGATCGCGCGCACCCGGCCGGCGATCTCCGGCCGGGTGCGCCGCAGCCATGCCCAGGAGGTGACGGTGAAGCTCGGCGCTGGCACGCTGCCGAGGCGCTCGGCCCAGGCCTCCGGCCCTCCCAGCGCCTCCACCAGCGCTCTGGCGTCGGGGGCCGAGCGGGTGTCGTTCCAGAGGATCGCCGGGTGGAGCGGCTCGCCCGTCGCCTCCGAGCGCGACGAGGCCGTGCTGCTGCGCCGCGACGGAGATCGCGTCGATCGCCGCGGCGCAGCCGGTCGCCGCGATCGCCTCGCCGAGCGCGGCCCACCACCCGCGCGGGTCGCTCTCCCGCGCGCCCCCCGTGCCGGTCACGAGGTGGGGCGCGCGGCCCTCGGCCACCACCGCGCCGGTCCCCGCCTCGACCACCACCACCTTGGTTCCCTGCGTGGAGCTGTCCACGCCAGCCACCAGTGCGGGCACCTGCGCCCCTTCGGAAGAAGTTGTTACGAACCTGTTGACGTCGTTCCCAGGCCGAGGGTAGTTTGCCCACATTGTTTGTTTTGTTGCAAACCAAAACTATCCCGACGCGAGGCCGCTGATCATCCCGAATCAGCACAGACGACGACCGATGGACATCGATCTCGGCCAGGGGCGGAGCACCGACCAGCTCCGGCCCCACAACCTGAGCATGGTGCTGCGGTACCTCCACCTGGCCGGTCCGCTGTCGCGCGCCGCCCTGACCCAGAGGACCGAGCTCAGCCGGAGCACGGTGGCCACCCTGGTGGCCGAGCTGACCGCACGCGGCCTCGTCGTGGAGGGCCCTCCACGCAGCCCGTCCGGGCCGGGGCGGCCCTCCCCCGAGGTGCGCCTCGCCGGGAACGGCCCCGTCGTCCTCGCGGTCGAGGTGGGTGTCGATTCGCTGGCGGTCGCGATCGTCGGGCTCGGGGGGGAGGTGCGCAGCCAGGTGCGCGTCGATCGCGAGCGCTCGCCGGTGGCGGCGCCCGAGGTCGTCGCCGAGGTCCACCGGATCGGCCGCCCGCTCCTCGACGCTCAGCATGCCCCGCTGGTGGCGATCGGCGTCTCGATCGTCGGCGTCGTCCGCCGCACGGACGGGCTCGTGCGGATCGCCCCCAACCTCGGATGGCGCGACGAGCCGCTCGGCGACCTGGTGGCGGAGGCGTTCGGGGCTGATGTGCCGGTTCTCGTGGGCAACGACGCCGACCTCGGTGCGCTCGCCGAGCACCAGCGCGGGGCAGGCGTCGGCCTCGACGACTTCGTCTTCCTCTGCGGAGAGGTCGGGGTGGGGGGCGGTGTGATCATGGACGGCCGCCCGCTGCGGGGCGCCGACGGCTATTCGGGCGAGGTCGGCCACGTCGCCGTGAACCCTGACGGCCGTCCCTGCCGCTGTGGTTCGCGCGGATGCCTGGAGACCGAGGTGGGCGAGCCCGCGCTGCTTCGCGCCGCCGGCGTCGATCCGACGCGTGGGGGCCGGGAGGCCCTCGACGAGGTCCTGCACGCTGCCGCCCGCGGGGACGAGCGCGCCCTGCGCGCACTCCGCGAGGTCGGCAACTGGCTCGGGATCGGCGTCGCCGGGATCGTGAACATCTTCAACCCGCGGCGCGTCGTGCTCGGCGGCTACTTCGCGGACATCTTCCGGTACGTGGACGATCAGATCGACCGCGCGCTCAACTCCCGCGCGCTGCCGGCGACCGGAGCCTCCGTCGAGGTCGTGGCCTCGCGGCTCGGGGCGCAGGCCCTCCTGCTCGGCGCGGCGGAGCTGGCGTTCGCGCCCCTCCTGGCCGATCCGACGCTCTTCCCGGGAGTGCAGACCGATGCGAGGAGAGCCGGATGACCGCCCTCGAGCCCGACCCGCGCCACCGCTTCAGCTTCGGCCTCTGGACGGTCGGCAACCGCGGAGGCGACCCCTTCGGCGGTCCGACGCGCCCTGCGCTCGACCCGGCCGAGATCGTGCGGCAGCTCGGCGCGCTCGGCGTCTGGGGCGTGAGCCTCCACGACGACGACCTGATCCCGCCCGATGCGACCCGCAGCGAGCGCGACGCCATAGTGGCCCGCTTCCGGCGCGCCCTTGACGAGACCGGGATGGTCGTCTCGATGGCCACCCAGAACCTCTTCAGCCACCCGGCCTTCAAGGATGGGGCGTTCACCAGCAACTCCCCGGAGGTGCGCCGCCTCGCGATCGCCAAGACCATGCGGGCGATCGAGCTCGGCGTCGAGCTGGGCGCGGAGATCCAGGTCTTCTGGGGCGGCCGGGAGGGCACGGAGGTCCTGGCCGCCAAGCCCCCCATCGACGCGCTCCGCCGCTATCGGGAGGCACTCGACTTCCTCTGTGGCTTCGTGCGCGACCGCGGCTACGCCACGCGGTTCGCGCTCGAGCCCAAACCCAACGAGCCGCGCGGCGACATCTTCCTGCCGACGGTCGGGCACGCGCTCGCCTTCATCCAGACGCTCGAGCACCCGGACATGGTCGGCGTCAACCCGGAGGCCGCCCACGAGACCATGGTGGGGCTGAGCTTCTACCACGCGGTCGCGCAGGCGATCGAGGTGGGGAAGCTCTTCCACATCGACCTCAACGCGCAGCGGATCGGCCGCTACGACCAGGACTTCCGCTTCGGGGCACAGGATCTGATGGAGGCGTTCTTCCTCGTCAGGCTCCTGGAGGAGTCCGGCTACGCGGGCCCGCGGCACTTCGACGCCCGCCCCTACCGGGTGGAGCGCGGCCGGGGCGTGTGGGAGTTCGCGATGGGCTGCATGCGCAGCTACCTCGCGCTCGCGGACAAGGCCTCCCGCATGCGGGAGGACACCGAGATCCAGGCGGCCCTCGAGGCCGCCGGTACCCCGGGGCTCGCCGAGCCCACGGTCGGGCCCTACTCGCGGGCGGCGGCGGACGCGCTGCTCGCGACCCGGTTCGACCCTGATGTGCTCGGCGAGCGGGGATACCACAACGACCGTCTCGACCAACTCGTGGTCGAGCTGCTCCTGGGGCTGCGATGAGCGGCTCCCGGGAGGGCATGGGCTCGACGAGCCAGGCGCACGCCCCTCCTGCCTCCGGGCAGGGGCCGCGTCGCACAACCGACGACCCCGCGCCGGCCCGATGTCCGGCCGGGCGGCGAACGGACCCGGCGGCGATGTGCCCCGGGACGTGCGCCACGCAGGATCCGACACGAAACAAAAGGGGTGCACCAGAGATGAAGAATCTCCGACGGCTCCCGTTCCTGGTGTTGATCATCGCCCTCGTCGCGCTTCTCGTGGCGGCATGCGGCGATGACGACGAAGGCGCCAGCAGCGGGAGCGGAGAAGTGACCGGCAAGGTCGCTGTCCTCCTACCGGACAGCGCGTCCTCCTCACGCTGGGAGAACGACGACCGCAAGTTCCTCTCGGCGGCGTTCGACGCGGCCGGGGTCGAGTACACGATCGTGAACGCCGAGGGTGACGCCCGCCAGCAGCAGACGCAGGCCGAGCAGGCCATCACCAACGGCGCGACCGTCCTCCTGATGGTCAACCTGGACAGCGGCTCGGGCAACGCGATCATCGAGAACGCGCGCGCCGCGGGCGTCAAGGTGATCGACTACGACCGCCTCACCATCGAGGGTGACGGCGCCGACTTCTACGTCTCGTTCGACAACGAGGCCGTCGGCAAGCTGCAGGGCGAGGGCCTGGTGGCCGCGGTCGAGGCCGCCGGCCTCACCAAGCCGAACGTCGCCGTGCTCAACGGGTCGCCGACGGACAACAACGCGACCCTGTTCGCCAACGGCTACAACTCGGTCATCACGCCCAAGTTCGACTCGGGTGAGTGGAACCTGGTCGACGACCAGTCGGTGCCCGACTGGGACAACCAGCAGGCGCTGGTCATCTTCGAGCAGATCCTGACCGCCGCCAACGGCAAGGTCGACGCGGCCATCGCGGCCAACGACGGCCTCGCCAACTCGGTGATCTCGGCCGTGAAGAGCCAGGGCGGCAAGCCGATCCCGGTCACCGGCCAGGACGCCACGGCGCAGGGGATCCAGAACATCCTCGCCGGGGACCAGAGCATGACGGTCTACAAGGCCGTCAAGGCCGAGGCCGAGGCGGCCGCCGCGCTCGCGATCGCGCTCCTGAAGGGCGAGCCGACCGACGCGCTGGCGACCGGCAGCATCAACAACGGGACGAACGACGTCCCGTCCGCGCTGCTGACGCCCGTGTCCGTGACCAAGGACAACATCAAGGAGACCGTCATCGCTGACGGCTTCCGCACGTGGGACGAGATCTGCACCGGCAGGTTCGCCCAGTTCTGCCCCCCGCCGGCCGAGCGGTAGGTCCGCCCGGTCGCACCGACCGTGGGATGGGGGGTCCGACCCCCCATCCCACGCGCCGTCCCCAGGAAGGATGAGATGGGCAACGACACGACTAGCAACCCCTACCTCCTCGAGATGACCGGCGTCTCGAAGCGCTTCGGCGCCGTCCAGGCGCTCTGGAAGGTCGATTTCGGGGTCCGCGCCGGCGAGGTGATGGCGCTCGTGGGTGACAACGGCGCCGGCAAGTCCACCCTGACCAAGGCGATCGCGGGCATCTACTCGCTCGACGAGGGCGAGATCCGCTTCGCCGGCGAGCCCGTCGAGATCCACAGCCCCCGCGACGCCGCGGATCTCGGCATCGAGATCGTCTACCAGGACCTCGCGCTCGCGGACAACCTCGACATCGTCGCCAACATGTTCCTCGGCCGCGAGCGGCTGACGCGCGGCATCGTCCTCGACGAGGCCAGCATGGAGCGCGCGGCGCGCGAGACGCTCGACTCCCTCTCGGTCACCACGGTCAGCTCGGTGCGGCGCAACGTGGCCGGGCTCTCGGGCGGGCAGCGGCAGGCGGTCGCCGTCGCGAAGGCCGTCATGTGGAACTCCAAGGTCGTGATCCTCGACGAGCCCACGGCGGCCCTCGGCGTCGCGCAGACACGTCAGGTCCTCGACCTCGTGCGGCGCCTCGCCGAGCAGGGGCTCGGCGTGGTCGTCATCTCTCACAACCTGCACGACATCTTCGAGGTCGCCGACCGCATCACCGTGCTCCGGCTCGGGCAGCGGGTCGCCGAGTTCGCGGTGGCCGAGACCGACCAGCAGGAGGTCGTGAGGGCCATCACCGCCGGTCAGATATCGACCGTTCCCGGAATGGAGATCGGACCATGAGCACGTCCACGGCACCGCCCGGGGACCGCCCCGTGCCGACGAGCCGCGAGGAGTTCTCGGCCTACGTCCGCGCCTACGTCGACAACCTGCGCTCGGGGGAGCTCGGCGCCCTGCCGATCATCCTCGGCCTGCTCGTCATCGCGGTCATCTTCCAGTCGCTCAACTCGAACTTCCTCACCGACCGCAACCTGGTGAACCTGGTCGTCCAGATGGCCGGCATCACGACGATCGCGATCGGCGTGGTCTTCGTGCTGCTGCTCGGCGAGATCGACCTGTCGATCAGCTACACGAGCGCCGTCTCGGCGGTCCTGATGACCGAGCTGCTGAACGACTCGTGGCCCTGGTGGGCCGCCATGGGCGCCGGTCTGCTCGCCGCGGCGGTCATCGGCCTCGTCATCGGCATCTTCGTGACGCAGCTCGGCGTCCCGTCGTTCGTCGTCACCCTCGCCGCCTTCCTGGGGCTCAACGGCGTCGTGCTGCTGATCATCGGCCAGGGCGGGACGGTGATCATCCAGGACGACGTGATCCTCGGGATCGCCAACAAGTTCCTCGCCGACGTCTGGAGCTGGATCATCGCGTTCGGCCTGGTCGCGGCGTGGGCCGTGACCAAGGCGATGACCCTCGCGCGGCGGCGGCGCCAGGGCCTCGGGCACCAGCCGCCGCTGGTGCTGGGGCTGCAGCTCGCGGGCCTCGTCGTCGATCGCCCTCGTGGCGATCTCGATCTTCAACGGCGACCGCGGCATGCCCGTGGTGGGCCTGATCGTCGCGGGGCTGCTGATCCTCTTCACCTGGGTCGCCTCGCGCACCCAGTTCGGCCGCCACGTCTACGCCGTCGGCGGCAACGAGGAGGCCGCGCGCCGGGCCGGCATCAACGTCACGGGGATCAAGATCAAGGTCTTCATGATCTCGAGCGCCCTCGCCGGCATGGGCGGGCATCATCCTCGCCTCCCGCCTGCGCTCGGTGGACACCGCCGCCGGCGGCGGCAGCCTGTTGCTGCTGTCCATCGCCGCGGCGGTCATCGGAGGCACCAGCCTCTTCGGCGGCCGTGGGCGCGTGGTCCACGCGCTCTACGGCGCCCTGGTGATCGTCGGCGTCGAGAACGGCATGGGGCTGCTCGGCCTCAGCGCCGGCGTGCGCTTCGTCGTCACGGCTCTCGTGCTGCTCGCGGCCGTCGTCGTGGACGCCCTCTCGCGCCGTGGCAGGAGGCAGTCCGGCCGCGCCTGAGCATCCTGTGCGCCTGACTTCCCCGGGGACCGCATCCGCGGCCCCGGGGATGTCGGTTCAGGCCGGGGTACCGTCCAGATCGTAGAGCGCGCTGCGGAGCTGAGCGCGCTCGGCGGGAGAGAGGCGGGCCAGCACGGCCCGGACGCTCCCGGTCTCCGGGCTGGTCGCCGTCTCCTCGCAGAGGCGGTGGCCGGCGTCGGTGAGGGCGATCCTGACGCGGCGGCGATCGCTCTCGACCTGCTCGCGCCGGGCGAGGCCCGCATTCTGGAGGCGTGAGCAGAGATCGGCGATCAGGGGACGCGACACGGCGAGCTCGCGGGCCAGCTCGCTGATGCTGAGCGGCGTCGCGGCGACGATCCTCATGAGGGCGATCATCCGGGGGGTCACGCCGAGGCGGTCGCAGACCTGGGTGAAGGGGAGAAGGCCGTCGAACGCTCCCGGCGGCACCGGAGCATCGCCGGTCTCGACCGGCGTCCAGGCGACCGGCTCCGCGACGACCGGCTCCACGAAGACGGGGTCCGCGAGCAAGGGGGCCGCGAAGACCGGATCGGCGGCAGGCTCGGACAGGACGGGCTCGGCCGCGGCCGGCTCCGCGAACACGAGGTGCTCCGGAGCGGCCTCGGGCATCGCCCAGCCGGTGGTCGTCTCGTGGCCGGACGCGGGGGCGGGCTCGCTCCCGGTCTCGACGCGGGTGTCGGCATCCGGTTCCGTGGCGGTCTCCGGGCCGGGCTCGGCCTCGAGCGCCGCCGGTGCCTCCCAGACGGAGGCGGGTGGCTCCTGCTCGGGCGCGATCGACGGTCCGGAGGCCCAGACCAGCTCCTGCGGATCCGCCGGTCCGGCCTCGGTCTCCGCCGCGGCCCCGGTCCCGTCGTCCGCAACTGCCGGAGGGGTGCTCCATTCCAGCGGCGGGACGTCCGGAACCGCGACCATCTCGGGCTGCCAGGCCGCGACGGCGGCCTCCTCGGCGCCGGCGGAGGTCGCCGGCTCCGCGAGCCAGATCTCCGCCGCATCGCCCGTGGCCATCGCCTCGGGGGTCTCGGTGACGCTCGGCTCCGGGGTCCACAGCGGGGGCCCCGCCACGGCGTCGGCGAAGTCGGGGACGCCGGGGACGGGCATCGCCCACTCCTCGGCCGCCGGCAGGTCGGCCTGCGTTTCGTGCGCGTCGCCGATCGCCGTCTCCGCGGGCGCGATGGGCTCCCACTCGACGGCCGCAGCCGCGGGGGCGATGCCGTCGGCGAAGGCGGCCGGGGGCGATGACGGTGCGGTCGACCAGCCGCCGGAGATCTCCCCGGGCAGCGGCCAGCCGGGCTCCACGATCGTCTCCTCGGGCGCCCAGCTGAAGGACGGCTCCGGCTCCGGGGCCTGCGCGCGGGGGGAGGGGAGGGGCTCGGTCAGGGAGGGCGCGGTGTGCGTCGCGGCGCTCTCGGCGATGGCGACGGCGGCGGGCGCCGGCGTCGGCACCGGCGCGTCCTTCGTCTTCCCGCCCATGCGCGGGCGCGCGAGGGCGCCGGTCGAGGAGGCCCTCCCGGCGCCGCTCCGCCGGGCGCGCACCAGGTACGCGGCCAGCAGGAGGATCAACCCGATGAAGAGGTAGGTGGTCACGCTGTCTGGGATCCCTCCTCGCAATGAGACGTGCTCTGCGGGTATCGGTCGCACGGCGCGCCACTTGAACCCGGGTGCCGCCGGGCCCGTGAGTCCACCGTGACTGCTCCGTGAGGACCGTCCGCGAGCGTGCCCCCATCAGGCCGGATCCCGATGGGAGGTGGGGCATGCTGGACGACCGGTGGCACGCCGACGCGCAGGGGGTGAGCGCCGCCGCGGTGACCATCTGCGGAGCTTGCGAGGACCTGCTGGCGCGCATGGGCGCGCCCTGGCCGGGCGGCGACGCCGAGCGGGCGCTCGAGCGGCTGCGGGCCCGCGTCGACGCGCTGCTGCGCGCGCCGGAGCCCGCCGCCGCCTCCGGCCCCGGGCCGCCGCGCCTGGAGGTTCGCGCCCTCGGCCCGACGGTGTTGCGCGCCGCGGGGCGCATCCTCGATCCTCCCCGCCGCTCGCGCCTCGTGCTGCAGTACCTCGTGGCGCACCGCGCGCGCCCGGTGGCGCGCGAGGTGCTGCTCGAGACCTTCTGGCCGGGCTCGTCGCCCGCCGCGGCACGCAACAGCCTCAACGTCGCCGTCACCCTCCTGCGCCGCGCCCTGCGCCCGGCCTACGGTGAGCACCCGGTGATCGTCTTCCGCGACGAGGCCTACCACCTCGACCCGGCGCTCGAGGTCCGGCTCGACCGGGACGAGTTCGACGGCCTCGTGCGCCGGGGGGCCGAGTGCCGTCGCGCCGGCGATCACGCGGAGGCCGTGCGTCTGCTGAGCGCCGCCCGCGCCCTCTACGCCGGCCCGCTGTTCGCCGACGAGCCCTACGAGGAGTGGATCGTGGCGCTGCGGCGCGCGACCGAGGCCGATCACCTGGCGATGCTGACCGACCTCGGCCAGTCGCTCGCCGCCGTGGGCGCCGCACAGGAGGGCGCCGAGGCGCTGCGCGCGGTGCTCGCGGTGGAGCCCGAGCGCGAGGACGTGCACCGCCTGCTGATGGAGCTGCACGCCGCCGAGGGGCGCGGCTACCTCGCCCTGCGCCAGTTCGAGGCCTGCCGCGACGCCCTGCGGCGCAGCTTCGGCATGGAGCCCGGGCCCGAGACGCACGCGGCGCGCGAGCGCATCCTGCGCCGCGGGCACGCGGGCCGCGCCACCCGTAAGGCCCCGGTAATCGCCGCCTAAGCGGCCCGTCGTAGCGTCGCTCCATCGCCTGCCGCACCACCCCGGTGCCGAGGCGAATCACCCACAGCGAAAGGAACCCCCGATGGCCTCCATCCAGCTCCCCATCCCGTCGCCGCTCATCACCTCGGGCGACTTCACCGCCGACATCCTCGACCCCGCCAGCGGCAACCCCACGCGCGTCATCCGCACCGAGGACGCGTGGTCGGTCAGCGCCGAGTGGGACCTCCAGGGCCCCGTCGTCGCCATCCTCGGCGGCCGCTGGCGCCTGCAGGTCGCGCTCGAGTCGATCGGCAACCAGGGCGTCGAGATGGTCTCGCCGCCGGTGTTCGTGAACTACTCGGCCGGCACCCTCACCGGGGTCGCCCCGAACGAGACGATGTCGTTCGCGGCCTCGGTGGCCTTCGCCGCCGGCACGCCGTCGCTCGCGGGCGCCCCCGCCGTCCCGTACCACGTGTCCGCGCTGCTGACCTACCTCACCCCGGCCGGTTCGCCCGGGCCCTTCGCCGCGGTCATCGACCTCGGGCTGATCCAGGTCTTCGACTCCCAGCTGCCGTAGGCCGCACCATGGCCACGGAGGGCCTAGCCGATCTCCCCCCCGGGCTGGAGCCAGGGTCCCGCATGGGCCCCGAGCTCCAGCTCGTCGGGCGTCCAGGTGTGATCCGACCCGGGCAGGAACCGCGTGAGCGAGGCGGCCGACTCCGGGTCGCCGGCCCGGGCGAGGAGGTCCACGAGGCGCCGGGTGGCCTCCGTCTCCTCGTCGGTGAGGCGCTTGCCGGCCCACAGGACCGTGTTCGAGCCCATCGGCTTCTCCCTCCGGACGGCGATCGGTGGCGGCATCCTAACCGCCGGGTCCCGACGCGATGTACGAAGACGGGCGCCCGCGTTGGGCCGGATGGCGATGGCGGATGGGCTACCCCGGCCGGTAGACACCTGGTATGGGAACGCACACCATGGCCGACGTCGTCGAATGCGACGATCTCGGTACCGGCGATCCCGTGCTCCTGGTGCACGGCGTCGCCTTCGGCCCGTCGGCCTTCGCCCGCACCGCCGAGGCGCTCGCCCCGCATGCCCGCGTGCTGGTGGTCCACCGGCGCGGCTACGGGCGCAGCGCCGCCTGGCCGGGCGGCGGCCGCCCCGAGGATCACGCGGAGGACCTCCTCGGCCTGCTCGACCACCTCGGCATCGAGCGGGTCAGCGCCCTCGGCGTGAGCGGGGGCGCCACCATCCTCGCGGCGTTCGCGATGGCCCACCCCGAACGGTGCGCGTCGGTCGTGCTCCACGAGCCGGCGCTCGGGCCCCTGGCGCCCGGGGTCCACGCGTTCTGCTCGCGCCTGGCCCGCTCGGCCTCGGCGGCGGCTTCTCCCGCGGTCGGCGCCGACCTCGTGGCCGCGACCCTCGCCGGTCCCGGGACGTGGGGCGCGCTGGGCACCGGCGGGCGCGCGGAGGCGCGCCGCTGCGCGCCGGTCGTCCGCCAGGAGATGGCGCTGCACGCGCACTTCGCGCCGTCCGCCAACGAGATCTCCGCCATGCGCGCGACCGTGGTGATCGCCGCGGTCGGCGCCCACAGCGGCGCCGAGCGGCGGGAGGCCGCCGGGGTGCTGGTGCGGCTGGCCGGCGCGGTCACCGTCCTGGTGCCCGGCGCGGGCAACCAGCCGCACATCGAGAACCCCCTCGCCCTCGCCACCCTGGTCCGGACCCAGGTCGCGGCCTCGTCCTGACGGCACTAGCCTTGGGTGGTGACCGCGCCGGACCCCGCCCACGCCGCACTGCCGCTGACCGCGATGGCCCGCGGAGCCGGGTGCGGCTGCAAGCTGTCGCCGGGGCTCCTCGCCCGGGCGCTCGCCCACATGCCCGCGCTCCCGGACGACCCGGACATCCTGGTGGGGCACGCCGGGATGGACGACGCGGCCGTCCACCGTCTCGGTGACGACCTCGCGGTGGTCGCGTCGGTCGATTTCTTCACCCCGATGGTCGACGACCCGGAGCTGTTCGGCGCCATCGCGGCCACGAACGCCCTGAGCGACCTCTACGCGATGGGCGCCGAGCCGCTGCTGGCCCTCGCCGTGGCCTGTTTCCCCCGCGACGCCGACCCCGACGTGCTCGGCGCCGTCATGCGGGGCGGAGCGCGCGTGGCCGCGGCGCACGGCTGCCCGGTGCTCGGCGGCCACACGGTCGACGACCCCGAGCCCAAGTACGGCCTGTCGGTGCTCGGCACCGCGCACCCCGACCGGCTGATGACCAACGCCGCCGGGGCCGCCGGGCGACCGCCTGCTCCTCACCAAGGACCTGGGCGTGGGCATCGCGGTCACGGCGGCGCGCGACGGCGAGCCCGGCGCGCTGGAGGGGGCGGTCGCCTCGATGCTGGCCTCCAACCGGGAGGCCTCCGCGCAGGCGCTGGCGCACGACGTGCGCTGCGCGACCGACGTCACCGGGTTCGGCCTGCTCGGCCACCTGCACGAGCTCGCCGCCGCGAGCGGCCTCGCGGCGCGGATCGACCTCGGCGGCGTCGGCGCACTGCCCGGCGTCCTCGCGCTCGCCGCCGCCGGGCACGTGCCCGGCGGCGCGGCGCGCAACCGCGCGCACGTCCTCGAGGCCTGGGTCGATCTCGAGCCGGGCGTGCCCGAGGAGTGGATCGCCCTGCTCACCGACCCCCAGACCAGCGGCGGCCTCCTGCTGGCGGTCGCGCCCGGGCGCTGTGCCGGGCTCGCCGCCGCCCTGAGGCGGGCCGGAGCGCTGGCGCACGAGGTGGGGGAGCTCCTGCCGGGGCCCGCCGGGCGGATCGCGGTCGGTGGCCGTCCCTCCGCCTGAGCCGGCCGGGGGCGCCGACCCCCGCCGCGGGCCTGCCCTCGGTGGACGCCGCGCTGCGCTCGGCCGGCCTCGCGCCGCTGGTGGGCGCGTACCCGCGGGCCCTGGTGGCCGACGGCGTCCGGCGCGCCCTGGAGCGCCGGCGTGCGGCGGGGGAGGGCGCCGAGGGCCTGGCCGCCGAGGTCGCCGACGGGCTGCGGCCCTCGTTGCGGCGCGTCGTCAACGCCACCGGCGTCGCGCTCAGCACCAACCTCGGCCGGGCTCCGCTCGCCCCGCAGGCGGTGGCCGCGGCGGTGGCCGCGGCGGGCTACTGCTCGCTGGAGTGGGACCCCGCCAGCGGCGATCGCGGTGACCGCGGGCACCACCTGTCGGAGCACCTGCGCGCCCTGACGGGCGCCGAGGACGGCGTGGCGGTCAACACCAACGCCGGCGCCGTGATGCTCGCGCTCGTGGCCCTCTGCTCGCCGGGCGAGGCCATCGTCTCGCGCGGTCAGCTGGTCGAGATCGGAGGGGGCTTCCGCGTCCCCGAGATCCTCGCCGCCTCCGGCAGCCGCCTCGTGGAGGTGGGCACCACCAACCGCACCCGCATCGCCGACTACGCGCGGGCGCTCACCCCCGCGACCCGGGCGATCCTGCGCGTGCATCCGTCGAACTTCCGCCAGCTCGGGCTTCACGCAGGAGGCCGGTCTCGACGAGATGGCCGGCCCTCGCCGCCGAGCGCGGGATCGCGCTGATCGACGACCTGGGCAGTGGGTCGCTCGGGCCCGAGGTCGCGCACGGCGACGAGCCGGACGCCCGCGCCAGCGTGGCGGCCGGCTCCGACCTGGTCTGCTTCAGCGCCGACAAGCTGCTCGGCGGCCCCCAGGCCGGGATCCTCGTGGGCCGGCGGGCGGCCGTCGCCGCCGTGCGGGCGCACCCGCTGATGCGGGCGCTGCGGCTCGACAAGCTGCGCATCGCCGCCCTCGAGGCGACCCTCGCGCTGCACCGCGATCCGGCGGCGGCCCGCCGCGACATCCCCGCTCTCGCCATGCTGGCCGAGGACGGGGCGGGCAGGCGGGCGCGGGCGCGGGAGCTCGCCGCGGCCATCGGCGGCGAGGTGGTCGAGACCGTCGGCCGGGTCGGCGGCGGGGCGCTGCCGCTGGCCGAGCTGCCGAGCGCGGCGGTCGCACTCGACGCCCCCGGCGGACCGGACGACCTCGCGGCCCGGCTGCGCGCGCTCGACCCGCCGGTCGCCGCGCGCGTCCACCGCGGCCGGGTGCTGATCGACGTGCTGGCCCTGTCGGAGGCCGACCATGCCGAGCTCCCGGCCCTGGTGGCCCGCGTCCGGGGGTGAGTCTCCCCCCGCTCACCGTGGGGACGGCCGGTCACGTCGATCACGGCAAGACGGCGCTGGTGCGGGCGCTGACCGGGCACGAGACCGACCGCCTGCCCCAGGAGCGCTCGCGCGGCCTCACGATCGAGCCGGGCTTCGCCCCGTTCGACCTCCCCTCCGGGCGCCGCGTGTCGCTCGTGGACGTCCCGGGACACGAGCGCTTCGTCCGGCACATGATCGCCGGCGCGAGCGGCGTGGACGCCTTCCTGCTGTGCGTGGCGGCCGACGACGGCGTCATGCCCCAGACGCGCGAGCACCTCGAGGTGCTCGGACTGCTGGGAATCGCGCGCGGCGTCGTGGCCATCACGCGGGCCGACCTGGCCGACCCGGGCCCGGCCGCGGCGGCGATCGGCGAGATCCTCGGTCCCGCGTTGCCGGTGATCGCGGTCTGCGCCCCTCGCGGTGAGGGGATCGACGCGTTGCGCGCGGCGCTGGAGGAGCTGGCCGCGGGACTCGGGCGGCGCACGGCGCCGGGTCCTGCGCGCCTGTTCATCGACCGCGTGTTCTCGGTGGCCGGCGCGGGCACGGTCGTCACCGGCACCCACTGGGGCGCGCCTCTGGCGCCGGGCGACCGCGTCGTCGTGCTGCCGGGCGGCGCCGAGGGGCGGGTGCGCTCGATCCAGGCACACGACCGCCCGGTCGAGCGCGCCACCGGCGGCCGCATCGCCCTGGCCCTTGCGGGGGTCGAGCGCCGCGGGGCGCCGCGGGGCGCCTGCGTGGTCGCCACGGCCGACGGATGGGAGGCCACCGGGCTCCTCGATGTCACGCTCACGTGGCTGCCGGGGGCCCGCGGACCGCTGCGCACCCGCCGGCGCCTGCAGGTGTTCCTCGGCACGGCCGAGGTGGCGGCCACCTGCGTGCTGCTCGCCGCCGACGCGCTCGAGCCCGGCGCCGCGGGCCCGGTGCAGCTGCGCCTGGAGCGCCCGGTCGTCGCCCGCGCGGGAGACCGGGTGGTGCTGCGCTCGGCCGAGCGGCGGACCGTCGGTGGCGGCGTGGTCGTGGATGCCCATCCCGTGCGCCGTGGGCGCGTCGCCGCCCGTCCCGCCCGTCGCCCGCCCGCGGCACCTCCGGCCCCCGCCGGCCCGCCGGCGGCCCCCGCCGGCCTCGCGGCGGCCGTCGTGGCGTTGCTCGACGAGTCCGGGTTGCGGCCCCCGGGCCGGGCGGAGATGGCCGGGCGGCTCGGCGTCAGCGAGGGTGACTGCGCCGCCGCGCTCGCCGAGGCGCGCGCGGGCGGCGCCGTGGTGGAGGCCGGCGGCCTCTGGTTCGCCGCCGGCGCGGCGGCGGGCGCGCGCGCGATGGCCGCCGGCGCCCTCGCGGCCGGCCCGATGCCTCTCGCCGCGCTTCGCGACGTCTGGGGGGTCGGGCGCCGGCACGCCCTCGCGCTCGCGCTCCACCTCGACGCGACGGGCGTCACACGCCGTGAGGGCGACCTGCGCGTCCTCCGGCGGGGCGCGCGCCCCGGCTGACCCTGTCGGGCCTTTACAAATGGCTAACAAAGCGGCCGTGAGTCCGCGGGGGTGAGCCGGTTGGACCGGGTGCAATCGCGCATCCTCGTCCCAAGGAGACCACCATGTCCCGCAGTGTCCTCGCCACATCCGCCGCCGCCGTCGCTCTTGCCGCCGTCGCGATCTCCGCCGGAGTCGGCGGATCGTCGGTCGGAACCGCCGGTGCCGCCGCCCCCTTCTCGGTGAGCAAGAGCCAGTTCACCAGCGTCAAGAAGGTCGCGATCGCGGCCGTCAAGCGGTCGAACGCCAACACCAAGGCGATCGCGGCCCTGCAGCCGGGCGCGTCGACCGCGGGCGCGGTCCCCGGCCCCAAGGGCGATCCCGGCGCGCCGGGTGGCTTCGATCCGACCAAGGTCTCCCGGGTCACCGGCGAGAACGTGGTGCTGAACCCGCTCGCCGCCTACAACTCGGCGACGGTCAGCTGCCCCGTGTCCTCCATCGCCATCGGCGGCGGTTGGTTCCTTGCCGCCGGGGCCGAGAACGGCGAGCTCCACGTCTCCCGCTCCTACCCGTCGCCCACGCTCTCGAGCTGGTCGCTGCGCTTCCGCTACACCGGTGCGGCGGCCGTGAACATGACCCCGTACGCGATCTGCGCCGGCGCCTGAGGGGACCGGTGACCGATCCCCAGCCCGCTCTCGACGAGCAGATGCTGGCGGACTGGGCCGCGGTGGGCCTCCGCAGGTTGGAGGCCCACCTCGCGATTCAGGCCGCGTTCTGCGATTTTCTGCGCGAGCAGTCGCGCGACGCGGACGATCGTGAGGAGCCATGTCCCCACCGGCACGCACCGTGAGCACCGCCAGCACCACCGACGAGCAGCTCGGGCGCCGGGCCCTCGCGGGCGACCGCGACGCCTTCACCGAGCTCTTCCGGCGCCACGAGCACGGCCTCTACAACGTCTCCTACCGGCTCACCGGGAGCCGGGAGGACGCCGCCGACATCACCCAGGAGGCCTTTCTCCGGGTCTTCGCGCGGCTCGACGACCTGGCCGGCCGCGAGGTCAACCTGACGGCCTACCTGCACCGGACGGCGCGCAATCTGGTCTACGACCGCAGCGCCCACCGCGCGCGGGTCACGCCCACCGACGACGTCGAGCGCGCGGCGGGAGCCGACGAGTCGGCCGACGCCGACCCGCAGCTCAGCGCGCTGATCGCCGACCAGGGCGCCGACGTGCGGGCCGCCAACGCGCGGCTTCCCGAACGCCACCGCCTCGCCCTGGCGCTGCGCGAGCTCGAGGACATGGGCTACGAGGACATCGGCCGGGTGCTCGACATCACCCCCGGCGCCGTCGCCCAGCTGCTCGTGCGCGCCCGCAACGGCCTGCGCCGGGAGCTGCGCCTGGGCCAGGTGGACGTCGAGGCGATGGATCCCGGCTGCCGCACCCGGCTCGGCGACATCGGAGCTCTCATCGACGGTGAGCTCGGCGCCGACCGCGCCCACGTCCTCTCGCAGCACCTGGCCCTGTGCACGGCCTGCACGCCAGGCGCGGGCGTCGTTCGAGCAGGCGCGCGTCACCTACCGGGCCTGGCTGCCGCTGCCGCTCCTCGGGCTCGGCGCGGCCACCGCCCGCGCCGCGGAGGCCCGTCGCCTGGTGCGGTTCTCCGACTCGGCCCGCCGCGCGACGCTCCTGCGCCGCGGCGGCGGCGGCGGGGGGCGGGGCCGCGGGATTCCTCGGCGGGCGCCGGCGCGCGGGCGCGATGGTCGGGGCCGGAGTGCTCGGCGCGCTGCTGCTCTTCGGCGCCCCGACCCTGGTCGCGGTGCGGTCCGGGTCGGAGCCGCCGCCGCGCGCGGAGGCCCCCGTCACCACCGCGCCGTCCACCACCGCAGCCGCCGCCGTGCCGGCCCCGCCGGCCACGGCGACCGCCCCGGCCCCCGCGGCGACGGCGGCCGCTCCGGCACCCGTTCCCGGCCCTCTGGCGCGGATCCCCGCGCCGGCCGTCGTGGCCGACCCGACCTCCTCACCGGGGCCGCCGCCGGTGGTGACCATGCGCCGCCGCACGCCGCGCGCCCCCGCCCCGCCCGCCCCGGTGCCGACGGTCACGAACGCCGGAGAGGTCGTCACCGCGGCGCCGCCCGCGCCCACGACGGTCGCGCCGCCGGTGGCGGATCCGCCACCGCCCGTCCGCACCGACCCCCCGCCGCCCACCACGACCACCGATCCCACCCGGCCCGGGCCCAACGACCCCACCTTCCCGCAGCCGCCGCGGCCCGATCCCGGCACCACGACCATCCGCACGATCATCGTCCCGCCCGGTGAGTTCTGAGTGTGGGCCCGGACGCGGATCATCCTGCGCCCCCGGCCCCGGGGCGTTCACCTGATCACGCGTGAGGTGGTGGACGCCCTGGCCGATCTGGCCCGCGTCGAGATCGGCCTGCTGCACCTGTTCATCCGGCACACCTCGGCGTCGCTCGCGCTGAACGAGAACGCGAGCCCCGACGTGAGGAGCGACCTGGAGGGCTGGATGTCGCGCGCCGCGCCGGATGGCGACCCCGCCTTCGCGCACACCCTCGAGGGGCCGGACGACATGCCCGCCCACGTGAAGGCGGTCATCGTCGGCCCGTCGCTCACCCTGCCCGTCGCGCGCGGCGGCCTGGATCTCGGCACCTGGCAGGGCGTGTACCTCTGCGAGCACCGTGACGCGGGGGGCCCGCGCACCCTGACGGCGACCCTCTGGGGCGAGGGCTGATCCGGCCGGCGGCGGGGTAGGGTGGCTCGCATGACCCCCACGCTCCCCTCCGCCATGCTCGGCTCCCGCGGGCCGGCGATCACCCGCGTCGGCTTCGGCGCGTGGGCGATCGGCGGCGGCGACTGGGCCTACGGATGGGGCCCGCAGGACGACGCCGACTCGATCGCCGCCATCCACCGTGCGCTGGATCTCGGCATCGACTGGATCGACACCGCCGCCGTGTACGGCCTCGGCCACTCCGAGGAGGTGGTCGAGCGCGCCCTGCGGGGCATGTCCGAGCCGTCCGCTCGTGTTCACCAAGTGCGGGATGGTCTGGCAGGACCAGTCCGACGGCGTGCCGCGCCCGAATCTGCGCCCGGACGAGATCCGGCGCGAGTGCGACGACTCGCTGCGGCGCCTGGGCGTCGAGCGCATCGACCTCTACCAGTTCCACTGGCCCGATGCGCTCACCGGAACCGCGCTGGAGGAGTCGTGGGGGGTGATGGCCGACCTGGTCGCCCAGGGCAAGGTGCGCTGGGCCGGCGTCTCCAACTTCACGGTGGAGATGCTCGAGCGTCTGCGAGCCGATCCTCCACGTGGACAGCCTCCAGCCGCCCTTCAACGCCGTCCAGCGCGAGGCCGGCGCCGAACTCCTGCCCTGGTGCCGCGGCCAACGGAACCGGGGTGATCGTCTACAGCCCGATGATGTCGGGGCTGCTCACCGAGCGCTTCAGCGCGGAGCGCGCCGCAGGTCTCGACCCCTCGGACTGGCGCCACGGCATGCCCGGCGTCTTCGCCGAGCCCGCCCTGTCGCGCAACCTCGCCCTGCGCGATGCGCTGATCCCGGTCGCCGAGCGGCACGGTGCATCGGTCGCCGCCGTCGCCGTCGCCTGGACGCTCGCCTGGCCGGGCGTGACGGCCGCGATCGTGGGTGCCCGCGACGCCGCCCAGGTCGACGGGTGGATCGGCGCCCCCGCGGTGGTCCTGACGGACGCCGATCTCGATGAGATCGCCGCGGCGATCGGCGCGAGCGGCGCGGGCGGAGGGCCGGCCCGGCCCGTTTAGGAGTCCGCGGTCCGGGTAGGCACGACCCGGTGCCCGCCTTCTCCGTCACGACGATCGCCTCGGGCGACGACCACGGGCCCTGGGTCGTGGCCGTCCGCGGGGACCTCGACATCTCGGGCGTCGCCCGGGTGCGCCGCGCGCTCACCGACCTCGAGGCCGGTGAGCGCCATGTGATCGCGCTCGACCTGCGCGAGGTGGTCCACCTCGACTCGAGCGCCCTGCGCCTCCTGCTCGACGCCGAGGAGCGCGCCCGCCGCCGGGGCCGCCGCTTCGTCGTGGTCGCCGGCCCCCGGGGCGCCGTGGCACGCCTGCTGACGCTCACGATGCTCGCCGGCCACGTGGAGGTCGTCGGCGATCTCGCCGTCCTCGCCGATCCGGCGTGAGGGTGGCGGGGCGCGGGTTCCGGTGCCCGGGGTGGATGGGCACCGCACGCGCCCCGCCGCGGGTCATCTACCCCGATCTGCGGTTCTCCCACCCTCCCGCCCGCCCGGCTCTGCGATAGTGGGGCCATGAACGAACCGAATCCCCTCCGCCGTCGCGATCCGGCCTGGTTCTGGTACTCCGCTGGCCGGCGGGGCGCTCGTCGTCCTGGCCGTCCTCCACCTCACCGGGGTCCTCGACCGCTTCGGCCCGTGATCGCCCCGGATCGCCGCCGGCGGGGACCCGCGTGAGCGAGCCCCTCGTCCCCCGCCTCGTCGTCGTGCACGACGACGACATGGGCATGCGCTACGGAGGCGACCATCCCACGGATCGCCGCCGCCACCAGCTGGCCGTGGCGCTCTGCCGCGAGTCCGGGCTGCTCAACCTCGACAGCGTGAGCACCGCCCAGGTTCCCGGCCCGCTCTCCGACGACGAGCTCGCGCGCGTGTTCGCGCCGGCCTTCATCCGCGCCATGCGCCGCTACAGCCGCACCCCTCTGCTCGCGGCCGAGCCCGAGGCCCGCCAGTGGGGCATCGGCGGCGACAACAACGCCTACGAGGGCATGCACGAGGACTCGGCCCGCGTCTGTGCCGCCTGCGTGCTCGCGGCCAAGGCGGTGGCCGACGGGCGCGCCCGGTCGGCCCTGGTGCCCGCCGCGGGCGCCCACCACGGGCTGGCCAACCGGGCGATGGGCTTCGGCATCTACAACGAGACCGCCGTCGCCATCCAGGCGCTCCTCGATGCCGGCCTGGAGCGCGTCGCGTACATCGATCTCGACGTGCACCACGGCAACGGCACGCAGTGGATCTACTACGACGACCCGCGCGTGCTGACGGTGTCGGTGCACGAGAGCGGCCGCCACCTGTTCCCGGGGTCGGGCTTCCCCGTCGAGACCGGCGGCGCGAAGGCCCCCGGCTCGAGCGTCAACGTGGCGCTGCCGCCCTTCGCCGGTGACGACGCCTACCGGCGCGCGATGTCGCGGGTGGTCGTGCCCGTGACGCGGGCCTTCGCGCCCGAGGCGATCGTCGCCCAGTGCGGCGTTGACCATCACCACGCCGACCCGCTCAGCCACATCCTCACCACGATGCCGCTCTATCCGGAGCTCTGGCGGGCGCTGCGCGAGCTCGCCGACGATTGCTGCGACGGCCGGCTGGTGGCGCTCGGCGGAGGGGGCTACGAGCCCTGCACCGCCCCGCCTCGCGCGTGGGCCGCCCTGGCCGCGGAGATGGCCGGGGTCGCGGTGGCCGGCGGGGTCCCCGAGAGCTGGAGGGAGATCGCCCTCGCCGCGGGCTGCCCCGATCCCGCCCACGGCTGGCTGGAGGACCCCGGGCCGGCTCCCGACCACGACCGCGACCACGCCGCCGCGGCGGCCAGCGAAGAGGCGATCCACCTCACGGTGACCGCCCTCGCCCGCTTCTTCCCGGTCCTGATCTAGATCACCTCGAGCGTCGCGGCGAGGCCGAGGAAGCGGCCCACGTCGGCCGCCTCGGCGCGCAGCCCCGCGATCGCCCCGCGGGGGAGGCGGGCGAAGGGGGTGATCGTGATGTGGATGCCCCCGCGGGCGCGGGTCCGCGCCCACGTGCCCACCACGCGCCCTCCCACCAGGACGCTCGGCAGGATCCACGAGCCCGAGCTGAGCGCGTCCGCGTGTTCGCGGGCGACGATCGGGCTGCGGTCGCGGTGCCCGAGCAGGTGGCCGTCGAAGGCCGGCAGCAGGCGGGGCGGCGTGGGCGCATCGGCGGGGGGAGGCGGTGGCGGCGGCCCCGCGAGCGTCGTGGCGCGCCGCGCGTCGGCGGCCGGCAGCCCGCTCCAGTAGGCCAGGTCGCGCGCGTCGGCCGGCCCGTAGGCGCGCGCGAAGCGCCGGGCGAGCTCTGCGAGGGCCGCGTCACGCGCGGGCGCGTCACCGGGAGGGATCCAGTCGTCGATGCGGACGTAGGTGGGCTCCTCGTCGGGGCGGTCGGGGCCCCTGCAGGCGATGCCGCGCGCGGCCGCCAGCAGCACGATGTGCGCGGGCGCCTGGCCGGAGGTGTCGATCGTCATCCCGCGGGCGATCAGCGCCTCCATGAGCTCGGCGCGCACCAGGGGGCCGCGGTCCGCGAGGATGCCGGGGATCGCGGCGAGGATCCGCTCGCAGAGGGCGGGATCCAGGCCGAGTCCCGCCCGCCGCCGGGCGTACCCGGCCTCGACGACCGGGCCGATCAGGGCCGTGATCCAGCGGACGTCCTCGGCGCAGAGCACGTGCAGGGTGCCGCGCATCGCCCACGTCCGCACCACCGAGCGCTCGAGCGAGCATGCCCGCCACCACGTCCCCGGCGGTCAGTCCCTCGCTGCGCGCCCGCACTCCCAGCCGGGACGAGCGCGTGTCCTGGGCCTGGATCGCGAGGGCGGCCCGCACGGCGCCGTGCACATCGCGGGCACGCTCCGCCCCGAGCCCCTGCGCCGTCTGCCAGGCGGCGGCCGGGGTCACGTCCGGAGCTGGTCCACCGTGCACGAGCGGGGATCGCGGTCGTCGCGGAATCGCACGAAGCGCGCCCCGTGGCGGATGCGCCCGTCGCTGACGTGGTCGTAGCTCACCTCGGCGACCAGCTCGGGGCGCAGCGCGACCCACTCCAGGTCGCGACCGCCGCTCCAGCGGCTCGGGTCGGCGCTCCCGCCCTCGCCCGACGCGTACGGGCGCGAGCTCGGCCACCAGCGCGCGCTTGCGGGCGGCGGTGAACCCCGCGCAGTGGCCGACGGGCCGGAGGGCGCCGTCGTCGTACAGCCCGAGGATCAGCGAGCCGACGGTGTCCGGCGAGCGTCCCCGGACGCCATCCCGCCACCACGCAGTCGATCGTGCGCACCCGCTTGATCTTGACCATGCCGTGGCGCTCGCCGGGGCGGTAGGCCTCGTCGAGCCGCTTCGCGATCACCCCCTCCGACCCCGCGAGCCATCCGCCCGCCCGCTCCGGGTCGCGCGTGCAGTCGACCGGCGCGATCCCCGGGGCCGCGAGCGCCTCCAGCCGGGCGCGCCGCTCGGCGAAGGGGCAGCTCGAGCAGCGCCCGGTCGCCGCTCGCGAGGATGTCGAACGCGCAGAACAGCGCCGGCGTGCGCTCGGCCAGCAGCGCGACCCGTGAGGCGGCCGGGTGGATCCGCGCCTGGAGGCCGCCGAAGTCCTCGCCGCCCGCGCCGTCGGCTGATCACGATCTCACCGTCCAGGACGTAGCGCCCCGGGGGGAACGCGAGCTCCGGGAAGTACCGCTGCAGGGGCTTCCCGCCGCGCGACTGGATGACGACGTCGCCGCCGTCGACGAAGACGATGGCCCGGAATCCGTCGAGCTTGCGCTCGTACGCCCAGCCCTCGCCCAGCGGCACCTCGCGGGCCGAGCGCGCGAGCTGGGGCGGAACCGGGGGGGAGAGCGGCAGGCTCACCCCGATGACCCTACCCGGCCGCCCGGCCGAGCCCCGCGCACGCGGCCCCGCCTCCGCGGGCCGCGCCGGCCCCGGCGAGGGAACAACGTCCCGGACATGCCACGCGGCAGCGGTGTTAGCATCGGCCCCGATGCGTTCCCGCCTCCGCTTCATCGTCGCCATCAGCCTCGCGGTCGTCCTCGGTGGATGGCTGGCCTACACGAGCCTCGGCGGCACGCTCGAGACCTACGCCGGCCCCGGCGAGCTGGTGGCCGCGAAGACCTACCGGCTGAACGGCACCGTCGCCCCGGGCTCCCCCAAGGACCCCGCCGGGCTGGCGCAGAGCTCCGAGGGCCTGCGGTTCACCGTGGTCGACAAAGAGGATCCCTCGAAGACGGTCCCGGTCCTCTACCGCGGCTCCGTGCCCGACCAGTTCAAGGACGAGCGCGAGGTCGTGATCACCGGGACCCTCGAGAACGGCGTCTTCGTGGCGCGTCCCGATTCGCTGGTCACGCTGTGCCCCTCGAAGTTCACCGACCGGGCGGACGACTCGGCGAGTCGCTGAGGGTGGTCGGGTCGTGAGCATCCTCGGCCGCACCGCGCTGCTCCTGGCGCTGGTGGGGGCGATCTACGTGGTGGTCATGAGCCTCGCCTCCCGTCGGCCGGGGCGCCGGGCCTGGGAGCTCAGCGCCGAGCGCGGCGTCTACGCGGTGTTCGCGCTGACGAGCCTCGCGATCGTGACGATGTGGGCCGCGCTGATCACCGACTCGTTCGAGCTGCGCAACGTCGCCGAGTACAGCTCGAGCACGCTCGGCACCGGCTACAAGCTGACCGCCCTCTGGGGCAGCCAGGCGGGCTCGCTCCTGTTGTGGGCCTGGATCCTGGCGGGCTACTCGGCCGTCGTGGTCTACGCCAACCGCAGGCGCAACCGCCAGCTGATGCCGGTCGTGATGGCCGTGCTGATGGGTATCGCGATCTTCTTCCTGGGCGTCCTCTCGTTCGTGACGAGCCCGTTCGAGACGCTCGCCCAGATCCCGGAGGAGGGCCGCGGGCTCAACCCGCTCCTCCAGAACGTCTACATGCAGATCCACCCGCCATTGCTGTACCTGGGATACGTCGGGCTGTCGGTGCCGTTCGCGTTCGCCATGGCGGCGCTGGTCACCCGCAAGCTCGACACCTCGTGGATCACCAGCGTGCGGCGCTGGACGATCGTCTCCTGGCTCTTCCTCGGCATGGGCATCGTGGTCGGCGCCAAGTGGGCCTACGAGACCCTCGGCTGGGGCGGCTACTGGGCCTGGGACCCGGTCGAGAACGCGGCCTTCATGCCCTGGCTGGTGGCGACCGCGTTCCTGCACTCGGTGATGGTCCAGGAACGCCGCGGGATGCTGAAGGTCTGGAACATGGTGCTCGTGATCCTCACGTTCACCCTCTGCCTGTTCGGCACCTTCCTGACCCGCTCGGGCGTCATCGCCTCGGTCCACGCTTTCGGGGAGTCGACGCTCGGCCCGTTCTTCCTCGTCTTCATCGTCGTGATCCTCGTCGGCTCGGTCTCCCTGCTGGTCACCCGGCTGCCGCTGCTGCGCTCACAGCACTCGCTCGAGAGCTACATCTCGCGCGAGGCGGTGTTCCTCTTCAACAACCTCCTGCTGGTCGGGCTGGCCTTCGCGGTCTTCTGGGGCACCATGTTCCCGATCCTCTCCGAGGCGGCGCGCGGAGAGCGCATCACGGTGGGGCAGGGCTACTACGAGCAGGTCGCCCTGCCGATCGGCATCGCGCTGCTGATCCTCACGGGCGTGGGGCCCCTGATCGCCTGGCGCAAGTCGTCGGCGGCCCAGCTGCGCCGCCGCTTCACGGTGCCGCTGGCGGTCGCGATCGCGTCGATCGCGCCCCTCGTACTCCTCACCGACGCCGGCACGAGCTGGCCGGCGCTGGCCACGATCGTCGCCGGCGTCTTCGTCACCGCCTGCATCGCCGGGGAGTTCTGGCGCGGCACCAAGGTGCGCCACGCCCTCGGCGGGGTCTCGTGGCCCGGGGCCCTGTTCAGCATGGTCGGGCGCAACCGGCGCCGCTACGGCGGCTACATCGTCCACCTCGCGGTGGTGGTCCTCTTCATCGGGTTCGCCGGCTCCAAGGCGTTCTCCACCGAGGCCGACATCGCGATCCGCCAGGGCGAGAGCGCCCAGGTCGCCGGCTACCAGCTGGTCAACGAGGGCCCGACCCGCTCCGCCGACGAGCACAAGAAGACCACCATCGTGCGGATCGGCGTCTTCCGCGACGGCGCCCGGGTCGCGACGCTCGAGCCGGGCATCGTCACCTACTCCGTCGATGAGACGCGCGCCTCCCTGGTGGCGATCGACTCGCGTCCCGACCGCGACGTCTACCTGTTCCTCAGCCAGCTCCAGGACGACGGGCTCGCGCGCATATCGGTGTTCGTGAACCCACTGGTCGGCTGGATCTGGTTCGCCGGCGTGATGATCGTGCTCGGCGGGCTGCTGGCGGCCTGGCCCAGCCGTCCGGCGAGCCGCCGCGAGCACGCCGCGAGCCCGGCCTCGGACGGCCGCGCGCCGGCATGAGAGGGACGTGCTCGTCGGGATCCTGATCGTGGCCGCTGGCGGCCCTCGCCGTGATCGCCGCCGTCGCATGGCCCCTGGTGACCCACCGGGCCGAGGACCCGCCCGACGACCCGGCGGAGGCCGCGCGGCGCGCGGTCGACGAGGACCTCCAGCGCTCGCTGGCCGCCATCCGCGAGATCGACATGGACCACCGCGCCGGCAACCTCTCCGACGAGGACTTCGCCGCCCTCGACGGCGCCGAGCGCGCCCGGGCCGTGGAGCTGATGCGACGCGCCGACGAGCTCGCCGCCCCATGATCCGCCGCATCGCGGCGGGTGTGGTGCTGCTGTTCGCCGCGCTCCTGGCGACCGGCTGTCAGGCCGCGTTCGAGGTCGATGTCGATCTGAACCGCGACGGCCGTGGGGCGGTCGGTCTGCGGCTGGCCCTCGACACCGCCGCCCAGGAGGCGCTCGGCCTGCCGACCGACACCGATCCCGCCGAGGCGGCGCAGCGGTTCACGCCGCTGCTCGAGGACGCCGGCTGGTCGGCCGGCGACGAACAGGTCGCGGCGACGCGTGACGAGGGCACCGGTGAGCTGGTCCTGGAGACCTCCCATGTCGTCGACTCGCCGGCGCAGCTCGACGAGGTGCTGTCGCTCGCGCGCCCCCTGGGCGGGATCGCCCCGGACCCCGCGACACTGGCCGCGCTGCCCGACCTGCCCGCCGAGGCGCCGCTCCTGAACGCCCTCGACTTCCGGCTGGGCAGCGGCAGCGGGGACAACCCCGGGTTCGATCTCTTCGCGCGCGGCGGGGTGGGCGACATCGGCCAGGAGACCTGCGCGGGGAGCGACGTCGCCGGTTTCGGCCGCTCGTTGCGGGATGCGCTGCAGGTCCGCTACCGGTTCCGCCTGCCCGGCGGACCGGGCAGCACGAACGCCGACGAGACGCCCACCGGCGACAACGTCTGGCTGGCGCGCTACGGCGACTGTCCGCCCCTGCAGGCGTCGTCGGGCGGCGGCAGCTCGAGCACGCTGGTCAATGGTCTCATCCTCGCGGGCCTCACCGGGGTGCTCCTGGTCGTCTTTCTGCTCAGGGTGGTGCGAAAGCGTCGAGATTCGCATGCGAATGACCTCTGACGGGTGCTTTCCGAGCCGTTTGCGGCTCTGATTCCGAGAAGGGACACCTGTCCCGGAGGGGAACCTCAAGGGGTTGACCGCCCCCGCCGAAGCCGCTTAGAGTGCCCGCGTTCCCACGCAGCCTCCGAGGGACGGCCGGGACGTGTCCCCGAGCCGGCGGTCCCCAGTCACGGCCCGACGCCGTGGCGGAAAGGAGCCGAAGGATCAGAGTCCGACCGACCAATGACGGTCACGGCCGGCCCGCTCGCCTCGCGGTGAGGGCCATGTTCGTGGCGGTGACCCTCATCATCTGCGCGGCGCCCGCCGCCGCCCAGGACGTGGCGATCCCATCGCCGCCGTCCACATCGCCCGCGCCCGGCGCGGCGCCCGCTCCCCCCGCATCGGCTCCGGCACCCGAGGCGTCCGCCCCGGCGCCCGAGGCCTCCGCGCCCGTCACGACCCCGGTGGTCCTGCGGATCGGATCCACCGGCCAGCTCGTGAAGGACCTCCAGGCCGAGCTCCGCCGCCGCGGCCTCAAGCTCGTCGTCGACGGTGAGTTCGGACCTGCCACCAAGCGGGCCGTGAAGAAGATGCAGAAGCGGCTCAAGTTGCGGCCCACCGGCGTCGCCAACCGCGTCCTGCTCACCCGCCTCGGCCTTCGCGCCCGCCTCACCGCGGCCGCCTCGGCGCCCGTCACCCCGAAGATCGCCCCCGGCGCCTCGCCGTACCTGTCGGTCTTCCCGGTGGCCGGGCCCAACAGCTACACCGACGACTTCGGCGACGCCCGCCATCAGGGCAGCCACGAGGGCAACGACATCATGGCCGACCGCGGCACGCCGCTCCTCGCGGTCGTGGACGCCAAGGTGATCCGGCTGACGCGTGTCGAGTCGAGCCTCGGCGGGATCTCCCTCTGGCTCGAGCGCGCCGACGGCACCCAGTACTACTACGCCCACCTGACCAGCATCACGGCGGGTCTCGACGTCGGCACCAAGGTCGCCGTCGGCCAGGTGGTCGGCACGGTCGGCAACACCGGGGATGCCCGCTACGGCGCGCCCCACCTCCACTTCGAGATCCACCCGGGGGGCGGCTCGGCCGTCGACCCGTACACGCACCTGGTCGCCGTGGACCCCGCCGCTCGGACGCAGGCGCGCGCAACCCGTTGACCGGGCCGCGCATCCCGGCGCCCCGGCGCCGGGCGGCGATGATCCTCGTGCTCGCGGCGGCGGCGGCCGCGCTGCCGGTGGCCGCGCAGTCGGCGCCGGCCGACGAGAAGGCCACGGTTGACCAGAGGCTGGAGCGGGCCCAGGAGCGTGCCCAGCGCGCGCGCAGCCGTGAGAGCGTGCTCACCGGCGAGGTCGAGGAGTACACGAGCCGGATCCGCGTGCTCGAGGCCCGGCTCGCGCCGCTGCGGGCGCGCTCGGAGCGTCTCGAGGCCGAGCTGGCCGCGGTGCGCGAGCGCCTGGCGACCCTCACCCGCACGCTCGAGCTCGAGCAGGCCCGGCTCGCGACGGCCGAGGAGGCGCTGGCCCGGCGGCGTGAGCTCCTCTCGCGCCGGCTGGTCGACCTCTACGTCCGCGGGGAGCCCGACCCGATCCTGGTGCTGATGCAGTCGGGCAGCCTCAGCGAGGCGATCGAGACCACCGATCTCATCGAGACGATCGCCGACCGCGACGGCGACCTGGCGCGCTCGGTGGCCCGGTTCGCGGATCAGACGCGCCGCACGCGCGACGCGATCGCCGAGGTCCGCGCCGAGGTGGTCGTCTCCGAGGGCCGCGCCCGTGAGGCGGCGGCCCTCGCCCGCGAGGCCAAGGCCGGCCTCGAGAAGGAGGAGGCCGGGGTGAAGAAGCTGCTGGACGGTCGCAGCGCCCTGCTCGACGGCGTCCGCGGGGATCGCAAGGAGATCGAGGCCGAGGCGCGCGACCTCCAGGCCCGGTCGGCCGATCTCGCGGCCAAGATCCGCGCGGCCCAGGGCCTGCCCCCGGCGCCCAGCGGCACCGTGGCGACCGGCGCGCCGTCCTCGGCAGGGCTGGTGTGGCCGGTCGGCGGCCCCATCACCTCCGGCTTCGGCCCGCGCTGGGGCCGTATGCACGAGGGCATCGACATCGCGGGCGCCAGCGGCACGCCGATCGCCGCCGCGGCGGCCGGCACCGTCATCATCGCCGGCTGGAGCGGCGGGTACGGCAACCTCGTCGTCATCGACCACGGCAACGGCATCAGCACCGCCTACGGGCACAACTCCAGTCTCGCCGTCAGCGTCGGGCAGACCGTCGGCCAGGGAACGGTCATCGCCGGCATGGGAACCACCGGCCACTCCACCGGCGTCCACTGCCACTTCGAGGTCCGGGTCAACGGCGCCGCCGTTGACCCCCTCGGCTACCTCTAGAGGGTCACCAGGAAGAGCCGCCGGTCGCGCCGGCGAGCTCGGCGGTGAAGCGGGCCACCTGGTCGCGGCCGTTGGCCTTGGCCCAGTAGAGGGCCCGGTCGGCGAGGCGCACGAGCTCCGAGGCGCTCATGCCGGCGGAGAGGTCGCACACGCCCAGCGAGATCGTGATGTCGCCGACCCCTGGGAAGGGCGCGGCGGCGATGGCGCGCCGGACCCGCTCGGCGGCGCCCGCGGCGCCCTCGGCGTCGGTCTCGGGGAGGATCCAGGCGAACTCCTCGCCCCCGACGCGGGCGACGATCTCGCCCTCGCGGACGGTCGAGAAGATCCGGCTCGCCACCTCGATCAGCACGCGGTCGCCCGCGGGGTGGCCGAAGGCGTCGTTGATCCGCTTGAAGTGGTCGATGTCCAGCATGACCAGGCTCATCGGGCGCTGGTAGCGGCGCGCCCGCTCGAGCTCGGCGGCGAGGCGGTCGTGGAAGGCGCGCCGGTTCCAGAGCCCGGTGAGGTGGTCCGTGGCGGCGAGGGTGACCATCTGCTCGCGGGCGGCGGCCGACATGATGGCCAGCCCCGCGAGCTCGGACAGGCGCGCGAGCCGCTCCTCCGACTCGGGCGGCAGGGGGACCGGACGGGAGGTGGCGGCGCAGAGGGAGCCCCAGGGCGCCCCGTCCACGAGGACGGGCACCGCCACCGCCGAATGGGGGTCGTCGGGCCCGGCGGCGAGCCCGGGCGTGCCGGGGCCGGCATCCGAGCGGGCGGGCAGCCCGGTGGCCGCGACGATCCCGCTGACCGAGCCGGGCGGGATCAGGATCGACTCGCCGTGTCCTGTCGCGGTGAGCCCATGCCGCGTCCACACCCCGACGAGGGTCGCGAACATGCCCCCGCCTCCGAAGCGGACGACCTCGGCCGCGTCGGCGCCCACGAGATCGGCCGCCTCCTCGGCGATCCGCTCGAAGACGCGCTCCGGCTCGGCCTCGGTGGCGACCAGCGTCGCGATGCGCTGCAGGGCCGCCTGCTCGCGCTCCGCGTTGCGCCGGGCCGTGATCTCGGTGAAGCAGCACACCACCGCCGCGTCGCCGTCGTCCACGGGCTCGGTCGAGGCGCTGATCCAGGTGCGGGATCCGTCGGGCTTCTCCACGCCCATGATCACCTCACGCCGGGGCAGCCCGGTCCGCAGGGTGACCATCGCCGGATGCTCGTCGTCGGGCAGGGGCGATCCGTCCGCGCGGATCGTCCGCCAGCGGGGATCCACGGGCACGCGCCCCTTCAGCTGCTCGCTCGACAGCCCGAGGATCGCGACCGCCGCCGGGTTGCAGGCGATGATCGCGCCGGTCCGCGCCTGCATCACCACGCCGTCCGACATCGCGGCCACCAGCGAGCGGTAGCGCTCCTCGCTCGAGCGCAGGGCGAGCTCGGCGGTCCGCTGGAGGGTGACCTCCCGCGAGACGACCAGCACGCTCTCGACGCCGCCATCGGGGCCCCGCTCGGGCGCGAGGCGGGCATGCATCGCCGCGAGTCCCTCGGGGGTGAGGACCTCGAACCCGACGTCGGTCTCGTCTCCGGTGGCGAAGACGTCGAGGACCGCGCCCGCAAGGGCCTCGACCATCTCGTCCGGGGATCCGACCTCGTCCATGTTGTGCCCCACGAACGTCTCGGGCGGAAGCCCGGTGACGCGCTCGATCGCCGCGTTGGCGTAGAGGCAGCGCAGGTCGGCGTCGAACCGGGTCACGACGTCGGGTGAGTTCTCGACCAGGGCGCGCTGGCTGCGCCTGCTCGCCTCCAGCTCGGCGGTCGCCTCGGCCACGGCCTCCCGGGCGTAGCGGTCGCGGCGCCCGATCGTGATGGCGAGCGCGAGGGCGAACAGGGTGATGCAGGCGCCGGCCAGCAGGATCGTGAGCGGGTTCCCCCAGGCGAGGGCGGAGCGCCCGACGTAGATCGTCCAGATGCGCCCGCCGAGCGGGACCGCCGTCCGCACGCCCTCGCGAGCGCCCGGCGCCGGCTCCGAGACGAGATGGGCGCCGTCGCGGATCTCCACGGGCAGTCCGGGCGTGATCACGGCCGCGGCCGTCCGGATGAGGGCGTCCAGCCGGTAGGAGCCGACCACGAAGCCCGCCAGGCGGCTCTGGCGGGCGGCGACGAGCGCGGGCGTGCCCCCGCCGCGGAACACCGGCTGATAGAGCAGGAGGCCCCTCTGGCCGCTGCCCACCAGCCGTACGGGAGCCGTGACGACCGGTGACCCGGTGCTCACTGCGGCCGCGAGGGCCGTCGCGCGCACCGGTTCGGCGGCCTCGTCGGTGCCGAGCACGACGCCGGTACCCAGGTCGGAGATCGACCGCGCGACCGGGTAGAGGACCGGTCGCTCGGGAGCCGGCCGCAGGCCGGCCGAGGTGGGCTCGACGATCGGCCGCCCCGCGGCCCGCTCGTACCGCGCCCGGTCGGCCGCGCTCACGCGCTCGACCCATCCGACGGCGCTCAGGCCGCTGCGCCCGAGGACGCGGCGGCCGAACGCCGCGAACTCGTCGGCCTCGACGCCGCGCGAGGCGTCGTAGAGGCCGGCGACGTCGTCGAGCGACCCGGAGGCGCTCGCCATGCTCAGCCGGATCACCGCGGCGGCGCGCTCCCCCTCGGCGGCGCTGCGCCGCCCGGCCTGGGCGTGCTCGTACCGCACCGAGGCGGCGGTGGCGAAGATGGTCCCGGCCAGTAGCAGGAACACGAGCAGGATCGGTGGGGCGCGCCGGGGGCTCACCCCATGGATATCGACCGCAGGCCCCCGGACTGTCATCCCCCGCCAGAGGGATGACCCGCTCGGGTGCGGTCCGGGCGGGGCGCCTGCCTCAGGCGCGGGAGGCGGGTGGGCCCCCGATGTCGATCGCCCGCGCCAGCACCTCGTCGAGCATGGCCGGCGTGAGGCGGCCGGTGAAGACGTTCTGCTGGCTGGGGTGGTAGGAGCCGAGCAGGGTCAGCGCGCCCAGGTGGGCCTCCGCCCCGTGCCCGAAGCGCGGCCATGGGCGGGGCGCCTCCAGCGTGCGCAGCACGGCGTCCCAGCCGATCGCCCCGAGGGCCATCACCACCCGGGTGCCGGGGCAGAGCGCGAGCTCGCGCCGCAGGAAGGGCAGGCAGCGGGCGCGCTCGTCCGGCTCGGGCCGGTTGGCCGGGGGCGCGCAGCGCACCGCCGCCGTGACGCGGCAGCCGGTCAGCCGCAGCCCGTCACCGAGGCCCACCGACGTCGGTTGCGAGGCGAGCCCGGCACGGTGCAGGGCGGCGAACAGCACGTCGCCGCTGCGATCGCCGGTGAAGACCCGCCCGGTGCGGTTGGCCCCGTGGGCCCCCGGCGCCAGGCCCACCACCACCAGCCAGGGGTCCGTGTCGCCGAAGCCCGGGACCGGCCGGGCCCAGTAGTCCTGGTCGAGGTAGGCCCGCCGCTTGACCCGTCCGACCTCCTCGCGCCACGCCACCAGGCGCGGGCAGGCGCGGCAGGCGACGATCTCGGCCTCGAGCGCGCCGAGGCTCACGGATCCACCAGGTGCTCGGCCAGGAAGGCCGCGGTCTCGTCGATCACGGCCGGATCGTGCTGCAGGCTCCCGTGGCTCCCCCCGAGGGCGACGCGCAGCCGCATGGGCTGCGGGGTCATCCCGGCCAGCGCCAGCGTGCCGCCCCAGGGGACGCTCTCGTCTCCGGTGGCGTGCCAGTAGCCGCGCGCCACGCCGTCGCGGCGGGCGACCGCCGGCTCCAGCGCCAGGGCCAGGGGCCAGTCCTCCTCCACCCGGCGGGCGAGCCCGCCGGGGCGCGCGGGGCAGACCGCCACCACCGCCCGCACCCGGGCGTCCCGGGCCGCGGCGTGGAGGGCCAGCATGGCGCCCATCGAGGACCCCCTCACGCCGAGCGGGGCGTGCCCGCGGCCGGCGAGGGCGTCGAGGCCCGCGATCACGTCGTCCATCACGGCGGCGTCGAGCCGTCCGCCGCTCGCTCCGTGGCCGCGCAGGTCCAGCGCGATCGCCGCCATGCCGCGGGCGGCGACCGCGGCCGCGAAGTCCGCGTGGTTCTCCTTGCGGCTTCCCAGCCCCGGGATCACGAGCACGCCGGGGGTGCCGCGACCGGCGCTCCACGCCAGTCCGGCCAGCTCCGGTCCGCGGGGAGGGCGCAGCGCGATGGTGTCGGGGCGCTGCACCCGCCGAGGATAACCAGGGTGATCTGGTACCGTCTCGCCCGCCCATGAAGCCGCTCGATCAGGTGCTGCCCCCCTCAGCAGCGGTCACTGCCGAGGGCCACCTGTCAATCGGCGGGTGCGACCTCGTGGACCTCGCCGAGGAGCACGGCACCCCCCTCGTCGTCTACGACGAAGGCGCCCTGCGCGCCATGGCCCGCGCCTATCGCTCGGCCTTCGCGGCCCTGGCCCCCGACGTGGACGTCATCTACGCCAGCAAGGCCTACTTCGGCCAGGCGATGCTGCGCCTCGCCTGCGAGGAGGGGCTCTGCGTGGACGTCGCCTCAGGCGGCGAGCTGTTCGCCGCCCTGCGCGCGGGCTTCCCCCCGGCGCGCATCTACATGCACGGCAACAACAAGGACGCGCGCGAGGTGGGGGAGGCCCTCGAGGCCGGCGTCGGCACGATCATCGTCGACAACCTCGACGAGATCGCGCTGATCGACCGCGAGGCCGCCGCGCGCGGCGTGCGCCAGGCCGTCCTCGTCCGGGTCACCCCGGGCGTCAAGCCGTCGACCCATTCCTACATCTCCACCGGCCAGCTCGACTCGAAGTTCGGCTTCTCGATCGAGGGCGGGCCGGCCCGGGCGGCGGTCGACGCGGTGCGCGCGTCCGGGGCACTCGACCTGGTGGGGCTGCACTGCCACATCGGCTCGCAGCTGTTCGACCTCTCCGGCTACGCCGCCGCCGCCGCGATCGTCGCCGACTTCGCCGCGTCGTGCGGCGGCGACGACCTGCGCGTGATGGACATGGGCGGCGGCCTCGGCATCGCCTACACCAGCGAGGACCGGCCGGCCGCGGTGGAGGACTACGCCGAGGCGGTGGTCGAGGCCGTGCGCGCCGAGTGGGCGCGCGTCGGCCTGCCGATGCCCCGCGTGCTCGTGGAGCCGGGCCGCAGCATCGTGGGCCGTGCCGGCGTCACCCTCTACCGGGTCGGCGGCGTGAAGACGATCCCCGGCGTGCGCACCTACGCCTCGGTCGACGGGGGCATGAGCGACCTGATGCGCCCGATGCTCTACGGGGCCGTCTACGAGCCGCTGCTCGCCAACCGGGCCGAGGCCGAGCCCACCGGGACCCTGCGGCTGGTCGGCAAGCACTGCGAGAGTGGCGACGTCCTCGTCTCCGAGGCGTCCCTCCCGCCGGTCGGGACCGGCGACCTGGTGTGCCTTCCGGCCACGGGGGCCTACGGTGTGTCCATGGCGTCCAACTACAACGGGGTCACGCGGCCGGCGGTCGTATTCGTCGATGCGGGCGTCGCGCGCCTGGTGACGCGCCGCGAGACCTACGACGACCTCGTCGCGCGGGACGTGTGAGCGCCGCCCCGCCACCCGGGGGAGGGCCGGTGCGCATCGGGCTGCTCGGCTGCGGCACGGTCGGCCAGGCCGTCGTGCGGATGCTCAGCGAGGGCGGCGCCACCATCGAGCGGGCCTCCGGCCACCGCCTCGAGCTCGGCCCGGTGCTGGTGCGCGACGCCTCGCGACCGCGGCCCGGCGTCGACCCGTCGCTGCTCACCACCGACCCCTCTCGGGTGCTCGACGACCCGTCGGTGTCGATCGTCGTCGAGGTGATGGGCGGGCTCGACCCCACCCTCGGCTACCTGCGCCGGGCCCTCGCGCGCGGCGCCTCGGTGGTGACGGCCAACAAGCAGCTGCTCGCCCGCCACGGCGCCGAGCTGCTCGGCGCCGCGCAGGACGCCGGCGCGGAGCTGCGCTTCGAGGCGTCGGCGTGCGCGGCCATCCCGGTCATCAAGGTCCTGCGCGAGTCGTTGCTGGCCGCCGAGATCACCGCGGTCACCGGCATCGTCAACGGCACGACCAACTTCATCCTCACCGAGATGGCCCGCGGCGGGCTCTCCTACGGCGAGGCCCTCGCCCGCGCCCAGGAGCTGGGCTACGCCGAGGCCGACCCCACCGAGGACGTCGGCGGCGCCGACGCGGCCGCCAAGATGGCGATCCTCTCCTCGATCGCCTTCCACTCGCGGGTGCTGATCGACGACGTGCCCTTCGAGGGCATCGACCGCCTCGAGGCGGAGGACATCCAGCACGCCGACTCCCTGGGCTTCGTGGTCAAGCTGCTCGGGGTCGCCCGTCTGGTGGACGGCGCGGTGAGCGTGCGCGTCCATCCGGCCCTCGTGCCGAGCGGCCACCGGCTCGCCGCCATCGGCGGGCCCGACAACGCGGTGCTCATCGAGTCGCGGGCGACCCGCGAGATCATGCTCGTCGGTCCCGGCGCCGGCGGCATCGAGACCGCCTCGGCCGTCGTGGCCGACATCCTCTCGATCCTCGGCACCCACCAGGGGTCGTTCCTGCACAACGCGCTCGCCGACGCCGGCAGGCCGCTCGCCCCGCCGGGCAGCGTCGCCTCGGCCTTCTACCTGCGGATGTCCGTCGCCGACCGCCCCGGCGTGCTCGCCCGGATCGCGTCGATCTTCGGCGACGAGGAGCTGTCGATCCGCACCGTCGTGCAGAGCGGGGCCGGCGACGAGGCGCGGCTGGTCCTGATCATCCATTCCGGCCCGGAGGAGCGCATGCAGCGCGCGCTCTCCCGGGTCCGGGCCCTGGGCGACGTCCGCGGCGAGCCCGTCATGATCCGAGTCCTCGGCTCCGGGGAAGGTGGAGGAAGATGAGCTCCCTGATCGAGCGTTACCGCGAGTTCCTGCCGGTCGGCCCCGACACGAACATCATCTCGCTGGGCGAGGGCGGCACGCCGCTGCTGCCGCTGCCGCGCCTCTCCGAGCGCTTCGACATCGAGCTCTACGCGAAGCTCGAGGGCATGAACCCGACGGGCAGCTTCAAGGACCGGGGCATGACGATGGCCGTCACCAAGGCCGTGGAGGAGGGCGCGACCGCGGTCATCTGCGCCTCGACCGGCAACACCTCGGCATCGGCGGCCGCCTACGCCGCACGCGCCGGCATCACCGCCGCGGTGGTCATCCCCGAGGGCAAGATCGCGGCCGGCAAGCTGGCGCAGGCCCTGATGCACGGCGCGCGCGTGCTCGCGCTCGACGGCTCCTTCGACGACGCGCTGGAGGTCGTGCGCGATCTGGCCGACCGCCACCCCATCGCCCTCGTCAACTCGCTCAACGAGTACCGGATCGACGGCCAGCGCACCGCCGCCTTCGAGGTCTGCGACGTGCTCGGAGACGCGCCCGACGTGCTCTGCATCCCGGTGGGCAACGCGGGCAACATCAACGCCTACTGGCTCGGCTTCCAGGCCTACCGCGACGCCGAGCGCGCCACGCGCCTGCCGCGGCTCTACGGCTTCCAGGCGGCCGGCGCGGCCCCGCTCGTGGACGGGGCCCCCGTGGCCCGGCCCGAGACGATCGCCACCGCCATCCGCATCGGCAAGCCCGCCCGCGGTGACCAGGCGATGAGGGCCATGGCCGACTCGGGCGGCGGCGTCGCCGCGGTCACCGACCAGCAGATCCTCGACGCCTACGCGTTGCTCGCCCGCCAGGAGGGCGTCTTCTGCGAGCCGGCGTCGGCCGCCTCGGTGGCCGGGTTGATCATGCGCGCCGAGGCCGGTGACTTCGTGCGCGGCGAGAAGGTGGTCTGCGTCCTCACCGGCCACGGTCTCAAGGATCCCGACACCGCGATCGCGAACTCCGAGCCGGTGCTGCACCTGCCCGCCGACGTCTCGGCGGTCGAGGAGGCTGTCTTTGGCTGAGCGGTCCCTCGAGGCGCTCACCGTCAGCGCTCCGGCCACCTCGGCCAACCTGGGGCCGGGCTTCGACTGCCTGGCCGTGGCGCTCGACCTGGGCAACGCGGTCGTGATCAGCCGCCGCCCCGGCCCGCTCGAGGTGCGCGTGACGGGCGAGGGCGTGGGAGAGGTGCCCGAGGACGCGACCAACCTGGTCTGCCGGGCGCTCGAGTCGGGCCTCGGGTCGCTCGAGAACCTCGAGATCGAGTGCCGCAACCGGATCCCTCTCGGCCGCGGGCTGGGCTCGTCGGCCGCCGCGGTCTGCTCGGGGCTGGTCGCCGCGAACGCCCTCGGGGGCCTGCGCTGGACCCCGGACGACATCCTCGCCCGGGCGACGGAGATCGAAGGGCACGCCGACAACGCCGCGGCCTGCCTGCTCGGCGGCCTCGTCGCGGTCGGCCCCGGCCCGAGCGGCCGGCTGATCGCGGTCCCGGACGAGCTCTCGTTCGTCGCCGTGATCCCGGAGGCGCGCACCTCCACCGACGACGCCCGGCGCGCGCTGCCGGCCGAGGTGCCGCTGGCCGATGCGGCCGCCACCCTCGCCAACGCGGTCGGCCTGACGCTCGCCCTCTGTGAGGGCCGTCTCGAGGATGTCCCCGCCCTGCTCGAGGACCGGCTCCACGAGCCCTACCGGGCACCGCTGATCGCCGGCGTCGAGGTCATCCGGGGAATGGTTGACGGCCACGACTGCCTCGGAGCGACGATCTCGGGCTCGGGGCCCTCGATGCTCCTGTGGTGCCGTCAGGACGCCTCCGAGCGGGTCACCGCGGCCACCGAGGCCGCTCTCGCCGCCGCGGGGGTCGCCGCCCGGGTCCGCCCGTCGCGGCGCAGCGCCGCGGGCGTGCGCGCCCGCTGGACCGGCGGGTCCGACCTGCGCCTCGCGCGCGCGGTGGGGTGAGCGCCGGGGGCCTCCTCTGGGAGCACTCGGGCGGCACGCTCGACTGCTCGCGCGGCCGGCTGGTGGGGATCGTCAACGCGAACCCCGACTCCTTCAGCGACCAGGGCGCCCACGCCGGCACCGACCGCGCCGTCGCACACGGCCTGCGTCTCGCCGCCCAGGGCGCCGACGTGGTCGAGGTGGGGGGCGAGTCGCTGCGGTTCTCCGCGCACACGCCGGTGGAGGTCGAGATCGCGCGGGTCGTACCGGTGATCGAGCGGATCGTCGCCGAGGTCGATGTCCCGGTCGCCATCGACACCTTCAAGCCGCAGGTCGCGGCCGCGGCGATCGCGGCCGGAGCGGTCGATCCTCAACGACCCGACCGGGCTGCGCGAACCCGAGATGGCGCGCGTGGCCGCGGCGGGAGGCGTCGGGATCGTGCTGACGCACTTCTTCGGGCTGCCCAAGGTGCGTCCGCTCTCGTTCCCCGACGTGGACGTGCCCGACACGGTCTGCGCCTGGGCGCGCGAGCGCCTCGCCTCGGCCGCCGCCGCGGGCATCCCGGCAGAGCGGATCGTCATCGATCCGGGGGTCGGGCTCGGCAAGTCGCCGGCCCAGGATCTCGAGCTCCTGCACCGCATCGACGAGGTGGTGGCCCTCGGGCGGCCGGTCCTGATCCCGATCTCCAACAAGAAGGTGCTCGGGGCGATCACCGGACAGCCCGCGAAGCGGCGACTGGCCGGGACGGCGGCCGGGATGGTGTGGTCGCGGGCGCGTGGGGCCACCATCTTCCGGGTCCACAATGTCCGGTTCCTCCGCCCGGCCCTCCTCACTGCCGATGCCCTTGTCACGGGTCACCCCGCACGCTGGCACGACGTGGTGAAGTAGCCGCGGGCGGTGCTAGCCTCGCTGAGGGGTGACCGACCGATGATCACAGGGAGGGGCAGGGCATGAAGCTCTTCATTGACACGGCCGACCTGGCCGACATCGAGACGATCGCCGGCTGGGGGGTCCTCTCGGGGGTCACCACCAACCCGACGCTCCTGTCGAAGGTCGAGGGCGAGCCCGACGACATCTACCGCCGGGTCTGCGAGCTCGTCGATGGTCCCGTGTCGGCCGAGGTCGTCGCCGACGCCCGCGGCGACATGATCGAGGAGGGCAAGCGGCTCGCCGCGATCCACCCGAACATCGTCGTGAAGCTGCCGATGTCGGCCGAGGGCCTGTCGGCCACCGCCGCGCTGGCCGCCGAGGCCATCCGGGTCAACATGACGCTCGTCTTCACGCCGCCGCAGGCGCTGCTGGCCGCCGCGTCGGGCGCCGCGTTCGTCTCGCCGTTCGTGGGCCGCTTCGACGACATCGGCCACGACGGCCTCGAGTGCCTGCGCGACATCGTCGAGGCCCTCGAGCCCTCGATGTACGACACCGAGGTCATCACCGCGTCGGTCCGCGGCCCGCTCCACGTGACCGAGGCCGCCCGCATGGGCGCCCACATCGCGACCATCCCCCCGAAGGTCTTCTACCAGATGCTCCAGCACCCGCTGACGGCGACCGGCATCGAGACCTTCACCGCCGACGCCGAGGCACGCAAGGCCCGCGCGGCCAAGTAGCCGATCCGAGGAACAGCATGAGCGACGACACCGACTTCCCCTTCCCCTTCGCATTCGGCGAGGGGGCGGGGGAGGACTTCAAGGAACGCCTCAAGGAGCTGATGCGCGCCCAGCGCGAGGCCTTCGAGGAGATGCAGTCCGAGGCCGGCGGTCAGCTGGCGGCGGTCGATCGCTGGCAGGTCATCCAGCAGGCGGTCGTCCTCGCCTCGGCGGCGATGGCCACACTCACCCCGCAGCCGACGCCCGATGAGGCCGCCGACGCCATGGGCCTGCTCTTCGCCCGGTCGATGGCCGCGCTCCAGGGAGCCCTCCGCCCGAGCGACTGACCGGGGCGGCGCCCTACGAGCTGCCGTTGGCCCGTTCGTAGCCGCCGTGACCGAAGTGCAGCTCCATCGTCGCGTCGCGGAAGCCGCCGACGGCCTCCTCGGCGAAGCGCCTCAGGCCCTGGACCTCCTGCGAGAGCGCGGCGATCTGGTCGTGCGTGGTCCTCCAGCTCGCGCCGATCAGATCCACCAGGCGCTCCATGTCCTCCACCAGGGCCCGCCGCTCGCGCGCGGCGTCGGCGGCGATGTCGGCGCGCAGGTCCGACAGGTCGCGCTCGCGCTCGCGGGCGCCCGCGCGGATCCGGGTCAGGTCGGCCTCCAGCCGGCGGACCGCCTCGAGTACCTCCTGTGGGCTCTGGGCCATCATGCGGCAGCGCTCCCGTATGCGATCGGCGACCAATCCGGAACAGAGGGCTCGTCGGCGGCCGGCTGGCCGGTCGCCGCGCTGCGGTAGCGGAAGCCCCGGGCCTCGTCGAACTCGGGCACGAGCGTCCCGTCGGCGACCTGCTGATCGATCCAGGCGCCGGTGAACACCAGGCGCCGCAGCCAGTGGACCAGGTCGGCCGGGCCGCCGAGGAGGCTGCTCCGGTGCTCGTCGATGTGCAGCGCCAGGCCGCTCGAGGGTGCGGCGATACGCCCGTGCGCGGCCAGCGTCACCAGGTCCTCCAGCTCGCCGGCTCCCAGCTGCGCGCGAGCGACCAGGCCCAGCCGCACCGCAGCCGCGCCGACCCGTGACGAGAAGTCGTCGGCGCTGAAACGAAAGCGCACCCCGTCCACCGCGACCGAGAAATCGTGGCCGCTGGAGTAGGAGGGGGAGAGCGGTCCGAAGCCCATCGCGGCCAGAGTAGCAACGCCCTTCGGACGTCCCGGCAGGGCCCCTGACGCCCCCGTGACAGGGCGCCGCGGTGTCACGGGCCCGGGCACGCCCCCGCGCGCCCACCGGCGCTGCCGGCGCGCCACGGGCGCGCCCCGCCCCGCGACGATCCTCCCCCATGGGACGCCTGCGCATCGACCGGATCACCGGACCTCCCCGCGCCCTGGTCGCGGGGCGGGGGTCGCTCGTCTGCGCGCGCTGCCACCGCGCGCGTTCGCATCTGGCGCGGTTCGTCGGCCTGCTCGCCACCCCCGACCTCGCGGCCGGGGAGGGGGTGTGGATCGAGCGCTGCGCCAGCGTCCACGCGTTCGGCCTGCGCGCGCCGATCGGATGCGCGTTCCTCGACGCGGGCGGGCGCGTGCTGCGCGTGGTGGACCCGCTCCCTCCGTGGCGCGTCGCCACGGCCCGGGGCGCCCGCTCCGTCGTCGAGTGCCGCGCCGGAGTCCTCGCGGACCTGCGCCCCGGCGACCGCCTGGAGCTGCGATGAGCGCCGAAAAGCCCGCTCCGAGCGATCGACCTGTGTCCGCGAAGGGGGGGATTCCGCCCGCCCCGGCACCTCGTCCATGTGCGGATCGGGACGCCAGCGGGGCGGCCGGGCGCATCGTCGGGAGGTCGATCATGTCCATCGGGCTCGGGAGCGTCGTGCCCTCGGTCCTGCTCGTCGAGGACGACGGGCCAACGCGGGTGTTCCTTTCGGAGAACCTGATCGCCGACCGGTTCGCGCCGGTCTCGGCCACCTCGGCCGAGGAGGCGATGGAGGTCCTCGCCACGGCCCGCCCCGACGCCGCGGTGGTCGATGTCGGCCTGCCGGGGATGAGCGGCCTCGAGCTCGTCAGCCGCATCCGGGAGGGCGGCGCCGGCGCCGAGTGGGACTCGGGGCTGCCGATCCTCCTGATCTCCGCCGACGCCGGCCCCTTCTCGGTCGTCCGCGGCATCGACCGGGGGGCCGACGACTTCGTCGCGAAGCCCTTCCACTACCCGGAGGTGCTCGCCCGGCTGGGGGCGCTGATCCGCCGGTCGCGCGGCGCGACCGCGCGCGAGGAGATCCGGGTCGGCCCCCTGGCGATCGATCGCCACTCCCGCCGGGCCTCGCTCGGCGGGCGGGTCCTCGACCTCTCGGCGAAGGAGTTCGCCCTCCTCGCGGCTCTCGCGAAGGACCCCACGCGGGTGGTGACCAAGGGCGAGCTGCTGCGCGACGTCTGGGGCTACCGCGCCGCGGCGCGGACGCGAACGGTCGACAGCCACGCGAGCCGGCTGCGGCGCAAGCTGGCGGCGCAGGGTGGCGGGGAGAGGTGGGTCGTCAACGTCTGGGGGATCGGCTACCGCCTGCTCCCCGAGGAGGCCTGAGGTGCCGGGGGTGGAGGCCGATCGGGCCACGGTGCCGGCGGGCGGGGAGTCGGTGGCGCGGATCGTTCACGACCTGCACGGACCGCTCACCGTCATCCGGGGGCTCTGCGCCACCCTCGCCCGCGACGAGACGCGGCCCGCACGCAGGCGGACCATCGCCCTGATCGACGCCGAGGCGCTGCGCGTCGCGGCGGGCCTCCGGGCGCTCGGGCGGACGCCGGATGCAGCGACCGGTCGCCGGGGCGGCCCGGCGGACCTCGCCATCCTCGTGGGGGCGGCAGGAGATCGCTTCGCCGCGATCGCCGCGCGCCGTGGCGCCCGGTTGAGCATCCGGGGGGTCCACAGGGCGGTCTGGATCGACGGGGACCCCGCCATGCTCGAGCGGGTGATCGACAACCTGGTGCGCAACGCGATCCGTCATTGCGGTGAGGGCGGGCGGGTCGAGCTCACCCTCGCGTGCCGGGGAGGGCGGGCCGTCCTCCGGGTGCGCGACGACGGGGCGGGCGTCCGCGTCGCCGACCGCGAGCGGATCTTCCTGGCGGGCGAGCGGGGTGGCGCCCCACGGGGCGAGGGGCGCGGGCTCGGGCTGGCGATCGCGCGCGAGATCGCGCAGGCGCATGGCGGCCGCCTCACGCTCGACGCCGTGGGCGCGGGCGCCTGCTTCCGGCTCTCGCTCCCGTTGTCGCCGGAGGCCGACCGGGGGCCATGGGCGGCATGAGGGCGCTCGTGGCCGAGCAGAGCATCGCCTGCCTCGTGGCCCGTCCGGGCGCAGAGCGCCTGGTCGTCGTCCCGCGCGCGCGGCGGCGCGCAGGCGGGTGGCGGGGGATCGAGGCCGACCGGGTGGTGGAGGCGCTCGTCGCAGGAGGCCCCCGGGCCGTCGTGCTCGCCCGTGGGATGCGATGCCGATCCCGGCGGGCGGACGCTGCCGGAGCTCGGGCGGATCATGGGCCACCAGGTGGTGCGCCTGCCCGACGATCCCCTCGAGGCGGCCTGGACCATCGGGGTCGCCATGCACCGCGACTTCCACGGCGATCACCTCGTGCGCAGGCTGGAGAGCCTCGCCGGGATCGCGGGCGAGGGCGGCGCACTGCCGCGTCGATCCATCGGCGCCGGAGGATCCGCCGTCCCCGCCCTGCGTCCGGGTGTCCTGTCGAAATGGGCGGCCTGCGCGTGGCGGGAGTGCGGTCGCTGCCGCGGCGGCGGTGGCGCGGCGGCGGGCCGGTGCGGGCGCTGCGGGGCGGCGATCCGCCCCCGGGTGTCGTGATGCGGATGCGCATGACGGGTCGGCGCAGCGGCACGTGGCTGCTCGCGGCGGGGCTGATCGGGCTCGCCGCCGCCACCCTCACCGTCCGGGCGGGCGCGCGGGACGACGCCGGAACCCGGATCGTCGTGGCGCGCGAGAATCTCCCCGCCGGGCTGCTCCTCGACGCGGAGACCGCGGCCGCGGCCCTCACGACCGCCGCGGTTCCGGGACCCCTCGCTGCTGTCGGGCGTGTTCGCGGACCCCGCCGAGCTGCTGGGGCGGCGCGTCGCGGTGCCGGTCGGGCTCGGGGGAGCCGCTGTCGGAGGCGGCGCTCGGTGGCGCATCGGGGATCGGTGCCGCCCCGCTCGAGATCGGCGAACGCGCGGTCGCGGTGCCCCTCTCGACGGCCGGAGGCTCGGCGGCGGGGCTGGTGCCCGGTGCCCGCGTGGACGTGGTGGCATCGACGGGTGAGGGCCTGGCGGGCACGACCGCCCTCGTCGTCGCCGACGCCGAGGTTCTCGCGGTCGCCCTGCCTGCCCCGGAGGACGCGGGTGCCTCGTCCGGGGAGGCCGTCCTGCGCGTCTCCTCCCGCCAGGCCCTGCGCGTCACGGCGGCGCTCAACTTCGCGCGCGAGGTGCGGCTTCTGGTCCGGCCGCTCGACGAGGTCGGGACTCCGGCCGGCCCCCGTTCGGTGGCCGCGCCGTGACCGGGCCGGGTTCTCCCGCGCCCTCCGCGGCATCGGTCCTGCTCGTGGTCGGAGCCAACGGCGGATGCGGGGCGAGCCTTCTGGCCGGTGCCCTGGCGCTGGCATGGTCGCATGGAGGCGCGCCGACCTGGCTCGTCGAGCTCGACCTCGGGCGCGGCGATCGCGCGGACGCGTGGGGTCTCGGGAGTACGCGCACCCTCGACGACCTCGCCGGGGTCGTCGCTGAGCTCGACGCCCGCCACCTGGAGCATGTCGCGCACGTCGGCGCCACCGGGGTCCGGCTCGTGGGAGCGCCGTCCGGCCCGGGCGCCGTGGACGCGTGGGACGTCGAGGCGGTCCGGCGACTGGTCGCGTGCGCACGGACGGCAGCGGGGGAGGGCGGACGCGTCGTCCTGGATGCGGGGGCCGGTCCGGGCGGTGTCGCACTCGCGGCCTCGGCGGAGGCTGACGCCGTCCTGATCGCGTCAGGTCCGACGGTCGCCGCGGCGCGTCGCGCCCGGCGTATCGTCGAGGCGCTCGATGCGGCCGGCACCGGGCGGCGGCGCGCGGTCGTCCTCGTCGGCGGCCCGGGGGCCGCCGAGATCGGCGCCCGGGCGGCCGCCCGGGCGGCCGCCATGCCGATCCTCGGGGAGCTCCCGTGGGTTCCAGCGCGAGGCGGATCGCCTCGGTGCGGGTCACTGGCCGGGCGGTCGCCGCCGTCGCCTCGCGGGCGCCGTCGAGGCTCTCGCGGGTTCGATCGCATGAGCGCGCCGGCTGCCGGACCCGGCACTGGTCGAGCACCTGCGGGCCCGCGCGGCGCGCGACGGCCGCGCCCGCCACGGCATGCCGCGCGAGGACCTCGCCGAGATCGTGGGCGATCTGATCGACGAGCGAGCGGCGGATCCTCACCGGGCCGGCCCGCCGGGCGCTGGTCGAGGCGGTCGTCGACGAGGCCCTCGGGCTCGGCCCGCTCGAGTCGCTGCTGCGCGACCCCCGGATCACGGAGGTGATGGTCTGCGGACCGGCGCGCGTCTTCGTCGAGCGGGAGGGGCGGATCGCGGCCGCCGACGTGCGCTTCCATGACGACGCGCACCTGCTCCACGTCATCGACCGCATCCTCGCGCCGCTCGGGCGGCGCGTGGACGAGGCGAGCCCGATGGTCGACGCCCGGCTGCCCGACGGTTCGCGCGTGAACGCCGTCATCCCGCCGCTCGCGCTCGACGGCCCCGCCCTGACCATCCGTCGCTTCTCGGGCGATCCGCTCACCGGCGAGGACCTGGTCGGCCTCGGGACGATCGACGCGCCGGATGCTCGACCTGCTGCGGGCGGCGGTCCGACGCGCGGCGCAACCTCCTGGTGACCGGGGGCACGGGCAGCGGCAAGACCACCACCCTCGCCGCCCTCGCCGCCTTCGTGCCGCCCCACGAGCGGCTGGTCACCATCGAGGACGCGGCCGAGCTGCGCATCGCGCTCCCGCACGTCGTGCGCCTGGAGAGCCGCCCGCCGTCGCTCGAGGGTGCGGGCGCGGTGCCCATCCGCGCCCTCGTCCGCAACGCCCTGCGGATGCGCCCGGACCGGATCGTGGTCGGCGAGGTCCGGGGCGGCGAGGCCCTCGACATGCTGACGGCGATGACGACGGGGCACGAGGGCTCGCTCTCGACGCTCCACGCGTCGTCGCCCGGCCGACGCGATCCGGCGCGTCCAGACGCTCGCGCTGATGGGGGACCTCGACCTCCCGTACCGCGCCGTCGCCGACCAGGTCGCGAGCGCCCTCGACGTCGTCGTGCACCAGGCCCGCCTGGCCGACGGCCGCCGGCGCGTGGTGGAGGTCGCCTCGGTCGCGGCCTCACCTGAGGGGCCGGTGCTCACACCGCCTCGTCCGCTGGCGTCCGTCACGTGCCGGCGGCACGGGTTTCGAGTGGAGCGACGACGCGGAGAGCTGGATGGCGGCGGCCGAGGTCGACGCGGGATCCGGGCGATGAGCGCGGCGGCCTCCGCGGCGCTGGCCGCCCTGTCGGCGGCCCTCGCCGTGATCGGGGCCGGCCGGCGGCGTCACGGCACGCGGGGAGCCGGGTCGCGATCCCGCGACGCCGCGGCGCCTGGGGCCGCTCGGCCGTCGCGCCGCCGGCCGGCGCCTGGCCGAGCGGCTCGCGCGCGGCGGCGTCGCCGCTCGGGCGCCGACGCCTTCGTCGCGGCTCGTGGGCGCGGTCGCGCTGGTCGCCGCTGGTCTGGCGGTGTGGGTCCTGCGCTGCCGTCCTCGCTCGCGCCGGTGGCGGCCGGGCGGTGTCATCGCCGCGGCCGCGATGGTCGTGCGCTCCGCCGATCGGCGCCACCTCGGCACGCATCGAGTCGCAGCTGCCGGGGGTCGCGCAGCAGCTGGCGGCGGCGCTCGCCGCCGGCCTGTCGCTGCGGCAGGCGCTGGCGCGCGCCGCCCGCGACGCTCCCGAGCCGACCCGCCACGAGCTGGCGCGGACGGTGGCCGAGCTGGAGATGGGCACCCGCCTCGAGTCGGCGCTCGAGGGGCTCTCCGGGCGCGTCCCCGTCGCCCGACCTGCGGATCATGGTGACCGCGATCCTCGTGCAGCGCCGCACCGGCGGGAACCTCGCGCGCGCACTCGCCGCGCTGTCGGGACGGCTCGAGGAGCGGGCGCAGCTCGGGCGCGAGCTGCAGGGAGCGACGGCCCAGGCGAGGATGACCGCCTGGCTCGTCGCCGCGCTGCCTCTCGGCGGAGGCGTCCTGACCGAGCTGGCGGCGCCGGGGACGCTCGCGCGCACGCTCGGGGCGGGGCCGGGCCTGTGATGCTCCTGGTCGCCGGCGTCCTGTACGCCGTCGGGGTCGCCGCGATCCGCCGGATCGGGAGGGTCGAGCCGTGACCGTCCTCGCAGCGCCCGCGCTGCTCTGGATCGCCGGCCTGCTCTGCGCGGCGATCGGCCTGCGGGCATCCCGGTCCGCGAAGGGGGCGGTGGTCGTCACCGTGGCTGCCCCGATCCCCGCCCTGCTCCGCCTCGCCGCCCGGATACCCTGCCCAGCCCATGTGGCGAGCCGGCTGGCTCGCGCAGGCGACGACGCGGACCTCGTGCGCGCGGGCCTGGCCGGGACGCTGGCTCCCGACGCGCTGGCCCGCATGCGGGCGGGACTCGCGATGTGCGGGATGGCCCTGTCGGCCGGCCTGGCCATCGCCACCCCGGCCGCGGCGGTCACCGCGCCTCTGCTCGCGGCGGCCGGGGTCGTCGCGCCGGGCCGCTGGCTCGACGCGCCGCCAGGGTTCGCGGCGCCGGGCGCTCTCGCGGGAGCTGCCGGACCTTCTCGACCTGCTCGGGATCTGCATCGAGTCGGGCATGGCCCTCGATCCGGCGCTGCGGCTCGCCGCCGAGCGCCTCGGTGGGACGCTCGGCGAGGAGGTCGCCGTGGTCCTGCGGGAACTCTCCCTCGGGTCCCCCCGGCGCGCGGCCTACCGCGGTCTCATCGAGCGCACCGGGTCCCCGGAGGTCACGCGCACCATCGGCGCGCTGCTCCAGGCCGAGGAACTGGGCTCCCCCTTGTCGCGGCGCGCTTCAGGGGCAGGCGGAGGCACTGAGAGCGGGGCGGCGCCAGGATGCGCGCGAGCGGGCGGCCCGGGCGGCGCCGAAGATCCAGCTCGTCGTCGCCATGGTGATGGTGCCCGCCGTGCTGCTGCTCGTCATCGGCGTGCTGGTGATCGAGCTCGCCCGCCAGGTCGGCGCGGTGGTCGGATGAGGCCCGCCCGGGCACGCGGCTCGGCGGCGGCCGACTACCTCGGGGCCGTCGCGGCGGTCGGGCTCACGATGCTCGCGCTCGTGGTCGTGCGCGAGCATCAGCCGCAGCGCCGCCCTCCTCTCGATCCGGTCGCCCGGATCGGCGCCATCGTCCGGCCGGCGCCGGTCCCGCGCCCCGCGCGCTCACGACCGCCCCGCGGCCCCTCGAAGCGCCCACGCCGCGCCGCCCCGCCCCGTCCCGACCGTCCTCACCCCGGTCTGGGCCGTCGGCTGGTGACGCACGTCCCGCGTTCCGGTCGCTACGGCGGCCTCGCCCCCGCTTCAGCGGAGCGTGACCGACTTCCTGGTCGTCCTGCCGCCCTGGGTGATCTTGATCACGAGCGTCGCGCCGCGCAGGCGGGCGCGGTACTTGCGCGCCGTCTTCTTCAGGCGCAGGCGCACCGTCAGGGTGCCCGCGGCCTTCGCGCTGGCCGAGCCGGTCGCGACGACGATCGGCTTCACGCCCTTCAGGCCGAGGCGCCGTGCGATGACCGATCCGGTCACGGTGACCTTGCCCGCGGCGGGCGCGCTCACCTTGAGCGCGAGGCCTCCGCTGCCCGCGAGGGCGAGCACGGTGCGCTTGGCCGGGAGCGTCACCGTGAGGGGCGCGGCGGGGGTGGGCGCCGGCGGGCGCGGGCGCCGCGGGCTTCAGCTGGGCCACGTCGGCGCCGCCGATGGAGGGGTAGGTGCCGGTGGCCGAGATGACGATCGGCGCCGAGGCGAGCGCGCAGGGCTCGGCATTGCCCGTCGGGGCGCCGGCGCACCTTCACCCCCTGGGAGTCCTTCCAGGCGATGCGGGTGCCGTCCTGGGAGATCGTCGGGTCGCTCGCCTCGCCGACGGTCGGCAGGAAGCAGTCGGTCGTGGCGCCGACGGTGACGGGGGCGTCGATGCCGCTCAGCGAGAGCGCGGCGATCTTGTCGTCGCCGGGGTCTGCGATGCCAGCTCGATCGGCCGCGAGGCGCCCGGTCGCGGCGACGTCGGTGCGCCGCAGCGTCAGGCCGGTGCCGGACACGTCGATGATCGGCGTCCAGGTCGTGGTGAACGGGTTGCTCGCGTCGGCGGCCTGCACGACGACCTGGCTGCCCTGTGCCGCCGACGACCCGCCGGCCGACGGTCGTCGGATAGAGGTAGCCGCTCTGGCCGATCGGGGTCAGGTTGGTCTTCGTGTCGCTGAGGATCGCGTAGTGGCCCTTGGGGAAGCTCGGCGTTCGGGACGAAGCCGACCTGGCCCGCGTAGCCGTAGACCGCGAACACCCCGTCGGAGGTCAGGTCGAGCCCGAGCGGGGCGACGTAGGAGTTCCAGCCCGCCGTCGAGGGCAGCGGACCCTGGCTGAGGACGGTGCCGTTCGACGTCCCAGAGCTGGGTCGTCGCGAGCTGGAAGATCTTGCCCGCCTCGAGCCGCACGCCGAGGACCCGCCCGTTGTCGGCCGCCGCGACCGCGATCCAGTCGCCCTCGCCCTTCGAGAGCCGCTCCTTGCGGCTGCCGTCGAGCGTCGAGACCCAGACCTCGTTGCCGTCGAGGTAGGCGATCGACGCCGCCCAGGCGGGCGCCGACACGCCGAGCAGGCAGGCGAGGGCGGCGCAGGCCACGGCGCGCGGCGGACGAGGGTCGCCGGAGCGGGGAGGGTGTCATGGCCGCGACGCTAGTCCGAGACGGCGCCGCCGGGGCAGGGCGCTTCGCCACCCATCCGGGGGGGATGTCCGGTCATCCGATGTGATGGACGGCCGGGCGGCGGCGGATACTTCGCGTGAGTGTCTCCTCCGTCCTCCGCCACGAGATGAGCGCCCCGGCCGCGCGGCCGCGCGTTCGCCGACGTCGCAGAGGAGAACCTCGACGGCGTCCACCGCTACCTCTGCCACCTGACCGGCAACCGCGATCTGGCCGACGATCTGACCTCGGCCACCTTCGAGCGCGCGCTGCGCGACTGGGGGCGGTACGACCCGGCCGCGGGGGCGCCCCTCGGTGTGGCTGGTGGAGGTGGCGCGGCGGGTGGCGCTCGATCACTTCCGCAAGGACGGCCGCCGCCGGGCGCGCGAGGAGCGCTACGCGGCGGGGGTGCCCGAGGCGGTGCCCGGGCCCGCAGCAGCCGGGCGGCTTCTCGCCCGACCTGCGCGCCGCCCTCGGGCGCCTCTCGCGGGCCGAGCGCGAGCTGGTGGCCCTGCGGGTGGTGCTCGGCATGGACGCCGCCGAGGCCGGCCGGGTCGCGGGGATGTCGGCCTCGGCGGTCGGCACGGGGCTGCACCGGGCCCTCTCGAAGCTGCGACAGGAGGTGGAGCGACCGTGACGACTCCCGGCGGGATCGGGCCCGAGCGCCTCGGCGAGATCGTCGACGGGGCGCCGCCGCGCGACGACGAGGAGCGGGCGCTGCTCGCGCTGATGGAGGAGACCCGGGCGCTCGAGCCCGGCGCCTCCGAGGAGCTGCGGCGGCGGGTGCTGGAGGGCCCGCCGCCTCAGCCCGTGTCCCGGCGCTTCGATCCGCGCGCGCTGGCTCGGGCGCCGGGCGACGGCCGCCGCCGCCTGCTGGTCGGAGCGCCGGTGGTCGCGGGCATCATCGCCCTGGCGATCGCGATCCCGGTGCTCAACAACGACGAGACGCCCTCGTCCCCGCTCGCCACCGCCGACCCGCCGACCTCCCTCGAGGGGGCCACCGCGGCTCCCGGAGGCCGACGCGTCCGCGGCGGCCGGTGCCGCGCGAGAGCGCTCCGGCATCGGGGGCCGACTCGGCCAAGGCGATCGCCCCGGCCGGCACGGCCGTGGCGCCGTCGGCGCAGGCTCCGGTGCCCGCGTCCGGCCGCGCGCGGCAGGTCACCGCGACGACGCGCGTGCAGGTGGACGGCGTCGAGGCGCTCTCCAAGGCCAGCGCCTCGGCGATGCGCACGGTCCGCTCGCTCGGCGGCTTCACCGCCAGCTCCGACTACTCGGTGCCGAACGGCGCCGAGGGCACCAACCGCCTCGTCTTCCGGGTGCCGGTGGACCGGGCCGAGGACGCTCTGGCGGCCTTCGGCCGCCTCGGCGTCGTCACCGGGCAGAGCGCGAACATCGTCGATCTGACCGCCCGGCTCGGGCGCCAGACGAGCCGGGTCGATGGGCTCACGACGCGGGTGGCCGAGCTGCGGGCGAAGGTGGCGGCCGACCCGGGCGACGCCGGAGCCGCGGCCGAGCTCGCCGCCGCCGAGGCCGCTCTGAGCGCGCGCCGAGGCCGACCAGGCGGCCACCCTGAACCGCACGAACCTCGCCACCCTGCGCCTGACGCTCACCACCGAGGGCCCGCCCGCGCCCGGTCGCCGAGGAGGGGCGCTTCGGCGGCCCGCTCTCGCGCGCCGGCGGGCGCCTGGCCGACGCGACCGCCTGGCTGCTCGGGGCGCTCGTGCTGGTGGGGCCCTTCCTGGCGCTGGCCGGCGGCGCCGCCTGGGGCGCGCTGCGGCTGCGGGGCCGCTCGCAGCGGCGCCTGATGGGCTCCGCCTGAGGCACCGGGCCGGCGGCGCCCGGCCCCTACGGGGTGCGGATGGTCGCCAGGTCGGCGGGGACGATCTCCAGGTGGGCGCGCAGGCCCGAGCCGCGCGCCTCGAGCCAGCCCCAGCGCGGGCGCCGGTCGCCGTCGATCGCCTCGCCGACGCTGCCCGGGTTGACGAACAGGCACTTGGCGGCGGTGCGCACCAGGGCGCGGTGGGTGTGGCCGCTGACGATGCAGTCGGGGCGGCCGAGCTCGGAGACCAGGCGGGCGAGGTCCTTGTCGGAGGTCTCGGCGCCGATCGCGTCGCGCGGATCGTCGGGGCCGCCGTGCATCAGCAGGATCGTCGTCCCCTTGCAGCTTCACCCGCACCACCAGGGGCAGGCCGGCCAGGTACTCGATGTTCGGGGCGCTCAGCTGGTTGCTGCTCCAGGCGCGCGAGCCGACGCGCGTCGGCCTTCGGGTGGTCGGGGTCGCGCCGCGGCCGCAGCGCCACCTTGCGGTCGGTGTTGCCCATCACGCAGGGCCAGCCCGATCTCGCGGATGCGCGGTGACGCAGGCCTCGGGGTCGTCGCCGCGCATCACCAGGTCGCCGGTGCAGATGCCGCCGGGTCATCCCGGCGGTCGTCGATCGCGTCGAGCACCGCCCGCAGGGCGGCGGCGTTGGCGTGGATGTCCCCGAGCAGGGCGAGCCGCTCAGGCACCGCCACCGATGCCCAGCGCGCTCTCCAGCCGCGGCCGGAACCGCTCGGTCTTCAGCCGCCGCCACTCGTCGATGAAGCGCGCGTAGAGCTCGTCGCGCTCGCGGCGGCGGCGGCCGATCAGCGCGTGGACGCCGATGCGCTCGTCGGCGCGGCGGCCCGACCTCCAGCTCCTTCTGGAACGCGCGGAAGGCGGCCTCGGAGGGGCGGCGCGCGCGGCGGCCCGGCCGGGCCGCCGCCTCGGCGACCAGGCGCTGCGCGGCGCCGGCCTCGCGCTCCGACAGCCAGGCGAGGTGCTCCTCGAGCATCGGGATCTGCACGTCGCAGTCGTGGATGTCGCCGAGGATGTCCTGGAGGGACGCGACCTCGTCCGAGAACCGCTTGAGCTCGCCGCCGAACGCGACGCCGAAGATCTCGAGCAGGTAGCGCAGGCGCTTGCAGGCGATGCGCATGTCGTGGAGCTCCCTGACGTTGGCCGGGTCGGCGACCAGGCCGTCGTACCCGTAGACCTCGTCGATCCGCACGGCCAGGATCCGCCGCGCGTTCGGGCGCAGCCGGTCGTCGGGATCGAGGCCGGCGACGGGGCGGGGCTTGGCCATCAGTCGCGCCCCGGCGGGCGGGGGTTCGAGCTTCGCCATCCTCACGCCCGTGTGCTTCTCGACGTAGGCCGTGAGCCGCTTCTCGAAACGCTGGTCGTCGATCCGGGCGAACAGCGCGGCGATGTGCGGATCCTCGGCCGCCCGGTCCTGGCGGTAGCGGGCGATCAGGCCCTCGAGGCCCGGGCGCTCGTCCTCGCCCATCTCCGCGAGCGTCCCGGTCAGGCGCTCGCACCGCCACGTCGAGGTCGCGCGCGGCCCCGAGGACGTCGGTGATCTCCTTGACCTGGCGCAGGAGGGGCCGGAACGACTTGGCGGGGAAGGCCCCCTCGAAGGCGTCCATCGCCGCGCGCAGGCGCCGCGACGAGACCCGCATCGCGTGCAGCTCCTCGATGTCCTCGCCCAGCAGCGTCCCGTCGCGGTAGCTCATCATCTCCCGCCACCGCGTCAGGATCACCCGCCCCGCGGCGTCCCGGAACCCCGCGCCCCCGCGCAGGCCGGGCACGTCCCACGCCCGGGCCACTAGCTACCGGTGGCCCTGCGGCGCACCATCACCGACTCGCGCACGGCCGCGCGCAGCGCCTTGCCGCTCGCGATGACCGCCCAGTCGATCTCGAGCTCCATGCCCAGGTCCACCAGCGCGCGCAGCACGGCGCCCTCGTCGATGTCGGGCCCCGACAGGGCGAGGGCCTCCTTCAGCCAGCCGACCTGGGGCTTCGAGAGCGCCACCGTCACCTCGCGCCGGGCGTCCTTGCGCTTGGTGCGGATCGCGTCGTCGCCGAGGCGCACGTACACGCCCGGCGGGCCCGCCGTCGTCCCGAGCACCGACTGGTAGCTCACGCGCCTCATGACGTCGCGCCTCCCGGCTCGGTGCGATCCGCGGCCTCGAGGCTCATGCGGCGGTCCTCGGCGAGGTCGCGGATCGTGTCCTCGCCGATCTGCGCCTCGCCGCGCTCGGCGGCGACGAAGAGCGCGTTGGCCAGCAGCAGGTTGACCAGGCGCGGCACCCCGCCGGTCTCGGCGTGCACCGCCCGCGCGGCGCGCTTGGAGAGGATGCGCCGGTCGGCGCCGGCCACGCGCGTGCGGTGGAGCGCGTAGGCGTCGACCTCCTCGGCGGTCATCGCGCCCATGTGGTACCGCACCACCACCCGCTGGGCCACCTGGGGCTGGCGCTCGATGCGGGCGGTCAGCTCGGGCTGGCCGAGCAGCACCACCGGCGCGCCCGGCCCTCCGGCGCCGCGGTTGGTGAGCAGGCGCACCTCGTCGAGCGCGCGCGCGTCCAGGCGCTGCGCCTCGTCGATCGCCAGCACGATGCGCCGGCCCTCGCTCGCCGACCTCGGCGAGGCGCTCACGGACGCGCCCGGCCAGGCGCGCCGCCGACCCGCCGGCGGGCTCGGCGCCCATGGCCGGGAGGGCCGCGGCGAGCAGCGCGGCCGCGGTGCGCGGCGGGTTGGCCACCTCGGCGACCTGGAACCCCTCGCCGTCGAGCGTCTGGCGCAGGGTCTGGGCCAGCAGGGTCTTGCCGGCCCCGATCTCCCCCGTGATCACCACCAGGCCCCCGAGCTGGGTGATGCCGAAGAGGATGCGGGCGAGGCCCTCGCGGTGGTCGGCGCGCTCGTAGGCGAAGCGCGGATCGGGCTCGAGCTGGAAGGGCGCCTCCGCCAGGCCCCAATGGGTGAGATAGGAGGGGGCGGTGCTCACGCGCATCGCCTCCAGCACGAGGCCCTCGCGCAGGCCCGCCTGGCTGACGCGCAGGTCCTCGAGGTCGAAGGAGCGCCGCACGGCCTCCAGCGCCGCGGCCCCGGCCAGCGACAGCCGCACGCGGGCCGGCTCCAGGCCGGTCTCCTCGGCGATGTCCTCCGAGGACGAGGCGGCCAGGCGCTCGACGGCCCGCACCAGGGCGTCGCGGTCGAGGATCTCCGTGCCGGCGAGCGTGGCGAGGGCCACGGCCGAGCCGCCCGCCGCGAGCGCCTCGCGACCGTGCGCCGAGATCGTCACCGAGTCGACCAGCTCGCGCACCGCCGCGATCATCGGCTCGAGCAGGTCGATGGACGGGGGGTCGCCGGGAGCGAAGCGCTCGGTGAGGAAGCGCACCCCGATCGGGCACCGAGGTCGCCCAGCGCAGGCGACCGCCCTCGCCGCCCATCAGCTCCAGGCTCCCGCCGCCGAGGTCGATCGCCAGCAGCGGGTCCGGCGCGCCCGAGGCGACCATCCCGCGGAAGGCGAGCTCGGCCTCCTCGGCGCCGGACAGCACCCGCGGGACCACGCCGGACGCCAGCTCCAGCCGGTCGAGCAGCTCGGCGGCGTTGCCGGCCACCCGGGCGGGCGCCGTGCAGGCCACCACGATGCGGTCGACGCCCCAGGGCGCGGGCCTCGGCGGCCATCTGGCGCACGGTCAGCTCCACCAGGTCGAGGCCGCCGGCGCGGATCCGTCCCCCGGGCTTCAGGCCGGCGCCGAGCGCCGTCATCGCGCTGCCGCTCGCCAGGGGCTCCACCCGGCCGCCCGATGCCCGCGCGACCAGGAGCCGCGTGGTGTTGGTACCCGACGTCGATCGCCGCGACCGGGGCGGGGGGCAGCGCGGGATCGTCGATCTGCGAGGTCATCTGCGGCCGTTCCACGTCGGGGCGGGAGTGTAGCGCCGCCCCGACGTGGAGCGGTCCGTTCACACGTTTGTTACACGCAGGCGGAGCGGGTCCCGGTGAGGGTGCGCCGGCGCGCGACGCGCGCGGGCGCGCGCACGAGGGCGAGCGCCCCGACGACGGCCCCGACGACGGCCAGCCGCAGCTGCCCCGCGACGATCGCCCCCGCCGCCCGGCCCGGAGGCCATGGCGGCGAGGAGGAAGCCGGCGGTCAGGCCCAGGCTGTAGAGGGCGACGGTCGCGGCGCCCGGGGCGCGGCGGCGTCGCGAGGTCGGCACCTCGCGAAGGCGGGGCGGGCCGGGGCGAGGGGTGCCTCGGCGAGCTGAGTGGTGCGGGCGGTTGCGTGCATGGGGCGAACAGTAGTTCGTGCCTCGGACGCGAACAAGTGTTCGTGTCAATCGTGCAACGCCGCTCGCTGCAACACCGCCTTCACGCTCGCCACCTGCGAACTGGCGTTGCGCGGGGGTCCCCGGGGGGGAATCCCCTACCTATGGGGGGGAGAATGGGTTGGCTGTGGGGACATGTGGGGTAGCGTGGGGCAATGCAACGTCGGCTGCTCAGCGGGACGTACGAGTGCAAGCTCGACGACCGGTTCCGCCTGGCTATTCCCGCACGGATCCGCGAGCCCTTCGCGGCGGGGGCCACGGTCGGCTGGTGGATCGACGACTGCCTGATCGTCGTGCCGTCGCTCGAGTGGAGCGGGCTGGTCGAGCGGACCTTCGGGACGATGAGCCTGTTCGACGACTCGGCCCGCGACATGAACCGCTTCATCATCGGCAGCGCCCTGCACCACGATCTCGACCGCCAGGGACGCATCCCCCTCAGCGCCGAGCTGCGCGAGTACGCGGGCATCGCCGGCGGCACCGTGAAGCTCGTCGGAGTGGGGGAGTACCTCGAGGCCTGGGATCCGGGGCAGCTCGCCGAGCGTTTCGCCCGGCTCCGTCGAGAGGGGGTGTCCGTCCATGCCAAGCGCCTTGCCGATCGAGTCGCGTAGGCCGCGCAGCGGCCACGAGCCCGTCCTGGCCGACGAGGTCGTGCGGATGCTCGCGCTGCGCCCGGGCGAGACCGTCGTTGACTGCACCTTCGGCGCCGGCGGGCACGCCCGCCGGCTCGCGCCGGTGCTGGGCGAGGCCGGCCGCTACATCGCCATCGACCAGGACCCCGAGGCGGCCGGCTGGTTCGCCGACCTCGCCGACGACGTCGTGTGCGAGACCCGCTTCATCCGGGCCAACTTCGCCGAGGCGCTCCCGCGCCTCGTCGACCAGGGCCTGCGCGCCGACGCGGTCCTGATGGACCTCGGCCTCTCGTCGATGCAGGTCGACCAGACCCAGCGCGGCTTCTCCTACTCGCGCCAGGCGCCGCTCGACATGCGGATGGACCCCTCGCAGGAGCGCTCGGCCGCCGACCTGGTCGCCGAGCTCGGCGAGCGGGAGCTGACCGACATCATGCGCACCTACGGCGAGGAGCGGTACGCCCGGCCGATCGCGCGCGCCATCGTCCGCCGCCGCGACGCCCACCCGATCCTCACCACCGGCGACCTGGTCGAGGTGGTCCGCTCGGCCGTGCCGACGCCCGCGCTCTTCGCCGGCGGCCACCCGGCCAAGCGGGTCTTCCAGGCCCTGCGGATCGCCGTCAACGACGAGCTGGGCAGCCTCGAGCGGGGCCTCGAGGCGGCGCTTCGAGCTGCTGGCGCCCGGCGGGCGCCTCGCCGTGATCTCGTTCCACTCGCTCGAGGACCGGATGGTCAAGCGCTTCATGCGGGCGCGCAGCCAGGGCTGCATCTGCCCGCCGGAGATGCCGGTCTGCGGATGCGGCCGCGTCGCCGAGGGCGCGCTGCTGGCCGGCAAGGCCCAGCGTCCCCGCCAGGCCGAGCTCGACCGCAACCCGCGCGCCCGCTCGGCCCTGCTGCGCGGCGTGCGCCGGGTGGAAGCGGCGTGAGCACCCGCGCCACCGCCCGCACCGCCGCGCCGGCCCAGGCCCCGGCCCGTCCGCGCACCCGCCCGGCCGCCGCACCCGAGCCCCGCCGCCGGCGTCCCGCGGCCGCCCGTCCGCGCCCGCGCGCCGTGCCGCTCGCGGCCCGCCTGCGCAACCCGCGGCTGCTGATCCCGCTGATCGCCCTGATCCTGGGCGGCATCGTGTTCGTCAACGTGGCCAAGCTGTCGCTCACCAACCAGACCGGCCAGGTCATCGAGCGCGCCCGGAGCATCGAGAGCGAGACCGCACGTCTGAAGGCGACCCTCGAGGCCAAGAACGCCTCGGTGCGCCTGAACGCCCAGCGGCGCCTGGGGATGGTCGAGCCCGCGCCGGGCGCGGTCGGCTACCTCGATCCGCGCCCGGCCCCCGCCACGGCCCCCTAGATGGCGCAGGGCTCCTCGCGCCGCCCGCCGGCGCGCCGGCCGGCCGGCGGCCGGGTCACGGCGCGGACGCGCTCGCGGCGCATCCGCGCGCTGACCGGCGTGGCGGTGCTGCTGATGTGCCTGCTCGGCGCGCGGGCGGCGTTCCTCGGCACGGTCCGGGCCGACGACCTCGCCGACCGCGGACGCCAGGCCCAGCGCGCCGAGGTCGACCTGCTCGCCCAGCGCGGATCGCTGCTGGCCGCCGACGGCACCGACCTGTCCACCGACCAGCTCGCGGTGGACGTCACGGCCTCGCCCATGGTCGTGGTCGACCCGGGCGCGGTGGCGGCCCAGCTCGGCCCGATCCTCAAGCGCGACCCCAACGTGCTCGCCAAGACGCTCTCGAAGGGCGGCGGGTACGCGATGCTGGCGCGCGCGGTGCCGCCCGCGGCGGCCGACCGGGCGCGTGCGCTCGGGCTGCCGGGCATCTACTTCTCCGACACCTACAAGCGCTTCCTGCCGGGCCGCTTCCAGGCGTCGCAGGTGATCGGCCTCACGGGCGACGTGCACGAGGGCATCTCCGGGCTCGAGAAGCAGTACGACTCCACGCTCACGGGCACGCCCGGACACCGCGTGGAGGTGCGCGACCTGTTCGGGCGCCCGATCCAGGTGCTCTCCGACCGCGAGGCCGTCGAGGGCTCGGACGTGAGGATCACGCATCGATCCGGCGATCCAGGAGTTCACCGAGGAGACCCTCGCCGCCGACCCGCGAGCAGTACTCGGCCAAGAGCGCCATGGCCATCGTCATGAACCCGCAGGACGGGTCGATCATCGCGATGGCCACCGTGCCGCGCTTCGACCCGAACGACCGCCGGGTGATCAACCCGGAGCTCGAGCGCAACCGCCCGGTGGTCGACACCTTCGAGCCGGGGTCGACCTTCAAGATCGTCCCGATGGTGGCGGCGCTCGAGGAGGGCAAGGTCACCCCCCAGACGCCGTTCCACATCCCCGGCGACAAGATCGTCCTCTACGACGGCAAGTTCACGCTCAGCGACGCGCACGAGCACGGGCCGCAGACGCTCACCGCGACGCAGATCCTCGAGGAGTCGAGCAACATCGGCATCTCCCAGATCTCGCTCAAGGTCGGCCGCGAGCGGCTCGAGGCCTGGATGAAGCGCTTCGGCTTCGGCGCGCCCACCGGCATCGACTTCCCCGGCGAGGCGGGCGGCTACCTGCCGCCGGGCGACAAGTGGTTCGGCACCGGCATCTACACCTTCCCGATCGGCCAGGGCGTCACGGTCACCCTGACCCAGCTCGCCCGCGCCTACGCGGCGATCGCCAACGGCGGCACGCTCGTGACGCCGCATCCTGGCGGCCGGGCCCCAGGATCCGGCGGCGAGCCGCCGGATCATGAGCGACGAGACGGCCGCCAAGGTTGACCGGATGCTGCGCAAGGTGGTCTCCGAGCGCGACGGCACGGGCAACCTGGCCGACGTGGAGGGGTACGACGTGGCCGGCAAGACCGGCACCGCCGAGAAGATCGACCCCACGACGGGCAAGTACAACCACCTGCTCTACACGTCGTCCTTCGTGGGCTACGCGCCGGCCGACGACCCCCAGCTGCTGGTCGCCGTGGTGCGTCGACGAGCCCACCGCGGGTTCCTACTACGGTGGCGACGTGGCCGCCCCCGCGTTCGCCGAGATCACGGAGTTCGCCCTGCAAAGGCAGAGAATCCGTCCCTGAGCGGCCGAGGGGCTCGTGGTAGCATCCCGACCCGCATGACCCTGGACGAGCTGATCGGGAGCGGACCCGGAGGGCGTGTGCTCCCGCCGCCGGACGGCATCCCCGCGGGCGGCACGCAGATCACCTCGGTGGTGCAGAGCCCGGGAGACGCAGGGCCGGGCTCCCTCTTCTGCGCGGTGCGCGGCCTGCGCGCCGACGGCCACGACTTCGCCGCCGAGGCGGTGGCGCGGGGCGCCGCCGCGCTGCTGGTGGAGCGGCCCCTCGATCTGCCGGTGCCCCAGGTGCTGGTCGACGACTCCCGTCTGGGCATGGCGCTCGCCGCCGCCGCCATCCACGGGCACCCCTCGCGGGCCATGGCCGTCGTCGGCGTGACCGGCACCAACGGCAAGACCACCTCGGCCTTCCTGCTCCACGCCGTGCTCGAGGCGGCCGGCCGGCGCTGCGGGCTGATCGGCACCATCGAGGCCCGTATCGGTGGCGAGGTCGTCCCGATGCACCACACCACCCCCGACGCCATCGAGCTGCAGGCCCTCTTCGCCCGGATGCGCGACGCCGGCGACACTGCCTGCGCCATGGAGGTCTCCTCCCACGCGCTCACCCAGCGGCGGGTGGCGGGAACCCGCTTCGCCGCGGCGCTGTTCACCAACCTCACCCGCGACCACCTCGACTACCACCCCGACGTCGAGCACTACTACGCGGCCAAGCGCGGCCTCTTCGCCCGGCCCGCCGGCGAGGGGGAGGACCCTCCCGGGGCCGCCAACCTCGACGACGAGTTCGGCCGCCGCCTGGCCCGCGAGACCGGGGCGCTCGGCTACGCGATCGACGCCCCCGCCGAGGTGCGGCCCGTCGCGGGTGGCCGGGCTCGAGACCGGCATCCGCGCCACGATGGCCACCCCGCGCGGGCCGGTCGAGATCGAGAGCCGCCTGCGCGGCCGCTTCAACCTGGCGAACCTCTCCGGAGTTACCGCGGTGGCCGAGCTGCTGGAGCTGCCGCACGACGCGCTCGCTGCGGGCATCGCGTCGGTGGCCGGCGTACCCGGTCGCTTCGAGGCCATCGAGGGCGGCCAGCCCTTCCCGGTGATCGTCGACTACGCACACACGCCCGACTCGCTCGACAACGTCCTGCGCGCGGCCCGGGGCATCGTGTCGGGCGGGCGGTCTGATCGTCGTCTTCGGCTGCGGCGGCGACCGCGACCGGGGCAAGCGCCCCCAGATGGGCGAGGTGGCGCGGCGGCTGGCCGACGTCGCCGTGGTGACGTCGGACAATCCACGCGGTGAGGACCCGGAGGCGATCGTGGCGGAGATCATGGTGGGCGCTGAGGGCGGCCCGGCCGAGCTGGCGGTCGAGGTCGACCGCCGCGCGGCGATCGGCCGCGCCCTGCGCCAGGCCGCGGCCGGCGACGTCGTGGTGATCGCGGGCAAGGGGCACGAGCAGGGGCAGGAGCGCTCCGGCGTCGTCACCCCCTTCGACGACCGCGACGTGGCCCGTGAGATCCTCGCCGGGGCGTCCGCATGAGGCTCACGGTCAACAACCTGCTCAAGTGCGGCGTCCCGTGCCGCATCCCGGTCGGCAAGCCCGACGTGGAGATCGAGGGCGCGTTCATCGACTCGCGCGAGCCACAGGCCGGCGCGCTGTTCGTGGGCGTGCGGGGCGAGTTCGCCGACGGCGGCATGCACGCCCCCGACGCGCTGCGCGACGGCGCGGTGGCGGCCGTCGTGTCCGAGTCGGCCTGGCGCTGGATCGAGGGCGACGCGCAGGCCATCCGCAAGCCGGTGCTGGTGACGAAGGACCCGCTCGCCGTGCTGCAGGCGGCGGGCCGGATCGCCCTCGAGCGCAGCGGCGCCCGCGTGGTCGGAGTCACCGGCGCGACCGGCAAGACCACCACCAAGGACATCCTGGTCGCCATGCTCCGCGCCGCCGGGGTCGCGGTGGAGGGGACCCCGGGCAACCGCAACACCGAGTTCGGCGTGCCGATGTTCCTGATGGGACTCGCCGAGGGCTGCCAGGTGGCGGTCGTCGAGATGGGCATGCGCGGCGCCGGCCAGATCACCGAGCTCGCCGCCCTCGCGCCGCCCGACGTGGCCTGCGTCACCTCGATCGGCCCGGTCCACCTCGAGCTGCTCGGCACGGTCGAGGCGGTCGCCGCGGCGAAGGCCGAGATCCTGCAGGCGCTGGCGCCCGGCGGCACCGCCGTGGTGCCCGAGGGCGAGACGCTGCTCGATCCCCATCTGGCCGCGCTCGATGCCGGCGTCACGGTGGTGCGGTTCGGCGCCGCGCCGCCGGTGGCGCTCGACCTGGACCTCACCAAGGCGTGGGAGCTGCGCAACGCCGCCGCCGCCTACGCCTGCTGCGCGCGCCCTCGGCATGGCGCCGGCCGAGGGCGCCCGGGTGGAGGTCGCCCTGTCGGCGATGCGCGGCCAGGAGCGGCCGCTCGCGGCCGGGGGCACGGTCATCGAGGACTGCTACAACGCGAACCCGATCGCGATGCGCGCCGCCCTGGCCGACCTCGCCACGCGCCCCGGGCGCCGGGTGGCCGTGCTCGCCGACATGATGGAGCTCGGCCCCGACGAGGGTCGCTACCACCGCGAGATCGGGGAGGCCGCCGCGGCGGCCGGCATCGACCTCCTGATCGGGGTGGGCGAGCGCGCCGCCGGCTACGTCGCCGGTGCCGACGGCCTCGAGGCCGTCCACATCGCCACCGTCGAGGAGGCGCTCGAGCAGGTGCCCGGGCTGCTGCGCGAGGGCGACGTCGTGCTGCTCAAGGGCTCCCGCTCGATGCGCCTCGAGCGCCTCGCCGATGCGATCGCCGGAGGCTGAGGCTGCCCCGCGTCCTCATCGCCGCGATCTCCGCGGCCACTCTGCTGATGTTCCTCGGCCCCAAGTTCATCGCCTGGCTGCGCGCCAACGAGGTGGGCCAGTTCGTGCGCCCGCCCGGGCTGATCCCGGCCGGGCACGCCGAGAAGCAGGGCACGCCCACGATGGGCGGCCTGCTGATCCTGGTCGCGACCACGCTGCCCTTCGTGATCCTCTCCAGCCGCAGCACCGAGGCGATGCTGGTGCTGTTCACGACCATCGCCTGCGGGGCGATCGGCTTCGTCGACGACTTCATGAAGATCGTCAAGAAGCGCTCCCTCGGCCTCTCGGGGCGCTGGCGAATGTTCGGGCTGCTGATCGTGGCGTCGATCCTGGTGTGGGTGTCGGTGGACGTGGTCGGCCTGCCCACCACGCTCACGGTGCCGTTGCTCGACCAGTCCTACGAGATCGGGATCGTCGCGTTCTTCGTCGTCGTCTTCCTGGTGGTCTCCGGCTTCGCGAACGCGGTGAACCTCACCGACGGCCTCGACGGCCTCGCGGCCGGCGTCTGCGCGGTCGTGCTGCTCAGCTACACCGGCATCGCCTTCGTCTCCGAGCAGCGCGATCTGGCGATCTTCGGCGCGACGCTCGTCGGGGCGTGCGTCGGCTTCCTCTGGTTCAACTCGTTCCCGGCCGCGGTCTTCATGGGCGACACCGGCTCCTACGCGCTCGGCGGCGCGATCGCGGCGATGGCGGTCATGACCAAGACCGAGCTGCTCCTGATCGTGATCGGGGCGATCCTGGTGGCCGAGGCCCTGTCGGTCATCATCCAGGTGATCGTGTTCAAGCGCTTCCGGCGCCGGGTGTTCCTGATGACGCCCGTCCACCACCACTTCGAGATGGCCGCGTGGAGCGAGACCAAGATCATCGTGCGCTTCTGGCTGATCGCGGCGATCTTCGCCGCGGTGGGCTTCACGCTGTACTTCCGCGATCTCCAGAACATCCCCTCGCTGACCCCGTGAGCGGGCCGGTCCGCCCGCCCGCCCCGCGCTTCGACCCGGGGGCGGTGGGGGAGTTCCGCTTCACCGGGTGGTCGGCCGACTGGGAGACGGGCGCCGTCGCGCTGGGCTACGCCCTCGGCGACGCGCATCGCTTCACCGAGCGCTACGCCTTCCCGGTACCGGCCGCCGGTGAGATCGCCCCGGAGCGCCGCGCGAGCGCTCGATCGCGCCGTCCGGCTGCTGCACCTGGTCGCCGGGGTGAGCTACTTCAAGGCGGCCGTGCCCCCGCGGATCCAGGTCGGGGGCCCGCCGCCGGGCGCCACCACCGCGCGGTTCCTCGGGCGCCTCTACACCCAGGGCCTCGGCGAGTTCGCCTGGCGCAACGACCTGCCGCGCATCGGTGCGGGCATCGTCTTCCCGGCGGGCGAGGAGGCGCAGGGGCCCGCCCCGGCCGCCGGCCTCGCCGCCCGCTCGCTGGTGCCGATCGGCGGCGGCAAGGACTCGGTCGTGACCCTGGCCGCCCTGACGGCGGCCGGCGAGGAGCTGGTCGGCTTCTCGGTGGGGCGAAAGCCCTCGTCCGAGGCGGCGGCCCGCATCGAGGGGGCGCCTCTGTTGCACGTGGAGCGCGCGATCGACCCGGCGCTCTTCGCCCTCAACTCCGCCGGGGCCTACAACGGCCACGTGCCGATCACGGCGATCGTCTCCTGCGCCGCCCTGGTGGCCGCCCTCCTGCACGACTGCGACGCGGTGGTGATGTCCAACGAGCGCTCGGCCTCGTCGGGCAACTTCGACTGGCCCGAGTTCGGAGCCGTCGATCAACCACCAGTTCAGCAAGAGCTGGGAGGCCGAGCGCGGCCTGGCCGAGGTGGTGGAGCGCGACGTCGCCCGCGACCTGCGCTGCTTCTCGCTGCTGCGCCCGTACTCGGAGCTCGCCATCAGCCGGGCCTTCGCGCGCCTCGAGCGCCACCACGCCACCTTCATGAGCTGCAACGCCGGCTTCCGATCCACGAGCCGTCGGCCTCCGGGCTGGTGCGGCGACTGCCCCAAGTGCCGGTTCGTCTTCCTCGCCCTGGCGCCCGTTCCTCGGCCGGGACGCGCTGCGGGGGATCTTCGGCGCCGACCTGCTCGACGACCCGGCCCAGGAGGCCGGGCTTCCGGGCGATCCTCGGCATCGACGCCGAGAAGCCCTTCGAGTGCGTGGGCGAGACCGACGAGGCGCGCGCCGCCCTGCGGGCCGTCGCCGCATCGCCCGAGTGGGCCGGCGACGCCGTCGTCGCCCGGCTCGCGCCGCGCGTCGGCGGGCCCGACGCGGACGCGGTCGCGCCGTGGCTGGCCCGCGCGGGCGACCACGCCATCCCGCCGCGGCACGATCGGATCATCGGTGCGTTTCTCGGAGCTTGAGGGGCGGCGGGTCGGCGTCTGGGGCCTCGGGCGGGAGGGTCGCGCCATCGCCCGCGCCGTCGCGGACCGCCTGCCGGGGACGCCGCTCCTGCTCGTCGATGAGGGCCCCGCCCCCGCGGGCCTCGAGGTCGTCGCCGACCCCGCCGCCCTGCTGGAGTGCGAGGTCGTGGTCCGCTCGCCCGGCATCAGCCGCTACCGGCCCGAGGCGCTGCGCCTCGCCGAGGCCGGGGTGGAGCTGACCACCGGAACCAACCTCTGGTTCGCCGAGCAACCCCGGGGCGCTCACGATCGGCGTCACCGGCACCAAGGGCAAGAGCACCACGAGCGCGCTGATCGCCCACATGGCCGCCGCGGCCGGCCGGGGCGTGCGGCTGGCCGGCAACATCGGCACGCCGCTGGTGGACCTCCTCGACGACGATCCCGGCGCCGTCGACCTCTGGGTCCTCGAGCTGTCGAGCTTCCAGACGAGCGACCTCGACGCCTCTCCGAGCGTCGGCGTGCTGCTGAACCTCTTCCGCGAGCACACCGACTGGCACGGCACCCAGGAGCGCTACTGGGCCGACAAGCTCGCGCTCTTCGCCCACCGCCCGGACATGCGCTCGGTGGTGAACGCCGCCGACCCGGCCATCCGCGAGCGCGCGGCGTCGTTCCCGAATCCGGTCTGGTTCCGCTCGCCCGGGGGCTTCGACGTGGACGGATCGGGGGTCACGCTGCGCGGCGAGCCCCATCTGGCGCGCTCGGCGATCCCTCTGGCCGGCGACCACAACCTCGACAACGTCTGCGCCGCCCTGGCCGCCCTCGCCGCGGCGGGGATCGAGGTCGACGACCCGGCCGCCGCGCTCGCCGGCTTCCGGCCGCTCGCCCACCGGCTCGAGCCGCTCGGCGAGCGCGGACGGCGTGCTCTACGTCAACGACAGCATCGCCACCATCCCCGAGGCGACGGTCGCCGCGGCGCGGGCCCTGGCCCCGCGGCCCACGGTGCTGCTGGTCGGCGGGCGCGACCGCGCGCAGGACTACGCGCCGCTGGCGGCCTTCCTGGAGGCCGGCAGCGCGGTGGTGGGCGTCGTCGGCCATGCCCGCCAACGGCCCCGCGATCGCCGAGCGGGTGCGTGACGCCCCCGTCGAGGTGGTGGTGGCCGGCGACCTGGGCGAGGCCCTGCGCCGCGCCCGGGACATGGTGCCCGAGGGCGGCGCCGTGCTGCTGTCGCCGGGGGCGCCGACCGGAGACGACTTCGCCGACTTCCAGGTGCGCGGCGACGCCTTCCGCGCGCTCGTCGCGGAGATCGCCGCCTGATCCTCGGCCCCGGGTGCAGGGGAGGGGGGCGCGTCCGGCGAAGACCCCTGAGCCGTGGCCTCCTCTCGATCCGCCGCGCGGTCCGACGCTCGCCCCACGGCGCGCGTCACGCCGCGCCCCGCCCCCTCGCCGCCCCGGGCGCCCGCCCGGCGCGGCGCGGCCGCGATCCGCGCCGACCGGCTGCTGAGCGCGACGGTCCTCGCCCTCGTCTGCTTCGGCCTGGTCATGGTGTTCTCCACCTCCAGCGCCACGGCGCTCCTGTCCGACGGCGATCCGCTCGGCCTGGCGATCCGCCAGGCGGCCTACGCCCTGGTGGGCCTCGGGGCGTTCGCGGTCTTCAGCCGCATGACCCCCCTGGGCCTCAAGCGGCTCGGCCCCCCGGCGCTCGCCGTCTCGGCGTTCCTGCTGGTGGTCGTGCTGATCCCGTCGATCGGCATGTCGGTGAACGGCGCCCGCCGCTGGATCTCCCTCGGGGGGCTCGGCCAGCTGCAGCCCGCCGAGCTCGCCAAGCTCGCCCTCGCGCTCTGGATCGCCCAGGCCGTCGTGCGCCCCCCCGCGCGCCTGACCACGCCCAAGGGCCTCGCGCCCTTCCTCGTGGTGACCGGGGGGCTCGCGCTGCTGATCCTGATCGAGCCCGACATGGGGACCGCGATGAGCTTCTGCGCCATCGCCTTCGCCATGCTGGTGGTCGCCGGGGCGCGCATGAAGCACCTCGGGGTGATCGTCGGCTGCGGGGCGGTGCTCGCCACGATCGCGATGCTGGCCGAGCCCTACCGGCGCGAGCGCTTCTTCACGTTCCTCGACCCCTGGGCCGACCCGAACGGCGCCGGCTTCCAGAGCGTGCAGGCGCAGATCGCCCTCGGCTCGGGCGGCCTGCACGGCGTCGGGCTCGGAGACGGCGTCCAGAAGGCGTTCTACCTCCCCGAGGCGCACACGGATATGATCCTCGCGACGGTGGGGGAGGAGCTCGGCCTCATCGGCGTGGTGGCGGTGCTGGCGGCGTTCGTGCTCTTCGCCGTCGCCGGTTACCGGATCGCGCTGGGTGCCCGGGACCTCCACCAGCAGGTTCTCGCCGCCGGCCTCACCACGTTCGTGGTGATGCAGGCGGCCATCAACATCGGCGCCGTGGTCGGCCTCCTGCCCGTCACCGGCGTGCCGCTTCCCTTCGTCTCGTTCGGGGGCAGCAGCCTCATCATCCTCCTGGCCTGCACGGGGATCCTTGTCAACATCGGACGCCGATCAGCGACACGCACCGGTCGACTCGCCGCCGTCGGCGCCCCTCCGGGTGACGATCGCGGCGGGCGGGACGGGCGGCCACGTGATGCCGGCTCTGGCGGTCGCCGACGCGCTCCGGGCACGGGGCGCTGAGGTCCGCTTCATCGGCGCCCTCGGCACCGGGGCGTCGGGCACGGTGACGCGCGCGGGGTACGCCGAGGATCTGATCCCGCTGCGCGGGTTCGTGCGGCGCCTGTCGGTGCGCAATCTGTGGACCCTCGCGCTGGCGGCGGCCGCGACCCCCCGCGCGGCGTCCCTGCTCGTGCGCCGGCGGACCGACGTCGTCGTCGGCGGCGGCAGCTACGTGGCCGGGCCGGTCGCGCTCGCCGCCTGGCTCACCCGGCGCCCCCTGCTGCTGATGGAGGCCGACTCGCACCTGGGCGTCGCCAACCGGCTGGCGGCCCCGCTCGCGCGCCGCATGACGCTGGCGTTCCCGCTGGCCGGGCGTTCCGGATCGCGCTACCTCGTCACCGGGCGCCCCGTGAGCCGGGCGGTCGCCGAGGCCACCCGCACCGCCGGGCGGCGGGCCTTCGGTCTCGATCCCGGGGCCACCGTGATCCTCGTCGTGGGCGGCAGCCAGGGCGCCCGCACGCTCAACCACGCCGCGATCGAGGCATTCGGCGACGACCCGCCGTTCGACGTGATCCACGTGGCGGGCCCGACGCAGGTCGACGAGGCCCGCGCGCCTGCTCGCCGCCCACGCGCCCGGTCCGCGCTACCGCCTGCTCGGCTGGCTCGACAACCTGCCCGAGGCGATCGCGGCGGCCGACCTGGTCGATCTCCCGCTCGGGTGGCTCGGTGTTCGAGCTCGCCGCCATCGGCCGTCCGTCGATCCTGGTGCCCTACCCGCAGGCGACCGGCGACCACCAGGCCAAGAACGCCCGCTGGCTCGCCGAGGCCGGCGCGGCGATGGTGCTGCCCGACGCCGACTGCACCGGCGAGCGCCTGCAGGGGCTCGTGGGCGCCCTCCTCGCCGACCGCCGCCGCCTGGCCGCGATGGCCGAGTCGGCCCGCGCCGTCGGCCGCCCCGATGCGGCCGACCGGGTGGCCGACGAGGTGGTCGCCCTCGCCCGCGGCCGCCGGCGCCGCCTGCCGCGTCCGCGCCTTCCCCGCGCCCTGCGGCGCGGGCGCGGGTGAGCGCCGGGACCCGGTCGGCCCCCGCTCCATCCATCTGGTGGGGATCGGCGGCGCAGGCATGAGCGGGCTGGCGCTCCTCGCGCGCGCGGCCGGCTACGCGGTGGCGGGCACCGACCGCGACGAATCGCCGATGCTCGACGCGCTCCGGGCGGCCGGCATCGACGCCCGGGCCGGCCACGGCGCCGACGCCCTCGACGCCCGGCGCGGCCGCCCTGGTGGTCTCGACCGCCATCGCCGCGGACAACCCCGAGCTCGTCGAGGCGCGCCGGCGCGGGCTGCCGGTGCTGCACCGCTCGCAGCTCCTGGCCGAGCTGATGGCCGGCCGGCGCGGCCTCGCCGTGGCCGGCGCCCACGGCAAGTCGACCACCAGCGCGATGCTCCACGCGGCCCTCGGCGACGCCTCCGCCTGCGTGGGCGCCACCATCGCCGGCGGGCACGGCACGGGTGCGGTGTGGGGCACGGGGCCCTGGTTCGTGGCCGAGGCCGACGAGAGCGACCGCTCGCTGCTCAACCTCTCGCCCGAGGCCGCGATCCTCCTCAACGTCGACCACGACCACCACGCGACCTACGCGACCCTCGACGAGGTGCGCGAGGTCTTCCGCGCCTTCGTGGCGCGCCTGCCCGCCGACGGCGTGCTGGTGGTCGGGCCCGACGCGGACGCGCGCGCCTGCGCGGCGGCGGCGCCCTGCGCGGTGCGCCTGGTCGGCGACGTCGAGGGCGCCTTCTGCCGTGTCGAGCGCGCCGCGGGCGAGCCGGGCTTCACGCTGGCCTTCGCCGACGGCCGGCGCATCGCGGTCCCGCTCGCCCTCACCGGGCTCCACAACGCCGAGAACGCCGCCTGCGCCCTCGCCCTCGCCGACTGGTGCGGCGTGCCCCCTCGCGGAGGCGGCGGCGCGCCTGGCCGGCTTCACCGGGGTCGGGCGGCGCATGGAGCACCGGGGCACGGCCGGGGGCGTCGAGGTGGTGGACGACTACGCGCACCACCCCGCCGAGATCCGCGCCACCCTCGCCGCCGCCCGCGAGCGGGGCGCCGGGCGCGTGGTCGTGGTCTTCCAGCCCCACCTGCCCTCGCGGACGCGGGCCCTCGGGCGCCGAGCTGGCCGAGGCCCTCGGCGCCGCCGACGTGGCGATCGTGACCGAGATCTACCTCGCCCGCGAGCCCGCCGACCCGGCCGTCACGGGCCGCTCGGTGGCCGAGCGCGTCCCGGCCCCGGCGCGGGCCGCCTTCGCCCCGACGCTGGCCGACGCGGCCGATGCGGTGATGGCCGACGTGCGCCCGGGCGACCTGGTCCTGACGATGGGGGCGGGCGACATCACCGACTCTGGGGAAGGAGTTGGTGGCCCGCCTGGAAAGACTCTCGGGTGATGGCGACCGCGACCCTCGTACCGACCCTGCCTGAACTCCAGCCCGACGCACCGCTCGCCCCCCTCACGACCATCCGCGTCGGTGGGACCGCCGACTGGCTGTGTCGCGCCGCGTCGTTCCGCGACGTCGTCGCCGCCCTGGCCTGGGCACGCGACGCGGGTCTGCCGGTGGCGGTCGTCGGCCGTGGCTCCAACCTGCTGGTCTCCGACGAGGGCTTCCGCGGCCTGGCGCTGCGGCTGGTCGGCCGCCTGACCTCGATCTCGGTGCGCGGCGACCGACGTCTGGTGCGGGGGAGGGGCCTCGCTGCCGCGCGCGGTGCAGCGCGCGGCGGCGAACGGGCTCGAGGGGCTCGAGTGGGGCGCGAGCATCCCCGGCACCGTCGGCGGGGCCGTCGCGATGAACGCGGGCGCCCACGCGGGCGAGCTGGCCCACGATCTCGCGCTGGGCCGTCATCTGCGGCCCCGAGGGCCGCCGCCGTGTCGGCGTGGAGGATCTCGCCCTGGGCTACCGGCGCTCGGCCGTCGCGCCCGGCGAGGTCGTGGCCGCCGCTGGCTTCGCCCTCCGCCCGGGCGACCCCGAGGCGATCGCAGGCGCGCCTCGCCGAGTTCCGCGCGCATCGGCGCGCGACCCAGCCCCAGGGCGTGCGCACCTTCGGCAGCGTCTTCACCAACCCACCGGGCGACTCGTCGGGGCGCCTGCTGGAGGCCGCCGGCTGCAAGGGGCTCGCCGTCGGCGGCGCGCGCTTCTCCACGATCCACGCGAACTTCATCGAGGCGTCGCCCGGGTGCCGGTCGGCCGACGTCCTGGCCCTGATGGCCGAGGGGCGCCGCCGCGTTGTGCACGCGGGCGGCCCGCTGCTCACGCCCGAGGTGCGCTACCTCGACCCCGAGCGCGGCATCGTCCACGCGCCCCTGGAGGCTCCGTGAGCACCACGCGACCGACCGCGCCGCGCGGCCGGCCCCACCCGGCGGTCGTCGAGCGCCGCCGCGCCGTCGCGCGCGCGCGCGGACGCCGCCGGCGCTCGGCCATGCTGATCGGCATGGGCGTGCTGGCGGCCCTCGCCGCCGTCTACTGGCTGGCCACCGGGCCGCTGGTGGCGCGTCCACGGCGTCTCGGTCACCGGCTACGACCGCGCCGACCGCGGCGAGCTGGAGAAGGCCCTCGGCGCGGCGGCGGGGGAGGGGACGATCCTCTCCCCGGCGACCGCCGAGATGAGGGCGGCCGCACGCCGGTTCGCCTGGGTCGAATCGATCACCGTCGTCCGCAAGTGGCCCCGTTCGCTGTCCGTGCGGGTGGTGGAGGCGACCCCGGTCGCGGTCGCCGCCTTCGAGGACCAGGCCGTGCTGGTCGCGGCCGACGGACGCGTGCTCGGTGTGAAGGACGGGGTGAAGGGGCTCGGCTGGATGCGCCTCACCGCCACCCCGCCGGTGGAGGGCGGGAGCCTCGCGCCCGACGCCCGCGCCCAGCTGGCCTTCATCGCCGCCGCCCCGCCCGAGGCGGCGGCCCGCGTCCGCGCGCTGCACGCCACCGCGCAGGGGCAGATCGTCGGGAGGATCACCGATGGCCCCGAGCTGCATCTGGGGACCCCGACGCGCATGGCGGCGAAGGCGCGATCGCTCGCGCTGCTGCTCGGGAGCCTGTCTCCCCAGGAGGAGGCCGCCGCCGCCTACATCGACCTCTCGGTGCCGGAGAACCCGGCCGTCGGTCCCGCGTCATAACCCTCAGAAGCGCATCGAGTGTTGGGGCGCTGTCGGGTGACAACACTCAAGCTGAGCATGAGATCGCCTTGACAGGTAGGGGGTGCGTCCCTAGTTTCCAGGCTGGCGAAGCCGTGCCTCAGCCAGGTCGATTTCCGGCGAGAAGCACGTGTCGCCAGCCTCGAGTATTACTTGAGGCTTTCCTGTATCACCGCATGAGCAGTGCCGATCGGGGGATTCCGGTGGAGACGAGCAACTACTTGGCGGTCATCAAGGTCGTCGGCGTCGGCGGGGGTGGCGTCAACGCCGTCAACCGCATGATCGACGCCGGCGTGCGCGGCGTGGAGTTCATCGCCGTCAACACCGACGCCCAGGCCCTGTCCATGTGCGACGCCGACGTGAAGATCCACATCGGCGGCACGATCACGAAGGGCCTCGGCGCAGGCGCCGACCCGCGGGTGGGCCGGGACGCCGCCGAGGAGAGTCGCGAGGAGCTGAAGGAGGCCGTCCGCGGCGCCGACATGGTCTTCGTGACCGCCGGCGAGGGCGGCGGCACCGGCACCGGCGCAGCCCCGGTGATCGCGCAGATCGCCCGCGAGCAGGGCGCGCTCACCGTGGGCGTCGTGACCCGCCCGTTCTCCTTCGAGGGAGCCCAGCGCACCCGCCGCGCCGAGGACGGCATCGAGGAGCTGCAGAAGCAGGTCGACTCGGTGATCGTGATCCCGAACGAGCGGCTGATCCAGGTCGTCGAGCGGCGCACCTCGATCATCGACGCGTTCCGCATGGCCGACGACGTCCTCCGCCAGGGCGTCCAGGGCATCACCGACCTGATCACCGTCCCCGGCCTGATCAACCTCGACTTCGCCGACGTGCGCACGATCATGCAGGACGCCGGCGCGTCGCTGATGGGCATCGGCACGGCGTCCGGCGAGAACCGCGCGGCCGAGGCGGCGAAGGCGGCGATCTCGTCGCCGCTGCTCGAGACCACCGTCGCCGGCGCCACCGGCGTGCTCCTCAACATCACCGGCGGCGCCGACCTCGGCCTGTTCGAGATCGACGAGGCCGCGGGCATCATCCGCCAGGCGGCGCACGACGACTGCAACGTCATCTTCGGCGCGGTCATCGACGAGGCGGCGGGCGACACCCTGCGGGTGACGGTGATCGCGACCGGCTTCGACGGGCAGGAGGCCTCATCGGCCTCGTCGCAGGCGCCCGAGCCGCGCTTCGGCCGCGCGCGAGCGCGAGCCGGTGCCCGCGCGGCGCCAGCAGGCCGAGACCACGCGGCCCCGATCACCCTCGACTCGTCCGAGCGCAAGGGCTTCGAGATCCCCGACGACGCGCTGGAGATCCCCGACTTCCTGAAGTAGGCGGCGTCCCGGCGGACGGCCGCGGGGACGCGGGTGTCCGGCCGGGCACGCGTGGTAGCGTCCGCTCGGATGGCGGACGCCCCTGCGCACACCTCTCTGCACGATCGCCATACGGCGCTCGGAGCGCGGATGGGTGGTTTCGCGGGGTGGGACATGCCGCTCTACTACTCGACCGCGTCGCGCCGAGCACCGGGCGGTCCGCGAGCACTGCGGGGTCTTCGACGTCTCCCACATGGGGCAGCTCGAGGTCTCGGGCCCGGCGGCGCGCGAGGGCCTCGCGGCGGTCCTCACCAACGACCTCTCGGCGATCGGTCCCGGGCAGGGCCAGTACACCCTGCTCTGCCAGGACGACGGCGGGGTCATCGACGACCTGATCGTCTACGCGCTCGCCGACCGCTACCTGCTGGTCGTGAACGCGTCGAACGTGGAGGCCTGCCGCGACCGGCTCGCCGAGCGGCTGCCGGGCGGAGCCGATCTCGCCGACCGCTCGCCCGAGGTGGCGATGCTCGCCCTCCAGGGGCCGCGCTGGGCCGACGCGCTGCGGCCCCTGGCCGAGACGCCGCTGGCGTTCACCCTCGACTACTTCGACATCGGCGAGGACCGCATCGCGGGCGTCCCCTGCCTGATCGCCCGCACCGGCTACACGGGCGAGCCCGGCGTGGAGCTGATGTGCCCCTGGGACGGCGCGCCCGCCGTCTGGGACGCCCTGATGGGCGTCGAGGGAGCGCCCGCGCCGGCCGGCCTGGTCGCCCGCGACACCCTCCGCCTGGAGATGGGCTACCCGCTCTACGGCCAGGAGCTCTCGCGCGAGCGCACGCCGATCGAGGCCGGGCTGAGGTGGGCCTGCGACATCGAGGGCGGCGGGCTTCGCCGGCGCGGAGGTGATGCGCCGCCAGGTCGCCGAGGGCACCGCCGAGCGGCTCACCGCCTTCGCGCTCACCGAGCCGGGCATCCCGCGCGCCGGGCCAGGACGTCCTCATCGACGGCGCCCCGGCCGGCAGGGTCACCAGCGGGACGCTCTCTCCGACCCTCGACGTCGGGATCGGCATGGCCTACGTGCCGGCCGCGTCCGCGTCGCCCGGCACCGACCTGGTCATCGACGTCCGCGGGAAGCCGAAGGCCGCCCGCACCGCCCGCCGCCCGCTCGTGGCGACATCCCCGAAGGAATAGAGGAGCGCACGTGGCTGCTGCCGACGAGTCCTACCCCTCCGACCTGCGCTACCACCCCGAGCACGACTGGGTGAGGGCCGACGGCGACGAGCACGTCTTCGGCATCACCTGGTACGCCCAGGACGCGCTCGGCGAGGTCGTCTACTACGACCCGCCCGAGGTCGGCGCCACGATCACCAAGGACGCCCCCTACGGCGAGCTCGAGTCGGTCAAGGCCGTCTCCGACATCTTCGCCCCGGCCAGCGGCGAGGTCGTCGCGGTCAACCCGGCGGTCAACGACGCGCCCCGAGGTGGTCAACGAGGACCCCTACGGCGAGGGCTGGCTGGTGCGGGTGAAGCTCTCGGATCCCGTCCGAGCTCGACTCGCTGATGGACGAGCCCGCCTACCGCGCCTATCTGGCCGGCCTGTGAGCCGCTACACCTCGCTCACCGACGACGACCTGCGCGAGATGCTCGCGGCGATCGGCGTCGTCGTCGATCGACGAGCTCTTCGACGCGATCCCCGCCGCGATCCGCCTCGACCGGCCGCTCGACCTGCCGGCCGGGCTGCCCGAGCAGGAGGTCTACGCGCACCTGCGCGACCTGGCCGCCCGCAACGTCAGCGCCGAGGACGAGATCACGCTTCCTCGGCGCCGGGATGTACGACCACTACGTCCCGGCGCTGATCGACTCGATCCTCCAGCGCTCCGAGTTCCTCACGCCCTACACGCCCTACCAGCCCGAGATCTCCCAGGGCGGGCTGCAGGTGATGTTCGAGTACCAGACCGCGATCTCCGAGCTGACCGGCCTGCCGGTCTCCAACGCGTCGCTCTACGAGGGCCCCTCGGCCGTCGGCGCCGCGGCCTACCTCGCCAAGCTGGCCAACGGGCGACCCGACGTGGTGGTCTCGCGCGGGCGTGCACCCGCACAGCCGCGGCGACGCTCGAGACGCTCGCGCCGGGCTACGGGCAGACGGTGGTCGAGGCGCCGCTCACCGACGGGGTCACCGACCTCGCCGCCCTCGCCGCCGCGCATCGGTCCCGACACGACGGCCGTGATCGTGCAGCAGCCGAACTTCCTCGGCGCGATCGAGGACCTCGAGCCGATCGTCGCGGCGGCCAAGGCCGTCGGGCGCGCTGGTGGTCTGCGCCTGCGACCCGCTGCCCCTCGGCGATCCTGAAGACCGCCCGGCGAGCTGGGCATCGACGTCGCCGTGGGGGAGGGCCAGTCGCTCGGCAACCGCCTCGACTTCGGCGGCCCCTCGTTCGGCTTCTTCGCCGCCAGCCAGGAGCACATCCGCCGCATGCCGGGCCGCATCGCCGGCGAGACCCGCGACGTCGACGGCCGCCGCGGCTTCGTCCTCACGCTGCAGACCCGCGAGCAGCACATCCGCCGCGAGAAGGCGACGAGCAACATCTGCACCGCCCAGGTGCTGAACGCCCTGGCCGGCGTCGATCTACCTCTCCTGGCTCGGCAAGCGCGGCGCGGTCGAGCTCGGCCGAGCTGATGCTGCGCCGCGCCGACTACGCGCGCCGCGTCCTGACGGCGCTCGCCGGGCGTGCGCGCCGCTCCACGACCAGCCGGTCGCCCGCGAGTTCGCGCTGGCGCTCGACGCGCCGGTGGAGGCCGTCCTCGAGCGCTGCGCCGCCGAGGGGGTCAACGCCGGCTACGCGCTCGGGCGCGAGTACCCCGAGTACGCCGACGGCCTGCTGGTCGCGATCACCGAGCAGCGCTCGCGCGCCGACATCGACCGCCTCGCCGACGTCCTGGGGCGGGCGGTCGCGGCCGAGCGATCGCACGCTCGATGGCGGGGGCGGGCGCATGAGCGCGGGCGCCGGAGCACCGCCCGCCGTGGCGACCCAGACCCCCCAGCAGCGCGAGCAGGTCGCGACGATCTACGAGCGCTCGCGCCCCGGCCGGCGGGCCTTCAGCGCCGCCCGCCGCTCGACGTGCCCGAGCGCCCCCTCGACGAGCTGATCCCGGCGCACCTGCGCCGCGCGGCGCCGGCCGAGCTGCCGGAGATCGCCGAGCCCGAGATCGTGCGCCACTACAACGGCCTCTCGCAAGCGCAACTTCGACCTCGACACCGGCTTCTACCCGCTCGGCTCGTGCACGATGAAGCACAACCCGCAAGCTCCACGAGCGCGTCGCGGCGCTGCCGGGCAACGCCCGGCTGCACCCCGCTCAGGCGCCGGCGCGCGCCCAGGGGGCGCTCGAGCTGATGTGGAACCTGGAGCGCGCGCTCGCCGAGGTCTGCGGGCCTGCCGCACGTCTCGCTGCAGCCGTGCGCCGGCTCGCACGGCGAGCTCGCCGGCGTGCTGCTGACCCGGGCCTACCACGCCGACCGCGGCGACGAGCGCACGCTCGGTGCTGACGCCCGACACCGCGCACGGCACCAACCCGGCGACGGTGACGATGGCCGGCTACGAGGTGGTCAAGGTGGGCACCTACGCCCGACGGCGGCGTCGATCTCGAGGACCTGCGGCGCAAGGCCGACGACCGGGTCGCCTGCCTGATGCTCACCAACCCGAACACGCTCGGCCTCTTCGACCCGAACATCGAGGAGATCGCCGCGCATCACCCACGACGCCGGCGCCACGCTCTACTACGACGGCGCCAACCTGAACGCGGTCATGGGCATCAGCCGCCCGGGCGACATGGGCTTCGACATCGTGCACTTCAACCTGCACAAGTCGTTCACCCAGCCCCACGGCGGCGGCGGCCCGGGCGCCGGGCCGATCGCCGTCTCCGACCGCATCGCGCCGTACCTGATGGTGCCCCGCATCGTGCGCACCGAGGACGGGGACGGCGGATCGGCCCCGCTTCGACCTCGACGAGGACCGGCCGAAGTCGATCGGGCGCCTGCGCGGCTTCCAGGGCAACTTCGGCGTCTTCGTCCGCTCCTACGCCTACATCTGCTCGCTCGGCGCCGAGGGCCTGCGCGAGGCCTCGGAGATCGCGGTCCTGAACGCCAACTACCTGCTGGCCCTGCTGCGCCGGCCCGAGATCGCCCCGTACCTGCCGCTCGCCTTCGGCGAGCGCTGCATGCACGAGTTCGTCCTCTCGGGCGCCCCGATGAAGCGCGAGCTCGGGATCCGGACCCTCGACCTCGCCAAGCGCCTGCTCGACTACGGCTACCACCCGCCGACGGTCTACTTCCCGCTGCTGGTCGAGGAGGCCCTGCTGGTCGAGCCGACCGAGACCGAGACCCGCGAGACGCTCGAGGAGTTCGCCGAGGCGGTCGGCGCGATCCTGCGCGAGGCCGGCCGAGGATCCGGAGATCGCCCGCAACGCGCCCTACAGCACCCCGGTGCGCCGCCTCGACGAGGCGGCCGCGGCGCGCACCCCGGTGGTGCGCCAGCCCCGCCGGGAGTAGCGCCGCTACCCACCGGGCGGCCGCGACGGGCTGGCCGTCCGGTGGGTTGTCCGCATCGCGGTGGCGGCCGTACAGTCGCCAGAACCGCCGATGACCGCCACCCTCCGACGAGCCGACCTCTCCGATGCCCTGGCATTCGTGCGCGAGGCGGGGGAGGCGCCGGATTCCCACGCCTTCCGCCGTCACGTCCTGGAGCAGCTGCCGCGGCTCGTGCCGACGACGATGATCTCCTACAACGACATCTCGCCGGATGGCGAGCCGCTCCTGTTGCTCGACCCGATCGACGCGTGGACCGACGAGCGGGCGCGGGACTTCATCCGCCTGGCGGGGGAGCATCCGCTGATCTCGCACTTCCAGCGCACCGGTGACACCCGCCCGAGGAAGATCTCCGACTTCATGGGCCGCCGCGAGTTCCGCCGCACCGAGCTCTATCAGAGGGTCTACGGGCCGATGGGGGTCGAGTTCCAGATGGCGGTCACGCTCCCCACCGCCCCCGGCGCGATGGTGGGGATCGCCCTGAACCGCGATCGCAGCGACTTCGGCGAGCGGGACCGGTCGATGCTCGAGCTGCTGCGCCCCCATCTGGCACAGATGCGACGCGACGCGGCGGCGCGCGACGCCGCGCGCCTGCTCGAGTCGATCGTCGACCGCACCCTGGGCGACCGGGGCCGGGCCGCCATCGCGGTCGGCTCGGGTGGCACGGTCGCCTTCTCCAGCGCGGGCGCGCTGGACCTGGTCGCCTCCTACGTGCCCCAGTGGCGCCGGCCCGACGTCCTGCCGGAGATCCTCCTCGACTGGCGCTCGCGCGAACGCCGGCGCGGCCTCGCGCCCTCGCACGACCTGGTGATCGACGGGCCCGAAGGGCGCCTGCTCGCGCGCCTGCTGCCCTCCGCCGAGCCCGCCGGCCACGACGTCGTCCTGCTGGACGAGCACCGCATCGGCGCGGGCCTGCTGGCCCTCGCCGGGCTCGGGGTGAGTCCCCGCCAGGCCGAGGTGCTGCTCCAGGTCGCGCGCGGGCGCACCAACGCCGAGGTCGCCCGCGCCCTCCACCTCAGCCCGCGCACCGTCCAGAAGCACCTCGAGAACATCTACGACCGTCTCGGGGTCAGGTCGCGGACGGCCGCCGCCGCCCGGGCGGTCTCGGCGATCGACCACCACGACGCGCTCTGACCACTACGCCGAACGGCGTATGGACACCCGGACCCCGGCTGGCGACGATCCGCTGGCCGAACACCCGAGGAGACCGTTCGATGCATCGACGCACCCGCCTCACCCTCGCTCTGGCCGCCGCCGGAGCGCTCGCCGCCGCCGTCCCCTCGGGGGCGGGCGCAGAGGAGCAGGCCCCGGCACGCTCCGCGCTGGACCCCGTCGTCATGGCCAAGCTGACCCCGTTCTCCGAGGACGCGGCCCGCGACGTCGCGCGGAGGACCGGTCTGACGCTCGACGGCACGATCCCGGAGATCGGCTGGGCCTCCTACCTGGTCCCCGCTGACGTCGCGACCGCGCGCGCGGCGCTGCGCCGCGATCCGGCCGTCTGGCGGATCAGCTACGTGGCGCCGGGCGATGGGCCCTCCCTCGACCTCACGCCGAGCGACACGATCTTCACCCAGCCCGGCCAGGTCGCGGCCGGGCAGCTCACCGCGAGCTGGAACTGGCACTGGACCATCACCAACTTCCCGGCCGCATGGGACATCGCGCGGGGCGACGCAAGCACCCGCGTCGCCATCATCGACAGCGAGTTCGACAGCGAGCACATCGAGCTGAAGTCCAAGCTGCTCACCGGCAAGAACTTCGACTCGGGGACGCCCGCGTACCGCACGAGCTCCGTCCGCGCGACCGAGCTCGACCTCGACACGCTGCACGGCTCGCACGTCGCGGGCCTCGTCGCCGCGGTCAGTGACAACGCCAACGGCGTGACGGGTGCCTGCTTCGACTGCGTCGTCATCCCCTACAAGATCAGCCTGCGCGGTGGGCCGGTCGGCGCTCCGCAGGCGTCCGAGTCGAAGTTCGTCCGCGACTTCACCGAGGCACTCGTGGACATCGCCGGACGCACGGACGTCCGCATCGTGAACATGTCGCTCGGCACAGACCGCCTCCATCAGCCGATGCAGGACGCCGTCAACCTGGCGCTCAGCAAGGGCAAGATCCTCATCGCGTCGTCCGGCAACGGCCAGCTCAACAATCCCGGCGTGCAGAACTATCCGGCCTCGTTCGCCGGGGTGATCGGTGTCGGCGCGACCCAGCCCGACGACAACATCGCCCCGTTCAGCACCAACGGCGACTTCGTCGACGTCTCAGCTCCGGGGCACGGCATCGTGTCGACCTGGGACCAGCGCATCCCGGTGAACGCGCAGCCCCCCGTCACCGCGCCGACGCACGGCGTCGGGTTCACGAACCTCTCGGGCACCTCGATGGCCACGCCCATCACGGCGGGGCTGGTGGCGCTCATGCTGCAGATCCGCCCCGACCTGACCTCCGCCGAGGTGCAGGCGCTGCTCGAGCGGAGTGCGGTGGACCTCGGTGCGGCGGGCAAGGATCCGGTGTTCGGCGCCGGCCGGATCGACGCCTTCGCGGCGCTCAAGGCCACGCAGGCCTTCGTCCGCCCGGGCCCGCCCCCGGACACGCGCAAGGCCGTCCGCTTCTTCTACTCGTGCGAGCAGGGTGCGAAGGACCTTGCGGCGGGCAAGCCCTTCGTCGCGGTGCCCGTCCGCGCGAGGCTGGTGTGCAAGGGCCGCACGCAGCCGGCCCTGCGCAAGGTCGTCCTCGAGATCCAGCGCTACGCGGCGCGGGGCGGCTGGAAGAAGATCGGGATCGTCCGCACCACCAACAAGGGGCGCTTCGGATTCACCCGCAAGCTGACGACGGTCGGGAACTGGCGCCTCCGGGTCGCCTTCGGTGGCAACGCGGCCCTGCTCCCGTCGGGCTCGCTCGGCCTCAAGGCCCGGGCGGTGGCCAGGCGCTGAGCCGGTGCGCCGGCCCCTCCTGCTGAGCTCGACGCAACCCACCGGATGCGCCTCGTATGCTGGCCGTCCGGTGGGTTGTGGGGCGGCGGGGGGCGACCGTAGGGTCGCCAGGTCCGGCGATGCCGGAGGGCCGGGGACGACCGCGCCGTCCGTTCCGGCGCGACCACCGGTGATCGTGGCCATCCCCGACAGGGGCGGCGCCGACGGCCACCCGGAGCCGGCTCCGATCCGGGTCGGCGGGGTCCGTGGGTGCGCGCAATGCGACGACGAGGAGGGACAGTGAGGGGACGATCGGTGCTGCGGGCCTGCCTCGCGGTGGCGTGTCTCGCTGCGGCCGGCCTCGCGGGAGGGGCGGGCGCGGCGGCCGTCCACCGCGAGACCGAGAACGTGACGCTGCGCCACACCCCGACCGGGTTCAGCGTCTCGGCGCCCCGGGGCTACGGCCTCAGCGTCAGCCCCGGCGTCTACCGCATCACGGGCGGCACGGTGGCCGTCACCGTGCGCATCGTGCGCACGACGCAGGGTGCCCGCGCCTTCGGCGAGAAGCTGAAGCGCTCCGGCGACCGCGTCGTGCTGCGCACCGGCGGACGATCGCGCTTCCGGATGCTCAGCGACGCCGGCGGGGTCCGCACCAGCCGCCTGGTGGTGCGCCGCGGATCGGTCCTGGTCGTGACCTCCGGGTCGCACCCCGGAGGGCGGGCCTCCCTGGCGCGCATCGTCAACCGGATCGGCGCCTCCGTGCGCGGCGGGACCCCCAAGCCGGCCTCGGGCTCCCCGTCGCCGGGTCCCTCGAGCGGCCGGCTCGTCCCACTCACGCCCTACCGCGCACCCGACGGCGGGGCGACGGCCTGGGTCCCCTCCGACCCCGACTGGTCGATCAACAGCACCGGGGGCGCCCTCGAGGGGTCGGGCCCGCGCGGCAGCTTCCTGCTGGGGCGCTCCTTCAACATCTTCTACCCGGGGACCTTCGCGCCGGGGCAGCTGCCCCAGGGCGCGGTCGAGCACCCGTTCGTCAGCGCCATCGACGCCCTCGAGAAGGTCTGGCCCCTGATCAACCAGAGCCAGGGCATCACCATGACCAACGTGCGCATGCGCTCGCTGATCGGCGACGCGACGCTGCCCACGTTCCGCTCGTCGGGGATGATGGTCTACGACTACACCATCAACGGCGTCCCCTTCACGGGCGTCGCCAACGTGGCCACCGAGGACCGCCTCTCGGCGAACGGCACGTTCTTCTGGCAGATGTACATCTCGTCGATCGCGGTCCCCGACAACGGCGATCCGACCGTCGGGGCGGCGCTGCGCCTGGTGTGGCGGAGCTGGAACCCCAGCGGCGCCATCGCCTCCCGCAGCGAGCAGGCGCGCCAGATCCTCAACGAGATCAACCAGACCTGGCGCGGCGTGGCCGAGTTCCGCTCGCGCACCGCCGACCAGCAGAGCCGCGACGTGAGCTGCCTGCTGCGCACCGGGCCGTTCATCGACGACAACGCCCGCGCGCTGGGGCTGCCGCCCCTGCTGGACTGCGACAGCACCTACGTCCCACGCACCTGAGGTGCTCGCCCGCCGGCCCGGGGGGCCGGCGGGCGAGGGCGGTCAGCGCTGGGGCGTGCCGCTCTCGAGCTCGAGGTCGGCGCTGATCTCGTACTCGGAGGCACCGCCGGTCTTCTGATCGATCGACCACGTCACCGGCAGCGACAGGTCCGGCGACCAGTGGATCAGGTCGGTCCGGGTGCCCGGGGTGGCGCCGGTGAAGGTGCTGTCGGTGCGCAGCACGAAGACGGGGATGGTCTTCCCGTCGAGCGTGGCGGTGCCCTTGGAGACGACCGTGCCGCGGTACTCCACGCCCAGCTCGCCGAGCGAGTAGCGCCCGCCCCAGCTCTTGCCGACGGTGAAAGTGGTGGGGTGGTCGACCGAGGCGGGGTTCACGTCGCTGCGGTCGTCGGTGCCGATGCCGAGGAACGTGACCTTCGTACGGCGCCAGGTGGCGCTGACGGCGTCGTCGCTGACGGCGAAGCGGGCCTCCTCGACGTGCTCCTCGGAGAGCCGCAGGTCCTCGTGGTAGCCACCGGCGATCGGGGAGATGAGGTAGACGGCCTGGGCCGGCAGGGGGCGCTCGGCCGAGAGGACTCCGCTGCCGGCGCGCTCGGTGCCGACGGCGCGGTAGCGGTAGACGCCGGGCGCGGGCGCGCCGCGCACCGGGGTGGTGTCGGTGACGCCGAGCGCGCGGTAGTCGGCCAGCGCGCTGTCGCCGTCGGCCGCCGTGCTCGAGTTCGCGCCCGACCAGATCAGATAACCGCCGACTCCCGCTCCGATGAGCGCGAGCATGACGATGAGGCGCAGGGGGCGTGTGAGGAAGGAGATCACCGTGGTCCTATCGGCGAGGGGAAAGGGAGGGGCCCACGTCCTCCCATCGGCCTCGCCGCCCCCGACTTGCGCCCCGGGGCGCCATCCACCGCGCCACGGGGGCGAGCGGCCGCTCAGGCCCCCCGGGCGGGAGCGTCGGTGAGGTCGAGGAGCGCGCTGCTCCACGGTGCGGCCGTCGCCTCGCGGTGGGGGCGCGCCAGCAGGTAGCCCTGGCCGAGCGGAACGCCGAGTTCGCGCAGCGTGCGCAGCTCGTCGGTGCTCTCGATGCCCTCGGCGACGACGGCCGCGCCAAGGTCCTTCTCGAGGGTGACCATCGAGCGGACGAGCGCCCGCTTGGCGTAGTCGAGGTGGATGTCGTGGATCAGGGAGCGGTCGATCTTGATGTAGTCGGGCGAGAGCTGGGTGACGTGCCGCATCGACGCATGGCCGGCGCCGGCGTCGTCGATGGCCACCTTGGCGCCGCGCCCGCGGTAGTCGGCGAGCCGCGCGGCCAGGCGGGCGTAGTCGCTCACGGCGTCGTGCTCGGTGATCTCGATGACCAGGCCCTCGAGGCTGTCGGGCCCGAGCGCCGCCTCCATCTCCGGCGCCAGGATGGCGTCGGGGCTCATGTTGACCGAGAGGTAGGCGCCGCCGGGGATGGTGTGGCGCAGCCGGCAGGCGCGGCGCACGCACTCGACCTCGATCTCCAGCCCGAGGCCGACCGCGTGCGCCTCGGCGATCCACTTGTCGGGCGTGCGCTGCGGCTCGGCGCGGAAGCGCGAGAGCGACTCGAAGCCGAGCGTGCGGCCGTCGACCAGCGAGACGATCGGCTGGAAGACGGTGGCGATGGTCTCCTCGGTGTTCAGGAGCTCGGTGATCACCTCGCGCCGCTGCGCGAGGGAGGCGGTGTAGCCCTGGGAGTACTCGACGCCGTCCAGCCGGCCGCGGTCGAAGGCCACCACGAGGCGCCCGCCGGCACGGGCGGCGGCCAGGCCCTCGTCGGCTGCCGCGAGGGCGTTGGCGGCGTTCTCGGCGTCGTCGGGGAGCACCACGAAGGTCGCACGGGCGCTGAGCCCGCCGGCGTTGCCGGACGCGATCGTCTGGACCGTCTGGGCGAGCCCCCGGCCGCTCTCGGAGTCGTGGCCGATGCCGATCCACGCGAAGCGGTCGCCCCCGAAGCGGCTCCAGACGCCGCCGGTCAGGCTGGAGCTCTCGAGCTGCGCGGCGAGGTCGGAGAGCAGGGCGTCGCCGGCGCCGTAGCCGTGCTGGGCGTTCCACTTGCCGAAGCCGTCGAGATCCACCGCGATCAGGATGGCCGGGTTCAGGGACGACGCGGCCTGCACCATGCCGGCGACGTGGCGTGAGAACGGGCGCTGCTCGAGGAAGCCCGACAGCGGGTCGGTGTCCGACTGGCCGTGCACCCGCAGCAGGGCGGTGAGTCGCCAGAAGAGGAAGGCGGCGACCACCCAGACCATCGGGCGCACGCCGGTGGGCGCGAGGGTGGCGGCCGGCCCGCAGAGCGCGAGCCCGATGGCGGCGAGCAGCGTCTTCGAGGGGCCGAGCACGGCCTGCGCCTCGGTCACGCGGATCGGCCGGCGGGCGGCGATCGCGAGCAGCGCCATCGCGACCATGAAGCCGAGCATCGACGTGCCGACGACGACGGTGGACGCATCGCGGGTGATCAGATAGGTCACCAGGCCGTCCGTGAGGCCCATCGCGACGAAGGCGTAGGCGAACCAGATGAAGGCCGTCTGGCGCGTCACCGTCGATCGCCGGACGGCGTTGAAGAGGGCGGCCAGCAGCAGCAGGTCGAGCGCGACCGGCACCTGCTGGGCGATGTTCTGCGCGGCGGGGAGGCCGGCATCCCAGAGCACCGCGACCACGATCACGAAGAGCGTCGCGAGAACCGAGAGCTCGATCGCCCATCCCTCGAGGCGCTGGGCGCGCGTCTCGTTCAGGGCCGGCTGGCGCATCAGCCACAGGGCGCGGTACCAGAAGGGGTACGCGAGCAGGAAGCCGATCTGCGACCAGGCGGCCGGGCTGCGCACGTCCCCGCCGGTCGCCAGGAAGACGATGTAGGGGATGCAGCCGAGGCTCCAGCTGGCGAGGCCCCGGGCGAACAGGGTCCAGACGGTGGCCTCGACGCCGCCGGTGCGCGCGGCCGCCTGGCGCGTCGCGATCAGGCCGATCGCCGCGAGCATGCTGATGAGCAGGACGCCGATCGCGGCCGCGGCGGCGACGCTCACCTTCCCGGTCTGGGCGAGTGCGGCGACGCTCATCATGGCCACGGCGGCGCCCGCCAGCGTCGCGACGATCATCCGGTCGCCGAGTCTTTGCAACGCCACGCGGGGGACGTGAATCGCGATCACAGGTCGGGTATCGGCAGCGTCAAGAAAGGCCCTGAGCGGCGGGGTCGGGCCCCGTGAGGGCGTCACCCCTACGCGACCATCGGCGTCCGGGCCCGGCGGAGGATCGTCTCAAGGACATGCGGATGTCTCTCGGAGAGCAACTCGATCTGCGCCGCGAGAGACCGGGCGACGCCCTGCTCCTCGATCAGCTCCTCGAGCCACGCCCGCGGCGCGGGCCCGTGCGTGCGCCGGTCGGTCAGCCACGAGGGCCGCGGCTCCGTGATCAGTGCGTCCATGCGGCGCTGACTCGGGGTCGCCCGCTGGGCGCAGTGGGCGGCGAGGGCCGTGGCTCCGGTGAGCAGGAGCACGGCGGGCGCGCCGTAGAGGGGCCGCTCGCCGGCGAGGGGACGGACCCCGGCGAGCGATCCGTAGAAGCGCTCGTTCTCGGGCGCGACGGCCATCGGCACCGGCGAGTCGGGGAACTCCTCCAGCGCGATCCGCGTCATCGCGGCGAAGAGGCGCATCACGATCCGGCGGGTGCTACGGCGGTGCTCGCTGCGGATCACCAGCGAACCCGCCTCGCGAAGAGGGTGTTCGCTGCCCGCCCGGAGCGCATCGTTCTCCTCGGCGAAGGCGCGGTCGGAGGGCAGCCCGAAGGGCCCGTCGGCGACCAGGACGCAGGCGCCCACCGCCTCGCCCTCGATCCGCGCCACGAAGAAGATCGACCCCGGATTGAGATAGGAGGCGTGCATGCGGCGTCCCGAGGCCTGCGCCTCCAGATAGCCCGCCTCGACGAACCCATCGTGCACCACCGTCAGTGCGTCGTCGATGTCCTCGACGCGATCCGACGCGACGACATCGATCTCGGAGAGGGCCGGCTCCGCCTCGAGGGGGCGGGGGGCCGAGGTCGTCACGATCGGAGCCTGTCGGTATAGGCGGGCTTGTGCTGGAAGTCGCCGGCCTCGTGGTAGGGGTAGTCGCGGTAGCCGTGCACGACGACCTCCGCCGGGGCTCCGGCGGCGACGGTCGCCATGTGGCGCAGGGCCGCCTCGATGCCCGGTCCCGGGCGCACCGCGTCACGCAGCTGGACGTGGAGCACCGGGCCGCCGTCCTGGGACTCGATGCGGAAGCGCCCGGTCAGGGCACCCGCGTGGGCGGCCGTCGCGAACAGGCCCTCCTTGACCAGCTCCGGGCGCAGCGACCAGCCGTCGCCGGTCACGGCCGCGCCGCGCCGGCCCCAGAGCGCGACCGCCGGGCGCTCCAGCCGCACCTCGCTGCCCTGTCGCTCGAGCTCGGCGTTGACCGCCGCCGGGTCCACGAGCTCGGCCTCGTCGTCGAGGTCGTACCGCACGAGAGGCAGGAGGCGCCGCGTGAGGGCCGTCATGACGAGGGTCTTCACGCCGTCCTCGTGAACCCGCTCCTCCACGAAGAGCCGGTTCGGGTCCCATGTCAACAGCGTCGGCGAGTAGCCCGGATCCCGGCCGAAGAGGGCGCGGCGCGCGAGGGGGCTGTCGAGCGCGCGGCGGGCCGCGCGCAGGGCCGGGGTCTCGTGCAGGACGTGCAACCCGACCTCCGCCGCGCCCATCGAGACCATCAGCCCGAGGCGCTCGGGGGCGTCGTGGCGGAAACCGAAGAGCTCGGACACGTATCGGCGCCAGCTCTCGGCGACCCACTCGCCACCGACGAAGCAGGCGACCACCTGGGAGCCGAAGTCGGGACCGCGCTGGCGCAGGGCCGTCTCCGCGAGCTCCTTCAGGAAGACGGGCTCGGCGGCGATGATCACCCTGTCGAAGCTGGCACCGGCGCGCGAGAGCAGCTCGACGGCCATCTCCAGATGCACCGAGGGCGTCGCGACCGTGGCGAGCCGGGTCGGGATCGAGATGCCCATCGGCAGGCAGTTGAGCAACAGGGTGGAGCTGTCCTCTCCTCCCCCGAGAGCCCGGAGGGTCAGGTCGAAGGTGCGCTCCTGGGCGCGACGCTCCGAGCGCGAGGTGACGCCCACCGAGAACTGCCCGGTGGACCCGCTCGAGGTGAGGAGCTCGGCCGCCTCGGCGATGCTGCCGCCGTCAACCCAGAAATCGATGTGGTCGCCGAAGACCGAGCGCTTGTCGGTGAAGGGCACCTGCGAGAGCCGCGACACCGTCCGGTGGTCCACTCCGAGGCGATCGAGGTGGGCGCGGTAGCCGCGGGAGGTGAGGGCCGCGCGCCGGAAGCTCCGCAACGCGGCCCGCTCCCCCGCGGTCAGCGGGGTCTCAGAGCGGCTCATGACCTGCGCCTCCGGTGTCGATGTCTTCACCGATCCCCCTCGCTACACGCACCTGACGAGGGGGGACGCTATCGGCAGCACCCCGTGGCAATCATGGTCAGAACTGACCATCACTTCGCGATGGCATCACGTCCCGAAGTTATGCGAAGTTCATGACAATGGGCCGTCCGCTACCTCAGTAAGCGGAATCGGTATCGGTAGCGGAAAGCAACCCGCGCTGCATGCCGGCGCGCACCGCGGCCGTCCGCGTGGAGACGCCGAGCTTGGCGTTGATCTGCACGAGATGCCGCGCCACGGTGCGTTCGCTGATGAACAGGCGCTCCCCGATGTCGCGGTTGCGCAGGCCGAGCGCGAGATGCGACAGCACCTCCAGCTCCCGCGCCGAGAGGCCCGCCGACGGGGTCGCGGGCCGCCGCTCACGGGTGGGGATGCGGCGGCCGATGGCGCGCAGCTTCGCCTCGGTGCGCCGGCGCCAGTCCTCGGCCCCCATCTCGCGGAACGACCGCCGCGCGGCCAGGAGGTCCTCGGCGGCCTGATCGGACGAGCCGTCGGCGAGGCCCGCGACGTACAGCGAACGCGCCGCCCACCACCGGAGCCCGATCCCCTCGAAGGCCACGGCCGCCTCGCGCAGGCGCCCCGCGGCCGCCTCGTCGCCCCGGCGCCGGCCGCGGCTGCCGACGGCGTAGGCGTGGGCGGCACCGGCCAGGGGGACACCCGCCGGCGCCGCATCCGCCAGCGCGGCCACGCAGGCGTCGGCGTCGGGCCCGCTCAGCACCTCGGCGCCCGTCGCGAGCAGCAGGAGGGATGTGAGCCGGTCGTCGGTCCCCCTCCAGGCGGCGAGCGCCGCCAGCATCGTGCGGACGGCCTCGGGCTCCTCCCCGGCGGAGAAGGCGGCCAGCGCGTGTCCGGCCGCGACCGGCGCGATCTGCTCGAACAGCTGGGCGTCCTCGGCGGCAGTGCCCGCGAGCTCGCGGTAGTGCCCGAGCGCTTCGTCGATGCGGCCCTCGGCGAGCAGCAGCCAGGCCAGCCCGGGGTCTGCGGGCGAGGGCGCCCCCCGCCCGAGGGCGGACCATCCGGCCGCCGCCCGCTCGAGCTCCTGGCGGCCCTCGGCGAGGTCGCCCGCTGCGGTGAGCGCCTCGCCCAGGTTGCCGGCCAGCACCAGCTCGTGATCGATCAGCCCGAGCTCGCGCGCGCGGGCGGCGCCCTGCCGCGCGCAGGCCGCCGCGTCGTCGGGCCGCCCGAGGGCCAGCAGGACGTGGCTCTCGTGGATCATCGCGAGGGTCTCGTTGCGCTGGCCCGAGCCGCTCGCGCGCTCGCCCTCGCGACGCGCCCGCGAGAGGTGCAGCAGGCCGCCCTGGCTGCCCCGCCCGCTCTCGGCCATTCCCATGAAGATCAGCGCGCGCGTCGAGATCTCGTCCGCGCCCGCCGCGCTGGCCTCCTCGCGGGCCTCCCCGGCGAGCGCCATGGCGTCGGCGAAGCGGGAGGTCATGACCGCCATGCCCGCTGCCTGGGTGAGCGCCTCGCCGCGCTCGGCCGACGAGGGCTGCCCGGGGTCGCTGCTACGCGCGAGGTGGTCCTGCAGGGAGCGCAGCGCCGCGTCGTGCTGGCCGAGGTTCCATCGCGCGCTGGAGGCCGCCGAGATGCTGGCGAGAGCCGCGTCGCGCTCGCCCAGTTCCCGACGTCCGCTGGCGGCGCTCTCGAGGGTCTCGGCCGCCTCGGCCCAGGCCGACAGGTCGAGCAACGCCATGCCCTTCTCGTGCAGGGCGGTCAACCTCGCCGCCTCTCCCATCGGGTCGGCCCACCAGGCGAGGGCCCGCGACGCGTCCGCGAGCGCGATCTCGGGTTCGCCGGCCTCCCGCGCGCGCCGCGCGCTACGCGTGCCGTAGGCCACCACGGCGTCCGCGTCGGCGGCGCCGAGCGCATGGCGCAGGAGCTCGGCCGGCTCCCGTCCGGCCGCCCGCCCCGAGACCAGGCCGGCGGCGTGGCGCCGTCTCAGCTCCAGGCCCCCGAGGTCGTCGCGGATGACGGCCGGCATGAGCCGGTCGCGGAACGCCCATCGCACCACCGGGGGGGCGGGCACCTCCTCGAGCACGCCGGCGCCGACCAGCGCCTCGAGCCCGTGCTCGATCCTCGTCGGGTGCTCGCGGCAGATGCGTGACAGGCCCTGCGGGGTGGCCGGGTCGCCGACCACCGCGATCCAGCCCGCCAGGTCGCGCGGCCAGTGCGCGAGGGGCTCCAGGAGCGCGCGCACTCGGGCGCGCATGTCCTCGGGGATGGGGAGCGGGGCCTCGCCGCCGCGCCACCGCCGCGCCGCGAGGGCGAGGGGGATGATGCGTCCCGGCAGCCCGTCCCCGAGCTCGGCGATGGCACGGGCCGTCTCGGACGCGAGCCCGGGGGTCGTGAGCCCCGCGAGCAGGGTGGAGTCGGCCGAGCCGAGGCGCTCGAGGACGACCGTCGGCGCCTCCGGCGAGATCTCGCGCGCGGTCACCAGCACGAGCGCCCGCGAACCGGACAGCCGGCGCGCGAGCTCGCCCGGCAGCCGCGGCTCGTCGTCGCGGTCGCCCAGCAGCACGACGAGGGGGCGTACCCGGGCGAGCCCCACCGCGTCGGTGGTGTGTCCCGCGTTGCGCAGCGCCCGCTCGAGCCGCTCGACGCCGGGCCCCGGTTCCTCCGCCGAGATGACGACGGTGCCGTCGAGTGCCAGGCGGCCGGCCACCTCCCGCGCCAGCCGCGACGCCCCGGCGCCGGGCTCGCCGGCGATCACGACGACCCCCGGCCGGGTGGCGGTCAGGGCGAGCACCTCGTCCATGGCGTCCTCGCGCCCGACGAGGCGCGGAGCGGTCGGGGCGTGCGAAGGGGGGGTGAACACAGCTCGATCGTAGGGGGATGACGACTCAGGGGCGAAATACCGGCGAGCAGGATGTCAGGATCAGGGGGTGCTCGAAGATCTCACCAGGCGCCAGATCATGGTCGGCGACTCGCCGGTCGCCCTGTCCACCGGCGGCTCGGGCCCGCCCTTGCTGCTCCTCCACGGCTATCCGCAGACGCGCGCCTGCTGGCACCGGATCACCCCGGCCCTGACCGAGCGCTTCACCGTCGTCGCCGCCGACCTGCGCGGCTACGGGGAGAGCGCCAAGCCCGCCGGGCGGGGAGCGGCACGTCGCCTACTCCAAGCGCGAGATGGCCCGGGACCTCGTCGGCGCCATGGCGGCGCTCGGCCACGACAGCTTCGCCGTCGCGGGGCACGACCGCGGCGGGCGCGTGGCGCACCGGATGGCGCTCGACCATCCCGGCGTGGTCGAGCGGGTCGCCGTGCTCGACATCGTCCCCACCCGGACGCTCTTCATGGAGACCGACCAGGCCTTCGCCACCGCGTACTACCACTGGTTCTTCCTGATCCAGCCCGACGGCCTGCCGGAGACGATGATCGGGCACGACCCGGAGTGGTTCCTGCGGGAGACGCTCAGGCGCTGGTCGGGACGTGCCGAGCCGATCGCCGAGGAGGCGATCCGCGAGTACGTGCGCCACTTCCGCGATCCGGCCTCGATCCACGGCTCCTGCGAGGACTACCGCGCGGCGGCCACGATCGACCTCGAGCACGACGCGGCCGACGCCGACGCGTCCATCGCCTGTCCTCTGCTGGTCCTCTGGGGAGAGCACGGGGCGATGCACCGCCTCTACGACGTCCTGGGAAGCTGGCGTCCGATGGCCTCCGACCTTCGCGGGCACTCCGATCCCCTGCGGGCACTTCCTCCCCGAGGAGGCTCCCGAGGCCACGCAGCGGGCGCTCATCGACTTCTTCGGGGGCTGAGCCTGGATCCGTCGATCTCGCGGCGCGGATGAGCGATTTCGTCCCCCGCATCCACGATCTGCGACGGATTCAGGCTGAGCGCGATCAGGGAGGGGGCGCCGCCGTCCCGGTGTCCGGTGCGGTGGTGGCCGGAGGCGCCGAGGGGGCCTCCGGGGCCGTCGTGTCCGGCACGTCGGGGGCGTTCTCACCGGTCGTCGTGCGCGGCTCCCGCTTGGGCGGCCCGACCTTCACGTATTCGTTGGCGGGGCTGTAGCGCCACGTGTAGCGCTCGTCACGCCTGACGCTGTCGCCCTCGTAGACCTGCCGCGTGTAGCTGATGGTGAACCCGGCGCCGCCCATCTCCTGCTCCACGACGCGCTCGCCGGGCTCGAGGGAGGCGTCCAGGGTCTCGATGCTCTTCGGCTCCACCGGGTCGGTCGGCTCGCCGGTCTCCGTCTCGACCCTCCGGCCGAGCTTCGACGAGAAGAATCGCACCGTGACGGCGTTCGAGCCGGCGCTGACCGAGACCAGGATCGCCGCCTCCCAGTCGTTGACGAAGATCAGCTCGGGGCCGCCGAAGGAGAGCGTGGCCTCGCGGCCCTTCGGGTAGCGCGAGATCCAGAACTGGTGCGGCGTATGGGTCTCGATCTGGAGGCCGGCGAAGAAGGCGGCGTTGAACATCGTGGTGGCGACCTGCGAGACGCCGCCGCCGACGCCGTCCTCGAGACGCCCGGCCGCGATCTGGGGCGCCTCGACGAAGCCGCGCTCGAGGGTGCGCTCGCCGAGGGCGTCGTTCAGCGAGAAGCGCGCCGCCCGCGGGGATGATCGTGCCGTCGAGGATCTCGGCCGCCCGCTGGATGTTGGTGACCCGCGGCTCGCAGCAGTTGTACGGCGTCGTGTACTCGGAGACGAGCTCGGTGATCTTCAGCGCCTTCGCCTCGGCCGTGGTGCGCTCGGGGCGGGTCACCTTGAAGCGGGCCCGCACCGAGGTCGCGCCGGGCGTCGTCGACGATCGCCCGCACGATCGCCGGCATGTCGAGGCTGCGGCCGATCCGCGAGGGGACGAGCCGCACGGACGATCCCGAGATCTGGAAGGCCGCGTCCCGCGCCGGCTGCTCGCGGGTGCTGAAGGCCGAGGCGATGTCGGCGTAGAGGGTGTCCGGGTCGAGGGAGACCCGCAGATCGGGTGGCGCGGGCGACACGCGCAGCGCGGCCCGCAGCACCGGCGTCTCGATCGGGACCCCACGCCCCTGCAGGGTCACCGAGATCGGCTGGGCGATCAGCGCCAGCGCCCGCGCGCGGGCCGCCTCCGCCGCCGCGTCGGTCACCGGTGGAGGCAGGACGGACCGGGCGTGAGGTCGATCTGCTCGGGGAGCGTCCAGCGATGCGCGCGCGCAGGGCGGCCGGGTCGATGCCGAAGCCGGGCGTGCCGGGAACGACGGTGATGTCGTCCTCGCCGATCTCGAGGCCGGCCGGCCGGGCGGCCGTGTCGCGGTCGGCCCGCACCCGGTCGCACCAGCGCGGCGACCTTGCGCGGGTCGAGCGTGAACTCCGAGCCGGACCTCCCGCGTCGGGCGCGAGGCCGAGCGACCGAGAGCGATGCGGCCCGCCGATGCCGCGCGGCTCCAGGGCCTCGTCGACGGCGCGGCGGATGCGCGGCCGGGCGCCGAGGCTCTGCGCGGGTCGACCTCGAGGCGGAACGACGGGTCGTCGCGAGCGGGTGATCACCAGGGGCACCTCCATCAGCTCCGCCGGCGCGCGCGCGGGCCGCCGCGCGGACCTCGGCTCGGCTCCGAGGCCGCTGACGTCGATCCCGTCGAGACGGACCGCCGCCGGCGCGGCCCCGTCGTCGCCGCCGCGCGGCGAGCGCCACCCCCGCGCCGACCACGACCACCACCGCCAGGGCCGCCGCCAGCGCGATGCGCCGCCTTCGCCGGAGGACGCGTTCCCCTCTGATCGGGGGTCGGGTCCGCGGTGATCTCAGTCATCCACGGCGATTCTACCGTCGCCGACCGACGGGTCCGCGTGGAACCGTCAGCGGGTCGACACGTTTGACGGGGTCATCCGGATCACCCGCCGACGTCCGGCAACCTCTCTCATGTGATGAACCCCACCGTGTGAGGTCGCTCACATCGTTACACGCACGTAATGGGGAATCCTCGAACCCATGGACGCACTCGGAACGGCGATCGCGGAGCGCCTGGACACCACCCGGCGCGGGACCCTCGAGATCTTCGCGGCGCTGTCGCACGAGCATCTGGTGGCCCAGCCGAGCGCGCTCCTGAGCCCACCCCTCTGGGATCTCGGCCACATCGCCGCGTACGAGGAGCTCTGGCTGGCGCGGCGCCTCGGGGGCCGCCCCCCGCTGCATCCCGAGCTCGACGGAGGTCTACGACGCCGCCGAGACGCCCCGCCGCGTCGCGGGGCGGTGTCGCGATCCTCGACGAGCCGGCGGCGCGCCGGTATCTGGAGGTCGTGCGCGAGCGCTCACTCGCCGCGCTCGACGCGAGCGATCTCGCCGACGACGCCGGCCCGCTGACGCGCGGGGGCTTCGTCTTCGAGATGGTGGCCGAGCACGAGGCCCAGCACGCCGAGACCGTGCTCCAGGCGCTCCAGATGCTGCCCGCCGGTGCGTACCGGCCCGCCGGGCGCACCCCGCCGCCCACCGTCGCGCCGGACGCGGCCGAGGGCGGGCGCTGGATCGAGATCCCGGCCGGCGAGTTCGCCATGGGCGCCGCGGAGTCCGGGTTCGCCTACGACTGCGAGCGCCCACGGCACGTGCGGACGCTCGAGGGCGTTCCTGATCGCCCGCGACCCGGTCAGCGCGGGTGAGCACCTCGCATTCATCGAGGACGGCGGCTACCGGCGTCCCGAGCTGTGGACGCGCGAGGGCTGGGGCTGGCGCGAGCGGGAGGGCGCCGAGGCGCCGCTGCTACTGGGAGCGCGACGGCGAGGGCGGCTGGCTCGGTGCGCGACTTCGACGCGCATCGCGCCCGTCGATCCGGCCCGCGTGCTGTGCCACGTGAGCGCCCACGAGGCCGACGCCCACGCCCGCTGGGCCGGCGCCCGGCTGCCCACCGAGGCGGAGTGGGAGCGGGCCGCGCTCGGCGCCGCGCCCGATCCCGCGACGCGGCGAACCTCGACCAGCTCGGCGTTCGGCACGTCGCCGATCGGCGCGTACCCCGCGGCGCCCAGCGGCTGCCGGCACATGCTCGGCGACGTCTGGGAGTGGACCGCGAGCGCCTTCGAGGGCTATCCGGGCTTCTCGCGCCTTCCCCTACCGCGAGTACGCCGAGGTCTTCTTCGGGGCGGGCTACCGCGTCCTGCGCGGCGGCTCCTGGGCGACCCAGCCGATCGCGGCGCGGACCAGCTTCCGCAACTGGGACCTGCCCGAGCGCCGCCAGATCTTCAGCGGGCTGCGGCTCGCGAAGGACCTCGCGTGACGACCCGGCTGGTCGCCCCCGCGGCCGTACCGCCTCGACGTCCACCCGCTGGGCTCCGGGGAGCGAGGGGCTCGCCGAGGACGCCCGCAGCGGGCTGGCGGCGAGCCCGAAGTCGCTGCCGCCCAAGCACTTCTACGACGAGCGCGGCTCCGACCTGTTCGAGCGGATCACGCGGCTGCCCGAGTACTACCAGAGCCGCGCCGAGCTCTCGATCCTCAACCGCATCGCCGCGGGCGTGGTGACGCGCCACGGCGTCGAGCGAGCTGGTCGAGCTCGGATCCGGGGCCTCGCGCAAGACGCAGGCGCTGCTCGACGCGATGCGCGACGCCCGCAGCCTGCACCGGTACGTCCCCTTCGACGTCTGCCCCGAGGCGATCCTCGCGGCCGCCGGCCGGCTGGCCGAGGCCTACCCCGGTCTCGACGTCCACGGAGTGGCGGGCGACTTCGACCGCCACCTGCCCGGCGTGCCCGCCCGGGCCGCGCAGCGCGCGCCGCCTGGTGGCGTTCCTCGGGGGCACGATCGGCAACCTGGAGCCCGCGCGCGCGCACCCCGTTCCTGACGCTCGGTCGCCGACCTGATGGACCACGGCGACCTGCTGCTGGTGGGCACCGACCTCGCCGGCGACCCGGGCCGGATCCAGCCCGCCTACGACGACGCCGAGGGCGTCACCGCCGAGTTCAACCTCAACGTCCTGCGGGTGCTCAACCGCGAGCTCGAGGCCGACTTCGACCTCGACGCCTTCGCGCACGTCGCCCTCTACGACCCGGGTCCGCCGTGGATCGAGATGCGCCTGCGCTCGCTGGCCGACCAGGTCGTCCACCTCGCGGCGCTCGGCATGGACGTCGCGTTCGCGGAGGGCGAGGAGATGCGCACCGAGATCTCCTGCAAGTTCACGCACGCCGCGGTGGAGGGGATGTACGCCGATCGCCGGTCTCGAGCTGGTCGAGTGGCACGAGGACGCCCGCGGCTGGTTCGCGGTCTCGCTCGCGCGCCGCCGATATAGGCCCGCCCCACGCACCGTGCGGTATGCGGTCGCGGCGTGCCGCTGCCGATCCGAGGGGCATGAACCGACTCGTCCCGGCCGTCCTCGAGCTGCGCATCGTCGGAGTCGCCCTGCTCGCGGCGGGATCGGCGGCCACGGCCGGCGTCCTCGCCGGCGGCGCGCCCGGGCGACCCGCGCGCCGCCGGGCTCGGATTCGCCGCGGGCCTGCGCGGTGCTCTGGGCGGCTCTGGGGCTCGCGCAGCGTCCGCACGGCCATCCGCCTCGCGCTGCCCGCGCGGGCGCGCTGGTCGCCGGAGGATCTCGGGACGACGATCGCCCGGGCGCTGGCGTTCCACGTGCGTGCCGGTCTGCGCGTCGGCGATCGCCGCCGGGTCGCTCGCCGCCGACAGCCTGGAGGGCGCTCCGGCGATCGCGGCGGGCGCCGTCGCGGGCGCCGGCGCGACCGCGCTGCTGGCCGCGCGCCGCGTCCGGCAGGCCGAGGCGGCGCTGGGCCGCCGGCTGCTGCGCGAGCCGCGCTGGGGCGCGCCGCTCGGCCGCCGGTCGCTCTACCTCGAGCCGCAGCGCGCTCTCCGAGGTCCCGGACGTCACCCGCGCCGGCCCCGTGGCCGGCGCACCGGCCGCCTCCGCGCGCCCAGCGCTCGGCGATCGAGCTGGACCCCGCCAACCACGCCGCCCGGCACGCGGTCGGGGTGGGGACGCGCACCGGACGCGCGGCCGCCTCACCGGCTCCGGCGCGGCCCCCCGCCGGCTCGCCGCCGCCGTAGGTCCGGGCACGGCGCGGCGCGCGTCACTCCGCGGGGCCGCGCTCGTCGGCCGGCACGGGGGCGGGGGTCTTGATGGTGAGGGTGCGGTTGCGCACCTCGATCTCCCCGGCGTCCGCGAGGCGCCCGAGGGCGAGGGTGACCGACTCGCGCACGGCGCCCACCATGTTGGCGAGCTCCTGGTGGGTCAGCCGCAGGTCGAGGCGGATCCCCTCGGGCGTGACGCGGCCCCAGCGCTCGGCGAGCTGGCGCAGCTTCAGCAGCAGCCGGCGCTCCACGCGCGGCTCGAGGGCGATCGCCACCGCGAGCTCGCGCTCGGCGATCTGCGCGCTGAGCACGCGCACGAGGTTCGCCGCGAGCGCCGGATCGCGCAGCCAGGCCTCCATCCGCTCGCGATCGACGAGATGGATCAGCGACTCCTCGATCGCGAAGCAGCGCACGTGCGGCCCGGCGGTCTGCCCAGCCGTCCAGCGGCCGGACGATCAGGTCGCCCTGCTCGAGCATTCCGATCGTCCGCTCCCGCTCCTCGTCGACGATCACGCCCTGGGCCAGCCGCCCGCCGCCGACCACGCAGCAGACGGCGCCGCTGCCGGCGATCGAGAACTCCTCGCCCGGCGCGAGGGTCACCAGCTCGAGGCCCTCCACCGCCCGCGCGAGGGCCTCGTCGCCGAGATCGGCGAAGAGGTCGATCATCCCGGAAGTCGCCGGCGGTGGTCATGAGGACGACGCGATCAGCGCGACGGAGGCGAGGGTGTTCACCGTCGCATGGGCGGACGACGGACGCCCAGTATCCCCTCGAGCGGTAGATCGCACGCGAGCACCAGCCCGGTGCCGATGAGCGCGATCGCGCGCGGCCACAGCAGGTAGGCGTCGGCGTGGGCGGCGGCGAACAGGGCCGACGCTGAGCATCGCCGCCGGCCAGAAGCGCATCTTCCGCACCAGCCCGCGCAGGAGGAGGCCGCGGAACAGGAGCTCCTCGCCGAGGGGCGCGAGGACGACCAGCGCGATGACGGTGAGCACCAGCTGCCAGGGCGCTGGTGCCGATGTCCTCGACCTCCTCGAGTCGGCGCTCGACGACCGGATCGAGCGCCGATCCCGCCACGATGATGATCAGCGCGCCGACGATGATCGTCGAGGCCGGCCGCCATCCCGAGGCCGATCGTGCCGACCAGGCCGTGCGTGCGCGTCACCGCCGCGCGGCGCTCGTGCGGCGGGCAGGCGGCGCCACAGCCAGACGGCGAAGAGCAGCAGCAGCAGGCCGGTGACGAACGCGAGGATCGCGCCGACCGACTCGTCGGTCATGTCGAAGACGCTCAGCGCCCCGGCCCCGGCGATCAACAGGGCGAACGCCAGCACCACCGCGCCGATGGGCGAGAGGACGCGCCAGGCGAAGCCCGGGGGTGCGGCGGAGGGCCTCGCGTGGGGCCTGGTCGGCGGTCGCCACGCGCCCGAGTGTAGGGCCCGGTCTCCGGCCCGGGCCGGCCCCGAGCCCTATCCGATGCCGATGGCCCCGCGCACCGATCCGAGGACCGCCCGGGCGCGCTCGCGGGCGCGCTCGGCCCCGGAGTGGAGGATCGCGTCGAGCGCGTCGCGGTCGGCCATCAGGGCGTCGTAGCGCTCGCGCGGACCCGAGAGGACCGCGTCGAGCTGCTCGAAGACGACGTCCTTCATCTCGCCCCATCCGAGCCCGCCCGCCAGCATGCGCGCGCGCAGCGCCCTCGCACTGCTGCGCGTCGGCGAACTGGCGGTAGAGCGCGAACAGCGCAGAGGTGTCGGGGTCCTTGGGCTCCTCCACCGGGGTGCTGTCGGTCTTCATGCCGCGAACGAGCTTGCGCAGGGCCGTCCGCTCGGCGAAGAGCGGGATGGTGTTGTCGTACGACTTGCTCATCTTGCGCCCGTCGAGGCCCGGCATCGTGTTCTGATCGCGGTCGTCGGCCGTGACGTGCTCGGGCAGCGGCAGCGCGAAGCGGCTGCCGTAGGCCTGGTTGAACCGCTCGGCGATGTCACGGGCGTACTCGACGTGCTGCACCTGGTCGCGCCCGACCGGGACCACGTCGGAGGCCATGATCAGGATGTCGGCGGCCATCAGCACCGGGTAGTTGAAGAGACCCATGCTCACGCCCGCATCGAGGTCCTCGACCCCGGCGTCCTGATTGCGGTCGCGAGCCGCCTTGTAGGCGTGGGCGCGGTTCATCAGCCCCTTCGAGGTCATGCACGAGAGCACCCACTGGAGCTCGAACGTCTCGGGCACGTCCGACTGCCGGTACAGCGTCACCAAAGAGGGATCGAGCCCGCAGGCCAGCCAGGACGCGGTGACCGAGTGCGTGTACTCGTCGAGCACCACGGGGTCGCGGACGGTCGTGAGCGCGTGGTAGTCGGCGATGAAATAGAAGGCGTCGTAGTCCGCCGTGAGGGCGATAGCGGGCCGGATCGCCCCGACGTAGTTGCCGAGGTGGGGGACACCGGTCGGCTTGATGCCGGTCAGCGAGACCGGTCGCGGGGTGGTCGCCATGGCCCGCATGCTACGGGGTGGTCCAATTGGACGACCACGCTGCGTCCAATTGGACGCGCGGCCGACGGTAACCGCGCCCGGCCATGCGTCCCGGCCGCCCGCGATCCGCGCCACGTCGGGCGTCACCGGGACCCCCGGCCTCCCCGGTGGCCGATGGACGAGGCGACCGGGGGGCCGTCAGCGCTACGCGACGGACTCGATGAGGACAGCGAGGCCCGGCCGGATGACGCGCGTGAAGTCCTCGTAGACCGCGAAGTCCCGGGCCGTGATGTCGGCGAAGTGCGGGAACGTGGGGACGGTGGCGAACAGGTCCGATGCGACGTAGGCCTCCACGGCCGCGCGGTCGCGGAGCAGGTGGACGCCACCGTGGGTGTTGGTCGCCGGGTCGGCGAGCCAGACCTTGGCGAGCAGGCCGGGAAGCCGGGCGTAGGCCGCGGTGAAGCCCTCGCAGGTCTCGCGGTAGCCCTCCTCGGTCATGTCGGCGAGGTGGAAGTCGATGACCTGCACGTACATGGCATCTCTCCCTGTGCGCGGGACGGCGCCGTGTCGTAGTCGGCGAGGACGCGCCGGAGCAGGGCGCTCAGGTCGCGGGCTCCGGATGGCGCGTCGGGGTCGGCACCCATCACGGCGAGCGCCATCCGGGCGCCGGACGACCAGCGCGGACAACTCCTGCGACGTGGCGACCAGCGTGAAGGCGTTCGCCCGGGTGCGGGTGACCCTCACCTCGATCCCTCACCCAGCCGGCGCGGCCGACTGCGAGCGGACGTAGGCGGCGATCTGATCGAACTCCGCCACGAACTCGTCGTAGTCGATCTGCATCGCGTTGAGGTAGGTGCTCCAGCCCATCGTGTGCTTGGCCATCAGCGAGGCCTCGGTGATCTCCTCCTCGGTGGCACCGAAGAGGCGCGCCGCCTCGGCGTGGAAGTAGGCGCAGTAGCGGCAGCGCGTGGCGCCGGACACGGCGAGCCCGATCAGCTCCTTGTACTTGTTCGGTACGGCGGTCTCGGCCAGCTCGATCGCCTTGAAGCTGGTCCACTCGCTCTCGATCAGGGCGTCCGGGACGCCCGACCAGAAACCCGGCACGAGTCCGAGGGTGTTGCGGATGTCGGCCTCGACGTCGGCGCGCGACATGTGACGTTCCTCCTGGTGTGCGGACGGCGGCTCCGTCCGACTGTGCACGACGCTACGACCGTGCGGCGCACCCGCCATCGGGCGAACGCACCATCTACGCGCCGCGCCGCGCCTACAGGGGTGCGGTGATCCCCCGCTCGGTCGCGATCCTCGTCGCCTGCGCGCGGTTGTGGACGCCGAGCTTGCAGAAGAGGTTCGAGACGTGACGGCCGACGGTCTTCTCGCTGATCACGAGCCGCTCGCCGATGGTCCGATTGGACAGGCCCTCGGCGAGCAGCTGGAGCACCTCGATCTCGCGGGCGCTCAGGCCGGTCTCGCCAACGGCCACGACCGGCATCGGAAGGGCGGCCTCCTGAGCGTCGATCTCCTCCCCGACGAGCCGCCGCAGCCACCCGTCAACGCTGCCCTCCCCGAAGTCGAGCCAGACCGGCTGGTGGAAGGCGCCACCGACGTCGATCGGAGCCCCGATCGGCGCGAAGCCGAGGGGGGTGAAGATCGGGGCGAGGGCCTGCGGGTCGGCCATCACCGAGTAGAGCCGCGACAGGCGTGGGCGCAACTGCATGTAGACGCGCTTGACGTCGAGCCAGCAGGCGCCGACGGCTGGTGACAGCATCTCGCCGGTGTCGCGGCCGAGCCAGCGGCGCATCGCAAGCACCCGATCGCCGGTCCGGGGCGGGGTCTCGGCCATGTGCGCCCGCCAGGCGCGCGCCACCGGGTCGATGTCGATCATCGCCGGTTCGATCGCGTCGAACTCCGCGAGATGAAGGATGGCGCCGACGCCCGTCGGGTCTCCGGGCCACCGAGAACGTCTCCGGCTGCTGCTCCCACCAGCGCGCAAGCAGTGCCGCGGCGCCGTCGCTCTCGTGTGCGGCGGCGATCGCGCGGATGGCCGCGCCGTCACGTGGCTCCGCCCGCTCCACGCTGTCCTCGCCCGCACCGGCCGGGAAGCACGCAGCGCGAAGCACCGGATTCTGGATGAGGTAGATCAGATCGGCGGTGATCTCCCAGAGTCGCTCGGGCACCGGCCGGCGGGCGCGGGCCTCGAAGTACGACCACGCGCGGCGACGGTAACGCGCGTTGGCCTCCGGGTCGCGCTCGGCTAGATCGCGCGCGATCGTCTCCCGCACCACGTCGTGGACCACGAGACCCTCCGGCGTGCGCTCCACGAATGGGAGGCGCCGCAGCTCGTCGAACTCCTCCCGCACCGACGGGCGTCCCAGCAACGAGCGCAGGATCGGCTCGGTCACGCGCCGCGAGGTGGAGGCCGCCTCGAGCGTTTCGAGCAGGGGTGCGAGGAGCCCATCGAGGAGCGCGTCGAGTAGCCCGCCGATCACGTGCGGGAGGGGGCCGAACTCGAGGTCGAGATCCGGATCGGCGGCGATGGCGCTCGCTGCCAGTTCCAGGGCCAGTGGATGGCCTCTCGCGAAGCGATTGACCCTCGCCGCCTGGAGTTCGCTGAGGCCTCGCCCGCGCAACATGGTGATCGAATCGGCCTGATCGAGGGGCGAGAGGGGCATGTCGTGCACGAGCCTGGCCCATCCGGGCGAGGCGAGCCAAGCGGTCCCGGGCGCGTCGCGACCGGCCAGGATCGTCACGACAGAGTCGGGCAGGGCGGGCAGCAGGCTCTGGCGCAGCCACGTGTCGAGCAGCCCCAGGCGCTCGTAGGCGTCGAGCGCGAGCACGACAGGCCTCGGGTCGGCGCGCACGAGGGCCACGACGCGGGGGATGTCGGGGTCCAGATCCGACGCTCCAAGGGCACGGGCCATCGCCTCGAGGAAGCCCTCCGGGGTCGGCTCGATCTCCCGGCCATCGAGCAGCAGGGCGCGTGCCTCCTCCACGACCCGGCTCAGGGCCATGGTCAGCAGCCGCGACTTGCCGATACCACCCGGGCCGTGCACGAAGACCACGAGGAAGGGGTGCTCCGGCGTGCAGATCGTCCGGTGCAGGAACTCCAACTCCTGCCCGCGCCCGACGAAGTCGCGCCCCGCGGCCTCGTCGATCCGTTGTGCGATTGTGTGGGACGGTTCGGCCAAGGGTTCCACCCGGGTGCCGAAGATCATCTCCAGGGCACCACCCTATGCCCGTCGGCAGTCCGGGCGCCAGCGCCGGCCGGAGACGCCTGAGCACACGGCTATGCTCCTCTGCATCGCGATGTCGCCGCCAGACGCACTCCAGCAGCCGATCGAGCTGGACCTCTTCGAGGGGCCCTTCGACCTGCTTCTGACGCTCGTGCTCCGCGACGAGGTGGAGCTCCTCGAGGTGCCTCTGCTCGAGGTCGTGACGGCGGCTCTCGGGGAGCGTGCGAGGGAGCGCTGGGACACCGACACCGCAGGCGAGCTGATCGTCCTGCTGGCGGCCATGGCCGAGCTCAAGGCGCGCCGTCTGCTGGGCGAGCCGGGCGAGGAGGAGCCCGACCCGGACACGCTCGAGGCCCGCGAGCGCCTTGCCGCCAGGTTGGTGGCCTACGCCCCCTTCCAGCGCGCCGGCGCGTGGCTCGCAGAGCGCGCCCGCGACTGCGCCGGGCCGCGCTACCGGCGCGTCGCCATCGCCGGGGCCCCGCCGCCGCAGCCTCCCGCCGAGGACGTCACCCGCCTGCGCGAGGCCATGCTGCCCCTGCTCGCCGCCCCGCCGGCTCCGTCGCTGTCGCACCTCACCAGCCGCCGGGTCAGTCTGCCGGCCGCGCTCGCGCGCCTGCAGAGCGCCCTCGCACGCGCCCGCTCCGTGAGCTTCGACGCCCTCACCGCCGGACTCGGGCCTCTCGAGGAGGCGATCGCCCTGATGGCCGCGCTCGAGCTCGCCCGGCGTGGTGAGGTGACGCTGACCCAGCCCGAGCCGTTCGGCGACATCGCGATCACGGGCTCGGCCCGATGAGCGAGCTGTCGCGGCAGATCGAGGGGCTTCTGTTCCTGTCGCCCGAGCCGCTCTCGGTCGTGACCCTCTGCGAGGTCGTCGATGAGTCGCCCGGCGCGGTGCAACGGGCCCTCGCCGAGCTGGCCGAGCGCCACGGGCCGGACAGCGGTCTTGAGATCGCCGAGATCGCCGGTGGCTTCGCCCTGCGCACGCGCGCCGATCTGGCGCCGGTGGTCGATCGCCTGCGCGATCGCCCCTCCGAGGACCGCGTCTCGCCGGCCGCGCTCGAGACCCTCGCGGTCGTCGCCTATCTCGAGCCGATCAGCCGGCCTCAGATCAGCCGCCTGCGCGGGGTCTCGGTCGATTCGACCGTCGTCTCCCTGCTCGATCGCGGCCTGCTCGAGGAGGCCGGCCGGCCATCCGACGGCGGCGCGATGCGCTACCGCACGACCAGGCTCTTCCAGGAGCGCTTCGGCCTCCGCAAGGCCGGCGACCTGCCGCCCCTCGAGAGCTTCGAGCTCACCGGCCCCGAGGCCGAGCGCGTGCGCAGGCATCTGATCGAGGCGGGCCACCTGCCCGAGGGGGAAGGGCCTGCCGATGACGACTGAGCCGATGCGGGTGCACCGGGCGCTGGCGCTCGCCGGAGTCGCCAGCCGCCGGGCCGCCGAGGTGCTGGTGGCCGACGGGCGGGTCTCGGTGAACGGCACCGTCGCCACCGTCGGCCAGCTCGTCTCTCCAGGGGACGCGCTCACCCTCGACGGCCGCCCCGTGCGGGGGGCCGAGCCGCTGCGCGCCTACCTGCTCCACAAGGCTGCCGGGGTGGTCTCGACCGCCCAGGATCCTCAGGGGCGGCGCACCGTGCTCGACGACCTTCCCGACGACGTGCGCCTCTACCCGGTCGGCCGCCTCGACATCGATACGACGGGCGCGCTGATCGTCACCAACGACGGCGAGCTCGCCGCGCGTCTCATGCACCCCTCCTCGAAGGCACCAAAGACCTACGAGGTGCTGATGCGCGGTCAGGTGTCGGCGACGACGCTCAGGAAGCTCCGCCACGGGGTCACGCTGGAGGACGGCGTCACCGCCCCCGCGCGGGTGGTGGCGATGGACCGCCTGGCGGCCGGAGGAACCTGGCTCGAGATGGAGCTGACCGAGGGGCGCAACCGGCAGGTGCGGCGCATGGGCGACGCCGTCGATCACCGCGTCCTGAAGCTGCACCGCTCGCGCTACGCGGGCATCGGGGTGCAGAAGGTCGCGGAGGGCCGATGGCGCCCGCTCACCCGCGCGGAATGGCGCAAGCTCGGCGCCATGGTGGGGCTCGACCGCTGAGCGAGCGCGTCGTCAGGGCGGTTCGGGGAGCGACCTCGGTGGGGGAGAACGCCGCGGAGGCGATCCTCGAGAGCACCACCGAGCTGCTCTCCGAGGTGCTGACTCGCAATCAGCTCGCGACCGACGACCTGATCTCCATCATCTTCACCGCGACGCCCGACCTGACGGCGGAGTTCCCGGCCGTCGCGGCGCGGGTAGCCGGCCTCACGACGATTCCCCTGATCTGCGCCAGCGAGATAGCGGTCCCCGGGTCGCTCGGGATGTGCATCCGCGTGATGCTCCACTGCACCGTTCCGAGCGACCGGGTGATCCACCACATCTATCTCCGCGAGGCCCGCCGCCTGAGGCCCGACCTCCAGCAGGACGCCCAGTAGCCGAGGGCTGGGAGCGCGAAGCGGTGCGCTGGTGTGACGAGACCGGCCCGCCCGGGCCGGGATCCGGCGCGGTTCTCGTCCAATTGGACGAAGGCCCGAGGTCCAATTGGACGAAGGGCGACCCCGCGGTCAGTGGGAACCTCCCACGGCGATGAGGGAGAGCACCACGATCACCGCCACGATCGTCGCCACCCTCGCGGCGCCGGCGATCGTCTCCTGATCGGGGTTTCGCCAACGCAGGATCCAGCAGAGGGCGGCGAGGCCGAGGCTGCCGAAGCCGGCGGCGGCGAAGCCCGTCCGGTCCCGCGATGCGAGATCCGTCCCGCCGAGGGCGACCGCGAAGATCAGCGCCAGGAGGCCCACCGGCGCGAGCCGCGCGATGAGCCACGCGGGTCCGAGGCCGCGGTCGGGTCTCGTCCCGGTATCGCCGTCGGCCTGGGTCACGGTTCGACGATACGCGATGGATGAACGGATCCCGGGGGGCGGGCGGGCGTGGTTCGGGTCGCCGTCCATTCGGACGACCGACCGGCGTTCATTTGCGCACCCCCCGCCACCTCGGCGTGCCGAAGTCGGCACTGGTGGAGCACCCCGTGAGCGCCCTTGGGTGTCACCGTCCATCACGTGGTCAAGAGCTACTACAAGGGTGAGCGTCTGGGCAGCCTGCCGGCGTGCGCGATCTGCGGGGGCCCCGGGCGGGGCGGGCGGGCCGAGTTCCATCTGCCTGCCGGAGTGAGCGTCTGGCTGTGCGCCGAGCACCGGTCGCAGGAGTTCCTCACCCGGCGGGCCGGCCGCGACGTCTCGGCGAGCCTGTTCCACGTCTGGCGCGCGGCCGGGTGCTTCACCGCCCGCCGGTCCCGGGCGATCGAGATCCACCGCTCCCGGCTCGGCGGGGCATCGCCCGTGCGTCCGCGTCCGGGCTCCTACTCCTGGCGCGGGCTTCGCGAGGAGGCGGAGGAGTGCTTCTCAGCGGGTGAGCGGCCGGAGGTGGTCATCCGCCGCCTGAGGGCGCGCGAGGCGCGCGGGCCGGCGGCGCCGCCGAGCGGTCCCACCATGCGCCGCTGGTTCCGCGAGGGGCGCTGGCTCTCCGGCCCCCCGGGGGCGCCGGGACCATCCGCGCCGCCCGGGCCGCCTCCGGCGGCCGGCGGGGACCCGCCGGACCTACGCGACGTCGATGTCGAGCCCCAGGTCGAGAGCCGGCGCCGAGTGGGTGAGCGCGCCCACCGACACGGCATCGACGCCCGTGGCCGCCGCCGCCCGGGCACCCTCCACGGTCATGCCACCCGATGCCTCCAGGCGCGCCCGACCCGCCGCAAGCGCGACGGCCGCGCGCATCTGCGCGGTGGACATGTTGTCGAGGAGGATCCAGTCCGCCCCCGCGTCGAGGCCGAGCTGCACGCCCGCGAGGTCATCCGCTTCCACCTCGACCAGCACCTCGGGCATCTCCTCGCCGCGCCCGCGCGACGGCCTCCACGAGACCCGCGCCCGCGAGGGCCAGGTGGTTGTCCTTCACGAGGACCCTGTCGTAGAGACCCATGCGGTGGTTGACGCCCCCGCCGGCGAGCACCGCCGCCTTCTCCAGCGCCCGCAGGCCCGGAGTCGTCTTGCGCGTGTCCAGCACCTGCACCTCGCCGCAGACCGCCACGTACGCCGCGGTCAGGGTGGCGATGCCCGACAGGTGGCAGAGCAGGTTGAGGAGCGTCCGCTCAGCCGTGAGCACCGCTCGCGCCGGCCCCTCGATCTCCACGACCACGCTTCCCGGGGTGAGGTGGTCGCCGTCCCCGGCCCGCCAGTCTCCGGCGACGCCGGTCTGGCGCAGCACCTCCTCGCCGGCCGCGCGGCCGGCGAGGACGCCGGCCTTGCGCGAGACCACCCGCGCCGTGGCGCGCCTCCCCGCCGGGATCAGCAGGGCGGAGGTGATGTCACCGCGCTCCCCGAGATCCTCGGCGAGCGCCTCGGCGACGACCTTCTCCGGGCTCACGCGAGCGCGAGCATCCGGTCGAGGGCGAGCCGGCCGAGGCGGCGCATCTCGTCGTCCACCGTGACGACGTTCACGATCTCGCCCGCGGCCAGGGACTCGAGGCACCAGGTGAGCTTCGGCAGGTCGATCCGGTTCATCGTCACGCAGGGGCAGATGTTCTCGTTGAGGCACGAGATCGTCTTGTCCGGGTGGCGCAGGCGCAGGCGGTTGACGAGGTTCCAGTCGGTGCCGATCACCGCGCTCGACCCGGCCGGCAGCTCCTCGCAGCGGCGGATGATGTACTCGGTGCTGCCGTCCTCGTCGGCCGCCTCCACCACCGGGCGCGGGCACTCCGGGTGCACGATCACCCTGCACGGCCGGGTCCGCGGTCCGCGCCTCGTCGATCTGGCGGGTGGTGAAGGCCGTGTGGACGTTGCAGAAGCCCTTCCACAGGATCACCTGGGTCTGCGGCGAGGTCGCCCTCGGCGATCCCGCCCAGGTCGGCCTTGCGGGGGTCCCATACGAGCGGATCGCCGGGCGCCATCCCGAGGCGGCAGGCCGTGTTGCGGCCGAGGTGCTCGTCCGGGAAGAAGAAGACCGCGTCGCCCTCCGAGAGGGCCCAGCGGAACGCCTTCTCCGCGTTGCCGGAGGTGCAGACCGCGCCGCCGTGCTCGCCGACGAACGCCTTCAGGTCGGCGCCGGAGTTCATGTAGGTGAGCGGGATGACCCTCTTGCCGGGCAGGGCCGCGGTCATCTGCTTCCAGGCGTCGCGGACCGTGAAGATGTCGGCGCACTCGGCCAGGTGGCAGCCGGCGCCCAGGTCGGGGAGCACCACCGTCTGGTGGGGCGCCCGCAGCACGTCCGCGGCCTCGGCCATGAAGTAGACGCCGAGGAAGACGACCAGCTCGGCCTCGGTGGCCGCCGCGCCGCGCCGTGCGAGCAGGAACGAGTCGCCCGTCACGTCGGCGAAGGCGATGACCTCGTCGCGCTGGTAGTGGTGACCCAGGATCACCGCGCGCGAGCCCAGCGCGCGGCGGGCGGCCCAGGCGCGCTCCCAGAGCTCCTCCTGGCCCGACGGCGGTCTCCGTGGCCGGCAGAAGGCAGGCCGGCAGGCGATGCGGAGGTGGTCATGCTGCCTCCATGGCGAGGGCCCGGGCGCGCCGGGCGATGGCGGGCGGGAGGATGTACGGCTCGTCGCCGACCCAGGCGATGCGCCGTGCCTGGCGGGGATCCGCCTCGGGGTGGTCGCTGCGGTAGTGGGCGCCGCGGCTCTCCGTGCGCAGCTTGGCGGCGGCGGCGGCGAGCCGGGCGACCAGCAGCAGGTTGTCGGTGGCGTGGTCGGTGCCGCCGGGGACCTGGCGCGAGGTCGCGGGCGGCCTGGGCGAGGCCCGGAGCGTCGCGCTCCACGCCGACGCCCTGCCACATGGCGGTCTGCAGGTCGCGGCGCGCACCGGAGTCCGTGCGGACGATCTGCGGGCACCTCGACGGCGTGGGCGACCGGGCCGTCGGGCCAGTCGTCCAGGTCGCCGCGCAGGGCCTCGGCCGCGCCCGCGGCCAGCACCGCGGCCTCGAGGAGGCCGTTGGAGGCCAGACGGTTCGCGCCGTGCGCGCCGGTCGCCGCGCACTCGCCGACCGCGAACAGCCCCGGCAGGGTCGTCCGGCCCGGCCATGTCGGATCAGCGCGCCGCCGATGGCGTAGTGCGCGGCGGGCGTCACCGGGATCAGGTCGCGCGCGAGGTCGAGGCCGTGTTCGGCGCAGAGCGCTGCGACCGTCGGGAAGCGGCGGCGGACCGCGTCGGCGTCGAGGTGGCGCAGGTCGAGGGTCGACGTCGGCGCCGAGCGCGGCGGCGCGGCGGGCGATCGCCCGGGCGACGACGTCGCGCGGGCCGAGCTCGGCCATCGGGTGCTCGTCGGGCATGAAGCGGTGGCCGGCGGCGTCGCGCAGGATCGCCCCCTCGCCCCGGACGGCCTCGCTCACCAGAGCGAGCGGGCCGTCGCCGAGCGCGAGCGCCGTCGGGTGGAACTGCACCAGCTCGAGGTCGGCGAGCGCCGCGCCGGCCCGCGCGGCCAGCGCCGGGCCGTCGGCCGTGGCGCCGAGCGGGTTGGTGGTGCGGGTGTAGAGCTGCCCCATGCCGCCGGCCGCCAGGGCGACCGCCCGGGCGGCGCGAACGTGCTCGCGCCCGGTGGGGCCGACGCTGCGCAGCCCGACGACGCGGCCGTCGTGGACGATCACCTCGAGGGCCCGCTCATCCTCGGCGAGCTCGATCCGGGGGTCCCTCCGCAGCGCCGCGCTGAGCGCGCCGACGATGTGGGCGCCGGTCGCGTCGCCGCCGGCGTGGACCACCCGGGCGGCCGAGTGCGCACCCTCGCGGGCGAGGCGCAGGTGGCCGTCGCGACGGTCGAAGTCGACCCCACGGGCGAGCAGGGCGGCCACCTGGCCCGGCCCCTCGCGGCAGATCCGCGTGACGGCCTCGATGTCGCAGAGCCCGGCGCCGGCCGCGAGGGTGTCGGCGACATGCGCCTCCACCGAGTCGTGGCCGTCGATCGCGGCCGCGATCCCGCCCTGTGCGCGCCGGGTGCTCCCGTCGCCGAGAGCCTCCTTGGTGATCATCACGACCGGGCCGAACTCGGCGGCGCTGAGGGCCAGAAGGCTCCCGGCGATGCCGCTCCCCACCACGATGACGGGGTCGAGCTCACGGACTGAGGCCATTTCATGTTCCTTTGACGCGAACGCGTCGCCGAATTGACGTCGTGACGACAATAGCGCTGCCACGGCGAGGTGGGAAGGCCTTCGGGGCTCCTCGGGATCGATCGCGTTATCGGCGTCTACACTGGACGTGTGAGCATCCGTACCTCGCCGCGCCTGGCGGCCATCCCGCACTACGAGCCGGGCCTGACGACCGCGGAGGTGCTCGCCCGTTACGGCATCGACGAGCGCGGTCAAGCTGGCCTCCAACGAGAGCCCCTTCCCGCCGATGCCCGAGGTGGTCGAGGTGGTGGCGGCCGGCCTGCAGGGCCTCAACCGCTACCCGGACGGCGCGGCGCGCGCCTTGCGCAGGGCGCTGGCCGAGCGCCACGGCGTCGGTCCGGACGAGGTGGTGATCGGCAACGGCTCGTGCGACCTGATCCTGCTCGCCGGCCAGGCGCTGCTCGATCCGGGCACGACGGTCGTCCACGCGGATCCGTCGTTCGCCCTCTACCCGCACCTGGCGACCGCCGCGGGCGCCGAGGCGATCGCGGTGCCCGCTGGCCGCCGACGACGGGCACGATCTCGAGACGATGGCCGCCGCCGTCGACGAGCGCACCCGCCTCGTGATCGTCTGCAACCCGAACAATCCGACCGGGGTCTACCGCTCGGCCGACGAGATCGAGCGGTTCGTCGACGCGCTTCCCGAGGACCTCGCGATCCTCGTCGACGAGGCCTACTACGACTTCGTCGACCGGCCCGACGCAGGGCCGCATCATGTCGCTCGCCCGCAGCCGCCCCAACCTCCTCGTGACGCGGACCTTCAGCAAGGCGCACGGGCTCTGCGGGCTGCGCGTCGGCTACGGGGTGGGGGGCTCCGGGTGGATCGACGCGATCGACAGCATCCGCCAGCCGTTCAACACGAACGCCCTCGCCCAGGCGGCGGCCCTCGAGAGCCTGAGGCATCCGCACGCCCTCGAGCGGCGGGTCCGCGAGGTGATGAGCGAGCGCGGCCGGGTCGCGTCAGCACTGGCCCGCACGACGTGGGCCTTTACCCCCAGCCAGGCCAACTTTATCCTGGTGAGGCCGGATTCCGATCCGGTGGCCGGATCATCCGGTGTCCACGAGCAGCTGCTGCGCCTCGGCGTCATCGTCCGCGACGGCGCCGCGCTGGGCTGTCCGGGGCGCCTGCGGGTTTCCATCGGTACCCCGGACGAGAACTCGGCATTCCTCTCCGCGCAGGCGCAGCTCGCCCGCTCGGCCCCCCGCGAGACCCAACCAGGACGGACAGCGAAATGATGATCGTGATGAAGGAGGGCGCGACCGAGGAGCAGGTCCGCCACGTCGTCGAGCGGATCGAGCAGGCCGGCGCCCGCGCGCACCCCTCCACGGGTGAGTTCGTCACGGTCATCGGCGCGATCGGTGACGACCGCCAGATCGTCGCCTCGCTGCAGCTCGAGGGAGAGCCGGGCGTGGAGAAGGTCGTCCCGATCCTGAAGCCCTACAAGCTGGTCTCGAGCGACTTCCGCGGCCGCGACGCCGTGGTGCGGGTGGCCGGTCGCGCGATCGGCGGCGGCTCGTTCGGCCTCATCGCCGGTCCGTGCGCGGTCGAGTCGCGCGAGCAGACGCTCGCCTCGGCCCGGGCCTGCAAGGCCGCCGGCGCGACGATGCTGCGCGGCGGCGCCTACAAGCCGCGCACCTCGCCCTACGCCTTCTCCGGCCTCGGCAAGGAGGGCCTCGAGATCCTCGCGGAGGCCCGCGAGGAGACCGGCCTGCCGATCGTCACGGAGCTCATGGACGCGCGCCAGCTGGAGGACGTCCTCGAGGTGGCCGACATGATCCAGCTCGGCGCCCGCAACATGCAGAACTACGACCTCCTGCGGGAGGTGGGGCGCACCTCGACGCCGATCCTGCTCAAGCGGGGCATGGCGAGCACCATCGAGGAGTGGCTGCTGTCGGCCGAGTACATCGCCCGCGAGGGCAACCAGGACATCGTCCTGTGCGAGCGCGGCATCCGGACCTTCGAGACCGCGACCCGCTCGACGCTCGACATCTCGGCGGTCCCGGTCGCCAAGGCGCAGTCGAGCCTGCCGGTGATCGTCGATCCGTCCCACGCGGCCGGCAAGCGCGACCTGATCCTCCCGATGGCGCGTGCGGCCGTGGTCGCCGGCGCCGACGGGTTGATCGTCGAGGTCCACCCCTCACCCGAGCACGCCCTGTGCGACGGCCCCCAGGCTCTGCACGCCGACACGTTCGGCGCCTGGGTCGCCGACGTGAAGCGCTGCATCGACCTGATGGGCAAGATCCTCGCCGAGAGCGCCGACGCGCCTGTGGCCGTCGCCTGATGACCTGACCATGGGCCCGGTCGCCATCGTCGGCGTCGGGCTGATGGGCGGTTCGCTGGGTCTCGCCCTCCGCTCCCTCGACGGCGTCGAGGTGCGGGGGGTGGACCCCGACCCCGGCGCGCTCAGCACTGCGCTCGCCATGGGGGCGATCGACGTCGCGTGCGGCTCGCTGGAGGAGGCCGCCGCGGGCGCCCGGGCCGTCGTGCTGGCGGCCCCGGTCCCCGAGCTCCTCGCCCTGGCGCGCCGCGCGCTCGCGGTCGCCCAGGACGACTGCGTGGTGACCGACCTCGGCTCCACCAAGTCGGACGTCCTCGAGGCGCTCACGCCCGCCGAGCGCGGCCGGTTCATCGGCGGCCATCCGGTCTGCGGCGGCGAGCGCACCGGTGTCGCGTTCGCGCGGGACGGGCCTCTTCCGCGGCACGACCTGGTTCCTCACCCCGGGCGCCGAGGCCCGTTCAGATCTGTTCGGCCGTCTGCACTCCCTGGTGGCGGCGGTCGGCGCCCGTCCGGTCGCGATCGACGCCCGGGTGCACGACCACCTGATGGCGCTGGTCTCGCACCTGCCCCACGTCCTGGCGGGCGCCCTGGTCAACCAGGCGGCCGACACCGCGCCGGGCGGGCGCGAGGCGCTGCGCTCGGCGGGGCCGTCGTTCACCGACCTGACGCGCGTGGCGGGATCGAACCCCCCGCTGTGGGCCGACATCCTGCTGGCCAACTCGGCCTCGGTGCTCGATGTCCTGCGCGACTTCACCGAGCGTCTCGGCGAGGTCGCCGCGGCCCTCGAGCGGCGCGACCGGGAGTGGCTGCTCGGATTCGTGGGCGACGCCGCCGAGGCGCGGGAGCGGCTGAGGCGGGCGGGCGACGTCGGGCCGTCGGCCCCGGTCAGGGTGCTGGTCGCCGTGCCCAACCGGCCGGGGGCCATCTCCGAGATCGCCACGGCGCTCGGCCACGCCCACATCAACATCGAGGATCTCAGCCTTCGTCCCGGCCCGCCCGACGGCGAGGGCGAGCTGGTGCTGGTCATCGGCGGCCCCGACGAGGCGCGCGAAGCGGTGCGCCTGGTGGCCGAGCGCGGCTACCGCGCCCGGGCGTCGGGGGTGGGCTCGCCCGTGCCCTGAGGGGGGTGTGGCATCCGCGGACGGATGCCGATGATTGTGGGGATCCTGTCGTCCGACCCGGGACCTCCATGCGCCAGCGAACCCTCGTCGCCCTGACCACGACCCTCGCGACCCTCGGTGTCGTGCTCACCGCCTCGGCCGCCCCTCCCTCGCACGCCGACCGCCCCGCGCCGGCCCGCGTGACCCTCGAGGGGGTCGTGTCCGAGTGGGATGCCGACGCCCCCTCGATCACGCTCGAGGATCCCGACGTGTACGGCGGATCCCGCAGCGCCCGCCGTGCCCTGCGCTCGCTCGACGAGGTGGAGCTGGGCATCGGTCCGCGCACCCGCATCGTGACCGAGGATGATGACGGGGTCCGCGAGCGGATCGACGCCGAGGAGCTCTTCGCCGCGCTCGACGACAGCGTCGAGGATCTCGACCTCGAGGCCGTCGGCCTCGTCGAGCGGCGTGCCGATCGCGTGGCCGGCACGGCGCCGAAGGTGACCGCCAAGCGGATCGTGCTCCACCTGCCCGCGCTCGACGCCGAGGACGTGGACGAGGGCGACGCGGACGAGGACCTGAGCGACACCCCGCCGGGGCCCGGCGGGGAGCCCGGCCCCGAGGACCGCCCGGGTCGCGGACCGCGCTGACCCGATCGTGGGGCGCCCGGTCCGGGCGCCCCACGATCGGTGGTGGGATACCCTCGGCGCCGTATGCCGATCGAACCGACGACCGCCCAGTCGTGGTCGTTCGTGCCGCCCCTGGACCTGCCGCTGGTGCTGCGGGTCGAGAACGGGCGCTTCGGAGCGCTGCGGCCGGTGTCCCTCGGCGCGGCTCCGCCGTGCGCGTCGCGTCAGGTGATCCCCGCCGACGACCCGCGCAATCCCACCGGCGGCGACGTCCACTTCGCCAACGGGCTGCACGAGGCCGTCGATCTCGCCGCCGCGGCCGGGGACTGCGTGTACGCGGCCTACAGCGGACGGGTCGTCGAGGTGGAGTCGAATCCGGCGGGTACGCGCGGGAACGTCACCATCGACCATCACCCGCGCGGTCTCGGCTTCGTCACGAAGTACAACCACGTCACCGGGATCCTCGTCTCGGCCGGCGACTTCGTGAAGAAGGGCGTCCCCATCGCCGCGGTCTCGCTCCGTGCCCGCGGAGCCCCACCTGCACTTCGAGTTGTGGGCGGTCGTCGAGCGGGACACCGGCGGCGGCTCGTGGCCGGGCGACGGCGACCTGGTTCCCGTGGACCCCACGCGCGCGCTCTACGCCTGGGAGCGCCGGCTGGTGGACGACGAACCCGCCGCCGGGTCGGCCGCGCCCTCCTCCGTGGGGGTCACGATGGCCGGGGGCGTCCCGTTCTTCGTGGCGGTGATCGGCTCCGACCGCGTCCACGTCCCGCTGTACGAGCCGATGGCCGCGGACGAGCGCCTGATCGTCGGCCTCCTGCGCGACGCCCATCGCGCCAACGCCGATGTGGCCTTCCACCGGCGCGCGTCGCCCTTCTGGGGCGTCGATGTGATCACCCGGGTGGAGCTGGCCTAGCCGTCGCTCAGAGGACCGGCAGGATCTCCTTCGAGAGCGCGCCGCCGCGCCAGGCCAGGGGCGATTCGCCGGCCTCCTCGACCACGAGGCGCGCGCCCGGGATGCGGCGCGCGTACTCCTCGGCCACCTCCAGCGGATGGTCGGGATCGACGTCGTCGCGGCTTCCCACGACGATGGTGGGGACGCTGATCCCCTCGAGCGCCCCGAGTCCCTCGAACGCGGCCGAGCGGGGGATGCCGCGCAGGGCGTCGGCCACGGCCGCGGGGTGCGCGTGCCGTCCCAGCCGCTGCAGGATCACGGTCCGCACCGCCTCGCGCCAGCGCTCGCCCACGTGCATCGGCCCGAGGGCCGCGAGGAACCCTTCCGGGCCACCCGTCTCCAGGCCCGCGGCCAGCGCGTCCCAATGGGACAGGTTCGGGCTCGGCGCCCCCCGGTGCGCCGGGGTGACGATCGCGAGCGAGCGGACCCGTCCGGGGTGGGCGAGGGCGACCGCGACCGCCGTCGCCGAGCCCATCGACTGGCCCACGAGCGCCGCGCTCCCGATGCCGAGATGGTCGAGCACCGCGATCGCATCGGCGGCGAGAGCGCCGTAGTCGTAGGCCCCGGCGCCGGCGGGCGAGGAGATGCCGTGACCGCGGGCGTCGTACATCACCACGCGCCGCCCGGCGCGCTCGATGGCGCGCGATCCGTGCACGACGTAGCGCCGGGTCGCGGTGAGGCCGTGCAGCAGCAGCACCGCGTCGCCCGCGCCCGCGACCTCTCCGCGGAGCGTCACGTCACCCCGTTCGACCTCGAAGGGCTCGGGGGTGGGGGGAGGGGTCAGGCGGCGATCCCGATCGGCGAGGCGCAGCCGGCGCAGTAGGGCTCGCCGGCGCTCTCGTCCGGCTGCCCGGTCGCCGGGGAGAGCCAGATCTCCGAGCCCTCGGGAAGCGCCTGCCCGCAGTCGTGGCAGATGTGAGTTGTCATGCGGCACAGGATGACCACGGCCCCGGACGGACCGGGTGTGGTGTGATGGGCCGGTGGACGACCCCCATGCCCCCCTGCGGGCCGTCGCCGAGGCGGCCCTCGGTCATCCCGTGCCGCTGTTGCTCGCTCCCGCGGGCGACGGCCCGGCCGTCGCGGCGTCGGAGGCCGGCGACCCGCCGCGGGCGAGGGTCGCCTGGGTGAGCCCCGAGGGCGTGGTGGTGGCCCGCGTGGCCTGCCCGCCCGGCCGGCCCAGCCGCTGGCGGCCCGTGGTCGCCGCCGTGGTCACTCTCGAGATGCCGCCGCTGCCCGTCGACCGTGTGCTCGTCTGCCGGGCGGCGCCCGAGGCGGCGGCGATCCGCCCGCTGCTCGCCAGCGAGGATGAGGCGGCGCCGGTCGCCGTCGGCGGTGGGGGCCTCGTGCTCGTGCGGCTGCCCCCCGAGGCCCCGGTGCTCGGGGTGGACGCCCTCGACGTCTCGGGCGAGCCGATCGGCCGCCTCGCGCGCGCCGGGATCTCGGAACTGCGCTTCGACGGGTCGGCGGTGAGCGGGAGGATGGGCGCGACGCACGGCATGGGTGCCGGCATCGGTGACGGCCGCTGGTCGGCCGGCCTCGCGGACGCCGCCTTCGAGGTCGGCTACACGCCCTGGCTCCCCGGCTGGATCCCCCCGGGGCTGACCCGCGGCATGCCCCGTGTCGAGCCGGACATCTCCTATCCCTCCGCCCCGCCGGCGGTGGTGATCGCCTGGACCGGCGACGACGGCTCGCGCGTGCTGCTGCGCCAGTGCCCCGCCCCGCTCGCCAGCCCGGACACCGGTGGCCGCGACTCCCGGCTCGTCGACGTGGGCCAGGTCACGGCGGTGCTGCGCCGCCGAGGGCTCGTGACGCTGGTCTGGGAGACGCCCGGGCGGGCCTTCGGGCTGCAGGTGCGCGGGGCGTCGCTGGGCGAGGAGACGGCCCTGCGCGTCGCCCGGTCGATCGCCCCCGAGACGTCGGCCTGAGGGCCCCGCCGGTGGTTCCGGCGAGCTGTCGTTAGTCTTGACCGGATGGCGGCCGTCCGTGTAGCACCGGTACCCCTGCTCCGCGGCACCCTCCAGGTGCCGCCGGACAAATCGCTGACCCACCGGGCCATCATGCTCTCGGCCGTGTCCGACCGCGAGGTCCGGGTGGGCCGGCCGCTCGACTCCGCCGACACCGGGGCGACCCTGCAGGCCGTCGAGGACTGCGGCGTCGCCGTCACCGGCCACCTCGGCGACGCGGTCCGCATCACGGGTCGCGGGCTGCGCGGGCTGCGCCCGCCTCCCGCCCTGGGCTGCGCCAACGCGGGAACGCTGATCCGCCTCTTCACCGGCCTCCTGGTGGGGCAGTTCATGGAGCACGTCGTCCTCGACGGCGACGAGTCCCTGCGCGGGCGCCCCATGACCCGGATCGCCCGGCCGCTGCGGGCGATGGGCGCGCAGATCTTCACGGCCCCGGGGGGGACCCCGCCGCTCGTGGTCAGCGGAGGGGTGCCGCTGAAGGGGGTCGAGCATCGCCTGGAGGTGGCGAGCGCCCAGGTGAAGAGCTGCCTGCTGCTCGCCGGGCTCTTCGCCGAGGGGACGACCTGGGTGCACGAGCCCGTGCCCTCGCGCGATCACACCGAGCGGATGCTCGAGGCGTCGGGCGTCCCGCTGCTCCGCGAGGGCGGCGCCGTCGGGGTGACCGGCCCGGTGCAGGGGCTGTCCCTGCCGGACATGGATGTCCCCGGCGACTTCTCCTCGGCTGCAGCGCATCTGGTCGCGGGCGCCCTCCTCGGCGACCCGGAGGTGCGGCTGGAGGGCGTGAACCTCAATCCGGGCCGGACCGGGTTGATCGGGGTGATGCGGCGGATGGGCGTGGAGATCCGCGAGGAGCCGGGCGCCCCGGTCGCGGGCGAGCCCTGCGGGACCCTGTCGGTCTCGCGCACCGAGGGGCTCCGGGCGACCGAGGTCGAGCCGCAGGAGGTGCCCTCGATGATCGACGAGCTCCCGCTCGTCGGCCTGCTCGGGGCGCTCGCGTCGGGGACGACCGTCGTCCGCGGCGCGGCCGAGCTGCGCGTGAAGGAGAGCGACCGGATCGCCTCGGTCGTCGGCGCCCTGCGCGCCCTCGGCGTGGACGCGACCGAGCGCGAGGACGGCTTCGCCGTGACCGGCGGGCGCGCGATCCGGGGCGGCGCGATGGAGTCGGTCGGCGACCACCGCCTCGCGATGCTCGGCGCCGTGGCCGGCCTGGTGAGCGAGGAGGGCGTCTCGGTGGGCGACTTCGGCGCCGTCGCGGTGTCGTACCCCGGTTTCGCCCGCGACCTCGCCGGGCTCGGGGGCGTGGCGTGATCGTCGCCATCGACGGGCCGGCCGGCGCCGGCAAGAGCACCGTGGCGCGCGCGGTCGCCCGCCGGCTGGGCGTGGCCTACCTCGACACCGGGGCGATGTACCGGGCGCTGACCTGGCTCGCGCTGGAGCGGGCGGTGCCGCCCGCCGATGAGATCGCGCTGATCGCCCTGGCGCGCGAGAACCCGATCGAGATCGAGCCGACCGACGACGGCGACCGCGTGCGGGTGACCGGGCAGGACGTGACCGCCGCGATCCGCCGGCCAGAGGTGGCCGCGCAGGTCTCCGAGGTGTCGGCCCACCCGGGCGTCCGGGCGGAGGTCGTGAGCGCCCAGCGCGCCCTCCTCGCGCAGGGCTCGTGGGTCTCCGACGGCCGCGACGTCGGGACGGTGGTCTGTCCGGACGCCGACCTCAAGGTGTTCCTCACCGCCTCGCTCCAGGAGCGGGCGCGCCGTCGCCGCGCCGACCTGCTCGCGCGCGGCGTCGAGATGGACGAGGACACGGTGCTCGAGGACGTCCGCCGCCGCGACCACGCCGACAGCACCCGTTCGGCGAGCCCCCTGCGGATCGCCCAGGGGGCGGTGGTGATCGACTCGTCCGAGCTCGACGCCGACTCGGTCGCCGACCTGATCGTCAGCCTCGTCGAGGACGTGCGCGAACGCGCCGGGGCACCCCCCGGATGATCGATCTCGACCAGGCCCCCGTCATCACCCGCCGCTGGTGGATCGCCGGCCACATCCTCCTCGTCCCGCCGGTGCGCTGGCTCCTGCGCCTGCGGGTGGTCGGCCAGGAGAACATCCCCGCCACGGGAGCCGTCCTCATCGTCAGCAATCACATCTCGCAGGTTGACCCGCCGATCCTCGGCGTGGCGGTCCTGCCGCGAAAGAGTCACTACATGGCCAAGGCCGAACTGTTCCGGATGCCCTTCGTGCGACGGGCGGTCTACCGCATGGGGGCCTTCCCGGTGGAGCGCGGCGGGGCCGATCGCCGCGCGCTGCGCCTGGCGCGCGACATCCTCGAGCGGGGCGATGTGCTCCTGATGTACCCGGAGGGCACGCGCTATACCGACGGGCGCCTGCGCCCGGGCATGCCGGGGGCGGGCTCCCTCGGGCTCGAGCCGGGCCTGGTCGTCGTGCCGGCCGCCGTGTGGGGCAGCCACAAGCTCTTCCGGAAGGTGAAGGTGGCCTTCGGCCCGCCGGTCGACCTCTCCGACATCGCGCCCGGTCCGCGCAGCCGGCGCTCGCGCGACGCCGTCGACCGCATGATGGCCTCGATCGCGGCGCTGATACCGGTTGCGGGCGGCCCGCACACCGAGCCTCCGGGGCACGTCGATGGGTGAGCGCGGAGTCGAGCGCGCGCGGTGGAAGCCGCGCAAGGAGTCGGCCGGCAGCACCCTCGCGTCCGACCAGCCGGTCGTCGCGATCGTCGGTTTCCCGAACGTCGGCAAGTCGACGCTCTTCAACAGGCTGGCCGGCCGCCGCGACGCGGTGGTTGACGCGGTCGCAGGGGTCACGCGCGACCGGCGTCAGGCCGGCGCCGAATGGAACGGGCGCGCCTTCCAGCTGATCGACACCGGGGGCATCGACGACGCCGACCCGAGCGCCGTCGGCCGCCAGATCGCCGCGCAGGCGATCCGCGGCATCGAGGAGGCCGACCTGATCGTCTTCGTGGTCGACGTCCAGACGGCGCCCACGCCCGGCGACCTCGAGGTGGCCGACCGGCTGCGCCGGGTCGGGCAGCCCCTGATGCTGGTGGCCAACAAGGTCGACAGCGCGGGCCGCGAGGCGGAGGCCTACAACCTCGCCGAGATGGGCCTGGGCGAGGTGTTCCCGGTCTCCGCGCAGCATGGACGCGGGATCGGCGACTTCCTCGACGCGCTCGTCGAGCGCCTGCCCGACGCCCCCGCCGTGGACCGCGAGCGCGAACGCGTGCCGGCGATCTGCATCATCGGGCGCCCGAACGTGGGCAAGAGCTCGATCCTCAACGCGATCCTCGGCGAGGACCGCGTGGTCGTCCACGACCAGCCCGGCACGACCCGCGACCCGATCGACACGCTGATCAAGGTCGCCGACCAGCCGGTGGTGCTGATCGACACGGCCGGCCTGCGCCGTCGCGGTCAGATGCGCGACGGCGTGGAGCACTACAGCCAGATCCGGGCGCTGCAGGCCGCCGAGCGCAGCGACGTCGCCATCGTGGTCTGCGACGCCACCGAGGGGCTGACCGACTCGGACCTGTCGGCCGTCGACCGCTCCGCCCGCGCCCACTGCGCCACGCTGCTGGTGATCAACAAGTGGGATCTCGCCCAGCCCGACCTGGAGCACATCCGGGGCCGCCTGCGCTCCAAGTCGCGCCAGCGGCCGCCGATCGAGGTCTGCTCGGCGGCGACGGGGGAGGGGCTGCACCGGATCCTGCCGGCCGCCCTGCGCCTCGAGGAGCGCTACCGGGCACGGATCTCGACGCGCGAGCTCAACGAGGCCCTGCGGGAGCTGGCGGCGGAGCGCCCCGGCCCGCGCAAGGGCCAGCGGCAGCTGTCCTTGCGCTACCTGGTGCAGACGAGCGAGGGTCCCCCGACCTTCCGTCTCGAGGTCAACGACCGCTCGCTCATGACGCGCGACTACGGCTTCTGGCTGGAGAACCGCCTGCGCCAGCGCTTCGACCTCGACGGCGTGCCCCTGATCATCGAGGTGAAGACCCGCGCCTGATACGCGCCGCTCATGCCCGGGCGCGTCCCGGCCGAGGATGCAACAGGCGGGGTGCGCGTTCTGAACCAGACCTTTACCAGGTGCCCCGCGGGCGTCACGAAGGGCGTTGCTACTGTCGATCCCAGAGCGCCCTCACTCCCGACTTGGAGGTCCCAGCGGATGGCCGTGCAGATGATCGAGAGCCTGCGTCGACGCCGATCGGTCGTCATCGTGACGGCGGCGGTGGCCGGTACGGCGCTCGCCGTATCCGGATGCGGGGGCAGCAGCTCCGAGTCCGGGGCGGCCGCAGGCGAGGTGGCGTCGTACATCCCCGCCGGCAGCCCGATCTACCTCGAGGCCTCGACCGACTTCGACGGCCCCCAGTGGACCCAGGTCGATGCGCTCGCGAAGCTCTTCCCGGCCTACCCCGAGCTCCGCGCCAAGGTCGATGAGGCACTGAAGTCGGACGACGTGGACTTCGAGACCGAGATCAAGCCGCTGCTGGGCGAGCACGCGGCGATCGCGGGGATCGCACTGCCGGACACCGCGGCCCTCCAGGGCTCGCTCACGACGGCCGACGCCGGCGCCGCCGCGCAGGCCGCCGACGACATGGAGTTCGTCGGGGTCGTCGAGCTCGCCGAGGGCAAGGACGACGCCGTCAAGGCTCTCCTGGTCAAGGGCGGCGCCACCAAGGCCGGGACGCACGCCGGCGCCGACTACTACACCGATTCCCCGGACACCGTCGCCGCCGTCACCGACGGCGTGCTGGTGATCTCCGACACCGAGCCGCAGCTCTTCAAGGCGCTCGACGCCCATGCGGCGGGCGGCGACAAGACCCTGGCGGGCACGGCCAGGTTCAGCGACGCGCTCGCCAAGCTCCCGGCCGACGTCTTCGGTCAGGCCTACCTGGACATCGGCGCGCTCGTCGCGGCGGCCGGTCAGTCGGAGCCCCAGCTCGAGCAGCTCGGCCTCTCCGACTACAAGGACGCGGTCATGGCGGCCTCCGTCGCGGCCGAGCCCGAGGGCGCCCGGGTCAAGGGCGTCATCGTCGGCGCCCCCGACGCCGGCGCGGCCGAGTTCTCCCCGACCCTCGACGAGAAGGTCCCGGCCGACGCGATCGCCTACATCGGCTTCAGCGATCTGGCGGGAAGCGTCACCACCATCCTCGACCAGGCCCGCGCGGCCCAGAGCGGCGACGCCGTGGCGCAGTTCAATGCGCTGGCCGGCCAGCTCCCCGCCCTGCTGGGCGTGACGGTCGACGACCTCGCGGCCCTCACCAGTGGCGAGCACGCGATCGTCGCGACCTCCGGCACCCCCGACCCGGGCGCCGCCCTCCTTCTCAAGGTGGACGACCCGGCCCGCGCCACGAAGACCCTCGACGCGCTGCGCGTCGGCGTCCCGCGTCTGCTGCAGACCTTCAACCAGGGCACAACGCTCCCGGCCTGGAAGCAGGTCCCCCTGGCAGCCGGCGTCTCCGGCTGGCAGCTGCCACTCTCGCCCGAGGCCGGCGTGGTCTACGGCGTGGATGGCGACCTCGCGATCATCGGGACGAGTGTCCCGGCGGTGAGCGCGGTGCAGCGCCCGGTGTCGCCGCTTGCCGGCTCCGCCGAGTTCGCGGCCGGGACGAGCGGCATGCCCGACGAGGTCGCCTCGGTCTTCTGGCTGAACGTCAGCGAGGCGACGGCGGCCGCGCAGGCGCTCGGCGCATTCGACGACGCGCCGGCCGAGAGCCTGGCCAACCTGCGTCCGATCAAGAGCATCACGGCGTGGACGACCGGCGGCGAGACCCCGACGTTCGAGGTGTTCCTCCGCGTTACGGGCTGATCCGGTTCCGATAGTCCCCACGGGGGGTCCCGCGCGGCGCGCGGGGCCCCCCGTGGCAATTCCGGAGGTCGCCGGACCCCCTGTTATGCTCGCCGCCGCCTCGATACCCGAAGGAGCCTCAGCCGAATGGGACAGCACCTCTTCACCTCGGAATCCGTGACCGAGGGTCACCCCGACAAGATCGCCGACCAGATCTCCGACGGGGTCCTCGACGCGGTCCTGACCGACGACCCGCTCGGCCGGGTCGCCTGTGAGACGCTGATCACCACCGGGCAGGTGATGGTGGCGGGCGAGATCTCCACGACGACCTACGTCGACATCCCGTCGATCGTACGCTCGACGATCCGGAAGATCGGCTACACCCGCGCCAAGTACGGCTTCGACGCCGAGACCTGCGGCATCTCCGTGGCCCTCGACGAGCAGAGCCCCGACATCGCCCAGGGCGTCAACACCGCCTACGAGCAGCGCGCGGGCGGGACGGGCGACGCCTTCGACCTGCAGGGCGCCGGCGACCAGGGCCTGATGTTCGGCTACGCCACCGACGAGACCCCCGAGCTGATGCCGCTGCCGATCACCCTGGCGCACCGCATCTGCGAGCGCCTCGCGGAGACCCGGCGCGGGGCGCTCGGCTACCTGCGCCCGGACGGCAAGTCGCAGGTCACGGTGCGCTACGTGGACGGCGTCCCGACCGAGGTGGTCTCGGTGGTCGTCTCCACCCAGCACGCCCCCGAGATCGGGTACGACGAGCTGAAGGCCGACGTCATCGGCCAGGTCGTGAGGCCGGTGCTCGAGGGCTTCTCGCTCTGGAACGACGACATCACCTTCTTCATCAACCCGACCGGCATCTTCGTCGTCGGCGGGCCGCTCGGTGACTGCGGCCTGACGGGCCGCAAGATCATCGTCGACACCTACGGCGGGATGGCCCGTCACGGCGGCGGCGCCTTCAGTGGCAAGGATCCGTCGAAGGTCAACCGCTCGGCCGCCTACGCCGCGCGCTGGGTCGCCAAGAACGTGGTCGCGGCCGGGTTCGCCAAGCGCGCCGAGGTGCAGGTGGCCTACGCCATCGGCGTCGCGCGCCCCGTGTCGGTCAGTCTCGAGACCTACGGCACCGAGACGCGCCCGGTCGAGGCGATCGAGGCGTGGATCAGCGAGCACTTCGACCTGCGCCCCGGCGCCATCGTCGAGAACCTCGACCTCCGCCGCCCGATCTACCAGAAGACCGCGGCCTACGGCCACTTCGGTCGCCCCGATCCGGACTTCACCTGGGAGAGCACGGCCATCGCCGCGGAGGCCGGCGGAAAGCTCGCCGCCTCCGTCTAGCGCGGGAGGCGGGGCCACGGCGCGGGACACCTCCGAGCCGCTCTCCCTGCTGCCGGCCGGGCCTGTGGCCGCGGCCCAGGTGTTCCCCCTGGTGGAGGCGCGCAGCCTCGACCGGATCCTCGACTACGCGGTGCCCCCCGAGCTGGAGGGCATCGCACAGCCGGGCGCGATGGTGGTCTGCCCGCTCGGCCCGAGGCGGGTGCTCGGGGTGGTCGTCGGTCGCGATGCACCGAGCCATGCGGGGCGGCTGGTGCCCCTGGCCGGCGTCGTCGAGGGCCGCCCCGTGCCGGGCGAGCTGCTCGATCTGGCCGCGTGGATGGCCCGGTACTACATGGCCCCCGTGGCGGCCTGCCTGAGGCTCGTGCTGCCCCCGGGCGGGGGAGGCGCGCTGCGCCGGGACCCCGCGTCGGGCGAATGGGTGCTCGCCCCGCCTCCGGGGCGCCCGCGCATGCATCTGACGGCGCGTCTGAGCGGACCGCCCGCCGACGACCTCCCGGCGCGCCGCCGCGCGGTGGCGGAGGTCCTCGCCGGGGCGGGTGGACGCCTCATCACGGCCGAGCTCTGCCGTCGCGCCGGGACCACGCTGCCGACGTTGCGCGCGATGGAGAAGGCGGGGATCCTGTCGATCGCCCCGGAGCGCTGGGAGGCCGATTCGCTGGCGGCGACGGCCGGAGCCCCGCCGGCCGCCGACACGGCGCCCGAGCCGACACCCGACCAGGCGGCGGCGGTGGCCGACATCGAGCGGCTCATGGACGAGGGCGGGGGTCCGCTGCTGCTTCACGGCGTCACCGGTTCGGGCAAGACCGAGGTCTACCTGAGGGCGATCGAGGCGGCCCGCGCGAGGGGGCGGGGAAGCCTCGTGCTCGTGCCCGAGATCGCCCTGACGCCCCAGTTGCTCGGGCGGCTGCGCGCCCGGCTGGGCGAGGGCGTCGCCATCTGGCACTCGGCACTGACGCCCGCCCAGCGGGCCGCCGAGCACCGGAGGGTGCGCGAGGGCGCCGCCGATGTGGTGCTCGGCGCGCGGAGCGCGGTTTTCGCTCCGGTGGTCCGGCTCGGGCTGGTCGTGGTCGACGAAGAGCACGACCCCTCCTACAAGCAGGACTCCTCACCGCGCTACGACGCGCGCCAGGTGGCCGCCAAGCGCGCCCGGGCCGCCGCCGCCGCGGTCGTCTTCGGCAGCGCGACCCCCCGCCCCGAGGCGTGGAAGGCCCTCCCGCGGCGGACGCTGCCCGCGCGCGCCGACGGGTCGCGCCTGCCCGCCGTCGAGATCGTGGACATGCGCACCCAGGGGGCCGGGCCGGTGTCCCGGCCGCTGGCCGCGGCGCTCCATGAGGCGGCGATGCGGGGCGAGAAGGCGGTCGTCCTCGCCAGCCGCCGCGGGTTCTCGCTGATGGCGCTCTGCCGGGAGTGCGGATGGATCGCCCGCTGCCCCGACTGCGACGTCGCGTTGGTCCAGCACACGTCCCCGCGCCGCCTGGCCTGTCACCACTGCGGCCACGAGGAGCCGGTGCCGGGCATCTGCCCGCGCTGCGCGAGCACCGACGTCGTCCGCCAGGGCACGGGCTCGCAGGGCGTGGAGGCGGCGCTCGCCCGCCTGGTGCCCTCGGCGCGGATCGTGCGCATGGACGGCTCGAGCGCATCCGGGCGCGGTGCTGTGGCCCGGCTGCTGGAGGAGTTCTCACAGCCGGGCCCCGCGATCCTGCTCGGCACGCAGATGGTGGCGAAGGGCCACGACCTGCCCGATGTGACGGTCGCCGGAGCGGTCGACGCCGATGCCCCCCTCCAGCACGCGGGCTTCCGCTCGGAGGAGCGTGCCTTCGCGCTGATCGTCCAGCTGGCGGGACGCGCCGGGCGGCGCGGCGAACCGGCGCGGGTCATCGTCCAGGCCTACGAGCCCGCCGCCCGGGCGGTCCAGCTCGGCGCCCGTCACGCGGTGGAGGAGTTCCTCACCGGCGAGGTGGAGCGCCGCCGTGCCCACGCTCTGCCGCCCTTCGGGCACCTGGTGCGCGTGGTCGTCGACGGCGAGCGCCCCGAGGCCGTGACGCGGTCGGCGGCCGAACTCGCCGAGAGCGTCCGTGCTCTCGCGCCGGAGCTGGGCGTGCTCGGCCCCTCGCCGCTCCACCGGCTGCGCGGGCGGACGCGCCGGGCGTTGCTGCTCAGCGCGCCCACGGCCTCGGCCATGACCACCCCGCTGCGCGCGGTGCTCGACAGGCACGCCGCGGCTCTGCGGACGGCGGAGGTGCGCGTGGCCGTCGACGTGGACCCCCAGGACACCTGATCCGCGCTCCCCGGGGCGCGTCGCCGCGTGTGGACCAGGCCTGGAACTGAGGGATCATCCGAGAGGTTTCGCTACGCTTGCCTGCGGCCGTCCCCCGTCAAGGAGTCCTCGTCGATGCCGGTTCCCCGCCTTTTCGAGGCGTCAAGCGATCCGCGTGAGCAGTGGGTCCACGTCCTCGCCACACTCCTGGCCCTCGGCGGGCCGGAGACGAGGACCGCGCTGGTCGAGGAGATCTCCGGCGAGGCCCTCCCCGACGCGGACGCCATCCTGGTGCGCGAACAGCGCCCGCTGACCGACGGCCTGCTGGGCGACGTGGTGGCCCGCGGCGCGGGCTGGACCTTCGCGATCCAGGCGACCCTGGCCTTCGACGCCGCCGATCAGGACCGGCTGGTCGCCACCTACGACGCGCTCGCGGCGACCGCCGACAAGTGCATCGTCATCGCCGTGACGCCCGACCGCAAGCCGCCCGCCTCGGTGCAGGCCGCCTCCGAGGGCGGGCGCAACATCCGCCACCGCAGCTGGCTGCGCGTGCGCGACTGGGTCCAGGAGCGCCCCGAGCGCGGCCGCGTCCAGGACCCGAACGACCTGATGCTCCTGAGGGAGGCCGAGTACTTCTTCACGCCCCGGGTCGCCGAGCTCTACCGCCTCGAGGGCCTCATGCCGATGGTGGACGCGGCCCTCCGGCCGAGCCTCGCCGGCATGTTCTTCGACCTCAACGAACTGGCGCCCGCGCCGCTCATCCAGAACGAGGCGGGCGCCGCCCGGGTCGCGTTCCCGCGCACCGGCGACGCCCAGGCCGAGATCTCCCTCTCGGGTGGCGGGCTCTCGCTCAACATCGCCAGCCCCGCGGCCGGCCCCGGCTTCGCCGCGGCGGAAGGCGGATGGCAGAAGCTCGCGGTCAACGACCCGGCCGACTACCTGGCGGCCCGCGCCTGGGCGCAGTCGACCGCGCGCTCCCTCCTGCCGGCGCGCCGGTAGACCATGATCACCGTCGCGGGTGACGTGCTCGTCGGGCCGTGGGCGCTCGAGGAGCGGATCGGCGGGGGAGGGCAGGCGGCGGTCCACCGCGCCCGCCACTCCGGCTCGCGCGCTCCCGCGGCGGTCAAGGTCTTCCACCGGTCGGTCTGGGCCGACCGGGCCTTCCGCGTGCGCTTCCGCCGGGAGTGCGACGCGCTCACGGCCCTGCGGCACCCCAACATCGTCCCGATCCTCGACTGCGGGGAGCATGACGGGCGCGGGTACCTGGCGATGTCCCTCGCAGCGGGCGGCAGCCTCGCCGAGCGTCTCGCGTCCGGGCCGATGCGGCCCGCCGAGGCGCTCGCGATCCTCGCCGGGGTGGCCGCGGCCCTCGACGCCGCCCACGCCGCGGGGGTGCTCCATCGCGACGTGACCCCGGGGAACATCCTGCTCGATCCGCAAGGCCCCTGGCTCGCGGATTTCGGCATCGCGCGCCGCGTCGATGCGACGCTCCTCACCGGTGAGGGCGAGCTCATCGGGACGGCGGGCTACATGGCCCCCGAGGTGATCGGCGGCCGGCGCGCCGCTCCGGCCTCCGATCGCTACGGCCTGGCCGCCGTGGCCTTCCAGGCCCTCACCGGCCGCCGCGTGTTCGAGGCCGACGGCCTGGCGGGCGTGCTCTACGCCCACGCCCACCGCACCCCGCCGCGCGCCTCGCGGGTGCTGGCCACCCTTCCCCGGGCGCTCGACGACGCGATGGCCCGGGGGCTGGCCAAGGACCCGAGCGATCGTCCGCGGAGCTGCGCGGCACTCGTCGCCTCGCTCGCCGCCGCCCTCGGCCTCGACCATGCCGCTCCGACGCGGGCGATGACCCGGCTCCAGGCCCCGCGCCCGGTGCGCCGCCGCCGCCGGGTCCTCGTCCCGGCGCTCGCGACCGTGGCCGGTCTCTCCGTGCTGGGCGGCGGCGCCGCCGCGCTGACCGCCGTCCTCTCACACGATCCGCCGGCGCCGGTCGCCGCCGCCCCGCCGCCGGTGCCCGTGCCGCTGACCGTTCCGAGCGCCGACGGGGGCGAGCTGACCGGATCGCCGGTGGGCCCGGGCGACCTGCCCGGCGACGCGACCCCCGCCGGAGCGATGGCCGCCGACGTCGGCGGCGGCGTCCGGGTGACGGCGGTCCGCGGAGGGTGGGCCGCTCTCGCGTCGTCGCGGGCCGGCCTGATCGCGTCCGGCTTCTCCGTCGAGCCGCTCGTCGTGGCCGGGCGGACGATCGGCGTCCTGGCCCTGCCACCGCTGGTCGTCGACCTCACCGGCCGGGCTCCCCGCTGGGCCCTGGCCGTGCTGCGGGACGCCTCCGGCTCCCGGGCACTCGCGATCCAGGGCCCCCTCGACGCCCCTGCGCGGTACGCGGCCCGGCTGGCCCGGGCCCGCGGCGACGCGCTGGTCCCGCTGGCCTGATCCTCCGGCCCGCCCTCGGGCCGGGCGCGGGGCGCTGCTAGAGTCCAGGGGTGTCCTCGCGCGCCCTTGACGATCCTGTTCTCGAGCGCCGCCGGCTGGCGGCGCTGGCCGAGATCCGCCAGATCGGCGACCCCGTGCTGCGGGCCCCGGCCCTCACGATCACCGCGTTCGACGAGGTGCTCCGGAACGAGGCCGAGCGGATGGTCGCGATCATGCACGGAGCCCGCGGGGTCGGCCTCGCCGCCCCCCAGCTCGGTTCGCTGAGGCGCCTGGCCGTCGTGCTGACTGGTGAGGACGACCCGCCGGTGGTCCTCTGCAACCCGGAGATCACCTGGCGGTCCGATGAGGAGGACCTCGACTACGAGGGATGTCTCTCGATCGGCGAGATCAGCGTCGAGGTGCCGCGGTCGGTCGCGATCCGCGTGACGGCCCAGGACGTCGATGGCGTGACGTTCGAGATCGAGCCCCAGGGCTTCGCCGCCCGCGTCATCCAGCATGAGATGGACCACCTCGATGGGATCCTGATCCTCGATCGCACGGCGCCCGAGCAGCGCCGGGAGGCTCTCCGGGCGCTGCGCGACGGCGGCTGACCCCGATGCGCGTGGCCTTCGCGGGCAGCCCTGAGGCGGCGGTCGCCCCGCTGCGCGCCCTGGCGGCGTCGCGGCACCCCGTCACGGTGGTCCTCACCCAGCCCGACCGCGCGCGCGGTCGCTCGCGCCGCCCGAGCCCGACCCCGGTCGGGGCCGCCGCCGAGGATCTCGGCCTGCCCGTGCTCCGCCCGGCGACCATCAACGATCCCGAGGTCGTGCAGGCGATCGCCGACAGCGGGGCCGAGGCCCTCGTCGTGGTGGCGTTCGGCCAGATCCTGCGCGAGGCCGTCCTCGCGCGGTGGCCCTGCATCAACGTGCATTTCTCGCTGCTGCCCGCCTATCGTGGCGCCGCGCCCGTGGAGCGCGCGATCATGGACGGGGTGGAGAGGACCGGCGTGACGATCATGTTCATGGAGGCCGGCCTCGACACCGGCCCGATGATCTCGTCCGAGCCGACGCCGATCGGCGACGGGGACGATGCGGGGGCGCTCGTCGAGCGCCTCTCGGCGATGGGCGGCCCGATGCTGGTCCGTGCGCTCGACGACCTCGAGGCCGGGCGCCTGGAATCGGTGTCCCAGCCCGACGAGGGCGTCTCGCTGGCCCCCAAGATCACCGCCGGGGATCGCGTCATCGACCTCTCGCGCCCGGCGGCCGAACTGTCGCGGCGCGTGAGGGCGCTGTCGCCGCACATCGGCGCCGTGGCCCGCATCGGCGGGGAGCCGTTCAAGATCTGGTCGACCCGCGCGCGGCCCGACGCCGCCCCCGCGGGGCTGTCGGTGGTCGACGGCCGGCTGGTCGCCGGCTGCGGCGAGGGATCGCTCGAGGTGCTCGAGCTCCAGCCGCCCGGCCGCGGACGAATGGATGCCGCCTCCTTCCTGCGCGGCTGGAGGGGTTCGCTCGAGTGGGGGAGTGCCGAATGACCGAGGCCACCGTGGCCGTCGAAGGGATCGCGCGCGAGCGCAGCGTCGCGCTGCGTGTGCTGCGCCGCGTGGAGGAGGGCGCCTACGCCGATCGGGCGCTCGCGGCCGAGGTGCGCCGGGCCGAGCTCGACCCGCGGGCGCGCGCCCAGGCGACCCGGCTGGCCTACGGCGCCGTGCAGCGGCGCCGGACGCTCGACTGGCTGATCGACGGGGCGCTCGACCGCCCCGCGGCTCTCGAGCCCGCGGTGCGCGACATCCTGCGCCTCGGCACGTTCGAGATCGCCTTCTCCGACGGGGTCCCCGATCACGCGGCGGTCGACCAGGCCGTGCGGCAGGCCCGCTCGCTGCGCGGCACCAAGACCCGCTCGGCCGCGCGCGCCGGCGTGGTGAACGCCGTCATGCGGCGGATCGCGGCCGATTCGGCCGAGCGCCTGGCCGAGCTCGAGAGGGGAGGGGCGGCGACCGCCGCCCTCCAGCACTCCATGCCCGACTGGATCGCCGACCGCCTGGTCGCCGCCCTCGGGGCGGACGACGCGGTCGAGGTCATGAGGTCCGCCGCCGAGTCGGCCGAGTCGGCGGTGCGGTGGAATCCGCTACGCGGGCCGCGGGCGGGCCTGGAGGCCGAGCTGCCGCCCGGGTGGTCGGCCGACGCGAGGCTGCCGGAGGCGTACGTCCTCTCCGGGCCGTTCGCCCTGGAGGAGTCGCGCTCGTGGGCGCGAGGCCTGGTGATGGGGCAGAGCCGCGCGTCCCAGCTGGTGTCGCACGTGGTCGACCCCCGGCCCGGCGAGCGGATCCTCGATCTGTGCGCCGCCCCGGGCGCCAAGGCGACCCACATGGCCGCGCTCACCCGCGGCGGCGCGCGTATCACCGCCGTCGAGCTCCGCCCGGCGCGGGCCGAGTCGCTGCGCCAGCTCGCGCACCGGATGGGTGCAGTGATCGACGTGGTCGAGGGCGACGGGCTCACCGTGCCCCTGGAGGGTGGCTTCGACGCCGTGCTGGTCGATCCGCCCTGCACGGGCCTCGGAGTGCTCTCGTCGCGGCCCGACGCCCGCTGGCGGCGTCGCGAGGAGTCGCTGGAGCCGCTCACCCGGCTCCAGAAGGGCCTTCTGGCCCGCGCCCTCGAGCTCGTGCGGCCCGGCGGCCGGGTGGTCTACTCCACCTGCACCCTGATCGCGCCCGAGAACGAGGACGTCGTGCGGGCATCCGGGGCCCCGCTGGAGGACCTGTCGGCCGCCTACCCGGAGTTCGCGCACCCGCGCCTGCCCGGGGCCCTCCTCACCCTCCCGCACCGGCACGGCACCGACGGCTTCTTCATCGCGCGCCTGCGGCGTCCGGCGGAATCGTGAACGGGCCCGCCGCCCTGCCTCGCGAGGGCGTCGTGCTGCCCTCGGTGATGTCGGCGGACATGCTGGGCCTGGGCGCCCAGCTCGACGCCCTCATCGCCGCGGGTGCACGTGTCGCCCATGTGGACGTGATGGACGGGCACTTCGTGCCCAACCTGACCATCGGACCCGACTTCACCCGCGCGGTCGCGGCGCCGTTCCACGCGGCCGGGGGACTGGTCGACGTGCACCTGATGGTGTCCCGGCCGGCCGACATGATCCCCCTGTTCGCCCCGATGGCCGACGCGATCACGGTTCACGTGGAGGCCGATCCGCATCCCCACCGCCTGCTCGGGGCCATCCGGGAGGCCGGCTGCCGGGCGGGGCTCGCGGTCAACCCGGGCACACCGGTGGAGCACGTCGCCGAGCTGGCCGCGGAGCTGGACTACGTGAACGTCCTGGCGGTCAACCCGGGATTCGCGGGGCAGTCGTTCATCGCCACGACACCGGGCCGGATCGCGCGCCTGCGCGCGCTGCTGCCCGACGAGGTCGTCATCGAGGTGGACGGCGGGATCGGGCCGGCGACGCTGCCGGGTGCCCGCGATGCCGGGGCCACGATGTTCGTGTCGGCCTCGTCGATCTTCGGCGCCCCCGACCCGATCGCGGCCTACCGCGCGCTGGCGGTGCTGGCGGCGGGAGGATGAGCACCCCGGCCCCGCCGGCGTCGGGGGTCGAGCTCGCCGCGCTCGCCCGCGCCCGCGAGCTGGCGCTGCGCGGGCGCGGGCGCGTGAGCCCCAACCCCCTGGTCGGCGCGGTCGTCCTGCGTGGCGACGCCACGGTCGCCGAGGGCTGGCACGAGGGCCCCGGGCTGCCGCATGCCGAGGCGATGGCCCTCGCGGCCGCCGGGGATGCGGCCCGCGGGTCGACGGTGGTCTGCACGCTGGAGCCCTGCTCCCATCACGGCCGCACGCCGCCGTGCGCCGACGCGCTGATCGCGGCGGGGGTCCGCCGGGTCGTGGTCGGCGTGCTCGACCCCCTGGAGCGCGACCGCGCCCAGGGGCGTGAGGTGCTCGCGGCCGCCGGCATCGAGGTGGCGGTCGCGCCCGGGGACGAGGGCCGCCTGTGCGCCGCGATGAACTCGTCGTTCGTGACCTGGGCCACCACGGGGCTGCCCGAGGTGACCCTCAAGATGGCGACCAGCCTCGACGGGAAGATCGCGACCGCCTCGGGCGAGAGCCGGTGGATCTCCGGAGCCGCCTCGCGGGCGCTGGTCCACCGATGGCGGGCCGACAGCGACGCGGTGGCCGTGGGCATCGGGACGGCTCTGGCCGACGACCCGTCGCTGACCGCCCGCGACCTCGAGGGCCCGGTGCGGCAACCGGCACGGGTGGTCTTCGACGCGCAGGCGCGGCTGCCGCTCGGCTCCGTCCTGGTTGCGGGTGCGCACGGCGAGCACCCGGTGATCGTGCTCACCTCCGAGGAGGCCCCCGCCGAACGGGTCGCGGCCCTCACCGCGGCGGGCGTCGATGTCGTCCCCCTGCCGGGGGGGCCGGCCGAGCGGATCGCCGGGGGCCTCCGGGTGCTCGCCGACCTCGGCGTGCAGTCGGTCTTCGTGGAGGGTGGCGCCGGCCTCGCCGCCGCCCTCGTCGCCGCGGGCGCCGTGGATCGGATCGCCTGGTTCCTCGCCCCGATGCTCATCGGCGGCGCGGGCGCCCCGTCGGCGCTCGGCGGCGAGGGGGCCGCGACCCTCGCCCTCGCGCCCCGGCTGGGCGATCTGACGGCGGAGCGGGTGGGGGAGGACGTCCTCGTGAGCGGGCGCCTGCGCCCCCTTCCGGGTACGGTCTGAGGCCGTGTTCACGGGGCTCATCGAAGAGGGCGGCCGTATCGCCGCGATCCGCCCGGCGGACCAGGGCGCGCGCCTTGTCGTCTCGGCCTCCGTGGTGCTCGACGGGCTGGAGGTGGGGGATTCGGTCGCCGTGAACGGCGCCTGCCTCACCGCGGTCGAGATCACCGGGGCGGGATTCGCGGTCGACTGCGTCGCCGAGACGCTGAGGCGCACCTCGCTGGGAGGCCTGGAGGAGGGCGACCGGGTGAACCTCGAGCGCCCGCTGCGGATCGGGGACCGCCTCGACGGCCACCTGGTGCAGGGGCACATCGACGGCGTCGGCGGCGTGCGGTCGGCGACGCCCGAGGGCGAGAGCACGGTGCTCGAGATCACCGCCCCGCCGGAGTTGCTGCGCTACGTCGTCGAGAAGGGCAGCATCGCCGTCGACGGGGTGAGCCTGACCGTCGCGGGGCGTCGTGAGGATGCCTTCACGGTCGCGCTGATCCCCCACACCATGGCCGTGACGACGCTCGGACCCCAGGCGCTCGGACGCCCCGTGAACCTCGAGGTGGACGTGGTGGCAAAATACGTGGAGTCGCTGGCGGCGCCGTACGCCCCGCCGAGAGGGAGTGGGCAATGACGAGCACCGCAGTGGAGTTCGCGACGATCGCCGAGGCCATCGAGGAGATCCGCGCCGGGCGCATGGTGGTCATCCTCGACTCCGAGGACCGCGAGAACGAGGGCGACCTCGTCATGGCCGCGCAGTACGCGACCCCCGAGGCGATCAACTTCATGGCGACCCACGGCCGCGGGCTGATCTGCCTCGCGCTCACCGAGGCCCGCTGCGAGCAGCTCGGGCTGCGGCCCGTCGTGAGGCGCAACGAGGCCCGCAACGCGACCGCCTTCACCGAGCCGATAGAGGCGCGTCACGGCATCACGACCGGGATCTCCGCGCCCGATCGCTCGCGGACGATCATGGTCGCGATCGACCCGGACACGGGTCCCGAGGACCTGGTCAAGCCGGGTCACGTCTTCCCGCTGCGGGCGCAGTCCGGGGGCGTGCTGCGCCGGGCCGGGCACACCGAGGCGGCCGTCGATCTCGCGCGGCTCGCCGGGCTCATCCCCGCCGGGGTGATCTGCGAGATCAGCAACCCCGACGGGACCATGGCGCGCGTGCCCGATCTGGTGCCCTACGCGGCCGAGCACGGCCTCAAGATGATCACCATCGCCCAGCTCATCGAGCACCGCCGGCACACCGAGCGCCTGATCGAACGCGGCACGGCGGCGCGCCTGCCCACCGAGTACGGCGAGTGGACCGCGGTCGGCTATCGCTCGGTCCTCGACGGCAAGCACCACCTCGCCCTCGTCAAGGGGGAGGTGCGCGGCGCGGACGACGTCCTGGTGCGGGTGCACTCGGAGTGCCTCACGGGTGACGTCTTCGGATCCCAGCGCTGCGACTGCGGCGACCAGCTGAAGGCCGCCATGCGCACGATCGCCGAGGAGGGCACCGGCGTGCTCCTCTACATCGCCCAGGAGGGCAGGGGCATCGGCCTGCTCAACAAGCTGCGCGCGTACGAGCTCCAGGACCAGGGGATGGACACCGTCGAGGCGAACATCGCACTGGGCTTCCCGCCCGACCTGCGCGACTACGGCATCGGAGCCCAGATCCTCGTGGACCTCGGGCTGACGACGATCCGCCTGCTCACCAACAACCCCAAGAAGATCGTGGGCCTCGGTGGCTACGGGTTGTCGGTGATCGATCGGGTGCCGATAGAGATGGAGCCCGTCGAGGACAATCGGGAGTACCTGCGCACCAAGAGGGACAAGATGGGCCACGTGCTCCACCACCAGGACCTGAGATTCGACGAGGAGGGCGCCCCGGTGCCCCCGGCCGGCGAGCCCGGCGGAGAGGTGACCTGACATGGCACGCACCGGCCCCTACCCGCCCGCGCCCCGCCTGGAGCACCCGGGGATCCGTGTCGCCGCGGTCGTCGCGGGATTCCACCGCGATCTCAGCGAGCTCCTGCTGAAGGGCGCCCACGAGCGCCTCACGGAGGCCGGCCTGCCCGAGGGCCAGCTGGAGGACCACTGGGTCCCCGGAGCCTTTGAGCTGCCCCTGGCCGCCCACGCGATGGCGCACCGGCGCCGCTACGCGGCGGTGATCGCCATCGGCGTCGTGATCCGGGGCGAGACCGCCCACTTCGACCACATCTGCAACGCGACGGCGAACGGCCTGATGAGGGTCAACCTCGAGACCGGGATCCCGTGCACGTTCGGTCTGCTCACCGTCGAGAACCGCGAGCAGGCGGAAGCGCGGGCGGGCGGCGACAAGGGCAACGCCGGCATCGACGCCGCCGACGCCGCCGTGGTGATGGTCAACATGCTGGCGGACTCCCGCTAGGGAGTTCCGCGGGGGCGAGGGGCCGGCCGGCCCTCCGGGCGCCGCTAGGACGCTAGGCGGCCTTCATCACCTTGCCGGCCTTGAGGCACCGGGTGCACACGTACACGCGCACCGGGGTGACGCCCTTCAGGATGCGGACCTTCTGGACGTTCACGTTGAAGCGCCGCGGGGTCGCGCGCATCGAGTGGCTCCGGTTGTTCCCGAACTTCGGCGCCTTGTTGCAGACGCTGCAGACCTTTGCCATTCCGCCGTCCTCTTGCGTTGTCCGTCGGTATGAACGCACGAGGCGTCCGAGCGGCCCCGGATTATGCTCGTTTCATGGGCCCCAGCGCAACCTCCACCGGCGTATGGGTGCCGCCGACCCCTCCACTGGGCTCCGGCCGGGGCGTTCCGTGGCCCGCCTCGCCTCCTCCGCGCGCCCCCGGGCCGGCCTGGTGGACCACGCCGATCGGCGAACTCGACGGGGTCGGCCCGGCACTGGTGAAGCGGGCGGCCGGGCTGGGCATCGCGACCGTCGGCGACCTCCTGGAGTATCTGCCGGTCCGCTACGAGGCCTTCGACCAGGACGTCCGGCCGGTCTCCAGCCTGCGGGCGGGCGAGGAGGTGACCGTCCGGGTGACGGTGGAGGACGTCTCGGTACGGCCCACGCGGCGCCGCGGCCTGAGGCTGGTCATCGCCAGGGTCAGCGATGCGAGCGGCCGGATGTCGGCGACCTGGTTCAACCAGGAGCATCTCGCGCGTGTCCTCGGGCCGGGCTCCGAGTTGCTGCTGCGGGGGAAGGTGGGCGCCGACGGGCGCCGCGAGATCGCGGTGCGCAGCCACGAGATCCTGGGCGGCGGCGGTTCGGAGGGCCTCCACACCCGTGGGCTGGTGCCGGTCTACCGCGCGACCGAGCAGATGCCGGCGCGGCGCATCCGCGAGCTGGTCGATCTGGCCCGGCCGCTCGCCCGCGCGGCCCCGGAGCGCCTGCCGGCGTGGGTCAGGGAGCGCCTCGCCCTGCCGGGCGCGGCGGACGCGCTCGTGGCGGTGCACTTCCCCCGCAGCCGCCGGGAGGCGCGCCTCGGACGCCGCAGGATGGTCATCGAGGAGCTCCTGGTGCTGCAGCTCGGACTGGAGGCCGTGAGGCGCTCGCAGGCCGCCGAGCGCTCCGCGCCGCCGCTGCGGCCCACGGGGGAGCACTCCGAGCCGCTCCTGGCGGCGCTGCCGTTCACGCTGACGGCCCCCCAGCGGCACGCCGTGCGCGAGATCGCGCGCGACCTGAGGGCCCCCCGGCCGATGCGGCGCCTCCTGCAGGGCGAGGTGGGCTCGGGGAAGACGCTGGTCGCGGTGCTCGCCATCTGTCAGGCGGTGGAGGCCGGCGCGCAGGCGGCCGTCCTCGTGCCGACCGAGACGCTGGCCGAGCAGCACCTGCGGACGCTCGACGCGCTCCTGGCGCCGGCGGGGCTGTCGCCGGTGCTGCTGACCGGGCGGATCCCGCGGGCGGAGGCGGAGCGGCGGAGGATGGCGCTGCGCACCGGCACGGCGCCCGTCGTCGTGGGCACGCAGGCGCTGCTGTCGGAGGGGGTCGGGTTCGATCGACTCGGGCTCGTCGTGGTGGACGAGCAGCACCGCTTCGGGGTGGAGCAGCGCCAGGCCCTCTCCGAGCGCGCGACGGGCGCCGAGGGTGCGGCGCACATCCTCTACATGACGGCCACCCCGATCCCGCGCACGCTCGCGCTGACGGCCTACGGCGACCTGACCGTCTCGACGATCCGCACCCGTCCGCCGGGGCGCTCGCCGGTCGAGACCCTGTGGGTCCGCGAGTCCGAGCGCGAGTCCGCCTACGAGATGGTGCGCGCCGAGCTGCGGGCCGGCCGGCAGGCCTACGTGATCTGCCCGCTGGTGGAGGAGGGCGGGGTCGCCGAGGCCCGCGCGGCCACCACCGAGGCCGGGCGGCTGCGCGAGGGGCCCTTCGCCGCGTTCTCCGTGGGCCTCGTCCACGGCGCGCAGCCCGGCGACGAGAAGCGGGCGGCGATGCTCGACTTCGCCGAGGGGCGCACCGACCTGCTGGTCGCGACGACCGTCGTCGAGGTGGGGATCGACGTCGCCAACGCGACCACGATCGTCATCGAGGACGCCGACCGCTTCGGCCTCGCCCAGCTCCACCAGTTGCGCGGTCGTGTCGGAAGGGGGGAGCACCCGGGCCGCTGCATGATCTTCGGCGAGCCCCAGACCGAGGACGGCGCACGCCGGCTCGAGGCGCTCACGCAGCACACCGACGGCTTCCGGCTGGCCGAGCTCGACCTCGAGATCCGGGGTGAGGGCAGCATCCTGGGCCTGCGGCAGGCCGGGCCCACCGACCTGCGCTTCGCCCGCCTGGCCCGCGACCGGCGCGAGCTGGCCGAGGCGCGCCACATCGCCAAGCGGACCCTCGCCCGCGATCCGCTGCTGGCGCTGCCCGAGCACGCGTTGCTGCGCGCCGCGGTCCTGCGCCGCTTCGACACCCTCCCGCGGCTCCTCGACGCGTGAGGATCGTCGCCGGGACGCATCGCGGGCGCCGGATCGCCGCCCCCGCGGGCACGGCCACCCGGCCCACCGCCGACCGCGTGCGCGAGGCGCTGTTCTCGATCCTCGGGCCGATCGAGGGGGTCGACGTGCTCGATCTCTTCGCCGGGTCGGGGGCCCTCGGGCTGGAGGCGCTCTCGCGCGGCGCGGCGTCGGCGACGCTGGTCGAGCGCGCGCGACCGGCTCTCGCCTGCATCCGCGCCAACGTCGCCACGCTCGGCGTGGACGACCGCGCGCGCGTGGTGGCCGGCGATTGGCGCGCGGCGCTCGCGGCCGAGCGTGCCGCCGGACGGGTCTTCGGGTTGTGCCTCTGTGACCCGCCGTATAGCCTCACCGATCGGGTTGTGGCCCAGCTGGGGGCTCTGCTGGAGCCTCTCGTGGTGGCCCCCGGGATCGTGGTGATCGAGCATTCCGCCGCGCGTCCTCCACCGGAGCCGAGCGGATTGGAGATCGTCTCGCGTACTGATCGGACCTACGGCGACACCGCGCTCAGCGTGATGCGGGTGGCCCTTTCGTGAGCATCTCCAGCAAGCACCGCATCGCGGTCTGCCCGGGGACGTACGACCCGGTGACATTCGGGCACATCGACGTCATCGAGCGGGCCTCGGGCCTCTTCGACGAGGTCGTGGTCTCGGTGACCGCCGGATCCTTCAAGAAGATGCCGCTCTTCGACGCGGCCGAGCGGATCGGCTTCGTGGAGGCGAGCGTCGCGCACCTGAGCAACGTCCGGGTGGAGGGTTTCAACACCCTCATCACGGAGCACGCCCGAAGCCTCGGGGCCTCGGTCATGGTAAAAGGACTGCGCGCGATCTCGGATTTCGACTACGAGTTCCAGATGGCGCAGCTCAACAGGCATCTGGCAGCGGAGATCGAAACCGTCTATCTGCCGGCATCGCCGCAGTACAGCTTCGTCAGCTCGAGCGGTGTGCGGGAGGTGGCGGCCTGGGGGGGCTCGGTCGATGACTGGGTTCCCGCCTTCGTCGCGGAGGCTCTGAGGGCGCGACGCCTACGTGGTGTCGGCTCGGTCCCCTGAGGAGGGTTCGTTGGACGTACTGGAACTGATCGACAAGCTCGACGACCTGATCCACAACGCTCGGGCGGTCCCCCTGACCGACCAGGTGCGCATCGACCGGGAGGCCATCTACGACCTCCTGGACCAGATGCGGTCGACGATCCCGGAAGAGGTCAAGCAGGCCCGCTGGATCGTCAAGGAGCGCCAGGAGATGCTCGCCGAGGCGAAGCGCGAGGCCGAGCGCCTGGTGCTCGACGCCCGTGACAAGGCCGCGCAGGAGGCCTCCGAGCAGGAGGTCGTCAAGCGTGCCGAGCGCGAGGCCGCCGACATCCTGGAGGAGGCCCGGGGCCGCGAGCGCGAGGTCCGTCTCGGCGCCGAGGACTACGCCGACGAGGTGCTCGGGACGCTCGAGGTGAACCTGGGCAAGTTCCTCCAGGCCGTCCAGCGGGGGCGCGAGCGCCTCCAGGGCCGGACCGAGGAGCCGCTCGACGGGGATTCCCTCTCGGTCGAGCCGCCGCTGTAGTCGGGATGGGCGAGGGGGTCGCCACGGTCAACCTCCGCTCCCTCGACCTCTCATCGGGAGCGGGGACCCGGCTCGATCTGCGGGTCCCCCCCGTCGCGCTGCGCCTGGGAGGGCAGGACTACACCACCGGGCCGGCTGAGCCGGAGGTGCGGGTGGACGTCAGCCGTTCGCTGGCGGGCATGCACTTCCGCCTGCGCGTGGACGCCGCCCTGGCGGGGCCCTGCTGGCGGTGCGTCGGGCCCGCCCGCATCGACGTGAGCGTCGACACGTCCGAGTTCGCGGCCGACGGCCGCACCCCGGACGATCCCTTCGACGAGGATTTCGACTCGGCCTATGTGAGCGACACCGCTCTCGACGTGGGCCTGTGGGTGCGCGACGCCATCGCCGAGGCCCTGCCGGCCGTGATCCTCTGCCGTGAGGACTGCGCCGGCCTGTGCCCGAGCTGCGGCGTCGACCGCAACCTCCACGACTGCGCCTGCGAGCAGGCACCGACCGACTCGCGCTGGGACGCCCTGCGCGAGCTCTCGGAGCGCCTGGGCCCGCAGGAGTAGGGTTCGCCGGCCCTCCGGCCCCTCCCGGGAGCCGGATTCGGGCTGACCCTTTCTCTCGGGCTCGCGGCCCGCTACCCTTCCGCGAGTCCTCCGACCGGTGGTGAGTACGTGGCCGTCCCGAAGCGAAAGACCTCCAAGCAGCGCCGCGACACGCGGCGCGCCACCCACGCCATCGAGGCGACCCGCCTCGGGCGCTGCCCGCGGTGCCAGAGCCCCGTGCGGCCGCACCACGTGTGCGGGGTGTGCGGCTACTACCGGGGCCGCCCGGTCCTCGAGATCGAGGGGTAGTACCGACTCAGCCCACGGTCGCGCTGGACGGCATGGGTGGCGACAACGCCCCCGCCGCTCCGGTGCAAGGGGCCGTCGATGCGGCGGGTGACGGGATCACCGTCCTCCTGGTGGGCGACGAAGGTGTCCTGCGGGACGAGCTCGGGCGCCAGGGTGCGACGAACACGCCCGGCATCGAGATCGTGCACGCGCCCGATGCGGTGGCGTCGGGCGAGGAGGGCGCCCGCGCGGTCCGCGCGAAGCCCGACTCCTCGGTGTCGATGGTCTGCCGCCTCGTGGGCGACGGCCGCGCCGGCGCGGCCGTCTCGGCGGGCAACACCGGCGCGATGCTCGCCGCGGCGACGCTCTACATGCGCCGGGTCCCCGGGGTGATCCGGCCGGCCATCGCCGTCGTGCTCCCGAGCACCGGCGGCGGACCGGTGGTGCTGCTGGACGCCGGCGCCAGCGCCGAGGCGCGGGCCGAGCACTATCCCCAGTTCGCGGTGATGGGCCGCCTGTTCTCGCGCGATGTCCTCGGCATCGCCGAGCCGCGGGTCGGGCTGCTGTCCATCGGCGAGGAGGAGGGCAAGGGCAGCGAGCTGGTGCTGTCCGCCCACGCGCTCCTGCGCGGCTCCCCGGGCTTCATCGGCAACGTCGAGGGGCGCGACATCCCGGCGGGCGGCGTGGACGTCGTGGTGACCGACGGGTTCACCGGCAACGTCGTCCTCAAGACGATGGAGGGCCTGGCGGTGTTCCTGATGGGCGAGGTCCGCGACGCCGTCCGCTCGACCGCCCTCGGCCGTGTCGGCGGCCTGCTGATCCGCCCCCCACTGCGCCGGATGCGCGACCGCATCGACCCGGAGACCTACGGCGGCGCCGTTCTCCTCGGGGTACGCGGCCTCGCCGTGATCGGCCACGGGAACTCGACGGGGCGGGGAATCGCCAACGCCGTGAGGGTGGCTGCGCGGGGCACCCGGGGCCGCCTGGTGGAGCAATTCGGGGCGGCGCTCGCCCAAGAGGGCGCCGAACGGCCTCCGGCCACGTAGGATCCCGGCGCCGCCGGAGACGGTGGTTCGTCCGAGACCGTGTGTAAGTTGCCCAGCCAGGCCCGAGCGGCCATTGGCATGGAGAGACAAGAGGGGGACGTGTTGGACCGAGATAAAGCAGTCGATGAGGTCCGCGCCATCCTGGTGGAGCAGCTCGGGGTCGATCCGGCCGAGGTCACCGTGGAGTCGTCCTTCCAGGAGGACCTGAACGCGGACTCGCTGGACCTGGTCGAGCTCATCATGGAGATGGAGGACCGGTTCAAGATCAAGATCCCGGACGAGGAGGCGGAGAAGATCGCGACGGTCGGCCAGGCGGTCGACTACGTTCTGGCGAACTCCGCCTGAGCTCCCCGGACGCCGCCGGTAACGGCCTTGCCCGCATCGTCCTGGGCCTCGAGGCCCGCCGGCGTCGTCAGATCTTCACCCACAGCTCGTGGGCGCCTCGTCGTGAGGCGTCCTACGAGCGGCTCGAATTCCTCGGTGACAGCGTGCTCGAAGTGGTCGTGAGCGAGGAGCTCATGCGTCGCCACCCGGCGGTCAACGAGGGCGATCTGTCGTGGATGCGCCAGGCCGTGGTCGGGCGCGATTCGTGCGCCGCCGCCGCGACGGCGGCGGGTCTGCCGGAGGCCTTCGTCTCCGCGGCCCCGCCGCCCCGGCGCGAGGCGGCGGCCGAGCTGGCCGAGCGGGCCGGCCTGCGGGCCGCTCTGGCCGAGGCGGCGATCGGCGCGGGATGGCTCGATCTGGGGGTCGAGACGACGCGCGCGGCGGTCCTCGAGGCCTTCGCGCCCGCGCTCGACGCGGCCGCACCGGGATCCCGTGACCCGAAGACCTCCCTGCAGGAGCGCGTCGCCCGCCGGCGGCTGGCGGTGGCCTACGAGCTGGCCGATACGCAGGGCCCGCCGCAGCGACCCGTGTTCACCAGCCGCGTGCGCGTGGGCGGCGAGGTGCTCGGCGAGGGCGCGGGTCCGTCGAAGCAGGCCTCGGAGCAGGCGGCGGCGCGTCAGGCGCTCGAGCGGCTGGCGGAGCAGGACGCATGCTGACGCGCCTGTCGGTGCGCGGCTTCAAGTCGTTCGCCGACGCGACGACCCTGCATCTGGGCCCCGGTGTCAACGTGGTCGTCGGGCCGAACGGCTCCGGTAAGAGCAATCTCGCGGAGGCCGTCGTCTGGGCGCTCGGCGAGCAGCGCGCGGGGCGCCTGCGCGCCGGCGGGATGGGCGATGTCCTCTACTCGGGAGGGGACCGGCGGCCCGCCGCCCCCTTCGCCGAGGTCAGCCTGGTCCTGTCGGGGGACGAGACGGAGGGCCGCGGCCCCGCCGAGATCGAGGCGAGTCGCCGCCTCACCCGCGCGGGCGATGCCGACTACCGCCTCAACTCCGACGGCTGCCGGCTGCTCGACGTGCAGGAGGCCCTGGCCTCGCGCGGCGCCGGCCCGGACGCGCTGGCCGTCATCCGCCAGGGGCAGGTGGAGGCGCTCTGCACCAGCACTCCGTTCGAGCGGCGGGCGATCGTCGACGCCGCCGCCGGCGTCGCGGTCGCCAAGCGCCGCCGCCGCCGGGCCGAGCAGAAGCTGGGACGCGTCGCCGACCGGCTCGAGCGGGCCCGCGACATCGCCGGAGAGGTGCGCTCCCGGGCGCGTGCGCTCGACCGCCAGGCGCGCGCGGCCGAGCGGGCGGAGGCCCTCGACGGTGAGATCGCCGAGGCGCAGCGCGCCGTCGGCGCGGCCCGGGCGCGCGCCGCCGCCACCGCTCACGCGGCAGCCCTCGCGGAGGCCGGGCGCCTGCGCGCCCTGGCCCAGGTGGACGCCCGGTTGCTGGAGGAGGCCCGGGCGACCCGCTCCCTCGCCGCCCAGACGCGTGCGGAGGCCGCCGGGGCGGCGTCGGCGGCGCAGGATCTCGCCACGGCTCTGCGGACGGCGGCCGATCGCACATCCGGGCGGGCCGAGCTCGCCGCCGAGCGTGTCGCCACCGCCGAGGCCGACGCCGCCGAGCGTGCGCGCCGCCGCCAGGCCGCCGCCGACCTGCTCGAGTCGCTCGGCGTGACCGCCGCCGCCGCGGCGGCGGCCGTGGAGCAGGCTCGTGTGGTGGCCGACGCCGCGGAGGTCGCCGCGGCGGCCGCCGACGCCGCCGACACCGCCGCCCGCGCCGAGCACCGGCGCTTGCAGGACGCCGCCGCCGCCGAGTCGGCCGCGCTCCTGGCGGCCGAGCGAGAGGTCTCCGCCGCCGCCCGCCGGGCCGAGGACGCCCGGTCGGCGCTCGCGGCCTCCCATGAGCGTCTCAGGGCGCTCGAAGCGGATGCGGGGGAGGCCCACGCCCTCGCCCGCGCGGAGCGCCGCGACGAGGTCTCCTCGGGCCGCAGCGTCCGCTGGGCCGAGCTCCATCGCCTCGCCGAGCTGGCCGAGGCCGACTCCTCGGCGGCGCGGGGGGTCGCCGACGTGCGCCTTCGGGAGGCGCGGGTGGCCGCCCGGGCGCTCGCCCCGGCCGATGGCCGCGGCCCCGGCCGGGGCCTCGGTGAGGGCCTCGAGGTGGAGGAGGGGGCGGAGCACGCGGTCGCCGCGGCTCTCGGCATGCTGGCGGAGGCCGTCCCGGCGGCATCGATCGGCGAGGCTCGCGCGGCGCTCGAGGCCGGTGCCGACTGCGCCGTCGTCCCCGCACCCGGCCGCGGGGCCGGCGCGCCGGTCGCCGGCGGGCGCCGCGTGCTCGACCTGGTCCTGTCCTGCTCGGATGAGGCCAGGCCCCATCTGGACCGCCTGCTGGCCGACGCCTGGCTCGTCGACGACCTCGCGGGCGTGCCGGCCGGCACGGCGGGCGTCGTCGTGACGCGCGAGGGGCTCGCCCTGAGGCCGGTGGACGGTCTGGTGTTCCGGTCGTCGGGCTCGTGGGCACGTCGTGCGCTGCACGGCCGCGCACAGGAGGCCGAGGCGCTGGCGGCCGAGGCCGCGGCGGCTGCCGCCCGTGACGCCGAGGCCGCGGCGGGCGCCCTGGCGGGGGTTCTCCGACGCCGGCGCGCGGCCGATCGGTGCGGCGCCCGCGCGGCCGAGCGGCTCGCGACGGTCCGGGCCCAGGCCGGCGGCCGCGCGACCCGCGCCGCCCAGGCGGTCGAGGAGGTGGAGCGGCGCGAGGCCGAGCTGGGCGCGCTGCAGACCGCTGTCGAGTCGGCCGGGCCACGGGCCGAGCAGGTGCGCGTCGCGACCCTGGCGGCGTCACAGGCGGCCGCGGCGGCGCGGACGGCAGCGGACGCCGCGAGCGCCGAACTGCGGGCCTGCGCCGGCAGGGCGGCCGACGCGCGCGCCGCCCTCGCGGCCGCGCGCGCCGAGGAGGCCGAGGCCGCCGCCCGCCTCTCGTCCACACGCGCCCGCGCCCAGGAGCCTGAGCTCGCGCACGACATCGCGCCCGCCCGCCGGGCGGCGGCCGCTCTCGAGGCCGCGGCGCGCGCGCTGGCACCGGCGGCCGAGCGGGCGCGGAGCCTGCAGGCGGAGGCCGACTCCCGCGCGAGGGATCTCGATGCCGGTGTGGCGGCGGGCGACCGAGCGGTCGAGGAGGCCGAGCGGACGGTGGCCGGGAGCGCGGGCCGCGCCCACTCGGCCGAGGTCGAGGCCGCCGTCGCCGGTGAGCGCTCGGCCGAGGCGGGCCCGCCGCCCGACGAGTCCGAGGCGCTGCCCGATCCGGAGGAGGCCGCGACCCGGCTCGCCGACCTCGAGCGCCGCCGGGAGGGGATCGGCGCGGTCAATCCGCTCGCCGCGGTCGAGCGCGAGGAGCTGAGCACCCGCGAGAGCGAGATGATCGCCCAGATCGACGACCTCGAGTCGACGGCCGAGGCCCTGCGCGGCCATCTCGCCGAGCTCGACGCCGCGGTGGCGGAGGGCTTCGATTCGCTGTTCGAGGCCTTCCAGGAGCGGTTCACCGAAGTCTGCGGACTGCTCTTCCCCGGCGGTGAGGGGCGCCTGCGGGCCGTCGTCGGCGACGACGGAGAGGCCGGCATCGAGGTCGAGGTCGTCCCGGCGGGCAAGCGGCCCCGCTCCCTGGCGCTGATGTCGGGCGGCGAGCGCTCGCTGGTCGCGCTCGGCTTCTGCCTGGCCCTCGCCATGGCGCGCCCGGCGCCCTTCTACCTGCTCGACGAGGTCGAGGCCGCGCTCGATGACGTCAACCTGCGCCGCTTCCTCGGCGTCGTCCGGCGACTGGCCGAGAGGACCCAGTTCCTCCTGATCACCCACCAGCAGCCCACGGTCGAGATCGCCGACACCATCTTCGGGGTCACGATGGGCGCCGAGGGCGTCTCCCAGGTCATCGCCCGGCGCCTGAAGCGCGATGTCGAGGGCCCGGCCCGCCCGTACGTGCGCCGGGCGCTGCACGCGATCCCGGGCGGCCGCTCCGCGTGAGCGAGGAGTCGCGCCGACCCCGATCGCGAGGCCTGGGCCGAGCTGTTCGGGCTGGCGCCGCCGGCCGAGGAGGAGGCCGAGCCACGCAAGCGCGGGCTCATGGCGCGCCTGCGCGAGAACCTCACGACAGCCGCGGCAGACGATCTCACCCCAGCTGGCCGGCATCTTCGCGCCCGGGTTCGATCAGCGCCGAGACCTGGGACGATCTGGAGGAGGCGCTCATCTCCGCCGACTGCGGCGTGGAGGCCTCGCTGGCGCTGGTGGAGGAGCTGCGCGGCGAGGCCGAGCAGGGGCGCATCGTCAGCGGCGCAGGACCTCTCGCGGGCGCTGTGGCGCGCCGTCGCCGCCCAGATGGCCCCCGAGCCCGCGCGCATCCCGCTCGACGGTGCGCCCACGGTCATCCTCGTGGTGGGGGTCAACGGCAGCGGCAAGACCACGACCGTCGGCAAGTTCGCCCACCGGCTCTCCGAGCTCGGCCAGACGGTGGTCATCGGCGCCGCCGACACCTTCCGCGCGGCGGCCATCGACCAGCTGGCCGTCTGGGCGGAGCGCTCCGGGGCGCAGCTGGTCCGCCAGGGCCAGGGGGCCGACCCCGGCGCGGTGGCCTACGACGCGGTCGCGGCGGCGACGGCCCGGGGCGCCGACGTCGCCCTCATCGACACGGCCGGGCGGCTTCAGACCCAGCACAACCTGATGGAGGAGCTGCGCAAGGTCGCCGCCGTCGTGGGGAAGCTCGACGACACGGCGCCCCACGAGATCCTCCTGGTCCTCGACGCGACCACCGGCCAGAACGGCCTCAGCCAGGCGCGACTCTTCAACGAGGCCGTCGGCCTCACGGGCGTCGTGCTCACCAAGGTGGACGGCGCCGCCCGGGGGGGCATCGCCGTGGCGATCCGCCGCGAGCTCGGCATCCCGGTGAAGCTCGTCGGCTCCGGCGAGAAGCTGGAGGACCTCCAGCCCTTCGACGCGCAGTCGTTCGCGCGGGCGATCTTCTCTCCCGAGGACTGACCCGCTGCTCTAGGATGAGCGGTCGCCGATGTTCAACACGCTCACCGACAAGCTGCAGGGGGTCTTCTCCGGCCTGAGGGGCCGGGGCAAGCTGACCGACGCCGACATCGACGTCGCGATGCGGGCCATCCGGCTGTCCCTGCTCGAGGCCGACGTCAGCCTGCCCGTCGTCAAGCAGCTGACCACGAGCGATCGCCGCGCGCGCCAAGGGCGCCGAGGTGATGGACTCGCTCACGCCCGACCAGCAGGTCGTGAAGATCGTGAGCGAGGAGCTCACGACGCTCATGGGCGAGGCCAACGTCGCGCTGCCGCTCGCCTCCAAGCCGCCGACCATCGTCCTGATGGCCGGGCCTCCAGGGCTCGGGCAAGACGACCTGCTGCGCCAAGCTCGCGCGCCACTTCCGCCAGCAGGGCCGCGCGCCGATGCTGATCGCCTGCGACGTCCACCGCCCGGCCGCGGCCGAGCAGCTCGCCGTCCTGGGCGCCCAGATCGAGCGTGCCGGTCCACCGCGAGGACGGCCACGACGCCGTCGCCATCGCCCGCAACGGCATCGAGGCGGCCCGCAGGACCGGCCGCGACCTGGTCATCGTCGACACCGCCGGCCGCCTGTCGATCGACGCCGAGATGATGGACGAGCTCGTCCGCATCAAGGACGCGGTGCAGCCGACCAGCGTCGTCCTGGTCGTCGATGCGATGACCGGCCAGACGGCCGTCGAGGTCGCCAAGGCCTTCGCGGAGGCGGTCGAGTTCGACGGGGTCGCCCTGACCAAGCTCGACGGCGACGCCCGCGGCGGCGCCGCGCTGTCGGTCCGCGCGGTCACCGGCAAGCCGATCCTCTTCATCGGCACCGGCGAGAAGCTCGACGCCCTCGAGCCCTTCCACCCCGACCGGATGGCGTCGCGCATCCTCGGCATGGGCGACGTGCTGACCCTGATCGAGAAGGCCCAGGAGACCGTCGATGTCGGCGACGCGAAGGCGCTCGAGCAGAAGATCCGCGGCGGCTCGATGACGCTCGAGGACTTCCTCGACCAGATGCAGCAGGTGCGCAAGATGGGGCCGATGTCGCAGGTGCTCGGGCATGATCCCCGGATTCCGCAACGCGACCAAGGGCAAGCGACCTGCAACGTCGACGACGGCCAGATCGACCGCGTCGAGGCGATCATCCGGAGCATGACGCTCCAGGAGCGGCGCCACCCCGAGATCATCAACGGCAGTCGCCGGCGCCGCATCGCGGCCGGCAGCGGCACCAGCGTCCAGGAGGTCAACCAGCTCCTGTCGCAGTTCAAGCAGATGCGCAAGATGATGAAGCAGATGGGCCGTGGTGGCCTGCCCGCTCTCTTCGGCACCTGACGACACCGAGTACGAGGAGCACCGCATGGTCAAGATCAGGCTCGCCCGCGTGGGCAGCAAGAAGAACGCGATCTACCGCGTCGTGGTCGCGGACGTCCGCTCGCCGCGTGACGGGCGCAACATCGAGACGATCGGCCGCTACAACCCGCAGACCCACCCCTCGATCGTCGAGATCGACGTCGAGAAGGCCAACAACTGGATCGCCAACGGCGCCCAGCCGACCTCGGCCGTCAAGAAGCTGATCAAGATCGCCACCAAGGACCAGGCCGCGAAGGCGCAGGCCGCCTAGTGTCGGGCGCCGCATGAGCCCCGTGGATCCGAGCCCGCTGTCGGCGATGATCGGCGCCCTGGCGCGCGGCTGGTCGACAACCCCGACAGGTCGAGGTCAAGGAGGAGGGCGACGGGGATACCCGCGTCATCTCCCTCTACGTGGCCGAGACCGACCTCGGCCAGGTGATCGGCCGCGGAGGCCGCGTGGCGCGCGCCCTCCGCGTGATCCTGCGCTCGGCGTCGTCGGCTCGCGGCGAGCGGGCCACGCCTCGAGATCGTCGACTAGACGACCGCGGCGTGAGGCTCCTCGACGGTCGTGATCGGCCGGATCGGGCGCCCGCACGGCATCGGCGGGGCGGTCCACTCGCGGGGCTCGGGCCCGACCCTGCCGACCATCGCGGTCGGCGAGGAGGTCGAGGTGCGCCCGCGCGAGGGTGAGCCGCGGCGCCTCACGGTCATCGCCCGTCGCGGCATGCCCGACCAGCCGATCCTGGCCTTCGCGGGTGTCGGACTCGCGCGACGAGGCCGCGCGCCTGGCGGGCGCGGAGATCGCCGTGGCGCTCGAGCGGGTCGCCGGTCTCGACGACCCGACACCTTCTTCGTGCGCGACCTCGTCGGGTGCGCGGTGCTGCTCGGCGACCGGCCGCTCGGCGCGGTGCGCGAGGTGCATCGCGGCCCCGGCCAACGACGTCCTCGAGGTGGCCGGCGCCGGACGGGCCGGTGCTCATCCCCTTCACCGCCGACGCCGTGACCGGGCTCGACGTCCCCGGGCCGGCGCGTCGTGATCCTGGCCCGACCTCTTCGGGGCCGAGTAGCCGCCGTGAGGATCGACGTCTTCACCCTCTTCCCGGAGTGGTTCGACTGGATGCGGCGGCCGCGGCACCTCACGAACGCCGCCCTGTCGGCCGGCCTCGAGTTGCGCTGCTTCTCGCCCCGCGACACGACCCCGCTGCCCCACGGGCAGGTGGACGACTCGCCCTACGGCGGAGGTCCCGGGATGGTCATCCGGGTCGACGTGATCGCGGCCGCCCTCGAGGCGGTCTACGGCGAGCCCGCCGACGACGGTGCGCGACCACCGCCGGGTGATCGTGCTGACGCCCCGCGGGCGCCCGTTCACCGACGCCGTCGCGCGAGGAGCTGGCGCGAGAGCCGGAGATCGCGCTGCTCTGCGGCCGCTACGAGGGCTTCGACGAGCGCGTGCACGAGGTCCTGGCCAACGACGCCCTCTGCCTTGGCCCCTTCGTGCTGGCCGGAGGCGAGGTCGCGGCGATGGCCATCGTCGACGCCGTCGCGCGCAAGCTCTCCGGGGCGCTCGGAAACGCCGAGAGCCTCGCCGCCGAGTCGTTCTCGGAGGCGCTCGGCGGCGGGCTCGAGCACCCCCACTACACCCGCCCCGCCGCCTTCCTCGGGCACGAGGTGCCGAGTGTGCTGCTCTCGGGCGACCACGGCGCGATCGCGCGCTGGCGGGCCGAGCGGATCCTGCCCCCGCGGGCGGCCTGAGCCCCTCGTGCGGCGCGCCTTCGACCACCGCGCATCCCTTGCTATGCTCCCGGTCGTTTTGCCGGGACCCGACCCGGGCACGCCGAGCCAGGAGCACGCGCCGTGAGCGTCATCGAGAGCCTTGAGCGCGAGCAGATTCGCGACGACATCCCGGTCTTCCAGGCCGGCGACACCGTGAAGGTCCACTTCCGCGTCGTCGAGGGCACCCGCCAGCGGGTCCAGGTCTTCGAGGGCACCTGCATCAAGCGCCAGGGATCGACCAGCCGCGAGACCTTCACGGTCCGCAAGCAGAGCTTCGGCGTCGGCGTCGAGCGCACGTTCCCCGTCCACTCGCCCAAGATCGAGAAGATCGAGCGCGTGATGGAGGGCGACGTCAGCCGCGCCAAGCTGTACTACCTGCGCGGCAAGATCGGCAAGAAGGCCCGCATCCGCGAGAAGCAGCGCACCTAGCCGGAGGGCGGGTCCGGGGCGCGCGTGGGCGGTCGCAGGCGACCGGGAGCCCACCGGCCCGCGGTGCGGCTGTTCGCCCATGACCGGGCCTTCGGCGCGCGCCGCGTCGCGGGCGTGGACGAGGCCGGGCGCGGATGCCTGGCCGGCCCGCTCGTCGTCGCGCGGTGTGCCTCGACCTCGAGGCGCTGACACCCGCCGGCCGGCGTGCTCTGGGCGACCTCGACGATTCGAAGCGTCTGCGCCCTGAGGTCCGGGCGCGGGTGGCCGATGCCGTCATGCGCCACGCCGAACAGGTGGTCGTGCTCTGCGCCTCTCCGGCCACGATCGACCGCGACGGCCTCCACCGCACCAACCTGCGGCTGCTCGCCCGTGCGCTGGCGGCGATCGAGCCCTGCGCGGACGTCTGCCTGGTCGATGGCTTCCGCCTCGGCGAAGCCGCCCCGGAGCATCGCCAGGTGGTCGGCGGCGACCACCTGAGCGCGTCCATCGCCGCCGCGTCGGTGATCGCCAAGACCACCCGCGACCGGCTGATGGCCGGGCCCGTGGCCGCGGCCTACCCGCGGTTCGGGTTCGCGTCCCACGTGGGCTACGCGACGCTCGACCATCGCAGCGCCCTTCAGGAGGAGGGCCTCACACCGCTCCACCGCCGCTCCTTCCGCTCGGTGGCGTACCCCGCGAGCTGATCGCCTCCCCCGCGGCGTCGGGGAGCGAGACGACTCCGGGCCGGTGGTGGACGCGCGCTCTCAGCCGGCCCGGCCGGACGGTGATCAGGTCGAGCCGAAGATCGCGCCCGGCGAGCGCCGGGTGCAGGCTGACGAAGGCCTCCATCGCGCGCGCGATCCGCTCCCGCTGGGCCACCGTGAGGGGCTCGGCGAGGGCGCCCGGGTCGGCGCGGGTCTTCACCTCGCACGCGATCACCGTCATCCCGCGGGCGGCGACCAGGTCGAGTTCGCCGCCCGCGCCGCGCCAGCGCTCGGCGAGGATCGTCCAGCCCCGCCGCGTCAGGTGGCGCCGCGCGGCCCGCTCGCCGTGCCGTCCGCGTTCGCTGCGCTCTCCCATGCCCCCAGGCTGGGCCGCCGGCTCCGCGCGGGTCCAGCCCCGGGGTGGCTCAGATCAGCTGCGGGCGTGTGCCGGCGCCGGTCACCCCTCCCAGCGGAAGCCGGTGGGGGTGGCCGACACCGGCAGGGGGCTCGAGGGCAGACTCGCGGGCGGAACCGGCTCGTTGTAGCCGCTCGGGGCGATGTCGTTCGGAGCATCGGGGTGGAAGAGCGAGGCCAGGTACTGCACCTGCCCGCGGCCCGGGCCGAGCTCGGTCTGGCCGCCGCTGTATGCGGCGATGCCGTTGTCGCGCAGGTGGTCGTAGGCCGCGAACAGGCGGCTGAGGGGCCCGAAGCGCGACGGCTTCATGTTGACGACGCGCGGCGGCCACTCCCGGTCGAGGATGTCCTGGACCGAGTGGATCGGCGCGTCCCAGGTCACCCGGTCCTCGTGCCCTTCGAGCGTCGGCCGCAGCTCGGGGGTGAGCTTGGGGTCCTCGATCAGCGCGTGGGGGAAGGAGGCGATGATCTCCTTGTAGGTGTGCGGCGCGAGCGGCACGCCGAAGGGCACCGTGTCGTACTGGCCCTTCATGTCCATCACATCGACGGCGTCGAGCCCGGCGAGCTCACGGATCATCTCGTGCGACCAGTCGTCGGTCGGGTCGAGCTTGAACCTCAGGGTGGGGTCGCGACGCAGCCAGCGCTCCACCCGCTCGGCGCTCGGGGGGTCATCGAGCCGGGTGGAGACGACGAAGCGCACGGGTGAGAGCGGCAGCCCCAGGACCTCGGCGAGCGACCTGCCCGCCTGGCGCAGGGCCAGGTCGAGTGCGGCGCTCTCGTAGGCCCAGCGCCGGTAGTCGCGCGAGGCCTCCAGCGTGGCGGGGCCGGCGTGGAAGAGGTCGAGGCCCTCGAGATGGCGCGAGAACCCTTCGATCGAGAAGGTGCCGGCCAGCGGGAGCACGGGGCCGGCCGCGGCCTGGGTCTCGTGCTCGGCCGGGTCGTAGCAGACGTCCTCGCCGACCCCCTCGTGATCGCCGCCGCGCAGGCGGATCACCGTCGTGAGCCGCCGGAAGTCGGGGCCGAGGTCGAGCGCGCGCACCTCGAGGGAGTACTCCTCGATGCGCAGGGGGAGCTCGGCGATGGCCGCGTAGGTGCTCACGCAGGGGCCTCCGTATCGGGGTAGTGGATGATCTCGGTCTGCAGCGACCCCGGGCCGACCAGGTAGATGCTGCGGGTCGCGTCGCGGTGGGTCGCGATCGTCGCGCCGTTGGCCGCGGCGAGGCGCTCGAGCTCGTCCGCGCCGACCCGGAACGCGAGGTGGGGCGGGTGCTGCTCCGGCAGGACGAACGCGATCTTCACGCCGCCCGACTCGACGAGCCCCCAGGTCGCGTCCTGGTGGAGGACCCTCGTGTCCGGGACGGTGCTCCGCTGCCACTCGATCGCCTGGGCGATGTCGGGGACCTGCTGGGCCACATGGTCGAACTGCATGACGACCTCCTTGGTCTGCTCGTAGGTTAGGCCTTCGGGTGTGCCGCGAGCCGTCGTGGTGGCGGTGCCCCCTCGGCACTCTTCGGCGCAGATCGGTTCGCGTCAACGGTGGGAGCGTGGGGGAGTGGTCGCCCAGCTCCTCAGCCCCGCCGTCCTCGGCCTCGAGACCTCGACCGTCCAGGTGGAGGTCGATCTGCGCGCCGGCCTGCCCTCGTTCGCGGTGGTCGGCCTTGCCGACGTCGCGGTGCAGGAGGCGCGTGAGCGCGTGCGCTCGGGGCTCGCGAACCAGGCCTTCACCGTGCCGGCCCGCCGCATCGTGGCGAACCTCGCCCCCGCCGACCTGAGGAAGGCCGGGCCCCAGTACGACCTGCCGCTGGCGCTCGCCATCCTGGCGGCGTCCGGGCAGATGGCCGCGTCCGTGCTCGGCGGGCTCGGGGCGTTCGGCGAGCTCGCCCTCGACGGAACGCTGAGGCCGGTACCGGGAGCGATCGCCATGGCCGAGCACGCCTCTCGCGAGGGGTGGGCGAGGATCGTGGTGCCCGCGGCGAACGCCGCCGAGGCGGCGCTGGTCCCCGGGGTGGAGGTGATCGGCGTACCCACTCTGAGGATGGCGGTCGAGATCCTGGAGGGGCGTGCCGAGTACCGGCCGGTCGTGGTCGATGCCGACGCGCTGCTCGCCGGCGCGCAGGCGGCTCCGGGGCCCGACCTGGGGGAGGTGCGCGGCCAGGTGTCGGCGCGCCGCGCGCTCGAGGTGGCCGCCGCGGGCGGGCACTCGATGCTCATGGTCGGCCCTCCGGGCGGCGGCAAGACGATGCTCGCGCGACGGCTTGCGGGGATCCTGCCGCCGTTGCTGCTCGAGGAGGCGCTCGCGGTCACGCGGATCCATTCGGTGGCGGGGCTCCTGGACCCCGGGTGCCCGCTGGTCGTGCGCCGGCCCTTCCGCGCCCCCCACCACACGGTGTCGGCGGCCGGGCTGGTCGGGGGCGGGCGCATCCCGCGCCCCGGCGAGGTCAGCCTCGCCCACCACGGCGTCCTCTTCCTCGACGAGGTCTGCGCCTTCGCGCCATCCGCCCTCGATGCGTTGCGCCAGCCGCTGGAGGAGGGCCGTATCGACGTCACCCGCTCGATGATGAGCGCCCGCTTCCCGGCTCGGCCGCTGCTGGTGTGCGCCGGCAACCCCTGCCCGTGCGGCTTCGACGGCGATCCGGTGCGCCGGTGCGTGTGCCCCCCCGGCCGCGCCGAGGCGTACCGCGCGCGCCTCTCGGGGCCGGTGGCCGACCGCATCGACCTGCACGTCGAGGTTCCGCGGCTCGACCGCGAGGAGCTGATGGGCCGCTCGCGCGCGGAGTCCAGCGAGACGGTGAGGGCGCGGGTCGCCGCCGCGCGGGCGCGGGCCGCCGACCGGGGCCAGGCGCGCCCGAACTCGGAGCTCGGGCCCGCGGAGGCGCGGCGGGCGGCGGAGCTCGATCCGGCAGCGCGCACCCTCCTCGGCCGGGCGGTCGACCGGCTCGCCCTCTCGGCACGCGCCCACGACCGGCTCCTTCGGGTGGCGCGGACGATCGCCGACCTCGAGGGCGGTGGCGAGGTCCGCGCCGACCATCTGGCCGAGGCGCTCGGATACCGCGTCCCGGCCGGCCCGGGGGGCCCGGTATGAGCGGGCGGGGCGACTGGGCGCTGGGGCTCGCGCGGATGTCGCAGGCGCTCGGCCGCGATCTCCAGCGCGCCTCCCGGGCCGCGGGCGGTCCGGAGCGACTCTGGCGTGCCGATCGCGCCGAGCTGGGGCGTCTGCTGCGCTGTGCGGGCGCGGAGCTCGACCTCGCTCACCGCGCTCGCTCCCGGATCGACCCGGATGCCGACGATGCCCGGCTCGCGGCCTCCGGGATCGGGCACGTCGGGATGGCGGACCCGCGGTATCCGGCGACGCTGCGGCCGCTGCCCGACCCGCCCTTCGGGCTCTTCGCGCGCGGTCCGCTCGAGGTGGTGCTCGCCCGTCTCGCGGCGGATCCGGTGGTCGCGGTGGTGGGGAGCCGGCGCGCGACACCGCAGGGCGCCGCGTTCGCCCGGGGGCTGGGCGCGGCGCTCGCCGAGCGGGGGGCGGTCGTGGTCAGCGGCCTGGCGCACGGGATCGACGCCGCCGCCCACGAGGGCGCTCTCGCCGCCGGCGGCGTGACCGTGGCGGTGCTCGGCTGCGGCGTGGATGTCGCCTACCCCCGGCGCAATCGCGATCTGGCGCGGCGGATCGCCGTCGAGGGCGCGTTGGTTTCGGAGTACTGGCCGGGCACCGCCCCCGCTCCGTGGCGCTTCCCGGCGCGGAACAGGATCGTCGCCGGCCTGGCGGGTGTCGTCGCGGTGATCGAGGCGGGGCGTCGCTCGGGCGCCCTGATCACGGCCGACTTCGCCCTGGACCTGGGGCGGCCGGTGCTCGCGGTGCCGGGCTGGCCCGGGGCGCGCGAGTCGGAGGGGTGCAACGGCCTCCTGCGCGCGGGAGCCGGGCTGCTGGAGTCGGTGGAGGACCTCGCGGCCGAGCTGCCCGGCGCGGCGTGGCGCGAGCCGCCACCCGTTGCGCCGCCGCATCTCGACGGCCTCGCCCGTCGCGTGCACGACCAGCTCTGCCGGGAGCCGATGGGGGCGGACCGGCTCGCGGACGAGCTGCAGGAGGACGCCGCCACGATCGCTGGAGCCCTCGCGCTTCTGGAAGTGGAGGGGCTGGCGGTGCGTGGAGAGGGTCAGCGGTTCTGGGCCGCGCCCTCGCCGCGCGACCCCGTGGCCTGACAGGCCACGACCGGGTCAGCGGGTGGGGGCCCGGCGCCTCTGTCCGTCGCTCGGGCGATCGGCGCCGTAGCGGCCGAGGACCTCCTCGGCGAGGTCGGCGACCGTGCGCCGCAGGGCCACCGGCTCGAAGAGAACGGCGTCGCCCTGGTACTTGAGGAGCTCCTTCACGAGCCAGTCCTCGCTCGCGTAGGGGATCTCGACCAGCACCGATCCGTCGGCGAAGCGCTCGCGGGAGTGGTGCTTCTCCAGCATCCAGCGCGCCAGCGCCGGGTTGCACCACACCGATGCGCTCTGGGCGACGGTCTCGCCCGGCTGGGGGTGCGCGCCCCAGGGCAGGTAGGGACCCGACACGGCGATCTCCGGCCGTCGGTCGAAGCGGTCCTCCTGGAGCACGGCGCTGCGGATCCGGTCGAGGCGGAAGGTCCGCTGGCCGTCGGCGCGGCGGCAGAAGGCCACGACGTACCAGGCGTCCTGCGTGTTGACGAGCAGGTGGGGCTCGATCATGCGCTTGGTGATCGCGCCGCGCGACTCGGTCCAGTAGTCGATCTCGAGCAGGCGGTCCTCGCGGATCGCGTGGCTCACGGCGGCGGCCACCCCGGCGTTGGCGTTCTGGGCGCGCCCGAGCTCCACCGTCGGCAGGCCCTCGCTGCCCATGGCCGCCTCGACCTTGGCCCGCACCGAGCTGAGCGACCCGCCGGCCTCGATGGGGAGGCGGTCGCCGATGAAATCGAGTGCCCACAGGAGCGCCTTCGCCTCGAGGGGCGAGAGGCGGGCGGGGCGCGCGAAGCGGTCGCCGTAGGTCTCCTTCTGCACGGCCACCGTGTCGCCCTCGATCTGGGCGTAGAGGGCGTAGCACCCGCCCCCGAAGTTGATGAGGTTCAGGAGGCCGATGTCGTCCTCGAGCACCCGGCGATCGAGGTTCAGCGTCGCCCGCAGCTCGGCGATCGGGATGTGCGCCTCGGCCGATTCGCCGCAGGCCGCCAGGAGTAGCGTCATCAGCGCCAGCAGGCGCGCGAAGCGCTCGGCCGGGACGACGCGCTCGGGCGTCCCCTGGCTCGGTGCGCCGGCCGGCGTCGCGCTCGCGGCGGCGGCCTGGGCCGCGGTCACGGCGGGTGCCGGCGCCGGGGTGAGGGGGTGGGCGCGCCGCCGCCGACCTGGTGGCGCTCGCCGACGAGCTCGAGCGCCTCCACGACGGCCTCGCGGAGCTCCGGGGGCTCGACGACCTCGGCCTCGGCGCCCAGGCCGAGGATCCACGACACCAGCTCGCGGCGGTTGTTGAAGGCGGTCGTGTAGACGCCCGAGCCGTCGGCGGCGATGACGGTGGTGCCGTAGCCGCCGAACATCTGCTCGACCCACCAGGCGATGGTCGGCGTCAGGGCGATCGTCGCCTGGTGCTCGGCGCCCTCCAGCTGCCACGGCGCCCTGTCCCGGTAGCGCGAGAGGTCGAAGTCCTGGGGCGCCGGGAAGTCGTGCTCGGCCCGGGTCTTGAAGGTGATCCGCCCCTCGATGCGCGAGAGCCGGAAGATCCGGCTGGCATCGCGCTCGTGCGAGAAGCCGACCATGTACCAGTTGCCCGCCGAGTAGAGCAGGCTGTAGGGGTCGATCTCGCGCTCGGAGCGCTCGTCGCGGCCGATCGAGTAGTAGGTGAAGCGGATCGTCTTGCGCCGGCTGATGGCCGACTCGATCTTGGTGAGGTGCGCGGCCACCTCGGGCGAGTAGTCGCCCCCGAGCAGGTTGACCGACACGGTGCGCGCGGCGTGGTCGTCGAGCGGGCTCGGCCGCCCCAGGGTGAGGTGCTGCAGCGCCAGGCGCAGCGGCTCGGCGTAGGCGAACTGGCCCTCGAGCAGGTAGAGGCAGGTCTGCAGCGCCGACAGCTCGGCCTGGTCGAAGTCGAGCTCGGGCAGGTAGTAGTTCTCGGGCGGCAGCGCGTAGAGGTCGCCCTGGAAGGGGTCGTCGCCCGGGCGCTCCACCGCGAGGCGCAGGCCCATGGCCTCGATCTCCGCGCGGTCGGCGTAGAACCGCCGCAGGAAGGCCTGCTCGGTCATCCCGCCGTAGCCCTCCACCGCCTCGTGGATCTCGTCGGCGGTCACCGGTCGCTGCTGCGACATCAGGAAGGCGACCAGCGAGAGCTGGCGCACCAGCTTGTCGTCGTCTCTCATGGCCATGATCGTCTGCGCGTAACCCGTCCCTCGGGGCGCCCGATGATAGCCCAGCCCGCCCGCACGGGCCGTCGCGCCGGTCCCGCCGATATCGCTCGGAGCGGGGACCGGGCGGGGACGCGCCCCTGCGCGCCCGCCCTCACGAGCGGCGCTCCACGGCCGGCTCGGGCCGCGCACGCGCGGCCATCAGGTCGCGGTGCGCCGCCCCGGACAGCACCAGCTCGAGCGGAACGAGCACGACCGCCGGGACCAGGGCCCACAGGAGCGGGGGAGCGAGGGCGGCGGCGGTGCCCAGGCCCGCGGCCATCCCGAGGAGGATCACCCCGAGCTCCGCCCGCGTCACGGAGCCGGGGTCGTCGGGCGCCACCCCGCAGTGGAGCACCAGCGCCAGCGCGAAGCCGATCGCGGCGATCAGGAAGCGGTCGTCCACCAGCGCCGTCAGCGCCAGCGCGCCGGCCAGGGCGATGGCCGCCCACAGCACCGCGTAGCGCCGCCCGGCGCCCGCCAGCAGGACGATGGTCGTCGTCTTGGGCGGGAAGGCGCGGCTGTCGGGGACGCGGTCGAGGTAGTGGTGCATCATCAGCATCGCCACGCAGGAGGCCGCGTAGGCGATCCCCGCGAGCGCCGCGCCGCCCGAGAGCTCGCCGCGCTGCAGGACGTAGGCGCCCGTCACGCAGCCCCAGATGCATGCGAAGGCGATCGCCTCGCCGGTGAACGGGCGATAGGCCGCCCGCAGCGGGGGCAGGGTGTAGAAGACGGCCCCCGCCAGGCCCGCGAGGCCGTAGACCACGAGGATCCAGCCCCATGTCATCGCCGCCACCAGTCCGACCACGGCGGCGATCACCGCCGCCGCCGTGCCGATCGCGGCCAGGGCCCGCGGGTCCGAGCAGGCCCGAGGCGATCACCTTGCTCCCGCCGCTGATCACCCGGGGCGACGGATCGCGGTCGGTGCCCGAGCGCCAGTCGGCGATCTCGTTGACGCAGTGGGCCACGAGTCCCTGCAGCAGGAGCCCGACGCTGATCGCCGTCAGATAGCCGGCCACGGAGACACCGTCGCCATCGCGCCACGCGAGCGCGGTTCCGAGCGTGATCGCGGTGTAGGACCACAGGAGCACCGGGATGACCCGGATCTCCAGCCAGAGGCCCAGCAGCGCGCGGCGAACGCCGGCCATGGGGCATCGTATCCCGGTGGCGGCCCGCGCTGGTACCCTGCGGTCATGTCGGTCTTCCAACACGTTCACGACATCCCGTCCGAGGACGTGCTCGCCCAGCTGGTCGGAGCGGCCACCCCGCACTTCGCCTTCCAGGTGCGCGACCGGGTCGCCCAGTACGCGGCGGCGCTCCCGCCCGACCACGCTCGCCAGGCCGAGCTCGCCGCTCACCTCGAGCGTCTCGACCGGCTCGGACGACAGGGCGAGAGCGGCAACGTCAGCGCGCCGGATCTGCCCCCGCGTGCGCCCCTGGTGCCGCCCGCTCGCTGAGTCCGGGTCCGTCGTCGCATCCCGCGGCGCGGTAGGCGCGGATCGCTCGGCTCAGACGGGGTCCAGGCTGAGCGCGAACCGGGTGACGCTGCAGAAGGTGCGCAGGATGCGCGCCGTCGCCCCCCACACGTCCTCGCCCGCCAGCGGGTAGCGCAGGTCGCGCAGGGGAGGGTCGGGCGGGAGCGCCGCGTCGGCACGGAGCAGGTCGCCGACGCGCACGTCGATGACCCGCGCCACCTCGGCATCGCTCGGCACGGCGACCATCGCGCCGCTGAGGACGGCGACGAACGGCCGGATGATGAAGCCCGAGGACATCGTCCCGACGTCGTCCAGCTCCCCGACCACGCGCAACGCGGCGCGGGGGATGCCGACCTCCTCCTCGGTCTCGCGCAGGGCCGCGTCCCGCGCGGAGTGCGTCCCCCTCGTCGATCACACCGCCCGGCAGCGAGATCTGCCCCGGGTGCGAGGGCATCGCCTCGCTGCGCTTGGTGAGCAGCAGGTGGGGTTCGTCATGGTGGTCGTAGAGCACCACCAGCACCGCCGCTCGCCGGCCGGGGCCGGGGATCTCCCGGGGCACGCGCTCGCGCAGCGCGCCCTCGAGGGCGCGCCCGATCACCGCCGTCCCGGGAAGATCCCCCGGAGGAGGCGGAGGGGTCTGCGCGGTCCCGGTCACGCGTCCGAGTGTACGCGGGGGCGATCGGGACGCCGTCGCCGGGTTCTGCCACAGTGACCGGGATGAGCGCTGCGGCCACAGACGACGAGGCGATCGGCCGGCTGGTCGACCGGCTCGCCTCCGCGCACGCCGCGGCCGCCGGCCTCGCCGGCCGCCCGCCGCTCGGGGTGCGCGCCGTCGAGCCGGCCGAGGGGCGTCGCAGCTATCTGGCGGCGTTCGAGGGCCCCGCCTTCCTCTGCCTCACCGGCGACCTCGCGGCCGAGATCGATGAACGCCGGGCGCGCGAGGCCGCGTCGGCGAGCCTTCTCTGGGAGACCGTCGAGGCGCTGGTCGACGCCGCCGCCCTGCGCGAGCTCGCACGCGCGGTCGGGGGGTTCCTGGCGCTCGGCGGCGATCCGGCCGCCGTCGCCCAGGCCCTGGAGGTCGTGGCGATGCGCGCTCTGGAGCTGGCCGCGTGGCGCGAGGCCCCCCTGCGGGCGCTCGCCTCGCTGCCCGCCCTCGACGAGGGCGTGGCGCTGCAGGAGCGCCTCGTCGGCGCCTACGCCCTGCTTCGTGAGGGCATCCGAACCCCTGGTCGCCGTGCAGGACACCCTGACCCCCGAGACCCGTCGCGGCGCTGCAGGCGGTCGAGGAGGGTGCCGGGCGGGCCGGCGCCGCCGAGCGGCTCGCCGATCGGCTGGCGGGGGCGATGCCCGAGTGCGAGGACGGCGCCACGCAGATGCTGGCGGCGCACCTCACCCGCCTTCGCCCGCCCGGCGCGCCGTGAGCGGCTTCGGCACCGAGGTCTCCTTCCGTCTCGGGCCCGGACAGCCTCGAGGAGGCCCGGGCGATCGCGCGCCGGCTGGCCGCGGCCGCGCACGGCTGCCGTCGCCACGTGCTCTTCGTCGACGCCGGGGCCGGCGAGTACGGTTGCCTTGCCGAGTGGGACCGGCACGAGGATGCCGATCGGTTTCACGCGGCGCCCCGAGACTGCCGAAGAGATCTCCGGGCTGGCCTCGCGGCTCGGCAAGGAGCCGCGGATCCGCGTGTATGCGATGGAGGAGACGGCGTGAGCCGATTCACCGGGACCCAGGACGCTCGTGGTGATGGAGGGCGACCAGACCGGCCAGGAGCTCCTGGAGGAGGCCCTGCGGGTGATCGACCCCGCGGTGACGGGCCTGCCGATCACCATCGAGCGCTACGACCTGTCGCTCGAGAATCGCCGCAACACCAGGAACCAGGTGGTCTTCGACGCGGCCGAGGCGACCAAGCGCCACGGCTTCGGCCTCAAGGCCGCCACGGTCACCCCCGAGGACGCCGGCGACGTCGGCAGCCCGAACGCCCTCCTGCGCGAGGCCATCGGGGGCAAGGTCATCATCCGCACCGGCCGGCGCCTGTCGGGCGTGCGGCCGCTCGGCGGCATCCACGCGCCCGATCTCGATCGTCCGCATGGCCGTCGACGACGCCTACAACGCGCGCGAGTACCGCGAGATGGAGGGCGACGACGAGATCGCCTGGCGCATCGAGCGCATCTCCCGCCGCACCTGCCGGGCGGTGGCCGAGTTCTCCTTCCAGCAGGCCCGGCGCATGCACGCGACCGTCTTCGGCGGCCCCAAGTGGACGGTCTCCCCGGTGTACGAGGGCATGCTCAAGGAGGAGCTCGACGCCGCGGCCGCCCGCCACCCCGACGTCCGCTACAAGCCGCTGCTGATCGACGCCCTCTACGCGGCGCTGATCAGCCACTCCGGCGACGCGCTCGTCGTCCCGGCGCTCAACCGCGACGGCGACTGCCTGTCGGACATGGTGCTGCAGCTCTTCGGCTCGATCGCCGGCGCCGAGTCGCAGCTGCTCGCCTTCGACGACGAGTTCCGCGCGTCGGCGGTCATGGCCGAGGCTCCGCACGGCACGGCGCCGACGCTGCAGGGCAAGAACGTGGCCAACCCGCTCGCGATGATCCTCGCCGCCGCCTCGGTGCTGCCCTACATGGGCGGCGTGCACGCGCCGGTCGTGTCGCGGGCGATCTACGAGAGCGCGCTCGAGGCGATCGGCGACGACATCCGCACCGCCGACCTCGGCGGCGCACTGCGGCACCGACGACTTCACCGACGAGGTCATCAAGCGCGTCCGCACCAAGCTCGACGTCTGGTCGGCCCTCGGGGAGAGCGCTCTCCGCTTCTGAGTCACGGTTTCCCGGTCCGCGGCCACGGCGTTAGTCTCCCCGCCCACCATGACGCGCACCGGGAGGCACCGATGTCACGACCCCCGCACGGGCTCGCGTTCGTCGCGACCAGTCTCGGCCTGCTGCTGGTCGCGAGCGCAGCGGGTCTGCAGATCGCCGTGGTCGAGACCGCTCTGGAGGACGGCTCGGGCGTCGACCGCGGCGCGACCTTCGCGACCTACGTCCTGAACGGGCTGGGCACCGCGGGGGCGTTCCTGCTCGCCCTCGGGATCCTCATCGCGCTCTGGGGGGTGTACTCCTCGCGCGACGAGGCCTGAGGACCGGGGTCAGCGCTCGCGCCGGTTCCGGGAGACGATCAGCCCGACGATCAGCGCGAACAGCGCGACCACCATCACGAGCGGGATGGCGAAGGAGACGCTCACGCGTCCTCGTCGGTGGGGCCCTCCGCGAGGAACGCCAGCAGGTCCTCCACCGTGAAGCGGCCGCTCTGCATGGAGGCCACCAGGCCGTAGACGGTCGCGGTGTGGGGGCGCTCGACCACGTAGGCGCGCATCGCCTCGTTGGCGTCGTCCTCCACGGCCGCGGCGGTCTCGCGCCCGGCGTCGGTGGCCTCCAGCCCGCTGCCGCGCGTCGCCGCGAGCCCCGCGCCCACCAGCCGGTTGCAGAGCGACGGCGATCTCCTCGGGGTCGGCCCCGAACCCCTCGGCGAGCGCGGTCACCGGGTGAGGCCCCGGCGCGGCCACCAGCTCGCGGAGGATCAGGTACGAGCCCGACGACAGTCCCGCCGCCGTCACCGTCTGGTCGAGCACCCCTCCGAGCTCGGCCAGCAGCTGGAGGTCGTCCTCGTCGCGCAGCATCGGCCGGGCCCTACGGCCCGTAGCGGTGCGGCGGGGCGGGGCGGGTGATGCTGCGGGCGGCGCCGCCCCAGGTGCGGCCGGTGATCCCGCGGTCGTCGAGGATGCGCAGCGCCGAGCGGACCACGCCGGCGCGCGCGCCGTGGCCCTGGGTGTTGGCGACCGTGATCTCGAAGTCGTGGTCGGCCTCGGTGCGCACCGGGCGCGCGTTGGCGCGGGCCAGCGAGACGCGGGCCTCCGAGAGCTGGCGGGCGTCGTCGAGCGTGACGTACACCTCGAAGAACGACCAATCGTCCGCCTGCTCGGCGAGCAGGTCGTCGAAGGCCTGGGTGTGGCTCATCCGTCCCCCTCCAGTCGCTGTCCGACCAATCTCTCGACGACCTCGCCGCCGGCGAGGTCCCGGCGCACGATCTCCGCCACATCGCCCGGTGAGACCCCCGCGTACCAGGCGCCCGTCGGGTAGCTGCAGACCACCGGGCCGCTCCCGCACATCGGGGCGACGCATCCGCACTGGGTCTGCACGACCCGGGCGGAGAGGCCCTGGGTGAACACCTGGGACGCCATCTCCGTGTACACGTCCTGCGCCCCGCGCGAGGAGCACTCGGGCCCCCGGCACACCAGGACGTGGCTGCGCGTCACCCGATCACCCCGGCCGAGGCCAGGGCCGTCTCGACGGCCGCGGCGGAGGCCGCGAAGTCCTCGTCCGAGAGGGCCGGCACGCGATCGCCCGGAGGGCCGATCGACTCGGGCAGGTCGACCCAGCTCACGCAGCCGCCGTGCTCGGGGCCGACCTCGAGGACCGGGGGCTCGGCGAGCGTCCACACGCGCAGGACGGCCGCCCAGAGCGGGTGGATGCGCCGCCACTTCAGCCGCTCGGCGGCGTACTCGGGCGAGAGGATGTGGAGCGGGTCGATCGCCGCCAGCGCGTCGGGGTCGGCGATCGGGTGCGCCGAGTGGAGCTCGGCGTACACCGCCAGCGGGAGCCGGGCGGGCTCCTCGCGCTGGGCGAGCGGATCGGCGAAGCGCTGCCGGGCCTCGGGCTTCACCAGCTCGGGGCGCTGGTGCGCGTAGGTGGGGAAGAGGTGGAAGCGGGGGTGGGGCAGCTCGAAGCGCTTCTCGCCGATGCCCCCCTTGCGGACGATCAGCACCTGGTCGCCCGCCGCGAGGGCGGCGATGGTCACCGCCCACTCCTTGAGAGCATGCTCCGGCACGAGGGCAGATTAGCGCGGCCCGCCCGTGACGGGTGTCCGGTCACGCTGTCGAGGACCCCTGGTAATCTGGGCCCAGATGATCGACAACGTCCTCTCGCGCGCCGCCGACGGCGAGCGCATCACCCCGGAGGAGGCCATCGCCCTCTTCCAGGATGCGCCCCTCGAGGCCCTCGGCGCCGCCGCCGACGCCGTGGTGCGCCGCAGGTACTCGGACGCGATCACCTACAACGTCAACGCGCACCTCAACCCGACCAACATCTGCGTGGTGGGCTGCGGGTTCTGCGCGTTCGCCGTCTGGACCGAGAAGGACGAGCGCGCCTACGCCTACAGCGTGGACGACCTGGTCGATCGCGCAGCCCAGCTGTCGGAGCTCGGCATCACCGAGCTCCACATCGTCGGCGGCATGACCAAGGAGTACGACCTCCCGTACTACGAGGAGCTCTTCTCCGAGCTGAAGGCCCAGCTGCCGCACGTGTCGCTCACCGCCCTGACGGCGGTCGAGGTCGACTTCATCGCCCGCATCTCGAAGGTCGATCACGCCGAGGCCCTGCGCCGCCTGCGCGCCGCGGGCCACGACACGATGCCGGGCGGCGGCGCCGAGGTGTTCAGCCCGCGGGTCCGCAAGATCATCGCCGACCGCAAGGTTCCGGCCGAGACCTGGCTCGAGGTGCACCGCGAGGCGCACGCCCAGGGCATGCGCACCAACGCGACGCTGCTCTTCGGCCACTTCGAGACGCCGGAGGAGCAGGTCGACCACATGCGCCAGCTCCGGGAGCTGCAGGACGAGACCGGGGGCTTCCAGGCCTTCATCCCGCTGCCGTTCCTCCCGGGCAACACCGACTTCGCCTACCTGCCGGGCCCGACCCGCGAGGAGAAGCTGCGCACGATCGCCGTGGCGCGCCTCTTCCTGGACAACTTCCCCCACATCAAGGGGCACTGGGTCATGCTGGGCGAGGACATCACCTCCGAGGCGCTCTCCTACGGGCTCGACGACCTGTCGGGCACGCTCACCGAGGAGCGCATCGCGCACGCGACGACGGTGCAGACGCCGCTCGGCCTCTCGCAGGAGCGCATGCAGAACCTGATCCGCAACGGCGGCAAGGTCCCCGCCGAGCGCGGCACGCTCTACGAGCCCGTCACGCGCGACGAGGTCGCGGCCTAGCTCCTCACGCTCGCGCGGGTCGCCGTCCTTCCGGCGGTGCGCCGGATGCGCGGCCTCAGTTCAGGGGGCGGCGGCGCAGGCCGGCGGCGCAGAGCAGCGCCAGCAGCACGCACCAGGCGAGCGTCCACGCCACCGAATCCCAGCCCGACGCCCGCGACGATGACGGTGTTGTCGTTGATCTCGACGCGCGGAGCGGCCGGTCCGGCCTCGTTGCGCAGCTGGAGCCCGGCGATCATCGGCGAGGTGATCGTGCGCGGCACGATGTAGTACAGGATCCGCACGCCGGCGTCGGCCGTGCCGATCAGCCCCTGGTCGGCCGCCGCCTTCAGGTTCACCGCGGCCTGGGCGACGACGTAGACCGAGCCGCCGAAGATCCCCGCCGCCACCGGGCCCACGATCGAGCTGGCGGCCGCCGCGGCGAGCATCGCGACGACGAGCCCCAGTCCGACGGCGAGCGTGTGCACCGCGAGCGGGCCGTCGAGCCCGAGCCCGAGGATCAGGCTCCCCGCCTGGAGCACGACCGCCCAGGCGGCCCCGGCGGCGATGAGCACCACCAGCCGCGCGCCGACGGCACCGGCCGCCAGCTCGGGGCGCGATGCGCCCGATCCGGCCAGGAAGCCGAAGTGGCCGTTCTGGGCGTCGAGGTTCAGCGCGGCGCTGCCGAGCGCGAGCGCGAGCGCGAGCCCGCCGAGCAGGAGGAGCGCCGCGGCGCTCCGGCGCAGGCTGTCCTCGCGCAGCGGCGCCCTCATGCGTCGCGGCCACGGCCACGGCGACCACCGCCAGGGCGAGGCCGGCGGTCGACGCCCACCTGGATCCACGGCCGGCGGCTCACGCGGCGCAGCTGGATCGTCACGAGGGCGAGGATGCGATTCATCGCGCGACCCCGTCGGCGAGGACGATCCGCCGCCCGAGGGCGGGCGCCAGGCCTCCGGGGCGCTGTGCGGCGACCAGCACCGCGGCGCCGCGTGCCCGCGCCGAGGCGATCTCCCGCAGGGTCTCCGAGAGCACCCAGGGATCGTCGAGAACCACCAGGGGCGGGTCGCCGGCGATCGCGAGCGCGAGGCTCAGGCGCCGGAAGCCCTCGGCGTCGAGGCGGCTGGTGCGCCAGTCGCCGACGTAGGCCAGGCCGGAGCGCTCGAGGGCGTCGTCGGCCAGCCGGCGGGCTCGCCGCCCCGGAGGGGCGCAGCGCGGTCGCCGCGACGACCGTCTCGCGCACGCGCAGCCCGGAGGAGAAGTGCTCGCCCTGGGGGCCGTATCCGACCCGCCCGCGCGCGGACGGCGCGCCCACCGGCGCTCCCAGCACGGCCGCCCGGCCACGATGCTCCACCAGGCCGAGCAGGCCGCGGAGCAGGCTGGTCTTGCCCGACCCCGCCGATCCGGACAGGAGCAGGCCCTCTCCCGCGCCGAGCGCGAGGGAGACGCCCCTCACCGCCGGCTCGGGGCCTCCGTGGTACCTGACCTCGAGATCCTCGGCCTCGACGACCGCCGCGGTGCCGCTCACCCGGAGAGGATGACCTCGAGCACCTCGTCGCGGCGGCGCTCCATGTCGGCCTCCGACACGAGCGATTCGAGGTTGAGGCGCAGCAGGGGCTCGGTGTTCGACGAGCGCACGTTGAAGTGCCAGTCGTCGTACTCCACCGACAGGCCGTCGATCTCGGTCTGGCGCCCGTCGGCGTAGCGCTCGCGGATCCGCTCGATGGCGGCCGGGGCGTCGGAGACGGTGGAGTTGATCTCGCCCGAGATGTGGTACTTCGCGCGGAACTCGGCGATCAGCTCCGAGAGGGGACGGCCGGTCGTGGCGACCATCTCCATCACCAGCAGCGCCGGGATCAGCCCGGTGTCGGCGAAGGAGAAGTCCTTGAAGTAGTAGTGGCCGCTCACCTCGCCGGCGAAGACCGCGTCGATCTCGCGCATGCGCTTCTTGATGAAGGCGTGGCCGACGCGGTACATGTCGGCGGTGCCGCCCGCCGCCTCGACGGTGTCGCGCACGGCCCACGAGGCCCGCAGGTCGTAGACGACCGTCGCCGGGCCGGTGCGGGCCAGCAGATGGCGGGCGAGGAGGGCGGTGAGGAAGTCGCCCGCCACGAACTCGCCCGTGTCGTCGATGAAGAAGCAGCGGTCGGCGTCGCCGTCGAAGGCGATGCCGAGGTCGGCCTTCTCCTCGCGCACCTTCGCGATGATGAACTCGCGGTTCTCCGGCAGGAGCGGGTTCGGCTCGTGGTTCGGGAAGTGCCCGTCGAGCTCGAGGAAGTAGGGGACCGCGTCGATGTCGAGCCGCTCGAGCACCGGCGGCAGGTAGAGGCCCGACATGCCGTTGGCCGCGTCGAGGACGACCCGCAGGCCGCGGATCGCGCTCGGGTCGACGAAGGTCATGCACTTGTCCACGAACCGCTCGAGCAGGCCCTCCTCGACATGGCGGCGTCCCGGCGTGGCCGCGTGCGGCGGACCGGCGAGCGCGATGCGGCCGACCTCGCCGATGCCGGCGTCGCCCGAGAGCGGCACGGCCCCGGCGGTGACCATCTTGGCCCCGGTGTACTGGGGCGGGTTGTGGCTCGCCGTGATGCAGGCGCCGGCGTCGAAGCCGCCGTCGGCGACCGCGAAGTAGAGCATCTCGGTCGCGCAGAGCCCGAGCTCGACGACGTCCGCGCCGGCGGCGATCGCCCCCGCGCTGAAGGCCGCCGCCATCGAGGGCGACGACAGCCGCGTGTCGTGGCCGACGGCGATGCGCTTGGCCCCCGTGACCGCGATGAAGGCGGCGCCGACGGCCTCGGCGCCCTCCTCGTCGAGTTCGCCCGGGTAGACCCCGCGCACGTCGTAGGCCTTGAAGACGCTCGGGTCGATGGTCATTCGGCGAACCCCGGTAGAAGGAGGGAATAGGTCTCGTCGAGGTGCTGCGGCATGACGCGCACGTTGCCGAGCGCCGTCATGAAGTTCGTGTCGCCGATCCACCGCGGCAGGATGTGCATGTGGATGTGGTCGGCGATGCCCGCGCCCGCGGCGCGGCCCTGGTTGATCCCGACGTTGAAGCCCTGCGGTCGCATGCACTCCTGGAGGACGGCCTGGGATCGCTGCGCGAGCGCCATCATCTCGGCGAGGGTGGTCTCGTCCAGCGCGGCGAGGTTGTCCACGTGCGCGTAGGGGACCACCATCAGGTGCCCGTTGTTGTACGGGTACAGGTTCATGATCACGAACGCGCGCGCGCCACGGTACAGGATGTAGGTGCGCGCATCGTCGTGCTGGGCCGGCAGGTCGCAGAACACGCACGAGGGGCCCTCGAAGCCGTGCTCCTTCTCCGCCGAGATGTAGGTCATCCGCCACGGCGACCACATGATCTCGGGCCCCCGCTCCGGGGGGCCGGGGGGCTCTACAGCCACCGCTTGTGCCGGAACCAGGTCAGGAGCCCGGCGGCGACGCCGAGCATCAGGACGATCGGGAAGACGAACGAGAACGCCCCGGCGTGCGCGAACGGCAGCGTGTCGGTGTTCATCCCGTAGACGCCGGTGATCAGCGTCATCGGCAGCATGACCGCCGACAGGATCGTGAGCAGCCGGATGATGTCGTTGAGCTTGTGGGTGATCACCGATTCGTTGGTGGCCTCGAGCGCCTCGGCCACCTCCTTGTAGTTCTCGAGCAGGTCCCAGATCCGCTCGCTCTTGTTGACGATGTCGTCGAAGTAGATCTCGAGGTCCTGGGGCGCGTAGCGCTGGTTGCTGCGCTCCAGCAGGCGCAGGGTCGGCCGCTGCGGCTTCACGATCTTGCGGTAGTTGATGATCTCCTGCTTGATGTTGGAGATGTCGCGCACGAGGTCGTCGCTCTCGCCCTCGAACAGGGCGTCCTCGATCGAGTCGAGCTTGAAGCCGATCTTGTCCAGGATCGGGAAGCAGTAGTCGTACATCGTGTTGACGATCTCGTAGAGCAGGTACCCCGAGCCCTTGCTCATGTACTGCTCGCGCGCCGTCTCGCTGCGCTCGCAGCGCGACCAGAGGGCGCTCAGCGGCTTGAGCGACTCGTTGGGGAGGGTGATCACGAGGTCCTCGGCGACGAAGACGTTCAGCTCGGTCGCCTGCAGCCGCCCCGTGCGCTTGTCGAAGCGCGGGAAGTGCAGGACGATGAACAGGTAGTCGGCGTACTCGTCGATCTTGGCGCGCTGGCGCCGGCGCGAGAGCACGTCCTCGAGGTCGAGGGGGTGGAACTCGTGGTGCTCGGCCAGCCAGGCCGTCTCGATCTCGGTCGGCGCCTCGATGTTCAGCCAGGTGAGCCCGGACGATTCCAGGCGCTGGATGTCCGGCCGCGCGCGCTCAGCGTCGGATGCGTTCGCGGGTCCCTGCCCGCGCCCCTGGCCTCGGCGGATCTTCGGAAGGTTCGCCATCGTCCGCCCGGGCGGTGAGGGATGTCGTGAGAGGGGTGATCGGGGCCACGCCGGGAGTCTGGCACACGCGGTGCCCCTTACCCAGGCTGACGACCCTCCCCGTGCGGATGTGGAGCGGCTCTCAAGGCTCAGGCGCGCCGGCGTCGTGCGCCCGGTTGCCCCCGGGCGGCCATCCGTGAGAGCGTCGCCGGCATGACCCACATCCCGCGTCGTCCGATCGGCCATGCAACCCCGGTCCGGCGCGCGAGAGGTCTCGCGATCCTCGGCCTCACGGCCGCCGCGTTGCTGCCGGCCACCGCCCTCGGCACCACGGCGTCGTACTCGCCGTCCGGCGGCCTCCTGGTCGAGGGGGACGCCAGCGGCGAGAAGCTGCGCGTGCAGGTGCTGGACGAGAGCTTCCGCGTCATCCGGGACGGCGGGACGGCCGTCGTCGCCGGCGGCGGTTGCGCGGCGGTGTCCGCGCCGGCGTCGTCGTCGATCGTGCAATGCCTCGTGAGCGTGCAAGGCCCTCTCAGCCGTACGGTGACGGCCCGCCTGGGTGACGGGGCGGACGACCTCTCCTTCATCATCGCCGCGGGGGGCTCCCCCGTGCCGGCCACGATCGACGGCGGGGCCGGCGACGACACGCTGACGTCGGGGCTGCGGGCCGGCCCGAACGCCGGCTCCCCTGGTGAGCCGCCCCTGCAGGCGGTCAACGCCGCCGCCCACACGCTCACGGGTGGCGAGGGGGACGACCTGTTCCTCGGCGACTCGGGCGGCACCGATGTCATGCTCGGCGGGGCGGGGGACGACACGCTGCGGGCGCGCTCCTCGGCGCGGACCACGGACACCTTCGTCGGCGGCGCCGGGACGGACGTCGCCGACTACTCGGCGCGTCCGGAGGGGGTCAGGCTCACGACGTCCAACGTCGCGACCATCCCGGACGACGGCGCCCCCGGGGAGGGGGACGACGTCGGGCGCGCCGAGACGCTCATCGGGGGCCAGGGGGGCGACACCTTCGAGATGCGCAGCGGGCCGGTGCTCACCACCTCGCCGCCCGGGGGCGCCGCCGTCGTCCAGACGATGCGCGGCAACGGCGGGGCGGACACGCTCACCGTCCTCGGCGACCCGGCGACCACCGCGATCGACGCGGGCGCCGGCCGTGACGTCGTCCGCGGCGGGAGCGGGCCGGACAGGATCGTCTCCCGCGACGGTGAGCGCGACAAGATCGCCTGCGGCGCCGGTGCCGACGCCCTGGTCTCCGACCTGAAGGACCTGCCCGTCTCGCCGGACTGCGAGTCGGTCGACAACAGCGACCGCCGGGAGGGTGCCAATGTCGCGGTGCTCACGCGGATCGCACGGGTCGATGAGACGGGCCGGATCGCCGTCCGGCTCGCCTGCCCCCGGGCCCTTCGGGCGCCCTGCCGCGGGACCCTCCGCGTCCGCCTCGAGCGTACGGGCGCCCGTCCCGGCGCGGGGACGCGCTACGCGGTGGCGCCCGGGGGCTCGGCGCTGATCGCGGTCGCGCTGCGTCCCGGCCAGGCGGTGCTCGCGCGGCGCACGGGCGCCCGCGTGCGGTTGCGTTCGACCGAGGCCGGCCTGCACGGCGTCAAGACCACCCAGCGCGTGCTGGAGGCCCGGCCCCTCTGATGCGCGGCCGCCTCCGGGGAGGCGGCGCCCGCGGCTGCTACTCGATCATCCCGTTGCGGTAGGCGAAGCGGGTCGCCTCGGTGCGGTTGCCCACCCCGAGCTTGCGGTAGATGTTCGAGAGGTGGAACTTCACCGTCTGCTCGGTGACGTAGAGCTTGCTGGCGATGTCGAGGTTCGAGAGCCCCTCGGCGACCAGGCGCAGGATGGAGAGCTCGCGGTCGGTGAGTCCGCCGGGGTGGCCGCTGCCCGATCCGGTGGGGGCGGAGCCGCCCTCGCCGCCGCGACCGCGCGGGTGGTAGACGGTGCCCTCGACGACCTGGCGGATGGTGGACGGCAGGTCGAGGGGGTTGATCGACTTCACCACGTAGCCCGAGGCGCCCTGGTGGAGCGCCTGGTCGATGTGCTCGGAGTCCTCGAACATCGACAGGATGATGATCTTGAGGTCCGGGTAGTCCTTGCGCAGCGCGGCCAGGGTGGTGAGGCCGTCGCCCTTGGGCATGCGCAGATCGAGGATCACCACGTCCGGGCGCACCCGGGGGACCAGGGCCAGCATCTCCTCGCCGCTCATCGCCTCGCCCACGACCTTGATGTCGGGCGCGGTCTCGAGCGCCCGCTTGATGCCGTCCAGCATCAGCCGGTGGTCGTCCGCGATGGCGACGCGGAGGGGGGTCTTGGTCGGTGAGGGGGGGTTGGGCACGTGTGTGGTTGCCACAGGAGCGTCTATCGGCGGCGCCGAGCGGCTCCTTGAGGACGTTCGCGGCACACTAACTGGTCTCCTGCCCGTCACCAACCGGGTTCGCAACCCAATCGCACCCGCGCACCGCCCCGCGGTGGGCTCAGGCGGTCCCCGGAACGGGTCCGTAGCGCTTGATCGCGTCCACGATCTCGCGCGCCGGCCCGCCCTTGACCAGGTACTCGGTCGCGCCGCCCGCGAGGCCGGCGGCGATCTCCTGCTCCTTGTCGCCCACCGAGAGCATCAGCACCGTCACGTCCGGGTGCTGGGCCTTGAGGGCGTAGGTCGCCTCGAGTCCGTCGAGCCCCGGCATCGAGACGTCCATCAGGACGACGTCCGGGTGGTAGGACTCGGCGAGGTCGAGGGCCTCGGCGCCGTCGCCCGCCTCGGCGACGACGATGATCTCGGGGTCGCGCTCCAGCAGCCGCCGGAGCACTCCGCGGAAACGCGCGTTATCGTCGGCCAAGAGCACACGAACCAACGGGCCGGACCCTCCCTCGTGACCGGTGGACACGCGGAGCCAGCGGGCTCCGCTGCGCAAAACCCTACGCCCCGGATTGTCCCGGGTCGCCTAGACGCCTTGGTAGTTCGGAGCAACAGGAGGTATAGGCGATTGTTTTTCGTATGGCGAGCCCCCAATCGGGGGATCGGTACGATAGCCGCGGATGTCCGTCCGCCGCCGAGCCCTCGCAGACCGACGCGGTCGCGGCCCTGGTCGCCGTCGCCTGCCGCGAGGCCGACCCCTCGCGCGGCGACGCGGCCGTCGCCGAGCTCGCCGAGGTCGTCCGCGCGGCGGCCGGCGCCGAGCTCGCGGCGGTCTGGATCCACGATCCGCGCGAGGCCGAGGGCCGGCTGGTGGCCGCCGCCGGAGTGCCCGACGAGGCAGCCGCGGCGCTCGGGCGCGGCCCTCTCGGCGCGCGGCGACGATCGCGGGCGAGTCGGCAGATCGGCCCCGGAGGCCGACGACCCGCTCGCGCGTCGGCGCGTCTCGCGGCCGCGGGGCCCCCCACGGGCGGCTGATCCCGGTGGCGCCGCTCTCGCGCGGCCTGCTGTCGTGGCCGGCGCCGCGCCGCTGCCCGGCGACGCGCTGCGCGCGCACGCGGTCACGGCGGGCGCCCTGCGGATCGGCGGCGTGCTCGACGCGATCCGGATGCGCGACAACCTCGAGCGCGCCATGGCCCAGATCCTCGCGACCGACGAGCGCATGCTCGGCCGGATGGGCCTCGACATCCACGACGGGCCCACCCAGCAGCTCTCGGTGGCCCTCCTCGAGGTGCAGCTGCTGGAGGCCGACATCGCCGACGCCGAGGACGGCGCGCTGCCCACCCCCGACACGCTGCGCCCGGCGCTCGCGCGCATCTACGAGACCGTCGGCGGCGCCCTGCACGAGATGCGCGAGCTGATCGGCCACCTGCGCCCGGCCCAGTTCGAGGACCGCCGCCTCTGCGACATCCTCCAGGACGCCGTGACCGCCTTCGAGGTGCGGGCCGACTGCGAGACCACCACCGAGTGGGATGGCGAGTTCCCCGTCAACGGCGTCTCGATCACCCAGCGCATCACCCTCTACCGGATCCTCCAGGAGACCCTCACCAACGCGCAGCGCCACGGCCGCGCCGACCGCGTCGCGGTGCGCGCCCGCGAGGACGACGGCGGGCGTGACGCTCGAGGTGACCGACGACGGGGCCGGGTTCGACCCGGTGGCCGTGCAGCGCCGGCGCCCGGGCATGCCCCTGGCGCGCTTCGGCCTCTACGGCATGCGCGACCGGGCCCAGATCCTCGGCGGGTCGTTCGAGGTCCGCAGCGCCCCGGGCGAGGGCACGACGGTGCGGGTGTTCCTTCCGCGCTGGGACGGGTCCCGCGCCGGAGGTGGCCGTCGATGTGGCCTGAGGGCGCCTCGGGAGCCGTCGCGATCAAGGTCTGCGGCCTCACCACTCCGGAGGACGCGGCGGCCTGCGCGCGCGCTGGGCATCTGGGGCATCGGCGTGGTGTTCGCCGAGAACAGCTCGCGGCGCGTCGACGCCGCACGGCGGCGGCGGTGGTCGCCGCCGTGCCAGCATCCGTCGCCCGGGTGGGCGTCTTCGTCGGCGCGTCGGCCCGGGAGATGGCCGACACGGCCGCCCTGGTGGGGCTCACCCACATCCAGGTCCACGGAGACGCCGACCCCGAGGAGACGCGTCGCATGAGCGGGCTGCCGGTCATCCAGGGCATCGCGATGGAGGGGCCCGGCGGCGCTCGGCGCGCGCCCGCGCGAGCGCCGCCGACCTCGTCCTGCTCGACGCCGCCGTCGCCGGGCATGCACGGCGGCACGGGCACGGCCTTCGACTGGTCGCTGCTGGAGGGCGACGCCCTCGGGCGCCCCTTCGCGCTCGCCGGGCGGCCTGCGGCCCGACAACGTGGCCGGCGCGCTCGGCGCGCCTCAGCCCGGTGCTGGTGGACGTGTCGAGCGGTGTCGAGTCGTCGCCCGGGCCGCAAGGACCCGGCGCGCGTGCGCGGCCTTCGCCGACGCCGTCGCGGGCGCCGTGCGGGCGGGCGGCATGAGCGACCTCACGCCGCCGACGGCGAGCTGGCGGTCCGCTACGGCGACTTCGGCGGGCGCTACGTGCCCGAGACGGTCATCGGGGCGCTCGACGAGCTGACCGAGGCCTACCTGCGCCACCGCGACGACCCGGCCTTCCGCGCCGAGCTGGACGGCCTGCTCGACCGCTACGTCGGCCGGCCGACCCCGCTCTACCGCGCCAGGGGGCTCGAGGCGGCCTACGGGGTCGAGCGCCTCTACCTGAAGCGCGAGGACCTCTGCCACACCGGCGCCCACAAGATCAACAACGCCCTCGGCCAGGTGCTGCTCGCCTCCAAGATGGGCAAGCGCCGCATCATCGCCGAGACCGGCGCCGGCCAGCACGGCGTGGCCACCGCCACGGCGGCGGCCCTGCTCGGGCTCGAGTGCTGCGTCTACATGGGCCGGGTGGACATGGCCCGCCAGCGGCTCAACGTGATCCGCATGAGGATGCTCGGCGCCGAGGTGCGGCCGGTGGACTCGGGCATCGGCACCCTGAAGGACGCCCTCAACGAGGCGATCCGCGACTGGGTGACCAACGTGCGCGACACCCACTACGTCATCGGCACGGCGGCCGGCCCGGCCCCGTACCCGGAGATCGTCGCCGAGCTCCAGTCGGTGATCGGCGTCGAGGCGCGCGAGCAGATGCTGGCCGAGGAGGGCCGCCTGCCGGGCACGGTGGTGGCCTGCATCGGCGGCGGCTCCAACGCGATCGGCATCTTCCGGGCCTTCCTCGCCGACGCCGAGGTCGCTCTGGTCGGCGTCGAGGCCGGGCGGCGAGGGCATCGAGAGCGGCCGCCACGGCGCCTCGCTCGGCCACGGCCAGCCGGGCGTGCTCCACGGCATGTACTCGTACCTGCTGCAGACCCCCGACGGGCAGGTCACCGAGCCGCACTCGATCTCGGCCGGCCTCGACTACCCCGGCGTCGGGCCGGAGCACAGCCACCTGCGCGACACGCGGCCGGGTGCGCTACGTCAGCGCGACCGACGCCGAGGCGCTCACCGCCTTCCAGGCCTGCTCGCGCGCGGAGGGGATCATCCCCGCGCTCGAGAGCTCGCACGCGCTCGCGCTGATCGCCCGCGAGGGCGCCGGAGCTCAGCCGCCGCGGCCCGGTGCTCGTGTGCCTGTCGGGGCGCGGCGACAAGGACGTTGACGCGGTCGGGGTCGCCCTGGGTCTCGATGACTGAGGGCGCCGCGCCGCATCCGCGCCGCGTTCGACGACGCCGGCCGCCCGCTCTTCATGCCGTACGTGATGGGCGGCTACCCGGACCCCGACGCCAGCGTCGCCCTGCTCGCGGCGGCGGCGCGGCACGCCGACCTGATCGAGCTGGGCATCCCCTTCTCCGACCCCCTCGCCGACGGCCCGACGATCCAGGCGGCCGGGCAGCGGGCGCTGGAGAGCGGGCACCCGTCCCGAGGACGTGATCGAGATGGCCGAGAGCGCTCGAGGGCGGGCCGCCGGTCGTGCTGATGACCTACGTCAACGTGTCCTCGCCGCCGGGCCGCGCGCCTTCATGGAGCGCGCCGCCCGGGCGGGCGTGGCCGGCGTGATCATCCCCGACCTGCCGATCGACGAGGGCGGGGAGCTGCGCGATCAGGCCCGGCGGGCCGGGCTCGCGGTGATCCCGTTCGCCGCCCCGACGACCGACGACCGGCGGATGGCGGCCATCGGCGAGCAGGCGGAGGGCTTCGTCTACTGCGTCGCCGTCACCGGCGTCACCGGCGCCGAGATCCAGGTCGACGGGGACTGACGGGTTTCCTCGCGCGGGCACGGGCGAAGATCGACGTGCCGCTCGCGGTCGGGTTCGGCATCCGCACGCCCGCGCACGTCGCGGCGATCGGGGCGATCGCCGACGGGGTGATCGTGGGCAGCGAGCTGATCCAGCGCATCGGTGAGGCGCCGTCGCCCGAGGCGGCGGTCGCCGAGGTCGAGGACTTCTGCTCGGCGGCGGTCGATGCGCTGCGCGGGCTCGCGCCCGCCGCTCCCGCGACCTGACGATGGCCGCCGCGCTCCACGCCACGCCGCCGGCCGCGGCCCCGATCGTCTGGGTGCAGGCCGGCCACGAGGGCCCCCGCGAACCCGGCTACACGGCCCAGACCGGCGCCGGATCGGGCCCGTTCGGCACCGAGGTCGGGTTCACGACCCGCCTGGCCGCGCGGGTCGTGGTGCGCCTGCGCGCCGCGGGCGTCGACGCGCGCCGCACCCCCGGTCGCGTGACGCCGCTCGGGCGCGCGCGGCGCCGTCTTCATCAGCCTCCACCACGACGCCGAGGGCGGCCGGGCGGCCGTCGGTCATGCGATCACCGGGGCGGGGGAGAACTGGTACCACGGCGAGGGCATCGGTACCCCGAGCCCGCGCCCCTACTCCGACAGCGCGCCGCACCGGCCGGCCACGACCGTGTCGGGTGCGGTGGAGCGCCGCTCTCTCGATCTCGCCGGCCGCATCGCGGCCTCCTTCGGCGCTCTCTACTCGCGCTCGGAGGGGGCGGACGGGAACTTCGCGGCGGCGTGGAGCCGCGCGACGGCAACCCGCGGATGATGCACTTCTACGGCTTCTACCGGACCCGGGCGGGCGCCCGGGTGATCCTCGAGGCCGGGGCACCGGGGGTGGACGACGTCTTCCTGCGGCGCGTCGATCCGATCGCCGTGGCCGTCTCGACGGCGACCACGCGCTATCTGCGCGCCCGGGGGCTGCTCGGGTAGCCCAGGCTCAGGTCGCGGCGGCGAGCATCCACGCCACGACCGCCGCCCGCCCGCTCCAGGCGATCGTGCGGACCCAGTTGCCGGCGACCAGCCGGCCCACCTCGTCGGCGCCCGCGGCGAGCGCGCGGTGGCGCGGTACCTGGATCAGGGCGGTCGAGAGCCAGATCACCGCGACCAGCGCGGCGCCGATGGCGGCCGCAGCGGCCGGCACGCCGTCGGGGCGCTCGACCAGCAGGAGGGCGGTGGTGAGGGCCTCGACGGCCATCGGCACGAACACCACGTAGCCGGTCCGGCGCTGGTGCTCGGCCATGTCCTCCGCGTCGAGCAGCGCCAGCATCGGGTAGTGGACCACCTGAACGAACCAGATCAGACCGACCATCGCCAGCGTGGCGACGGCGTTCACGATCAGGAGGGTGATCGCCCGCTCAGCATTCGCCGCTCAGCACCTGGCTGCCGATGACCGCATAGCACTGGGTGCCGTCGGTGGCGACCGGCGTGGCGCTCGACACGACCGGGCCGACGTCGTCCTCGCCCACCTGCACGACGTACCAGCCGCTCGAGGAGAGGCTGCCGAGAGCCGCGCTGCGCCCGGCCGAGACGCCCGACGCGTAGCCGGCCTTCTCCCCCTCGGCCAGGCCCGCCTTGCGGCCCGCGGCGAGCCCCGCCGCGCGGCCCTCGCGAAGGCCCGCCTTCTTGCCGGCCGCGTTGCCGATGCGGATGCCCTTCTTCTGCCCGGCGGCGAAGCCCGTGACCTCGCCCTCGCGCTTGCCGGCCTCGAAGCCGCGCGTCTCGGCGCCCGACAGGTCGGCGCTGGAGGATCCGAGCGCCCACCCGCCGACGCCCACGACCAGCAGCAGGACGGCCGCCGCCACGGACCCCCAGACCAGGACGTCGCGCTTCATGGAGATGGCGCGACGACGGGCGGCGTCGCCGAAGGCCTGGGTGAGGCGCTCGGGCTCGGCGGGATCGGAGTCGTCGGAGAACCGGTCGAGGGCGGCGTTCCAGGGATCGGCGACCCGGCCGGCGGCGACGGCGGCCAGCGGGGCGGTTGCGCCGGTGGCGGTGGGCCGCAGCTCGGGGCTGCCGAGGGCGTGGCGGAGCTCCTCCACCAGGTCGTGCGCGCTGGCGGGGCGGGCGGCGGGGTCCTTCGACAGCCCGCGGGCGAGGACGGCGTCGACGGCCACCGGCAGGCCGGGCGCGATCGCCGAGGCGTCGGGCACCGGGTCGCGCACCTGGGCGAGGAGCACGGCGCTCGGCTCGCGGCGCACGAAGGGCGCGCGGCCGGTGAGCGCCTCGAAGGCCACGATGGCGAGCGAGTAGCGGTCGGACGCGGCCGTCGCCTGCTCGCCCTCCACCTGCTCGGGGGAGACGTACTCGGCCGTGCCGAGCCAGTCGCCGCGGCGGGTGAGCCCGGGCATGTCGTCGAAGCGCACCAGGCCGAAGTCGCTGAGGTAGGAGGCGCCCTCGGGGTCGAGGAGGATGTTCGCCGTCTTGACGTCGCGGTGGATCGTGCCGCGCGCGTGCGCGAAGTCGAGCGCCGCGCCGATGTCGGCGAGGACCGCGAGCGCCTCGGCGTGCGGCAGCGGGCCGGAGCGGGCGATCCGCTCGGCGAGGCTGTCTCCCGGGATCAGGCGCATCGCCATGTAGGCGCGGCCCTCGATCTCGCCGGCGTCGTAGACCGTCACGATCCGGGGGTGCTCAAGGCGCCCCGCGGCGATCGCCTCGCGCCGGAAGCGCTCGAGGGCGCCGCCCCGGGTGAGATAGCCCTCCTCGAAGACCTTCAGTGCGACGGGCCGGTCGAGGTCGAGCTGGGTCGCCCGGTAGACGACCGCCTGACCGCCGCGGCCGATCTCCGCCTCGACGCGGTAGCGGCCGAACTCCTCTCCGGAAACGAGTCTCACGCCAGTGGTCTTCGCGCTCCGAGCCGCCGCTCCTTGGCGGCCGGGTCCCGGTCCGGATCCGGCGCATCCCGTGGACCGCATCCACGATCCACCGCCCGGGCCGGGCTCAGATCTCGACCAGGACCGCCAGGATGGTCAGCAGGCCGAGGAGGACGCCGAGCGCCCCCATCGCGATCACGACGCGCGCGTCGAGCGGGGCGAACTCGCCGCGGCGCAGCGCCTCCTCGACCGCGCGGTGGCGATGGGAGCCGTAGGCGATGAACGTGATCGCGAGGACTGCGAAGCCGATGCCGAGCACGGCGAACGGCCAGCGCGAGGCGGAGGTGAGCTGGGGAACGAGCGCCCCCGCTCCGAGGCTCACGGCGAGGGCGGTGAGGCCCCCGCGCCACCAGGCGAGGAATGTCCGCTCGTTGGCGAGCAGCGTGCGGCGGGTGGCGTCCCTCTCCTCGTCCATGCGTCCAACGCTACCCCGCGGTGGCGCGCGAGGCGACCGAAGTCGCCGGAAACCGCATCGGACGGACGGTCCAGGTCGCCGACTCGACCTCCGGGGGGCAGACGCGCAGGGCGGGCCCGTCCTAGGTTGGTCGTCCTCGTGGCCCCCATCGCCGTCAGCCTCCCCGAGATCGAGCGTCTGCCATCGGATGCGCCTCCGCGCGCCGGTCGCCCCGCGCCGCCGGCGCCGTGGCGGCTCCGGCCCCTGCCGGAGATCGAGGTCGTCGGTGCGCCCGCTGCGCCCCCACCGCGACCACCGCGACCGGCCCTGGCTCCCCGCAGGTCCAATTGGCCGCGGACCCCTCGGTCCAATTGGACCCCGCCACCGCTGCGCCCGGCGGGCCGGGTCCGGGAGGCTTCGCCCGCGCGCACCCAGGTCGCCTCGCGGCAGGCTCCACCGGCCGCCCCTGCTCCACCGGCCGCCCCGGCGCCCCGGCGCCCCGCGCCCGTGGCCGAGCTCGAGATACCCGCGTTCCTGGCGCGGCCGCGACCCGCCGTCGTGCCGCCGGAGGAGGCGCCGGCTCCCATGCCCGCACGGCGCGCGGTGCGGGCGCCGTCGCGTCGCCGGTCCCGGCCGCGGTGGGGGCGGATCTCGCTCGTCGCGGCCGTGGTGGCCGGAGCCGTGGCGTTCGCCGGGCTCACCTGGAGCGAGCCGGGGACCGTCGCGGGCCTCCCCGGCCCGGCGGGGGCGACCGGCCCGAGCGCCGCGGCCGTCGCCGAGATCCCGCCGGACTATCTCGCCCTCTATCAGCGGTTCGGCCGCACGATGGACATCGACTGGCGCTTCCTCGCGGCGATCGGTGGCCAGGAGTCGGACCATGGGCGCAACCCCTGGGCGGCGCAGGTCAACCCGGACGGCTGCGTCGGGCCGATGCAGCTCGGGGTGGGCGGGCGCTGCGGCGACTTCGTGGGCGCGTGGGGCGTCGATGGGGACGGCGACGGCCGGATCGACCCGCTGCAGCCGGCCGACGCGATCGCCACGGCCGCCCGGGGCCTGCGGCTCGCCAAGGGCGCGCCGCCGGTCGGTGGCGCCGCCGACGGCTATCGGCGCGCGGCCTGCGGCTACTACGGCGCCTGCTCCGACGCCCGTGCCGACTACGCCGACGAGGTCATGGCCCGGGCGGCGCGGTACGGCTTCACCGGCTGAGCCTGAGCCCCCGCGCCGCGTCGCGCGGCGCGGGGGCCGGTGGATCAGTAGGGCGTCGCGGGGTGCCGGTCCTCGTTGTTCGTGGCACCCACCAGAGCCGGCTCCTGGACCGTCTCGGCCGCCGGGGCGGGCGGGGCCGCGTTCGTGGTCCCCCAGGTCTGGACGCCGAGCTTGTGGAAGCCGCGGACGTTGTTCAGCCGGGCGTCGCGCGCTCCGTCGACCGGCAGCACCCTGCCGTCGAGCAGGGGCGTGAGGTACGGGGCGAGCACTCCGCCGCCACCGCCGGTGATGACGATCGCGTCCATGTCCCACTCGTCCGCCCAGAGGCGGTTGGCGTCGGCGGCGATGTCGGAGGCCAGCTGGGTCATGACGTGCTCGATCAGCTTGCTCAGATCGAAGCTCTCGCCCCGGATCTTGATGCGGCCCTCGTCCATCGCGTCGTAGAGGCGGTAGAGCTCGACGCTCACGCCGCTCTTCTCGCGGATCTTGCCGGCGATCGTCGCGAACGCCCGTCCGATCCCGGTGTCGGTGCTCTGGCTGGCCCGCTCCAGGAAGGTGCCACGGTCGGACACGGTGAGGTCGGAGGTCTGGAACCCGACGTCGACGACGCCGACCTTCTGCTGCAGCGTCTGACGGTCGCCCACCCCGCCGGCGTCGTTGAGCACCATGTCGTAGACCGAGCCGAACGGCTGCGGGATGACCTTCACCTCGGTGATGTCGAGCACCTGGCGGGTGCGCGCGCCGTCGGCGCCGATCGTGGTGAGCACGTGGCGGCCGCGCAGTTCGCGGGTCAGCTCGCCGGCCTTGTCGCGGAACGTGGAGATCGGCAGGCCGGTGACCACCCCGATCGGCTGCTCGGGCACGGCGAGGTCGGACGCGACCGCCAGCGCGAGCACCTTCGCCGACTCGGCGATGAAGCGATCCTGGTCGAGCGTGAACGACCGCAGACTGCTCTTGCGCTCGGCGAGGTCGCCGGCGAAGACGCTCTGATCGTCCAGCTCGAGGTGGAGGTGGTCACTGCCGGGTCGCGCGTCCGACATGGGGCCGCCGAGGCTGTCCTCGACCGCCTCGCCGATCACGGACTTGACGACGAGCGATCGCCGTCCGTCCGTCGCCTTGGTGAATCCGAATCCGAGATCGATACCGAGAATCTGCATGGGGAGGCCTCCTGGCTGCGGGGGGGTCCGAGCCTATGAGCGTCTCCCTGCGCCTGGCCCCTCCCCAGAAGACCTGCGAGCGACTGGTCATACGTGTGGGAATCGCCCCTATTCAGGCGCATCCGGCGGTTCTCGCAACTTCCATTCCCGACCCGGCGCGCCCGTCGCTCAGACGCGGACCTGATCGACGAGGATCTCCTGCACCTGGTCGCGCAGGTCGAGGAAGAGCGCATCGCGCTTGATGGAGGGCCCGCGGTCGGCGGGCAGCGGCACGGGGACCTCGGCGGCGACGCGGCCCGGGTGGGACGTGAGCACGTAGACGCGGCCGGCGAGATACACGGCCTCCTCGACATCGTGGGTCACCATGAGGATCGTGGTGCCGACATCGCGCCAGACCCCCAGCAGGAAGTCCTGCATCACACGCTTGGTCTGGGCGTCGAGGGCCCCGAACGGCTCGTCGAGCAGCAGGATGTCCGGGCGCGGGGCCAGGGCCCGGGCGATCGCGACGCGCTGGCGCATCCCGCCCGAGAGCTCGCGCGGGATGCGGTCGGCCCACGCGGCGAGCCCCATGATCCCCAGCAGCTCGTCCACCCGGTCGCGGCGCTCGGCGCGCGGCATGCGCGCGGTCTCGAGCCCGAAGGCGATGTTCTCGGCGACGCTCTTCCAGGGGAAGAGGCTGTAGCCCTGGAAGACCATGCCCCGGTCGGCGCCCGGCCCGACCACGGCCTCGCCGTCGATCTCGACCCGGCCCTCGTCGGCCGTCTCGAGGCCTCCGACGACGTTGAGCAGCGTCGATTTCCCGCAGCCCGAGGCCCCGACGATGCAGACGAGCTCGCCGGAGCTGACCGACAGGTCGATGCCGTCGAGCGCCGTCACGGCGGGGCGCCGCCGGCCGCCGGGGAAGCGCTTCACCAGCCCCTCGACCTCGAGCTTCTCGGGCCGCACGATGGTGAGGCTCATGCGCGCGCCCACGGTGCGGCCCGGCGCCTGAGCGAGCGCAGAGCGAGGTCGCTGACGACGCCGATGAGGCCGAAGATGATCAGGATCGCGAACATCTCGTCGATCTGGCGGAAGCGCTGGGCGCGCACGATGCGGAAGGCCAGCCCCTCCTCGGCCGCCAGCAGCTCGGCGACCACCAGGATCGACCACGCGGCGGCGAGGTTGATCCGGGCCACGTCGATGATGCCCGGCAGGGAGTGGGGGAGGATCACGCGGCGCAGCACGGTGAGGCGCCCGGCGCCGAGGGTGTAGGAGGCGTTGATGATCTCGCGCGGCACCGCGCGGGCGACGTCGGCGACCATCAGGAGGTTGAAGAAGACCGAGCCGAGGACGATCAGCGTGATCTTCGGCGTCTCGTCGATGCCCAGCCAGAAGAGCATCAGCGGCACGAGCGCGGTCGCCGGGATGTAGCGCATGAAGCCGGTCGGCGGCTCGAGGAACGCCTCGACCGACCGGAAGGTGCCCATCGCCAGCCCGAGCACGATCGCGATGGCCATGCTGATCGCGTAGCCGATCATGATGCGGCGGGTCGATGCCCAGAAGTCGCCGAGCAACACGCCGTCGTCGTGGAGGCGCATCGCACCCTGCCACGTCTCGGCCGGGCTCGGGACGATCAGGTCGCCGGAGGGTCCGCTCGAGAGCAGGAGCCACAACAGGATCGGCGTTGCCAGTCCCGCGGCCATGAGCCCGAGCCGCCACGGCGCCGGGATGTCGTCGCGTACGCGCAGCAGCGCGTGCTGCCGGCGACCCCGGGTGCCCCGGCGCTGGGCTCCGAGCGTGCGGCGCCACTGGATGACGGTGCGCCGCTCCCCGGGGGGAGCGGCGCCCGTCGTCGTCGCCGTGTCGTCTCTCAGGGGCGGCATCGCACGACCCTGCGGGTCACCCGCCTCCCGTCGCGTCGGCGGCGGCCTTCGTGAACGCGTCGGAGAAGAGCCCGGTGAGGTCGGCCTCCTCGCGCGTCAGCCCCGACGAGACGAGGAACGGGTTGATCTTGCGCGCCGTGTTCGGCAGCGAGGTCGGCGCCGAGGAGTCGGCGAACGCCTCCAGCGCCGCGGCCGCGTCGAGGATCTGCGTGCCCTCGGCGTAGGTCGCGTACTCGGCGGTGGTCACGCCGGCCTGCTCGGCCATGATCGCCGTGGCCTCGTCCGGGTTCGCCTCGATGTAGGCGAGGGTCTCGTACCAGGCGTCCACGATCTTCTGGACGTCCTCCGGCCGCTCGGCCACCAGGTCGCTCGACAGGACGATGTGGTCGGAGATGCTCCCGGGGAAGTCGGCGGAGCTGAAGAGCACCTTCGAGCCGGGCCGCTTGAGGGCCTCGGTGGTGAACGGCGCGAAGACGCCGACGCCGTCGAACTCGCCGCCCGCGAATCCGGCCGCGGCGGCGTCCGTGAGGACGCCGCGGAACTCGATGTCGTCCTCGGAGAGGCCCACCGACTCGAGGCCCTGCAGGAGGAGGAAGTGGTTGACCACGCCGGCCTCGGCCGCGATGGTCTTGCCCTTCAGGTCCTCGATCGTGCCGATCGACTCGTTGACGATGATCGCGTCGTTGCCCGCCGAGAAGTCGGTGTTGACGACGATCGCGGCCTTCTGGCCGGCGGCGACGCCCGCCATCGTGTCGCTCAGGGTCTGCGTATTGCCGTCGATCTGCCCCGCCGTGAAGGCGTCGATCGAGGCGATGTAGTCGGTGAAGAAGCGGAGCTCCACGTTGACACCGGCCTTCTCGAAGAACCCCTTCTCCTCGGCGACCTTCAGGGGGAACCAGCCCGGCCAGGCGCTGTAGCCGAGGGTGATGGTGGGGCCGGCGGCCGCCGTGGTGCCGGCCGCGGCCTCGTCGTCGTCGCCTCCGCACGCGGACGCCCCGAGGGCCAGGGCGGCCACGAGGCCGGCGAGGAGTGGGATGCGCAGGAATCTCATGGGCGGACCTCGTGCGTCGGGGTGCGGCCGATCGGCCGCGACCGGGCGGTGGCCCGGGCTTTCGATAACGTATTGACACCCCCCGCCGCGGCGAGTCGGCCCCAGGGTGGAAGAACGCGCCCTCGGCTTGGCCCCGGCGTCACTGGCTCGGCGGCCGATGGGGGTGAGCGTGGCCTACCCCTAGGGTCGCTTTCGCGGGGCCCGGCCCCTGGCGCACCCTCGTACCGAGACCCCACACCTCGGAGGAGGGGGACATGGACGAGTACCGACCGTGGCTGAAGATGCACCTTCCCGACCACTGGTGGGAGGATCAGATCCACGTGCCGTGGAGGATCCCGTGCACGATCCGCGTGCTGATGGTCTCGGACGGAGCGACCTTCGGCCCGGAGATCGGCTATGCGCTCTCGCGGGTGCTGGAGGCCCTCCGGCACGACCTGCCCGCATGGGTGCGGATCGAGGTGACGACGGCCCGCCACGCGTCGGGTCCGGGTGCGGCCGACATCGGCGACCTCCGGTTCGACGCGCACGACCTGGAGCCCTACGACCAGATCTGGCTCTTCGGCGTGGGTGCGGGCAACGCCTACCGCCCGGGGGAGCTCACGGCGCTCTGGGAGTTCATGCAGGGGGGCGGGGGCGTGTTCGCCACCGGTGACCACGAGGCTCTCGGCGAGGGGCTCTGCGCGCGGATCCCCCGCGTCAGGAGCATGCGGCGCTGGTACTACCCGGCGCCGGGCCCGAACGGCGAGCCGGTCGCCCCGGCGCGCGACGTCGGCGGCGGCAGGGGAGAGAAGGACACCACCACGACGCCCGCCGGGTCGGACTTCGACGGCGTCCCCCAGACGATCCGGCCGGTGATGTACGGGAGCGCCGGCCCGTTCGTCTGGGTGACGCGCGAGCGCCCCCACCCCATCCTGTGTGGAGGGAGCGGGATCGTCACCGTCCTGCCGGACCACATGCACGAGGGGGTGATCGAGGTGCCCGCCGATCTGGCGATGCCGATCACCGTCGACGGCACCCCCGTGGACGAGTACCCGAGAAGGGGAGCGGATCGGCTCCCGCCCGAGGTGATCGCCCACTCATCGATCAACAACAACCCCGCCGGCTCGCCCTTCGGCGTGATCGGCGCCTACGACGGCCACCAGGTGGACGAGATCGGCGGGGGCGTCGGCCGCGTCGTCGTGGACGCGACCTGGCACCACTTCTGGAACATGAACGTCGAGCAGTTCGCCTCCGCGCACGACGTCGTCCGCGATGCGGCGGCGAAGGGCATCCCGGCGCCCGCCGTTGCGGTCGCGCCGGCCCACGCCTGGGAGCAGATCCGCGACTACTTCCAGAACATCGCGTTCTGGCTGGCCCGTCGCTCGACACAGGACTGCATCCGCCGGCGCGGCCTCTGGCTGGTGTCGCACCACGTCGATGTCCTGATGGCCCTCCGCTCGGCCCAGCTCGACCGGGTCGGGCACCTGATCGACCTCGGGACGAAGGCGCGTGACGCTCTGCAGCAGATCGCGCCCAACTGCGAGCGGCTGAGGTTCGTCCTCGACATCCCGGTGTTCGAGGAGTTCATCCCCTGGCGCCTGCCGGATCCCCCGGATCCGCCGTGGCGCTGGCAGATCCCCTTCCTCGACGGGTCGCTCGTCGAGGACCTGGCCCTCGGGGCGCAGATCGAGGCGATCGCCGGACTGACGGCGCGCGCGACGTCGCCCAAGCAGGTGGAGAAGGTGCTGAACGGGCGGCGGTTCGACGCGGCCCTCTCCCAGGCGGCGGCGGAGTCGTTCATTCTGCTCGGCGACCGCCTGCGCGGGGACGCAGGGCGCCTGGACCGCATCGCGGGACGGCGGGCCGCCGCGGAGTGACCGGCGACGGCGGCGCCGGCGTATGCCGGCGCCGCCTCAGGCCGGGTCCCGCGCCGTCGCCTCGGAGCGCAGGGCGGCGAGGCGCTCGCGCTCCCGCAGCAATCCTCCGACGGCCAGGTCGGCCGAGAAGGTGGCGACCTGCTCGGGCTCGTAGCCGTCGTCCTCGAGCTGGCCCAGCGCGCCGACCGGGCGGTGCCAGTTCTGCGTGGCCTCGTCGTTCGCCAGCAGCGTCAGCGCCGCGAGCCGGGGGTCCACCTCCACCAGCTCGCCGGCGGCGATGCCCTCGCGCACCAGCTGCTCGACGGCCCGGTTCAGCGCGCGGCGCTCCTGCCAGAAGCGGGCGAAGCGCTCCTCCTGGAGCGCCGACAGGCGCGAGATCTCGTTGATGTCGTAGGGGAAGGCGCACAGCTGCAGCACGTCGAGGCGGATCAGCCGGTAGAGGCGCAGGGCGGGCGCGCCGCCTTCGGCGTTGACCCGCGTGAGCTGGTCGAGGATCACCCGGTTCACGCTGCCCAGGATCTCCTCGAGGATCGCCTCCTTGTCGCGGAAGTAGTAGTAGACCGACGACTGGCGCAGGCCCGAGCGCCGGGCGATCTCGCTCATCGTGGTGCCCGCGACCCCGCGCTCGGCGAAGAGGCGGCTTGCGACCGCGACGATCTCCTCGCGCGGCTCGCGCTCGAGCGGGCGGTCGTCGGCGCGGGGGCGGCCGGTGCGCGGGCGCGGCCCCTCGTCGTGGGTCGTCGGGGCCTCCATGGCGGCCACTCTAGTGCGTGATCCGCGGCGGGGGCTTGACGGCCGCGCTCGCGTCGCGCAGGCTTAGGGCGCAGTTTCGATGGATCCTTGAAACATCCCGGCAGTCCCCAGGAGTCGCGTTGTCCCTCACGTCGAGCACCCACGGGGCCCGGGACCACGCCCGGGCGCAGGCCGGCCGCCGCGTCGAGAGCCAGCCGACCCTCCCGGCCTCCGCTGCCGCCGATCCGCCCGCCGGGGTCGCTCCGGAGCGGCTGATCTGGGAGGAGACGCTCGGCGACGGCGCCTACTGCGCCCACCGTCTCCCGAGGGGCGCCCGGCTGCGGCTGGCCGACGCGGTCGGCGACGCCTGCGCAACTCTGATGCTCCACAGCGCGCACGCGCCGGCCGAGCGCCTCAATGTGGCCGACACGGTCAAGGTGCAGTGGACCGCCTATCTCGGCCCGGGATCGCTGCTGCTCTCAGACATGGGGCGCGTGCTGATGACCCTCGAGGAGGACACCAGCGCCCGGCACGACGCCCTCTGCGGGCCGCATCCGGACTCGCGTGCCCGCCTGCTGCTGGCGATGGCCAAGCACGGCCTCGGCCGGCGCGACCTGCCGCCCGCCCTGACCCTCTTCGCCGGGGTCCGCGTCGCCTCCGACGGCGGCCTGGTGTTCGAGGGCGGGCGCGCCCCCGGGCGGCACGTGACGCTGAGGGCCGAGCAGGACGTGCTGGTGTCGCTCGTCAACGCGACGCACCGGCTCGACGCGCGGGAGGGCCACGCCTGCAGCCCGATGAGGCTGACCGCGTGGGAGGGGCCGCCCACCGCCCCCGGCGACCCGCTCCGCTCGGCGACACCCGAGCGCCTACGGGCGTTCGAGAACACCGAGGATCACCTGCGCGGACTGGGCGTGCGGCCGTGAGCGGCGCGCCCGCCGGCCGCATCGTGCGCGACGAGGTGCTGCCGGCGCGGGCGCCCTGGTCGGGCGTCGTGCGCGCCGGCCAGACGCTCCGGATCATCGACCTCGGCGGCAACCAGGCGGTCGACTGCATCCTCTACCGCGCCGACGATCCCTCCGAGCGCTACAGCGCGCCGGACACGATCGCCGAGCAGGGCAACATCTTCCTGACCACCGGCTCGCGCCTGCTGTCGGGCGAGGGCGCGGTGATGATGGTGATCACCGACGACACCTGCGGGCGTCACGACACCATCGGCGGCGCCTGCAGCCAGGAGTCGAACACGCTGCGCTACGGCCACCACACCAGGCACCAGCACGCGTGCGTCGAGAACTTCCTCGCCGCACACGCACCGCGCGAGATGGGCAAGCGCGACATGGTGAGCAATATCAACTGGTTCATGAACGTCCCGGTCGAGGATGACGGGACGCTCGGCATCGTTGACGGCATCTCGGCTCCCGGCCTCCACGTGGACCTGAGGGCCGAGATGGACACGCTGGTGGTCATCTCGAACTGCCCCCAGATCAACAACCCGTGCAACGGGTTCGACCCCACGCCGGTCCGCTTGGTGGTCACCGAGCCCGAGCCGGTCGCCGGTGGCTGAGCGCCCGGCGGTGCGCCGGGTGCTGGTGGCCAACCGGGGCGAGATCGCCTGCCGCATCATCCGCACGCTCACCCGGATGGGCATCGGCTCGGTGGCCGTCCACTCCGACGCCGACGCCGGCGCGCCGCACGTGCGCATGGCCGATGCGGCCCAGCGCCTCGGACCGGCGCCGGCGGCCGAGAGCTACCTGCGCGCCGACCTCCTGATCGACGCGGCCCTCGCGCACGGGGCCGACGCCGTGCACCCCGGGTACGGGTTCCTCAGCGAGGATCCGGCCTTCGCCGAGGCGGTCGAGGACGCTGGCCTCGCCTTCTGCGGGCCGACGCCCGGTCAGATCCGGGCCTTCGGCCGCAAGGACTCCGCCCGGGATCTGGCGCGGGCGGCGGGCCTGCCGCTGCTGCCCGGCTCCGGGGTCCTCGAGGGGCCCGACGACGCCCTGCGGGCGGCCGCCGGGATCGGCTACCCGGTGATGGTGAAGAGCACGACCGGCGGCGGCGGGATCGGGATGTCGGTCTGCGCCGGGCCTGATCAGCTGGTCGTCGCGCTCGAGCGGGTCGCCCGGCTCGGCGAGGCGAGCTTCGGGGGGTCGGGGGCGTTCCTGGAGCGCCACGTGGCCCGCGCACGCCACGTGGAGGTCCAGGTGCTCGGGGACGGCCGCGGGGGAGTGGTCGCCCTCGGCGACCGTGACTGCTCGGTGCAGCGGCGCCACCAGAAGGTGCTCGAGGAGTCGCCCGCCCCGGGTCTCGGCGACGCCCTCCGCGCGCGGCTGCACGCCGACGCGGTCCGCCTCGCCGCGCTGGTCGCCTACCGCTCCGCCGGCACGATCGAGTTCCTGCTCGACGCCGACACCGGCGAGGCGTGGTTCCTCGAGGTCAACACGCGGCTGCAGGTGGAGCACGGGGTCACCGAGGAGGTGCTCGGCGTCGACCTGGTGGAGGAGATGGTGCGGATCGCGTCCGGTGGGCACGACCTGGCGCGGTTCGCGGGGGCGGCCCCGCGCGGGCACGCCATCGAGGCCCGGGTCTACGCCGAGGACCCGGCCCGCGACCACCGGCCCTCATCGGGGCTGCTGACCCACGTCCGCTTCCCCGAGGGGGTGCGGGTGGACGGCTGGGTGGAGGACGGCACCGAGGTCACCCCGCACTACGACCCCCTCCTCGCGAAGATCGTCGTGCACGGCCGCGACCGCGCGGAGGCCCTGGAGGGACTCGGGAGGGCGCTCGCGGCCACCGAGCTCTTCGGCCTGGAGACGAACCTCGAACTGCTGAGGGCGGTCGTCGCCCGGGGGGCGTTCGCCCAGGGCGCGCCCACGACGGCCGTCCTGTCCGAGCTCGCGCTCGCGCCCGCGAGCGTCGAGGTGCTCGCGCCCGGCCTGATCACGACCCTGCAGGACCATCCCGGCCGGCTCGGGCTCTGGGCGGTGGGGGTGCCGCCGTCGGGGCCGATGGACGACCGTGCCCACCGGCTGGCCAACCGGGCGCTCGGTAATCCGGAGGGCGCCGTGGCGCTCGAGATGACGCGCATCGGTCCCACCCTCCGGTTCGACCGCGACGCGCGCATCTGCCTCGCCGGCGCACGGATGGAGGCCGACCTCGACGGCGCCCCGGTGCCCTGGTGGGCGGCGCTCCGGGTGCGGCGCGGCCAGACGCTGCGCCTGGGCGCGGTCGAGGGGCCGGGCGCCCGCGCCTACCTGGCGGTCGGGGGCGGGTTCGCCGTGCCGCCGTACCTCGGCAGCGCGTCCACCTTCACCCTCGGCGGCTTCGGCGGCCACTGCGGCCGGGCTCTGCGCTCCGGGGACATCCTGCGCCTGGAGCCCGACGAGTGGCCCCCCGGCGACGCGGCGGGCGCGGCGGTCGCGGACCCTCCGCGGATCACCTCCGACTGGGAGATCGAGGTCCACTACGGGCCGCACGCCGCACCGGACTTCTTCACCGCGGAGTACATCGACGCGTTCCTCGCGGCCTCGTGGAGCGTCCACCACAACTCGGACCGCACGGGCGTGCGGCTCCTCGGGCCGCGGCCCGGCTGGGTGCGGTCCGACGGCGGCGATGCCGGGCTGCACCCCTCCAACATCCACGACTGCGCCTATGCGGTCGGCGCCGTCGATTTCACCGGGGACATGCCCGTCGTGCTCGGCCCCGACGGCCCGAGCCTGGGTGGGTTCGTCTGCCCCGTGACCGTCGCCACGGGCGATCTGTGGAAGCTCGGGCAGTTGTCGGCCGGAGACGCCGTCCGCTTCCGCCTGGCGCGCCGGGCCTCCTCGCGGCCGCACACCGACGGCACCTCCGCGGCCGTGCTCGAGCGGCGGTCGTCGGGCGCGGGGCTGCCCGAGGTCGTCGTGCGGCGCAGCGGCGACGCGAACCTGCTGGTGGAGTTCGGCCCGCCCGTGCTCGACATCGCGGTGCGCCTGCGCGTCCACGCGCTGATGAGCGCCCTCGAGCGCCGGGGGATCCCCGGCGTGATCGACCTCACTCCCGGGATCCGCTCGCTGCAGGTGCACGTCGATCCGGCCCGGCTGCCCCTCGCGCGCGCCCTCGAGGTCGTCCTGGAGGAGGAGGCCGGCCTCGCCGATGCCGGCGACATCGAGGTGCCCAGCCGGATCGTGAACATGCCACTCTCGTGGGAGGACGACGCCGCCCTGCTCGCGGTGGAGCGCTACATGAGCTCGGTGCGCCCCGACGCGCCGTGGTGCCCGAGCAACACCGAGTTCATCCGGCGGGTCAACGGGCTCGGGAGCGTTGACGAGGTGCGCGAGATCGTCTTCGGCGCCGACTACCTGGTGCTCGGCCTCGGCGACGTCTACCTCGGGGCCCCCGTCGCGACGCCGGTCGATCCTCGCCACCGGCTGGTCACCACCAAGTACAACCCGGCCCGCACCTGGACACCGGAGAACGCGGTCGGCATCGGCGGCGCCTACATGTGCGTCTACGGCATGGAGGGGCCCGGGCGGGTACCAGCTCGTGGGCCGGACCGTCCCGGTGTGGAACACGTACCGCTCGACGCCGGACTTCCCCCCGGGTACGCCCTGGCTCCTGCGCTTCTTCGACCGGATCCGCTTCTTCCCGGTGACCTCGGCCGAGCTCGCGGAGTGGCGCCGGGGCGTGCGCGACGGCACCCGGCGGCTCGACATCCGCGACGGCGGATTCTCGCTGGCCGGCCACGAGGCCTTCCTGGACCGGATCCGCCCGGAGGCCGCGGCGTTCCGCGAGCGCCAGCGCGCCGCCTTCCGCGCCGAGCGCGAGCGCTGGGAGGCGCAGGCCCCGTGGGAGGACCCGGCCCCCGCCCCCGCCCTCGCCCCGCGCCGGTGACGGGGACGGGCAGCGTGGCGAGCCGGTCTCGGCGCACCTCGCGGCCAACGTCTGGAAGGTCATGGTCGGTGCGGGCGACGTGGTGCGGGCCGGCGAGGTGGTGGCGGTGCTGGAGGCGATGAAGATGGAGATCACGGTGACGGCGCCGCGCGACGGCCGGGTGGCGAGCATCGTGTGCGCGCCCGGCGACCTCGTGGCGCCCGGGCAGGTGCTGGTGACACTCGAGGACGACGGGGACGGACGATGACGATCTGGATCACGAAGCTGTCCGCCGACGACCTGCCCGCCCCCCGCGGGGGCGCCCTGGCGGGGGTGCGGCTGGCGGTCAAGGACAACATCGACGTGGCCGGGGTGCCCACCACGGCCGGCTGCCCGGAGTACGCGTTCACGCCCGGGCGCAGCGCCCCGGTCGTGGAGCGGCTGACCGCCGCGGGGGCGATGGTGGTGGGCAAGACGGTGATGGACCAGTTCGCCACCGGCCTGACCGGGACGCGCGCACCGACCGGTCCGGTGGCGTGCGTCGCCGACGCCGCGGTCATCTCGGGGGGCTCGTCCTCGGGCTCGGCCGTCGCGGTCGCGCGGGGCGAGGCCGACATCGCGCTGGGCACGGACACCGCCGGCTCGGGCCGGGTGCCCGCCGCGATGAACGGGATCGTCGGCCTGAAGCCCACCCGCGGGCTGATCAGCGTCGAGGGGGTCGTGCCGGCCTGCCTCAGCATCGACTGCGTCTCGATCTTCGCCCGCACCTGCGAGGAGGCCCTGCGCGCGCTCTCGGTCGCGGCGGAGCCGCCCGGTCCCGGAGTGCGCGGCGCCCCGCGCGAGGCCCGCGCCGACCTCGTGCGCCTCGCCTCGCCGCGCATCGGGGTGCCGTCGGACGCGCACCTGACCTTCGGCGACGACGAGTCGGCGGCGCTCTTCGCCGCGGCGGTGGCGCGCCTGGGCTCCCTCGGTGCGGAGCTCGTGGAGATCGACCTGCGTCCCTTCCGGGAGGCCGGGGACCTGCTCTACGGAGGGCCCTGGGTGGCGGAGCGCCTGGCCGCGGTGGGCGGCTTCATCCGCGCCCACCCGGAGGCGACGCTCGACCCCGTGGTGAGATCGGTGATCCTCGGTGCCGAGGGCATCGACGCGGTGGCGGCCTACCGCGGCGGGTATGCGCTCGACGCGCTCGTACGCGCGGCCGCGCCCCAGTGGGAGCGGATGGACGCCCTGATCGTGCCGACCGTGCCGTTCGCGCCGACGATCGACGAGGTGGCCGCCGACCCGCACGGGGTCAACGCCGCCCTCGGGACGTACACCAACTTCGTCAACCTGATGGACCTCTGCGCGCTGGCCCTGCCCGCGGGCACCCGGTCCTCGGGCGTGCCGTTCGGCGTCCAGCTGATCGCCCCGGCGTTCCAGGACGCCTTCCTGTGTGCCGTCGGCTCGCGTTTCGCGGAACGGACGACGCGGATCGCCGTGGTCGGCGCCCACCTCGCCGGGCAGCCGCTCAATCATCAGCTCACCGGGCGCGGCGGGCGCCTGGTGGAGGCCACCCGCACGTCCGCCGACTACCGGCTGCACCGCCTGCCGGGCACCGTGCCGCCCAAGCCCGGCGCTGGTCCGCGATCCCGGTCCCGATGCGGTGGCGATCGAGGTGGAGGTGTGGGAGCTCGGCGAGGCGGAGTTCGGGAGCTTCGTCGACGAGGTCCCGCCGCCGCTCGCCATCGGAACGGTGCGCCTGGCCGACGGCACCGACGTCGCCGGCTTCGTCTGTGAGCCGGGGGCGCTCGAGGGGGCCCAGGACATCTCCCGTCACGGCGGTTGGCGCGCTTTCCTCGCATCGTGAGCACGAAGGTCGCTCCGCCGGCACCCGGGTCGTCCGGTTCGGCTGGCACTCTGGAGGGGTGAGCTCCGCCCCGCCCCTGACGCAGCATTCCGACGCCGATCGCCGGCGAGGAGATACCGCTCGGGGTCCTGTCCGAGCTCGTGCGCTGGGTGGAGGCGTCCGAGCGCGCCGGGGCGGAGCCGCCCGCCGCCCACGCGGCCATCGAGGCCCGGCTCGCCGCCCTCCGGGAGGCGTGGCCCGACATGACGCCCGACCGACCGGGCGCCTTCTCGGCGCGCCTGGTGACGGGCCTCGTGGCCCGGCGCCCGGGCGCCGGCGACGCCGTCGCCGCCCCGGCGGGCGATCGTCTGGCCGAGGCCCTCGCGCGGCTCGGCGTGCGCCGCCTGCGCCCGGGTCAGGACCGCGCGATCGCCGCCGGCCTCTGCGGGCGCGACGCCCTCGTGGTGATGGCGACCGGATCGGGCAAGTCGCTCTGCTACCAGGCGCCCGCCGCCGTGCTCGACGGGCTGACCGTCGTGGTGTCGCCCCTGATCGCCCTGATGACCGACCAGCTCGCGGGCCTCCAGCGCGCCGGCATCCCCGCGGCCGCGCTTCACTCGGGGCTCTCCGACGACGAGCAGCGCCTCGCGATCGCACGTGCCCGCGCAGGGCGAGCTGTCGCTGCTCTACGTCGCGCCCGAGCGCTTCCACTCGTCGGTCTTCCGGCGGGCGATGGCCGAGGCGCGGGTCGGCCTGCTGGTGATCGACGAGGCCCACTGCGTCTCGGAGTGGGGCCACGAGTTCCGGCCCGACTACCGGCGCGTCGGCCAGTTCCGCGCAGGAGCTGCGCCCGCGCGCGACCATGGCCCTGACCGCGACGGCCACCGAGCGCGTGCGCGCCGACATCGTGCGGCGGCTCGGGCTGGCGTCCCCGCTCGAGATCACCGGCGGCTTCGACCGGCCCAACCTGACGTTCGACGCGCTCTGGGTGGAGGGCAAGGGCTCGGTGGCCCGCAAGCGCCAGGCCCTGCTGGCCGCCGTGAAGGGCGCCGAGCGGCGGCAAGACGATCGTCTACTGCGGCACCCGCCGCGCCGCCGAGGAGACCGCGGCGGCGGTCGCCGCCGCCGGGCACACCTCGGTCGTCTACCACGCCGGCCGCTCCGACCGCGCCGAGGCCCAGGAGGCCTTCTCCAGCGGCCGGGCGCAGGTGGTCGCCGCCACCAACGCCTTCGGCATGGGCGTCAACGTGCCCGACGTGCGCCTGGTGGTGCACACGGCGCTGCCCGACTCGCTCGAGCAGCTCTACCAGGAGGCCGGCCGCGCCGGCCGCGACGGCGAGCCCTCGCGCCACGTGATCGTCGCCGGACCGGCCGACGAGGTGGCCATCCGGCGGCGCATCACCAGCGCGCGCATCGACACCGGCCGAGGTCGAGCAGCTCCTCGGCCGCCTCGCCTCGCGGGCCGACGAGAACGGCGACTTCCAGCTCGACCGCCGCGAGGTCGACGACGAGACCGGCTTCCGCCTCGCGATGGCCGAGCGGGTCGGGCGCCCTGCAGGTGGAGGGCGCGCCCGGCGGCGGCCGGCGCGGGCGCCTGGCCGTGTCGCGCCTGTCGCCCGACCAGCGCGAGGACCTCGCCGGCCAGGTGTCGGCCGAGCTGCGCCGCCGCTACCGCAGCCTCGACCAGGCGGTGGCCTACGTGCGCTCCGACGACTGCCGCCGCCGCGCCTTCCTGACCCACTTCGACGACGATGCCGATCCGGCCCCGGAGGAGCGCTGCTGCAACGCCTGCGCCGTCCCCGAGGACCTCGCCGCGGTGATGGCAGGCCCGGTGGTCGAGTCGGCGCGGGCGGCGCAGAGCGAGCCCGCCGAGGCCCTCGACGTCGGGCGAGCGCGCGTGTCTACGACGCGCTGCGGGCCTGGCGGGGCGAGGTGGCGAAGGAGCTCGGCTGGCCGGCGTTCCGGGTCGCGTCCAACCGCACCCTCGCGGGCATCGCGCAGGCGGCGCCGTCGGACGACGACGCGCTCGCGCGCGTGCGCGGCGTCGGCCCCTGGCTGATGGAGACCCACGCCCCGCGTATCCTCGCGATCGTGGCCGAGACAGGGGAGGGCGCGTGAGCGGGCCGGAGCCGGTCGAGACCCGGATGTGCCAGTTCGTCTTCCCCGGCGACACCAACCACCTCGGCACGCTCTACGGCGGGACGCTGATGGCCTGGATGGACTCGGCGGCGGCCGTCGCCGGCGTACGCCGGGCCGGCTCGGCGGCCGTGGTGACCGCGGCCGTCGACGGGCTCACCTTCCGGGTCGCGATCCGCCAGGGCGAGCTGGTGGAGCTGCTGTCGGTGGTGGAGTCGGTGGGGCGCACCAGCATGAAGGTCCGCGTCGAGGTCCACCGCGAGGATCCGGCGACCCACGACCGCGAGCTCTGCACCGTGGGGACCTTCACGATGGTCGCCGTCGACGAGCACGGCGCCCCGACGGCGGTCAGGCCGGAGCTAGCCCGCCAGGCCGCGGAGGGTGGCGTCGGCGATCCGCTCGGCCCAGCCCTCGTCGAACGGCCGGCCCGCGATGTAGCGGGCGTAGTAGGAGCCGATCGCCATCTCGATGGCGGTCTCGACGTCGGCGCCGGCCGCGCAGCTCGCCCCGGGCGACGGCCGCGTCCAGCATGTCGCGCATGATCTGGCGCCCGGGCTGGAGGCTGCGCGCGCGCAGGGCGGCGATCAGGTCGGGCAGGCTCTCCTCCTCGGCCAGGCAGACCCCGATCACCGACATCCCCAGGCGCGCGAACGCCTCGCTGCAGGTGGCGCAGCTGGGCCACGAGGTCGGCGCGCAGGTCGCCGGTGGCGGCGGGGGCGTCGTCGATGCGCACGCGCTCGTGGGCGGCCACCACGAGCTCGGCCTTGCCCGAGTAGCGCAGGTAGAGGGTCGGCTTGCTGATGCCGGCCGCTGCCGCGACGGCCTCCATCGTCATCCGCGGCGTAGCCCACCTCGCGCATCAGCGCGACCGCGGCGTCGAGGATCGCGTCGTCGTGCGTCGGTGGAGCGGGGCCGGCCGCGGCGGCGCGCCGGGATCCTCGCGTCGGCGCTCACGCGGGTCCTCGGGGTGCGGGGCATGCTTCCATCGTACCGAGATTTACTATACGTTGCGTAAACTTTGACCCCGCAGCGACCCAGGAGCCACCCGTGAGCCGCGCCGCCCCCGCCACCTCCGAGCGGGCCGCGCGCAGGCCGCGCCCGGGCTGACCCTGCTCGCGCTGACGACCGCCGCGTCCAGCTTCGCCCTCATGCAGGCGGTCATCGTCCCGGCGCTGCCGGTCGTGCAGCGCGACCTTGGCACCAGCACCGAGTGGGCCGCCTGGACGATCAGCATCTACCTGCTGAGCGCGTCGGTCGCGACGCCGCTGCTCGGGCGCCTGGGCGACCAGTTCGGCAAGGACCGGATGCTGCTCGTGACGCTGCTGATCTTCACCATCGGCTCGATCGCGTCGATCTTCGCCTGGAACATCTGCGTCGCTGATCGTCTTCCGGGCGGTCCAGGGCATCGGCGGCGCCGTCTACCCGCTGTGCTTCTCGATCATCCGCGACGAGACGCCGCCCGAGCGCATGGGCGTCGCGATGGGCCTGATCTCGTCGATGCTCGGCGTCGGCGGCGGGCTGGGCCTGGTGATGAGCGGGGTGATCGTCGACCACGCCTCGTGGCGCTGGCTGTTCGTGGTCGGCGCGGTCTTCGGGGTGCTCGGCATGACCCTGGTTCGCAGCTTCATCCCGCCCTCGCCCCACCGCAGCCCCGCGAAGCTCGACATCCCGGGCGCCCTGCTGCTGTCGGCGGGCCTGATCCTGCATCCTCGTCGGCCTCACCGAGGGGCGCTCGTGGGGCTGGGACTCGGCGCGCCTGATCGGGCACGATCGGCGCCGGGCTGGCGGTGCTGCTCGTCTGGGGCTGGGTCGAGAGCCGCACGGCGCAACCGATGGTCGACATGCGGATGCTCTCGCGGCGGCCGGTGCTGTTCACCAACCTCGCCGCGCTCTTCTGCGGCTTCACCATGTACGCGATCTTCACGGTGCTGCCGCTCTTCTCGCAGATGCCGGGCGGCCTGCCCGCCGACGCCGCGGCCCTGGTCGACTACGGCTTCGGGGCCTCGGTGACCGTCTCGGCGCTCTACCTGCTGCCCGGCGCCTTCGTGATGCTCCCGGCCGGACCGTTCGGGGGCGTCCTCGGGCGCTGGGTGGGCTTCCGGTACGCCCTCGCGATCGGCCTGATCGTGACGGCCGCCGGCTCGGCCATGCTCGCCGCCTTCCACGCGGAGCCGTGGCAGCTGATGCTCGGCTACGCGATCGGCGCCGGCGGGCGTGGCGATCGCCTTCGGGGCGATGCCGAAGCTGATCGCCGACGCCGTCAGCCGCACCGAGACCGGCATCGCGACCGGCATGAACACGGTCGTGCGCACCGTCGGCAGCGTCATCGGCAGCCAGGTCGCCGTCACGCTCCTCGCCAGCAAGACGATCACCGGCACCTCGATCCCCTCCGAGTCGGGCTTCAGCGCCTCGCTGTGGCTCGGCGCCGGCGCCGCGCTGATCGCGGCCCTGCTGGCGCTCGGCGATCTCCTCGCGGCGCGACGCTCGCGCAGGAGGTGCCCGCCACCTCACCGGGCTGAGCCCGGTGAGGTGGCGCGACCGGCTCACTCCGTCTCGAGCGCCGGCTCGGGGGCGCCGACGGCGCGCGGTGATCCGACCGGCTCGAGGTCGAGCGGCACGCTGCCGCGCGTCTCGGGCGCGGGGAGGCTCGGCTCCACGCGCAGGATCCGCGCCGCCCACACCGGCATCCACCAGTTCCAGCGCCCGAGCACCGAGACGAACGCCGGCAGCAGCAGGCTGCGCACGATCGTCGCGTCGAGCAGGATCCCGACCGCGAGCGCGCGTGGCGAACACCTTGATGTCGGTGCCCGGCGACGCGCGCCAGCGCGACGAAGGCCAGGAACAGGATCAGCGACCCGGCCGTCACGAGGCGCCCGGTGCGCGCGAGGCCCGCCACCACGGCGCGGTCGGTGGAGCCGTCGCGGTCGTACTCCTCGCGCATCCGGCTGAGGATGAAGACCTCGTAGTCCATCGAGAGCCCGTAGAGGAACGCGAACACCATCAGCGGGATCCAGAAGGTCAGCGTCCCGGTCGGCTCGATGTCGAAGATCGCCCCCGAGCCGTGGCCCGTTCTGCCAGAAGATCACCATGAAGCCCCAGACGGCGCCGATCGAGATGATGTTGAAGAGCACCGCCTTCAGCGGCAGCAGCAGCGAGCGGAACACCCGCGCGAGCAGGACGTAGGAGATCAGCAGGATGATCAGGACGACCCAGACGAAGTTGCCGTAGACGGCCTCGTTGAAGTCGGCCGCGCCCGGCGCGGCTCCGCCGACCAGCACGCTCGCCGGGCAGGTCCTCCACGGCGTCCGCGGACGGCGCGCGACGTTGGCGGCGTCGTCCTCCTCCACCGGGAAGGCGTTGATGACGGCGGTCTCGCCGCGGCGCCACTCGGTCGTCGGTCGGGACCCACCGCGCCGCGGATGCCCTCGACGCCGGCGATCGTCCGGACGGTCGCGTCCGGGTCGCCATCGACGACGGCGATGTCGTACGGCGACAGGGCCGCCGCGCCGATGCCGGAGCCCGTGAGCTGGTCGAGCGCCGTCGCGGGCCTTGCCCGCCGACGACAGCGCGTCGGCGCGCGGGGCGCCGGTCGAGAAGCCGAAGACCGGGACGAACAGGGCGCCGAGGATCACCACGGCGATGCCACCCATGATCCAGCGGCGGCGCACGATCAGGCGGCCCCACGGGACCCAGCCCTGGCCGGCGTTCGAGGTGCGGCGGCCGAAGCCCATGCGGTCGAGCCGCGGGCCGATCGTGGCGAGGATCACCGGGAGGATGGTCGATCGCCACCAGCACGCTGACCAGCGGGATCAGGAGGCCGCCGTAGCCGATGCTGCGCAGGAACGGCACGGGCAGCACGACCATCGCGATCAGGCCGATCGCGACGGCGATGCCGCTGAAGATGACGGCGCGGCCGGCGTGCTCCATCGCCTCGGCCACGGCCGCGTTCTTCTCCTTGCCGGCGGCCATCTCCTCGCGCCAGCGCATCACGATCAGCAGCGAGTAGTCGATCGCGACGCCGAGGCCGATCAGGGAGATCAGGAACTGGACCACGACCGAGACCTCGGTGAACTCGGCGAGCGGCCAGAGCAGGAGGAAGGTCGTCGGGATCGCGATCGCCGCCATCAGGAGCGGCACGAACGCCATCGCCGAGCCGAACACGAACAGCAGCACGATCAGGGCGCCGACCCCGCCGACGAGCGTCTCGGCGAGGACGCTCGGCCCCGACGACTCGTCGGTGGCGGTGGCGAGGGCGTCGATGCCCGTGATGGTGACCGGCGCGCCGGCGACCGTCTGCGCCGCCGCGGCCTTCTCGGCGGCGGCGATCGCGGCCTTGGCGGGCTCGAAGGCGATGGCCCGCCGGGCGGGTACCAGATCACCCCGTAGGTGGTGCGCCCGTCCTCAGAGACGAATACGCGGTCGCCGGTCGTGGCGAAGTTCGCCGACGCGCGAGCCGGGGATCGACTTCGCGATCGTCGGCGAACGCGGCCGCCGAGCTCGTCGCGCACGCCCGGGGCTGTCGACGGTCGTGCCCTCGGGCAGCTGGACCACCGGCACGAGCGGGCCCGGAGACCCGGTTGCCGCCGTTGCCGTAGGTCTGCTCGATCAGGTTCGCGGCATCCGAGCTCTCGCGGCCCGGGAGCTGGAACTCCGCCGAGAGGGCGTCGACCGAGTGCTGCACCGACGCGAACGCGCCGACGACGATGAGGATCCAGGCGATCAACGACGGTGCGCTTGTGGGCGAGGACCCAGCGGATGAACGGTGTCAACGAAGCCTCCCGAGCGCGGTGCGTACGGATGTTCGGCCGCGGCACGCTACCGCAGGTCCCCGACGGCGCGAAAGGCCTATCGCGTAACTTGGCCGCGGCTTTACCGCGCCGGGGCCGACCCTCGTCCGGCCCCCCGGCTACAGTGGCCGATTCGAATGGCGCAATCGATCAGACTCCGCCGCTGGCAGCGGGCCGCGCTCGAATCGTTCCAGGGCCGCGAGGGGGGACGACTTCCTCGCGGTGGCCACGCCCGGGCGCGGGAAAGACCACCTTCGCACTCGCGGCGGCACGCCAGCACCTCGGCGAGCATCCCCGCCGCCGGCTGCTGGTGGTCGCGCCGACCCAGCATCTGAAGACCCAGTGGGCCGACGCGGCCGAGGCGCTCGACCTGCACCTGGAGCCCTCCTGGTCGGCGTCCGACGGCCGGCTGCCCGCCGACGTCCACGGCATGGTCACGACCTACCAGCAGGTGGCCTCCAGCGCCGCCGCCCTGGCACCGCTCGCGCGCGACGCCTTCGTGGTGCTCGACGAGGCCCACCACTCCGGCGAGGAGCGCGCCTGGGGCGACTCGGTGCGGGCGGCCTTCGACGGCGCGGCGGTGCGGCTCAGCCTCTCGGGCACGCCCTTCCGCTCCGACACCCGGGCGATCCCCTTCGTGCGTTACGACGACGACGGCCTCGCTCAGGCCGACGTCGAGTACGGCTACGGCGACGCGCTCTCGGACGGCGGGGTGGTGCGCCCGGTGCGCTTCCCGCGCACCGACGGGCAGATGGAGTGGGTCGCCGCCGACGGCACCTACGCCTCGGCCTCCTTCCAGGACGCGCTCGATCCGGTGGCCGCCTCCCAGCGCCTGCGCACGGCGCTCTCGGTGGAGGGCGAGTGGCTGCCCGACGTGCTCGCGCGGGCCCACGAGCGCCTGACTCGACGTGCGCCGCACCCACCCGGACGCGGGCGGGATGGTGATCGCCATCGACCAGGACCACGCACGCGGCATCGCGGCCCTGCTGCGCCGCCGGGTCGGGGTCGACCCGGTCCTGGTCGTGTCCGAGGACTCCGGGCGCGTCCGAGCGCATCGCCGACTTCGCCCGCGGCACGCGGCCGTGGATCGTGGCGGTGCGGATGCTCTCGGAGGGCGTCGACATCCCGCGCCTGCGGGTCGGGGTGTTCGCCACCACGACCACGACCGAGCTCTTCTTCCGGCAGGCGGTCGGCCGGCTGGTGCGATGGACCCGCGGGCTCGGCCCGCAGCCGAGCCACATGTTCATCCCCGACGACCCGCGCCTGCGCGGCCACGCGTTCGCGATCGCCGAGCAGCGGCGCCACAGCCTGCGCCGCGACGACGGCAGCGAGGCCGAGCCCGGCGAGCTGGAGCCCCTCGAGGTCGAGCGGGCGGAGCCCGAGGACCAGCTCTCGCTGTTCGCGGCCATCTCCGCGGTGGCCGTCGGGGCGGCGTCGGACCATCCGCCCGAGGGATCCGCGCCCGCGGCGGGCCGAGCTGGCGGAGGTCGCCGAGGAGGACCTGTTCATGGAGCTCGCCCCGGCGCCGCCCCTCGAGGTGCCGCCGCCGCCCGGGCTCCGGCGAGGAGGCGACGCTGCGCCCCCGCGAGCGCCGCCGCCGCCTGCGCGACTCGAACGCCGCGATCGTGCGCCACATCTCCCGTATCACCGGCCTGTCGCACTCGCAGGTGAACGCCGAGCTGAACCGCCGGATCGGCATCGAGCGCATCGGCGAGGCCACCATCGCCCAGCTGGAGCGCCGGCGCGATCAGGCCTCGCGCTGGCTGGCCGCGGCCTGAGGGGCCTCGCGCGGGGCCGGCGGGTGCCGGCCCCGCGAGCCGTCTACCGCTTCACGCGGAAGCGGTAGCTGATCTGCTGGTGGTGGCCGTCGGCCGTCACCAGCTTCACCTTCACCGTGTAGAGGCCCTGCGTGTCCAGCCGGGTCGCGATCCGGATCTGGGCGGCGTTCTTCGGGTTGAGGCGGGCCGTGACGGCGCGGTTGGACGTGCCGAGCAGGACCTGGCCGCTCTCGACGGTCTGGAGCGGCTCGCCGAAGTTGACGACCACCGTCTTCGGCAGATGCTTGACGACGGCTCCGCTCTTGGGGCCGCTCGAGACGATGTCGGTGTGTGCCAGTGCGGGCACCGCGGCCGCGGCGGCGAGGCCGGCGGCGGCGAGGGTGATCAGGGCGCGGCGTGCGCGCATGTGTACCTCCGTTGGATCGGCGGACGGGGCCGGCGCGTCGCGGCGGCCCCCAGGCGTGTTCAGGACGCCGTCGCCGGGGGCCCACGGGCCCGTACGCGCCGCTGGAGCGGGGTTGCGCGGTACGCGATGCGCATCGATGTGCCCGGCGGCCCGGTGCCGCGCGGGCGAGGGAGGGGGCGCGAGCGCGGAGCGTACGGCCCGCGCCACGACCTGGGCCAGGCAGAGCAGGCGCTCGGCCTGCGCGAGGAGCGCCGTGAGCACGAGCGCCGCCGTCGCGTGGGCGATCATGGCGAGGGGGGTCAGCAGGGCGGGGCGGTGGTGCACCCCGAGGCCGAAGGCCCAGGGGGCCGCCGTCATCGCGCAGTGGAGCACCGCCTGCAGCACGACCAGGCGCACGAGGATCTCCGGCGCCGTTCGCCGGCGCCAGCTCTCGGCGTGGCGCCGTCCCGCGAGGACCGTCAGCGCCGCGAGGGCGCCCCAGGCCAGCGGCGCCGCCGGCACCAGGCTGAGCTCGTCGGCCGAGACGGCATGGGCGCCGAGCGTCGCCAGCAGGGCGGAGACGAACAGCAGCAGGCGCCGCGCGGCGAGCGGATGGGGGCGGAGGATCACGCCCCGAAGCCTCGCACGGCGCCGACGCGCCGACCAGCCGGGACGGCCCGGCGGCCCGCGATCGGCGCCATCCCCTGGCCTGCGCCTCGCCGGAGGGCCCGTCAGTCGCGCGCCGGGCGGTCCCGGGGCTGCGCCGCGCTGAAGCCCGCGCAGCGGATCACCGGGAGCGGGGGGTAGCGGGGGAAGCGCGGGTCCTCGGCCGACAGACGGCAGAGCGAGTAGGTGGCGCGGGCAGCCGGCACCCGTCGCTGGTGCGCGCACGCGTCGCACAGGCCGGCCTTCACGAGGCCGGCCCGGGCCGGGATCTCACGCGGATCCGGGGCATCGACCCGGCCTGGTGCGCTGTGGGCCGGCCGTGCCGCGTCCGGCGCGCCGGGCGACGGGTCAGCCGGCCTCCCGTCTGGTCGGGTCCGGGCCCCGGGTCGGTCGCGGGCTGTCGCGCGAGTGGGCCAGCCGGAGGGACCTCGGTGGCGGATCGGCCAGCAGCGCGCGCCCCTCCTCGGAGAGCGTCCCGCCGGCCCGCCCCTTGCCGGCGCCGACCAGGATGCCCAGCTCCCGTGCCCTGCCCAGTCGCGCGCGGGCGCGCCCGGCGCTCCACCCGCGCCGCTCGGCGAGCTCGAGCACCGGGCGCGCGCTGCCGGCGGAGACCAGGTCCAGATAGTCGGCCGCGAGCCGCGCCAGCTCGCGACGCGACGCGATGAGCGCCTCGGCCGTCTCGCGGGGGACCGCGGCCGGTCCGTGCGGCGACCCGCCCTCGGGATCCTCCTCGAGGGGCGCCAGGGGCGTCAGGTCGGACGGGGCCTGCGCCACGGGCGGGGCGGGCGGCTCCGCCGGGAGCTTCGCGGTCTGCGGGGGCGGGCGCTCGTCCTCTCCGCGCGCGGAGAGGGGGCCCCGGCGCACTGTCGGCATCAGGGTCGGGTCGATCGGCCGCGATCGGGCCGACGCCGTGGTCTCCCGGGTCCGGCGCACCAGCCACACCCCTCCCAGGGCCGCGACCCCGAGCGCCACCGCGAGGAGGATCATCGCCCAGGGCACCGAGGAGCCCTCGGGCCCGGGGGCCGGGGACAGCAGGGGCTCGTCAGTGCCGGCGTCCGCCGGGGGTGGGGCGGAACCGGCCCCCGGCGCCGGCTGCTCGGTCACCGCCGGATCCAGCGGAAAGGCGTCCCAGAGCTCGGTGGGAGGGCCTGCCGCGAGGACCTCGGATCCGGATCCGGCCGCCGTCCAGGACACCAGGACCATCAGGACGAGCACGGCCGCGGCCGCGAGCCGGCTCACAGGATCACGACCGGGGTCCCGACCGGCATCAGCCGCGCGAGACGCACGATGTCGCGGTTCCTCATGCGGATGCACCCGTGAGAGGGCCGTCCGGGCAGGAGATCGGGGCGGTCGGTGCCGTGGATGCCGATGAAGCCCCCTCCCGGCCAGTCGCTCACCGCGGAGCGGGCGCTCGTTCCGAAGGCGATGGGGCCGTATGTCGGGCTCGCGTAGCGGCTCAACCTGTTGCGTACGTAGAAGCGCCCGGCCGGGGTGGGGGTTCCCGGTGCGCCCGTACCGACGCGGGCCCTCAGGATCGCCCGGCCCGAGCGGACGAGGGTCAGGGTCAGCGACGCCCGGTCGATGACCAGCCGCGACCGCGAGACCCCTCTCGAACCGAGCGCCGTCAACGGCATCCAGCCGTGGCGACGCTCGCCCCGGCGCCCGGCGCCCTCCACCCTGCTCCACGCGCGTCCGCGGGCGTCGAGGCGGACGTGGTGGATCAGCACGATGTTCGTCGTCGCCTCCGGGGTCCGGGCGGGCAGGCGGCCGATCACGGCCGCGCTCGCCGAGGGAGCGGCGCGCAGAAGCGCCCCTGACGGCACGGTCGCCCAGCTCGCCGTGATGCCGCCCCGCTCGAGCGGCCGGGGTACGGGGATGGCGAACGAGGCTGCGGGCGCGGTGGTCGCCGCAACGGGTTCCGCGCCCCGATGGCCGCGCCCCGGGGGAGCGTCCGCCGTCCGCTCGGCGGGAACGGAGGCGATCGCGACCACCCCGCCGGCGATGCTCGCCGCCGATGCCGTGGCGAGTAGCGCGGCGGCTGCGAGACCCGCTGTCGTGAGGCGCCGTCGCAGGCGGCGGGCGTCGATCGCTCCTCCGTCAGCCGGCGAACGAGGGGCGGCGCGCGACCTCCATGACCGGGCGGGCCACGATGAAACCGGTGGATGCCACGAGCGCCTCCGCCTCGGGGCGGGAGATCTCCTCATCGAAGGCGTTCGCGGCGGGCCTGCGTTGCGCGAGGTAGCGGATCCATGCGGCGTGGCGGGCCTCGACGCTGTGGATTCCGAGGGCCGCGCCCAGGTATGCGCGCGAGCGGATCCTCGAGAGCTGGCCCTTGTAGGCGGCGGTGGCGAGATCCTCGAACGCCACGGCTGTCCGGAGGAAGTCCTCGCCTCCCGAGGTCGCGCCCTCGAAGTCGAACGCGGGACGGGCGACCGCCTTGGACCCGAGCGCCGTGCGGAGCGCCGTCACGTGGCTTCGCTCGACCGCACCGATCTGGCGCGCCGCGCCGGCCGCGACGCCGGTGAGGGTGCCGTTGCGCTCGGTCTCGGTGTAGAACGCCGCCTGGAGGTACTCCAGCGTCAGCGCGTAGTTGAGGATGTCGATGTCGCCCCCGTCCTTGCCCTCGGCCCCCGCGCTCACGGCCAGCCCCGCGAGCAGCGCGCCGACGGTGCCCCGTCCGGCCCGCGCCAGGAGGTCACGCCGCGTGCTCCGGGGCAGGCGGCTCGCGGCCTCGCGGAGCGCGCCGTCACGATCGAGCGTCTCGAGCGAGGGCTCGCTCATGGCGATGCCTCGCCGATGAGGCCGGTCCTCGCGAGCGCGGCCTGGACCTGCGCGCTCGTCATTGCGGCGTCGGTGGCGTCCTCGGCGGGGTCGCGACCCATGATGGCCCTGATCCACGCGGCGTGGCGCGCATCGACCGACACGATGCGTGCCGCGGCCGTCAGCCGGGCTCCCGAGAGGGCCGGGATGACGCCGTTGTAGGCGGCGACGGCGAGATCCTCGAGGAGGGCGGCCGTGTCGCCGAACGCGGCGTCATCGGTCGTCGCGGAGCCGAAGGTGTACGTGTCCCGGGGCGGGTCATCGCCGGCCAGGCCGGTCAGCTCGGAGACGTGGGCGTCCTCCTGCCCGGCCACGACCTCGGCGAAGCCGCGCAGCTCGCCCGAGAGCTCACCGCGTGCGGCCGCCTCGCCGTAGAAGGCCGCCTGGAGACGCTCGAGCCTCAGCACGAGGCCGAGTGGCGACACCGCCGTGGGCGACTCGTCCGCGACCAGCAGTCCCGCGCCCGATGCGGCGGCGACGACCAGCACGCCGCCGCCCGCCGCCCCGGCCACGAAGCGGCGGCGCGAGATCACGCACGACTTTTCGTCCACACGCTCTTCCCCTATGGAGGTTTTGGACCTTTCCCACAATCCATCATGCCTCCACCGGGCGCCGCAACTAGCCTTTCGGGCAGACGCCGTACGGAAAAGTGCGTTTCCGGAACGAAGCGCAATCGAGGGTGGCGACGCGGGCGAATCGCTCCGGCGCAGTCGCTGCTCTCGGCGGCGGACCGCCCCGGTGGCGGCCCGCCGCGGGGATCAGGAGCTGCGCAGCTTCGACCCCGAGAAGGGGGCGCGGATGAGCGGGGCGATGAGGCAGACGTTGAAGACGCCCGCGGCGATCGGGACGACACCGATGGCGGCCAGCACCCAGCCGCCGCCGCCCATCGAGGCGCCGATGGCGATGAGGGCGACTCCGGCGATGATGCGGACGAGCCTGCCGGCCGGGCTGGACATGAAGCGCGCGAGTCCCATGATCTCTCCTCAGAACGATTGACGCCCCTCACGCTATGCGGCGGCCGTCCGGAGTTCAGTGACCGGGGTCACGCTCGCGTGAGGCGAGTGCCGCGAGGCGGATCTCGCCGCGGCGCAGCTCCACCTCGCCGCGCTGCGACATCTGCTCGAGCAGGCGCGAGACCACCTCGCGCGCGGTCCCCAGGCGCTCGGCGACGGCGTCGTGGGTCATTCGCACCGTCGGAGGCTCTCCGCGCGCCTCGCGGCGCAGGAAGGCGTCGAGGCGCTCGTCCATCCTCCGGAAGGCGACCTCCTCCACCAGCTGCATGACGCTGGCGAGCCGGGCCGACATGAACCCGAACACGAGCCTCTGGACGCCGGCGTCGGTGGCCAGCAGGTCCAGGAGGGCGTCGGCGGGAACCGTCACCGCGCGACCCCCGACGGTCGCCACGGCGCGCGCCGGGTAGCCGCTGCGGCCCATGGCGGCCGAGAGCTCCAGCACGCACGGCTCGATGGCGACGATCCGGTAGATCTCGATGCCCCGCCCGCCCGGGCCGCCCTTGGCGACGCGGATCTCGCCCTCGGTGACGAACGCGACCCGATCGCACTCGTCGCCCTCGTGGTGGATCACATCCCCGCTGTCGAAGGAGATCTCCCGCAGCCGGGGCGCCACGCGGGCGATGAGCGCATCCGGCGTCTGGGCGAAGAGCGGCAGGTTCCGTGCGAGATCGAGCGTGGTCATCGTGCCTTTCCACTGGCGATCAGGGCGATGCTCCCGGCCATCCCCCCGAAGTCGACGTGGGCGTCCGCGAGGCCCTCCCATGGGCCGGGCCGGCCCACAAGGTAGCCCTGCAGCAGGTCGCATCCCAGCCCGCGCAGCGCGGACACGCCGGCGTGCGTCTCGACGCCCTCGGCCACCACCGACAGGCCGAGGTCGTGGCCCATGCGGATGAGGCCCCCCACGAGCGCGGCGTCGCGGGCGCGGTCGTCCATGCCGGCGACGAAGGAGCGGTCGATCTTCAGCTCGTCCACCGGGAGCTCCCGGAGCGTCGTGAGCGGTCCGAGGCCGGTGCCGAAGTCGTCGAGGGAGACGCGCACCCCGCCCGCCCGGAGCCGCTCGAGCTGGCTGGCCCCGTCCCGGGCGATCATCAGGGCGTTCTCGGTGATCTCGAGGGTGAGGGAGCCGGCGGGCGCGGCGTGACGCGCGAGCGCCGTCGTGACGCGCTCGTGCAGGGCCGGATCGCGCATGTCCAGCGAGCTGACGTTGACCGACAGGCGCAGGCCGGGGTCGAGCGTCCTCCAGCGGGCGAGGTCGCCCAGGGCGAGGTCGAGCACCTCGTCGGTGAGACGGCAGATCAGCTCGGTGTCCTCGGTGACCGGCAGGAACGCGTCGGGCATCAGCAGCCCGCGCCCGGGATGGCGCCAGCGCACCAGCGCCTCGACCGCCCGCACCCGCCCGTCCGCGGACACCTGGGGCTGGTAGTGCAGCGTGAGCTCGTGCTCCTCGAGAGCCCGCCGCAGCTCGTGGCGCAGGATCAGCCGCTCAGGGCGGCGGGCGTCCAGATCGGCGTGGTAGACGGCCCAGCGTCCGGCGGTGCGCTTGGCGTGGTACATCGCGACGTCGGCGGCGTGCACGAGGTCGTCGGCGTCCGAGCCGTGATCCGGCCCGAAGGCCACGCCGATGCTGGCGCCGAGCGCGACCTCGGTCCCGCCCACGGAGAACGGCACCCGGAAGGCGCTGAGCAGCCGTCCGGCGGCCGCGGTGGCGGCGTCGCGATCGGGCCCCGGCATCAGCACGGCGAACTCGTCACCAGCGAGCCGCGCGACCAGGGCCTCCGGGTCGACCGAGTGCTCGAGCCGCACCGCCAGCTCGCGCAGCACCCGGTCTCCCGCACGGTGCCCGAAGGTGTCGTTGAGGCCCTTGAAGCCGTCGAGGTCGAGGATCAGCAGGGCACATCCGGCCTCGCCGGCGAGCGCCTCGCGCAGGCGGCCGAACAGCATCGCCCGGTTGGGCAACCCGGTGAGCGGGTCGTGCCGGGACGCGTGCAGGTGCTCGGCCGCGCTGCTCTCGAGCGCCGCCCGGGCCGCGATCTGATCGGTGACGTCGCGCAGCAGCACCAGCGTGCCCCCGCGCCGTCCGTGACCCTGCAGCGCGCCCGCACGGGCCTCGACGGTGCGGTCCACGGGCCCCTCGGGCGAGGAGAACTCCCAGCGGGCGTCCGGCTCGGGATCGCCCCGCCAGCCAGGGATCAGCCGCCGTACCGGCGCGGCGACCGCGGCGCGTCCGGCGGTCCCGAGCAGCGCCTGGGCGGCGGGGTTGATGTCAACCACGCGTCCGGCCCGGTCGACCACCACCACGCCCTCGGTCATCGATTCGACGACCATGTCGCGCGCGATCGGCAGGAGCCCGGCCTCCACGTCGAGCACGCGCAGGCGGTGGATGCCCCAGGCCAGTCCGAGGGTCGCGAACACCGCGGCGATCGGGGTGGGGTCGTGCCCCTGCAGCGGCACCGCGCCCGTCGCGAGGGCGGCGTTGGCGACCAGGGGGGTGGCGACCGCGGCGAGCATCAGCACGGACTGGCGCCGGTGCGTCTGCGGCGCCTGGAACGCGAGCCAGCCGAACCCGGCCAGCGCCCAGATGCCCAGGCCGTACGCCCAGAACATGTGCATCAGGAACCAGGGGCCGGGCTCGCCCACCACCGGGCCGGTCCCGGCGGGGATGTCCAGTTCCCGGAAGAAGGGACCGGGCACCTCGCTCGCGCTGACCAGCGCGATCGTCACGACGGCCGGCGCGGCGAGCAGGCTCGACGCCCACGCCGGCACCCGCCAGGGCCAGGGCGCGCGCTCGATGATCGCCCGCCAGAAGCTGTAGACGGTCCCGCAGATACAGGTGAAGGCGACGATCACGGTCAACCGCTTGAGGTCGCGGTCGGCCGTGTTGATCTGCACGGCGTTCGCCCACGCCCACACGGCGACGCAGCCGCACATCACGGCCAGGGCCAGGCCACCCGGCTCGCGCCGCCGGCGCATCAGCACCGCCCCGAGCCCGGTGGCGACGAGCGCCGACAGGCCGAGCAGCAGCGTGATGGTCGCGCCGAGGGACATCGCAGCGACGAAAGCGCGGATCCGGAGACCACACAACCCGACGATCCGGGGGTCTTACGGGCAGAAGCTCCTAAAAGCTACCAATAGGAGGCGCCCACTTGCGTTCCGGGCGCGGTCCGCGTGTCGGAATCCGCCGAAACCACACGCCGGACAGGGTGAGCGCCCCCCGGGAGGGGCGCCTGCGCCCTGCCCGCCGCCGTCACGCGGCGCGGGCCGCGGTAGACCACCACCGTCGCCGCACAGGTGGACGCCGGGCGTCAATCGTGGAGATGCGCCTGCTCTCCGTGGTGGTCGAGGATGGAGAGGATCTCGACAGGACCCTTGTGCCCGCTCATCGAGTGCGGAGTCATCGTGTCGAAGCTCGCCGCGTTGCCGGCTTCGACGTACACGTCCCTCTCGCCCAGGCGCAATCGCAGGACGCCCGTGAGCACGTAGAACCAGTCGCGCCCTCGATGCACCCGCGGCTCGGGCGGCGCGTCGAGTTCGGGGATGCGCATCTTCACGACCGTGCGCCCCGTCGGGTCGTCGCGGTGGATGAGGCGCCAGAACGTGGTGCTGCCGCTCTCATCGTGGCTCGGGCGGATGACCACGTCGCCGTCACCGCCGGTAGCCACGAGGTCCTCGACCGTCGTGCCGAGCGCACGCGCGAGAGTGACCAGGTGATCGATGGCGATCCGCCGCCGGCCGCTTTCCAGCCGGCTCAGAGTGGATGCGCTGATGTGCGCTCGCTCCGCCAGGTCGTCGAGCGACCAGCCACGAGCCTTGCGCAGCGTGCGGAGGCGTCGGCGGGCCGACTCCTCCAGAGATGAATCTTGCGTCATCGGCAAGAGCATATGCGTATGACGCATAGGGTGGCTATCGTGGCGCCCATGACGCACTCGCACGACGGCCCCCATCGGCCATTCGACGACGCCGAGATGGTGGCCGTCATCAGCGCCGAGGGCGAGGTCTCCCGAGGCGTGACCGACCAGGCCATCGACCGGACGTGCTCGGCGCTCGGGTGGACCGACCGCTCACGGGTGCAACGGATCGCCGACCTGGGATCCGGACCCGGCGTGGATGCCTGCACACTCGCCGCTGCGTTTCCCGCGGCGGCGTTCGCCGCCGCCGACAGCTCACCGGCCATGCTCGCCGCCGCGAGGAGCCGGGCCGAGGCCGCCGGCGTCGCCGGGCGGGTCGGATTCGTCGCGCTGGACCTCGACGACGCGCTCACGGCGCTCGGCGCGGTGGACCTCGCGTGGGCCGCCCTGTCGCTGCACCACCTTCGCGACAGTTCTGCGACGCTCGCGCGCATCGCCGCGCAGCTGCGTGCGGGTGGCGGGCTGTGCGTCCTCGAACGCCACACTCCGCTGGAGGTGCGGCCGGCCGATCAGCTCGGTCGTCCTGGTCTGTGGGAGCGCGTGAACGGCGCGCAGTCGTCGTGGTACGGATCCGAGCGCGCATCGCGCCACGATCACAGCGACCTCCACCAGCTCGCCGACCTCGTGGCGGCGGCGGGCCTGGACATCGCCCGTACAGGCGTGCTCGCCGGCACCACCACCCTGCCCGCCTCACCCGGTTGCGCGCTGCTCGTGACCCGCCACGTTCAGATGGCGCTGCGCAACTTCGGCGACGCGCTCGAACCGGCCGACGCCGACGTGCTGGGAGCCCCCGGCGCGCCCGCCCGGCTCAGCCGTTCGGCGGCCACGTTCGTGGCCACGCGCCTGCTCGTCGTCGCTGCGGCCCCGGGCGGACACCCGCTGCCCGAGTCGTTCTAAGCCTCGGAGCCGGCCTGGACCGCGCGTGTGCGCCGTGTGGGGACTCGGCTGGGGGCACCGCGGCCCCGCCGCTGGCGAGGGCAATAAGAAAGCCCCGCACATGCGGGGCCTTCTTTGAAACTCCTCGGGCAAGACTCGAACTTGCAACCCTCCGGTTAACAGCCGGATGCTCTACCATTGAGCTACCGAGGAACGCTCAGCGGTCAGCTTATCGGACTGCGCGCCGGGCGACTCAAGCGAACGGTCATCCTCCCGGCGCGATCAGCCGGTGCAGATGGATGGCCGAACCCGATTCGTCCGGCCGGCCCAGGTGCCGCACGTCGCGCTTGTCGTGCGCCCATCCGGCGGCGGTGAGCGGTGCGAGCAGGCCGTCGGCGTGGGGGCGCCGGGGGTCGGCGATCAGCGCCTCGCCCCCCGGTCTGAGGATCCGGGGCAGGAGCGCCGCGAGCGCCGGGCCGTTGCGCGCCTCGTAGAGCAGGTCGGCCCCGATCACCAGGTCCCGGACGGCGGAGGGGTCGATGAGGTCGTCCGGCGGCGCGTTCCAGTCGAGCAGGCGGGTGGCCACGTCCGCGCCGGAGGCGGCCGCGTTGGCGTTCACGAAGCCGAGCGCGTCCTCGTACCAGTCGGTGGCGAGCACGTCGGCCCCCCGCAGCGCGGCGACGATCGCGGGCAGGCCGACGCCGCAGCCGAGCTCCACGACGCGCGCGCCCTCCAGGTCTCGCGACTCGAGCTCGGCCGACAGGACGTGGGCGCTCGGCCAGAGCTCGGCCCAATAGGGGAGGCGCTCGTCGCGGGCGTACTCGTCCTCGTCGATCAGGTCCTCCGCCGAGCGGGGGCGTGCCAGCGGCAGCCGCAGGGCCCCCACGACGACCTCCTGGCGGACGATGTCGAAGGGCGTCAGGAAATCATCCACGGCCCAGGCAACATATTCACCTGCGGAAATCTTCGCTTGCGGGCCTTTCGTTCGCCCCGGGCCATCCGTAGTGTCCGCGCTCCACATGGCCTCGCACCCACTGCCCGACCGCCGCCCGCCACTTCCGGCCGCCAGCGAAGAACCCCTCTCGGTATCGATCGCGGCCATCCTCGATCGCCGCGGGTTGTCCGTGTCCGCGCTCGGGAGCCTGCTTCGCGCGGAGGGGATCGCGATCAGCCGCACCCGGCTGCACCAGCTCTGCTCCGGCACGGGGGCGCCGCCGACGGCCGAGCAGCTCGAGCGCCTCGCGAGCGTCCTGGGCGTGAGCCCCGGCTACTTCGCCGAGTACCGGCTCTGGAGGGTGCGCGCGCTGCTCGACCCCGCGATCGTCGGATTCGACCGCTCGATGGCCAACTTCGACCGCCTGCGGGGGCGCCGCGACCTGCCGACGGGCCATGAGGGCGACCCCTATTCGGGGTCGCGCTATCCTGACGCGGTCAGTAGCCAGTCGAAGGAGCGCGCATGAGCGACACCGAGCAGGCCGCGGACGCGGTCGCCGAGGAGGAGGCCGCGGTCGAGACGACCGTCGCCGTGGCGGACGCCGTCGAGGCCGAGCCGGTTCAGGAGGCTCCGCAGGAGCCCGTCGCCGAGGAGGTGGCCGATGAGCCGGTCGCCGTCGCCGAGGTGGCCGACGAGCCCGTCGCCGAGGCCGAGGTCGCCGAGGAGCCGGCCCCCGTGGCCGCCGGTGCCGGTCCCGCCCGTCAGGCGAGGATCCTGCTCTGCGAGCGAGGCCACCGCACGGTCGCCGTGTGGAGCACGCCGGCCAGTTGCCACGCGCGCCCCACGCGCAGCGGGGCCGAGTGCGGACGCCAGCTCTACCCGATCGGCGAGCTGCCCGAGCAGGTCCAGAAGGCGCTCAACCCGCTGAAGGCCTCCAAGAAGGCCTCGAAGGGCTGATCCGAGGTTCCCGGAGGGCCGGGGCGGGGGTCACCCCGCCTCGGCGATCTCCAGCAGTCGCTCCATCTCCCGGAACCCGGGCTCCCAGACCGCGGGGTCCTCGAGGTCCACGCCCAGCTCTCCGAGCAGCTCGGCCGGCGCCTTCGAGCCGCCGGCCGACAGGAAGCCGATGTAGGCGTCCACGAAGCCGGGCCCGACCTCCCGGTAGCGCGCGTAGAGCGCCAGCGTCGACAGGTGCGCGAAGACGTACGCGTAGGTGTAGAAGCGCGTCGAGATGAAGTGCGGGATGTACGACCAGCCCATCCGGTAGCCCTCGGGCAGGCCGACCGAGTCGCCGTAGTACTTGGCGTTCTCCTCGAGCCAGATGTCCGAGAGCCGGTCGGAGGTGAGCGTGCCGCCCTCAGCGCGCAGGGCATAGGCGCGCTGCTCGTAGCGGGTGAGCACGGTCTGGCGGAAGACCGTCGCGAACGACCCCTCCAGGCGCTCGGAGATCAGCGAGCGGCGCGTGGCCGGATCGCTCTCGATCTCCATCAGGTGGTCGAAGGTCACGAGCTCCGCGAACGTGGAGGGCACCTCCGCCAGCGCGATTCCGGTGCCGAAGGAGAGCGCCGTCTGGGCGCCCGAGGCGAGCGTGAAGTGCATGCCGTGCCCGAGCTCGTGGGCCAGCGTCATCACGTCGTCCATGCGATCGGTGAAGTTCATCAGCACGAAGGGCGAGGCGTCCTGGGCGACCGGGGCGCAGAAGGCCCCGCCGCGCTTGCCGGCGCGCGGTTCGGCGTCCACGCGCCGCTCGGCGAAGAAGCCCTCGGCCAGATCGGCGATGCGCGGCGAGAAGCGGCCGAAGGACTCGCCGATCAGCTGCCTGGCCTCGGGGTACGCGACCGAGCGGGCCTCGCCGATCGGGGCGTACTGGTCGTGCAGCTCGAGGCGTTCGACGCCGAGGATCCCCGCCTTGATGCCGAACCAGCGGCGGGCGATGGGGTAGTGGCGCTCGACGGCGTCGAGCATCCCCTCCACCACATGGCCGGGCAGTTCGTTGCGCAGGTGCGTCGGGTCCATCGGGGCCGCGTATCCGCGCAGCTTGTCCATGGCCAGGCGATCGCCCACCAGCGTGTCGTAGACGTGCGCCAGGGTGTCGGTCTGCGGGGCGAGCCCCTCGTAGAGCGTCTCGAGCGCCCGCCGGCGCAGGTCGCGGTCCGGGTTGCGCACGTGGGCGAGCAGGCGGTCGATGGTGTGCGGCTCGACGCCCTGGCCCTCGCCGGCGTCGAAGGGCATCTCGAGGGTCGAGGTGATCTGCCCGAACAGCGTCTGCCAGGCGCTCACCGCCGCCGGCCCCCGCTCGGAGAGCATCTGCTCCTCGGGCTCGGAGAGCGTGTGGGGGGCGAAGCGGCGCATCGCGACCAGGTAGTGGCGGTCGGGCGCCACCTCGGGCGCGTCGTGGAGCTCGCGGGCCCGCTCCTCGGGCAGCGCCAGCCACTCGAGGTCGAAGAAGCGCAGCGCGTTGCCCGCCTCCACCAGCCCGCGATCGATGGCGGCCGAGAGGTCCTTGTTCTCCTGGTCGGTCACGTCGACCGACTCGCGCAGGTGGGCGTAGGAGCTCACGCGCGAGAGCTCGTTGTCGATCACGGCGAGCTCGACCAGCGCCTCGCCGAGGGCGGGGCCGTCCATCGTGGCGAGCGCGCCCCGGTAGCGGGTCTCGAACGCCCGAGAGCGCTCGAGCGCCTCGGCGAGGCGCGCGCGGGCCGTGCCGGCGTCGGCGACGAGCGGAGAGAGGTCCCAGTGGACGCCGGCCGCGCGCGGGCCGGAGGAGGGCGTTCCGGTGGCTGTTGTCATGGCGGTCACGGTACCGGATGGGCTCCGGCCGGGGCCGGGAGCAGGCGGTCGATGGCGTCGGCCGGCAGTGGCGGGTCGCCGGTGTCGCCGGGGCGCCCCGGCTCCTCCGGGCGGTGGAAGTCGGAGCCCCCGCAGGCGACGATCCGGTTCCGATGCGCGAGCTCGGCGAACGCCCGGCGCCGCTCCGGGGTGTGCTCGGCGCGGTGCACCTCGATGCCCGCGAGGCCCCAGCTCACGAGCCGCTGCACGAACGACCCGAGCTCCTTGGCCCCCATGCCGAGCGTCGCGGGATGGGCGAGCACGGCGGCACCGCCCGAATCGCGCACGAGGGCGATCGCCTCGCGCGGGCCGAGCCCCTCGTGGGGGATGTCCGCGGGGCGGTCGGTGCCGAGGTAGCGGTCGAAGGCGTCCTGGCGGTCGCGTGCGTGGCCGGCGGCCACCAGCGCCTCGGCGACGTGCGGACGGCCGATCGCGCCCGCCCGCCCGGGCCGCGACGTCCTCGAAGGAGACCGGCGCCCCGAGCTCGGCGAGCCGGTCGACGATCCGCAGGGCGCGTGCCCGCGCTGGCCGCGCGCATCTCGGCCAGGCGGCCGCTCAGGGGCTCCGGGGCCGCCTCGCGGAAGTAGCCGAGCAGATGCATCGAGCCGGAGGGCACCGCCACCGACAGCTCCACGCCCGGGATGATCCGGACGCCGAGCTCGCGGCCGGCGGCGATCGCCTCCGGAACCCCCGCGAGGCTGTCGTGGTCGGTCACGGCCAGGACCGCCACCCCCGACGCCGCCGCCAGGGCCACCAGCGCCGCGGGCGCCAGCGACCCGTCGGAGGCGACGGTGTGGGAGTGGAGGTCGGCCCTGCCGGAGACCGCTATGCCGGGACGGCGCCGCCGATGAGCCCGCGCGACTCCAGCTCGGCGATGACGGCCGCCGCGCTCTCGGCCGGCGTCTGCGACTCGGTCTGGATGTGGACCTCGGGGTTCTCCGGGGCCTCGTACGGGTCGCTCACGCCCGTGAACTCCTTGATCTCACCCGAGAAGGCCTTGGCGTAGAGGCCCTTGACGTCGCGCGCGGCGCAGGCCTCGACCGAGGTGTCGACGAAGACCTCGACGAACGCGCCGTGCTCCTCCACCATCGCGCGCGCGTCGGCGCGGGTGTCGGCGTACGGGGAGATGGCCGACACCAGGGTCACGGCTCCGGCGCGGGTCAGCCGGCTGGCGACCCAGCCGATGCGGCCGATGTTGGTGTCGCGGTCCTCCTTGGAGAAGCCGAGGCCCTTCGACAGGTGCGTGCGGACCACGTCACCGTCGAGGTACTCGACCAGCGCGCCGCGGCGCTCCAGCTCCGGGCCGACCAGCTCGGCGATGGTGGACTTGCCGGTGCCCGACAGTCCGGTGAACCACAGGGTCAAACCGTTTCGGTCGCTCACTCGCGCCCTCCTCCGGGGCGAGAGAGCCCCGATCGATTTCAGCGGTTGGTGGTGGACGCTTCCTGCGCGGGCACGTGCAGCCCGCACTCGGTCTTCTCGGCGTCCGCCCAGCGGCCGGCGCGCGAGTCCTCGCCCGGGAGGATCGCACGGGTGCAGTGCGTGCATCCGATCGACGGGAAGCCCTGGTCGTGGAGCGGGTTGTACGGCACGTCGTGCGCGAACAGGTAGCCCTTGCAGTCCTCGTCGCTCCAGGCGGCGAGGGGCTGGATCTTCACGACCCCGCGCGGGTCGAGCTCGATCATGCGGGCGCCGGCGCGCGTGGGGCTCTGGGCGCGCCGGATGCCGGTGATCCAGGCGTCCATGCCCACGAGCGCCCGCTCGAGCGGCTCCACCTTGCGCAGGGCGCAGCAGCGGTCGGGGTCGCGGCTCCAGAGGGCCGGGCCCTCGGTCCGCTCCTGCTCGTCGACGCTCTGGAGCGGATCGATCCGCTCGATCTGGAGGCCGTACTTCTCGATCAGGCGGTCGCGCGTCTCGTAGGTCTCCGGGAAGAGGAGGCCGGTGTCGAGCTCGACGATCCGGATGCGCGCCCCGAGCTGGTGGAGCATGTCGACGAGGATCGACGACTGGTGCTGCCACGAGCAGGTGAGCACGATGCGTCCGGCGAACCGGTCGACCGCCCACGCCAGCAGCTCCTGCGCCGTCCGCCCCTCGAACTCGTCTGCGAGCGCATCGACCTCGGCGCGTGAGAGGGTCAGGGTGGACATCCGGCGAAGAGGGTACCAGAGGCAAGATCACCTATGCCGCCGATAAACGATGACAATACGAAGCTCGTCTACTCGAGCGAGGGCGGGCGCGTGCCGGATCGTGCCGCCCGTACCGCCCCCGCCGGGTCCTCCCGGCCGCGAGACGGCGGCGTTCCACGCGACGGGGTCGTCCGGGTCAGCCGCACGTCCTCGGGGCGCCGCGGCAAGACCGTGACCCTGGTGACCGGCCTGCCGGCGGCGGACGTGCCGCGGTCGCCAAGGAGCTGAAGCGGCTCTGCGGATCGGGCGGCTCGGTGAAGGACGGCGTCGTGGAGATCCAGGGCGACCAGCGCGCACGGGTGATCGCCCATCTGGAGGGCCGCTACACGGTCAAGGCCGCCGGGAGGCTGAGGCCTGGCCCCGGCTCGGGCCGCCCGGCCACGGCCAGCTCGAGCCGCCGGCCGAAGGCGCGCTGCACGATCGGGCGCCTCGAGGGCGGCCGACCAGAGCGCCACGGACGGGTCGCCGATCGCCGTCACGCGAGCCGCAGGACGTCCTTGGTGCGCCGTCATCCGCAGGCTCGCGGATGCCCCGCGCCCGGCCGCGCTCGAGCTGCTCGGCGATCCGCAGGCAGCAGGCCAGGCGCCGCAGCGTGCCCTCGTCGCCCTCGGCGGCCTCGGAGGCCGGCTGCGGGTCGCGCGGGGTGCGGCGGCGCAGGATGTCCTCGAGCGGGGCGATGCCCGGCTGGCCCTTGCGGTGGCCGCGCACCAGCAGGGCGATCATCGCCAGCTCGTGGTGCGCGTAGCCGGGCAGGCCGGCGTTCAGCACCAGGTAGTAGCCGTGCTTGTGGTGGTCGTTGTAGTCCACCAGCACGCCGGCGTCGTGCAGCATCCCGGCGGCCCAGAGCATCTCGCGCTCCGACCGGTCGGAGACGTGGAGGCCGAGGCGCGCGAGCTCGTCGTAGATCGCGAGCGCGAGCGTGCAGACGTGCTCCACGTGGGGGATGTCGCAGCGGTAGGTGTCGACCAGGTTCATCACGCTCTGGCGGCGGATGTCGGGGATCAGCGGCGGCGTCGGCGGGGGAGAGGAACCGCTCGTAGAAGATCCCCTCGCGCAGGCCCTGGCTGCAGATCTCGATGTGCCTCGACGCCGGCCCGCTCGAGCATCGTGCCCCGATCACGACGGCCCCGGCCAGGGTGATGTCGGCGCGGTCCTGCTTCAGGCCCGGGTATCCGGCTGCGCTCGGAGGCGGGCAACGGCGGCCATCGCGTCGATCAGCTCGTCGATGCCCGCGCGCGGCAGGTGGTAGCCGTGCAGCTCGCCCATCAGGGGGTAGCGGACGCTGCGCTGGTACATCGAGGCGAGGGTGCGGATCGTCCCGCCGATGCCGACCATCGGCTCGCCGGCGTCCGCCAGCCAGTCGAGCCCGTCGAGCTCCTTCGCCGACGTGGCGGCGCAGCGCGCGGATGTCGGAGCGCCCCGGCCGCTCGTCGGCGAGGAAGCGCTCGGTCATGCGCACGGCGCCGAGCGGGCCGGGAGACGACCTCGCCCAGGCGGCGTCCGGCCACCCGCGAGACCTGGACGCTGCCGCCCCCGAGGTCGAGGACGTGGCCCGTCGGTGAGCGTCGTGCTGTTGACGGCGCCGAGGATAGCCGTACCAGGCCTCCTCCTCCACCGAGAGCACGCGCACCTCGAGCGCGCCGTCCACCGAGAGGGCGGCGAGCGCCTCGTCGCGGTTCGCTGCCGTCGCGCACGGCGCTCGTGGTGACCGCCGCCACGTCGTCCACCCCGGCGGCGTCGCAGAAGGCCCGGTAGAGGTTGGCGGCGTGGCCGGCGCGCTCGAGCGCGTCGGGGTGCAGGCCCTCGGGGCCCGCGCCCGCCGAGAGCCGCACGGCGTGGCGGATCTCGTCCACCAGCTGGAACGAGCCGCCGGGCCGGTAGCGGAAGACGACCAGGCGGAAGGTGTTCGAGCCCATGTCGATCACGGCCAGGCGGCGTTCCGCGCCGCGTCGGCGGGCGGCGCTAACCTAGGTGCCATGGCTCCGACCCCGCTTCGTCCACCCGCGATCAGCGACGTGGGCGACGGCGGGCCGTCGAGCGCGGAGGGCCGGGCGTGGCCCGGCACCTTCGACGCGCCCGAGACCGTCGAGCGGGTCTGGACCGACTTCGTCGCCGCGCTGCCCGGATCCCGGCCAGCGGACCGCCCTGCGCCAGGCGCTGGCCTTCGCCCGCGCCCGCCACGGCACGCAGTTCCGCCGCGGCAGCGACGACGCCCGTACTGGGTGCACCTGGTGCGCGTGGCCATGGAGCTCGCGGGCTGGGGCGAGGCGCTCGCCGGCGCTGCTGCAGGCGGCGCTGCTGCACGACACGGTGGAGGACACGCGCACGACGATCGACGAGATCCGGGTCGGCTTCGGTGCCGAGGTCGCCGACCTCGTCGACTGGCTCACCGCCCCCGACGCGCAGGACGAGCTGCCCGCCTACTACGAGCGGCTGCGCACCAGCGCGCCGTTCGAGGTCCAGGTGCTGAAGATCGCCGACCGCGTGGACAACCTGCGCAGCATCCAGGCCCTCGTGATGCGCACCGGCGAGCGCTACCGCCACTGGGCCGGCACCTACCTGCGCCGCACCGTCCTGGCAGGTGCTGCCGCTGGCCGCCGGCGCCCCATCGGTGGCCCGCGTGGCCCTGGTCACGGCGATGGCCGACCTCGCCCCGCTGGTCGACGACGGCGGCTTCACCGACCCCTAACGTCGCGCGCAACCCGGCTGACACGGGCGGGGGATTGGATGCCGCCATGCATTCGCCGTCCGACCTCCAGGGAGACACCATGACCGTCCACCTCACGCTCGCCGAGATCGCTCGAATCGAGGAGCTTCTTTCACGCCTCGACCCCGCACCGGTCCGCCGTCTGCCAGGTCCCCGGCTGCCGGCACGCGCACGTCACGTCCCGGCCCGGAGGGCGTCACGGCGCTCGCCGCGTAGCGCGTCCTCCGCACCACCCTCGCGGGCGGCGTGCTCCATCCGGAGCCGCCGCCCGCCGCGCCGTGCCGGGCTCAGTTCCCGCCGGCGCCCGGCGGGCACCAGCAGCACCGGGCAGGGGGCGTTGTGGGCCACGTGCCCGGCGAAGCTCCCGAGCAGCGACCGCTCCACCAGGCCCGCGGTGCGTCGCCGACGACGATCAGGTCGCAGCCGGCCTCGCGGGCCCACTCGCACGGCCGTCGCGGCGCGGGTGGCCCTCCAGCAGGACGGCCTCGGCCCCCTCGATCTCGCGGACCTGCTCCGCGAGCCACATCCCGGCCGCCTCGCGCTCCAGGGCGGCGTCGGGCACCGTCCCGCCGCCGAAGCTCGTCGCGAACGAGACGAGGTAGCCGGGGGAGGCCACGACGTGGACGACGCTCAGGCGCGCCGCCGCTCAGGGCGCGCAGCGCCGCCGCGTGCGCGAGGCCCTCGCGGGCCGCCTCCGACTCGTCGATGAAGCAGGCGATGTGCTCGTAGCGGATCGGGGCGGGCATCATGTCCTCGCGTCGTTCGTGGGTGCGCGGGCCGCGGGATCTCGGCCAGGTAGGGGCGCCTGGGGTCGACGCCCAGGCTGAGGCGGCCCTCGGCCAGGTCGATCAGGGCCTCGCCGGCGAGCTCGCGCCGCCAGCCGGTGCCGAGCTGCATGCCGCTCAGGTCGTCGCCCCGGACGGCGGCGACCAGGAAGGCGCCGATCTCGTCGCGCGTGGCGAGCAGGCTCGGGGCCAGGTCCACGCCGGCCGCGCGCGCGGTGACGAGCACGGCGCCGAGCGGGCCGAGCACCTCCAGGCGCTGCTGCAGCTCGGGGGACGGCGGCGGCGGCACGGTCGAGCGGCTCGGCGGCCTCGCCCTCGCGGAGCGCCGCGAGCAGCGACGTCGGCGTCGGCGCCGCGGATGCGGTCGGGCAGGCCGCGCTCGTTCTCGAGCGCCTGCCGGCTGGCCGGGCCGCCGGTGGGCGATCTCCACCAGGGTGCGGTCGGGGATGATCCAGGAGGCCGGCTTGTCGCGCCGCTGGCGCCTCGCGCTCGCGCCACGCGGCGAGCGCGGCGAGCACGGCGCGGTCGCGGCGCGCTGCAGGCGCCCGCCGCCCTTCACCTTGCGCCAGGCGTTGTCGGGGTCGGGGAGGATGCGCGCGTCCGGGCCGTAGCGGCGCGCGTGCTCCTCGGCCACCCACTCGGTGCGCCCGAGCTCCTCGGCGCGGCGCGCGAGCTCGTCGGCCAGGTCGAGCAGGTGGATGACGTCGCCGGCCCCGTACTCGAGCTGCGCGGCCGAGAGGGGCCGCTTGCTCCAGTCGGTGTAGCGCTCGCCCTTGTCGAGCTTCACGCCGAGCACCCGGTCGAGCAGCGCGGCCAGGCCCTGGCCGGCGCCGAGGCCGACGAAGCCGGCCGTGATCTGCATGTCGGTCAGGCTCTGCGGGCCGGATGCCGTAGCGCCATGCCGAGCAGGGTGAGGTCGGCCGAGGGCGCGTGCATCACCGTCTCGACGTCCGGGTCGGCCACCAGCTCGGCGATCGGCCCGAGCGGGGCGCCCTCGATCGGGTCGATCAGGTGCACGCCGGCGCGGGTCGCGACCTGCGCCAGGCAGGCGATGGGGGCGTAGGTGCGCTCCCACAGGAACTCGAGGTCGATGGCCGCGCGGCCCTCGGCGCGGCACCTCGCGCACGACGGCGTCCACCCCGGCGGGGTCGGTGATCGTCTCCGGGGTCGCCATCCCCGCTACCCTAGCCGGTCGTGCAGGCCATCCAGATCAGCAAGGCGTTCGGAGCGCGTGATGTCCTCGTCGACGTCAGCTTCCGCATCAACCCCGGCGAGCGCCTCGCGGTCGTCGGGCCGCAACGGCGAGGGCAAGACCACCCTGCTGCGGATCCTCGCCGGCCAGCTCGATCCCGACGGCGGGATCGATCAGCCTGCCCAAGGGCGCCCAGGTCGCGCTGCACGACCAGCGGCCCCCGCTCACGTCCGAGCTCACGCTCGAGCAGTACGTCGCCGAGGGCATGGCCGGGCGCCCAGCAGGCCGAGCGCGACCTGGCCGATCTCGAGGCGCGCATGGCCGGCGGCGACGCCGGGCCCGAGGTGCTCTCGGCCTACGAGGAGGCCCACGCTCAGCTGGAGCGCGCCGGCGGCTACGCCTGGCGCTCCTGGCTGGAGCGGGTGCTGCGCGGCCTCGGCATCGGCGAGGAGCAGCTCTCACGCCCGCTGCGCGGTTTCTCCGGCGGCGAGCTGACGCGCGCGTCGCTGGCCCGCTCGCTGGTCTCGCGCCCCGATGTGCTGCTGCTCGACGAGCCCACCAACCACCTCGACCTCGACGCGGTGGAGTGGCTCGAGCGGGCGATCGGCGAGCTCGGGGCGGCCGTGGTGGTGGTCTCCCACGACCGCTGGTTCCTCGAGTCGGTCGCGACCGGCGTCCTCGAGCTCGACCGCGGCCGCTCGAAGCTGTGGCCGATGCAGCTACTCCACCTTCCGCCGCGAGCGTGCCCTGGCGATCGACCGCCAGGGCGCCGAGGCGGCCCGTCAGGCCTCGGAGATCGCCCGTCTGGAGCGCTTCGTCACGCGCTGGAAGGCCGGCACCAAGTCGCGCCAGGCCTCCTCGCGCCAGAAGCGGCTGGACAAGATCGAGCGGGTCGCCGCGCCCACCCGCGCAGCCCATCTCGCCTTCGGCTTCCCCAAATCGGAGCGCAGCGGGCGCGTCGTGCTGGAGGTGGACGGCCTCGGCCTGGAGGTCCCGGGGCGCACGCTCGCCGCCGGCATCGGCTTCACCCTGGAGCGCGGCCAGCGCCTGGCCGTGATCGGCCCCAACGGCACCGGCAAGACCACGCTCATGGAGACGCTGATCGGCCGGCGACCGGTCACCGAGGGGCGTGTCAGCATGGGGCACAAGGTGGTGCCGGCCTACTTCTCCCAGCACGGCGAGCAGATGCGCGACGACCGCACCGTCGTCGAGACGGTGCTGGCCGGGAGCGATCTGACCCCGACCCAGGCCCGCACCCTGCTCGGGTCGTTCCTCTTCTCGGGGGAGGCCGCCGAGGCGCGGGTCGAGCGGCTGTCGGGCGGTGAGCGCCGCCGTCTGGAGCTGGTGACGCTGATCGGCAAGGGCGGCAACCTGCTGGTGCTCGACGAGCCCACCAACCATCTCGACGTCGAGAGCTGCGAGGCCCTCGAGGCCGCGCTGGAGGCGTTCGACGGGACGGTCCTGATGGTCTCGCACGATCGTGCCCTGGTCGATGCCATCGCGACCCACACGCTCGCCCTCGAGGACGGCACCGCGCGCCTGAGGACCGGCGGCTACACCGACCTGCTGAACCTGCGCGCCGAGGCCGAGGCCGCGCCGCCCGCGCCGGCCCTTCGCCGCTCGGCGCCGGCCCCGCGCGAGCGCCGGCCCAAGGAGAGCGCGCCCGAGCGCCGGCCCTCGCAGAAGGGGCAGCGCGAGGTGAAGCGGCTCGAGCGCGAGATCACCCGCGTCGAGACCAGCATCGCCGAGGTGGAGGCCGATCTGGCCGATCCCGTGACGCTCGGGGATCGCGACCGGGTCGCGGCGCGCGGCGAGGAGCATCGCGGCCTGCAGGAGGAGCTCGCCTGGTTGATGCGCGAGTGGGAGAAGGCGGCGGAGGCGGCCGCCGGCTGACGGCCGCCTCCGGGCGCCGGGGGTGCTACTCGGTGATGCCGTTGTCCTTCAGGAAGGTCGCGGCCACGTCGGCCGGGTCCTCCTTGTCGAGGTCCACCAGCGCGTTCAGGCTGGTGATGGCCTCCTGGGTGAGCAGCGCGTCGACCGCGTCGATCGTCTCGGCGAAGACGGGCGGCTGGGCGGCGAAGAACTCCGTGTTGATGACCGGGAAGTTCTCGTACGCGAGGCCCTGGAACTCGCCCTTGTCGTCCTCGATCAGCACGAGGCCGTCCTTGGCGATCTGCGGGTCGGTGCCGAAGGCGTAGACGCACTGGGCCTGGCCGTCCTCGACCGGCTTGTAGCGCAGGTTGAGGGCGACCGACTTCACCTCCTTGAAGCTGATGCCGTACGACTTCTTGAGCAGCGGGAGCCCGTCGGACCGGGTCAGGTGCTCGGGGTTGGCCGAGTAGGTGATCTTGTCCGAGGCCTCGCCGAGGTCGGAGAGGGTCGTCAGGCCGAACTCGTCCACGGCGTCCTGGGTGCAGGCGACCCGGTTGTCGTTGCTGTACGGGCTCGGGGTCAGGGTGGTGAGGCCCTGGGCGGCGTAGGCGGTCGAGATCGCCTCGTACTCGGCGGCGGCGTCGGGGACGTCGGTCTTGCCGAGGATGACGCCGTAGGCGGTGCCGGTGTACTCGGGGTAGAGGTCGATGTCGCCCTTCGTGACCGCCGCGTGGGCGATGTCGCTGCTTCCGAGGCTCGTGACCTTCGACTCGTAGCCCTGGGCGTCGAGCGCCTGGGCGTAGAGCTGGGCGACGATCTGGCTCTCGGTGAAGCCCTTGTCGGCGATGGTGACCGCCGTGCCATCGACCGCCGCGGCGGGCGTCGAGGAATCGGCCGCGCTGTCGTCGTCGCCGCAGCCGGCGATGAGCCCCAGCGTGAGTACCAGCGCCGCGATGAGGCCGGCCCCGGTGAGCCTGACCCGTCGGGTCATGTGAGTCTCCCTTCGTTGATGGCGAGGCCGCGCGAGATGCGCAGGCCCCGTGGAGTCGCGAGGCGCTCGATGCCCCCGAAGATCAGCTGCGCGGCGAGTGCCAGCAGCGCGACGGGGATCGCCCCTGCGAGGAGCACGTCGTCCTGGCCCGTGTCGAGCCCGGAGATGACGATCTGGCCGAGCCCGCCCCCGCCCACCAGGCCCGCGAGGGTGGCGGTGGCGACCACCTCGACCGACGCCGTGCGGATGCCGGCGGAGATGAGCGGGACGGCGATGGGAGCTCGACCCGGCCGAGGATCTGCAGCGGGCGGAAGCCCATGCCGCGGGAGGCCTCGACCACGCCGGCGTCGACCTCGTGGATGCCGGTGAAGGTGTTGAGCAGGATCGGGGGCACGGCCAGGAGGTAGAGGCCGATCACGGCCGGCCAGAAGCCGACCGTGGAGAGGGTCAGCACGATCCCCATCACGGCGAAGGTCGGGACGGTCCGGCCGAGGTTGCCGATCGAGGTCACCAGGAAGGCCGCGACGCGGCCGATCTTGGCGCACGCGATGCCGAGCGTCACGCCGGTGACCGCCGCCAGCGCCAGCGCGGTGACCGACAGCCGCACGTGACCCCAGAAGGCGGGGTCAACGAGGTCCCGGTTGGCGCGGTAGAAGTCCCAGGCGTCTCCGAGCAGGCCCATGGCTCAGCCCGCCGCCGCGCGGGCCCGCGACCAGGGCGTGAGGAGCCGCTCGATGCCGACCAGCAGCAGGTCGAGCGCGATCGCGAGGAGGGTGGCGACCACGCCTCCCACGACGATCGGCGTGAGGAAGTCACGGTTCAGCCCCATGGTGTAGATCAGCGTCCCGAGGCCCTCGGCGCCGACCAGCACCCCGATCGTGGCGATCCCGACCGTCGTGACGGTCACGATCCTGATGCCGGCGAAGATGGAGGGCAGCGCCAGGGGCACCTCGACCCGCAGGAGCGTCTGGAGCGGGGTGAAGCCCATCCCGCGGGCGGCCTCCTGCACGGGCGCCGGCACCCCCTGGAGACCCGACGACGGTGTTGCGCATGAGGATCAGGGGCGAGTAGAGGACCAGGCCGATGATCACCGTGTTGCGCCCGATCCCCGTGGTCGGGACCAGGAAGGCGAACAGGGCGAGGCTGGGGATCGTGTAGATCAGCCCGGCGATCAGGGTCGCGCCCGGGAAGGCGATCCGCCGGTTGCGCAGCAGCACGCCCAGCGGCACCCAGATCACGACCGAGATCGCGACGGCGGCCAGCACGAGCTGGACGTGCTTGACCGTGAGCTCCTGGATGTCGTCCGTGTGCCGGGAGATCCAGTCCCAGTCGATGCTCTGCGCCATCGGTTCAGCGCGCGGCGGCCGGCCGGAACACCGACGCGACCTCGCCGATGCCGAGCAGCCCCACGGTGGCGCCGCTCGCGTCGACGACGACGCCGAAGGCGGCGTTCGCCTCGAGGAGCGCCGAGAGGGCGTCGCGCAGCGTGGTCACCCGGTCGAGCACCGGCTCCGCGCCGCCGGCGGGCCGGACCGGCACCGTGGAGGTCCCGTCCAGGCGCGACACGGCCAGCCAGTCGAGCGGCCGGCCCGCTCCGTCGGTGACCAGCACCTGCTGGTCGATCGGCGTCAGCTCGCCCGAGGCGATCCGCTCGCGCACCCGGTCGATCGGCTCGCCGACGCGGACCGTGGGGGCGGTGACGAGGTCGACCTCCTCCAGGCGCGTGAGCGAGAGGCTCTTGAGGGCGCGGTCGGACCCGACGAAGTCGGCGACGAACTCGTCGGCCGGGTTGGCGAGGAGATCGGCGGGGGCCGCGTACTGCACCAGCCGCCCGTCGCGCATGACGGCGATCCTGTCGGCCATCTTCACGGCCTCGTCGATGTCGTGGCTCACGAACACGACGGTCTTCGGAACGGCGCGGTGCAGGCGCAGGAAGTCGTTCTGCAGGCGCTCGCGGGTGATCGGGTCGACGGCGGAGAAGGGCTCGTCCATCAGCATCACGGGAGGGTCGGCGGCCAGCGCCCGCGCGAGGCCGACCCGCTGTTGCTGGCCGCCCGACAGCTGGGCGGGGTAGCGCCCCGAGAACTCGTCCGGGTCGAGGCCGATCAGCTCCAGCAGCTCCCGTACGCGGGCGCGGATCCGCTCCTTCTCCCAGCCCAGGAGCCTGGGCACGGTCGCGACGTTCGCGGCGATCGTGAGGTGGGGGAGGAGGCCGACCTGCTGGATCACGTAGCCGACCTCGCGTCGCAGGTCGGCCGGGTCGCGGTCGCGCACCCCGCGTCCGTCGATCAGGATCTCGCCCGCGGTCGGCTCGATCAGGCGGTTGATCATCTTCAGCGCCGTCGTCTTGCCGCAGCCCGACGGGCCGATGAGGACGCAGACCTCTCCGGCCGGCACCGTGAGCGAGAGGCAGTCGACCGCCGGCCGCGCCCCCGGCGCGTAGCGCTTGGTGACCTCGCGCAGCTCGAGGACGCCGCCGCCTCCCAGAGGCGCCGCGTGCCTGTCCGCCCCCGTGGACTCAGACGCCATGCGGCCAAACTACCCCAGGGCGCCGGAACCACGCCTCCCACCCCCTCGGGGGCGGGAGGCGATGTGAGATCCATCACCGCGCGCCCGCCGCGATCAGCGACCGGGTGGGGTCGCCTCCGGCCTCGGCGCCACGGCGAGCGTGAGGGAGGCCGTGCCGATCGCCGTGCTCACGAGGGCCATGGCCGTCCCCGCCAGCGCAAGGCTGAGGCCGGCCTCCATGCGGTAGGAACCGAGATCGATCGCGGCCGCCGAGGCGAACGAGAACGCCGCGGCCGCGAGCGCGGTCGTGCCCGCCGCGAGCGCCGCCGCGCGCGCCGGCTCGCCGATGCGCTCGAGGACCACGGTGAGGGTGCAGCCGATCGCGATGGCCGCTCCGACGGGGATGAGCCAGCCCCCGGCGGACAGCGGGCCGGAGCGGCTGCCGAGCTCGAAGCCGCCGGTGGAGATCCACGTGAGGGTGCAGGCGACGATGGCGAGCGCGCCTCCGACGATCCCCCCGCCCGCCAGCACGATGAGGCCGGTCCGGTCGGCCGGGCCGGCGGGGGTCTCGTGGAGCGCCAGGACGACCCCCGCGACCGCGAGGCCGCCGACCGCCGTTCCCATGAGCGAGAGGAGCACGAGCACCGGCCCCTGGGGGCGGCCGGTCAGGTCGACGGTCAGCAGGAGCGAGGGCAGCCCCGCCACGAGCCCGCCCGCGGCGGCGGTGAGGGCGGCCAGCCCGGCGACGGGCACCGCCGTCGAGCCGGCGAGCGCGGCCCGCAGCCAGAGGCCGCCGGCGATCACGGTGGCCAGGGCCGCGGCGCCCGCCTGCAGGCGCAGGCCGGACGGATCGAGCCCCCAGAGGCTCCTGGTGCCCGTGGAGCCGTTCACGGCGGGGAGCCAGAGGCACAGCAGCGAGAGCGCGCCCAGGACCAGGCAGGCGGCCGGCAGCAGCGTGCGCGGCCCGCTGAGGGCGCGCTCGCCGGCGGGGCCCGGTGCCGGCTCCGGCACCGGCGCCGGCCCGGCAGGCGTCGCCGGCGCGGCGGCGGGGGGGCGGGCCGGCTCCGGCGGCGGCCGGGGGGCCGGGGGCGCCGCGGCGGCCGTCGGCGTCCAGACGACGGTCAGCTCCGTGTCGCCCAGCGTCAGGCGGTCGCCCAGCGCGATCGCGGTCGGTTCCTCGATGGCGACGCCGTTGACCGCCGTGCCGCCGGTCGAGGCGAGATCCTCCACCATCAGCCGAACGCCGTCCACGCGCACGCGCGCGTGCCGTCGCGAGACCCGCGGATCGGTGAGCACGATGTCCATCACCGGTCCGCGGCCGATCGTCGCCGTGGAGCCACGGAGCCCGAAGCGGGCTCCGTGGTCCTGGCCCGCGGTCACCAGGAGTACGTCCACCGGCGTCGCCGGGACCGCTGCTACTCGGTCGAGATGTTCGGGTCGGCCTGCTGCGTGACCGGGTTGATGGCGATGAAGTGCTCGACGGGGTCGTCGATCAGGTCCTCGAGCGCGTCGGCCGCGTCCTCCTGCCCGCTCAGGCGCAGGGCTGCGCGGTAGGCCTCCAGCAGCTCGACCACGTTGGCCGTGTCCGACTCCTCCAGCGGCGCGAGGCTGACCTTGGCCGCCTTCGACAGGCGCCGGCGCACGGCCGCCTCGTCGAGTCCCCACTCCGCGTTCTGGCGCACGTAGACCACGCCGCCGGTCATGCCGCTGCAGAGCCACGGACCGGGATCCCCGAGCACGACCGCCCGCCCGCCCGTCATGTACTCGAACGCGAAGCCCTTGCAGTTGGCGCGTGCCGCGAGCGTGCCCAGCCGGTCGTTGAGGGGGATCGCCGGCTCGCCGCCCAGCACCATGTCGGCACCCGACAGGCGGATGCCCGCCCGTGCGTCGGCGTTGCCCTGGATCAGGAACAGGCCGCGCTGGGCGCCGTAGGCGAAGCTCTTGCCCACGTGGCCGCCGATCCACTTGCCCGTGCCGTTGAGCGCCTTCAGCACCTGGATCTCGCCACCCAGGGCGCACTTGCCCACGCCGTCCTGGGCTCCGCCGAAGACGCGGATCCTGACGCCGTCGAGGGTGAACGCGGCCAGGCCGCTGCCGACTGCCGCGCCCTTGGTGAAGGCGAGGTTGACCAGCGTCGCGTGGCCGTCGCCGTTGCCCTCCGTCGCGGCGTTGGTGGGCGAGACGCCGTTGCCGGAGCCGTTGACCCAGGCGTTGTTGACGCCGGTCGTCGCGCGGGCGATGAGGCCGGCCAGGTCGGTTCCGAGGTTGCGGTCGGCGGCCGTCGTGGTCTCCTCCTCGACGGCGAGGGCCGAGCCTGCGGCGAGGCGCTCGGCCGCGACCTCCGGGGCCCGGTGGGGCGGCGGCGGGTGGAAGGGCCGGAAGAAGCGGGGCGTGCCCGCCGGCGCGGTGATGATCGACTCGCGCACGGGGGTGAGCAGGCTCGTGAGGTCGAGCCGGTCGTGGTGGGACACCTGCACGAGCCGGTCCGCCTGGCCGACCAGCTCCTGCACCTCCGAGACGCCCATCTGCCCGGCGAGCTCGCGCAGCGCCGTGCCCATCTCTGTGAAGTACCGCACCAGGGTCTCGACGGAGGGGTCGAAGATGCGCGGGACGAAGCGCTTGAGGCCGCGCTCGTGCGCCTCCTCCTCGTCGAGCTGCGTCGCGATGCCGACGTGGCAGGTGTCGAGCTGGCAGCCGCGGCAGATCGTGCACCCGATCGCCACCATGGCGGCGGTGCCGAAGCCGAGGCGGTTGGCGCCGAGGCAGATCAGCTTGATGCAGTCGACCGCGCTGCGCAGGCCGCCGTCGGCCCAGATCTCGACCCGGTCGCGGATGCCCGCCTCGGTCAGCGCGTGGTGGGCGAGGACCGTGCCGATCTCGCACGGGAGCCCGGCGCGCCGCAGCGCGTGCTGGCGCGCGGCGCCGGTGCCCCCGTCGTAGCCGGACATCGTGATCACGTCGGCGCCCGCCTTGGCGATCCCGATCGCGATCGTGCCGATGCCGGGGACCACGGGGACCTTGACGATCACCTTGGCGTGGGGATTCGAGGTCTTCAGCTCGTCGATCAGCTGGGCCAGGTCCTCGATCGAGTAGAGGTCGTGGTTGTTCGACGGGCTGATCAGGTCGCTGCCGACCTGGGCGTTACGGGCCTGGGCGATCGCCTGGGTCACCTTCGACCCCGGCAGGTGGCCGCCCTCGCCGGGCTTGGCACCCTGGCCGATCTTGATCTCGACCCACTCCGACGAGTTGATCAGGAGGGCCGAGACCCCGAAGCGGCCGCTGGCGATCTGCTGGCCGCGGTGCTTGGGGTACTTGCCGTACATGTCCGGGATCTCGCCGCCCTCGCCGTTCATGCAGAGCATGTCGGCCTGGTAGGCGGCCTCGGCGTACGAGCGGAAGGCGACCTCGCCCTGGCTGCCGAAGCTCATCGAGCTGATCAGGAAGGGGAGGGTCTGCTCGCCGACGCGCGAGCTCACCCGGTCGGCGGCCACCCGGTCCTCGGGGGCGGCGAGCTGCGGCGCCACCGCGTGGCGCAGGGCCACCGGCTGCTCGTCCTCGAGCTTGTCGAGCGTCTCCGCGTACTCCTCGTAGCCGCGCTCGGAGGTGGCGACCCGCGCGAGGGCCTTCCACACCTTGGGGTACATGCGCGGCAGCTTGACCTTGGAGGGGCTCTCCTCGCCGGCCCGGATCTGGCGGCCCTGCTCGGCGAGCGCGTCCAGGCCGTCGAGGCCGAGGCCGCGTCCGTCCGACGCGCAGAAGCCCGGGATGGCGAGGATGTCGAGCACCTCGGGGGAGACCCCGATCGCCGACACCAGGCGCCCGTAGCCGCGCAGTTCGTGGATCCCGAGCGTCGACAGGACCTTCTCCATGCCCTTCTGGAGGCCCTCGAGCACGTGCGTGGCGGCGGTCGACGGCTCGGGGGAGCCGTCCATCGCCTTCTCCATCATCGCGTAGGGGCAGAGCGCCTGGGCGCCGAATCCGAGCGCCACCATGACGTCGTGGACGTTGCGGATCCCGGCGGCCTGGAGCACCAGGCTGGCGTCCCGGCGCCACGAGGAGCCGTCCTCCTTGCGGGCCTCGCGAAGGGCCTTGTTGACCGCGGCCACGGCGAGGTGCGGGTCGCAGACCCTGCTCGTCGGCGCCCGCGCCGAGGTCGTGCAGCACGATCAGCTCGGCTCCGGCGGTGACGGCGGCGACCGCGGCCTCGGCCAGGTGGCCGAGGTGCGCACGCACGCTGCCGCCGGCCTCGAAGTGCAGGGGCAGACGCGCCACGCGCCAGTCCCAGGCGGCGAGGACGTCCTCCATGCAGGCGACGCCCTGGCCGACGGCGACGCGCCGCAGCTCGGGGAGCGACAGCGTCGTCGCCCCCGGGCGCATCCCGCCCACGATGACCGGCATGCGCAGCTCGCAGCGCTGCGGCGGGTCGGGCTCGACGCCCTCGATCGGGGGACGCCTCCCCAGCACGACGCGCGTGGAGAAGTGCTCCACCTCGCGCTCGCGGTCGATCGCCGGGTTGGTGACGACGGCCACCGTCTCCTGGAAGTAGTCCGAGAGCGGCATGGCGACCGGCATGAAGGGGCCGAGCGGTCCGTCCCATCCCAGCGACCCGATCGGCTCGGCGCCGCGGTCGGCGTGGAACTGGAGCTGCTGCTTGTCGCTCTCGATCCACCCGGCCGAGGCGAGCAGGGTGTCCAGCTCGAGATCGGGCGCGAGCAGGTCCTCGTCGGGGTACTCCTCCACGGCGACCGGCTCGAGGCCCCCGGCGAGGCGCGCGCGGGTCTCGGCGGTGGGCAGGGCGCCGCGGCTCTTGGCCCGCTCGTAGACCTCGCGCTGGACCTCCCAGTAGTCGAGGACCACGGGTGCGCCGTCCTCGCCGGTCACCAGGGCGACCTTCTCGCCGGGGGCGAGCGGCGCCGGGTCGCAGGTCAGCTCGGACACGGGGATGATGCCCGGCTCGGAGGAGACGGCGTAGATCTCGGCGGTCTCCATCCACCACAGCGGCCGCAGCCCCATGGCGTTGACCGCGAAGACCATCTCGTCGGCGGCGCGGCAGGCGAGGCCGACGGGGCCCTGCGCGTAGGGTCCGAGCGCCTCGCGGTAATGGACGTAGAGGTCCTGGAGCTTCGCCGGGAGGCGGTGGACCTCGCCCAGGATCGGCGGAAGCGCGAACTCCACGGCCTCGAGCAGCGAGAGGCCCTTCTCGAAGATCAGGCCCTCGAGCAGCCGGTTGAGGTCCTGGCTGTCGGAGCCGAGCTTGCTGGTCGGCAGGCCGAGCTGCTCGCTCTGCTCGCGGAGCTGGGCGATCGTGTTGATCTCGCCGTTGTGGCCGAGGATCGAGAACGGCTGCACCCGGCTGAAGGTCGGGTAGGTGTTCGTGGAATAGCGGTTGTGGGCGATGATCCGCGACGACGCGAAGTCGGGCTCGGCCATCTCCGGGTAGAACCGCGCGATCACCTCGGGCTGGCCCTGCACCTTGTAGACGACGTCGTTCGCCGAGAACGAGGCGACGTGGCAGTCGAGCTCCTGCTCGATCTGGACCATGGCCCGGTAGCAGTTGGTCGATGCGGCGCCGCCCGGCTCCTTGGCCAGGGAGGCGATCTGCCAGAAGACCGGCGGGGTCTCCGAGGCGCGCGGGCCGAGGGCGCCGCGGTTGACCGTGCCCTCTCCGCTCCAGAGCACGGTGAAGCCGTGCTCGCCCACGATGGCCTCGATCCGCGGCACCTGGACGTCGGCGTCCTCGGTGGTGTCGAAGAAGATGTGGGCCACCGTGAAGCGCCGGTCGTCGGCCGCGGCGGGGTCGAGGCCCTCGTGCTCGAGGCGGCGGCGCCACGCGGGGCGGGGCAGATCGACGAGCAGCCCGCTTCCGTCACCCTCGCCGTCAACGCTCCCGGATCGGTGGACCATCATCTGGAGCGACGTCAGAGCCAGCTCCAGCATGCTCCTGCTCGGCTTGCCGTCGCGGGTCGCGAAGGCGGCCAGGGCGCAGGCGTCGTGCTCGATCAGATCCGGGAGGCCGCTGGGCGGCGTGGTGGCGAACGGCGGGCGGACGGTCATGCACGGGCCTCTCGGTCGTGGGGCCTGCGAACACGCTGACGCCGGCCCACGACGGGACCGGCGTGCGAACCTCCAGTAAACCCGGCGGCAGCGGAATGGTCAACGAGACGGCGACCGCCGCTCAAGTCGGCGCCGGGGCTGCCGAAGGGGGCCGGGATGACCCGATCCGCCCTCAGTGACGCCGAGCTCGCCATCGTGGCCCGCGTCGCGGGCCGCGAGGCCTGGACCGACCTCTCCGCGCCCCCCGAGATCCACGGCCCGCGGACGATCCAGGAGGAGCTGGCGATCGCCCGCTTCCGCGACGCCGTCCCGGCGCGCCGCAGTCGCCGCGCGACCCAGATGCGGGCCCGCCTGTCCATCGCGGCCCTGGCCGTCGTTGTGCTCGGGGCGTGCTGGTTCGTCAGCCCCACCCGCACCGCGATCGGCCTCTTCGGGGCCGGCCTGTTCAGCCTGGTCGCCTTCCGCCGCCGCGGCCGTCCCGCCGGCGGCGCCCGCCTCGGCCTGCGCTGACGCCCTGAGGCGGCGGGACCCGGTGCGGCCCGCACGGCACCGGTTCGCGGCGCCCGCGCGCTACCCTGTCGCGTCATGTCCCAGCCCCCCGAGACCAGCGCACCCGACGTGATGCACTGCTACCGCCACGCGGATCGCGAGACGCTGCTGTCGTGCTCGAACTGCGAGCGCCCGATCTGCACGGCCTGCATGACGAGCGCCGCCGTCGGGGTCCGCTGCCCCGAGTGCGCCGGCGGCGGTTCGGGGGTGGCGGCGGGGATGCGCCGGCTCGGGGCCCGCGCCGGGACCGACACGGTCTACGCGACGACTGCGCTCGTCGCGCTGAACGTCGTCTTCTACCTCGCCCAGGCGGCCCAGGCCGGGAGCATCCAGGACGCCGACCTCTCGAGCCTCGTCGCGGACGGTGCCGTCTACGGCCCGGCCATCGCCGACGGCGAGTGGTGGCGGCTGGTCACCGGCGGCTTCCTCCACGCCTCGATCATCCACATCGGCTTCAACATGTACCTGCTGTGGATCCTCGGGGGCGCGCTGGAGCGCTACGCGGGGATGGCGCGCTTCGTCGCGATCTACTTCTCCGCGGTGCTGTGGGGCTCGGTCGGCGCGCTCCTGCTGAGCCCCGACTCGCCGACGATCGGCGCCTCGGGAGGGGTGTTCGGCCTGATGGCCGCCCTCTACCTGCTCGAGCGCCAGCGCGGCGTGGCCCTGCTGGGCTCGTCGGTGGGGATGCTCCTGCTGCTCAACCTCGGCATCACCTTCGTGCTTCCCGGCATCTCGATCGGCGGCCACGTCGGCGGCATCCTGGGCGGCGCGGCCGCCGGCTTCGTCCTCTCCGGCTACGGCCGGGGGCACCTCGCCTACGGGCGGATCGGCGCCCAGGGCTGGACGGTGGTCGGCGCGCTGATCGCCGGCGCCTTCGTCGTCGGCGTACTCATCGCCTGAGCGGGGTCAGGCGGGGGTCTCGAGCTCGTCGATCCGCTCGATGAGCCCGGCGACCAGGCGGATCGACGCCTCGATGTCGTCCGGGTGGCAGGCCTCGACGCTGGAGTGGACGTAGCGGGTCGGGATCGAGACGCAGCCGGCGACGGCGCCCTCGCCCGAGAGCTGGAGGCTCCCGGTGTCGGTGCCGCCGCGGTTGGCGACGTGGAACTGGTGGGGGATGTCGTGCTCCTGCGCGATGCGCGTGAGCAGGTCGACCAGCGCGGGCGCGCCGATGGCGCTCGCGTCCATGATCCGGATGGCCGTGCCCTTGCCGAGCCGGGTGGTCGCGCCCCCGGGCGGCGCCCCGGGGCCGTCGTTGGCCGGGCAGGTGTCGATCGCGAGGGCGATGTCCGGACGGATCCGTGCCGTGGCGACCCGCGCGCCGCGCAGCCCGACCTCCTCCTGCACCGTGGCGGTGGCGACCACCTCGGCCGATGAGGGCCCTGCGGCCCGCAGGGCCTCGATCATCACGAACACCCCGACGCGGTCGTCGAGGCTCTTGCCCGTCACCAGGTCGCCGAGGCGCCGCAGGGTGCGGATGCGCGTCGCCACGTCGCCGGCGCGCACCAGCTCGCGCACGCGCTCGGCGGGCAGGCCGAGGTCGATCGCGAGGTCGGTCACCTCGAGGGCCTTCGCCCGGTCCTTCTGATCGAGCAGGTGGACCGGCGGCAGGCCGACGACCCCCTCGAGTCCTCGCGGCCGTGCACGCTGCACGCTCTGGCCGACCAGGGTCCGGGCGTCCCAGCCCGCCGATCGGGATGACCCTGACGAAACCGTTGTCGTCGATGTGCGTGACCATCAGGCCGATCTCGTCCATGTGGGCGGCGAGCATCAGGCGGGGGCCGGCGCCGGGGCGGATCCCCGTCAGGTTGCCGAGCGGATCGGTCTCGACCCGGTCGCAGAGCTCCTCCAGCTGCGGCGCCACCACGGCACGCACCCGCTCCTCGCGGCCGGACGTGCCCGCGGCCTCGCAGAGGGCGGTGAGGAGCTCCATGTTCACGGCCGGGACACTACCCACCGCGGCGGCGCGCGCTCCCGGATCGCGCCCGATCTGCGACGCTCCGCCGATGCTCTCGCTGGATGGGGTCTCCAAGGCCTACGGACCCCGCGTGGTCCTGCGCTCGGTCTCGCTGATCGTCCCCGACGACGCGCGGATCGGCGTGGTCGGGCCCAACGGCATCGGCAAGTTGACCCTCCTGCGCGTGATGGCGGGCGCCGAGGCCCCCGACGAGGGCCGCATCCTCCGCGCGCCGCCCGCCCTGCGGGTCGGCCTGCTCGACCAGCGCGGGCGGCCCGCCGACGACGAGACGGTGGCCGAGCACCTGGCCCGCCGCACCGGGGTGGCCGCGGCCGAGGAGCGCCTCGACGCCCTCACGGCGGCGCTGGCCGACGAGCCGGACCGGGTGGAGGAGTACTCGGAGGCGCTCGAGTCCTTCCTCGCCCTCGGCGGCGACGACCTCGCCGGCCCGCGCCGGCGCCGCCCTCACCGACGTGGGTCTGTCGCCCGACCGGCTCGACCTGCCGATGGGCGCCCTCTCGGGCGGCCAGGCGGCGCGGGTCGGCCTGGCCGTCCTCGCGCTCGCCCGCCTCGACGTGCTCCTGCTCGACGAGCCCACCAACGACCTCGACTTCTCCGGCCTCGAGATCCTGGAGCGCCTCGTGGACGCCCATCGCGGTGCCGTGGTCACGGTCTCGCACGACCGCGCCTTCCTCGACCGCTGCGTGCGCCGGATGGTCGAGGTGGTCGAGCCCTCGCACGAGGTGCGCGAGTACGCCGGCGGCTGGACCGACTACGTCGCCCAGCGCGACCAGGCGCGCGAGCGCCAGTACGAGGCGCACGGCCGCTACGCCGGGGAGCGCGGGCGGCTCGAGGACCGGATGCGCCGTCAGCGGGCATGGTCGGAGGAGGGTGTCAAGAAGGAGAAGAAGCGGCCGAAGGACCCCGACAAGATCGGCCGCGCGATGCGCGCCGAGCGCTCGGAGCAGCAGGCCTCGAAGGTCCGCGCCACCGAGCGCGCGCTCGAGCGCCTCGACGTGGTCGACAAGCCCTGGGAGGGCTGGCGCCTGCAGTTGCGGCTCGCCTCGGGGCGCGGGGGAGGGGACGTCGTCGCCGTCCTCGAGGGCGCCGTCGTCGAGCGGGGCGCCTTCCGCCTCGGGCCGGTCGATCTCGACGTGCGCCGCGGCGACCGCCTGGTGATCACCGGGCCCAACGGCGGCGGCAAGAGCACCCTGATCGCCGCCCTGCTCGGCCGGATCCCGCTCGTCGGCGGGCGCCGGCCGCACCGGCCCGTCGATCGTGGTGGGCGAGGTCGAGCAGGAGCGCACGGCCCTCTTCGGCGCACCGCGCCTGCTGGACGCGGTGATGGAGCGCTCGGGTCTGCGCGCCGAGGAGGCGCGGACGCTGCTGGCCAAGTTCTCGCTCGACGCCGACCGCGTCGAGCGCCCGGCCGAGGACCTCTCGCCCGGGGAGCGCACGCGCGCCCTCCTCGCGATCCTCGCCGCGCGCGAGGTCACCTGCCTGGTGCTCGACGAGCCCACCAACCACCTCGACCTGGAGGCCATCGAGCAGCTCGAGGACGCCCTCGGCGACTACGAGGGCACCCTGATCCTGGTCACGCACGACCGGCGGATGCTGGAGCGCGTCGAGGTGACCAGGAGGATCGTCGTCGAGGACGGGGTCGTGACTGAGGCCTGATGCCCGACAGGCCGGCAGGACCGATCAGATGGTCAGGACCAGCTTGCCGAAGTGCGCCCCGGCCTCCTCGCGGGTGTGGGCGTCGGCGACCTCGGCGAGGGGGCGCACCGAGTCGATGACCGGGGTCCACGACTGGTGGGCGACGGCGGCGAGCAGGCGGGCGAAGTCGCGGGGGCTTCCCATGGTCGTGCCGAGGAAGGAGACCTGCCCCGTGGTCATCGGCCGCACCATCATCTCCACCTTGGCACCGCCGGTGCCGCCGAAGGCCACGACCCGGCCGCCGGGGCGCACGCAGTTGACGCTGTCGGCCCAGGTCGAGCCGACCGAGTCGATCACCACGTCCACGCCGCCCCCGGACATCTCCTTGACGGCGGCGACCCAGTCGCCCTCGGTGTAGTTGACGCCCGCCGGCCGCGCCGAGGTCCCGCGCGTGCGCCAGCTTCTCGTCGGACGACGAGGTGACGATCACCCGGCAGCCCGCCGCCCGCGCGATGTGGAGGGCGATCGTGGCGACGCCTCCGCCGATGCCGAGGATCAGGACGGTCTCGCCGGAGCGGATGCCCGCCCGGCTGACCAGCGCGCGGTAGGCCGTGAGCCCGGCCAGCGGCAGCGCCGCGGCCTCCTCGAACGACAGCCTTCCCGGCTTGGGGAAGACGTTCTCCGCCGGGATCCGGATCAGCTCGGCATAGGTGCCGTCGTCGGGCCCCCCGAGGATGCGGAAGCCCGGCGCCGGCGCGTCCTCGCCGCCGCCCCAGCCGAGGGAGGGGAGGATCACGACCTCGTCGCCCTCGGTCATGCCGGACACGCCCGCGCCGATCGCGTGCACCACGCCGGCGCCGTCGGAGCCGGGGATCACGGGCAGGGGGCTGGGCGCGACACCCTTGCGCAGGAAGACGTCCCGGCGGTTGAGGGCGGCGGCGCGCAGGGCGACGACCACCTCGCCCGGCGCCGGCGACGGGGTCGGGCGCCGTGCCGATCCGCAGGACGTCCGGGGCTCCGGTCTCGGTGAGGACGACGGCGTTCACGTCAGGGCCTTTCGCTGGGGGGCGGGGTGGCCGTCAGCCTACGTCCGCAGGCGCGGGCGCGCCCCCGCGCGTGATCGGCGGCGGCGTGATCACCGGTCTCCCCGCCCCGGCCTCCCATGCCGCGAACGCCCGCCGCAGGGCGGGTGCCGCCGCCCGGCAGGCGCGGAGGTCGAGACCCAGGTCTCCGGGGGGTCCGGCGGCGAGGTTGGCGGTGGCCCGCTCGAGCAGGGCGCGGGCCCCGTGGGCGTTGCCGCGCCGGTGGTGCTCCAGGGCGACGGCCCACTGGATCAGCCCCTGCAGCAGCGCGCATCGGCGGATCGGCGCCGCGACGCCACGCGCCCTCGAGGACCTCGTGCGCGTCGAAGTAGCGGCCCGCCGCGTAGTGCCCCAGAAGCCGGTCAGGGCCGACCGCACGGCTGGAGCGCCGGTCACCGGCCCGACCGCGGGAGGGTCAGCCGTTCGGCGGGCGGGTCGCGGCGAGCAACGGGTACGGGTTGATCGCGGTGCCGCCGCGCTCCCAGGCGATGCGCACCCAGCCGGCGACGGCGCCCAGGGGGCTGCCGGGGGCCACCACGGCGCCCTCGCCGATGCCCTCGTCGTACGAGGCGAGAGGGCCGTAGCCCAGGCGGTCGCCCGCGGGCGTCTCGATCCAGAAGGCGATGCCGCGCTCGGCCTCGGCCGGGTTCGCGGCCCGCAGGGTGCCGGCCACCATCGCGACGGCCACCTCACCGGGCGCGCTCGCGATCGTCACCGCGCACTGGCGGCGTCCGCCGTCGCACTCGGTGGGGCCCGGATCGGAGAACGAGTCGCGGTAGGCGGCGGGGGCGTCCACCGGCGAGCGCGAGGGGGAAGACGAAGCCCTCCAGGACGGCGGGCGCCCCGGAGGCGGGGTCGGACCCGCCCGCGCCGCCGGACGCGCTCGCCGACCGGTGTCGCGCCGCCCCAGGCGGTGACGACGGGCGGGCCGGCCGCTCCGGCGGCGGAGGCGACCGGCGGCGAGAGGGTCGGCGCGCCGAGGCACGCCGGGACGCCCGGCCTGGGCCGAGGTGAGGATCGGCTGAGCGGGGTCGCCGCCGAGCGCGGCGTAGTAGGCGCCGACGCCCGCGGTCCAGTTGGCGTTCAGGTTGCCCGGGTCGTTCGCCACCCCGATCGGCGCCCACTTGGCGCCGATCGCCGAGAGCGTCGTGCGCCCCTCGGCGACGTAGTAGGCGCCGAGCGTCCGGGCGGCGCGTGCGATCGCCTCCGCGTCCGTCGCGAACGCGATGCCCGGGGCCGAGGCCGAAGGGGTTGTGGATCGCCTGGGAGGGCCCGTAGGTCTCGAGGATCGTCTCGTGGGCGGCGATCGCCACCAGGGCGCGCGGGTCGATTCCGGCGGCCGTCCCCTCGGTCGACGAAGGTCGACCCCTCGCCCGGCCAGCGGGCTCCCGGCCCGGGCGAGCATGGCGTCGATGCCGGCGGCGTCGGTCTGGGCCAGGCAGCTCATCGCCGAGACCACGCCGGTCTGGGCGGGTGCGGTGGCCGGCAGCGCCGCCGAGAGGGCGGCGCCGGCGAGGGCGGCGGACAGGAGCCGGAGGCGTCGCATCCGGGGGAGTCTAGGCGAGGTGGTCATGGGATCCTGTGAACGTCGGTCACATGTGCTCGCTACCCTCGTCGGCGGAATGGAGCGGACCCCTGAGGACATCCGCCGCCGGCGCATCGGGATCGCGCTCGTCGTGGCGGCCCTGGTCCTGTTCGCCGCGCAGATGGTGGCCCTCGCCCTCGGCTCGCTGGAGGTCTCGGGGCTGATCTTCCTGGTCTTCGTCGCCGGCTGGTTCGTGCTGCGCTCCCGCCAGCGCAAGGCGGGCTCTCTAGAGCACCACGCTGAGGGTGATGCCGTCGCCCACCGTGAGGACCGCGGTGCGCAGGCGGGGATGCGCCACGGCGGCCTCGGTGAACGCGACGAGCGCGGCCGCGTTCGGATCGCGCTCGGAGGGCGGGGCGGCGACCCGCCCGCCGGCGAGGATGTTGTCGGCGACGATCAGCCCGCCCGGGCGCACCAGTCGCACCGCGTGGTCCAGGTATCCGACGTACCCCGGCTTGTCGGCGTCGATGTAACAGAGGTCATAGGCGCCGGGCGCGAGCGAGGGCAGCGTCTCCGAGGCGGGTCCGCGGTGCACGCGGATCCGGTCGGCGATCCCCGCCGAGGCGAAGAAGACCTCCGCACGGGCGGCCCGGCCGGGGTCGGCCTCGAGCGAGTCGATGTGCCCGTGCGGTTCGAGGCCGCGGGCCATCCAGGCGGCCGAGGTGCCCACGAAGGTGCCGACCTCGAGCACCGACCGGCCGCCCGTCGCGCGCACCAGCACCTCGAGCAGCGCGCCGAGATCGGGGTGGGTCATCATCGATTCCCACTCGTCGCCCTCCATCGAGCGGTGCAGCGCGGCGATCTCGTCGGGGACGCGGGCGAACCCGTCCAGGTGGGCCGCCAGGGCCGCGTCGATCGCGAGGCGCTCCTGTGCCATGCGCTACCGCTTCCCGAGGCCGGCGAGGCCGGCCAGGGCCCAGCTCCCGAGGACGGCGACGAGCCCGGTCACGGCCAGCAGCCCCGGCCACAGCTCGGCCCAGCCGAGCGTGCCCAGCTCGGCCGCGCGCGAGGCCTCGATGAGGTAGGTCACCGGGTTGACGTTGGCGACATGGTGCAGCCATCCGGTCAGGACCTCGCGCGGCGCGTAGGCGACCGAGGTGAACACCGAGAGGAAGACCACGACCTGCATCAGCGGGGCCGCCTGGATCGTGCGCGCGCGGAAGGCGACGCCCATCGCCCAGCAGGCGGTCGCCGCCGAGAAGCCGACCGCCAGCAGGTAGATGACCAGCGTCTCGAGGACCCCCGGCAGACCGACCCCGCCGATCATGCCCGCCGCCAGGACGACGGTCGTCGTGAAGAGGCTCCTGGCCGCGGCGGCCATCAGCGGCCCGAGGATCAGCGTGATCCTGGGCGCGGGGCTCGCCACCAGGCGGTCGACGAAGCCGCCCTCGATGTCGCGGGCCAGGGTCATGCCGGCGTTGATCCCCGCGAACCCCGCCCCCATGACCGTGGCGAGGGGGATCGTGAAGGCGAGGTACGAGGCCCCGGCGAACGCGGGCAGCTGGGAGATGCCCCGGAACGCGCCGGCGGTCGCGATCAGGATGAACAGCGGCATGATCAGCGAGGGCAGGAAGACCGACGGCATGCGCCGCACCAGGATCAGGCTGCGCCAGGCCAGCCCGCGGCTCACGGCGAGGGCGTGCATCACAGCGCGATCCTCAGGCGGCTGCGGAAGGCGAGGAAGCTCCCGGCGAGCGCGGCGCCCGCCAGCGCGATCACGACGGCGAGGCCGATCAGCGTCGAGCGCGGCTCGACCCCGGTCACGATCTGGTCGCGCATCGCCTCGACCAGATACGAGATCGGGTTGGCGTCGGCCACCGCCTTGAACCAGCCGGTCATCGTCTCCCGCGGGAAGAAGGCGGACGAGAAGAACAGGAGCGCGAAGAAGAGGGGGAAGGTCCCCTGGACCGCCTCGGCCGACCCGGTGCGCAGGGCGAGCACCACGCCCAGCCCGCTGACCGCCACCGACAGGAACGCAGCCAGGACGAGGAGGATGAGGAGCCCGGCGACGCCGCCCTCGACGCGCGCGCCGAAGATCACCCCCACGCCGACGAAGAAGAGCGTCTGGACCATCGCGATCACGACCCCTCCGGCCAGGCGGCCGACGAGGATCGCCGTGCGCGCGACCGGCGAGGCGACCAGCCGGTCGAAGAAGCCGCCCTCGATGTCGAGGGCGAATGCCGCGCCGGCGCTCGTGCCGCCGATCAGGATCCCCTGCAGGACGGCTCCGGCCAACGCGAAGTCGAGGAAGCTGCGCACGGGCGGAAAGCCCGGGATCGTGCCCGGGGCGTTGCCGAACGACGCCGTGAAGATGGCCATCAGCACGAGCGGGAAGAAGAGGCTCGGCACGAGCGCCTGGGGCGTGCGCAGGGTTCCGATGACCGCCCGCCGCGCGAGGGCCGCGGTCTGGACGACGGCGGGGCTCACGGTGTGGGAGCGGGCGCCGCCGCGGCCTCGTCGGCGCCCTCGAGGTGGCGCCCGGTGCGGGCGACGAAGACGTCGTCGAGCGAGGGCATCGCGAGGTCGAGCTCCGAGGCCACGATGCCGGCCTCGTCGAGCGCCCGGACGACGCCGGGCAACGCCCCCGCTCCTCCGGGAAGGCGCACCGCGAGCGCCCCGGGCCGCTCGGCGGGAAGCGGCACGCCGAACCCCGAGAGCGCCCGGGAGCCGGCGTCGTGGTCGGCGGGGTCGGCGAGGGTGATCGTGAGGGTGGGGTCCCCGACCTGCGCCTTCAGCGCGGCGGGGTGCCCTCGGCCACGATCCGGCCGCCGTCGATGATCGCGACCCGCCCGGCGAGCTGGTCGGCCTCCTCCAGGTACTGCGTCGTCAGGAAGACGGTCGTGCCGAGCTCGGAGTTGAGCCTGCGCACCTCATCCCAGAGCGTGAGCCGGGAGATCGGGTCGAGCCCGGTCGTGGGCTCGTCGAGGAACAGCACCTCGGGCTCGTGCACCAGGGCGAGCGCCAGGTCGAGCCGGCGCCGCATCCCCCCTGAGTAGGTGCCCACCCGGCGGTCGGCGGCGTCGACCAGATCGACGCGCTCGAGCAGATCGCTCGGCCCGCGAGCGGCCGTGGGCGCGGTCGAAGCTGTGGAGCACCGCCTGCAGGTGCAGCAGCTCGCGGCCCGTCATGTAGGGGTCGATCGCCGCGTCCTGGAGCGCCACCCCGATGCTGCGCCGGACGGCCGCGGGGTCGGCGACCAGGTCGTGCCCGGCGACCCAGGCCCGCCCGCCCGTCGGTCGCAGCAGGGTGGCGAGCATCCGCACCGTCGTGCTCTTGCCGGCGCCGTTGGGGCCGAGGAACCCGAAGACCTCGCCGCGCTCCACCGCGAGGTCAACGCCGTTGACCGCGCGGATCCCGCCCTTGAAGACCCGCTCCAGGCCCTCGGCCTCGACAGCTCGGTCGCGTGACATCGAGCACCTCCTGTGGCGACGCCGTGAAAGAGGCTAGCGCGCCGCTCCCGACGTTCGCCTGGGAGGCCGCCCGCGGGCCTCGCTACCATCGGTTGGATGCATGAGGACGAGACACAGGCCGAGCGCCTGGAGCGCCTGCGGCGCGAGGTGACGGCGGCCCTCCAGCAGCGCGATCTCGCCGCCGACGCCGAGGAGCGCAGCGACGGTCACCACCACCCGGCCGAGGCCGCGACCGACGCCGAGCTGCGCGAGCGCGAGCTGCGCGAGCAGCTGCGCTGGCGCGAGCGCGAGGAGCGGCTACGCGCCGCCCTCGCGGCGATCGACGCGGGGACCTACGGGGTCTGCGTCGACTGCGGCGGGGAGATCCCGGAGGGGCGGTTGAGGGTGCTGCCCGACTCGGTGCGCTGCGTTCCCTGCCAGAGGCTCGCGTCCCGCAGGCGATAGGCGGCCTCGTCCCTCGGGCGGATGATGCCGAGGCACGCGATGAGGATCACCACCCACAGGATGGCCGCGATCGAGACGTGGAGGGCGACGACCCCCCAGGGGAGCCCGTTGCGGTACTGGTACTCGCCCACGATGATCTGCGCGGCGATCAGGGGGAGGGCGATCTTCGTCAGTCTCGACGTCAGCCGGTCGGTGCCGCCCTCGCGCGTCACCCAGGCCACGAGGATCAGGGCCAGGGCGGTGAAGGCGATCGCCAGGCGCACGTGCACCTCGACCGCCGTCAGCAGGTCGCCGAAGCGCTTGGTCACGTCGTCGTCGCCGGAGTGCGGCCCGGCGGCCGTCACGATGGCGCCGGTGGTCAGCACGGCGGCGGCGCTGAGCGCGACCACCGCGGCCATCGGCCCGCGCCGGCGGTCCCAGCCGCGCTCGAAGCCCGCGCGCCAGTCCACGGCGCTCAGGACGAGCAGGGCCGCGAAGGTCAGGGTCACCATCGAGAGCAGGAAGTGGGCGCCGACGGCGAGCGGGTGGAGCCCCGTGAGCACGGTGACGCCCCCGAGCGGCATCTGCCCGGCGGTCGTCAGTGCGACCCCGGCCGACCAGCGGCTGAGCGACGGCGGCCCGTCGGGGATCCGCCGTGCGGCGAGCCAGGTCAGGATGGCCACGAAGACCACGACGCCCGACACCAGGCGGTTGCTGTACTCGATCAGCTGATGGCCGGCGCTGGCGGGCACCACGCCCCCGTCGCACAGCGGCCAGTCGGGGCACCCGAGCCCGGACGCGGTCAGCCGCACCATCGCGCCGCTCGGCACGATCACCCACAGAAGCGCGAGGACGAGGAAGCTCAGCCGGACGAACGCGTCGGGCGTGCGCAATCTGCTCAGGGACGGCATGGCGGCCATCGTAACCCCGGCGGCCCGCGATGACCGGTGTCAAGATGCACCGGATGGCGGAGCCCGACGACCCTGGCTCGCCTCCGGTCGAGCGTCACAGCCGCGTCGGCATGGCGGTGGGCGTGGCCGTGACCCTCATCGCGGTGGTGGTGGCCGTCCTCTTCGGGATGTCGCGCCAGGACGACCCGGGCCGGATCGTGCTCGAGGTCGTCGCCCTCCACGACCGCGGCGCCGACCGCGCCGCGCCCTCGCCGATCCCGGATCCCGGCGTGCGCGACGGGTTCTCCGACTTCGCGGCCCGCGCCCACTGGGAGCCGTCCGGCGCGCGCGAGGACGGCGTGGAGGGGCGGGTGGCCTCGACCGTCTTCTGGGACCGCGCCGGCCGGCGGATCGCCTACACGGCGATCTCCGGCGCACCGGTGGACGCGCCCGGCGACGCCCGTCGCACCGGGCGGCGCGGCGTGCTCCTGCGCAGCTTCGACGTCGGTGGGCGGACCGCCGTCACCTGGGACGAGAACGGCCACACGGCGGTCATCTCGGCCATCGGCATCTCGCGGGCCGCCCTCTACAACCTCGCCGGGGGGCGTGCCCGGAAAGAACGCTGACGCGAGGCTCATGCCGGGCGGGGTCCGTGCCGACGACATCGGTGACACCCGACACCGCGTCCGCCGGAGCACCGATGGCCATTCGAGAGATCCGTCTCGCCGCAGCGAGCTTCGTCCTCACCTCGATCCTCATCGTCGCGCTCCATCTGCTGACCAGCTAGTCACCCCGGCCGTTCGCGGCCGGATCCGGTGGTAGCGTCGCCGCCGTGCGCGGTACGTCATGGCTGGCGGGTCTCGTGGTCGCGGTCGGTCTGCTGACGGCGCCGGGGCTCGCCGTCGCCGGATACGCCCCGGTCGCCGCCGAGCCCGCGCCCGGGTCACGCGTGGACGCCGCGCCCGACTCGGTGCGGCTCGTGCTGCCCACGCGGGTCGAGGCGGCCGTTCCTCGACCGTCCGTGTGACCGGCCCCGGCGGCGAGCTCGTCTCGGGTCCGCCCTCGCGTGACCCCCGCGATCCGCGCGCGGTCGTCGTGCCGGTGGACGCTCCCGCCCGGGGGGTCCTGACGGTGGCCTGGAGGGTGCTCTCCGAGGACGGCCGCCCCGCGGGAGGCTCGTACGCGGTCGGGGTGGGGCGCGATCCCGGGGAGGTCCGACGAGGTCGCCGTCGTGCGCTCGGACCACGGCGTGCTCCCGGTGCTGGCGCGCCTGCTCGCCCTCGTCGGCCCGCTCGGGTCTCGTCGGCCTGGTCGCGCTGGCCGCGGGCGTCGTGGCGCCCGCCCTGCGGGCCGGGGGGATCGTCGTCCCCGGAGAGGGCGCCGCCGTGGCGGTGGGCTTCCGCGAGCGCGCAGGCGAGGCGCTCGCGCGCTCGGCCGGCGCCTGGTGGGCCGCCTGGGGGGCGCTCGTCGCATGCGCCGCGGCCGGCGCTCGCGCTGCTTCCGCTCGCCACCCTGTGGGGTCTGCGGGAGGGGCCCGGGGAGCTCACGACGCTGATCGGTCGCACGCGCTTCGGGGACGCCTGGCGGCTGCAGGTCGCCGGCCTGTTCGTCGCCGTCGCCGCCACGCTCGTGGCCCGGCGCTCGCGGCGCGGCGACGGCCTTCCCGACGGGCAGGCCGTCGCGCTGGCGCTCGGCGCGGGCCCCCTGCTCGCCCTCGCCGCGATCAGCTGGGGCGGCCATGCCTCGGCGGGCGCCGACGCGCGGGCGAACGTCGTCATCGACCTGCTCCACAGCGGCGCCACGGCGGCCTGGATCGGCGGGCTGCTGGGACTCGCCGTCCTCGTGTCGCCGGCCGTGGCCCGCCTCGCAGAGGGCGACCGGGTGCGGCTCGCGGCCGCCGTCGTCGTGCGCTTCTCGGCCCTCGCGATGGTCGCCGTCGCGGTGCTGGTGGTGACCGGCGTCTACCGCGCGCTCGCCGAGGTGGCCCGTCGGCGACCTGCTCGACACCGGCTACGGGCGGGTGCTGCTGGTGAAGCTCGCGCTCTTCGCGGCGCTGCTCGTCGGCGGCGCCTACAACCGGATGGTGATCCACCCGCGTCTCGAGCGGGCCGCGCTCGGCCTCGATCCCGGACGATCGCGGCGCGGCCGCCGCACTGCGGGTCAGCGTCCGGGCCGAGCTCGCCCTCGCGGCGCGCTCCTGCTGGTGAGCGTGGCCCTGCTCGTGAGCCTGCCACCTCCGGGCTGACCCGGCCCGCGCGGCCCGCCGGGCGCTCCACTATCATCCGGCCGGTGATCGACGACGCGACCGTCCGGCATGTGGCCCGCCTCGCGCGCCTCCACCTGGAGCCCGATGAGGCGCAGAGGATGGAGGCCGAGCTCTCGGGCATCCTCGAGCACGTCGACGTCATCCAGGCGCTCGACCTCGACGGCGTCCCGCCGACCACGCACGTCCTCGAGCTCGAGAACGTCATGCGCGACGACGTCCCGCGGGCGAGCCTGTCGATCGACGAGGCGCTGCGCGAGGCACCCGAGGTCGTGGAGGGCCGCTTCGCGGTCGTGAAGTTCGAGCCGTGAGCGGCCTGCACGAGCTGACGGCCGAGGGCGCGATCGCCGCGCTCCACTCCGGCGAGACGAGCGCGGCCGACCTGGTCGAGGCCACCCTCGCGCAGGGGCGAGGACGACCGCTGGGGCAGCTTCCTGGCGCCGCGACGCCGAGCGCGCCCGCGCCCGGGCCGCGCGAGATCGACGCGATGCCCGAGCGCCCGCCGCTGGGCGGCGTCCCGATCGCGATCAAGGACGCGCTCTCCACCCGCGACCTCGAGACCACCTCGGGCTCGCGGATCCTCGAGGGCTTCCGGCCGCTCTACACCGCCACGTGCGTCGACCGCCTCGAGCGCGCCGGTGCCGTGGTCATCGGCAAGACCAACATGGACGAGTTCGCCATGGGGTCGAGCACCGAGAACTCGGCCTACCAGGTGACCCGCAACCCATGGGACCCCGGCCGCGTGCCGGGCGGCTCGAGCGGCGGGTCGGCCGCGGCCGTGGCCGCCTTCCAGGCGCCCTGGGCGCTCGGCAGCGACACCGGCGGGTCGATCCGCCAGCCCGCCGCCCTGTGCGGGATCGTCGGGATGAAGCCCACCTACGGCGCCGTCTCGCGCTACGGGCTGATCGCCTTCGCGTCGTCGCTCGACCAGGTCGGGCCGTTCGCCCGCACCGTGCGCGACTCGGCGCTACTGCTCTCGCACATCGTCGGCCGCGACGAGATGGACTCCACCTCGCTCGACTGGACCGAGCCGATCCGCCTGCCCGAGGCGACCGACCTCGCCGGCCTGCGCATCGGGGTGGTCGACGAGCTGATGGGGGAGGGCGTCGAGCGACGGCGTGCGCGCCGCGGTGGAGGTGGCCATCTCGCACGCCCGGGATCTGGGCGCGAGCATCGAGCGGGTCAGCCTGCCGACCAGCGAGTACGGCATCGCCACCTACTACCTCCTGGCGCCGGCGGAGTGCTCGGCCAACCTCGCCCGCTTCGACGGCATCCGCTACGGCGCCCACCTCGACGACGCGGCCGGGGATCTGCTCGAGCACTACGAGCAGGTGCGCGGCCGCGGGTTCGGCCCCGAGGTCAAGCGGCGCATCATGCTCGGCACGTTCGCGCTCGCATCGGGGTACTACGACGCCTACTACGTTCGCGCGCAGAAGGTCGCGCACGCTGATCATGCGCGACTTCGCGGACGCGTTCGCGAAGGTCAACTTCCTGCTGTCGCCGACGTCGCCGACCACCGCCTTCCGCATCGGCGAGCGCGTCGCCGATCCGCTGTCGATGTACCTCTCGGACGTCTGCACGATCCCGGTGAGCCTCGCGGGCATCCCGGCGATCTCGATCCCGTGCGGGCTCGCCGAGGGCCTTCCGGTGGGCCTCCAGATCGCCGGTCCGGCCTTCAGCGAGAACCGCCTGTTCGACGTCGCGCACGCCCTCGAGGCGGCGCTGGCGTTCGACGCCTCCCCGCCGGGCGTCGCGTGAGCGGGATCGACCTCACCCGCTGGGAGCCGGTGATCGGGCTGGAGATCCATGTCCAGCTGCTGACCCGCACCAAGATGTTCTGCGGCTGCGCGCTGAGCTTCGGCGACGCCCCCAACAGCCACACCTGCCCGGTCTGCCTCGCGCACCCGGGAGTGCTGCCCGTGCTGAACGCCGAGGCCGTCCGGCTGGCCATCATCACCGGCCTCGCGCTCGGTTGTGAGATCGCCCCGAGCTCGCAGTTCCACCGCAAGAACTACTTCTATCCGGACCTCTCCAAGGCGTACCAGATCTCCCAGTACGACGAGCCGATCTGCATCGGAGGCCACGTCTCGGTGCTCACGGCCGAGGGGGAGTTCGAGGTCGGCATCACACGCGCCCATCTCGAGGAGGACGCGGCGAAGCTGGTGCACCTGGGCGCCGGGGGGCGCCGGGCCGGGCGCCGAGAGCTCGGGTGTCGACTTCAACCGCGGCGGCACCCCCCTGCTCGAGATCGTCTCCGAGCCGGACATCCGCACCTCGGCCCAGGCCGGGGCCTTCCTGCGCCAGTTGCGTTCCACCCTGCGCCGTCTCGGCGTGAGCGACTGCAACATGGACGAGGGCTCGATGCGCGCCGACGCCAACGTCAGCGTGCGCCCCGCCGGCTCGACGGAGCTCGGCACCAAGACCGAGCTCAAGAACATGAACAGCTTCCGCTTCCTCGAGCGGGGCGTGGACGCCGAGATCGCGCGCCAGATCGCGATCCTCGAGAGCGGTGAGCGCGTCTTCCAGGAGACGCTGCACTTCGATCCGGACGCCGGCGAGATCCACTCCCTGCGCAGCAAGGAGGAGGCGCACGACTACCGCTACTTCCCCGAGCCCGACCTGGTCCCGGTGGTGCCCGACCGCGGCTGGATCGAGGAGCTGCGCGCCGGCCTTCCCGAGCTGCCGGCCGACCTGCGCCGGCGCTGGGTGCGCGACCTGGGCATCAGCTTCGAGGACGCCGAGGTGCTCTCCGAGCCCCAGGAGCTGGTGACCTACTTCGAGGACGTCGCCGGCCGCGTCGACCCGAAGGCGGCGGCCAACTGGGTGCGCGGCGAGCTGCGCGCCCAGTTGCGCGAGCTCGGGCAGGAGCCCTGGGAGAGCCGGGTCACGCCGGCCCACCTCGCCGCGCTGATCGGCCTGATCGAGGACCGCACCCTCTCGGTGCCCCTCGCCAAGGAGGTGCTCGCCGAGGTGATCGCGAACGGCGCCGAGCCGGCCGCTGTCGTGAAGGACAAGGGCCTCGGTCAGATCTCCGACGAGGGCGCCCTGGTGGAGATCGTCGAGCGCCTGCTCGCCGAGAACCCCGACCAGGCCGCCCAGCTGCGCGAGGGCAAGGACAAGCTGGTCGGCTTCTTCGTCGGCCAGGCGATGAAGGCCTCCGGCGGCCGGGCCGACCCCGCCCGCGTCGGGGCGCTGGTCAGGGAGAAGAGCGGGCTGGGCTGAGTCCGGCGGCGGGGTGCGCGAGGGGGAGGCGGACCTCGAAGAGGGTCCCCGCCCCGGAGGGCAGCAGCGCCAGGGTCCCGCCCCAGCGCTCGGCGGTGGCCCGGGCGATCGGCAGGCCGAGGCCGGCGCCCGGCGTGGAGCGCCGGCCCGCCGCGCGGTAGAAGCGGTCGAAGACCCGCTCGCGGTCGGCGGGGGAGATACCCGGGCCGTCGTCGCCCACCCGGATCACCGCCTCGTCCTCCTCGGCCCGCAGCGACACGCTCACGTTGCCGCCGTGGCGGCGGCCGTTGTCGAGCAGGTTGACCAGCATGCCGCGCACGGCGGCGTGGTCGGCCACGACGACCAGCCCCACGGGGGCGTCGGGGCACTCGTCCACGCCGGTCAGCTCGCCGATCAGCTCGCCGAGGTCGACCGGCTCGGCGCGCCCGCCGTCGCCGTCCACGCGCGCCAGGCCGAGCAGCCCGGCGACCAGCCGATCCATCCGCTCCACGGCCTCGGCCATGTCGGCGAGCGCCGCCTCCCGGTCGGGGGCGGGGAGGTCGTGGGCGCGCAGCGTCTCGATCTCCCCCCGCAGGGCCGTCAGCGGCGTGCGCATCTCGTGTGAGGCGTCGGCGGCGAAGCGCTGCTGCTCGGCGAGGGTCGAGCGCAGCCGCCCCTGGGCGTCCTCGAGCCGCCCGAGCATCCGGTTCATCGCCCGGGCCAGACCGCCGACCTCGTCGGCGCGGCCCTCGGGCACCCGCAGCGAGGGGTCCTGGCTGTCGGCCACCGAATCGGCCGCCCGGCGGGCCTCCGTAAGCGGCCGCAGCGCCCCGCGCACGATCAGCAGCGCCAGCCCGGTCGCCAGCAGCGCCGCGGCGAGCGCCGCGATCACCAGGGCCAGCGCGACCTCGTCGAGCGTCCGCTCGACGTCGGTCAACGGCCTCGCCACCGCGACCGTGCGCCTGCTCCCGTCGGTGCCGGTGGAGAGGGCGCGCACCAGGAGCCGGTAGCGCTCGCCCTCCAGCACCACGGTGCGCGGGCCGCTGGGCGGCGTGCGCCCCAGCGGGTCGAGCTCGACCCGGGTGCCGGCGGCGTCCGGGTCGGCGCTGGGCGAGGGCTGCACCGGCGTGCTCGGCGTGGGCGGCTCCTCGAAGTCGCGGCCGCCGAGGTCCGGCCCCGAGAGCTCCTGGGCGACCCGGTCGGCGGTCTCTCCGAGCGAGCGGTCGAGGCGGTCGTAGGCGCGCTCGGAGATGAGGAAATAGGCCCCTGCGCCGAACAACGCGACGGCCGCCAGCACCACCGCCGCGGCGGCGAGCGCGATCCGGGTCTCGAGCCTCATCGCGCCCTCAGGACGTACCCGGCGCCCCGGACGGTGTGGATCAGCCGGACCTCACCGTCCTCCTCGAGCTTGCGGCGCAGGTAGCCCACGTAGACGTCGACCGAGTTGGTCTCGACGCTCGATGCGAAGCCCCACGCGTCGGTGAGCAGCCGCTCTCGGGGCATCACGGTGTCGGGGTTGTCGAGGAAGAGCGCCAGCAGGTCGAACTCGCGACGCGTGAGCGGCACGAGCCGGCTGCCGCGGTGGACCTCGTGGGTGGACGAGTCGAGCGTCACGTCGGCGAACCGGCGCACCGGGCCGGGCTGCCGGTCGCGGGCCCGCCGCAGCAGCGCGCGCACGCGCGCGACCAGCTCGGCCGTGGAGAACGGCTTGACCAGGTAGTCGTCGGCGCCCGCCTCGAGCCCGGCGATCCGGTCGGAGACCGTGTCGCGCGCGGTCAGCATGAGGATCGGCAGATGCGCGCCGGCGGCCCGGACCCGGCGGCAGACGTCCATGCCGTCCTCGTCGGGCAGCAGCAGGTCGAGCAGCATCAGCTCCGGGTCGGCCGTCCTCAACGCGGCCATCGCCGACTCGGCCGTCGCCGCGGTGGTCACCTCGAATCCCTCGTAGCCCAGCGCGCGCGCCAGCATCGCCCGCACCTGGGGGTCGTCCTCCACCACCAGGAGCCGCCCGTCCATGTGCCAAGCGTAGTCGCTGCGAGGCGACTTCCCGAGAACACCTCGATCCGTCGGGTATGCTGCCGGGCCGTGAAGCACACCCTCTCGGTCCTGGTTGAGAACAAGCCAGGAGTCCTCTCCCGCGTCGCGGGGCTGTTTACCCGTCGCGGGTACAACATCGACTCCTTGGCCGTGAGCCCGACGGAGGATCCGGACCGCTCCCGCATGACCATCGCGGTCGATGCGAGCCGCTTCCCGGTCGAGCAGATCACCAAGCAGCTCGACAAGCTCGTCAACGTCATCAAGATCCGCGACATGGACCCCGAGAACGCCGTGGCCCGCGAGATGGCGCTGATGAAGGTCGCCGCCGACGCGCGCACCCGCAGCGAGGTCATCCAGCTCGTGGAGATCTTCGAGGCCCGGATCATCGACGTCACACCCGAGTCGCTGACGATCCAGGTGACGGGCGAGACCGAGGAGCTCCTGAACTTCGAGCAGCTGCTTCGCCCGTTCGGCTTGATCGAGCTGGTGAAGACCGGTGTCGTCGCGCTCGCGCGCGGCGCGTCCGTCACCTGAGCCCACCCGGGCTCTTTTCCGCCACATCCACGCCCCCGGAGCGATCACCGTGCCCATGTTCTACGACGACGACGCCGACCTCGAGGTCCTGAAGGGCAAGACCGTTGCCGTGATCGGCTACGGCAGCCAGGGCCACGCGCACGCCCTCAACCTGCGCGATTCCGGCGTGAAGGTCATCGTGGGCCTGCGTGAGGACTCCGCCTCGGTCGCCGCCGCCCGCGCGGAGGGCCTCGAGGTCCTGTCGCCCGCCGCCGCCGCGGCCGCCGGCGACCTCGTGATGATCCTGACGCCGGACGAGTTCCAGGCGAGGCTGCACATCAGCGACATCGCCCCGGGCCTCGTCCCCGGCAACACCCTCCTGTTCGCCCATGGCTTCGCGATCCACTTCGGGCAGGTCGTGCCGCCCGCCGGCGTTGACGTGATCATGTGCGCTCCCAAGGGCCCCGGCCACCTGGTGCGCCGCACCTACGCCGAGGGCGCGGGCACGCCGGGCCTGATCGCCGTCGCCCAGGACGCCACCGGCACCGCCAAGGCGACCGCCCTGGCCTACGCCAAGGGCATCGGCTGCACGCGCGCGGGCGTCATCGAGACCACTTTCGCCGAGGAGACCGAGACCGACCTCTTCGGTGAGCAGGTCGTGCTCTGCGGCGGCCTCACCGAGCTGGTCCGCGCCGGGTTCGACACGCTGACCGAGGCCGGGTACAACCCCGACCTGGCCTACTTCGAGTGCCTGCACGAGCTCAAGCTGATCGTCGATCTGATGTACGAGAAGGGCATCGCCGGGATGCGCTACTCGATCTCCAACACCGCCGAGTACGGCGACCTGACGCGCGGCCGCCGGATCATCACCGACGAGACGCGCAAGGAGATGAAGAAGATCCTCGCCGAGATCCAGAACGGCGACTTCGCCAACGAGTGGCTCAGCGAGAACCTGATCGGCCGCCCGCGCTTCAACGCCCTCGAGCGGCGCGACGCCGAGCACCCGGTCGAAGAGGTCGGCAAGCGGCTGCGCGGGATGATGAGCTGGATCGACACGGAGTTCTGAGCTGACCCCCTCCACAACCCCGGAGGCGACGGGGACGCTGGCGCGCGCCGACCTGCGGGTCCTCGTGTGCGAGAAGATCGCCGACGCCGGCGTCGAGCTGCTCTCCGAGCACTTCACGGTCGATGTGGAGCTCGGCTGGAGCGCGCAGGAGGTGGCCGACCACATCGCCGACTACGACGCGATCGTGGTCCGCAGCGCGACCAAGGTCACGGCCGATCTGATCGCGCGGGCCGACCGCCTGAAGGTCGTCGGCCGCGCGGGCACCGGAGTGGACAACGTCGACGTGCCTGCCGCGACCCGCCGCGGCATCGTGGTCTGCAACGCCGCGGGCTCCAACTCGCTCTCGGCGGCCGAGCACGCCATCGCTCTGCTCGTGTCGCAGGCCCGCAACATCCCGCAGGCCCACGCCAGCCTCGTCCAGGGCAAGTGGGAGCGCTCGAAGTTCGGCGGCATCGAGGTCACCGGCAAGACGCTCGGCGTGCTCGGCTTCGGCCGCATCGGCCAGATGGTCGCCGAGCGGGCCAAGGGACTCGGCATGAACGTGGTCGCGTACGACCCCCTGGTCGCCGAGGGGCGCTACCGCGAGCTCGGCGTCGAGAAGGCCGACACGCCGAACGACCTCTACGCCGTGAGCGACTTCATCACGCTCCACCTCGCCTCGACGCCCGAGACCCGCGGCTTCGTCAACACCGAGGCGTTCGCGGCCATGAAGCAGGGCGCGCGCCTCATCAACGCCGCCCGCGGCGACGTGGTCGACCAGGACGCGCTGGTCGCGGCGCTCACCTCGGGCCACCTCGGCGGAGCGGGCATCGACGTCTTCCCGACCGAGCCCGTCACCGAGAGCCCGCTCTTCGGGCTGCCGGGCGTCGTCGTCACCCCGCACCTGGGTGCCTCGACCGAGGAGGCCCAGGACCGCGCGGGCGTGGTCGTCGCCGAGCAGGTCGTGGCGGCGCTCACCGGCGGGGTGGTCACCTCCGCCGTCAACATCCCCTCCGTCGGCCCCGAGGCCCTCGCGGTGCTCGGGCCCTTCCTGCCGCTGGCCAACCAGCTCGGCCAGCTGATCACGGCGCTCACCGGCGGCCCCTCACCGATGGAGATCACCTACGAGGGCCAGCTGGCGACGCTCGACACCCGTCTGCTCACCTCCGCGATCCTGGCCGGCGTGCTCCACGGCAAGGTCGAGGAGCCGGTCAACGTGGTCAACGCGTCCTCGCTGGCGGCCGAGCGCGGCATCGAGTGGTCGGAGACGACCTCACCGCGCTCACGCGACTACACCAACCGCCTCTCCCTGCGCTCGGGCGACGTCAGCCTGAGCGGCACGACCGTGGGCACCACCTCGCGGCCGCGCCTGGTCTCGGCCTTCGATCAGGCGATCGAGATCGAGCTGGCCCCGAACATCGGGATCTTCCGCTACCTCGACGTCCCCGGTCAGATCGGTCGCGTCGGCACGATCCTCGGCGGCGCCAACGTCAACATCGCCTCGATGGCCGTCTCGCGCTCGCGCGATGACGGCGGCGCGGTCATGGCCGTGACGCTCGACTCGCCGGTCCCGGGCCTCGCGGCCCAGAAGATCGCCGCGATCGACGGCTTCGAGAAGGCCTGGTTCGTCACGCTGGACGTCGGCTGACCCAGGAGGGACTGGACTAGACTTAGTCCAGTGGGCTACCGTGGCCTCATGCAGATCAACATGCATGAGGCCAAGACGCATTTCTCGCGCCTCGTCGAGCGGGCGGCCGACGGCGAGGAGATCATCATCGCCAGGGCGGGCACGCCGGTGGCTCGCCTGGTCCCGCTCGCGCCGCCGGGCGCTCCCCGGGTGCCCGGGGCGTGGAAGGGGCGGGTCGTGATCCACGAGGACTTCGACGACCCGCTCCCCGAGGAGATCGCCGTGGCCTTCGGCGGTGAGGGCCCGCTCTGAGGCTCCTGCTCGACGCACACGCCTTTCTCTGGTGGATGGCCGAGACGGGCGATCTCTCCAGGGAGGTCGCCGTGCTGGTCGAGGACCCACGCTCCGAGGTGCGGCTCAGCGCCGCGACCGCATGGGAGATCGCGATCAAGCGCGCGGCCGGGCGGCTCGAGGCCCCCGACGACGTCGCCGCCGTCCTCGCCGCGTCGGGCATCGAGGCCCTGCCTGTGACGATCGCCCACGCCGAGAGGGCCGGATCGCTGCCCAGGATCCACGCCGACCCCTTCGACCGCATGCTCGTCGCACAAGCGCAGATCGAGGGGCTCACGATCGTCACGCGCGACGCCGAGATCGCCCGGTACGACGTCCGGGTGCTGGCCGCCTAGTGCGGCTGCCCGACTTCTCCCTCGAGCGCTGGTTCGCGCGCTTCGAGTTCAGCGTCCGCGTCAACCTCTGCGCGTCCGACGTGGAGGGGATGCCGCTCGCCGAGCTCCTGGCGCTGGCCGACCCGCCCTCGCGGGCGCTCTGGGACGGGCTGTCGCTCGGCTACACCGAGTCGGCCGGGCACCCGGAGCTGCGCGAGGAGATCGCAGGCCTCTACGAGGGCGTCGAGGCCGACGACGTCCTCGTCTGCGCCGGGGCCGAGGAGGCGATCTTCCTCCTGGCCAACGCCCTCGCCGGGCCGGGGGGCCGGGCCGTGTGCGTGCGCCCGTCGTACCAGTCGCTCCACGAGGTGGCGCGGGCGGCCGGCGCCGAGGTGACCCCGCTCGACCTCGACCCGGCGCGGGGCTGGGCTCCCGACCTCGACCGGCTCCGGGACGCCCTCGATCAGGGCGCGAGCGCGGTCCTGGTCAACTGGCCGCACAACCCGACCGGCGCACTGGTCGGCCGCGACGCGTTCCGGGAGGTCGTCGCGATGACCGACGCGGCCGGGGCGACGCTGGTGTGCGACGAGGTCTACCGGCTGCTCGAGCACGACCCCGCCGAGCGCCTGCCCGCCGGCGTCGAGGCCTCGGAGCGCGCCGTGAGCATCGGGGTGATGTCGAAGGCCTTCGGGCTCGCCGGGCTGCGCATCGGCTGGATCGCCACGCGCGACCGCGCCCTCCTCGGGCGGGCGGCCGCGCTCAAGGACTACACCAGCATCTGCTCGTCGGCCCCGTCCGAGATCCTCGTCCCTGATCGCGCTCCGGGCACGCGACCGGGTTCTCGCCCGCAGCCGGGCGATCGTGGACGCGAACCTGCCGGTGCTGCGGGCCTTCATGCGGGAGCACTCCGAGCGGCTCGACTGGGTGCCGCCCCGCGCCGGGACCGTCGCCTTCCCGCGCCTTCGCGACGGCCGTCCGGCGGACCGCTTCGCCGAGGCCCTGGTGGCCGCGGAGGGGGTGCTGGTGCTCCCCGGCGGCGTGTTCGGGGGAGATGCGGCCGATCGCTTCCGGGTCGGATTCGGCCGGCGCGACATGCCCGAGGGGCTGGAGCGCCTCGGGCGGTTCCTCAGGTCGTCCGCGGCCTGAGGATCACCGGGGTCTGGACGAGGCAGTCGAGCGATCCGTCCTTGGCCGACGACGACCAGGCCTCGAGCATCGCGCGGGTGCGGGTCGTGCCCGGGTCCGGGACCAGGGTGAACGGCAGGCTCCCGTTCCAGCGCCCGGGGATCCTGTAGCCGGAGAAGTCGGCCTTGAAGACGCCCTCGGTGGCCGTCACCGGGGTCTGGGCGATCAGGGTCCTGCCAGGCCCCTCGCGGCGCAGCGACAGCACCAGGCCGTGCTCGAACAGCGGCTGGAGCTCGCGTCCGCGGGCGGTGGCGATGCCGGGCGTCGTCCCCCAGCGCGTGAGCTTCAGGCAGCCGTCGTTGAGGATGCGCGCGCCCGCGGCGGTCGTGTTCCGCCACATGTCGATCACCAGGCGGCGCCCGGTGGGGCGGCCGTACGAGACGAACTTGAGGGCATGCCGGCGTCCGAGGATGAGGATGGTCGCGCCCCCCGCCCGCGGCCGCAGCCGCACCGTAAGGCCGGCGCCCGTGGCGTTCTGCGACCGCACGCCGAGCCCGGGAGCCGAGACCTTCAGCACCGCGCGGCCGTCGCCCGGCGCCGCGTCGAGCGCCTCGACGTCCGCCGTGGGCGCGCCGAGGTCCGTGCCGGCGGGCAGGACGATCGCGATCCGCACGGCGGACGGCCGCTGGCTGATGTGGATCCCCGAGGCGGGCTGCTTGTGCGCGGCCGTCGCCATGGGGGCGAGCGACGCGAGCAGCGCCAGGGAGGCGCCTCCGAGGAGGGCGCGGCGGATCGGCGGTACGGGCATCGGTACGAATCTCCTACCCCCGGGGGTTCGCGTCAAGGGACGGATTGCCCGGTCCGGCCCGCATGGGTATCCTCCGACACATGCTCGTGGACGCCGCACCCATCACGATCCTGCCGTGCGGCCTCCTGAGGCTCCTTGGGCTCCTCCCCCGGTAGGGGGAGCTTGCCGACACCCATGCCCGGATGTGCCGGGCCCTCTCAGCCTCGAGCCCATTTCGTGAGGAGGACGTCTCCGTGACCGTTGACGAGCAGCATCCCGCAACGCCGCAGGACCCCGCCAAGCGCATCACCTTCTTCGACACCACCCTGCGCGACGGGGAGCAGGCCCCGGGCATCACGCTCAACACGCGCGAGAAGGTGGAGATCGGCCTCCAGCTCGCCCGTCTCGGCGTTGACGTGATCGAGGCCGGGTTCCCGATCTCGTCGCCCGGTGACTTCGAGGCCGTGCGCGCCGTGGCCGCGGAGGTGCCGAACGTGACCGTCGCCGCGTTGGCGCGCGCCAACGAGAAGGACGTGACCATCGCGGGCGAGGCCGTGCGCGACGCCGAGCGCGGCCGCATCCACACCTTCATCGCGACCAGCGACATCCACCTGACGTACAAGCTGAAGATGGACCGGGCCCAGGTGCTCGCCGCCGCGACCGACGCGGTCCGGCTGGCCCGGACGATCGTTGACGACGTCGAGTTCTCCTGCGAGGACGCCACCCGCTCCGACGTGCTCTACGTCGCCGAGGTGGTGGGCGCCGCGATCGCCGAGGGCGCGACCACGATCAACATCCCGGACACGGTGGGCTACACGATGCCCAACGAGTTCCAGCGCTTCCTGCTCGACCTCTACGAGGCCTGCCCGGGCCTGCGCGACGTCGTCCTGTCGGTGCACTGCCACAACGACCTCGGCCTCGCGGTGGCCAACTCGCTGGCCGGCTGCCAGGTGGGGGCCCGCCAGGTCGAGGGCTGCGTCAACGGCATCGGCGAGCGCGCCGGCAACGCCAGCATCGAGGAGCTGGCGATGATCCTGCGCACGCGCGCCGAGGCCCTCGGCGGGCTCTGGTGCGACGTCAACACGCCGGAGATCACCCGCACGAGCCGCCTGGTCAGCCGCATGACCGGCTACGTCGTGCAGCCCAACAAGGCGATCGTCGGCCGCAACGCCTTCGCCCACGAGGCGGGCATCCACCAGCACGGGGTGCTGGCCAACCCGCTGACCTACGAGATCATGGACGTCCACTCGGTGGGGCTCTCCGAGAGCGAGATCGTGCTCGGCAAGCACTCGGGCCGCCACGCCCTGCGCAACGCGCTCGAGGAGCTGGGCTACGAGCTCGACCGCGACGAGCTGGACCAGGCCTTCACGCGCTTCAAGGAGGTCGCCGACCGCAAGGGGCGGATCTCCGCGGCCGACCTCGAGGCGATCGTCGGCGACGAGATGCGCGTCGAGGGGGCCGGGGAGGGCTGGACGCTCCGCGAGATCCACTTCGAGGGCGGCACCGGCGACGAGGCCACGGCCCGCGTGGTCGTCGCCGACGCGGACGGCGACGCCCGCGAGGCCGCGAGCTCCGGCGATGGCCCGGTTGACGCGCTCATGAAGGCGATCGACGCGGCCGTGGGCACGGCGGGCACGCTCATCGAGTACCAGGTCTCCGCGGTGACGAGCGGCAAGGACGCGCTGGGCGAGGCGCGGGTGGTGTGCGAGATCGACGGGCGGCGCTTCGCCGGCCAGTCGGTCTCGACCGATGTCCTGGAGGCGAGCGCCATCGCCTACGTACGTGCGGTCAACGCGAGCCGCCACGCCGAGCACGGCGAGCGCATCGCCGGGGGAGTCTGATGTCCGGGAGAACGCTGTTCCAGAAGGTGTGGGACGACCACGTCGTCCGCGCGGCCGACGCGTCGGGGCCCGCGATCCTCTTCGTCGACCTGCACCTCGTTCACGAGGTCACCTCGCCGCAGGCCTTCGACGGCCTGCGGCTGGCGGGGCGCAAGGTCCGCCGGCCCGACCGCACCCTCGCCACGGTCGACCACAACGTGCCCACCATCGGGCGCGCGGCCGGCATCGCCGACCCGCTCTCGCGGGCCCAGATCGAGGCGCTCGAGCGCAACTGCGCCGAGTTCGGCATCCCGCTCTTCTCGCTGCGCAGCTCGCGGCAGGGGATCGTCCACATCATCGGCCCGGAGCTCGGGGTCACCCAGCCCGGCATGACGATCGTGTGCGGCGACAGCCACACCTCCACGCACGGGGCCTTCGGGGCCCTCGCGTTCGGCATCGGCACCAGCGAGGTCGAGCACGTCCTCGCCACGCAGACCCTCACCCAGGGCCCGCCCCACACGATGCGCATCACGATCGACGGCGAGGTCGGCGTCGGCGTGGGTGCCAAGGACCTGATCCTCGGCACCATCGGCCGGATCGGCGTGGCCGGAGCGCAGGGCCACGTCATCGAGTACGCCGGATCGGCCATCCGCGCCCTCTCCATGGAGGGCCGCATGACGGTCTGCAACATGTCCATCGAGGGCGGCGGCCGCGCCGGCATGATCGCCCCCGACGAGACCACCTTCGCCTGGCTCGAGGGTCGCCCGGGCGCGCCGCAGGACTACGCCGCGGCCGTCGAGCGCTGGCGGGCGCTTCCCACCGACGCCGACGCGCGCTTCGACCGTGAGGTCCACATCGACGCGGCCGCGCTCGCCCCGCAGGTCACCTGGGGCACCAACCCGGGCATGGTCGCGCCGATCACCGGCCGCGTCCCCACGCCCGGCGACTACGAGGACGCCGCCGACCGCGAGGGCGTGCAGCGCGCGCTCGAGTACATGGGCCTCGTCGGCGGGGAGGCGATCGAGGACATCGCCGTCGACACCGTCTTCATCGGCTCCTGCACCAACGGCCGCCTGCCCGACCTGCGCGCCGCCGCGGCGGTCGTGCGCGGCAGGAAGGTCAAGGAGGGCATGCGGGCCATGGTGGTGCCGGGCTCGATGCAGGTGAAGGCCGAGGCCGAGGCCGAGGGCCTCGACGAGGTCTTCCGCGCGGCGGGCTTCGAGTGGCGCGACGCGGGCTGCTCGATGTGCCTCGCCATGAACGACGACGTCCTGCAGCCCGGCGAGCGCTGCGCCTCGACCAGCAACCGCAACTTCGAGGGTCGCCAGGGCAAGGGCGGCCGCACCCACCTGGTGAGCCCTCCGATGGCCGCCGCCGCGGCGATCGCCGGGCACCTGGTGGACGTCCGCTCCTTCGACGCCGATCTGGCGGAGGTGGTCTGATGGAACCCTTCATCCGCGTGGAGGGCGTGGTCTGCCCGCTCGACCGCTCCGACGTCGACACCGACCAGATCATCCCCAAGCAGTTCCTGAAGCGCATCGAGCGCACCGGCTTCGGCGAGTTCCTGTTCTGGGACTGGCGGGGCGAGGAGGGCTTCCCGCTCGAGCAGCCGGCATACGCCGGCGCGCCGATCCTGGTGGCGGGGCGCAACTTCGGCTGCGGCTCGTCGCGCGAGCACGCCCCCTGGGCGCTCGAGGACCACGGCTTCCGCGCCGTGATCGCACCGAGCTTCGCCGACATCTTCCGCACCAACTGCACGAAGATCGGGATGCTCCCGGTCGAGCTCCCCGAGGACCAGGTCCGGATCCTCATGGACCAGGCGATCGGCGAGCCGGGCACGACCGCGGTGATCGACCTCGAGCGGCAGGTCGTGGTGGCCGCCGACGGGCGCGAGTTCGGCTTCACGATCGACCCGGTCATCCGGGAGCGGTTGCTCAACGGCTGGGACGACATCGCCCTCACCCTCACCCACGAGGCCGAGATCTCGGCCTTCGAGCGCGATCACGAGCGCGAGGGCCCGGTCACCACGCCCTTCGCGTAGCGGGTGCACGGAGCGCCTGGCGGGCCGGCGGCCCCCCGGGCGCTCCTTGGTACCCTCCGCCGTCGTTCGTCGTCGATGGGGGGAGTGCGAGTGCCCGAGGTGTCCGTAGCGCTGTTGCCGGGTGACGGGATCGGCCCGGAGGTCGTCGCCGAGGCGGTGCGCGTCATCGACGCGATCGCCCCCGACCACGACCTGGCGATCGACTGGCACGAGCACCTGATGGGCGGGATCTCGATCGACGCCAACGGCACCGCGCTCACCGACGAGGTGCTGGCGGCCTGCGCCGGGTCCGACGCCGTCCTCCTGGGCGCCGTCGGCGGACCGAAGTGGGACACGACAGACCCCGACAAGCCCCGCCCCGAGCAGGGGCTGCTCGGTCTGCGCTCGGGCCTCGGTCTCTACGCCAACCTGCGCCCGGTGCGCCCCTGGCCGGCGCTCTACGACGCGAGCCCCCTGCGGCGCGAGCGGATCGAGGGCACCGACCTGCTGGTGGTGCGCGAGCTGACCGGCGGCCTCTACTTCGGCGAGCGCGGCCGCGAGCCCGACAGCGCCTTCGACACCTGCCTCTACACCACCGAGGAGGTCGTCCGCCTTGCCGAGGTCGGCTTCCGGGCCGCCGCCGGGCGCCGCAGGAAGGTCACCTCGGTTGACAAGGCCAACGTGCTGGAGACCTCCCGCCTGTGGCGGGAGAAGGTCATGGAGGTCGCCGCCGGGCACCCGGACATCGCCCTCGAGCACATGCTGGTTGACAACGCGGCGATGCAGCTGGTCAGCCGCCCGTCCGACTTCGACGTGATCATCACCGAGAACCTCTTCGGCGACATCCTCTCCGACGAGGCCGCCATGATCACGGGCTCCATCGGGATGCTCCCCTCGGCGAGCCTCGGCCCCGGCACGCTCGGGCTCTACGAGCCGGTGCACGGCTCGGCCCCCGACATCGCCGGCCAGGGGGTCGCCAACCCGATCGCCACACTGCTGTCGGCGGCGATGATGCTGCGCTACTCGCTCGGTTCCCCCGAGGCCGCCGACCGCATCGACACCGCTGTCGAGCGTGTCCTCGGAGCGGGCCACCGCACCCGCGATCTCGGCGGTGAGCTCGGCACGACCGCGGTCGGCGATCTGATCCTCGCCGCCCTCTAGGTGTAGTTCCCACGGACGTTGTTGAGAAGGGCGTCCATGGGGGTCAGGCCGCCGAGGGCGGTGTGGGGTCGGCGCCGATTGTAGGTGTCAACCCATGCCGCCAGGCAGGCCAGGCGCTCGGCGTTGGAGCGGTACAGGCGTAGATAGGCCCACTCCTCGATGAGGGTCCGGTTGAACCGCTCGACCTTTCCGTTGGTCTGGGGCCGGTAGGGCGCGATCACGACATGGCGTGCGCCCAGATCGGCCAGGGCGCCGGAGAAGGCCACCGACTGGCAGTAGGCCATCGCGCGATCGGTCATCACGCGCTCGATCGCCACGCCGTGGCGCGCGAGGAAGGCCGCCGCCCGGCGCAGGAACCCAGCGCAGGTGATCGCGCGCTCGTCGGTGTGCACCTCGACATAGGCCAGGCGGGTTCGGTCATCGATGGCGGCGTGCACGAAGTCCAGATGGCGCCCTGAACGGGCCTGGTTGGGCCGGCCGGCCTCGCGGCCAAGCAGCCGGTGGCCGCCCCCATCGGGGATGCGCGCCAGCCGCTTGACGTCGATGTGCACGAGCTCTCCCGGGCGCTCGCGCTGGTAGCGCACGATCTGGCGTGTGGGCCGGTCGTAGTCGGCCAGGCGACTGTGCCCTGCCCGGCGCAAGATCGCATAGACGCTCGAGCGGGCGATCCCCAGCGCATAGGCGATCCGGTGCGGGCCCCAGCGGCGCTCTGCTCGGAGCCCGAGCACGCGCTCGACCCGTGCCGGGTCGGCCTGGTGAGGGCAGCGGTGCGGGCGCGAGCTTCGATCCTCGAGTCCCTGGGGGCCCTCGGCGCGAAAACGCGCCCGCCACTTGTAGGCGGTGGCCGCAGAGACCCCCATCGACTCGGCGGCCACCCGCACCGGCCACCCGAGCACTTCGATCCGCTCGACCAACAGCATCCTGCCAAGCGGCGTCAGCTTCGCCTTACGATGAGCCACGAGGGCCTCCTTCGGTTGGAACCTCGACAGCTCCAACCGTCTCGGAGGCCCTCGCCTCTCAACAACCTTCCTGGGAACTACATCTAGGGCGTATCCGCCGCATCTGGACCCGCCCGGTAACCTAGACCGAACCGCCGTCGCAAAGGACCCGTGAACATGCAGGAAGCCGAGAAGATCTGGATGAACGGCGAGCTCGTCGACTGGGCCGACGCCAAGGTGCACGTCCTCTCGCACGGTCTCCACTACGGGACGACGGTGTTCGAGGGGATCCGCTCCTACGCCGCCGAGAAGGGCACCGCCGTCTTCCGGCTCGACGACCACCTCAAGCGCCTCGAGCGCTCGTCGGCCATGTACCACATGCCCATGCCGTACTCGCGCGAGGAGCTGCGCGCCGCCGTGCACGCGGTCATCTCCTCCAACGGGCTGGCCGGCTGCTACATCCGGCCGATCGTCCTGCGCGGCTACGGCACGATGGGGCTCTTCCCGCTGGAGGCGCCGGTCGACGTGGCCGTGGCGGCCTGGGAGTGGGGCGCCTACCTGGGCGAGGACGGCCTGCGCGACGGCATCCGGGCCAAGATCTCCAGCTGGCGGCGCATCGGCTCGACGACCATCCCGGCGACGGCGAAGGCCGGCGGCCAGTACCTCAACTCGATCCTCGCGAAGATCGAGACGCACAAGGCCGGCTACCAGGAGGCCATCCTCCTCAACGAGGCCGGCTACGTGGCCGACGGCTCGGGCGAGAACCTCTTCCTGGTGCGCGATGGGGTCCTGATCACGCCGCCGGTCCAGGCGTCGATCCTCGAGGGCATCACGCGGGCGAGCATCATCACACTGGCCCAGGACGAGGGCATCCCGGTGCTCGAGCGCGAGGTGGCCCGCGGCGAGCTGTACACCGCCGACGAGGTCTTCATCACGGGCACCGCCGCCGAGGTCTGCCCGATCAACGAGGTCGACGAGCACCCGCTCGGCCCTCCGGGACCGATCACCCAGCGCCTGCAGAGCCGCTTCTTCGCCGCCACCGAGGGCCGCGACCCGCGCTCCGAGCAGTGGCTGGACTACGTCGTGGCCCCGGCCTCGACCCTCTCGCCCTGAGCGCCATGGCCGAGCGCATCAGCATCTACGACACCACCCTGCGCGACGGCATGCAGCGCGAGGGGCTCAGCCTCTCGGTGGGCGAGCAGCTGGCGGTCGCGGTGCGCCTGGCCGAGTTCGGCGTCGACTACCTCGAGGCGGGATTCCCGGCCAGCAACCCGAAGTACGGCGAGCTGTTCGGCCTGCTCGAGCGGGAGGACCTCGGCGCGACCCGCCTGGCGGCCTTCGGCATGACCCGCAGGCGCGGCGTCGCGCCCGCCGACGACCCCGGCATCCGCGGCCTCGCCGACAGCTTCGCCCCGGTCATCACCATCGTGGGCAAGACCTGGGACCTCCACATCGAGAAGGTGACCCGCGTCACGCGCGAGGAGAACCTGCGCATGATCGAGGAGTCGGTCGCCTTCCTGGTGTCGGAGGGCAAGGAGGTCGTCTACGACGCCGAACACTTCTTCGACGCCTACGACGCCCACCCCGACTACGCGCTCGCCTGCCTGCGGGCGGCCGAGGCCGGTGGCGCCGCCTGGATCACGCCGTGCGACACCAACGGCGCGACGCTCCCCTCGCGCGTCGCCACCGTCATGCGCGAGGTGCGCGCCGCGATGCCGGCCGTCGCCCTCGGCATCCACACCCACAACGACGCCGAGTGCGGCGTGGCCAACAGCCTGGCCGCCGTCGAGGAGGGCGCCCGCCTCGTGCAGGGCACGGTCAACGGCTACGGCGAGCGCTGCGGCAACGCGAACCTGATCTCGATCATCCCGGCGCTCTCGCTGAAGATGGGCTACGAGGTGCTCGACCCCGAGCGCCTGTCCGAGCTGACCTCGCTCAGCGTCTTCGTCGCCGAGACCGCGAACCTCCAGCCGGACTCCTGGGCGCCGTACGTCGGGCGCAACGCCTTCGCCCACAAGGGCGGGATGCACCAGCAGGGGATGAACGCCGACCAGCGCACCTACGAGCACATCGACCCGGACTCCGTGGGCAACGAGCGGCGCGTTCTGGTGTCCGAGCTGTCCGGGCGGGGCACGATCGTGGCCAAGGCGCGCGAGCTCGGCGTCGACCTGGATGACGACGCGGAGCGGATCGCGGCGATCCTCGCCCGGCTCAAGGAGCTGGAGCACCAGGGCTACCACTTCGAGGTCGCCGACGGCTCCTTCGAGCTGCTGCTCGAGCGGGAGACCGGCGTCTACGAGCCCCTGTTCACCCTCGAGAGCTTCCGGGTGATCACCGAGAAGCGGGCCGATGGCCGCGTCGAGACCGAGGCGACGATCAAGATCTTCCATCAGGGTGAGCGCCTCGTGGCGACGGCCGAGGGCAACGGGCCCATCAACGCGCTCGACAGCGCGCTGCGCCTCGCGCTCGGGCCGCGGGTGCCGGAGCTCGGGGAGATCGAGCTGGTCAACTTCAAGGTCCGGATACTCGACGAGACCAAGGGCACGACCGCCGTGACGCGGGTGCTCCTCGACTCGAGCGACGGCCACGGGACATGGGGGTCGATAGGGGTGAGCGAGAACGTCATCGAGGCCTCGTGGGAGGCGCTGCTCGACAGCGTCGAGCACGGCACGCGCCGCATCGCCCGCCTTCGCGCCACGGCGGCGGGGTGAGCGGGGCACAGGAGCGCATCCCGCTCGCCAAGCCGGTCATCGGTGACCGCGAGCGCGAGCTGGTCGACGAGGTCCTGCGCTCGGGCCAGCTGTCGCTGGGCCCGATGGTGCCGCGCTTCGAGCGGGCCTGGGCGGAGCGGATCGGCGTCAAGCACGCCGTGGCCGTCTCCAGCGGCACCGCCGGGCTGCACCTGTGCCTGCACGCGCTCGGACTCGGTCCGGGGGACGAGGTCATCACCTCGTCGTTCTCGTTCGTCGCCTCGGCCAACGCGATCCTCTTCACCGGGGCGACGCCGGTCTTCGCCGAGGTCGATCCGCTCACGTTCAACATGGACCCGGCGGCCGTCGAGGCCGCGATCACACCGCGCACCAAGGCGATCCTGATCGTCGACATCTTCGGCTACCCCGCCGAGGTGCCGGCGCTGGTGGCGATCGCCGAGAAGCACGGCCTCGCCCGCGTCGAGGACGCCTGCCAGTCGATCGACGGCGCCTACGACGGCAGGAAGCTCGGCACGTTCGGGCACCCGGCGGTCTACGGCTTCTACGCCAACAAGCAGCTCACCACCGCCGAGGGCGGGGTCGTGCTGACCGACGACGACGAGCTCGCGCGGGTGCTCTCGAGCCTGCGCAACCAGGGCCGCTCAGACGACGGGGCGTGGCTGGTCCACTCGCGCCTGGGCTTCAACTACCGGCTCTCCGACGTGCACAGCGCGATCGGCGTCGCCCAGCTCGAGCGGCTCACCGACATGCTCGCCGGCCGCGCCCGCGTGGCCGGCTGGTACCAGGCCCGCGTCGCCGGGATCGACGGGGTCACCCCGATGTACGAGGGCCCCCAGCAGCGCTCCTGGTTCGTCTACGCGCCCCGGCTCGACCCGCGCTTCGACCGTGACGAGGTCATCGGCAGGCTCGACGCCCTGGGGATCTCCTCGAAGCCCTACCTGCCCTGCATCCACCTGCAGCCCTACTACCAGGACGAGCACGGCCACGGGCCGGGCGAGTTCCCGGTCACGGAGGCCATCAGCGCCTCCACGATCGCGCTGCCCTTCTTCCCGGAGATGACCGAGGCCCAGGTGGACCAGGTCTGCGAGGCCCTCGCCACCGTCCTTCGGGCATGACCGAACCGGTCCGCCTGTGGGGGGGCCGGTTCGCCGCCGGGCCGGCGGAGGCCTTCGACCGCCTCAACGCGTCGCTGGCCGTCGACCGCCGCCTGTGGCCGCAGGACATCACGGCCTCGCGGGCCCACGCCCGCATGCTCGGCGCGCAGGGCATCATCCCCGCCGAGGACGCGGCGGCGATCGACGACGGGCTCGCACGGATCGCCGCCGAGATGGAGTCGGGCGAGTTCGCCTTCCGCGAGGGCGACGAGGACATCCACACCGCCGTCGAGCGGCGTCTCACCGAGCTGGTGGGCGACGCGGGCCGGCGCCTGCACACGGGGCGCAGCCGCAACGATCAGGTGATCACCGACACGCTGCTCTACCTGCGCGAGCGTTCCACCGAGCAGATAACGATGCTCTCGGATCTGGCTCGGGCACTGCTGTCCCAGGCGGAGGCCCATCTCGACACGCTGCTGCCCGGGTACACGCACAGCCAGCGGGCGCAGCCGGTGCGCCTGGCGCACCACCTGCTCGCGTACGTCTGGATGCTCGACCGCGATCGCACCCGGCTGGGGCACGCCATCGCGGCCACCGCCGACTGCCCGCTCGGCTCGGGGGCGCTCTCGGGCGTGGGCTTCCCGATCGACCGCGAGGCCACCGCGGCCGAGCTCGGCTTCGCGCGCCCCAGTGCCAACAGCCTCGACTCGGTGGGCAGCCGCGACGCCCTGGTGGACTACCTGCACTTCGCCGCGCAGCTCGGCGTGCACCTGTCGCGCCTCGGCGCCGAGATCGTGCAGTGGGCGGGAGAGGAGTACGGCTTCGTCGAGCTCGACGACACCTTCACCTCCGGCTCGTCGATGCTCCCGCAGAAGAAGAACCCCGACGCCGCCGAGCTCGCGCGCGCCAAGGCGCCGCGGCTCCAGGCCGATCTGTCCGGCCTGCTCGGGGCGCTCTCGGGGCTGCCGCTGGCCTACAACAAGGATCTCCAGGAGGACAAGGAGTACCTGTTCGACGCGATCGACACCGTCGAGCTGCTCCTTCCCGCCATGACCGGCATGATCGCCGGCGCCCGCTTCCGCACCGACCGCATGGCCGCCGCCGTCACCGGCGGCTTCCTCGCGGCGACCGACCTCGCCGACCATCTGGTCCGCCTCGGGTGGCCGTTCCGGCGGGCCCATGAGGCGGTGGGGCAGCTGGTGCGCGCGTGCCTGGCCGCCGGCATCGGGCTCGAGGACGCCGGGCCGGCCCAGATCACCGCGGCGGGGCTCGAGGGCATCGAGCTGCCACCGCTCACGGCCGAGGCCTCGGTGGAGGCCAAGCAGGCGCCGGGCGGCACCGCCCGCGCACCGGTGGTCGCGCAGCTCGGACAGGCCCGGGTCCGGGTCGCGGCATGGTGAGTGCCGTGGCCGAGGCGGCGTCGGGCACGCGGCTCGACCGCGACTTCTTCGCCCGCCCGGTGGCCGAGGTGGCGCCCGACCTGATCGGCTGCGTCCTGACGGTTGACGGGGTCGGCGGCGTCATCGTCGAGACCGAGCGGTACCAGCAGGACGACCCCGCCTCCCACAGCTTCCGCGGCCCGAAGGGCCGGGCCCTGGTGATGTTCGGGCCCCCGGGGCACGTCTACGTCTATCGCTCCTACGGCCTGCACTGGTGCGCCAACCTGGTGTGCGAGCCCGAGGGCAGCGGGGCGGCGGTGCTGATCCGGGCGCTCGCCCCGCTCCACGGCATCCTCACGATGCGCTTCCGGCGCCGGGGCGTCGCCGACCGCCTGCTCTGCGCTGGTCCGGGTCGGCTGACGGAGGCGCTCGCGATCGACGGGCACCTGAACGGCGCCGACGCCCTGAGCCCGGGCGGGCGCGTGGCCCTGAGCGGCCGCGGCGGCCCGGTCGAGATCGTCACGGGTCCCCGCATCGGCATCTCGGCGGCAACGGACCGGTGCTGGCGCTTCGGCCTGGCCGGGTCGCCGTACCTCTCCAAGCCCTTCCGGGACGCCGCGTGAGCGCCGGCGCCACGGCCCTCATCGCCCGCGCGGTCGACTGCCTGCCGCCGGAGGCCCTCGCGCAGAAGCTCTCGCTCGGCCGCCCGCTGCGCGTGAAGCTCGGCGTCGACCCGACGGCTCCGGACATCCACCTCGGCCACTCGGTCGTCCTGGGCAAGCTGCGCGAGTTCCAGGACGCCGGGCACCTGGCGGTGCTGATCATCGGCGACTGGACGGCCCGCGTCGGCGATCCCTCCGGGCG
>CAWDII010000008.1:0-26474 GCA_963802325.1 uncultured Thermoleophilia bacterium | reverse complement strand
ACGGCTTCCAGATCGAGATGACCTACCGGGCGCTGCTGATGGGCTTCCGGGTGACCGAGGTGCCGATCACCTTCAGCGACCGCGCGCTCGGCCGCTCCAAGATGTCGCGTGGCATCGTCCTCGAGGCCGCAACCCTGGTCCCCCGCCTGCGCCTGCGGCTCGGCCGCGGGCGTCGTCCGCGTCGGCCACGGGACTAGACCGCGCTACCAGATACGCCGGGTCCCGTAGAGGTCGAACACCTCGTCGTAACCGACCACGACCGCGTCCTCGATGGTGGCCTGGGCGATCAGGAGCCGGTCGAACGGGTCGCGGTGATGCCACGGCAGGTCGGCCACCGCAGCCGCATGGGCGTGCCGGATCGGCAGCTCGAGCGCACCCGCCCCGACGAGAACCTCGGCCAGGTCCGGCGGCGCCTCCAGCTTCCCGAGAGACCGCTTGATCGCGACCTCCCAGATCACCACCGTGCTCAGGTAGACCTGATTCGCGCCCGACTGGAGGCTGGCGGCGGCGGCCGGCCCGACGCGGGCGTCGCCGCTCAGCCACCAGAGCGCCGCATGGGTGTCGAGCAGGAGCTTCAGCGGGCGCCGAGGGCGCCGGCCATGTCCGGCGGGAGCTCGTCGAAGTCGTCGGCGATCTCGACGCGACCGCGCCACGCGCCGCGCACGGCGCCGAACGAGGACGCCGGCGCGATCGGCACCAGGCGCGCGACGGGAGTGCCGTTGCGTGCGATCACGATGTCCTCGCCCCCCGCAGCCCGCTCGACGAGCTGGGAGAGGCGCGTCTTCGCCTCGTGCATCCCGATCTGCGCCACGGGCGCGAGGATAGCACCGCTTAGCTAGACGGACTAGATCAGCCTAGAGCCAGCCCCGGGTCACGAGCGACTCGGCGATCTGGACGGCGTTGGTGGCGGCGCCCTTTCGCAGGTTGTCGCTCACCACCCACAGCGCGAGGCCGCGCGGGTGTGAGGAGTCCTTGCGGATCCGGCCCACCAGCACCTCGTCGCGGCCGGTCGCGTCGCGCGGCAGCGGGTAGAGGTTGAGCGCCGGCTCGTCCACCAGCATCAGGCCGGGGGCGGCCATCAGCAGCCGCCGGACGGCGTCGGGGTCGATCGCCTCGGTGGTCTCGATGTGGACGGCCTGGGAGTGCGACTGCATCACCGGCACGCGCACGCAGGTGGCGCTCACGGCGAGATCGGGCAGGCCGAGCATCTTGCGCGTCTCGTCGGCGACCTTGCGCTCCTCGCCCGTGTAGCCGCTCTCGTCGAAGACGTCGATGTGCGGCAGCACGTTGAACGCGATCGGGTGCGGATAGACCGAGGGCTCGGGCTCGTCGCCGGCGAGGTAGCCGGCGCTCTGCTCGGTGAGCTCGCGCACGGCGGCCTGGCCGGTGCCGCTGACCGACTGGTAGCTGGAGACGATGACCCGCTCGATGCCGACGGCGTCGGCGATCGGCTTCAGCGCCACCACCAGCGGCGCCGCGACGCAGTTGGGGTTGGCGATGATGCCGCTGTGGCCCTCGATGTCGTGCTCGTTGACCTCGGGCACGACCAGCGGCACCGACGGGTCCATGCGGAAGGCGCTCGAGTTGTCGATCACCACCGCCCCGGCCTCGACGGCGGCGGGGGCGAACTCCTTCGCGCGCGCGCTGCCCGCCGAGAAGAGGGCGATCTGGATGCCCTCGAAGGCGTCCGCGGTCAGGGTCCGCACGATCCGCGGCTGCCCGAGGTAGTCGATCTCGCGCCCCTCGCTGCGGGCGGAGGCCAGGGGGCGCAGCTCGGTGACCGGGAAGCCCCGCTCCTCGAGCACGCGCAGCATGGTGCTGCCGACGGCGCCGGTGGCGCCGACCACGGCGACGTTAAACATCGGCGCGCCGGGCGGCCTCGCCGGCCAGGTCGAACGCGTCGTGCAGCGCCCGCACCGCGCGCTCCACCTCGCGGCGGTCGATGACCACCGTGATCCGGATCGTGCTGGTGTCGATCATCTGCAGGTTGATCCCCTGCTCGGAGAGGACCCGGAACATCTTGGCCGCGACCCCGGGCTCCGACTTCATGCCGGCGCCGACCAGGGTCACCTTGCCGATCTGGTCGTTGCTCGAGAGCGCTCGCGGTAGCCGACCGAGTCGCTTGATCTCCTCGAGCGTGTCGAGGGCCGTGCGCAGCTCGTCGAGCGGCACGGTGAACGAGACGTCGGCACCCAGGTCGACCAGCTCTGGTTCTGGATGATCGTGTCGACGTTGATGTTCGCGTCGGCCAGGGCCGTGAAGATCTGCGCCGCCACGCCGGGGCGGTTCTCCACGCCCGAGATCGTGATCTTGGCCTCGTCGCTTCGGTGGGCGATGCCGGAGACGATCGCCTTCTCCATGTCGGGGGTCTCCTTCGTGATCCAGGTGCCCTCCTCGGGAAGGAAGGAGGACCGGACGTGCAGCGGGACGTCGTGGCGGCGGGCGAACTCGACCGAGCGCAGGGCGAGCACCTTCGACCCCATCGCGGCCATCTCGAGCATCTCCTCGTGGCTGACGAGGGGCAGCTTGCGGGCGCCGGGCTCGACGCGCGGATCGGCGGTGAAGACGCCGGTGACGTCGGTGTAGATCTCGCAGACCTCGGCGCCGAGGGCCGCGGCGAGGGCCACGGCGGTGGTGTCGGAGCCGCCGCGGCCGAGGGTGGTGACGTTGCGCGTAGTCGCTCGACATGCCCTGGAAGCCGGCGACGAGCACGATCGCGCCCTCGCTCGAGCGCCTCGCGCAGCCGGTCGCCGCGGATCTCGAGGATCTTGGCCTTCATGTGGGCGTCGTCGGTGAGGATGCCGGCCTGCGAGCCGGTGAACGACTGGGCGCCGTGGCCGAGGTCGTGCAGCGCCATGGCCATCAGCGCGCACGAGATGCGCTCGCCGGTGGACAGCAGCATGTCCATCTCGCGCGGGTCGGGGCGCTCGGAGATCTCGTTGGCCAGCGCCACCAGGCCGTCGGTGGTCTTGCCGCGCGCGGAGACGACGGCGAGCACGTCGTCGCCGCCCTCCTTGGCGGCGGCGATGCGCGCGCGCCACGTTCTTGATCTTGTCGGCGTCGGCGACCGAGCTGCCGCCGAACTTCATCACCCTCAGGCCGATGGCCGTCCTCCTCCCAATCCGTCGAGGCCAGCGTGGGATGGTAGCGGCAACCCGGGCGCCGGGAGCCCTCCCCGCCGGGGTCACAGGTCCCGCCTGCCCAGGAGCGCCCGGCCCAGCGTGAGCTCGTCGGCGTGCTCGAGGTCGGCGCCCACCGGCAGGCCGCTCGCGAGGCGCGTCACGCGCACCCGGCCGCGCACGAGGTCGGCCAGGTAGAGGGCGGTCGCCTCCCCCGACATCGTCGGGTTGGTGGCGATCACCAGCTCGGTCACCCCGTCGGCGTCGAGGCGCGCCACCAGCTCGGTGATGCGCAGGTCCTCGGGGTCGACCCCGTCGATGGGCGAGAGCGCGCCGCCCAGCACGTGGTAGCGGCCCGCGGTACTCGTTGGTGCGCTCGATCGGCAGGATCGCCGAGGGCTCCTCCACGGCGCAGAGCAGGCTCTGGTCGCGGCGCGGATCGGCGCAGATCGGGCAGAGCTCGGCCTCGGCGAAGCTGAAGCACACCGAGCAGGGGCGCAGCTTCTCGGTCATCTCGATCATCGCCTCGGCCAGGCCGCGCGAGCGCTCGGGCGGCGCCTTCATCATGTGGAAGGCCAGCCGCTGGGCGCTGCGCGGCCCGATGCCGGGCAGGCGCGCGAGCTCGGAGACGAGCCGCTCGATCGAGGGCGTCAGCACGTGCTGCCGGCAGGCTTCGGGCTAGAGCCCGGGGATGCCCATGCCCGACAGGCCGCCGGCCACCGTGCCGAGGCGGCTCTGGGCGAGCTCCTGAGCGGCGCGCATCGCCTCGTTGACCGCGGCCACGATGACGTCCTGCAGCATCTCGACGTCCTCGGGGTCGACGGCGGCCGGGTCGATGGTGATCTCCAGCAGCTCGAGGCCGCCGCTCACGCGCGCCGTGACCGCGCCGCCGCCCGCCGAGGCGGTGACCGACTCCAGCTGGAGCTCGGCCTGCACGCGGGCCATGTCCTCCTGCATCTTCTGCATCTGCTTGAGCATCTTCTGGGGGTTCATTCCCTGCGCCATCGCTGTTCCTCCCTGTCGGCCCTCGGCCCTAGCGCCCCTCGCCGCCCTCCTCGACGGCGCGGAACATCGTCTTGAACTCCCGCAGGAGCGCCTCGTCGTCGCGCGGCGCCGGCGGGCCGGACGTCGCCGGATCCTCGGGCAGGGCCGCCCCGGCCTGGAAATCGACCGCCAGCCGGCGACCCGAGATCGTCGCCACCGCGTTCCTCACCCGCTCGCGGTGCTCGTGGCGGCCGAGCATGTCGGCGCGCACGCGGCTGGTGACGGTCACCTCGAGCGAGTCCTCGTCGACCGCCGTCGGCCGCGATCCGTCGAGGAAGCCCCGCGTGGGCGGCGCCTCGCGCTCGAGGATCTCGAGGACCTGCGTCCAGAGGCGCTCGAAGTGCTCGAGGTCGGCGGGGGCCATCTCGCGCGGCGGCGGCGCGGGCACCGGGGCGAAGGGGTCGTAGGGCTCCTCCTCCTCGGCGACGGGGCTCGGGCTCGGGCGCGTGCCTCGGCCACCGGCGGCGGCGCGAAGACGGGCTTGGGTGGCGGGATGTACTCGGGCACCTCGGCCACCGGGGGCGCCGCGTCCATCGGCGGCGCAGGCGGCGGAGGGGGCTCGGCGGGCGCCGGCGGGGGAGGCGGCGGGGCGGCGGCGGGGGTCGCGGGCGGACGGGGCGCGGCGCGCCGGGGCGGCCGGCCTCGAGGGCCTCCAGCCGCGCGGCGAGGGCCGCGGTGCTCGGGTCGAGCGCCGGGCGGCTGAGGCGGGCGGCCACCAGCTCGAGCTGCAGGCGCGGGTCGGCGCCGCCGTGGCGGATGCGCACGCGGGCGTCGGAGAGCAGGTCGAGCGCGCGCACCACCTGGGCGTCGGAGAGCTGGTTGGCCTGGGCCTGCAGGCGCGCGATCTCCTCGGGCGAGAAGGCCCACTCGTCGCGCGCGCGGGCGCCCTGCTGCAGCAGGCACACGTAGCGCAGGTGGGTCACCAGGCCGAGCATCGCCTGCTCGGGGTCGACCGGGCCGTCGAGGGTGTCCTCCAGCAGCTCGAACGCCCCGGCGGCCTCGCCGCCGGCGATCAGGTCGACCAGCTCGAAGATCGACTCGCGGGCGACCGCGCCGAGCAGCTCCAGCGCGTCGGCCACGCCGACCCGCTTGTCGCCGTAGGTCGCGATCTGGTCGAGCAGGCCCGAGGGCGTCGCGGTAGGAGCCGTCGGCCGCGCGGGCCAGCAGGTCGAGCGCCGACTCGGAGGTCTCGATGCCCTCGGCGCGGGCCACCCGGTCGAGCACCCGCACCAGGGCGGGGATGCCGGGCTTGCGCAGCACGTAGTGCTGAACGCGCGAGCGGATCGTCGGCAGGATGTCCCAGGGGTGGGTGGTGCAGAGGATCACCACCAGGTGCGGCGGCGGCTCCTCGAGCGTCTTCAGCAGCGCGCTCGAGGCATCGTTGGTGATCTGGTGGGCCTCGTCCATGATCGTGATGCGGTAGCGGCAGGCCACCGGCGCGTAGCGCACGGTCTCGAGCCACTCGCGCATCTCGTCGATGCGGCGGGCGCTCGAGGCGGCGTCCACCTCGACCACGTCGAGCCAGTCCTGGTGGCCGGTGCGCCGGCACGAGTCGCAGGTGCCGCACGGCTCGGCCGTCGGGCCGGGGCTCGACTGGCAGTTCAGGCAGCGCGCCAGGATGCGCGCGGTGGTGGTCTTGCCGGTGCCGCGCGGGCCCGAGAAGAGGAAGCCCTGGCGCGGGCCGCCCCGAGCGCAGGGCGTTGCCGAGCGCGCGCGCCACGTGGTCCTGCCCCACCATGTCCGCGAAGGTCGCCGGACGATGGCGGTTGTACAGGCTTGCTCCGGGCTCGCTCATTGCGGCCCGGCTCTCAAAGAAGTGCGACCGTGCACCCGTCGTCGTTGCGCGATTCCAGGGTTAGCTCCGCACCGCTTGCTCCGGCGAGGTGGCCCCACTGCGCGTGAACGGATCCGCTTAAGGCTGCTTCCTTCCGGACCTGACCTGATTCGCGGTCGTCCACCGAATGGGACCTCGCCATCGACGCTGCTCTGCACGGAACCGAGCCCTGGGACCGGCCCCTCGGACGGGAATTCAGCCCCGCTGTAGCGGATTGCGGGTACAGGGCACCGCTAGCTCCCCGCCTAGCACGGTCACCCGGCGAGGATAGTCCACCGGGAGGGCCGGTGCGAGCGCGCCCGGGCAGGTCAGCGGCTTGCGGTCGCGGCGGTCGGCCGCGGGCACGCGGGGGGAGACCCGCTCCCCGCCGCGCCGGGCGCCGATGGCGCCGAAGAACGGCGGCGACCCCGCCGCCGATCATCGCGATGGTGAACGCCAGGTAGACCCAGCCGCGCGGCCCGCTCTCGCGGCCGGTCAGCTCGAAGACCGCCCACATCAGCGAGCCCCAGACCGCGCCGAGCGCGACGCCCGAGAGCACCACGCGGGCACGCGACATCGGGCGGGGGGCGGGGCTCGGCGGCGGGCTTCGTCTTCTTGCTCATCGGCTGCGAGCCTAGCCGACCGGAGCGTGGCGACGGCGCTCGGACCTCGCCGGAGTGATCCGACGGGCGATCCGGCGACGAGGGGCCCGTAATGCCGGGTGAGTCGCCCCACCGGGGGCGCCGGACACCGGAGATCACCCCGATGCGCCGACCCCGTCTCGCCCTCCTCGCCGCCGCCGCCGCAGGCCTCGCGGCGCCCGCCGCCGCCATGGCCGACGTCTACGTCGCCGTGCCCACCCCGTTCCTCGGCGGCCCGATCTGGAACCCGCTGCCGGCCATCGTCGCCCGAGGCGGCCGGACGGCCCTCGCTCGCCCCGCGCGCCACCTCCGACCCCTGCCGCGCCGCCGCCCCCGGCGACTGCGCCGTGCGTCGGCCCCGGTGCCGAGGTCGAGCCCGTGCCGCTGCCCGCGCCCGGCCCGGGCGGGCTCGGCGACGTGGGCGACGGCGTCGGCGTCGAGACCGACCCGGCCCCCGACACCGACACCCCGCGGCGCCGCGCGAGCAGGCGGCGTCCCGGCCGGCGCCGATGCCCGCCGTGCCGCCCGACGCCGGCCGAGCTCGCCGCCGCCTTCGGCGGCCTCGTGAGCCCGAAGGCCGCCGACTGGCTGCCCTGGCAGCGGCCGACCCTGCGCTGGCGATCGGCCGGCGCGGGGCGAGCTACTACAACGTCCAGATCTTCCGCGGCCAGCGCCGCGTGCTGAACGCCTGGTCGACCGACACGCGCCTGAAGGTGCCCGAGGGCGTCCTGCGCCAGGGCCGCACGCTACGTCTGGGTGGTCTGGCCGGCCGGCCGGCCCGCGCACGCGCGGCCCGCTACGGCACCGCGGTCGGCCGCTCGACCTTCGCGATCACCCTGCGCCCGCGCATCGTCTTCCACTCGCCCGGCGGCGCCGGACGCACCGCGGTGGCCGAGCTGCGGCCCCACATCCCCTTCGCGACGCTGCGGCTGACGCGAGCCCGGCGCGCTCGCGACGCGCGTCCCCGGCACGGTCACCGTCGACCGCCGCGAGCCGCTTCGCGCTCCCCATCTCGACGCGAGCCGCCGAACGGCTCGGGGCGCTCCTCCTGGATCGCGGCCCGAACCCGCCGGTCGGCCTGCGCGGGCCCGGGCTGTGAGCCCGGAAACCCCCATGGACGGGAGCCGCGGGACATCCCGCGGCACGGTGACCCTCACCACGACGCCGGCCCGGCGGCATCCGGACCCGGCGGCGAGAACGAACGACGAAAGGACCACCCCCGTGCCATCACATGGACGACGCGCTCCGTCGCGTCGCGGTACCGCTCGCGGTCACCGCGGCGGCCGGAGCCGCAGTGCTCGTCCCATCGTTCCTCAGCGCGTCGAGCCACCGGGAGGCTCCGTCGATCTCCCAGGACCCGAGCGCCGACAACACCGACGTCTACGCCTTCCGTTCCCCGGACGCGCCGGACACGGCGACGCTGATCGCCAACTTCGTGCCGTTCGAGGAGCCGGCCGGCGGTCCGAACTTCTACCGCTTCTCCGACGACGTGAAGTACGAGATCAAGGTGGACAACACCGGCGACGGCAAGGGTGACGTCACCTACGAGTTCCGCTTCGACACCAAGATCAAGAACCCCAACACGTTCCTCTACAACAGCAACACGGTCACCTACGACGCCAAGAAGGGCGAGTACACCAACCTCAACCTGGTCCAGACCTACACGGTCCGCAAGATCACGCGCGACTCCAAGGGCCGGACCGTCGTGACGACCATCGGCCGCAACCTGCTCACGCCGCCCAACAACGTCGGGCGCGCGCTCGACGCCGAACTACGAGTCGCTGGTCGCCCCGGCGATCCACGGCGTTCAAGGACGGCACCAAGGTCTTCGCCGGCCAGCGTGACGACCCGTTCTACGTCGATCTCGGCGGCACGTTCGACCTGCTCGGATTCCGCAGCGCCCCCCCGGGAGCGTTCAACACGGGCGGCGTCGACGGCCTGCGCGGGTACAGCGTCAACACGATCGCCATCCAGGTGCCGATCAAGCACATCACCCGCACGAGGTCGGTCCCGACCGACGTCGGCGCCACCAGCTCCGCGGTGGGCGTCTACGCCACGGCCTCACGGCCGGTGGTCGACATCAGCAAGGGCGACTCCCGCGTGCGCTGGCAGCAGGTCTCGCGCCTGGGTGAGCCCCTGGTCAACGAGGTCCTGATCCCGCTGGGCAAGAAGGATCTCTGGAACCGCAGCGAGCCGCTCGAACGACTCCCAGTTCGAGAAGAACTACCTCAAGCCCGAGCTCGCCGGGATCATCAACGCCCTGTACGACATCGGCGCCCCCACCACGGGCCGCGTCGACCTGACGACGGTGCTGCTCACGGGCATCCCGCCCAAGAACGGCCTCGGCCTGCCGACGACCCAGATCTCGAGCGGCAAGCCGGCGAAGGCCGATCTCCTGCGGCTGAACCTCGCGGTTCCGCCCACGCCGTTCGCACAGCAGGACCGCCTCGGCCTCCTGGCCGGGCAGGCGGACGGGTTCCCGAACGGCCGTCGCCTGGTGGACGACGTCGTGGACATCGAGGAGCGCGCCGTCGCGGGCGTCCTCGCCACGCCCTTCGGCCTGCCGGCGCCCAACGGCGGCAACGCCGCCCTGGCCCCGCTGCTCGGAGACGGCGTCAACGCCAACGACAAGCCGTTCCTCGGCACCTTCCCCTACGTGGCGACGCCCGGCTCGGGCTTCGACTCGGTCCCGCACCCCTAGCGGATCGGATCCGCGTCCCGGGGGCCTCGGCCCCCGGGACGCGCCCGTTCGCACTCCCCCTTCTCCCACACCGTGACCCTCTCCTCACGCCTGCCCGGCGTCCTCGCCGCCGCCCTCGCCGCCCTCGTGGTCTTCGCCGCGACCGCCCTCGTGCTCTCGCGCACCCGGCGGCGACGCTCCGGCGCGCACCGGCCCTCGCCGCGGGTGCGCCGCGCACCACCGACGGCACGATCGCCGCGGCCCAGGCGCGCCTCGCCGCGGCCCCGGGCGACGTGCCGGCCCTCGAGCGCGCTCGCCTCGGCCTCGCTCGACAAGGCGCGCCAGACCGGCGACCCCAGCTGGTTCGGCCGCGCCGAGGAGGCCGCCCGCGCGCGCCCTGACGGCCGACCCGCGCAGCTTCGAGGCGATGGACTCGCTCGGCACCCTCGCGCTCACCCGCCACCGCTTCGCCGACGCGCTGGAGTGGTCGCGCCGCAGCCTCGCCGTGGCGCCCACCCGCGTCGCGCCGGTCGGCATCCGCGCCGACGCCCTGATCGAGCTCGGCCGCTACGACGCGGGCTTCGCCGCCGTCCAGCGACGCCTCGAGCTGCGCCCCGACCTGCCCTCGTACAGCCGGGCCTCCTACGCCCTGGAGCTGCGGGGCCAGCGCCCCGAGGCCATCGCCGTGATGCAGCTGGCCGTCGATGCCGGCGTGCCCGGCAGCGAGGGGCAGACCTGGACCCGCGTCCAGCTCGGCCTGCTGCGCTTCGGTGGCGGCGACCTCGCCGGCGCCGAGCGCGAGATGCGCGCCGCCCTGGCCGCACGACCGGGCGACGCCCGCGCCACCGCCGGCCTCGCCCGCGTGCTCGCCGCCCGCGGCCGGCTCGCGCGGGCCGCCACCCTCTACTCGCAGGCGATCGACCGGCTGCCGCTGCCCGAGTACCCGGCCGCGCTCGCGGAGATCCACCGCGCCCTCGGACAGCCCGCGGCCGAGCGCCGGGACCTGGCCCTCGTGGCGGCGATGCAGGACCTGCTCGCCGCCAACGGCTCGGACGTCGACCTCGACCTCTCGCTGCAGAACGCCGACGCCCGCCGCCCCGGCGCCGCCGACATCGCCGCCGCCCGCAGCGCGCGGCGCGCGCGGCCGGGCGTGATCGGCGACCAGGTGCTCGGCTGGGTGCTCACCCGCGCCGGCCGCTGCGCCGAGGCCGACCGCCACGCCACCGCGCAGCCTGCGCCTCGGCACCCGCGACGCCCTGATGCTCTTCCACGCCGGGATGGCGGCCTCGTGCGCCGGGCGCGCGGACGTCGCCCGCCAGCGGCTGACGCAGGCGCTCGCGCTCAACCCCGGCTTCTCGGTGCGCTGGGCCCCGGTGGCCCGGCGCGAGCTGGCGGGGCTCGCGTGATCCGCCGCCTGCTGATCGCGCTCCTCACCCTCGCCGCCGTCGTGGCGGGCGTGGGCCAGGCGAGCGCCCACCCGCTCGGCAACTTCACGGTCAACACCTACCTGCGCGTGGAGGCCAGCGGAGGCGAGCTGTACCTGCGCCAGGTCGTCGACATGGCCGAGATCCCGGCCTTCCGCGAGCGCACGGCCGTCGATGAGGCCGGCGGGCTCGCCCCCTACGCCGAGCGACGCGCCGCCGAGCGCGCCCGCGGCATCGACCTGACCATCGACGGCCGCCCGCGGACCGTCGCCCCCGTCTCCCAGACCGCCGGCTGGCGGCCGGGCGAGGGCGGCCTGCGGGTGCTTCGCTACGCCGCCTGGTACCGCGTGGAGGGCGCCGGTGAGCTCTCCGGCGACGCACACCGGGTGGCGGTGGAGGTGCCCGGGTACGCCGAGCGGATCGGCTGGCACGAGCTGGTGGTGCGCGCGTCGAGCGGCGCCTCGATCGCCGGCGCGACGGCGCCCGCCGACGATCTCTCGGACGAGCTGCGCGCGTATCCCGAGGGCCTGCTCGCGAGCCCGCCGCAGGTGACCGAGGCATCGTTCACCTGGTCGCCCGGCGAGGGCGCCGGCGTCGTCGGGCCCCTGACGGCCGACCCGCAGAGCACCGTCGAGGAGGCCTCGCCCGGCGGCCTCGACGGCCTGCTCGACGACGAGCTCTCGTTCGGGGTCGTGCTCGGCGCCCTGCTGCTGGCCATGGGCTGGGGCGCGCTGCACTCGCTCTCGCCCGGACACGGCAAGACGATGGTCGCCGCCTACCTCGTGGGCACGCGGGGCACCGCCCGCCACGCCCTGCTGCTCGGCCTGTTCGTGACGATCACCCACACCATCGGGGTGATCGCGCTCGGCCTGATCACGCTCTTCGCCTCGCGCTACATCCTGCCGGAGGACCTCTTCCCCTGGATCAACCTGGTCGCCGCGCTGATGGTGGTGGCCGTGGGAGTCTGGGTGGGCTGGAGCCGCTTCCGCACGCTGCGCGGGCGCCCCTCCGGCGGCGCGGCGCTGCGGGCCGCGGCGCCCCGCCCCGCCCCGGTGCGCGTGGGCCCGACCCGCGCCCTGGCGGTGGCGGGCGTGCGCTCCCCGGTGACCCGGATGCAGGTGCGCGCCCACGCGCACGAGCACCCGCACTCGCACGGCCACGGACACGCACCACCACCACGACGGGCCCGGCGGCCACACGCACGCGCCGCCCGACGACCTGTCGATGCGCTCCCTGCTCGCGGTGGGCGCCTCGGCGGGGATCATCCCCTGCCCGTCCGCCCTCGTGCTGCTGCTCGGGGCGATCGCCCTCGAGCGCGTCGGCTACGGACTGGTGCTGGTGGTCGCCTTCTCGCTCGGCCTGGCCGGGCTGCTCAGCGCCATCGGGCTGCTGATCCTCTACGCGCGGCGCTTCGTCGACCGCATCCCCCTCGACGGACGGCTCGCCGCGGCCGTCCCGACGCTCTCGGCCCTGGTCATCGTGGCGCTCGGCCTCGTGCTCACGATCCGGGCCGTCCCCGGCATCCTCTAGACACCGAGGAGCGCATGCCGTCCCACTCCCACACCGCTTGCCATCCGCCCGCACCTGCGACACAGTTGCAGCTGCGAGACGCTCGGAGCGCGGGGGATGCCGCCGCCGCGATCCTGAGACGCGCGGGTTGCCGTCCCACCGCCCAACGCCTGCTGGTCCTTCAGGCGCTGGGCGGCGGAGGCCACGTCACCGCCGAGGACATCCTCGTCCACGCCCGCCGGCGGTATCCGTCGATCAACCCCTCGACGGTCTACCGCACCCTCGACGCGCTGGTCGCGGCGGGCATCGCGCGGCGCACCGACCTCGGCTCCGGGCGCCTCCACTACGAGGTGGTGCGCGAGCACCGGCACCACCACGTCGTCTGCCAGGAGTGCGGCGCCGTGGAGCACCTTCACGACGCCAGCCTCGCCCCGCTCGCCGCCGCGGTCGCGGCCGCGACCGGGTACCGCCTCACACCCGACCGGGAGATCGCGATCCCCGCGGTCTGCCCCGCATGCCACACGACCGCCGGCACGGCGGAACACGAGAAAGGACACCACCATGCACATCCCTGACGGGTTCCTCGACGGATCCGTTGCCGCCGCGACGGCCGTACCGGCGGTCGCGGCGGTCTCCTACGGCGTCCGGCGGGCCGGACGCACGCTCGACGACTCGAAGGTGCCCCTGCTGGGCGTGACGGCGGCGTTCATCTTCGCCGTCCAGATGCTCAACTTCCCCGTGGCCGGCGGTACCAGCGGCCACCTCCTCGGAGGAGCACTCGCCGCGGTCCTGCTCGGCCCCTGGCTCGCGTGCATCGTGATGGCGGTCGTCATCGCCGGCCAGGCCTTCGTCTTCGCCGACGGCGGCATCACGGCGCTCGGCGCCAACATCCTGAACATGGGCGTCGTGGGCGCCCTCGGCATCGGGCTGGTCATGCTGCTCGCGCGCCGCATCCTTCCGCACGGCCGCGCCGTCTTCCTGTCGGTGGCCGGCGTCGGCGCCTGGGCATCGGTCATGGCGGGCGCCCTGCTGACCTCGGTGGAACTCGGCCTCTCGGGCACCGTGCCGCTGGCGACGGTCCTGCCGGCGATGCTCGGCGTCCACGCCCTGATCGGCATCGGCGAGGCGCTCATCACGGTCGCCGCCCTCAGCGCCGTGCTCGCCACCCGCCCCGACCTGATCGACGGGGCCGGCTTCGGGCCGCTCGCCCCCGCCGAGCCGATGGTGACCCCCGCGGAGGTGATGTCGTGAAGCGCATACCGACGGTCGTGTTCGTCGCCCTCGCCCTCGCGCTCGCGGTGGGCCTCGCGACGGCGGTCTCGCCGTTCGCCTCCCCGAGCCCGGACGGGCTCGAGCGGGTGGCCGGCGACACGGGCTTCCTGGAGGCCGGAACCACTCACGCCATCCAGGATTCCTCGCCGATCCCCGACTACGCCTTCCCGGGCATCGACGACGAGCGCCTCGCGACCGGCGTCGCCGGCTTCGTGGGAACGCTCGGCATCTTCCTGGTGGGGTACGGCATCGCCTGGGGACTGCGCCGCACCCGCGGCACGGCCGAGGCCGCGACCGCGCCGTGAGCGGATCGCACGACCACGCGGGTGGTGGACCGGCCGGCGATCTCGCCAGTCCGGTCCACCGCCTCGACCCCCGGGCCAAGATCCTCGGGCTGGTGGCCGTGACGCTGGTCGCGGTCTCCACCCCGGTGTCCGCGTGGGAGGCCTGGGTGGGCTGTGCCCTCGTGCTCGCCACCGTGGCGGCCGTGGGCCGGATCCCCGCCCGGGTGATCTGGATCCGCGGCCGGGTGGTGCTGCCGCTGGTGATCTTCGTCGCGGCCTTCATCCCGTTCTTCCGCGGAGGCGAGGTGGTCGCCTCGCTCGGGCCCTTCGACGTCTCGCGGGAGGGCCTCGCGGTGCTCGCCTCCGTCGCCGCCAAGGCGACGATCGGCACGACCAGCGCCGTCCTGCTCGGCGCGACCACCTCGGTGCCGTCGATCATCCGCGGTCTGGAAGCCATGCGGGTGCCGCGTCTGCTCACCCTGATCGCGGCCTTCATGTACCGCTACCTGTTCGTCATCGCCGAGGAGCTGCGCCGGATGCGCTCGGCGCTGGCGGCGCGCGCCTACCGGCCGCGCAACATGCTCCAGGTCGCCGCCCTCGGGCGGATGACCACGGCGCTCTTCCTGCGCACCTTCTCGCGCGGCGAGCGCATCTACCTGGCGATGCTCGCCCGGGGCTACAGCGGCCGGATGCCGCGCCTCGACCCCCTGCGCCTCGCCCGCGCCGACGCGGTCTTCGTCGGCCTGATCGTCCTCGTCCTCCTCCCCCTCCGGGTGATCTCATGAGCTGCGCCGTCCACGCCCGCGGGCTGACCTACCGCTACCCCGGTGGCCACCTCGCGCTCGATTCGATCGACCTGCATGTCGGCCACGGCGAGCGGGTGGCCGTGCTCGGCCCGAACGGCGCCGGCAAGACGACGCTGATGCTGCACCTCAACGGGCTGCTCAGCGCGAGCGCAGGCGGCCTCGAGGTGGCGGGCATCGAGGTCGAGAAGCGCTCGCTCGGCGAGCTGCGGGCGCGGGTGGGGCTGGTGTTCCAGGATCCCGACGACCAGCTCTTCATGCCGACCGTCGCCGAGGACGTCGCCTTCGGCCCCCTCAACATGGGCCTCGGCCGCGACGAGGTGGCGATGCGGGTGGCCGACGCCCTCGCCGCGGTGCGGATGTCGGACGCCGCCGACCGGGCGCCCCATCAGCTCTCGCAGGGCCAGCGCCGCCGGGTGGCGATCGCGACCGTGCTGGCCATGGGCCCGCAGCTGCTGGTGCTCGACGAGCCCTCGGCCAACCTCGACCCCCGGGCCCGGCGCGAGCTGGTGGAGCTGCTGGCCGAGATCGACCGCACGATGCTGATCGTGACCCACGACCTGCCCTTCGCGGCCGAGCTCTGCGAGCGCTCGCTGATCCTGTCGGGGGGCCGGCTGGTGGCCGACGCGGCCACCGACGACGTGCTGGCCGATGCCGGCCTGCTGGCCGCGCACGACCTGGAGCTTCCCGCCGGGCTCGACCTGGGGCGCATCGTGCGCCGCCCGCGGCCGGGCGCCGAACCCGCGCTCGCGCTCAGCCCGCGAGCAGCGGCGTGAGGCTCACCTCGGGGCGGTGGCGCTCGAAGCTCTCGAGCCGGTAGGTGCTGGTGAAGAGGGCGACCAGCTCACCCGACTCGCGCAACAGCACGCTGACGCCGTCGCGGCGCAGCAGCTCCGAGCCGGCCAGGTCGGTCTCGCGGGCCACCATGTGGCGGGGCGGGTCGATCTGCGTCGGCGCGCCGAACTCGGCCTCGAGGCGCGCGAGGGCGACCTCGAACTGCATCGGGCCGACGGCCGCCAGCAGCGGCTCCTGGTCGCCGCGGTGGGGGTCGCGCAGCACCTGCACGACGCCCTCCTCGTCGAGTGCGGCGAGGCCGCGGCGGAACTGCTTGTAGCGGCTGGAGTCGCGGCTGCGCACCACCGCGAAGTGCTCGGGGGCGAAGCGCGGCATGGGCGGGAACCTCACCGGCTCCCCCGCCGAGATCGCGTCGCCCGGGCGCAGGCCGGACGCGTTGACGAGCCCGATCACGTCGCCGGGAAAGGCCTCCTCCAACGGCAGGCGCTCCTGCCCGAAGGGCTGGTGGGCATGGCGCAGGGCCATCGTGCGCCCGCTGCGCTCGTGGTGCACCTGCATGCCGCGCTCGAAACGGCCCGAGCACACCCGGATGTAGGCCAGGCGGTCGCGGTGGCGCGGGTCGGTGTTGGCCTGCACCTTGAAGACGAACCCCGAGAACGGGTCGTCGATCTGCACGACGCCGCCGTCGGCCGTCTCCCACGCCCCCGGGGCGCAGCCCAGATCGACCACCGAGTCGAGCAGGTGGCGCACGCCCGAGTCGCCGAGCGCCGCGCCGAAGTAGACCGGCGTGGTCTCGCCGCCGCGGAACTCCTCGTCGTCGTGGTCGGCGCCCACGCCGCTCAGCAGATCGAGCTCGTCGCCCAGCCGGTCGCGGATCACCGGCGTGAAGCCCTCGTGTGCGCGCCAGTCGGCGACGGGCGCCTGGGCGCTCGCCACGCCGCTGCCGACCCGGCCGAACGGCTCGAGCGCGCCCGAGCGGCGGTCCACCAGGCCGAGGAACGCGCCCTCGTCCATCACCGGCCAGGTCACCGGGGTCGGGCGCAGGCCGATCTCGCGCTCGATCTCGTCGAGCAGCTCCAGCGGGTCGCGGCCGGGGCGGTCGAGCTTGTTCACGAAGGTGATCACCGGCGTTCCGCGCGTGCGGCAGACCTGGAAGAGCTTCAGCGTCTGCGGCTCGAGCCCCTTGGCGGCGTCGATCACCATGACCGCCGTGTCGGTGGCCGTGAGCACCCGGTAGGTGTCCTCGGAGAAGTCCTTGTGGCCCGGGGTGTCGAGCAGGTTGAAGACGTGGTCGCGGTAGGTGAACTGCAGGGCCGCGGAGGTCACCGAGATGCCGCGCGTGCGCTCGATCTCCATCCAGTCCGAGCGCGCCCCCGCCCCGCCGCGGCGCGCGCGCACGGCACCGGCCAGATCGATCGCCCCGGCCTGCAGCAGCAGGCGCTCGGTGAGCGTCGTCTTGCCCGCGTCCGGGTGGGAGATGATCGCGAAGGTGCGCCGGCGGGCGGCCTCGGGTGCGACGGAGGGTTCGGAGCTCATCCGCTGAAGGGTAGTCGCTCTCGTGCGATCGGCGTCACGGGATCTTCACGGGACTGAGATCGGCGGGGATGGCCTCTCGTGCGATCGTCGCGGCGTCGTCGACAGGAGGACGCGCGAGATGCCCGAGAACCAGACGCTGGAGACCCTCGTCACGCGCCGCCGGCTCCTCGCCGGGGCGGCTGCCCTCACTGCCACCGCAGCGCTTCCGTCGGCACTCGCTGCCGGGGCGAGGTCCTCGAAGCGCGCGCCGCTGCCGCCGGGCCCCCTCTTCACCCTCGGCGTGGCGTCGGGCGATCCACGCCCCGACAGCGTCGTGCTCTGGACGCGCCTCGCACCCGACCCGCTCCACGGAGGGGGGATGCCCGACCGCCCCGTCGCCGTGACGGTGGAGGTTGCCTCAGAGCCGTCGATGCGGCGCATCGTGCGGCGCGGCGTCCGCTTCGCGCTCCCCGAGCTCGCCCACTCCCTGCACGTTGACCTCACCGGCCTGCGCCCCGGGCGCGAGTACTTCTACCGCTTCCGGGTGGGGGGCGAGGAGAGCGCGATCGGGCGGGCGCTGACCGCCCCCGGCCGCGGCGCCGCGGCCGGCGAGCTGCGCTTCGCCTTCGTCTCCTGCCAGGACTGGCAGAACGGCTACTACACCGCCTACGACGCGCTCGGGCGGGAGGATCTCGACCTGGTCGTCCACCTCGGCGACTACATCTACGAGTACGGCCCCGAGGCGAAGGTGCGAGCCGCCTCCCCGGCGTCGCGGGTTCACGACGGCCCCGAGGTGGGCAGCCTCGAGAGCTATCGCAACCGCCACGCGCAGTACCGCACCGACCCGGCACTGCAGGCCGCCCACGCCCTCTGCCCGTGGATCGTCACCTGGGACGACCACGAGCTCGAGAACAACTACGCCGGCCTGATCCGCGAGGACGACCTCCCGCCGGGCGACCCGGTCGCCCGGCGGGCCGCCGCCTACCAGGCGTACTACGAGCACATGCCGCTCCGCGACCCCGCTCTGCCGACCGGCCCGGACGCCCGGATCTACCGGCGGCTGGCCTGGGGTGACCTCGCGCGTTTCAACGTGCTCGACACCCGCCAGTACCGCACCGACCAGCCGTGCGGCGACGGGCTGAAGAACTGCGCGGAGCGCTTCGATCCGGCCGCCACGATGACCGGCCCCGAGCAGGAGGCCTGGCTCGTGCGCGGGCTCCGGCGCTCCCCCGCTGCCTGGAACGTGGTGGCCCAGCAGACGATGTTCGCCCAGTTCGACTTCAACCCCCTCCCCGGCCACGCCGACGTCGCCGGCGTCTTCAACGTGGATCAGTGGGACGGCTACGTGGCCCAGCGCACGCGTCTCACCGAAGCGATGGCGGCCGAGGACGTGAGCAACCCCGTGATCATCACCGGCGACATCCACTCGAGCTGGGTCCACGACGTGCGCCTGAGCTACGACGACCTCGCCTCGCCCACGGTCGCCACCGAACTCGTGGGGACCTCGATCAGCTCCGACTTCCCCGCGGAGTTCCTCGCCCCCGTGCAGGCGGCGCTGCCGGACAACCCGCACACGAAGTTCTTCGACGGGATCTCGCGCGGCTACGTGCGCTGCACACTGACGCCCGAGCTCTGGAGCGCCGACTTCCGGGCGGTCGCGACCATCGACCAGCCGACCTCGCCCGTCTCCACGCTTGCCAGGTTCGTGATCGAGAACGGTGTTCCGGGGGCCGTGCGAGACATCTGACGGGCGGCTCCCAGGCGATCCACAGGGGGCGTCCGGTCGCGTCTGAGCTTCGGCGCCGAAGCTCACGGCATGACCATGACCGCCACCGCCCGGATCGCCGTCGTCCGCTCCTACGTGCGCCTGCTGCGAAAGCACGGCCTGCGCGGGACGCGCCGGCAGCCCGGGCGCCGACACTCCGGAGCCCGCCGATGACGACGACCGCCCACGGGACGCCCGTGCCCATCGACCGCCTGCGCGAGCGCGCCTCTGGCCTGGTGCGCTCCGCGCGCCGGATGCACCCGGAGGTCGCCGCCCTCATCGGGCTGGCCGCACTGCTCAACCTGTGGGCCCTGACGCGCAACGGCTGGGCTAACACCTACTACTCGGCCGCGGTCCGCTCGATGAGCTCGAGCTGGCACGACTTCCTCTACGGCTCGTTCGACGCGAGCGGGGTGATGACCGTTGACAAGCCGCCGCTCGCGTTGTGGGTGCAGGCGCTGTCGGTGAAGGCCTTCGGGTTCAACTCGGCCAGCATCCTCATCCCCCAGGCCCTGATGGGCGTGGTGAGCGTGGTGCTCGTCTACGACCTGACGCGGCGGCGCTGGGGCCGGGTGGCCGGGTCGGTGGCGGGGCTCGCGATGGCGACGACGCCGATCGCCGTGGCCGTCTCGCGCCACAACAACCCCGACGCGCTGCTGGTGCTCTCGTGCACCGCCGCGCTCTGGTTCACCCTGCGCGCCCTGGAGGACGGCCGCACCCGGAACCTGGTGTGGGCCGGCGTGTTCGTCGGCCTCGGCTTCGAGACCAAGATGGGCGCCGCCCTGCTGGTGCTGCCCGGCCTCGCGGCGGCCTGGATGTGGGTCGCCCCGCGCGGCCGCGCCGCGGCGGCGCGCTCGATGGCCGCCGCCGGAGCGGCGATGATCGCCGTGGGCGGCGCCTGGCCGATGCTGATGTGGCTGACCCCCGCCTCCGAGCGCCCCTGGATCTCGGGCACGAGCGACAACAGCATCTGGTCGCTGATCAGCGGCTACAACGGCCTCGGCCGCCTCGACGGCCAGGCGGGAGCGCCGACCGGCGCCGGCGGCGGGGGCGGTGGCTTCTTCGGGGGCGACACCGGCCCGCTGCGACTGCTCAACGAGAGCCTCGGCGGCCAGGCCGGGTGGTTGCTCGGGCTCGCCATCGTGGGCGGAGCCGGCATCGCCCTCGCCAGCCGCCTGCGCCGCTCCGACGCGCGCACCGGGTGGATCATCGCGGTGGGCGGCGCCTTCGCGGTGAGCGCGGTCGCCTTCAGCACCGCGAGCGGCATCTTCCACCCCTACTACGTCTCGCTGCTGGCCCCGTTCGCGGCCGCGCTGGTGGGCGGCACGGCCGGTGAGATCCTCGCCGGTGGGCGGCGGGCCCGGATCCTCGGCCCCCTCGCCGTCGCCGGCGGGGTGATGAGCACCCTCGTGGTGCTGGAGAACGCGAGCGGCCTGCCCGGCTGGCTCGGCCCGCTGGTCATCGTGGCCGGCGCGCTCGGCGCAGCCGGTCTTGCCGTCGGCGAGACCGACCGCATCAGGAGGATCGCCCTCGCGGGCGCCCTCGGCGCACTGATGATCGCCCCGGTCACCTGGTCCTTCCAGACGCTCGGCCACGCGACCAGCGGCACCTTCCCCGCGGGCGGCCCCGAGACCTCGGGCATGGGCGGCGGTCCCGGCGGTCCCGGCGGCCGAATGGCGGGCGGCTTCGGCGGCGCGATGGCGCCCCCGACGGGCACCGCGCCCGGCGGATTCACCCCTCCGGCGGAATCACCGGCGCAGCACCCGGCGCGGGCGGCGGGATGTTCGGCGGCGACTCGGCGCTGACCGAGGCGGGCGCCTACGCCGCGGCCAACGGCGGGGGCACCGTCGTCTCCTCCAGCCAGTCCGGGGCATCGAGCGCGATCATCGAGTCGGGCTACGCGGTCGCCGCCATCGGCGGGTTCTCGGGCAACGAGAGCGCGGTCAGCGTCAGCTGGCTCGCCGACGAGGTCGCGAGCGGCTCGATCCGGTGGGTGCTGACCGGCTCCGACACGGGCGGCGGCATCGCCGACGGCCGCACCGGGGCCACCACCGCGATGGCGGCGGTCCAGCAGGCCTGCGTCGCGCAGACGACGGTTGACGCGAGCGCGCCGACCGGGCTCTACGACTGCGGGGCGAGCGCCACGTCCCTGGCGGCGCTCGCCGGCGACTGACGGAGCGCCCGTACCCCCTGCCGCCGGTCAGACGGGCGGCAGGGGGGCGGCGGCCCAGGTGATCGCCACCCGCACCAGCACGAAGCGGGGCGCGAAGCAGCGATAGCGCGTGGTGCGCGAGACGACCGTGCTGACGCCGTCGATCGTCTTGCGCTTCTCGGTGGTCACCGGCCCGCAGTACCGGTTGCCGCCGAAGCGGGCGACGGTGTTCTCGGGCGAGGGGTCCGGGCCGGGGGCCGGCTCGCCCACGGCGAGGATGGCGCCGAGCGCGAGCCTGGCCGAGGCCGCGTACCGGGCGGCCTGCACCTGAGTGTTGATGAACGCGCGCGGCACGGCGAGCGCCCGCGCCCGCTCGACGGCGCGGGAGATCTTCAGCTGGGTCAGCGGCGCGCTGACGCGCACGCGCGCCTGCCCGATGCCCGAGGCCTCCACCGTCTCGGCGTAGGCCGGGGCCGCGACCACCCCGACGGCCAGCGCCGCCGCGAGACCGCTCCGCCAGGACAGGCCGCCACGCCTTCGTCCACCGTTCCGAATCGTCGGCGCCATCGCCATCTCCAGTCGTCGGGAGGCCCCGCGTCGGGAGCGGGGCCTGCCTACGTTTACTCCGATCGGGCGGGATCCCTTCCCGGACGGCGCCCCGGCCTCACTCCTCGCAGGTGATCGAGTCGGCGCCGGCGAGGTCACGTCGCCCTTCTGCGGGTCGCAGAGACGAATCGCGGGGGCCCGCACGACGCCACGGCCCGGAACGACGAAGGCCCCGCGATGGCGGGGCCTTCGGAGTGGGCAGTACTGGGATCGAACCAGTGACCCCTCGCGTGTGAGGCGAGTGCTCTCCCGCTGAGCTAACTGCCCGGGGGCGCGGAGGATACCACCGGACCCCTCCTGATCTGGAAGCGCGGGCGGCCTTTCAGAGCAGCTCGAGCTGCCGCGTGGGGGTGCCCCCAGGGGCGGTGGCGCTCTCCAGATCGAGCAGCGCCGCCTTGCGCTCGAGGCCGCCGATGTACCCGCGCAGGCCGCCGTCGGCGCCGATCACGCGGTGGCACGGGATGACGATCGGGGTGGGCGTGCGGGCCACGGCGCCGGCCACGGCCCGCACGGCGTCCGGGCGCCCGACCGCCTCGGCGAGATCGCGATAGCTCACGGTGGTGCCGTGGGGGATGCGCCGCAGCTCGCTCCAGACGCGCATCTCGAGCCCCCCGCCCCGAAGGTCGAGACGCACGTCGAAGGCGCGCCGGCGGCCCGCGAAGTACTCGTCGAGCTGTGCGGCCACGTCGGCCAGCACCCCGGGGCGATCACGGCTCCCGCCGGGCTCGGCGTCGAAGCCCACGGCACTCAGGCCCCACGCGCCGCCTTCCAGCGCCAGCGGGCCGAGCGGGCTGTCGTAGGTCGTTCGCGTACGGGGATCGTCGTCCATCTCGGAAGCTCCTCGTCGATCGGTGCATGTGACCGCGATCAGGAGAACGCCGGTGTGTGTGGATTCGTGAGGTCGGCCGGGCGGGCGGGTCTTCGGTGGCTCAGCGGATTCGCCGGCCCGGCCGGCCGACCGCCATTATCAGGAGGGTGGCGCGGCCACGGGCACCGGCGTCGCGTCGTAGGTGACCGAGATCGACACGCCGATCGAGGCCGGCTTGTAGCAGCGCGTGACGAACCGCCGGGAGATGACCGGGCCACGCCGGCCGTTACCGCGGGCCCGCGCGTGACCTTCTGGACCCGGCCGCAGTACTGGTTCGGACCGAACCGGCCGAAGGTGCCCTGCCCGAAATAGAAGCCGAAGGGACCGGGCCCCGTCTCGACGACCTCGAGTATCGCCCCGGGCTGGAGGCCTGTGGCGATCGCGATGCGCGTGGCCTGGTTGCGGGCCGCCTCGATCGCCTGAGGGATGGCGATCTTGCGGGCCTCCGCCACGGCCTTCACGATCTTCGCGTTCGTCAGGGGAGCAGGCGCGACGACCTTGACCTGGGACACGCCGAGCGCGGTGATGCTCTCGCCGTTGGCCACCCCCGACATGCCGGCCAACGCGGCCAGGACCGCGACGCCCGTGAGACCCTTCCGTGAAGCGCTCATCTCGACCTCCCGAACGGGCGGGACCGGGATGGCGCCGCCCAGTGGGGAGAGGCTATTCCCGGGGGCGGATCGGAGCGCCACCCGTGGACGCGGACCCTGGCTTTCGCTTCCGGGCCAGGGTCCGCACCTCGCGCTCCCAGCGGGTAGGGATTGACGTTGAACCCGAACCTCTTGACCCTTGCCGGAGCTGCGCCGCGCACCGGGGTGATGGGGCGGGTGCGGGTTGAGCAGAGCGGCCCACGGACGTGCAATGGGCCTGTTTGGTGATGCGCGGGTAGCGAGGTCGGGACCACCGCGGGAGGATCAGGACTCGAATCGCTGGACGCCGATCACCGAGAGGAGCTTCAGCCTCTCGTAGTCCTCGGTCCCCGGCGTCGCCGTGTAGACGAGGAGCGACTGCGCCTGGTTCTCCGCGACGAGCACCTGGCAGTCGAGCTCGATCGTCCCGACCGACGGATGCACCATCCGCTTGCGCTGGCTGGTGTGCACGGCCACCTCGTGGTCGTCCCAGATCGTGCTGAACTCCTCGCTCTCGTCGCGCAGGCGAGCGACCAGGTCGGCGGCCCTCGAGCCGGGTCCCCCCCGGGCCAGGACCGCGCGGAGGCCGGCGACCCAGGTCCGCGCGTGGCGCTCGTGGTCCTCCTCCGGGTAGAACGACCGCACGGCCGGGTCGGTGAACCAGCGGTAGTAGAGGCTCCTCGAGGGGCCCTCGTAGGAGGTCTGATCTCCCAGGAGGGCGACCGCCAGCGGATTCTGGACGAGGGTCTCGCCGAGCTCGGAGACGACCTGCGCCGGCGTGTCGAGGCGGTCGAGCACGCGCATGAGGGCCGGGTTGACGTGATCGGCGCTCCCGGCGCGCGGCGGGGCGGTGTGCCCGGCGAGGCGGAACAGATGGTCCCGCTCGTCCTGGGTGAGGCGCAGCCCGCGCGCGATGGCCGCGAGCATCTGCTCGGAGGGCTGTGGCCCGCGCTGCTGCTCCAGGCGGCTGTAGTAGTCCGTTGACATGCCCGAGAGCGCCGCGACCTCCTCGCGGCGCAGGCCGCTGGTGCGCCTGCGCGGGCCCTTCACGAGCCCGACGTCCTCGGGCTGCAGCGCCTCGCGGCGGCGGCGGAGGAAGTCCGCGAGCTGCGCCCGGTCCATGCGCCGATTATGCGCGGACGCGGCCTCTCCAGCCAGGGACCGCCGATCCCTGGCTCGGCGCTCATCCGGGGATCGCCGATCCCTGGATCGACGCTCCCCTTTTACGCCCGCGCGCGGCGGCGCACCATCGATCCATGACGACCACACCTCGTACCCTCCGAGATCCGCCCGGCCTCTCCGGTCGCACCGCACCCGGGGATCGTCCGGACGCTCTCACCGCCGTTCACGACCCGTCGCCGGCAGCCGCCTGATGCGCCTCGGCGTCCACTTCGTCAACTTCACGCTGCCCGGCGGCCCGGCGGCCATCGCCCCGACGCTGGCCGCGACCGCCAGGGCGGCCGAGGAGGGCGGCTGCGCGTGGTTCTCGGTGATGGACCACTGGTTCCAGATGGAGGACTTCGGCAGCGCCGAGGAGCCGATGCTCGAGGGCTACACCTCCCTCGGCTTCGTCGCCGGCCAGACGCGCACGATCGACCTCGGCCTCCTGGTCACGGGCGTCACCTACCGGCATCCGGGCCTGCTCGCCAAGCAGGCGACCACGCTCGACGTCCTCTCGGGGGGCCGCGCGATTCTCGCGATCGGGGCGGGCTGGTACGAGCGCGAGCACGCGGGGCTCGGCGTCCCGTTCCCCCCCGTGCCGGAGCGGCTCGAGCGTCTCGAGGAGACGCTCCAGATCTGCCGCCAGATGTGGAGCGACGACGACGGCCCCTTCGAGGGCAGGCACTACCGCCTGGCCGAGACGATCTGCTCCCCGCAACCGCTCCAGGAGCCGCGCCCAGGATCATCGTCGGCGGCGGCGGCGAGCGGAAGCTCCTGCGGCTCGTTGCCAGGTACGCCGACGGGTGGAACTTCTTCGGGATCAGCCCGGCGGTCATCGGCCACAAGATCGAGGTCCTCGACCGCCACTGCGAGGCGGAGGGTCGCGATCCGGCGAGCATCACGAAGACGATCCTCGCCCTCAGCGACCCGCTCGCCGACGTTGACGCCTTCCTCGCGGAGATGGACGAGTACGCCCGGCTCGGAGTCGAGCACGTCCAGGTGATGCCGAAGGGCCCCGACCCGGTGGGCGTCGTGAGCCGGCTCGGCGAGGAGGTCGTCCCCCGGCTCGCCGGAATCGGCCTGGCCTGAGCGCTCCGCGCGGCCGGCGCGCGGGCGGAGCGCTTCGGCGCGATCCAGAGCGGGACCGGCGGCACGACGACCCCGGTCGAGATGCCTCATCAGACCGGCATCCCGACCGGCTCAGCGGAGAGAGAGGGATTTGAACCCTCGAGACGGGAAACCCGTCTACGCGCTTTCCAGGCGCGCTCCTTCGGCCGCTCGGACACCTCTCCGGGGGAGGCGATCGTAGCGCACGATCGCGGCGCATTCGGGCGGCGCGGCGGGCTGGAAGACCGCAGGCGTGATCCGGGGCGCGCACGACGTGCGTCGCGGCGGCCGGGCATAGGTTGTTCCCAGGACGCACGGGGTGCGCCCGGCATCGAGCGAGGGAGGGACATGTCCGTCACCGAGGGCACGACCCGCGTCGCCATCGTGACCGGCGGGGCGGCGGGTATCGGCCGCGCGGCGGCGGCGGCGTTCGCCCGGCGGGGCGCTGCCGTGGTGATCGCCGACCTCGCCGGATCGGCCGGCGAGCAGGTGGCCCGGGAGCTGCGCGACCAGGGCCACCAGGCGATCTTCGTCCCGACCGACGTCTCACGCGACGCCGACGTCGAGCCCCTGGTCGCCGCCACCCTCGACGCCTTCGGGCGCCTCGACTGGGCCTTCAACAACGCCGGCATCGAGGGCCCCTCGGCGCCGTTGACCGGTCTGGCCGAGGACGACTGGGATCGGGTGATCGCGGTCAACCTGAAGGGCGTCTGGCTCTGCATGCGCCACGAGATCCCGGCGATGCAGGCCTCGGGCGGCGGCGCGATCGTCAACTGCGCCTCGATCGCCGGCCTGGTCGGCTTCCCCGGCGCGACCGCCTACGTCGCGAGCAAGCACGGCGTGATCGGCCTCACCCGCACCGCAGCCCTCGAGCCCGCCGCCGCCGGCATCCGCGTCAACGCGATCTGCCCGGGCATCATCCACACCGCGATGATCGACCGGTACTCGCACGGCGACCCCGGGGCATCGAGGCCCAGCTCGCCGCCGGAGAGCCGGTCGGGCGGATGGGAACCCCCCGGAGGAGGTCGCGGCGGCGGCCGTGTGGCTCTGCTCGGACGAGGCGGGCTTCTGACCATGGGTACGGCCCTGCCGGTGGACGGCGGCTGGACCGCCCAGTAGCCCCGATCCCGGCGGCGGCCCGCGATCCCGGCCGCGGGCCGCCGCCCTGAGGGCTCCGGACCCCGTCAGCCTCCCCCGCGGAGAGGTGGCAGAGCGGTCGAATGCGGCGGTCTCGAAAACCGTTTCGGGCCTTCGGTCCGACGGGGGTTCAAATCCCCCCCTCTCCGC
>CAWDII010000007.1:0-171786 GCA_963802325.1 uncultured Thermoleophilia bacterium | reverse complement strand
GTCGTCGTAGTGCGGATCGCTCTGCATCGTGCGGGGCGCGCCGCGCATGTGGACCAGGCACACCGCCGCCCCGCGGGAGGCCACCAGCGGCAGCAGGTCCGGATCGCCGCGTCCGGCGGTGACGTCGTTCACCAGCACCGCCCCCGCATCGAGGGCCGCCTCGGCCACCGGCGCCAGCGAGGTGTCGATCGAGAGCGCGATCGCCGGAGGGGCGTCGCGCAGGACCCGCAGCACGCCGTCCAGGCGCGCGAGCTGGTCGCGGGCGCCGACGGGCTCTGAGCCGGGGCGCGTGCTCTCGGCCCCGACGTCGCAGATCGCCGCCCCGTCGCGCTCCATTGCCGCGAGCCGCTCCATGGCCGGGCCGGGCTCGATCGGGCCGTCACCGCCCCACAGGGAGTCGGGCGTGACGTTGAGGATCCCCATCACGCAGGGAGACGAGAGCCATGAGAGGGGGTCGGCCATCGCCCAAGGGTACGCGTCCGCGGCGCGGCGTCGTCTCACGTGCCGTGGTCGTCGATCCTCCACGCCTCCGAGTCGCGGCTGCGGCCGGGGACGGACTCTTCCTCACGAGGACGGATCCGCGGCGCGCGCCGGCGGGCGGTAGACCTCGATGTTGGGGACGTCGGGAGTGAACCCCACCGCACGGTAGATCCGCCCGGCCGGGTTGCCGGTCTCGGTGACGATCACCCAGCGATCGCACCCGCGCTCGGCGGCCCAGCGCGCGGCGACCCCCAGCAGGTGGGAGGCGAGACCGCGCCGCCGGTGCGCAGCGTCCGTGCCGACCCACTGGAAGCGCGCCAGGAGGCCGCAGCGCACGATGCCGAGGTCGGCCGCGAGAACCCCGTCGGCGAAGGCCCCGAAGAAGGCGGCGAGCCCCCGGTCGGCGAGCGTCTCCTGGAAGCGGATCCGCGCGCGGACGAACCGGGCGTGGGACACCGGCTCGTGCTCACCGGTCCGCTCGTTCTCGGCGATCGCGCGCGCGACGCGCTGCGCCCGGTCGCCGCGGTCCAGGGCGCGCACCTCGTAGCCCGCGGCGAGGCCCGCCTGCAGGGGGACCGTGTCCGTCGTGAGGACGTCGGCAGCCTCGGGAGCGAGGCCGAGAGCCGCCCAGGGAGCGACGTCGTCGGGCATCCGCGGAAGGCCGATGGTGAGCCAGCCGGCCTGCGGGAAGGCCGCGCGGAAGGCCTCGACCCACCTCCGCGCGTCGCCGGCCGCCTCCGGGGCGGTCACGAGGATCGAGTGGCCCCAGTGGAAGTCGGGTATCCGAGGCGTGCGGATCACCAGATGATCCCCGTGGTCCTCGAACGCCGAGCCGCCGTGGCGGAGGATGGCGAGATCGGTCGCCCAGCCGGGCGGAAGTCCGGGCGGGATCACGCCGCGGCGCGCACTCCGACGTGCATCGTGACCTCGCGATCGGGCGCGGCGACGGCGGCGCGGGCGATGCCGATGAGGGCCTCGGCGTCGAGGTCGAAGCGCTCGGCGGCGGTGCGCAGGAAGTCGTCATAGGGCTTGTCGAGGTAGAGCACCTCGACGCCGATCGGGCGGTCGTCCGCGTCGATATCGACGCTGCAGCGGTAGTCGATCTCGACAGCGTGGGAGGCGCGCGTCGCACCGGTCAGGTCGATGTAGAGGGCGTTGGCCCGGCTGTCGAAGTCCGCTCGCATCTCACCACCTCGTCCTCTCGGTGATCGTGATGACATAGCCCGGATCATCGTGGGCGAGGACCATCCGAATGCGAAGTCCTCGAATCTCCCCCTCGACGAAGGCGTTGCCCGAGCCATCTTGGCCGGTCGCCGCCGGCTGCGCCAGTAGACGACTGAGCTCCGAGGACGCCAGCCCATAGCGCCGTCGCTTGTTCTTCGCGTGCCTGCTGAATCGAAGCGAGCCCATGGCCGACAGGCAACCGAGTGCGGACGCGCGGATCCGCCCCCGCGTGTGCCGGCTCTTCCGCAGGCCTGGAACGTTTCAGGACTCTCTGGCGTCGCGCACCTCGACATGGACCGTCCGGTCGGCGAACGGGAAACCGGGCGAGATGAATCTCCACGCCCAGCGGACGGCCCTCACCGTCCAGGTCCACCACCACGCAGTCCCCGAGCCCGATGCACCGCGCGACCCGGCCGTTCCTCAGCCGCCCGTAGAGCGCGTCGGCCTCGCTGTCGTGGTCCGCCCGCATGTCGCCTCCCTCGTCGGTGTGCCGGCGCGGCGCGCCGGCGGATGAGGACCGGAAGACGAGCGGGGGGCGGTTATCCCTCGGGCAGCGCCTCCGGGGCGGCGGGGTAGGGCATCCGCTTGTTGGGCTTGGCGGTGTCCTTGTCGGCCTCGCGCTCGAGCTCGGCGGCGGCGCGGGCGGCCTTGGCATCGCGCTCGGCGAAGACGACGTCCTCGGGGTCCCCGGCGAGGAGCCCCAGGAACTCGTCGCGCTCGATCGTCTCGCGCTTGAGCAGCACCTGGGAAAGGAGCTCCAGGGCCTGGCGGTGCTCGGTGAGGATGTCGCGGGCGCGCTGGTGGGCCTCCTCGATGATGCGGCGGATCTCGGAGTCGATCGTGCGGGCCAGGTCGTCGGAGTAGTCGGGCTCTGAGTGCATGTCGCGCCCGAGGAAGGGCGCGCCCTGGTTGTGGCCGAGCACCCGGGGGCCGAGCTTCTCGCTCATACCGAAGCGCATCGTCATCTGCTTGGCGGTCGAGGTGACCTTCTCGAGGTCGTTGGCGGCGCCGGTGGTGATCTCAGAGAACACCAGCTCCTCGGCGGCGCGGCCGCCCAGGGTCATCGCCATCTGGTCCTCGAGCTGGGCGCGGGTGGTGAGGAACTTGTCCTCGGTGGGCATCGAGATCGTGTAGCCAAGGGCCTGGCCGCGCGAGACGACACTGATCTTGTGGACCGGGTCGGCATCGGGCAGGTAGTGGCCGACCAGGGCGTGGCCCATCTCGTGGTAGGCGGTCACCACCCGCTCCTTCTCGGAGAGGATGCCGCGACTTCTTCTCGGGGCCGGCGATCACGCGCATGATCCCCTCCTCGAGCTCGGTCTGCTCGATCACGCGCTTGCCCTTGCGGGCGGCAAGCAGCGCCGCCTCGTTGACCAGGTTGGCCAGATCGGCGCCGGTGAAGCCGGGGGTCTGGCCTGCCAGCACCGCCAGGTCGATCGACTTGGCGATCGGCTTGCCCTTGGTGTGGACGCGCAGGATCTGGGCGCGGCCGTCGCGGTCGGGGCGGTCGACGACGATCTGGCGATCGAAGCGGCCGGGCCGCAGCAGCGCCGGGTCGAGGATGTCGGGCCGGTTGGTGGCCGCGATCAGGATGATGTTGTCCTTGGCCTCGAAGCCGTCCATCTCGACCAGCAGCTGGTTGAGGGTCTGCTCGCGCTCGTCATGGCCCCCGCCAAGGCCCGCCCCGCGGTGGCGGCCGACGGCGTCGATCTCGTCCATGAAGATGATGCAGGGGCTCGACTGCTTGGCCTGCTCGAACAGGTCGCGCACCCGGGATGCGCCCACGCCCACGAACATCTCGACGAAGTCGGATCCCGAGATCGAGAAGAAGGGCACCCCGGCCTCGCCCGCGACCGCGCGGGCGAGCAGGGTCTTGCCGGTTCCGGGGGGGCCAAAGAGCAATACGCCCTTGGGGATGCGGGCCCCCAGGGCCTGGAACTTCTTGGGGTTCTCGAGGAACTCCTTGATCTCGTGCAGCTCCTCGACGGCCTCGTTGACGCCCGCCACGTCCTTGAAGGTGATCTTGGGGGCATCGACGGCCATCCGCTTGGCCCGGGACTTGCCGAAGCTCATCACCTTGGAGCCGCCGCCCTGCATGCGGTTCATCAGGAAGATCCAGAACCCGATGAACAGGACGAAGGGGGCGAGGGTGATGAGGAAGGTCCACCACGGCGTGCTGCCGCGCCCCTCGACGGTGAGCGGCACGTCGGCCGTCTCCAGCTGCTGGGTCAGCGTGTCGGAGTAGCTGTCCGGGTAGCCGGTGGTGTACTTCTGGCCGCTGGTCGTGACGACCGAGAGCTCCTGCTCGGCCACCCGCATCGTGACGCTGGCGATCTTGCCGGCCTCGATGTCGGTGAGCAGCTGGCTGAAGGTCGGCGACGGCGCGGCCGTCGACTCGGACACCACGAGCCGCTGGGCCACGAACACCAGCAGGATCACGATGAGGATCGGGAAGGCCGCGCTCTTGAGGAACTTGTTCACCGAGCTCCCGCCCGCCTGGATCGACTCGTCTCGCATCGGCGATGGAGGAGCCTGGCGCGACCGCCCGGGCCGACGCCGGACGATCGATCGAGGATAGCAGCGGTCCCGGCGCCCGCCGGGAGGGCCGTCAGACCTCGAAAGCCGCGATGAACGGCAGGTTCCGGTAGTTCTCCGCGTGGTCGAGGCCGTAGCCCACGACGAAGACGTCGGGGAGCTCGAAGCCGACGTAGCGGGCCTCGATGTTGAGGCGCCGGTAGCCGGGCTTGGCGAGGAGCGTGCAGATCTCGAGCGAGGCGGGACCGCGCGAGGTGAGGTTCTTCAGCAGGTAGGAGAGCGTCAGCCCCGAGTCGATGACGTCCTCGACGATCAGGACGTGGCGGCCGGCGATCGGGATGTCGAGGTCCTTGAGGATCCTCACCACGCCGGACGAGTGGGTCGCGGCGCCGTACGACGAGACCGCCATGAAATCGAGCTCGCAGGGCACCGTGAGCTGGCGGACGAGGTCGGAGATGAAGAAGATCGCCCCCTTCAGGACGCCGATCACGAGGATGCTGCGCCCCTCGTAGTCGGCCGAGACCTCGGCGGCGATCTCGCCGATGCGCTCCTGCAGGCGCTCCTCCGAGATGAGGATCTCGCCGACGGTTCCGGCTGGCTCGTCTGTCATGCGGCCTCCATCTCGAGGATCACGGCGGGTCCGCGATCCGTCACCAGCAGGTCGTCGGCGGCGCGGTGCCCGGCCACCCAGACCACACGCTCGGGGGTCGCCACGACCGGAACGCCCGCGCGCGCCCGGGCCGGAACGCCGGCGGCGGCGAGCAGCCGGCCGACGGCCACGTGCCCTCCCCCGCGCAGCGGCAGCCGGTCGCCCGGCAGCGGCGGGCGGACGCTGAGCGGGCCGTCGTGTCGGACGGCGACGCGCGCCGGGGCGGGAGACGCACCGACGCCGTCCCGTGCGGTCAGCGCGACGGCGCCGAAGCCCACCCTGCCGGGAACATCCAGGCCGACCGCCGGCAGCGACGGCGCGGCGGGGGCCCAGACCACGAGGCGCCCGCGCTCGACGGCCGCCGACCCGCCGCCCGGCAGCCCCGCGCGGCCGGGCCGCTCCAGCAGGGCGAGGGCGCGCGCGACCGCCGAACCGCCCACGGCGTCCCCCGGAAGGCCCTCGGCGGCGATCAGCCGGCGCACCAGGATCCGGCGCATGGCCTCGGGCTCGCGGGCGAGCGCGGCCAGGTCGAGACCGCCGTCGTCGTGGGCGCGCGACCATGCCGCGTCCTCGAGCGGCCGCGAGGAGCTCGGCCTCGTCGCGCAGGCGCTCGGCGAACTCGGCGACGTGGCGCTCCGCGCCGGGGTGCACCGCCGCGAGCGCCGGCAGCAGACCGCCCCGCACACGCGAGCGGGCGAAGCGCGCGTCCTCGTTGGAGGGGTCGCGCACCACCGCGAGCCCGCGGGACGCGCACCAGCGCCGGGTCTCGGAGGCGTCGAGCGCCAGCAGGGGCCGGATGAAGGCGTCGCGGCGGGGGGCGATGCCGATCGCCCCGGTGCGCCCGGTGCCGCGCGCCAGGCGGAAGAGCACCGTCTCGGCCTGGTCGGAGGCCGTGTGGCCGGTCGCGATGCGGGTGTAGCCGCCCGCGGCGGCATGGGCGAGGGCGCGCGACATCCGCAGGTCGCGGGCGCGCTCCTGCACGCCGGGGCCGGGCTCCATCCCCAGCCGCTCGACGGCGGCCTCGAGACCGAGGGCGCGGGCCGCCTCCATCACCCCGTCGCACTCGCCCGCCGACCCGGGGCGCAGTCCGTGATCGATCGTCAGGACGCCGACCGGGCCGTCGTGGAGGTCGCGGAGCATGTGCATCAGGCAGGTCGAGTCGGCGCCGCCCGAGACCATGGCCAGCACCGGCTCGCCCGGCGGCAGAAGGGCGTGGCGACGGCAGTGGTCCGCGACGCGGTCCTCGGGGGTGCTCGTCACGCGCTGATTATGGTCCACCGGCGCGCGCGCCGTCGCTCGGCCTCAGGGGCCGAGCTGCGTCGCGTAGCGAGTCGAGCTGCTTGCGGGTGATCTCGCCGAAGAACGTGTCGGCCACGCGCCCCTCGGCGTCGATGATCACGGTCACGGGCAGGCCGGTGGCGCCGAACTTCAGCGCGACGTCGCCGTCGCGGTCGATTCCCAGATCGAAGGGGATGCCGACCTGCTTGGCGAAGCGGCGGCTGTCGGCGGGGCGGTCGCTGACGGCGATCCCGACGACGTCGAGGCCCTCGTTGGCCTTCGCGAAGGCCACCAGAGCGGGCATCTCACGGGTGCAGGGCTCACACCAGGAGGCCCAGAAGTTGAGCACGACCGGGGTTCCGCGGCGCGAGGCGAGGGTCACCGGCGCGCCGCCGTCGAGGGACGGGACGGACACGTCCGGGGCGGGGGTGCGCTGGTCGCTGCGCTCGATCGGCGCGGTCTCGTCGCCGCCGAGGCCCACCGAGTCGCAGCCGGACGCGATCGCGGCGATCGCGAGGAGCACGAGGAGGGCGGCGACGTGGAGGCGGCGCATCGGCCCGAGGCTAGCAGCACGCCCTTTCGCGGCCCTTACGACGGCGCGGCGCGGCTAGCCTGTGGCCGCATGCGGCGTCTTTCGCGAATCGACCGGCGCCTCGGAGCGTCCCTGCGAGGGGCCGTGGAACGGGTTCCGGCGGGCCCGCAGGCGGCGTCGGCGATCGCCTCGGGCATGAGCCCGGGTTTCCGGATCGCCGTCGGTCTGCTGGTGGCCGGGCGCGCGCGTCGCGCCAGCGGCCTGCGGGCGCTGGCGGCGGGCGTCGGCGCGGCCCTGGCGGCCCGGTGGCTGCGCGACCGGCTGGGCCGCCGCCGCCCGGGGCCACGGCGCGAGGGGGGCTTCCCCAGCCGCCACGCAGCCGCGGCCACCGCGATCGCGGCGACCGTCGCGCCCCGCGAGGCCGGGATCGGCCGGCTGCTGTGGAGCGGGGTGGTGCTGGGCGGCATCGCCCGCGTGGCGACCGCCGAGCACGAGCCGGCCGACATCCTCGCCGGGGGGGCGACGGGCCTCGTCGTCGCCTGGACGCTCGAACGCGCCCTGAGGAGCGTAGAAGACCCCCTGGACCGGCCTGTCTAACGCTCGACCCGAGGGTTAGACAGGCCGCCCGTGCCGTACCGGGATCCCGCTCAGGAAGCGGCTGCCCACCGGTGCTCGGGGGTGAACAGGCTCACGCGGTCCCGTCCGCTCGCCTTGGAGTGGTAGAGCGCCTTGTCGGCCTGATCGAGGAGCCGCTCGCCCGTGTCGCCGGTGCCGTTGAGGAAGTCGGCGACCCCCGCGGAGACCGTCGTGCCGACCGAATCCCCGCCCGAGACGACCACCGTGACCTTCGCGACCGCCGCGCGGATGCGCTCGGCGGCCTCGAGGGCCTCCTCGGCGGGGCCCGGGATGATCAGCGCGAACTCCTCGCCCCCGAACCGGGCGGCGATGTCGGTGGAGCGCGAGTTGGAGCGGATGGCCTGGCCGACGGCGGCGAGCAGGCGGTTGCCCGCATCGTGCCCCCACTGGTCGTTGAATGCCTTGAAGCGGTCGAGGTCGAGGACGATGAGCGACAACGACAGTCCGTAGCGCTCGGCGCGCTGACATTCGCGCAGCAGCGCGTCGGCGAAGAAGGCGTAGTTGTGCACCCCGGTGAGCCGGTCCGTGAACGACAGGCTGGCGATCCGCTCGGTGTCGCGGATCTGGGCCTGATGCCCGGCGCCGACGGCGATCCCCGTGAGCACGAAGGCCCCCAGGCCGAGCGCCATCGCGGCCGCGTCGACCTCGGGCCGGCCCGAGACCAGGGCCACCGTCAGGCCGGCGGTGGTGGCGGCGGCGCCCATGCCGCGGTGCCCGCCGAGGGGCAGCGCCAGGGCGAGCGGGAGCGCGTAGAGCGGCCACGCCGCCACGACGCCGGCCAGGATGAGGATGGTCGGTGCGACGATCGCCGCCGCGAGGAGGAGTGCGCGTCGCTGGGCCGCCGCGGCCTCGGCGTCGGCTCCGTCCCGCTCGCGCACGGTTCTCGGGATGTGAATGGCCTCCGGCGAGTGCAACGGGGGCGACGATAGAGCCACCCTCGGACGGCACCGATCGCCGTCCACGGACAACGCCCCAGTAGACTTCGCCGCCGTGACCTGGGACTCCTTCACGCCGCATCCGGAACTGGCCGGCCGCTCCCTGCTCACGCTCCGGAACCACTCCCCGCAGGCGGTCGAGGCGATCCTCGATCTGGCCGACCGGTTGAAGGCGCAGCCCGGAGGGTGGCCGCATCTGCTCGCCGACCGCGTGGTCGCACTCATCTTCGAGCGCCCGTCCACCCGCACACGGGTCTCGTTCGTCAGCGGGATCGCCCGCCTGGGCGGCACGAGCATGGTGCTCTCCCCCTCCGACATGCAGCTCGGCCGCGGTGAGACCATCGAGGACACCGCCAAGGTGCTCGGCCGCATGGCCGACGCGATCATGCTGCGGACCGGCCCCCACGAGACGCTGCTCGAGCTGGACCGCCACGCCGGCGTCCCGGTCATCAACGGCCTCACCTATGAGCACCACCCCTGCCAGGCCCTGGCCGACGCCCAGACGCTGCGCGAGCGCTTCGGCACGCTCGCGGGCCTCGAGGTGACCTACCTGGGGGACGGCAACAACGTCTGCGTGTCGCTCATGACGGTGGGCGCGCTCACCGGGATGGCCGTCACCGCGGCCTGCCCGGCCGGCTTCGCGCCCGACCCGGCCTTCGTCGAGTGGGCCGACCGGATCGCCCGCGGCAACGGCGGATCGGCCCGCGTGGTGGCCGACGCCCCGGAAGCGGCCCGGGGCGCCCGCGCCCTCTACACCGACACCTGGACCTCGATGGGCGACGAGGAGGGCGAGGCCGAGCGGCGGCAGGTGTTCGCGCCCTACCGCATCGACGACGCCCTCCTCGCCCACGCCGCCCCCGACGCGATCGTCCTGCACTGCCTGCCCGCCCACCACGGCGACGAGGTCACCTACGAGGTGCTCCACGGCCCGCGCTCGGCGGTGTGGGACCAGGCGGAGAACCGCATGCACGCCCAGGCGGCACTGCTGGCCCACACGCTCGCCCCGCGCTAGAGCGGACCTGCGGGGCGCCGCGCCGTGATCCCGCTCAAGGACGTCAACCCCACGCGGCGCACGGCGGTCCTGACGATCGGGCTGATCGTGGCCTGCGCGCTGGTGTTCGCGTTCCAGGTCACCAAACCCGACGACGGCACCGCCGACAGCCGGCAGGCGTTCATCTGCGAGTACGGGATGATCGCCGACCACGTCGTCAACGGCCCCGACCCCGCGGCCGACCCGTGCCAACGGCTCAACCAGCGGCAGGAGCGCCTGACCGGGCTCGTGACGAGCCAGTTCCTCCACGGGGACGTCCTGCACCTCGTGTTCAACATGCTCTTCCTGTGGGTCTTCGGCAACAACATCGAGGACCGGCTCGGCCGGATGCGGTTCGTCCCCTTCTTCCTCATCTGCGGGGCGGTGGCGGCGCTGGCGCAGGCGATCGTCGATCCCGGCAGCGCAGTCCCCCTGATCGGCGCCTCGGGGGCGATCTCGGGGGTGCTCGGCGCCTATCTGGTGCTCTACCCGCGGGTCCGGATCTGGACGGTCGTGGTGCCGTTCGTCTTCCTCCCCTTCCGGCTGCCGGCGTGGGTGTGGCTGGCCATCTACTTCGGCCTGCAGTTCGTCTATCTGGGGGGCTCGGCCACCTCGGGCGACGGCGGCGTGGCCTACATGGCCCATATCGGCGGCTTCGTCGCGGGCGCGGTGCTCATCAGGCCGTTCCTGGTCGGCAGGCCCGGCCCGGTGCCGCCCGGGCCCGCCGTGGGACAGCTCTATTGAGCCTCTTCCGCAGGCGCGCGGAGCGGGCGTCCAAGCCGGAGCCGGCTCGCTGGGTCAAGGTCGCCTTCGCTCGCCACCAGCCCGAGGCGGAGATGCTCGCGGGCCTCCTCGGTCAGCTGGACATCCCGGTGCTGATGCGCCGCGCGACGGTTGACGTGCCCGACATGCTCGCGGGCGGCCCGCGCGAGCTGCTCGTGCCCGCCGACCGCGAGCTCGAGGCCCGCGCGCTGCTCGACCCCATGGAACCGCTCGAGTGATCCCGGAGCGGGCGCACCCGTGCGCGGGTGCGCCACAATGGTCTTCATGAGCGATCACGCGCGATTCGGAGTGGGCCTCTCGCAGGACCCCGACCCCGCCGGGGCGGCCCGCGAGGCGTGCGCGGCGGTGCGCGAGGCCCTCGGGCCCGGCACGTCGCCCACCCTGCTGGTGATGTTCGCCTCGCCTGCGCTCTGCGACGAGGCCGAGGCGCTGCTCGCGGCGATCCACGAGGAGCTGTCGCCCGCACACCTGATCGGGGCCATGGGCGAGGCCGTCGTGGCCGACGGGCGCGAGATCGAGGAGGGACCGGCGCTCGCGGTGTGGGCGGCCCACCTGCCGGGGGCCGAGGTGATCCCCTTCCGCCTGGTGGCGCGCCCGCTCGGCGAGGGCATGGGCGTGCTCGGCTGGCCCGACGTGATCTCGGGCGAGGAGGCGGCGGGCATCGGCCCCGTGATCATGCTCGCCGACCCCTTCTCCTTCCCCGCCGACGGCCTGCTCACCGAGCTCAACGACGAGCCGCGGGGCCCGGTGGTGGTGGGCGGGCTCGCATCGGGCGGCATGCGCCCGGGCGAGCACCGGCTGTTCGCCGGGACCGACGTGGTGGAGGAGGGCGCGGTGGCCGTGGCCCTGCGCGGCGCGCGCATGAGCACCGTGGTCTCCCAGGGATGCATGCCGATCGGGCCGGAGATGGTCATCACCGCCGCGGAGGGATCGACCATCCACGAACTGGCGGGCATGCCCGCCCTGATGAAGCTCCAGGAGGTCGTGGAGGCCCTCGAGCCGGGCGAGCGTGCGCTGGCGCTCGAAGGGCTCCTGGCCGGCCTGGTGATCGACGAGAACACGCCCGACTACGAGCGCGGCGACTTCCTCGTGCGCGCCATCCAGGGCGGCGACCGCGACACCGGCGCGCTGATCGTGGGAGAGCGGGTCAGGGTGGGCCAGACCATGCGCTTCCACGTCCGCGACGCGGCGTCGGCCGACGAGGACCTGCGGGCGGCGCTCCGCGATGCCAGCGGAGCGATCGGGCCGGCCGCCGCCGGCGGGGCGCTGTTGTTCAGCTGCAACGGCCGCGGCACCCGCATGTTCCCCGGCCCCGACCACGACGCGACCGCGATCGCCGAGGAGTTGTCGCGTATCCCGACCGCAGGGCTCTTCTGCAACGGTGAGATCGGCCCGGTCGGCGGGCGCAGCTTCCTCCACGGCTTCACGGCGACGATGGTGTTGTTCGAAGCCACCCCCTGAAGCGCCGAGAGTTATCACCTAACGCCGACACATAAATGTTTGCTCAAGGGCGTTATGTGTGAGTAACCCGCCGACCTATACTCCGCGCCATTGATGCTATTGAGCGGAGGGCGAGGATGATCGGCGAGGACAACGAGGCGCAGCGCGGCAACATCGGTAACGAGATCTTCGAGCAGGTCGAGAAGATCATCCAGGAGGAGGGTCTGAGCCGCACCAACGCGTTCCAGCGCCTCTCGGAGATGACCGGGCGGCGGGCCGGAACCGTCGCCGCCAACTACTACCGGGTCGCCCGCCAGCGCGGCGCCGCGCTGCAGCCGCGCGCCCCGCGCGGATCAAAGAGCCGCCCGGCGGCGAGCAGGGCGAGCGGCGGCGGCGGCGGCAGCGCCGACGCGGCGCTCTCACGCGCCATGGAGTCGCTGCAGGAGTTGGCCGGGATCGTACGCAGCCAGGAGAAGGAGCTCACCACACTGCGCGCCCAGGTACAGCAGGTGGAGAAGCTGAAGGGCATGCTCAGCAAGCTGTAGCTAGTGGTCGGCGTGTGGCATCACGGGGTGCTTGGCGCCCCGTGATGCCACGAGCACGCCCGGCACCTCATCGAGACGGATGGGGTCGTGTAGCAACTCCGCGACCATCGACGGATCCTCGGCGATCGACGCGACGGCCTCACGGAACGCGTCCGGGGTGTGGTGATAAGAGCCCCGGAGTGTCAGCTCTGAATAGTGAATCGGGCCCGCGGGGAGATCGAGCGCGCTGCCCGCCGGGCACCCTCCGTGGAACACCACCTCGCCACCCGGGCGGGCGAGTGTGACCGCCATGCGCCAGGCCGCCGGGCGCCCGACGGCCTCGACCACGACATCGGCACCCGAGCCCTCGCCCAGCCGCTCCCGCAGGGCTTCGACGCGCGGGACCGTCCTCGGGCACCGGCGCCGCGGCCGCGGCGCCCAGGCGCACCGCGCGCTCGCGGCGCTCGGCATGGGGATCGAGCAACGTCACCCGGTGGCCGAGGCCGCTGATGAGCCGGGTGAGGAACTGGCCCTGCACGCCCCCGCCCAGGATCAGCACGTCGCGGCCGTCGCCGGGCCCGAGCCCCCGGGCCGTGTGCACCGCGCAGGCGAGCGGTTCGGCGGCGGCGGCCAGCCGGGGCTCGAGGCCCGCGGGCAGGGCATGGAGGTTGCGCGCGACGATCGGCGCGGGCACGAGCAGCCGCTCGGCGAAGGCGCCCGTCAGGCAGGTGATGCGCCGGCAGAGGTTGGGACGGCCGCAGCGGCACTCGGGGCACTCGAGGCACGGAGCCGAGTTGGCGACGACCACCGCGTCGCCCGGCCGCGGCCACCCGACCCCGGGGCCGGACTCGCGCACGACGCCCGCAACCTCGTGGCCGAGCGACGCCGGCAGGGCGCCGAGAGCCGGATGCGAGCCCGCGCCCATCATCTTCGCGTCGGTCGCGCAGGTCAGCGCGACGGTCACGTCGATCACGATCTCCCCCGGTCCCGGCACGGGCACGGGCACGTCTTCGAGCCGGAGATCGCCGGCGCCGTAGAGGATCAGCGCTCTCACACCGCGACGCTACACCGCCTCGCCCCGCCCGGCGGTAGCATGCCGCGTCCGCCCGTCACGGAGGCCGAAGACGCCCTACCCCGAGCACCTGCGCGACATGGTCGAGGAGTACCTCGAGGGGCTCACCTTCTCCTCGACCGACCCGCTCGAGCTGCAGGAGATGGCCGGCACCCAGGGCCTCGTCGACGCCATGCGCCACTCGCTCCTGGCGGGTGGCAAGCGGATCCGGCCGGTGCTCGCCCTCGCCACCTGCGCGTGCCTCGGCCAGCGGCCCGAGGACCTGCTCCCCGCCGCCGCCGCGATCGAGCTGGTGCACACCTACTCGCTGATCCACGATGACCTGCCGGCGATGGACGACGACGACCTGCGCCGCGGCCGGCCGACCTGTCACAAGCTGTTCGGCGAGGACACCGCGATCCTGGCGGGCGACGCGCTCTTCGCCGAGGCGGTGCAGCTGGTGGCCGAGCACCAGCCCGGCAGCGCCGAGACGCGGGTCGGGATCCTGCGCGAGATCAGCCGCGCCACGGGCGTGGCGGGCATGGTGGGAGGCCAGTACCTCGACCTCAAGGACGCCGGCCTCGAGTCGCCGGACGCCCTTCGCCGGGTGCATGCCCTGAAGACCGGCCGGCTGATGTCGTGCGCGGTCCACTGTGCGCTGGTCCTCGCCCGTCCCGAGCCCGGGATCGACCGCGCCCTGCGCCTGTTCGCCCGCGAGCTGGGGCTGCTGTTCCAGATCGTCGACGACATCCTCGACGTCGAGGGGTCGGAGGCGGACCTCGGCAAGGCGGTCGGCGCCGACGCGCGCCAGGGCAAGATCACCTATGTCAGCGTGCACGGGCTCGAGGAGGCGCGGCGGCTGGCCGGCGAGGCGCACGCGCGCGCCCTCGACTGCCTCTCCGCGGTGCCCGGCAGCGGCGACCTGGTCGACATCACCGATCTGACCTACCTGCGCCAGCACTGACCGGGGTGGACGCCGTGGCCGGCCGCGCCACGGGTAGGTTGGTGGACATGGCCCGCGACGAGAACTTCCCGGTCGCGTTCCTCCTGGCGCCCCGCGCGGTGCGCGCCGACATGGCGGCGGTCTACCGCTTCTGCCGGGCCACGGACGACATCGGCGACGAGGGGACGGACGGACCCGCCCGGCGCCTCGACGCGCTCGACGCGTGGGAGGCCGGGCTGCTCGACGCCGTGGAGGGGCGCGCTGCGCCGGCGGCGCTCACGGGGGCCGCTGAGGTCATCGCGCGCCGCGGCATGACCCTCGATCCGTTCCTGCGCCTGATCGAGGCGAACCGGATGGACCAGCGGCGCTCGCGCTGGGACACCCACGCCGAGCTGGTGGAGTACTGCCGCCACTCGGCGACGCCCGTCGGGGAGATGGTGCTCGGCGTGCTCGGCCACCGCGACGCGTGGCGCATCGCGATGAGCGACGACACCTGCACGGGGCTTCAGCTGATCAACTTCTGGCAGGACATCGCGCGCGACCTGCGCGACCGCGACCGGATCTACCTGCCCGGCGAGGCGATGGAGCGCTTCGGAGTCGGCGAGGACGACCTGCGCCGGCCGGCGGCGTCCGCCGCGGTGCGCGCCCTCGTGGCCGAGCAGGTCGGCATCGCCCGCGACCTGCTGCTGGCGGGCGAGCCGCTGTACCGCTTCGTCCCGCGCCGGGTGGCGCTCGACATGCGGATGTTCAGCGTCGGGGGCCTGGCGCTCTGCGCGGCGATCGAGCGGCAGGACCACGACACGCTCGCACGCCGTCCGGCGCCCGGCGCGCTCGGGCGCGCCCGCATCGCGGTGTCGGCCATCGGGCTCCTGGCGCGCGGCCCGCGATGACGCCCGAGGAGGCCTACGGCCACTGCCGGGCGATCGCCCGCGCCGAGGCCCGCAACTTCTACTACGGCTTCATCCTGTTGGCCCCCGAGCGGCGCGCGGGCATCTACGCGGCCTACGCCTTCAGCCGCCGCGCCGACGACAGCGTCGACGAGGGGGGCACCACCGAGGCCCGCGTCCGGGCCGTCGCCGCCCTGCGTCGCGACCTCGACGCCTGCGTCGCCGGCACCCCCCCTCCCGGTGATCCGGTGCTGCTCGCCCTGGCGGACACCATCCACCGCTTCTCCATCCCGCGACGCCACCTCGACGCGCTGATCGACGGCGTGGAGATGGACATCGCGGTCGATCGCTACGCCGACTTCGCGGCCCTCAAGGGCTACTGCGACCGCGTCGCCGGCGCGGTCGGCCTCGTGAGCCTGCACATCTTCGGCTTCCGCGACCCGGACGCCCCCCGCTACGCCGCCGACCTCGGGGTGGCGCTGCAGATCGTCAACATCATGCGCGACGTCGCCGAGGATGCCGCGCGCGGGCGCATCTACCTGCCCGCCGACGAGATGGCCGCCCACGGCGTGAGCGAGGACGACCTGCTCGCGGGCCGGGCGAGCCCGGGCTTCCGCGCCCTGATGGCCCAGCAGGGAGAGCGGGCGCGGGAGTACTTCCGCAGCGGCGAGCGCCTGCTGCCGCTACTCGACCGCCGCTCGCGCATGTGCGTCTCGATGCTCTCCGGGCTCTATCGCGAGATCCTCGAGGTGATCGAGGCGCGCGACCACGACGTCTTCTCGGGGCGCGTCTCCCTCTCGGCCCCGCGGAAGCTGCGGCTGATGGCGGCCCGCACCGCGGGAGCCCTGCGGTGAGCGGACGGCGGCGGGTGGTGGTGTGCGGGGGCGGCCTCGCCGGCATCGCCGCCGCGTGCGAGGCGGCCGGCCGGGGAGCCGCCGTGACGCTCATCGAGCGGCGCCCGTTCCTCGGCGGCAAGGCGTTCAGCTTCACCGATCGCGACAGCGGCCGTGAGATCGACAACGGGCAGCACGTCTTCCTCGGCTGCTGCCCGGCCTACATGGGGCTGCTGGCGCTGCTGGGGACGCTCGGCGACACCACGCTCCAGACGCGCCTCGACACGCCCGTGCGCGATCGCGCGGGCCGCCGCGGCCGCCTGCGCGCCGCCCCGCTTCCGGCGCCCCTCCACCTCGGGCCGTCGTTCGCCGCCTATCCCCTGCTGTCGGCCCGGGAGAAGGCGGCGGGCCTGCGCGCCCTCGCGGCGCTGGCGGCGCTGCGGCCCGGATCCGCCGAGGCCCTCGACGAGATCAGCTTCGCCGACTGGCTCGCCGGCCACGGACAGGGAGAGGGCGCCATCGCCCGCTTCTGGGACCTGATCGTCCTGCCGACCTGCAACGACCGCAGCGACCGGGTGTCGGCCGCCCTGGCCGCGTTCGTCTTCCGGGAGGGCTTCCTGCGCTCGACGCGCGGCTCGGCGATCGGGTGGTCGCGGGTCGGCCTCACCCGGCTCGTCGACCCCGCGGCCCGCTCGTTCCTGGCCGCGCGGGGCGGGCGCGTGCTCACCGGGCGCGCCGCGGCGCGGGCCGGGCCGGACGGCGTGGAGCTCGGCGACGGAGAGCGCATCGACGCCGACGCCGTGGTGCTGGCGCTTCCCCCCGGGCGCGCCCACGAGGTCTGCCCGGAGGCGGTCGGCCCGCCCGCCGGGCTCGAGTCCTCGCCCATCGTCAACGTGCACGTCTGGTTCGAGCAACCGGTGATGGACGAGCCCTTCACGGCGGTCGTCGACAGCCCGGTGCAGTGGATCTTCAACCGCACCGCGATGGGGGACCGCGGCGAGGGCGCGCACCACGTCGCGGTATCGATCTCCGGCGCCCGCCGGGAGATCGCGGTGCCGCGGGCCGAGCTGGCGGCCGAGGTGCGCGAGGAGCTCGAGCACCTGCTGCCGCGGGCACGCCGGACGGGGGTGGTGGCGAGCGCGGTGGTGAAGGAGCCGCACGCGACGTTCGCCGCGCGGCCGGGGCAGGCCGCGTTCCGGCCCGCCCGCGCAGACGCCCGTGCCGGGCGTCTGCCTGGCGGGCGCGTGGACGGCCACGGGATGGCCCGCCACGATGGAGGGCGCCGTGCGGAGCGGGATCCGGGCGGCGCGCCTGACGACCTGAGCCGGCGGGCGCGCCTGATGCCCGGAGGCCCTACGGCTATGCGGCCGGCGGAACCGCCACCATCGGCCGACCGGGATCGGCGGAGGCGCGCCGGTTGATCGCCACGATCGACTGCATCAGCTCACGGTAGGTGGCGGGGGTGCCGGTGCCCGCGACGTCCAGCTCGGCCGCGAGGCGATTGGCCCACGCCACCAGGCTCGCCTGGGGCTCGGCGGTGCCGTCGAGCAGCGCCTGCTCCAGCACCAGTCCACCCAGTCCGCGCAGCTCGGAGATCACCACGATGCGCATGCGGGGGGGCTTCGGCTTGGCCCGGCTGCGACGGCGGGAGGGCTGCGCGGGCGCGATGCGCGCCTGGGGGGCGGTGGCGAGAGGGGCCAAGGCTGTGCTCCTGGATGAGAGGACCGGCCGACCATCGGCGGCCGGGAGTTCGTGCGTACACCCCCTTCGGCGCCTGATCCCCTCGAGTACGTCCCCCATTCGGGGGATCCGGTCAGAGCCCCGTGGTCCCCGGTTGCGTCGGCGGGTGCGAGTGCTGGGCCACGATCCTCACGAGCTCCTGGGGATCGGAGATGCCCGCGAAGTTGAGATTGCTGTCGCTCTGGTCGGTCCCGGCGGTGTCGAACTGCACCGCCCCGACCTTCAGCATCCGGTCCAGGAGCGTCTGCGAGATGCTCACGTTCTGGACGCGCTCGAAACGCGCGGTCTGCTCCCTGCGCGACAGGATCCCCTGGCGTACGCGCAGGCGCTGGGTGCTCACCACGTAGAACGTCGCGTAGCGCTGGAGCACGTTGTAGGCGATGACCAGAACCACCAGCGCGAGCGAGATGAACAGCCACTGCCAGTAGGGGAGACCCGTCCCGATGTCGTTCGCCCGCAGCAGCCCGGCGATGATCACCGGGAGGAGCGCGATGGGTATCGACACGGCGAGATAGCTCAGGTGGGCCCGCCAGGACGGGCGCCCCTGCCAGAGGATCTTCTCGTCGTGCACCAAGTCCATGGCGGCAATCTAACGCGGGGGTCGGCCGGATGGACGTTGGACAACCGGATCGTGTCCATGGTTACGATGTCCGTCCGCCCGGAGAACGGCAGAGGCAAGGAGTCGCGAATGACCACCGACGGCCCGACCATCGAGTCGCTCGAGCTTGAGGACCGCCGCTTTCCTCCCCCGCCGGAGTTCGCGGCGAACGCCGTGGCGACGCCCGACCTGTTCGAGCGCGCGGCCGCCGACCCCGAGGCCTTCTGGCTGGAGCAGACCAGGGAGCTCCTGACCTGGGACACGCCCCCGACGGTCGCCTGCGACTCGTCCGCGGCGCCCTTCTACACCTGGTTCGCCGACGGGACGCTCAACGCGAGCGTCAACTGCCTCGACCGCCACCTCGCCGAGAACGGCGACCGGGTGGCCTTCTTCTGGGAGGGCGAGCCCGGCGACCGGGCGCAGATCACCTACCGCGACCTCTCCGAGCGGGTCAACCGCCTGGCCAACGGGCTGCGCGCCCGGGGCGTGGGCCGCGGGGACCGGGTGGCGATCTACATGGGCATGGTGCCCGGAGATCGTCGTCGCGATGCTCGCCTGCGCGCGCATCGGCGCGCCGCACACGGTGATCTTCGGCGGCTTCTCCCCCGACAGCGTGCGCGACCGCATCCTCGACTGCGGGTGCACCGCCGTGCTCACCTGCGACGGCGGCTGGCGCGGCGGCAAGACGATCCCGCTCAAGCAGAACGTCGACGCGGCGCTCGAGGGCTGCCCCGACGTCGCCACCTGCGTGGTCGTGCGCCGCACCGAGCAGGAGATCGGCTGGGTCGAGGGCCGCGACGTCTGGTACCACGAGCTGGTCGCCGACCAGCCGGCCGAGTGCGCGCCCGGAGCAGATGGGCGCGGAGGACCTGCTGTACATCCTCTACACCTCCGGAACGACCGGGAAGCCCAAGGGGATCGTGCACACGACCGGCGGCTACCTCACCGGCGCCGCGGCCACCCACCGCTGGGTGTTCGACCTCAAGGCCGCCGACGACGTGTACTGGTGCGCCGCCGACGTCGGCTGGGTGACCGGCCACAGCTACATCGTCTACGGGCCCCTCGCCAACGGCGCCACCAGCATCCTCTACGAGGGCGCGCCCGGCACCCCCGACAAGGACCGCTGGTGGGACATCTGCGCGCGCTACGGGGTCACGATCCTCTACTGCGCCCCGACCGCCATCCGCACCTTCATGAAGTGGGGCGTCGAGTACCCGCAGCGCCACGACCTCTCGTCGCTGCGGCTGCTCGGATCCGTGGGCGAGCCGATCAACCCGGAGGCCTGGATCTGGTACCGCACCACGATCGGCGGCGACCGCTGCCCGGTCGTGGACACCTGGTGGCAGACCGAGACCGGCCACATCATGATCTCGCCCCTGCCGGGCATCACCACGCTGAAGCCGGGCTCGGCCACCCGGCCCCTGCCGGGCATCAGCGTCGACGTCGTCAACGAGGCCGGCAGGAGCGTGCCCCTCGGGCAGGGCGGCTACCTCGTGCTGGACAAGCCCTGGCCGGGGATGCTGCGCACCCTCTACGGCGACGACGACCGCTTCGTCTCGACCTACTGGAGCCAGTACCCCGGGCTCTACCTCGCCGGCGACGGAGTGCGCCGCGACGCCGACGGCGACTACTGGCTGCTCGGCCGGATCGACGACGTGATGAACGTCTCGGGCCACCGCCTCTCGACGATCGAGATCGAGAGCGCGCTCGTCGACCACCCGAAGGTCGCCGAGGCCGCCGTCGTCGGGCGCGCCGACGAGACCACCGGTCAGGCGATCGCCGCCTTCGTGACGCTGAGGGGCGACGTGGTGGGCGACGAGTCGATCATCGCCGAGCTGCGCCAGCACGTGGCCACCAAGATCGGCGCGATCGCGCGGCCGAAGTCGATCGTGCTCACGGACGACCTGCCCAAGACGCGCTCGGGCAAGATCATGCGCCGCCTGCTGCGCGACATCTCCGAGAACCGCCAGCTGGGCGACGTCACCACCCTCGCCAACGAGGACGTGGTGTCGGAGATCGCCGACATGGCGGCCTCGGAGAGGGGCGCCGCCTCGCAGGAATGAGCGCACGGCCGGGGCCCGTCCGGACCCCGGCCGCCGCTCGTCAGCCGATCGCGGCCTCCAGCGGGCCGACCATGCGCTGGTAGGGCGTCTGCAGCAGCGGGCTCGAGAGCAGGAAGTCGGCCGTCGCGCGGTTGCAGGCGATCGGGCAGTCGTGCACCACGGCGATGCGCAGCAGCGCCTTCACGTCCACGTCGTGGGGCTGCGGCTGCAGCGGGTCCCAGAAGAAGATGACGATGTCGAGCCGGCCCTCGGCGATGCCGGCGCCGACCTGCTGGTCGCCCCCCAGCGGGCCGCTGAGGAAGCGCTGAACGGGCAGCCCCAGTGCGTCCTCGACCAGGCCGCCGGTGGTGCCGGTGGCGAAGAGCTCGTGGTCCTCGAGGGTGCCGCGGTTGAAGCGGGCCCAGTCGAGCAGGTCGAGCTTGCGGTTGTCGTGCGCGATGAGCGCGATGCGCTTACGGTCGTCCATGTGTCCCCGGATCCTCGCTGTCGGACGGCGCGGATCACCGTAGCGCGGGTCCGTCCGGAGGCACGTTGCGATGAGGTGAAGCCTTCACGCCTGAATCCGTCGCAGATCGCGGCGTCAGGCTCAGAGGCCGCCCGGCATCGGGCGCCCGGCGGCGGCGAGCCTGTCCCGCGCGTGGGCGATGGCGAAGGTCAGCGCGTTGCGGGGGGCGGCGAGGCGATCCGACTCGCGGTACCACGCCAGCACGCCCTCGATGCCGAGCGCCAGCGCCAGCCGGTCTGGGTCGGCGTCGGCGGCCAGGGCCACCAGCAGGGTGAGGGCGGCGATCTCCTTATGGGGCCCGGCCTCGTCGGGATGGTCGGCGAGGCGCGGCACGAGGCCGCCGCGCGTCTCGAGCAGGTGCGCCTCGACCCGGGCGGCGCCGGCGCCCTCCCAGGCGACCACCGCGAGCGCGCCGGGCACGCCGAGCCGCTCGAGCGGGACCAGGTCGCCCGGCAGCGGACCCTCGGCGGCGGCGATCCGCGCGGCGAGCTGCGCCAGGATCGCGCGGAAGGCCTCCCAGCGGGGCTCGGAGGTGCCCGATACCGCCAGGGCCACCAGACCGAGGCCCAGGCCGAGGCGGTCGGCCGTCTCGTGGGCGGGCCAGCGGCCCGGCGCGGGATGGAGCAGCACGGCGGCCCGTCGCGGGCCGTACAGGGCGACCTCCGCGCGGGCGATCGGGGTGCGGCTGAGAAGGGACGTGGCGACTCCTCGATTCGGCGCTAGCCGTGACTAGCTGGGAAGGGTGCGCCCAGATCGACGTTTGACTTAGCAACAGGCTAAATGACTACCGTTCCGCCCGGTGAACACCCACGCCCGCACGAATCGCGCCGCCGCCATGCTGTCGGTGGCCTCGAACACCGTCCTGATGCTGGCCAAGCTCGTCGTCGGGCTGGTGACCGGCTCGGTCGCCGTGCTCTCGGACGCGGCCAACTCGGGCGGCGATCTGGTGGCCTCGGGGATCGCGTACGCGGGCGTGCGGGCGGCCGCCCGGCCCGCCGATGAGAACCACCCGTACGGCCACGAGAAGACCGAGAACCTGGCGGCGCTCGTCGAGGGCATCCTGGTCCTCGCGGCGGGCGCGCTGGTGGCCGTCGAGGCGGCGCGCCGGCTGGTCGAGGGCTCCGCGCCGCTGGTCGACCTGAACCTCGCGGTGGCCGTGATGGTCGTCTCGGCCCTGGTCAACCTCGTCGTCTCGACGCGGCTCCGCCGGGTCGCCCGGCGCACGGGATCGCCCGCCATCGAGGGCGACGCGACCCACCTCGCCTCCGACGTCTGGACCTCCGCCGGCGCCGCCGCCGGGCTCGTCCTGGTGGCGATCACGGGATGGACCCCGGTGGATGCGCTGGTCGGCATCGCCATCTCGCTGTACGTGATCGTGGTCGGGGCGCGGCTGACCTGGCGCGCGGTGCAGGTGCTGCTCGACAGCAGCCTCCCGCCCGAGGAGATGGCGGTGATCGAGGGGGTCCTGGCCGGGTTCGCGGCCGATGAGGCGGTGAGCTTCCACGCGCTGCGCGGTCGCCGGGCCGGCAGCAAGCGCCACGTCGACATGCACATGGTGGTGCCCCCCGAGACGACCGTGCGCCATGGGCACCTGATGAGCGGCAGGGTGAAGGGCGCCGTGCGCGAGGCGCTGCCCAACGCCGAGGTCCTGATCCACCTCGAGGATCACTGAGGAACCGCAACCGGGCGCGGAGGAAACGCCCGGCCGGCGGCGAACGGTCGTCGCATGACGACTCAGACGATGGCCCTCCACGCCGACGACGACACGCTCCAGGTGTCGCGCCCGGCCCTGTCCGACGCCCCGCCGCGCCGCCTTGCGGAGATGGACCTCGACCCCCCCTCGGGCCCCGTGCCCGCGGACGTCCTGGCCTACTTCGAAGCCGCGCTCGCGCGGGAGGGCCGCCGCCGGGCCGCCTGAGTCCTCACGGTCCGCCGGCCCCGGGGCGCGCTCCGGGCGGTTGACCGCGGCCCGCGACGCCGGGCCTCCAGATCGGCGCCCCGGGCGCCGATCAACAGCGTGTGCGCCCGCTGCTCGCGTCCGTCGCCGCCCTCTGCGCGCTGGCGACCCCCCACCTCGCCACCTCGGCCCCCACGATCACCGAGTACTCCTCCGGGATCACGGCCGGCGCCGCACCGCACCACATCGCCGCCGCGGGCGACGGCACGCTCTGGTTCACCGAGAACGGCCTCGGACGGCTGGGGCGCATCACCACCGGCGGCACGGTCACGGAGTTCTCGTCCGGCCTGACGGCCGGGGGCGGGCCCTGGGGCATCGCGGCCGCGTCCGGCGGCGGCCTCTGGTTCACCGAGAACGGGCTCCTCGGATCCGTCGGACGGGCGACGACGCTCGGCGCGGTGACCCTCTTCACGAGCGGTCTCACCATCGGTGGCGGGCTCCGCGACATCGCCGAGGGGCCCGACGGCAACCTGTGGGCCACCTGGAGCGCGAACCCCGGCCGGATCGTGCGCATCACCCCCTCGGGGACGATCACCGAGTTCACGGCCGGGCTGCAGAACAACAACGCGCCGACCGGGATCACCGCGGGCCCCGACGGGAACGTCTGGTTCACCGAGAAGAGCACCCCGGCACGGATCGGAAGGATCACGCCGGCAGGCGTGATCACCGAGTTCCACACGAACCTGACCAATGGCAGTGACCCCGACGACATCGTCACGGGCCCCGACGGCAACCTCTGGTTCACCCAGGAGGACGGCATCGGCCGCATCACTCCGGCCGGGGTCATCACCGAGTTCACCGCCGGCGTCACGCCGAACAGCCGCCCGAGCGGCATCGCGGCGGGACCCGACGGCGCGCTGTGGTTCACCGAGGAGACGAATCCCGGCCGGATCGGGCGCATCACCACCGACGGCGTGGTGAGCCAGTTCACGGCCGGGCTCACGCCGAACGGCAGGCCGCTCGGCATCACCCGCGGCCCCGACGGCCGGATGTGGTTCACCGAGAACGGGGGCGACCGGGTCGGCGCCATCACCACCCATCCGGCCGTCAGCTCCGGCCTCGCGACGCTGACCGGCGCCGGGACCGCCACGATCACGGCGACGGTGACGCCCAACACCGAGGACGCCTCCTTCTCGGTCCAGTACGGCCCCACGAGCGCGTACGGCACACCGTCGGCGACCGTTCCGGTCCCGGCCGCCCTGACGCCCCAGGCCGTCTCGGTCACCATCGCCGGCCTGGTCGCGGGCGGCGACACCCACTTCCGCACGGTGGCGACCAACGCCTCGGGCACCAGCTACGGCCCCGCCACGATCATCACGCCCTCGGGCGCCACGGCCCCGGCTCCCGCCGACCCCGCCCCGGCCGCCGGCCGGAAGGTCGTCGCGGGCCCGGTCGCGGGCGTCATCAGAGTCCGCCGCCCCGGTTCCTCGTCGTTCGTGACCCTCGACGCGGCGGCACAGGTGCCCGTGGGCTCGGTGTTCGACTCCTCCAGGGGCCGGATCGAGGTCGTCAGCGCACTTCCAGGAGGCGCGACCCAGTCGGCGACCTTCTGGGGCGGCGTCTTCCAGGTGAAGCAGACCGCGGGCGCCGACGGCACGATCGACATCCACCTCCAAGGTCCCGCACCCGCCTGCCGGGCGACGGTGAAGCGGGCGGTGGGCCACTCCGAGAACGCCGTGCGGCGCCCCGTCGCGCGCCGGCTCTGGGGCAAGGACTCGCACGGCAGGTACCGCACGCACGGCCGCAACAGCGTCGCGACGGTGCGCGGGACCGAGTGGCTGACGCGCGAGACCTGCGCCGGAACCCTCACCCGCGTAACCGAGGGCGCCGTCGCCGTGCGCGACACGCTCCGCAAGAGGACCGTCCTGGTACGCGCGGGCGGCAGCCACCTGGTACGCGCCCGCCGCTGACACCGGATCCGCCGCCCGCGGAGCGCCCGCGTGGAGGCGGTCCGGGGGTCGACTGGGCGTGCCGAGTGCCGATAGACCCCCTATGCGTCCCCTTCTCGCGACCGCGGTCGCCCTCTGCTCGCTCGCCGCCCTGCCCGCCGTGGCCGTCGCGCCGCCGACGATCACCGAGTACTCGAGCGGGATCACCCCGGGAAGCCAGCCGCACGAGATCACCGCCGCGACCGACGGGGCGCTGTGGTTCACCGAGAACGCCGTCATCGGCCGCCTCGGCCGGATCACCACCGCCGGCGAGATCACCGAGTTCTCGTCCCTCCAGACCATCGGAGGCGGCCTGTCCGGCGTCGCCGCGGCGGCGGACGGCTCGATCTGGTTCACGCAGAACTCCCTTCTCGACAACGTCGGCCGGTCAACGACCGCGGGGGCGATCACCAAGTTCACGAGCGGCCTCACGACCAACGGCCAGCTGCGCGGCGTCGCCGAGGGGCCCGACGGCAACCTGTGGGCCACCTGGAGCGCGAACCCCGGCCGGATCGTGCGCATCACCCCCTCGGGGACGATCACCGAGTTCACGGCCGGGCTGCAGAACAACAACGCGCCGACCGGGATCACCGCGGGCCCCGACGGGAACGTCTGGTTCACCGAGAAGAGCACCCCGGCACGGATCGGAAGGATCACGCCGGCAGGCGTGATCACCGAGTTCTCCGCGGAGCTCACGACGACCAGCGCCCCTGACGACATCGTCACCGGCCCGGACGGGAACCTCTGGTTCACCCAGGTCAATGGGATCGGACGGATCACCCCGGCCGGCGTCATCACCGAGTTCACGGAGGGCATCACTCCTGGGAGCCGCCCGAGCGGCATCACGGCGGGCGCTGACGGCAACCTCTGGTTCGCGCAGGCCACCGACCCCGGACGCATCGGGCGGATCACCCTCAACGGCGTGGCGACGGAGTTCACGGCGGGGCTGACCCCCGACGCGTCGCCTCACGGAATCGCCTCTGGTCCGGACGGCAATGTCTGGTTCACCGAGCGCGCGGGCAGCCGGATCGGGCGCATCACGATCGGCCCGGGCCTGAGCGCCGGGACGTCAGGGGCGATAGAGCGCGAGACGGCGACGATCACCGCGACGGTGCGGCCGAACTCCCAGGCCACGACGTTCTCCGTTGAGTTCGGCCCGACGAAGGCGTACGGACGTGAATCCGGCACGGTCGCCGTCGCGGCCTCGGCCGGCCCGCAGCCGGTGTCGGTCGCACTGCGAGGACTCACGGCCGGAACCACGTACCATTTCCGCACCGTTGCCGAGAACGCGTCCGCGACCACACGCGGCCCCGACCGGACGCTGACCACGGCGGGCCCACGGCCGGCCGTGGGCCGTTCCGTCGTCGCCGGCCCGGTCTCGGGCGTCATCAGGATCCGCCGCCCCGGTTCTCCGTCCTTCGTGACGCTGCGCGACTCCACCCAGGTTCCCGTCGGGTCGGTGATCGACTCCTCCAAGGGCCGGATCGAGGTCGTCAGCGCCCTGCCGGGCGGCGCCACCCAGTCGGCCACCTTCTGGGGCGGCGTCTTCCAGGTGAAGCAGACCGCCGGCGCCGGCGGCACGGTGGACATCCACCTGCGCGGCGGCGCGGCGGGGTGCCGGACCGCCCGCACCGGCGCCGCACACCACTACGAGAACGCCGCGCCCCGGCCGGTCGCGCGCCGGCTCTGGGGCAAGGACTCCAACGGCAAGTACCGCACGCACGGCCGCAACAGCGTCGCCACGGTTCGCGGGACCGTCTGGATGACCAGCGAGACCTGCGCGGGGACCCTGACCCGCGTGCGTGAGGGTGCTGTGGTCGTGCGCGACACGGTCCGAAAGAAGACGGTCCTGGTGCGCAAGAGCTGCAGCTACCTGGCACGCGCGCGGCGCTGAGCCCGGTGCTGCGTCGCACGCTCCTCGCCGGCGGGGTCGCCCTGATCGCGGCGATCGGCGGGCTGGTCGGCGATGCCACAGGCGTGCTCGACCGGGCCGAGGGCGACACGGTCGACCTGCGCTTCGACATGCGGGGCGACCACCCACCCGCCGGCATCGTCGTCGTGGGCATCGACGACGTCACCTTCGGCGAGCTGAACATGCAGTGGCCCTTCCCGCGCGTGCTCCACGCGCGGGCGATCGACGCCCTGCGCGAGGCCGGGGCCCGCCGGATCGTCTACGACGTCCAGTTCACCGAGCAGAGCAGGGATCCGGAACAGGACATCGCCCTCTTCGACGCCGTCGCGCGGGCGCCGGGCACGATCCTCGCCACCAGCGAGGTCGGCCCGGGGGGCACCACCAACGTCCTCGGCGGCGACGAGAACCTTGCCGGGATCGGCGCGCGCGCCGCCGCCGGCCATCTGCCCAAGGACGGGCGGGGAGTGATCCGCCGCGTCACCCGCGACGTGGACGGACTGGACACGATCGCCGTGGCGACGGCCGAGGGGATCCTCGGGCGGCCGGTCGCGAAGGACGCGATCCCGCAGGACGGAGCGCTGATCGACTACCGCGGCGCGCCTGGGACGATCCCGCTGATCTCGTTCTCCGATGTCATCGATCCGTCGTGGGAGCCCCCCGCGTCCGTCCAGGGGGCGATCGTGGTCATCGGGGCCACCTCTCCCTCGTTGCAGGACGTCCACCTGGTGCCGACCGGTTCGGGCAACCCGATGAGCGGCCCCGAGGTGCAGGCCAACGCCATCTGGACCGCCCTCAACGGCGCGCCGTTGCGCGAGGCGCCGATCTGGCTCGACCTGCTGGCGATCATCGGAATGGGACTCGTCGCGCCGCTCCTCAGCCTGCGCCTGCGATTCAGCCTCGTGGCGGTCGTGTCCGGGATCCTGGCGGTCATCTACGTCGCGCTCGCCTTCCACGCCTTCAATCGCGAGGCGGTCGTGCTCGAGGTCGTCGAGCCCCTGATGGCGCTCGGCATCGGCCTGCTCGGCATCGGGCTGGTCGGCTACCTGACCGAGACCCGCGAGCGGCGACGGATCGCCATGATCAACGCGATCCTCGACGAGAAGGTCCGCGAGCGCACGGCGCAGCTGCGGGCCACCCAGCTCGAGGTCGTGCAGCGCCTGAGCCAGGCCTCCGAGTCGCGCGACAACGAGACCGGCATGCACATCGAACGTATGAGCCGGATCTCCGAGGCCCTCGCCCTCGCCTCGGGCATGGGGGCCTCCCAGGCGGAGGAGCTGCGCCACGCGGCGGTGCTGCACGACATCGGCAAGCTCGGCGTGCCCGACTACGTCCTCCTCAAGGAGGGCCGCCTCACCGACGAGGAGCGCCAGATCATGAAGCTCCACACCCTCGAGGGCGCCCAGATCCTGGCGGGCTCGGAGTCCCCGCTGCTGCGGCTCGGCGAGATGATCGCGCGGACCCATCACGAGCACTGGGACGGCGGGGGCTACCCCCTCGGCGTCTCGGGTGAGGCGATCCCCCTCGCGGGGCGTATCTGCGCGATCGCCGACGTCTTCGACGCGCTGGTCTCGGTGCGCCGATACAAGTCCGGCTGGCCGCTCGACAGAGCACTCGACGAGTTCCGCGCCCAGAGCGGCCGCCAGTTCGATCCCCGCCTGGTGGAGATCTTCCTCACGATCGCCCCCGCGCTCTACGACGAGCTCGGCTATACGCACGACGAGGTCGCCGAGCAGGCACCCTCCGCCGCCTGACCGGCTCCTACCGGTAGCGGGTCCCGAGGCCGCTCAGGAAGACGCCGAGCTGGCGGTACTGGCGCGCGGTGAATCCCGGGAAGGCCGGCATGACCCTCCCCGGCGGATCCCTCAGCAGGCGGCGGTAGTCCGCCGCTGAGCGCCCCGAGGTCCCCTGCCGCGTCAGCGCCGGCCCAGGTCCCTCGGCGCCGACCCCCTTGATGGCGTGGCACGAGGTGCATCCGCTCATCAGGAAGAGCTCCTCACCCCGGCGGGCGGCCGGACCGAGGCCGCTCAGGCCGATCATGTCCTGCGGGTCCTGCTCGGGTTCGACGGGGACGCCGCGATCCTCCCCGAAGGCGACACCCGGGTGCAGCAGGAGCGTCAGCGATGCGCCCAGGGCACCGCGCGTCGCCGCGCTCCGCCACCGCGCCGGCACGGGCAGCACCACGTCTGCACGCGGCCCGCCGGAGGCAGCACTGCCAGACGCGCCGATCCGATCAGCCGCCCGGTGGCACGCAACCGCAGCCGGACCGCGACACGGCAGTCGATGGCGGCACCCGAGGGGCATCGCACGCCGACCCGCAGGGCACGGGCGCCGACGGCGCGGCGCGAGGTGATCCGGGCCGCCGGGGGGAACCGCTGGAGGATCCCCGCCGGGCTGATCCTGCCGAGACCGTGGCCCGCGCCGAGCGTGACCCAGACGCCGCCACCCTGCGCGGCGGCGAGACCGCGGCCGTAGATGCCGATCGCGGGTGGGACCGGGACGACGTTGACGACTCCGCCCGTGGTGATGCGGCCGATGCCGTCGTCGGCCCGCGTCGAGAACCACAGGCGGCCGTCCGCGCCCGCGACGATCCTCTCGGGAGCGAGCCCCGGGGTGGCGAGCGTGGTGATCGTGCCGTCGGTCGTGATCCGCCCGATGCGCTCGCGCTCGGGCTCGGTGAACCAGAGGGCTCCGTCGGGTCCCGCGACGATGGCCGACGGGGCCAGGCCGCGGCCGGTACCGAAGGTCACGATCTCACCGGCCGGCGAGACACGCCCGATGAGCCCGCCGTCGGGAAGGGTGATCCACATCGCGCCGTCGGGACCCGCGGTGATGTCGCCGGCCTGCTCATCGAGGCCGGACCAGATGATCGAGTAGACGCCCTCCGGGCTCACCCGCCCCAGCCCCACCGCTCCGCCCGCCATCCAGACGCCTCCACCCGGGGCCGCCGCGATGTGGTCGGGGTCGCATTCGCCGCACTCGTTCATGGGCGCGCCCCGCGGGTAGATCGTGAGGGCGCCCGCCGAGGTGAGCCGCCCGACGCGCCCGCCGTACTCGCCGAACCAGATGTCACCGCCCGCGTCGGCCGCGATGTAGTGGATCTGGCCGACACCGGGCAGCCCGAAGGTCGCGGCCGACCCGTCAGGGCCGACGCGCGTGAGCCCTGCCGAGGCGAACCAGACGGCGCCGTCCGGAGTGACCGCCAACGGCCCGTCGGGCGAGACCCGGGGGGTGGCCGGGGCGGCCGCGGCGGCGGAGCCCGTCAGCGCCGCACCTGCCGCCGCCAGGGTCAGGGCGAGCGAGAGCACGGACCTGCGGAGCGTCATGAGACCGTTCACCGCACACCCCCGGGAAGGCGATCCGACGCCCCGACGTTATGCGCGACGGAGCCCCCGTCCATGAGGCTCCACCCCGTGCCGTCTCCGTACATGCCCGCAGCCGCCCGGCGCGCCCCATGTTCCGGGCCGCCCCGGAGCCGGGACGATCTGGCCGGGCCTGGTCGTCGCGGTGAGATGGGCGCGGGTTCAGCGGGTTTCCCCGCGCCGCCGATCCGGGCCGATCACCTCACTCCGTGGGGCCGGACCCCGATGGACGGACCCCGTTCCTGGGTGACGATCAGGGTCCGGAGTGCACGTGGGGGAGGTCCTCAGTGGCCATCGTCATCGCGATCGCGGCGCTCGTCGTCCTGGGGCTCGCCGCCGCCTCGATCCGCATCGTCAAGCAGTACGAGCGGGCGGTGATCTTCCGTCTCGGCCGCCTGCGCGAGGGCGCCCGCGGTCCCGGCATCGTCCTGATCATCCCGTTCGTCAACCGGATCCGGCGTGTCTCGCTGCGGATCGTGACCATGCCGATCCCGGCCCAGGAGATCATCACCCGCGACAACGTGAGCGTCGACATCTCCGGCGTCGCCTACTACCGGATCGTCGATCCCGTGCGCTCGGTGGTCGCCATCGAGAACGTCAAGGACGCCATCCACGAGATCGCCCAGACCACCCTGCGCGCCGTGGTGGGCCAGCACATGCTCGACGAGACCCTCTCGGAGACCGAGCGCGTGAACCGGAGCCTGCGCGAGATGATCGACGTGCAGACCGAGGAGTGGGGCGTCGTCGTGACCCTGGTCGAGGTCAAGGACATCCAGCTCCCCGAGGGCATGAAGCGCGCCATGGCACGCCAGGCGGAGGCCGAGCGGGAGAAGCGGGCCAAGATCATCGCCGCCGAGGGCGAGGCGCTCGCTGCCGGCGAGCTGGGACGGGCCTCCGACATCATGGATGCCCACCCGCTCGCGCTCCAGCTGCGCAACCTGCAGACCCTCGTCGAGATCTCGGTCAACAAGAACTCGACCGTCATCTTCCCGGCGCCCCTGATGAGCGCCATCTCCGACATCGCGGCCTTCATCACCCGGGAGCGCGCGGCCGTGCCCTCCCTTCACCGAGAGCCGGACGTCGTGCCGGACGCGAGGACGGAGTCGTGAGCATCCGGCCCGGCCGCGGTCATCCCCGGCGACGGCCGTCGCGCTGATCCTGGCCGTGGCCGACGCGCGCTCCTGTCCGGTGGACGCGCGATGATCTGCAGGTGAAGGCCCTCTGGAAGTGGTTCCGGACCCTGGACCGCCAGGCCCCCTTGCGTGCGCTGTTGCTGCTCGCGGTTGCGGCCTGGGTCGTCATGAAGGTCCACGCGCTCACCGGCTACCCGGAGATCCCGCGGCCGGCGCGCATCGCCGCCCTGCTCTGCGCCCTCCTGCTGTTGCTCGCCTCGATCGCCCTCAACCGGCGCGACGCGATCCGCCGCCTCCGCGAGCTATGGGCTGCCGGGCGCGACACGGTCCCCAGCCTCCGCGAGCTTGGGGCTGCCGGGCGCGACGCCGTCCGCGGCCTCCGCGAGCGTGCGGCGACGATGAGGGGGCCGGGGCCGGAGGGGCCGCTCCATCTCGCCGCCGCAGGTGCTGTCCTCTCGGCACCGGTCCTGGCCTGGTGGGCGGTGGGCGACCTCTCGACGGTGCCCGTCGGCACCCCCTTCGCGTACCAGATCTTCGGCACATGGGACTTCCCTGAGCCCCTCAGCCTGACCATCGAGATCGCCGCATCGCTGGCCTTTGTCGCAAGCGTGGTCACGATGCTGCGGGCGCGCGCCGCCGGGAGACTGCGGGCGCGAGCCATCGGTCTGCTCGGGCTGATGTGCGGCGCCGGCCTGCTGCTGGGGACCTCGGCGCGAGTCATGACCGCCCGCACCCTCGACGCCAACGTCGGCGGGGGCATCGCCATCCTCGGCGTCGTCGTCGTCATCATCCCGCTCTATCTCTGGGCGATGGTCCGCGCGGCGCGCTGGTATCGCGATCGGCCGGACACCCCCACCGGGAACTGAGGCGCCTCCCGTGCCGCCCGATACGAGTTCCCGGACCGGTCCATGCGCGAGGATCGGCCGGTGAAGGCCCTCTGGACCTGGTTCTGGACCCTCGATCGCCGGACCCCCTGGAACGCGTGGGCGCTCATCGTGTCGGTCTTCTGGATCGCCAGATGGGTCCATTGGGCGACCGGATACCCGGAATTCCCATGGGTGATCAGGGTCGCGGGCGGCACCTGCGCCGCCCTGTCCCTCGCCGCCTGGGCCGTGCTCTACGCCCGCGACGCCGTGCGCGGCCGCCGAGAGCGCCGTCGAGAGCGCGCCTCGTACCAAGACCTCCCCGACGCCGACGGGTGACCCGTACCCGCCGGCGCGCGCGACGGGTGGAGGATCAGTCCCGGCAGCCGTCGTCGCAGCAGCCGTCCGGCTCGATCTCCGCGGTGACGAGAGCGTCGCCGATGCAGCCGCACCCCTCGCCGCGCCAGGCCTCCAGGCCCTCCTTGAGCGCGACCCCGGCGATCAGGAGACCCACCAGGGGATCGAGCCACCAGGCGCCGAACAGCGTGTTCCCCCCGAGCCCGAGCAGGAGCGCCGCCGCCAGGTAGGCGCAGAGCATGTTCTGGCGGCCCTCGCCCTTGGTCGCGGGCGATCCCAGGCGGTCGGCCAGACGTGCCTTGGCCATCCCGAGATACGGCATCACGACGAGGCTGGTCGCCGCGAGCGCCAGGCCGAGCCACGCTGGTGCCGGGGCGCTCGCCCGTGACGAGGGCCCGGACCGACTCGAGCCCGACGTAGGGCGCCAGAAGGAAGAACTGGACCGCCACCAGCTTCTGGGCCCGCACCTCCGCGGCCTCGGAGAACACCCGGTGACCGGTGAAGCGCCAGACGATCACCGCCGAGGCGAAGCCCTCGATCGCCGAGTCGAGGCCGAACCCGACCAGGGCCACCGACCCCGCGACGATCCCCGCGGCGACGGCGATCGCGCCCTCCGCGGCCATGTAGGCGAGGCTCAGCCAGGACAGTCGCCGCGCCCGCGCCGCCAGCACGCGCCGCTCGCCGTCCCCGGAGCCGGACGGAGCCGGAGCGGACATGCCCAGGGCCGGGCCGTGGACGGAACCACCGGCCACCGGAGCGTGCGAGCGACGATCACCCGGCATGCCGTTCACCATAGACCGGGAACGGCGCTCAGCTAGCGGCGGCGACGCCCCTCGCGTCGCTCGCGCCGGGTGGCCAGATCGAGGAGAACCGCGTCGACGGCGCCCACGACCAGCTCGATGAGGAATGTCACCACGTCGCCTCCGGATCCCAGGCGAGCCGGGCCGTTCGTCCACGGACCCCATGCCGGAGCCGGGAATCGAACCCGGACGCCCGAGGGCAGAGGATTTTAAGTCCCCCGCGTCTTCCAGTTCCGCCACTCCGGCAGCGAGTGGAGGCTACCTCAGCCCGGATCAGCGCCCGAAGCTGGCGGCTCCGGGAGTGCGATCGACCGAGCTGAGGCGGTTGTGCTCGATCGCCTTGGCCCAGCCCTCGGGGAGGATCGGCCAGCGGTCGAGGATCTCGGCGTGGCGGAAGTGGCGCATGTTCGCGCCCGTCGCTTGAATCGTGCGGCGACCACCCATGACGTCCCCCCCATCGGGGACGGCCCCGGACGGCCCGCCGGACCGCGCTGTGCTCATACGGGAAGTCTAAGGAACGATCGTCACGATCGGAACAGCCCGTTCGAGGGGTCGAGGGCGGCCAGGACGACGCCGTCGAGCAGGTCGCGCTCGCTCACCGTCATCTCGTCGAGGCCGGCCTCCTCCAGCACGGCGCAGGCGATCACCGCGCCCGCGACGATGACGGGGGCCCGGGCCGGCTCGAGGCCGGGCGTCCGCTCCCGGAGCGCGAGCGGGAGCCGGGCCAGCTCGCCCGTGATGCGCACGATCGTCGCGAGGCTCATGCGGTGGCCGTGCGACCCGCTCGGGGTCGTAGTGCACCGAGGTCGATGGCGGCGAGGGTCGTGACCGTGCCCGCCACGCCCACCGCGGCGGCGGGGCCGCCGATCCGCGCGAGCGCGCCCCGGACGAGGACTCCCGCCTCCTCGCGCAGCGCCGCCAGCTCGGCGGGCGCGGGCGGATCGGACGGCAGGTGGCGCTCGGTCTGGCGCACCGCGCCGAGCTGCAGGCTGACCGCGCCCTCGGGGCCGGCCGGCCCGCCGCGCACCAGCTCGGTGCTGGCGCCGCCGATGTCCATGACCATGATCTCGCCGGCGCCGCTCGCCCCGAGCCGCGCCCCGGCGAAGGAGCAGAGCGCCTCCTGCTCTCCGTCGAGGACGATCAGCTCCGCACCCAGCCGGCTGCGCAGCAGGTCGGCCACCCGCTCGCGGTTGGGGGCGTCGCGGATCGCGCTGGTGCCGACCGCGATGATCCGCTCGGGGGCGAAACGCGCGGTGGGGCCGGCGTAGCCCGCGAGGCAGTCGTCGAGGCGGGCGAGCGCCTCCTCGGCGAGCGCCCCGTCGGCGGCCGCGCCGCGCCGCAGGGCCGTGACGGTGGAGCGGCGCTCCCCCCGCGGCCCCGCCGCGTCCACTGCCGTCGCAGAGGAACAGGCGCACCGAGTTGGAGCCGAGGTCGACGACCGCGATCCGGGAGTGCGGCCGTCAACGCCCCAGGTAGCGGAGCGGGGAGCGCAGGACGGCCGCGGCCTCGGAGGCGCTGCGCGCGAGCACGGTCACGACCTGGGCCCGCTTCTGGAGGGCCGCGATCGATGCCTGGAGCTCGGCCTGGCGCTCGGGCAGCTGCGGCGAGCGACGTCGAGAGGCGCTCGGTCTCGGCCGTGAGCTCGGCCGCCGCCGCGGTCGCACGGCGCTGGGCCGCCCGGACCGCCCGCCACAGGCGCAGGCCCGGCGATCGCCAGGATCGCGAGGCCCAGGAGGACCAGCACCCCGAGCGCGATCGCCGACAGCGGCGACGGCGTGGTCGACGATGAACTCCACACCGCGAGTATCGCACCCGGAGTATCGTTGCGACCCGGATGGTCACCTCCGGCCAGATCGACGCCCAGCGCCTGCCGCGGGTCGCGGAGGAGGCGGTGTTCGTACCCCTGGAGGACCTGCGCGGCACCCCGCACATCGTCGTGGACGGCGTCCCGCTGCCCGGCACCGTGCTCTCCCTCTCCCACCGGCCCGGACGGCGGCACGCCCGGACGGGCTGCGCGACGACACGAGCGCCCTGATCGTCGACCGCTACCTCGACGTGGAGGCCGCGGGCGAGGAGGTCGCGCGCGGTGACCAACGACCACTACGACGAGGACGGCCTCTTCGGGATCTGGATGCTGCTCGAGCGCCCGGCCGCCGGGATCGCCCGAGCGCGCCCTGGCGATCGCCGCCGTCGGAGGCAGGCGACTTCTCGACCTGGACCGACCCCTGGGCGCCCCGGGTCGCGATCGCGGCGATGGCGATGGCCGAGCGGCCCACGACCCCGTTCCCCGAGGTCGGCCGCATCCTCGCCCGGGCGGCGGGGAGCGATCCGGCCGGGCTCCTCTACCGTGCGATCCTGCCGCGCACCGGCGGCCTGCTGGCCGACCCCGAGCGCTACCGCTTCCTGTGGAAGGAGCCCTGGGCACGGGTGGAGTCGGACATCGCGCTGCTCGACTCGGGCGAGGCGACGATCGAGGAGGAGGACGGCGCAGACCTGGCGATCCTGCGCGCGCCGCGGCCCCTGCACCCGATGGCCGTGTACCCGCGCACCCACCGTATGCGCGTGCTGACCGTGATCCCCGACGGGACCCTCGTACTGGCGCACCGCTACGAGACCTGGGTCGAGTACGTCTCGCGCGAGCTGTCGCCCCGCATCGACCTCACCCCTCTGGCCGAGCGACCTCCAGCGCCGCGAGACGCTCCCGGGACGCTGGCTGTTCGAGGGCGTGCAGGTGATCATGCCGCGCCTCTACCTGGCGGCCGGCGCCGGCAGCGCCCCCGGCCCGGCGCCCTCGTCGATCCCCGCCGAGCGCCTGGTGGCCGACCTGGTCGAGTTCCTGGGGCGCGGATGAGCGGGCTCGCCTGGGTCGACGTCTTCGCCGCCGAGCCGATGACGGGCAACCCGCTCGCGGTGGTGCTCGACGCCGACGACTGGCCCGTCGCCCGGATGCAGGCGTTCGCCGCGGAGCTCGGCATCTCCGAGACCACCTTCGTCCTGGCCCCCGAGGGGGACGGCGACCAGCGGGTGCGCATCTTCACGCCCGTGATGGAGCTGCCGATGGCGGGCCACCCGATCGTGGGCACGGCCTGGGTGCTGAGGGCCGCGGGGCGGATCGGCGAGCGGGCACGGCTCGAGACCGGGGCCGGGGTGCTCGCCGTGCGCGTGCAGGGGATGGTGGCGACGATGGACCAGGCGCCGCCCCGGGCCGGGGCGCTGGTCGACGCCGCGGAGGCCGCCGCGGCCGCGGGCGTGGAGCCGGGACCCGGCCCGCCGGCGCAGGTGTGGAGCACCGGAATGCCCCAGCTCATGCTGCGCGGCCGACCCCGCCTCGCTCGAGGCCGCCCGGCCCGATCACGACGCCCTGCGCCGGCTGGGCGAGCGCGACGGCTGGCTCGGGGTGAGCGTCTTCGCCCTCACCGAGGCCGCCGGCGGCCGGGTGCGGGCGCGCGTGCGCCACTTCGCGCCGCTCGCCGGCGTCCCGGAGGACCCGGTCACCGGGTCGGCGGCGGGCGCCCTCGGCGCCTGCCTGGCCGCGCACGGCGTCTCGGGCGGCGGCGACCTGGAGCTGCTCGTCGCCCAGGGGGTCGGAGGGCGGCCGTGGCGGCGAGGTCGCGGTGCGGGTGAGCGCGCGCGACGGCGTCCCGGACCGCGTCAGGGTGGGTGGGCGCGTCGTCCCCCTCTTCGAGGGTCATGTGCTCGATCCCTGAGCGGCGGCGGGGGGTAGTCTCATCGCACCGGCGGCGGTCGGAGGGGGCGGGGCGTGGACGATGACGAGGAGGCGCGCAGCACCGTGCGCCGGCTGCTGCTCTCGGGTGACAACACCCTGAAGAACCGTCACGACGCCGCGAGCGCCGGTCGCGCGCGGGCGCGCTTCGAGGAGGCCCTCGCCGTCGCCGGGCAGGCGGGCCTCGGCGAGGACATCCTGACGATCATCCGCCGCCGCCTGGACACCGTGCCGCCCGCCGACGGCGCCTGAGGCCGGGGCCGGGCTGCCCCGCGAGGAGACCACGCCGGGGGTCGCGGGCCCGCCGCTCGCACAGCGGCGGCTGCGGTTCGTGCTCGGTAAGGGAGGCGTGGGCAAGAGCACCGTGGCGGCGGCGCTCGGCCTGGCCACCGCGCGCGCGGGCGGGCGCGCGCTGGTGGTCGAGGTCGCGGGCCAGCAGCGCCTGTCGCAGCTGTTCAGCTCGGCCCGGGTGGGCGACGACGAGGCCACCGAGCTGCGCCCGGGCCTGTTCGGCATCTCGATCGACGCCGAGCACGCGACCGAGGAGTACCTGGCCGGGCAGCTGAAGATCCGCCCGCTGGTCGAGCTGCTCACCCACAGCAAGGCGTTCCACACCTTCGCCGCGGCGGCGCCGGGCCTGCCCGAGCTGGTCACGATCGGGAAGATCTGGAGCCTGGCCATCGCCCTGCGCCCGGACGGCGGCGCCCCGCTGTGGGACACCGTGACGGTCGACTGCCCGGCCACCGGCCACGGCATCGCCCTGCTGGAGACGGCCGGCAACATCGAGGACCTCGCCGCGGGCGGGCCGATCCGCGACCAGGCGGCGCGCATCCAGGAGGTCGTCTCGCACCCGGCGGCGACGGGCATCGTGATCGTGGCCCGGCCGCAGGAGCTGGCGGTCGCCGAGGCGATCGAGGCGACGGCGCACCCTGCGGGGTCACGGGCTGCCCGTGGCGGCGGCGGTGCTGAACGGCCTCCACACCGGGCGCTTCTCGCCCGGCGACGTGCCGGCGCTCACCGCGGTGGCGGCCGGCGACGGAGCGGTGGGCGAGGCGGCCCGCGCGGCCCTGCGTCACATCGAGCAGCAGGGCGACGACGACGCCTACCGCGCCCGGCTCGGGGCGGAGACCGGCCTGCCGGTGATCGACCTGCCCCGGGTCGTGCGGCGTCGCATCGACCTGGAGGCGCTCGAGCTGCTGGCCGACGCGCTGGCGCGCCGGCCTCGCGGCCGCGGGGGCCGGGCGATGATCCGCGAGCTCTCGTCGCGGCGGCTCGTCATCTGCTGCGGCACCGGCGGAGTGGGCAAGACCACGATCTCCGCCGCGCTCGCGCTGCGGCTCGCCCAGGGCGGGGCGCGGACCGTCGTGGTCACCATCGACCCGGCGCGCCGGCTGGCGAGCGCCCTCGGCATGACCGGCCTCTCCGACGATCCGCAGCGGGTGCCCGCCGGAGACCTCCTCGGGCCGGGCGCGGGCGAGCTGTGGGCGCTCCAGCTCGACGCGAAGGCCACCTTCGACCGGCTCGTGGCGCGCTACGCGCCCGACGAGGCGGCGCGCACGCGCATCCTCGAGAACCGGATCTACCGCCACCTCTCGGGCGCCGTCGCCGGCGCGCAGGAGTACATGGCCGTCGAGCGCCTGCACGAGCTGGTGGAGGACGGGGGCTTCGACTGCATCGTGCTCGACACGCCCCCGGCCACGAACGCCCTCGACTTCCTCGACGCGCCCCAGCGGATCACCCGCTTCATCGAGGGGCGCGCCCTGCGCATGCTGCTGCGCCCCGGCGCCGTCGCGGGGGGCCTCGGCTGGAAGCTCCTGCACGCCGGCAGCGGGACGGTCCTCTCCCTGCTCGAGCGCCTCACCGGCGCCCAGCTGCTGCGCGACGTCAGCGACTTCCTCGCCGGCTTCGACGGCATGTACCAGGGCTTCGCCGAGCGGGCGACGGCCGTGCGCCGGCTGCTGCTGTCGGACCGCTCGGGGTTCGTGGTGATCGCGGCCGCCGAACCGGATTCGCTCGGGCAGGCGGTCGCGCTGTCGCGGCGACTGACCACCGACGGGTTCCCGCTGGCGGGGGTCGTGCTCAACCGGGTCCACCCCCTCCCCGGCGAGCCGCCCTCCCGCGAGGCGATGGCGCGCGCCCTGGCGGAGGCCGGCGCGCCCGACCCCGAGGCCCTCGCCCGCGAGGCCGTGGCGGCCCTGGCCGAGGACCGGATCCTCGGCCTGCGCGACCTGGACGCCCGGGCCGAGCTGCACGCGGCGATCGGCGACGGCGCGCTGATCGAGGTGCCCTCCTTCACCCATGAGCCGGTGGAGCTGCCCGGCATCGCCGAGGTGGCGGCGGCCCTGGGGCCGTGAGCGCGCCGCGGGTCACGGTGCTCGGCGCCGGCGTGATCGGCGCCGCGTGCGCCCGCGCGCTGACCGACGGCGGCGCCGCGGTGCGGGTGATCGACCCGGGCGCTGGGCGCGCCGCGGGGTCGTGGGCGGCGGCCGGCATCCTCTCCCCCTCGCACCCCGAGGCGCTGCCCGAGGCGGTGCACCGGCTCGGCGCGCGCAGCCTCGAGCTCTGGGGCGACATCGCCCGGCGGCATCCGCAGATCGAGATGACCCATCCCGGTCTCGTGCTGCTCGGCGACGACCCCGCCTGGAGGCGGTGGCGCCTCGACCGCGGCCTTCTCGTGGAGGAGACGACCTGGACCCGCCCCGGCGACGGCGGCGAGGTGGAGGCGCTCCTGTTCCCCGAGGTCCGCACGGTCCGCGCGCCGCGGGTCGCCCCCGCGCTCCTGGGGGACATCCCCGTCGAGACCGCGGTCACGCCCCTCGACGACCTGCGGGCCGCCTGCGACGTGGTGGTGGTGGCGACGGGCGCCTGGGCCGCCCCCCACCTGGCCGAGGCCGGCCTCACCCTGGAGGTGGCGCCGCGGCGCGGGCAGATGATGCTCTTCGCCGACGGCCGGCTCGACCGCGTCCTGATGGAGGCCGGCGACCCGGGCGTCGCGGTGCCCCGCCGGGACGGGCGCATCGTGGTCGGGACGACCCTCGAGGACGCCGGTTTCGACGCGGTCACCGTGCCCGGCGACCTCGACCGCCTCGAGGAGTGGGCCCGCCGCTGGATCCCCGGCCTCGGCCGGCGCGAGGATTCCTGGGCCGGCCTGCGCCCGTGGTCGGCGCGGCCCGGACCGACGATCGCCCGCCTCGCCCCCGACCTGGTGGTCGCGGTCGGGCACTTCCGCAACGGGATCCTGCTCGCCCCGGCCACGGGCGAGCTCGTCGCCGACATCGTCCTCGATCGCACGGCCCACGTGGTCGCGGACGGCCTCGGGCCGTGACCCGGACGAGCCCGCCCGGCTACGATCCCCGACCTATGGAGACCGAGATGGAGGGCCCCGCACCGGCGGCGACGCCGGCGCAGCAGCCCCACGAGGAACTGGCGGAGATCCGCGCCGAGGTCGCGGCCGGGCGCCCCCTGGTGGGGAGCCTCGCGGGCCGCTTCTACCGCGCGGTCCACGCGATCGACCCGGCGGCGACCGAGGACTCGATGGCGGTGATGCCCGGCAACCGCGGGGTGCACCTCTACGAGAGCCTCGTGGCCTGGGCGAGCCTCGCCTCGGGCGATCAGGTGCTCGATCTCGGCTGCGGCTCGGGAGGCGCGACGCGCGCCGCGGCCCGCGCGGTGGGCGAGGAGGGCATGGTCATCGGCATCGACGTCAGCCCCGAGTGCATCGCCGAGGCCACGGCCCGCACCCCCGCGGAGGCACCCGTGATGTACCGCCGCGGCGACATCAACCGGCTGGGCAGCTTCGCCGACCGCACCTTCGCCGTGCGTGGTCGCGAGCATGGTCCTCGACCAGGTCGATGACCTCGGCCCGCTGCTGGCCGAGGTCCACCGCGTGCTGCGCCCGGGCGGCCGGATGGTGGCGAGCGTGATGTCGTTCGACCACCTGCGACCGATGGACGCCTCGTTCATGGGGTCGGTGATCGCCGTCGTCGGCCGCCACGCGCCCGGCGCGCTCGCCGGGCGCGCGAGCCGGGCCAGCATCCCCCACGAGCCGCCGCGACCTGCGCGCGTTCAAGGAGGCCGGGCTCGCCACCGTGGAGGAGCTCGACGTCCAGCTCGCCGTGGTCATGGAGGACGTCGACCAGGCGTGGGCGGTCTTCTCGCGCACCTACATCGCGCCAGATCCTCGACGAGGAGGGCCAGGACCGAGCTGCGCCGCATCCTCGACCCGCCGCATGCCCCACACCCTCTACCTGCCCGTCCGCTTCCTCAGGACCCGGCGCCCCGGCTGAGGGGCCGGGGGCCGGCTACTCGGAGGCGGGGACGGCCTCCAGGGACCGGGCCGGGCGCTCCTCGCAGAGCGCGTCGGCGAGCCAGCGGCGGCCGTAGTCGCGCATCGCCTCCACGATCGGCACCAGGTGCAGGCCCTTGGGGCTGAGCCGGTACACGACCCGGGGCGGCATCTCGGCGTACTCGTGACGCTCGACGATGCCCTCCTCCTCGAGCGCGCGCAGGCGGATCGAGAGGGTCCTGGGGCTGATGCCGGCCAGGGAGCGCTCGAGCTCGCCGAAGCGGCAGGGCCCCTCGGCGAGGTCCCGGAGGATCAGGAGGGTCCACTTACCGGAGACGATCCGCGCCGTCGTGAGGACGGGGCAGACGCTGTCGTGCGAGTCCACAGGAGCGAGAGTTGCCATCTTCGTGACGGATGGTACCACCGTGTCCCGCGGGTCCCTCGAACGGCCGTGAACCCCGCGCCGGAGAGCCCTCAGCTGTACTGCGCGGCCTCGCGGCGCGAGGCGCCGGCGTCGAGCATCAGCTTGAAGTCGTGCGGGCTCGAGGCCGCCTCCATGGCGGCCGCCAGGGTCACCCGACCGGCGGTGACGTGGTCGAACAGCGACTGGTCGAAGGTCTGCATCCCGTAGAACTCGCCCTCGCGGATCACCTCCGACAGGCGGCCGGTCTCGCTCCCGTTGAGGATCATGTCCTTGGCGCGCCCGGTCGAGACCAGGACCTCGCAGGCGGGGACCCGGCCGTTGCCGTCGGCGGTGCGCACGAGACGCTGCGAGATGATGCCGCGCAGCGTGCCGGCGAGCATCGCGCGCACCTGCTGCTGCTGGTGCAGCGGGAAGAAGCCGATCGCCCGGTTGACCGTCTCGGTGGCGTCCAGGGTGTGCATGGTCGACAGCACCAGGTGGCCGGTCTCGGCGGCGCTCAGCGCGGTCTCCATCGTGGTCAGGTCGCGGATCTCACCGATCATGATCACGTCGGGGTCCTGCCGCAGCACCCGCCGCAGCGCGCTCTGGAACGACTCGGTGTCCATGCCGACCTCGCGCTGGTTGATCAGCGAGCCGCGGTCGACGTGGAGCATCTCGATCGGGTCCTCGATCGTCACCACGTGCTTGTGGGCCGTCCGGTTGATGCGGTCGATCATCGCGGCGAGCGTGGTGCTCTTGCCGGATCCCGTGGTGCCGGTCACCAGGATGATCGCCGCGCTCCTCGTCGGCGAGGCGCCCGACCACCGGCGGCAGCTCCAGGTCCTCGACCGAGAGCACCTTGAAGGGCACGACGCGCAGCACGATGCTGATCGAGCCGCGCTGGCGGAAGATGTTGACGCGGAAGCGCCCGAGCCCCTCGCGCGTGTGGGAGAGGTCGGTCTCGCCGCAGTCGTCGAACTCCACCCGCTTGGACTCGTTGCCGGTCAGCAGCTCGGCGGCGAAGCGGGCGGTGTCGTCGGGCCGCAGGATCTCGTAGCCCGGGATCTGGGCCAGGACGCCGTTGACGCGCACGATCGGCCGCGAGGGCACCTTCAGGTGCAGGTCGCTGCCGCCCCGCTCGACGGCGTGCGCGAGCAGCGCTCCGAGATCGGGCGGGTGGGTGGGCGCCGGGGAGGACGAGGCGGACACGCAGACTGTTTCGGCAGACGACGGGGGCGTCCATGAGGGGCGGCCGCGAAATCGGCCGACGACGTACGTCCCCCGGTGGGAGTGACCCTCGGGCGCGGCGTTGGGCGCGCCGACGGGTAACGTCCCCCTCCGACGTGCCCGACGCCCCGCGAACCGCCCCCGCCCGCCCGCCCCTGCGCCGCCTCGCCATCGTGCTCGGCGTCTGGATCGTGCTGGCCGGAGGGGCGCTGCTGGTGGCCGGAGCCCTCGACTCGCCCGTCGGCGAGGGCGCGCGCGACGCCGCGCAGCCGGCCGCGGTCGGCAGCGTGGCGCACGCCCGACACCGCCGAGGCGGCGCTGCCGCCGCTGGCGATGGTGCTCGACCACACGTTGCCGGCCGCGATCGCGAGCCTCGCCCCCGCCCGAGCAGGCCGAGCAGCTGCGCCTGCTGGCCATCGACACGCGCGAGGCCGAGCGGTTCGTGGAGCTCGGCTCGGTGATGCAGCTGCTCGGCGACGGCCCAAGCGCCCAGTTCTCGTACGAATCGGCGCTCAGGTTCGACCCGGGCAGCATCGGGGCGCAGGGTCGGGCTCGCCCTGGTGGACGGCGCGACGGGGCCCGACGGCCTGGCCCGCGGCACGCGCGCGCTGCAGGAGCTCGCGACCAAGTACCCGCGCAGCCAGCTCGTCGCTTCAACCGGGGCTGGCTCGAGATCTACCGGCGGCGCGCCGAACCCGCCCGGCTCGCGTGGCGGCGCACGATCGCCCTCGGATCCGGACTCGCGCCTCGGCCAGACCGCGTCCGCGCTGCTCGCCACTCTCGAAAACGGCTCCACCGGCCGAAACCCTTAGAAGTAGTTCACCGGTCGCGCATCACGGCTTAACCGGCGCTTAAGGGCGGGATGGGAGCATCCCCGAGCAGTATGGGCAGGAAGCCTCTGAAGACGCGAGAAACCCGGGGATGATCCGTTTCCCGAAGTTTCTCGTAAATGGGGCTAAAGGTTCGGGGTCGACGTGCCGATGTCTGTTCGCTGATGCGTGCGGACCCCTTGACTTCAAGAAATGAAGCGGTAGCGTACCGAACGGACGTTCGTTTCGGGCGCCCGGCGGTGGGTTACGTGGGGTCCTCCACGTGCTCCGATGGCGTCCAGCCGGAGGTGTAGACATGACGGTGAGTGAAATGGTCGAGCTGGAAGAGGTCCAGGCTCTCCTGACCCGTGGTCAGGAGCAGGGCTTCCTGAGCATCGACGAGGTCGCGAAGTCGGTCGAGGGCGTGTCCCTCGACGAGGGCGCGGCGGAGGACCTCTACCGGCACCTCGACGAGGTCGGGGTCGAGCTGGTCGAGGAGGCCGAGGCACGGGATCGCCTGGCGGCGATCGCGGAGGCCGCCGACAAGCCCCCCCGCAAGCTGAACCTCAAGGCCGACACGAGCACCGACGCTCTCCAGCTCTTCCTGAAGGACGTGGGCCGGGTCCCCCTGCTCACGGCCAAGCAGGAGGTCGAGCTGGCCAAGCTCATCGAGCTGGGCGACCTCACGGCGAAGAAGAAGATGGTCGAGGCCAACCTGCGCCTCGTGGTGTCCATCGCCAAGAACTACCGCAACCAGGGCCTGGCGTTCCTGGACCTGATCCAGGAGGGGACTCTCGGCCTCGTGCGCGCGGCGGAGAAGTTCGACTACCGCAAGGGCTTCAAGTTCTCGACGTACGCCACCTGGTGGATCCGCCAGGCGGTCGCCCGCGCGATCGCCGACAAGGGGCGGACCATCCGCATGCCGGTGCACGTCGTGGAGAAGCTCAACAAGATCAACCGCGCCGAGCGCAAGCTGGTCAGCGAGCTGGGCCGTGAGCCCTCGATCGCGGAGATCTCGGACGCCGTCAAGCTGCCCGAGGCCGAGGTCGAGTCGATCAAGCGCAGCGCGCAGACGCCGGTCTCGCTCGAGAAGCCGGTCGGCGACGACGAGGAGTCGGAGTTCGGCCAGTTCCTCGCCGACGACAAGGCGATCGCCCCCGAGGCGGCCGCCGAGACGGTCATGCGCAACGAGGCGCTGCGCGACGTGCTCGACTCGCTCAGCTACCGCGAGCGGCGCGTCCTCGAGCTCCGCTACGGGCTCGGCGGCGAGCACCCCCGCACACTGGACGAGGTCGGGCGCACGTTCAACGTCACCCGCGAGCGGATCCGTCAGATCGAGAACCAGTCCCTCCAGAAGCTGGCGAGCCTCGCCGAGGCCCAGCGCCTGCGGGACGTCGCCTAGACACACCGCACGAACAGCGGCAGATGGTGACGAGGGGCCCGGAGACGGGCCCCTCGGTCGTTGTGGGCCGAGGGCACGACGGGCCGGTGCCGGCCCACTAGGATCGCGTCATGGCCTATGACGACGAGGACGAGGCGCCCGAGCACCACCTCGATCCCGAGGAGCTCGCCGCGGCGTCGCGGGAGCGCATCGCCGCCATGAGCGAGGTGCGCAAGAAGCTGATGCGCTGGACCTACGCCGGGCTCGCGGTCCTGCTGATCGTCGTGATCCTGCTGGCCACGCTCCGCTGAGCGCCGCCGCTCGGCCGGTGATCGGCATCGTGTCCGATCTCTGGCGCTTCCCGGTGAAGTCGTTCGGGGGCGAGCGCGTGCGCCGCGCCTTCGTGGGGCCATTCGGCCTGGTCGGCGACCGCCATCACGCCGTGGTGGACGATTCGGGCGAGCCGCTCTCGGCGCGCCGCTCGCACCAGCTGCTCGGCTTCCGCGCCCACTGCGCCCAGCACGAGGCCGGCGAGGGGGTGCGCGTGACGGCGCCCGGGGGCGGGGAGACCGCGTGGGACGACCCGGCGCTCGCCGCCGGGCTCACCACCGCCCTCGGCCGCGACGTGCGCCTCGCGCGCAGCGCCGTGGGGGTGCACGACGCCGCCCCGATCCACCTGCTGAGCACCGGATCGCTCGGGGCGGTGAGCGACTGGATCGCCGGCGAGGAGGTGGACCGCCGCCGCTTCCGCGCGAACGTGATCGTGGAGATGACCGACACGCGGCCGTTCGCCGAGGCCGCCTGGGTGGGGGCGACGATCGCGATCGGCGACGACGGGCCGGTGTTCCGGGTGGTCTCCCCCACCGAGCGCTGCGCGGTGACGACCTTCGACCCCGACACCCTCGCCCGCGACAACCGCGTGCTCGCCGGCCTGGCGCGCGAGACCGAGAACCTCTTCGGCGTCTACGCCCTGGTGGCCCGCTCGGGCTGGATGGAGGTCGGCGCCCCGATCCGGATGGCCTGAGCCGGGCCGCGCACGCCCGATCCGCTTGAAATGCCGCCTGATCGTCCTACAATCATCACTCCGCCGCGGGGTGGAGCAGTCTGGTAGCTCGTCGGGCTCATAACCCGAAGGTCGCAGGTTCGAATCCTGCCCCCGCTATACCGAGAGCCCGGTCATCGACCGGGCTCTCGTCGTTCCGAAGATCGCCGGACGCGCAGCGGGGCTACCTCAGGTGTCGTTCGACGCGAGGCCGACGACGTTGCCCTGCGGGTCGGCGAAGAGGCCGAAGGTCACGCCGGGAACCGAGGTGGCCGGCTGCACCACCCGGCCCCCGAGGGCGACAGCCTTGTCCATCGCCGCCTGGACGTTCTCGACGCCGGCGAAGACGGTGACCATCGCCGAGCCGCCCTGAACCGGGCTGATGCCACCGGGGATCGTGCCTGAGGGCACCGCGCTGTCGACGTAGGTGTAACCCGGGAAGCCGCCTGGCGGGTAGGTCCAGCCGAACAGCTCACCGTAGAACTCCCTCGCCGCGTCGGGATCCGCGGTGCGAATCTCGAAATGGACGATCGGGTTTCCCATGATGTTCTCCTCGTGTGGTGGGGCTCTCACCAATGAGACGGAACGAGGGGGTCGGAATCGACACCCTCGTTCCGTGTTTCCCGCAGCGGCAGCATGCGGGCCGGTCAGGCCTCGTCGTCGATGCGGAGTAGGACCGCGGAGCCTCGACGAGGTCCACCTGGGCGCCGCGCGTCCTCAACGGGTGCGGTCAGCCCGCAATCTCGAACGGGCGGGACCCCGACGCGGCCGGTCCGGAGCCGCCGATAGCGTCTGGTGGACCGTGAGTCGGTCGGGGTGATCCGGAGAACGGAAACCGCCGGCCGATGGACGAAGGAGGGGTCATGGTGTTCGACAAGGTCATCGCCGCGATCGACGGCACGCGTGCGGGCTTCGAAGCCGGACGCCAGGCGGCGCGGTTGACACGGCCGGGCGGAGAGCTGCTGCTGGTGGCCGTCGCCGATCCCTCTCTGGCGATCTTCAACCGCTGGGGCCCCGGACCGATCGTCCGCCCCGAGGAGACGACGGAGGTCCTCGCGCTCGCGACCGAGCGCCTCGACGACTGCGCCGAGCAGTCGCTCGAGGAGATGCAGGCACAGCTCCACGGGGTCGAGAACCTTCGCTACATGGTGGTCGAGGGCCAGGCGTGGGACGCGCTGCGGGAGGTCGCCCAGTCCGAGGGCGCCGACCTGGTCGCGGTGGGCAGCCACGGCGGACGGCGCCTGACCGGCGTGGCGCTCGGGAGCACGGCGACCGAGCTGCTGCACTCCGCCCCGTGCTCGGTGCTCGTGGCCCGGCCCCCGTTCGATCCGGCCGCGTTCCCGTCGCGGCTGATCGCGGGCGTGGACGGATCGGCCTCGTCGCTCGCGGCCCTCGACCTGGCGAACGCCCTCGCGAAGGCGGCCGGTGCGCGCACCCGGGCATCGGTGATCGCGGCGCGGGGCAGCGGCATCGACGACACCGTCCTCGAGCGCCTCGCCCTGCCCCTCACGGTGGAGTACCGCGACACCCGGCCCGTCGAAGCACTCGTCGAGGCATCGACCGGGGTCGACCTGGTGATCATGGGCGCCCGCGGCCTGTCGGGGAGCCGTTCGCTCGGCAGCGTCTCGGAGCGCGTCGCCCACCGGGCCGAGTCGTCAGTGCTGGTGGTCCGCTCGCCCGAGTGAGGCGGCGGGACGAGTGCTCCGGAGCCTCGCGTCGCCCTCTATTGACCGATCGGGACGCCCGGACGTAGGTTTCGGCGCATCCGATCCCCCGCCGCCTCGCGCACCGTCGCGTTCCTCGCCCTCGTGGCCGCCGTCGCGATCGTCGCGACCGCGCTGGGCGCGTCCGGCCAACCGAGGTCGGAGCGGTTCGTGCTGGTGCAGGCGGGGGTGGTCGTCCCCGCCGGCGGCAAGGCCACGGTGGGGATCCGCGTGCGCCGCTCCCCGGGGTCGTTCGAGCGCCGGAGGGTGAGGGCCCTCCGGGTGCCGGACGGCCTGCGGGTGCGCTGGACGAGGGAGACGGAGAACGGCGATCTGACCGTCGTGATCGCCGGCGCCCCCGACCTCACCCCCGGACGGCGCCGGGTGTTCATCGCCTACCAGGGCGGCGCCGCCGCGGACATCCGGGTGTTCACACCCGCGCCCCGTCCCACGCTGGCGCTCACCCTCCAGCCGTCGGTGCTGGAGATCACGCCCGGGAAGGTCGGGGAGGTCCGCGTCGCGGTGCAGCGGATCGGCGGCCTCCGGGATCCCGTCGCACTCACCGCCTCGGCGACGGGGGCGGTGAGCGCCGTGCTCGATCCGACGACGCTGACCACCGGCTCGGCGACCGCGACGCTGCGTGTCACGGGCGCGGGGGCGGGCTCGGGACAGGTCGTGGTGACCGCGCGGGCGGGAGGCGAGCAGCGGGCGGCCGCGGTGGCGGTCCGCGTCGCGGAGCCCCCGGTCATCGAGCCGAGCTCCGAGACGATCGTCCGCAACGATGTCAGGAGGATCCCGGTGACCCTGCAGACAGGGCAGGCGGTCACCCTGCGCGTGGTCGTCGAGGCGGGCGACGTGGACCTCAGCGCGTTCGATGCCGCCGGCACCCGGCTGGCCGTGAGCGCCCAGGGCGGGTCGGCCACCGAGGAGCTGTCCCTCGTCGGCCCCGGCCAGTTCGAGTTCGAGCTCCGCGCGGTCGTGAACTCGCTCGTACGGATCTCGGGCATCCCACCGGACTGACGGGACGCCCTCCCGGCGAGGGGGGCACGGACGTGCGAAGGGCCCGCCGGAGCGGGCCCTTCGTCATCACCGGGTGGGGCGTCCCTACTTCCCGAGCACCACGACCGCCCCGCTGAGGGTCTCCTCGAGGTCCTGGCCGATGCGCAACGACACGTCGTGCGGGCCCTTCGCGAGGCGCTTCGGGAGCGTCACGCTGATGGTCTGCTCGTCGAGGACGCGGGCCTTCACACGGCGGCCGTCGATGCGGACCTTCACCGCCTGGTCGATGCCCTGCGCGCGCAGCTCGATCGTCTCGCCGGGCGCGACGACCGAATCGAGGACGCGGAAGCTGCGGGCCGGGCCGGCCGGCGCGAAGCCGGTGCCGTAGGCCGACAGGTACCACTCCTGCGTGATGCAGCGACGGGCGCTGCCGCAGGCGCGCACCTTCAGCTTCTGCGGGGCGACGCGTCCGGCCGCCGCCTTCGGGGTCCAGGTGAGCAGGCCGGTGCGCCGGTTGAGCTTCGTGCCCTTGGGCGAGGCCAGCACCTTCAGGGACCGGACGTTGTCGAGCTCGAGCTGGAAGGCCCAGGGCTTGCCGACCTGCGGCGTCCCGTTGGGGGTGCCGGCCAGAACGACCGGGTCGAGCGCGCCGGTGGTGATCTCCTTGGAGATGTTCCCGACGCGGTCGTCGAGGCCGACCGACTGCACCGACACGTGCCAGCGCGCCGCGCCGCGCAGCGACAGGGTCGCCTCGGGCTTGGCCAGGATCGGGATCGTCACCTTGCTGGCGGGCGCGTCCTGGGGGTCGACCGGGGTCGCGGTGACCACGTAGCCGCTCACGCCGGCGACCTTCTTCCAGGTGACCAGGGCGCCGTCGGTGGTCCGCTTGGCGCGCAGGCCGGTCGGCGCCTTCGCGCGGCCCGGGTCCTTCACCGTGATCGCGATCGGCCAGTAGCGCGCCGACAGCGGCGCGTCGCCGGCGTGGACCACGCCGTAGACCCAGTGCTTGCCGGGCTCGAGGCCCGCCGTCGGGACGTCGAAGCAGCCGGCCGCCGGGAGGTCCTTGGCGATGTCGCGGCCGGTCGCGGCGAAGCCGTTCTGATCCTCGAAGAGGTCGACCTGGGCTCCGGCGGGAGCGTGGGGGATGTTCCAGCAGACGTTGACGGTCTGACCGGCCGTGACCGGCGGGCGGGCACGCGTGCCGTAGCCCTTGGCCGGGTCGAGGTAGGGCGCGGCGTCGATGCTCGAGACCGTGACCGACGTGATGCCGGTGCCGCGGGCGATGTGGCGACCCGCCTTCAGCCCGGCGACCGCCAGGTTGACCCCGACCCCCCCGGAGGGAAGGGCGTAGGTCTTCACGCGCTTTCCGTCCGGCCCGATGATGCTCACGCTCCTGGCCGTGCCGCCCACCTCGATCAGCGACTGCCCGGTGAGGGTCGCCACGTCGAAGGCGACGTCACCGACGGCGGTCGCGCCCTTGACCCCCTGACCGCTGATGCGCTCGTTGAGCGAGAGCGGCTGGGGCTGGACCGTGATGAAGGGCGTGATCGATCGGATGATCTGGAAGCCGCCGCTGCCCAGGGGCCTGACGAACGCCGCGCCGATGGTCAGGGGCTTGATGACCGGCGGGTCGACCGTGATGACCCCGCCGATCGCCTTGTCGGACGCGATGGCGCTCACGCCTCCGAGGACCTGGCCCCCGATGACCGGGACCGGCTCGGGAATCTGGAAGACCACCGTGCCGAGGGCCGTGAACGCCGAGCCGGTGATGCCCATGAACATCCGTCCGCGGACGATCGCTGCCTGGGTCGAGGGGAAGGCGACGTTGGCCTCGGCCTCGACGCGGAAGGGCTTGGCCGACAGAAGGATGCGCGCGTCGCCGAGCTTCAGGAGCCGGCCGAGCGCCTCGGCGGTGCCGGAGAACTGGATAGCCGGCCCGCTCACGGTCATGTTGATGTCGGCGACGAGGGCGCTGATGCTGCCGGCGGGCGTGACGATGACCGGACCGAGCGACAGGCTCGCCCGCCCTTCGAGCCGTATCGAACTCACGGTGTTGGTGCCGGCCACGCCCGGGCGCTGGCCCGAGCCCGTCCGGGTGAGGGTGGCGCCGAAGGACTCCAGCGTGGTGCCACCGAGAGTCGGGCCCAGGAAGAGCCCCGGCGCGGGGAGGCGGACGTCGGCGCCGAGCGTCTGGAAGGCGCCGTTCTGCAGGTTGAAGGTCCCGCCGACGGCGAAGTCGCCGGGCAGCAGGAAGAGCGCCCCCGCGCCGTACCGGTTGTCGACCGGGTCGATGCTGACGCCCGGGTTGGCGACCTTGAGCCCCGGGAAGACCGGGAACTTGCCGGCATAGGTCGCGGAGAGCGAGGTGGGCCTGAGGCCCTCGAGGCGCGAGACCTCCACGCCGGTCTCCACGACGAGGCTCTTGCTGTCGCCGATCGGCAGCGGCACGACCATCCCGAGCGTGCCGAAGACGCGGCCGCCGCGCGACTCGTCGAGGGCGAAGTACGACGGGATCGCGACCGAGGTGCCGCCGGGGGTCTTCAGGGTCGGGCTGAGATTGAACTTCAGAAGCTTGGCGACGGTCTTCAGGGCCGGCTGCTCGACGTTGAGGCCGATGGCGTCGCGGCAGTTGGTCTGCTGGAGGACGAGCCGGGCCTCGTCGTTGGTGCGCAGGTCGAGTGGCAGGCCCTCCGGAGTCACCACCGTGTTGAGCCCCTGACTGGGAGCCGCGACGACGTCGCAGATGCCCCCCTCCTCCACGGTGAGCGTCCCGGCGATGAACGGCTGGTAGTCCCCGCCCGAGTTCTTGATCGCGGCGACGAGAGGTAGGCCCACCGACTTCTGGCGGAGGGTGGTCCGGGCGAGGTTGAGGATCATCTTGCCGCGGACCTCGACGGCCTGGCTCGAGAGCAGGCGGGGGGTGTCGATCTCGACCTCGCCGTTGCCCACGTCAACGCAGTCCGCGCCGGTGACGGGGATGGTGGTGCTGGCCGCGGAGCCGACGGTCATGTTCGCGAAACTCGAGCAGGCCGCCGCGTCCGCGCGGGACGGCGCGGACAGACCGCCCGCGAGGGCGGCACCGGCCGCGAGCGTGGTCAGGGCGGCGAGCCGCGCCGGTCGCCGGCGCCGGGGCCGGCGATGGGGGGTCACGGTCTGCACTGTCACGGTCACCTCCGACCCGATTGACGACTGTCGAAAGAGAAGGACGGCGGATTCGGCGATTTATTCCCGCGACCCGGCGAATCGTCGCCGGGACCGGCGGTCAGCCGGCGGCGACCCCGATCAGGACGCGGTTGCCCGATGGGTCCGCGGTGGCGAGGCCGCCGCACGAGCCGGCGGCGTCGTACCCCGCCGAGGCGAGGCGGGCGGCGGCCAGTTCCAGATCCGCCCCGGACGGCAGGACGACCGTGTACCGGTCGAGCCCCCGGGCGCCCACCGGGGGCGCCGGGGCGCCGCGCGTCCCCCAGGTGTTGAGCCCGAGGTGGTGGTGATAGCCGCCCGCCGCCACGAAGAGCGCGCCGGGATAGCCGCGGACCATGACCTCGAAGCCCAGCGCCCGGCTGTAGAAGGCTTCGGCCTCGGGGATGTCGCGCACCTGCAGGTGGACGTGGCCCATCACGGCGCCGTCGGGCACGCCCTCGTCGGGCGTTCCCGCGGGGAGGGCGCCGAGCACGCCGTCGAGGTCGATCGGCAGGGTGGCCATCTCCAGCTCGCCGTCGCGATGGGTCCACTCCTCGCGGGGGCGGTCGCGGTAGATCTCGATGCCGTTGCCCTCGGGGTCGTCGAGGTAGAGAGCCTCCGAGACCAGGTGGTCGGCCGCTCCGCTGAACCCCCACCCCGCACCCGCGACGCGGTGCACCGCCTGGGCGAGGTCGGCCCGGGTGGGCAGGAGGATCGCGAGGTGGAAGAGCCCGGTGCTGCGCGGCGGGCGAGCGGGTGCGGCGGCGTCGCCGACCAGCTCGACCAGCGGCGCGCCGGCGAGCGTGCCGAGGCGGACGCCGCCCTCGGGGGAGGGGAGGTCGTGGAGCCCGACGGCGCGGCGGTAGAAGGACGCCACGCCCTCCAGGTCGGCCACGCGCAGGCGCACCGGGCCGAGCGAGGTCTGCGGCGGGAGCGGGGACGGGACGCTCATGTCATTCACGGGTGAACCGTATCCCCTCCGGGAACGTACGGCCCGAACTGGACCATCGAGGGGGTGCGCCGACCCGGATCGGGGCATAGGGTCCCGTGCGAGATGAAGAAGAAGAGCGAGCAGATCGCCACCGCACGCGCCTTCCACCTGAGCCCTCCCGTTGATGAATGGGAACGCCAGGGAGCTCTCCGTGAGCTGACGCGGGTCGCCCGGGACCTCGAGTTCGACGACTCCGACGCGGTCATCGCCCGCCTCGGCAGGCTCACCCAGAGCCAGCGTGACGCCGTCGCCGAGGCGATGGAGCGGATCCTGGAGCTCGGCGAGTAGCTCCGCCCGGGTGGGTCGGGGCGGCCGAGGACCATGACGCTCCCCGCGCCTCAGGAGAACGCCGGCTGCCGCCGAATGTGGCCTCGAGCGACAATTCCGCCGCCATCCGAGTGGCGATCGCGATAGCCTAGGAACTCGGCGTGTCAACGACCTCCTCCCAGACCATCCAGGTAGTACTGCCCGAACTCGGCGAATCGGTCACCGAGGGCATCGTGGTCGAATGGAGGGTCGCCGAGGGCGACATCGTCGAGGCCGGCCAGACCCTGCTCGACGTGACCACCGACAAGGTGGACGTCGAGGTCCCCGCCCCCGCCGCCGGACGCGTCTCGCGCATCGTCGCCGCGCCCGGTGAGACGGTCGAGGTGGGAGCGCTCCTCGCCGAGCTGACCACCGGCGACGCCGCGGGCAACGGCTCCGCGGAGCCCGCCGCCGGGGGCGACGCGGCCCCCGCCGCGCCCGCCGGCGACGCCGAGCCCGGCCCGATCGTCCCGATCGTCCTGCCCGACATGGAGTCGGTGACGGAGGGGGTCGTGGTGGAGTGGCGGGTCGCCGTCGGCGACGTCGTCGCGGTCGACCAGATCGTCGTGGAGGTCTCCACCGACAAGGTCAACCTCGAGGTCCCCTCCCCCGCCGCCGGGCGCATCGCCTCGATCGCCGTACCCGCGGGCGAGACCTTCACCGTCGGAATCCCGCTGGGCGAGATCGCCTCCGGCGCGGGCCCCGCGGCCGGCGCCCCGGCGGCACCCGCGGCCCCGGCGGCACCCGCCTCCGCTCCGGCCGCCGCCGGATCGACGGCCGCGGCCGACCTCGAGTGGCCGAAGATCACCCCCGTCGCCCGGCGCCTCGCGCTCGAGAAGGGCGTCGACCCCTCCGCGATCACCGGAACCGGCCCCGGCGGGATCATCCGCAAGTCCGACGTCCTCACCGCCCCGGCGGGCGGGAACGGCGCCGCGGCGCCGGCGCCCGCCTCGCCGCCGGCGAGGAGGCCGTCATCCTGCGCGGCCCCGCCGCCGCGCTGGCCGGCTACATGGACGAGAGCCTCTCGATCCCCACGGCGACCAGCTTCCGCACCCTCGGGGTCGCGACGCTGGACGCGCAGCGGCGCCAGATCAACGGCGACCTCAAGGAGGCCGGGCGCTCCGAGAAGCTGTCGTTCACCCACCTGGTGGCCTGGGCGATCATCCGCGCCGCGCAGGCGCTGCCCTCGATGGGCACCGGCTTCCAGGTGATCGACGGCAAGCCCCACAAGCTGGTGCGCGAGTCGGTGAACCTCGGCCTCGCCGTGGACGTCGAGCGCAAGGACGGCAGCCGGTCGCTGCTGGTGCCGGTGGTGCGCGACGCCGCCGCCCACGGCTTCCGCGGCTTCCTCGACGCCTTCGACGACCTGGTCAAGCGCACGCGCGGCGGCCAGGTGAAGCCCGACGAGCTCAAGGGCGCGACCATCACGCTCACCAACCCGGGCGGCATCGGCACCGTCGCCTCGGTGCCGCGGCTCATGCCGGGCCAGGGCACGATCGTCGCCACCGGCGCCATCGGCTACCCGGCCGGGCTCGCCTCGGCGCGGCCCGAGGCGCTGCGCGAGATGGGTGTCGAGAAGGTCATGACGATGACCAGCACCTACGACCACCGCGTGATCCAGGGCGCCGAGAGCGGCGCCTTCCTCGCGGAGATCGACCGCCTGCTGGGCGGCGCCGACGGCTTCTACGACGCGGTGCGTGCGGACCTCGGCCTGGGCGTCGCCCGGGTGGAGGAGAAGGCCCCGGCCGTCAGCGCCCCGGCCGCCGTGGCTGCCGTCGCCGACGACGCGCTGCTGGCGGGCGTCGCCGCCGCGATGAGCCTGGTGAAGGCGCACCGCAGCCACGGCCACCTGGCCGCGCGGCTCGACCCGCTCGGCTCCGAGCCCCAGGGCGACCCGGCGCTGAACGCCGAGAACGTCGGCCTGACGCCGGAGGTCATGGCCCGCATCCCCGCGTCGCTGCTGCGCGTGAAGGTGCCCGGCGAGAGCTTCGCCGCCGCCCTTCCCCACCTGCGCACCGCCTACTGCGGCACGATCGCCTACGAGATCGAGCACCTCTCCGACCACCAGAAGCGCCTGTGGCTGCGCGGCGTGATCGAGTCGGGCCGCCTGCGCGACCCGCTCAGCCCCGACCGGCGCACCGCGATCCTCGAGCGCCTGGTGCAGGTGGACGCCTTCGAGCGCTTCCTGCGGCGCACCTACCTCGGCCAGAAGACCTTCTCGATCGAGGGCGTGGACGCCCTGGTGCCGATCACCGACGCCGTCATCGAGCTGGTCGCCGAGGAGGGCACCTCGGAGGTCGTGCTCGGCATGGCCCACCGCGGCCGGCTGGCGTTCATCACGAACGTCGTCGGGCGCCCGGCCGAGTCGATCATCGCCGAGTTCGAGGGCCACATGGCCTTCGAGTCGGGCGACGAGGAGATCCGCGAGACCGCCGGCGACGTGAAGTACCACCTCGGCGCCGAGGGCACCTACGTGACCCGCAGCGGCCGCCCGGTGACCGTGAAGCTGGCCGCCAACCCGAGCCACCTCGAGCAGGTCAACGCCGTCGCCGAGGGCCACACGCGCGCCCTTCAGACGCGCCGCTCGGCCCGCGAGCCGCTGCACGACCCCAAGTCGGCCGTCCCGGTCGTGATCCACGGCGACGCCGCCTTCAGCGGCCAGGGCGTGGTGGCCGAGACGCTCAACCTCCAGGCGCTGCGGGGCTACAGCACCGGCGGCACCGTGCACATCATCGCCAACAACCAGATCGGGTTCACCACCGACCCGTACGACTCGCGCTCGACGTACCACGTCAGCGACCTGGCGCGCGGCTTCGACGTGCCCGTGATCCACGTGAACGCCGACGACATCGACGCCTGCATCAGCGCCGCGCAGCTCGCCGTCGCCTACCGCGTGCGCTACGAGCGCGACGTGCTGATCAACCTGATCGGCTACCGCCGCCTCGGCCACAACGAGCTCGACGAGCCGGCCTACACGCAGCCGGTCATGAGCCGGACCATCAAGGCGCACCCGCCCGCGAGCAAGATCTACGCCCAGAAGCTGGTGGACGAGGGCATCCTCACCCGCGAGCAGGTCGACACGATGATCGCCGACGCCGAGCGGCGCCTGCGCGAGGCCCACGACGCCGTCGTGAGCCGCGGCGAGACCGGCTCGGAGGGCAACGGCGACCACTCGGCCGCCAGCCAGGCCAACGGCAACGCCACCGCGGTGGCCGCCGACACGCTGCGCAGCCTCAACGAGCAGCTGCTGACCGTGCCCGAGGGCTTCACCATCCACCCGAAGCTGGTGCCCCAGCTGGAGCGCCGTCGCGAGGCCCTCGGCCCCGACGGAGGCATCACCTGGGCCCACGCCGAGGCGCTCGCCTACGCGTCGCTGCTCACCGAGGGCGTCCCGATCCGGCTCACCGGCCAGGACTCGGCCCGCGGCACGTTCAGCCAGCGCCACCTGGAGCTGCACGACGTCGGCGAGGGCGAGACCTGGACGCCGCACACCGGCCGCGTCTACACGCCGCTCGCCAACCTGCCGCGCGCCACGGCCTCGCTCGAGCTCCACAACAGCCCACTCTCGGAGGCCGCCGCGGTGGGCTTCGAGTACGGCTACAGCACCCAGGCGCCCGAGGCGCTCGTGCTCTGGGAGGCCCAGTACGGCGACTTCGCCAACGGCGCCCAGATGATGATCGACCAGTTCATCGTCTCCGGGCGGGCGAAGTGGGGCGAGACCTCCCGCCTGACGCTGCTCCTGCCCCACGGCTACGAGGGCAACGGGCCCGAGCACTCCTCCGCGCGCATCGAGCGCTTCCTGCAGGCGGCGGCCGAGGACAACATCCGCGTCGCCAACTGCAGCACCGCCGCCAACTACTTCCACCTGCTGCGCAAGCAGGCGCTCACCGACCGCCAGCGGCCGCTGATCATCTTCACGCCCAAGAGCCTGCTGCGCGCCAAGAGCGCCTCGTCGAGCCTCGAGGACCTCACCGACGGCGCCTTCCAGCCGGTCTTCGACGACGCCCGCGTGAGCGCGCCCGACGCGGTGACGCGACTGCTGCTGTGCTCGGGCAAGGTCTTCCACGAGCTCGACGGCCACGCCGAGCGGGCGAATCACCCCGAGATCGCGATCGGCCGCGTGGAGCTGCTCTACCCGTTCCCCGAGGAGCGGATCACCGAGCTGCTCGCCGCCTACCCGGGGGTCACCTCGGTGACCTGGGTCCAGGAGGAGCCGCGCAACATGGGCGCCTGGGAGTTCATCCGGCTCCAGCTCGAGCGCATCCTGCCCGACGGCGTGGCCCTGGATTACGTCGGCCGCGCGCGCCGTGCGAGCACCAGCGAGGGGTACCCGCAGGCCCACCAGGCCGAGCAGGAGCGACTCCTCGCCGCAGCGCTGAATCCAGAACAGGAGAAGTGATGACGGAGCCCACCCGGGTCGTCGTGCTGGGCGGAGGCCCGGCCGGTGACGTCGCCGCCCTGCGCTCGGCGCAGCTCGGCGCGCAGGTCACGTTGATCGAGCGGGCCGAGCTCGGCGGGACGTGCCTCAACTGGGGCTGCATCCCGACCAAGGCGCTCCTCGCCACCGCCGACCTCCTGCGCCGCGTGCGCCACGCCGGCGAGTTCGGGCTCGTGGTGCCCGAGGTGTCGGTTGACTTCGCAAAGATGATGGAGCGCAAGGAGGACATCGTCCTCAAGATGCGCACCGGGGTCGAGGGCGCCGCCAAGCGCAAGGGCGTCACCGTGGTGCGCGGCGAGGGCCGCGTGGACGGCGACGTCGTGGTCGTGGGCGACGAGCGCATCCCGTACGACCACCTCGTGGTCTGCGTCGGCACCGAGCCCTCCGGGCTGCCGGGCTACGACATGGACCACCCCGCGGTGCTGACCTCCAACGAGATCCTGCGCCTCGAGGCCGTGCCCGAGAGCATGATCGTGGTCGGCGGCGGCGTGATCGGCTGCGAGTTCGCCAGCCTGTTCGCGGCCCTCGGCACGCAGATCACGATCGTCGAGATCCTCCCCCGCCTGCTCGCGGGCGTGGACGCGCGCACCACCACCCAGTTCCAGAAGCTGCTCGAGAAGGACGGGGTCACCGTCCACCTCGGCCGCCAGGCGACCGTCAGCGAGTACCGCGAGGACGGGGTCACCGTGACCCTCGACGACGGCACCGTCATCTCGGCCGAGAAGCTGCTCGTGTCGGTCGGTCGCCGCTCGCAGGCGGCGGGCATCGGCCTCGAGGAGCTCGGGGTGGAGATCAACGACCGCGCGCACGTGGTGGTCGACGAGTACCTGCGCACCAAGAACCCGAAGATCTGGGCCGTCGGCGACTGCATCGGCGGGCTCCAGCTGGCCCACCTGGCCTCGGCCGAGGGCGGCCGCGCCGCCGAGAACGCGCTCACGGGCCACATGGTCCCGATGGACCGCACCGTGGTGCCGAGCTGCATCTACACCCACCCCGAGATCGCCACGGTCGGCCTCAACGCCGACGAGGCGAAGGAGGCCGGGTACGAGGTCAAGCTCGGCCAGGCCCGCTTCGTGGGCTCGGGCAAGGCCCTCGGCGAGGGCGAGCCCGACGGCTACGCCCAGCTGGTGATGGACGTGAAGACCGGGCTGCTGCTCGGCGCGACCATCATGGGCGTCCACGCCGTCGAGATGATCCACGAGGTCGGCGTCGCCATCTCGGAGGGGCTCAGCGTCGCCGAGCTCGGCGAGATCATCCACGCGCACCCGACGGTCAGCGAGATGGTCATGGACGCCGCCCAGCAGGCGGTCGGAGTCGCCCCCTACCTCTCCTAGCGCCCCGTGTGGCGGAGGCTCGGCCCGGCCGAGCTGACGCCGCAGGAGGCCGTGGCGCGACCGGTCGGCATCCTGCAGGCGCTGGAGCCGGGCGGCCGCCCCCGTCCACTCCTGGTCGACCGTGTCCTCCCCCGGCCTCGTGCTGGGCCGGCTCGCCGTCGATCCCCCGATCGACTGGGACGCCGTCGCCGGCGAGGGCGTCGCCGTGGTGCGCCGCTCCTCCGGAGGCGGCCCCGTGCTCTGGGACCGTGACCTGCTGGCACTCGACGTCGCCCTGCCACGCGGCCACCCCCTCGCCGGAGAGGACGTGGTCGATGCCTACCGCTGGCTCGGTGAGGCGATCGCGGCCGCCCTCCGCCGGCTGGGTGCGGCCGACGTGTCCCTCGTCGACGTGGCCTCGGCCCGGATGGCTCGGGCCCGCCCCGGGCCGGCCGCGGACGCCTGCTTCGGCGGTCTCTCCCCCTTCGAGGTGCTCGCGGGGGGCCGGAAGGTGGCCGGGCTCTCACAGGCGCGCCGCAAGGCTGGGGCGCTGCTGCAGGCGGGTGTCCCGATGAGGCTCGACGCCGTCCGCCTCGCGCGGCTGATGGGCCGGGGCGCGGCGTTCGCCGAGGGCCTCGCGGCGACGGCGACCGGCCTGGACGAGGTCGCGCCGGGAGTGACCGCGGGCGACGTCGTGGCCGCGATCGACGACGCGGTGCGCGAGCGGGCCGGCGTGACGCTGCGCGACGATGCCCTGCGCGAGGACGAGATCGCGGCGATCGCCGCCGCCGGGACCGCACCGATGGGAGGAATCCGGGGCAGGGACTAGGATCGCGCCGTGGAGGGCGATCGTCAGACCCGGCGGCTCGAGCAGCGGCGCCGCGTGCGCCGCCAGCGGCGTGCCGTGGCGGGCCTGCTCGCCGTGATGCTCGCGGCGGTCGGCATCGCGGCCGTCCTCGACACGGGCGGGTCCTCCGGCACCGCGAGCGCGTCCGCCCCGGGATCGGCCGGCGCGTCCCAGGTCACCGGCACGACGACCGTCGCGGCCCCCGTGCCGCCGGTCGCCGACGCCGAGCCCGTCACCGTGGCCGCCGTCGGGGACACCGTGATGGGGAGCCTGCCCTACGGCCTGCCCTCCGACGGCGGCCGGACGCTCTTCGACGCGGTGGACGACCTGCTGACCGGCGACGTCGTGCTCGGCAACCTCGAGGGCACCCTCGCCACCGGCGGCTCGTCGAAGTGCGGCTCCGGGAGCCCGAACTGCTACGCGTTCCGCACGCCGCCCTCCTACTCGCGCTGGCTGAAGGAGGCGGGCTTCACGGTCATGAACCTCGCGAACAACCACGCCTTCGACTTCGGGGCCATCGGGCAGAGGCAGACCGTCGCCGCCCTCCGGCGTGTCGGCATCCGCAACACCGGGCGGCCCGGGACGATGGCGGTGCAGGTGATCGACGGCCAGCGCGTGGCGATCCTCGGCTTCGCGGCCTACGAGTGGGCCGACTCGCTGCTCGACATCCCGAGGGCCCGGGCGCGGGTGCGGGAGGCGGCGAGCAGGGCCGAGATCGTGATCGTCACCTTCCACGGGGGCGCGGAGGGCAGCGACCGCACCAGCGTGCCCTCGGGGCCCGAGACCTACCTGGGGGAGCCCCGGGGCGATTCGCGGGCGTTCAGCCGCGCCGTCGTGGACGCCGGCGCCGATCTCGTGATCGGCCACGGCCCGCACGTCCTGCGCGGGATGGAGGTCTACAAGAAGCGCCTGATCGCCTACAGCCTCGGGAACTTCATGGGCTACGAGGTCTTCAGCCTGGGCGGGCCGCTCTCGACCAGCGCCGTGCTGCAGGTGAGCGTCAACCCCGACGGCACCTTCTGTCGGGGCGGATCCGCCCCACACAGCTCGTGGGCTCGGGCGTGCCCGCGCCGGGCGGCGACGCCGTCGGCGTGATCCGGCGGCTGTCGCGCGAGGACTTCGGCTCGCGGGCGCCGCGGTTCTCGGCCGACGGGAGCTTCCGCCCGCGCGGCTGACGACTACGGCGCGGTGATCGGGTAGCCGACCGGGGCGGTCCGGCCCTCGACGCCGACCACGAGTACCGCCGGCCCGTCGGCCGTGCGGCGCCAGAGATCGGTGAGCGCCTCGCGGAGGTCGCTGGGTTGGTCCACGCGGACGGCCGACGCGCCGTAGCCGCGGCAGATGGCCGCCAGGTCGAGACCGGGCTCGCGCAGGCTGATCCCCGGCCACGCGCCCTCGGGCCGGCCCGTCATGCCCTCCAGGCCGGCCCGGAGTATCTCGTAGCCGCCGTTGTCGGCGACGACCAGCGCCGTCCCGAGGCCCTGATTGGCGGCGGTCCAGAGAGCCGAGACCCCGAACAGCAGGCTGCCGTCCCCCTGGACGGCCATCACGCGGCGCGAGCGATCGGCCAGCATCGCCCCCACCGCCGCGGGCAGTCCCCACCCGAGGGCGCTGCCCCGGTGGGCCAGCCAGGTGGCAGGCGTGCGCCGGCTGACCGCGGCGCGCAGGCCGCGGCCGGCGGTGAGCGCCTCGTCGACGAGCAGGTCGCGCGGCCCGAGGGCGCCACCGATCGCGCGGGCGAACGCCGAGGGCGTCACGTGCCCGGCGGCGGCGTCGCGCGCGAGGCGCGCCCGGGCCGCCCGGCGCGCGTCGCCGGTCGCCGCCACGGCTCGGGCCCGGCGCTCGGCGATGCCGGGCGCCGGTTCACCGAGCCGCTCCAGGAGGCCGCGCAACCCGGCGGCGACGTCGCCCACCAACCCCACCGCCGGCGCATGGACCTTGCCGATCTCGTGCGGATCCACCTCGAGGTGGACCAGCCGGGCGGAGGGGGGCAGCGCCGGGCCGGGGCTCGATCCGAAGAGGCGGAAGACCGGCATGCCCACGGCGAGGACGACGTCGTGGGGCGAGAGCAGCGGGGAGATCGCGGCGGCGAAGGGCGGCAGCGGGCCACGCCACAACGGGTGGTCGGTGGCCAGGGGAACCGAGGCCGGGGTCGGCTCGCCGTGGACCGGTGCACCGAGCCGGTCGGCCAGACGCGCGAGATGGGCTCCGGCGCCCGCGTGCGTCACCCCATCGCCCGCGATGATCAGCGGCGAGCGGGAGCCCGCGAGCAGCGCGGCCGCCCGGTCGAGCCCGGCGGCGGGCGGCGGACGGGGTTCGTACCGCGCCGAGGGGGGCGTGCGCCGGCGGGGCCGCCGCCACCTGGACGTCCAGGGGCAGGCTGAGCACCACCGGCCCGCGGGGATGCGCCGTCGCCGTGCGCACCGCCCGCGTGAAGGCGCGGGGCAGATCCTCGACGCGCGCGACCTCCCAGGCCCCCTTGGCCACCGGCTCCGCCAGCCGCACGAGCTCACCGCCGAGGAACGGCTCCTCGCGAAGCATCTCCTGCACCTGCTGCCCGACCGTCACGATCAGGGGGACACGGCAGCGTGCGGCGTTCAGGATCCCCGACATCGCGTTGGCGAGGCCGGGCTGGACGTGGACGTTGACCGCCGCCGGCCCGCCGGTGGCCTGCGCGTACCCGTCGGCCATCCCCATCGCCACCGACTCGTGGAGGGCGAGCGCGTAGCCGACGCCCTCCTGGCGCCCCAGCGCGTCGGTGATCGGCAGCTCCGTCGAGCCCGGATTGCCGAACAACCAGGGCATGCCCTCCGCGGCGAGGGCGGAGAGGAGCCAATCGGCTCCGTTCACGACCGTCAGCCCAGGGGGGCCATGGTGAGGCCCTCGCCCTTCAGCTGATCCCAGTAGAGCTCGGCCTGCTCGCGCTGGCCACTCCACACGCGCGCCTCTCCGGCGCTGTCGATGGTCCGGGCGAGGGACATCCCCTTGGCGTAGTCGACCCCGGGGAGATAGCGGGCGAGCGTCGCCGCCACGTGCTCGAAGGTGTTGTGGTTGTCGTTGAGCACGATGACGTGGCACGGATCACCATGCCCGCTGCCCGAACCGGGCCGGCCCGTGCGCGGCTTGACGGGTGTCTCGGTTCCCACGTGGCGCAGGATACCGCCAGGCGGGGCCCCGGAACACGACGCCGGAAGGGCCGCGCCCGGAGGTCACGGCCAAGTGGACCTCGGTGTCGCGGCCAAATGGACCTCGGTGTCACGGCCAAATGGACCTCGGTGTCGCGGCCGAGTGGACCTCGGTGTCGCGGCCAAGTGGACCTCGGGGCGGGGTCCACTTGGACCGCACCACAGGATCAGGTGCCGGGCGCCACCAGGCGGACGAGGCCCGCGTAGCCGTCGGGGCCGTAGCTGCGGGCCGAGACCTTGTCGCTGGAGTTGCCCTCGACGGTCTCGATGCCGCCGTCGGGGCGGGTGCCGGTGACCACGCCGATGTGATCGAGCACGCCGTCGCCGCGACGGTCGAAGACCACGAGGTCGCCGACCTGCGGCGGCGCCGATCCGGCGGGGATGTAGCGGCCGCTCTGCTCGGCCCACTGCTTGACCGTGGGCACGTAGCCGAGGCCGGCGCCGTCGGGCCCGACCGGCACGCCCGCCTGGGCGGCCACCCAGGAGGTGAAGTAGGCGCACCAGGGTCCGACGCCCGAGCCCGCCGTCGCGGTGCGGTACTGGGCGATCCGGCCGCCGTCGTTGGATCCGGGCGGCTGCTCGGCCACACCGAGCTCGGCCGTCGCGATCGCGGCGATCTGAGCGCCGTGTGCGCCTCCGGTCGCGGGAGCCGGCGCGCCGATCGCGGCCGCCTGCGAGGTGTACCCGGCCGCGGTGGTGGGGGCCCCGCCCGCCGCCGAGGGCTTCATCGCCGACGAGAGCCGGCCGGCGAAGTCGCCGGTCGTGGTCGTGGCGGGCGGCGCGGCCGGCTGCAGGGGCGCGATGATCTCGCGCACGCGGGCGATGGCCTGGGCGTAGCCGGCGGTCTGGGTGTCGATGGGCAAGGCGGCGTTCCCGGGGAGCGGTCTGCAGGCGACATCGGCGCCTGCAGGGGCCCGCTTGAGCGGGCCGGCCGACGAGGGCGCCACGCTCCGCCGGTCATCGCTCGGCGCGGTGACCGCGTGCTGCTCGCGGCGGAGGACGGGGGTGATCTCCGCGGCCGGGGGTACCATCGACGGGTGAGCACGACGGCACCGACGGTCGGCGGTCACGACCCCGCCCTCCTCCCCTTCCATCCCCTCGTGCGCGAGTGGTTCGAGGGCGCGTTCGCCGAGCCGACGGCCGCCCAGCGCCGCGGCTGGCCGCCGATCGCCGCGGGGGCGCATTCGCTCATCCTCGCCCCCACCGGCTCCGGCAAGACCCTCGCCGCCTTCCTGTGGGCGCTCAACGGGATCGTGGCCGACCGGATCGAGGGCCGCGAGCCCGCCCGGCTGCTCTACCTGTCGCCCCTGAAGGCGCTCAACTACGACGTCGAGCGCAACCTGCGCGGCCCGCTCGCGGGCATCGGGGCCGTGGCTCGCCGCCACGGACGGGAGGCGCCCGAGATCTCCGTCGCTGTGCGCACCGGCGACACCCCCCAGCGCGAGCGCCAGCGGATGCTGCGCGCGCACCCGGACATCCTGATCACCACGCCCGAGAGCCTCTACCTGCTGCTGACCTCGCGCGGCACCGAGATCCTGCGGGGGATCCGGTCGGTGATCATCGACGAGATCCACGCTGTCGCCGGCACCAAGCGCGGCGCCCACATGTCGCTGAGCCTGGAGCGCCTCCAGCGCCTGGTGGAGGAGGACGGGGGCGCCCTGCAGCGCATCGGGCTCTCGGCCACCCAGCGCCCCCTGTCGGAGATCGCCCGCTTCCTCGGGGGCCAGGACGCGCAGGGGCGCCCCCGCCCGGTCGAGATCGTGGACGCCGGCGCCGCCAAGCAGCTGGAGATCGAGGTCGTGGTACCGGTGGACGACATGCGCGAGCTCGGGGGCGCCGAGCCGCCGCCGGAGGACGAGATCGCGATGGCCGGAACCGAGTCGCGCCGCCGCTCGATCTGGCCCGCCATGTATCCGGAGCTGCTGGCGCTGGTGCGGGCCCACAGATCGACGCTGATCTTCGTCAACAACCGCCGCCTGGCCGAACGCCTCGCCCTGCGCCTGAACGAGCTCGCCGAGGAGGAGGTCGCCCGCGCCCACCACGGGAGTCTGGCCCGCGAGCAGCGCACCCTGATCGAGGAGCAGCTCAAGGCCGGCGCCCTCCCCTGCCTGGTCGCCACGAGCAGCCTCGAGCTCGGCATCGACATGGGCGCCGTCGACCTCGTGATCCAGGTGGAGAGCCCGCGCAGCGTCGCCCGCGGCATGCAGCGGATCGGGCGGGCGGGGCATCAGGTCGGCGCCCCGAGCCGCGGCCGGGTCTTCCCCAAGTACCGCGGCGACCTGCTCGAGTGCGCGGCGGTGGTCGAGCGCATGCACCGCGGGGCGATCGAGGAGACCCACGTCCCGCGGCTGCCCCTCGACGTCCTCGCCCAGCAGCTGGTGGCCATCTGCTCGGACGGCGCCTGGAGCGTCGACGACCTCGAGGCGATCGCGCGCGGCTCCTACCCCTTCGCCGAGCTCTCGCGCGAGCAGCTCGAGGGGGTGCTGGACATGCTCGCCGGCCGCTACCCGTCGGACGAGTTCGCCGAGCTGCGCCCGCGCGTGGTGTGGGACCGCACCACCGGCATGGTGAGGGGCCGCGACGGCTCGCGGGCCCTGGCGGTGCAGAACGCCGGGACGATCCCCGATCGCGGCCTCTACACGGTCGTGCTGCCCGACGGGGCCCGGGTGGGCGAGCTGGACGAGGAGATGGTCTACGAGGCGCGCAGCGGCCAGACCTTCATGCTCGGCGCCTCCACCTGGCGCATCGAGGAGATCACCCGCGACCGCGTCATCGTGACGCCGGCTCCGGGCGCTCCGGGCGCCGTGCCGTTCTGGAAGGGCGAGGGAGTGGGGCGCCCCTACGAGCTGGGCGAGGCCGTGGGCCGCCTGGCGCGCGAGCTGATCGTGGCCGGGCCCGAGCGCGGCGCGGCCCGCCTGCGCGCCGAGAGCTCGTTCGACGAGCGCGCCGCGCGCAACCTCATGAACTACCTCGAGGACCAGGCCCTGGCCACGGGAACCGTGCCGAGCGACCGGGCGATCGTGGTCGAGCGCTTCCGCGACGAGATCGGCGACTGGCGCCTGTGCGTGCTGACGCCGTTCGGCGCGCGCGTGCACGCGCCGTGGGCCCTGGCGGTCGGCGCCCGGATCCGGGCCCAGACCGGCCAGGAGGCCCACACGATCTGGGGCGACGACGGCATCGCGCTGCATCTGCCCGACGCCGACACCGCCCCCGCGCCCGACATCGCCCTGATCGCACCCGACGAGCTCGACGAGCTGGTCCTCGGCGAGCTCGGCGCCACCGCCCTGTTCGGCGCGCGCTTCCGCGAGAACGCCGCGCGCGCGCTGCTCATCCCCCGGCGCCGCCCGGGGATGCGGACGCCGCTCTGGCAGCAGCGCCTGAAGGCCTCGTCGCTGTTGCAGGTGGCCCGGAGGTTCGGCAGCTTCCCGGTGATCCTCGAGACCTACCGCGAGTGCCTCAACGACTGGTTCGACCTGCCGAGCCTGCGCGGCGTGCTCTCGCGGATCGAGTCGCGCGAGCTCGCGGTCGTCGAGGTGGAGACGACCACGGCCTCCCCCTTCGCCGGCTCGCTGCTGTTCGAGTACGTCGCCTCCTACATGTACGAGGACGACACCCCGGTGGCCGAGCGCCGGGCCCAGGCCCTCTCCCTCAACCGCGATCTGCTGCGCGAGCTGCTCGGCCAGGAGGAGCTGCGCGACCTGATCGACCCCGGGGCGCTCGAGACGCTCGAGGCCGACCTCCAGGGACTCTCCGAGCGTGCCCGCGCACGCAGCGCCGACGGATTGCACGACCTGCTGCGCCGCGTCGGCGACCTCTCGGACGCCGAGATCGCGCTCCGCGTGACCGAGCCGCGCAGCGCCTCCGGATGGATCGCCGACCTGATCGCCGAGCGGCGCGCCTGCCGTATGCGCATCGGCGGCGAGGAGCGTGTGATCGCCGCCGAGGACGCCGGGCGCTACCGCGACGGGCTGGGCGCGATGCCGCCCTCGGGCATCCCCGAGGCCTTCCTCGAGAGCGTCCCCGACGCCCTGCGCGGCATCGTCGCGCGCTTCGCGCGGACCCACGGCCCCTTCCACACGGCCGAGCCCGCCGGCCGCTACGCGCTGCCGGCGGGCGCACTGGAGCCGCCGCTCGCCATCCTGGAGGCCGACGGGACCCTGGTACTCGGCGAGCTCCGTCCCGGCGGCTCGGGCCGCGAGTGGTGCGACGCCGAGGTGGTGCGACGCCTGCGGCGCGCCAGCCTGGCGGCGCTGCGGCGCGAGATCGAGCCGGCCGAGCCCGGGGCCCTCGGCCGCTTCCTGCCCGACTGGCAGCGGGTGGACCGTCCCGGGGCGACCCATGGGGTCGAGGCGCTGCGCGACGCCCTCGCGAGCCTGCAGGGGCTCGCCCTGCCGCCGGCGCAGTGGGAGACCGAGGTCTTCCCGCGCCGGGTCGCGGGCTACGGTCCCGCCGCCCTCGACGAGCTGGCCGCCCGTGGCGAGATCGTCTGGGTCGGCGCGGGCGCCGGCGGGGTGGGTGGTGGCCGCATCGCGCTCTTCTTCCGCGAGGACGCGGCCCTGCTCGGCCAGCCCCCCGCCGACCCCCCGCCCGAGGGGCCGGTGGCCGACGCCCTGCGCGCGGCGCTCGGCGCCGGGGCGAGCTTCTGGGACGACCTCCTGGTCGCCGCCGCCGCGCCGCGCGAGGAGGTCTTCACGGCGCTCTGGGGCATGGTCTGGGCCGGGGAGGTCACCAACGACCTCTGGCTGCCCCTGCGCGCCCCGCGCCGGCTGCCCCAGCTGCAGCGCCCGAGCTCCGGCGGCAGGCGCAGGCTGGGCGCGCGGCGGGCGGCGCCCTCGGCGGTGGCCGGGCGCTGGTCGCTGGCGGACCGGCTCTTCCGGGGCGACGTGGATCCCGCCGAGCGCCGCCGCGCGACCGCCGAGCTGCTCACCGGACGCCACGGCGTCCTGACGCGCTCGGCCACCCTGGCGGAGGGCGTCCCCGGCGGGTACTCGGCGATCTACCCCGCACTCGGCGAGCTGGAGACGCTGGGGACCCTGCGCCGCGGCTACTTCATCGCCGGTCTCGGGGGCGCGCAGTTCGCGATGCCCGGCGCCGTCGAGCGCCTGCGCGACCTGCGCGACGCGCAGCCCGACGACGACCCGCGCGTCATCGTGCTCGGCGCCGCCGACCCCGCCCAGCCCTACGGGGCCGCCGCACCCTGGCCGGCCCGGGAGGGCAACCGCTCGCCCTCGCGGGTCTTCGGCGCGCAGGTGGTGCTGGTGGACGGAGCTCCGGCGCTCTACATGGAGCGCGGCGGCAAGGGCCTGCTGACCTTCGAGGGGACCGACGAGCCCGCCCTCGCCCGGGCGGTGCGTGCGCTCGCCGACTGGGTCCTCGCCGACCGCCGCCGCAAGGTGGCGATCGAGCGCGTCGACGGCGAGCCGGTGTTCGGGTCGCCCCTCGAGGCGCCGCTCGCCGACGCCGGCTTTCGCACCGACCTGCGCGGCCTGGTGCTGCGGGCATGAGGGACTCCGGACACCACCCGGACGGGCGCGGACCTACCCGGCCGCACCCGTGAGGTAGCGGGCCATGATCCTCTCCGCCGAGCGGGCGTAGCCGCCGCCGAAGAGGCAGACGTGGACCAGGATGGGCGCGAGCTGGAACAGCTCCACGCGCCGCTCGTGGCCCTCGCAGAGCGGATGGACCTCGGCGTAGGCGGCGAACGTCGCCTCGGGGAACCCGCCGAACAGGCGCATCATCGCCAGATCGATCTCGCGATGGCCGCCGTGGACGGCCGGGTCGATGACCACCGGCGCCCCGTGGGCGTCGATCATCGCGTTGCCGTTCCAGAGGTCGCCGTGCAGGCGCGCCGGCGGCTCCGGGGGCCCGCAGAGCTCCCCGAGTAGCGGGCGCAGCCGCTCCAGGCGCGTGAGGAAGCCGGTCGCGAGGCGACCCCGGCTCACCGCGAGGCGCGCGAGGGGCTCCAGGCGGCGGTCGGCGTAGAACTCCGCCCAGCTCGGCGCGGGCGTGTTGTCCTGGGGGAGCCCGCCGATCAGGTTGTCCTCGTGGAGCCCGAAGGACGGCGCGCCGTACCCGTGGAGGGCGGCGAGGGCGCGCCCGAATCCCTCAGCCCCGGCCGTCGTCGCCGAGGCGACGGACACCGCATCGTCGATCCACTCCAGGGCGAGGAAGCCGGGCCCGGGCGCGTCCCCCGCCGCGATCACGGCGGGAGTGCGCAGGGCGCCGGCCTCCGCGAGCCAGCGCAGGCCGGACGCCTCGACCGCGAACGATCCGGGGGGCGCGCCGCCGGGGTGGTGCTTGACGAAGATCACGCGGCCGTCGTCCAGGTGACACGCGCGCCGCCTGGTCGATGCTCCCGCCACCGAGGGGGCTCGACGCCACAGGCACGGCGCCGAGGGCCTCGGCGAGGGCGCCCGCGAGCTCCCGGGGGAGGCTCATCGCGCGCCGAGCGGCCCCGCGCGCAGATGCTCCAGCAGGCCGCGGCAGGCCGCGTCGACCATGTCGAAGACGTCGGTGAAGCCGTCCGGGCCACCGTAGTAGGGGTCGGGGACCGACACCTCGCCGTCCGCGGGGCGACCCATCGCCGATGGGTCGAACTCACGCAGCAGGCGGACCTTGGCCGCGGCCGCGGCGTCGGGCGCCAGCGCCCGCAGGTCGGCGGCGTTCTGGGCGTCCATCGCGAGCACGAGGTCGAGGCGCGCGAAGTCGGCGGCCTCGAACTGGCGCGCGCGCCCGTCCATGGGGATCCCGCGGTCGCGGGCCTCGGCGGCGGCGCGCGAGTCGGGCGGGTGCGCCGACGTGCCACGAACCGGTGCCGGCGCTCTCGACGACGATCTCCCCGTCCAGGCCGGCCTCGGCGATCCGGTGGCGCATCACCGCCTCGCCGGTCGGAGAGCGGCAGATGTTGCCGAGGCAGACGAAGGAGATCCGGACCGGCAGCTACTTCTCCGCTTCGGCCGCGGCCTTGGCGGCCTCGTCGCGGCCCTTGAGCTCGTCGCGCAGCTCCGACTCGCGGCCCTTGGCGCGGGCGCGGGAGAGGAGCAGGAAGCGGACGCCGACCACCGCGATGACGCCCACGATGGCGCCGATCAGCGAGCTGGCGCGGAAGTTCGGCGCGTCCACGTCGAGCGTGCGCTCGCCGGCGTGGGCGGCGCTGCTGTTGCCGATCACGATGCCCAGGGTGAGGAGGTTGGGCAGGGCCAGCACGAGCGCCGCGGCCGCGATCCAGCCGCGCGCCTTCCACGACCGCTTGCGCCGGATCGCGAAGGTGAGGATCAGGATCGGGATGAAGGTGAAGACGAACCCGTAGAAGAGCCCGATGCCGATGCCGGCGCTGAGGCTGCCGTCGACCTGGTCGCCCACCCGGTGCGACCACCACCGCGGCAGAGCGGCGGCGGCGATGAAGTAGCCCGCCACGATCGCCACGATCGCCCCGCCCCAGAGCAGCAGGCGCCTCTTCAGCGACGGCCGCGGGGCCTCGGGCTCGCGGGTCGGCTCGTCGCGGTTCTCGCTCACGGGGTGATTCTGACCATCGGCCCGGCGTTTGGCTACCCGGCCCGCACTATCGTGATCCGGTGCCCGAGGGTCAGGTCAGCCACCGCAACGCGATCCGGTTCACCGCGGCGCTGGTGGGCCACGCGCTGGTGCGGGTGGAGGCGCCCGAGCCGCGACTGGCGCGACCAGCGGCTGCCCGAGCGCCTGCGCGGGCGACCGCGTCACCGCCGCCGAGGCGGTCGGCAAGCACCACCTGCTGCGATTCGCGAGCGGCCGCGTGCTGCACTCGCACCTGATGATGAGCGGGGTGTGGCGCCTGATGCCCGCAACGCGGCAACCGAACCGCGGCGGGCTCTTCCTCGCCCTCTGGACCGAGCGCCACGTGGCCGCGCTCCACCGCTGCCCCCAGGTGCGGCTGCTGGAGCCGGGGGAGCCGCTGCCGCGCGGCGCTCGTGCGACCGGCCCCGACCTGCTCGGGGACGGCGTCGATCCGGGGGCGGCCGCGGGTGCCGCGCTCGGCCGACTGGAGCCCTCGCGCCAGGTGGGCGAGGCGCTCATGGACCAGCGGGTCGTCTCGGGCATCGGCAACGTCTACAAGAGCGAGACCTGCTTCCTCACCGGCATCGACCCGTGGCGTGCCGTGGGCACGCCTCACGCCCGAGGAGGCCGCGGCGCTCGGCGCGACGGCGGCCCGGCCTGCTGGCCGAGGGCGTGCGCGACGGCGGCGCGATCCGCACCTACCGGCCCCCGGCCGCCCCGCCGTGGAGCCGGGAGCGCACCTGGGTCTACGGTCGCCGTGGCAAGCCGTGCCGGCGCTGCGGCACGCGCGTGCTCTCGCGCGGCCAGGGCGACGCCAACCGCACGACCTTCTGGTGCCCCACCTGCCAGACCTGAGCCTGAACTCGAGCCTGAGCCTCAGTCAGTAGACCTGGGTCACGTCGAGATCGCGCCGCCGCTTCTGGCGCATCGCATAGATCTGCTCGTTCACCTCGGCGCCGATCAGCAGCGACACGCAGGTGAGGAAGAGGAAGATCAGGTAGATCGCGGCGCCGGCGAGCGCTCCGTAGACCGTCTTGTACGAGTCGAAGTTCTCGATGTAGATCGCGAAGAGGCGGGTGACGCCGACCCAGAGGGCCACCCCCACGACCGCGCCGGGCATGGCCGCCAGCAGCCGCCGGCTTGGGGGCGTTCGGGCCGAAGTGGTAGACGGCGATCGTGAACACCAGCAGGCTGAGCGTGCCGATCAGGTAGAGCAGCCGGCCGGCGACGTTCGGGGCGCCCTTGCCGAAGATCGCCTCGGCCACGCTCTCCACCAGGCGCGATCCGCCGATCAGGGCGAGCGTGGTCGCCACCACCAGGACGCTCGTGGCGATCGCGATCACGAGGGCCGCCAGCTTGCCGCGCACCCAGGGCCGGTGGCGCACGCCGCGCACCCGGTCGAGGCCGCCGACGAGGGCGCCCATCACGTTCGCCGACACGTAGAGGGCGCCGATCAGGCCGATGATCAGGAAGGTGGCCGCCTGGCCGGTGTTGGCCGTGGCGGACTTCAGGGAGCGAGCGCAGGAGGCTCGCGCAGCTCGACCGGGATGGCGTTGTCGGCGTCGTCGGCGAGGAACTCGTCGAAGGTGTCGGGCTCGGCGACGAGACCGATGATCGAGACGAGCACGAAGCAGGAACGGCACCGTCGCCAGGAACGCGTTGTAGGCGAACTGGCTGGCGACGCCGGTGATGTCGTCGGCACCGAGCGGCGGGTCGTGCCGAGCACCACGTCGACGAACCAGACCACCGAGGCGGCGGATCGGCGATCCGATCGACCGGCGAACGATCTCTCGGTGGGAGCGGTGCTCATCGGGGCTGGATATCCGTCCACGACGGCCCGGCGCAAGCCGGGGAGCCCGTCGCGGGTCGAGCGCGAAACCTCCCCCGACGGCTTGGTCCGCGAGCCGCCGGACCATCCCCACGGGGGGCGAACCGGCGCGCCGGCGCGGGCATTCTTCGCATCGAGGGTCGTCCTACTGCCCCCGCGCGGCAGTTCGGAGGCACGAGGCGCTCGGGCACAGCGCTTCGTGATTTCTGGGCATCGCTCCCCCGATCGTGTGGTCGAGCGTCGGGGCGGCCCTCACCCCTTTCCCCCGGCCGCGCGGCGAGCCGCTATCGTGGCCGCGTGGTCATCGGCTTCGTCGGCGCCGGCCTCATGGGCTCGGGAATGATCCGCAACCTGGCGGCGGCCGGCCACGAGGTGCGGCTGTACGCGCGCACCCCGGCCCGGGCGGAGGGCCTGCCGGCGACCCTGGCCGCCTCGGTCGCCGACGGCCGTCGACGGGCGCCGACCTGGCCTGCTCCTGCGTCACCGACTCGCCCGACGTCGTCGAGGTGGTCACCGCGATGCTCGTCGGCCCGGGCGCCCGCCCCCGTCGCTGGTCGAGATGAGCACCATCGCCCCCGCCGTCGCGCGCGAGCTGGCCGCGCGCTGCGCCGGGCGCGGCGTCGCCTACCTCGACTGCCCGGTGAGCGGCGGGCCCGACGGGCGCGGCCGCCGGGCACGCTGGCCATCATGTGCGGCGGCGACGCCGCCGCCCTCGCGGTCGCCGCACCCGCCCTCGACGCGATGGGCGACCCGGCCAAGCGCGTCCACTGCGGCCCGGTCGGCCTCGGGCTCGTGGCCAAGCTCGTCAACAACATGCTCGTCGCCACGATCACGGTGGCGACGGCCGAGGCGCTCGGCGCGGGCCAGCGCGCCGGCCTCGACCCCGCGCTCGCGCGCGAGGTGGTGATGCGCTCCTCCGGCGACTCGTGGCAGCTGCGCAACCTGTTCCCGCGCGTCCTGGAGGGCGAGCACGAGCCGGGCTTCACGGTCCGCAACCTGCTGAAGGACCTCGGCCACGCCGCGGACCTCGACGCCGGAGCCCCTGGAGGCCGTCGCGCACGCGCGCTCGGCGCGCTCGAGCGGATGCCGCCCGACGCCGACTACGGCGTGGTCGCGCGGCTCACGATGGACCTTCCCGGATAGGCCCCGCCGGGGCCGCCACGCATCGGCTCCCGCCGGCCCGGCCCTACTTCGACTGGGAGAGGAGGACGGCGAGGTCGGCGTACGAGAGGCCGTCGGCGGCGTCCGGCAGGCCGAGGTCGTGCTCGATGGCGACCGCGAGCGCGCGGGCGCGCTCGAGGACCGACTTGTGGACGGGCTGCCCGGGCGCCGACTCGGCGATCCGCTTGGCCTCGTTGCGGAGCTGGTTGAGGTCGGCCGCCGGGGAGTTGAAGCTCGGCTTCGCGGGCGGGGTCCAGGTGGGGATTGTCTCGTGCTCACCCGGACCACGATACCGGACGCCCGCGCCGGAGGCCGACGCCGCGCGCGGGCGTCAGGCCGCGCGGGCCTGCCGGCTCGCGTACTCCATCAGGGCGTCCTGGGAGTTGAGCGGCTCCTGCCCCGGGCGCGGGCGCGATGCGGCGCCAGATCGCCGTCGGCGCCGAGCTCCCACGCGAGGGCGGTGTCGGCGAGCTGCACGTCGATCAGCGCCTGGATCTCGTCGCAGGCGAGCGGATCGTCGACCGGCGCGACGAGCTCGACCCGGTTGTCGAGGTTGCGGGCCATCATGTCGGCCGAGCCGATCCAGTAGCTCGTCTCGCCGCCGACCGTGAACGCGAAGATGCGGGCGTGCTCGAGGAAGCGCCCGACGATCGAGATCACCCGGACGTTGTCGCTCACGCCCGGGATGCCCGGGCGCAGGCCGGTGATGCCGCGCACGATCAGGTCGACCGGCACGCCGGCCTGGGAGGCGCGGTAGATCGCCGCGATGATCGGCCCGTCGATGATCGAGTTCAGCTTCATCACGACCCGCGAGGGCGACTCGGGTGGGTGGCCCTCGATGGCGCGGTCGATCTCGCGGATGATCGCCGTCGCGCAGGTGCGCCGGCGCCACCAGCGTGCGGCGGTACATCGGGGGCCGCGCGAAGCCGGTGAGGTGGTTGAAGAGGTCGGCGACGTCCTCGGCCATGTCCTCGCGGCAGGTGAAGATGCCGAGGTCGGTGTAGAGGCGGGCGGTGGAGGGGTTGTAGTTGCCCGTCCCGATGTGGACGTAGCGGCGCACCCGGTCGCCCTCGCGCCGCACGACCAGGCAGAGCTTGGCGTGCGTCTTCAGGCCCGAGAGGCCGTAGACGACGTGGGCGCCGGCGCGCTCCAGGGCGCGCGCCCACTGGATGTTGCGCTCCTCGTCGAAGCGGGCCTGCACCTCGACCAGGCAGACGGTCTGCTTGCCCTGCTCGGCGGCGCGCATGAGCGCCGGGACGATCGGCGAGTCGCCGCTGGTGCGGTAGACGGTCTGCTTGATGGCGAGGACGTTCGGGTCCTCGACGGCCTGCTCCACGAAGCGCTCGACGCTGGTGTGGAAGTCGTCGTAGGGGTGGTGCACCAGGATGTCGCCGTCGCGGATGGCCGCGAACATGTCCGTGCGCTCGCCCTCCTCGGGCCGCAGGCGCGAGCGCGTGCGCGGCTCCCAGCGGCGCGTCGCGCAGAGCCGGGCCGGTCCATCAGCGGCGAGCGTCCAGAGCGAGGTGAAGTCGAGCGGCGGCGCGGATGCGGAAGGTGTCGCGGCTCGAGACCTCGAGCGCCTCCATCAGGTCCTCGACGAGGCCCTCGGGCGCGTCGGCCTCCACCTCGAGGCGCACGACGTGGCCGAAGCGGCGCCGGCGCAGCTGGGCCTCGACGGCGCCCGAGCAGGTCGTCCGACTCGTCGGAGATCGAGAAGTCCGCGTCGCGCGTGACCCGGAAGCGCGATGGTGTCGAGCGACCTGCATGCCCGGGAAGAGCCGGTCGACGTGCGCCTCGATCACGTCCTCGAGCGGCACCAGCCGGTCGTCCGACCGGCAGGAAGCGCGGCAGCCGCGGCGGCACCTTGATGCGGGCGAAGCGCGTCTCGCCCTTCACCGGGTCGCGCACCCGCAGGCCGAGGTTCAGCGACAGGCCGGAGATGTAGGGGAACGGCAGCCCCGGGCCGACGGCGAGCGGCGTGAGGACCGGGTAGACCTCGCGGTCGAACTGGTCGTCGATGCGCCGGCGCTCGTCGTCGGTGAGCCCGGTGTAGGGCACGACCTCGATGCCGGTCCGCGGCGAGCGCCGGGCGGATCTCCTCGCTCCAGATGCGGCTCTGCTCGGCGGTGAGCTCACGCACGCGCTCGGCGACGCGGTCGAGCACCTCGTCGCGCGGCAGCTGGTCGGGGGTCGAGGGCAGCCGGCCCGCCTCGAGGGCGTCCTGCACCGCCGCCACGCGGACCATGAAGAACTCGTCGAGGTTGCTGGAGAAGATCGCCAGGAACTTGCACCGCTCGAGCAGCGGCATCTCCGGGTCCCGGGCGAGGGCCAGCACGCGGGCGTTGAAGTCGAGCCAGGAGAGCTCGCGGTTGATGTAGAGCGCCGGGATCGGCGAGGTCGGGGGCGGCCGGGGCCGTCGTGGGTGGTGCTCATCGGCTGCACCATTCTGGACTCTGCGCGCGCGCGGCCGGGAAGCCCTGGGCGCTCGATCGTCACGGACCGTGATCCGACCGAGAGGCGTGTAGCGCGGTCTCGCCCGCGGACCCCTGCACCTCGAGCGTGTAGACGCCCGGTGCCGGGGCACGATCAGCCGCGATCCGCTGTCCGACGGACGGCTGCCCGAGCGACGCCGCCACCAGCCAGGCGCGCGGCGAAGGCCGGCCGTCGCGGCGGCCGGCCGGGGTGCCCGGCCGCCAGAGCGCGAGGTCGAGGTCGCGCCGGCGCGGCCGGCGGCCAGATGCGGCGGTGAGCGATGTCGCCCGCGCGCAGCACGCACCCGGAAGCCGTCGCGCGGGTCGCGCCAGAGCCCCCGTGCGCCCGCTGACGACGGCCGACGCGGGGCGGCCGGCAGCGCCACCGCGGGGGTGAGCGGCGGCGCAGGCCGGGTGTCGTCGTTCGGCTCGGGGTCCTCGCGCGGGCGGCGTGGGGGCGGCCAGCGCGGCGGCGAGGTCCAGCGAGCCCGGCGCCGGTGGCGCTGTCGGGCCCGGCGGGCGGGAGGTCGCGGGCCGCCGCCTCGAGCACCGCGCGGACCTGCTGCGCCGACAGCGCCGGGGCGCGCGGCCATCAGCGCGCGCGGCCGCGCCGGAGACGATGGCCGCCGCCATCGACGTCCCGCTGCGCGCCACCAGCCCGCGCCGGACGCGGCCGCGGCGCCGCGCGGAGCGGATCGACGCGATCTCCTCGCCCGGGCGCGGCGATGCGCCACCTGGGGCCGCGCGCCGGAGATCGCCAGCGGACGCGCCCGAGCGGCCCAGCGCGCCGACGGTCAGCACCTGGCGGTACGCGCCCGGGTAGGCCGGCGGGCCGCCGCGGCCGCCGGTGTTGCCGGCGGCGACCACCACGAGCGCGCCCCGGCGCACGGCGGCGTCGATCGCCGTCCTGCTCGGCGCGCGAGTAGCCGCGCGCCGCCGAAGGAGATGTTGATGACCCGCGCGCCGCGCGCGGTGGCGTACCGCAGCCCGCGCACCAGGGCGGTCGTGGTGGTGCGCCCCTGCGCGTCGGCGATCGGCGACCGGGAGGATGCGCGCCGCCGCCACGCCGCTGCCGCCGATGCCGTTGCCCGAGGCGGCCGCGACGATGCCGGCGACGTGCGTGCCGTGCCCGTCCGCGTCGACGCCCGGCGTCGGGCGACCCGGGCACGAACGAGCGCCCGCGGGACGACGGCGCCCGCGAGATCGGGCGCGCGGGCGTCCACCCCGGTGTCGAGCACCGCCACCAGGGGCGCGGGCCGCCCGGAGCGGGCGGGGTCCAGCTGATCTGCGGGAGGAAGGCGCTGGGCCGGGCGGAGGCGGATCCGCGCCGAGCGGAGGCGGCGCGGCGGGGCGCTCGAGGACGAGGGCCGGTGGAGGCGGCGGGAGCAGCCGGGCTCACACCCGCCAGCGGGCGGCGATCGCGACGAAGGCCGACGATGATCACGATGGCCGTGGCGAGGGCCGCGACCAGGGAGAGCCCGACGACCAGGGGGATCGCCACGACGATGCCCTGGGCGATCGCGACGATCCACAGCAGATCGCGCAGCAGACCCGGCGCGACGCGCGTCGCGCCCATCACCGAGACCACCAGCACCACGACCGCGAGGGTGCGCCAGCAGCAGCGCGCTCGGGCGCCAGATGATGAAGGCCACCACCTCGACCAGGGCCAGGATGCCCGAGAGCATCAGGCGCCGGCCGCGCAGCCAGCGCCGCGCCCGCTCGGCGGCCGAGGCGGGCTCGAGCTCGATCAGGAGCGGGTCGTCCATCACCCGAGTCTAATGCCCGTGCCCGGGAATCCGCCCGGTCCCGGCGCGCACACGGCGCGCCGGGACCCGCGGCCGGACTACCGGGCCACGAGGACCCGGACGGACCCGGTGGTGCGCGCACCCGAATCGTCGGTGACGCGCACCGCGATGGTGCGCACCCCCGCCGGGAGGGCGAGCCTCAGCGACGACGAGGTCGCGTCGTCGAAGGCGCCGTCGGCGTCGGTGTCCCACTCCACCCTGGCGATCGCCCCGTCCGGGTCGGCGGCGAGCGCGATGTAGGCCGCGCGCTGACCGGGCGCGGGCTTCAGGGTCGTCTTCACGACCGAGACGGTGGGCGGCACATTGGCGCGGGGGGCCACCACCTCCTGACGGGCGGCGATGCCGGTGATCGTCAGCCGCGGCGTGCCCTTCGCCCGCAACGAGGCTGCCCGTGCCGATCGGCCCCAGGATCGTCGCGCGGCCGGTCGCGACGTCGACCCGGTACAGGCGCGCGCCGCTCGCGCCGGCGGGCGTCGTGGCGAGGAAGCCCAGGTTCGCCGCGCCGGCGATGTCGAACGCGGTCTGGTCGCCGACGTCGATCCCGAGCGCCTTGCCGTCGACCAGGGTCCCGGCGTTCGGCGGGTTCTGGGTCACGATCTGGTTGGTCGCCGAGTCGATCCCGTAGAGCGTCGTGGCGGCCGGGCGGGTCGCCGTGAGCGCCGAGTTGGTGTAGGCGCTCGCGACGATCGAGGGGTCGCCCGGGTTGAGGGCGCGCGTCGGGGCTGGCCGCGCCGTGATTGCCGGTCGCGAAGGCGATCCGGTAGTTCTGGTTCGACTCCCCGGTGATGCGCAGGGCGTCGGGGACCGGATTGACGTCGACCCCGAAGGCCGTCCCGGTCAGGCCGGGCGTGAAGCCGGCGCCGATCGGCGTGGCCACGGCCGTCCCGCGCATCGAGCGGTGTAGAGGGCGCTGTTGCTGCCCACCCCGACGAGTTCGCCCGTGGCGGGCCGCATGTCGATCCCCACCAGCGAGACGCCGGCCGGCAGCCCGGTGATGGGCGTGGAGTCGAGCACGAGTCCCGGAGTAGCGGGAGTCGATGCGCAGGAGGTTGCCGGCGGAGTCGGTGGCGTAGATGTCGCGCGCCTGCGCGGCCGCGGGAGCGGCGAGGGTCAGGACGGCGCCGAGCGCGAGCGCGCGGCGGCTGATGGAACGTCGGGCCATGTTCCTCTCCAGTGATCGTTTGCACGGTCCCTGGTGTGTGTTCCTCTTCGGGGCCGTTCCGGATCACCCGCGACCCGGATCCGGTCGCGCCCGAACCTGCGGGGCTCACGGGATGAACCGCCGCGAGCCCTCGTACGAAGCCCCCCCAGGCTCAGGCTGGACCCCGGGGGGTCACGACGATCGCCCCGGCGAGCCTTCCGGCTGCGGCCTCGGCGCCGGCGCGGTCGGCGAAGAGCCCCGCGACGCACGAGCCGCTGCCGCAGAGCAGCAGCGGCGCGCGCGCCCGCGGCGGCGAGCGCGCGGGCGGTCGCGCCGAGGGAGGGCGCGAGGGCGAGGGCCGGCGCCCAGAGGTCGTTGCGCACCCACGCGGCGAGGGCCGGGCATCCGGCGGGCGGGCTCGGCGTCGTCGGCCGGGCGGCGGCGCCGGACCGCGGTCGAAGGCGCGCGTAGACGCGCGGCCGGTCGGCAGAGCCCGGCCGGCGGGCGTCACGAGCAGGGCCGCGAAAGCGCGGCGCGCGCGCCGGGCGCAGGACGCTCCCCGCGCCCCTCGGCCCACTGGCAGCCGCCCCGGATGAAGAACGGCACGTCCGAGCCGACCCGCGCGGCCGACCGCCTCGAGGCGCTCCGGCGCCGAGGCCGAGCCCGTGGAGCCGGTCGGCGGCGACGCAGCACGGCGGCCGCGTCGCTCGAGCCCCCGCCGAGGCCCGCCTGGGCCGGGATGCGCCTTGTCGATGACCACCGCGAGCGGGCAGCGGGCGGCCGACCTCGGCCTCGAGGGCGTCGAGCGCCCGCCAGGCGAGGTTCTCCGGGCCCTCGATGCCCGGGCACGCCACCGCGCCGCGTGCCGGCGCGCTCCACCCGGACCGTGTCGGCCAGCCCGTCGAGGGCCACCATCAGGCTCGCTCAGCGGGTGGTAGCCGTCGGCGCGCCGCGGGCCGACCAGCAGGCGCAGGTTGATCTTCGCCGGGGCGGCGAGCGTCAGTCGGTCCACCCGAGGGCCTCCGCGAGCGGCGGGAAGGCGGCCGGCGGCGAGCGCCTCGGGGCGCACGCGCCGGCGGATGCCCGAGCGCGGCGAGCGCCGCCGCCACCGCCGCGCGGTCGGCGCCGGCCAGGGCGAGGGCGTTGACGAGCGTCTTGCGGCGCGCCGCGAAGGCCGCCCGCACCAGGCGGCGCACGCCCGGCGCCGGGCGCCGGGGCGATCGCGGCGGAACGCGACCAGCGCCGAGTCGACCCGCGGGCGCGGCACGAAGACCTCGCGCCCCACCGACGCGGCGGAAGGTCGCCGCCAGGGTCGAGCTGCATCAGCACCGAGGGCCCGCCGTAGAGCCGGCTGCCGGGCGGCGCCAGCCAGCGGTCGACCACCTCGCGCTGGGCCATCACGCACCAGCGCTCGAGCCCGGGCAGGCCCCAGAGGCTCTCGAGCAGCAGCGGGCGTGGCGATGTCGTAGGGCAGGTTGGAGACGAGCGCGGTGGGCGGCGGCGCCAGATCGCCGAGCGGCAGCCGCATGGCGTCGCCCCAGTGGACGACCACGTTGCCGCACCCGGTCAGCGCGTCGGCGAGGGCCGCCTCGAGGCGGCGGTCGAGCTCGACCGCGTGCACCGTGGCGGCGGCCGCGCGAGAGCGCGACGGTGAGCACGCCGATGCCGGCGCCCGACCTCCAGCACGACGTCGCCGCGGGCCGATCGCCGCCTCGCGCACGGCGAGGTCGACGAGGTTCTCGTCGAGCAGGAAGTGCTGGCCGAGGTCGGTGTCGGGGCGCAGGCCGTGGGCGGCGAGCAGGCGCATGACGCCCACCCGGCCGCCCGCGGCCGCGGCCTCACCAGCCGAAGGCGCGGGCGGCGTTGGCGCTGGTGAGCTCGTCGAGCTCCTCCTCGGAGACGCCGCGCAGCCGCGGCGACGAAGCGCAGGGTGTGGGCGACGTTGGCCGGGCGGTTGGGCCGGCCGCGGCGCGGGACCGGGGCGAGGTAGGGGCTGTCGGTCTCCACCAGCAGCAGGTCGGCCGGGCGCGTCGCGGGCGGCCGCGCTGCAGCTCGATCGACCGCGGGAAGGTGACCGGCCCGGCGAAGCTCAGCATGTAGCCGCGCTCGACGACCTCGTCGAGGCGCTCGGGGAGCGAGAAGCAGTGGAGCACCACCGGGTGGTCGCCCGCCTCGGCGGCGAGCATCGTCGAGGGTGTCGTCGGCCGCGTCGCGCGTGTGGATCACCAGCGGCAGGCCGGTCTCGCGGGCCAGCGCGATCTGCGCGACGAAGGCGCGGCGCTGGTTCTCGGGGCGGGCGTGGTCGCGGAAGTAGTCGAGGCCGCACTCCCCCACCGCCACCACCCGCGGGTGGGCGGCGAGCGTCGCGCATCCAGACGATGTCGGCGTCGGTGAAGCCGTCGGCGTCGTTCGGGTGGACCCCGACGGCCGCGTACACCCCCGGGTGCGCCTCGGCGAGCGCGACCGCGCTCTCGCTCGACTCGCGGCCCACGCCGATCGCCACGATGCGCTCCACCCCCGCGGCCCGGGCCTCCTCGACCAGCTCGGCCGGCGGCGCGTCGCAGGAGTCGAGATGGGCGTGGGTGTCGACTACGCCGCCTCCTCCTCCACGCGGGGGAAGAGCTGGTCGGCCAGCGACACGCGTGGCGCCCGGCGGCGCCGGCGCCCCAGCCGCGCCCGCGAGCGCGGTGGCGGCGGGGTCCTGGCCGAGCGCGGCGAGGATCCGCTCGGCCGACGCCGGGATGACCGGCCAGAGCATGATCGCGGCGGCCCGCAGGCCCTCGGCGAGGCTGAAGAGCGTCTGGTCGAGCTCGCCGGCGCGCTCCGGGTCCTTGGCGAGCGTCCAGGGCGCGCGCTGCTCCACGAGCCGGTTGAGCCGCTGCACGAGCCGCCAGACGTCCTCGACGCCGCGCGAGAGGTCGAGCGAGGCGAAGTTCGCCGCGCAGACCGGCGGCGGCCGCGGCGACGTCGGCGGCCAGCGTCGGCGTCGTCGCCGCCGTCGGCCGGGACGACGCCGTCGCGGTAGCGGCCGATCATGCTGACGACGCGGTTGAGCAGGTTGCCGAGCTCGTTGGCGAGCTCGCCCGAGTAGCGCGCCTCGAAGCCCTCGGCGGTGAAGGTGCCGTCCTCGCCGAAGCGGACCTCGCGGGCGAGGTAGTAGCGCAGCGCGTCGATGCCGTAGCGCTCGATGAACGGGAACGGGTCGACCACGTTGCCCGTGGTCTTGCTCATCTTCTCGCCGCCCTTGAGCACGTAGCCGTGGATCATCAGCCGCCGCGGCAGCTCGAGGCCGGCGGCCATCAGCATCGCCGGCCAGATGACGGCGTGGAACTTGAGGATGTCCTTGGCCATCAGCTGCAGGTCGGGCGGCCAGTAGCGCTCCACCAGGTCCTCGCCGGGGCGCGCGTAGCCGAGGGCGGTGCGGTAGTTGAGGAGCGCGTCGATCCAGACGTAGATCGTCTGCTCGGGATCCCACGGCACCGGGACGCCCCACTCCACCTGGGCGCGCGAGACCGACAGGTCCTCGAGGCCGCAGCTCGATCATCCGCCGGGCCTCGTTGAAGCGCGCCTGCGGGCAGCACCCAGCCGGGGTTCGCGTCGTAGTGCGCGAGCAGGCGCTCGCGGTAGGCCGACAGGCGGAAGAACCAGTTCTCCTCCTCCACCCACTCGACCGGCGTCTTGTGGACCGGGCAGAGGCGCCCCTCGAGCAGCTCCGGCTCGGCGTAGAAGGCCTCGCACGCGCGCGCAGTACCAGCCGCCGTAGCTGCCCTTGTAGATGTCGCCCGAGTCGTGGAGCGCGCTCGAGGACCTGCTGCACCTCGGCCTCGTGCTCGGCGTCGGTGGTGCGGATGAAGAAGTCGTTGGTGGCGTCGAGCACGCCGCCGAGTGCCGCGGAAGCGCGCCGAGAGCATGTCGGCCTGCTCGCGCGGCGTGCGCCCCTCGCGCTCGGCCGACGCGGCGATCTTGCGCGCCGTGCTCGTCGGTGCCGGTCAGGAAGAAGACGTCCTCGCCGCGCTGGCGGTGATGGCGGGCGATGATGTCGGCCATGATCGTCGTGTACGCGTGCCCGATGTGCGGCTCGGCGTTGACGTAGTAGATCGGCGTCGTGAGGTAGAAGCGTCCGTCGGCCACGACCGGGGAGTGTAGTGCCACCGTCAGCCCAGCTGCCGCCGCGCCCGCTCGCCGCCCTCTGCGCCGTCGCCGACGCCCTGGCGCGCGGCCGGGGTGCGGTGGCTGCTCGCCGGCAGCGCCGGCCGCGCGCTGCTCGGGCTGCCCGGTGCGCCCTCGCGACATCGACCTGGAGGTCGGAGCCGGCGACGCCGCCGCGGCCGCGGCGGCGCTCGGGCGTGGACCTGTCCGCGGCCCGGGGCGGCGGGCGCAGCTCGCGGCGCGGCGGCACGCCATCGCTCGGGCGTCGAGGTCGACCTGACCGGCGACCTGACGATCGACGGGCCCGGGGGGCGGCTGCGCGCCCGACTTCGCGCGTGCCAGTGGGAGCGCTCGCGCGCCGGTGCGCGGTCTGCGGCCGCGACGGTGCGGGTGGCGCCGCTCGAGGAGGCGCTCTGCCGGGCGATCGTGCTGGGCGACTGGGCGGGCGCCGCGAAGATCGCCGCGGCAGGCGGCGCCGGCGCCGGGCGGCGATCCGCCTGAGCGCGCGCCTACGTCGCCGAGCGCCTGGCCTCGGCGAGCGGCGAGCGCCTCGCGGTAGGCGCGGTTGCGGGCGGCGACGCCCGAGGGTCGCCGCGAGGTCGGCCGCGCGGCCGGCGCCGAGGCCGGCGTCGAGCAGGGCCGCGAGCGCCTCGCCCAGCCGGGCGTCGCCGTCCTCCTCGGAGGCGGCCGCGGCGGGGCCGATCACGACGACGATCTCGCCCCGCGGAGGCGTCGCGAACCGCTCGGCGAGCTCGGCCGCGCCGCCGCGCGCGACCTCCTCGTGGAGCTTGGTCAGCTCCCGGCAGACCGCCACCGGGCCGCTCGGGCCACGCCGCGGCGAGCTCGGCCAGCAGCGCCGGCAGGCGCTGGGGGCTCTCGAAGCAGACCGCGGGCACGGCGAGCGCGCCGATGCGCTCCATCGACGGCCCGGCGCTCGGCGCCCCTTGCGGGGGACGAAGCCGAGGAACGCGAAGCCCGCGTCGCCCGCGAGCCCCGAGACCGCGAGCGCGGTGGTGACGGCGCTCGGCCCGGGCACCACGGTGACCGGCAGCCCGGCGTCGATCGCCGCCCGCACCATCCGCGCGCCCGGATCGCTGACCAGCGGCATGCCGGCGTCGCTGACGAAGGCGACCGTCTCCCCCGCGCCCATGCGCGCCACCAGCTCGGCCGCGCGCGCGCGGCCTCGTTGTGCTGGTGCACGGCCATCATCCGCGTGTCCGCGCCCGCGTGGCGCAGCAGGGTGGCGGTGCGGCGGGTGTCCTCGCAGGCCACCAGGTCGGCGTCGCGCAGCCAGGCGGCGGCCCGCGGGCTGAGGTCGTCGAGGTTCCCGATCGGGGTCCCCACCACCACCAGGCCACCCGGACCCGTCACGGGGGCCCCTTCCCGGCTCGGACGGACATCGCCGCGAGTGACGCTACCATTGCCCGCCGATGAGCCGGACGACCAAGCCCTATCGGCGTTTCCGCGCCCGCGGGGGCGAGAGCTCCGGGGAGGACGGGCTCGACGCCCTGCGCGCGCTGACCGCGCGCGAGTCGGGCGGCGGCGCCCCGCCGGCCCCGCCCGCCGACGGCGGCCGCGCGCGCGCGGCCGAGCCCCGCCCCCGCCGCGCGCGCCCCGGGCGGCTCGAGCGCGAGCAGCGCCGGGCGCTCGCCGCGCGAGGGCCGCAGCCGCTGGTCGCTGCGCGGCCTCGGCCCGGGCGGCTGGATCGCGCGCCTGGTCGCTCCTGTTCATGGTCGGCTTCGTCGTGTGGGCGGTGTTCGGCTACATCGCGCTCGAACGGCGCGGTGAACGAGGCCAACGGGAAGATCACGAAGTCCGCCTACGCGGCGCTCGACGAGCCGCCGGGCGGCATGCTCGGGACGCCCGACGAACACGCTGATCCTGGGCGTGGACGCCCGCAAGGGCGCGACCCGCAGCAAGCGCGCCGACACGGTCCTGATCATGCGCACCGACCCGGACTCGGGGCGGATCAAGTACCTCTCGATCCCGCGCGACTGGCGCATCGAGCTGCCGGGCTACGGCACGCAGAAGATCAACGCCGCGTTCACCTTCGGCGGCCAGGCCGGGATGATCCGCGCGGTGAAGCAGCGTCACCGGCGTCCCGATCCACCACGTCATGGTGATCAAGTTCAGCGGCTTCCCGAAGATGGTCGACGCCGTCGGCGGCATCACGATCAACAACCCGACGGCGCTCGTCGACTGCCCCTACGAGGCCGGGCGCGACGGTCAGCTTCCCGGCCGGGAAGCATCGAGATGGACGGCGCCGAGGCCCTCGAGTACTCACGGGCGCGCTACGGCGACTGCGGCGGCGACTTCGGGCGCGCGCTGCGCCAGCAGGCCGTCGTGGCCGGCCTGAAGAGCAAGGTCGTCGCCACGTCGCAGCTCTGGCGCGCGCCGTGGCGCGGCGCCGGGGTGGTGCGGGCGCTCCAGACCGACATCGGCACCATGGACATGGTGAAGATGGGCTGGCTGCAGGCGCGCCTGGAGCAGCGCAAGGGCGACCGCATCCTGCTCTCCGGCGAGCCCCAGCTGATCGGCGAGACGTCCTTCGTCGTGCAGACCGACCCCGACCTCAACGAGCGCGAGATCGCCAAGTTCATGGGAGCGAACTGACGGCGGCTAGTCGAGCGCCGCGAAGGCCTGCGCCTTGTCGATCGTGGCCGGCGACCACGATCAGGTCGCCCTCGCCGACCACGGTCTCGGGCGTGGCGTAGCTCGAAGCGTGCCGCCCGGGCGCTTGATGCACACGACGGTGACGTCGTGGCGCTTGCGCAGCTCGGCGTCGCGCAGGGTCTTGCCCACCATCTCCCGCGGCACCGTCGTCTCCACCAGCACGAAGTCCTCGTCGAGCTCGATGTAGTCGACGGTCCGGCCCATCATCGTGTGCGCGACGCGGACGCCCATGTCGCGCTCGGGGAAGACCACCCGGTGTGCGCCCACACGCTCGAGGATCGCGCCGTGCTCGGCGGTGATCGCCTTGGCCCAGATCGCGGGATGCCCAGATCGACCAGCGCGTAGGTGGTGAGGATGCTCGCCTGGATGTCGCTGCCGATGGCGACGACCGCGCTGCCGAAGTCGGCCGCGCCGAGCTGGCGAAGGGCCTCGACGTCGGTGGAGTCGGCCCGCACGACGTGGGTCATCGTCGGCGCGCAGTCCTGAACGACCTGCAGGGAGGCGTCGACGCCCATCACCTCGTGCCCGAGCGTGCCGAGGGTCGCGGCGAGGGCGCGGCCGAACCGGCCGAGACCGATCACCAGGGTCTGATCGCTCTTACCCAACGAGGGGCCTTTCCTCGGGATGGCTGTAGCAGGCGGTCGCGCTCGCGCAGCACGAGGGCCGACCGCAAGAGTAAGCGGACCGACGCGTCCGAGGAACATCAGCGACCATCAGGACCGTGTGACCGAGGCCGTTGAGCTGGGCCGTGATCCCCGTGCTGAGGCCGGTGGTGGTGAAGGCCGAGATCACCTCGAAGACGGCGTCGGAGAGTGCGACGTCGTTGCTCGCGAGCACGATCAGCGTGCCGAGCACGATCGTGTTGATCGCGATGGCCGCGACGGTGAGGGCCTGTCGCTGAACCGCCGTCGGGATGCGCCGGCGGAAGGCGTTGACCTCCGATTCGCCGCGGATCTCGGCCGATCACCACCAGCACCAGCAGCGCGAAGCGTCGTCACCTTGATGCCGCCGGCCACCGACCCGCTGCCGCCGCCGACGAACATCAGCATGTCGCTGAACAGCAGCGAGTCCTGGCCGAACGACCCGTAGTCGACCGCGTTGAAGCCGGCGGTGCGGGGCATGACTGCCCGCGAAGACCCCGTTGACGAGGCGGTCGGAGGTGCCCAGGGCGCCGAGAGTCGCCGGATTGGACCACTCGAGCGCGGTCACGAGCGCCGATGCCCAGGACGAGCAGGATGGCCGTGGTCAGCAGCGTCAGCTTCGCGTGGACGCTCCAGCGGCTGGGGCGGCGCGGCTGGCGGAAGACCTCCAGCCACACGGGGAAGCCGAGCCCGCCGGCGATCACCGCCACGCACATCGTCAGGAGGATGCCCGGGTCGGTCGCGATAGGCCGCGAGGTTGCCCGGGAAGATCGAGATGCCCACGTTGTTGAACGCGGACACGGCATGGAAGACGCCCTCCCCCGCGGCGTTGCGCACCGGGCGGCCCGCCTTGAGCGAGGAAGCCGAAGAGGGCGAGCGCCGTGAGCGCCTGGAACGCGAGCGGTGAAGCCGACGATGGCGAGCACCAGGCGCCGCACGCCGCCGAGGTCGAGCGCGTGCGTCTCCGCCTGCGCGGCGAGGCGCCCCTGGAGCCCCACCCGCCCGGCGATGAGCAGGAAGAGCAGGAGGGCGCTGGTGACGATGCCCAGGCCGCCGAGCTCCATCAGCACGACGATGATCGCCTGGCCGGTGGGGCTCCAGTAGGCCGAGACGTCGACCAGGCCGAGGCCCGCCAGGTCACGGCCGCCGTGGACTGGAAGAGCGCGTTGTGGAACGAGGCGCCGCCCGGCGCCTCGGTGGCGACGGGAAGCGAGAGGAGGCCGGCGCCGATGACGATCAGCGCCGCGAAGCCCCCCAGGACCAGGCGGGCCGGGTGCCGGACGCTGCGCTTTCGCGGCGGTGGCATGCGCCGTGACCCGCGGTCCCGGATCAGACCTTGTCCAGCCCCACGGTCTTCTTCGAGCTCGATTCCTTGGCGGGCGCCGCGGGAGCCGAGTCGCCGGACGTGCTCGCGCCGGTTCCGGAATCGGTGGTCGTCGTGCGAGGACGACGAGCCGTCGTCACCCGACGCGCTGCGCCGCTTGCTCGAGTAGTCGGTGTTGTGGAAGCCCGGTGCCCTTGAAGTGGATCGCCGGCGCGAACAGCACCCGCGACGCCTTCGCCCCGCAGACCTCGCACTTCTTGAGGGGGTCGTCGCTCATCGACTGCCGCACCTCGAACGTGTGGCCCTTGGTGCATCGGTATTCGTAGAACGGCACGCAACCACCTCATACGACGTAGTGCCCGGATTCGGCGTCGGATTATAGACCACGCCGCGCAGGCCCCTGGCACTCTCCGCCGGAGTGTGCCAAACAGGGTGCGGCCCGGCGGACCGCCGGCCGCGCCGGGGGCATTGATAGCATCGCCCGGCGCGGGACCGACCCGCGCCGCTCGATCCCGATGACATGAAGCCCCCGATGCGAAAGGGCCAGGCCGTGCATCGCGCCCTCTGGGTCGGCGCGGCGGCGGTGGCGGCCTCAGCGAGCCTGGCGCGCCGCCATCCCGCGGCGTCGGTCGCGATCGCCGTCACGGCGGGCATCGCGGGCGTGGCCGCCTTCAGCCCGCGCAACCCCGCGTTCGGCCGGGCCGTCTGGCGCGGCCCCGCCGGCCGGCCCGCGCGCGGCGATCACCTTCGACGACGGCCCCGGCCCGTCCACGGCCGAGGTGCTCGACGTGCTGGCGCGCGAGGGCGTGCGCGCCACCTTCTTCGTGCTGGGCCGCCAGGTCGATCGCCACCCCGAGCTGGTGCGGCGCATGGTGGCCGAGGGGCATCAGGTGGCCAACCACGGCTACGACCACGGCATCCTGATCTTCCGCGGCGCCCGCCACGTGCGCGACCAGCTGCGGCGCACCGAGGCCGCCGTCGCCCGGGCCGCCGGTCCGCGCGGCCATGTCGCGGCTCTTCCGCGCGCCGCACGGCTTCCGCGGCCCGGCGACCGCGGCTCGGGACGCGCCGGGCCGGCTACCGGATGGCCGCCTGGACGACCGGCGTCTTCGATTCGGCCGAGCCGGGCGCGGCCGTGATCGCCCGGCGCGCGTCCCAGGCGCTCGGCCCCGGGACGATCCTGCTGCTGCACGACGCCGACGGCTGGGCGCCCGGGCGCCCGCGCCAGCAGACGGCCGACGCCCTCCCGGAGATCTGCCGTTCGGCACGCGCCCGCGACCTCGAGCTCGTGACCCTCGACGAGCTCGTCGGCGTCGCGATGACGACGCAGGCCCCCGGGCGGCGCTTCGGCGGACGGCGGGTCGTGCTGCACGCCGCGCGGATCGGCGTCGTGGTCGCCATCGGCGTGGTCGCGGCCTGGAAGCTCAACCTCGGCGAGGTGCACGCCGCCTTCCGGGTCGCGTCCTGGGGGCTCCTGGCGGTCGCCGTGATCGCCAACTTCGCCTCGGTGGCCTTCAAGGGCCTGGCCTGGAAGGGCGTCGTGGACGCGCTGCCGAGCATGAGCACCCGGACCCGCTACCGCGACCTGATCAGCCCCGCTGTTCGTCGGCTTCCTCTTCAACACCGTGCTCGCCGCCCGGGTCGGGCGAGATCGTCAAGGTGCTCCTGCTGCGCCGCCGGCTGGAGCGCCGCGGCGACCGGCCGCCCACGACGACGCTGCTCGGGACCGTCGTGGCGGAGAACCTGGTCTCGACGATCACCTGGGTGGGGCTGGTCGTCGTGATCGGGATCTTCCTGCCGCTGCCCTCATACGCCTGGTTCGCCTCGATCGCGCTGGGCGTCGGCTGCCTCGCGGTGGTCGGTCGTGGCCCTGCTCTCGGGCCCCGGCCGCCAGCTGCCCCCGTGGCTCGACACCGGCCCCCTGTGGGCCCGTGCCACCCGCGCGCTCTCGCGCTTCTGGGGCGCGGTGCGCGAGAGCCACCTCGGGCTGCGCGATCCACGCCAGATGAGCCTCGTCGTCGGCGCCAGCCTGGCGACCTGGCTGGCCCAGTGGGTGGGCATCTACTTCACGCTGATGGCCTTCGGGCTCGACCGGGTCGGCTGGGGCGGCGCCGGCCTGCTGCTGGTGACGGTCACCCTCGCCCAGGCCTTCCCCGTGCTCCCCGGCAACCTGGTGGTGTTCCAGGCCGCGGCCGTCGTGCCGCTCACCGCCTCGTACGGCGTCAGCGCCGCCGAGGCACTGGCCTTCTCGGTCGTCCTCCAGGGCACCGAGGCCGTCGTGGGCGTGGCCGTCGGCTTCCTCTTCCTGCTCACCGAAGGAGTCGGCTTCGGGCAGCTGCGCCGCCAGGCCGAGGAGGAGGACGCCCGCGTCCAGCGGGGCGACACCGCGGAGACCGGGGCCCCGGCCGCCCCGTGAGGGGCGCCGGTCACAGCATCGTCACGCCCGGGCCGGCCGGATCAACCGCCGCGTAACCCGGGGGCGGGGGGATCGGTGGAGACTGCCCCTGGCTCCAGATCGCCGAAAAGCGCCCCCGCCGGCGACTGGGGTCATGAGGGCCGGCACGCCCGGCCTCGGCGCGACGGGAGGAGCTGTCGGGAGCCCCTCCCGTCGATCGCCGCCCTGGATCCGGGCTCAGGCCGCGGGTCCACCGGGCTCGATCCGTTCCCAGAAACCGCCCATGGCGGCGAGTTCGTCGTCGGAGAAGCGGCCGAGGAACTCGCGCCGCACCGCGGCCAGATGGCCCGCGCGCGCCTCCCGCAGGCAGCCTGCGGCCGCCCGGAGTGAGGGCGACCTCGGCCCCCCGGCCGTCCTCCTCGCACGACTCCCGCACCGCCAGCCCCTCGCGGACGAGCCGGTCGACCATCCGGCTCATCCCGCTCACGCTCAGGAGCGTGGCCGTCGAGAGCTCCGAGATGCGCATCCGCCCGCGTGGCGAGGTGCCCAGCAGCATCAGCGCCTCGTAGGAGGTGAGCGAGAGCCCGTGTGCCGCCCGCAGGTCGGCGTCGAGCCGCCGCACCAGGCCCGCATGGGCGCTCAGCATCCCGCGCCACGCCCTCAGCTCGAGCGGTGTCAGGACGCCCCCCTCGGCACCGCGCGCCCCGGGGTCCCCCGGCGCGTCGGGGCCCTTGACCGATGCTTGCATCGTCAACTACTCTTTTGCTTGCACATGCAACGAGATTACACCAGGCGCCCCCGGCGCCGGCGGAGGACCTGAGATGAACCTCGACGGCATCCATCACGTCACGGCGATCACCGGCGACGCCCAGCGGGCGATCGACTTCCACGTCGGGGTGCTGGGGCTGCGGTTGGTGAAGACGACCGTCAACTTCGATGCGCCCGAGCTCTACCACCTCTACATGGGCGACGAGACGGGCAGCCCCGGCAGCATCCTCACCTTCTTCGAGGTGCGGGGGGCGCAGGCCGGGCTGCCCGGAGCGGGCATGGTGCACCGCATCATCTGGCGCGTCCCGTCGGCCGGATCGCTCGACTTCTGGGCCGACCGCCTCGGCGGCGCCGGGCACCCGGCCGACCGCGCCGGCGACACGCTGATCACCTCCGACCCGGAGGGCCTCGGCATCGAGCTGGTGGTGTCGGCCGCCGCCGACGGCGCCGCGCGCGCCGCCTGGTCGCCCGACATCCCGGCCGAGCACGCGCTCGGCGGCATCGTGGGCGTCCGCGCCTACAGCGCCCACCCCGCGGGCACCGAGCGGATGCTGACCGAGGGTCTCGGCTTCACGCGGGACGGCGAGGGCCGTCTGGTTACGGCAGGCGCCGAGCGCCGCGGGCTCTACGTCGTCGATCCCGCGCCGGAGGGCCGGCCGGTGCAGGGCGCCGGCACCGTGCACCACGTGGCGTGGACGTCCCCCGACGCCGAGCAGGCCGGCTGGATCGGCCGCGTGCGCGCGGCCGGCGGGCACCCCACCGGGCTGATCGACCGTCAGTACTTCCTGTCGGTCTACTTCCACGAGCCCGGCGGCGTGATGTTCGAGATCGCCTCGCCGAGCCCCGGCTTCGCGGTGGACGAGGAACCTGGGCGCCTGGGCGAGGCCCTGCGCCTGCCCCCGCAGTACGAGCGCTACCGCGATCGCATCGAGGAGCGGCTCACGCCGCTCGACAACCCGCGCGTCCGGCTGTCACCGCCGGCCGCCGCCGGCCTCCGGGAGAACCGATGAGCGCACCCACCGACGACCAGGCGCGCCTGCGCCGCGGACGCGAACTGGCCGAGCTGCACCTGGGCGAGGGCGTGGTGGAGCGCTGGCGCGCCATCTCCCCCGACCTCGAGGAGCTGACCTCCGCATTCGGCTTCGGCGACCTCTGGAGCCGTCCCGGCCTCAGCCGCCGCGACCGCTCGGTCGTGGCGATGGCCGTCACCGCGACCCTGCGGGCGGAGCCGCAGCTGGGCTGGCACGTGCGCGGCGCCCTGGGCGCCGGCGTCACGCCGGATGAGGTGCGCGAGGTCCTGATCGCGATCTCCGGCCTCGCCGGCTTCCCCGCCTCCTGGACGGCGCTCGAGGTGGCCGAGCCGATCCTGAGGGAGTTCGAGGCCGGCGGCGCGGCAGAGGAGGCGTGACCGCCTACCGCCACCTGCCGGCTCCCGCCGGCGCTCCCACCCTGCTCGCGCTGCATGGCCGCGGCGGGCGCGAGGACGACCTGCTCGGACTCGCCGGCGCGCTCGGCGGTCGCGTCGGGATCCTCGCGCCGCGCGGGCCCGAGCCCCAGGCGCCCGGCTACGCGTGGTTCCTCAACCGCGGCATCGGGATCCCGGTGCTGGAGAGCTTCCAGGAGCGCGTGGGCGAGCTCGCGGCATGGCTCGCCGGCATGGTGCGGGAACTGGAGCTCGAGACGCCCCTCACGGCGATCGGGTTCTCGAACGGCGGCATGATGGCCGGGGCCATGGCGGCGGCTCATCCCGATCTCGTCGGCGACGTCGCGCTGCTGTCGAGCGCCTATCCGCTGCCCGCCGAGATGACGGCCCCCGGCGGGCTCACCGGGCGGCGCGTGCTCGCCATCGGCGGCGAGAACGATCCGTTCCTGCCGGTGACCACGGCCATCGCGGGCGTGGAGTCGTACCGCGCGGCGGGGGCCGACGTCGTGGCGACCCTGCGTCCGGGCGGCCACGGCATCGGCCCCGAGGAGATCGAGGCCCTGCGGGAGTGGCTTCCCGCGGGATAGGCGCCCATCCGAAAGGGGGTGTCGTGGCGGCAGCCCGCGGGGTTAGGGTGGCGCCCTGTCCATCGCCCTCAGAGCGCTCTCGCTCCTGGTCGCCTCCGGCTCGGCCCTCGGGACCGCGGGCGCCGCCGTGGCCGCGCCGCTCGAGGCGAGCCCGGCGGGATCGGACGTCGCCGCCACCTGCCCCGTGGCCGCTCCCTGCTCCCTCGCGCGCGCCGTCGCGCTGGCGGTCTCCGGCGACGTGATCACCGCGCAGGCGGGCGACTACGCGCTGGCGGCCGCCCTCACGCTGACGAGCGGCGTGGAGCTGCGGGGGGCGCCGGGCCCCCGGCCCACCATCACGGCCCCGGCGGCCGGCGGCCACGCGGTGCTCGCCGGCAACCCCACCCCGGTCGCGGCCCCCGTGGCCACCCTGCGCCACGTGCGCCTGGTCTCCCCCAACGGGGGCGCGACCCTGCGGCTGGGGCGTGGTGCACTGGGCGAGGACCTCGTCGTGGAGGCGTCGGGGGCCGACTCCGCCGCCGTCCTGATCGAGGGCCCCGCGACGCTCCGTTCGTCGCTGGTGGTCGCGCGGGGCAACGGCGGCACGGCGGCGGTCATGGCGCAGTCCACGCCGTCGGTCATCTTCAGCATCTCCGCCGTGGGCACGGTGCGCAACGTGACCGCGATCGCCACCAGCCCGACCGGCCGCGGCCTGCTGGTCTACGGGCGGGCCGGCACCGGCATCAGCCCCGGCTCGTGCTCGACGCCCATCGCGGTCTTCAACCTCCGTAACGTGATCGCGCGCGGTGGTGGAGCCGACATCCAGCTCGACGGCCAGACGGCGGGCAGCTGCCTGGCCGACTCCCAGCTCGACGTCGACCACTCGAACTTCCGCTCCGTCGCCGTCAGCCAGACCGCCATCTCCTCGCCCGCGACGGCCGTGATCAACGGCTTCCACAACCAGACCTCGGCGGCACAGACCGCCGACGCGGCGGTGTTCGCCGACGCCGCCTACCACCAGGCGGCGAACTCGCCGACGATCGACGCCGGGATCGCCGACCAACTGGCCCCGACCGACATCGACGGTGAGCCCGTCCCGATGCGCGCGGCGCCGGACATCGGCGCCGACGAGATCGCACCGGCCCCCCCGGCGGCCCCGGCGGCCCCGGTCGCCGTGCCCACGACCGCTCCCGCGCTGCGGCTCTACAGCGGCGTCACCGTCGCGAAGCGCATCACGCTCGCGTCCCTGCTCAGGCGGGGCCTGCCGGTGTCGTTCTCCCTCGAGCAGCCGCGCTCGGCCTACCGGCTCACCCTGAGCGCCCCCGCGAAGGGCCTCGCCCGCCGGGCGGTCGCGACGGCCGTGCGCCGGAGGACCCTCGCAACCGCCGCGGCGGGTAATCAGGCGGCGGGCGCGACGACCCTCACGGTCCGGCTGCCGAAGGCCGCGCGGACGGCGCTCGTGAAGGCGCGCGCGCTCCCCCGCCTCACCCTGCGGATCCGGGTGTCGGTGCCCGGAGGGCTCTCCCAGACGAGCACCCGGACGATCACGCTCACGCGCTGATCGGCACCCCGAGCTCGGTGAGCAGGGCCTCGACCCGGCCGCGGATCTCGTCGCGGATCACGCGGACCTGCTCGATGGAGCCGGCATCGGCGGGATCGGACAGGTCCCAGTCCTCGTACTTCTTGCCGGGGTAGATCGGGCACGAGTCGCCGCAGCCCATCGTGATGACGGCGTCGGCCGCTCGCACGACCTCGTCGGTGAGCGGCTTCGGGAACTCGGCCGACATGTCGAGGCCGATCTCGGCCATCGCGGCCACGACCAGCGGGTTGACGTGGTCGGCCGGATCCGATCCGGCGGAGCGGACGTTGACCCTGCCCTCGCTGAGGTGCGAGGTGAGGAGCGCCGCGATCTGGGAGCGCCCCGCGTTGTGGACGCAGACGTAGAGCACCTCGGGCCGGTCCTTCGCGATGAGGTTGTCCGCCTGGGCGAGAGCCCTCAGCCGGTCGCGGGTGAAGCGGTCGCAGAACAGCGGCAGGAACGTCGTGACCGTGGCGGTCTGGCTGAGTGTCTCGAATGTCTCCCGGGTGAAGCGCTCGACGGTCTCGGCGCCGAAGACGCCGTGGAACTCCCGTGTCAGCCGCTCGGACGTCCGGGCGAGCTGCTGCTCCAGGTCGATGTTCACCGGGGTCATCGTGCTGCCTCCTGGTTCTCGATGAGCGCCGCGGGTACCGCGGCGGTGGTGGTCTCCCGCGCGTCACGCAGGAAGGCGTAGATCGCTGCGCCGGCGAGGGCGCCGAGCGAAGGTCCGGCGAGGTAGATCGAGAGGTCGGCGAAATCCCCGGCGACGAGGGCCGGAGCGAGGGAGCGGGCGGGGTTCATCGAGGCGCCGGTGATGGGCCCCATGACGAGGGCCTCGAGTGCGATCGTTCCCCCGATCGCGATCGCCGCCATCGAGCCGACCGCGCGGGTGTCGGTGGCCACGGCGAGGATCACGATCATCAGGACGGCGGTGAGGCCCGCCTCCAGAACGAGCGCGCCGATGTCGCCGACGTGCGCGGGGTGGGTCGCCCCGAGGCCGCCGGCCAGACCGAAGAGCCCGCGCAGGGCGAGCGACGCGAGGATCGCCCCGGCGAGCTGCGCGACGATGTAGGGGGCCACCTCCGAGGGCGGGAAGTGGCGCGCCGACGAGAAGGCCAGGGTCACCGCGGGGTTCAGGTGGGCGCCCGAGAGGTGCCCCAGGGAGAAGATCATGATCGCCACGACCAGCCCGAACGCCGCGGCGACCCCGCCGTGGCCGAGGGGGTCGCCGGCGACCGCGTTGACGACCACGGCGCCGGTGCCGGCGAAGACCAGGCAGAAGGTGCCGAGGGCCTCCGCGGCGACGCGCCGCGAGAGGTCGGGCCGGCCGCTCATGCGGCGAGGACCAGCTTCTCGGCGAACTCCCGCGGGAGCCCCGCCGCCTCGACCTCGCGCGCGACCGCCTCGGCGTCGTAGGACACCCGCTCGATCGTGACCTCGACGCCCTCGGCGGTGGTCTCGAGCACCGCGAAGGCGGCCCGCGGATCGCCGTCCTTCGGCTTTCCGACCGAGCCGCAGTTGACGAAGAGGACGCCGCCGTACTCGCGCACCCACGGCTTGTGGGTGTGGCCGAAGACGAGCACGTCCGCCTCCGCCTGGCCGGCGAGGCGCTCGTACAGCGAGGCGGGCTTGTCCTCGAAGAGGTACTCGTTGACCTTGCGCGGCGACCCGTGGACCAACCGCACGCGGGACGCCCCCATCGTGAAGCGCAGGTCGAAGGGCAGATCGCGCATGAACGCCTTGGACGTCTCGTCGGTGTGGGCGAGCGTCCATTCCACCGAGCGCTGGCCGAGCTCGCGGTCGTGCGGGGTGATGTAGGCGCACCCGCAGTCGTCGAGGTCCCGGGCGATCGCGTAGTCGTAGTTGCCATGGATCGTCGGGATCCGGCGCTCCTCGATGAGAGCGCAGACCTCGTTGGGGTGAGGGCCGTAGCCCACGAGGTCCCCTCCGCAGTAGATCTCGTCCACGCCCGATCTCCGTCCACCCGGGCGAGGACCGCCTCGAGGGCGGGCAGGTTGCCGTGGATGTCCGTGATCACCGCTACGCGCACCGGCGTCCTCCCGTTTCCGACTCGCTCCGGGTCGGAGCATATTCGATTGACAGTCATCACTTCAATCGATAGAAGTAGATTGATGTCTGTCGATCTCGAGCTCTCGCCCAAGCAGAAGCGCCCGGCCGGCGAGCCGTGCTGCGAGCCGGTGGTCTACCCGGACGTCGAGCGCGCCCAGGCCGAGCGGATGGCCGAGGTGGCCAAGGCGCTCGGCGATCCGATCCGCCTGCAGCTGGTCGACGTGCTGCGCAAGCACGCGGGCGAGGTCTGCGTCTGCGAGCTGATCCCGCTCTTCGACGTGAGCCAGTCAACCGTCTCGCACCACCTGAAGGTGCTGCGCCAGGCCGGCCTGGTCGATTCGGAGCGCCGCGGCCTGTGGGCCTACTACTACGTGCTCCCCGACGCCCTCGCCGAGTTCGCCACATGGGTGGGCGCGAGGACGGTCTGCTGATGCCCGACACGACCAGGAGCGATGAGATGCCCGGAACGCCGCGACGTGCACGACGCAGGTCCGCGAGCGCTACGCGCAGGCGGCCGTGGAGGCGGCGTCCGGCGTCGCGAGCCCGGCATCGCCGGCTGCTGCGGCGAGCGGCGGCTGCTGCGCTCCCGGCGAGGCCGCCTTCGGCAGCGCCCTCTACGCCGACCTGGCGGACGAGGACCTTCCCGAGACCGCCGTGCTCGCGAGCCTCGGGTGCGGCAACCCGACGGCCGTCGCCGACCTGCGCGAGGGCGAGGTCGTGCTCGACCTGGGCTCGGGCGGCGGCATCGACGTGCTGCTGTCGGCCCGCCGGGTCGGGCCCACCGGCAAGGCGTACGGCCTCGACATGACCGAGGAGATGCTGGCGCTGGCCCGTCGCAACGCGGCCGAGGCCGGGGCGTCCAACGTCGAGTTCCTGAAGGGCCGGATCGAGGAGATCCCCCTGCCGGCCGAGACGATCGACGTCGTCATCTCCAACTGCGTCGTGAACCTCTCGCCCGACAAGGAGTCGGTGCTGCGCGAGACCTTCCGGGTGCTCCGGCCCGGCGGGCGGCTCGGCATCAGCGACGTGGTGGCCGAGGACCGGCTGACGCCCGGACGAGCGGGCCGAGCGCGGCGGCTGGGTGGGCTGCATCGCCGGGGCGCTCTCGGTGGGCGAGTACGAGCGGTTCCTCGCCGACGCCGGCTTCCGCGACGTGGCGGTCACCTTCACCCACGAGGTCGCCGACGGCCTCCACGGCGCGATCGTCGCCGGGGTGAAGCCGGCCGACGCTCCGAGCATCCTCGCCGCCTCCACGGGGGCCGCGCCCGGCTGCTGCTGAGGGAGCGGCCGCTCGCCCCCGGCCCGGATCAGTGGGCGTGCTCGGCTCCCTGGCAACGAGTGGAGTGGCCGGTGGGCGACGCCGCGGCCAGGTCGTCGCAGTGCGCCACCTGCAGGGTCGTGTGACTGATGCCGTAGTCGTGGGCGAGCATCTGGGTGATCTGGCCCTGCAGCGCGTGGCAGTCCTCCTGCGGGCCGACGACGACGTGGGCCGAGAGCGCCGGGAAGCCCGAGGTGATCGTCCAGATGTGCAGGTCGTGGACCGCGACGACGCCCTCCGAGCCGGCCATCCGGCGGCCGACGGCCTCCGCGTCGATGCCCGCGGGCGTCGCCTCGAGCAGCACCTCGGTGGCCTCGCGCAGCACGCGCCAGGAGCTGACGAGGATCAGGAGGCCGATCAGGACGCTGACCAGGGGGTCGGCGTAGAGCCAGCCGGTGGTGATGATCAGCACCGCCGCGACGATCACGCCGACCGATCCGAGCAGGTCGGCGATCACGTGGGCGAACGCCGCCCGCAAGTTGAGGCTCTCCCCCTGCGCGCGCCAGAGGATCGCCGCGCCGGCCAGGTTGACGACGAGCCCGGTCACGGCGACCAGCAGGGCGGTGCGCCCGGCGACCTCGGGGGGGTCATCGAGCCGGCGGGCCGCCTCGATGAAGATCCAGATCGCGATGGCGACGAGGGTGACCCCGTTCGCGAGGGCGGCGAGGATCTCCGCCCTGCGGAAGCCGAAGCTCAGGCGCGCCGTGGCCGGCCGGCGCGCGAGCGCCAGGGCGCCGAGCGCGAGCCCGAGGGAGGCCGAGTCGGAGAGCATGTGCCCGGCGTCGGCCAGCAGGGCGAGGCTGCCCGACAGCAGCCCTCCCACCACCTCGGCGACCATGAACGCGGCGGTGAGGCAGAGGACGAGCACCAGGGCCCGCGAGTCGGCGGCCCGGTGGTCGTGGTGGTGGTCGTGTCCCACGCTCACCACACTGCCATCGGCGTGGGGCCCTGTCCCCCAGATGGCGCGATCCGTCAAGAGGACGCGGCCGACCGCCCCGGCGTCGTGCCGGGGCGGTCGCGGCGTGGTGCTCCTACTTGCGCTTCAGCAGGACGAGCTGCCCGTCCTCGACCGTGTTCGGCGCGGGGGCCGCGGTCGGGGCGTGGGCCTGCACGTCGAAGAGCCAGCTGCCGCTGCCGAAGAGGCCGTCGGTGTCGATGATGCCGCTGGTCTCCCAGACGCCCGGACCGACGGCGACGCCGTCACGGCCGGGGGGCGAGAGGCTGACGACCCGGGTGGCCGAGTCGGCCTTGATGCCCGAGCTCCCGTCGAGCTCGAAGCGCCAGATCGAGCCGTCGCGGCCCTTGGCGCCCATCACGACGCGGCTCTCGGCCGTGCCGTCCTCCTGCACCATCAGGTAGCGCCCGTTGACGTCCATGTTGTCGGGGCTGAGGGCCGTGTCGCCGCCGTCGGCGATGACCGCGTCGGCGTTGACCTCGATGGTCAGCTTCGCCGCCTTGGTGGCGTCGCGCCGGTCGAGGTCGAGGCTGTAGATCCGCCCGAGCTCGTTGACGCCGGCGCCGCCGCCGGTCGTGTTGAAGAAGTACTCGTCGTCGTTGCGGGTGTTGAACGCGCCGTCCTCGGGACGGGCGAAGGCGAAGGCGCCGACGGCGTCGCTGGCCGCGTCGAGCTGCGCCTCGTCCATCGCGTCCGCGCCCGGGATCTCGACCCACTTGCCGTTGATCGTGCCCTCGTGGAACTGGGGCTCGCCGGCGATGCGGGCGTTCCTGGCGGCGAAGACGTAGAGCTTGCCGCCGACGAGGCCGTTGCGCTCGAGCACGGTGGCGCCGGGGGTGCGCTTCTTCTCGCCGACGTACATGTAGAGCTGGCTGTTCTCCTTGGTCCGGTCGTAGCTCGGCCGGGACCGTCCTCCATGCCCATGATCACCGTGCGCTTGCCGGTGCCCGGCTGCACGAGGGTGTTCTCCCAGGCGAAGTGGCCGAGGTCGGTGAGGGCGTGGGCCTCGTTGTCGAAGATCGCGACCGAGAGGCCGCCCTTGCCGTCGAAGGTGTTGGCCGGGGTGCCCTCCTCCTCGTTGGCGAAGTAGATCTGGCGGTCGAAGCCCACCTCCGGACCGGCGAGCGCAGCCGGAGCAGAACCGCGCGAACGGCGCGGGTCGTGTTGCCGACCTCGGCCGCCGGGCCGACGAGGGTGTCGTCGAGGTAGACCGTGTCGTAGGCCCGCTCGCCCGACTTCACCTTGCCGCTCGAGTCGAGGACGAGCTTCGACACGAAGGCGCCCGGTTGAGCGGCTGCGCCGATCACCGGCTCGGAGATGCGCGGCGAAGTTCGAGCTCGTGGTTCATGTAGACGATCCGGCTTGCCGTTGGAGGCGCGGTAGGCCCCGAGGCCGTCCGGGATGCCGACCATCTGGAACGTCTTGGAGGGGTCGCTCGTCTCGGGGACCGTGTCGCCCGACGCTGATCAGCCGGACGGTCTCGTACTGGGGCGTGAGCGAGTCCGCGTACACGTCGATCGGGGCGATCGCGGCGGTCGCCGCGCCGGCCACGGCGACGGCCGCCGCGGCGGCGGCGAGCACGCCATTGCGCTTCCTCACAGAGGATCTCCTTGGTGTGGCTTCGGGGTCCCCCGCAGTGGATCAGGACGACCTCGCCGCCCGGTTGCAGGCGTCGTGAAGACGCCGAGACGGCGGGTTACCGGGGGCGCGGAAACGCCCGTTGCGCTAGCCGAACCGACCGGAGACGTATGCCTCGGTGCTCGGGTTGGCGGGCCGGCTGAAGATCCGGTCGGTGGGCCCGTGCTCGATCAGCCGGCCCGGCTCGCCCTCGTTCTCGATCGTGAAGAAGGCCGTGAAGTCGGAGACCCGGGCGGCCTGCTGCATGTTGTGGGTGACGATCACGATCGTGAGCCGCTCCTTGAGCTCGGTGATCAGCTCCTCGATGCGCAGCGTGGACTGCGGGTCGAGGGCCGAGCAGGGCTCGTCCATGAGCAGCACGTCGGGCTCGACGGCGAGGGCGCGGGCGATGCACAGGCGCTGCTGCTGGCCGCCCGAGAGGCCCCCGGCGGGCGCGCGCGAGGCGGTTCTTGACCTCATCCCACAGATCCGGCGCCGCGGAGGGTGCGCTCGAGCAGCTCCTCGCGGTGGGCGCGGCGCATGTTCATCCGGATGAAGCGCGGGCCCGCCCAGATGTTGTCGGCGATCGACTTGGTCGGGAAGGGGTTGGGCCGCTGGAACACCATGCCGATCGCGCGGCGGATCGCCACCGGATCGGCGCCGCGCCCGTAGATGTCCTGACCGCGCAGCCGGACCTCGCCGTTCGCGTAGGCGTTCGGAACGAGCTCGTGCATGCGGTTGAGGGTCCGGATGAATGTCGACTTGCCGCACCCCGACGGGCCGATGATGGCGGTGACCGAGCGGTCGGGGAAGGTCAGGTCGATGCCCTGCACCGCGTGGTGGCGGCCGAAATAGGCGTCGAGGGCGACGGTCTCCATGGGCGGGGCGAGCCCGCCGGTCACCTCGCGCCGGGACCGGCGGCGGCGCCGTCGACGGCCCTCTCGCTCGAGCTGCGGGGCGGCGTTCGTGTCATCGGACGTCATCGGCCCTCCGAGGGTCGTGCGCGCGCGGCGATGAGGCGGGCGACGAGGTTGAGCAACAGGATGATCGTCACGAGAACGAGGGCGGCGCCCCACGCGAGCTCCTGGCGACTCGGGCGTCTGCACGTTGACCGAGTTCTTGAAGATGAGCTGCGGCAGCGCCGCGATCGGCTCGAGGATGTCGGTGGAGAGGACTGGTTTCCGAGCGAGGTGAACAGGAGCGGCGCGGTCTCGCCGGAGGCGCGGGCCAGCGCGAGCATCACGCCGGTCAGGATCCCGGGCGCCGCCGCGGGGAGGACGACGCTCCAGATCGTGCGCCAGCGAGGGGCGCCGAGCGCGAGGGCAGCCTCCTTCTGGGCGGTCGGGACGAGGCGGAGGATCTCGTCGGCCGACCGCACGACGATCGGGAACATCAGGATCGCCAGGGCGATGCCCCCCGGCGAGGGCCGAGAAGTGGCCCATGGCGATGACGACGCCGAGGTAGACGATCAGGCCGGCCACGATGGAGGGCATCCCGAGCAGGACATCCACGACGAAGCCGACGCCGGACCCCGACCTTGCGCATGGTCGGACCGCCGTTCGCGGCGGCGTCGTTGATGAAGAGGGCCACGAGGATGCCGAGCGGAGCCGAGAAGGCCGTGGCGAGGCCCATCAGGATCAGCGTCCCGACGAGGGCGCTGGAGATGCCGCCGTCGGAGTACGGATCGGCAGGGGGCAGCGTGGTGAGGAAGTCCCAGGAGATCGCCGGCAGCCCCTCGACCAGGATCTTGCCGAGGATCAGCCCGAGGGGGATGAGCGAGATGGCGAGCGCGGCGTAGATCGCGCCCTCGGCCACGCCCGAGCGGATGCGGCGGCGCGCGGGAGACCGACGGAAGGCCCCCGGGGGTCCGGGAGGCGGGCGGCTCGACGATCGCGGGCGGGCTCGTCCACGAGCTCCGTTGCGACCGGGCGGAAGCGGCCGGCGAGCGCCCGCCGGACCGGGCCGGGTCCGGAGGCCCCACGGCTCACGAGGATGCGCGCGAGGGCGTTGATCGCGAACGAGAGGACGAACAGCACCACCGCCAGGGCGATCAGGGCGGAGAGCTGCAGGTTGCTGGCCTCACCGAACTCCAGTGCGATGACGCTCGAGAGCGTCGCGCCGGGCCCGAGGAGGGAGCTCCAGATGTTGGGCGAGTTGCCGAGCAGGAGGGCGATCGCGATCGTCTCGCCGACCGCCCGGCCGAGGCCGAGCGCCGACGCGCCGACGATGCCCGAGCGCGACCAGGGCAGGATCGCGCTGCGGACCATCTCCCAGCGCGTCGCGCCGAGGGCGTACGCCGCCTCCTGCTGGTCGCGCGGGACGGTGGCGATCACCTCGCGGGTGATCGCGGCGACGATCGGCAGCACCATCACGCCGAGCACGAGTCCGGCGAGGATGTAGGAGCCGCCGGTCACCGGACCGGCGAACATGCCGAGCCCGCCGGAGTGCCCGGCGATCCACTCGAGGACCGGCTTGGCGGCGGGGACGAGCACGAGGACGCCCCAGAGGCCGTAGACGACCGACGGGACGGCGGCGAGCAGATCGACCACCGAGGCGATCGGGCCGCGCAGGCGCTTGGGCAGGAACACGGTCGTGGCCAGCGCGACGCCGATCGCCAGGGGGACGGCGATCGGCCATGGCGATGACGCTCGTCACGAGCGTGCCGTAGATGAACGGCGCGGCGCCGAAGATGGGCGCCGTGTCGACCGGGTTGGGGATCCACTCGGTGCCGGTGAGGAAGCCCCAGACGCCGAACGTGCTCCAGATGTCCCCGGTCTCGGAGACGGTGGTCCAGATCAGGTAGCCGATGCCCACGAGGCCGGCGAGCGCCGCGAGGGCGGTGACCACGAGGTAGCCGCGGTCGGCCGCGAGCCCGAGGAGCGGCCGCCGGAGCGACCGGCGTCCCGCCGCCGAGCCCGGGGGCTCGACGGCGGGCGTCGATGTCGTCACTACTTGATCTTCTTGATCTGGGCCTTGCCCGCGGCGAGGAGCGCCGCGGGCGAGCGGGGCGAAGCGGAGGTCCTTCAGGCTGCTCTGAGCGGCGCTCGAGTAGGCGAAGTTGAGGACCTTCTTGACGTCGTCACGGGAGGTCGCCGACTTCCCGGCCGCCGCGTAGTTCGAGTACGCGATGATCCAGGTGGTGGTGGTGATCGGGTACGCCCCGGTGGCCGGGCTGGCCGTGAGGCTGACCGTCAGGTCGGGCTTGATCGTCTTGAGGTTGCCGGCCTTGGCGCCCGAGACCGCTGCTCGGGAGGATGTAGTTCGACGACCTTGACCCGCTTGCCGTTCTTCTTGACCGTCTCGGTCTTGCCGATCCTGGCGAAGAACTTGGTGAGGCCGGCGTCGCGGCCGTCGGAGATGTCCACGTAGCCGACCGAGTTCTTGTTGGCCTTGATGCATGCGGCGACACCCGGGTTGCGGGCGCCCTTGACCACGGTGATGCCGCTGGTCGGCCACGCCGGCTGCTGGCTCGCGCCGACCGAGGCGCGGAAGCTCGGGTTCACCTTCGAGAGGTAGCTGGTGAAGTTGAAGCTCGTGCCCGAGCCGTCCGAGCGCACGCAGAGCGTGATCGGGGCGTTCGGGAAGGTGACGCCCGGGTTGGGCTTGCGGATGCGGGCGTCGCTCCAGTTGGTGATCGCGCCGCGGAAGATGTCGGCGAGCGGTCTTGCCGTCGAAGTTGATGCCCTTCGAGACGCCGTCGATGTTGGTGGTGACGGTGATCGTGCCGACAGGGTCGGGAAGTAGAGCGGCGTCGACGCCGCCGCGCTTGGCGGCCAGGTCGCTCGTCTGCTGCGGCGTGAGCGGGGCGTCGGTCGCGGCGAAGTCCACCACGCCGTTGATGAAGTCGTTGATGCCACCGGTCGAGCCCTTGGACGTGTAGCTGCAGAGGCCCGAGTCCTGACACCACTTGGTGTAGGCGGTGGCCGGGAAGCTGGCGCCGGAGCCGGTCGCCGCGCCGAGGGCGAGTGCGGGCAGCGCGAGGGTCGCGCCGCCGATCACGGCCGTGGCCAGCGAGTTGCGCAGGGTCCTATTCACCGAGCAGACACTCCTTCTTCGGGAGGCTCCGATGCCTCCACCGTTTGATCCGGTTCGCCCTGATCGGATGGCAGAGCGGCGCGAAGGTAACAGCGCGCCTCCAGGCCCTCAGGTGACGCGGTTGTGACGCCGGCCGCGGCGCCGTGTAACACTCGGGTGCACGGGCCGGAGAACCGCTATCCGAAGGCGATCTCGACGGCCGGGCCGATGTTCACCGGTCGTTCACAGGATCGTCACCGCGAAGCGACCTGCGGCTGTCGCACCGGACCTATCCTGCCGCCGCGATGGAGACGAAGCGGACCACGATCCTGATCGTCGAGGACGACGAGAGCACCGCCGAGGCGATCGCGTTCCACATGCGCTCGGCCGGCATGGAGCCGACCGTCGCCTCGGACGGTCTCGCCGGCCTGCGCGCGCTGCGCAGCGCGCCGCCGGACGCGGTGGTGCTCGACCTGATGCTGCCCGGCGCGGACGGCTGGCACATCATCCGCCAGGCGCGCGAGTGGGCGCCGCGGCTGCCGATCATCGTGGTCACCGCGCGCACCAACGAGCACGACCGCGTGGAGGTGCTCTCGCTCGGGGCCGACGACGTCATGGGCAAGCCCTTCTCGATGCGCGAGCTGCTCGCCCGGGTCACCGCCGCCCTGCGCCGCACGGCGATCGAGAGCGCCGGGTCCGAGCGCGTGCCGATCGCCGAGGGCGAGCTCAGCATCGACCCCGAGCGGCTGTCGGTGATCGTCGCCGGGCGCCCCGCCGACCTGACGCCGCTCGAGTTCAAGCTGCTGCTGACCCTGGCCGAGGACCGCGCCCGGGCGCTCTCGCGCGACGAGATCTTCCGGCGCGTCTGGGGCGGCGAGCGCGGCCATGGCGACCGCTCGGTGGACGTCCTGGTGCGCCGCCTGCGCCGCAAGGTGGACGAGGTGGGCGGCGCCTACACCTACATCCAGACCCTCCACGGCGTCGGCTACCGCTTCCTCACCACCCCCCGGCGCATGCCGGGCGCCTTCGCCGGCGCCGCTGAGCTCGGGCAGCCCGCGGCGTCGGCCCGGAGCACGCCGGGCTGAGCCAGGGGCCCCTGCTCACGCATCGCGCGGGAGCGGAGGAGGCACCCGGGAGCCGATGAGGGGGACGACGGATCCCCGTCGTCGTGCCCTACGAAGGAGCAGAGATGAACCTCGCGATGGTCCGACGCGGCCTCGCCGCGACCGCCGTCCTCGCGGCGATCGGCGCGCCCAGCGCCATGGCCTGCCACGGGTCGTACACCCCGCCCCCGCCGCCCGACACGGCCACCTGCGCCGGCTCGGCGGCGCACGCGTCGCAGGGCGCAAAGCACCATCGGGGCCGCGGCGCCCGGCACTGCCGCCCGGTCGCCCCGCCGCCCGTCACCCCGCCGGTCGATCCGCCCCCGGTGGACCCGCAGCCCGGATTCTGAGCCGAGGTCCTTCCGGAGGCCCAGGCGCTACGCCGAGTCGCGCAGCGCCTGGGCCTCGGGCAGGGCCTCGAGCTTCTTGAGGGTGTTGTTCTCGATCTGACGGATGCGCTCGCGGGTGACGCCGAAGGCCCGGCCCGACCTCCTCCAGCGTGCGCGGCTGCTCGCCCTGGAGGCCGAAGCGCAGCTCGATGACCTTGCGCTCGCGGTCGGGCAGCGCGTCGAGGGCGCGCAGGATGTCGGTGTGGCGCAGGTTGACCGAGGCCTCGTCGAACGGCGACGCGGCCGACTCGTCCTCGACGAAGTCGCCCAGCTCCGAGTCGCCCTCCTCGCCGATCGGCTTCTCGAGGCTGACCGGCATCTGCGCCATGCGCAGGATGTCGCGGACCTCCTCCACGCTCATGCGCAGCTCCTCGGCGATCTCCTCGGGCCGCGGCTCGCGGCCGAGGCGCTGCACCATCTGGCGCTCGAGGTGGACCACCTTGTTGAGCTTCTCCACCATGTGCACCGGGATGCGGATCGTGCGGGCCTTGTCGGCGATGGCGCGCGTGACGGCCTGGCGGATCCACCAGGTGGCGTAGGTCGAGAACTTGAAGCCGCGCCGGTAGTCGAACTTCTCGACCGCCCGGATCAGCCCGAGGCTGCCCTCCTGGATCAGGTCGAGGAACGACAGGCCGCGCCCCAGGTAGCCCTTGGCGATGCTGACCACCAGGCGCAGGTTGGCCTCGACCATCGCCTGCTTGGCCGCCAGGTCGCCGAGCTCGATGCGCTTGGCGAGCGCGACCTCCTGGCGCGCCGTCAGCAGCGGCACGCGGCCGATCTCGCGCAGGTAGAGGCGCAGGCTGTCGAGGCTCGACTCGACCGCGAGGTCGAGCTCGGGCGCGCGCTCGGCGCCCTTGGCCGCGCCGCGGACGATGACCTCGCCGTCGGCGTCGAGCACCTCGACGCCGACCTCGACCAGATGCGAGTAGAAGTCCTCGATCTGCTCCTTGGTGACGTCGGCGTCCTGGAGGGCCTCGACGATCTCGTCGTAGGTGAGGGCGCCCTTCTCGACGCCCGTCCGCCACCAGGGCGCGCATCTCCTCGACGTCCGGCAGTGCGATCTCGACGACGCTGCGGGGGGAGGGTGATGCCATTTCTCGCGGTCCTTCCTCGGTGGGGGGAACGGACGGGAGTCGATCCGGAGCATACCGCGACCGCAGCCTGGGCCCAGGTGGTCCCGGTACGTCAGAATCGTGCACGCACGGGAGAATCGATGTGGCCGCGCGACCAGAGTCCACCCGTCCTCCCGTGACCGGCGGCACACGACGAGAGCGAGAAGGCATGAGCACGACGCGGCACAGCGCCGTCGAGGATCTCCAGGAGACCCGGCCCGCGGCTCCGATCAGCCTGTCCAGTGCCGGCGTGACCCGCTCGGCCAAGGCGATCCGCATCAGCCACAACGGCACCGAGCGGCTCTTCCAGGCCGAGATCGCGTGCTTCTGCGACCTCCGGCCCGACCAGAAGGGCGCGCACATGTCGCGCTTCGAGGAGACGGTCAACGAGGCCATCGACGAGGTGGTCATCGGCCAGGCGCTGCGCATCGAGGCGCTCGCCGAGCGCATCGCCGAGTCGATCATCCGCACCCAGCGAGCCCTGCGCAGCGAGGTCACCATCCGGGCGAGCTATCCCGTCGAGCGGCGCACGCCGGTCACCGACATCGCCACGCAGGAGATGTACGGCCTGATCGGGATCGCGGCCGCGAACCCCAGCGCGAGCCGGCGCCTGGTCGGCGTGACCGCCCAGGGCATGAACGCGTGCCCGTGCGCCCAGGGGCTGATCCGCGCCCAGGCCGAGGACGATCTGCGCGCCGACGGCTTCACCGACGACGAGATCGACCGGATCGTGCGCCCTGGTGCCGGTGGCGACCCACAACCAGCGCGCCCGCGGCACCCTCTACCTCGGCTCCCCCGAGCGCGATCGACGTCGACGCCGACCGCCTCATCGAGATCGTCGAGGACGGCATGTCCTCCGAGATCTACGAGCTGATGAAGCGCCCCGACGAGCAGTACGTGGTCGATCGCGCCCACCGGCGCCCGCGGTTCGTCGAGGACTCGGTGCGCGAGATGATCCGCGGCGCCCTCGAGCGCCTTCCCCGAGCTGCCCGACGACGCCTTCGTGCACGCCCACCAGGCGAACTTCGAGACCATCCACACCCACGACGTCGAGGCCGAGCGCTCGGGCTCGGTCGGCGAGATCCGCGACGAGATCGCCAACGGGACCCAGGTCGCGCGCCACACGACGCTGCGGGCATGGCTGGACGGCGGCGTGCCGCGGGGTGCCGACGGCTGAGCGCGGCGCTAGCCTGAGCGCGTGAACGAGATCGTCGTCACCGCCGTCGGCGCCGACCGGCCGGGCATCGTCGCGGCCCTCACCGGCGCGCTCCTGGAGATCGGCGGCAACCTGGAGGAGACCCGCGCGGCGCTGCTGCGCGGGTCGTTCGCCACGGTCCTGGCCGTGGCGGTGCCCGACGGCACCGGCGTGGCCGAGGTCGAGGCGGCGCTCGCGCCGGTGGCCGCCGAGCTGGGCCTCGGCCTCTGGGTGGGGCCCGCCGCGCCGAAGCCCGCGGGCAGCGCGCTCGCAGCGCTGCGTGGTCTCGGTCTACGGCGCCGACCGTCCGGGCATCGTCGCACGGCATGGCCGTGGCGCTCGCCGAGCACGAGGCCAACATCCTCGACCTGTCCGCCCGGCTGGTGGGCGAGCCCGCCGATCTACGTGCTCGGCATCGAGATCGAGCTCCCCGCCGGGACGAGCCCGGACCGCCTGGCCGCCGCCCTCGCGCCCGTGGCCGAGGCCCACGGCGTCGAGCTGACCCTCGAGGCCGAGTCCGACGAGGTGATGTAGTGCGGGTGCGCCCGGGGTGATCCGGGAGGTCCTGCGCTACCCCGACCGGCGGCTGAAGCTGCCCGCCGTGCCCGTCGGCATGCCCGGCCCGGCCATCCGCCGGCTCGCCGCCGACATGCTCGACACCGCGCGCTCCTTCCCGCGCACGGTGGGCATCGCGGCGCCGCAGGTGGGCGAGCTCTGGCGCGTGGCCTACGTCGACTGCACCGGCCACAAGAAGGTGCCCGACGCGCACGGGCCCGATGTGGCTGATCGACCCCGTGGTCGTGGAGGCGCACGGCGAGGAGATCGGCCGCGAGGGCTGCCTCAGCCTGCCGGAGATCACCGCCAACGTGCGGCGGGCCACCCGCGTGGTGGTCGATGCCACCGACCTCGACGGCGCGCGGCGGCGCATCGCGGCCGACGGGCTTCGAGGCGCGGGTGATCCTGCACGAGATGGACCACCTCGACGGGATCCTGATCCTCGACCGCGTCGCCTCGCTCGCGCTCGACGTCTTCGCCCGCCGGCGCTGAAACCGGGGCTCCCGGGCTACTCGTCCTCGCGGGCGGCCGCCTGGGCGAGGAGCGTGGTGATCTGCTCGCGGGCGGGCTCGCCGAAGGTCTCGCGCGCCAGGGCGAGGCGCGACTTGGCCCGGTCGTCGTCGCCGAGCGCGGCGTCGGCCACGGCGCGGCGCAGCCCGGCCACCAGCACCAGGAGCTGGCGATCGGGCTCGAGATCGGCCATCGGCGGGTCGATCGGGTGCACGACGCGCAGCCAGTCGGAGGCCGGCTCGCCGGGCCTCGCGCTCGACCAGGCGCTGGTCATGACGGCCTGCTCGAGGGCCGCCCGCCGCTCGCGCCGGCCCGCCCGCCCGCCGGCGCCGGCGATCGCCTCGATCTGGCGACGGCCCACCGAGACGCGCACCACGCGGCAGAAGGCATCGTCGGCAGGGGTCTGGGATTCGTGGCTCACCCTTCTGTGATCGGCGTTCCGGAGGGATTCCGAGAGGCGCCCGGGCCGCGCGGCCGCCGGGGCCGCCCAGCGGCGATGATGCGGGCCCCGTGAACGCATCCCCACTCGAGCGATACGGCGTGACCCACGCCGTATCCTCCTGCGCGAGCTCGAGGGCGGTATCGACGGCGTGCTCGTCGACGACGGCCGTGCCCCTCGCGGTGGACCCGGGCCTGCGGGCGGGGGGCCAGGCCCACCTCGACGCCGCGCTGGCGGCCGCGCCGGCCACCTGGAACGGCCCGATCCTCGGCTTCCGGTCGCTCGAGGGCGACACGATCACGGCCGGGCGCACCGACTACTTCACGATGCTGGCCACCAGCGACGCGCTGAGCGCCGAGCGGGCCGCCCTCGGGGCCGACGGCCCGCTGCGGGCGCTCGCGCACGCGCCTGGCGGGCGGCGATCCGACCCGCTCCGGGGCCGGCCGAGCGTCGGTGGTCGGCGTCTCGACCCTGGTCACGCGTGACCCACGGGGGCGCGGAGTGGCTCCTCCTGGGGCGCCGGTCGCGCGACCTGGCGGTCTCGCCGGGCCTGGTCGGCACGATCGACGGCTGCACCGAGCCGGGCGAGACCGCGCGCCCGCTGGCCGGCAACGTGATCCGCGAGCTCGAGGAGGAGGCGCCCGGGCGTGATGGCGCTGCTGGGCGGCCGGCGCCCGCGACGAGATCCGCGGGCGGCGCGCGGCTGCTCGGGCATCACCATGAACCTGCTGCGCCTCAGCCCGAGCATCAGCGTGGAGATCCGGATCGCCTCGCCGCGCCCGCCGGTCGCCGCCGACCTGCTCGCCGCCCGACGAGTTCGCGGCGGCGATCCTGGTGGAGGCCACGCCGGCGGGCCTGGAGCGGCTCTGGCGCGAGGAGCGCCTGCTGGCCCCGCCGGCGGCGGGCGCCGCTCGCCCTCTGGGAGCGCCGGGCGGGCGGCCGCTACTTGTAGACGTTCCCGCCGATGTCGCCGCGCACCGCGTGCACCGGGTGGCCGGCGGCCTCCCACTGGTAGTACGAGCAGGCCGGGCCGAAGGCGGGCTCGTAGACCGTCGGGCTTGGGGTTGCGGCCCACGTCGCGGGCCGCGGCCGCGTGGCGCAGCAGGCTCGGGTCGTCCATCTCCGGCCAGACGATCACCAGGTGCGCGGCGGTGAGGAACATCGCGACGAAGGCGCACCCCTCCGCCGGGCACGGCCAGGGGTCGGTGCGCACGCAGTACCAGCCGCTGTAGTCCTGGCCCGAGTCGTCGGTCCAGAGCTCCTCGTCCTGGTCGATGTCCTGGTCGATGTCGGGCATCGGCGGCGCGACGAGCGGATCGTCGAGCCCGATCCCCGGCCGTGGGCTATCCGCCATGGCGCTGACTCCTCGGTCGATTCGGCGTGGTCGTGCCCATCATGACCGGCGGCGCAGCCGTCGACCCAGGTGGCGCCGCCGTCGGCGTGGACGGTCTGCTTCCAGATCGGCGCGCGGGCCTTCAGCTCGTCGATCACGTAGCGGCAGGCGGCGAAGGCCGCGGGGCGGTGGCCGGCGGACGCCGCCACGACCACGCTCGGCTCGCCGACCGCGACCGGCCCGATGCGGTGCTCCACGGCGACGCGTGGCCCCGAACGCGCGCCCGGCCTCGGCGGCGATCGCCGCCATCTCGGCGAGGGCGAGCTCCTCGTAGGCCTCGTAGCGCAGCTCGACCACCTCGCGCAGGCCGGCCTCGCGCCGCGTGGTGCCGACGAACAGGGCGGTGCCGCCGTGGTCGGGGTCGCCGACCGCCGCCGAGCAGGGCGGCCGGGTCGAGCGGGGTGTCGCGGAGCGCGATCACCCGCCCGACACCGGCAGCACGAGGGCGACCTCGTCGCCGTCGCGCAGCGGCGCGCCCGGGAGCGCTCCACTCGTGGTTGAGCGCGTAGCGCAGCCCTCGGGCAGGCCGAGCGCCCGCACCGGCGTCGGGGAGGTGGCCCCACACGGCGCCGACCGGGGTCGCCGCCGGCAGCGCGCAGCGTCGATGCGGCCCGTGCCCGCCGCGTCGCGCAGGGAGGCGAAGAGCCGCACGGTGATGGCGATGTCCTCGCTCACGGGCCAAGCCTAGCCCCCGCGCGGCCGCGGCGGCCGCGCCGCCGCGTCCCGCGGAGCCTCCGAGCGGCCCGGCCTGCGCAAACCTGACCGCACGAGGGGGGGCGACGGGAGGCCCGGAGCGGCTACCGTCCTATCCCGATGCGCATCCCCCCGCCGCCGATCCGATCCTCGCCCTCCTCGGCTGCGCCGCCGCGGCCGCGGCGGCCGTGCCGATCCATCGCGGTGTCGGCGCCGGCCGGCACCAAGGCGCCCGACCTGCGCGCCGACGCCGCCGAGGGGATCATCGGCCCCGACGTCTACGCCGACACCGGGTCGCTCGGCGCCGAACCGCCTGCTGGTGCGCTTCGACGGCTTCGTGACCAACGTGGGCAGCGGCCCGCTCGAGATCCGCGGCAACCCGCAGGTCGCCGGCAACGTCAACCAGTACGCGTGGACGGCGAACCAGGGCGACGGGATCCGTTCCGACCCAGGATCGTGAGCCGTGCCAACCTCGAGGTGATCTTCGAGAACCACGGACAGCCACAACCACTTCCACCTCAAGCGGGCGATGGCTACTCGCTGTGGAACCTCGTCGAAGACCGCCGAGGTCGCGCCCGGGCCAGAAGGTCGGCTTCTGCCTCTACGACAGCCAGCCCGCCCCGAACCCCGGGCCGGTGGTGTCGCCGGTCGGTCTACAACGACGCGCGTCACCCACTTCTGCGAGTCGGGCAACCCGGGGTCGACGAGCCTGAGGATGGGCGTCGGCGGCGGGCTGGCGCGACGTCTACGGCAAGTCGCTCGCCTTCCAGTGGGTCGACGTGTCGAAGACCTCGCCCGGGACCTACCTCGTCGCGAGCTCACGCCGACCCGGACGACTCGATCTGGGAGGGCGACGGCGCCGCCGAGACCAACATCGCGCGCCTTCGCGTCCGCAGCAGGTGACCGTCCCCGGGTACGTCGCCAAGCCGGTGACGGTGGCCGCAGACCGGCGGCGCCCAGACGATCACGCTCTCGACCACGACCGTTCGGCGCGCCCGGGACCGCGCCGGCTTCAAGATCGTCACGGCCCCGGCCCACGGCGACCTCGAGCCAGACCGCCGGGCGCCTCTTCACCGGACCGGCGGTGACCTACACCCCGGCCCCCGGCTACACCGGCCCCGACAGCTTCACCTACGTCGCCCGCGACGCCGACTCCGAGTTCCCGACCAGCCGGCTCCGAGCCGACCGCGACCGCCTCGATCCTGGCGCCGGCGCCCGTCGGTCGCGATCTCCGGCGCGCCCGCCGGCCTCGTGGCCGGCACCAGCGCGCAGCTCTCGGCGACCGTCGTCCGACCTGTCGGGCGGCGTCACCTGGAGCACGACCGCCGGGACGATCTCCCCGACCGGCCTGCTCGTCGCGCCGGCGGCGCCGCCGGCCGGCGGCACGCTCACGGTCCGCGCGACGAGCGACTCGCCAGCCCGTCGGTCAGCGCCGCGGCCGTCATCGCCGTCACCCCGGCGCCGGTGGCGCAGCCCGCGCCGCTGCCCGCGCCGGTCGCGCCCGTGCGACCACGACGGCGCCGGGACCAAGCTGCTCTCGCGCCTCACCGCCGGCCACGCCGGGCGGCGCGATCGTGTCGGCACGGTCACGACCGGCCCGAAGGCCGGGCGCGTGGACATGATCGTCACCTTCAGCGGCACGGTCCTCGGACGCTGCGGCGCCCGGCGTCGGCGCGCGCAAGACGGTCTCCTGCAAGATCATGCTCATGCGCGACTACCCGCTCAACGAAGGTCCGCATCACCGCCAAGCTCTCCCTGCGCGGCACCTCGAGCGCCGTGCGCCGCGCCTTCGTCGCCGCCTAGCGCGGCCGGGGCGTCCGGGGCCTTCGTCCTGACCGGGGACGCCGGTCATCTGGTAGCGTGCCGCCGCCGTGGACATGCGTCAGATACCGCGGCGCAACGGTGATCTGGACGAGGTGCGAGTGGCCGACAGGAAGGCGACGGGTCGCGCGCGTCAACGAGTCGGGCATCCCGGTCGACCGGGTCTACGACGCGGCGTCGATCGCCGGGCTCGACCTCGCCGAGCGGCTCGGCGAGCCCGGCGCGTTCCCCTACACGCGCGGCGTGCATCCCACGATGTACCGCGAGAAGCCGTGGACGATGCGCCAGTACGCCGGCTTCGCCACGGCCGAGGAGACCAACGAGCGCTTCCGCTACCTGCTGGCCGCGGGCGCGCCCGGGCTCTCGACCGCCTTCGACCTGCCGACCCAGCTCGGCATGGACTCCGACGACCCGCTCGCCGCCGGCGAGGTCGGGCCGGGTGGGCGTGGCGATCGACTCGGTCGAGGACATGGGGCGCCTGTTCGACGGCATCCCGCTCGACCGCGGTCTCGACGAGCATGACCATCAACGCCCCCGCGGCGGTGCTGCTGCTGCTCTACCAGCTGGTCGCCGAGGAGGGCGGGGCCGACCCGCGCGAGCTGCGCGGCACGATCCAGAACGACGTGCTCAAGGAGTACGTCGCGCGCGGCAACTACATCTACCCGCCCGTCCCCTCGATGCGGCTCACCACCGACACCTTCGCCTACTGCGACGCCGAGCTGCCGAAGCTGGAACACGATCTCGATCAGCGGGTACCACATCCGCGAGGCGGGCTCGACGGCGGTGCAGGAGGTCGCGTTCACGCTGGCCAACGGCATCGCCTACGTCGAGGCGGCGCTGGCGGCGGGCCTCGACGTCAACCGCTTCGGCCCGCGCCTGTCGTTCTTCTTCAACGCCCACAACGACCTGATGGAGGAGGTCGCCAAGTTCCGGGCGGCCCGCTCCCTGTGGGCGCACATCATGCGCGACCGCTTCGGGGCCACCGAGCCGCGCGCGATGGCGCTGCGCTTCCACGCCCAGACCGGCGGCAGCACGCTCACCGCCCAGCAGCCGCACAACAACGTGGTGCGCGTGGCCGCTGCAGGTGCTCGTCGGCGGCGCTCGGCGGCGCCCAGTCGATCCACTCCAACGGCTTCGACGAGGCGCTGGCCCTGCCCACCGAGGAGTCGGCGAAGCTGGCCCTGCGCACGCAGCAGGTCATCGCCGTCCGAGTCGGGCATCCGCGACACGGTCGACCCGCTCGGCGGCAGCTACTACCTCGAGTCGCTGACGGCCGAGCTCGAGGAGCGCGCCCGCGAGCTGATCGCGCAGATCGACGCGCAGGGGCGGCGCCGTGGAGTGCATCGAGTTCATGCGCGAGGCGATCGGCGACGCGGCCTTCCGCCACCACGAGGAGGTCACCTCCGGGCGAGCGCGTGGTGATCGGCGTCAACACCCACCGCGAGGACGACGAGCAGCCGGTGTCGATCCACCGCATCGACCCGGCCGATCGAGACCGACCAGGTCGCGCGCCTGCGCCGCGCTGCGCGAGGCGCGCAACGCCAGCGAGGTCAACGCGCGCCTGTCGGACGTGCGCGATCGCGGCCCGCGGCACGGCCAACCTGCTGCCCCCGATGCGCGAGGCGCTGCGGGCGCGCGCGACCGTCGGCGAGGTCTGCGGCGTGCTGCGCGAGGAGTACGGCGAGTACGACAAGGTCCTGGCGGCGCGCGGATGAGCAGCACCGAGGAGCGCCGCGAGCGCCTGGCGCAGCTGCGCGAGGAGGCCCGCCACGCCGGCACCGAGGCGGCCGTCGAGCGCCAGCACGCGCGCGGCAAGCTGACCGCGCGCGAGCGGATCGACCTGCTGCTCGACCCGGGCAGCTTCGTCGAGATGGACATGTTCACGCGCCATCGCGCCCACGGCTTCGGCCTGGAGGACACCCGCCCCTGGGGCGACGGCGTGGTCACCGGCCACGGCACCATCGACGGCCGCACGGTCTTCCTGTTCAGCCAGGACTTCACGGTCTTCGGCGGCAGCCTCGGCGAGGTCTTCGCCGAGAAGATCGTCAAGGTCATGGACCTCGCCGTGAAGATGGGCTGCCCGTTCATCGGCATCAACGACTCGGGCGGCGCGCGCATCCAGGAGGGCGTCGTCAGCCTGGGCGGCTACGCCGACATCTTCTTCCGCAACGTGCGCGCGAGCGGCGTCATCCCGCAGATCTCGCTGGTCATGGGCCCCTGCGCCGGCGGCGCCGTCTACAGCCCCGCGATCACCGACTTCATCTTCATGGTGCGCGAGACCAGCCACATGTTCATCACCGGCCCCGAGGTCATCAAGACGGTGACCGGCGAGGACGTGACGATGGAGGAGCTCGGCGGCGCCCAGAGCCACGCCACCCGCTCGGGCGTCTGCCAGCTTCGCCGCCGACTCCGAGCAGGACTGCCTGGAGATGGTGCGCGAGCTGATGTCGTACCTGCCCCAGAACAACCTCGACGCCGCCGCCGTTCCTGCCGACCGGCCGACCCGTCCGACCGCGCCGCGCCCGAGCTGGCCACGATCATCCCCGACGTCCCCACCAAGCCGTACGACATGACCGAGGTCATCGAGCTGGTCGTGGACGACGGCGACTTCCTCGAGGTCGCCCCGCTCTACGCGCCGAACATCGTCGTGGGCTTCGGCCGCCTGGCCGGCCACGTCGGTGGGCATCGTCGGCAACCAGCCCAAGGCGCTCGCGGGCGTGCTCGACATCGACGCCTCGATCAAGGCCGCGCGCTTCGTGCGCTTCTGCGACGCCTTCAACATCCCGATCGTGACCCTCGTGGACGTCCCCGGCTTCCTGCCCGGCACCACCCAGGAGTACAACGGCATCATCCTCCACGGCGCCAAGCTGCTCTACGCCTACGCCGAGGCGACGGTCCCGAAGCTGACCGTCATCACCCGCAAGGCCTACGGCGGCGCCTACGACGTCATGGCCAGCAAGCACGTCGGCGCCGACTTCAACGCGGCCTGGCCCACCGCCGAGATCGCGGTGATGGGCGCCGAGGGCGCGGTCAACATCGTCTTCCGCCGCGAGCTGGTGGAGGCCGAGAAGGCCGGCGAGGACGTCGCCGCGCGGCGCGCCCAGCTGATCGCCGACTACACCGAGCGCTTCGCCAACCCGTACATCGCGGCCGAGCGCGGCTACGTGGACGACGTGATCGAGCCCGAGGAGACCCGGGCCTGGCTGATCCGCTCCCTCGAGGTGTCGCTCACCAAGCGCGAGCTGCGGCCCCGGCGCAAGCACGGGAACATCCCGCTGTGAGGCCGGGCGTCCTCGACGATCCGTGCCGGGCGGCGGCCCGCGCCCGAGCAGCTCGCCGCGCTCACGGCGGCGGCCACGGCCCTGGTCGAGGGCGAGCGCCGCGCCGCCGGCCGACCCGACCCCGCGCCGCCTACCGCTCGCGCTGGCGCCGGGCGGCGCTGATCGAGTCGAGCGAGGTGCCGCTGAACCTGAAGGACGACGGCACGGCCTGGGGAGGCGCACTGATGTTCCGCAAGGTGATGGTCGCCAACCGCGGCGAGATCGCGATCCGCGTCTTCCGCACGCTGCGCGAGATGGGCATCGCCGTCGGTCGCCGTCTACAGCGAGGTCGACCGCGACGCGCTCTTCGTGGGCCACGCCGACGAGGCCTACCTGCTCGGCCCCGGCCCCGCCGCCGAGAGCTACCTCAACGTGCCGCGCATCCTCGAGGTCGCGGCCGAGGCCGGCGTCGAGGCCGTCCACCCCGGCTACGGCTTCCTGGCCGAGAACGCCGGCTTCGCGCGCGCGCTGGCCGAGCGCCGGCATCGTCTGGATCGGCCCGCCGCCGACGCGATCGACGCGATGGGCTCGAAGGTCCAGTCGCGCGCGCTGATGGACGCGGCCGGGGTGCCCGATCGTCCCGGGCGTCACCGAGCCGGTCGCCGACGTCGACGCCGCGCGGCCGATCGCCGAGGCGATCGGCTACCCGGTGGCCGTCAAGGCCAGCGCGGGCGGGGGCGGCAAGGGCTTCCGCGTCGCCCTCACGCCCGACGACCTCGAGGGCGCCTTCGAGGGCGCCGTGCGGCGAGGGCGAGCGCTTCTTCGCCGACGGCGCGGTCTACCTCGAGCGCTACCTGCCCGAGCCGCGCCACGTCGAGATCCAGATCCTGGCCGACTCCCACGGCGTCGTGCGTCTGGCTGGGCGAGCGCGACTGCTCGGTGCAGCGCCGCCACCAGAAGCTGATCGAGGAGACCCCGAGCCCGGTCGTGTCCGACGACCTGCGCCGCCGCATGGGCGAGGCGTCGGTGCGCGCCGCCCAGGCGGTCGGCTACACCTCGGCCGGCACCCTCGAGTACCTGGTCTCGGGCGAGGAGTTCTTCTTCCTCGAGATGAACACCCGCATCCAGGTGGAGCACACGATCACCGAGGCGGTGACCGGGCTCGACCTGGTGCGCGAGCAGATCCGGGTGGCCGCGGGCGAGCCGCTCTCGATCACCCAGGACCAGGTCAGCCCGCGCGGCCACGCCTTCGAGTGCCGCATCAACGCCGAGGACGCCTCGGCGCGCTTCATGCCCTCCCCCGCCCTCATCACCGCCTACCGCGAGCCCTCCGGGCCCGGGCGTGCGGGTCGACTCGGGCGTGCGCGCGGGATCGGTGATCGCCGAGATCTACGACCCGATGGTCGCCAAGCTGATCGTGTGGGACGTCGACCGCGAGTCGGCGCGGCGGCGGATGATGCGGGCGCTCGACGAGTACGTCGTCGAGGGCCCGGCGACCCTGATCCCGTTCCACCGCTGGCTGCTCGAGAACGAGGAGTTCATCGCCGGCGGCGCCTGCCACGCGCTGCTCGCCGAGCTGGCCGAGCGGGCCACGCCGATCCCGCCGCCACGGGGGCCGGCACGGTCGCGCCGCCGGCCGCCGACGCCGCCGAGGAGGCCGCACCGCAGACCGAGCGCCGCTTCACGGCCGAGGTGGACGGGCGCCGCTTCGAGGTGGCGCTGCGCTACGACGAGCCGGCCGGCGGCGGCGCGGCCGCCCGGTGGCGGCGCGCACGCCCGAAGGCCAAGCGAGCCGCGCGGGGCCGGCGGCGGCGGCGGCGCGCCGGACCAGGTCGTGACGCCGATGCAGGGCACCGTGCTGAAGGTCCTCGTGGAGGTCGGCCAGGAGATCGCCGCCGGCGACGTGGTCTGCATCGTCGAGGCGATGAAGATGGAGAACGAGGTCGCCGCCCACCAGGCGGGCACCGTGCGCGAGCTGCGCGCCGCGGTCGGCCAGGGCGTCGTGGCCGGCGAGATCCTCGCCATCGTCAGCTAGCCGGTGCGACCGCCCGACCTCGGGCATCAGGCGAGGGAGCTCGGCGAGGTCTCCCGGGCCGTCAGGGGCGTTCACGGCACGCCCCGGGCCGTGACGGTCGCCCGCGCCCTCACGCTGCGCGCCGCGGGGGGCTTCACGGTGCGCGAATCGCTCGGCGGCGGCTTCCTCGACCCCGGGACGCCGATCCGCCGCACGCTGCGCCGCAACACGAGCAAGCGGCGGTCGATGCGCATCCAGGACCGGCTCAACCCGCCCTGGTCCCGCTATCTGCTCGACGACAAGTGGGCCTTCGCCCTCAGGGTGGCCGAGAACGACCTGCCTGCCGCCCGCGTCATCGCGCTCATCGGCGGCCCGGCAGGCGGCCGCCTGCCGGGCGGCGCTCCGCTGGGGGGCGCCGAGGGCTGGGCGCGGGTGCTGGCCGCCGACCCGGCGGCCGGGATCGTCATGAAGCCCGCGACCGGCGGGCACGGGCACGGCGTGCGTGTCTTCGACCGGGACGGGGAGCGGCTGATCGAGGACGGCGTCGCATGGTCGGCCGCCGAGGTCCACGCCGCGGCCTTGGCGGAGGGCGGTGCCCACCTCGTCCAGGAGCGGGTGAGCGACCATCCGGAGTTGCAGCGGATCAACCGGACCGACGCGCTCCAGACCGCGCGCGTCACCACCCTGGTCGGCGACACGGGCGTCGAGATCCTGGCGGCGAGCATCAAGCTCGCCCCCCGCCACGCGACGGTCGACAACTTCGACGGCGGGCGCACCGGAACGATGTCGGCCGTCGTCGATCCGCGCTCGGGGGCGATCACGTCCCTCAACGTGCCCCGGCCCGGGGGCGTGGGGACGGTGCCGTTCCGCCGGCACCCGGTCACGGGGCAGGAGACCGTCGGGGAGGTGCTCCCGCTCTGGAGCGAGGTCCGCGCGCTGGCCGAGCGGGCCTCGGCGGCCTTCGTACCCCTGCGCACGGTCGGCTGGGACATCGCGATCACCGCCGGCGGGCCCCTGCTGATCGAGGGCAACGCGCGGTGGGACCCGCTGCCGGACGAGTCGATCGTGGCCGCGCTCGCGCGGCTGAGGGACGCGGTGAGCACGACCCCCTAGCCCCCTTGTGCGAGAGCTGGCGATGGAGGACATTCCTCACCATGCCCCGCGGACGTTCCCTCCGTGCTCGGATCCTCGGCGCGCTCGGCGCGAGCCTCCTCGGATGCGCGCTGCTGGTCGGCGCGGGCCTGGCGGCGCCCACGACGAGCGACCCCGACCTGAGCGGCTACTTCCCACCCGGCAACGGGCTCACCGTGAACGCCTTCGTCGACGCGGCGAGCCAGCCCGGCAAGACGCTCTACCGGTTCGACACCGTGATCCTGAACTCGGCGACCGCGGGCGTCCTCGACCTCTACAAGCCGAGCGGATCGAACACGGCGTTCCAGTCGATCTGGGCGACGGGGCTGCCGCCCACCACCCCGATCGGCAAGGGTGACGTCCCCACCGGGAGCACCCTCCGGAACACCGGCGCGTCGTTCGCCTACTCCCCTGCGAGCGGGCACAACCACTGGCACTTCCCGAACGCCGCGGCCTACCAGCTGCTCACCGCGGCCAGCGCGGTCGTGACCGACAGCCCCAAGAACCTGGCCGGGTTCTGCCTCTACGACAGCTGGAACACCCCGGGGAACCCGGTCTTCTTCAGCGACGGCACCTACTGCCGGCCCAACCTGCCCTCCTACACCGGAGTGATCCGGATGGGCATCGCCCCGGGCAAGGGCGACTTCTACGGCAACGAGCTCGCCGACCAGTGGGTCGAGGTGCAGGACGTCGAGCCGCGCACCGACTACCGGCTCTCCATGCGGGTCAACCCGCTCGGGCTGATCCAGGAGTCGAACACCGCCAACAACCTCACGACCACGCCGGCGACCATCGTCGTACCCGGCGGCCGGGCGGCCCCGGCGTCGGCCACGACGCCCGCCGGCCAGGCGGTTCAGATCGCGCTGCCCGGCGAGGTGATCGGCGCGAGCGTGCGCTCGCGGGCCACGGCGACCTGCGACCTGGGCCAGCCCAGCTGCTACCGCACGGCCGTCGCCGGACAGCTCACCTACGCGATCGCCACGGCGCCGCCCGCCGGCCAGGGAAGCGTGACCATCGCGGGCTCCACCGCGACGTTCACCCCGGCCGCCGGCTTCTCCGGCTCCACCTCCTTCAGCTACCGCGCCACCGACTCCCGCGGCCTGGCGGGGCCGCCCGCGACGGTGTCGGTCACCGTCACCGGGAGCGGCCCCGGGGTCACGGTCGCCGTCGCCCCCGCGAGCGCCTCGGTGCAGATCTCCACCACGCGCCAGTTCACGGCGACGCTCACCGGCGGCAGCGGTGCGGTGGTGTGGTCGGTCAACGGCGTCAACGGCGGCAACGCCACGGTGGGCACGGTCTCGGCGACGGGGCTCTACACGGCGCCCGCCGCCGTCCCCGCGGCCGCCGTCAGCGTGCGCGCCACCCACGCGGCCTCGGGTGCCTTCGGCCAGGCGGCGGTGACGGTCACCGGGTCAACCCCGCCGCCGGCCCCGCGCGATCCCAACGCCCTGCCCCTGGTCGATTCGTTCACCGGCGCCGACGCCGGGCCGCCCCTGGGGCCGCTGTGGTCGGGCACGCCGATCTGGTCGGGCCAGAGGCTGTGGAAGCGCTCCTCCAACCAGGCCGCCCCGAGCGGCAGCGGCTGGAACGACTCCTACCTGAGCGCCGCCGTCGGGCGGCCCGTGGGCATCAGGATGCAGATCACCACCCCGCCGGCCTCGGGCCAGGTCGTGTTCGCCTGGCTGGTCTCCTCGGGCCTGGGCGCCTCGCCCACCGGCTACACCTTGCGCATGCAGCGCGGCACCACCACCGACAGCTTCCAGATCCAGCGCTGGGCCAACGGCTCGGCGACGTTCCTGGCCGGCACCACCTCCGCCTCGCTGCCGGCCGGCGGCTGGATCTCCCTGATCGCCGACGCCACCGGGGTGCAGGGCTTCACCAGCGCCAACGGCACCACCTGGACCTCGGCCGGGATCAGCACCGACACCACCCTCACCGGGAACCTGCGCGGTGGCCTGGAGTCGAACTCGACCACCGTGCGCGTCAACAACGTCGGGTACGGCAGCCTCGACGCCGGGCCGCCGCCGCCCGTCACCGTCGCGGTGGCGCCGACGACGGCCTCGGTCCAGACCGGCGCCACCCGGCAGTTCACGGCGACGGTCACCGGGACGAGCGATCCGGTGGTGTGGTCGGTCAACGGCGTGAGCGGCGGCAACGCCACGGTGGGCACGGTCTCGGCGACGGGGCTCTACACGGCGCCCGCCGCCGTGCCGGCCGGGGCGGTGACGGTGCGCGCGACCCACGCCGCGTCGACGACCTTCGGAGAGGCGGCGGTCACGGTGACGGCACCGCCGCCGGTCACGGTCTCGGTGAGCCCCGCGACCGCGTCCGTCCAGACCGGAGCCGGTCAGCAGTTCACGGCGACGGTCAGCGGGACGAGCGATCCGGTGGTGTGGTCGGTCAACGGGGTCGAACGGCGGCAACGCCACGGTGGGCACGGTCTCGGCGACGGGGCTCTACACGGCGCCCGCCGCCGTCCCCGCGGCCGCCGTCAGCGTGCGCGCCACCCACGCGGCCTCGGGTGCCTTCGGCCAGGCGGCGGTGACGGTCACCGCGCGCCGCCGCCGCCGGTGACCGTATCGGTCGCCCCCGCGAGCGCCTCGGTGCAGATCTCCACCACGCGCCAGTTCACGGCGACGCTCACCGGCGGCAGCGGTGCGGTGGTGTGGTCGGTCAACGGCGTCGACGGCGGCAACGCCACGGTGGGCACGGTCTCGGCGACGGGGCTCTACACGGCGCCCGCCGCCGTCCCCGCGGCCGCCGTCAGCGTGCGCGCCACCCACGCGGCCTCGGGTGCCTTCGGCCAGGCGGCGGTGACGGTCACCGGGTCGACCCCGCCGCCGGCCCCGCGCGATCCCAACGCCCTGCCCCTGGTCGATTCGTTCACCGGCGCCGACGCCGGGCCGCCCCTGGGGCCGCTGTGGTCGGGCACGCCGATCTGGTCGGGCCAGAGGCTGTGGAAGCGCTCCTCCAACCAGGCCGCCCCGAGCGGCAGCGGCTGGAACGACTCCTACCTGAGCGCCGCCGTCGGGCGGCCCGTGGGCATCAGGATGCAGATCACCACCCCGCCGGCCTCGGGCCAGGTCGTGTTCGCCTGGCTGGTCTCCTCGGGCCTGGGCGCCTCGCCCACCGGCTACACCTTGCGCATGCAGCGCGGCACCACCACCGACAGCTTCCAGATCCAGCGCTGGGCCAACGGCTCGGCGACGTTCCTGGCCGGCACCACCTCCGCCTCGCTGCCGGCCGGCGGCTGGATCTCCCTGATCGCCGACGCCACCGGGGTGCAGGGCTTCACCAGCGCCAACGGCACCACCTGGACCTCGGCCGGGATCAGCACCGACACCACCCTCACCGGGAACCTGCGCGGTGGCCTGGAGTCGAACTCGACCACCGTGCGCGTCGACAACGTCGGGTACGGCAGCCTCGGTCCCTGAGCGCGCTCGAGTGGCGTTCCACCGCGTTTCCACAAGCTCCGCCGGAGCGGCCGCTAGGCTGCCGGGCGCACGCTGAAGTCCGTCGCGCGGCGCGCGCCCGCCGCCCCTGGGAGTCGGAGACCGGATGAGAGACGAGATCCTGATGGCCCTCTCGGGCACGCCCGGTCGCCTCACCCCCGGCGCGGTGAGCTGGTCGATCGGCCGGCGTGCGCTGGGCCTGCTCGGCCAGGACCCGGACCCCGACGTCGCCCAGGAGATCGCGGGCCTGCTCGCCGAGGGGGCCGTCGCCGAGATCCCCGGCTGCCCGGTGTGCGGGACCCCGGGCGCCCTCCTGGTGCTGGCCGGGAACCTCTCGCCCGGGGATGCCGATCCGCCGCCGATCTCCGTGGAGGAGCTCGGCGAGACGATGGAGCCGCTGATCGCCGAGGGACTGATCGAGGTGAGCGAGATCGTCGAGTTCGTCGAGCGCGAATGCTGCGCGCGCACGGCGCGCGCCTGGCGGCGCGCGCCCCGCCCGTCCTAGCCGGACCGCCCGAAGGACACCGAGCGGGGTCACTCGGCCCCTCTCCCGCGGCCCGGGGGTCCAGGGGGGCGCGGTAGTATCCGCACCGCCCTCGCATGGAGGGCCTTTTATTGATGCGGGAGGAGACCAGGGTTGGACCTCTACGAGTATCAGGGCAAGCAGCTCTTCGCGACGCAGGGCATCCCCGTACCGGCCGGTGAGGTCGCCGTGACGCCTGAAGAGGCGCGCGCGGCGGCCGAGCGCATCGGCGGCAAGGTCGTCGTCAAGGCGCAGGTTCAGGTGGGCGGCCGCGGCAAGGCCGGCGGCATCAAGGTGGCCGAGAACCCCGACGAGGCAGAGGCGCACGCTCGCGCCATCCTCGGGATGGACATCAAGGGGCACGTCGTCCACCAGGTCTGGATCGAGGCAGCCTCGGACATCGAGCGCGAGTACTACGCCTCGATCACCTTCGACCGCGGTGAGAAGAAGCCCCTCGTGATGCTCTCCGCCGCAGGCGGAATCGACATCGAGGAGGTCGCGGCGACGCGGCCCGAGGAGCTGGCCCGTCTCCACGTGGACCCGCTGACCGGCTTCCAGTCGCACCACGGACGCTGGCTCGCCTATCACGCGAACATCGACGCGGTCGCCATCCGCGACGTGGTCGCGGTGCTCGAGCGCCTCTACGCCGGCTTCATCTCGCTCGACGCCATGCTCATGGAGATCAACCCGCTGATCCTGACCACCGACGGCCGGGTCATCGCACTCGACGCCAAGGTCACGATCGACGGCAACTCGGTCTCGCGCCACCCGGAGATGGCCTCGTTCCAGGAGTCGGGCGCCGAGGACCCCCAGGAGCGGATGGCCCGCGAGCGGGGCGTCACCTACGTCAAGCTCGACGGCGACGTCGGCATCCTGGGCAACGGCGCGGGTCTGGTCATGAGCACCCTCGATGTGGTCGCCCTCGCCGGCGGCCGCCCCGCGAACTTCCTGGACGCCGGCGGCGGCTCGAAGGCCGACGACGTCGTCACGGCGCTCGAGGTGCTGCTGTCGGACGACAAGGTCAAGTCGCTCCTGGTCAACATCTTCGGCGGCATCACCCGCTGCGACGAGGTCGCCGAGGGCCTGCTGACCGCGCTCGAGCGCCTGGGCGCGACCCTGCCGATCGTGGTCCGGCTGGACGGGACCAACGAGGAGGAGGGACGCAAGATCATCGCCGACCGCGCTCCGTCCAACGTCGTGGTCGAGAAGACCATGCTCTCGGCCGCGCGACGAGCCGTCGAGCTGGCGAAGGAGGCCGCATGAGCATCCTCGTGGACGCATCGACGCGCCTGGTGGTGCAGGGCATCACCGGCCGCGAGGGGGCCTTCCACGCCACCCGCAACAAGGCCTACGGCACCAACGTCGTGGCCGGCGTCACACCCGGCAAGGCAGGCCAGGACGTCGACGGGATCCCGGTGTTCAACACCGTCCGCGACGCCGTGGAGGCGACCCAGGCGAACACCGCGATGGTCTTCGTGCCGCCGCGCTTCGCCGCGGACGCCATCTACGAGGCCATCGAGAGCGGCGTCGACCTGATCACGTGCATCACCGAGGGCATCCCCGCCCACGACATGCTCCGGGTCTACACGCACCTGCGCCGCGGCCCGCAGACGCTCGTCGGCCCCAACTGCCCGGGCGTCATCTCGCCGGGCATCGCGACCGTCGGGATCATGCCGACCCAGGTCTTCACGCCCGGACGGGTGGGCCTGGTCAGCCGCAGCGGCACGCTCACGTACCAGATCTCCAAGGAGCTCAGCGACATGGGGATCGGCCAGAGCACCGTCGTGGGAATCGGCGGCGACCCGGTCGTGGGCAGTTCCTTCATCGACATCCTGGCCCGCTTCGACGCGGATCCGGACACCGACCTCGTCGTGATGGTGGGCGAGATCGGCGGGGCCGAGGAGGAGAAGGCGGCCGACTTCATCGCCGAGCACATGACGACGCCGGTGGTCGCGTACATCGCGGGCTTCCAGGCGCCTCCCGGCAAGCAGATGGGCCACGCCGGAGCCATCATCACCGGCTCCAGCGGAACGGCCCAGGCCAAGAAGGACGCCCTCGAGGCACAGGGCGTGCGCGTCGGGACCAACCCGACCGAGGTCGCCGAGCTGGTGCGCGAGCGACTCGGATGATCTGAGAGCGGGTGGTGGACGCGGCCCACCGGGTTGCGTTCACCACCTCTTTCGGTTCTAGACGTGTGGGGGGTTGGCGCGTCGACCCCCTCGGATACCCTCGCCGTGGCGATGCGCTCAGGGCCGCGCCAGTCAGGTCACACCGGCAAGGGGATGAACGGTGCACGAGACGGTCTTCGTCACAGGGGGCGCGGGATTCATCGGCCCCCACGTCGTACGCCGGCTGCTGCAGGCGGGCAGTCGCGTCGTCAGCTTCGACAACTACATGACGGGGTCCGCTCAGGCCCTCTCCGATGAGGGCGAGGGCCTGGAGATCGTGAAGGGCGACGTCCGCGACCTGCAGCAGGTCGCCGACGCCCTCGGGCGCACCCGCCCGGACGCCATCCTCCACCTCGCGGCGATCCACTACATCCCCTACTGCAACGCCCACCCCGCCGAGGCGATGGACGTCAACGTGACCGGGACGTTCAACCTGCTCCAGGCGGCCAAGGACTCCAGCGTCTCCAAGGTCGTGATGGCCAGTAGCGCCGCCGTCTACCCGATCCAGTCCGACGCCTGCCGCGAGGACGGCGAGACGGGCCCGACCGACATCTACGGCGCGACCAAGGTCGCCCTCGAGGCGCTCGGCCAGGCCTTCGCGGCCGAGACCGGCGTGCCGGTCACGAGCGCCCGCTTCTTCAACGTCTACGGGCCGGGCGAGACCAACCCGCACGTGATCCCGGACATCCTCGCCCAGCTCGGCAACGACGGGCCGATCAAGCTCGGCAACATGTCGCCCAAGCGCGACTACGTGCACGTCTCCGACATCGCCGACGGCCTGGTCGCGCTGCTCGGCGCCGACCACGCCGAGCACCGCGCCTACAACATCGGCACCGGCACGGAGCACTCGGTGAGCGACCTGATCGAGGTCCTCTCGGGCGCCATCGGCCGCGAGATCGAGGTCGTCTCCGAGCCGGGCCGCAAGCGCCGGCTCGACCGCGGGCACCTGCTCAGCGACATCACCCGGATGCGCACCGAGATCGGCTGGGAGCCGCGCTACGCCCTCGGGGACGGACTGCGCGAGCTGGTGCTCGAGACGGTCGGCGGACCCTCGTGAAGGTCGCCATGGTCGGGCCGTACCCCCTTCCGGGGCGCCCGCCGACGGGCGGCATCGAGGCCGTGGCCACGGCGCTCGTCGCCGGGCTGCGCGCCGAGGGCGTCGAACCCGACGCTCGTCACCTGCACCTCGTCGGTGACCCAGGAGGAGCGCGTCGACGCCGACGGCCTCGACATGCACCTCATCCCCTACGGCGCCGACGCCGGTCACCGCCTGCCCTACATCTCCGAGCACCGCGCCATCGGGCGCGTCCTGCGCGACATCGCCCCCGACGTCGTGCACGTCCAGGGGCAGAACCACTACGGCCCCGCCTGCCTCGCGGTCGATCTGCCGGCTGTCGTGACCCTGCACGGGATCCTCTACCGCGAGCAGCACATCGCCGACCCGACCGCGAGCCGCGGCACCCAGATCCGGGCGCGGTTCCGCAACGGGCTGAACGCGCGCTTCGAGCGCACCACCCTGCGCAAGGCGAAGCACCTCGTGATCATCAGCCCGTACGTGAGCGAGGCCGTGAAGCACCTCACCTCGGCCCAGATGCACGACATCGCCAACCCGATCGACGAGGACTTCTACGACATCCCCCGGCGGCCGGTGCCCGGACGGGTCCTGTTCGTCGGGGTCGTGGGCACGCGCAAGAACGTGCTCGTGCTGGTGCGCGCCTTCGCCCAGGTCCTCGCCCGCCGGCCCGACGCGACCCTGCACCTGGTGGGGCGCCCGGCCGACGAGACCTACATCGAGCAGGTCCGCTCGACCATCTCGGAGCTGCGCATGGGCGACTCGGTGCGCTACCTGGGCGTCGTCTCCGACGAGGAGCTGCGCGAGCAGTACGCCGAGGCCTCGCTGCTGGCGCTGCCCTCCAAGGAGGAGTCGTCGCCCATGGCGATCCAGCAGGCGATGGCGATGGGACTGCCCGTGGTCGCCTCGCGCGCCGGGGGGATCCCCTTCCTCGTGAAGGACGGCGTGACGGGCCTGCTCGCGACGCCCGACGACGAGACGGACCTCGCGGAGCAGCTGCTGACCGCCCTCGGCGACGACGACCTGCGGGCGCGGATGGCCGAGGCCTGCATCACCGAGGCCGAGCGCTTCCGGCTCGGCGCGGTGGCCCGCGCGACCCTGGACCTCTACGAGATCGCGGCCGCGCGCCCGGTCGCGATGGCCACGGCCTAGCGTCCTGATGCGTCCGCCCGGGCCGCGAGGCGCCGGGCGGACGCAGCGCGGGTCAGCGCGTGGCCGCCTCCGGGTCGGTCACCAGGACGCCGTCCACGTGCAGCACCGCGGCGTCGCCGGCGGCGTCGGCATCGACCAGGCCGAGCTCGACCCGGCCGGCCCGCCTGCCCGCGAGGTCGAGGGGGGCGCCGGCCGCGACGCGGCTGCCGTCCACCAGCAGCACGCCGCGGGCGTCGCGCCGGTTCCAGACGGTGCGGAACTCCACCCGGCTCCACGCGCCCGGGGCGACGAGGCCACCGCGCACGATGGTCCCGCGGCGACCCGTGCGGTCGACGGTCCAGGTGGCCCAGCGCAGCGCGCCCGAGCGCTCGCGGACGATGCCGGCGTCCATGTGGCTCGCGCCGCGCGCGTCACCGACGCTCAGCAGCGTGCGGGTGCGGTTGCGCCCCAGCGACAGCGACGAGAGCCGCAGGTCGGCGCGGAGCGTCATCGCCGGGGCTCCCGGCAGCGTCCGGCTCACGAAGGCCGCGCGCGCCCGTGGCGAGGTGTCGGCGAAGCGCGCTCCCCACGACCCGGCCCTGCGCGCCGACTCCTCGGCCGCCGCCGTGGCACCGGGCTCGATCGTCAGCGCGCTCCATGACCCGCCGCCTCCCGTGAGAGCCCCGCCCTCGAACCCATCGGCGAACAGCGACGACGACGGCCCGCTCCTGGGCGACGGCGCACGCGGCGTGGCCACCGGGTCCGGCGTGGGATCGAGGGTTCCGGGGGCCGGCCGGGGCGCAGGGAGGCGCGGCAGCGCCGGGGCGGGAGCGGGGGCGGGGGGCGGCGCCGAGAGGCGCGCCGTGACGCTGACCGCCGCCTGGGCGTACGTGCCGCCCGCGTGCGTGGCCCGCACGGTGACGGACCCCGCGGGCACCGTCGCCGGCGCGGTGTAGACGCCGCCCGCGGTGATCCGCCCCACGGTCGCCGAGCCACCGGCCGTGCCGTTGACGCTCCAGGTGACGGCGGATCCGTTGGAGGTCACCGCCGTGAAGGTGCGGGCGTCCCCCGTCGGGACGCTGAGGGCCGCTGGGGTCACGGTCACGCTGACCGCGGCCGGAGCCGGCGGCGGCGAGGAGGGCGGCGCGGCCGGGGTCGTGCCCTGGCGCATCAGGATGATGCCGTCCTGCGAGGGGATCGTGACGCTCTGCACGGTGCCGCCGGTGTTGACCGAGCTCGAGCCCGACAGGCGCACGAAGGTGGTCTCGAGGGCGACCGTCTGCGCCGATCCGGTCGGGTTGGTGAGCGCGATGCCGTTGGTGAAGTCGCGCCGGTGGACGCCCGACGCGTACTTGCCGACGCCGGCCGTCGTCGAGTAGGCGGCCGAGATCTGGCTCCAGGTGGGGCTCGCGGCCACGGGCTGACCGAGATAGCCGCGGCCCAGGCCGGCGCCGTCCATCTCCTCGTGCCAGCCGAAGGCGCTGTAGTCGCCGACCGACCCGCCCCAGTAGCCGTTGCTCATCAGGCTCGCGGTCATGAAGTAGCGCGCCCGCCGCTGGTCGGTGGCGGTGCCGGTGCCGGAGAACTCCTTGTTGAGGGTGAGTTGCACCCCGGGCTGGGTGTGACCGGTGTCGTTGACGCCCGCGACGTAGTTGGCGACATCGACCGCGAAGGAGCGGCCCTTGCCGGGGTCGGCGAACGATTCCCAGAGGCGCCCGTCGATGAGGCCGCTGCGGAAGGTGCGGGTGTTGTTGGCCACGAGGACGGCGCCCGGGCCCATGCGCGAGCGCATGATCTGCTCGGCGGCGGTGACACCCCGCTCCCAGGGCGAGCCGGCACCGTAGAGCCCGGCGCCCGAGTCGTCGTCGCCATCGCGGTCGACATCCCAGCTCGACACCGCCGAGTTCCAGATGCGGTCGCCCCAGACGTCGAGGAAGATCCCGTCCCACGCCCCGGAGGCCCAGACGTTGTTGACCGTCCAGTTGGCGGCGTACTCGTAGAAGCGCCGGCCGCCGACGGCCGGTGCGGTGTCCGCGAGGTTGGTCATCCAGGTGCCGGACCACTCCGACACCGCGGATCCACCCGCCGTCTTGGCGATCCACGCCTCGGGGAAGGTGCCGATCGAGTTCGCGGCCGTGTACCCCCACAGGGACCAGCGGTTGCGCCAGCTCGACTGGCCGCCCAGCGACAGCGGACGATCGACCAGGTTGACGTAGGCCAGCAGGCGGATGGCCGGGTTGAGGCGGCGGACCTCGTCGAGGAGGGCCGGCGAGCGGTGGGCCCATTCGTTGTCGATCACGACCACGTCGTAGCGGGCGATGCTCGCCGCGCTCGGCAGGGCGTTGTGCTGGATGTAGAGGCCGAGGGACCGCGGGAAGGCGGGCTCGGCGGCGTCCGCGCGGCCGGCCGCCATCAGGCCTCCGGCGAGAACGCAGCATGCGACGACGGCCGCGCAGGCGCGGCTCAGCATGTGGGACATCCGGGCACGAGTCCTTTCCAGCCGACGGCACCACCGCCATCCGTGGGGGTGCTGGTCTCAGACCGTCACGCGCCGGCCATTCGATCGTTCGTTGGGCACTGCGGGGGGCACTGCGGGGGGCTACAGGTGATGCACGAGACTGGGAGGGGCCTCGTCCACACTGTCATCGGCACAGCCCCGGGATTCCTCCAGGCCCCCCGATCGACAGCACCAACACTCGACTCTCGGCCAAAGTCCTCGGACCGGGTGTCGATAACATCGCCGAACCGCAACGAAGAGGCCGGAGGAAGCAGTTGGCATCCACGACGGACAAGGCGCGTATCGCCGTTTTCGGGCTGGGCTACGTGGGGTGCGTCTCCGCGGCGTGCTTCGCCGAGCGCGGTCATGAGGTCGTCGGGGTGGACGTCAGCCCGGACAAGGTCGAGATGGTCGCCTCAGGGCGGACCCCGATCGTCGAGGAGCGGATCGGCGAGGTGATCGCCGAGGTCGTGGCGTCGGGCCGCCTGCGCGCCACCACCAGCGCCGCCGAGGCGGTCGCCGCCACCGACGTCGCGCTGGTCTGCGTCGGCACCCCGTCCGACTTCAGCGGCGGGATCTCCACCCAGTACCTCGAGCGGGTGGCCGAGGAGATCGGCGAGGCGATCGCCGCTCTCGACGGGCGCCGCTACACCGTCATCCTGCGCTCGACGATGCTGCCGGGGACCTGCGAGGAGCGCGTGGTCCCCCTCCTCGAGCGGGCCTCCGGCCTGACCGCCGGCACCGACTTCGGTGTGGCCGTCAACCCGGAGTTCCTGCGCGAGGGATCCTCGGTGCGCGACTTCTACGACCCGCCCAAGACGGTGATCGGCGAGATGGACGCCTCCAGCGGCGACGCCGTCGCCGCGCTCTACGAGGGCCTGCCGGGCCCGGTCTACCGCGTGCCGATCCGCGTGGCCGAGATGACCAAGTACGCCGACAACGGCTTCCACGCGCTGAAGGTGGGCTTCGCCAACGAGATCGGCGCGGTCTGCCGCGCCCTCGGCGTCGACAGCCACGCCGTCATGGAGATCTTCCGCTCGGACACCAAGCTGAACATCTCACCTGCCTACCTGAAGCCCGGGTACGCCTTCGGCGGCTCCTGCCTGCCGAAGGACCTGCGCGCGATCCTGCACGCCGCCCGGCACAACGACGTGGACGTGCCGATCCTGGCCAACGTGCTCCCGTCCAACGAGCGGGTCGTGGAGCGGGCGTTCCGGATGGTCGAGGCCGCCGGCAACCGCCGCGTCGGGCTCTTCGGTCTCTCCTTCAAGCCCGGCACGGACGACCTGCGCGAGAGCCCCCTGGTCGAGCTCGCCGAGCGCCTGGTGGGCCGCGGCTACGACATCCTGATCTACGACGGACACGTGGCGCTGTCACGCCTGCAGGGCGCCAACCGCGCCTACGTCGCCGCCCGCATCCCGCACCTCGAGCGCCTGCTCGGCTCCTCGGCCGAGGCCGTCTCCGCCCACGGCGAGACGCTCGTCGTCGGCGCCTCCCCGCCGGAGGTGCTCGAGGCACTCGGGCGCGTCGAGGGCAAGTCCATCGTCGACCTGGTGCGCTTCGCCGGGTCGGACACCCTGGAGCCGCTCGACTCCTACTCCGGCATCGCCTGGTAGGAGGTCTCACATGCCGCGCGTCCTGATCCTCGTGGAGAACCTCTCCGTGCCCTTCGACCGGCGGGTGTGGCAGGAGAGCCGCGCCCTCACCGAGGCCGGCTACGAGGTCTGCGTCATCTGCCCGCGCGGCACCAAGCGCGACACCGAGGCGCACGCCGTGATCGAGGGCGTGCGAGATCCACCGCTACCCGCTCGAGGCCGCCACCGGGGGCCCGGCCGGCTACGTGCGCGAGTACGGCGCGGCCCTGTGGCACTCGTTCCGGCTGGCCCGCAGGCTCTCCAAGGGCGGCCGCTTCGACGTGGTGCACGCCTGCAACCCGCCGGACCTGCTCTTCCTGGTCGCGCTCCCGTTCAAGCTGCGGGGGGCGCAGTTCATCTTCGACCACCACGACCTGGTGCCCGAGCTCTTCCTGTCGCGCTTCGGCGGGCGGGGACCGCTGCGCACCGCGTCGGTGATCCTCGAGCGCCTCACCTTCGCGCTGGCCGACGCCGTCATCTCCACCAACGAGAGCTACCGCGAGGTGGCGATCCGCCGGGGGAAGATGCAGCCCGAGCGCGTCCTCGTGGTGCGCAGCGCGCCCGACCTGGAGCGCTTCGCCCGCGTCCCGGCCGAGCCCGAGCTGCGCCGGGGCAAGCCCTTCCTCGCCTGCTACCTCGGCGTGATGGGTCCGCAGGACGGCGTCGACTACGCGCTGCGGGCCGTCGCCCACCTGCGCGACGAGCTGGGGCGCACCGACATGCACGCCACCTTCATCGGGTCGGGCGACGCCTTCGACGACCTGGTGGCCCTCTCGCGCGAGCTGGGCGTGCAGGACATCGTCGAGTTCACCGGACGGGTGCCGGACGCCACCGTGCACTCGTACCTGTCGACCGCCGACGTCTGCCTCGCCCCGGATCCCAAGAACCCGCTCAACGACGTCTCGACGATGAACAAGATCGTCGAGTACATGGCGATGAGCCGCCCGGTGGTCTCGTTCGACCTGCGCGAGGCGCGCGTCTCGGCCGGGGACGCGGCGGTCTACGCCACACCCAACGACGAGCTCGAGTTCGCCCGGCTGGTGGCCGAGCTGCTCGACGACCCCGAGCGGCGCGAGCGGATGGGCCGCATCGGCCGCGAGCGCGTCGAGGACTCCCTCTCCTGGGCCACCTCGCGCACCCGTCTGCTGGAGGCCTACGAGGAGGCGCTCTCGCGCTGATCGGGCAGCTCGCCCGGATCGAGCACGAGGATCATCTTCAGCTTGCCGCTGCCCGAGCGCGGTAGGGCGTCCCATTCGGTGAAGGTCAGCTCATTGCCGGGGCCGGCCATGAGGAGCAGGTTCTCGCGGGCGAGGCCCTCGACCGCGGCCCGGTCGTAGCCCGCCCCCGGCACCATCCGGACCTCGAAGACCCCGGGGCGGTGCTGCACGAACTGCACCTCTGCCAGGCCCGTCAGGTCGTCGATGACCGTGCTCGCGAGGGGCACCGGCCGCCCGTCGGCCGCCCGCACCAGATCCTCCGTGCGCCCCCCGATCAGGCCGAATGACGGGAAGGCCCGGCCGCAGGGGCAGGGCTCGCCGGTGGGCGGCCCCACCCGGTCGCCGGTGCGGTAGCGCAGCAGGGGGAAGGCCCAGTTGTGGAGCGGGGTGCCGACGATCTCGTGCTCACCGTCGGTGCCGGGCACCGGCAGCAGCTCCATGATCCCGTAGTCCGGGAAGAGGTGGTACCCGCCGGCCTCGCACCCGCCGGCCATCACGACCCGCTCGGTCTGGCCGTAGTGGTCGACGACCGGCCCGATGTAGACCGAGCGCATCAGCGCGATCTGGGCCGGGCTCATCAGCTCGGACGAGGTGATGATGCCGCGCACCGGCAGCGTCAGCCCGGCGTCGCGGATCAGAGAGGCCAGCAGGGCGAGGCTCGACGGCCACCCCTCGACGGTGGCCGGCCCGAACGCCGTGATCTCCCGCCAGATCGCCGGGAAGAACTCCGGCGACAACCGGAAGCTCGAGATCAGCAGGCGATGGGCGCCGACGTTGTGCAGGGCCACGACCTCGGGGTCGGTGCCGGCGAAGGTGGAGCCGCGCAGCTCCACGCTGCCGTCGCCCGGGCTGATGCCGAACCAGCCCCACTGGCGCTGCAGGGCCGCCATCTCGAAGATCGACGACCCGGCGCTGCGATAGACGGTCATCGGAGCGCCGCTGGTGCCGCTGGAATGGGCCGCCCAGACCATGCGCTTGGGGTAGGCGAGGAAGTCGCCGGGCGTCTCTGCCAGGTGCCGGCGCTCGATCAGGGGCAGCCGCGGCAGGTCGTCGAGGGTGCGGATGGAGCGCGGATCCACCCCCGCCTCGTCGAACCAGCGCCGGTAGAAGGGCGAGCGCCGGGCCGCCCAGCGCACCATGGCCCGCAGCCGCCGCTCCTGGTAGCGGCGCAACTGGTCGGCGCTCGCCCGCTCGTTGCGGGCGAGGGACGCGCGCATGACCGCGATCATCGGGTTGGATCGCCGGAGGCGCTGCTGGATGGAGCTGACCGATCGAACCTGCGGCATGACCGTCAAGGCTAGACGACGGATCGGCCGCCGCGGCGGCCGATCCGTGCGCCGCGCACCTACCTGGCGATCACCGCGATCGAGCGGACCAGCACGGCGGCGGCCTCGGCGTCGCTGCTCGAGCGGCCCAGGCCGACCGTGACGCGCTGCACCTGACGGTCGGCGAGCACCCCGGCGCGGGCGCGCAGCACCACGTCCCTGCCGATGCGCAGCGCGTCCGTGCCGGCGGGCGTCGACCAGTCGGTCGTGGCCCGCAGGGTGACCCAGGTCTGCAGGGGCAGCACCTTGTCACTCACCGAGAGCCCGGTGCGCGCCCCGGAGGCGGTGCGGGTCCAGATGGCCCAGCGCAGGTCGCCCGAGGCGACGCGGACGACGCCGACCTGGCGGCTGTGCCCGTCGCTGCTGCCCAGCACCAGGAGGGCGCGGGTGCGGCCGACCGGCAGCTGGATCGTCGGCACGCGCACGCGCACGACGGTCGTCGTGACCTTGTGCGCGGCGACCAGGGTGCTGAGGGTCGCGAAGGCGCCCGTCTTGCGGGCGGTGACGAGGGCGACCTTGCCGCCCGACGCCGAGCCGCTGGAGACGACGGTCGCGCCGCGGCTGCGCAGGCGGCTCCAGGGGGCGAGCTCGCCGCGGGCGAAGGAGCTCAGCACCAGGCGCTTGCCGGTGATGGGCGGCCCCGCTCCGGGGATCGCCGTGACGGTGGTCACGGCGCCCACGCCCGACACCCCGCCGACCACGGCGGGGACTCCGGGCTTGGGGGCGGGTGTCGCCGGGGTCGTGGGCCGCGGCACCACCGGCGCCGGCGGCGCGGGCGGGATCGTCGGCGAGGTCGGCGCACTGCCGCCGGAGCCGAACGGAGCGGGGAACCCGCCCTGGTGGTCCGAGGCGCCCACGGCCACGTCGGTGCCGGTCGCGGTGACCCGCTGGGCCGCAGCGACGAGCATGTCCTTGGTCGCCTGGTCCGGGTTCGCCTGGTTGCGCCAGAGGATGTCGAGCTGCGGCTTGCGCCACTCCGGCCAGGGGAAGACGTGCACCAGGCCCTGGTGCACCCCGAGCCCGGTGAGGTGGTTCCAGCCGCTGCCCCGGCTGTCGAAGCTCTCCCACATCTGCCCGTTGAGCGGGGCGGCCGTGGCGTGGCTCTGGGTGTTGTTGCCGATCAGGAAGATGTCCGAGCCCACCTGGGCGCGCAGCTCCTGACCCCACTTGGCGATGCCCGCGTCCCAGCGGGTGCCGGGACCGCCGACGGGCACGTTGTAGAGCTGGTCGCCCCAGACGTCGAGGAAGACCCCGTTGAAGAGCGTTCCGTCCTTGATCACCTCGTTGCGGACCCACCGGGCGGCGTACTGGCCCCAGGTGCCGGTGAAGCCGTTGTAGGTCGCGACCGGCGAGGTGTCCTCGAGGTTGAGCAGGCGCGTGCCCGGATAGTTCGAGTAGCTGCCGAGGAACCAGCTCGACGGGAAGCTGCCGCCGTAGAGGTTCTGCTCGATCGCGTCGAGCGGGCCGCGCCAGTCGACCAGGTTCACGTAGGCGAAGACGTTCGCGCCCTTGGCCCTCCACGCCCGGATGCGGGCGGGGTTGCGGTTGCGCTGCTCGGCCGTCACCACGATGACGTTGCCGGGCGCGGCGTACTGGTCGAGACCGGCGGGCAGGGCGGGGCCGTAGTGCACGACGGCGGAGGGGATCGCAGAGGCACGCGGCGCGGCGAGCAGGGCGCACGCGGCGGCGCCCAGCAGGCACGCGGCCAGGACGAGGACCCGGGCGGGGCCGAGGCGTCGGGCGCGGGGCGTGCCGAGGGCGATCGGGCGCATGCATCTCCTCCTGCGGTCCACGGCGCATGGCGCCCCAGGCCGTCGATTCGGCTGGATCGTGCATGGGGGACGACGAGCTGCCCCGAAAGAGCTGACCGCGGGAACCTAACCGACCGTCGCCGACACCGGTAGCCTTGACGAAGAAACTTCATAAATCCCCGGACGATGCAGGGAAAGCGCGGAGCATCCCCCAGACGGGGGATCGGCGATCGTCGGATCGCCCTCAAGCACGGGCCTCCGAGCTGCCGATGGGAACTGGCCGGGCGGTTCAGCGGTTCCTACACTCGCGGGGGGTGCCAGCCCCCCGGGGCCCGTCATACCGTCACCAGCAGCAAAGAGAACGCCCTCCGCGTGGATCGCGAGCGGGCATCACCCACACGGAGGACGCACATATGAGCGACTCAACAGGCCGAAGGATCATGGTCACCGGCGGGCTCGGTTTCGTCGGGTCCTTCATCTCGGAGGCGTTCGCCCAGCGCGGCGACCAGGTGGTCGTCGTCGACTCCTGCGTCTCCAGCGTGGTCGAGGCCGAGGAGCTCAAGGCTCCCTCGGGCTCGGTCGAGTTCGTCGGTGAGAGCGTCGAGGACTACCTCGTCAAGCTCGGCTCGCTGGACGGCTTCGACATGGTGGTCCACTGCGCCAGCTACGTCGGCCCCGCGTCGATCCTGCAGTACGCCGGCCAGCTCGGCCCGGCCATCGTGAACACCACCTCGATGGTCATCGAGAAGTGCATCCTCGCGGACATCCCGATGGTCAACTTCTCGTCGGCCGAGATCTACGGCAAGAGCGGCCTCCTCCAGGAGGACGGCGACATCCGCGTTCCCCCGTACTTCAACCCGCGGATCGAGTACGCCCTCGGCAAGCTCACCGCCGAGTCGATGTGCATGAACAGCAAGGACCGCGGCCTGCGCTCCGCCACGATCCGGCCCTTCAACGTCGCCGGCCCGCGCCAGTCGCGCTTCGGTGGCTTCGTGATGCCGACCTTCGTGCAGCAGGCCCTCGAGGGCCGGCCGATGACCGTCTTCGCGAGCGGCCTCCAGAAGCGCGCCTTCCTCTCGGTGACCGACCTCTGCCGGTTCGTGACCGACCACCTCGACGACGCCGCCTTCCGCAACCCGAAGGTCTACAACGTCGGCAACCCGAACAACGAGACCGAGATCTACGCCCTCGCCGAGCGGATCAAGGCGACGACCGGCAGCGAGTCGGACATCATCTACGCCGACTCCACCGCGATCTACGGCCCGCAGTACGAGGAGGCCGAGTCCTTCGAGAAGCTGCCGGAGATCAAGAACGCGGCGTCGCTGGGCTGGGCGCCGAAGGTCACGCTCGAGGAGCTCATCGACGAGACGATCTCCTACTACCGCAGCCACGCCGACATGCGCGGTATGAATGCTCGACTTTAGTCGGTTCAAGAGGGTCCTCGTCATCGCGCCGCACGCCGATGACGAGGTCCTCGGAGCCGGTGGCCTCATGGCCCTCGCCCATCGGGCGGGGGCCAAGGTGAACGTCATCTTCATGGCGGTCGAACGGGCTGGTCCACTGGGGTCACGAAGGCAAGACGAACGTCGATGAGCGCATCGCCGAGATCGAGGCCGTCGCCGAGCGCGTCGGCTTCGAGTGGGAGATCCTCTACAAGGGCCGCGACCTGATCGAGCAGCTCGACACCGTGAGCCAGCGCGAGATGGTCAACTTCTTCGAGGGCGCCTTCAACCGGTACGAGCCCGACATCCTGCTCTTCCCGGACTTCCACGACTTCGACCAGGACCACCGCGCGACCTACCGCGCCGCATTCGCCGCGGCCCGGCCGATCGCGCAGAACACCGGCAAGTTCTTCCCGCAGAACATCCTGACCTACGAGATCCCGAAGATCATCTGGTCGGATCAGGCCTTCCGGCCGCAGATGTACCTCGACATCAGCGAGGTCATCGACGTGAAGCTGGACGGGGTGCGCCTCTACCCCACCCAGCTGCGCGAGCCCCCGCACATCCGCTCGGTCGAGAACGTCCGCGCCCTCGCGTACCTGCGCGGGAGCGAGATCGGGGTGGAGTACGCCGAGGCCTACACGGTCCTGCGGGCACAGATCCAGTAGCGCCACCCTCCGCGCACGACCCTGGAGGGAGGGCCCCGGCAACGCGACCTTCCCTCCAGGGGGGTGAACCATGAGCGAACCGCTCTTCAGCATCATCACCGCCGCGTACAACGCCTCCGACACGATCGGCGAGGCCATCGGCTCGGCGCAGCGGCAGACGCTCGGCGACTTCGAGCTGATCGTCATCGACGACGGCTCCCGCGACGCCACCGCCGCGCTCGTGGAGAGGATCGCCGGCGGCGACCCGCGCATCCGCCTGCACCGCCAGGCGAACGCCGGGGCCAACGCCACGCGCAACCGCGCCATCGCGGCGGCCCGGGGGCGGTACGTGACCTTCCTCGACTCCGACGACCTGAAGATGCCCGACTACCTCGAGGGCGCCGCGGCGGCGCTGGAGGCCGACCCCCTGGCGGGCCTCGCGTTCTCCGATTCCTACATCCTCGACGACGATACGCGGCGCATCCACCGCAGCACGTTCATGGGCGCGCTCGGCGACTACGAGGACCTGCCGCTCGACCCCGAGGCCTTCCTGACGCGGCTGCTCGAGAAGTGCTTCATCCCCTTCACGGCGACCACCCTGCGCCGCTCGGTGCTGGAGGAGATCGGCGCCTTCGACCCCCGCCTGGCCGGGACCGACGACTACGAGCTCTGGATGCGCGTCGTGGCCGCCGGCCACCGCGCGGTGCGGATCCCCGGCGTGCGCTCGATCATGCGCCGCCGGGCCGGCCAGATCTCGGGCGACCTCCCGGTGATGTGGAGCAACCTGCGCGACACCTACCTGGTGGTCGCCGACGAGTTCGAGGTCTCCGACGCCATCCGGGCCGGGGCCCGCTCGCGCGCGGAGGCGCTCGAGCCCGTCATCGCCGCGGCCCGCGAGACGGCGGCGCTCCGGCGCGCGCGCGGCCCGCTGGCGCGCCTGGCGGCCGGGGTCTGGAGCTGGCGCACGGCGGTCACCTGGCCGCGCAGCTGGCACCCGCGCCTGCCGGCCGACGTCGCCCGTGCCTTCCCGGATCTGCGCCGGCGGACACCGCCCACCCATGACGACGCCCTGAGCGCACCCTCTCCGGCGACCGTCGGCGGGGAATGACCCCCTACCTCAGCCGGCGGGCCGGCCGGCCCGGGGCCCTCACGACGCTGCGGCGCCACATCGCCCGGCGCGAGCGCCTGTTCGTCTTCGACATCGACAGCGCGGCGATCGACGCCCTCGAGCTGCGTCCGGTGCCCGGCATCGAGGTGCGGCCGGTCACGCCGCCCGACGCACGACGGCTCGCGCACTTCCTGCCGCCCCGTGAGACCCTCCGGCGTCTCGGGCACGGCGACCTCGGCACCCTGGCCGAGGACGCGCAGGGGCGGGCCGTGGGCTGCGCCTGGATCGCCGCGCGCGCCATGCCCGCGCCCGAGCACATCATCGCGGTGCACCCCGGCCCGGGTGAGGCCTACGGCTACGGCCTGATCGTCGATCCCGGGATGCGCCGGCGTGGCGTGGGGCGCGCCATGCTGGCCGCCGGACGCACGCGCATCAGGGCCCGCGGCATCGACCGGGTCGTCACCCACGTCGAGTTCGCCAACGACGCCTCTCTGGCCCTCCAGCGCTCCACCGGCTCACGCGCACGGCGGTGGATGTGCGCGATCGTCTTCCTCGACCGCTTCAGCCTCATCCTGCGCTCCCGCGAGCCCCGGCCGGGCTGACGGACGCCCGGCGGACGCCGGGCGTCACCGCGGGGCCTCCCACCACCGGCCGGCGGGCGATGCCGGCGGGGACCCACGCGATGCCGTCGGGCCCGCAGCGGCGCCGAGCGGCTCCAGGACCGGCGTGCCGGCCGCGATGGACCTCCGGGACCCGTCCATGGCAGTCCCGCCCGTCCCGCGGCGCCCGTCGGGCTAGGAGGCGCCCCGCCCGGTCAGCACACCGGGGATCGTCTGCAGCAGCAGGCGGATGTCCCACCAGACCGACCAGTTGGTGACGTACATGTAGTCGAGGCGGATCATCTCCTCGTACGGCACGTCGTTGCGCCCGCGCACCTGCCAGAGACCGGTGATGCCGGGGACCAGGTCCAGGCGGCGCTGGCTCCACCCGAGCATCTGCTCGGCCTCGTGGGTGACGAACGGACGCGGGCCCACGAGGCTCATGGTGCCGTTGACCACGTTCAGCAGCTGCGGGAGCTCGTCGATGCTGTAGCGGCGCAGGACGCGCCCGATGCGCGTGACCCGGGGGTCGTGGCGGATCTTGAAGAGGGGGGTCGAACTCGCCCATGTCGTTGAGGTGCGCGAGGCCCATGCGGAAGCCCTCGGCGTCCTGGACCATGGTCCGGAACTTCCACATCCGGAAGGCCTTGCCGTTGTGGCCGGTGCGCTGCTGGCCGAAGAAGACGCTGCCGGGCGAGGTGGCCTTGATGGCGATGCCGACCACGAGGAACAGCGGCGACAGGATCAGGAGCCCGAGCGACGCGACGGTGACGTCGAGGATGCGCTTGGCGAGGCGCGAGCCCCACGACAGCCGGGCGCTGTGGAGATCGAGCAGCGGGACGCCGTCGATCTCGGACAGCTTGGCGTGGGCGGGGGTGATCTCGAAGTACCGCGGGACCACCGAGATCGGGATCCCGCCGAATCGCGAGTTGCGGATCGACTCGAGGATGTCGGTCGCGGAGCGCCGCGAGAACGCGATGACGACGCGGGTCGCGCCGGTGACCTCGATGACCGGCCCGAGGCCCGAGGCGTCGTCGAAGACCGGGATGCCCTCGAGCGCGGGGTCGAGCGGAAGGGGATCGTCGTCGATGAATCCGACGATGGTCGCTCCGGAGGTCTCGGCGACGCGGCGCGCGAGGATCTGCGCCGTGGTGCCGGCCCCGATGATCAGCAGGCGCTCGGGATCGGCGATGAGGGCCCGTCGTCGGATCGACCGGCGGCAGGCGAGCGTGGTGAAGGTCGTGACCGTCATCCAGCAGGTCAGCAGGAGCGCCAGGTTCCCGTCGAGGGGGCGCTCGCTGACGATGGCGCCGATCAGGCTCCAGGCGAGCGCGGCGAAGCCGACCGAGACGGCGACCCGGCGGGCCTCGTCGATCGCGTCGGGGTTCGGCCGCTGGACCGTCGCGTACAACGACGAGACCACGAAGCCGCAGATCGTGAGCAGCGCCAGGAGGATCCCCGCGCTCGCGGGGATGTCCGCGGCACCCATCACGGGCGCCAGGCGCCAGAGGGCGACGGAGGCCAGCCCGAGGACCACGGCGTCCGTGACGAGCACCCGGCGAGCCGTCCGTCCCCCGATCCGCGAGACCCGCCCTGCGGCCGTCTCGGCGGCGTAGGGGGACTCCGAGGACGGGAAGCGGGTCAGCGCCGCCTGGACGGCGTCGGTGTCGCTGATTGACGCGGTGTTCTCCATTACCCCATCTGCTGGTCGTTCACGGACGATTGGGACGCTAAGCGGGGGAGCCGGGCCGTCCAACCCCCGGACGGTTAGGTCGGGACTGGTCGCCGGAGGGTCGAGGTTCGCGCGGGCCTCGGGGACCCCGTCCCGGGGATCGCCGGAATGCCCTCGGGCAGGGGATTCCCGGGGCACCGGCGGACCGGCGGCGGAGACCGAACCGGCGCGCGGCCGGAAGTTCTGGCGAAAGGTCATCTCCCATGGACATCGGCAGTTGGGGGCGGGAATCTTCGCCCCGGGCGCGCCGGCGCCTCAGATGGGAGGCGAGTGCGTCAGACCCGGCCCGGCGCGAGGTCGGCCAGGGCCTCCTCGATGACCCGCCCGGTCTCGGCCGCCGAGCGCTCCAGCGTGAAGCGCTCCTCCAGCCGGCGGCGCCCGGCCCGGCCCATCTCGCGCGCCCGCCCGGGATCAGAGAGGACGTCGACGATGCCGTCGGCGAGTGCCTCGGGGTCCTTCGGCGGCACGAGCCGCCCGGTGACCCCGTCGTCGATCATCTCCGGCAGCCCGCCGACGGCCGTGCAGACGGCAGGGACGCCCATCGCCATGGCCTCGAGGATCGCATAGGGGAAGCACTCGATGGTGAAGCTCGAGAGCACGGCGACGTCGATCAGGCCGAGGATCGCGGCGACGTCGGAGCGCAGGCCGGCGAAGATCACCCGGTCCTCGAGCCCCAGCTCCCGCGTGAGCCGCTCGAGCTCGGCGCGCCCCGGGCCGTCGCCGGCGAGCAGGAACCGCGCATGGGGCATGCGGTCGGCGACCGAGCGGGCCGCGCGTAGGAAGGTCTCGTGGTCCTTCTCGGGCCGGAAGACCGCGAGGATGCCGACGACCACCTCGCCGGGCGCGATGCCCAGCTCGCGTGCGAGCGCCGCGTCGCGGGGCCGCTCGGGCGCGTACGGGAAGGCCGCGGGGTCAACGCCGTTGTGGATCACCCGGATCTTGCGCTCGGCCCAGCCGAGCTCACCGGTGAGGTAGGGCACCTGGCCCTCGGCCACCGCGAAGTAGCGGTCGGTGAACGGATCGAGGGCCTTCTCGGAGATCACCTCGAGTGCCCCGCGCGAGCCGATGTGGCCGGTGTTGTGCTTCCACACGACCACGACCGGGACCCGCGCGAGGGTGGCGGCGATGCGTCCGAGGATGTCGGCGTTGAGGCCGCGGGTGATGACCACGTCGGGCCGGAAGGCGCGCATCATCCGCACGAGGCGCGCGAGGGCCCTGGGAGCCTGCCGCGTGCCGCTCCCCAGCGACACCGCGGGCACCCCGGCGCGCACCACGTCGTCGAACATCGGCCCGCGTTCCTTGATGCAGCAGACCCGCGGCTCGAAGCGCGTGAGGTCCAGCGCGGGCGCGAGCGTAGCGATGTGCCGCTCCGCGCCACCTACCCCAAGGTTCGGCGTCACGAAGAGAATCCGGATACGTTCGGGGGGGGCGGTCGCCATGCAGCGCACTACAGTAGCTGCCGTGAGCCTTCGACGCGCCACCGGGCGAAGCACGGCCTGGGCGTTCATCGGGTACCTCGGACACTACGCAGTGACGTTCGCGTTCACGGTCGTGACCGCGCGCCTGCTGAGCCCCGAGGTCTTCGGGATCATGGGCCTCTCGGTGGTCGTGATCGCCGTCGGCACCCTGATCGCCGACTCCGGCACCCAGGCGGCGCTGATCCACCGCAAGGACGACATCGACGTCGCGATCAACACCGCCCTGATCAGCGTGCCCCTCTCCGGGCTCTCCGCGGCACTGCTCGGGGTGGCGGCGGCGCCGGTCCTCGCGTGGTTCTACGACGAGAGCCAGGTGCTCCCGGTCGCCGCGCTCCTGTCGGGCGTGCTGTTCGTGCGCTCGTTCGGCCTGGTCTCCGACGCGATCCTGCAGCGCAACCTCGACTTCAAGATGCGCCGGGCGGTGGTCGATCCCCTCGCGGCGGCGGCCGGCGGCGCCACCGCGACCATCCTGGCCCTGATGGGCGCGGGGGTCTGGTCGCTCGTGGCCATGTGGTACGCCAACACGATCACGGTCGTCGTCGGCTCGTGGATGCTCACCCGCTACCGGCCGAGACTCCGACCTCGCCAACTTCCAGACCTGGCGCGAGCTGGCCAGCTACGGCCGCAGCATCCTCGGCGCGCACACCGTGCAGCTGGCGTTCGGGTACCTCGACACGGCGACCATCGGCCGCAACCTCGGCTCGGCGTCGGTCGGCTGGTACGGCGCGGCCACCCGCCTCGCCATCCTCCCCGCCCAGGCGACCACCTACGTGGCCGGAGCCGCCCTCTTCCCCGCCTTCACCCGGATGGCGTCCGACATCCCGCGCCTGCGCTCCGCGTTCCTCGAGGCGGTGCGGTACATCTCCCTGCTCGCCTTCCCGCTGCTCGCCGCCCTCGCCGTCGTCAGCGAGCCGTTCGTGGTGGTGCTCTTCGGCGAGCAGTGGCGCCCGTCGGGTCCGGTGCTGGCCGTGCTGATGCTCTGGATCCTGCCGCTGTCGGTGTTCGAGCCGGCCATGGAGCTCTTCAAGGGCCTCGGCCGGCCCCAGACCGTCTTCAAGCTCGCCCTGCTGAAGTTCGTCGTCTTCGGTGGCTTCCTCGCCCTGATCTGGGGGCTCGACGAGGTGACCATGGAGCGCGTGGCGGCCGGCCTCGGCCTCTCGGTGACGGTGAGCCTGATCGCGACCGCGGTGCTGGCGGCGCGCGCCCTCGACACGACGGTCGGCACGCTCTGGGCGTCGGTGCAGACGGCGCTGATCGCCGGCATCGCGTCGGCGGCGGGCATGTTCGTGCTCTCGGAGATCATCCTGGGCGACGTCGAGCACCACCGGAGCATCGCCGGCGTCGGCCTCGGCCCCTTCCTGCCGCTGATCCTGATGGGCATCGTGACGGCCTTCGGTTTCGCGCTGTTCGCCGCGACGGCGGAGCTGATCGACCGCGGCTCGATGCGCAACCTGATCACCCAGGCGAAGATGGCGGTCGGGCGGGGCGGGTCCGACGAGGATGAGGACCCCGGGGACTGAACCGGCCCCGCGGCACCGGCCGCGGGGCGCCGCTCACCGTCGGGTCAGCTGAGGCCCATCAGCAGGAGGGCGAGGAGCAGCGATCCGACGCTGAGCGCGATCAGCTCCGGGCGGCGCGTGCGGCCGATCTGGAGCACGCCCTCGGCGCGCATCGAGACGTGCGAGGCCACCGACAGGTCGGGCAGCTTGGCGAGCAGGGCGCTGCCGATCGCCAGCAGCACGAGCAGCACGAGGACGGTGTTGTTCACCGCGCCGCCGCCGCCGTCGCCGAGGCCTCCCGCGGCGTTGGTGACGACGACGCCCACCTCGGCGATGCCCGTGGTCACCGAGGCGACCGCGTCCGAATCGGCCTTCACGACGTCCGAGTAGGCCCGCTGGGCCCGCTCGCGGCGCTCCTTGGCGATCGCCGCCAGGCGCCGCTGCTTCTCGATGCGGGCCGCGCGGGCCTTGCGGGCCCTCTCGGCCCTCGCCGCCGCCGCCTTGGCGGCCGCCGCCTTGGCGGCCTCCTCGCGCGCGAGCGCGGCGCGCTCGGCGTCGGAGAGCACCGGCTCCTCGGGCTGGGCGACCTCCGGCTCGGGAGTGGGGTTGCTCGGAGCCGGGGTGCTCGGCCTGGGGGTGCTCGGCTTGGGGGTGCTCGGAACCGGATCGGGCTTGGGCGGAAGCGGATCCGCTCCGCCCGGGAGGGCCACCTGGTCCTGCGCCTGGACGCCGGGCGCAGCGCTCGCCCAACCCCCGCCCGCGACCGCGAGGGCCGACGCTGCGAGGATCGCGATCAGAGCGGTGCGGCGGGGTCCAGGTTTCACGGTGTCGTCACTCGTCCGGTTGCGGCGACCCCCACTTTAGCCAACCTTCGCCGCCCGATCATCCCCGCGCGCCGATCCCGGGTATGCCTAGACGCGACCCCATGGCGCCGGAGCGAGCGACGCGCTCTCGATGAGCCCCATCGGCTCGTCGTCCTCGAGCTCGGCATCCTGCCGGGCCTGGGCGTCGGCCAGGCCGGCGCACATGCCGCCGAAGATGAAGAAGAGCGTGTTGGCGAATGAGAAGAGCCGCACGTCGATGAGGCTGGCGGTCACCACCCATGCGATGCCGACGCACCAGAAGACGACGGCGAGCTCGCGGTTTATGAGCCCCGACCGCGGCAGCGTGCGGTACGCGCGCCGGCTGGCCACGACCATCGAGAAGATGATCATCAGCCAGAGGGTCAGGCCGACGAGCCCCAGCTCCGCGCCGATGCCGATCTGGGTGTCGTGCGGATAGATCCCGTAGCCGCGCTTCCAGGGGGTGTCGCCCCAGGCTTGGTGGTGGATCGTGTTGATCGCCGGGAAGCGCCCGAGCCCCCAGCCGAGGATCGGCTTCTCCTTGATCGCCCAGATGCCGGTGGCCGCCGCGTTGAGGCGGTCCTCGGTCTCGTTCGTGGACGTCACGCCGCCCTGGGTGCGGTCCTGCGAGGTGACCGTCTGCCAGTTCACCGCGACCAGTGCGACGAAGCCGATGATGATCACCGCGTACCAGCGCCGGAACCCGGTGTGGACGGCGGCCCCGAAGAGGACGACGACCACGGCGGCGAGCCACGCCGAGCGGGTCTGGGTGAGGCCGATCCCGATCAGCATCAGGAGCGACGAGAGCAGGAGGGCGATCCTCACCGACCTCCTCTTCGTCTGGCTCGCCAGGAACATCGTCGCGATGAAGGTGACGACCAGCACGTAGCCGGTGACGGCGGCGTTCAGGAACACCCCCCGGCCGCGGTCGTCGTGGGTGCCGACCGATGCGTCGAGGATGTCCGAGGGGAACACCAGGGCCTCGGGTCCGATGAGCCAGAACACGTTGGTCAGGGCGAGGTAGATGCCGAAGCCGGTGACGAACCACAGGAAGCGCCGCACGTTGCGCTCGTCCACCAGCAGCTGGCGCGCGAGGACGAACCCGGCGAAGGGAAGGAAGGCGCTGGTGAGGATGAGCTCGATCAGCGATCGGTCCTCCCCCTTCTCGCCCACCGACGGCAGCGCATGGGGCGCGACGATCGACCCGACGAGGTAGATCACGAAGCAGAGCATCAGGAACTCGGTGGTGCCGAAGCGCCCCAGCTCGCGGCGGCCGGTGACGACCGAGATGAAGAACGCCCCGACCAGCCCGAGGAACGCGAGGCGGTCGAGCGTCAGCAATCCCCCGCCGCCCACCAGGCGCCCGAAGGCCATCGCGGTCATCCAGACCATCAGGCCGGTCATGGTGTCGCGCGCGATCCCGTAGATGATCGCGACGACGAATCCGATTCCGACCATCAGCACCCCGGCGGCGACGGGCGAGCCGGAGGCCAGCACCTGCCGGCCGATCCGCAGCCCGACGGCAGCCACGCCCATCATCACGATGATCGAGACGGCCGCGGCCAGGATGACGTTGCGCGGCGTCCTCTGACCGACGCCGATTCCCAGTGATGGCCGCGGGATCAGCGGCATGTCGTCAGGAGTAGACGGCGGAGCTCTTGCTGACCCGGTTGAGGACGACGCCGAGGATGTTCGCTCCGCCGCGGCGCAGCAGGTCGCGCGCCTCGAGGGCCGCGGAGGGCTGGGTCGTCGTCGTGTCGAGCACGAGCACGCTGCCGTCGGTCCCCGCCGAGATGAGCTGGCTCTCGGCGGCGGCGAGCAGGCCCGGGGTGTCGATGATGACCAGGTCGGCCTCGGCGGTCGCCTGGGCGATCACCTCCTGGATCCGGTCGCTCGAGAAGAGCGTGTACGGGTCCTCCGAGCGGGTGCCCGAGGGGATGATCCAGAGCCCGGGGAAGTCCGTCTCGACCATGTAGTTGCGGATGTCCACGCGGCCGGCGCTGCGCAGCAGCTCGGCGAGGCCCTCGGGCCTGCGGCCGACGCGCTCCTCGTCGTCGTCGGCGCGCATGTCCGCCTCGACGAGGATCACCCGGCCGCCCTGGGCGGCGCGGTAGCGCGCGAGGTTCTCGGCCACGAGCGTCTTGCCCTCGCCCTCGCTCGGGCTGACGATCGAGATGGAGGTGAGCGGCGGCTTCATCACCGACAGGGCGCTGGCGAGGATCTTGAAGTCCTCGGCCCGGCGGGCGTCCTGGATCCGGCCGCGCCCGCTGCTGACCGACCCGAGGGTCGGCAGCTCGAGGCGGCGACGGACGTCGGCGGCCGAGCGGATGCGCAGCTCGAGGGCCCCGAGGATCAGCGCGACGGCGCCACCGAGCAGCAGGCCGCCGATCAGGCCCAGGATGCCGTTGGTCAGCACCCTGGGCGAGGTGACGTCGGTGCCGTCCGGCTTGGCGTAGAGACCGGCGAGGTTCGGGTTGCCGGCCACCGACGACTGCACGCGCACGGCCTCCGAGAGACCCGACTGCTCGGCCCTCAGCTGATCGAGCTCGCCCTGGAGGGCGGCGATCTGATCGGAGGTGAGCGACGCGGGGTCGGCGAGCTCCTGCTCGTTCGAGGAGATCTTGGTCGAGACCTCCCTGAGCCGGTCCCGCAGGGGCGTGAGCGGTCCGCCGATGATGTCGGTGAACTGCTTGAGCGTGTAGTCGACGAAGCCGGTGGAGAACGCGGTGGAGGCCTGGATCGCGGCCTCGGGGGTCGAGGCGGTGGCGAGGATGTTGATGAACGGGCTGCCGGCGACCGGCGCGGCCTCGACCTCGACGTCGTCGGCGATCTTGCCGCGCGCCTTCAGCTGGCGCTGGGCCGAGTTGCTGTTGAGGAACTGCACGTAGCCCGCGGCGAGGACGGCGTCCTGGTCGGGGGAGCGGCTGCTGGTGCTCTGGGTTGACGCCGACCCGACGACGACGGTCGAGGTCGCGGTGTAGGTCGTGTCACCCGCCGAGGCGATCGCGAGGGCGGCGAACATGGCGAGCACGGCGAACGCCGCGACCAGCCAGCGCCAGCGCCTGAGGCTCTCGATCTGCTTCTGAAGGTTCTCCATGCGTCCTCTGCAGCCGTGACCGCGCCGACACGGTGTCGGCACGTGACGATCCGGCCGTGAGGTACGGGGTCGGGCGCGAACGCGCCGCCACCCCCGGAGCGGCCGCCGCGGCGAGTATAGGCACTGCATCTATTTCGCAACCCCCCCGCCGGTCCAGACCGCCCGCCCCGTTAGACTGACCCGGTGCGGAAGGTCCTCCCGAGACGGGTCCAGTGGTACGTCGATCGTGCCCGCGTGATGCCGCCGGGCGAGTGGGTGCATCGCGCCCGCCAGATGTCGCTGGTCGTCTCCGAGCGCACGCGGCCCCGCCCGGTGGCCGAGGTGGCCGGGCCCGACGCACCGGGGTGGCCGCGCGCCGAGGGCGCCCCGGAGCTCGTGGGCGACGCCCAGGCCGCGGCCGTCCGCGCGATCCCGGGATCGGTGGACGACGCGCGCCGCCGCGCGGACGCCGTCGCCGAGGGGCGGGTGCGGTACTTCGGCTACCCCGAGGCCGCGGTCGGCGCGGACCCCGACTGGCACCACGATCCGATCGCCGGCCGCGACTGGCCGCTGGTGCACTGGAGCCAGGTCAACCACCGCGAGCTCGGCCTCGATCCGAAGTGGATCTGGGAGATGGGGCGCCACCAGGACGTCACGGCGCTGGCGCGGGCCTGGCGCCTCACCGGCGACGACCGCTACGCCGAGTGCGCCGTGCGCCACCTCGACGGGTTCATCGCCCAGTGCCCGCCAGGGCGCGGCATCCACTGGCGCAGCGGGCTCGAGCTCGGGATCCGCCTGATCTCGTGGGCCTTCATCGTCGAGCTGCTGCGCGGCGCGCCGGCCCTCACGCCGGAGTTCGCCGGTCGCATGCTGACCTGCGCCGGCGCGCACCTCGACCACCTGGGCCGGTACCCCTCGAAGTACTCCTCGGCCAACAACCACCAGGTCGGCGAGGAGGCGGGCCGGGCCGTGGGGGGGCTCTGCTTCCCCGAGATCCCCGGCGCGTCCGAGCACGCCGAGGAGGGGATCGCGGCGCTGGGCGAGGCGCTCTCGGCGCAGGTGCTCCCCGACGGGGTCGACGCCGAGCAGGCGGTCGGCTACCACGGATTCGTCCTCGAGCTGGGGCTGCCCGTGGTCGCCTGCCTCAAGAGCCTGGGCCGGCCGGTGCCGGCCGAGATCTCCGGCCCGCTTGCCGGCATCGCCGGCTTCATGGGCGTCCTGGCCAGCGACGGCCTCACCCTGCCGCGCATCGGCGACGAGGACGAGGGCCTCGGTGTCGACCTGGGCCCCCGGATGGACGAGCCGGACCGCCTCCGCTTCCGGCTGCGGGCCGCCCGCGCGCTGCTCGACGTGGAGCTGCCGCGCCAGGTGCCGGGCCTCGACGAGCCCACCATCTGGCTCTGTGGCCTGGGGCGGGCGCGCCACGCCGCATCGGCGCTCGCGCGCGTGCCCGGAAGCTCGGCGTTCCCCCACGGCGGCTACGCGGTGCTGCGCTCGCGCGGCGACGCCGGCCGGGAGGTCCGCGCGGTGATGGACGCGGGCCCGATGGGGCTCGCCCCGATGTCGGCGCACGGCCACGCCGACCTGCTGTCGGTGTGCGTCGCGGTCGACGGCCGCGAGGTGCTGATCGACCCCGGCACGTTCACCTACTTCGGCGAGCAGCGCTGGCGCGACTACGGGCGCTCGACCGTCGCGCACTCCACGATCACCCTCGACGACCACGACCAGGCCGAGCCGGCGGGGCGCTTCATGTGGCGCTCGCAGCCGGGTGCGTCGCTCGACGAGTTCACGCTGGACGACGGCCGCGTCGTCGCCGGAGGGCACCACGAGGCCTACGCGCCGGTACGCCACGAGCGGCGCGTGGAGCTCGTGGACCGCGTCCTCACCGTCACCGACGAGCTCACCGGACCCGAGGGCGAGCACGGCGTCGAGCTGCAGATGGCACCTCGCGCCCGGCGCGGTCGACGGGGGGCCGGCCGGCTGGGAGTGGGCGGACGGGGACGGTTCCGGGGTGCGGCTGGAGGTGGAGGGGCTCGACGATCAGCGGATCGTCAGCGGCTGCCTGTCGGCCCCGCTCGGCTTCTCCTCGAACGGCCTCGAGCGGCGCGAGGCGAGCCCGACGCTCGTCGCCCGCGGACGGATCGCGCTGCCGGCGCGATTCGTCACGCGGATCGAGGCGCACGGAGGATGACGCGGCCGCAGGTGCTGATGGTGGGTCCGGGTGAGCGCAGCGCCGGCGGGGTCCGCTCGGTGATCGCCGCGCTCGTCGCCTCCCCCCTGGCGGAGCGGTTCGATCTGGTCGAGGTCGAGACCCACGCCGACGGCGGCAAGCGGCTGAAGGCCGCGGTGGCCGCGCGCGGCATCGCGCGGATCATCGGCCGCCTGGTGCGGAGCCGACCGGATCTGGTCTACCTCCACACCGCGTCGGACGCGTCGTTCTGGCGCAAGGCGATCGTCGCCGGGATCGCGCGGATCGGGCGCGTCCCGTACATCGTCCACATCCACGGGGGCGGGTTCCTCGACTTCTACCGCGACTCGAGCGCCCCGACCCGGTTCGTCGCCCGGCGGATGCTGCGCGGGGCCGCGGGCGTGGTCACCCTCACGCCGAGCTGGGCGCACGAGATCGAGGCGATCGCCGGACGTCCCACGAGCACCATCCCCAACCCGGTCCGGTTGCCCGCCGCCCCCGCGGACGCGGGCGATCGGCCGCCGTGCGTGGTCACCCTCGCCCGGCTCGGCGCCGCCAAGGGCACCTACGTCCTGGTGCGGGCCTTCGCCGCGATCGCCGGCTCCCACCCGGATGCGCGCCTGGTGCTGGCCGGAGACGGATCTCCCGTCGAGGCGCTGCGGGTGGCGCGGGAGGCCGGCGTGGCCGACCGCGTGGAGGTGCCGGGCTGGGTCGGCCCCGCCCAGCGCGACGCGCTGCTGGCCCGCGCCACCGTCTTCGCACTGCCCTCGCGCGTCGAGGGGCTGCCGGTCTCGATGCTCGAGGCGATGGCCCACGGGCTGCCGGTGGTGGTGAGCGCCGTCGGCGGGATCCCCGACGTGATCGACGACGGCGTGACCGGGGTGCTGATCGCGCACGACGACATCGCGGCGCTGACCGCGGCGCTCGCGCGCCTGCTCGACGACCCCGCCGCGGCCGCGGCGATGGGGGCCGCGGCGCGCGAGGCGATCGACGGGACCTACGATCTCGACGCCGTGGCCGCGAGCGTCGGAGACCTGATCGGCGCCTGCCTCACCCGCCCCGCCTGACCCGCGCCCTCCACCACCGATGGGTTGTCGGTGTAAACGGGACTATCGGCTAGACGCGGACTAGACCCATCCGCGGTTCGATCTGCTCGTGCATCCCCTACCGTGGTTGTCGTGGCAGGTCACCGCACACGACGTCTCGGAGTCCTCAGCGGACTCGGCGTCGGAATCGCCGGGTTCGGGCTCATGGTCGGTGCCGGCCTGTCGGTCAACTCGTCCGACCTCCCGGACCTGGTCCCGCTGCTGCCGACCAATCACAGCAACGTGAACGACCGCTGGGTGGACACGGTCTACGCCTCCGGGAAGACCCTCTACCGGTTCGACACGGTGATCTTCAACCAGGGCGCCGGGGCCTTCGAGGTCATCCGCGACAACGCGTCGTCGCCGACCTCCCAGTACGTCTGGGAGAACAAGGTGCCGCCGGCGCCCGTCACGGTGGACGACCCGCCCCCGACCACCGTCCCCGGCCAGGGCGAGCGCCGCCAGATCGACGTCGCCGGCGGACCGAAGGGCATCCTCTATTCGCCCCTGATCGGCCACAACCACTTCCACACCCAGCTGATCGCCGGCTACGAGCTGCGCGTCAACGGCGGTGGGGCGCTGGTGAGCACGGCCGCCAAGAACAACGCCGGGTTCTGCCTCTACGACAGCTGGGGCGCGGTCAACTACTACGACGCCTCCCTCTGCCGCCCCACCCAGATCAGCTGGACCGGGGCCATCCGGATGGGCATCAGCCCGGATCGCGGGGACTTCTACGGATCGCAGCTCGGCGACCAGTGGATCGACGTCACCGACGTGACCCCGGGCACCTACGCGCTGCGCGCCGAGGTCAACCCGGCCCGGATCTACCACGAGTCGGACACGAGCAACAACGCCATCTCCGAGAACGGCGTGGTCATCCCCGGCGCGATCGCGAACGCCGCGTCGGCCGCGACGCCCGTCGGCACGGCGGTGAACATCCCCCTCACCGGAACGCTTGTGGGCGCATCGGTGAAGTCGCGCAAGCCCACCTGCACGGAGGATCAGACCTCCGAGCCGACCTGCATGCAGACCGCGACCGCCGGGCAGCTGACCTTCCAGGCATCCGGGTCGCCGTCGGCCGGGTCGGTCCAGTTCACCGACGCGACCGCCGACCTCGCCGCCGTGGCCCGCTTCACGCCGCCGGCGGGCTTCACCGGCACCGCGACCTTCGCCTACACCACCACCGACTCCCGCGGCCTGCGCAGCAAGCCCGCGACGGTCACGGTGACCGTCGGCAGCACGACGACGACGCCGCCTCCCCCCGGGGGCGGCGGGACGACCGGGACCGGCAAGGCGACCGTGAAGCTCGCGCCCACGTTCCGCCTGGTCCGCACCGGTGGCGCGACCTTCCTGAAGATGACCGGGACGCTCCCGCGCACCCAGGCCGGCCGGCTGGTGCGGGTGCAGCGCAAGGCCAACGGCCGGATCACCATCATCGGCTCGGTGCGGGTCGCCAAGAACGGCCGCTTCTCGCGCATGATCCGCGTGCGGACCGCGACCGTCTCCGTGCGTGCGAGCCTGGGGTCGTCGGCCACGACCAAGGCCGCGACCTCCCCCTTCCGCCGCATCTCCTAGCGGCCCCGGGGCCCCGCCCGGAAGGGGCGGCGAGACCCTGCGCGCAGGCGCCGCCACCCCCCGGGTAACCGCCGAAACCTGCTCGTTGGTCGAGTACCCTTTTGTAACATCGGGACCTACCGTCGTCGATATGCGATCCATCGCCGACCTCGCCCCGAAGTGGGTCCTCCGCACCGCGGGAGTCCTCCTCCTCGCCCAGCTGGCCCTGAGCCTCGCCTTCATCGGATTCGTCAAGGGCCTGCCCGCCACCCGGCAGTTCAACATGGACGGCGAGTTGAACGTCCCGACCTGGTGGTCGTCGGCGATCCTGGTCGCGACCGGGCTGGTGTGCATCGGGCTCTGGCTGACCGGATCGCGAACGGGTCGCCCCGGCGCCCAGTGGCTGGTCATCGCGATCGGATTCCTCGCCCTGTCGCTCGAAGAGGTCGCCTCGATCCACGAGGACATCGGCTCCTCGGTGGGGGGAGGATCGGGCGGCGTCTCGGTGTGGCCGTTGGTGTACGCGCCGCTGGCGATCGCGGGCGTGTGGATGATGCTGCGCGCGATCCGCGAACTGCCCCGGCCGATCGCCGTCGTCTCCGTCGTCGGGCTGGCGAGCTACGTGGCGGTGCTGGCCGTCGAGGTGCTCGCGCTGGGATTCGAGTCGGACCTCACGGTCCTTCTCGAGGAGAACCTCGAGATGCTGGGAACGGGCCTGATGTTCTGCGCTCTGGCGACCGAGCTGACCCGCCGCTTCCTGGCGCTCTACCCGGAGCCGGCACCCGCCCCCGGGCAGCAGTCCGAGCTGGCGGTCGAGTACACCTGAATCCTTACACCTGACCGTACGGTCAGGGTGGGGCCGTGAGGATCGTTCGAGGGATGCGTGGCAGCTGTCCGAACGGCGGTTACCGGCCCCCGGGGGGCGTGCGTAACCTCGTTGCATGAGATCAATCACGCGACACCTCAGCCCCGGCCTCGCGGCCCTCGCCGTGCTCGGCATCGCCGGCACCGCCGCCGCCGCGCCGACCCCGCCCGACCTCGTCCCCTTCGTCAACACAGGATCCGACTCCGGCAGCGCGATCGCGACGAGCAAGTGGTTCGTCAACACGACCGCCGCCCCGTACTCGGCGCGCCTGCGCTTCGGCACCCAGATCCAGAACACCGGTGCAGGCCCGTTCCGCATCACCGCGGGCGCCGCGAGCGGCCCCTCGGACGCCCGCACCGCCATCGCGGTGCAGCAGATCGCCGACGGCGCCGCCTTCGCCGGCACCCCCCTGACGCTGGTCAAGCTGCTCGGCAGCCAGCTCGGCGGCAGCGGCAACTACGACTGGCGCATCGACGGCGTGGCGAAGTACACGCTGACGCCCGCCGGTGGCACGGCCATCGACAGCGCCCTCACCGCGGTGTGCCGCGATGACTCGGCCGCCCTCTCGCTGACGCCCCCGCTCCCCCTCTTCGACCCGCCGTCCTGCAACAGCCTCAACAACAACGCCGGCGGCTTCAACTCGGGCATCACGAACGGTTACCAGGACGTGATCGCCCCGAGCGCGGCCAACAACGCCAACTTCGACGTGACCAACGCCCCCGCGGGTCCGGCCACGTTCACCGCGACGATCGACCCGAACAACGAGATCGTCGAGTCCAACAACACGAACAACGTCGCCTCGCCCGCCATCACCCTCCCGGGTGTGAGCGCGCAGCCGGCGACGCTCTCCACGGTCACCACGACCGCGGTCAGCGCCAACCTGGCCGCCACGGTCGTCGGCCCGACGGTGCTGGGCCGCGCGCTCAACCCGGCGCTCGCGGCGACCGACCCGGGACAGCCCGTCCCGGCGCCCGCCACGGGCACCGTGACCTTTGCGCTGGCCTCAGCCGCCGCCAACGGCACAGCGACCGTCACCCCGGCGGGCCTGGCCACCTACACGGCCAAGGCCGGGTTCACCGGCACCGACACGTTCACGTACCACGCGACGGACTCCCGCGGGATCCGCAGCGCGGCGACCGCGGTGACCGTCACGGTCAAGGCGGCCGGCGGTGGGACCGTCGGCGGTGGCACTCCGCCGCCCCCCGGCACGATCACCAAGATCACGCTGAAGCTGAAGCCGGCCTTCTCCGTGGTCCGGCGCGGCTCCAAGACCTTCGTGCGGGTCTCCGGCACGCTCCCCGTGAGCCAGGCCGGACGGACGGTCAAGGTCCAGCGCAAGGTCGGCAAGAAGGTCACGACCATCGCGTCGATCAAGATCGCCAAGAACGGGAAGTTCACCAAGCTGGTGCGGGTCTCCACCCGCACCGTCTCGATCCGCGCCACCATCGCGGCATCGGCGACGGCGAAGGCCTCCACCTCCGCCTTCCGCAGCCTTGTGATCACCAAGTAGGACCGGCGGAACCGCTCCCTCACCATGTGGAGGAGTGAGCACCCGGCCCACCTCCCCGGCGGATCATCCGCCGGGGAGGTGGGCCGCCGCCGTTCAGGCCCCGTCGCCCCGTCTCCGGCGCTCGCGCGCGATCAGAGAGGGCAGGGCCGCGAGGGCCAATGCCAGCAGGCCCCCGGCAGCGAAGTACCACAGCTCGGCATCGCCCTCCGACAGCAGGGCCCGGTGGTCGGGCTCGAGGAACACCTCGCGCTCGAAGGGCGTGGGCCACTGATGGACGTAGTAGACGCCCTGCGGCTCCACCACCCCGACCTCGCTGCGATCGAGGACGAGACCCGTCGTCGCCAGGGCGATCGCGAGGACGACGGCGCCGATCAGGAGGATGCGCCAGCTCACGCGGTTAAGGTTACGTGGCTCCGGCGCACCGACCCGCTCTCGCGCAACTAGAGTCGCGTTCATGCTGACGATCGCCATCCTCGGGCCCGGCGACCTGGGCACCCGCCTGGGCGCGCTGCTGGCGGGCGGGGGGACCACCACCCTGACGACGCTCGCGGGCCGGAGCGCCAGGGCCGCGAGCCTCTGCCGGGAGCGAGGCCTGGTGGTCGTGCCGACGCTGGCCGACGCGGCCGGGCGCGCCGACATCGTGATCTCGACGGTCCCACCCGGCGCCGCCCGCGCGGCGGCCTCCGAGTTCGTCGCCGTGGCGTCGGGTCCGGCGGCGCCGATCTACGTCGACGCCAACTCGATCGCCCCGGAGCTGGCGCGCGAGATCGCCGGCATCGTCGAGACAGCGGGCGGGCGCTTCGTCTCCGCCACGGTCCACGGCACCGGTGACGCCCTCGCGATCTCGGGACAGATCTTCCTGTCGGGTGCCGACGTCGAGCCGGTCGCCGCCGCCCTCGACGGGGTGCTGCGCATCGCCCGCCTCGGGGCCGACCCGGGCCGGGCGAAAGAGCTGAAGCTCCTGGTGGCGGCCATGAGCAAGGGGGTCTGCGCCCTCTACATGGAGACCGGGCGGGCGGCCTCCCGCGCCGGCCTGCTCGATGATGCCGAGGCGGCCCTGCGCCACGCGTACCCGGCGATGATGGACGACCTCGACAGGATGGTGCCGACCTACGCCCGGCACTCGGGCCGGCGCACCTATGAGCTGAGCGCCCTCGCGGACCTCGAGGCCGGTCTCGGCGTCGAGCCCGAGATGGCGGCGGCCACGCTTCGATCGGTGAGCCGCGTCGCCGACGCCATGCAGGACGAACCCACAGCCGGAGGTGCTGACCGATGGACCGCACGCTCACTCATCGAGACGCTGGCGGATCGTGAGCCAACGACCCCGCTCCGCTGAGCTCCACCCCGGCCCGGGCTTCCGGGTCCGCGCCGGAGGCGCGACCGCCGACCCGGCGGTGCTCGAGGGACTCGCCGCTTTCGCGACCCCGGACATCTCCGACCTGCTCAACCGCCTCTACGCCGTATCGGCGGAGATCCGCTGCCTCACGGACCCCCGGACGAAGCTGTGCGCGCAGGCCTGCACCGTCAAGGTCTTCCCCGGCGACAACCTGATGGTCCACAAAGCGCTCGATATCGCCCGTCCGGGTGAAGTGGTGGTCGTGGACGCATCCGGCGCCACCGCCAACGCCGTCCTCGGAGACCTGATCTGCGCCAAGGCGGGGCACCGTGGCATCGCGGGCTTCGTCGTGGACGGACTCATCCGCGACCTGCCGGCGGTCCGCGAGATCGGCCTGCCGGTGTTCGCCCGCGGCACCACCCCGGTCGGGCCGCTGCATCGCGGGCCGGGCGAGATCAACCACCCCGTGGTGTGCGGGGGCGTCGTCACGCACCCGGGCGACATCGTCGTCGCCGACGAGACGGGCATGGTGATCGTCCCGGAGGGCATCGCCGCCGAGCTGCTCGCCCGGCTGCGCGCCGACAGCGAGCGCTCGCGGGAGTACACCGCGGCCGTGCGACGCGGTGAGTTCAGCAACGACTGGGTCGACCGCCTCCTCGACGACCACGGCTGCCCGATCGAGCCCGCCCCGTGACGACCGGGGCCGGACCCCCCGCGATCCTCCTCGGAGGGGTCAACTCCCTGTCGGTCGCGCGCTGCCTCGGCAGGCGCGGGATCCGGGTGATGTGGGTCGGCGACGACGACCTGCGCCTGTCGCTGTCGCGCCACTGCCATCGCCTGCCGCTGCCCGAGGGCGAGGGCCCCTGGTACGACCGCGCGCTCGAGCTGCTGCTCGGCCCCGACGCGGCCCACCTGGAGGGCGCCGTGCTGCTGGCCTGCAACGACCCGGCGGTCGAGCTGGTCGCCCGCAACCGGGACGCGCTCGCCGAGCGCTACCTGGTGGACGCCGAGACGCCGGAGGTGCAGCTGGCGATGCTCGACAAGCTGCGCACCTATCGCCTCGCGGTCGAGGCCGGTGTGCCCACCCCCCGCTTCTGGACGGTCTCGTCCGAGCAGGAGCTCGAGGGCGTACGCGACGAGCTGGTCTTCCCCCTGATCGTGAAGCCCGTCGATTCGGCCGCCTTCCAGCACGCCTTCGCCGGGGCGAAGCACCTCACGGCCCATTCGTGGGAGGAGCTGGCGCCGGCCGTGGCCCTCTTCACCGCCGCGGGCCTCGAGTTCATGCTGGTCGAGCGCATCCCCGGCCCCGACACGCTGCTGTGCAGCTACTACACGCACGTCGGCGAGGACGGCCCGGCGGTGGACTTCACCAAGCGGATCGTGCGCCGCCAGCCGCCCGGCGAGGGGCAGGCGACCCTGCACGTCACCCAGTGGCTGCCGGAGGTCCGTGAGCTCTCGCTGCGCCTGCTGGAGCACACCGGGCATCGCGGCCTCGCGGCCGTCGAGTTCAAGCGCGACGAGCGCGACGGCGAGCTGAAGCTGATCGAGGCGAACGTCCGGTTCACCGGCTGCAACGCCATCGTCGCCTCGAGCGGAGTTGACCTTCCGTCCTACGTGTACGCGCGGCTGACCGGGGGCGCGTACCGCTTCCCCGAGCGCTTCCGCGAGGGCCGGCGGCTGTGGAACCCGCGCCGCGACCTGCAGGCCGTGCTGCGGCTGCGCTCCGAGGGGCAGATCACGATCCCGGCCTGGCTGCGCTCGCTACGGCCGGCGGAGATGTTCTACCTGGTGCCCGACGACCCGTTGCCGGGCCTCGGCGGAGTCGCGGAATCCGCCCGGCGCCTCATGCGGAAGATCGACCGCAGGAGACACTCGCGGGGATGACCGGGACGGCCGCGCGACGCGCGGCCGTCCCGTGGCGCGCTAGGCCAGCATCTCCTTGACGGTCTCGCGCTCCTCGACCAGCTCCGCGTTGGTGGCGGCGATCTTCGAGGCGGCGAACTCGTCGTGCTCGAAGCCCTCGCGGACGACCTCGTAGGTGCCCGGGGCCGTGGTGCGCACCGGCACCGAGGCCCAGACGCCCTCGTCGAAGCCGTAGCGAGCCGTCCGAGCGGACCGCGATCGAGTGGATGTCGTCCGACACGGTGTGCAGCGAGCGGACGTGGTCGATGGCCGCGTTGGCCGCCGAGGCCGCCGACGACAGGCCGCGGGCGGCGATGATCGCCGCGCCGCGCTTGCCGACGGTGGGCAGGAACTCGCCCTCGAGCCACGCGTCGTCGCCGATCACCTCGGCCGCCGGCTTGCCCGAGATCGTGGCGTTGGTGAAGTCGGCGAACATCGTCGGCGAGTGGTTGCCGAAGATGATGATGTCGTCGACCTCGGTCAGGGCGACGCCGGCCTTCTGCGCCAGCTGGGCCTGGGCCCGGTTCTGGTCGAGGCGGGTCATCGCGGTGAACCGCTCCGGGCCCAGGCGCGTGGCCTGGGAGGCGGCGATCATGCAGTTGGTGTTGCACGGGTTGCCGACCACGACGACGCGGGCGTCGTCGGAGGCGACCTCGTCGATGGCCTTGCCCTGGCCGACGAAGATCTTGCCGTTGTCCTTCAGCAGGTCGGCGCGCTCCATGCCCGGGCCGCGCGGCTTGCTGCCGACGAGGATGCACCAGTCGGCGTCCTTGAACGCCACGTTCGGGTCGCCGGTGAGCACCATGCCCGCGCAGGAGCGGGAAGGCGCAGTCGTCGAGCTCCATCGCGACGCCCTCGAGCGCCTTCTGGACCGCGTCGACGGGGATCTCGAGGAGCTGGAGGATGATCGGCTGGTCCTTGCCGAGCATCTCGCCCGCGGCGATGCGCGGCAGGATGCTGTAGCCGATCTGACCGGCGGCGCCGGTGACGGCGACGCGGAGCGGGGCCTTCTCGCGCCGGGCTCACTTGGATACCTGGAGCTTCTCGACGAGGGCGTCGGCGACACCCGAGGTGCCGACCGCCGTGGGGTCGTTGCGGTCGTCCTTCATGTCGTACGTCACGGACTTACCTTCCCGGATCAGCTCGGCGATGGCGTTCTCCATGCGATCGGCCGCGTCGATCTCCTTGAGGTGACGCAGCATCATCACGCCGGACAGCATCATCGCGAGCGGGTTGACCTTGTTCTGGCCGGCGTACTTCGGCGCGCTGCCGTGCGTGGGCTCGAAGAGCGCCGCGTCGGCACCGATGTTGGCGCCGGGGGCGACGCCCAGGCCGCCGACGAGGCCGGCGCCGAGGTCGCTGAGGATGTCCCCGTAGAGGTTCGGGAGGACGATCACGTCGTACAGCTCGGGCTTCTGCACGAGCTGCATGCACATGTTGTCGACGATGCGCTCCTCGAACTCGATGCCCGGGTAGTCCTTGGCGACCTCCATCGCGACGGCCAGCCAGAGCCCGTCGGTGAACTTCATGATGTTGGCCTTGTGGACCGCCGTGACCTTCTTGCGGTCGTTCTCGACCGCGTAGTCGAAGGCGTACTTGATGACGCGGCGGCTGCCCTCGACCGAGATCGGCTTGATCGAGATGCCGGCGTGCTCGCGGATGCTGCCCGCGGCGCTCGGGTCGAGCTCGACGATCTTCTCGATCAGGGCCGCCACCTCGGGCGTGTCCTTCTCGAACTCGATGCCGGCGTAGAGGTCCTCGGTGTTCTCGCGCACGATGACGATGTCGATGTCGTCGTACTTCGAGCGCACGCCCTCGTAGCTCTTGCACGGACGTACGCAGGCGTAGAGGTCGAGGGCCTTGCGAAGAGCGACGTTGACGCTCCGGAAGCCGTGACCGACGGGGGTCGTGATGGGGCCCTTGATGGCGACCTTGGTGGCGCGGATCGACTCGATGACCGAGTCCGGCAGCGGGGTGCCGGCCGTCTCCATGATGTTGACGCCGGCCTCCTGGACGTCCCACTCGAAGTCCACCCCGGTCGCGTCGAGGACGCGCTTCGTGGCTTCGGCGATCTCCGGCCCGGTGCCGTCGCCGGGAATGAACGTGACGCGGTGTCCCACGGGTCCGACTCCTTCGCGATGCTTCTCTGACAAACGGCCGCCCGGGTTGGACGGCCGCAAACGACCGGAGCATACCGAACCGGACCCGGCCGACGGCCCCGCGGTCAGCGCAGCGGCCACGCCAGCGGGATGAAGATCATCGCCGACGATGATCATCAGGATCGACCAGGGGGAAGCCGAGCCGGGCGAAGTCGGTGAAGCGGTAGCCGCCGATGCCGTAGACCATCATGTTGGTCTGGTAGCCGATCGGCGTGATGAACGACGACGAAGCGCCGAGCGCGACGGCGATCGCGAAGGGGCGCGGATCGAGGCCCGCCGAGAGGCGCGGTGCTGATCGCCACCGGGAAGACGCAGCACCGCGGCCGCGTTGTTGCTGATCATCTCGGTGATGACGATCGTCGCCAGCAGCACCCCGAGCAGCAGCCCGCGGTCGCCGAAGCGGCCGAAGGGCTCGACGAGCGTGCCGGCGAGGTTGTCGGCGAGCCCGCTCGCCTCGATCGCCTGCCCGAGACCGAAGCTGGCGGCGATCAGGACGATCACGTCGAGGTCGACCGACTCGCGCGCCTCGGTCGGGACTGAGCACGCGGAGCCCCACGACCGCGAACGCCGCCAGGAACGAGGCCGCGCAGGATGTCGAGCGTCCCGGTCCCGACCAGCACGAGCAGGGCGACGATGACGAGACCCACGAGCGGGGCCTTCTCCTCGCGCGGCGGCCCCTCGCCGTCGAGGGGGGCGACGACGAGGAAGTCGCGCGCGCCCGAGTTCGCGGGCGGAAGGCCGGGCCCGGCGAGCACCAGCAGGACGTCGCCGACGCGCAGGACGACCTCGCCCGGCTTGTCCGCCGATGCGCTCGTCGGCGCGGTGGATCGCGATCACGGCGCCCCGTAGCGCCCGCGGAAGCCGGCCTGCTTGAGGGTTGACCCGACCAGGGCCGACCCCGGGGCGATGACGGCCTCGAAGAGCCGCCGCTCGATCGCCGATCCGACGCCGGCGAAATGGCGCTCCTCCGCCGACACCAGCCCGCGGGATCTGCTGCAGGTCGAGCACCCGGGTCGACGTTGCCCGCGAAGGTGAGCCGGTCGCCGACGGCGATGACCTCGTCGGGGCGCACCGAGGAGATCCGGTGGCCGTCGCGCTCCACCTCGACCAGGAACACGCCGAGCAGGTTGCGCAGCCCGCCCTCGGCGACGCTCCTGCCGGCGATGCCGGCAGCTCATCGGTGACGACCATCTCGACGGTGAACTCGCGCGCGTCGGCGTCGACGTTCTCGCTGGGCGAGCGCCGGGCGGGCAGCAGGATCGGCGTGAGCACGACCATCACCACGAGGCTGACCAACGCGAACGGCAGACCGACCTTCGCCGATCTCGAAGAGCCCGAGCCCGGCTCGCCCGTGTCCTTGAGCAGGCCCGTCACCACCAGGTTGGTCGAGGTGCCGATCAGGGTGACGGTGCCGCCCACGACCGCGGCGAAGCTGACGGGCATCAGGTACTTGGACGGCGAGCGCCCGGCGCGGCGGGCCCAGTTGATGACCGGCGGGATGGCCATGGCGACGATCGGGGTGTTGTTCAGGAAGGCCGAGGCGGTGGCCGTCGGGACGAGGACCCGGGCCAGGGTGGCGCGGTCGCTCGACGCGGGCCGAGGCCGGACGACGCGCGGAGAAGCGCGCCACGGCGTTCTCGAGCACCCGGGTCCGGCCGGCGGCCGCCGCCACCACGTAGAGGGCGGCGACGGTGAGCGGAGCGGAGTTCGAGAAGCCCGAGAAGGCCTCCTTGCTGTCGATCACCCCGGCGACGAGCAGGAGGACGACGCCCGCCGAGGACGGTGAGCGCGGGCGAGAACCGCTCGGAGACCAGCGCGACCAGCACGGCGGCGATGACCGCGAGGGTGAGTACGGCGTCAGCGCTCACACCGCCGCATCATGCCCGTCCGGCCGGGCGCGCCGGGGTCCCACGCCCGCCCGGGGAAGCGACGAATGACCCGCGTGAGAGCGGCCGTCCGTCCGGTAGAGTCGCGCCGAGGTCTAACCGAGAAGCGGAGGGCACGGACATTGCTCAGCCATGACGTGGTGGTGGTCGGCGCCGGCCTCGCCGGAATGCGCGCGGCGATCGCCGCACACGAGGCGGGCGTCGATGTCGCGCTCGTGACCAAGGTGCACCCGGTGCGGAGCCACTCCGGCGCCGCGCAGGGCGGGGTCAACGCGGCCCTCGGCAACCAGACCGAGGACCACCCCGACAACCACACCTTCGACACCGTCAAGGGCGCCGACTACATCGGCGACCAGGACGCGATCGAGATCCTCTGCAACGAGGCCCCGGGCGAGATCATCCAGCTCGAGCACTGGGGCGCGGTGTTCAGCCGCGACGAGACCACGGGCAAGATCGCCCAGCGCCCGTTCGGCGGCGCCGGCTACCCGCGCACCTGCTACGCGGCCGACCTCACCGGGCTCGTGATGCTGCACACGCTCTACACGGTGCTGCGTGAAGTACGAGATCCCGACCTACGAGGAGTGGTTCGTCACCGACCTGGTGAAGGACTCCCACGGCGGGTGCTGCGGCGTCGTCGCCTACGACATGGTCCACGGCACCATCCAGACGATCGGCGCGAAGGCCGTCGTGCTCGCCACCGGCGGCGCCGGCCGCGTCTACCGGCCCTCCACCAACTCGCACTCCTCGACCGGCGACGGCATGGGCCTCGCGCTCAAGGCCGGCGTCCCGCTCAAGGACATGGAGTTCATGCAGTTCCACCCCACGACGCTCAACCCGAGCGGCGTGCTGGTGACCGAGGGCGCCCGCGGCGAGGGCGGCTACCTCCTCAACTCCGAGGGCGAGCGCTTCATGAGCAAGTACGCGCCCAACAAGCTGGAGCTGGCCTCGCGCGACGTGGTGTCGCGCTCGGAGGCCACCGAGATCCTCGAGGGCCGCGGCGTCAACGGGTCGATCATGCTCGACCTGCGCCACCTCGGCCGCGAGAAGATCATGGAGCGGCTGCCGCAGATCCGCGAGCTGGCGATGGCCTTCGCCGGCGTCGACCCGATCGAGGCGCCCATCCCGATCCGGCCCGGCGCCCACTACCACATGGGTGGCGTGCACGTGGACTCGTGGGGGGCGGCCCCGCACATGCAGGGCCTGTTCGCCGCCGGCGAGTGCGCCTGCGTCTCGGTGCACGGCGCCAACCGCCTCGGCGGCAACTCGCTGCTCGAGGGCGTCGTGTTCGGCGCCCGCACCGGCGCCGCGGCGGCGCGCTACGCGACCGACGTCTTCAACGGCAGCGCCATGGAGGCGACGCCCGAGGCGGCCGTGACGTTCGAGGCCGAGCTGCGCGAGCTGCTCGAGCGCCAGAACGGCCCCCGCCAGCACGAGCTGCGCGAGGTGCTCTCGGACACGATGCAGGAGAAGGTCGGCGTCTTCCGCACCGACGAGCAGCTGCGCGACGCCCAGGCGACGGTCGCGGACCTGCGCGAGAAGTTCAAGAGCGTGGTCGTCACCGACAAGGGCCGCACGTTCAACCAGTCCCTGATCCACACGATCGAGACCGGGCTACCTGCTCGACCTGGCCGCGACGATGGTCGCCGGGGCCGTGGAGCGCACCGAGAGCCGCGGCGCCCACTCGCGCACCGACTTCCCCGAGCGCGACGACGAGAACTGGATGAAGCACACCCTGTCGTATCTCGAGGACGATCAGATCCGTCTCGACTACTCCGAGGTGACGGTGACCAAGTACGAGCCCCAGGTGAGGTCCTACTAATGGCGAAGACGACCTTCGACATCTTCCGGTACCAGCCCGACGTCTCGGACGCGCAGTACCGGCAGTCCTACGACCTCGAGCACGAGGGTGACTTCACCATCCTCGACGCGATCCTGCGGCTGCAGGACGAGCAGGACGGCACGCTGGCGGTTCGTTACTCCTGCCGCAGCGCCATCTGCGGCTCCTGTGCCTGCAAGGCCAACGGCAAGACGGTGCTCGCCTGCATGAGCCAGGTGGAGGACGTCAAGAAGGAGTTCGGCACCGAGACGGTCCAGGTGGACCCGATCGGCAACTTCGCGCCGCTGAAGGACCTGATCGTCGACATGGACCCCTTCTGGCAGAAGTTCAAGTCGGTCAAGCCGTACCTGATCCCCGACGGCCCGGCTCCCGAGAAGGAGCGGATCGTCTCCAAGGAGGACATGCAGAAGCTCTTCCGCGAGAGCGCCTGCATCCTCTGCGCCGCCTGCTACAGCGAGTGCAACTCGCTGGCGGCCGACCCCGACTTCGTCGGCCCCGCCGCGTTCGCCTGGGGCTACCGCTTCGCCGGCGACGTCCGCGACGGCCAGCGCAAGCAGCGCGCCAAGCTCTACACCGGCGAGCACGGCGTCTGGGACTGCACCCGCTGCATGTACTGCAACGAGCGCTGCCCCAAGGGCGTCAACCCGCGTGACGCCATCGAGAAGCTGGGCGGCATCGCCTTCCAGGAGGGCCGCTCGATGAAGGACGCCGGCGCCCGCCACGCGAAGGCATTCCTGATCTCGATGCGCACGGGCGGCAAGCTCAACGAGACCGTCCTGGTGCCCTTCACCGATCCGATCAAGGCGCACTTCGACATCCCGTTCGCGCTGCAGATGATCAAGCACGGCAAGGCGCCGTCGCCGATCCCGCACCGCATCAAGAAGCTCAAGGAAGTCCAGAAGCTGATGAAGAACGTCAAGGAGACCATCTAGTGCGCCGGTTCGCCTACTACCCGGGCTGCATCGCGGAGTTCAGCTCGAAGGAGCTCGACGCCACGACCAAGCACCTGGCGCCGATGCTCGACATCGAGCTGCTGCCGATGCCCGCGGCCACCTGCTGCGGCGCCGGCGACATCGCCGAGGCCAAGCCGAACCTGTACCTGACGCTCAACGTCCGCATCCTCTCGCAGGCCGAGGAGATGGGCGTCGACATCCTCACCATCTGCAACGTCTGCACGCTGAACCTGCGGCGCGCGAACAAGATGGTCAAGGAGGACGCGCGCCTCCTGGAGTCGGTCAACGAGGAGCTGGTCAAGGTCGGCGCCCGCCCCTACGAGGGCACGATCGACGTCACCCACCTGCTCTGGTACATCTCGACCGAGGAGGGCCTGTCCCTGCTCGAGAAGCAGGGACCGAAGGGCCTCAACGGCCTTCGCGTCGCCCCCTACTACGGCTGCCAGCTGCTGCGGCCGTCGTCGGTCATGGGCTTCGAGGACCCGGACAAGCCGCAGTCGCTCGAGCGGCTGATCACCGCCCTCGGCGGCGAGGTGGCCGACTACGAGGCCAAGTCGTCGTGCTGCGGCTTCCCGATCATCCTCGCCCGCGAGCAGGTGGCCCTGAAGGAGTCGCACAACGCGCTCTCGCAGTCGCGGGACGCCGGTGCCGACTGCATGGTCACCCCCTGCCCGCTCTGCCACCTGGCCATGGACGCCTACCAGCGCAAGGCCGAGGCGGCCAACGGGACCGAGTACAACATGCCGGTGCTCCACCTGCCCCAGCTGATCGGGCTGGCGCTGGGCATCGACAACAAGATCATGGACTTCAAGCGGCACCTGGTGCCGGTTGACCGCGTGCTGGCGACGGTCGGAGCGTAGTCCCGCCGGGACTCCCGGGGCGGCCCACGGCCGCCCCGGGAGTCCCGTGAGCAGTACCGTTGGGGCATGCTGATCTACGATGCCCCCGACTGCTGGAAGTGCGTCGAGGTGAAGGACGCCCTCGAGCGCCTCGGCCTCGACTACGACGCCGTCACGGTCCGCGGCAACCCCGCGGCCCGCGCCGCCCTGGTCGCCGCACAGGGCGAGCCCCCCCAGGTGCCGATGCTCGTCGACGGCACGATGATCGTCTGGGACCGGCGACGGATCCTCGCTTACCTGCGCCAGACCTATGGGACGCCGGGGCCGGACGAGGTCTCGTTTCGCGACATGCCGACGTTCATGGGAGGGGCGTGCGTCGTCCCCGAGCCCGGACCGTCGTGACGGCCTGCCGGCTGCAGCGGCTCAGCGACCGCGTCGTCTGGTTCACTCCGGATGACCGGACGGACCGCCCGTCGCTTGGCGCGGTGCTCGGCGACCGGGCGACCGTGATCGTCGACGGCGCCGCATCACCCGCGCATGCCCGGGACTTCCTCGACGCGCTGGCGCCACTCGACCCGGCGCCGCTGCGCGCGGTGGTGCTGACGCACTGGCACTGGGATCACACGTTCGGCGCGGCGGCGTTCGACACCACGATCATCGCGCAGCGCATGACGGCGCGCGAGCTCGCGATCCAGGCGGCCCACGCGTGGTCGAACGACGCGCTCGACGCGCGCGTCGCCGAGGGGGCGGAGATCGCGTTCTGCCGAGACCACCTGCGCCTGGAATACGACGACGTGAGCAAGGTGCGCGTGCCCCTGCCGCACGCCGTGTTCGACGACCGGCTGACACTCGAGGCCGGCGGTGTCACCGTAGAGGTGCGGCTCGTCGGCGGCGACCACGCGCACGACTCGTGCATCGTCCACGTCCCCGACGAGGGTGTGCTCTTCCTCGGTGACTGCCACTACCAGCGGCTCCACGCCCGCGCACCACACCTGACCGGCGAGAGGGTGCTGGCGCTCGTCAACGTTCTCGACGGATTCGACGCGGACACCGTGATCGAGGGACATGGCGAGGAGTCGCTCGACCGCAAGGGCTTCGCCGCGCTCACCGGCGGGCTCCGGAGCGCGGTCGCAGCGGTGCGCGATCGCGGCGCGGCAGCACTCGACGAGGGTGGCGGCGATCACCGCGAGCTCGTGGCGTTCCTGCTGGCCGGCGAGGGAGCCGCGCGGCAGTAGTGCCGCCGCTCGGGCGCCTATCATGGCCCGGTGAGCCAGATCACCTCAGTCACGGCGGCCACGCGCTCGGCCCTGCCCGCACCGTGCATCAGCTGCGTGTTCTGGCAGCACGACCGCCTGGTGACCGACGAGCGCCACAAGGCCGCCTGGGCCGAGAGCTTCGGCCGCCGCCACGGGGCCTTCGGGCGGGTGCTGCGCGACGGCCCGGCCTTCCGCGGAATGGTGCAGTTCGGGCCCGCCGACGCCTTCCCGCGGGCGCTTGCCCTGCCCGCCGGGCCCCCGAGCCGCGACGCGGCGCTGATCACGTGCACCTACCTCGAGGGCGAGGACCCCGAGGGCAGTTGCGAGCGGCTGCTGCTGGAGGCTCTCGCCGACCTGAAGGCGCGCGAGGTGACCGCGGTCGAGGCCTTCGCCCTCGGCTACGACGACGACGTCCCGAGCGCCGAGCGGTTCCTCGGCCACCACACGCTCTTCGACCGGGCCTTCCTCGAGGGCCTCGGCTTCGTGGCGGTGCGCGCCCGGGGGAACGTCGCCCTGATGCGCATCGACCTCGGCGGGCTCGTGCGCGGGCCGGGCCTGGTGGCCCAGGCGGTCCAGATCGTCCGCCGCACGACCGAGCCCCACCTGCGCGGGGCGCCCGCCTGAGCGCCGGGCTCCGGCGGGGCGCGCGCGCCGCCGGTCTGATCGTCGCCCTGGCCGCCGTCCTGGCGGCACCGGCGGGGGCGCTCGGCGCCGATCCCGTGCTCGAGGCCCTGCGCGAGCGCGACGCGTACGTCAGCCCGCGGGTCGCGGGCGCGGACGCCCCCACTCGCGAACGGGTGCTGGCGGTGGCCGCCGCCCGCCTGAACGACGCCCGGCGCCCGGTGAAGCTCGCCGTCGTGTTCGGCCCGGTGGGGTCCCCGTCGATTCCGGTCTACGCGCGCCGGCTGGCGGCTCAGCTCGACTACGACGGCACCCTGATCATCACGACCCGGGGCCGGACCATCGCGGCGACCGGGCCGCGCCCCACGGCCGAGATGACCCGGGCCCTGCGGGCCGAGCGCGTCGGGAGGATCGCCGACCCCGTCGCGCGCCTCACCCGCGCGGCCGAGGTCGCCGCGCCGCCACCCGACGACCTCGCCGCGGCGGGTCGCCGCTCGGCGCTCGTCCTCATCCTGATCGCGGTGCTGGGAGGTGGGTGGGCCACCGCCCTGGGCGTCGGCGCCCGCGGACGGCGCGGCCGGCGCGAGATGACCGAGGCCCGCGGGCGCGCCCGCGTCTGCGTCGATGCGCTCCGGGCCCGCACCCTGGTCCTCGCCCGCCAGCCCGGCCTGCCCCCCGAGGCGCGCAGCCACGTGGAGCACGCCCTCGGCGTCTACGCGGAGGCGATCTCCTCCCTGCCCGAGATGCGGCGCATCGACGAGGTCTCGGCCTTCACGCCGCGGATCCGGGAGGCCCTCGACGAGATCGGCGCCGCCACGGCCGCCGTGACCGGGACGGAGGCGACCGCCGACCCCTTCGCGGGCCTCTGCGGCATCGACCCCGCCCATGGGCCTGCCGTGACGACCCCGGGCGGCGACGGGGAGCGGGCGCTGTGCGCAGGCTGCCGCGCGGCGGCCGAGGAGGGCGAGACCCTGGTGCCGCGGATGCTCTTCGAGGCCGGGTCGGCGGTGCCGTTCGACGCGGCCACCTACGGGCCGGTGCTGCGGCCGGACCGGCCCGCATGAGCGCCGCCGTCCCGGTCGTCTGGGTCTGCGTGCCGACCTACGACGAGGCCGACAACCTGGAGCGGATGGCCCTCGCCCTGACGGGGGTCTTCGACGCGCGGGGCATCGACGGGCACGTGCTCGTGATCGACGACGACTCGCCCGACGGCACCGGCGCCATCGCCGACCGCCTCGCCGCGGCCGACCCCCGCATCCACGCGCTGCACCGGGCCACCAAGAGCGGCATCGGCCCGGCCTACCGCGACGGCTTCCGCACGGCGCTCGCCGCCGGGGCCGACCTCGTGCTGGAGATGGACTGCGACTTCTCCCACGACCCGGCCGACGTCCCGCGGCTCGTGGCGGCGGCGGCGGACGCCGATCTCGTGCTCGGCTCGCGCTACGTGCAGGGCGGCGCGGTGAGCGACTGGGGGCTGGTGCGCCGGGCCATCAGCCGCGGCGGATGCCTGTACGCGAAGCTCGTGCTCGGGGTCCCGGTGCACGACCTCACCGGGGGCTTCAAGTGCTTCCGCAGGGAGGTGCTCGACGCGCTGCCGCTCGACGAGGTCAGCGCGCGCGGCTACGGCTTCCAGATCGAGATGACCTACCGGGCGCTGCTGATGGGCTTCCGGGTGACCGAGGTGCCGATCACCTTCAGCGACCGCGCGCTCGGCCGCTCCAAGATGTCGCGTGGCATCGTCCTCGAGGCCGCAACCCTGGTCCCCCGCCTGCGCCTGCGGCTCGGCCGCGGGCGTCGTCCGCGTCGGCCACGGGACTAGACCGCGCTACCAGATACGCCGGGTCCCGTAGAGGTCGAACACCTCGTCGTAACCGACCACGACCGCGTCCTCGATGGTGGCCTGGGCGATCAGGAGCCGGTCGAACGGGTCGCGGTGATGCCACGGCAGGTCGGCCACCGCAGCCGCATGGGCGTGCCGGATCGGCAGCTCGAGCGCACCCGCCCCGACGAGAACCTCGGCCAGGTCCGGCGGCGCCTCCAGCTTCCCGAGAGACCGCTTGATCGCGACCTCCCAGATCACCACCGTGCTCAGGTAGACCTGATTCGCGCCCGACTGGAGGCTGGCGGCGGCGGCCGGCCCGACGCGGGCGTCGCCGCTCAGCCACCAGAGCGCCGCATGGGTGTCGAGCAGGAGCTTCAGCGGGCGCCGAGGGCGCCGGCCATGTCCGGCGGGAGCTCGTCGAAGTCGTCGGCGATCTCGACGCGACCGCGCCACGCGCCGCGCACGGCGCCGAACGAGGACGCCGGCGCGATCGGCACCAGGCGCGCGACGGGAGTGCCGTTGCGTGCGATCACGATGTCCTCGCCCCCCGCGGCCCGCTCGACGAGCTGGGAGAGGCGCGTCTTCGCCTCGTGCATCCCGATCTGCGCCACGGGCGCGAGGATAGCACCGCTTAGCTAGACGGACTAGATCAGCCTAGAGCCAACCCCGGGTCACGAGCGACTCGGCGATCTGGACGGCGTTGGTGGCGGCGCCCTTTCGCAGGTTGTCGCTCACCACCCACAGCGCGAGGCCGCGCGGGTGTGAGGAGTCCTTGCGGATCCGGCCCACCAGCACCTCGTCGCGGCCGGTCGCGTCGCGCGGCAGCGGGTAGAGGTTGAGCGCCGGCTCGTCCACCAGCATCAGGCCGGGAGCGGCCATCAGCAGCCGCCGGACGGCGTCGGGATCGATCGCCTCGGTGGTCTCGA
>CAWDII010000006.1:0-282045 GCA_963802325.1 uncultured Thermoleophilia bacterium | reverse complement strand
TCGTCGATCGGTGCATGTGACCGCGATCAGGAGAACGCCGGTGTGTGTGGATTCGTGAGGTCGGCCGGGCGGGCGGGTCTTCGGTGGCTCGGCGACTTTGCCGGCCCGGCCGGCCGACCGCCATTATCAGGCGGGTGGCGCGGCCACGGGCACCGGCGTCGCGTCGTAGGTGACCGAGATCGACACGCCGATCGAGGCCGGCTTGTAGCAGCGCGTGACGAACCGCCGGGAGATGACCGGGCCACGCCGGCCGTTGACCGCGGCCCCGCGTGACCTTCTGGACCCGGCCGCAGTACTGGTTCGGACCGAACCGGCCGAAGGTGCCCTGCCCGAAATAGAAGCCGAAGGGACCGGGCCCCGTCTCGACGACCTCGAGGATCGCCCCGGGCTGGAGGCCTGTGGCGATCGCGATGCGCGTGGCCTGGTTGCGGGCCGCCTCGATCGCCTGAGGGATGGCGATCTTGCGGGCCTCCGCCACGGCCTTCACGATCTTCGCGTTCGTCAGGGGAGCAGGCGCGACGACCTTGACCTGGGACACGCCGAGCGCGGTGATGCTCTCGCCGTTGGCCACCCCCGACATGCCGGCCAACGCGGCCAGGACCGCGACGCCCGTGAGACCCTTCCGTGAAGCGCTCATCTCGACCTCCCGAACGGGCGGGACCGGGATGGCGCCGCCCAGTGGGGAGAGGCTATTCCCGGGGGCGGATCGGAGCGCCACCGTGGACGGCGACCCTGGCTTTCGCTTCCGGGCCAGGGTCCGCACCTCGCGCTCCCAGCGGGATTGACGTTGAACACGAACCTCTTGACCCTTGCCGGAGCTGCGCCGCGCACCGTGGGGTGATGGGGCGGGTGCGGGTTGAGCAGAGCGGCCCACGGACGTGCAATGGGCCTGTTTGGTGATGCGCGGGTAGCGAGGTCGGGACCACCGCGGGGAGGATTAGGACTCGAATCGCTGGACGCCGATCACCGAGAGGAGCTTCAGCCTCTCGTAGTCCTCGGTCCCCGGCGTCGCCGTGTAGACGAGGAGCGACTGCGCCTGGTTCTCCGCGACGAGCACCTGGCAGTCGAGCTCGATCGTCCCGACCGACGGATGCACCATCCGCTTGCGCTGGCTGGTGTGCACGGCCACCTCGTGGTCGTCCCAGATCGTGCTGAACTCCTCGCTCTCGTCGCGCAGGCGAGCGACCAGGTCGGCGGCCCTCGAGCCGGGTCCCCCCCGGGCCAGGACCGCGCGGAGGCCGGCGACCCAGGTCCGCGCGTGGCGCTCGTGGTCCTCCTCCGGGTAGAACGACCGCACGGCCGGGTCGGTGAACCAGCGGTAGTAGAGGCTCCTCGCGGGGCCCTCGTAGGAGGTCTGATCGCCCAGCAGGGCGACCGCCAGCGGGTTCTGGACGAGGGTCTCGCCGAGCTCGGAGACGACCTGCGCCGGCGTGTCGTCAGGCGGTCGAGCACGCGCATGAGGGCCGGGCTGACGTGGTCGGCGCTCCCGGCCCGCGGCGGGGCGGTGTGCCCGGCGAGGCGGAACAGGTGGTCCCGCTCGTCGAGGGTCAGGCGCAGCCCCGGGCGATGGCCGCGAGCATCTGCTCGGAGGGCTGCGGCCCGCGCTGCTGCTCCAGTCGGGCGTAGTAGTCCGTCGACATGCCCGAGAGCGCCGCGACCTCCTCGCGGCGCAGGCCGCTGGTGCGCCGGCGCGGGCCCTTCACGAGCCCGACGTCCTCGGGCTGCAGCGCCTCGCGGCGGCGGCGGAGGAAGTCGGCGAGCTGCGCCCGGTCCATGCGCCGATTATGCGCGGACGCGGCCTCTCCAGCCAGGGACCGCCGATCCCTGGCTCGGCGCTCATCCGGGGATCCCCGGTCCCTGGATCGACGCTCCCCTTTTACGCCAGCGCGCGGCGGCCACCATCGATCCATGACGACCACACCTCGCACCCTCCGAGATCCGCCCGGCCTCTCCGGTCGCACCGCACCCGGGGATCGTCCGGACGCTCTCACCGCCGTTCACGACCCGTCGCCGGCAGCCGCCTGATGCGCCTCGGCGTCCACTTCGTCAACTTCACGCTGCCCGGCGGCCCGGCGGCCATCGCCCCGACGCTGGCCGCGACCGCCAGGGCGGCCGAGGAGGGCGGCTGCGCGTGGTTCACGGTGATGGACCACTGGTTCCAGATGGAGGACTTCGGCAGCGCCGAGGAGCCGATGCTCGAGGGCTACACCTCCCTCGGCTTCGTCGCCGGCCAGACGCGCACGATCGACCTCGGCCTCCTGGTCACGGGCGTCACCTACCGGCATCCGGGCCTGCTCGCCAAGCAGGTCGACCACGCTCGACGTCCTCTCGGGGGGCCGCGCGATTCTCGGCATCGGGGCGGCGCTGGTACGAGCGCGAGCACCTCGGGCTCGGCGTCCCGTTTCCCCCCGTGCCGGAGCGCTTCGAGCGGCTCGAGGAGGCGCTCCAGATCTGCCTCCAGATGTGGAGCGACGAAGACGGCCCCTTCGAGGGCAGGCACTACCAGCTGGCCGAGACGATCTGCTCCCCGCAACCGCTCCAGGAGCCCGCGCCCAGGATCATCGTCGGCGGCGGCGGCGAGCGGAAGCTCCTGCGGCTCGTCGCCAGCTACGCCGACGGGTGCAACTTCTTCGCGCAGCCCGGCGGTCATCGGCCACAAGATCGAGGTCCTCGACCGCCACTGCGAGGCGGAGGGTCGCGATCCGGCGAGCATCGAGAAGACGATCATCGCCCTCAGCGACCCGCTCGCCGACCTCGACGCCTTCCTCGCGGAGATGGACGAGTACGCCCGGCTCGGAGTCGAGCACGTCCAGGTGATGCCGAAGGGCCCCGACCCGGTGGGCGTCGTGAGCCGGCTCGGCGAGGAGGTCGTCCCCCGGCTCGCCGGAATCGGCCTGGCCTGAGCGCTCCGCGCGGCCGGCGCGCGGGCGGAGCGCTTCGGCGCGATCCAGAGCGGGACCGGCGGCACGACGACCCCGGTCGAGATGCCTCATCAGACCGGCATCCCGACCGGCTCAGCGGAGAGAGAGGGATTTGAACCCTCGAGACGGGAAACCCGTCTACGCGATTTCCAGTCGCGCTCCTTCGGCCGCTCGGACACCTCTCCGGGGGCGGCGATCGTAGCGCACGATCGCGGCGCGTTCGCGGGCGGCGCGGCGGGCGGTGGAAGTCCGCAGGCGTGATCCGGGGCGCGCACGACGTGCGTCGCGGCGGCCGGGCATAGGTTGTTCCCAGGACGCACGGGTGCGCCCGGCATCGAGCGAGGGAGGGATCATGTCCGTCACCGAGGACACGACCCGCGTCGCCATCGTGACCGGCGGGGCCGCGGGCATCGGCCGCGCGGCGGCTGCGGCGTTCGCCCGGCGGGGCGCGGCCGTGGTGATCGCCGACCTGCCGGATCGGCCGGCGAGCAGACGGCCCGCGAGCTGGGCGACCAGGGCCACCAGGCGCTCTTCGTCGCCGACCGACGTCTCGCGCGCCGCCGACGTCGAGGCGCATCGTCGACCGCGACCCTGAGCGCCTTCGGGCGCCTCGACTGGGCCTTCAACAACGCGGGCATCGAGGGCCCCTCGGTGCCGCTGACCGGCCTCGCCGACGACGACTGGGATCGCGTCATCGCGGTCAACCTGAAGGGCGTCTGGCTCTGCATGCGCCACGAGATCCCGGCGATGGAGGCCGCGGGCGGCGGCGCGATCGTCAACTGCGCGTCGATCGCCGGCCTGGTCGGCTTCCCCGGCGCGGCGGCCTACGTCGCGAGCAAGCACGGGGTGATCGGCCTCACGCGGACGGCGGCGCTCGAGTGCGCCGCGGCCGGGATCCGCGTCAACGCGATCTGCCCGGGGATCATCCACACGGCGATGATCGACCGCTACACGCACGGCGACGCCGCGGCTCGAGGCCCAGCTCGCGGCCGGCGAGCCGATCGGGCGGATGGGCCGGCCCGAGGAGGTCGCCGACGCGGCCGCCTGGCTCTGCTCGGACGAGGCGAGCTTCGTGACCGGCACCGCGATCCCGGTGGACGGCGGCTGGACGGCGCAGTGAGGGCGATCGGGCCGCCCTGAACCGCTTTGCCCCCTGGTACCCTCCCCCGCGGAGAGGTGGCAGAGCGGTCGAATGCGGCGGTCTCGAAAACCGTTTCGGGGCTTCGCCTCCGACGGGGGTTCAAATCCCCCCCTCTCCGCTCTTTTCCTCGCATCATCGGCGGCGAGCGCGTTCTGATGGGTTACCGAACGCGCTCGCCGTTCCGCTCTGGGTCCGCATCGCAGAGTGCCGCGAACTCACCGTGCGCCGTCGGCACGCCGATCGTGAGGGGGCGCGGAAGCGACGATCGTCGTCCAAGAGGTCTACTCGGTGAGCGGCCATCACCCGATCTCCGTCACGCTCGACCTCAGGAGCCTGAAGCTCACAGACGTCCGCTGCGATCGTCGTCTCGAGCCTCTCTAGCGCGGCGACGTCTCAGCCACGCCGTAGATCCCCGCAGCTGGGCACCGGGGACGCCGCGATGTGCCCGATTCCTCGCGGACGGACGATGGGTTACCGCTCTCGCCTCCACAGGAGGGGCCGTGAAGGATCGCCGGTCCGCAGCTCACGATGGGAAAGGCGCGCGCGCAGCCCGAGGACCTCTTCGGCGAGATCTGGCCACGTTTGTCGCCACGCTCACCGCGGTGATCGCGGTGGTGGTGGTGACCAGCGGCATCGCGGCGTCCGCTACGACGCCCCGGGTGTGCTCTGCCGGCGAGGAGCAGATGCTCCCCTTGAGCATCACGGCCGGGCCCGACGGCAATGTCTGGTTCATCGAGATGGCCAAGTTGAGCTGCATCGGTCGCATGACTCCGACCGGCGTCGTCACTGAGTTCCCGGCCAGCCTCGGTGACATCCCGGGTATCCCCGGCGGGAGCCTCGAGCTTGCGGACATCACCGCCGGCCCGGACGGCAACCTGTGGTTCCTGGCATTCGAGGGGCCCGATGGGAACATCGGCCGGATGACCCCCCAGGGCGTCGTCACCAGGTTCCGCTACCGCACGGGGAACCCGTACACCCAGCAGTACGCGATCACGGCGGGCCCGGACGGAAACCTGTGGTTCACCACCAACACCGCCGGCATCCTGGAGCCCCCGGGCGTCGGGCGCATCTCGCCCGCTGGCGTCGTCACCCTGTTCCCGTTCGAGAGCTTCGCCCCGGATGCCATCACCGCCGGTCCCGACGGCAACCTGTGGGCCACCGGGGGCACCGGGCGCTCCCTCAGCCCGCGCATCGGGCGGATCTCCCCGCAGGGCGCCTTGACCGTGTTCCGCGCAGGCCGCGGTGGGGGGTACTTGCGCGGGATTACCGCCGGGCCCGACGGCAACCTCTGGTTCATCGAGAGGCGTTCCGCCGAGCAGGAGGTGAGCTGGATCGGCCGGATCACCCCGCAGGGGCGCGTGACCATGTTCAAATCCGGCGTCGAGGCCGGGAGCGGGATCGACTCGATCACCGCCGGCCCCGACGGCAATGTGTGGTTCACGGTCTTCGGAGGTGACCCCGTCGGGGATGACCGCATCGGTCGGATCACCCCGCAGGGCGCGGTGACGCTCTTCCGGGCGGGCATCACCCCGTATGCCGGCCTGGACGACATCACCGCGGGCTCGGACGGCAACCTGTGGTTCACGGAGGCGAACGGCCGCCGGATCGGGCGCATCACCCCGACGGGCCTCGTCAGCGAGTTCCCGCCCATTCCGGCGATCGGCATGGTCCGCCGGCGCGGCACCAGCGCGGTCATGGTGCGCCTGCGCTGCCCGCCCGGCGCTGCGTGGGACTGTCGGGGGACGGTCACACTCGCGCTGACCGCGTCCTACCCGAGAGACCGCGTCGGTGTGGGTAGCTTCGAGGTCGCACCCGGACAGCAGACCACCGTGGCCGTTCCCCTGTGGGCCGCGGGGCAGCGCCGACTGAAGTCCGATCGGAGGCTCCCCCTCGAGATCAAGGTTCGCCCGCGCTGGCACAGCCCGGGCGGCCTCGGGGGGTCCGTCGTGCACTACGTGGTCCTGAGGCTGCCCCGTCTTCCGGCCGTCACCGGTTGACCGGGTCCGACGTGGCTACCCCCAGGCGACAGAGCGTGAGCGCCGGCGGCGTTCTCCACGAGGCGTGGGGGGTCTACCGGCGCAACTGGGCGCGCCTCGTCACCATCGGCGCAGCGGTCGTCGTCGCCGTCGGTCTGGTCGCCGGCATCGCGCTCGAGGTCCTCGGACGGCTCGGAGTCGATGGGTTCGCCTACGCCCTCGCCGGCGCGGCCCTCAGCGTCGCCGGCGTCAGCACCGTGCAGGGCGCCTTCACCGGGGCCGCCGTCGACCTGCGCGATGGTCGGGCAGAGCTCGCGATCGGTGAGCTCTTCTCCGCGGTTGGGCCTGTTCTGCCGGCGCTCATCGGCGCAGGCCTCCTCGCCGGCCTCGGGATCGGCGTCGGCCTGATCTTCTTCCTCGTCCCGGGCCTGTACCTGCTGACCCGCTGGTCGATGCTCGTGCCCGTGATCGTCCTCGAGAGGCGACCCGATGCGTTCGCGCGCTCCGGGCAGTTGGTGGCGGGCAACGGGTGGGCGGTGTTCTCACTACTCGTGCCGCTGCTGTTCATCGGGCTCGTCGCGGCGGTCGTCGTCCCCACCATCGGGCAGGCGATCCTGCCGGCCCACTCCCTCGGTGCGTGGATCGGCTCGACGCTCGCGAGCGCGGCGGTGACGCCGTTCGTAGCTATCGCCCTGACGCTCGCCTACCTGCGTCTGCGCGACGCCGTAAGGCTGGCGGATCAGGCCGAATCGGTGGGGGGCGACCGTCGTTGCGCGCTCGGCTCGCTCGGGTCGCTCGGCCTCGGCGTGACCAGCGGCGCGCTGGTGGTGCTGGCATTCGACATGATCAGCGGCGATAGCGCCGGCGTTGGGTCGGTGTCCGCCCGCACCGTCGCCGCAAGCGCGCTCACCTGCGGAGTCCTCGCCATGCTGCTCGGCGCGTCCCTCTTCGCGCTGGCCGAGCGCGGCCGTCCGCCGTCGCGACGCTGGGCGTGCACGGGCGGGCACAAGTGGACCGCCGCTTTGGGGATGATCCTGGGCTTCATCTTCATCTGGCCCGCGTTGCTGGTGCTCCTTCTCCCCCCCGACTTCTCGTAGTGACGGAGCGCCGATCTCGACGGTCGGGTCGAGAAACATCGACGCGCAACCGGCTCGCGCTGGCCTCGCTCGCCCTCGGGATCATCGGGTTCTGCGTCGGAACCTACGACATCGCCGTCCAGAGCCAGGACATCGACTCGTACAGCGGCGGGAGCGATCCCCTGTCGTACCGGATCATGCTGTTCCTCGTGCTGCCCTGCGGGATCGCCGGCATCGGGCTGGGCACGCTCGCGCTCTCACTGCTGGCCCTGGAGGATTCGCCCGGGCCCTCGGACGCGGCCCGCACCACGACGCGGAGGACCGCATGGTCCGGTATCGCCGTCAGCGCCGTGGTCGTCGTCCTCGCCCTCGTCGGCGCCTTCCTCATCTTCCTGGGGATGGCGGGGCCGGATTGATGCCGCAGAAGCCCCGGCCCATCCGGTTGTTCGCGCCTCCCTCGCCGCCGATCCCCGCTCGTACCCCCGACCGCGGGGGTAGGAGCTGGTGCGCAGCCACGGCCTTCAACCTGGGCGTCACGGGGATCCTCCTGTTGGGCGTCGGTGTCTTCGCCGCGGCCCTCGGGGGCCTCGATGTCGATGCCCCTCTCTACCCCGAGGTGGGAATCGGGGTGGGCCTCGTCTCCGTCCTCCGCTTCCCCCTCGCCGCGCTCCTCGGGCTCGTCGGGATCTACGAGACCACCCGCCACCCGTCGCGCAGGGGTCAGGACAAGGCGATCAGGGGCCTGGTTCTGGGAGTCGTCGGGGTCGTCTTCTGAGGATTGGCCATCTCGGCGCTCGCCGGATTGGCGTCCTGACTCCGCTAGAAGGCCTCGGCGCGCTCGCGACTGAGGAAGAACCCGTGCCCCTCGGGGTTGGTGCAGGTGAGGCCACGGGCCTCCGAACGGCACAGGATCGCGCCGATGCGGATGCTCGATCCGTAGGGGACGACGGGTCCGACGAAGGGGGGCGGAATCTCGCCCCTTGAGCCGTCGCCGACGAGGAAGTTCGAGGTGCAGATGCCCATAGATCCGGGACCGGTCGCACGCACCTCGAGGTAGGCGACCCATTCGAATTCGCAGCTCGCCGGCTTGGGTGGAAGCGACCAGTCGTGCTGGCGCGCCTCGCAGACGACGACGTTGAAATCGGACGAGGCGAAGCCGCTGCAACCGATGTTCCCGGACGGCAGCCGGAAGTCGCCCGGAGCGCCGGGAGCGATCGTGATCGTTCTCGGCGCGGGCGCGGGCGGAGTCGCCCCAGTTGTCACGGTGGTCGCCGCCGTCGCCGAAGGGATCTTCTCCGCGGGAACCGTGGATGTCGCCGAGGGCGACGACGTCGCGACAGTCTCGGCCTGACCGCCGAGGCCACCGCGGCAGCCGGCCACGATGAACGACAGGGTGAGCGCGACTAGGACCGTGCGGATCAGGCGCATCCTCACCCAACCCGTGATGCGGGCGATGGACCCATCCCGTTCGCGGCCCCGTTAGGAGCCGGGCGGCTATCGGCACCCCTCGAGGTCCCAGACGACCTGGACGGGCCGGGGGATCCCGCCTTCACATGGGTTCCAGGTGTCCCCGATCTCGAACCAGATGGGAGCCGGGCTCGGGGTGGCCTCCAGCCCTCGAGTAACGGGGGGCGACCTGGTCGCGCGATTGCCTCGGAGGCGCGGCGTGCCCCCCGAGTCGCATGAGGGTCTGACCCGCCCCAGCTCCCGCGGAACCACTGCGGGGCGCCGCGCAGCCGGGCCCGGTAGTTCCGGGCGCCCGCCTCTGCAATGACGCGGCCACCCCCGTCAACCGCCACGACCACCCTCACCCGCAGCGCCTCAGTCACACCTAGCCATCCCGGCCCGTCGCCGGCATGAAGCGCGGAGAACTCACCTCGCAGCCGGACAGCGCTCCCACGCGCGCGACCGCGGACAGCACCAGTGGTCCTCGCAGAACCGCGTTTACGTCGGGTTTCCGGAGGCGAACGACGTTCCAGCCGCGTCGCGCCCCGACGGTCCAGGTCGGGCCCGGCGGCGCGTCACGCGCGAGAGCCCGAAGCGACATCCGCACCGTCGCGGCGCGCGAGAGGCGGAAGCGCACTGCCCGAGCCCTCGCGCGTGACGAAACCAGCCGAAGGCCGGAGACGACCGGGACCCTCGGTCGGGGTACCGCTCCGACGAGGGCCTCCGCCGCGGTCGTCGAGGTCACCTCCACCCGCACCCCGCCGTGGAGCGTCCGCCAGGCCACGTGGATCCCACCCGTCCCGTCGATCGCCGCGGTGATGTGGGTCGCTCCACCCCGGGACAGCCAGACGGGGCCGGCCCACCGTCCGCCACCCAGCTGCACCCACGCGCGTGGCATGCCCGCGGCCTCGACGACGATGGCCTCGCCCGAAGGCCCCGCGGCGACCGCGGCGAACTCGCGTGACACGCATGCTCCGCGGGACAACGCGTCGGTCCGGGACCACCGCCCGTCGGCCAGAAGCTCGCGCGCCGAGGTCCGATTCCCGTTCGACCACGAGAGGATGGCCCCACCCCCCGGCCGAGCCGCCAGCCCGAAGCCGCTCGATGGGCCCCATGGGTCGCCCCGTCCCACGCCCCGGAGAGATCCGAAACGTCCTCCGGCGGGCCGGATCGCCGTCAGGACGACGCCCTCACCGTGCCTCCGGGTGGGCTCGCGCCAGGCGGCGAGGACCGAGCCGTCGGCCAGGGCCACCAGGGCGAGCCCCCTGAGGTTCCCCGCGGCGGCGGCGGTGCCCCGTCGCTCGCTCCAGACGCCCGAGGCCGGATCCCGCCAGGCCTCCATGAGCCGGGTCCGTGCCGGATACCCGTTCGCGCCGGTGCCCTCGGGAAGCAACCAGGCCACCACGACCGTGCCGTCGTTCGTGACCGCCACCTGGGGCATGCCCGCGCTCCACTGTCCTCCGACGCTCGACGTTCCCGGCTCGCCCAGCGCGGCGGGCGCGCTCCATTCGCCCTCAGGCGACCGAACGAGCACATGGACCGGCGGCTTTCCCGTGTAGTAGGAGAGACGCGCGGCGGCGAGCGTCCCGTCCGCCCCCGTCGCGGTCGCGACCTCGTCGCCGAGGTTGTTGAACGGGTCCATGAGGGGTTCGCTCAGGGTCCGGGTTGACCAGGAGCCACCCGCCGTGCTCGCCTCGATGCCGGCCACGTCCGCGGCGCTCGGGCCTGTGGCGCCGCGCCGTAGCCGGGTCCATGCGACCACCGGCTGACCGGAGGGGAGAAGCACCGGAACAGGCCGGAACCCGAGCTCGCCCGGCGCCGAGAGGGTCACGGGCGCCGGCCAGCGTGTGCCGCCGGCGGGGCGTAGCGACGCGCCGACCCGGCTCAACACGGGAAGTCCCGACTCCCGGAGCGACCCCTCCCGCGTCATGCTCAGCAGGGCGTCCCCGCGTGTGTTCACCGCGAGATAGGGGCCGTGTACGAGCTCCGCGGATTGGCCGAGGGTCACGGGCGCATCCCATGCACCGGCGAGAGCCGGAATCGCTGCGAGGAGGGCGATCGTCCCGCCGGCCGCGCAGCGCAGCGGCCAGGCGCGTGGCGGCGCTGCCGCTACCCGCGCTGCGGAGGTGGGAGATGGCATGCGATGCCTTTCTCGATTTGCCATCGTGCGGTCAACCGGCGACGGCGGGCGCTCGCGGCAACCTCAGGAGGGCTCTGCGCTCGACGGAACCGGCCAGACTGTGCGCGCTCGGAACGAGCACGACGTCGAGGACCAGCTGTCTCTCCGCCCTCAGACTCCGCCGGCCCGCGGCCCAGAGCGGAACCACCACCTCGGTCTGCAGCCCGGGCGCGACCGTGAAGCGGCGCACACCGACGCGCTGCTCCGGGAATGACTCGATCGAGATCAGGCGCAGCGTCCCCCGACACGCGCGCGCCGCGCCGGACGGGCAGCGCAGCCGCACGCCAGCCGACGCCGGCGCGCGCAGGCGAACGGCCCCGATGGCGGCGGTCGGCGGATACTCGCTCACGACGCCGGTCGGGGTGATGCGGCCGATGCGGTCGGCCTCCCACTCCGTGAACCACATGTTCCCGTCGGGGCCCGGCGAGATCCCGCACCGCGAATACCAGAACCCCTCCGACGTCTCGTGGTGGACGTAGGGGCTTGGCCCTCGGAACACGCTCACGGCGCCCGACGGGCTGATGCGCCCGATCCGGTTGCCCTCGCCCTCGGTGAACCAGACATTGCCGTCCGCGCCCCCGGCGATGCCGCAGGGGCTTCCCTGGCCCAGGCCGGCCGAGAACATGGTCACGAGCCCGGCCGGGGTGATGCGACCGATCCGGTGCCCGTCGGCCTCGGTGAACCACAGGTTCCCGTCCGGACCCGTGGTGATGACCCGGGGGCCGGGGGTGATGCCGTATCGACTCCTCTTCGGCCTGGTGCCAACGGAGAACTCGGTCACGGCGCCCGCCGGCGTGATGCGGCCGATCCGGTACGCGTCGAACTCGGTGAACCAGAGGTTGCCGTCGGGACCGGCGGTGATGTCGTAGAGGCCGCTTTCCGGGCGGATCCCGTCCGAGAACTCGGTCACCGCGCCCTCCGGCGTGATGCGGCCGATCCGGTTGCCCGCCGCCTCGGTGAACCAGAGGTTGCCATCGGGGCCGGGCGGTGATGCCCAAGGGCGCACTCTTCGCCCTGATGCCGGCGGAGAACTCGGTCACCGCACCCGTCGGGGTAATCCGCCCGATCCGATTCCCCGAGGGCTCGGTGAACCACAGGTTTCCGTCCGGACCGGCGGCGATGTCCGCGGGGCGGCTATCAGGGCTAATCCCCTTCGAGAACTCGCTCACCGCGCCCTCCGGCGTGATGCGCCCGATACGGTTGCCCTCAGCGATCTCGGTGAACCAGATGTTGCCGTCGGGGCCCGCGGTGATGCCGACGGCCCGCTTCCCGCGCTCATCGCGGTTGAGAACTCCCGGGTGGCGACGGAGGAGGTCGCGCCTCCACTGGCCGCCACGAGCGCGGCGATGACGGCGGCGAGTACGGTCAGAAGCACGACCGGACGTCCTCGGCGTGATCCTCGAACTGTGCCCATGTCCGAAGGCTCTCCTCGTGGCGCGTTTCTTGCCGTGCCCCCAGAGAGCCTTACCGCTGCCATCTCGATGGCCATCCGGGGGAGCCCGCGAAGGGACCGCGCGAGCCGCATCCCGTCCGGCGGGAAAGCCGCAGCCGCCGGAGCGCCAGTGCGACGACTGGGTGGGGGTGTCAACGACCTTCGGCTACGCCGATGTGGATGGCGCTCCCTGTCCCTTCCTGACACGCCCTGGCCGTCTCAGATGGCGCTGCCCAGGACGTTCTGACTGGAACGGACAACGAAGCGATGTCTCGGACGAAGGGGTCGGTGTTCGAATCCGCTCCTCGGCGTGCCTCGAGCAGCCCGGGATTCCGGCTCTCCGCGCCCCGCCGAAGCCATGGGCCTCTAGCGCACGAGGCGGAGGCTGCGGGCGATGCGCAGGGCGCGCGCCCTGTCCCTGCCGCGGACCTCCAGATACATCGCGCTCCCCGCTCCCCGGGTAGGCCCGGTTCGCGGCGCCGTGCACCACATCAGGAACATGCCACCCTGGTTGTCCGAGTTCGGGGACTCGTAGAAGAACGCTTCCCGTCCCCGCACACGGGCGGCTCCGAGGCCACGAACGTCGCCGAGATGGCCGCAGTAGTAGGGCTTGCCCTGGTAGAGACGCACGAGATCGCCGCCGGGGCCGTCATACATCGCGTGGACCTGCTCCTGCTCGACGTCACGGCCGCGTCCCTTCTCGGCGAGAACTGTCTTCAGGGTCAAGCCGGGCGCGTAGGTGATCCGGTAGACGGGCATCCGAAGCCGCCTGGCCGCCCTGACCCAGCCCGACTCGGGCTCGGCGGCCGCCAGGTTGGGCAAAGGTGACGGCACCGGCGGGCCGGCCCGCGTTGAACGTTCGAGGAGGCGCCGGTGCGGGATCAGCGACTGAGGGCGAGATGGGCACGGCCAGCGAGCTCGCGGTTCGCCCCTTCGTGGTCGCCGGCGTATCGCCGCCGGCTCCATCCCCTCCACCCGCAGCCGCCGACGACGAGGCTCAGGATCAGAGCTGCGCCGATGATGCGACATGCCTTACGCATCAGCGTCTCGATACTCCCTTGGCGACATCGCCGGACCACCCGCGCGAGTAACTCACCCCGCAAACGCCCCCGCCCCAATCCGCGGGATCGAACGACCCCGCGGATTGGGGCGCTTCGCCCTCGACGAACCGCGCCTGCTGCTCATCTAAGGACGCGGCGCGATCTGGTTCAGCGTCCCAACCTGCGTGGCGATCAGGTCGCCGTCCGCGAAGTCGACGCCCGCGAGGCTGGCGTTGCAGTTGAGCGACGCGAAGATCGAATCAGCTGGCCCGACCGTCCCAGCGAGCGCCACCGTCTGGGTATCCAGCCCGCCGGCCGCATCCAGGACCGTGGTCGCCCTGTCGATGGTGCCGGCACCCCCGGAGAGGGCGCATGTCACCTCTCGCGCCGCGGCGGCGGTATTTGTCAGAACGAGATTGCCCTGGATGAGCCAGCTGCCAGCCGGCACCTGGAAGAAGGTCACGGTCGTCAAGGTGCCAATGCCGGACACCACGGTGCCGGACGCCCTGAAGGCTGCGTATGTGTTCGAGGGGCCAACCGCTCCCGGCGGACCCGCGAGGCCCTGGGGACCCGCTGGGCCCGACGCGCCGGCGACTCCGACGGCGCGAAGCGACGCCTTGGCAGCCGCGCTGAGATCGGCCGCCTGAAGCGAGCCGTTCTTCACGTCGGCGCCGGAGAGGGATTCGTTCCTGATGTCGTTGCCTGTGAGCGAGCTGTTCCTGATGTCGGCCCCTGTGATCGAGTTGTTCTTGATCTGAGCGCCGGTGACCAGGGTGGCCGCGTACGCCCCACCGCCCAGGCCAGCGATGAGGGCGATCACGGCGACGACCATCGCTGGAGATGGTCGCAGAAGTTTCCAGTTGCCCATGGCGAACTCTTTCTCTTGTTCTCGCGAGCAAGTGCAGGCTCCCCGCCGCCCGGCAGCCCGTCATCAGGGGATTGCGGCAAGTGCCTTCCGGCTATCCGCAAAGAGACACCCACAAGGCGGTCACCGCGACCAGCGCCACGAGCGCGAAGGTCGCGATGAGGAGCTTCCAGCCGCTGGTCACCCTCACACCTCCCGCGCGGCGCAATCAGAACCGGGCGTACCACTTCCCGTCACAATGGGGAGGCGTTTCTTGAGAACCGCGCTGCGTCGTACACTTTCGACATGACCACTCGCGAGCGCCTCCACAAGCCGGTCGACGAGCTTCCAGAGGACGCGACCGCTGAGGCCTTCGCCTTGATCTCGGATCTCGCCCAACCCGACGACGGTCGGCTCAGCGAGGATGAGCTCCAGGCTTTGGACGAGGCCGACGCAGCGATCGCGGCCGGCGATGTCCGCCCGCTGTCGGAGGCACGCCGGGAGCTCGGTCTCTGAGCGAAGCGCTCGAGGTTCTGCTGACCGGACCGGCCGAGCGTGATCTCGGCCGGCTCGACCCACCGGTTCGCCGGCGCGTCGTGGCTGCCATCGAGCGCTTGTCCGTCAACCCAGAGGGCCCGCGACCATCGCCCTCGTGGGCCGCGAGGGTCGGCGACTGCGCGTCGGCGACTGGCGAGTGCTCTATCGCGCCGACATCGCGGCGGGAGTCCTGACGAAACTTCGCGTCCTGCCGCGGGGCCGGGCCTACCGCGATTGATCTCTGGCGCCGGTCGGCCAACGGCTGAGACCGACCGGCGCTCTTTGTTCTGGCTCCATAGGAGCCTCTGGAGCGTGCGAGAACGTCGATCCTGAGCACGATCTCGTCGGTCGTGGGCTCGTTCTCGCACCCGTGGACGCGGCGGTGCTGCGACTGTTGCACCACCGAGGCCGGCCACGGACGGGGTCACCCGGGCGAGGACGGGTCGAATCCGTGCTTGGCGCTCGAATGGAGGTCCGGTGAGGCCCGCGAGGCGGCGACAGCTCGAAGAGTGGGCGTCGATCAACCGCCGGGCTCCGGAAGGTTGGGTCCACTCGACTTCGGCGACGGCGGCTCGGGCCGCGGCTACCCCGGCGGTGGATGCGAGCGCAAGAGCGCCGGGGCGTCCGGCTCTGCGGTGGGCTGGAGCCGGCGGACCACCTCCCAGAGCCGTCCCGCGGCGGGCGAGGTCAGCTCCTCTCGCCTTACCGGCGCGCTCGGAATCGCCGCCGACTCGGCGGGAGTCACCGGCGTCGCCACTCGGCCCGCCTCCTTCGCCCGCCTGCGCGCCTGCCGACGGCGCTCGGCGCGGCTCGCCTTCTCCTCCCTGTTCGCGGCGACGCGCTTGGTGACCTCGCGCGTGCGGACGAAGGCGAGGTCCAGGACGCGCACAGCTCCGCGGCCGTAGCCGCGTGCCTCGGGCTCGGGAAGCGCCCAGTCCCGGACAAGCCCGGCGCGCGCGGCGTCGAGCCGTGTCCGCCACTCGGTCCAGCGCGAGACCCCCATCGCCCGCGCCAGCTCGGCCGGTCGGACCTCGCCCCGGCTCCGCCATGGCCCCAGCGCGAGCTGGGCCACGATGAACCAGCTCACGACGTTGGCCACCCTGCGGCCGCTGAGCCCAGACTCCGCCAGGGCGGCCAGAACCGTCTGCCCCACCGCCGCGAAGCGCTCGCCGGCGAGGGCCTCAATCTCGAGGGCGCGGGCGTCCTCGTTCACTTGGAGCGCCACCTGGATGATGCTCTGCCCGGGCGGGCTCGAGGCCACCCGGAGCGGGGAATAACCTCCGATCACAGCGCAGTGATCTTTCGTAGGGACCGACCCGGGGCAGCCACCCCGGGTCGTGTCGTTTCTGGGACCGAGTCGCGTGGCCGAACAGCCTCTCGAACGAAGTGGCGGGCAGCCAGTCGGTGGCGGTGGGGATCGTCCGCGCGGAGCGACGGCGGCCGGCGGCGGGCCGACGCCCATGGCCGCTGGTTGCGGGAGGTTCGTGTCAGACTCGCCCATCCACTCGCCCATCCAGGCACTCGATATGCCACTTTCCAGGCAAAATGGCCCGGATTCACGGCGACTCGAAAACCGTTTCGGGCCTTCGGTCCGACGGGGGTTCAAATCCCCCCCTCTCCGCTTATCTCCTCGCAACACCGACGGCGAGCGCGTTCTGATGGGTTGCGGAACGCGCTCGCACGTTGCCCGCTGCGTCCGCATGAAAGCCGCTCATCCGGACGCACCGCTTTCCCCTGGGTGTCCGCGATGGCGGAGCAGGACCGGATCCGAGCCGGCGCGCCGCGCACGGGATGAGCTAGGTCAGGGGGGCGGCCTCGAGGGCCCGGTAGATCGCCGCGGCGATCGCCAGGTGCCCACGAGCGTTCGGGTGAAAGGCTCCCTGGGCCTGCAGTTGCCGCAGGGGTGCATCGCTCGTGCCCACCACCCACCGCTCGGAGCTCGGCAGAGCGCAGTATCCGTGGGACGCGAAATCGGCGGCGATGCCCGGCACGTACCGCCACGAGACGTCCGGAAAGCGCCTCGCCGCATCGTTCACGGACTCACGGACGAGCCGGTTGAGTGGCGAGACGACCTCCTCGAAGGCGAGCCTGGCTTCGCCTTCCACGAAGCCGGCGCTCACACGGCTGCAGAACTCGCCGTCCTCGTCACGCGATGGATCGAAGTACTCGGTCACCAGAACGACCCGCGGCTTGAGATCCTTCGAGATCGTCGCGGCCAGGCCCTTGTACTTCTGCCGCGCCGTGGCGATCAGATCGGGGAGGAGGCCCGTGACCGTCCGATCGGTTCCACCCGGCGGTGCGGCATCGTCAAAGAGCCCACCGGAGATCGGGTCGCGGGTGCAGTCCCAGGTGATGCAGTGCGTCACGATCTTCGCGAACTCGAGATCGTTGGCTGACACGGAGAGCAGCACGGCGTCGATCTGCCGAGGGCCGACGAGGCTCCTGGCGTACTTGGCCTGGCGTGTCGTGTCCTTGGTGGGATTGCCGTGGGTGATCCGTCCGCCCGTGCACGAGAGGTGGAGCAAGGTCACCGAGGTGGTCGGATCACGCCGCTCCAGCCGCTGCGCCGCGACCACCTGGCCCGCTTCATCGGATCGGTTGCAGCCGCTCCTGCCGTCTCGGAAGGGCGGGTTGCCCTCTCCCGCGCCCACGGAATCACCGAGCGCGACGACGAGCCAGTCCTGAACCGAGACGCGGGCCCTTCCGCTCCGAGGAGCGCCCGCAACCGCGCGCCGGGTCGTCTCGGCGACGACGTGGTATTCGCCCTCGGGGAGAAGCACCTCGGTCTGGCAACCACCGATGGTCACCGGCAGCGCGGGACGCCCGGAGTCCGGATCGGTGACCGTCCACGAGTACTGGGCGTCGGCGCAGCGCGAGGGCCCATCGAGATCCTGGGCCTGGAGGACGACCCGGAACTCAGGCGGGCTCGGCGAGCCCCGGGATCTGAGGTCCTCTGGAACGATCAGATCCTCCGGTCGAAGAACCCGGTCATCGGTCCCGTCGCCCAGGCGGACGAGATTGAGCTGGCTCCCGAGCCGGTCGGGCATCTGCCATGTCACCTTGATCTGCCCGGGCTCGCTCGCGCGCGGGTCGATCGGCTGCGCGATGCTCGGTGCGTCGATGTCATCGAGTTCCCGGATCGCCGCGATCGAGTCGCTCGGTAGCTCGACCCGATCCTTGTCGCAGTACCCCGGCGCGAGGTCCAGCGAGACCATCGCCTTCTGAAGGCTCTCGCGATCCACGTAGGCCCGTACCTGAGGGGGCGCGTACGGGCACGTCGCCACCAACCCCCCGTGTCCGGCGACCGTGAGAGTGACCGCGGCGGGTGGCCCGAGCGGCCTGTTCGCGGACTTGTCGGCCAGTACGGCGAGAAGCGGGATCCCCACGCCGAGTACCGTCAGGAGCGCGACCCAAGCGCTTGTCGCCCGATAGCCGAGCATCGAGCTCTCCGTGTCGTCTCTGGTGCCGGGCCGGAACTGCTCGGGAGCTCCGAGCCAGATCACCACGGCCGCGAGGCTCAGGAGGGCACCCGCGGCGAGAACGCCGGCTGGTGCTCGATCGAAGCCGCCCGTCCAACCCCCCCATAGCTCGACGGCCCCCCACGCCAGGGCCGCGAGGGCGAGACCGAATACGAGCCAGTTCATGTAGTGGCCCGCGGTGTTCGGCAGCGGCGGCTTCCGCCTTAGCGCTTCCTGATCGCTGAGGTGGCGGAATCCGACCGAGTGGTGCCACCAGGACCGCGGACCGACCTGCGATCGGTGGTAGACCCGGAAGCGCAGGGCGACGGTGAGACCGAGGAGGCTCACGACGAGGCTCAGCCAGAGCAGGATCGCTGGCAATCCGAAGTCGATCGGCTCCCCCGTCACATAGGTCCGTGCCACCGTCGCCAACTGCAACACGAGCGCAGCCCAGAACGGCGCGTAGGGCCAGCTCCAGACGTGACCGAACACCAGACCCTGAGGATCCCTCTCGGACCAGCCCTTCTTGCGCCGGACTGTCGCGAGGGATCCGGCCATTGCCGCGGCCAGCGAGATGCCGAAGACCCCCGTCAGTACGTGCGCGTCGCCCTCGGAGCCGATGATGATCCACAGGAGCGACAGCAGTGCCACCGCGACGATCATGCCGGCCATCAGGCTCCTCGCCCGAGGCGTGACCCTGTCGCCGAGGAGTCTCCCAATGACCCAGAGGACCGCGGCGATCGCAAGGCTCACCACCAGCGGGATCGCGAACGCGATCGCGATCATGGCGAGGGTCGCCAGCGCAACCGGCAGGAGGATCCACCACACGGATCGCACGGGCGAGTCTCCCCAGAGGCTGGCCCTGCAGAACCACAGGGCGAGCAACAGCAAGAGCCCGATCGGATAGACGGTCACGAGGACGGTGGCGAAGCTGTCCTCGCGGAGCCCGTCGAAGGAGACATACGGGGGGACCACGACGACGACGCTGGAGAAGACGTACAACCAGATCCCGGCAGAGAGAAGGCAGACGGTCGCCCAGCCCCGACCCCTCGACATGTGTCGTCTCAACCAGTCGAGGATCTTCGCAGTCCTTCCGCCGACATCCACAGGGTCATCCTCGGGCTCCGTCCCGGGCTGAGGCCAGCTGCTTTCCAGCGACCAAACGCTAAGTCACGCCTGGATCGCAAGCCACCGTAGTTCGCCGCATGCGGCACGGAATGACCGGCTCTCCGCGCGAACCGCCGGCGGGGGGACTCCGAAAAGGACGAGAGCCGCTCGGTGGACCGCTCTCGCGGTCACCGGAGTGCGCACCGTCCGGTGCTACTTGATGGTCACGCTACTGGTGGCCGTCATCGGGACGACGCCTTTGCCCCAGAAGACGACCGTGTTCGTCTGCCTGCCCTTGGCGGCCGTGGCCGCGACCTTGGCGTTGACCGTCACGACCACCGTCGCGCCCTTGGCGATGGTGCCGATCTTGAAGATGACCTTGCGGGCGCCGCCGACGAAGCGCAGCGGCTTCTTCACCGTCAGGTTCATCCTGCGGGAAGTGGCGTCGATGCCGAGGCCCCTCGGGAGGGTGTTCGTGATGACCACGCCCCTGATCGCCTTGCCGGTGGCGTTCTTGACCCGGTAGCTGAATGCGGCGCGCCCGCCGCGCCTCAGCGTCGTGCCAGCGACGGTCTTCAGCGTCAGGGGTGCCCGTCGGATCACGACGGGCCGGCTCGCCTCCGAGACGCTGACCGCCAGGAGCGGGTAGGTGACGGTGATCTCGCACGAGATCCGATGAGCCTTGTCGGCGGCCCTCGGCGTGTACGTCGCGGACGGCGGCCCGGAGATCAGGACACCGTCGCGTCGCCACCGGTAGCCGTCGAACGCGAACAGGTCGCGTCGTGGCCGGGTGCCCGCCCAGGACGACCAGGCGTCGCCGCCGCAGGAGAGCCGGGAACCGACGAACGGGGCCCCTCGGACGGCCGGAGCGGACACGCTCGCCGCCGGCGCGCCCGATCCGACTGTGCCGATCGCCGGGGTTGCCCCCTGGTCGGTGAACCAGAGGTTCCCGTCAGGGCCGGCGGCGATTGCTCCCGGGCCACTCATCGCGTTGAGGCCGCTCGCGAACTCCGTGATGGCCCCGGCAGGCGTGATCCGTCCGATCGCGGGAGTGGTCCCGTGGTCGGTGAACCACAGGTTCCCGTCTGCCCCTAGGGCGATGTCCCCCGGGGCGCTTCCGGGGTTGAGCCCCCCGGAGAACTCGGTGATCGTGCCGGCCGGCGTGATCCTGCCGATCGCCGGAGTCGTGCCCGCGGTCCTCGGTCCGTCCGTGAACCAGACGTTCCCATCCGGGCCGGCCGCGATCCCGCGCGGGTCGCTGCCGGGATTGAGGCCCTCCGAGAAGATTGTGACGACGCCGGTCGGGGTGATCCGGCCGATCGCTCCGGGGGTGTACTCGGGGATGCCGGGATCCCCGTATCTCGCGACGGCGAACCACAGGTTCCCGTCCGGCCCGGCGGCGATGTCCACCGGCGTGGAGATGCCGCCGAGAGCCGTCGTCGGGAACTCGGTGATGGCCCCGGCCGGCGTTATCCGGACGATCTCCCCCGAGGAAGCGAAGTAGCGCCCGACGGCCAGCCAGACGTTGCCGTCCGGGCCGGTGGCGATCCCCCCCACTCCTCCCCCGGTGTTGGGCGAGAAGAAGCCGCGCTCGATCACGCCCGCGGGAGTGACCCGCCCGATCGCCACCGGGCTTCCCCCGACGGCGAACCACAGGTTTCCGTCTGGCCCGGGAGCGATCGCCCCGGGCGGGGCGAAGATGTCGAGTGACGCCGTGATCACCCCGGCCGGGGTGATACGCCCGATCACCTTCGCTGCGCGTCCCTCGTTGGGAGGTAGCCCTTGGTTGGTGAACCACAGGTTCCCGTCCAGGCCGGCGGCGATGCCGGTCGGGACGCCTGGGGTTGGCAGGCCGCCCGAGAACTCGGTGATCGTTCCGCTCGGCGTCGCGGCGGCCGAACCGCCCGCTGCGACGCCGAGCACGAGACCGACCGCGAGCGCCGCGCCCACGCGACGGAATCTCCAGATCCCGACCCGCCCGAGCCGCTCGGATGTCTCGTCCACCCTCATCGGCAATCGCCTATCTCGTAGCCCGTCCCATGCCAGACGGAGCAGTCCCGATGCTTCAACCGCAGAGGTCCCGTGGCATCAGAGCAAGCCCGGCTTCATGGGCGCGGGGAATCCGCAGCCCCTACAGCAGTGGCATGCCCCCGATTGATCCGCGCGGAAGGCACACTTCCCCTCCCGACATGGATGCCGATCGATTCCGGAGTCGCCCCCGACGCGGGTGCGCGCGTCCGCGCGCACCCGTACAGCGGCTGCGGTTGTCGAGTTGCGATCCGGAGCGATTCCGATCGCCAGAACGAGAAGACGCCGTTTTCAGCCGCGGCCAGCGGAGCTGGAGAAGGCCCGGGTGTGTGAGCTACGGACAAGCCACAGCGCGCGCACGGCGATCGCCCCGATGGCGGGCACACCCTGCGCGGCGAGGCTCGCCTCAGCGCTACGGCCCTCCCGGAGCCGGGCGCCCTCCCTAGCGAAGGGGTACCCCATGCGCACCTGGGGGCCGCACCTGACCTGGGGGGTTCAAATCCCCCCCCTCTCCGCTGGTTTCCTCGCATCATTCGACGGCGAGCGCGTTCTGATCGATTGCCGAACGCGCTCGCCGTTCCGTCTGGGTCCGCATGAAACCGGCCTTGCTCACCCGGTGGGCGTGGCGGTCGCCGCCGCCTGGCCGGAGCTCCGGGCCGCCTGGGGGGACCTACGGCCGGCGATACGCGCCGGGTGGGATCGCCGTCAGGGGGAAGCGGCGGACGCACCCGGGCGCCGCTCGGCCGCGACGACCTGGCTCCAGTAGACGCCCGGGAGCCTGCGGGCCGTGAGGACGTCGAACGCTGCCGCCTCGACCAGGCGCGCCGCGTCGACGATGGGACCGTGGCCGACCACCGCCCGGGGAACGACGCGTCTCAGCAAGCGCCACGCGAAGCGGTAGGCGGCCCCGGCGGTTCCCGCCGGCGAACCGTGGACGACCACGACCAGGCGGCCGCCGGGGCGCAGGAGCCGGTGGGCCTCGGCGAGGACGCGGGTGCGCGCGCCGGGATCGATCAGATGAAGCAGGTAGCCGATGGTCACGACATCGGCGCAGCCGTCGGCGATTGGCACCGCCCGGGCGTCGGCGACGACGAAGCCGGCCACCTCCGCCGCCGGGCCGAGGCGGTCCCGCGCCCGTTCGAGCATCCGCGGCGCGCCATCGACCAGCGTGAGGGAGGCGACGTCCGCGTTCCGGGCCAGGAGCGCCTGGGCCAGGGCCCCGGTCCCCGCCGCGAGATCGACCACGTGCGCACCCGCGAGCGGCTCGGAGAGGGACGCGGCGAGACGGAGCGCCGCGCGCTCCAGTGGGAGCTGGCGGTCGTAGGCGCGGGCCCTACCGTCGAAGAAGGACACGATCGGGTCGTCGACCGCCCCGCTCAGAGCGCGCCAAGCGATGAGTCGCGTTGCCGCTTCACGGCGCGGTGCCGGGCGATGACGGGTGCCTGGGCGTCGAGCGCCGCGAGCTCCCCGGGCGTCGGCTCGCCGCCCAGCGACTCCGCGGCCGGGCCGAGGACGCCCTCCAGCCAGCGGTCGATGACGAAGGCGGGCCCTCCCCCGGGGCGGCTGGCGACGACCTCTCCGCCGACGAGCAGTGCCAGCGCCGGGACCGACGAGCGGCTCACGTGGATCCCCCGGGGCCAGAGCAGCTCCTCGCGCACCGCCCAGTCGTCGATCGAGGTGAACTCGCCGACGGCGATCGTGAGGCCGGGACGCACCCGGCCGATCTCCGCCAGGGACGCCGGCAGCAGCGCGCATGCGGCGCAGCCGGGCATGCCGAGGGCGAGCAGGCCCGCAGGCGCAGCGATGACGGCCGCCAGGGCGTCCGGAACGGACACGGGGACGACGGGGCGTGTGAGACCCTCGGCCACGAGTCCCAGCGTACATCGACCCCCGGCGGAGGCCCCCTTGACGGATGAGCTGTGCGTCGTCCGGTTCCCCCACCCCGGCGACGAGCGCGGGCCCGACCCAGGCGGTGGCCGCACGCGGTGGGACTCGGGGCTGAGCCCGCACCGGCGCTCGTTCATGCGGGCACCCGGCACCTGGTGTGATGAGCCGGGCGGCGAGATCCACCGGGGCGAGATGACGTTCTGGGGCGAGTGGGAGGCGGGCTCCGAGGTCTCCCCCATCCCGGTGCGAGTGCCCGAGGGGCCGGCCTGGCTCCACCGGCCGCTGTTCGAGGGGCCCGGGAGCGCACCCGAGGGCGTCGTGCCGCAGAACACCGACCCGTTCGTCTTCGGTGACCGCTTCCTCTACACGTTCTGCCGCCAGCCGCGGAACCCCGGCCTGCGCCGCCTGGCGCGCGGCTCGGTGATCCTCTTCGGGTCGGGGTGCAGCGGCGGGTTCGTCCTCGACACGGTGCTCGTGGTGGCCGACAGCGTCGACCACGCCCGCGAGGACTACCTCGAGCGGGCGGTGCCGAGGACGAGCGAGGTCTTCCGCGCCGTTACCCTCGATCCCATGTACGGATGGGAGAAGACCCGCGGCGGGCGCCTCTACTTCGGCGCGACCCCGGCCGAGCCGGTCGGCGGCATGTTCAGCTTCGTGCCCTGCCTGCCCGGCTCTCCGCCCGGCGGCTTCGCGCGCCCGCCGCTCGATCTGCCCGGCCTGGTCGATCCGGCCCTCGACGAGGCGCTGGACGATCCGCATGCCCGGCATCGCCTCCGCCGCCGAGGCCTGGCGGACGGTCGTGGATCAGGTCATCGGATCGGGCCTCTCACTCGGCACCCACCTCGAGATCCCCGGCCCGTCGCCGACGTGAGCCTCCGCGGCGGGCGCGACCCCGGGGATCGGATCGATAACCAGAGGTGATCGATGCCACTCCGATCCGTCTTGGACCCGGGCGGGTCGGCGCGACTAGCGTGGAGTCGACCGGCGCCTCGTCGAGCCCCCTGGGCCGCCTCCGAGAACCGCGACGCCGCAGACGAAGGGGACTCAGGATGGCTCGGGTCACGTACATCGATGAGGCGACCACCGAGGACCCCTCGGTCCGGGTCGCCTTCGAGCGGATGATCGCCAAGCGGGGCAAGGTCACCAACATCTACAAGGCGCTCGCGCACAAGCCGGCGATCCTCTCGGTGATGGGGCCGTTCGTCGCGGCCGTTCAGCAGCCCGACGAGATCGACGCGAAGCTCAAGGAACGGATCATCCTCCGGGTGTCGATGCTCAACCGCTCGGCGTACTGCACCCACGCCCACGAGCAGATCAGCGCGAAGATGGGCTTCACGCCCTCCGAGATCGCGGAGATGCGCGACCCGGCCTCCGCGAGCATCGGCGACGACGAGCGGGCCGCGCTCGCGTACGCCGAGGAGCTGACGCTGCGACCGGGCGACATCTCCGACGCCGTCTACGCCGAGCTCAGCAGTCACTTCAGCGAGTCGCAGATCGTCGAGATCACCATGATCGCCGCGCTCTACAACATGGTGAACCGCTTCAACGAGGCGCTCAAGCTGGACCTCGAGGCCTACTGAACCCGGCGCGCGCCTGACCCGAGGAGGGGTCGGCGCCCCCGGCCGGTCGCGGCGGCGCCGTTGATAGCCTCGATCCATGGATGTGACCCTGAAGCAGCTTCGCTACTTCATCGCGGTCGCCGAGGAGCTGAACTTCACCCGCGCCGCCGCGCGGCTCCACCTCTCGCAACCGGCGCTCAGCGTCCAGATCCGCAGCCTCGAGCGCGACTTCGGCGTCGACCTCCTGCGCCGGACCAGCCGTTCGGTCGAGCTCACCGAGGCGGGCCGCGGCCTCTACGAGGACGCCCGCCGGATGCTGGCCGACCTCGAACGCGCCCGCGAGCGCGCCCGCCGCACCCACGAGGCCGCCGAGTCGGCGCTGCGCATCGCCTACACCGCGAGCGTCGCCTACCAGGCGCTCCCCATGATCCTCGACCAGCTCGCGGCCAGCGCACCCGGCGCCGAGGTCGTCGCCCACCAGGCATGGACCGCCCACGCCATCGAGGCGGTGCTGCTCGGGGAGGCGGACGTTGCGCTGGTGCGCGAGTTCGGCGGAGCGGAGGGGCTGCGCGGGGAACTCGTGCGGCGCGAGCCGCTCGCCGCCGTCATGAGCGTGCGGCACCCCCTCGCCTCCCGGCCCCGCCTGACGATCGAGGACCTCCGGGGCCACATCCTCGTCGTCGTGCCCGAGTCCCTCGCCCCGGGATTCCACGACCTGGTGGACCGGCTCTGCCACGAGCGCGGATTCCGGCCGGCCCAGGTGGAGCTGGCGACCCCCGAGAACCGCGAGCCGTTGCTCGCCCACCTCTCCCGGCACGACGACCACCTGTTCATCGGCCCGGCGTCGATGGCGAGCGTGGCGTGGGAGGGGGTCGTCCACGTGCCGGTGACCGACGAGGACGCCCGCATGGGACTGAGCGTCGTCTGGCCCGCCGGCGCGACCTCGCGCGCCGTCGAGCGGGTGCTCGAGGCGGCCCGCGGGGTCTCCGCGCGCGAGGGCTGGGTCTAGCCGGCGGGCCTGGTGGAGACGATCAGGTGGTTCGACGCCTTGCCGGCGTCGATCATCTCGAGGTAGCAGGTGAAGTAGTCGATGTGGTGGTCGGTCTGCTCGGCGCCCTGCTCCTTGGCGATCGCGTCGCGATGCCTGATCCAGCCCGTGCGCCAGCGATCCATCTGGAGGCGGAAGTCGCTGATGTACTCCACGACCTCGTCGATGACGAAGCCCGCCTCGATCAGCTTCGCCTTGTAGGAGGCGAGCGTGTCGGTGTACTGGGGGATCGCGTAGCCGCGGGCCATGCGCGTGCGGATGTCGTCGTCGCCCGCGTCGAAGTCGAACGTGCCCGACAGGAAGGCCCAGGTGCCGCCCGGGCGCAGGAGGCGGCGCACCTCGCGGAACATGGCGACCTTGTCCTCGAAGACGTTCATCACGTTCATGCTGATGACGATGTCGAACGACTCGTCCTCGAAGGGCATCGACATCCCGTCGGCCAGCACGAACGTGACGCGGTCCTCGAGCCCGGCCTTCTCCACGAGCCGATGGGCGACCTCGAGCCCGACCTCGTTGACCTCGACGCCCGTCATGTGGCAGCCGCTCTTCTGCGCCATGTAGATCGCGGGCCCGCCGGTGCCGCTGCCCACATCGAGGACGCGCGTGCTCTCGTCCATGCCGAGCCGCGCGACCAGGTCGTCGAAGTACCGCACCGTCGCGAACGACTGCTGGCCGAGGTCGTTGCCCGGCTCCCAGACGTCCTTGCGCAGGAGCCGGTTCGCGGGGCTGTCGATGCGGTGGATCTCGGAGTAGTCGACGCCGGTGCTCTCGCGCATCTGATGCCCCTTCGTGTCAGGTCGTGGCACCGCCGCGGCGCCTCGTGCCCACCGTAGGCCCGCCCTCGCGCGGTCGTCCAATGCCGATCACGGAGGCATCGATAGGCGGGCCCGATCGCTGACGCGCGCGACTACAGCGAGCCGGAGACCTCGGATGCCCGGGCGGCCCACGCCGGGTCGTCGAGCAGGGCCTCGAGCTGGTCGGCCGCGACCGGGCGGCTCATCAGGAAGCCCTGGCCGAGGTGGCAACCGAGCTCGCGCAGGGTGTCGTATGCCGGCTGGTCCTCGATGCCCTCTGCGACGACCCGCAACCCGAGGTTGCGAGCCAGATCGATCGTCGAGCGCACGATCATCGCGTCGGCGACGTCGTGCGACATGTTCAGCACGAACGACTTGTCGATCTTGAGCACGTTCACGGGAAGACGCTTGAGGTACTCGAGCGACGAGTAGCCGGTGCCGAAGTCGTCGATCGACAGGCTCACGCCCATCGCGCTCAGGCGGTGCAGCACCTCGAGGGCGCGCGCGGGGTTGGCCATGAGGACCGTCTCGGTGATCTCGAGCTCGAGCCTGTCCGGCGGGACCTCCCACAGCTCGAGACAGGCGGCGACCGCCTCGGGGAACTCGGGGTCGAGCAGGTTGCGCGCCGAGACGTTGACCGCCACCGACAGGTCGCGGCCGTCGCGGTTCCAGTCGCGCACCTGCAGGAGCGCGCGATTGAGGACGTGCAGGGTGAGCGGCTTGATCAGGGTGGTGAGCTCGGCGAGCGGCACGAACTCGCTCGGGGGCAGCAGACCGCGCCCGGGGTGCTGCCAGCGGATCAGGACCTCGGCCGAGGCGATCCGCCCGGTGCCGAGTTCGACCTTCGGCTGGTAGAGCAGCACGAGCTCGTTCTCGCCGAGCGCGCGACGCAGCTCCCCCACGAGGGCGAGGCGCTCGGGGCTGTACTCGTCGTGCTCGGGGCCGTAGAACGCGTGGCCGAGGTGGTCGGCCTTGGCCGTGTACATCGCCACGTCGGCGCGCTGGAGCAGCTGGGCGACGTCGCCGCCGTGATCCGGGTAGAGCGCGATGCCGATGCTGGCCTCGCTGTCGAGCGCGAGGTCGCCCAGCATGATGGGCTCGCCGATGGCAGCACCGAGGGCCTCCGCCACCGCCTGGGCGCCCGTCGCTCCATCGACCCCGGGCAGGAGCACCGCGAACTCGTCGCCCCCGAGCCGGGCGATGGTGTCGCTCTCGCGCACCGCCGCGCTGAGGCGGCGGGCGATCTCCTGGAGCATCACGTCGCCCGAGTGGTGCCCGAGCGTGTCGTTGACCTCCTTGAAGCGGTCGAGGTCGATGATCATCACGCCGACGCGCGAGCCGTCGCGGCGGGCGATCGCGACCGCCCGCTCGGCGCGGTCGAGGAACAGACGGCGGTTCGGGAGGCCCGTGAGCGAGTCGGTGACGGCCTGGCGGTGGCTGTCGGCGAGGGCGATGTTCTCGCGGAAGGTGAGCGCCGCGCGCGCCATGCAGACCACCAGGGCGGCGATGGAGAGCGCCATCGGCAGGGGGCCCTGATTCGAGGTGTGGTCGTGGGCCACCACTCCGAGGGACGTGAAGGAGACGACGGTCGGGATGATCATCAGGCTCCACCCCTCGAGCCTCCCCTCGCCGGCGGTGCCGGGTCTCTGCCAGGCCGCCAGGCCGAGGAGCACCATCGCGCAGGGCCAGAGGATCTCCGAGAGCGCGACGCCGGTGACCTCGTCGTTGGCCGCCCGGAGCAGGAAGAGGACGTCGGCGACGGCGTAGAGAAGGCCATCCGGCGGCGAGCAGTCCGACCGCGCGCCCAGGCCTCCAGTTGGTGAGGGCGGCCAGCGCGATGACCAGGCCGAGCACGATGAGATCGCCCAGGGGTAGGCGAGGTTGGTGACCACGGCGGCCGCGCTGCCCGAGCTGCCATCGAGGATCGTCGGCAGCAGGAAGGCCGCCGCGACAGCGGCGATGACGAGGGCGGCGGCGATCCCGTCGAGCCATTGGCTTGCGTGGAAGTGGCGCACCCGTCCGCGCACGAGCAGCACGAGCCCCGCGTAGACCGCGGGATAGAACGACAGGTAGAGGGCGTCGGCGACCGACGGGAAGGGCGGGTCCTCCAGGTGCTGCCATCGCCCTCCACCAGTAGACCTCGCCGAAGGACCAGCCGAGGACACCGAGGCCGATGAGCGCCCACGCGAGGCGCTCGCGCGCGAGCGTCGCGGCCCGGGCGAGGATGCCGACGGACGCCCCGAACAGGATGGAGATGTTGAGCCAGCTGCCCGACAGGAGCCCGATCGCGGGGCCGCCGCCGATGGACACGGCCGCGTTCGCGCAATGGGCGACCAGGCCCGCGACGACGATGGCCCAGTAGCCGCACGCGATCGTCCGGAGGAGCCGGCCGAGACCGTCGTCGATGATGCGCATCCCCGTTCTCATCGGTCGCGTGAGGGGCCCACCTGACCGGCGGTGCAGGCGGAGCGACTCCGTGACTCAGGGGGCGGCTCGGTCCTGGACGAGCTCGATGTCGCAGCCGCCGAGGATCCGGCCGTTGACCTGGATCTCGATGCGGTGCGGCCCGGGGTGGATGGTCCGGATCGAGACGTGGCGGAAGCGGTGGCGGCGCACGACGGTCTCGGGCCGCCCGGGGCGAAGATCGCGGCTCGTGAGCTTGAACACCTTGCCCGCGCGCGGGCCGTTTGCGCCCTGGTAGTGGACGACGTAGTCGATGGCCGCGCGGGTGGGCTCGTCAACCGACAGGACCGCCGTGAAGGTGACCTCGCCGCCGATGGCGACGACGGCCGGCGCGCACTCGAGTGAGACCAGGGCGACCTCGTTGGCGTGGGCGTAGCCCAGCAGCTCGAGCGCGCGCGGATCGCCGCGTTTGACCAGGGTGCGCAGCCCGTGGCGCACGACGAACCCGCCATGCGTCGAGGCCTCGCGCCAGCGCCGGGCGCACTCCAGGGCCACGTGCGGGTGGTCCTTGCAGATGTCGTTGAGGTGGTTCGCGACCGACCGGCGCACGTACTCGGAGGGATCGTCGAACAGGCGCTCCAGGAAACGGATCCCGAGCGCCGGGTCGGCGATGTGGGTCGGCAGCTGCGCGGACCATGGAAGTCGCGGGCGCGTCCCCTCGCTGACCAGGCGGCGCACGTGCGGGTCGGGGTCGTCCAGCCAGCGGTCCAGGTACCCGTAGGTGATCTCGGGGTGGCGCATGATGAAGGGCCGGATCGTCCCCTCGCTGGAGAAGCGCGGCGTCAGGGCGGCCAGCAGGGGCAGCGCGACCTCCGGCTCGTCGATGCCGCGGTCGACGACCCACTGGCCGCAGGGCAGCGTCATCCAGCCGGTGAAGTCCTCCGACTCGAGCATGCGCTGGAGCACGCCCGCCGCCTCGGGGAACGACTGCGGCAGCAGGGCGCCGAGCACACGGGCGAGGTGGCCGACGCGCTCCAGCAGCCGCAGGTCCTCCAGCCCGGCGGTGGCGGCCGCCTCCCACTCCGGGCGCGGGAAGGCCGGCCAGGCGCGCCCGATCTCAGCCCCGAGGCGCGCGACCAGATCGGGCGAGAACTCGTCCTTGAAGTCGGCCATCGCCGCCGGAGCGTAGCCGGGGTGCGTGGACGGCCGCGGGGTTGGGATCGGGGCGCAGCGGGAACCGTTTGAGTGCCGCCACACGAGGAGACGACCGATGATCAGCCCGGCCATCGCGCCAGGCATCGGCGCGCCAGACCTCTATGTGGTCGCCGTCGCCTTCGCGGGTCTCGCCGTGCTGGTGGCGATCCTGGCCCTCACCCACCACGGCGGGCGCTCGTTCTCCCCCGCGCTGGTCTACCTCGGGATGGGAGCGCTCGGCGCGGTCGGCGTCGCCCTGCTCGACGCCCCCTGGCTGACGGTCACCGGCGACGCCGCCGTCATCGAGCGGATCAGCGAGATCGCTGTCGTCGTGGCGCTCTTCGCCACCGGCCTCCGGATCGACCACGCCCTCGTGCTGCGCGAGTGGCGCTCGACGGTCCTGCTGCTGGGCGTGGTCATGCCCGTGACCATCGCCGCGGTCGCCGTTCTCGGCGTGTGGGTGGTCGGCCTGTCGGCCGGCGCGGCCATCGTCCTGGCCGCATCCCTGGCCCCGACCGATCCCGTGCTCGCGGGCGATCTCGGAGTCCCCGCCCCCGGGGAGGGCGACCGCAGCGAGCCGGCCTTCGCACTCACCTCGGAGGCCGGCCTCAACGACGGGCTGGCCTTCCCCTTCGTGTTCCTCGGGCTGGTGGTCGCATCGGGAGGGGGCGTGGCCTCGTACGCGGAGTGGCTCGCGGCCGACGTCGTCTACGCGGTCGCCGCGGGCGTCGCGATCGGGGCCCTCGTGGGACGGGGGATCGCGGCGGCGGCGGTGCGCCTGAGGGATCGCGGGCTGCTCGCGTCCGGCCTCGACGGTTGGGCGGCGGTCGGGGCGGTGCTGGCGATCTACGGCGTCGCGGAGATCGCCGGCGCCTATGGCTTCCTCGCCGCTTTCGCCGGCGGGATCGCGTTCCGCCGCTACGAGCGCGACCACGAGTACAACGACGGGGTCCACGCGGGCGCGGAGGCGCTCGAGCGGGCGCTGGAGCTGACGATGATCCTCTTCCTCGGCAGCCTGCTCACGCTCGGGGGCCTCGGCACGGCGGGCTGGGAGGCCGGGCTGCTCGCGGCGGCGCTGATCCTGGTGATCCGCCCGCTCGCGACGATGGTGGGCCTGCGCGGCTCGAGGCTGCGCGGCCGCGAGCGCCTCTACGTCGGGCTGTTCGGCATCCGCGGGATCGGATCGGTCTACTACGCGAGCGCCGCCCTCGGCTCGGGGCTGCTGGCGACGGGCGAGGCGGGGACCGTTCTGTGGACCGTCCTGGTGGTGGTCTGCATCTCGATCGTGGTGCACGGGCTGTCGGCGACGCCGCTCACCCGGCTGATGGTCGCCGCGGACGGGCGATCGCCGGCCCATGACGGGGTTCCGCCGGACCCCTCGATGCGTGCCATGGGCGAGGGCCGGGTACCTGAGGCCACCACCCGAACCGACTGAGGAGGCCGCGATGCCGACCATCGAGGAGACGGTCGAGGTGAACGTGCCCGTGCGCACCGCCTACGACCAGTGGACCCGATTCGAGGACTTCCCCCGCTTCATGGAGGGGGTCACGCAGGTGCGCCGGCTGGGCGACACGCATCTCCACTGGGTCGTCGAGCGGGACGGGCGCGAGGCCGAGTGGGATGCCGAGATCGTCGCCCAGGAACCGGAGCGGCGCATCTCGTGGCGCTCGACCGGCGGACCGGGCGACGACGGCACGGTGGCCTTCGAGCCGATCGGCGAGAGCGCCACGCGCGTGCACCTGGCGATTGCGCACGAGCCCGAGGGCGCGGCCGAGCGCCTGGCCGCGCTGACCGGCCTCGCCCAGCGCCGCGTGCGGCGCGACATCGAGCGCTTCAAGGACCTCGTGGAGTCGGGGGAGGACGCGGACGGCGACCGCGATGACGGCGTGGGTCCCGAGGGCTACTCCCCGTCAACGCGCCTGCCGTCGCTCTCGCGGCTGCGGGGCATGACGGTCCGCAACGCCGAGGACGAGAAGGTCGGCAAGGTGCGCGAGGTCTATCTCGACGCCGGCGCCGGCCACGTGCGTTACCTGGGCGTCTCGACCGGCTGGCTGTCGCGCGGCACCCACGTCGTGCCGGTGGACGACGTGACCTACGTCGACGACGGCGCGGAGACCTACGTCGTGGTCCCCTACGCGGTGGAGGACCTCAAGCGCGCCCCGTCGCTCGGCGACGACGACGAGCTGAGCGCCGAGCGCGAGCGGGAGATCTACGAGCACTACGCGCGGGTCGGCTACTGGGAGGCGGCCCGCGACGCGGTGCGCGCGCGCCAGATCCCCCCGGCGCCGACCCAGCGGATCGCGGAGGCCCAGGTGGTCGACGCCATCGCGCGGGGCGACGACCCCGCCGACATGCGCGTGCGCCGCTGGGGCGCCTGACCGCGATGCCCGACCGACACCGGAGGAGATCTCGATGACCGATCCGCGACCCACCCCTCCCGACGAGCCGCCACCCGACGACACGGGCGGCGGCTCGTACACCGCGCGCCCCTCGAAGGAGCCGCCCCCGGAGGCCCCCACCCGCGACGAGGACGAGGAGGCGGTGGAGCGGACCGGCGGGCCCTGAGGCCCCGGCCCCGTCCTGCCCCGACGCGGCAGGACGGGGCCGGCCGGTTCAGCGCTCGCTGAGGTCGTGCTCGGGTGAGATGGGGCCCGCTGCGCCCTCGGGGCCGCGCCCGGTGCGCTCCTCGACCTCGCGCTCCACCCGGCCGTCCTCGCGCGCCAGGGTGAGCAGGGTGCCGATCACGGCGCCCACCAGGGCGCCCGCGACGCCCAGGGCGAGCGTGTACCCGGCGGCCCCGGCCGCGCCGCTGGTCTCGAATGGGCCGGGGACCTGGCTCAGCACGAACCCCAGGAGCGCCCCGGCGACGGCGCCGATCCCGCCGAAGAAGGCCAGCGAGCCGGCGAGGGTGCGATTGAGCCCCCTGCGGGAGCTCGGATCGGCCGACCCCCCGCGCTCGGCGCCCACGGCCTCGGCGGGGTCGACCACGCGCGCGATCGTCTCCTCACGGGTCTCGGCGTGCGCCTGCGCGGGCTGGTCGTGCTGCACGCTGCGGGCCCGGCCATCCATGTTCTGGTCCATCGGATCTCCGATCGTCGCTGTCCTCCGGCGTACCCGACCCCCGGTGCCCGGAAACGACGCTCGTGCCGGCACCGGCTGACGGGCCTCCACCGCCCCCGCCGGGACACTCCCCGGCGGGGGCGGGGCGTCGCTCAGGCCCGGCCCTCGGCCTCGTACTCGCGCAGGAAGCCCTCGAACAGGCGGCGATGCTTCTGCTCGTCGCGCAGGATCGCGATCACCATGTCCTGGGTGACCGGATCGCTCTCATCGCTGGCCTCGATGATCCGCTCGTAGTGCGTGATCGCCGCGCTCTCGGCCGAGATCACGCCACGGATGACGTGGACGATGTCGGTCTGCTGGGCGGGCGGCTGCAGCTCGTGCTGCGACGCGCTGAAGCCCTCGGACGCCGGGACGACGCCGTAGAGCTCCTTGATGCGCGCGGCGAACTGCTGCGCGTGCCCGAGCTCCTCGACGATGTCCTGGCGGAGCGCCTCGATGATCTCCTGTGCCCGCACCCCGTCGGGGTTGGTCGAGTTGGCGATGTAGTTCATCACCGTCTCGATCTCCATCCAGTACGCCGTCGTGAGCAGCTCGACGAGCTCCTCCCGTTCAGAGGTGGAGCGTTCGTCCAGGATGCCTGCCGTGGTCGTCATGCGAGTCCTCCCTGTGGATCGGTCATCACCGTCGGCCGGGGTGGTGGTACCCGGATCGGACGGCGGCTAACGGCGGGAGGTGCGCACACGGCCCCTGCCAGGGACCGTGTGCGTGGCCCGTCGGGCTCAGCCGTGGTTCGGGCCGTCGTCCGCGCCGGTGTGGCGGACGTGCCCGGGGGCGTCGTCGTTCCCGCGGCCGCGACGGCCGTGGTGACCGGCGTCGTCGCGGCCGCGACCGCGGCGGGCGGTGTGGCGTGAGTCGTCGCGGCCGCGGCCGTGGCGGACGTGTCCGGGGCCGTCGTCGGCACCGTGGCGGCGGGCGGCCGCAGGGGTGGCGGGAGCCGGCGCCGTGGCCGGCGGGGAGACGACCTGGGCGGCCGCGGTGGGGGCGCGGTCGTCGCCCGGCTCGGCCTCGCGGGCGAACGCGGGAGTGGCGGCGATCACAAGAGCGGCGGCGCCGATCGCGATGCGGGCGGCGGTGCTGGTGCGGCGGGGGAATCGGGACATGGTGCGCTCCTCGGGGCGGGGTGTGCGGGGGGTGCCCGCTGTCAACATGCAGGCTGCCGCCGTCCGGGTCCCGGTCGCAATCAACCTTTCGTCCTACGACCCCGCGCGACCCCGCACCGCGGGGGTCCGCCGCCGGGTCAGGAGATGAGCGCCTTTCGGACGATCACGTGGTCGCCCCAGGTGTCGACCACGGTCTCGATCGCCGAGTTCTCGTGACCGGGCAGGATCACGAACAGGGCCGGGTCGCGGTGGATCTCGGCGAAGCGCGAGGGGGTGAGCGCGATGCGGCCACGGCAGGCGAGGTCGGAGCACTCGCAGAAGAACGCGACCGGCGCGTCGGGCGGGTCGCCCGCCTCGGAGCGGGCCTCCCCCACCCGCTCGTCGATGCGGCGGTTGAGCGCCTCCATGATCCACTCGTTCTCCACCAGCCGGCGCTCGGAGGGCGAGGTCTCGCCGGAGCTCACGGCAGGTGGGTGCGGGCCGCGGAGCGCATCGCGGTGATCCTCACACACCCGGACGCGGCCGGCCCCGGCATACTCCGAGGGGTCGCCGATGAGGAGTCCGCATGAGTGACGATCCGTCCATCACGGTGCGCCACATTCCCGAGAGCGAGCGCTACGAGGCCCTCGAGGACGGCGAGCTGGTCGGGTTCGCGGCCTACCGGCCGAGCGGCGATACGGTGGTGTTCGTCCACACCGACGTCGCCGACACCCTCCGAGGGCACGGCATCGGCGGCGCGCTCGCCCGGGAGGCGCTCGACGACGTGCGCCGGCGCGGCCTGCGCGCCGTGCCCATGTGCTCCTTCATCGCCGCCTGGATCCGCCACCACCCCGAGTACCACGACCTGGTTCCGGAGGAGTCGCTCCACCTGGTCAACACCCCCCTGGGCGGAGCCGGCACCGAGAGGTCCTAGACCAGCCCGCGCTCGCGGGCGGCCGCGAGGGCCTGCACGCGGTTGTGAGCGGCGAGCTTGCCGAAGAGCGAGCGCGCGTGGCTCTTGACGGTGTTGGGCGAGCGCTCCAGCCGTTCGGCGATCTGGGCCGTCGTGAGCCCGCGGGCGATCAGGCGCAGCACGTCGCGCTCGCGGGTGGTGAGCAGGGCCGGCTGCCCGCGGCCCGCGGGCTGCGCGCGCGGGCGAACGGCACCGGCGACGCGCGGGTCGATGACCGCCCGGCCGTTCACCACGCGCATCAGCGCCGAGAGCAGGTCGTGCTCGCTGATGTCCTTGAACAGGCACGCGACAGCGCCGGCCCGCAGGCAGGACCGCACCGCCATCTCCTCGGCGAAGGCTGTGAGGATGACGATGGCCAGATCGGGCTGACGCTCCTTGACCCGGGCGCAGATGGTCGCAGCCGGAAGATCGGGCAGGCGCAGATCGAGCAGCAGCACCTCGGGCCGGTACTGCTCGCAGCGCACGATGGCCTCGGCCCCGCTGCTCGCCTCCCCCACCAGCGCGAAGAAGCGGCTTCCGGACAGCAGCAGCCGCATCCCGGAGATGACGATCGGATGATCGTCGGCGGCCACCACGGTATGCGGCGTCGTTCGGGTCATCCCGGACCCGACGATACGACCGCCCCGGCTCCCGGGGCGAGTGCCCGCGAAGCCGTTTCACCCGAACGGGTGAGGCGGCCCGCGCCGGGTGGGGGGCTCGTGCGTATCCGCACGCACCGAGCGCATGGGGATCCCGGCCGCCGGGAGGCGGGCGGGCCGCGAGCCGGCGGGTCAGGTGGTCATTGCCGCAGCGCGGCGGGCACGGGAGGGTCGACGCGAAGGCCGACCACGATGGAGGAGGAACGATGCCCGAGACGATGAGGGCCGCCGTCTTCAGGGATGTCCGCGACATCCACATCGAGGAGGTGCCGATACCCCGGTGCGGCCCGACCGACGCGATCGTGAAGGTCACGACGACGACGATCTGCGGCACCGACTCGCACATCTGGCGAGGCGAGTACCCGGTCGCCCCGGGCCGGGTCGTGGGCCACGAGCCGGCGGGCGTCATCCACGAGCTCGGCGAGGCGGTCAGCGGCTACGAGGTGGGCGAGCGGGTGGTCGTGGGCGCGATCACCCCGTGCGGCGCCTGCTACTTCTGCCAGGCGGGCGACACCTCGCAGTGCGCGGGATACGAGGACACCTGGGGCATCATCGGCGGCTGGCGCCTGGGCAACTCCATGGACGGAGTGCAGGCCGAGTACTTCCGGGTGCCCTACGCCCAGGTGAACCTGGCGCGCATCCCCGACGGGCTCTCCGACGAGGAGGTCCTCTTCGTCACCGACATCGCCACGACCGGGATCTCGGCGGTGGAGACGGCCAACGTCCAGCTCGGGGACTCGGTGGTGGTCTTCGCCCAGGGCCCGATCGGCCTCTGCGCCACCGCGGGCGCGCGACTGCGCGGAGCGGGCCTGGTGATCGGCGTCGACTCGAACGCCAAGCGGTTGGAGATGGCCAAGACGATGGGCGCCGACGTCGTCATCGACTACACCCAGGAGGACCCGATCGCGAAGATCAAGTCCCTCACGGAGGGACGCGGGGCGGACGTCGCGATCGAGGCCCTCGGCATCCAGGAGACCTTCGAGAACTGCCTCAAGGCGGTCCGCCCCGCCGGAATGGTCTCCTCGCTCGGCGTCTACGGCGACAAGGTGTCGATCCCTCTCGAGCCGTTCATCTACGGCATCGGCGACATCGACATCCGCACCACCCTCTGCCCCGGCGGCAAGAAGCGACTGTCGGCCCTGATGAACCTGGTCAAGATGGGCCGGCTCGACCTCGGCCAGCTCGTCACCCACCGCTTCGCGCTGGACGACATCGAAGAGGCCTACCCGCTCTTCTCCAACCAGGAGGACGGGGTGGTCAAGGTCACGATCACGCCGTAGTCCGCGCGGCCCGCTCGCGCCGCTCACCCCTCACGGGGGACGGCGCGAGCGCGGCGGCCGCTCCGCGCGAGCCCCGCGCCAGCGCAAGCGAGAGCGCCACGGCGACCAGCGCCGGCGCGAGGAAGATGAGCGCCAGGACCGAGGCGACCTGCGGATCGGAAGCGATGTAGGGCACCAGCAGGAGCGGCAGCATCGGGGTGCCCCCACCGACGGCGAGGCTGAGGCCGTACTGGCTCCACGAGACCAGGAACCCGAGCAGGGCGGCCACCGCGAGCACGGGCGCGAGGGCCGGCAGGGTGACCAGGGCCAGCCGCCGGACCGGTCCCGCGCCGTGCACCGCGGCGGCCTCCTCCAGCTCGCGCACGTCCGGGCCGAAGCCGCTCGCCAGGATCAGGACGACGTAGGGCAGCACGGGCACCAGGTGCGCGAGCACCAGTCCGCCCAGGCTGTCGGCGATCCCGAGGCGGATGAACCACTCGGTGAGGCCCGAGCCGGTGGCGAAGGGCGGTACGAGCAGCGGCAGGCCGAGCAGCACCCACACCGGGCCCGGGCGGCGCAGGCGGCTCTCGCCGATCACGCGCGCGGCCGGCCAGGCGATCACCAGGGCGAGCGCGGTCGCGAGCAGGCCCACCAGCAGCGAGTTGCGGATGGCCTCGCCCGCAAGGGAGGCGTCGGCGAAGGCCTCGTCGATGCCGCGGGTGCCGAACCGCTGCGGGAGGATCGACGGCGAGCGCCACTCGTCGGCCGCCGCGCGGAGGATCAGCGTGAGGGGAGGCAGGAGCGCCGCGAGTGCGATCGCGGCCACGGCCGCACGGTGGCCGAGCCGATGGCGGTCACCCATGACGGCGCCCGAGCCCCGCCGCCACGAGGGCGGCCACCGACACGGCCAGCAGCGACGCCACCACCAGAGCGGCGTTCGCCACCGAGCGCCCGTCGAGACTGGCCTCGCGGGTCGCCGACAGGGCGAACTCCGAGAGCGTCTGAGGCGAGGTCGGGCCGATGGCCAGGGGCACCTCGAACGCGCCGATCACGAAGGCCGCGACGACCGCCGCGCCGGTGAGCAGCGGCGCCCGGATCGCCGGCCACACCACCCAGCGCAGCCGCTGAAGCGGCCGCGCACCGAGCACCGCGGCCGCCTCCTCCCGCGCGACGACCGCCGGGCCCCAGGCCGCGAGCACCAGCAGCGCGAGGAACGGGGCCTCCTTGTAGACGTAGACGAGCACGACGCCGACGCCCGACGGGTCGCGCACGACATCGAACGGCATGCCGCCGAGCACGCGGTCGGCGATCCCGCCGGGGCCGAGCCAGAGCACGCCGATCACGGCGGCCACCAGATGGGGCATCGGAACCGGCACGGCCGCCAGCAGGCGGGTGAGCGCCCCGCTGCGCCGCAGCACGGCGGCGAGGGCGACGGCCACGATGACCGAGGCCGCCGTGGCGGCGGCCGTGATCCGGAGCGTGAACCAGACGGCGTCCCAGAAGGCCGGGTCGCCGGCGAGGGCACGGTAGGCGTCGAGGTCGGCCGCCGACCAGCCGGTGAGGCGGCTCACGCCGAGGCTCGATCGCACCGCCCCCACGAGCCCCGCGCCCCAGAGCACCAGCACCACCGAGAGCGCGGGCGCCAGTGCCAGCAGCGTCCGCGCCCGCATGCCGCGCTCAGGGATGGAGGACGCCGTCCGGATCGAGCGCGGCCACCGGATCGTCGCCGGGGAACCGCCACACGGCGTCCGGCGCGACGGCCAGGCGCACGTCGTCGCCCACGGCCGGAGCCGGATCGGGCGGCAGCCGCGCCTCCAGGCGCATGGCGCCCCGGGCGAGGCGCACCCGCAGCACCGAGCCGGTGAAGACGACCTCGGCGACGCTCATGGCGAGGGGGCCGCCGGGGGTGATGCTGATCCCCTCCGCCCGGATCGCGATGCGCGCCGGCCCGTCGGGACCGGGCGCGGACAGCGGCCCCGCCTCGGTGGCGAGGACGCCCGCGCGCACCTCACCGGCCAGGATGTTGCGCGTGCCGAAGAACCGCGCCACGGCCGGCGAGACCGGGCGCAGGAAGAGGTTGCGCGGGGTGTCGCACTGCACCACGCGCCCCTCGATCATCAGGGCGATCTCCTGACCCATCTCGGCCGCCTCGTCGCGATCGTGGGTGACGATCAGCGTCGTCACGCGGCGCTCGGCCTGCAGGCGCAGGATCAGCCGCCGGAGGCCCTCGCGCCGGTCGGGGTTGACCGAGGCCATGGGCTCGTCGAGGAGCAGCAGACCGGGGTCCGGGCAGAGGGCGCGGGCGAGGGCGATCCGCTGCTGCTCGCCGCCGGACATGCCCCGCACGCCCCGGCGCCCGAGCCCGTCGAGGCCGACCTCGGCCAGCAACTCGTCGGCGCGGGAGCGGCGCTCGCGCCGGCCGGCCCCGGCGGCGCGCAGTGCGAACGCGACGTTCTCGGCCGCATCGAGGTTCGGCAGCAGGCGGGGCTCCTGGAAGACCATCGCGATCGGGCGCCGGTGGGGCGCCAGGCCGTCGAGCACCCGGCCGGCCGCCTCGACGCTGCCGGAGGCCGAGGGCTCGAGGCCCGCGATCACGCGCAGCAGGGTGGTCTTGCCGGCGCCCGAGGGCCCGACCAGGGCGAGGCGCCCGCCGGCCGGGATCTCCAGATCGACGCCCCGCAGGACGACGGCGCCCCCCGGGCTCGCCCCCACCCCGCTGCAGCGCAGTCCGGCTACCGCAGCACCTCCCGGCTCCAGCGCTCCTCCAGCCGGGTGACCTCGGTGGCGGGCAGCTCGGCGAGCGGCTCGCCGAGCGCGTCCGGCGCGAGCAGATACGGACCGCCGGCGTCGCCGTCGAACGCGGCCCGGTCGGCCGCATCGAGGCGCCGCAGATCGAGAACGGTCGGGATGCCCAGCACCCGCGGGTCGGCCTTGGCGGCCTGCAGCTCCGGGGACAGGAGTAGGTCGGCGACGACGGCCGCCCCCTCGCGGTTGGCGGCGTTGGCCGGGATCGTCACGTAGCTGGTGTTGACGAGGGTCCGCCCGAGCGCGAAGGGTCGGACGCCCTCGGCGAAGGTCCCCGTGCGGACGCCCGAGAGCACGAACCCCGGGTCGTAGCTCATCGCGATGTTGACCTGGCCGTCGCCGAAGAGGCGGTTGAGCTCGGCCTCCGACTTCGGCTGGGCGCGGCCCTCGCGGTAGAGGAACGGCGCGATCTCGGCGAGCGCCGCCATCGCCTCGTCCTCTCCGAGCTCCTGCACGGCGAGGCGCACGAACGCCGATCCGGTGAAATCCGGTGGAGCCGGATAGGTGATGCGCCCGGGGTGCGCCCGCGCGTAGGCGAGCACCTCCGCCACGCTGCGGGGCGGCGTGGCGACGCGCCCCGGGTCGTGGGCGAAGACGAAGGCGGCGCGGCTCCAGGGCGACTCACGCCCCTCGACCGGCACGCCGAAGTCGGAGGCGATCGAGGGGTCGTCCGGATCGAGCAGCACCGCGTTCGGCAGCCGCCCGGCCCAGTCCTCGAGCCACAGGTCCGCCTCGGCGCCGACGGCGAAGTTCTCGCCGTTGATCCAGATCAGGTCCACCGCGCCGCCCGAGTCCGTGCCCGCCTCCCGCTCGGCCAGCACGCGCTGGAGGGCGTCGGCGGTGTCGTCGATGGGCACCTGCCGCAGTGTCACGCCCCGGCGTGCGGCCGCCGGCACCACGCGCTCGCGCACGTATTCGTTGATGCGCGCGTCGCCGCCGTACATCCACCAGCGCACCGTCTGGCCGTCGGCGGCCGCCTCGACCTGCGCCCAGTCGGCCGGCAGGCCCGCCGCGGTGGACGACGGATCGCCGGAACAGGCGACGGCGACGACGGCGAAGGCCACCGCGAGCGCCGCACCCATGGCCATCCTGATCCCCCGCACGCGTCCCCCCGCTCGGTCCTGATCCGGCCCACGACGGCCACGTCGCGTCAGGATGCCCACTCTAGGCGGCTCGGAGCCCGGCCTTGGCGAACCCGACGGTGAAGGCGCGGCACCAGATCACCACGGTGGCGTACCGGTCGAGGTCGGCGTCGGCGGGGATGGCGTACTGCTGGTCGCCGAGGTTGCCCTTGAGCGCGCCGAGGTCGATCGAACCGTCGCCGTCGCCGTTGCCGTTCACCGCGCCGGCCACCAGCTGGACCCGCAGGTCGGGCCCGTTGTCCGTGCGGAAGCCGGTGAGTGTCAGCACCCGCTCGCCGCTGGGAAGGCGCACAACCGACGCCGTCCCCTCGCTCGCGTGGGCGAGCGATTCGAACGCGCCGGTCGTCTCGGTGACGTTGACGGCGGGAGGCTCCGGGGCCGGAGCCGGGGTCGGGGTCGGCTCGGCCGGCCGCGCGGGCGCCGCGTCGGCGGCGGGCAGGCTGCTGGCCGCGACGCCGGACACGACGGTCTCGTTGACCACGTCGTCGCGGACCGAGGTCCAGTAGAAGCCGAACGACGACGCCGCGAGCGCCACGACGAAGGCGGCGCGCAGGGCCACGCCGAGGGAGGGGCGGCGGCGCGTCAGGATCTCCGCCGCGGCGCCGACCGCCAGGAACCAGAGACCGGTGAGCACGACCGAGACGGTGATCCCCGGTGCGAAGGCGCCGATGAGCCAGACCCCCGCGGCGAGGGCGACCACGAGCGCGAGCGCGGGGAGCACGCGCGCGGGCAGGGACGGCCCCGGGCGGGCCGGGGGATGGACGCCGATCTCGCTCAACGTGTCGTCTCCTGGGTGGGGGAGCCAAGCGGGCCCGTTGACCGTAGGGGGGAGATCTGTTGAACGATCTTTCGGATCGTCGCGGCGCGTAATGGCCCTGAAACCCCCGGGGTGTACAACCCCCGGATGGATCCGCTGGACTCGCCGTGATCGACCGCGCGCTGCGCCATCGCAAGGAGGTCGCCCTCGGCCCCCTCGTCAGGATGGTCCCGAGCGGCGTCCACCCGACCGCGCTCACGCTGGCCGCCATCGTCCCGGGCATCGGGGCCGCGCTCGCGGCGGCGTACGGCGCGCCGGTGGCGGCGGTGGCCCTCTGGCTCCTCAACCGCGTGATCGACGGACTGGACGGTGCCCTGGCCCGGCGCACCGGGCGCCACTCGGATCTGGGCGCCTACGCCGACATGCTCTCCGACGTCGTGGTCTACGCCGCCATCCCCCTCGGCATCGCGGCGGGGACCGGCACCCGCGCCGGCTGGATCGCCGCCGCCGCGCTGCTGGCGGCCTTCTACGTCAACGCGATCTCCTGGTCGTACCTCTCCGCTCTGCTCGAGCGGCGCGGAGAGGGAGCCCGAACGCGGGGCGAGATGACCGCCGTCACGATGCCGCCCGGGCTGATCGAGGGCGCCGAGACCGTCGTCCTGTTCGCGGTGGCCCTGGCGGCCCCCGGCTGGTCGGTGGCCGTCATGTGGGCCATGGCGGCGGGCGTGGTCGTCGGCATCGCCCAGCGGGCGCTCTGGGCCTCACGCCACCTCGGGCCGGCGTGAGCTCGTCCGTCCGCACGCGGCTGATCGTCGGCGGCGCCTGGCTGGCGCTGCTCGCCGGCACGGCGACCTGGGCGCTGACGCACGGCAGCGGACCGGGAGAGGCCGCGACGGAGCTGGTCGAGGCCATCCAGGGCAGCGCATGGGGACCGCTCGCGTTCGTCGCCGTCTACCTCGCCCGCCCGCTGATCTTCTTCTCGGCCGCGGTGCTGACCGTGGCGGGCGGCTTCCTGTTCGGGCCGATCGCCGGAATCGCCCTGGTGCTGGTGGCGAGCAACGGCTCGGCCATGGTCGCCTACGGCCTCGCGCGGTGGCTCGGCGGCGAGCGGTTCGCCGATCCGCAGGCCACCGGACGCCTGGCGCGGTGGAGCGGGCGCCTGCGCGAGCGCAGCTTCGAGACGGTGATCGTGATGCGGCTCGTCTACCTGCCCTACGACCTGGTCAGCTACCTCTCGGGGGCCCTGCGGATCCACCCGGTCGCCTTCATCACGGGCACGGCCATCGGCAGCGCGCCGGCCACCGTGGCGTTCGTGCTCTTCGGCGCCTCGCTGGAGAGCTTCGACGGAGGGGTGCCGCGGATCGACGGGCCCATCCTGATCGCCTCGGGGGTGGTGCTGGTGGCCGGGCTCGTGGTCTCGCGCCTCCTGCGCCGCCGCGACCCGGAGCCCGATGCCCTCGCCTGAGCCTGCCCACGACGCCGTCGTGATCGGCGCGGGCTCGGGCGGCCTGACGGTCGCGATCGGGCTGGCCGCCCTCGGTCGCTCGGTGGCGCTCGTGGAGGGCGGGCGGGTCGGGGGCGACTGCACCAACGTCGGCTGCATCCCCTCCAAGCGCCTGATCCACCTCTCGCGCGACCCGGCCCACCGCGCCGATCCCGCCGGGGCGCTCGCCGCGGTGCGCGCCACGCGCGACGCCCTCGCCGGTCGCGAGGACCACGAGCTCTCGACAACGGAGGGCATCGACCTGATCCGTGGCCGTGCCCGCCTCGGCGCCGGGCGGCGCGTGACGGTGGCCGGGGCGGACGGGGAGCGGGAGCTGACCGCGCCCCACGTGGTGATCGCCACCGGCTCGCGTCCGCGCACGCTCGACATCCCGGGCCTGCCGCCCGAGCGCCTGCTCACCAACGAGACGGTCTTCGAGATGGAGTGGGCGCCCACCCATCTGGCGATCGTCGGCGCCGGCCCGATCGGGGTCGAGATGGCCTGCGCCTTCGCGCGCCTCGGCACCCGCGTCACGCTGGTCGACCTCGCGCCGCGGGTGCTGCCGGCGGCTGATCCGGCCGCCTCGCAGGTGCTCGCCGCCGCGCTCGCCGACCAGGGCATCGCGATCCGGCTCGGATCCCGGGTGATCGGCTACCACGCGGCCGGCGGCGGGCTGGAGATCGACGGCCCCTCCGGCACGGAGCGCGTCGCCGGGGTCGACGCCGTCCTGGTCGCGATCGGGCGCGCGCCGAACGTGTCCGGATTCGAGGACGCGGTGGCCACGGAGCCGCGCGGAATCATCGTCGAACGGATGGGGACGCACCTCGGCCGACGGGATCTGGGCGGTCGGCGACGTCACCCCGGTGGCCCACCAGACGCACGCGGCGAACGCCTACGGGCGGCGGGTCGTGCAGCGCATCGCCCTGCCGTGGATCCCGCCGGTCGGTCGGCCGCCCGTGATCCCCGACGCCGTCTTCAGCGACCCGGAGGTGGCCTGGGTGGGGCCCTCCGCGGACACGCTCGCGCGCCGCTGCCACCCCGAGGCACTCGTGCACCTGCGCGTCGAGCTCGCCGCAACCGACCGAGGCCTCACCGACGACGTCCGCCACGGCTTCGTCGCGATCACCGCCGTCCGGCTCACCGGGCGGGTGGTATCGGCGACGATCGTCGGCCCCCATGCCTCCGAGCTGCTGCCACTCCTCACGTACGCGATAGCCCGGCGCACCTCGCTTCTGCGGCTCCAGCGCCAGGTGCACGCCTACCCCACCTTCGCCGGGGCGATCGGCGCGGTGGCCGACGAGTTCGCCCGGCGCACGCTTCCGCATCTGGGGGCGGAGGCCGCGGCGTACGGGCGCTACCGCTGGCGGCGCGGGAGGCCCCAGGCGCCGGCGTAGGCCGCGACGAGGTCGCCGCCGCCGGCGATCGGGGAACCGGGCGCGACCGCGGTCAACATCCCGGCGCGTGGGGCCGGGAACGGCGCGCGAAGCTCTTACACTGATCCGGTGGCGACCGTTCCAGGAGGGTGCGCACCGCTCTTCGCCTTCGAGGGCGTGGGCGTCGACACGCCCGAGGGCCCGGTGCTCGACGGCGTCGATGCGGCGATCCCCGACGGGGGGATCACCGTCCTCATGGGCCCCTCGGGCTCGGGCAAGTCCACCCTGCTGCGCCTGTGCAACCGTCTGGAGGCGCCGACGCGGGGCCGCATCCTCTTCCGCGGCGAGGATCTGGCCGGCCTCGATCCCCTCGCCCACCGCCGCCGCGTGGGCATGGTCTTCCAGCAGCCGACCCCATTCGGCGGGACGGTGCGCGACAACCTGCGGGTGGCGGCCCCGGACGCCGATGAGGACGCGCTGCGAGCGGCGCTGGCACGCGCCCACCTCGCCGCCTCCTTCCTCGATCGGAGGGCCTCCGAGCTCTCGGGCGGCGAGTCGCAGCGGGCGTGCCTCGCCCGGGCGCTGATCGCCGGACCCGAGGTGCTCCTGATGGACGAGCCGACCTCGGCGCTCGACGAGCCGGCCAGCCGGGCGCTGGAGGACCTCGCCCGGAGCCTCTCGGGCGAGGGTGTCGCGATCATCTGGGTGACGCACGATCCGGCGCAGGCGGCGCGGCTCGCCGATCGCACGGTCCGCATCGAGGGCGGGTGGGTGAGTGCTCCAGGGTGACGTCGGCGCCCTCGGCGTCGCGGCCTCGCTGGTGCTCGTGGCGGTGGCGGTCGCCCTGTCGCTGGCCGGACGCCTCGGCCTGGAGCGGAGCCTGGTGTGGGCCGCCGCGCGGGCCCTCGTGCAGTTGCTGTTGGTGGGCGTCGCGCTCACCGTGGTCATCGACCCCGACCGGCCCCTCGTCCTGTCGTGGCTCTGGATCGCCGCGATGCTCGTCTTCTGCGCCGACGTCGCGCGACGGCGCGCCCCCGAGGCACCGGGGATCTTCCCGCTGGCCCTGACGGCGTTCGCCGCGACGGCCGCCGTCGCGCTCGGAGTGGTGTTCGGGCTCGGGGTCTTCCCCCTGGAGGGGCGCACGCTGGTGCCCATCGCGGGGCTCGCCATCGGCAACTCGATGAACGCGGCGGTGGTGACGGCCCGGCGCCTGATCGAGGACGTCCGCGACCGCCGGCTCGAGGTGGAGGCGCGCCTCGCCCTCGGGCAGCCCTCGCGCCTGGCCGCCCGCCCCTACGTGCGGGGCGCGCTGCGCACGGCCCTGATCCCCCAGATCGAGACCACCAAGGCCGTCGGCATCGTCTTCCTGCCCGGCGCGATGACCGGCCTGATCCTCGCCGGCGTGGAGCCGATCGACGCCGTCCTGGTGCAGGCGGTGGTGATGTACCTCGTGCTCGGCGCCAGCGCGTGCGCCTCGACGATCGTCGCCGCGGGCCTGGTGCGACGCCTGTTCACCGCCGACCACCGGCTGGTTCGCCTGCCCCGCCCTGCCGAGGGATGAGCGGCCCGCGGCGCATGCGGGTGCCCGGGGGCTCATCGGGCGGACAGTCGAAGCCGCCCGGCGGCTCGAGGTCTCCACCAGACCGATGGAGCCCGAGCGCGCGGCGGCGCTCGCGCGGCGCTGGCACGAACTACCGGCCGCGGTACTCACCCCGGACCAGATGCTCGGGCGGCGGATCGCCGGATGCGAGGGCACCCACGGCGTCTTTCCGCGGTGCAACCTGGCATGCAGCCCCTGCTACCACTCGCGCGAGGCCAACCGGGTGCCGGTGGATGGGACTCACACCGTCCGCGAGGTGGAGGCCCAGATGAGGCTGCTGCGCGAGGTCCGCGGCCCGGGCCAACCCGCGCAGCTGATCGGTGGCGAGGTGAGCCTGCTGGCCCCCGACGATCACGCCGCCGCCCTGCAGGCGATGCTCGATGCCGGCCGCAAGCCGATGTCGATGACCCATAGCGACTTCGGCTACGAGTACCTGGAATCGCTGGCCCTCGATCCGCGCACCGGCAGGCCGCGCTTTCGCCATCTCGCCTTCGCGGGCCATTTCGACTCGACGATGCTCGGGCGGCGCGGCGCCGAGCGCCCCGGCGGCGAGGAGGAGCCTCGACCCCTTCCGGCGCCGCTTCTGCGACATGTTCGCGCGTCTGCACGCCGAGCACGGCATCACCAGCTTCCTCGCCCACAACATGACCGTCACCCCGGGCAATCTCGGCGAGGTCGCCGGCGTGATCCGCCGCAACCGCGATGCCGGATTCCGGCTGTTCAGCTTCCAGCCGGCGGCCTACGTGGGGAACCCGGCCCGCTGGATTGAGGGATACCGGCGCGATCGACCCCGACGAGGTCTGGCGGGCGATCGAGGAGGCGCGGCGGCGCCTGCACCACCGCTGCCTGCAGTACGGCGATCCGCGCTGTAACCGCACGGCCTATGGAGGCTTCGCCGGCGGGCGCCACTGGTCGCTGCTCGACGAGGACGATCCGCGCGACGCCGCGGCCCTCACCAGCTTCCTCGACGCCTACGGGCGCATGGACTTCGGTGCCTCACGGCCTCTGCTCGCGCTCCGACTGGCCCGGGGGGCGCTGGGGCACCCGGCCGTGGTGACGCGCATGCGCGGCGTCGCGGTGCGCGCTCTGGGGCGGATGGGTGCGGCCACTCGCAGCGATTCGCCATCGCCCGCAGCCGGTGACCTTCGTGATGCACAGCTTCATGGATGCGTCTGTCGTCACCCCCGCCTGGGAGGCCACCGAGCGCGGCGAGATCAGCGACTACCCCGTGGTGCGCGCCGCGCAGGAGCGCCTTGCCGGCCTGCTCCTACGCGATGGCCCACCCGGAGACCGGGCGCGTCGTGCCCGCGTGCGCGCAGCACGCCGTGTTCGACCCCGGCGAGAACCGTCGCCTCGCGTCGATCCTTCTCAGGCGCCGCGCGCCCGACGACAGCCTTTCTTAAGGGTCCGCCAAGGCCCGGGAAAGGACTCGGGTCTGGGGTGGGGGTGACACCACGTTCCACCAAGGAGATCCATGTGAGACACCCTCGTCGCGCGACCGCAGGCATCGCCGCCGTCGCCGGGGCCGCAGCCTGGCCTTCGGGCTCGCGCCCGCCGTCGCGGGAGGCACCAGCCATTCACCCACCTATCGGGTGACCATCGACAACCTCACCACCGGGCAGGCCTTCACGCCCGCGATCGCCGCCACCCACCACGGCTCGCACCTGCTCTTCGATGTCGGCCGCCCCGCGTCGAACGGGATCGTCCAGATCGCCGAGAACGGCGACCTCGGGCCGATGTCGGCCTTCATCGCGTCGAGCCCGCGCGTGATCGACTCGTTCACCGGCAGCGCGCCGCAGGTGCCCGCCGCGAACCCGGGCGGGACCCCCTTCTCGAGCCGGGTGACGTTCGAGATCGACGGGCGGCGCGGTCACGACCGGATCTCCTGGGCCGCGATGCTCATCTGCACCAACGACGGCTTCACCGGCGTGGACGGCCTGCGCCTGCCGGGCAAGGTCGGCCAGACGGTCGTCGCCCGCACCGCCGCCTACGACGCGGGTTCGGAGGCGAACACCGAGGACTTCGGGGACATCGTCCCGCCCTGTCAGGGCCTGATCGGCGTGAGCGGGAACGAGACCGGCACCGGCGCGAGCGACCCCTCCCTCGCCACGAACGGAGTCATCACCCCCCACGCGGGGATCACCGGCCGCGAGGACCTGGTCCCCGGGGTGCACGGCTGGAGCGACCCGGTGGCCCACGTCACCGTCACCCGGATCGACTGAGCTACGCCGCCCACCCCGCCGGCCCGGACCGGCGGGGTGGCGCGTAGCGCGCGCGAAGGCCGGCGCGGCGTCCCCAGGGTGCTCGGCGGCGTCCACGAGAGCCCGCCCGATGGGGAAGAGATGCGAGGCCGCCTGTTGTACCCCCATGCTGCTGCTCGGGTAGGCGTGGATGGCCTGGGTGAGGCGCCCCGCGAAGACGCGGGCCTGCATGGCCACCACGACCTCGTGCAGCAACTCGCCGGCGCGAGCGCCCACGATGTGGGCCCCGACGATCTCCCCGCCGCCGAGCCGGCCTCCCGCCCTCCGGCCCGCGACCACCAGTGAGACGAAGCCCGCGGTTCGCCCGTGATGCGAGCCCGGTTGACGCGGCCATCGGGATGCGGATCACGTCGATCTCTCCGTGGGCCTCGCGCGCCTGCGCCTCGGTCAACCCGACGCGGCGACCTCCGGATCGAGGAAAGGCTGACCCAGTGGACCACCCGGGAAGTCGGCCTTCGCCCGCCCCCCGGCCGCGTTCTGCCCGGCGATCCGCCCCTCGTAGGCGGCCCCGTGGGTGAAGAGCTGGCCCCTGGTGACTTCGCCGGCGGCGCAACCCGGGCGGCCGAGGTGCGCATGCCCCGTTTGACGGCCACACCTGAGGGACCGTGGGCGACGCCGAGCACCGAGAGGCCCCGGCCCGCGACCCTGGAGACCCGGCCCTGTTGCGACCAGGATCGCGTCCTGGCCCGGGGCTTCGCCGCCGCGTGCCCCGTGAGGTGCACGACGATCCCACCGGCCTCCCGGGCGACCTGCGTCGTCTCGAGCCGAGTCGCACGTCCAGACCCTCGCCGGCGGGATGCCGGCCAGCAGGTCGCCGACCTCGGGTTCCTCCTTCTCCAGGAGGCGGTCGCCGCTGTGGAGGACCGTCACGGCGCTCCCGAGCCGGGCGAACGCCTGACCGAGCTCGAGGCCGATCGGCCCGCCACCCATGACGATGAGCCGCGACGGCAGTGCCGTGAGGGCGAAGATCGTCTCGTTTGTGAGATAGGGGACGTCATCGAGACCGATGCCCGTGGGCACCCGTGGGCGGCTCCCGGTGGCGATCACCGCGGCTCCGAAGCGCTGGGCGACGCCGTCCACGCGGGCTTCGCCCGGGCTCGTGAAGCAGAGCTCACCGTGCAGCACCGCGACGCCGGCCGCCGAGAGCTCGTCATCGCGCTCATCGCGGGCGATCTCGGCCACGACCGCGTCCTTGTGGGCCATCACGGGCCAGGAAGTCGATGCGCAGGCCGTCGCTGCGGATGCCCAGGCGGTCGGCCTGGCCCATCGCCCTGAAGAGCTTCGCCACCTCGATCAGCGTCTTGCTCGGCACGCAACCCGAGTGGGTGCAGTCTCCCCCGAGTGCCGGGTTGCGCTCACGTTCGCGGTCCGCGCTCCCCCGAAGGCCGCCGCATGGGCAGCCGTCATCCCGGCGGCGCCGCCGCCCACCACCAGCACGTCCCAGCTCGTACCGCTCACCCTCACTCCCTCCGGGACGCCGCCGGGGCATCGCCGCCGCCCAAGCCTAGAGCGGGGACACCCGGGGCACGTGCTCCATGGGGAGGGCATCGAGGCACACCTCGGTTCCCGTCCCGTCGTCAGTCGACGCCGCGCCCTCGCCACGACCGACGCGGTCATAGACCGGCGAGGTCACGACCGGCCCGTTGAGCTCGCGAGCTCGTCGCTCCAGCAGGCCGACCGCATCGGCACGCCACTGCGACCCCGCACCTTCGTCGGAGGATCGCCAGCGCGGCCTGCATGGTCCATTCCTGAGCCGATACGGCCGGGTGAATGTCATCGCGTCCCAGCGTCACAGACGCTCACGATGCCGGCTTCGAGGGATCCGGAGAGCTCAGCCAGACCGTCGGGGTAGCCACCGCCGTCGGGCCGCTTTCGTGTGCCAGCGCACGAACCCGGCCGCCGGCGCGAGCAGGGGACGCCCGCCATCATCTCGGCGCCCCAGGCCGTGTGGACCTTCATCCGCTCGAACTCCTCTTCGGCGAGGGGACCGGGCTTCTGGAGGATCCCGATCGAGGCACGTCGAGCTTCCCGATGTCGTGCACAGCGCCCGAGGCCGAGGGCTCGCAGCCGCCCGGGCGTCGAGACCGACGCGCAGGCCCACGCGCATCGCGAGCTCACCGACCCGGACGACGTGGTCGCGGGTGACCAGGTCCCCCGGTCGAGCGCCGCCACGAACCGGTGGACCACCGGGCGTCAGGCCCAGCTCGCAGCGCCACCAGTGGTCGCGGTCGACGACCGGGGCGAGCGTCGGCGCGATCGACCGGTCGCGCCGGTGAGCCAGCACGAGCCCGGCGCTGGCCATGAGGACGCCCGCCCCGTCGGCCGCGTGCGCCGCCCCACCAGCGCGAGGGAGAAGGGAGCCGTGCCCAGCCAGACGAGTGTCGAGAGACCGATGTAGAGGAAGCCGATCGACGCCCCCAAGTGAGGCGTGGCGGCCCCCGATCCGGTAGAGCCGCAGATGCCTCAGGGAGAGCGCGAGCGCCCCCGCGAGGACACGGCGACGACCACCGACCGCCAAGGGGGCGCCGGGGTGGGTGCCGCGACGCAGGTCCGGGCACGCGAGCAGCGACCGACCGCGAGCAGGACCCCGATGGCGACGGACGCACCGCTCCTGAGCGCGCCACTGCGCGCTGCCGGTGCGCAGGCGGGCACGCGCGGCAGGACGAGCGTGAGCGCGGCCACCAGCGCTGCCGGGACCGACGCGAAGATCGGCGACCATCGTGGCGTCGTTGGCCTCGTTCAGCGCGCCCGGTACCGCGAGGCCGTGCACCAGCGCCAGCGACGACTGGGCCGCCGGGCGCCTCCGAGGTTCAGCGCCGCCAGGCGAAGGCGCCGGCCGACGACAGCACGACGAACGAGCCCAGCACGCAGAGCGCCGTCATCCTCACGATCTCGACGAAGGCCACGGTAGGCTCGAGGCACGATCGTCCCCCTGCGAGTGGCCCGAGCGCGGCGAGGGCCGCGAAGGCGAGGCCCGGGAGCGATGCGGGCCGCCCAGACGCAGGACGGGACGCGGTGGGCATGCGGATCACCCGTGGCCCCATCGGAGCGCGGCGTGCGCCGTTCTTGAGAAGGCGCACCCGCCCGCACCGCGATCTGTCGATGTACTGTGCCCAGGCAATGCCTAGGGAGACGTACACCGCCGCGCGTGCCGCCCGGGCGCTCGGGATCAGCCTCGACACGCTCCGGCGCTGGGACAAGGCGGGCCGGATCACGGTGGAGCGCGACGCGTCGAACCGGCGGGTCGTGCCGGCCGCCGAGGTCGACCGCCTGCGCGGCGAGCGCGGCGGGGAGGCGCTCAGCGCGCGCAACCGGCTGGCCGGGATCGTGGCCGAGGTGACCCTGGACGGACTGCTCGCGAAGATCGAGGTCGACGTCGCAGGCCCCTCGCGGGTGGTCGCGATCATCACCCGCGAATCGGCCGAGGAGCTCGACCTGAAGCCCGGGGCGAGCGTCAGCGCGGTGGTGAAGGCGACCTCCGTGATGATCCAGCGCTAGTGGCGCGCTCGCCGCTCGCGCTCCTCGTGGCGATGACCGTCGCCGCTCGCGGGATGCGGCGGGTCGGGCGAGCCCGGCGCCTGAGGGTGCCGCGACCGTGCTGGCCGCCTCCTCCCTCTCCGAGGCCCTCCACGCGATCGACCCGGCCGCCTCCTTCAGCTTCGGCGGCTCCGACCGGCTCGCGTTCCAGATCGAGCAGGGACGCCCGCCGACGTCTTCGCCTCGGCCGGCCCCGCGTACACCACGGCCCTCCACGACAAGGGGCTGGTGCTGGCCTCCGCGCGTCTTCGCCACCAACCGCCTGGCGGTGATCGTGCCGGCGGCCAACCCCGCCGGGATCCGCGCGGTCGCCGACCTGGCCGAGGCCCGGCGTCACGCTGGTGATCGGCGACCCCGAGCGTGCCCGTCGGCGCCTACGCCCGCACTGCCCTGGCGCGCCTTGGCCTCGGGGACGCCGCTGGCGAACGTGGTGAGCGAGGAGCAGGACGCGGCGGCGATCGTCGCCAAGGTGGCGCTCGGCGAGGCCGACGCCGGACTCGCCTACGTCACCGACGCGGCCTCCGCGCGCGGGCAGGGTGACCGCCATCCCGGTGCCCTCGCGGGGCGCAGCCCGTCATCGAGTACACCGTCGCGGTGGTGCGCTCCACCCGCAACCGGGCCGCCGCCGACGCCTTCGTCGCGCGGCTCGCTCGGACCGCGCGGGCGCGCGGTGCTCGCGCGCCTGGGCTTCGGGCTGCCGGAGGGCGGATGAGGCACGCCTTCGGAGCGATCGCCGCGGTGATGACGGCGATCGCGCACGGCCTTCCTGCTGCTGCCGCTGCTCGCGATCTTCCTGCGCATCTCCCCCGCCGAGATGTGGACGCAACTGGGCAGCGACGTCGCCACCGACGCCCTGCTGCTCAGCCTGCGCACCAGCCTGATCGCGAGCGCCCTGATCCTGGTGGTCGGAACGCCGATGGCGCACCTGATCGCCGTCCACCGCTTCCGCGGCCGGGCGGCGCTGATCACCCTGATCGAGCTGCCGCTGGTGATGCCGCCGGTCGTCGCGGGCATCGCGCCTGTTCGCCGCCTTCGGGCGGGCGGGACTGCTCGGCGATGAGCTCGCCGCGCTCGGGATCAGCATCCCCTTCACCGAGGCGGCCGTGGTCATGGCCGTCGCCTTCGTCGCCAGCCCCTTCTACATCCGCCAGGCGATCGCGGCCTTCGAGGCGGTCGACCCGACGCTGGTCGACGCCGCGCGCAGCCTGGGGGCGGGGCCGGGGCGGACCTTCTGGCGCGTCTCCCTTCCGCTCGCCTCGGGCGGCCTCGCGGCCGGCTGGGCGCTGTCGTTCGCCCGCGGCCTCGGCGAGTTCGGCGCCACGATCATCTTCGCCGGCAACCTCCAGGGCGTCACCCAGACGCTGCCGCTCGCGATCTACTCCCAGTTCGCATCCGACTTCGACGCGGCCCTGGCGATCGGCGGCCTGCTGATCGGCGCGAGCGCTCTCATCCTGCTCGATCGTCAAACTGGCCTCCTCGTGGACCACCCGCCTCGTCTCGCCCTCGACCTCGATCTTCCGCGGCGCTCCTTCCGCCTGACGCTCGCCCTCGAGGTGGGCGCGGAGACGGTGGCGGTCGTGGGACCCTCGGGGTCGGGCAAGTCGAGCCTGCTGCGCGCGGTCGCGGGGCTCGACGCGCCCCGAGCGCGGGCGCATCGCCCTGGGCGACCGGGTGCTGTTCGACTCCGAGCGGCGGGTCAACCTGCCGCCCGAGCGACGGCGCGTGGGCCTGGTGTTCCAGGAGTACGCGCTCTTCCCCCACATGTCGGTGCTCGGCAACGTGGCCTTCGGCCGGCCGGCCGCGGGCGCGCGAGTTGCTGGAGCGCCTGCGCATCGGCCACCTGGCCGACGCGCGCCCGGCCGAGCTGTCGGGCGGCGAGCGCCAGCGCGTCGCCCTGGCGCGCGCGCTCGCGCGCGAGCCGGAGGTGCTGCTGCTCGACGAGCCGATGGCGGCCCTCGACCCCCACACGCGCGAGGCGGTGCGCGGGGAGCTGCGCGAGCTGCTGGCCGAGCTCGGCCTGCCCACGCTGCTGGTGACGCACAGCTTCACCGACGCGAGCGCGCTCGCCGGCCGTGTCGCCGTGCTCGAGGCCGGCCGTCTCGTGCAGCAGGGCGCTCCGGGAGAGCTGATCGCCCGGCCGGCCGACCCCTTCGTCGCCAGCCTCACGGGCGCCAACCTGCTGCCGGGCCAGGCGGAGGGCGAGGAGGGCGGGCTGACCGTGGTCCGCCTCGCCGGGCGGGGCGGCGGTCTACTCGAGCGACCGGCTCGCGGGGGCCGTCGGGGTGGTCGTGCATCCGTCGGAGATCACGATCGCGCGGGCGGTCGCGGCCGACTCCACGCTCAACCACGTCCGCGGGCGGATCACGTCGGTCGTGCGCCTCTCCAACCTCGCCCGCGTGCAGGTGGCGGGTCTCACCGCGGAGATCACCACGCTGTCGCTCGAGCGGATGGGCCTCGCCGAGGGCGACGAGGCGGTCGCCACCTTCAAGGCCACCGGCACCCGCCTGGTGCCCCTGACCGGTGCTGCCGAGCGGGGCCTAGTGCTCCTCGAGCTGGTGGCGGATGCGGTCCCGCGCCTCGCCGAAGCGGATCGTCTCGAGCGTGATCAGCGCGGTCAGGATCGCCGCCAGGATGGCGATGCTCACGAGGGCGGGCACCTCGATGGCGAGCGGCACGAGCGCGACGAGTGCGATCGCGGTCAGCAGCCGGGGGGTGTTGAGCGTGTGGACGTTGCGCAGCCGGAAGGCGACGTGGGCCAGCAGGTAGAGGGCCGTGCCGCCGAGCAACGCGACCGCGGGAACCGTGTGGAGCGGATCGCCGACGTGGCCGAGGGTCTTCTTCATCCCGAGCGCCAGCAGCACGATGCCCGCCACCATCGGGAAGTGCAGGTACGAGTAGGAGTCGCGGGCCAGCTCGTTCTGCTCCCTGCCGACCGCGGCGCGCGAGAGCTTGCGCTCGGCGACCAGCGCGACCACGTCGAAGTAGAGCCACCAGAGCGCCGCCGCGACGGCCATCCCGAGCACGGCGGCGGTCACCACGCCGGCATCGACGCCCGCCTGGGAGCCGATGCCGATCGCGACGATCGACTCGCCCAGGGCGATGATGATGATCAGCCCGTGGCGCTCGGCGAAGTGGCGCGGGCGCAGCTTCCAGCCCTCGGAGCCGAAGAGGTAGGGGCCGCCCGCGTCGAGCAGCAGCGCCACCGCCCAGAGCGCGCCCTGGAGCAGGCCGTCCGCGAAGGACGCTCCCACCAGGAGCCCCGAGCCGATCACGGTGGAGACCGCCAGGCCGATGACCGACGCGCGCAGCCCGGGATCGCCCTGGCTGGCCAGCACGAACAGCACGATCTGCGAGATGCGCACGACGGCGTAGGCGCCCGCGAAGAGCAGGCCGAGGTCCCCGAAGGCCTCGGGGACGCACAACGACACCACCAGGAACGCCGCCATCGCCGCGAAGATCGCGATCCGGACGATCCCCTCCTCGGGATCGACCACGCTCGTCAGCCAGGCGTAGCCGACCCACGCCCACCACAGGACCCCCAGCACGAGCAGGCCCTGCGCGAGGCCCTCCCAGGTGGGCGCGTCGGCCATCAGCGCGGTGCACTGGGTCAGCGCGAGCACGAAGACCAGATCGAAGAAGAGCTCGAGCGGGGTGACCGTCTCGCCGGTGCGAAGCACGGTACGTGGGCGCGATGCCCGCCCAGGTGTCGGGTCGGTGCTCATGCGCGCAGTCTGTCGATCGCCCCCGCCGGCCGCCCGGGGTCGGCGCACGCCGCTCAGTCGCACCGCTCCAGGATCGTCGCGTTCGCCATGCCGCCGCCCTCGCACATCGCCTGCAGGCCGTAGCGGGCGCCCGAGCGCTCCATCTCGGCGACGAGGCTGGTCATCAGCCGGGCGCCGGTGGCCCCCAGCGGGTGGCCGAGGGCGATGGCGCCGCCGTTCACGTTCAGGCGGTCCGGATCGGCGTCGAGGTCGGCGAGCCAGGCGAGCGGCACCGAGGCGAAGGCCTCGTTCACCTCGTAGAGGTCGATGTCGGCGAGCGACAGGCCGCCGCGGCGCAACGCCGTCCGGGTGGCGGGCATCGGGGCCGACAGCATCTCCACCGGGTCGACCCCGGCCAGGGCGAAGGCGTGGAAACGGGCCCGCGGCCGCAGCCCGAGCTCGGCGGCCCGGCGCGCCGACATGATCAGCAGCGCGGCCGCCCCGTCGGAGATCTGGGAGGAGTTGCCCGCCGTGAGCAGCCCGTCCTCGCGGAACACGGGGGCCAGGGCGGCGAGCGCCTCCTCGGTGGTCCCCGGGCGGATGCCCTCATCGCGATCCATCACGCCCACGGTCGCCGTCGGCGCCGGTCACCGCGATCGGCACGATCTCGCCCGCGAAGCGCCCCTCCTCGGTGGCCCGCAGGGCCTTGCGGTGCGACGCGGCGGCGAATCGGTCCATCTGCTCGCGCGTCACGCCCCACCGCTCGGCGACGATCTCCCCGGAGATGCCCTGGTCGATGAAATCGTCGGCGCCCAGCGCCGTAGCGCGCGCGGAAGCGCGGGCCGTAGACCTCCGAGCGGTCGGGGGCGTTCGCGAACATCGGCACCCGCGTCATCGACTCGACGCCCGCCGCGATGACGATGTCGTAGGCGCCGGCCATCACGCCCTGGGCGGCGAAGTGGGCGGCCTGCTGGCTCGACCCGCACTGGCGATCGACCGTCGTGGCGGGCACGGTCTCGGGTAGCCCGGCCGCCAGGGCGATCGAGCGGGCGACGTTGATCGCCTGCTCGCCCACCTGGTCCACGCAGCCCACGATCACGTCGTCCACCGATGCCGGGTCGATGCCGCTGCGCTCCACCACCGCGCGCACCACCTCGGCGGCGAGGTCGACCGGGTGCCAGCCGGCCAGGCGGCCGCGCCGGCGTCCGACCGGCGTCCTCAGCGCCTCCACGATCACCGCGTCGTCCATCGCGCTCACCAGCGCCCCGGATCGCGGTAGCAGCCCCATGCCTCGCGGAACACGTCGCACATCTCGCCCACCGTGGCGTCGGCCTCGGCCGCGTCCACGAGGAACGGCATCACGTTGTCGTCGCCCGCGCATGCCGCGCGCAGCCGCACGAGGGCGGCCGTGTGGGCCGTGGCGTCGCGGCCGGCGCGCAGCCCCCGGATGCGCTCCACCTGACGCGCCTCGACGGCGCCGTCGGCGCGGTGGATCGCCGGCTCGTCGCCCTCGCTCTCCACGTGCGCGTTCACGCCCACCACCCGTCGCTCCCCCCGCTCGAACTCGCGCTGGTAGGCGTAGGAGGCGTCGGCGATCTCCGCCTGCGGGAAGCCCTCCTCCACGGCGGCCACCATCCCGCCCATCGCGTCGATGCGCGCGATGTAGTCGCGGGCCTGGCGCTCCAGTTCGTCGGTGAGCGCCTCCACGTAGTACGAGCCGCCCAGCGGGTCGGCGACGGCCGACACCCCGGTCTCCTCGGCGATCATCTGCTGGGTGCGCAGGGCCAGGGTCGCCGACTCGGGCGTGGGGATGGACAGGGTCTCGTCGTAGGCGTTGGTGTGCAGGCTCTGCGTCCCCGAGAGCACCGCACCGAGCGCTTCGATGGCCACCCGGGCGATGTTGAGCATGGGCTGCTGGGCGGTGAGGGAGACGCCCGAGGTCTGCACGTGGGTGCGCATCTGCCACGAGCGCGGATCGCGCGCGCCCACCCGATCGCGCATCAGGCTCGCCCACAGCCGGCGCGCGGCCCGCAGCTTGGCGATCTCCTCGAACAGCTCGATGTGGAGGTTGAAGAAGAACGAGAAGCGCGGCAGGAAGCTGTCGGGGTCGACGCCGCGGGCGACCAGGTGCTCGACGTAGGCGAGCCCGTCGGCGAGCGTGAACGCGAGCTCCTGGGCGGCCGTCGAGCCGGCCTCGCGGATGTGGTACCCGCTCACCGAGACCGGGTGCCAGAGCGGCATCTCCTCGGTGCACCAGGCGATCAGGTCGCCGATCAGCCGCATCGAGGGCCGCTCGGGCACGACCCACTCCTTCTGGGCGATGAACTCCTTGAGGATGTCGGCCTGCAGGGTGCCGCGCAGCCGCGCGGGCTCCACCCCCGACCGCCGCGCCGCCACCACGAACAGGGCGAGGGCGACCGGTGCCGGGCCGGAGATCGTCAGCGAGGTCGAGACCGCGCCGAGGTCGATGCCGGCGTAGAGCCGCTGCATCTCGCCGGCCGACGCGGCCGAGACCCCCTCGCGCCCCACCTCGCCGAGCGACGACGGATGGTCGGGGTCGAACCCCATCAGGGTCGGCATGTCGAAGGCGGTCGAGAGGCCGGTCTGGCCCTCCTCGAGCAGGTGCCGGAAGCGGGCGTTGGTGTCCTCGGGCGAGCCGAACCCGGCGAACATGCGCATCGTCCACGGACGGGTGCGGTACATCTGCGGGTGCAGCCCGCGCGTGTAGGGGTACTCGCCCGGCGGGGGAGGCGGCTCTGAGGGGCTGTGCCCGTACACGGGCTCGAGGGGCACACCGGAGATGGTGCTGACGGTCCTGGTGGTGCCCACGGCGATCCCCTTGTGCGGTTGTCCCGGTGCTGGCGACCGATGCTCGACCATCGGACGAGCATCGACAAGGCCGCGCGCAACACCGTCTCCAGAAGGGCCTTGCGGGGTTGACCCCATCGGTAACGGCGGGGTTACATAGCCGCTCCGCCCGCCAGTAGACCCGAGAGGGAGCCCCATGCCTTCACCCGACGGGACCGCCATGCGCAGCCGATCGACCTTCAGCCGGGGATGCTCGGTGTCGGCCGACATCGACGCCCCGCCCGAGCGCGTCTGGACGCTCCTGACCGACGCCTCCGGCTTCCCCCGCTGGAACTCGACCGTCACGAGCATCACGGGCGACATCGCGGCCGGTGAGCGCCTGGCGATCACGGTCCCTGTCTCGGACCGGACGTTCAAGGTCACCGTCGCGGAGTTCGACGCCCCCCGGCGGATGGTGTGGTCCGACGGTCGGGCGCCCATGTTCCGGGGGGTGCGGGTCTACACGCTGGAGCCGCGCGGAGATGGGACGCGCTTCACCATGGCCGAGACGTTCCGCGGGCTGATGGTGCCGATGATCGCGCGGACGCTGCCCGACTTCGCGCCGGTCTTCGAGCGCTACGCCTCCGACCTGAAGGCCGAGGCCGAGGGCGCGGCGGCCGCATGAGCCGCCGGCGTGGAGGGGCCCCCGGCCGGGGGCCCCTCCACGGATGACGGTCGCTAGCGGGCCAGCTCCGCGCGCAGCGCGGGGGCGATCGGGCGCCCGGCCACGGTGCGGAAGGCGGCGTAGCTCGGCTGCTTCACGCCGGCCTCGGTGAGCAGTCCGCCGGGCCAGTTGACGTTGTCCTGCAGGTTGAACCAGACCACGGCGGCCACCCGGGCGCTCTTGACCGTCTTGAGGTTGAAGATCTGCTTCAGGTAGAGCGCCTGCTTGGCGGGGGTGACCTTGACCTTGCGGAAGGGCGTGGTCTCGGTCGTGTACCCGGCCTCGGTGATGTAGAGCTTCATGCCCCGCTTCTTGCTGTCGAGCGTCGCGAGGATCTCGTCGAGGCTCTCCCAGGTCGGGAACGCCTTGGCGTAGCTGCGCGAGAAGAAGAGCGGGCCCTGCGAGGGGTAGATGTGCTGCGAGTAGGCGTTGAACTTGACGCTCTTGTCGTTCACCAGGCCGTTCAGCCACACCTTGGCGCTGATGTTGCCGTTGCCGGTGCTGCTGCGCGGGCCGCCGACGCCGCCGATGACGATCGTGTTCGTGTTGGCGGCCTTGATGTTGGTGTAGCCGGCCTTCACGAGCCCCTTGTACTTGCTGAGGTTGCTCGCGCCGTTGAAGCGGAAGAAGCCCTTGAGGTTCGGCTCGTTCCAGATCTCGAAGTGGCGCACGCGCGGCAGCGGCGCCGCGGCGCCCGTGGGGGTGAAGCTGCCGCTGAAGCGCGTGGCGACGGCCTTCATGAACGCGCCGAACGCCGCCGTGGTGGGGGCGTCGGGGTCGTAGAGCGTCGTCTGCGTGTCGTTGCGGCCCGCGATCGCCCAGCTCGGGGTGCTGTAGGTGCTCACGATCGGCGTGATGTTCGCCGCGGCGAGCCCGCTGAAGCATCGCGTCGACGCGGCTCCAGTCATAGGCCTTGTCGTTCGGGTCGGTCGGGTTCGCCGGCGGCGTCGGCGCCACCAGCGACCAGAGGATGTCGAACGCGGGCCACCTTCGCGTTGGTCTCCTTCACCAGCTCCAGCCGGGTCGGGATCTGCGAGAGCGACGCCGTCGCGAGCACGTCGTCCTGGAGGGCGGCGACACCGCCGACCCCCGTCGCGGGCAGTGCGAGGGCGGCGGACGCCGCGGTGGCGATCGCGAGTCCGGTCAGCGTTCGCCGGGGCGTCTTGACCTGTCGTCTCACAGATGTCTCCTCATTCAGATCACGGGCGGGGCCGAGCGTACCAACAGGTTCCGGACCCGCTCCACGGGTTTACGTCGCCCTAACGCCTGTCGTCGAAGAACCCTCGCAATAGGCCGAGCGCGTCGGTGGCGAGCACGCCCCCCTGCACCTCGACGCGGTGCAGCAGGCGGGGATCCTGGAGCGGGTTTATCACGGTGCCGGCCGCCCCCACCTTCTGATCGGGTGCCCCGTAGACCACCCGGGCCACCCGCGCCTGCTGGATCGCCCCGGCGCACATCGGGCAGGGCTCCAGCGTGCAGTAGAGGACGGTGCCGAGCAGGCGCCAGCCGCCCAGGGTCAGGGCGGCGGCGCGCAGGGCGAGGATCTCCGCGTGGGCGGTGGGGTCGGCGCGCACCTCGCGCTCGTTGTGCGCGGCCCCGATGACCTCGCCCTCGCGCACCACGACGCAGCCCACCGGCACGTCGTCGTGCTGGGCCGCCTCGGCCGCCTCGCGCAGCGCCATCCGCATGAAGTGCTCGTCACGGGGGAAGACGCGGGCCATCGCCGCAGAGTAGCTTCGGGCCGTCGATGCGCATCATCTCCGTCAATGTCGGCATGCCCCGCCCGCTCCCGCACCCGGGCGGCGTGGTGGAGAGCGGGATCGTGAAGGAGCCCGTGGCGGGCCCCGTGGCCGTGGGCGCCCTCAACCTCGCGGGAGACGGACAGGCCGATCTCAGCGTCCACGGCGGAGTGGACAAGGCCGTCTACGCCTACCCGCACGAGCACTACGCCGCGTGGGCGCGCGAGCTCGGCCGCGACGACCTGACGCCCGGCTGGTTCGGCGAGAACCTCACGATCGACGGTGTCTCCGAGGACGAGGTGGCGATCGGCGACGCGCTTCCGCGCCGGCAGCGCGCTGCTCGAGGTGAGCCAGCCGCGCATCCCCTGCTTCAAGCTGGCCGCGCGGATGGGCGACCCGGCCTTCGCCAAGCCCTTCCTGCGCAGCGGGCGCACCGGCTTCTACCTGCGCGTGATCGAGGAGGGGACCGTGGAGGCGGGCGATCCCGTGGTGCGCGAGCGGGCCGCGACCGGGTCGATGAGCGTGCGGGAGGTCGCCGCCCTGCTCGGACGGCGCCGCGGCGGCGGCCGACCTCGAGCGCGGCGCGGCGCTCGCCCACCTGCCGCTGTGGTGGCGGGAGTCGTTCGCCCAGCGGGCGATCAGGATGCGGCGAGTTCGATGACGATCAGCGCGGCGTAGGCGACGGCGTAGGCGCCCACCAGCCCGTAGACGGCGGCCGGCGGCACCGAGCGCACCGTGAAGCCGGTCGTCCTCAGGAAGACCAGCTTCACCAGGTCGCCCGCGAGCATCAGGCCGGCGAAGGCGAGCAGGTGCCCCCCGAGGTCGGCGTCGCGGAGGAGCGCGATGAGCATCGCGTCGTGCCCGATGTTCATGGTGACGATGAAGACCATGCCGATGATCTCCCGGTCGGCGAGCCGGTCGGCGATCGCCGCCACAAGGCCCAGGGCGAGCAGGCCGAGCACGACCACCTGGGCCAGGCGCGCCCCCTCGGGACCGTCGGCCGGATCGCCGAGTGTCGCGACCAGGGCGGCGATCCCGACCACGATCCCCGCCGACTTCAGGACCGTCTCGAGCCAGCCGAGCGGCCCCCAGGCGCCGACGTGCCAGGCGGGCGGAGCGCTCACACGGTCCTGTCGCCCACCGCGAGCTTCACGATCTCCTCGGCCGAGTCGGAGAGCTGGATCAGGTCCATGTCGCCGCGGCCGATGTAGCCGTCCTCCAGCAGCCGGGCCTGGATCCAGCGCACCAGCCCCGCCCAGTAGGAGCTGCCGCAGAGCACCACGGGGAAGCTGAGCGCCTTGGCGGTCTGGATCAGCGTGAGCGACTCGAACAGCTCGTCGAGGGTCCCGAACCCGCCCGGGAAGACGATGTAGGCCTCCGAGTACTTCACGAACATCGTCTTGCGCACGAAGAAGTAGCGGAAGGCGATCGCCAGGTTGACGTACTCGTTGACGGCCTGCTCGCGGGGCAGCTCGATCGTGCAGCCCACCGAGATGCCGTCCTTGTCGGCGGCCCCGCGGTTGGCCGCCTCCATGATCCCGGGGCCGCCGCCGGTGATGACGGCGAAGCCGCGCTCGGCCAGCAGGGCGCCCACCTCACGCGCCAGCGCGTAGTGCGGGCTGTCGGGAGCGGTCCGGGCCGAGCCGAACACCGACACCGCCGGGCCCACCCGGGCCAGGGCGTCGAAGCCGTCGACGAACTCGCCGAGGATGCGCAGCACCCGCCAGGGGTCGCTGTGCAGGAACTCGGGATCGGACGGGCGGGTGAGCAGGCTGGCGTCGGCGTGGCCGATCGCCGCCTCGCCCGGCCCGCGGGCCGAGAGACGTCCGCTGCGCGCGAGCTTCACCCGGCCACCGCCCCGACGTGCGAGACGATCGCGTCGAGCGGCTGCCGCTTGGCCCGGGCGCTCCACTCCTCGGGGGTGCGGCGCTCCGGCTCGCGGGGCCGGCGGGGAGGGCCGAAGGAGATCACGACCACCGCCCTCTCGGGGGGCTCGATGCCGAGGGCGCGGGCGAGGCCGTCGGGATCGGCGATCCCGTTCGGGCACGAGGTGACGCCCTCGGCCCATCCGGCCAGCATCATGCTCTGGGCCGCTCGGCCGGCGTCGAAGTCGACCAGCCCGCCGCCGGGGCTGACCACGACCACCACGACCAGGCCGGCATCGAGGACGTTGCCGGCCACGTAGACCGTGTCGGCCACGCTGGGGACGGCCTCCCCCTCCACGACGATGAACCGGAACGGCTGGCGGTTGCGCGCGCTGCCCACCAGGCGGCCGGCGTCGAGGATGCGCCGGGCGGTCTCGTCGGTCACGTCGGCACCCGAGTAGGCGCGCGAGTCGCGCTTGCTGGTCACGGCGAGGCGGACGTCCATCGCCGCCAGGTTAGACGACCGGCATGACGCCGGGACGGCCCTCGAGGGTGTTACGCCGCGGCCCGGGGGCGGACGGTGTGCGACACGCAGAACGGGGTGCCCCAGATCGGCTCGCGTCCGCAGGGCTTGCCCTTGCGGTTGAGCGCCGCGCAGCGCGGCGTCGATCCCGTCGCGCCGCCGGGGCCGCGCTCGGCGTCGAAGTAGGAGCGGGCCCGGTTGAAGTGGGCGTCGATGATCTGGGAGGCGCGGAGCTGGTCCTGCGCCTTCATCAGCGAGCGCGCCGCCGTGAAGAGCGACCGGGCGGCCATCGGCTGGGAGCGGGGGTCGGCAGCCAGCCGGGAGATGCCGGACTGGCAGACCTCGAAGAGGTAGCCCTCCGACCAGCCGGGGCGGCGCGGGTCGGGCATCAGCGACGGCGTCAGTGCCTTCGCCAGATCCCGTGTGAAGCGCTCCATCGCGGCCGCTCGGCTGCGGCCCGTCTCGGTCACCCGGATGTCGGCTTCGTTGATCACGAGATGCACTTCACCACTCGGCAGACAATGTGTCAAGAGTCTGTCCAGGGTATGTTCACCATCGGTACAGACGACCGATCCCCCCCGGCGGCCGGCGTCCGGGCGGTACTCTGGACAGGTTGTCGAGGTTCAGGCGCCCATGTCACCGCTGACCAGCGAGCCGGTCGGTCCCACCGCCCTCCTGCGCATCGGGGAGCTCGCCCGGCGCCACGGGGTGACACCCGACCTGCTGCGCGTGTGGGAGCGCCGCTACGGCCTGCTGTCGCCCGAGCGCTCGAACGGGGGCTTCCGCCTCTACAGCGCCCGGGACGACGAGCGGGTCGGGGCGATGCGGCGCAACCTGGCCCAGGGCTACTCGGCGGCGGTCGCCGCGCGCATGGTGCTCGACGCCCCGACGGCGCCCTCGGTCGACGATCGCGACGCCGCGCTCGCGAGCGGCCGTGCCGAGCTCGGCACGGCGCTCGAGGCCTTCCGCGACGTCGAGGCCCAGGGCGTCCTCGACCGCCTGCTCGCCACCTTCAGCGTGGAGGTGGTGCTGCGCGACGTTGTGCTCCCGTACGTGCGCAGCATCGGCGACCGCTGGGAGGACGGCACGCTCACCGTGGCCCAGGAGCACTTCGCCAGCGCCCTGCTGCGCGGACGCCTGCTCGGCCTCGCGCGCGGCTTCGACGTGGGCAGCGGACCGCGCGCATTGCTCGCCTGCCCCTCCGGCGAGCAGCACGATCTCGGTCTGCTCTGCTTCGGCATCGGCCTGCGCGAGCACGGATGGCGGATCACCTATCTCGGAGCCGACACGCCGATCGACACGCTGCGCGACACCGCGCGGCGCCTCGAGCCCGATCTGGTGGTGCTCTGCGCCGAGCGCGAGGAGCCCCTTCGCGCCGTTGCCCGCGAGATCGCCGAGCTCGCGGGGGCCTACCGCGTGGCGGTTGCCGGACGGGGCGCATCGGTCGAGATCGCCCACACCGCCGGGGCGGGCCTGCTGCAGGACGCCCCGATGGCGGCGGCCGCGCGCATCGCCGACGAGGCGTGAGGCCGAGGCCCTGACGGGCGGCGGCGGAGCTACTCGGCCGTGAGGGTGGCGGCGGCCTCGGGGACGGCCGTCTGCCAGGAGTCGAGCCGGTTGAGCCCGTCGAGCGCGGCCGTCTTGTAGCACTCGGCCAGCGTCGGGTAGTTGAAGACGGTCTCGACGAAGTGCTCGCACCGTGCCGCCGAAGGTCATCACGGCCTGGCCGATGTGGATCAGCTCGCTCGCGCCCTCGCCGATGATGTGGACGCCCAGCAGCTCGTGGGTCTCCCAGTGGAAGATCAGCTTCAGCAGGCCGGTGCGGTCGCCGATGATCTGGCCGCGCGCGATCTCCTTGTACTGCGCCTTGCCCACCTCGTAGGGGATCCCGTCGCGGGTGAGATCCTCCTCGGTGCGGCCGACGGCAGAGATCTCGGGGATGGTGTAGACGGCGTAGGGCACCAGCGACGGCACGCTGCGGGCCGCGATGCCGAAGGCGTGGCAGGCCGCCAGGCGCCCCTGCTCGAGCGAGGTGGAGGCGAGGCTCGGGAACCCGATCACGTCGCCCACCGCGTAGATGTGCGGGACGACCGTGCGGTACTGCTCGTCCACGACCAGGCGGCCGCGGTCGTCGGGCGCGAGGCCGGCGGCCGGGAGGTTGAGGCGGCGGGTCGCGCCGCTGCGGCCGATCGAGTAGAGCGCCTTCTCGGCCACGATGTGCTTGCCGCTGACCAGGTGGATGCGGACCTTGCCGTCGTCGCCCTCGTCGAGCTCGACGCCACTGACCTCCTCGCCCAGCCAGAGCGTCATGCGCCGCTCGCGCATGTGGAACGCCAGCGCGTCCATGACCTCGGAGTCGATGAAGGGCAGCAGGCGCGGGCGCTTGTCGATCAGGGTGACGCGCGTGCCGAGCGCCGCGAACATGCTCGCGTACTCGAGCCCGATCACGCCGGCGCCGATCACGGCCATCGTCCGCGGCAGGCGGTCCATCGTGATCGCGTCGTCGCTGGTGATGACGCGCTTGCGGTCGAAGGGGATGTGCTCGTCGCGCGTCGCCGTCGTGCCGGTGGCGATGACGATGTGGCGGGCGGTCAGCGTCTGGCGCTGGTGGCCGTCGCGGTCGTCCACGGCGAGGGTGTGCGAGTCGATGAACGACGCGGTGCCGTCATAGAGGTCCACGCCGTTGCGCTGGAGCTGGTCGCGCACGACGTCCACCTCGTTGCGCACGACCTGATCGGTGCGGAAGACCAGCTCCTCCATGCCGATGTTGTGGCCGTTGGCGTGCGAGGCCCCGAGGAAGCCGCGGTCGCGGTAGCCGCTGAGCGCGACCGTCGCCTCGCGCAGGGTCTTCGACGGGATCGTCCCCGTGCGCACGCAGACGCCGCCGATGTCAACCTTGCGCTCGATCAGCGCCACGCGCTTTCCGAGCTTGGCCGCCTGGATCGCGGCGCGCTGGCCGCCGGGGCCCGAGCCGATCGCGATCAGGTCGTAGTCGTAGGAGGTGCCGTTCACTGAATTGGAATCGGTCATCGCGCGCCCGAACGTAGTCCCGCGCCACGCGACGGGCAATCGCCACGCGGCCGAAGTGACAGGCCGTAACCCCGCCGCGCGGTCCTCACGACGACCTCAGCCCGGCCGGCAGGTCTCCGCGCGCAGCCGGCGCAGGAGCACGACGAGCGTCTCCCCCACCAGGTCGAGGGAGCGGGCCGAGACCCTCTCGAGCGAGTCGGCCGGGGTGTGGAAGTAGGGGTAGTCGAAGTCGATCAGGTCGATCGCCGGCACGCCCCGCTCGAGGAACGGGGTGTGGTCGTCGAGCACGCCGCCGCCGACGCGATCTGGGAAGACGTGCGCGGCCCCGGCGGCCGCCGCCGCGCGGCGCAGCTTGCCCCAGAGCGCGGGGTTGGAGCTGGCCTCGCGCGGGATCGACAGGTCCCGGTCGGCGACGAAATCGACCAGGATCATCGCCCGGTGCCCGCGCGGATGTGCGGCGAGATAGGCCCTGCTGCCCCGCAGGCCGTCGGCCGCGAAGTCGCTGGAGCCGCGGGGGCTCTCCTCGCCGTCGAACAGCACCACCCGCACCTCGCGCTGGCAGGCGCGGCGATCGGCCGCGAGCACGCGCGCCAGCTCGAGCACGACGGCGACGCCGCCGGCGCCGTCGTTGGCGCCGACGAAGCCCGGGAGGTCCTTGGTGTCGTAGTGGGCCCCGAGCACGATCGCCTTGCCGCGGCCGGGCAACCGGCCGACGACGTTGCGCAGGTCGCCGGGCACCGCCTCGAAGCCCCCCTCGGGCAGGCGCGCCACCAGCCGCCCGGCGAGCTCGCGCGAGGCCGCCGAGCCCGCCGGGCGCGGGCCCAGCTCCACCTGCATGCGCAGATCGGCGAAGGCGCGGCGCGCGTCGAAGCGGTCGGCCGTGGGCGGAGCGGGCGCCGCGCTGCCGTCGTCGCTGCCGCACGCGCCGGCGCCGAGCGCCGCCGCGACCACGAGGCACACCGTCGAGAGGCGCCGGATCATGCGGGCATCCTCGCAGGCCCTGCGCGGTACGCTCGGCGACGATGGTCTTCGACCCCCGCCTCGGCGAGCTCTTCATGTTCGAGGAGGCCGACCTCGAGGCCAACGGCCGCGGGGTGGTCTCCGAGGAGCAGGCGCGCGGCTTCGACCAGACCGTGCGGATGATGCGGCGCGGCGCGGCGCGCTCCCGGGTGATCCTGGTGATCGTCTTCGCGCTGACGATCGGCGCAGTCGTGCTGGGCATCGCCGCCACCCCGGGCGGGGGACCGGTGGCGGGCGTCGTCGCCGGTGCGATCCTCGCCTGGATCCTGGCGATCATCGTCTTCTTCGCGCGCCGGGGCCGGCGCCTCACGACCGCCTTCGAGGAGCGCAGGGTGCTGACGGCCGAGGGGCCGCTGAGCATCGGGTCCACGGTCACCGACACGTGGCTCGCGAAGGTCGGGCCGGCCCGCTTCGGTGTCGAGCTGTACCAGGCCGAGGCCCTCGAGGAGGGCGCGTCCTACCGGGTCCACTACCTCGCCGCACCCGACGGCGGCATCCCGATCTCGATGGAGCGCACATGAGCGACGACGGAGCGCGGCGGGCCGAGGTGATCGTCTTCATCCCGGCCTGGAACGAGGAGGACAACCTGCCCGCCGTGCTCGAGGAGCTGCGGCGCGGGCTGCCCGGCGCCGACCTGCTGGTGATCGACGACGGCTCCACCGACCGCACCGCGGAGGTCGCGCGCGACCACGGTGCCGACGTCCACTCCTTCGGCGAGAACCGGGGCCTGCGGATCGGCATCGCCACCGGCTACCGCGAGGCCCACGCGCGCGGGTACGCGTTCTGCGGACGCGTCGATGCCGACGGCCAGCACCCCGTGGCCGAGCTGGCGCGGCTGATCGAGCTGGTGCGCTCCGACGCCTGCGACGTCGCGATCGGCTCGCGCTTCGCGCCCGGCGAGGGCTACGGCGAGGACCGCTACCGGCCGAGCGCCGCGCGCCGACTCGGCATCGGCCTGCTGCAGGGCGCCATGCGCCTGCGGCTCGGGCGCCCCTTCCACGATCCGGGCAGCGGGATGGTGGCGGCCAACGCGCGGGCGATGCCGGTGATGGGCACGCCCTACACCAGCGGCGCGCCCGAGGTGGAGGCCCTGATGCGCCTGAACGCCGCCGGCCTGCGGGTGGAGGAGGTGGCCGTCGAGATGCGCCCGCGGGCCAGCGGCGAGTCGCGCCTGCGGGGGAGGAAGGCCGTGAAGCTGGTGATCACGGTCACCGGGACGCTGCTCTTCTTCCGGTGGATGAACCGGCGCGGGTGAGCGGGGCCTCCCGCGTCGTCGCCGTGCTCGGGTTCTCCGTGCGCGGCGACGAGGGCCTGCACCCGATCTGCGCCGCGCGCGTCGAGGCGGCGGCGGGCGTGGCGCGCGCGGACGACGTGGTCGTGCTGTCGGGGTGGGCCCGCACGCCCGGCGCCCGGTCGGAGGCCGAGCTGATGCGCGGGGCCTGGACGGGGGCCGACGCGCGCATCGTGCTCGACGACGGCGCCACCCACACCGCCCAGAACGCCGCGCACGTCACCGAGGTGGCGCGCCGCGTGGGGGCGCGCCGAGATCGTCGTGGTGACCTCGCGCTGGCACGCGCCCCGGGCGGGGGTCGCCTTCCGCGCCCTCCTGCGCGGCACGCTCATCGACGTCGTCCTGGAGGCCTCGGACGACCGCATGAGCGTGCGCGGCCTGGTGCGCGAGGCGGCCGTCTGGCCGGTGTTCGGCGTGCAGCTGGCCCGCGCCCGCAGGCGCGCGTGACCGGCCCGGCTCGACCCCGGGGCCGGCGACCCGGACGGGGCGGCGGCGCTGCTGCGCGAGGAGGGCGCCTACCACGACCTGCCGCGCCGGATCGTCGAGGCGGCCTCGCGCCTCGCCGGCTCGCCCACCGCGATCTACGTCGTGGACCTCGACGGCTCGGCGCTGCATCTGCTGGCGGGCGCCCCGGACATCTTCCCCGGCGCCATCGAGGCGCGTGTCGGCGTGGGGCCCGAGATCCCGCTCGGATCGCTCGCGGCCACTGCCGCGGCGGTGAACCGGGCGCTCCCCGGCTCGTCCTGCGAGCCGCTGGTGCTCGGCGACCGGGCGCTCGGGGTGATCATCAGCCGCTCGGCCCCGGCCGCGCCGCTCACCGGGTTCGCGGCCGAGGTTGCGCTCGCCCTCGAGCTCGGCAGCGGATACACCGACGCCGTCCACGCGACCCGGCGGCGCACGCGGCCGCACGCGGCCGCCGAGATCCAGCAGAACCTCCTGCCGCCCCGGCTGGCCCGGGTGACGGGCGCCGACGTCGCCGGCGGCGTGCTGCCGGGCTATGAGGTGGGCGGTGACTTCTTCGACTACGCCGACAACGCCGACGGCCTCTGGCTGACCGTGGCCGACGCGGTGGGCAAGGGCAACGAGGCCGCCGCGCTCGCCTCGCTCGCGGTCGGCGCGCTGCGCTCGTCACGACGCTCGGGGGCCCCGCTCGAGGACGCCACACGCGCCATGCACGAGGCGGTGCGAAGCGCCTCCGCGGGCTCGCCGTTCATCACCGCCGTCGCCGCCGTCTGGGACACGCGCACCGGCGTCCTGCGCTGGATCACGGCGGGGCACCCGCGCCCGCTGGTGATGGCGGCCGACGGCGTGGTCACCAGCCTGATCGACGGCGTCACCCGGCCGCTCGGCGTGCCGGGGCACGGATCCGAGCCACGGGCCGCGCAATGCGTGCTGCCGCCGGGCTCGCGGCTGATCCTCTACTCCGACGGCATCGTGGAGCAGCCGGTGGCCGGCACCGCACGGGCCTTCGGCATCGAGGGACTGCTCGGGGCGTTGGACGAGGCGCGCGGGCTGCCCCCCGCGGGGATGGTGCGCCGGGTGCAGGACGCGGTCATCGCCGTCTCGGCCGGACGGCTGCGCGACGACGCCACGCTGCTCGTGGTGGCGCGCGACCCCGCTTAGCCCGCCTGCGCCCGCTCCGGGCGCAGGCGGGCGACGCCGGTGGCCGCCACGAGGCTCGCCAGCGCCGCCGCGCCCGCCGCCATGGCGAGGGCGGCGTGCGTCGAGACGCCGTCCACCAGCGCTCCGCCGCCGGCCGACCCCGCGGCGACCCCGACCGCGATGCCGGTCATCAGCCAGGTGTACGACTCGGTGAGGGTGCCCTCGCTGGCCAGGTCGGCCACCATCGCGTAGAGGGTGGCGAAGGCCGGGGCGATGCAGGCGCCCGCCGCCAGCAGGGCCGCTCCGAGCCACAGCGGGTTCGGCGCCGCCGCGACCAGCGCGTCGGCGGCGGCGGTCGCGGCCAGCAGCGCCACCAGCCGGCGGGCGGGGTCGGCGGGCGGGCGCCCGCGCGCCAGCAGGAGCCCGCCGATCAGGCTGCCCAGCGCCCAGGTGGCGAGCAACGGACCCACCAGGGCGGCGTTGCCGTGCTCTTCGGCGTGCGCCGTGGTGGCGATCTCGATCGCCCCGAACGACGCCCCGATGCAGGCGACGGCGCCCAGCATGACGAGCAGCGACCGGTTGGCGAGTGCGCCCGCCAGGGTGCGGGCGACCCCCGCGGGCCGCCACCGCCGCGACGACGGCATCGTGGCGAAGGCGGTGGTCCCCGACAGCAGAAGCACGGCGCACACCAGCAGGCCGAGCGAGGGCGACGTCAGCGCCGCGACCAGGCCGACCAGGATCAGGGGTCCCACCACGAAGGTCAGCTCGACCCCCGCCGCCTCGAGCGCGTAGATCGCGTGGCGGCGCTCGGAGGGCACCAGCTCGGGCCACAGCGCGCGCGTCGCGCCGCCGAGGGGCGGGTGGGACATGCCGGCGAGGGCCGCCAGCGCCACGATCACGGCGAGGGGCGTCGCATCGGGGATCACGGCGATGCTCACCAGGCAGAGGGCGCAGACGACGGCCGCGGGCAGCAGCACGGCACCCTGCCCCTTGCGGTCCACGAGCCGGCCGACCAGGGGCGAGACCGCCGCGAGCCCGAGCGCGAACGCGGCCGCCACCGCCCCGCCCGCGGCGTAGCCGCCGCCGAGCTCGCGTACGCGGAGGATCAGCAGCAGCTCGATCGCCGTGTAGGGCAGGCGGCCCGCGAGCGACGAGGCCATCGTGCGCCCGACCTCGGGCATCTGCAGCAGCGAACGCAGGGTGGGGGTGCCGGCGGCCATCCCCCAAGGCTCGCACACCCGCCGCTGCGGCTTTCTCCGCGGTCCCGGCCGGGCCGCCCACGATGCCGGCCGGGTGGAGGGCGGACAGACTGGATGGGCCATGACGGACGAGCCCCGGCGGGCGGTCCCCGCAACCGTGTTCGAGCGACGCGTCGCGATCGCCGCGCTGGTCGCGGCACCGGCGCTCGTGGCCGTGGGCGCCGTCTCGGCGGCGATCTGGCCCGAGATCATGGGCGAGAGCGACACCGCGAGCTGGCCGGGCGCGCTCGCCGGGCTCGCGATGGTCGCGCTGTTCGTGGCGCTGCCGCAGCTGCTGTTCGGTCTCGCGCTGCGCTCCGGACGTCGCGGCCCGCTGAACGCGACGCTCATCGGCGCGCCGGTCTGGGCCCTCTACGTGGGCGTGCTGCCGCTCGTGGGAGCCCTCATCGGGGGGTGGGAGGGGCTCGTGCCGCTGATGGTCCTGGCCGCGGCGGCCGCGGCGATCCTCGACGTGTTCGTGATGCTGGCGGCGCGACGCGGCCTGGCGCGTCTGCGCGCCGATCCGCCCCCTCCGTCACCGGCCGCGTAGGCCCCCCGCCGGGACCCGCCGGACCTACCCGAATGGTGAGCCACCGATGCGACCATCGGCGGTTCTCGCGGTTCGGGGGCCCGCCTACCGTCGGTCGTGGATCAGGACGATCCCCGCCGCGTGAGGACCACGGGGCGGAACCCGCGGAGGCCTGCCGGCCTCCGCCGAGGAACGGGGTCAACCATGGGTGCTCGACGGCGGATCGGCGGATGGGCCCGCTCCCTGGGCTGGCTCGCGGTGCTCGGATGCGGGCTGATGCTGCTCTGGTCGTTCACCGCGGCCGGCGCGCGTACGCCCGCCGCGAACGAGCACTCCGCCACGTGGCTGAAGGCCGGCTGCTACCTGGACGGGCCTGCGGGCACCGTCGCCGCCCTCGGCAGCCTCGGCACCAACGTCCTGGTGCTGCCCGACCGCGGCGCCACCTACTACCAGCAGATCGAGGTCTCGATCGACAAGCTCGTGCTCGGCGAGCAGTGGCGCTCGGTGAAGAAGAAGACCCGCACGACCCGCGAGTTCACGGCCGCCGCGCTGCCGGCGCACTCCACCTCGGGCGTGCGCGCCGTACTCGGGCCGGTCCTCGCCGAGAACGGCGTCATGAGCCTGCGCGCAACGGTGACGCTGAAGCGCGTGCGCCGCGGCCCCGACGCGACGGTCTGGCGCCAGACGCTGCGCACCGACCGGTTCACCTGCGCGCCGGCGGGGGTCCCCGCGGGGACCTGAGCGGCGGTCGAACCCACCGGCTCTCGCGGGCCGGGCGGGGTCCGCCGGGATCCGTCCCGCCCGACCCCCGAAGTGAATGCGCCAGACAGGATTCGAACCTGTGACCTCCGGTTTCGTAGACCGGCGCTCTATCCGACTGAGCTACTGGCGCGCGACCCGGGAGATTACCAGGGTCGCGCGCCGTTTCACGGCCGGACCTACGGAGCGCTGGAGGCGGCCACCGGCTCCCCGTAGATGAAGTTGTCCATCACCGCCACGTCGATGTCGCCGGCCTCGTCCGGGCCGAGCGCCCGGTTGCCGTACTCGATGCGCACCCGGGCGACGACGGCGTCGTCGAACACGACGCCCGAGGAACGAGAGCTTCCTACGGCCGGCCGGCACCGAGAAGCTGCCGAGCGACCGGCCGCGTGTGTCGAAGTACTCGAACGCCGTGCTCTCGGGACGGTCGATGCCCGTGTAGACGGCGCCGAAGCCCCGCACCACGGCCGGCGTGCTCGTGCCCGGGACGCGGAAGCGCAGGTTGACGACGTTGCTCCCCACCGGCGAGAAGAGGCGCTGGGCGCTGAACGTGCGGAACGCGGCCGTGTAGGCGGGGTTGATGTCGCCGAAGCGCGGCGCCGCGTCGTCGGGGTTGTCGGAATCGGCGCTCACCCGCAGCCCGGTGCCGGGCGTTCCGAGGACCGCGCCCCGCGCGCGCGGCGCGGTCTTCGCGTTGAAGAAGTTCTTCGGATAGCCGTTCGGCGACGCCAGCGAGTCGGGGACGCCGTCCCAGTTGATCTCGCGACGTCCGTCCGGGTCTCCACCCGGCGCGCCGCCGTTGTCGGGACCGAGCAACGCCCGGTACCGCGCCACCGCCGGGCCGATGTCACCGGCGCCGCGCACGACCTTCTGCACGGACGTGCCGGCGCCGGCCGCCGGATCGGTGGCCGAATGCTGGACGGCGATCCCCCCTGCGAGGGCGGCCGCGGCGATGCCCGCCGCGATCAACGGGCGTCGTGCGGTGATCGAGCTCATCGTGCGCCTCCTGGGACCGGCGCCGGACCCTTCCGGCGCTCACCCATCAGGACGCTCATCCCGCGGGGATATTCCCGCGGGGAGGAAACGGAGAGGGAGGGATTCGAACCCTCGAATCAGGTTAACCCCGATTACCCGCTTAGCAGGCGGATGCCTTCAGCCACTCGGCCACCTCTCCCAAGAGACGCCGTATCGTAGCGATCGGCCCGACCCGGAGGGGTGGCAGAGCGGTCGAATGCGACGGTCTTGAAAACCGTTGCCGGGCAACCCCCGGCCGAGGGTTCGAATCCCTCCCCCTCCGCTCGTCTCTTGCCCCCCGGTTCCTCCGGCTTGCCTCAGGCTGAAGCGGCAGGTGCAGTCGGATCGGTGATTTCCAGCGGGAGGGCAAACAGTTCGTCGCCCCCAATGCTCGCCACGACCCGCCAAGGACCGAACTCGGCAGCCTCGGCGGCCCAAGCGAAGTACCACATGCCAGTAGTCGTTGGCGGGCGGTCCAAAGTGACTCGGTGGCCGGCGGCTCGACGGCCTGAAGGCGCTATGACGGAGATGTCGATGTCGTAGGTAGCCGAGGAGGCTCCTTGAGGGTATTCAACGATCGACACCGCGTAGCCCGAGATGGTGGAGGGCATTCTGGTGCAGTTAACCTGCCGCCATCCTGCGCCGAGCATATTGATCACGCCGTCGCGAACCGACGCGTGGTCGGCAAAGAAGGCCGCCCGACACGTCGGCCGTTCGGTGTCTGACAGCCGCTTCTCATCGAGTGTTCCAGCCTTGCCCCCGCGGCCGCCGCGCGCGGTGAGCAAGTCACCAAACGAGGTGTCCCCGCCGTCTCCACCCTCGCCGCCCAGGGTTCCGGCGATCCCGGCCGCACCAACAGTCACCTCGACCGTCTCCGGAAGATCTGAGGCTAGGAAGGTGGCGGCTACAATCTCGCCGCCACTACCACCGTCGCCCCCGCGAGCGCCCGGGCCAATGGAACCCCCGCCCCCGCCACCCGCTCCCAGGGACCTGCCGCCCTCGCCGCCGAGGCTCAGCGTCTCCGCGACAATTGTGAACGAAGCCGACATAGCCTCGCGAACCTCGTCCGGCCCGAGGCTCCATCCGCGCCGCAACTCTTGGTGCTCGCGGATCTGACTGGCCTTCCATTGCTTGAGCACTTCGACGGTGTGGATAGCGATCAGTGACGGCTGATCGACTTGGTCCGCATGCCTGAGGCAGAGTAAGAGCAAGTTGTCGTGCGACCGATTGTCTTCTTCGGACATCTTCTCGTCCCAACGCGGACCGCCTTCGCTTTGGGCGCAGATATGCGCGACGCGAGAGTTCCGAATCGGTCTGCCGTTGGGCCCGACCGGGTTCTCGAGGTAGAGGAGCTCTTGGCATTCAGTCTTTGCGCACGTGAAGGCCCTTGCGAAGAGCTCAGTCACGGTGGCCGGTGTTGGGTCGCGGTGGCGAACGGGCATAGGCCTGAAGTTTAGGCCTCCCTCCTTCCCTGGGCGGCGTCGAGGCGCCGGAGCACAATCCCGCGAGGCCCGTTCGCCCCGCCGGAAGGGACTCCAGGCGGCGCGCACAGCCGGCGGTGGCATGCCGTGTGAGAGCATGCCCGCGTCACTGCGCCGCTCATGCCGTCGGGAGCTGATCCTGTCGTGAACGTCCCTCTGAGTGCAGACGCCGGGAAGCCCGCGATTGCGGGGCCGGCGATGGCGCCGGACCTGCCGCGGAGGGCCTGAGGAATGCCCGGCACAGCTGAGCCCGCGAGGGCGGGCGGCGCGGGCGGGCGATCGCGCGCGGCCAGGGGCGCGGGGGCATCGGAGTCCGCGAAGCCGCCGCTCCTCGCGGGCGGCAACCCCCAGATCGCGAAGGGTGAGGGCGACGGCCCGGTACAGACGTACATCGAGGCGATGCCGGGCTGGAAGCGCGACATCGGGCGCCGCCTCGACGCGCTCATCGTGAGTAACGCGCCCGGCGTGCGTAAGGCCGTGAAATGGAACTCGCCCTTCTACGGCATGGAGGGCCAGGGCTGGTTCGTCAGCTTCCACACCTTCACGAACTACGTGAAGGTGACCTTCTTCCAGGGCACCTCGCTGCAACCCGTCCCTCCCGGGGGCACGGCGAAGGACGCGCGCTGGATCAACGTCCACGAGGGCGATCTCGACGAGGCGCAGATGGCGGCCTGGGTGCAGCAGGCCGCCGCCCTGACCGGCTGGGCCACCGCGGACATCCGGGAGTAGACGACACACCGGCCGGTGCCGGGCGCGCTCGGGGGATTGACCCACGAGCGGCCGCGGGGAGATCATCGGCGGACCGGCCGACGTGGAAGGGGGTCCGCCGGAATGCCCGTCACGGCTGGTCCTGGTCGGCGGTCCCGGTACCGGGTCGCGTTCGTCCTGGCCGCTGCGACCGCGCTCCTGGTCTCAGCGACGTCGGCGCACGCCGCGCCGCGCCGGCCTCAGCCACCGCGGCCCGACCTCGAGCTGATCTCCGCGGGCGTCTCGCCCCGGGTGGTCTTCCAGGCCGAGCCGACGGCCCAGGTGCGCTTCTGCGTCGAGGTGCGCAACACGGGCCGGCGACGATCCGGGCGGATCGTCGCGACGATGACGGCCGAGGGCCCGGGCGTCTCGGCGGTCCTCGCCACCCGCTCCCTCGACCCTCTCGCCGCGCCGACGCGCCCGCGTCGCGGGGCGCCGCTCGAGTTCGACTCGGTCCGCGCATGCGAGCGTGGGGAGGACTCGCCGGTGCGGCTACCGCTCGGCGTGTACGACATCAGGGTCTGCGTCAGCGAGCGGAGCGGCCGCGAGCGCCGGCTCGGCGACAACTGCCGGGGGCGGCCGAAGTACGCCTTCATCGTCAAGCGCAGCTGGAGCGCGGTGCTGAGCGGCCAGGGCGCGGCGGGGGTGCTCGCGCTCGGCTTCGAGAAATGGCAGTCGAACGCGATGGTCTTCACGTTCGACCCCGCGCAGCAGGTCGTGGCGAAGGGGGTCTTCGGCTACCGGCTCTCGGCCGGCAGCGTGACCTACACCGACCAGGAGTCGGCCACCGGCTGCGAGCGCTTCGGCACCCTCACGGACTTCGGGCCCACGGGCCGCCTGACGCTCGACTACCTCAAAGGAACGTACGAGGCGGTCGGCCGCACGGGGGAGGGCTTCCGGTTCCCGATCAACAACGTCTGCAACGACGACCTCACCGGTCCGGTGATGCCGGTCTACCTCGACACGGGCATCGGGATCGCGCCCCGGCCGTTCCCGTTCGGGGCGGCGCAGCTGGCGGGCTCGCGCGGCGGCCCCGCCGACGAGCAGAACTACAGCTGGTCGTTCAGCTGATGCCCTGCGGCGGTCGCCCTGCCGCCGCCCGGCGCCGGGGCCGCCTCGCCTGCCTGGTGCTGGGCCTCACGACCTCGGTGAGCGTGCCGGCCGGCGCGCAGGCACAGGGCGCGACGCTCGCCCTGTTCCCGGTCTCGGAGCGGCTGATCGAGGAGGGCGTGGCTCCGGCGGCGCTGGTGCCGGCGTACGTCCCGCCCCTGATGGGGGGACCACACGGCTTCATCGAACCCGGCTGGGCCCAGGGCAGGGTCTACTCGCTGCGGATACTGAACCAGCCCCCGAGGGGCGCGGAGGGCATCATCGCCCTCCAGCGGTGCGCCCCCATCGGCTCGGCGGCCTTCGGCAGGTGCACGGGGCTCGCCGCGACACGCCGGCACTTCGTGCGCCAGGGCTTCCGCGCCGCGGCGACGCGCGTGCGCGCCCGGCCCGGCTTCCTCCTGACGGGGAAGGGCCCCCGCGGCCCCGAGCGGTGGCTGATCTGGCGGGAGGACGGGCTCGTGTACTCGATCGGCAGCGGCACGCCCGCGCGGGTCCCGCTCGGTCAACTGCGGGCGACGGCAGCCGGCCTGGACCGCCTCCAGCACCGCTACCAGGGCTCCTCACCGGACCCCGACAGCTCCACCGGAGCGGTGCTGGTGGCCGGCGAGCGATTCGTCGCGGGACACGTGGACTGGGAGGCCGCCTGCACGAGCCCGGACGGCAGGGCGCGCGCCGGGGCCGCGGACCTCGTGGTGGTGCCCCGCACGGGGAGCGCGTTCGGCATCGACATCGCGGCGTCGGCATCGCCATCGTCGCGCGGCTGGGCCGGCAGCATCTCGGGCGTGGTCGGGCCGGCGGCGATCGAGCTGGAGATCAGGGCGAGCGGTGTCTTCGACGGCGTGAGCTGCGACACCGGGGCGCTGCCCCTGACGCTCCCGAGGTTCGACCGGGGCATCTGACGAGGAGCCGGCCCGGCGCTCCCGGCCGGAGCGCGTCGCTACTTCGCGCGCCCCGGCCGAGCCTTCGGGCCGGATGTGTTGAGGGCGACCGCCTCGCGGATGAGCGCCGTGAACGCGTCCGCGTCGATCTCCTCCCCCTCGTGGATGTCGATCGCGCGCCGTGCGTTCCCCTCGAGGCTCGCGTTGAAGAGCCCGGCGGGGTCCTCCAGCGAGGCGCCCTTGAAGAAGGTCAGCTTCACGACCGCCTTGTAGGACTCGCCGGTGCAGATGATCCCGTCGTGCTCCCAGACGGGGGTGCCCCTCCACTTCCACTCCTCCATCACATCCGGGTCGGCGTCGTGGATGAGCCCGCGCATCCTGGCGAGGGTCTCCCCGCGCCAGTCCGCCAGGTCGGCGATCCTGCCGTCGATCAACTCGGATGCCGACCTGTCCCCGGTGGGGTCCGGCGTCGTCATGCTCTCCTCCTCAGGACGATGAGCGGGGTGTCGGTCCGCCGCTCGGCGTAGGCGTCGAGGTCCTCGCTCCCGGCCTCCCTCCACATGGCCCAGAGGCGTGAGCGCTCGTCCCCCGTCGCCTCACGGGCGGTGACCTCGCGGACCGAGCCGCCGGGCAGATCCACGACGGCGTCCGGGTGTGCCTCCAGATTGAGCCACCACGCGGGCGCGGGCTCCGCCCAGCCGTTCATCGCCATCAGGACCAGGTCCGGGCCGTCCTCGAGGTAGGCGAGGATCGCCACCCGCTCCGCTCCCGAGCGGCGCCCGGTCGTGTGGAGCCGGAGCATCCCCCAGCGGTCCGCCCTCGGGCGCCGCAGGCCGACGCGGCCGCGGGTGACCGAATAGACGGCGCGATGGACGACCCAGAAGGTGCGGACGAACCAGCGTGGAGGGAGCCTCGGGGATGGTCTCGGGGCGGGCACGACCCGAGCATGCGCCCGCATGGCGGGGTGTGGCAACCCCGGGACGCCCGGGACCCGACCTCAGGGCCCCAGGAAGACGGCGCGCCCGGTCGCGCCGTTCCAGCTCGCACCGGCCGACGCCGTGCCGCCGGCGACGTTCAGAGTCACGCTGCCTGGCAGAGACGACGCCGACGCGACCACGGCCACCCCGCCCCCGCCGCCGCAGAGGCCGTCCCCCCCGCGCGCGGTGATCGACGCGGTGCCGGAGACCGGCCCCGCCAGTGCGCCGGCGGCGACGAGCACCACACCGCCGCCTCCGCCGTCGGGGCTGCCGCCGTCGAAGCCGCCGTAGCCTCCGCCCGTGTAGAGCGCCCCCGATGCGAGGCGGCCGCTCACAGCCTGGGCGGCGTTGCGGATGTCGCCGACCGAGCCCTCAGCGGCCGTCGGGTCGGCCCTCGTGGGCTGGCTGCAGCCGCCCTCTCCCCCGAGCGACCGGGCGAGGGTCGCCTCACTCGATCCGCCGCCGCCAAGGGTGCCCGAGTCGGCGCCGGAGGTTCCGTTCGCGTCGTTCGAGATCCGGCTGCTCGCGCCCAAGGTCAGGGTGCCGCGTACGAAGACGCGGTAGCCGTTGGCGTCGAGCACGGCGCTACCCGCCAACGTGAGGTCGTCGTAGAAGACGTCGCGGCTGAGCGCGGTCGTCCCCGAGAGGCTCTGGTCGCCGTCGGAGCCGTCGCCGAAGAAGGAGGGCGCGACCGGGCCGGCAGGCCCCTGAGCTCCCGGATCGCCCTGGGGACCCTCCGGACCCTCCGGACCCTGCGGCCCGTCCGGACCCCGGGCTCCGGTCGCTCCGGTGGCCCCTGTGGCTCCGGTGGCTCCCTGCGCAGCGGTCGCCGCGAGCGAGGCGCGCACCCCGGGGCTCAGATCTCCGACGAGGATGCTGCCGTCGGCGATCGCGCGTCCCGTGATCGAGGACGGGCGGATGTCCTTCTCGGTGAGGGATCCGCTGCGCACGTCGGCCCCCGTCAACGAGCCGTCGGCGATGTCACGGCCGGTGAGCAGCGCGTCCGCGCTCGCGGCTCCCGCTCCGACGAGTGCCGCTACGCCTGCCGCGACCAGTGCCGTCCGGACCATCCGCGCCATGGGGCTTCCTCTCTCCGTTGGTCTCGCGCGGACATCGGCGCGAGCGGAGCCCCCCTTGACGTCCAGGGCGGAGCGGGCCCGCCAGGCTCAGGGATGAGCCTGGCGGGCCGTCAGAGCGCCGACGTCAGCGCGCGACGCTCGACTCGCAGGTGCGCGGCAGGCCCTTGCCCCGCAGCGCCTTCGGGCCGACGTAGGCCGCTCCGGCGCGGAGGATCACCTGGCCGCTCTTTCCGAAGGCGAGGTCGCGGCGACCGGCCTGCACGCGGAACGTGACCTTCGTCGAGGGGGCGACGTTCGAGATCCGCCAGGCCAGGCAGGCCGCCGGACCCGTGAAGCCGAGCTTGCGCCCGTCCGAGAGCACCGCGTAGGCGCCGTAGCGCTCCACGTTGCCGGTGGACCGGCCCCAGACCGCGAACACGTTCGTGCCCTTGCGGACGACCCGGACCGCCGGCGGGCGGGTCGGGACGGCCGGCGGGCGGGCGGTGAAGCGCGCCACGTTGATGACGTCCACGATGGCGCCGTCGGCGTTGTAGACGGTCGCCTGGAGGGTGCGCGAGCCGGCGTAGCCGAACGTCGGGGTGAAGCGGATCGTCGCGCAGCGCGACTGGGCGGTCGTCCTGCCCGGGGCGCTGACGCCCTTACGGCAGGCCGTGCCGCTGAGCTTCCGGGCGATGTTCTGCTGGTAGCCCTTGCCGAGCACGTCGAGCGTGACGGTCTGGCCCTTCGCCAGGCCGTAGCGCAGGCTCGCGACCTTCTTCGCGCCCTGCGTGGTGACCGTGCCGGCCACGACGGTCGGGGCGTCCTGCCCGTCCTGGAAGGACGCGACGCCGGTGAGCGGTGCGCTGCCCGGGAGCGCCTCGACCTTCCAGTCACCGGCCGCGGAGTCCGCGCGCAGGAAGACCGAGGTCTCGTTGCTCTGCGGGTTCTCGACGATGACGAAGGTCGAGCCGTCGGTCGTGCCGGGGTTCGGGCCGGACTCGAAGGTCCGTCCGCTCGGGCTGGTCACGCGGACCTTCGGCGGGGCGCCCTGGCCCTGAACGTGGACCACGTACTGCGGCTCGTCGGCGGACACGGGGAACGTGACCGAGGCCGGCGCGCCGGTCTGGTTGGAGGTCTTCGGGAAGATGCGGGCCCGGTCGGTGAAGCCGCAGCCGAAGCCGTGCTCCGTGAACTTGTCCCGGAAACGGAAGAAGCCGCTGTACTTGATCGCGCCGAGGGTGGCGCAACCGCTCACGCCGACGTTGGAGACGACGCCCTGGGCGCCGGCGCAGATGAAGCCGCTGCCGACGCAGGCCGTCACGCTGCCGTCCACCTGGTACCGGAACGTGGGGCGCGGGACGATGATTCCGTTGACCTGCCCGTCGATGGTGAGGAACCCGCCGCCGACGTCCAGCTTGGCGGCGACGCCGGCCTCGACCCGGCCGGTGCTGAACACCTTCACGCGGCCGTTGCCGACCGGGATCTTCTCCTGCGTCCCGGGGACGCCCAGGCTCAGGAAGCCCTGGCCCTCGACGAAGAAGCCGGGGTTGGTCTCCTGGTAGAGCACCGAGACGTCGCCGCGGATCGCGCCCTTGCCGATCGACAGACCGGCGTCGCCCCGGAGGATCAGCGGGTTGACGCAGACCCCGAAGCCGATGCGCTCGAGGTCGATGCCATCGACGATCGGGATCGCGGCGTCGTCCACGAACGCGCCCGCGTAGGAGAAGCGGCCGCCGAAGACGCCGGCGTAGGCGCCGAGCTTGGTCTTGCTCGAGGTGGGGAGGACGACGACGATCGAGCCGTCGTAGCGCTCCTGGCTGCGGCCCGGCGGGGTGCAGCTGAAGACGGGGGCGCCGTTCAGCGACGGCGGCTCGCAGGCCGCGAACGCCGTGCTGACGCCGGCCGACAGGTAGGAGAAGCAGGCCCGCTCGACGCCGAGCTTGCCGATGGCGACGTTCTGCACCTCGATCTTGCCGCCGTCGAGGCTCACCTTGCCCGTGTCGTCGGTCGTGATCTCGGTCGTGCCCGTGACGGCGCCGACCGTGCCCGGCGAGGGGGTGATCACGGCGGGCAGGGTGACCTGGATCGGGAACTTGGCGAAGTAGCGGGTGCCGGTACGGCCGAGCACCGGCGTCACCGTGCCGCCGATCGGGCTACCGCCCAGCGTCCCGCTCGGGATGCCGAAGGACGGCAGCTTGCCCTCGAACCGTCCGCCGCCGAGCGAGCTCCCGAAGGGAAGCTCGAACAGGATGGCGCGGTTGATGATCGTGACCGGGCCCAGCTTGACGGTGATCGACTTGTTGATCCCGAGCAACGGCCCCTTGCCGCGACGCTGGACGAGGACGTACTTCGAGCCGGCCGGCGGCGCCGGGAACGGGATTCCGTTGAGGTTGAAGCGGTCCTTGGTCTCGAAGAAGATCTCGCTCGGCTGGACCGGGACGCCGCTGTAGCTGCCGGCGCGCGCGAGCTGCTGCCGCTGCTCCCAGCAGCCGCCGCCCTGCGTCACCACCTTGACGACCGCGTCGAGCTCGACCGTCTTCTCGCACACGCCCGTGGGCTCGGCGCCCGGGAAGCCGCTGTCGTCGATGACCCGCGCAGGCGCGGGCGCGGGCGGCGGCGGCGTGATCGCCGCCCTGGAACGGGATGTCGAGGGCCTTGAGATCGCCGTTCGAGTCGGTGATCCGGACCGTGATGATGCGGAAGGAGTTGTTCACCGCGCCGGGGTCGAACGCGAAGGTCAGCCGCGTCGGCCCCTTCGACTGGGTCAGCGGGCTGATCTCGTCGAGCACGAGCGACTGCTGCGGCGTGGTGGTGTTGGTGAAGATGTTGCAGCAGTAGAACTCGGCGATGAACGGCGCCTGCCCGACCGTCACGTCGACGGTCAGCGTCGACTTCTGCCCGACGATCGGCGGATCGGTCTGGATCCCCCGGTTGAGGATCTCGATGGCAGCCGATGCGGACGCCGGCGACACCAGGGTCGCGGCCATCACGAGCAGCCCGAGAAGGGCGAGGGCACGGCGTATGCGCATTGACGAGCTCCGCGTGGGGGATGTGGTGATCCGCTGCACGTCCGGGAGGGCACGCCGCGATCGCGGCGGACTCTCCCACAGGGGCCTTGCCTATTGCAAGATCTGGCGCTTCCGCCGCCCCGGCGGGTCAGCGGCGCTCGGTGACCAGCCCGTCTACGGCTTGCGCGCCACCGCGAAGAGCTTGCAGTAGTCGTAGACGAACCCGTCCGGGCCCGCCGCCTCGTGCAGGGCGGCGTCGATGCGCTGGTCGAGCTCGCTGAACCCGCCGGGCGGGTTGCCGAGCAGGTGCGCGGCCACCGAACGGGTGCGGGCCATGAACGCGTCGGGGGGTGTCCGGCGGCTGCGCCGCTCCATCCAGACGTCGATCGGCTCGAGCCCGGCCGCGCGCATATCGGCGGCGATCTCGTCGACGTCGCGCTGGTTCTCGGCGAACCAGCCGGTCCAGGCCGGCGGGGCCCCGACCCGCTCGAGCAGCTCGCGCCAGGCGTCCTCGCCGCCGCGGCCGGCCGTGAGGATGCCCATGACGCCGCCCGGGCGCAGCGCGCGCGCCATCCGGACGACGGCCCCGGGCTTGTCCGGGAACCAGTGCAGCGCCATGGCCGAGATGACCGCGTCGAAGGAGTCGTCCTCCACGCCCATCGCCATGACGTCCTCGGCGCGGAGCTCCACCTGCACGTCGGGGAACTCGCCGAGCTTGGCGGTGAAGACCTCGAGCATCCCCTCGGCGGGATCCACCCCGACGATCGTCGAGACGTCGAAGCGGCGGACCATCGCCGCCGACGAGAAGCCGGTGCCGCAGCCCACGTCGAGCACGCGCGCGTAGTCGCCCTCGGGCAGCGACATCACCAGCCGCTCGGAGCCGGCGATGTTGTGCCGCACGGCGGCGTCGTATGACTCGGCGGCCTTGCTGAAACCCTCGGGCGCGTCGCCGGTGGTCGTCGTCATCTGCGTCATCGCTCCTCGATGGGCGGTGCGAGCTGGTGGACGCCGCGCTGGGCCCCTGCAGGCCGCGCGGACGCGGTCAGTCTGCCGGATGTCCGTCCCGCGCGGCGGTGACTCACGAGGGCGATCGCGATCGCGGCGAGGATCAGCATCCCCCCGACGGCGAAGGTGACCCGCATGCCCGTGGCGACATCCCCGGGAGACGCCGCCGTGACGCCGGCCGGTCCGGAGGCGAGCGCGAACACCGCGCCCATGAGGGATGCGCCGGTGACGAGGCCGAGGTTGCGCGAGAGGTTGAGCATGCCCGAGACGACCCCGCGCTGATCCGCATCGCCGGCGCTCATGACCGCGGTGTTGTTGGCCGTCTGGAACACCGCGTACCCGGCGGTGACGACCACGATCGGCGCGACGTAGCCCGCGACGCCGAGCGTGGCCGGAGCCGCCGACACGGCGAAGGCGCCGGCCGCCATCGCGGTGAGCCCGGCCACGGTCATCCGTCGCGCGCCGACGCGGTCGGCGAGTCGTCCCGCCGGCACACCGGTCAGCGCGACGACGACCGGGCCCACCGACAGGACGAGCCCGACGAGGGCCGCCCCCAGGCCGAGCGCGCGAGCGAGGTGGAACGGTCCCACCACCAGCGTCGTCATCATCACGGTCGACACCAGCGCGCTCGTGGCGAGGCCTCCCGCCAGCACCGGATCGCGGAGCGCGGCCAACCGGATCAGCGGGGATGCGGCCCTCGTCTCCGCGAGGGCGAGCAGGCGCGGCCCCGGCGGCGGCGGCCGACAGCAGGACCAGGTTGAGCGGACCGATGCGGCCGCGGCCGAGGGTCATCGCGAGGGTGTACGCGGCGAGCGTGAGGGCGAGCAGCACCGTGCCCGGGTGGTCGAAGCCGGCCCGGCGGCCCGCCGGCGCCCGTCGGTCGGCGGGCAGGTGACGATGCGCGAGAAGCAGGGCGAGCACGCCCAGCGGTGCGTTGACGAGGAAGATCGCACGCCAGCTCAGCCCGGCGACCAGGACTCCGCCGAGCGATGGGCCCAGAGCCGTGCCGATCGCCGACATCGTCCCGAGCAGCCCCATGGCGCTGCCCGTCCTCTCGGCGGGCACCGTCTCTCCGACGAACGCCATTGTGAGGGCGAGCATGATCGCCGCGCCGAGGCCCTGGCCCGCCCGGGCGGCGATCAGCAGCCAGAGCGTGGGCGCCACCCCACAGGCCACCGACGCGGCCGTGAAGAGGGCGATGCCGACGACCAGCAGCCGGCGGCGGCCGGTGACGTCGCCGATCCGTCCGACGCTCACGATCACCGTCGTGATCGCGAGCAGGTACGCGAGGACGATCCACTGGACCTGAGCGAAGGAGGCGCCGAAGGCCTCTGCCAGCGTCGGCAGGGCGACGTTGGCGCTGCTCGTGCCGAGCGAGGCCAGCAGCATGGACAGCGACAGGGCCGCCAGCGCCCAGCGGGTCGATCGTGCCGTTCCTGGTGGAGGGTGCGGGACCATGCGACGAACGTAGGCCGCTCCCGGGCATGGCGGAAGGCGCATGATCTGCAGTCAGTCATTGCGCCTGACGCCATGTCCGGCCACCCGGGTCGCACGGTGCGTCGGGGATTCCCCGACAGCGCTCGCAGGTCTAGGTTCGCTCCGAAGCCTCGCGCCACCGGGCCCGCCGGCCCGGGTCACCGACCATGGAGGAGCGGAAGATGGACCACACGGCCACACTCCGACGCCTGTACGACCTGATCAACGCCCACGACATCGACGCCTTCGGCGAGTTGCTGGCCGACGACTTCGTCGAGCACGAGGAGCTCCCCGACGCGACCAGGGAAGGCGTGAAGGCCTTCTTCCGGATGCAGATCGCCGCGTTCCCCGATCTGGCCATGACGGTCGAGGACATCGTGGACGGCGGGGCCAAGGTGGTCGCCCGGGTGCGGTTCACGGGGACGCACACGGCCGACTTCATGGGGATCCCGGCCACCGGCAGGGCCGTCGACGTCAACGTGATCGACATCATGCGCTTCGCCGACGACGGCCTCGTGCACGAGCACTGGGGCGTGTTCGATCAGATGACGATGATGCACCAGCTGGGCGCCATGGAGCGGTGATCCCTCCCGGACGCCCGGCCCTCGCGGATCACCCCACGGGGGGCTCGGCGCTCCAGGGGAAGGTGATCCACCGTTCGGTGCGCCGCCAGACGTAGTCGCACCGGACGGTGGACCGGTCCTTCTCGTAGAGCACGGCGATACGCACGCTCGCCACCTTGCCGGCGCAGAACTCCTGCACCACCTCGAGCGTGCGGCCGGTGTCGGCGACGTCGTCCACGATCAGCAGGTCGGCGTCGGCGACGTCCACCAGATCGGGCACCGGCGGGAGCACCATCGGCACGTCCAGGCGCTGATCGACGCCGGTGTAGAACTGCACGTTCATCGTGAAGGTGTTCTTCACGCCGAGGGCGTAGGCGACGGCGGCGGCCGGGATCAGGCCGCCGCGCGCGATGGCCAGAATGATGGTGGGCCGGTACCCGTCGGCGTGGACGGCCTCCGCGAGAGCGCGCGCGGCCACCCCGACGTCCTCCCAGTGCATCACCTCGGTGGGATGGGCCTCGCTCACGCCGTGCAGTCTCCCATGTGGGCCCGAGGGCCGCCGGGCGAAGGTCGCGGTCCGGTGCGATCCGGTACCGATGGGACGCTCGGGGACGACCTCCCGATACCCGGGAGGTCCCCACGGGACTTCGTCATCTCGATCGCCGCGTGCTGTCGATTCCGGCATCGGCGATCCGTCTACGGGGTGAAGGCGCGAGAACGAGGGCCGGCCCGGCCCTCGGCGCGAGCCCAGACTCCAGGAGGAGACGACCATGGCCAAGTACGTGTACGCCTATCGCGGGGGCAGGATGCCGGAGACCGACGCGGAGCGTCAGGCATCGATGGCGGCGTGGGGCGCCTGGCTCGGCGGCATGGGCGCCCAGGCGCTCGACCCCGGCAACCCGTTCAGCGTCTCGTCCACGGTCTCCGCGGACGGCGGCGTCGGCGAGGCGGGATCGGCCGGCCTCGGCGGCTACTCGGTCGTCTCCGCGGCCAGCCTCGCGGCGGCCACCGAGCTCGCCAAGGGCTGCCCGGTCCTCGCCGCCGGGGGCAGCGTGGACGTGTACGAGGTGCTCGAGATCATGTGAGCGGCGGCGGGGCCGGGCGCGATCCGCCGCCCGGCCCCCGCACGCTCAGGGCGCGGCCGGAGGAACCACCACGAGGAGCCACGCGCGCACCGCCACCTCGACGGAATCGAGGTCGGCCTTCAGGGCGTGGTCTCCGACCACCTCCACCACCCGGCGCTCCGGCCCGGGCGGAGGCATGCCGAACGGGTCGCGCACGCCCTGGACCACGAGCACCGGGACCGTCACCTGCTCGAGCTCGGGCAGGCGGCTGGGGCGCTCGGCCGCACCCGCGCGCTGAGGGGGGTGGAGCGGGAAGGCGAGGCAGAGGACGGCCGTCGCGCCGGTCGCCGCGGCGGTCCGGCAGGCGACCCGCGCTCCCGAGGAGCGCCCGCCGACGACGACGGGCAGCTGGGGCGCGCCGGCCCGCAGATGGGCCACGACCGCCGTCCATGCGGCGTCCAGCTGCCGCGCCGGGGCGGGTCCGCGGCGGCCCGCGACGCGGTACGGCTGCTCCACCAGCGCCACGCCGATGCCATCGGCGAGGGCGAGATCGCGCACGCGCACCAGATCGGGCGCCTCCACCCCTCCCCCCGCCCCGTGGCCGAGTATCAGCAGGGCGCGCGGCGCGGCGGGCGTGTGCAGATGAACGCGCGCCGGGCCGTGCGGGGTCTGCACCTCGAGCGTCTCCACACCCCGATCCTCGCAGGTGGCCGCGGCGGGCGGTTGCCGCGGGCCGCCGCGTGGACGTACCGTGGGGGGAAAGCCACCCGAGGTGATCCGTGGACGCTCAGGACCTGAAGTCGCTTCAGGCGCCGCTGAAGGACCGCTACCGGGAGGCCCCCGCAGAGGCGCTGGTGACGCTCCGCGCCGTCGGCGAGCTCGATTCGGACGAGGTCGTCCTGCCGCGTGGACACGGGGCGCGCGCTCGTGGAGGCCGGCCTGCATCCGGCCACCGGCGGGGACGGCCTCGCCGCCTGCTCGGGGGACATGCTGCTGCAGGCGCTCGTGGCGTGCGCGGGCGTGACGATGCGGGCCGTGGCCACGGCGCTCGAGATCCCGCTCCGGGGCGGGCGCGTCGGCGCCGAGGGCGACCTCGACTTCCGGGGCACCCTCGCGGTGGACCGGGAGGCGCCGGTCGGCTTCTCCGCGATCCGCCTGCGCTTCGACCTCGACTCGGACGCCACTGCCGAGCAGCTGGCGACGCTGCTGAAGCTGACCGAGCGCTACTGCGTCATCCTGCAGACGCTGCGCGACGCACCGGAGGTCGTGGTGAGCCAGGCCGCCCCCTGACGCGGGCCGGGCGCGGCGGCGCGGCCGGCGCGCTAGGAATACGGCATGACACCGAGACGGGAGTGGACATGGGCACCTCGCGGCGCGACGACGGATTGACCGACGACGAGATCGCGCGGGTCATCCGCGAGGCCGGCGACGACGAGATCCTGCCTCCCGAGATGGTCCCCGTCAGCGAGGCGGGCGGAGGGGTCGCCGAGGGGTTCGAGCTGTCCGAGGAGCTCCTGATCGAGCATGTGCTCGACGCGCCCCCCGACGCCACCGACCGCATCCTCGAGGACGCGCTCAGCCCGGAGGCCGAGCTCGACCGGGGCGTCTACGGTGAGGCCGACGAGGAGAAGTCATCGGAGGATGACCGGGACTGAGAAGGAGCCGGACGCCGTCGATCGCGCGGCGCGGATCATCTGGGCGGGCCACGCGACGGTCCGCATCGAGCTCGACGGGGTGGCTCTGCTCACCGATCCGCTGCTGCGCCGCGGCGCCGGCCCGCTGGCGCGGCGCGGGGAGCTGCCGGCCGGGATCGCCGAGGGGCTCGACGCCGTGCTGGTGTCGCACCTGCACCACGATCACCTCGATCTCGCCTCCCTGCGCCGGATCGACCCGGCGGTGCCCGTGGTGGCGCCGATCGGCGCGGGACCGATGCTCCGCCGATCCGGCGGCCGGCGTGTGATCGAGGTCTCGCCGGGGGGCTCGGCCGTCGTGGGCCGGGTCGTGATCCACGCCACCCCCGCCCTGCACTCCGGCGGGCGCGCGCCCGGGAGGGGCCGCGACGTGCCGGCCCTCGGATACCTGGTGGAGGGCAGCCGCCGCGTCTACTTCGCGGGCGACACCGATGTCTTCCCCGGAATGGCCGACCTCGCCGACGACCTCGATCTCGCGCTGCTGCCCGTGTGGGGATGGGGGCCGTCGATCGGCACGGGGCACCTGGATCCCGGGGGCGCGGCGCGCGCCCTGCGGTTGCTCGCTCCGCGCATGGCCGTGCCGATCCACTGGGGCACCCTGTACCCGCGATGGATCCCCGCCGGCCGGCGGGGGTTCCTCGACTGGCCCGGGGAGCGCTTCGCGCAGGCCGCGGCCGTGGAGGCGCCCGGCGTGCGGGTCGAGGTGCTCGCGCCCGGCGGGACGGCCGAGATCCCGGAGAGGCCGGCCGCCGCCCCGGCCTGAGTTGCACGCGCGGCGCTCAGCCCTGCAGGAGGCGCCTCCATCCCGCCAGCAGCTCGTGGACGGACGCGGCGCCGACGAGCGGCGCGGACGGCGCGGGGAGCGTGCCCGGATAGAGGATGAACGGGCGGGTCTGGGGACCGCCGAGCCCGCCGTGGAAGCTGATCAGCTCCTCGAAGGCGCACCCCTCCTCGAGCTCGGGATCGAAGAAGCTGTTGACGAGCACGTCGGGCGCGTTGGTGAAGCCGTCGGTGCGCCGCAGGTGCGCCGCCGCGCCCGGCGGGAAGGCCGCGAGCGGATCCACGCCCTCGACCTCGCCGCTCTCCAGGCGGCGCAGGCCGTCAGGCCCCATCACGACCGGCCCGTGGGCGGCCGAGCGCACCATCACGAACCCGATGTGCGGGTGTGCCCGCAGGGTCGGGAGCAGATCCGGGTGATGTTCGGAGATCTCCTCGAGCGTCACCCTGCGCTCCTGCTCCATCAGATAGACCAGGCCGAGGTTGCCCGACGCGAGCACGACGACCTCCTCGTCATCTCCCAGCCGCGTGCCGCTCGTCCGGGCGGCGTCGCGCCCGGTGGCCTCGTCGATCGCCTGGCCGACGAGCGTGTCGTTCTCCTCGCCCGCCTGCATCGGCGCGACCTTCGCGCTGAGCGAGCGGCGCACCAGCTCGTCGAGGCTGAATCCGTTGCGCTGGCGGAAGGTGGCGCCCTGGGTCTGGCCGTGGTCGGAGAGCACCACGATCTCGTAGGGGCGCGGGGCGTAGCGGCGGGCCTGCTCGATGCGGCCGAACTGCTGGTCGAGCTTGCGCAGGGCCTCGAGGGTGTCGTGGCGCTCGAGGCCCGAGTGATGGGCCACCTCGTCGTAGCTGGCGAAGGTGGCGTAGACGGCGGGCCGGCCCGCCATCATGTCCGCGAGCACCGCGTGGGCCACCAGGTCGCGGACCATGACGCACATCGCCCCGCGGAGGAACGGGTAGGTGCCGCCGCGGTGGCCGCGCGGCCGCACGTCGCGCCGGCGCTGACGGGAGGCCGCCGTCAGCTCGAGGACCACCTCCCAGATGAAGAGCACGAGGGAGCGGACGATGTTGGAGCCGTTGGCGAAGAAGGCGCGGTAGCCGGGGTTCGGACCCTTCTCATCGGCCAGGCGGCTGACCGTCAGGATGCTCGCGCCCGCCTCTCCCGAGAGCAGGTTGCCGCGGCTCGCGCCGCCGTCGCGCAGCAGTCCCCGCCCGGAGAGGCGTTGCTCGATGCCCGCGCAGTCGCCGGGAGCCGAGCAGGCGACGATCCGGCGACTCCCCTTCTCCACCCAGCGGAACGCCGGCACGTCGTCGTTGCTCCCGAGCAGGATCCCGGCCTGGCTCGCCCCGGTCTGCGAGGAGAGGTCGGTCTCCCATTCGGCCAGCGCATAACCGCCCTCCGTCAGCCACCGCGCCATCACCGGGGCGTTGCCGTCGCGGATGGCGCGGGCGAGCACGGGCAGCGCCAGCCCGTCGATCTCGAGGAAGATGATCCCGGGGACATCGGTGAGGCCCACCGCGCCCTGGCGCCGGGCGACCCGGCGCGTCACCTGGATCATGTAGCGGTCGTCGTCGTTGATCCCGGCGACGATCTCGATCGCCATCGTGACCGCCGCGGCCAGGAGTGCCACGAGCAGCGCCCGCCAGAACCCGCCGACCTCGAAGCCCTCCAGCACGTCGGAGGCGATCAGGAGGATGGCCGCGTCGGCGGCGAGCACGAGGACGAAGCCCGCGAGCAGCGAGAAGGGCAGCCGGAGGGCCGCGAGCACCGGCGGGACCGCGGCGTTGAGCACGGCGCCCATGCCGGCCACGACCAGAGCCGCGCGGAGGTCGGAGACGACGACACCGGGGACGACCGCGGCGGCGGCGAGCAGCCCGAGGGCCGACGCGACCAGGGAGAGGACCATCCGCAGCGGCCGCAGGCGAGGACGCCCGGGGCGCCACCGGGGCCGCTCTCCGTAGATCCGCGGGTCCACGCTCACGTCTCCGATGTCCCCCAGGGATAGTCTTCCGCCCGATGCCGCTGCCACGCTACCGGGCCGAGATCACCGTACCGGCGCGGACGATCCTGCTCCTCACCGGCGTGTTCTTCCTCGGCTGGGCCATCGTCTCCGTCCGCGACGCCCTGCTGCTCGTCTTCACCGGGGTGTTCCTCGGGCTGGTCTTCGAGTTCCCGACGCGCGCGCTGCAGCGCCGGACGCGCATGCCGCGGGGGCTGGCGGCGACCGTCGTGGTTCTCGGGGCGGTGATCGTGGTTACCGTCCTCGCGCTGTTGCTGCTGGTGCCGCTGGTGGAGACCGTGCGCGACTATCTGCGCGAGCTCCCCGAGCTGGTCGACCGCCTCCGCGATTCGGACGAGCTCGGATGGATGGGAGACTCGGCCGCCGCCGGGCACGCCCAGACCGGGGCCGATCAGGTCGCCTCGGGCGTCCCCACGGCGGTCTCGGCCGTCCTCGGCGTCGCGGGCGAGGCGGCGAGCGTCGCACTGGCGGCCTTCACGCTCACGTTCGTCACCCTGTTCTTCCTCACCGACGTGGAACGCCTCAAGGGGGCCGTCGGGAGCGTCCTGCGGCCCGAGCAGGGCGAGCGCTGGCTCGGCATCTGGGAGCGCGTCACGGAGATGGTGTCGCGCTGGGCGATCGGGGTCGTGCTCATCGCCCTCGTCGCCGGGTTCGTGCAGGGCCTCACCGCGTTCCTGCTCGGCTCGAGCTTCGCGCTCGCGCTGGCCGTGATCGCCGGCGCGCTCGACACGATCCCGAACATCGGCGCCACGATCGCCGGGTTCCTCCTGTCGCTGACCCTCCTGGCCGAGAAGGGGCTCACCGCGGCGCTGATCATGCTGGCGGTCGTGCTGGTCTACCAGCAGGTCGAGAACAGCATCGTCGCGCCCACCGTCCAGGGGCGCGCGACGAACATCTCGGGCTTCTTCGTGATCTCGGGCGTGACCATCTTCGGCGCCCTCCTCGGTGTGCTGGGCGCGCTGATCGCGGTGCCCGTGACCGCCACGATCCAGATCCTCGTCCAGGAGATCACCCGCACCCGCCGCGCGGAGATCGCCGCCGAGCAGGCGGCGACGATCCGTCACGCCTCGCCCTACTGACGTGGACGACGAGCGCGCGGGCACCGGGTCGCCGCCCGAGACCCTGGCCGCGCTCCTGGGAGACCTCGGGGGCAGGCCCGTGGCGGAGGGACGCCTCGGGCGCCTGCAGACGCGCGGGCTGCATCTCGCCGAGCGGCTCACCACGTGGGGGCCGGTGGGCCCGGCGGCGGAGGTCGGCTGGCGCACGTTCCGCCGCGATCAGTCGATCGCCGGCAGCGTCATGGCCTCGGCGCTCGCCTACCGGCTGTTCATCTGGATCCTGCCCCTGACGCTGCTGCTCGTGGCCGGCCTGCGGCCGCTGGCGGACGCGAGCGGCGGTGACCCCGCCGAGTACGCCGAGTACGCGGGCCTGCCGGGCTACATGGCCGAATCGGTCGGGGAGGCCACGAGCGCGCTGACGCCCGTCGGGCTCGTCGCCGTGCTCGTGAGCACCTCGGTGGTGCTGCTCTACGAGACCTACGTGCTGCTGCGCGCCCTGCGGGCCGTCTCGGCGTTCGGCTGGGGGGTGCCGGTGCGGTCCCTCCGTCACCCCGTGCCCCGGACCCTGACGCTGCTGGGCCTGCTGGTCGGCCTGATGGCCGTCGGGGCCATGGCCGGGCGGATCAGCGAAGCCGCCGGCGGGGCGCCGCTGGGGTGGATCGTCGCGATCGTCTCGCTGGCCTCGGCCCCGATCCTGTTCGTGCTGATGTTCGTCCTGGTGCTGCCGGACGGCGCCGCGTCGTGGACCGCCCACCTGCCCGGGGCGGCCCTCTTCTACGTCATGGTCGCCGCGATCCACCTCTTCAACGGCCTCGTCCTCTACCCGTGGGTCGGGCACAAGCAGGAGACCTACGGCGCGCTCGGCCTGGCCGCGGGGATCATGCTGAGCCTGTTCGTGACCTCGCGCGCGCTGGTGGTCTCGACGGCCCTCAACGCGGTGCTCCAGCACGACCGCCGGGCGGTCGCGGCTAGGTGACCCGGATCACCCGGAGCACGTCGGTGCTGCTGGAGCGCCCGTCGATGCCGGCCAGGACGACCACGATGTCGCCGGGGCGCACGTACCCGCCCTCGCGGGAGGCCTGGACGGCCTCGCGGACCATCTCCTCGTTGTCGGCGAAGGCCGACAGGGTGAGGGCGGTCGCCCCCCAGCTGATCGACAGCTGCTGGCGCACGCGCTCGTCGGGCGTGAAGCCCAGGATGGGAGTGCGCGGCCGGTAGCGCGCGATGGCGCGAACCGTGAAGCCGGTGCGCGTGAGGCAGAGGATCGCCTTGGCGTCGAGCTCCTGGGCCACCCGCCAGGCGGCGTCGGTCATGGTGTCGGTGACGCGCCGGATGTGACCATGGCCCGAGTCGGGGTCGTCGACGCTCAGCCGGCTGACCATCCGGGTCCAGTTGTCGACGTCGAAGTTCGCGTCGGCGCGGGCGCACAGGCGCGCCATCGTCGCGATCACGTTGACCGGGTCGCTGCCGGTGGCCGTCTCGCCCGAGAGCATCACCGCCGACGAACCGTCGAACACGGCGTTCGCCACATCGGAGGCCTCGGCCCGCGTCGGCGTGGCGGCGCGGACCATCGACTCGAGCATCTGGGTGGCCGTGATCGCCGGCCGGCCGTGGGCGATGCACTCGCGGATGATGTGCTTCTGCAGGTGCGGCAGTTCCTCGATCGGGCACTCGATGCCGAGGTCGCCGCGGGCGATCATCACCGCGCCGGCCGCATCGAGGATGCCGGCCAGGTTGTCGACGGCGCTGCGGGTCTCGATCTTCGCGACGACCAGCGGCCCTCGCGGATGCGGCTCGGTGCCGAGGCGGCGGACGTCGTGGGCGGAGCGCACGAACGAGAGCGCCACCATGTCGACCCCCACGCCGACGAAGGCGTCGAGGATCCTCAGATCCTCGGGGGTGGGCGTGGCCACCCGCAGGCGCTCCGAGGGGATGTGGACGCCGGGCTTGCCGGTGAGATGCCCGCCGTGCAGGACCACCGCGTCCAGCGAGTCGCCCGAGGTGTCCACCACCTCGACGTCGATCGCGCCGTCGCCGAAGCTGATGCGGTCACCGATCTCGATCCCGTCGAGCAGGGCGGCGTACTCGACCCCGATCACGTCCTTCGTGGAGCTCGCGGCATCCGGGACCAGGCGCACGCGGTGGCCGTCGGGCAGATCGACACCGTCGCGCCCGAAGCTCGCGGCGCGGACCTTGGGGCCCGGGAGGTCGACGAGGGTCCCCACCGCACGGCCCATGTCCTTGGCGAGGACCCGGACGCGCCGGTGCAGCTCGAGGGCCTCCTCCACCGTCCCGTGCGAGAGGTTCAGACGCACGGCGTCCATCCCCGCGGAGATCATCCCGCGCAGGGTCGCCTCGCTGTCGGACGCGGGGCCGATCGTGGCGAGGATCTTGGTTCGTCGGACGTCGGGAGTCATGCCGCGGGCGATCATAGGCGTCCGGGGGCCGCGGCTCGCCCCCTTCGGTGCCGTTCGGGGCCCCCCGGGCCCCTCCGCTACTTGTGCCCGCGCAGTGCGATGTAGGCCATCCGGCTGTTCAGCAGGGCGAACCGCCACAGCTGGATGACCGGGTTGCGGCGCCGGCGCAGCGTCTTGGCGGTGGGCAGCGGGGCGTGCCGGATCGAGGGATCCTGCTCCAACATCGTCGGCCCTTTCACGTCGGGATCGGGAGAGCTCGGGGCGCTCATTCGGGGATCAGCCACCACATCGGCCTGGCCTTGGCCTTGTAGATGAACAGGTGGTGCAGCAGCACCTTGGTCCAGTGTCCCGCCAGGCCGAGCTCGCCCTTGGTGTGGCGCAGGTCGCGGCCCGAGGAGGGGAAGCGCTGGTAGTCGGGCACGACCGGGTACATCGTCATGCCGGCGGCGCTCCCCGACAGCATCCCGGTGCCGGCCGAGGCGATGCACCCGGCGCCCATCCGGGCCATCGAGGCGGTGTGCGCGGCGGCGGCGTCGCCGTTCTTGATGCGATCGGCGATCGTCGCCGCGACCGTGCGGCCCATGATCCCCGAGGGCATGCCGGTGCGGGGCGGAGCCGGCGCGATGACGGTGCCGGCCGGGCTCTTGGCCGGGCGCGAGATGGCGTGCGGCGGGGCGAAGGCGATGCCCACGGCGAACACGTTCGCGTAGGCCGGGCTCTCGTAGGTCGTCGGCCAGTCCTCCGCCCGCCAGGCCTCGTAGTCCTTGGGCGTGTAGTCGGCGTCGACCTTCATGAAGCCGCTCGGCGCGAACAGCCGGTCGGTGATCTCCTCGCCCGCGCGGTCGTAGGCCGTGATCTCCTGGCCCCGGAACGGCGGCAGGAGCATGGCGAAGTCGAAGGCCAGCTCGTGCGTCGTGCCGTCGAGCTGCTCGTAGTGGATCACGCCCTCCTCCACCTGCTGGACGTGCGCGCCGAGGATGGCGTTCACGCCCCGCTCGCGGAAGATCGAGGCGGTCCAGAGGGCACTCGTGGTGACGAAGCCCTGCTGCTCGAAGGTCATGCCGCCGACGCCGAAGTCGCCGAGCTCGCGCTCGTTGGTGAGGTAGATCACCTCGGCGAGGTCGCGCACGCCGGCCTCGCGCAGCTGGTGCTCGACGTTGAAGGCATACTCGAACGCCGCCCCCTCGCAGGTGCACATGCCGTGCCCGACGCCGATCACGAGGGTCTGGGGCTCGCCGGCCTCGAGGCGCGCGATGGTCGCCCGCAGCTTCTCGGCCGCGGCGATGGCGTGGTCGGCGGTGCACACCGAGACGGTGTGCCCGTCGGGGCCGAGGCCGGGGGTCGCGCCGAAGTTCAGCTTGGGCCCGGTGGCGTTGACCAGGTGGTCGTAGCGCAGGCGGGCGGTCTCGCCCGAGCGGGCGGGGTCGGTGTACTCGACGTCCACCGCGCCCTGGTCGCTCTCGCCGTCGCCCTCGGGGCGGATCGCCACCGCCCGCGCCTGGTGGAACTCGATGCCGGTCTTCTCGTAGACCGGCGCGAGGGGGAACACCACCTTCTCGCGCGGCATCTGGCCGACGCCGACCCAGATGTTCGACGGGATCCAGTTCCAGTTGGCGTTCGGCGTGACGACGACCACCTCGTGGTCGCCCCTGCCCAGCATGCGGCGCAGGCGCAGAGCGGCGGTGTGCCCGGACACGCCCGCCCCCAGGATGACGACCCGAGCCATGAGCCCTCCGATCATCGGCGGGCGCGTCGTCGTGGAGACGGTGCGTCCCGCGCGGAACTTGTCTTCACGCTATACCCCCACGGGTATGTGTCCGTGCGTAGAACCCCTGCGGATGGCGTGCGGTTTTCTACGGGACGTGCGTCGACGCCCTGAGTGGTTCTGGCCCCACTCCTCGGGACGATCGTCTGGGGCGTCCATGGAACGCCTTACCCAGACGTGCGTCGAACGAAGGGCCGGTTTCAGGCTTCAGGCCTCGGGCTTCAGACGTCCGAGGTGTCGAGGTCGACCAGTTCCAGGTAGGGGTTGGCGGCCTTCCCGCCGCCCGGGTGCATCTCGAAGTGGAGGTGGAAGACGCCGCCGCGGGCATCGCCGGTGCGCCCGATGGCGCCGATGCGCCGGCCCGCGGCCACCCGCGTGCCGACCACGAGCTCGGGGGCGATGCGGCTGAGGTGCGCGTAGTAGTAGCGGGTGCCGGCGTCGTCGCGCAGCCAGAGGCGGATGCCGCCGAGCCCGGTGTCGACCCGGCTCATCTGATCGATGACGCCGTCGGCGACGGCGACCACGGGCGTGCCGCGGGCGGCGAGGATGTCGATGCCCTCGTGGTCTCCCTGATGGCGCGCCGCGCCGAAGTCGTTCGAGAAGGCGTGGGGGCCGGGCACCGGGAACGTCACGAGGTGGCGTGCGCGGGTCGCCGAGAGGCGCCGCAGCAGGGAGACGTCGGCCGCGCCGCTCACCGGCAGGCCCTCGCGCCGCTGGTAGCGCGACACCGCCAGGCGCGTGCGCGGGCCGAAGGCGCCGTCGGCCGACACCGCGAACCCCTGGCGGCGCAGCGCCACCTGGAGGCGGCGCACGGGCGGCCCCTCGGCGCCGACCGATAGGAGCGTCCCCGGGGGTGGCGAGACCACCGGACGACCGGATCGCAGCCGCGCGCGCAGCCGGGCATCGGCGACGCCGGTGGGGCGCATCCCGAGGCGCCGCTGGGCGCGGCGCACGGCGGCCCGGGTCTGGGGACCGAAGCCGCCGTCCACGGCGATCGAGGCCCCGGCCCGCGCCAGCTGGCGCTGGAGGGCGCACACCTGCGGCCCGTACGCGCCCAGGCGCAGCCGCCCGTCGGCGCCGCCGCGGGCGGTGGTCGGCCCGGGGAGGTCGCACACCGACAGGCCCAGCCACCAGAGCAGGGGGCGATCGACGATGCCGTTGATCCGGATGCCGATCCGGCGCTGGAAGCGCGCCACGGCGCGGCGGGTGCCGGGGCCGTAGACCCCGTCCACCGCGACCCGGAACCCGCGCGAGCGCAGCTCGCGCTGGAGGGCGCGGACCGTGGGGCCATGCGCGCCGAGGCCCAGCACTCCCGCCTCGGCGCCCGGCGGGGGCGGCGCGGCGCGGACACGGTCGTGCCCACCGGCCGACAGCAGGACGAGGGCGACCAGGACGGCCGGAGCCGCCCACTGCGGAATCCGCGAGGACATGAACCTCGGTCTTCGCCGGTGAGGCTCCCGGCCCTTGTGCGCCTGGTCCTCCCGGCGCACGAACCCTCAGGCCGTGACGGCCTCCGGGGGGGCGACGAAGGAGATCGAGAAGCGCAGGGCCGCCTCCTGCTTGCGCCCCGCGCTCATGCGCTTGGTGGCGGCGCGCAGCGACACCATGTGCGGCTCGACCCGCTCCAGCTGGTGCCGGACCTGATCGAACAGGACGGTGAAGCCATGCGAGCCCGAGACGCTCGCCACCTCGATTCGGCCGGCCACGTGCAGGGCCCCGAGCGTGGTGAGCGTGATCTCGATGCCGTCGGTGCGCTCGCCGAGGGCCGCGAAGTGCTCGTCGAGGGAGCGAAGCGTCTCGAGGAGCCCGTCCACCTCGCGGCGCAGGCAGACCAGGAGCACGCCGAGGCTCTCCCGGCGCCGGTCCATGATCCCGGGCTCGTTGCCGGCCGAGGCCAGCTCGTCGGCGAAGAAGGTCGCCAGGTCCAGCTGGGCCTTGGCCATCGAGATCCGGAACTCGAGGTCGTGGAGCAACCCCATCGCCGGGCGCGCGACGCCCGAGAACTGATCGACGGCCGTCGCCATGCCCGTCGCACAGCGACTCATCTCATTGGCGACGGCCCCGAGCGTGGCGCCGCCCTCGGTGAGCTTGCTCGCGGCGATCAGCCCGTTGGTGGCGTTCAGCCGGACGTCGTCGGCCAGATCGTGGATGAACGACGCCGAGGTCCCGAGCGATTCGTTGGCCGACGTGTAGGCCTCGAGCCCGGCGAAGACGTCGTCGAGCCGCGCGCCGGCGACCCGTAGGTCGGCGGCCACGCCCCGGAGCGAGCGCGCCACCTGTGGGCGGGCGGCGAGAGCCTCCTCGCGGGCCCGGATCTCACGGGGGAGGGCCATGCGGATGAACGATCCGTAGTCGGGGAAGCCGGCCTCGGCCAGCATCTCGAGCAGCCGCTCGCCGGAGCGCTCGGCGACCTCGCGGCGGGGGGTCCCCGCCATCTCCATGCGCCGCTCGAGGGCCCGTACCTCGGTGTAGATCGGTATGACGGCCGCCTCGAGCAGCCCGGAGGTGGGCTTCAGGCGCACCGACAGGAACCCGTCGCCGCACGGGACGACGCAGGCCATCACCCAGTAGAAGGCGCCGTCGGCCGCCATGTTCTTGACGTAGGCCGCGATCGGAAGATCGCGCAGGAGGTGGTCCCACAGCAGGCGGAAGGCCGCCCGCGGCATGTCCGGATGCCGGATGATGTTGTGCGGGCTGCCGATCAGATCGTCCTCGTCATGCCTGCTCACGCGCACGAAGACGTCGTTCCCGGCGCGGATGACGCCCTTGCGGTCGGTCGTCGAGAAGAAGAGCTCCGAGACGTCGAACGGGCTCTCGCGGTCGATGGGCTCCACTGCCATGTATTCCTTATCGACCCCGGTGAGGATGGTCATGAGCCGCTCGGCTCGGACGGAGGTCCTACGACCATCGTCCGGTACCGGATGCGACCGTCCCCCGTGGAGGATCGTGGAATGCCCGTGACCGGATCACCCACGGCGAGCCGGACGCGCGTCCCGGCGCCGCCCCCCGCACCGCCTCCCCCGCGCGATGCCCCTCCGCGCCGCGCGGCAGCCGCCGAACCACCGATGATCTCGGTCCGCCGGCTGCTGCTCCGATTCGTCATCACCGGCCTCGCCGCACTCGTCGTGCTCGCCACGGTGACCGCGATCGTCAGCCGCCGGGTCGGGACGACCGAGGCGGTGGACGAGGCGGCCCGGGTGAGCGCGATCGCCGGGCGCGGCATCGTCGAGCCCGCGCTGACACCGGCCGTGATGCGTGGCGACGAGGCGGCGCTGGCCGCCTTCGACCGCCGGATGCGGGAGGACCTGGTGCAGGGGTCGCTCGTGCGCGTGAAGATCTGGACCGCGGACGGGCGGATCGTCTATTCGGACGAGCGCCGCCTGATCGGTGAGCGCTTCGAACTCGATGAGGACGCGGTCCTCGCACTCTCGGGCGACCTCCCCCGCGCGCACGTGAGCGACCTCTCCGGCGCCGAGAACCGCTTCGAGCCCAAGGGCAGCCGCCTGCTGGAGGTCTACTCGCTGATCGAGGGCCCGGACGGCGAGCCGCTGCTCTTCGAGCCCTACTTCAGCTACTCGGCCGTGACCGAGTCAGGGCGCCGGATCTGGCTCTCGTTCGCCCCCGTGGTGCTGGGCGCGCTGCTGCTGCTGCAGCTGATGCAGTTCCCCCTCGCCGGGTCGATGGCGCGCAAGCTGCGCCGCGGCCAGCGCGAGCGCGAGCGCCTGCTGCGCCACGCGATCGACGCCTCCGAGGGCGAGCGGCGGCGGATCGCCGCCGACCTCCACGACGGCACGGTGCAGGACCTGGCCGGCGTGTCGCTCGAGCTCTCGGCCGCCGCACGCCGTGCGGCGGCGGCCGCGGGCGACGGCGAGCCGGTGCCCGGAGCGGGCCCGGAGGTCTTCCACGACGCGGCCCGCAGGGTGCGGGGTGCGATCACCTCGCTGCGGTCGCTGCTGGTGGAGATCTATCCGCCGAACCTCGAGAAGGAGGGGCTCGAGCAGGCGCTCTCGGACATGCTCGGACGCGTCCACGGCAAGGGCATGGAGCCCCACCTCGATGTCTCACTACCTGACGAACCCCTCGACGCCGAGACGACGGCGCTGATCTATCGCTGCGCCCAGGAGGCGGTCAGGAACACCGTGCGCCACGCCGCGGCGCGCGGCCTCTGGCTACGCGTCAACGCGGTCGGCGACCGCATCGTGCTGGAGGTCTCCGACGACGGCCGCGGCTTCGATCCGCGCGCCGGCGTGGAGGCGCAGGCCGCGGGCCACGTCGGCTTGCGCGTATTGGCGGACCTGGTCGCCGACGCCGGCGGTTCGGTCGAGCTCGCGTCCGCTCCCGGCCGCGGCACACACGTACGAGTGGAGGTACCCCGATGATCGATGTCGTGGTGGTCGATGACCACGCGATCGTGCGGCACGGACTGGAGCAGCTCATGTCCACCACCGACGACCTGCGCGTGGTCGCCTCGGTGGGCGACGGCCTGGCGGCGATCGACGTCGTGGTCGAGATGCGCCCCCACATCGTGCTGATGGACCTGTCGATGCCCGAGATGGACGGCGTGGAGGCCACGCGCAGGATCCTCGCGGCCCAGCCCGGCGTCTCCGTCGTTGTGCTGACCTCGTTCGGCGACCAGCGCAGGGTGCTCGACGCCCTCGACGCCGGGGCCATCGGCTACCTGCTCAAGGGGTCTGATCCCGAGGACATCATCGAGGCGCTGCGGGCGACCGCCGCGGGCGGATCGCCCCTCGACCCGCTGGCGGCGAAGGTGCTGCTGCGGGCGCGCCACCACCCCCACGAGAGGCCCGAGCTCACGGCGCGCGAATCGCAGGTGCTCCGCCTGGTCTCCGACGGGCTCACGAACAAGCAGATCGCCCTTCGCCTGGGGATCAGCGAGCGCACGGTGAAGGCCCACCTCGGAAGCGTGTTCCAGCGCATCGGCGTCACCGACCGCACGCAGGCCGCCCTCTGGGCGCGCGACAGCCTCACGTGAGAAACCGGTACGGCGTGAGCTGACCCGGCCCCGCGCCGGCCGGCGCGGGCGTGCCGGCCGGCCCGGCCCGGATCAGTCCTCGGGGTGGTCGCGCCCCGAGCCCGAGCCCCCCGAGCCGGAGTTGCCCGAGCCGGAGTTGCCCGAGCCGGAGTTCGGCGAATCGATCCTGACCCGGCCGGCCGAGTCGTCGGGCGCGTCAGTGGTGGTGGGGGCGGCGGGGGCGGCCGGAGGCGGGGCGGTCGCCGGAGCCGCGGGCGGGGCGGGCGCCGGGGCGGAGCCGGACCCCGATGACGGCGAGGGTGCCGACGGCCCCGGGCCGCCGCCGGCGGGGGCCGGGGCCGTCGGCCGGCGCGGCGGGGTGGGCGACGGACCCGACGACGGGTCGTCGTTCCCGCCGCCGCCCGAACCGGACGAGGTGGGGCCTGAGGACGACGAGCCCGACGAGGAGGGACCGGATCCGGACGCGCTCGCGACGGCGGCCGTCGTGCGGGGCACGGCGGCGGCGTCGGTACGGGTCGCCGGCACCGTCCTCGCCGCCGTGGTCGCGGGCGGCGTACGCGGCGGGGGTGCCCAGACGCCCTGTCGTTGCGGATCCTCGGTCGATTCGGGCAGGACGACGTTCTGCACCGCCCAGGCGCCGCTCAGCACGACCGCCGCGCCCACGGCCACGGCCCCCACCACGCCCGACCCGCGGCGCAGGCGGGTGCGCGGAGGACGCGCCTCGCCGCGCAGGATCTGGGAGAGCGGCAGCCGGTCGGAGGGCGGCGCCTCAGGCGTCAGCGACACCCGGTGGCGGCCGAGCTCGTCGGTGTCGTCGTCGATGTCCGGTTCGTCGGTCATAGATCGAGTCAACCACCGGCGCCGCCACCGGGCCATCGGCCTTTGGTCCTACGACCCCCGCCCGGCCCCTGCGGCACCCCACGACCCCACAGCCCTGGACACCGGGACGATGCGCTGTGTGTGTGCGGCGGCGATGTTGAGGGCACCGCGTCTTGTGCCGATCGGGCCGGTCGACGAGCATCCCCCGCTCGTCGTCCCATCGCCCCGGCGGGACCCCCCCCGGACGAAAGGCGGACTCGCCCCCCCAATGGCCGACTTCCTCGTGGAGAACCCCGTCCTGCTGCTGTTCGCCTGCCTGGCGATCGGCAGCATCGCGGGCGCGGTGCGCTACCGCGGCTTCATGCTCGGACCCGCGGCCGTGCTGTTCACGGCGCTCGCGCTCTCGGCGTGGGACGACCGCCTCGAGCTGGCGCCGGGCATCGGGCAGCTCGGTCTGGCCATCTTCGCCTACTGCATCGGCGTCGCGAGCGGGGCCGCGTTCTTCGGCGCGCTGCGATCGGGCCTCGGGACGATGCTCGCCGTCACCGGCCTGCTCGCCGCGTGCGGCGGCATCGCCTACGGGGTGGGCCGGGCGCTCGGGCTGAGCGCCGAACTGACCGCCGGCATCTTCTCGGGGGCGCTCACCAACACCCCCGCGCTCGCGGCGGCCACCGAGCAGGCCGGCGGCTCCGCGGCGCCGACGGTCGGCTACTCGGTCACCTACCTGGCGGGCGTCGTGGTGATGATGCTCCTGGCGGCCTGGGCCCTCGGGCGCGGACGCGCGCAGCGGCGCTACGAGGAGGAGACCGAGTCGCCCATCGTGAGCGTCACCCTCGAGGTGACCCACGAGGGGCTACCCAGCGTCGGCCATTTCTCGCACGACCCCGAGCACCCGGTGCTCTTCTCGCGCCGCAAGCACGGCGACGTCACCGAGGTTCCGGCCGACGACGCGCTGCTGGAGCCGGGCGACCTCGTCGCGGCGATCGGCCGCCAGTCCGACATCGAGGCCGTGACGAACCTGGTGGGCGTACCGGCCGCCGAGCCGATGACCCTCGACCGGCGCCTGCTCGACATGCGCCGCATCACCATGTCGAGCCGCGCGCTCTCGGGCCACACCGTGCGCCAGCTCGAGCTTCCCGGCCGCTTCGGCGCCCTCGCCTCGCGGGTGCGCCGCGGCGACATCGACCTGCTGGCCACCGACGACCTCGTGGTGCAGCAGGGCGACCGCATCCGGGTGATCGCCCCGCGCGAGCGCCTCGCCGACGTCGCGCGGTTCCTCGGCGACTCCGAGCGCGGGCCCGGCGACCTCAACCCGATCGGCCTCTCGCTCGGCCTCTGCCTGGGACTGCTGCTCGGAGTGCTGCCGCTGCCCTCCCCCGCCGGGGGCACGTTCGAGATCGGCCTCGCCGCGGGGCCACTGCTGGTGGGGCTCGTACTCGGGCGCTTCGCGCGCACCGGGCCGATCGTCTGGTCGATCCCCTACACCGCATCGATCGCCCTGCAGCAGCTCGGCGTGCTGCTGTTCCTGGCCGTCGCCGGCTCACGGGCCGGTGGAGACCTGGTCGATGCCCTCGCCAGCCCCGAGGGCCTGCGGATCTTCCTCGCCGGCCTCGTGGTCACCGGCGCCGCCGCCGGGGGCCTGCTGGGGCTGGGACGGCTGCTGAAGCTGGGCGGCCCCCGCCTGGCGGGCATCATCGCGGGAGCCCAGACGCAACCCGCGGTGCTCGCGCTCGCCCAGGAGCGCACCACCGACCAGCGCGTGGGGCTCGGGTACGCGCTGGTCTACCCCGCGGCGATGATCCTGAAGATCGTGGTCGCCCAGGTGATCGTGCTGATGTGACGCCGCGTGTTCGTCCGGGGGCCAATTCCCCGGGCCGGACCATGTGCGGGCGGCCGATGCGGACGGCACGGCATCGTCGCCAGACTTCCCCGTCACGACGCAGCGACAGCCGCAAAGGGGGAGTGATGACGACGGTTTCGCGAGGCCCACGCGAGCCCTTCGGGCCGGAGCGCCTTCCCGGGCTGCCGGGCCTGTCCACCCTCGACGGCGTCTGGGACGAGCTGGTCGGCCACGACGGCAGGCCGCGCGGCGCGGCGCGGGGGTTGTTCGAGCGCCTCAGCGCGATGGGGCTGACCGAACTGCGCGAGCGCCAGGACCGGGCCGAGATCGACATCCTCGCGATGGGGATCACCTTCACGGTCTACTCCGACGGCCGCGGCATCGACCGCGCCTGGCCGTTCGACGTCATCCCGCGCGTGATCGCGGCCGCCGAGTGGCGGCGCATCCGTGCCGGGCTGGTGCAACGGCTCGACGCGCTCAATCGGTTCATCGACGACCTCTACAACGAACGCCGGGTCATCCGGGACGGGGTCTTCCCCGCCGAGCTGCTGGACGACTCGGTCAACTTCCGTCCCGAGTGCATCGGCGTGAGGCCGCGCTTCGGCGTGTGGGCGCACGTGTGCGGCAGCGACCTGGTGCGGGGCGCCGACGGATCGATGTACGTGCTGGAGGACAACCTGCGGGTGCCCTCGGGCGTGAGCTACATGCTCGAGAACCGCCTGATGTCCAAGCGCGCCTTCGGCGACCTGTTCGCGCGCCAGAGCGTGCTGCCGGTTAACGACTACCCCGAGCGACTCCAGCGCATGCTGGAGTCGCTCGCGCCCGAGGGCCGCACCTCGCCCAACGTGGTCGTCCTGACCCCGGGGGTCCACAACTCGGCCTACTTCGAGCACTGCTTCCTGGCACGCAGGATGGGTGTGCCCCTGGTGGAGGGCCGCGACCTGATGGTCGACGACCACGACCGGGTGTTCATGCGCACGCTCGGCGGGCGCGAGCGGGTGGACGTGATCTACCGGCGCGTGGACGACGCCTTCCTCGACCCGGAGGTGTTCCGCCCCGATTCGATGCTCGGGGTGCCCGGGCTGATGCGCGCGTGGCGATCGGGCAACGTCGGCCTCGCCAACGCCCCGGGCGCCGGGGTGGCCGACGACAAGGTCGTCTACGCCTGGGTTCCCGATCTCATCCGGTACTACCTCGGCGAGGATCCGCTCATCCAGAGCGTGCCAACCTGGCGCTGCATGTACGCCGACGAGCGGCGCCACGTCATCGAGAACATCGGCGACCTCGTGGTGAAGCCCGCCAACGAGAGCGGCGGCTGCGGGCTGGTCATCGGCGACCGGGCGACCCGGGCCGAGCTCGACGCCGCCGTCGCCCAGATCGAGGCCGACCCGCGCAACTGGGTGGCCCAGCCGATCCTGTCGCTGTCAACCGTGCCGACGCTGGCCGGCGACGAGATCGCCCCCCGCCACGTCAACCTGCGCCCCTTCATCCTCTCGGGCGAGGACCATTTCGTGACCAACGGCGGCCTCACCCGGGTGGCCCTGCGCGAGGGCTCGCTCATCGTCAACAGCTCCCAGGGGGGCGGCAGCAAGGACACCTGGGTGGTCGAGCGGCCGGCGGCCGTGAGGTGACGCTGCTCGCCCGCGTCGGCGAGCACCTCTACTGGGCGGCCAGGCAGCTCGAGCGCGCCGAGGGGGTCGCCCGCGTGGTGCGCGAGCACACGCACCTGCTGGCCGACATGCCGGCCTCGGTTCCGCTCACCTGGGAGCCGCTGATCGAGATCGGCGGCGATCCGGACCTGTTCGACGGGCTCTTCGGGCACGCCGACGAGGCCTCGGTCGTCCGCTTCGCGCTCAGCAGCCCGGAGAACCCGGAGAGCATCGGCGGCAGCGTCCGGAGCGCCCGCGAGAACCTGCGCTCCTGCCGGGAGGTCATCCCCACCGAGGCCTGGGTGGTCTGCAACGACCTGCACCTGTACGTCGACGCCCATCGCGGCGCGGGCCTCGACCGGGGCGGCCGCGCGCGGCTGATCGAGCGCGTGATCGACGACCACCAGCGCCTCCTGGGCATCCTGCTGGGCAACATGAGCCGCGACGAGGCCTTCACGCTGATGCGCCTGGGCCGGCACATCGAGCGGGCCGCCCTCACGACCCGGGTGCTGGACGTGCGCGCGGCCCCGCTGCTGGGTCCGACGGCCGGCCGCTACGACGACGTGCAGTGGATCGGGGTGCTGCGCGCGCTCTCGGCGCTGCACATGTACCACCGCACCGTGGGGGAGCCGGTGTCGGCGGCGCCGGCGATGCGCTTCCTCGTGCGCGAGCCCACCTTCCCGCGCTCGGTGGCCTACTGCATGGCCTCGGTCATCGAGATCGTGGCCGAGCTGCCCTCCAGCGGACGGGTGATGCCCGCCTGCACGGCGGTGATGGGCCTCCTGGAGGGGCTCGACGAGACCAGCGGGGCGCAGCAGCTCCACACGGCGTCCCGCGCGCTCGGCGTCGCGCTCGAGGAGGTGCAGATCCGGGTGTCGGAGACCTATTTCCCCCAGGTCGCCCACTCGGCCTGAGCCTGGATGCTCAGCGGCGCAGCACCCGCCCTCCGCCGAGCAGGCGGTTGCCCGTCACCACGACCTCCCGGGCGCGGGCCCCCACCTCAACGGCGGCCGGCGCGAACCAGGTGCAGTTGCTGCGGCAGAGACGGTTGGGCGACTGGATGATCGTGTTGCCCGAGATGACGACGTCGCGGATCGTCGGGTCGTCGGCGACGTTGACCCCCTGGCGGCCGTTGTCGCCGACCGTGTTGCCGGTGATGCGCAGGCGCCCCACGCCCGCGCCCACCACGATTCCCGCGTGGTTGCTTCCCGCGAAGCGGTTGCCCCGCACCACGACGCCCTCGATGCGGTTGCCGAGCCCGCCCTCGTCGCCCATCGCGAGGATCATCCCCGAGCGCTCGCGCGAGGCCCCCACGCGGTTGCCCTGGATGAGGAGGTCGCGGACCACCCGGCGGAAGTCGCTCGCCGCCCGCTGCTGGTCGAACACGTGGATGCCGTAGCCGGTCGCGCCCTCGGCGATGTTGTCGAGCACCCGCACGCCCCGGCCGTAGGAGACGTAGAAGCAGTGCCCCTGCGTGCCGACGGTGCTGCCGGCCACCCGGCAGACGTTGCCGGCGATCAGGTGCCCGTCGCCGTGCGAGTCGACCGCCGAGAAGCCGATCGTCCCCGAGAAGGTGTTGTCGATCAGGCGCACCCCGCGAGGGCCCGGCAGGCCGGTGTCGGGGATGCCGGCCGACTTGCCATCGCGGAACCCGAGGCCCGCCACCGTGACCCCGTCGCGCTCGGCGATCAGGGGACGCGACGCGTTGACGAAGACCGGCTCCTCCCCGGGCTGGCGCGTGATCGCGATCGGGGGACCGCCGGCCCGCAGCCAGATCTCGCCCTCGCGGTAGACGCCGCCGCGCACCAGCACCCTGTCGCCCCGCCGCGCCCGCGCGTCGATGACGTGCTGCAGGGTCGCGCAGGGTCGCGCGAGCGTGCAGGCGCCGCCGTCCCGACCCCCCGGGGCGATCGCGAGCACCCGGCCGGAACGCGGGCTGAAACGCGGGCCGATCGCGGTGCGCCCGGCCACGGTGACGGCGATGCGCCCCGCGTGCACCCGCGGCCCGGGCTGCACGACCACCATCCGCAGCGCGGGGTTGTGGGCGCGGGCGCCCCAGAGCACGTAGGCCTCCACGGGCACGCCGCCGATCGTGACGACCGACGCGCCCCGGGTCTCGCCGAATCCGGTGCCGAACAGCGTGATCGGCGCACCGAGGCCGCCGGCGCCCCCGCGCACGGGGCCCGAGGCGACGTCGGTGAAGTGGATGCGGGGCTCGGCGGCCGCCCCCGTGGCCGCCGGACCGGCGATGAGGAGGGCGGCGGCTGCCGGCGCCCACCAGCGTCTCGGACCCGGGATCACCGGGCCATCGTCCCCGTGCCGGCTAGTCGTTGTCCAGCGTGAGGGTGCAGCAGCGGATGTAGCCGCCGCCCTTTCGCAGCTCGGACGCCTCGACGGGCACGGTGGTCAGGCCGCGGGCCTCGATGGCCTCGCGCAGGCGCGGCGCCCGGGGGCTCATGACGACGGTGTCGCCGGTGGAGACCAGGTTGCAGGCGAAGCCCTTCACGGCCTCGGCGTACGAGACCTCGATGCCCTCCACGCCGGCCAGGCCGCGGATCCGGGCCTGGCTCTCGCGGGTGAAGGCCTCGGGGCACCAGGCGATCAGGTCGTGCCGCAGCACCGCGATGGCCAGATCGATGTCGTAGAAGAGGCTGTCGGGCCAGCCCGAGTCGCGGTTGATGACCGGCCGGCCCCAGCCGAAGAGGCGGCGCTTGGGGACGGCCTGCAGCGAGACGACCTCGTAGCCGAGCCGGTCGGCGACGAACCGGTGCGCCACGGGGTCGGTGCGAAAGCCCGAGCCCGCCAGCAGGTACCCCCCGCAGGGCAGGGCGTCGCCCTGTCCGCTGAAGTGCGCGCCGCCCGGCACCCGCACCACCTCCTTGCCGAGGTCGCGCAGCACCCGCTCGGCGTAGGGCTCTTCTCCCTTGCGCGCGTTCGGCAGGGTGGAGAGCACCGCGACGTCGCCGCGCACCAGGGCCCAGTTGGCCGTGTAGACGCCGTCCTGGCAGTCGGCGGGCGGCTCGACGCCGACGACCGCCACTCCCGCGCCCTCGAGCGCCTCCCGGATCGCCGCGTGCTCCTGACGCGCGCGTGCGAGGTCGATCGTCACGCGCTTGTCCATGTACGCGTTGATCGCCTGCTGGTCGCTGAAGTGGTCCGCGCCCGACATCAGCACGGTCGCGTTCATCATGGTGGCGACGGTCACGCTCCGACCTTAGGCGGGCCGCACCGCAGGACCCCTGTACGACCGTCCAGTCCTCTCGTACAGACGTGGCAACATGGCCGGTCCTCACGCGCGCGCCCCGGGGCGTACACCTCGGCCAGGCGGCCGTCGCGATGTGCAGCCGGACGTCGCAGATGGAGTCGAGCAGCCGGATGTCGTGGCTCGCCACGAGCACGGCCGCGCCGGCGTCGCGGGCGCCGAGCAACAGCCCGGCGATCGTCGCGGCCGTGGTCACGTCGAGGGCGCTGGTGGGCTCGTCGGCCAGCAGCAGGCCGGGCGCGCGACCAGAGCGCGGGCCACGGCGACCCGCTGGCACTGCCCGATCGACAGGCGTCCCGGCCTGCCGGCGCTCGTCGACGTGTCCCGAGGCCCGACGTGCGACCAGCGCGGCCTCGCGCCGCGCCCGCGCGCTCGCTCGCGCGGCGACCCCGCTGAGCCGCAGCGGCTGCTCCACCGCCCGGCGGATCGCACCACAGCGGGTCGAGGCGTCGCCCGGGCGTCCTGGGAGACCAGGCCGATGCGACCCCGGCTGCCGTGCGACGCGCGCCGCCCGGTGGCAGCGGACCCCCGGACGTCCGCACGGCGCGCGGTCCCGGTCGGTCGGCTCGAGCTCGCCGCACAGCAGGCCGAGCAGCGTCGACTTCCCGCTGCCCGAGGGCCCGGAGAGCCCGACCAGCTCGCCCCGGCGCGCAGCTGCGAGCTCGACCGCCTCCAGGATGATCCTGGGCGGCGCGGCCGCGCCGGCGGTGACCGACGCCCGCGAGAGTCGCCGCGACCGGCGCGCGTCGGTCAGCGCGGGCATGTGGCATGCGACGTCTCCTGCGCGGTCGACGCCGTCGAGGCAGGCGGCTCGCGCGCACGGGCACCGCGGGGCGGAATGCGCACGGCGCGTCGTCGGCGCCGCAGGGTCGGGTGGGTCGCCGGCCAGCGGCGCCGGAGCGCGGCCCGGGCCGCGGGATCGCGGCGACCAGCGCCGCCGTGTAGGGGTGGCGCGGGCGTCTCGAGCACCCGGCGCCGCGGCCCCCGCTCGACGATCCGGCCGCCGTACATCACCGACACGGTCTCGGCCGCCGCGCGCCGCCACGTCGAGGTCGTGGGTGACGATCAGCAGCGCGACCCCGGCTGCGCCCGCGAGCGACGCCGAGCGTCGACCTCCGCGGCTGTCGTGCGTCGAGGGCGCTCGTCGGCTCGTCGGCCAGCACGCAGCGGCGGGTGCGTGCACCGGTGGCCGCGGCGATGCACGGCCCGCTGCAGCATCCCGCCGCTCCAGGTGTGCGGGTAGCGGTCCGGCCGCCGCGCCATGCCTCGGGCGGGATCCCCAGCCCCGCGAGCCGGGACGCGCGACCTCGGCACCGCGTCCAGCCGCACGCCGTGCGCCCGCGCGGCGATCGAGACGTGGTGCTGCACGCGTGCGCAGCGGGTCCACCGCCCCGTAGGGGTCCTGCGGCACGTAGCCGACGACCGTGCCGCGCAGCCGGCGCAGGACGCGCTCGCGGGCGCCGAGCACCGCGGCGCCGCGTCGACGCGCACCTCTCCCGTCGCGTGTCGACCCGCCGCGGCAGCAGGCCGAGCATGGCCGGTCAGCAGCGTCGACTTGCCGCTGCCCGACTCGCCGACCACGCGCGACGCGCTCGCCCGCCTCGCATGGCGAGATCGACGCCCGCGCACGCGCGCGCGTGCCGTCCGGGTAGACTCGACGTCGCAGGCCGCGCACCTCCGAGGCACCGCTGCTCATACCTGGATGCCCCCCTTCGTGCACCCGCTCGCCGGACGGCGACGAAGGGCAGCGACCACCAGCAGCACCGCCGCCGACGGCGCCAGCAGCAGCCACGGCGCGTCCAGCACGAAGTCCTGGCCGTCCCGCAGCATCAGGCCGAGGTCGGGGCCGGGCTGCTGCGCCCCGAGGCCCAGGAAGCCGAGGGCCGCGATGCGCCGAGCAGCACGTAGCCGACATCCAGGCACGCCACCACGAGCAGCCCGCGCGGTGACGTGCGGCAGCGACGTGCGACACGAGCACCCGGCCCGGGCCGGCCCCGGCGACGCGCGCCGCCTGCACGAACCGGCACGAGCGCAGCTGGGCCGCGTGCCGCTCGGCGCAGGCGCGCGTACCACGACCACCCCACGCACGAGAGAGCGATCACCAGGTTGCGCTGCCCCGGTCCCGAGGGCGCCGATGATCGCAGATCGCCACGATGATCGCCGGGATGCCGAGCGTGAGCGAGCGTGAGCACCCGACAACAGCGGCGCCCAGCGGGCGCGGCGGCGAGCGCGGCCGCCGTGCCGACGAGGATGCCGACGCCGAGCGAGATCAGCACCACGATCACCGCCGAGATCACCGACGGTGCGGGTGCCGGCCAGGATCCGCAGCAGGACGTCGCGGCCGTACTCGTCGGTGCCCAGCAGATGCCCCGGAGCCCGGCGCCGTGCAGAGCGATCGGACAGATCCTGGTCGAGCGGGATCGCCCGGCACCAGGGCCGGCGCGATCGCCACCAGCAGGAGCACGGCCAGCAGCACCACGCACCGGTACGGGGACCGCGCGCAGGCGTCGAGAGCGGCGCGGCCGGGTTCATCGGGACACCCCCGTCCGGCGGCGCGGGTCGACGGCCCAGGCGGCCAGCCGCGTCAGGTCGTTGGCGAGCCGGAAGGCGAGGATCGACAGCAGCGCGGTCGCCTGCAGCACCGGCAGGTCCCGGCTCGAGCGCGGCCTGGGCGGCGTAGCCGCCGATGCCGGGCCAGGTGAACACCACCTCGATCACCGCCGTCGCACCGAAGCAGCGAGCCCAGACCGCCAGGCCCGATGAACGGGAGGAAGCCGGAGCATCACCGCGGGGCAGCACCGCGCTCGCCGAGCACCCGATGCCACGGCGGGTCGCCGCGCGCACGGGCGACGCGCACGACGTCGGAGAGTCGAGCACGTCCAGGGCGATCGCCCGCACCGGCCGGGCCCAGGCGGCGGCGATCGCCGAGCGCCGAGGACCGTACGCCGGGAGGACAGCGCCCGGCCGGAGCGTCCCGTCGGCCAGCACCCTGCCGATGCCCGAGGTCGGATGACGACGAACTGCGAGAACCAGGACGCCGACGCACGAAGGCCGGGCACCGCGGCGAAGCAGCGCCGACGCCGCGCCCGCAGCGCCGCCGTCGACCCAGCGTGACCCGCGCGGACCGCGCTCGCCGATCACCGAGCAAGAGGGAGAGCACGAGAGCGATCAGCCAGGGCCATCACGGCCGAGCAGCAGCGTGGCCCCGACCCGCGGCGCGAGCAGGTCGATGACCTCCGACGGCGCTCGCCCACGAGCGGCCCAGCCGAGGTGCGCGAGGTCGCCCAGCCACGCGACCATGCCGGCTCGATGAACGGGCCGTCCAGCCCCAGCTCCTGGCCCGCTTGGCGATGACCTCGGCCTCGCTCGGGATCCGCCCGCTCTGGGTGGTCAGCAGTGTGAAGCGCCGGGTCGCCGGGCACCAGCAACTCGCAGCGAGAACACGGCGACCGCCGACGAGCGCGAGCAGCAGGAGCGACGCCCGGCCGAGCCAGCGGCCCGAGCGATGGCGATCGACCACCGCTCGCGGGCATCCGGCCGACGTTCACTGGGTATGCGGTCGGGTCTTCGCGTCGATGAACACGTAGAACGGGTCGACCGTGAAGTCCCGCGTACCTCTTGCTGACGAGCATCGTGGTCGGCTCGTCCGTGAGGGGAACGTAGTAGACCCGCTCCCCGTTCAGCTTCTGCGCCTTCTTGAAGCGCCGCCGACGCCTCGGCCTGGTCCTGCGTGGAGAGCACCATGTCGAACAGCGCGGCGATCTCCTTGTCGCGCACCACCAGGTTGTAGTTCTTGTCCAGCTGGTAGTTCCGGGCCATCGCCAGGTGGGCGTTCCCGTCCAGCCCGAAGTTCTCCAGGTTCAGCAGCTGCGCGTTCACCGGCCCCGTGCCCGGTGCAGCGCGGCGGCGATCGCCGCTGTACTCCGGGAGCCGCTGCAGCTTCGCGTCGAAGCCGACGTCCCGCAGCTTCTCCACGGCCGCCGTGCCGATGGCCTCCAGATCGTCGGTGTAGGTCACGATCGTGACCGACAGGCGCCTGCCCGCCCTTCGTGCGGACGCCGTCCGCCGCCGTGGACCCATCCGGCCTCGTCCAGCAGGCCTTCGCGCTGGCCCGGGCTCGTAGGTGCTTCCACGCGACGCCCTCGGCGAACTCGTCCGGGAACATCCCCTTGCAGCGGCCTCCAGACGCCGTCCATCACCGCCCTCGAGATCGCCTCGTTGTCCACGGCCAGGGCGAAGGCCTTCCGCACCTCCTGATCGGTGAACGGCTCCTTGGCCGGGTTGCAGGTTGAACGCCGCGTAGCTCGGCCGCCAGGTCCGCCGCGGCGTACTCGAGGTCCGGGAACCGCTTCGCCAGGCGCTTGACCTTGACCGCGGGCACCAGCTGCATGTCGGCCTCGCCGTTGGCCACCGCCCGCATGCCCGCCTGCTCGTCGGTCACCTTGCGCACCTCGCAGCCCGGCCAGCGGCTGGGGTGCCGCCCCAGTACCTCGCGTTCCGCTCGTAGGTGACGCCGCTCGGGGTCGCGCTTCTCGTACATGTACGGGCCCGGTGAAGATGCCCTTCCCGGCCAGCTGCTCGAACCTGCTTCCCGACCTTGGCCACCTCGCCCGCGTCGTAGACCGAGATCGATGTAGTTCGCCAGCGCGCTCTTGAACGGGTTGAACGGCTTGGGCAGCGTCACGTCCACCGTGCGGTCGTCGACCATCCGCGAGCCCGGTCGGGTTGCCCATCAGGCCCTTGGCCGCCTTGTCCTTCTTCCAGTCGATCCTGAAGTAGGCGGCCAGCGCCTTCGCGTCGAGCGCGGTGGCCGTTCTGGAACTTCAGGCCCGGCCGGAGCTTGATGCGCCACACGGTCGGGCTCTGCTGGTGACCGACTCCGCGAGCCACGGCTCGGTGTCGTTGAGCTTCGGCCGGAGCAGCAACTCCGAGTTGCCGTACGAGAGCTCGACGTAGTCCGAGGCCGGGTCCGGGAACGTGTCGTTCGCGAAGCTGCTGACGATGCGCAGGCGCTCGTCGGTCGGCGCGGTGCCGGCCGCGGCGGTGCCGGTGGTGCTCGCCGCGTCCGTCGTCGCCGCCGCCGCAGCCGGCGGCCGCGCCGAGCAATGCGGCCGCGGCGATCGAGCCGGCGAGCATGCGCCGGAATCGGGTTGAGTAGTGGTGCATCGGGTCCTTCCCGTCGTGGGATCGATGTGTCGTGCCGGGTGCAGGGCACGAGCGGGAGGACCACGGGACGATCGCGGGGTGGATGGACGGCGGGACGGCCCCACCCCCAGGCACGGGCGGCGGCAGGCACTCGCGGCGGCGCCGGGCGCCGCCGCGCGCGAGGAGGGACGCGACCAGGGCGCGGGCGCACGAGAGCACGGCGAGCAGCCGCTCGGCCCGCACCAGCAGCAGGGTCAGGACGGCCGCGGCTGCGGCGTGGAACAGGGCGGCGCCTGCGGTCAGCGAGAGGCCGTGGTGATGGCCGGCGAGGCCGAGCGCCCAGGGCGCCGCCCCGGCGACGAGGTGCAGGATCATCTGCAGCGCGAGCAGGCTCCGGCCACCTCCGCCGGACGGCGGGCGCGGAACCCGGGCCGGCGTGGGCCCACGAGGATCGCCCCGCTCAACAGCCCGGCCCAGAGCGCCGGCGCCACCGGCAGCAGCCGCAGCCCGCCCTCGGCGGCGGCGTGGGCTCCGAGGGTGGCGGTGATCGCGGCGGCGGCGAAGCAGGCGCGGCGAAGCGCGCGCGCCTGGACGTGTCGAGGCGGATCACGGGGATGGGACGGGCGGGGGGCGCCCGTCGATGGGGTCGGCGGGAGAGGAGTGCATGGGGTCCGTGGGTCGGCGGGGCGGGGCGCGCTGCCCCGGGCGGACGACGACACGGACGATCGGCGGGGCCTCAGGGCCTCCGCGGGTCGGTCAGTGGCGGTGCGAGCCGGCCGGGGCGAGGAGCCCGGCCGGTGGGCCGCGCGAGGTGCGCGGACGGTGCGCGGCACGCCCCGACGTGCGCCGACGATGCAGGCGAGCAGGCGCGGTAGGCGCGCCGGCCGGGGACGGCGCACCGATGCGACGAGGGCGCGGGCCGCCTGGATGGCGGCCGCGAGCAGGCGCTCGCCGAAGCACAGGAGGGCGGTGAGCACGACCGCGGCGGCGGCGTGCGCGACGAGGGCGGCGACCGTCAGCGCGAGGCCGGGCTGGTGACCGGCGAGGCCGAAGGCCCATGGGGCGACGCCCATCAGCAGGTGCGTCGCGGCCTGCCCGGCGAGGAGCACGACGAGGATCTCCACCGGGCCGCGCGCCCGGAACCGCGCCGCGCGCCGCCGCGCGATCGACAGGGGGATCGCCAGGGCGACGACGCTCAGCCACAGCAACGGCGCCACCGGAAGCACATGCGGGCCGTGCCCGGACAGCAGGTGGGCCCCGAGGGTGGCCCCGAGCGCGGCGCCGGTCATGGCGGCGCCGCGGATGGCGGTGGCGGTGGTCGGATTCATCGCAGCGGCGAGCCTACGTGAGTCGCCGCGATGCGCGCCAGACCGCTACTGAGTACCGGAACCGCACCGGGTGGCGGTTCGGTGCCGGCCATCGCGCGGAACGTGACAGCATCGGCCCGTGGCCCTCAACGTCCTCGGCGGCGAGCTCGAGACCTGCTCGATCGAACCGCTCGCCGGCTATCTGCGCGACGGCTGCTGCAACACGGCGGCCGGCGACACCGGGGTCCACACGGTCTGCGCGGTGATGAGCGACGCGTTCCTGGAGTTCTCCGCCGCGATGGGCAACGACCTCTCCACGCCACGCCCCGAATGGGGCTTCGCCGGATTGCGGGCCGGCGACCGCTGGTGCCTGTGCGCGCCGCGCTGGCAGGAGGCCCTCGAGGCCGGCCACGCGCCGGACGTCGTGCTCGCCGGCACCCACGAGCTGACCGTGGAGTGGTGCGACCGGGCGGCCCTCATCGCCCACGCGGTCGACCCGCCTCCACCTGCACCCGATCAGGGACAGAGCGGCCCGACGTAGGCCTCGAGGCTCGCGTAGGCCTCGGCCAGATCGGCCTCGTCCGCCGGGTTCGCGATGCTCTCGAGCGCATCCCTCACGCCGACCGGGGGCGCGTTCAGGGCCGCCTCGAGCTCGGCCGTGAGGGCCTCGGGAGCGAACTCGCCCGGTGCGCTCTCGAACAGCACCACCTCGCTGTAGAGGCGGCAGATCTCGGCGAGGCCGGCGGCCTCCTGCGCGGCGGTGCGGCTGAGGTAGCGCGAGTTGACCCATCCGCGCTGATCCTCGCCGTAGCCGATCTTCCACCAGACGCCGCCGTCGGCGACGACCAGGCAGGTCGCCGGATCGTTGGTCGTGATCACGGGGGTCCCGCTCGGCAGGACGTCGAGACGGTCGGCGCCGGCCCCGGCGTCGGCGCCGACCACCAGGCCGCCGTCGGGATCGTCGGCGGGGATCCCGGAGACGGTGTGGTCGAGGCCGTTGGGCTCCTCCTCGTCGGAGCAGAGGGCCCCCTCCTCGATGCCGGTTGTGAACGTGATTGCGCCACCCGTCGTCGCAGGCGGGGGCGCCGCGGACGGGGTGGCGGCCGTGGCCGTCGCGCCGGCGACCGCGGCGTCCTGCGAGTCGGACCCGCAGCCGGCCGTGGCCGCCGCCGCGAGGCACAGGAGGATGAGCGCGCCTGCGCGCAGGCCGGTACGACGGGTCATGGCGGGTTCCTCGTGCTCGCGTACGCCGGGATCCGGCGCGGTCGGCCCATGAGATAGGGCGCCTCCGGCGGTGTCAACGGCCTGCTGCGGGTTACCCGCACGTCCACTTACGGTTCTTCCACAACTTGTCAACTGAGTAGTTGTGCAGTACCGTCCTCTTCGTTGCCCGAGCGAGGAGGTCCCGATGAGCGATAGCGCGATGTCCACGGCCATGGCGGAGGTCATCGCCGAACGCTTCCGCCTCCTCGCGGATCCCACCCGGATCCGGATCCTCGACGGGTTGCGCGACCAGCCGCTCACGGTGGGCGCGCTCACCGACGAGATCGGCACCTCCCAGCAGAACATCTCCAAGCACCTCGGCCTGCTGCACCGCGCCGGGGTGGTGGCGCGCGAGAAGGACGGCGTCTGCGTGCGGTACAGCATCGCCGACGACTCGGTTTTCCACCTCTGCGAGGACGTCTGCGGGGGAATCCACCGGCACCTGAACGAGCTCCAGTCAATGATGAACGAGGGGGTCACCCGATGAGCAGGACCGGCTCCGCCGCGCGCGGCGGAACGACACCTGGACACTCGAGCGCGTGCTCTTCGCCCTCGCGGGCACGATGACGCTCGCGAGCGTCGCGCTGGGTGTGCTCGTGAGCCCGTGGTTCCTGCTCGCGGCCGCCGGCGCCGGGGTGAGCCAGTGGTTGTTCGTCCTCACGGGCAATTGCCCCGCCTCGCTCGTCCTGCGGCGGTTCACCCACCTGCGCGGGTGCGCCCGATGAGCGCCCTCGGACCGATCGGGCGCCTCGGGCGCTGGTCCGCCACCCACGCACGGACCGTCTTCCTCCTGTGGGCCGTCGTCGTCGTCGGGCTCGGCGTCCTCGCCCCCCGCGTCGAGACCGCCCTCTCAGGCGCCGGCTGGGAGGACTCGGGCTCGCAGTCGGTCGCCGCCCGCGAGCTCATCCAGCAGAACTTCGGCGGCAACGCGAGCTCGGCTCTGATGGTGGTCGTGCAGTCGCCCACCCTGACGGTCGGCGATCCGGAGTTCGCCGACACCGTCGCGCGCGCCTCGGCGATCCTCGGAGCCGACGAGCGGGTCGCCACCTCACGGCGCCCCAGAAGGGCGCGACCGATCTCGGCCGACGGCCACACGGCGATCGTGATGGCCGGCTCGGCGAGCAACCCGATGGAGATGGTGCGCGCGGCCGACGACCTCAAGGGCGAGCTGCGCGACGCGGCCACCGGCGACATGACCGTCAACCTCACCGGCGCCTCGGGCATGTGGTCCGACTTCAACGAGGCCAACCGCAACGCCATGATGCGCTCCGAGCTGATCAGCTGGCCCGTCACCCTGGCGATCCTGGTGCTGGCCTTCGGCGCGCTGGTCGCGGCCGGCCTGCCCCTGCTGCTCACGATCCTCGGCCTGGCCTCGTCGGCCGGGGCCCTCTTCATCGCCTCGCAGATGTTCGAGGTCTCGATCTGGGCGATGAACTTCGCCCTGATGTTCGCGCTCGCCCTCGGCATCGACTACGCGCTGTTCATCGTCGTCCGCTTCCGGGGATCGCTGTTCGGCTCCAAGCGGCCCGTCCTGGACGCGGTCGCCGAGACCATGGACACGGCGGGCAAGGCGGTCCTGTTCTCGGGCATCACGGTCCTCATCTCCCTCTCGGCGGTGATGCTGGTGCCGAGCCCGGCGTTCCGCTCGATGGCGCTCGGGATCATGATCTCGGTGGCGTTCATCCTGGCCGCGACCCTCACGCTGCTGCCGGCCGTGCTCGCCAAGCTCGGCCCCAAGGTTGACAAGTTCGCGCTGCCGTGGGCGCACAGCGGCGAGCACCGCTCGCCGAAGTTCGCCGCCTGGGCGGAGCGCCTGTGGAGGCGCCCGCTGCTCTACGGGCTGCCGGCCCTGATCGCGCTCATCGCGCTGTCGGTCCCGATGCTCGGCCTGACGACGGGCATGCCCTCGATCAAGGTCGTCCCCGTCGGGGACTCCTCGCGCACCGGCTTCGACCAGGTCTCCGCGGCCTTCGGCCCGGGCGCCCCCGGCACCCTGCAGCTCGTCGGCCCGGCCGCGAGCATGGAGGCGGCCGCCGAGATCGCCGCCGCCGACCCGGGCATCGCCCGGGCGCTCCCGCCCCAGCCGGGCGAGGGCGGGCTGGCGCTGGTGCAGGCGGTCCCGGTCAGCGGGCCCTCCGACACCGCGACCGGTGATGCGATCAACCGCCTGCGCGACGCGCTTCCCGCCGGCGTCCTCGTCGGCGGCGCCGCCGCCGAGAACCACGACCTGGCGGCGGTGCTCACCACCTACACCCCGCTGGTCATCGGCATCGTCCTGCTGCTCGGCTTCCTCCTGCTGATCGTCGCCCTCCAGGCGCCCGTCGTGGCCGCGATCGGCGTCCTCACGAGCCTGCTGGCGACCGGCGCGGCCTTCGGCGTCGCCCGGCTGGTCTTCCAGGACGGCCACCTGTCGGGTCTGCTGAACTTCGAGTCGCAGGGCTTCCTCGACGCCTGGGGCCCGGTGTTCTTCTTCGCCATGATCTTCGCGATCTCGATGGACTACACCGTGTTCCTGCTCTCGTCGGCCAAGGAGCACTGGGACCACTCACACGACCCCAAGGAGGCGGCGATCGGCGGAATGGCGCACTCGGGCAGGGTCATCCTGGCCGCCGCGGCCGTCATGGTCGCGGTGTTCTTCACCTTCGCCCTCTCGGGCCCGCTGCCGCCCAAGGAGATGGGCGTGATCCTCGGAGTCGCGGTCCTCCTCGACGCCCTGCTGGTCCGGCTGCTGCTGATGCCGGTGGCCCTGCGGCTGGCCGGGCGCTGGGCGTGGTGGCGGCCGGAGTGGCTGCACCGCGTCCTCCCCGAGGTCCGGTTCGGCCACTGATGGCGGACGACCGACGGATGGACATCCGACACGACGCCCCCGAGGCCTACCGTGCGCTCGCCGCCCTCACCCGGGCGGCGAGCACGGAGCACCGGCTGGCGGAGCTGATCAAGGTGCGCATCTCCCAGATCAACGGGTGCGCGTACTGCATCGATCTGCACATCGGACTGGCGCGCACGGCGGGCGAGGCGCAGCGGCGCCTCGACGCGCTGGTCGCCTGGCGCGAGTCGGCGTTCTTCACCGACGCCGAGCGCGCGGCGCTGGCGCTCGCCGAGGGGCTCACGCTGCTCTCGCACGGGCCGGTGCCCGAGGAGCTCTACGCCGAGGCCGCGCCGCCACTTCGAGGCCCACGAGGTCGTGGGGCTCGTGGTGGTGATCACGGGGATCAACGCCTGGAACCGCGTGATGATCGCCGCCGGCGATCAGCCGCCGCCCATCGACGAATGACCACGAGGAGCTGATCCATGACGCTGACCGACACCGCCTACGCCGACCGCGTCGAGGCCCCCGGCACTTTCGACGAGGTGCTCGCCCGCACGCGGATGGCGCTCGCGGCGGAGGGCTTCGGGGTGCTCACCGAGATCGACGTCCAGGCGACCATGAAGGAGAAGCTCGGCGTCGAGCGCGAGCCCTACGTCATCCTCGGCGCCTGCAACCCGCCCCTCGCCCACCGGGCGCTCGAGGCGGAGCTCCAGCTCGGGGCGCTGCTGCCCTGCAACGTCGTCGTGTTCACCGACGGGGGAGCGACCCACGTCAGCGTGGTCTCGGCCGAGAAGATGCTCGGGATGGTGGGCAACCCCGGCCTCGCGCAGGTGGCGCGCGAGGCCGGTGAGCGCCTCGGTCGCGTGCTCGAGCGCGTCGCGCTCCCGTGAACGACCCCGGCCCCGGCGCTCAGACCCCCCGATCGGTCTCCGCGCCCGGGTCCGGCATGAGCAGCGCCGACTGGGACCGGCGCTACGACACCCCGGAGCTGATCTGGTCGGGAGAGCCCAACCGCTTCCTGCGCGAGGAGGTGGAGGCGATGACGCCCGGGCGCGCCCTCGACCTCGCCTGCGGGGAGGGCCGCAACGCGGTCTGGCTCGCGCGGCGGGGATGGGAGGTGACGGGCCTCGACTTCTCGGGCACGGCGCTCGCCAAGGCCCGGCGCCTCGCCGCCGCGAACGGCGTGGTCGTGAGCTTCGAGCAGGCCGACCTCACCACGCGCCGGCTCGCGCCCGCGAGCGCCGATCTGGTCGCCGTGCTCTACCTCCACCTTCCGCCCGCCGAGCGCGTCGGAGTGCTGGCGCGGGCGTGTGAGGCCCTGGCGCCCGGCGGCGTGGTGCTGGTGGTGGGCCACGACCTGCTCAACCTCACCGAGGGCCACGGCGGGCCGCGCGACCCCACCCTGCTCCACACTCCCGAGGCGATCGCCGCCGAGCTGCCCGGCCTGGTGATCGAACGCGCCGAGCGCGTCACGCGCACGGTGAGCACCCCCGACGGGGAGGCCGAGGCGATCGACACCCTGGTGCGCGCCTCCCGGCCGCCGCGCCCCGCCGCCCGGTGAGCCGCCTCGGGTTAAACATGCGCTAACTAAAACGCGTTACCTTCAGCGTATGTCAACGCTGAAAGGACGACGCCATGAAGTGCCCCGCGTGTGGCGACACCCGGCTCACACTGACCGAACGACAGGGTGTCGAGATCGACTACTGCCCGGATTGCCGCGGTGTCTGGCTCGACCGCGGCGAACTGGACAAGCTGATCGACCGTGCTGCCCGCGAGGCCGGCGGCGAGCGGCCGCGCGCCGGGGCCCGGCGCGACCGTGACGACGACGACGAGGACGAGCGCCCGAGCAGGCGCGGGCGCCGTCGTGAGTCGTTCCTCGGCGACCTGTTCGATTTCGGGGGATAAGGAAGGTCGCGCAAAACACGTTTTACTTGTCGTGCTATGCGTAGCGGTCTATGCTCGGTGAGCACATGGAGGGGAGTACCCCGGACGCGCGTCGTCGTCATTTCGGCCCCCCGGCCCGGCGGCGCGGGCCCCGCCTCGCGGGGCAGGGGGAGACCTCCGGCTGACACTCGAGCCGGAGGTCGTCCTGATGGTTCCCTGGTGGGCATGGGCTGCGGTGGTGGCCTTCACGCTCCTTCTGCTTGCGCTCGATCTCTTCGTCCTCCACCGCGAGGCCCACGAGGTCTCACTGCGGGAGGCGGGGTGGCTGAGCGCCTTCTACGCGGGCATCGGCCTCGCGTTCGGTGCGCTGATCTGGGTCTGGCGCGGGCCCGAGGCGGGCGGCGAGTACCTGGCCGGCTACCTGATCGAGAAGAGCCTCTCGATCGACAACATCTTCGTCTTCGCTCTCATCTTCAGCTACTTCGCCATCCCCGCGAAGTACCAGCACCGCGTGCTCTTCTGGGGCATCATCGGCGCCATCGCGTTCCGCGCGCTGTTCATCGCCCTCGGCGCCGTGCTCCTGAACAACATCGACTGGATCGTCTACGTCTTCGGGGCGTTCCTCATCTACACCGGCATCAGGATGGCGCGCGGGCACTCCGTGCAGGTGCACCCCGAGCGGAACCCGGTGGTCCGCCTGATGAGGCGTGTCATCCCGGTGAGCGACGAGCTCCGGGGCCAGCGCTTCCTCGTCCGCGAAGGCGGACGCTGGGTCGCGACCCCGCTACTCGCCGCCCTGGTGGTCGTCGAGACCATGGACATCGTGTTCGCCATCGACTCGGTGCCTGCGATCTTCGCCATCACCGACGACGTGTTCATCGTCTTCACGGCGAACGTCTTCGCCATCCTCGGCCTGCGGGCGATGTACTTCCTCCTGGCCGGGACGATCCCGCGCTTCGCCTATCTTCAGACGGGCCTGGCGCTCGTGCTCGTCTTCGTCGGCGCGAAGATGTTCCTGACCGACGTCGGCAAGCTGCCCGTCTGGATCTCGCTCGGGGTGATCGCGGCGATCATCGGAACGGCGATCGGCGCCTCCGTCTGGAAGGCGCGGCGCGATGACGGGCCTCCGGCCGCCGCGGGCGGCGCGTGAGCGACTACGCCCCGGTCGTGCCCTCGGCGGCGAGCAACTCCAGGAGCTCGCCGCTCGAGTGGTCGCCCTCGAGCGGGTGGCGGAGCGGCAGCTCCATGTTGAGCGTGTACCGGTTCCGGCGCCCCTCGCGCTCGCGCGCCAGGTACCCCGCCTCCTCGAGCTCGGAGACGATCCTCTGGGCGGCGCGCTCGGTGATCCCGACGGCATCCGCGACATCGCGCATCCGGGCCGTCGGGTCGCGCCGCAGGCAGACCATGACGTGCGCGTGATTGGTCAGGAATGTCCAGTCCGCCACGCGACGAGGCTAGCGATAGAGCGGCCCACGGTTCAAGCGAGGGTTGACGTCCTTTCGCTCTCGTGGTTCCGTACTCGTGCTATGAAAATCGTGAGTTGAGGTACTTACATGGGCGAGTGGAGCGACTGGTACGCGCGTGAGGATCCCAGCACCTGGGTCCTGGCAGAGGTCCTGAAGCGGCGGGCCGCCGAGCATCCCGACCGTGACTATCTGAAGTTCGCCGACTCGCCGTGGGTGAGCTACGGCGAGATCAACGCCCGCTCCAACCGGATCGCCAACGCACTGATCTCCCGTGGCGTGCAGCCGGGGGAGTCGGTCAGCGTGATGCTGCCCAACTGCGAGGACTTCATCCCGATCTGGTTCGGGATCCTGAAGGCCGGCGCGGTGATGAGCTCGATCAACACCGCCTACAAGGGCGACTTCCTGTCCTGGACGATCAACCTGGTCGAGGCCAGGAAGCTGATCGTCTCGGACGAGTTCCTGGACCGCCTGGACCTGATCAAGGGCGAGCTGCCCACGCTCGAGCACGTGATCGTGTGGGAGTCGGGAAAGCGCGAGGGCCCTGACCCGCTCGCTGCCCAACGAGCCGTTGGCGGCCCTGATGGCCGTCCTCCGACGCCGAGCCCGATGGCATCACCTACAAGTGGACCGACGACGCCCGGATCATGTTCACCTCGGGCACGACCGGCCGCTCCAAGGGCGTCATCAAGCAGAACGCCGCCGACTACTTCTCGGCGCGCGGCCTGCTGGAGGTCGTCTCGGCGACCGCCGGCAAGTCGGTCGAGTCGCTGGCCGAGGACACCTTCTTCTCCTGCCTGCCGCTCTTCCACTCCAACGCCCAGGTGCTCTCGGGCTACCCGGCGCTGGTGGCCGGCGGCCCGGGTGGCCTACACCGAGCGCTTCTCCTCGAGCCGCTTCTGGCAGCAGATCATCGATGCCGAGGCGACGGTCTTCAACTCGATCGGTGCCGTCAGCTACTTCATCTGGAACATCCCCACCTCGGATCTGGACCGGGCCCACAAGGTCCACACCTGCTTTGCCGCGCCGGCCCCCAAGGACATCTACAACGAGTTCCAGGAGCGCTTCGGGGTCAAGTTCATCGAGGGCTATGGCCTCACCGAGACCGGCATGGCGACCTACATGGACCCGACCAAGCCCGGCGTGCCGGGCTCGATGGGCAAGGCCAACCCGGGCTATGAGGTCACGATCGTGGAGCCCGGCACCGACCGGCCGCTGCCGCCGGGCTCCCCGGGCGAGATCGTGGTCGACATGAAGATCCCGAACATCGTCATGCGCGCCTACTACGGGATGCCCGAGAAGACCGCCGAGGACTTCCGCAACCTCAAGCTCCACACCGGCGACCTGGGCCGGATGGACGAGGACGGCTACTTCTACTTCATGGACCGGGTCAAGGACTACATCCGCCGGCGCGGCGAGAACGTCTCCTCGATGGAGGTCGAGAAGCAGGTCGGCGACCACCCGGGCATCAAGGAGGCGGCCGCGATCGGCGTCAAGGCCGGCGAGAGCGTCGCCGCCGAGGACGAGATCATGGTCGTCTGCATCCCCGAGGGCGAGGCCCCCGACCCGGTCGAGCTGACCCACTGGCTCGCCGAGCGGATCCCCTACTTCATGGTGCCCCGCTACATCCGCTTCGTGGACAGCCTGCCCAAGACCCCGACCGAGCGGGTCCAGAAGGTGAAGCTGCGCGAGGAGGGCATCACGGCCGACACCTTCGACCGTGAGGCCGCCGGCATCACGATCAAGCGATAGCGGGCATGTCGGAGGCGGGGCCCCCTCCTGAACGGGGGTCCCGCAGGACGCTGCCAGAGCACCCCGAGCGCCGGCCGGAGGGCGAACCCTCCGGCCGGCGCGGGGCGGCTCAGCTCAGGTACTTGGTGGTGTCGAGGCCGTGCTCCTCCATGAGCTTGGTGAACACCTCGCGCATGGCTTCCGGGTAGTCAGGCAGCCCGCCCTTGTCGATGATGCTCTGGGCGTGCTCGCGGATGCGCGGTCCGAAGTCCCAGTCCTCGTCGTTCATGAGGCGGCGGATCTCACGGTCGGGCCACGAGACGCATCCCGGCTCGCGGCCGAACCGCTCGGCCAGCGCGTCGAGCTCCTCCATCCGCCCGGGAAGCGGCGCCTGCTCCTGGATCATGCCCTTCTCGCGCAGCAGGGCGTCCACCTCGGGATCGGGGAGGTAGGGCGTGCCGAACGCGCCCTTGTGGAAGAGCTTCTCGAACTTGATGCGCGGGCGCTGTCCGCCGGCCTTGCGGTCCTCGAGGGGGTAGCCGAGGACGTGGGCCCAGGTGAACCTGTAGTGCGGCGGCAGCCCGAAGACGCCCTCGATCCCACCCGGCTTGCGGCCGAAGGCGATGAGGCTCTGGGCCAGGCCGAGAGAGTTCGCGCACATCATCGCCTGCGACACGGCGAGCCCCGTCTCGAACCGCAGCAGCTGGTCGGTGCGCTCGGTGGGGAAGCTCATGAGGCGCGGGATCGTCTGCGTCATCGAGAACTCGTAGTTCCAGCCGTGGTACTTCGTGAGGGCGCCCGAGAGGGCGAGGGTCGAGAGGCCGTCGTTGGCGCGGCCGTACCAGGCGTTCAGGTTGGTGAGCCAGAAGACCAGATGCGAGCTCTGGTTGATCATCTGGACGTTGAACCCGGAGACGCACTCCTCGATGTCGTCCCAGAGCTCGCAGGTCTCGCGCTGCACCACGATCGCCTCGGTGGCGTTGATGTTCCCCTGGCACGACGAGAGCCGGGCGGCCTGGAGGACCGCCTGGAGCTTCCACTCCTCGACCTTCTTGTCCGGGTCGTAGTAGCGGATCGTCCGCCGGTTTCCGATCGCCTGGAGGACGGGCACATCCGGGATCTCAGCCGCCGAGGCCGGGATGCTCGTCGAGTCGGTGGAGGTGGACATCGGGTCTCCTGTGTAGGCCGCGACCGGTACCCCGGGATGCGACGTTTCCAATCACGTTTACCGTAACCTGATTTGAAAATCGCGTCAATGTAGTCTCCACTCCCCCCTCGGCGGCGAGCGGGAGTTAACGGGGCCTCTCGGAGGCGAGTCCGTCGGAGGTGGTGGTGGCGGCGACGGTCCGGGCGCCGCCGCCCGGCGCCGACGCCGACCCGCCCTCTATCTGACGGCGAGCCTCGGCATCACACTCGCGACTCTCCGGCATCGCCTCATTCGACCGGGACGACGTCGGCGGCGGGTCCCGGAGGCCCCTCGTGGCGGATCGCGCGCGCCATCAGCGCCACCCCGAGCGTGCACATCGCGATCGACGCCAGAGCGGAGAGGATGATCGCGCCACCCTGCCCCGGGGTGATGACCCCCTCCGACAACCCGAGGGCCACGACTCCGGCCGGCAGCCCCAGCTGAGCCGTCGCGGCCAGGCCCGCGGGCGGGCCCTGGCCCGTGAGCAGGGCGCCCGCCAGGTGCACCACGAGGTTCAGCCCGATCAGCAGGGCGGCGAGCGAGAAATAGGAGGGATCCTCGAACAGGACCCGCAGGTCGAGGCGCGCGCCGAGGACCACGAAGAACAGCGGCACGAAGAAGCCGGCGGCCACGCCCACCACCTGCCGTGAGAGCCGCTTCGGGCCGCCGATCGCCGCCACCAGCAGGCCGACCGTGAAGCCCGCCACGAGGATGCTGGTTCCGTTGCGCTGGGCGACCCAGGCCAGGACGAAGACCAGCAGCAGGGCCAGCCGCAGGTCGAGCGCCCAGCCCCGCTGCTTGGAGGCCTTGCGGAAGCGGTGGACGATCTCGCGGCCGTTCAGCGCGCGTGCGACCAGGAAGACGGCCACACCCGACGCCGCGACGATCAGCCCCCCGAGGGCGGCGCTGCCGGCGCTGTCGGGCAGGAGCACCAGGGGGAGCGCCACGATCGCCGCGACGTCGGCCAGGGCGACCTGCGACATCACGACCAGCGCCGGCCGGTCGGCGGTCAGCCCGGCCTCGTCCACGGCGGGCAGCAGGATGGCGGCCGAGCCGCTCGCCAGCAGGAGCACGTAGACCGCGGCGTCGCCCCCGTCGAGCAGCGCCGCGATGCCGAGCCCGGCGGGCACGGCGAGCAGCCCCACGATCACCGCGGCGACCGCGCCGCGCCGCAGGCCCGCGGCGATGCCGGGCGTGCGCAGCGGCACATGCATCCCCGCGGCGAACATCAGCATCGCGAAGCCGATGTCGGCGAGGAAGGCGGTCGTCGGATCGGCCGTGTCGAGCCAGCCCCCGCCGGTCGTCCCGATGGCGACGCCGGCGAGCAGCTCCCCCACCACCACGGGCACGTAGGCCTGGCGCCCGATCGCCAGCAGCGGGCCGGCGAGGCCCGCGGCGACCACCAGCGCGAGGACGCCGAAGCTCATGCCGCGAGCATAGAGCGGCATGGGACCGTGTTCGGCTTGACCACGGCGATCCGATGGGCCTAGCGTCCGGCCCGTGGAACCGGTCGGCACACCCGTGGGCGGCACCGCGCTGATCGTCGTGCCCGGGCGTGGGCGACGACGCCCGGGGCGACACCGTCACGACGATGACGGAGGCCCTGCTCGCCGAGCTCGGGCCGGGCGCCCATGCGACTCCGTTCACCCGCAGCATCGTCGTGCCGCCGCTCCCCGGGTCGAGCGCCCCGGCGGCGGTGCACGAGATGCGCTGCGCCCTCATCGACCGCCCGGCCGCCGGGGCGCCCCTGGTGGTCTACGAGATGCACTGGGCCGACCTGTCGCGCTTTCCGGGGACGCTGCGCCGGTTCATCCTCACCCTCTACGGGATGCTGTTCCAGGTCTCGACGATCGGCATCGAGGCCTTCCGGGCGCTGCCTCCCGACGGACTCGCCCAGCGGGTGATCCGCGTCTTCTCGTACCTCACCGCGGTCCTCGTGGTGGGGCTCACGGCAGGGGCGGCGATACTCGGGGTGGAGTTCGCGGCGGCCGTGAAGCTGACCGAGCGCCCCCAGCAGATGGCCGTCGCGGGCGTGACCCTGCTGCTGATGATCGGCCTCGCCTGGTACGGCGACCGCTTCCTGCGCGGGCACGGATGGCGCTTCGCCGCGATCCCCCTCGGGCGCCCCGGGTGGGCCTTCGCCATCGTCGCGGCCGGCGTGGGCATCGTCCCTCTGGTGCTGCACGCCCAGGAGCCCGGCGGCACCTCGTTCGCGCTGGCGGTGCACGACGTCCTGTGGTTCAGCGTGCGGTGGATCCTGCCGTTCGCCTGGGTCCTCGTCGGCGCGGCGGCGCTCGCGATCGCCGGCGTCCTCCTGTGGGTCGCCCTGATCCGCGAGGAGCGCGGCGGCGCCTACAAGGCCAACCGCACCGCCGTGCTCAGCGTCGTGGTGGGGGGCCTCGGGATCGCGCTGCTCGGCGCCCTCCTGGTCGCCGCCGGCCTGGCCGCCACCGCTCAGGCGACGGGCGCGGCGACGCCGGTCCCGCGCCGGGCCGCCCTCGAGGTCGGCGCCGCCGGGGAGACCTTCGGTGCCTACGCGGGAGAGGTCTTCGACCGCTCGCTGCGACCGCTCGCGCTGGCCCTGCTCTGCACCATGGTGCTGATCACGATGGTCGCCCTCGCCGGGTTCACCTACGTCTCGGCGCTGGCCCAGTCGGGGTGGAGCGGCGCGCGCCCCCGTCTCGAGGCGGCCGAGGCCGCGCTGTGCGTCGCGCTGGTGGTGCTGCTGATCCCGTTCCTGGCAGGCGCCGACTCGCCGGCGGCCGACGGGGCCGCGATCGGCCTGGCCCTGCTGGGCGTGCTGGCGCCGGTCGCCTACTGGGCCGGCCGGTTCGGACCCGACCCGCGGCGCAGACCCCTCGGCCGCGGCTTCGATCGCCTCCTGTCCTACTTCGGCGGGGGCGCCCACGCCTGCCTGCTCGGGAGCGCGCTGCTCATCTCCGGCGCGGCGCTCGCGCTCGCGACCCCCCTGACGCCGTCGTCGGCCGAATGGCAGGGCGATCTCTCGGAGGCCGTCTTCGATCCCCTCACGGCGCTGGCGAGCGGATCAGGGCTCGACAGCGCGCTGAAGGTCTCGGCGACCGTCGTCGCGCTGATCGCCCTCGCCGCGCTGATCAAGACCCGGCTGTCGGCGCTCGCCAAGGGCCTCGACGTCGCCTACGACGTCGCGACCTACGTGCGCGTGCCGCACGGTGAGCGCGATCGCGCGCCGGTCGAGCCGCCCCGGCGGCGCGTGCTGCGCCGCTACGCGACGATCCTCGAGCACGTCCAGTCCACCCAGGGCCCCGACGCGATCGTCATCGCCGCCCACTCCCAGGGCAGCATGTACTCGCTCGCCCTCCTGTTCGGCGACGAGTTCCGCGACCGCTCCGACCGGCAGGAGGTGAGCGGCTGGCCGCTCGCGCCCCGCCTGCTGCCCGACCACCCGAACGTCGAGCGCGAGCCCGCCCCGGAGCTGTCGGCCCCCCTCTCGCTGCTGACGGCCGGCTGCCCGATCCTCCAGACCTACGCGCCGAGCTTCCCCGGGCAGTACGAGTGGCCGGCCGACCGCGGCGCGGTCAACGCCATGCTGGCCGACATCGGGCCCCGCACGACCTGGCGCAACGTCTACCGCAGCGGCGACTACCTCGGGCGGGCACTGTGGTCGTCGCGCACCTGCGCCGTCCATGCGCCATGGGGCGCCCTCACCGAGGCCTGCATCGGCCCCGGCCACCACACCGGCTACTGGTCGGATCCGCGCTTCGCCCGCCAGGTCCTCGCGCTGCTCTGACGCCCGTCCGGCGGTTCCGGCGACCCGCGCTTGCCCACGCGCGAGGGACCGCCATAGGGTCGCCGACAGGGGACTGGTGCCGGCCGCGCACCGCGCGGCCCGAGCGAGGGGAGCGTGGCCATGGCGGGCGAACGGCATTCACGGGAGAGCTACTTCGTCGTCGGCGAGGGGGTCCTGGGCGCTCCGCCGCCCGCGCCCGGGGTCGCCGCGGCGATGTCGATGGAGAACGAGCTGCGGGCCTTCCGCTTCTCGCGCATCGGGCCGAAGGGGCGCCAGCTGGGGGAGCCGGCGCGGCGCAGACTCGCCCTGGCCATGACGATCGACGCCGACCAGACCAAGGGCGACTCCACGATCCCGGCCGGCTTCACCTACCTCGGCCAGTTCCTCGACCACGACCTGACCTTCGACAAGCAGCCGGCTGAAGGACAACGCCACCGTGCCGGTGGCCGACCTCATCCAGGGCCGCTCGCCGAGCCTCGACCTCGATTCGCTCTACGGCCTCGGGCCGGGTCTGACGCCCGAGTTCTACGCCGCCGACAAGATCCACCTGAAGACCGGCACGACGGTGAAGTCCGACTTCCCGGCCGACGGGATCGCCGACAAGCCCCACCCCGGGTTCGACCTGCCCGCGCCGCTCGAACCGCAAGGCGCTGATCCCCGACATCCGCAACGACGAGAACCTGGCGTCGGGCAGACCCACAACGCCTTCATCCGCTTCCACAACCGGGTCGTCGACACGCTGGCGGCCGACGGCGTGCCGCAGGCCGGCCTGTTCGCCGCCGCGCGCGAGATGGTGGTGCGCCACTACCAGTGGATGATCCGCACCGACTTCCTGCCGCGCATCGTGAAGCCGCCAGCTCGTGAACGCACGTGTTCACCAACGGCCGCAAGGTCTTCGAGACCGCCCCGGCCCCGGGCGACTTCCCCACGATGCCGGTCGAGTTCTCGGTGGCCGCCTACCGGCTCGGCCACAGCATGGTGCGCGGCGCCTACGACTGGAACCACGTCTTCGACGACGGCGGCGGCAGCCTCGACCTCCTGTTCGACTTCTCGGGCACGAGCGGCGCGCTCGGCGGCGACCCCCGGCTGCCGAGCAACTGGATCGCCGACTTCCGGCGCCTCTACGACTTCCGCGAGGCCGGGCGCAACGACCTGCGCCCGATCGTCGGCGGCCGCAACAAGCTGAACGTCGCGCGGCGCATCGACACGCTGCTGACCGACTCGCTGGCGCTTCCTGCCGCGACGGCTCCATCGGCGGGACCCGAGCCCAAGGCGATCCGCCGCAACCTGGCCTTCCGCAACCTCACCCGCGCGCACATGCTGAAGCTCGCCACCGGCCAGCAGATGGTGGCCCTGATGCGCGCGCGGGGCGTCACGCTGACCGCCCTCACCCCGAAGCAGATCCTCGACGGCAACAAGGGGGCCTCGCTCGCGGGGCTGAACCCCGCCGCAGCGCGCCGCCCTCGTGAAGGACACCCCGCTCTGGTTCTACACACTGCGCGAGGCCGAGTTCAACGCGGGACGCCTGGCCGCGGTGGGCGGCCGCCTCGTGGCCGAGACCTTCCACCGCGCCATCGAGGGCAGCGAGATCTCGATCCTCGCCGATCCCACCTGGCGGCCCACGCTCGGCCCCGATCCGGACACCTTCCGCATGGTCGACCTGCTGCTGTTCGCCTTCGAGGGCAAGGCCGCCCTGCTCAACCCTCTGGGCAACGGATGAGGTGACGTTTCCGGCCGGTCATGACGGGGGAGACACCCGGGACGGATCCGATCCTCCAGGAGGAACGATGCCCAAGGTGCCTGTGACGCCCGAGCCCGACGAGCCCGGCAAGGACGAGGTGGACGAGCAGGGAGAGGAGTCGTTCCCGAGCTCGGATCCGCCCGCCACCGGAGGGCCGGCCATCTGACGCCCGCGGCCGCCGGCGTCGGCTCCCGTGCCGACGCCGGCGCGGGAGCTATCATGCCGCCCGTGGACACCTCCCCGGACCGTTGACAAACGCGGTCCTACTCTTCGCGGCGCTCTTCCTGGTGCTGCTCAACGGATTCTTCGTGGCGGCCGAGTTCTCCCTCGCCCGAGCGAGGATCACCCGACTCGACCAACTGGCCGAGAACAGCAGCGCGGCCGCGCTCGCGCGTGAGCAGGTGCGGCACATCGACCGCTACCTGGCCGCCTGCCAGCTCGGCATCACGCTCGCCAGCCTGGGGCTCGGCTGGCTCGGCGAGCCCGCCTTCGCCCACCTGATCGAGCCGGTCCTCAGCCGGGTCGGCCTCGGAGCGGGCAGCGCCGGGCTGACCGCGGTGATCCTCGCCTTCATCATCATCACGGTGCTGCACGTGGTGGTCGGAGAGCTCGCGCCGAAGACGGTCGCCATCCAGCGCGCCGAGGCGACGGCGATGAGCATCGCCCGGCCCCTCGAGTGGTTCCGGATCCTCTTCGCGCCCTTCATCCACCTGATGAACGGGGCGGGGAACCGCCTGGTGCGGGCGCTCGGCGTGGAGCCCGCCACCGAGCGCGAGCTGGCCTCGACGCCGGAGGACCTCCAGATCCTGATCGCCCAGAGCGAGGAGGGCGGCGCGATCGAGCCCGAGGAGGCCGACATGCTCGAGGGCGTCTTCGGCCTCCAGGGCAGCCTCGACGCGCGACATCATGACGCCCGCGCCCCGAGGTGACCACGCTGCTGGCCGAGATCACCGTGCAAGGCCGCCCTGGTCGAGGCGCTCGCCACCCGCCACAGCCGCTTCCCGGTGCTGAACGGCGACGGCGTGCTCGGCGTGGTGCACCTCAGCCAGCTCGCCCGCGGCCGTCCTGGAGAAGCGAGGACACGCCCCTGCGCGAGATCGCCGAGCACCGCCCTCTACGTGCCCGAGACCCAGCCGGTCGACGACCTGCTGCGCCAGCTGCAGGCGCGGCGCGCGTCGCTGGCGGTGGTGCTCGACGAGTACGGCGACTTCGCCGGCATCGCGACGGTCGAGGACGTGATCGAGGAGATCGTCGGCGAGATCGACGACGAGCGCGACCGCGGACCCGCCGTGGACGAGCGCCCCGACGGGCGCCTCATCGTGCGCGGCCACGTCCCGCTCGAGGACCTGGCCGACCACGGCGTCGAGCTGGTGGACGAGACGGTCACCAGCGTCGGCGGCCTGGTCTTCACCCGCCTCGGGCGCCTGCCGCGCACCGGCGACTCGATCACGGTCGACGGCTGGACGCTCACCGTCGAGGCCACGCAGCGGCACCCGCGTGGTGCTCGTCGCCATCGAGCCCGCCCCGGTGGAGCCCCCGGCGGAGGGGCACTCCGCCGGGGGCGAGAACCGGGACTAGCGCTGGCGCGCACCGTCGCTACTGGGTGACCTTGTTGGCGCCGGCGCCGCCCTGCAGGCTGTCGATGCCTGCGCCGCCGGCGAGGATGTCGGCCCCGAGGCCGCCGGCGAGGATGTCGCGCCCGGCGCCGCCCTTCAGGCGGTCGGGACCCGCGCCGCCGAGGATCCGGTCGCGCCCGGCGCCGCCGGAGATCCGGTCGGGACCGGCGTCGCCGCAGATCAGGTCGTCGCCGCCGAGGCCCGTGATGACGTCGGCGCCACCGCGGCCGGCGATGACGTCGGCGGAGGCCGTGCCCTTCAGCGTGTCCGGCCCGGCGGTGCCGACGATGGTCGCCGAGCGGCCGGCGCAGCGGGCCGAGGCGCCCGCGACGCCCCCGGTGCCGGAGCCGACCACGATCGGCGCCGTCGCGGTGCGGACGTCGCCCGTCGCGAGACGCGCCGTGAGCGTGACGCCGTAGGTGCCAGGCTGTGTCGAGGGTGGCACGGCGACCGACACGGAGACGGTGTTGGTGCTGTCGCTCGGCGGCGCGTAGGCGAGGGCGTTCGGCACGGCCGTTGCGCCGGGCACGGTGGTCGTGGCCGCGAGGATGAAGTTGACCTCCGGGGCGGCGTCCCCGGCGTAGCGGGCGGTGACGGGCACGATCGCCGTCGCTCCCGCCGCCACGGTGACCGGCGCGCCGCCGGTGAGAGCGAGGTCGCGCGCTCGGCGGTTCACGGTCGCCTGGCTGTCACGACAGACCGTGTTGTCGGCGCTTCCCGAGAGGTCGGCCGTCGTTGCTCCGCAGAACACCGGTCGCGTGGCGACGTCCCCATTGACGCCCGAGACCGTCCGGGCGCCCACGATCACCGCGATGTCGGCAGGCGCAGGCCGCGGCGAGCCGTCGGCGGGCGCGGGACGGTCGAAGCTGAAGGACAGGCTCCCCGTGGAGCCGGGCGTGAAGGTGGTGGCGTCCGAGATGTATCCGGCCCACTTCTGCCCGGGCGACGTGGGGAGGAGCCGCTGGAGCTCCGAGGTGTAGGTCGGGCTGGGACGGAACACCGGCGTCGCCTGACCGACGAGCGTGAACGTCGCCGGCGCGGGGTAGTCGGTCGGAACCAGGAGGGCGACGAGCATCTGGCCGGGATCCGTGGTCGTCACGAGCGTCGAGAGGCTCGTCGGGCAGGTCGAGCCGGCCTTGTTCGCGCATCCGTTGACCCCGAGTACCACGGGCCCGACGCCCGCCTGGGAGAACGTGAGCCCGGTCACGCTGACACAGCCGCCCATGAGGAGGGCCAGAGCGCCGAGCGCGAGTGCTGGGAGGAGCCGTCGCCGAGCTGTTCTCTTTCGCTGCATCGCCATCCGTCCTGAGTCGCGTCGAAGGTTCTGGTAACTTCGCTCAACTCCGGACGGACGGTCAACCCCCCCTAGGGATGCTCCTTCCCAGCCCGGCTCGTCAGCCGGCGGTCTCGACGAGCTGGGAGCCGAGGCCGCCGCGGCCCGGTGAGGCAGGCCGCGCCGCAGCGCGCGCCGAGGGCGAGGGCGCCGTCCAGGTCGAGGCCGCGGGCGAGGCCCACGGTCAGCCCGGCGGCGAAGGAGTCGCCGCAGCCGTAGCTGTCGACCGCGGGGCCGGGCACGGGCGCCGCGGCCCACCGGCCCGTCGGTGCCGTCGGCGCGCGCGTAGCGCCCGCCGGCGCGCGCCCTCGGTCCAGACGATCACCGCGGGCGTCACCGGCAGCTGCGTCCGGGTCGACCGCCTCGGTGGCGTCGGCGTCGCTCGCGATCAGCACGTCGGCGCTGCACGCCGCTCTCGATCAGCAGCTGCAGGCGGCGCGTCGTGACCACCAGCACCCGGGCCCGCCGGGCGGCCGCCAGGGTGGCCGAGTCGTGCCCGGTGAAGTAGGCGGCGTCGCAGCCGGCCAGCTCGTCCCACGGCAGCGGGTCCTCGATGCGCGGCCGAGGTGGGCTCGCCGATCGACGACGATGCGCCCGGTCGCCCGTCGCGCCCGACCGCGCTCACGGCCCGGGTCTGGGGCGCTCGCCGCACCGCGGCGAGCACCGTGACGCCCGTCGCGCCTCGAGGCGCGTCGGCCGCCCGCCGGCCGGCCGCAGTCGTCGCCGAGGGCGGTGAAGAAGAGGCACTCGGCGCCGAGCTTGGCGACCTGGGCGGCGCTGACGCCGCCCGCCGCCCGCCGGGCTCGTCGAACGGCTCGGTCGAGGCGGGTGATCTCGCCCGGGCGCGGCATCGCCCCGCGCCCGTGCGTGACCCACTCCGACGTGACCCACCACGGCGACGCGCGGACGCGCCGCCGGCGCTCACCGCGGGCGGATCTCCGCCGGCGCGCCGCAGGCGCGCAGAGCGGCCGGCATCGCCACCGAGCCGTCCTCGCGCTGGTGGTTCTCGAGGATCGCGATGATCGTGCGGCCCACCGCCACGGCCGTGCCGTTGAGCGTGTGCACCGTCTCGGTGCCGCGTCTCGCGGCGCACGCGGCGTGCGCAGGCGGCGGGCCTGGTAGTCGGTGCAGTTGGAGCAGGAGGTCACCTCGCGGTAGGCCTCCTGCGCCGGCATCCAGGCCTCGCAGTCGAACTTGCGCGCGGCCGACGCGCCGAGGTCGCCGACGGCGATGTCGATCACCCGGTAGGGCACCTCGATCGCCTGGAGGATCGCCTCCTGCACGCCCGAGGATGCGCTGGTGCTCGGCGGGCGAGTCCTCCGGGCAGCACGAACGAGAACATCTCGACCTTGTCGAACTGGTGCACGCGGAAGATGCCGCGGGTGTCCTTGCCCGCCGCGCCGGCCTCGCGGCGGAAGCAGGTGGACATGCCCGCCGTAGCGCAGGGGCAGGTCGTCCTCGGCGAGGATCTGGTCGCCGTGCAGGCCGGCGAGCGGCACCTCGGAGGTGCCGACCAGGTAGAGGTCGTCCTCGGCCGTCTGGTAGATCGACGCGCGGTCGGTCGGGAAGAACCCGGTGCCGTACATCGCCTCCTCGCGCACCAGCACCGGCGGGATCACCGGCGTGAAGCCGGCGGCCTCGAGGCGTGTCGAGGGCGAGGCGTCACGAGGGCGAGCTGCAGGCGCACCAGCGGGCCCAGCAGGTAGGCGAAGCGCGCGCCCGAGACCCGGGCGGCGGCCTCCATGTCGAGCGCCCCGGCGGCGGTCGCCGAGCTCGACGTGGTCGCGCGGCGCGAACGCGAAGGCCGGCGGCTCGCCCACCCGGCGCAGCTCCACGGCGTCGTCCTCGCCGCCCTCGGGCGCGGCGTCCTCGGCGAGGTTCGGGATGCGCGGCGAGCAGGCGCGTCGCGGCGGCCCTCGATCTCGCGCAGCTCCGCCTCCTGGCGGCGCGAGCTCGTCGCCCAGGCGCTTGCGCCTCGGCCTCCTCGGCCGAGCTGTCGCGGCCGGCGCGGCGGGCCTCGCCCACGCCCTTGGAGATGCGGGCGCGCTCGGCCCGGGTCGCCTCCACCGCGGTGCGCAGCGCCCGGGCGCGCCTCGTCGGCGGCGAGCAGCTCGGCGACGGCGCCGTCGGCGCCCCGGCGGGCGAGGTTGGCCGTGACGCGCTCGCGCTCGGCGCGGATCACCTTGAGGTCGAGCATCAGGAGGCGTCGGGCGGAGCCGGCTCGCGCGCCCTCGGCGAAGGCCGCGAGCACGGCCTCGAGGTCGTCGCCGAAGACGAACGCGCGGCGCAGGCCGGTGATCTCGAACACGCGGCGCAGGCGCCGGTGCGGGCAGATCAGCCCGAGCTGGCCCTCGCCCTCGCGCGCGCGGTTCAGCAGGCTCACCAGCGCGCCGAGGCCCGACGAGTCGAGCAGGGTGACGTCGGTGAGGTCGATGACCAGCGGCGTCGAGGCGGGGTCGAGGCGCTCCAGGTCGGTCGCGGAAGCTCGGCGACGGTGTAGATGTCGAGCTCCCCGCCGAGCACCACGAGGGTGACGCCGTCGCGGGCCTCGGTCGTCACGTCCAGGGTCATGCGGTGATGCTACCCATGACCCCGGGACCGCGCACACGCGGGCCCCGGGGTGAGGGCGTCGCTACTGGATGCTCACCACGTAGGCGACGACGTTGTCGAGGTCGTCGCCGCTGACCAGGCCGCCGACCATCGCCGTTCCGGCGCGACCGTTGGTGACGACGTCGGTCACGATCGTCCGGCGTCAGGCCCGCGCCGGCGAGCTTGGGACCGACGCCACCGGCCTCGTTGCCGTCGTTGAGGTGGCAGCCGGTGCAGCTGGCCGCGAAGACCGGTCTCGCCGGCGGCGGCGTCGCCCGCGGCCTCGGCGCTCAGCCGGTCGCGGCCTCGGTGGTGGCCTCCGTGGTCGGCCGCGGTCGTGGCGGCGCGGAGCCGTCACGGTCTTGCCCTTGGAGTCGGTCTGGGCGCGCTGTTGGCGACCGTGGGCGCGCCGGCGGGCGTCTGCGCGTCCTCTTCGCTGCTGTCCGAGCATGCCGGTGACGAGGCTCAGCGCCGCGACGAGCGACACCAGCGACAGGGCCACCCTCGACCTGCGCACAATCTCACCCCCGGATAGGTCAGCGGAGAACGTCGCGGATCATATGCGGCGACGCCGAGGAAACAACGCGACGCGAGCGGTCCCGGGTCATTGCGCCCATCGTGCGCAGGGCCCGCGCTACCCTGGCGCGACGGTGATCCGCCCCCTCGACGGCCACGCGCCCCACCTCGGTCCCGGTGCCTTCGTGCACGAGGCCGCGGAGGTGATCGGCCGTGTCAGCCTCGGAGCGCGCAGCTCGGTCTGGCCGCGCGCCGTGATCCGCGGCGACACCGAGGACATCGCGGTCGGCGACGAGACCAACGTCCAGGACGGCGCCGTGCTGCACGCCGACCCGGGGATGCCCTGCGCGCTCGGCGACCGGGTCACCGTGGGGCATCTGGCCTGCGTCCACGGCTGCGACGGTCGGCGACGAGGCGCTCGTCGGCATCGGCGCCGTCGTCCTCAACGGCGCCCGCATCGGGGCGGGGTCGATCGTGGGGGCGGGAGCGGTGGTGCCCGAGGGCGTCGAGGTGCCGCCCGGCTCGATGGTGCTCGGCATCCCCGGGCGGGTCGTGCGGCCGCTGACGGCCGGGGGAGCGCGAGGGCCTGCGGGCGAGCGCCCTGCGGTACGTCGCGATGATCGAGGTCCACCGTGATCGGCGGGGGTGAGCGCGGCGCGCGGGCGCCGTCGACCCGGCCCGCTGGCTGACCGGCCTCGCGACCGATCGACGCGCTCGACCTGGCCGGCGGCGCTCGACGAGATCGCCGAGCGCATCCACGACGTCTTCCCGGTCGACCTCGTCGCGGTCCACGTCGTGGACGAGCTCGACCCCGAGGGCCTCACCCACGGCTACTGCCTCGGCCCCTCGGCGGCGCGCCCAGGCGCTCGCGCCGCTGCTCACCCCCGAGGGCATCGACCCGATCGGCGTCGGCGACGCCGCCCGCGAGGCGGGCGCAGCCGGTGGTGTGGCCGCGCCTCGTCTCGGAGCCCGCCGAGATCGCGCGCCTGGCGCGCCTCGCCGACGAGGGCGGGCCGGCCGGCGCCCTCCACCGCCTGCTGCTCGACGCCGGCGGGCTGGCGGTGCCGATGGGCACCGCCCACCAGCCCGCGCCTCGGCGCGATCGCGCTCGTCAGCCTCTCCCGCGAGACGCCCGGTGCCCGACAGCGCGGTCGACGACGCTGCGTCGCGCTCGCGCCCCAGATCGCCCTCACGGCCCGCAACCACCAGCTCGCGGCGCGCAACCGGCGCAACCGCCAGACGCTCGAGGGCGTCATCTCGTCGAGCCCGATGGGCGTGATCGTGAGCGACCTGCGCGGGCGCCTGTCGCTGGCCAACCGGCCGCCGGCCGAGATCCTCGGCATCGACCTGCGAGCCGCTGCGTCGGCCAGCCGATGCGCAGCGGTGCTCGACGAGCGCGTGAAGTGGCGCTTCGTCAACCCGGAGGAGTTCGCCGCGGCGCGTGCGGGCCGATCTACGGCGACCCGACCCGCGAGGCCACCGCACGAGGCCGAGACGGTTGACGGGCGCGCCATCGAGCACTCCTCGTCGCCGGTGCGCGACGCGGCCGGCGGCGTGCGTCGGGCGGGTGCTGATCCTCCACGACGTCACCCCGGCCCGCGCGCGCCCTGGCCGAGGCGCGCCGCCTCGCCGCCGAGCGCGCCGCGCTGCTCGAGCGCGAGGAGCGGCGCGCCCAGGAGGAGATGGCGCTGACCCGGGCGGCGCACATGATGGCCTCGGCGCTCACGCCCGCCGACATCCACGAGCGCCTGCTCGAGCACGCGCACCGTCCTGGTGCCCGCGCTGCGAGAAGAGCGCCGTGCTGGCGGTCGACCGCCGCGGCCGGATCGCTGCCGGCCGCCACCCGCGGGCTTCTCCGACGAGTCGGTGCGCCGGATGGACTTCCGCTCGGGCGAGGGGGTGGTGGGCCGGGTGGTCGTCGACGCGGCGCCCCTTCATCTGCAACGACACCGAGGCCGACGAGCCGCATCTCCACGCCGGCATCACCGGGCCCGAGGGGATCCGCTCGTTCATGCACGTGCCGATCGTGCTCGGCGAGCGCGTCTACGGCCTGGTGAGCGTCAACAGCCCGAGCGCCGCGCGCGTTCGGCGAGCGCGAGCTGCGCGTGGTCGGCCGAGCTGGCCCGCCACGCCGCGAGCGCGCTCCAGAACGCGCTGCGGTTCGAGCAGGAGCGCCACATCGCCGAGACCCTGCAGCAGGCGCTGATCGCCGAGCGAGCTGCCCGAGCGTCGCGGGCCTGGAGCTCGCCGCGCTCTACCAGCCCGCCGCCGGCTCGCAGGTGGGCGGCGACTTCTACAGCGCCTGGCCGCTCGCCGACGGGCGCCTGGCGCTGCTGGTGGGCGACGTCTCGGGCAAGGGCGTCGAGGCCGCCGGCGTCACGGCGATGGTGCGCTACATGGCCGAGGCGCTCAGCCAGCACCGCGCCGACCCCGCCGAGCTGGTGGGCGAGCTCAACGACCTGCTCTGCCCGCGGATGCCCGACGGGTCGCTGGTGACCCTGGTGCTCGCCGTCATCGACACCGGCGCGCGACGAGCTGCGCTGGTGCGGCGCCGGGCCACCCGCCGCCGGTCATCGCTCGGCGCGCGGCGGCGCGCTACCGGCGCCTCGACGACCCCGACCCGCCCTGCGGCATCTTCCCCGGCCAGCGTCTTCCGCGACGGGCGTCGAGCCGCTTCGGCCCCGGCGACCTGCTGGTCCTCTACACCGACGGGCTCATCGAGGCGCGCCGGCGCGGGCGCGAGTTCGGCGAGGAGGCGCCTGCGCGACGTGCTCGTGCGGCGGCCGCGCGAGAGCCCGCCCGGAGCTCGCCCGGTCGGTCTACGCGGCGGCGCGCGCCTGGTGCGGGGGGCGCCTCGGCGACGACGTCGCGATCGCCGTGGTCAAGCGGGCCGAGGCTCCGGCGGCGGCGGGCCGGGTTCGGCGGCCCACCGCCGCGTCCTCCCCACCGGCGCCTCGCTGAGGCCCGTCCGGCCGGGCGCCGCGCTCAGAGGCTCTCGGCCAGCGCCTCCACGAGGAAGCGGGTGTGGGCCTGGAGCATGGCCGCCTGGCCGATCCGGTTGACCACCTCGGGGTTGGCGACCGCGTCGGGCCCGCCGCGGGCCATCTCGCCCTCCTTGGCGCGCCGGTCCATCGCGAAGATCGTGTCGGCGAGCTGGGCCTGGCGCTCGCCCATCCACGTCGAGCACCGCCGGCGGCGACCGGCGGCTCGCCCGGCGCGGGCCTCGTCGAGGGCGTCGAGGAAGACGCGCGTCCAGGCGGCGATGCGCATGCGGCGGTCGACCATCGCGCTGGACGCTCGGGTCGTCCGCCGCCTCGTCGCCGAACTGCAGGTCGAGCTCGAAGGCGGTGGCCTCGCCGATGCGCTGCAGCTCGTCGTCCACCGCGGCCCTCGCGCGCGGCGAGCGGGCCGGGAGGGACCGCGCGGCGAAGCCCTCGAGCGCCGGGCCGCGGCGGGCGCCGCGTTGGCGGCGAGGGCCTCGGCCACGAAGCCGAGGTGCGCGCGCACGGCCGGGTCGCCGGCCGGCGCGAGGTCGTCCGAGCCGGCGCGCCTCCGCGGCGAGCAGGTCGCGCAGCCGCTCGGGGTTGGTCTGCATCCAGACCAGGAGGCCCCGGGCGGCGGGGTGAGGTGCGGTTCCCACGAGCGGGACCTGCCGCCTGCCTAGGTGATCGTGTACTCGGGGCCGCTGCCGCCCTCGGGCGGGCGTCAGGCGGCCGCCCTTGGCGGTGATGGCGCCGCACTGCACGCAGTTGGAGGCGTTGACCTTCACGGTCACGGTGCCGTTCTGCGGGGCGTCCTCGTCGATCTCGTAGACCTTCGCCGGGCACATGCTCACCCAGGCGGTGGCGAGCGCCGTCGGCACCTGGGTCTGCACGCGGATGTGGCTCGGCTGGTCGTCGCGGGTCGGCGTTGCCGCTGGCGAAGACGCTCGAGAGCTTGTCGAAGATGTAGCTGGCCGTCGGGCTTCGGGTACGCGCGCCCCGCGGTTGCCGATGAAGATCGGCTCCTTGGCGTCGGTCTTCGAGCGGACCCGCTTGCGCGGGGCGTGGCCCATCGAGGCGGTCGCCATGCCGTGGATCATGCCGCCGTAGATGAAGCCCTTCTGGAAGGCGGGGCGGATGTTGCGGACCTTCCAGAGGTCCTTCCAGATCGCCGAGTCCTGGATGCGCCTTGGTGTAGCCCCAGAGGCCGGCGGGGGTGGTCGCCTTGCCGGCCTTCAGCGCGTCGTAGATCGCCTCGGCGGCGAGCGATGCCCGAGTGGATCGCGTGGTGGACGCCCTTGAGCGCCATCATGTCCACGAAGCCGGCGCTGTCGCCCACGAGCACGGCGCCCGGCACGTGCATGCGGCTCGGCAGGCCCCAGAAGCCGCCGCCCGGGATCGTCTTGGCGCCCCAGGCCAGCCGCTCGCCGCCGTGCAGCATCTCGCGGATGAACGGGTGGGTCTTGAACTGCTGCAGCACGTCGTGCGCCGACAGGGTGGCGTCGGCGTAGTCGAGGCCGACCACGTACCCGATCGAGATCATGTCCTCGCCCATCGGGTAGATCCACGAGCCGCCGTACTCGCGGTACTTGGTGCCGAAGCGCAGCGGCCAGCCGAGGGTGTGGATGACCTTGGTCGAGCGGCTTCGGGCACCCGCCAGACCTCCTTCACCCCGAGCTCCCAGCTCTGGGTGGAGTCGCGGTCGAGGTCGAAGTGGTGGCGCAGCACGCCGGCCAGGTGGCCCGGGGTGCCCTCGGCGATCACGGTGACCTTGGCGTGCACCTCGGCGCCCGGCTCGAAGGCGGCAGCTCCTCGCCCTCGCGGCCGCGGCCCTTGTCGCCGGTGACGACGCCCATCACGCGGCCCTGGTCGACGATGAGCTTCTGGCAGTCGGTCTCGGGGAGCATGAAGGCGCCGAGCTCCTCGGCCTGCTCGCTCATCCACCGCGCCATCTGGCTGATCGACACGATCCAGTTGCCGTGGTTCTTCATCTGGGGCGGCGTGGGGATGCGGACCTTGTTGTTGGCCAGCATCAGGTAGACCGCCTCGCCGGTGACCTCGCCGTAGTGCGGGATGTCGGCCGGCGGCGACGTCCGGGAAGAGCGCCTTGATCGGGCCCGGGCGCATGACGGCGCCCGAGAGCAGGTGCGAGCCCGAGCGTCTTGCCCTTCTCGGCCACCGCGATCGGCACCTCGCCGAGCTGCTCGGCGAGCTCCGGGTCGTCGCCCAGCAGCTGCCCGAGGCGCACCGCGGTCGCGAGGCCCGCCGGGCCCGGCGCCGACGATCAGGACCCCGACGTCGATCCGCTCGTCCTCGGCCGCGCTCGGCAGGATGACGTTGTCGGACGGTCGGAAGGGCGGCGGGTAGTCGGCCGGGAGGGTGCTCATTCGGGCGGCTCTCAGGGTCGGGTGCGTGAGATTTCAGACGATCTTATCCCGCCGCACCGTGGACGGTCGGCGTGACGACACTCCCGGAAACGCGGGCATCGAACCCGGGTCGATCAGAGGCCGATGGCGTCCCGCTGGCCGCTGACCTCGGTGGTGAGGTCGGCCACGACGGCCTTGGCGTCGCCGAACACCATCTGCGTCTTCTCGTTGAAGAAGAGCTCGTTCTCGATGCCGGCGAAGCCCGCGCGCATGCTGCGCTTGACCACGAAGATCGTGGCGGCCTTGTCCACCTCGAGGATCGGCATCCCGTAGATCGGGCTGCTCGGTGTCGTGGCGGGCGGCGGGGTTGACCACGTCGTTGGCGCCGAGCACCAGCACGACGTCGGTCTGCGGGAAGTCGCGCGTTGATCTCGTCCATGTCGAGCAGCTGCTCGTAGGGCACGTTGGCCTCGGCCAGCAGCACGTTCATGTGGCCCGGCATGCGCCCGGCGACGGGGTGGATGGCGAAGCGCACCTCCACGCCCTCCTTCTCCAGCGCGTCGGCCAGCTCGCGCACCTTGTGCTGCGCCTGGGCGACGGCCATGCCGTAGCCGGGCACGATCACCACGCGAGCGGGCGTATCTTCATCAGCTCGGCCGCCTCGTCGGGCGAGGCCGAGCGGTAGGTGCCCTGCTCCTGGTCGCCGCCGCCGCGCGCCCACCGCGTCGGTCGCGCCGAACGCGCCGAAGAGCACGTTGCGGAACGAGCGGTTCATGGCGCGGCACATGATGATCGCGAGGATCAGGCCCGAGGCGCCGTCGAGGGCGCCGGCCACGATCAGCAGCTTGCTGTCGAGCACGAAGCCGAGGCCCGCGGCCGAGAGGCCGGCGTAGGCGTTGAGGAGCGCGATGACCGTCGGCATGTCGGCGCCGCCGATCGGGATGATCAGGAACACGCCGAAGGCCAGCGCCAGCACGGCGATGATCGGGATCAGGACCAGTCAGCGATCGGGTCGAACATCAGCACGATCACGCAGGACCGATGGCGGCGCCGAGCACGAGGACGTTGACCGCGTTCTGGCCCTTGTAGACGATCGGCCGCTGCGGCAGCCACTCCTGCAGCTTGCCGGCGGCCATCAGGACTGCCGGTGAAGACCAGGAACCCGAGGCCGATCTCGATGCCGAGCACGAAGGTGTCGAACTTCGAGAGGTGGTCGTAGGTCGAGGTAGTAGTGCGCGCAGCCGACCAGGGCCGCGGCCAGGCCGCCGAAGGCGTGCGAGAGGGCGATCCGCTGGGGCATGGCGGTCATCGGCACCAGCAGGCCGAGCGGGACGCCGATGGCCGAGCCGATCAGCGCGGCGACGGCGATCAGGATGTAGCCCTGGGTGGTGATGCCCGGCCAGAAGCAGCGTCGCGACGATCGCGATGCCGAAGCCGATCTCGCCGGCCAGCACGCCGCGGCGGGCGGTGGTGGGCGGCCGACATCCACTTCAGCGAGAGGGCGAAGCCGAGCGCCGCCGAACAGGTACGCCAGGTTGATCCAGTCCATGCGGCTCATGAGGGCGCCCCGTCCTCGGTCGCGGCGGGCTTCGGCCTGCTCGCGCGGCTTGAACATCTTCAGCATGCGGTCGGTGATGATGAAGCCGCCGACCACGTTGATCGACGAGCAGACCACGGCGATGAAGCCGAGGATCTTGGCGTAGGTCGTCTCGCCCTGGCCGAGGATCACGATCGAGCCGACCAGCGCGATGGCCGAGAGGGCGTTGGTGAGGGCCATCAGCGGGCGTGTGCAGCAGCTTCGGGACCCGGCGGATGATCTCGAAGCCGAGGAACGCCGCGAGCGCGAAGATGAACAGGCTGGTGATGATGACGTCGTTGCTCACGAGGCCACGCCCTCCTGGGCGCCGAGGGCGGACTGCACCCTCTCGTTCACGATGCGCGCCGCTCGCGGGCGACCGTGCTCTGGTTGACGATGTCGTCGTCGGGGTTCGGCGCGACGGCGCCGTCGGCGATGATCAGCGCCAGGAAGTTGGCGACGTTCTTGGCGTACATCAGGCTGGCGTGGTGCGGCGCCTGGCGAGGGCACGTTGACCGGCCCGATGACCTGCACGCCGCCCGACGTCCACGGTCTCGCCGGCGCGGCTGGGCTCGCACGTTGCCGCCCTGCTCGGCGGCGAGGTCCACGACCACCGAGCCGGGGGCCATCGCCTTGACCATCTCGTCGGTGATCAGCACCGGCGCCTTGGCGCCCTGCACCTGGGCGGTGGTGATGACGACGTCCGCTTCGGCGACGACCTGGGTCATCAGCTCGCGCTGCTTGGCCAGCTGCTCGTCGGTGAGCGCGGTGGCGTAGGCGCCCGAGCCGCCGCCCTCCTGGCCGGTGTCGAGGTCGAACTCGACGAACCTGGCGCCGAGGCTCTTGACCTCCTCCTTGGCCGCGTCGCGCACGTCGTAGGCCTCCACCACGGCGCCGAGGCGGCGCGCGGTGGCGATGGCCGACAGGCCCGGCGACGCCGGCGCCCACCACGAAGACGCGGGCCGGCGCCATCGTGCCGGCCGCGGTCGTCATCAGCGGGAAGACCTTGGGCAGCGCCGCCGCGGCCATGATCACGGCCTTGTAGCCGGAGATGTTGGCCTGCGAGCTCAGCACGTCCATCGACTGCGCCCGGGTGGTGCGCGGCACCAGCTCCAGCGAGTGCAGGGTGACCCCGGCCTCGGCGAGGGCAGCCGACCACGCGCGGGTCGGCGAACGGCGCCGCCATGCCCACGACCACCTGGCCGGCGTGCAGCTTGGCCAGGTCGGGGCTCGCGGGGTCGTCGCCGAGCACGCGCACGCACGACCAGCACGGCGGCGGCCGAGCACCTCGTCGCGGGTGCCGATGCGGGCGCCCTTCTCCTCGTAGGCGGCGTCGGGGAACCCGGACGCCAGCCCGGCGCCCGACTCCACCAGCACCGTGCGCGCCGAGCTTGGCGAGCGCGGGCACGACGGCGGGGGTGAGGGCTACGCGCCTCTCACCCTCGAGGGTCTCGGCGGGCACGCCCACGACCAGGGCGCGCGAATCATCGGCCCCACTTGGCGGGGCGGGTTGAGAGCTAGTCGTCACGTGGCATCCCGGGGCGGTGGCGAGGGTGCAGGTTTTTACCGTATGGCGGCACACGTCGTCAACGGACGCACGGCCAGGCCGCGACGACGGGCGGTCGCAGCCTCGCATGGCTCGCGCCCCTGCGCCACCCGTTCCGACCCTCCGGCCGCCGCGGGGGGACGCCGGGTGGCCTCCGGGGCGCGGCAAATGACCCTTATGCGGCACGGCGGGCCCGCCACGGGCAGGATGGACCCGACGCGATCGAATCGGAGGACGGCCGTGCCGCACCCCCTTCACCGGCTTCCCGCCGGAGGCGACCCAGTTCTTCGCCGACCTCGAGCTCGACAACTCGCGGGAGTTCTGGCTGGCCAACCGCGCCGTCTGGGAGGGCGCGGTGAAGGGCCCGATGCGCGCGCTGCTCGACGCGCTCGATCCCGACCCGGGCGCCTTCCACGTGTTCCGCCCCAACCGCGACGTGCGCTTCTCGGCCGACAAGTCGCCCTACAAGACCCAGCACGGCGCCGCGGCCACCTCGCCGGGGGGGACCATGCGCTACGTGCACGTCTCCTCCGACGGCCTCTTCATCGCGAGCGGCTGCTACATGCTCGCCCCCGACCAGATCGCCCGGATGCGCGCGGCGATCGACGACGAGCGCAGCGGCGAGGAGCTGGTCGCCCTGCTGCCGGCCGTGGAGGAGGCCGGGCTCGAGATCGGGCCAGGCGGGGCGCCTGCGCTGAAGACGGCGCCGCGCGGCTACCCCAAGGACCATCCGCGCATCGCGCTGCTGCGCTTCAAGGGCCTGGTCGCCTTCGAGACCGTCGTCGATCCGGGCGTCGTCGAGACCGCCGCCGCGCTCGAGCGGGTGCGCGGATCGTGGCGGGCGGCCGAGGCCATGCGGGGCTGGCTCGACGCGCACGTGGGCCCGAGCACCGCCCCGCGGGGGCGCTTCGGCCGCTGAGCGACGGCCCCGGAACGCGAAAAGCCCCGCTCTGCGGGGCTTTTCGAGGCATGGAGCATAGCGGAATCGAACCGCTGACCTCCTGGGTGCGATCCAGGCGCTCTCCCATCTGAGCTAATGCCCCCGGTCGGAGACAACTGTATCGCGCGCTCGCCACTCCGTCAGCCCCGGGGCCGTCACGCGGGGGCGGAGCGCTACGCTGACCGGGCCGTGATCGACCTCCACAGCCACCTCCTGCCGGGCATCGACGACGGCCCCGCCACCATCGGCGACTCGGTCGAGATGGCGCGCGTCGCCTGGGAATCGGGCACCCGCGCGATGGTCTGCACGCCCCACATGCACCCCCGCTACCCCACCGACGCCGCAGGCCGATGCGGCTCGGCGTGGCGAAGCTGCGCACGGCCCTGGCCGACGCCGAGATCCCGCTCGAGATCCACACCGGCGCCGAGATCTCGCTCGACTGGCTCGACCGCCTGAGCGACGACGAGCTGGCGATGGCGAGCCTCGGCGGCGGCGGTCGCTGGCTGCTGCTGGAGATGCCCTTCGCGGGCTGGCCGCTGCGCCTGCCCGAGATCCTGCGCGACCTGGAGATCCGCGGCTTCAGCGCCATCCTGGCCCACCCCGAGCGCGCCGAGGCCGTCCAGCGCGGCCCCGACCGGCTGCGCGACGTCATCGGCCGCGGCGCCCTGGTGCAGCTCACCGCCGGCTCGTTCCTCGGCGAGCACGGCCCGGCGGCCAAGCGCGCGGCGATCGCCCTCCTGGGCGGCGGGCGCGGCCCACTTCATCGCCTCGCGACGCCCACTCGGCCGGCCCCTGGCGGCCGCCCGACCTGGAGCGAGGGGCTGCAGGCGGCGGCCGACGCCATCGGCCTCGAGCCGCGAGGCGCTCAGCTGGATGGTCGACGAGGGCCCGGCGGCGGTGCTGGAGGGCGGGCCGGTGCGGCCCCCCAAGATCACGTCGGCGAGAAGGCCCCGGGGGGGCGGGCGTCCGGCGCCTGTACGCGCCGCGATGACCGACGGCGCATGGTGTTGCCCAGGCCCTCGTGCAGCGGGGTCTCGCGCCGCCCAGCCGTAGAGCCGCTCGGCCTTCGCCACGTCGAGCACGCTGCGCTGCAGCTCGCCCGGCGCGCGCCGGCGCGAACTCGGCCTCGCCCTCGTAGCCCAGGCCCTCGAGCAGGTCGAGCACGGTCACCTCGACGCCGGCGCCGATGTTGACCGTCTCGCCCGGCGGGGCCGGCCTCGGCGGCGATGAAGGCGCGCGCGACGTCGCCCACGTAGACGTAGTCGCGCGTCTGCAGGCCGTCGCCGAAGACGCGTGGGCGCGCTCGCCGTCGAGCATGCGGCCGCAGAAGATCGCCACCACGCCGGCCTCGCCGTGCGGGTCCTGGCGCGGGCCGTAGACGTTGCCCAGGCGCAGCACCGCGGCCTCGGTGCCGTAGAGGCGCCCGTAGAGGTGGCAGTAGCCCTCGCCGGCCATCTTGCTCATGCCGTAGTGCGACAGCGGCCGGGTCTCGGCGGTCTCGGGGCTCGGCACCGGCAGGCCCTCGTACTCGCCGTAGCCGGCGCCGCCGGTGGAGGTGAAGACCACCCGGGCGCCCACCGCGCGGGCGGCCTCGAGCACGTTGATCGTGCCGATGATGTTGACGTCGGCGTCGTAGCGCGGGTCCTCGATGGCCCGGCGCACGTCGGCCTGGGCGGCCAGGTGGAAGATCGTGGTGGGGCGCGACGCGGGCGACCAGGCCGGCGAGCTCGTCGGCCGCGCGGATGTCCAGCTGGTGCAGCTCGGCCTCGTCCGGAACGCGGATCGCCTTGCCGTTGGAGAGGTCGTCGACGACGTGGCACGTCACGGCCGTCGGCGACGCAGCGCGTCGGTGAGGTTGGAGCCGATGAACCCGGCTCCGCCGGTGATGAGTGACACTGCTCACGCTGCTACCTTTCGGCCGGTGGAAACGCTATCGAAGCGGTGGGGAGCATTGCCGACGTGATCGCCGGCGACAACCCACGGGCGGTCAGGCCGTGACCCCCCCGACCGACGACTCCGAGCGTCCGGGCGTCTACGCGCGGCTGGCCGAGGAGGCCGAGATCCGCCACCACGTCCACACGCCGCCGCGCTCGGCGCGCTGGGTGGGCTGGGGCATCTGCATCGCGCATCTGCGTGGGCGTCGTGGTCGGCGCGCTGCAGGCCAACCCCTGGTAGCCGCCCGCTTCATCGCGCTGGAGGGCATCGACGGCAGCGGCAAGAGCACGCAGGCCGGCCTCCTGGCGAATCGGCGCTCGCCGCTGCGCGGCATCACGGTGGTGCGCACGCGTGAGCCCGGCGGCACCCCGGTGGGCGAGAGCGTGCGCCAGATCGTGCTCGGCACGCGAGACCGGCGAGCATGTCGCTGGTGGCCGAGGCGCTCCTGTTCGCCGCCTCGCGGGCCGAGCACGTGCAGCGGCTGATCCTGCCCGCCCTCGCCGAGGGCGCGCTGGGTGGTCAGCGACCGCTTCCTCGACTCCTCGCTGGCCTACCAGGGAGCCGCCCGCGGGCTCGGCATCGACACGGTGCTCGAGATCAACCGCGCCGCGGTGGACGGATGCCTGCCCGCCCTGTCGCTGGTGATCGACACGCCGACGGCGCTCACCACCGAGCGGCGCTGCGCCACCCCCGACCGCATCGAGGCCGAGGGCGAGGGCTTCCAGGAGCGCGTCGCCGCCGGCTACCGCGAGCTGGCCGACCGGTTCCCCGAGCGGGTGCGGCTGATCCCCGGCGACGGCGACCTCGACGAGGTGCACGCCCGCGTGATGCGCGAGGTCGCGGCGATCCTGTGATCGAGATCCCCGGACAGCCCCTGGCCGAGCGCATCCTGCGCGCCGCGCTCGCCGGCGCGCAGCGCGCCCCAGCAGCTCCTGTTCTTCGGGCCCGCCCGACACCGGCAAGCGCGCCGCCGCCCTGGAGGTGGCCTGGGGGCTGATGGACCCCGGCCGGCACCCACGAGCGCACCAAGGACGGCCCTCGACCTGATCGAGGTGGAGGCCACCGGGCAGCAGATCATGCTGGCCGACATCGACGAGGCGCTCGCGCGCATCGCCAGCCGGCCGAACGTGCTGCAGCCGCCGCGTGATGATCATCCACGGCGCCGAGCGCCTCGACGAGACCAGCGGCGCCCCGCGCCTGCTGAAGGTGCTCGAGGAGCCGGCCCCCCACTCGCACGATCATCCTGATCACCGACTCGCCCGGTCGACCTGCTCGACACCCTGCGCTCGCGCTGCCTGCCGGTGCCCTTCCGCAGCGCTCGGCTGGAAGGCCGCCCTCGAGCGCCTCAGCCCCTTCGAGGCCCAGATGCGCGCGATCGGCGTCGACTTCGGGCTGGCCGCCCTCGCGGGCGACGACGCCCCCGGCCGCCGCGTCGCGCGAGATCCAGAGCCGCATGGAGGCGGCGGCCGGCGACAGCCCGTCCGAGCGACCTGCTGCGCCTGCGCGCCGAGGCCGACGGCCCTGGCCGGCAAGCGCGGCGAGCGCACCGCCGCAGAAGCGGGCCGAGGACCAGGAGAAGCGCGAGCGGCGCAGGATGGTCACCGACGGCTGGACCATCGTCCTCGACGCCGCCGCGGCGGCGGCGGGCGACGCGCTCGCCGTCGCGGTGGGCGCCGAGAAGGCCGTGCGCCTCACCGAGCGCATCGACGAGCTGCGCGCGGTCGCCGCCGCCGGGCACCAGGAGTTCCTCGAGCGCGCCATCGAGGAGATCCAGCTCACCCGCAGCGAGCTGGAGCTGAACCCGAAGGTCGAGCTCGCCGCCGAGGCCCTCCTGATCCGGATCGAGAACGCGCGCCGCGGCCACCCCGGCCGGCTGATCGCCCACGGACGGATCGGTTACTAGCCGGCACAACCGCTCGAGGGGGCGACCCCGTACCTCCTGGTGACCACTTCCTGAAGGAGGTCCCATGAGGATGCTTCCCCGATCGAGACGATTCGCGGTACTCACCACCGCCCTCGTCACCGCGATCGCTCTCACGCTCGTGCCGGGTGCCCAGGCGACCAACGCAAAGGCCCCGCCGGCACCGACCGACTCCGACACCCTCCTCTACCGCGGCGCGACCACCGTGGCCCTCGACGCCGGCGCCGGCGCCGCGCTGACGAGCCTCGGCATCTCGGTCGCCCCCACCAAGCCGGCGTACGCCGGCAAGAGCGGGATCAGCTTCCCGATCACCCTCGGCGTCGTCGACTCCACGACCCTCGCCGGCCAGATCCGCCACGCCGGTGGTCTGGTGTTCACCAAGGGCACGACCAAGGTCTACCTCACGCGGTACTTCATCGACATCGACGGCACGCCCAGCCTGAGCGGCCTCGTCGGGGCCGGCGCCCCGGGCACTGCCCGCGCCGACCTGTTCGACCTCGACCTCAGCGGCCTGAAGGTCGACGCCGGCAAGCGCCACATCACCCTGTCGGGCGTCACCCTGAAGCTCACCCAGGGCGCCGCCGACGCCCTGAACGGCGCCTTCGGCGCCGGTGCCACCCCGTTCACGGGTGGCCTGGTCATCGGCACCGCCACCGTCAAGGCGCGGACCTACACCGTCCCCGCCTACGGCTGGTAGCACCGGCTGAGCGCGACCTCCGAACCCGGGCCACCGCGCCCGGGTTCGGAAGCGCCCCGCGGGTCGCTATCCTTCCCCCTCGCGACCCCGGGCGACCGGGGCACGCGGGCCGACGTAGCTCAGTTGGTAGAGCACTTCACTCGTAATGAAGGGGTCAGCGGTTCGAATCCGCTCGTCGGCTTCACGAAAGAGCCCGTTATGCAGGGATTAACGGGTGGCAGCGGTGGACAGCGCGTGATCGGCGGTGTGCGTCAGATGTCCGACAAAGGTGCACCCAGAGGTGCACCCACAGGTGCGCCCGCGGCGCTACGCTCGAGCGGTGGCCGCGCCGGTCCCATCGGCACACGAGAGCGGGTTCAGCGCCAGGTCGCGCCGGGCGTCGTCGAGCGCCACCAGGTCGGCTGCGCGCTACGAACGCGGCCGGCGCCGCTGCGCCTGCCGCCCGGTCTACCGAGCGCGGGTCAAGATCACCGCCGGGGGCCTGACGACGACCCCGACGCGAACCCTCCCGACGCTCGAGGAGGCGACGGCCTGGATCCAGCAGGCCAGGGAGGAGGCGCGGCGCACCGGGACGATCTCACGGGCGCCCGAGCCCGTGCCGGTCCCCGCCTTCGGCATCGCGGCTCGGGAGTTCCTGCGCCGCGCCGCCGCGCGGCAAGGCCCTGACACGGGCCCGAAAGCCCTACTCCCGCTCGACGCTCAGCTCCTACGAGAGCGTGCTCCGGCTCCACGTGCTGCCGCACGTGGACGAGCGGCGTCGGCATCGCGCTCGATGAGCTCTGCGCGGAGCTGATCGAGGGGCGCACGCTCCAGGCGATGGTCAACGCGATCACCACCGATGCGAGCCCCGCGCTCGCGCGGGTCGGGCGACGCCGCCGCCTCCGCCGTGCTGCGCGACCTCTACGAGCGCGGTCTCCTCGAGGTCGATCCCGTCGCGCCCGGTGCTCCCGCCCCCGCCCCCGCCGCGCAGCTCACGGCTGACCATGGCCGAGGCCGACGCGCTCCTCGCGGCCGCCGAGGACGACGACCGGGCGACCGGGCTCAGCCTGATGGCGCCCCTGATCGCCCTGCTCGTCAACGGCGGGCTGCGTATCTCGGAGGCCCTGGCGTTGCGTCTGGGGACCGCGGCGGCGTCGACCTCGACGAGGTTCCGCCCCGGCTGACGATCGGCCGAGCCAGCACCAAGACCGACGCCGGAGCGAGGACCATCGGCCTCGACTCGACGACCGCCGAAGCGCTCCACCGTCACCGCGCCGCCACCGGCAACCCTCCCGACGGCGCCCTGGTGTTCGCCGACGCGCGCGGGGCCCGGCTCACCCGCGACGGCCGCGTGCGCAGCAGCCTGCGGCGCGTCGCCGGCGCCGCCGGCGTGCCGCCGGGCTTTCATCTGCTCCGCCACACCCATGGGTCGCTCCTCGCCGACGCCGGCCAGGGCGGTCACGAGATCGCCGCCCGGCTGGGGCACCGCGACGCCGGGTTCACCGCCCGGACCTACGTCCACGCCGATCGCAACCGGCTGGCCGATGCCCCGGCCGCCCTCGATGCCCTGCGCGCCCGCGAACGGGCGCGCGCGTCACGGATCCCAGAGGCGGACGACCCGCGAGCCTCGACGCGACGTGCTCTCGATGAGCGAGTCGCCGTCGGGACGAAGGCGCGCGCGTCGTCCGGGCTCGGCACAGGGGGCGCCGGAAGCGTTGTCGCGGGCCGGGTGAAGCTGGCGAGGTACTCGACCACGGCCTGCTCGGGGATGCGCACCGCCGTTCCGCGCCGTTCCTGGACGTAGGCGAGGCGCCCCTCGCGCATGCGCGCCCGCACCGTGCGCGGCGACACCGCCATCCGCTCGGCGGCCTCCTGGACCGTGAGCAGGACGACCCGGGTCATGACCTCGGCGAGGGTCGGCGTCTGCTTCACGCTCCGCCGCCCCTCCGGCGTGTCCGTCCGGGGAACCGGCGGCACCGGCGGCTCCACCGCCCCGATCACGGTGATCTCGAGGCGCGGCGGCGCGAGCGCGCCGAGCGCCCCTCCGAGGGCGTCGGTGATCTTCTGTGCCTCCGCGAGCACGTGGCCGGCCAGCTCGGGCAGGCGCTCGTCGGGGAGATCGGAGACGAGGCCGCCGATCCCGATCGCCGCGACCGCCGTACCCCGGTGGTCGCGCACGACCGCCCCGATCGAGCGGCGGCGCAGATCGAGCTCGCCGTCCTCGAGGGCCCAGCCGCGCTCCCTGGTGAGGGCGAGGTCCGCCTCCAGCTCTCGGCGGTCGGTGATCGTCCTGGAGCTCCAGGCATCGAGCACCACCTCGTCGAGGACGGAGGTGGGTGCTTCGGCCAGGAGGGCCTTGCCGAGCGAGGTCGCATGGGCCGGGAAGGCGCGACCGAGCGCCAGGTCGGGGCCGCGCGTCTGCTCGACGAAGACGACCCGCGATCCGACGAGCTTCGCGACGAGGCCGTGCATGCCGGTCAGCTCGTGAAGCGCCGGCACGCTCGCCCGGAACGCCTCCCAGTGGCTTCACGGTCGAGATCGCCCGCTCGGTCAGCTCGGCGAGGCGACGGGCGCCGAGGCGATAGCGCTTGTCGATCAGGCCGGTCTCGACCAGGCCGGCCTCCTGCAGGTGCAGGATCAGCTTGTGGGCGTTCGGGGTGGCCAGGCCGATCCGCTCGGCGATCTCCGGCAGCGCCAGGTCGGGGGACTCGGCGAGCACGTCGAGGATCTGGAGCGTCTGCTCGACCGCCTTCACCCGGTAGTGCTCGGAGGAGGCGAGAGGCGGCGGCTGGCGGCGCCTCACCACGGAGGACCGCCTACTGCTTCTCCTGTCCCCCGTTGCGCACGTAGCGCCCGGATGGATCGGGGTCCGAGGAGAGGTACTCGCGAAGGGCCGAGGCGCTGGTGCGCCACTCCTGCCCCTCCTTCCAGGCCGGAAGGCGATCGGCGGCGGCCTCGTGATAGATCGTGTTCGGCTCGACGCGCAGGAACTCGGCGGCCTCGAGTGGCCGACAGCTCGACCGGCGACTCCGGGAAGGCCGGCCCGAGAGCGCCGGCTCGGCTGGGCCGCGCAGCCGGCGCCCGGCGTCCAGCGGGCGGCGACGGCGTCTGCGAGGAACCTCCACTCCTTGCCGACCCGGCGGCCGGAAGCCTGCCCTGCCGGGCGGCGCGGTGAACCGAGTTGCGGTGCATGCCCAGCCAGTCGGCGACCTCGTCGATCGTCAGGACTGGCTGAGGTGGTTCGCCGCTCATGGGCGACAGACTGCCGCACGCGAGGATGGGTGGCGAGTGCTCAGAGCACTCACACAGTATGCGCCCGTCTCCAATGGACTGTCTAACCGGCTCCGGTGCGTGGCTCAGGCGGCTGACCGGCTCCAGGCTGACCACGAGGCCGCAGGCGCGAGGGCCTCGCCCACGCCGCTCGAGCGTGGCGATCGAGGCGCGGTGCTGGCCGCTCTGCGCAGCTCGCGCGTGCGAGCGCCGGCGATCGCCGAGCTCGACTGGTGCCGATCCGCTCGGCGAGCCTCCTCTGGGTCAGCCCGAGCTCTCCCCGGCGCAGCGATCACCTGGCGGGCGATCGCCTCGAAGGGATCGAGGCGGCGCACGCTCGACCGCTGGTACTGCGGCGCTGCGGGCGCGACGACGTCCGACTCGTCTCGCGACGCGGTCTGCCGACGGGGCTGCCTGGGTCGTGCTGGCGCGTCGAGGCTACGCCGGGGGCATGGCCTCTCCTTGCGATCGGCCACGCAGCTTACCAGACTTGATAACGTGCTACGGCGCATTCCTGGCCCGCCGCGCCGCGGCGGCCGGCGGCGTCGGCGCGTCCGATGCGCGCGCGGAAGTCCTCGAAGCGCGCGCGGGCGAGCGCAGATCTCGCGCTCGGGGCCCTGGCCGGTGTCCTTTCGGAACATGTGCAGGCAGGACGATCAGGTTGCCCGAGCGCCGGTAGAGGACGCCGGTAGAGCGACGAGCCGAAGTGGCAGCGCAGCTCGCGAAGCTCGCCCTCGATCTGCGAGCTGTGCGGGAAGGGCAGGTGCGGCCGGCTCGGGCCGAGCAGGTTGAGGCGCTCGATCTGCTGATCGAGCACCGCCTGCGCGCGCGCATCGAGGCCCTCGATGAAGTCATCGACCGGCTGGCTGCGCGGCGGCGGCGCGGTATGACGGCCTCGGAAGCGCCGCGCTCCGGCAGGCGATCGGCTGGCGAACTCCGACGCGCGGCCGAGCTGGCGGCCTGGCAGCGCCGGCCCTCGCGTCAGAGCCGCTCGGCCGGAGCGCCGCGCTCATGCGACCCTGCCGCTCGATGGCCAGGGTCGGCGCGGCCGATCCGCCCTCGCCCAGGACTCGATCGCGGACGCTCCGGGCGCGATCGACGCCCTCGACGGAGACCTGCTCATGGGCAAGCCTGCGCTCGAGTCGATGGCACAGCTCGCCCCGAGTCCCGCGCGTCGCACGAGCGCGCTCGACCCCGGCGAGCGCTCGACCGTCGGCCCAGCGCGCGTCAGCTCGGCCTGGGCGGCGCGCCCGTCGGCCGCGATGGCGCTCGACGTCTCCGCGCGCCCGCTCGATGTCGGAGCGCAGCTCGCGCCCGCTCGCTGCGGCGCCAGGCCGGGATGCCGCTGAGCCGCTCATCAAGGCGCGCCTCGCGGGACTCCGCCTCCATCGCGCCCGGCCTCAGCGCGCGTCACCGCCGCCCGCAGCTCGGCGACGCGGGCCAGTTCGTGGTTGGGCACCGACGCCGCCTCGGACGCGCGCCGACTCGCGCGCCGCGCGCAGCTCCTCGGCGCGGGCGATCAGCCTCTCGGGCGTCGCGGCGTCGAGGTCGGCCCGCACCGCTCCATCGCCGACCCCCGATCCGCCGGATCGACCAGGTCGAGCGCCAGCGACTTGGCCTGCGAGCGCGACCAGGCGCGGGCGAGGGCCTCCTCGACGTTCTCCGCTTCGTGGTGGACGACGAACACCTGCAGGTCATGGCGCTGGCGTGATGCCGGCCACATACGCCCACTCGGCCCCGCCGCGCTCGGGGCTCGCGAGGACGAAGGTGCGATCGACCGACTCTCCCTGGGAGACATGGCCGGTGAGGGCGTAGCCGTGGCGGGCGTGGGCCAGGTAGTCGGCCGGGATGCGGACCATCTCGCCGTGGTCGGTGAACAGATCCAGGTGCTCGGCGTGGCGGCCGAGGTCGACGACCGTCCCTTGGGTGCCGTTGCGCACCCCGAGGGAGTAGTCGTTTCGGCGGCAGACCATCCGATCGCCGATCGCCCACTCGGTTCCGGAGACCGTGATCCGCCGGTCCGAGATGAAGCCCCACTGCTCGCGCCACTCGCGCGCGATGCGGTTCAGCTCGGCGACGTCGTGGCGGTCGTGGGCGAGCATCAGGTTGCGCCCGGGCGAGTCGAGCTCTGCCTCGGCCCACGCGGTGACGAGCGCCATGCGCGCGTCGCGCGCGTCCTCGAAGGACTGCAGGCGCCCGCGTCTCGGAGAGCAGCGCCACCGCGTCGGCGGCGCGCCCCTCGGCCAGGTGGCGTGCGACATCGCGCTGCAGCTCGGTCTGCTGGCGGCGGTTCTCGGTCAGCTCCACCGCGCCGAGGCGATCGGCGAGCGCGGCGAAGCCGCCGCCGGCGTCGATCGAGGGAAGCTGGGCGCGGTCGCCGACGAGCACCAGGCGCGCCGAGCGCCAGGCGGCGGCGTGGGCGAGGCGCTCCAGTGCGCGCGTCGGCATCACCGAGGCCTCGTCCACCACGATCACCGAGCGGGCGGGGATGGCGTCGTCCTCTCCCCTCTCGATCCGGCGCAGGAGGAGGGCGGCGGTCTGGGAGGCGATGCCGGCCTCGCGCTGGAGGACGTCGGCCGCCTGGCCCTGCCAGGCGACGCCGATCACCGGGACACCGGAGCGCTCGTAGGCCTCGCGCACGGCGGCCAGGGTGAAGGTCTTGCCGGTGCCGGCGCGGGCCTCCATCACCCGCACGCGCGCATCGCCGGTGGTGAGGTGGCGCACCGCCGCGCTCCTGGTCGGCGCCGAGGCTCGGGCGTCGATGCGATCACCGCGTCGACGGCTCGGGCGTCGGCGACGATCGGCCCGTTCGGATCGCGGCCGGTGGCCGCGTCGAGCAGGCGCACCTCGGCGCGGAGCATGTCGGGGGTGGTGTAGAGCGTCTCGCGGTGGCCGGCGATTCGTGTCGTCGCCTGCGCGCGTCAGCGCGACGCAGGTGCGCGCGAGGAAGTCGTCGGCCAGGCGCTCGAGGTGTCCGGGCGGTGCGCCCTCGGGGTGGACCTCGGCGAGCTGCTGGATCACCTCGCGGCGGGTGAAGGTGGAGGACTGGCGGGTGAGGCCACCCGGTCCGAGCATGTGCGTGGCCTGCGCGCGAAGGCGCTCGGTGTAGTCGGAGGTGGTGATGCCGCGCGCGCGCCCGAGGGCGCGGCGCAGCTCGCGCTCGCCGAAGCCGTGCTCGGCGGCGCGGGCGCGCCAGCCGGCGACCGCCTCGCCTCGCGCGATGACCCTCTTTCGGTCGCGCGTCTCGCGCTGGATGGCGGCGATGCCCGACATCGAGGTGAGCCCGCGGGCGGTCGCCTCCTCCATGATCTCGGCGTGGCGGGCGGAGAAGTGCTCGCGCACCTCGGCCGGCACGGCGACCAGCTCGGCGATGCCGTTGGTGACCGGGCCCCACTCGACGCCGAGGCTGCGTGAGAGCTCGGCGCGCATCACCGCGTCGGCGATCGTGCCGGCGGTCTTGGCGTGGGCGTAGACCGGGCGCATGTCGGGGGCGCTCCAGCGTCCGTCTGGTCCCCTCACCCGGTTGGCGATCACCAGATGCGCGTGCAGGTGGGGATCGCCCGAGCGGGCCATCTCGTGGACGTAGACCGCGCCGACGAATCCCTCGGCCGGAAGACCGTGACCCCGTTGCGGCCACGGCGCACGAAGCAGGCCTGGCGCTCCAGGTAGTCGAGGCCGGCGCGCACGCCGGCCGCGTGCGCGTCGAGCACCGCGCCGCGAACCGCCTCGTCGCCGACCGCCGCCAGGACGCTCACGCTCTTGGGCGCGGCGAAGGTCAGGTCGAAGGCGACGTTGCCGCCGGCGCGGCGCGCGGTGCCGGCGAGCACCGCGCCGCTGGCCGGATCACGGCCGTCGAGGAGCACCCCGAGGTCGCCCTCCTCGGGTCCACCCGACAGGCCGAGCGCCTCCGCCCCACGCCCCGCCCACTCGCCACGGACCTCGCCGCGCTCGGAGTAGTAGTCGTCGCGGGCGAACTCGGGTCGCTCGTAGTAGTCGGGCCCCTTGGCGGCGCGCAACGTCAACATGATCGTGGCGCATCATGTCAGATGCAACTGTGCCTTCATCCGATCATGGGTACCGGCGACCTCGGCTATCGTCGGGGTAGCCTCGGCCGCGCGGCGGACTGACCCGAACTGGGCCTGCGGCCGTCCGGCTCGCTGCACCGGACCTGTCGTCCGTCGCGCCATCGACAAGTCTGTCAACCGCCACCGAGCCTCTTCCTCGCCCGTAGCGAAGAGGGTTGCGCGCGCCGCCGCATCTGGTGACCGCGCTACGGCTCCGCGACCGCCGTCGTGAAGCCCGACAGCATCAATGCGCTCGCCTTCGCGCGGGCGGCGCTCCAGTAGCCCGACCTCCCCGGCCGCCCGCCTCGCCGGCACCAAGCGTCATCCGCCCCGGGTTCCACGCAGTCAGAGTTCGGTGGTCTGAGCGGTGAGGGCGGTGCGGTAGTCGTGGTCAACCTCGGCTCGCGTCCTGCCGCCGAGGCCGCGGTGGATGCGGCCATGCGTTGTACCAGCCGATGTAGCCCGCCACCGCCAGCTCGAGATCGAAGCGGCTCGGCCAGGGCCGGCGGCTGGTCAGCTCGGTCTTGATGGTGGCGATGACGCCCTCGGCGAGGGCGTTGTCGAGGGCGGTTCCAGTGCGCCCGCGGCTCGGCCGGATGCCGGCATCCACCATGCGCTGGGTGTAGGCCCATCGAGGTGCACTGGGTGGATTCAACCGGTCGTCGCAACACCTCGACGATGGAGGTGTTGCGATGGGACGACGCAGGGATGGACAGCGACGCAGACGGGCCGGCGCGCCGATGCGCTCGCCGGGCGGCCGCCGGTGGGGCGGCGTGAGGATCGGCGGCGGTTCTGGGGGCGATCGCCGAGGGGCTCTCGAGCGAGGACGCGGCGATCGCGTGCGGGGTGTCGCCGGCCGGTGGGCACGCGGTGGTTCCGGGAGGGTGGCGGCATGCCGCCGATCAGCCTCGCCCCGCTGTCGGGGCGGTATCTGTCGTTCGCCGAGCGGGAGGAGATCGCGATCCTGCAGCGCCCAGCGGCGTCGGGGTGCGCGAGATCGCCCGCCGGCTGGGCCGCGCGCCGTCGACGATCTCGCGGGAGCTGCGCCGCAACGCCGCGACGCGGGGCGGCGGCTCGAGTATCGGGCCACGACCGCGCAGTGGCATGCCGAGCGGCGCGCGCGGCGCCCGAAGGTCGGCGAAGCTCGCCGCCAACGAGCGGCTGCGCGCGTATGTGCAGGAGCGGCTCGCCGGCGTGGTCGACCGCGCCGACGGCGAGGCCGGTGCCGGGCCCGCAGGTGCGCTGGATCGGTCGCCGGCACGGGCGCCGCGCAGGACCGGCGCTGGGCGACGCGCGTGGAGCCCGGAGCAGATCGCGAACCGGCTGCGGGTCGACTTCCCCGACGATGAGTCGATGCGGATCTCCCACGAGGCGATCTACCAGGCGCTCTATGTGCAGGGCCGCGGCGCGCTGCGCCGCGAGCTGACCGCGTGCCTGCGCACCGGGCGGGCGCTGCGCGTGCCGCGGGCGCGCACCCGCGGGCGCGGCAAGAAGTTCGTCACGCCCGAGATCATGATCAGCGAGCGGCCCGCCGAGGCCGAGGACCGCGCCGTGCCCGGCCACTGGGAGGGCGACCTGATCCTCGGGCTGCAGCAGCTCCGCGATCGGCACGCTGGTCGAGCGCACCACCCGGTTCACGATGCTGCTGCACCTGCCGCCGCATGGATGGCCACGGCGACGAGCCGCGGGTGAAGAACGGGCCCGCCGCTCGCCGGCCACGGCGCCGAGGCCGTCCGCGACGCGATCGCCGCGGCGATCGCGACGCTGCCCGAGCAGCTGCGCCGGTCGCTCACCTGGGACCAGGGCGCGGAGATGGCCCAGCACGCCCAGCTGCGCATCGACACCGGCCTGGCGATCTACTTCTGCGACCCGCACAGCCCCTGGCAGCGCGGCACGAACGAGAACACCAACGGGCTGCTGCGCCAGTACTTCCCGAAGGGCACCGACCTGAGCCGGCACAGCCGCCGACGACCTCGACGCCGTCGCCGCCGCCCTCAACAGCCGGCCGCGCAAGACCCTCGGCTGGAGGACGCCCGCCGAGGCCTCGACGAGCACCTACGCTCAGCTCAACAAGGCAGTGTTGCGACGACCCCTTGAACCTGGGCAGTTCACGTCCTGGGAGCTTCAGTCAGAAGGTCCGCGAGGCCGGGCCTGGCGCCCTCGATCGTGGGCCGATCGGATGCCCGTACGACAACGCCGTCATCGAATCGTTCTGGGGCGCATGCAGGTCGAGCTACTCGACCGCAACACCTGGTAGTCCCGGATCGCGCTGGCGCCGTCGATCCACGTCTACGCCGCCTACTCCAGAACCCGGACTCCAGGAATTCGGGGGCAGATCAACGACGCCGTGGAACCCGGTCGGATCAACCTGAAACTGACTGGCCCTCCTTCATCCGAGCGAGATTCTCGCCCACGCTGACGTCCGCCAAGCTCACTGTTCCGGAGGAGTCTCGAGGCGTCCATCACGAATGATCGTCTCGCAGCCTCCCGAAGCCACGTCGTTGCGATCGACGATGGCGACATCCCGACCCGGCCCGCAGATCGCGGTGTCGCGCGCGGTTGGGCCCCGCGTGTCAAGCGTGTCATCCCCGGACCCGCCCAAGAGCATGTCATAGCCGTCGCCGCCTACGAGTCGATCGTCACCTGCCCCCCCAAGGATGTGGTCGGCGTTCCCGCGTCCATACAGCCGGTCGTTTCCTGCACCGCCATACAGCCAGTCCTGGCCGTCACCGGCCTCAATAAGGTCATTCCCTTCGTCCCCGCTGAGGCGATCGGCGCCAACTCCGCCCACGAGCAGATCGCGACCGTCATCCCCCTCAATGACGTCATTGCCTTCGCCACCTCGCAGGTCGTCCGGGCCGGCCAGTCCGATGATCCTGTCGTTTCCGCCAAGACCAGAAACACTGTCGGCGCCAGACGTGCCCACCAGCCGCTCGGAGGCGGGCGTCCCGACGATTATGCGCCCACCGTTGGCCAGCGCTGTAACCGTGACTACGCTGGCAATTACAGCAGCCGCAACTAGCCCTAGTCGAAATCGCAACGACCCCTCCATTCTCTCAGGGACGCGACGCGCTGCTTCAAGAGCATGCTTCTAGGTGATCCGCATGATCCTAGTTCAGCACGCAACCGAATACTGGGCGCTGGTGCCTCCGCCACAGTAGTAGTTCCACGAGGTTCTGAACGTCTCGTCTCGTCCGGTGGAAGTGACCCTCTGCGCATCGCCCGGTGTGTTCTCCCATTTATAGCTGCCAATCCCACCTTGCGCCGCCAGCATGAGGCTCGGGAAGCCGCTCTGGGTTCGGAAAACGTAAAACATTCGATCCAGATACTTGTAGGGAGTAGGGCCGCTCAGGTATGCGTCCGTCACGCCAAACATCATTGTGACTCTAGATTGTGAACTCAACTGGGACCGGCGATTCATCAACCAGACGAGCCACTGCGCGCCATTGTATCCCCGAAAATGGTCGCGGAGATACGCATCGGCAGCTGCGACGCCCTGAGTATTCTTGATCTGGCAGTAGCCAACTTGGTTTATATACTGCTGTAGAACAACTCCGGCATGTAGGCTGAGGATAGTATCGATGGCGGTTGGAGCGGCGCCGAGATTCCAGCCAGAACTGTTGGGGTGCGCGCAGAGCACTGCCCAGCGGGAACTAACGTCAGGGAAGTTCGCTTGCAAGAACTGGACACAGCGGGTGATGTTTGCGACCTTGCCGGTGAACAGTTCATCTATGACGGCGTGATTACCGCCATCCGACCTTAGCCAAGTCCCAATGTCGTAGGCGAGGTAACCACCGGGATCGGGCGAGTTGTTGTAGGTGCCCCATGAGAAGCTGCGAGCCCAATCCGCCTGAGCAATGCCTCCTGGGATGGGCGTCTGGGTGACGAGGCGTGCCAGGGGATTGTTCAAAACGATCTGATGGATAGATCCCCAGTAGTCAAAGTAGTCCCGATGGATGATGTGGTACAAGGTAGGGCTCCCGAGCGGCTAGAAGGCGTCGCGAAGCGCGGCAAGAAACGGCTGCGGAGATTCGGCGCTGACATCAAAGTACGCGGCAACTGGGCCGCCGGAAGCTCCAATACGGCCGTCCTGAAGGAGTCGCGGGACGAGGGAATCGCTTATCCACGTCGCAGGACCAATGGACGCAACGACGGATTTCGGGTCGAGCGCACCCCCGTCGAGAACGTCGAACGTGAGGTCGTCCCGACCGCTGGTGGAGATGCTGCAAGTGAGCATTAGGGTGTCGGGATACGCGAAGAGGACTGAGGCGCGGCTCAAGCCTTCAAGAGCAACCACGGCGAGCAAGAAGTCGCCGGGCACGATTGGCCCGCCTCGTATCGCAGCGGGGGATACGGTGGTATCAACGGGTGCGCGTCGTACGTACGTGGCAGGACGAAACTCGGTCGGCACGAGCGCTGTCTCCAGCGGAACGGAGGTCCCGGACACTCGAGTTGGCACGCCGCCTAGCAGGCTCGCCTTGAGCCCGGACAGCGTCTGCCCAGGTGTCGCTGCTCCGGGAGCAGCCGCGCCTCGTGCAGACGAAACCAGGAGCTTTGGGCCGAGCTGGGCGAGGGTGATCCCGGCGAGCGCTGAGCGCACTAGAAAGTCACGTCGGCTAGTAGCGTCCACGACATCCTCGCTTGAGGTGCTTGGGGGCGGGTAGTCCGTCTTGCTGCTGTATGACTTGCAGGCGTAGTCAGCATGACCGAGCCACTTAGCGCAGAGATCCGTAGGACGCCGCAAGTGTGATGCGGGTAGCCCGAACGACCGCCGCTGGCGGGCGCCCGGCGAGTCGGAGCCCGGGAGATCCGGAGGTTGCCGCTCGGGAATGGCTCGTGCGCTGCAGACCAGCGCACCGGGCAGGACTCCGAAACGGTATACCCACGGGAGCGACACTCGGCGCATTGCCCGCACTCCCTGAAGTGTTTATTTGCAGGTAGTTCGTGCAACCGCCCACCCTCGGACGGAACGGCGTAGGAGTCGAACTGGAGGACGACTGCCAGGGGCAGGATCCGACTCGACCCGGAGGCACGGCGCCGAGGCGCGCGCTCACACGGCGGTTTCTGCAGGACCGAGGCGCACCCGGAAGTGCACCCGGACGGTCACGATCGACGCTGGAAGAGGTCGATCTCCAGGGCTTTCTACTCCAGAGCCCTGCTCACTCGTAATGAAGGGGTCAGCGGTTCGAATCCGCTCGTCGGCTTCAGATCCCCCCGGTCCGACCAGGTATCTCTACGTCAAGGGGTGATCTGGGGAATTCCTCGTATCGTCTTCATCCAGGCGAGGCCTTGCTCTGCGTGCCTTGTACCGGCGGACCCAGTGGCCGGACGTTTCTACAAGCTGCCCAACTATGAAGATCAGCCAATCAAACAACGTGCCCGCGCTTTCACACGACGAACTTCCGCTGTACGTGGGCCTCCTTTGAGAAGCATCATCGCGTCTCCGACTGTGTCCGCAGAAGCGGGGCGACCCCAAACCCTTCCAGATCCTGGCAAGCGAGCTCGTCCCTGGGCGGCGAGGCCGGTACATCGGCGGTGATCGCCAGGCGTTTGATGTAGGCGGCCTCGCGCTTGGCGAGCAGGCCGGTATCGATGTCGGCCCTGTCCTGTGCGAGCGCCGTGATCGGAGCAACCGCAAGACCGGAGGCCGCCCCGATCAAGGCCGAGACGACTGCCAGGCCGATGTCGTTCATCGCGCCACCCCCGCGTGCGCCGTGCGGCGGAGTCCCTGTTCAGTCGGACTCGAACTTGAAGGAGACGTTCAGCCGCACCCGGAAGGAGGTGATCGCGCCGTCCTCGATGGTCGCGTCCATCTTCACCACCTCGGCCACGCGCAGGTCGCGCACGTTCTTGCCGGCGGTGGCGATCGCGGCGCGGGCGGCGTCCTCCCAGGACTCGGAGCTGGTGCCGACGATCTCGTTGATGACGTAGACGCTTTGGGACATGGGGACTCCTCGGAGGACGATGGTGGGGTGGGGTACGCACCAAGGCTCCCCCAGGAGGCGGCGCGCGCGCAATGGCGATTGTCCGGAGCCGCTCTTCGGGTTCTTACCCCTGCGCGAGCGGTTCGCGGGCCGGGGCGCAGAGCGGCCGGTCAGCCCTCGCTGTTCAGCTTGATCGCCTCGCGGATGAACTCCTGGGCCTCGGGCGGGATCACCTCGTAGCTGACGTCCGCTCCCGCGGTGATGAGCTCCTGCACCGTCTCGGTGATGACCGTCGTCGAAGCGTCGTCGGCGAGCACGAACAGCGCGGCCGCCGAGCCCTCGATGTGGTCTCCGATGTGCTTCATGAGGCTGTCGCTCAGGCCGCTCTCGCGGGCCTTGCCGATGAGGGCGCCCGCGCCGGCGCCCACGGCGGTCGCGGCGATGACCGCCGGCAGGGCGACGATGGAGACCAGAAGGCCCACGGCCGCTCCGCGCAGGGCGCCCGCCTTGGCGCCCAGGTCACGGGTCTCGTAGATCTTCAGTCGGCCCTTCTCGTTGCGGTAGACGAGGGCGGCGTCCTCCACCGAGACGGTGCCCGCCGCGACCGCGTCGTCGAGCCGGTCCAAGGCCTCGAGGCCCCGGTCCAGCGACGGCAGGCCGATCATGATGAGCTGCATCGCTTCTCCTGTCTGATGCCCGTGGGGCGATGCGCAGAGGCTACCGCCGCGCGACACGGCGCACGTCGGTCATCCCGCTCATCAACCCGGCGACCCTCAGGCGATCGCCCTGCGCCAGCGTCCTTCTCCGAAGGCGGCGAGCAGCTGCCTCGTGCGGCCCTCGTCGAGGTCGGCCACGCACTGGGCCGCTCCGAAGAAGTCGTTGACGCCGGCCAGGCCCGCGAGCTCCCGGCGCGAGATGCGCGAGAACCCCATCGTCCATTCGGCGAACGACCTGTGGGCGATCGGCTCCCGGATGATCTTCGCCACCTCGGTGTGACGCGTGTCCCGGGAGATCCTCTCGTAGAGGGCATCGACCGTCAGCTGGGGACCTTCGAGGATCTGGAAGAAGGTGCCCTCGGCGTAGAGCAACATGCCGGTGACACCGACCCGGCGATTGGTGCGGCGGGCAGCCTGCAGCAGGTCCGACAGCTCCTCTCGCCCGAAGTCGTGTGTCGCAGCGCTGACGTAGATGCAATGGATGAGGGCCGGCATGGCCACAAACCTCGCTCTCGGATGCCTGGGGGCGGCTGTCGGCGCCGTCCTTACCGGGAATCTCGGCCGTCCGTCACAGCAGAGCGAGACATCCCCTGCACAAAGCGACGAGATGCCCATTGCGAGGTGGCGAGGCGCCCTGGCGCGGGCCCACAACTCGCCGGCAGGCCGAGCCGGCAGTCGGGGCCGGCGCGCCGTGACCGATGCGACCGCCCGGACAGAAGGGGCGTCGGGCGTCGGCCATATGGGGAGTAGAAGCCAGGAAATATCGGGAGTACGTCTCCTGCTGCCGCCATGCGTCCGCCGCCAGGACCGCGTCGTCCCCGCCGCACTCCTCGGCCCCTGAGGCACCGAAGGGACCTGCGCGCACCCGCCCCGCTCCGGCGGGGTCTTTGGTCCGGGCGGAGATGGGCGGGCGCACCGACGGCCCGTTCAACTCGGATCAGAGACCGGGCTTGGCCACCATGGCCCAGACCACGACGACCAGGACGACGATCTCCACCAGCCCGACGATCATCCCGGTGGTCGCGACCCGGCGGGCCCGCGGCCCGGCGGCGCCGCCGTCGGCCACCGCCTGGCGGATGCGGCGGCCCTCGGCGTTGTGCCAGACCATCGCGATCAGGAACCCGATGATCCAGCCGGAGAAGCCGATGGACACCCAGGCGTCGCCCCACTCCCAGTCGCCCTCGGCGACGGCCCATACGCCGGCGCCCAGCAGCACGAAGGCCGCCGGCGCGAACATCCGGGTGCCGACGAAGTCGCCCATCCGGCTCAGCTCGAGGGCCCGCTCGTCGTCGGACGACGACCAGGCGCGCATCGCCAGAAGGGCGAAGGTCACGCCGCCTCCGATCCAGATCGCCGCCGCGAGGATGTGGACGATGACGAGAAGCTCGTAGAGGCTCATGCGGGCGACTCTCCCACGCCGCATCGCCCGTATCCAGAACCTCTTCGCTGCCGGACCCGCCGACCCGCCGGGGAGGGTCGGCGATTCGAATCCGCTCGCAGGCAGCCCGTTGGCTTGCTGTGCTGACGGAGGGTCGTCTTCCGCGGCCTGCAGTTCCGTGTGGGCCGACCCACCGGGCCGGCCCACACGGAACCCTCAGCCGCCGATCCGGACGCCCAGTCCGGCCGGGATGACCGAGGCGAACTCGTCCAGGTACTCGGGCGTGTGCCGGGCGGCGCCGAGAGAGGCGCTCATCCCGCCGTTGACCGCGAGCGTGTGGCCGGTGACGTAGCTCGACGCGTCCGAGGCGAGGAACAGCAGCGGCGCGACGAGCTCCTCCGGCCGGCCGACGCGGCCCATGGGCTCCATCTCGAGGACCGACTCCATGAACCTCGGCATGCTGAAGAACCCCTCGGTCATCTCCGTGGGGAACCATCCGGGCGCGATGGCGTTCACGCGGATGCCGCGGTCGGCCCACGAGACGGCGAGCGTCCGGGTGAGGTTGATGACGGCCGCCTTCGACGCCTGATAGGCGGGCGGGTAGTCCTGCTGCCCCGCGAGGCCGAGGAACGACGCGAAGTTGATGATCGAGCCGCCGCGGCCGTCGGTGAGCATGCGCCGGCCCGCGGCCTGGCAGCCGTACCAGACGCCGAAGAGGTTCACCCGGATCGTCTGCTCGAACAGCTCGGGCGGGGTCTTCTCGGGAACCGGCCCCCCGTCGCCGGCGGTGCCCGCGTTGTTGACCATCACATCGACGCGGCCGAAGCGCTCGCAGGCGGCGTCGAGGAGCGCCTCGACCTGATCGTGGTCGGTGACGTCGCAGCGGACGGCGAGCGCCTGCGCGCCCGTCTCACCGATCTCCTGCGCCAGTGCCTCGAGCCGGTCGAGGCGGCGGGCGGCGAGCACCACGTTGGCGCCGTGGGCCGCCAGGCCGCGGGCGAGATGCACCCCGAGCCCGGCGGATGCGCCGGTCACGACTGCGGTCCTGCCGGTGAGGTCGACGATGTCTGCAGCCATTGGGAGCCCCCTCTGGTGGGATGAGTGGCACTCCGACCGTCGCGCACCGCGCCCGTCGTCGCATCCGGGTGGCCGCCGAGCCCTGCGGGCGGCGCTACGCAGCCGGGGGTGCGGAGAACCACCGGCCATCGGGGGCCGTCGCGGGTGCTTCTCGAGTCGATTGGGGAGAGGATCGATGCGTCGGCGTCTTCGAGTTCGCCCACTGCGCGGCGACCCGGGCGAGCGTTCGACATCACGCGCATCACAAGGAGTGGGACATGGAACAGCAGAGCTATCCGGTCACGATCTCGATCGACTACCCGGATCGGGCCCTCGACCGGCTGACGACGTTCTTCCGGCTCTTCGTCGCGATCCCGATCCTGATCGTGATCGCGACGGTCTCCGGTGGGAGCGGGACCTGGGAGTCGAACGCGGGCGATCAGGGAGGGGCCGTCGTCGCGGGAGCGGGCGGGCTGTTGTTCCTCGGCCCCCTGCTGATGATCCTGTTCCGCCAGAAGTACCCGCGGTGGTGGTTCGACTGGAATCTGGAGCTGCAGCGCTTCAGCACCCGCGTCGGTGCCTTCCTGGCCCTGATGGACGACCGCTATCCCTCGACCGACGAGCACCAGTCCGTCCACCTGGACTACCCCTACCCCGACGCCGAGCGCGACCTCAACCGCTGGATGCCGCTCGTGAAGTGGTTCCTGGCCATCCCCCACCTCATCGTGCTGCTGTTCCTCGACCTCGCGGCCGTCGTGGTGGTCATCCTCGCCTGGTTCGCCATCCTCTTCACGGGGCGCTACCCGCGGGGCCTGTTCGACTTCGTCGAGGGCGTCATCCGCTGGAACAACCGGGTGGTCGCCTACGCCTTCGTCCTGGTGACCGACGAGTACCCGCCGTTCCGGCTCGCACCCTGACCTGAACCGCCGCCACCCGCCCCCGGTCGCCCGCGCGGCGTCCGGGGCGGGTGGCTCGCCTGCGTCCCCCCGGCCGCGGTGACATGGCGTCGCGCGCAATGACTTCGTGAGCCGTGTGCGTCTTCCGCCATGGACGAGCCTCGGCGACGATCGCCGCGACACGGCATCGAAGTCCGAGCAACGGACGGAGGTTGAGATGAGCGCAGAACGATCCGACGCCACCCGCAGGGCCTCCCTCGCCGCGGGCGTCCTCTTCCTGATCACCTTCATCACGTCGATCCCCGCGCTGGCCCTCTTCCAGCCGGTGCTCGACGACCCCGCCGGCTACATCGCCGGCGCCGGCGATGACAACCGGATCCTCCTCGGCGTGGCGCTCGAGCTGATCCTGATCGTCGCCAACATCGCCACCGCCGTGGTGCTGTTCCCGGTCCTCAAGCGACAGAGCGAGATGCTCTCGCTCGGCTACGTGACCGCCCGGATCGTCGAGTGCACGTTCATCGCGGTGGGGATCCTCTGCGTCCTCGGGATCGTCTCGCTGGGCCAGGACGACCCCGGCGCCGGCTCGCTCGCGGTGTCCCTGGCCGCGATCAAGGACTGGACCTTCCAGCTCGGCCCGGGGATCATCGTGGGGATCGGCAACGGCCTGATCCTCGGCTACCTGATGTACCGCTCGGGGCTGGTGCCGCGGCGCATGGCGATGCTGGGTCTGATCGGTGGTCCGCTCCTCCTCGCCGCCAGCACCGGCGTGCTGTTCGGCCTCTTCGAGGCGGGCGGCATGGTGCAGAGCATCGCGACGGCCCCCGAGTTCGCGTGGGAGCTCTCGCTCGGCATCTACCTGACCATCAAGGGCCTGCGGCCGGCCGGCAGGTCCGCCGAGGCGGCCCCGCGGCGCACGGCGCACCCCACCACGGTCGCCGGCTAGCGACCGCGATCCTCCCCGCGCCGGGCCGGTGGTGATCCGCCGGCCCGGCGCACCCCTGCTCACCCGGCGCCGGCGCAGGTGGCCCGCACGAGCCCGCGCAGCCAGCGGTGCGAGGGGTCCGCGTCGAGCCGCGGGTGCCAGAGCAGCGAGATCGTGAACTCCGGCGTCTCGACCGGTAGCGGGAAGGTGTGCATGCCCTCGCGGAGGTTCGCCGTGTGCCGCTCGGGGACGCTCGCGATCATGTCGGACGTGCGGGCGAGGCCGATGGCGGTGGCGAAGCCGCCCACCACGGTGACGATCTCCCGCTCCAGTCCGAGCGCGTCCAGGGCGTCGTCGATCGGCCACTGGACCAGGCCGCCGCGCGACACGGAGATGTGGCGGCTCTTCAGGTAGCGGGCGCGCGTGACGGTCGCGCGGGCGAGCGGGTGCCCCCCGCGGACGACGCCGACGAGGTGGTCGCGGAAGAGCGCCTGGGCCCGCAGCTCCGGGCCCGTCGTCGGCTCGATGACGCCCGTCTCGAGGTCGACGATCCCCTCGCGCAGCGGCGCGGCGTCCTTGTCGGGCTTCGGCACGAAGCGCAGCCGCACGCGCGGGGCCTCGGCGGCGACGCGCGCGATCAGCTCCGGGCCGAAGTTCTCGACGAACCCCTCGCTGGTGCGCAACGTGAAGGTCCGCTCCAGCCGGCCGAGATCGGGCCCCTCGGCGGGGCGCAGGACGGCCTCCGCGTTGTGCACCAGCGTGCCGACGAGCTCGCGCAGCTCGAGCGCGCGGGGGGTCGGGACGAGACCGCGCCCGGCCCGCACCAGGAGCGGGTCGCCGGTCGTCTCGCGCAGGCGCGCCAGCGAGCGGCTCATGGCCGAGGCGCTCAGGCCGAGCCGCTTGGCCGCGCGGGTCACACTGCCCTCGGCGAGCAGCACGTCGAGCGTGACGAGCAGGTTGAGGTCCGGCCGCGACACGCCGCCACGCTGCCACGGGATGGCGCCAGGCGCAATGATCGGGCGCGATCCGGGCGTCGTGCGCGCCCTCCGCCCGGTCCCTCCACGACAAGTCCGAAGCCCGGATGCGGTGGATCCCGATGCGGGTGGCCCTCGATCGGCGGGAGGCTGGTGGTACGAGGAGCGCCCCGCCGGCGCCGGCTCGTGGCTGAGTCGCACCGCCGGCGGACGCGCAGCCCGCGAGCCGGAGGAGGTGGCCATGTTGACGCTCATCGGTCTGGTCCTCGGTGGGGTGATCGTCGTTGTCGCGGCGATCGGCGCCGTCTACTTCGTCGGGATGCGCAGGAAGTCCCCGGCGGTGCTCCGGGCCGTCCGCCGGTTCAGCCGGACCGTGGTGAACCCGCGCATGCTGGCGAGCGCCGGCGCACCGGGCGCGTACGCATCGCTGATCCATCACGTCGGCCGCACCACCGGCAGCGCCTACCGGACGCCGGTGGTGGCGGCGCCGACCACCGAGGGCTTCGTGATCGCGCTCCCGTACGGGACCACGTCGAACTGGGTGAGGAACGTGCTCGCGAGCGGGTCCGCCACCCTCATCCACGAGGGAACGACGTACCGGGTCGATCAGCCGGAGGTCGTGCCGCTCTCCCTGATGAACGAGCACTTCCCGGTGAAGGAGCAACGCAGTCACACCCGCTTCAGGGTCGACCAGTGCCTGCGCCTGCGGCGGGTCGAGCAGCTCGAGTCGCCGGCGGCGGTCGCCGCGCCCGGGCCGGGGGTCGGCGCCGGACGGACGTAGGAGCCTTCGCGTTCCCGAGGCCGGACCCACCCTCCGCCGGCGCGGTCACCGTGCGCGACTCGGGGTTGCACGCGCGTCCGCAGATGGGGTGAACTGGCTTTCGCAGGTATTCACTGGGTCCGGGGCCGTCGCGCCGCGGACGAGGCCCGGAGAGCGGAGGCGCAATGGCCCACGCAGCTGACTTCGTTCGTCTGTGCCTGGCGCAACGCGGCGACCGGTACGTCTATGGCGCGGAGACGCGCCTCGACGACTCCGACCCGGACGTCTTCGACTGCAGCGAGCTCGTCCAATGGGCGTGCGCGCGCATCGGAGTCCCCTTCCCGGACGGATCGCAGTACCAGGAGGCCGCCTGCCGCGCCGCCGGGCTGCTCATCCCGGTCTCACGCGCCGTGAAGACGCAAGGGGCCTTGCTGTTCCGGCACCGCCCCCCGGCGGCCCACGTCGCCGTGTCCCTCGGCAACGGGAACACCATCGAAGCCCGGGGAAGCGCCTACGGAGTGGGCTCGTGGGACGCGATCCAGGGTCGTGACTGGACGGCGGCGGGCCTCATTCCCGGCATGGTGTACGGGCCGCCCGTCGGCGCGCCCGGGCTGATGGCGACGGACACCGCCGGGCAGGTGGCCCCGGCCTGGCCGGGCCGCTACCTGGTGAGGCCGCCGTCGATGCGGGGACCCGATGTGCGCCAGTGGCAGGAGCGGATGAAGGAGCGTGGCTGGAAGATCCGCGTGAACGGCATCTACGACGAGAAGGCCGAGAAGGCGTGCCGCACCTTCCAGGAGGAGAAGGGCCTGCTCGTCGACGGGGTCGTGGGCGAGGACACCTGGCGCGCCGCCTGGCTGGCACCAGTGGTGTGAACCCGCGCGGCCGGACCGGCGCCGTCCGGTGCCCCTCGGGCTTCAACCGCCTTCCGCGCCAGGGGTGCCCTCCCGCTCGTCCGCCCCGGGGGTCGGGACGCGGTCGCGGCCGCACGATCCGCAGAGGCCCTTGCCATGTCGCCGGATGCACCTGGCCAGGAGGGAGGCGGCGGCGACCACGACCAGCGCCGCGACGCCGACGCTCAGCGGATCCCAGATCCTCCGGAAGCGCGCCCGCCCGCGCCGGATCTCGATGAAGCCGCACGGGCGGGCGGCGGCGGCGCCCCCTCCTCCCTCCCCCTCGCCGCGTCCGTTCGGGGTGGGACCACGTCCACCGCCACCGCCGAAGGCGAACCGTGAGAGGGCGACCGGGATCACGCTCACCCCATCGCGCTCCACGGGCGCCCCGAACACCGCCGAGGCACCCGCCCCCTGGCTGATCGATCGCGCGAGCCGGTCGAGCACTCCCCCCTCGGGGCCTTGTGGAACTGACGCGGACATCTCGGCTCCTCGGACGAGGGCAGGACCCTGAGACTCGCAGCCCGGCCTCCGGCGGGAATCGGGCGCAACACGCACCGCGGTGCGGTGTTCTGCGGATCCGCCGGCGGCGGTGATCCGCGGAGGCCGGTGGCACGCCTCGCCCCCCCCGGAAGGGGGGCCCACGCGCACGACTTTCCGGCGGTTGTGCGACCCCTGTCCCGCCGCAAGGATCCGGCGATGCCCATCTCCCGCGCCACCCGATTCGCCCTCGCTGGTCTCCTCGCCGCGCTGATCACCGCCGGCCAGGCCGTCGCCGCGCAGCCGACGACCTACAAGATCCGTTCGGTCACCGGTGTCGAGACGCTGACCCTGAAGGGCCCGACGACCCTCGCGGGAGCGCCCGCGACGCTGTCGCTCACGCTGACCGTGCGGTGGAAGGCCGGTCCGGCCGGTTCCGACGGGATCGCGACGCTGAGCCGCAATCCCCCCGCAGGACAGAACCGGCTGTGCGCGAACAACACCTGCCCGACCTACGGCCCCATGGCCGGCACCGCGACGATCACCGGGCGGGTGACGCCGGCGGCCGGCGGGGCCGCCGTCTCGTGCGCGAACTCGAAGAGCCTCGCCTCGGTGTTCGGCAAGGGCTCCTCCTCGCTGTTCGGGTCGATCGAGATCTATAAGAAGGGCAGCCGGCGGCTGGTCACGTTCAACTCCTCCCAGTTCGCGTACATCCTGCAGGAGACCGTCCCCGACAGCGCCTGCAGGGCGCTGACGAGCCTCACCCCCGCCCTGACGGCGAACTTCCCGGTGTCGAAGATCGGCGACGCCACCCTCGGATTCGCGGTCCGCAAGACCCTCCCGATCACGATCCCGGAGGGAGCGGTGGGTGCGGGGATCACGGGAACGGCGAAGGCCGTGATCCTGGCGACCCTGAAGCGCGTCTGAGCCGAGGCGCGTGCCGGACGGGGCGAGGGGAGCAGGAGGCGAGGACAGGCGGCGCCCGCGGGTCGCGCCGTCGCCCTCAAGTCCTGCCCCGGGCGTCCCGAAGCCAGTCGGGTGATGCATCGATCTGATGAGCGGGGCCCGCGGAGCGGTGGCCCGGTGGGCGCGGAGTCGCCGTGACGGCGGTCCGCCGTCTTCGCGCGGCCTCCTCCGGGCGCAGGGGGGTCGGCCTCGTGTCCATCGCGATCCTCCTCGGAGGACTCGCCATCACCACCTTCGCGACCCTCCAGCTGAGGGACGGGATCGCGACCGGTAAGCAGCAGCGCCTGCGCAGCGACGCCGAGCAGACCACCACCCTCTTCGCGACGGTGGGACAGTCGCTGCAGACCGTGCTCTCCACCGGCAGCGCCGTCGCCACGGCGACCGACGGACAGCCCAAGGCCTTCGAGCGCTCCATCAGCACCGCCCTCGAGGACGCCCCGATCATCACGAACGCGGCGCTGCTCGACCTCCGGGACGGGCGGATCCGGATCGCATCGGTGGTCGGCGGCACGACCAGGCTCCTGAAGCCCTGCGTCGCGGACGCCGCATGCACGAGGAAGGTGCTCGGTGTCGCCAACTCGAGCGACATGGACATCGTCGCGGCAGACACGACCGACGGGGTGCGAACGCTCGGCATCGTCGGCGTCGCAGGCCCCGGCAGCCGCTTCGCCGTCTACTCCGAGATCAACGTCCCGGACGCGCTCTACTCGTCCTCGCGCACGAGCACCGGCATGGTCTTCGCCGTCTACTTCGGACAGGAGGAGCCCGGGTCGCTCCTGGTGAGCACCGCCCCCTCGCTCCCGATCGAGGGGGACCGCCTGATCCAGCGGATCCAGCTCGCCGGGCAGCAGTTCCTGGCCGTGTTCGGGTCCTTCGAGGAGGCCGGCTTCGCCAGCACCTTCGGCCCGTGGATCCTCCTGGCCGCGGGGACGCTCGTCTCGCTCGCGCTCGCCCTGTTGGTCGAGGCGATGCGGCGACGGCGCAACGTCGCCCTCGGCCTGGTGGACGAACTGCTCGAGAAGAACTCCGAGCTCGATGCGAGCGAGTCGGCCCTGCGCCACCAGGCCCTGCACGACCCGCTCACCGATCTGCCCAACCGCACGCTGTTCCGCGACCGGATCGAACAGGAGCTCCTGCGCGGCCGCCGCGCCGGCGAATCGGCCGCGGTGATGATGGTCGACCTCGACCGCTTCAAGGAGGTCAACGACACCCTCGGCCACCAGAGCGGCGACGCGCTGCTGCTCGCGATCGCCCACCGCCTGCGATCGTCGATCCGCGCCAGCGACACCGTCGCCCGGCTGGGCGGCGACGAGTTCGGGGTGCTCGCACCGGGCATCGAGGGTCCCGACGACGCGCTCGCCCTCGCGACCGCGCTCCACGAGGCGCTCGCGACGCCCGTGGCCATCGCCGGCCTCGACATCGAGGTGGCCGGGAGCATCGGCATCGCGCTCTTCCCCCAGCACGGCGAGGACGTCGAGACGCTGATCCGCCACGCCGACGTCGCGCTCTACCGCAGCAAGGAGTCGCACTCGTCGGTCGTCTACAGCGCGGAGGAGGACCACTACTCCCCCACCCGCCTTCGCCTGCTCACCGGCCTGCGCCAGGCGATCGCCAATGGCGAGATCGTCGTGAACTACCAGCCCCAGGCGGGCGCGGCGACGCCGGCGATCCGCGGCGTGGAGGCGCTGGTGCGCTGGGAGCACCCGGAGCTCGGGCTGATCATGCCCGACCAGTTCATCCCGCTCGCCGAGCACACCGACCTGATCCGCCCCCTCACCTTCCACGTGCTCGACACCGCCATCGCCCAGTGCCGTGAGTGGGCCGACAACGGCTGGGGCGTCAGCGTCGCGGTGAACGTCACGGGCCGGGACATCCTCGACGCGACCTTCCCCGGCGACGTGGTCGGCTGCCTGCGCCGCCACGGCGTCGCGCCCGACCGGCTCGAGCTGGAGATCACCGAGAACACGATCTTCTCCGACCCGCTGCGCGCCAGCGCCGTGCTCTCGCAGCTCAGCGATCTCGGTGTGCGCATCGCGATCGACGACTTCGGCGCCGGCAACTCGTCGCTCGGCTACCTGGCGCGCCTACCGGTGGACGTCCTCAAGATCGACAAGTCGTTCGTGCTCACCATGGGCGAGGGCGGCAGCGCGGCGGCGATCGTCCGCTCGACGATCGAGCTGGGGCACAACCTCGGCCTCGAGGTGATCGCCGAGGGCGTCGAGACCGAGGCGCTCCGCCTGAAGCTGGTCGACCTGCGCTGCGACTCGATCCAGGGCTTCCTGCTCGGCAGGGCCATGGCCCCCGGAGACGTCCAGGCGCTCTTCGGAGAGCCGCGCCCCACCGTCCTGGCGCCGACCGAGCGCGGAGCCGTCTGAGGGCCGGCCCCACCGTGCGCCTGGCATCGGAGCCTCGTGCCGACGTTGCGCGCGAAGCTCGCAACCAGTTGCTCGACCCGGATCGGATCTCGCGTCACTCCGTCAACGCGCGAGATGTCGGTTTCGACAGACCTCTCCCAGGTGGTCGCGTACGGCCTCGAGCGCGGCGTCGAGCTCACGCCCACGGAAGCCGGGCCAGCCGCCGCGCGCGAGTTCCACGGCGATATCGGCCAGACTCATCGGGCGCATCTGCGTACGACTGATGCGCCCGGCGCCGGTAGGCCGGGTCGCATCGTCGAGCGGGACGGCCGAGCCCGGTCAGGATGAACTGCCCCGCCTGCGCGCGGTCATCGACGGCTCGCCGAACGTGGTTCCAGATGGCCGGTGCGTGTTGCCATTCGTCTAGCTGAAGCCACGGCGCAGGCGGACGCATCGGGGAACGACGACGATCGCGGACTCGCCCCGCGGTGGTGGCCCGGAGATCGGGATGGACGCGATCGCGGTTGGCGGGTGTAGTGAGGGTGATGCGCATCGACCCAGCAGAGGATCTGGCACTCGTCGAGCGGGTGCGCGCCGGGTCGCGCGAGGCGGCGGGGGTGCTGGTTGACCGCCACTGGCGCGGATGCTGGAGGGTTGCGCGCGGGATCCTGGGCGACCCCGTGGCAGCGGAGGACGTGGTGCAGGAGTCGCTCGTGGCGGCCCTGCAGAAGATCGATGCGTTCGACCCCCTCCGCGGGCAGTTCGGAGCCTGGCTGCACCGGATCACGGTCAACCGCGCGCTGAACGAGGTGCGCCGCGGCCGGCGGCGCGGCCTGACGCTGGACGAGGCCGACGGGCGGCCGGCGGCGGACGTGGTCGGCGACGACGGCTTCTTGCTGGCGATCGCGGGCTTGAAACCCGACCACCGCGCGGTGGTGGTGCTCCGGTACGGGCTCGACTACTCGCCCGTGGAGATCGCCGAGGTGCTCCAGGTGCCGGTCGGAACGGTGAACTCACGCCTGGCTCGCGCGCTCGATTCCCTGCGCCTGACCACGGAGCCGCCACGTGTCCACTGACCTCGAACAGCGCCTGCGGACCGTCCTCCGCGACAGCCCGGAACCGGACGGCCTGCACGAGCGCCTCCGCTCCGGAGCGCTCGCCCGGATGGCGCTGCCGCAGCGCCGGACAGGGTCGACGTGGCTGGGTCGCGGCCTGCGCTGGAGCGCGGCGGCGATCGGCGCCGGAGTCATCGCGCTCGTCGTCGGCCTCCTGATCGTGGCCACCCCCTCTGATCCGCCGGCGGCGGCCGGTTCGACCGGGGTCGAGTATGTGCTGCGCCCCATCCCCCTCGAGGAGAGCCTGGACTCGAATGAGGCCGCGGCCTCGCTCGCCGAGCTCCTACGCATCAAGGGAGCCCGCCTGGGAGTGGGAGGCCTCACTGCGACGCTCGATGGTGATCGTGTGACCCTCTTCGTGCCCCGCACCCACGACATCACCTGGCCCGCGCAGCTCCTGCTCGAGAACCTCAACGTCGCCGTTTACGACAACACGGCCTCCCTGATCGCCGCCGGCCCGGATCTCGACGCGCTCGTCGCGGCGGCGCGGGATGCCGCGCCCACGACGGGCGGGCCCGAGAGCTACTACGCCGCGCTCCCACAGCCGGACCCGCGCGCATCGCTGCCCACGCACATCGAGGGTCCGTTTGCGATGCGAGAAGAAGCGGCCGCGCGTGCGGCATGGTTGGGGAGGGGCCTCGGCGGTGGCCGTGGCGGCCGGGTCGTGGCGGTCCCGGCCGGGATCTCTCTGGTCCTGAACTACGGGGACGCGGCGGGGGGGTCGTCGAACCTCCCCGTGCTGGCCATCCTCCGCGATCCGGTCGTCAGTCCCGGCGATATCGAGTCGGTGACGGCGACGGGGGCGAAGATCGCGATGCTCGTCGCCCCCGCCGAGCGGGCGACCGTGCTCAGCCGGGTCGCGGCGTTCGAGGAGTCACCCGACGGGACGCTGACCGTCGTCAGCGGTGCGAGCACCCTCCCGGGGATCTCATTCGAGAGCTACGACGCGGCATCCGGCGAGATCACGTTCACCACCCCCAGCGAGGAGACGGCGTCCGACTTCGCCGCGACCGCGTCGGCCGGAGGACTCGACGCACTGGTCGCGGTGGAGGAGGCGCGCCCCGTGGGTCCCGCGCCGGTGCGCACCGGCGAGAGGGTCTCGGAGCTCCCGGAGGGGCTGCTCGACGCCAACCCCGACGCGAACCTCCTGCCCCGCCCCGACACCATCCTGCGGGTGCTGGAGACGCGCGTCGCGGGGGAGACGTGGACCGTCTACTCCTGGGTCGGCGTCGGCGGCCAGGACGCGTTCGGCGTGGAGAAATCGCAGACCGCCATCGTCAACGCCGGCTGCCCGATCTCGCCGTCCGATCCCTTCGTACAGGCGTGCGTCGCGGGGGCGATGTCGGGCGAGGACCGGACGGTCGTCGGCAGAGCCGGGGAGGGCGTGGTGACGCTTCGCGCGGCCTATTCCGAGGGCCCGCCCGTGGAGGCGGTGATCCACAACGGGTGGTTCCTGATGTTCCTGGACCCCCGCCGGGGGACACCGGTCCGGATCGAGGCACTCGACGCGTCGGGCGTCGTGCTGCAGGCGCTCGACCCGCGCGTTCCGGGCCGAGCGGCGATCTTCGCGCCGGACTGAGGACCTCGGACTACAGGGCGCTCGGGTAGGTCTCGGGGGGTTCGCCGAGCTCCCAGCCCTGGCTGCGCTCCAGCGGCTCGACGGCCCGGGTGACGTCGATGTGGATCAGGGCGTCGAACTGATTGGCGACGTCGGCGGCGAACCAGTGGCTCTGGCGCTCGGTCTGCGGCCGGTAGATCACGCCGATCGCCCGCTCCAGGCGGGGCTCGCGGAGCGCCTGCGCCGCGGCCCCCTCCATGGGGCAGAGCGTGAAGGCCGGGAGCCCCACCTCGTGGAAGAGGGCCTCGAAGCTCCCCTCGAGCGCAGGCCGCACGCGCATGCGCTCGGCCGGCGCGCCCCAGTCCGCGGCGGCCGTGACGGTCCCGCCGTAGGTGGTGAAGCCCACGAGCACGACCTCGCGTGGATGGCGCTCGCGCATCAGCTGGCCGACGTTGAACTCTCCCCGCTGGCCCATCTGCGTCGCCCGCGCGTCGCCGATGTGCGAGTTGTGCTCCCACACCACGACGCGGCCGGCCCCGTCGTGGCGGTCCATGTGCGCCATCAGCTGGTCGAGGGTGTCGGCCATATGGCGGTCGCGCAGGTTCCAGGAGGCCGCCGCGTCGCCGAACATGGTGCGGTAGTACTCCTCGGCGTCGGCCACCAGAACGGCGTTCTGCTCGGCGAAGAAGTACTCGTCCTCGGCGAGCGCGCCGTCGCTGCGCAGGTAGTCGGCCGCGTGGCGGCGCAGCGCGACCAGCTCCTCGAGCACGTGCCGCCGGCACGAGGAGCTCACCCCGAGCAGGACGGCGCGCCCGTACTCGGAGCTCTCGCCGCCGTAGGGCTGCAGGCACTCGTAGCGGCGGCGGGCCCGCTCGGCCGCGGCGGGGTCGTGGACGTCGAGGTACGCGATGACGGCCTTCATCGAGGCGCCCAGGCTGTAGAGGTCGAGGCCGTAGAAGCCGACCGCGCGGGAGGGATCGGCGAGGGCGTCGTTGTGCGCCCGCAGCCAGCCCACGAAGTCGAGCACGTCGGCGTTGCGCCACATCCAGGTCGGGAAGCGGCGGAACCCGAGCAGCGCCTGCTCGGCTCCGGCGTCGCCCGCCCCGCGCACGAACCGGTTGACCCGGTAGGCGTCCGGCCAGTCGCCCTCGACGGCGACGGCCGTGAAGCCGCGCTCGCTGATCAGGCGCTTCGTGATGCGGGCGCGCTCGCGGTAGAACTCGTGCGTCCCGTGGCTCGCCTCGCCCAGGAGCACCACCCGCGCGTCGCCGATCCGCTCGAGCAGTGCGTCGTGGTCGCCGGCGGCGCCGGTCAGCGGGCGGGCCTCCCGCCGGAGCGTCTCGACGACGCGGGCGTCGGCGCGCGGGACGACGAGGGGAGTGGCCATGGCTCAGGCCTCCGCCACGGGGCGCACCGGCAGGCGCTCGAGGAACCAGTCGATCGCGAGGCCCGCCACGTCCTCGAGGGTCCCGGGCTCCTCGAACAGGTGCGTCGCGCCCTCGACCACCTCGACGCGGTGGGGACAGACGAGCCGCTCTGCGGCGCGGAGGTTGAGCTGCAGCACCTCGTGGTCGAGCGAGCCGACGATCAGCAGCGTCGCCGCCCGCACCATCGGCAGCCGGTCGCCGGCGAGGTCGGGACGCCCGCCCCGCGAGACGACCGCCCGCACGTCGTCGCCGAGCGCGGCCGCCGCCCGCAGCGCCGCCCCGGCGCCGGTCGAGGCCCCGAAGTAGCCCACCGACAGCCCGTGCAGGGCGGGGTCGTCGCGGGTCCAGCGCGTCACCGCCTCGAGCCGGGCCGCCAGCAGCGGGATGTCGAAGACCAGGTCGCGGCGGCCCTCCTCCTCGGCGGCCAGCAGGTCGAGCAGGAGGGTCGCGAGGCCGGCGGCCTCGAGCCGCCGCGCGACGGCGCGGTTGCGCGGGCTGAGCCTGCTGCTGCCGCTGCCGTGGGCGAAGATGACGAGCCCCTTCGCATCCGGCGGGACCGCGAGATCGCCCCTCAGGCGGATGCCGTCCAGATCGATCGCGAGTCCCCGGGCGGCGGGGGCGCCGTCCGCGACCGCCACCGGAGCGGGTGACCCCGCCTCGGCGAGCAGCGCGAGCACGTCCTCGTCGGACACCTGGCTGAAGTCGCGGTACCAGTGGCCGACGCCCATGAGCTCGCGCGGCACCGTGTGGCAGACGACCTCGTCGGCCTCCTGGCGCAGCATGTCGAGGCCGGGCGCCGACCCGACCGGCACGGCCACGACGATCCGGCCCGCCCCGCGGCCCCGCAGCGCCCGCACGGCCGCGAGGTCGGTCAGGCCGGTGGCCACGCCGTCGTCGACCACGATCACCGTGCGGCCGCGCACGTCGGCGGGCTCACGACCGCCCCGGAAGAGCTCCACCGCGTGCCGGATGCGCAGGCTCTCGCGCTCGACGACGCGGTCGAGCTCCTGCTGGGTCACGCCCATGCGCCCGGCGGTCTGGGTGTCGAGCACGGCGGTGCCGCCCTCGGCGATCGCGCCGATGCCGTACTCGGGCTGTGCGGGGGCCCCGATCTTGCGGACGGCCAGCACCTCGAGCGGAGCGCCGAGGGCGCGCGCGACCTCGAGCGCCACCGGAACGCCCCCGCGGGGAAGGGCGACCACCAGGGGCCGCTCCTCGGTGAAGGGGGCGAGGAGTACGGCGAGGCGGCGCCCCGCGTCACGGCGGTCCTCGAAGACCATGCACCGATCGTGCCCCGAGCGGGCCGCCCGGCCATCTGCGCCCGCCCGGATCCTCGCGGTGGTTTCCCGTAGCCCTACCGCGACGGGTCGACCCGGCCCGCGGGGAAGTCGCGCGCGAGCTGGTGGGCGAGGGCCAGATAACCGGCCCGGGTCTGCGCGTCGACGGATCCGACGGCGTGGAGGTACACGTGCTCGGACTCGGCGACGCCCGCCATCTCGAGCCCCCAGTCGCAGACGATGGCGTCGATCGCCTGCTCCCACCCACCCTTCTCGTACTCCTCCCGCGTGAAGAAGGTCGGGGTGATGAAGAGGCCCTTCTGCTGGCTGAGGAGCGGCACGCGGCCAGAGAGGTGCCCGTTCCAGCCATCGGGGTCGAGCGTGTACGCGAATCCGTAGGCGAAGACCCGCTCGAACCACCCCTTCAGGATCGCGGGGAGCCCCATCCAGTAGATCGGCGCGATGAAGATCAGGCCCTCCGCGCGGGCGACCATCTGCTGGTGGCGCTTCACGTCCCTGGGTGCCCGGCTGCCGAGCGCCCGCACGATCTCGCGCGCGGTCTTGCCCCGCATCCAGCGCCGGGCGACGGCCCGCTGCACGGGGCCGCCCGCACCCTCGACGACGGCGCGGCGCAGATCGGCGTCGACGATCAGCTCCTCGGGGACCGTCTCGTGCATGAACTGGAGGAAGTCGCGCTTCCGGAACACGGGGTCGAACCCCATCGCGTGGAGGTCGATCACCTCGTGGCTGTGGCCGCCCTCGTCCAGTCCCCGGACGACCTCCTCCAGGACCGCGTGGCAGAACGAGCGCGGGTTGGGATGCGCGTAGACGACGAGGATCCTCATCGATCACCTCCACCTCGGGGCACTGGCGATTTCCGCAGGGAGAGCCTCCCCCCGCGCCGGCGGCTGCGAATCGGGTGCTTCCCCGGCCCGGATGCGGGGTTCTGCTGACAAGCCCCGCTGCCGCCCGGGCCGGCCCGTCGGGTTCGCCGGTCGCCCCGCGTAGTCGCCCGAAGCCGGTTCGCGGAGGGACACCGATGCGCGCTCCCCCTCCCCGGAGGGACGCTCGAACCACACCGGGCGACCGCCCGTCGGCGACCGTCCCTCTTCGAGGAAGGTGAGTCATGCGCATGCGGACGCCGCTCACATCGGCCTCGGGCTCCGCCGACGGCGCCGGGCCCGGGACGCCTGGACCCTCCGCGGGACAGCCGGCCTCCCGCGACTTCGGCCGCCTTCTGATCGGCCTGGTCGTGGTGACCGCCGGCGTGCTGCTGCTGCTCGACACCGCCGGCGTCCTGCGCGCCGACCGGATCATCGACCACTGGTGGCCGGTGGCGATCATCGCCGCGGGCGCGTTGACGCTGGCCGAACGCCCGCGCGCGACCGTGCGCGGCGCGATCCTCACCGGCGCGGGCGTCCTGCTGCTGCTCTTCAGCACCCACATCCTCGACGAGAGCGCCTGGGACTACGTGTGGCCTCTCGCGCTGATCGTCGTCGGCCTGGTGATCGTCGCGCGCTGGCGCGGCCGCTCCGTGCCCAAGGGAGTCGTCGCCGACGACGTCATCCGCAGCACCGCCGTCTTCAGCGGGGCGGAGCTGGGGAGCTCGTCCCCGGCCTTCCGCGGTGCGTGGCTGACGGCGATCTTCGGTGGCATCACGCTCGACCTGCGCGACTCGCGGCCGGGGCCCGAGGGTGCCACGGTCAATGCGACCGCCGTCTTCGGCGGCGTCGACCTCCTGGTGCCGCGGGGATGGCGGATCACCGTGAAGAGCCTGCCGGTGTTCGGCGGCGTGGGTGACAAGACCGACCACTCGGAGCCGCTGGCCCCCGACGCGCCCGCCCTCCACATCGACGCGGTGTCGGTCTTCGGCGGCGTCTCGATCACGCACGAGAAGTGACCGCGGTGCCGGCCACCTTCCTGGCCTACGTCAACGCGGTGCCGGGCCGGCTCTATCCGCTCGTCCTCGGCCTCATGGAGCTGCGCCGGCGCGGGCACCGCGTGGCGGTGCGCTGCGGCGAGCGCGACGTGGAGGCGCTGAGGTCGGAGGACATCCCGGCCGAGGCCCTGGCGCCCGAGATCGCGCGCTTCGATCCCGGCGACTGGCGCGCCCGGACGCGCTTCGGCGCGCTGCGCTCGGGGCTGGCGCAGTTCGCCGACCGGGCCCCGTTCCAGATCCCCGATCTCCAGCGCGCGATCGAGGCCGAGCGGCCGGACGTGCTGCTCATCGACGAGGGAGCGTGGGGGGCCGCGGCCGCCGCCGAGCGCTCCGGACTGCCGTGGGCCTACTCGGTGGTCTCGGCGATGCCGCTGCCCTCGCGCGATGCTCCTCCCTTCGGCCTCGGCCTCGCACCGCGCCACGACGCGCTCGGGCGCCTGCGCGACCGGCTGGCACGGCGCCTCGCGCTGGGGTCGCTCGAGCGCATGATCGCCGCACGCGTGAACCCGCTGCGGGCGTCTCTCGGGCTCGCGCCGGTGCGGACGCTCGACGACCTGTTCCTCGCCGCCTCGCGGGTGATCGCCTTCACCGCCGAGCCATTCGAGTATCCGCGCACGGACTGGCCGGAGTCGGTGCGGCTGGTCGGCCCGGGGCTCTGGGAACCGCCCGCGGCGGAGGTGCCGTGGCTGGAGGACATCGACGGACCGCTGGTCCTGGTGACGTGCTCGACCCTCTTCCAGAACGACCGCAGGATCGTCGAGGTGGCGTGCGCCGCCCTCCGCGATGAGCCCTACGACGTGGTGATCACCACGGGCGACGTCAACGTGACCGGGATCACCGTGCCGACCAACGTCCGGCTCGCGCCCTTCGTCCCCCACAGCCCGCTGCTCGATCGGGCGGCCTGCGTGGTGTGCCACGCCGGGATGGGGATCACCCAGAAGGCGCTCGCGCACGGCGTGCCGGTGGTCGCCATCCCGTTCGGCCGCGACCAGCCCGAGGTGGCCCGCCGGGTGGAGGTCGCCGGTGCCGGTGTCCGGCTTCCCGCCCGCGCCCTGCGCCCTGATCGCCTCAGGGAGGCGGTGGTCGCGGCGATGAGGTGCCGTCCGGGAGCCGAGCGGCTGGCGGCGGCCTTCGCCGCGAGCGGCGGGCCGGGTGCGATGGCCGACGAGCTGGAGGGCCTCGTGGCGCCGGCGGCGGCGCGCCCTACAGCGGCGGATTGACCGCCAGGTCAACGCGCGTGCCGACGGGGACGAGGGAGGTGGACGCCCCGTTGACGGTGTAGGCCCAGACCCGCCCGGGAGTGGACGAGCTGCGGGGAGCGGCGCGCTCGCGGCCCACCCGGCACCCCTGGGCGACCACGAGCGCCCGGGCCTCGGCGACGGTCTCGCCGACACCCGGCAGGGCGCAGGCCCCGGCGTGGTTGACGGCGCCCTGGGCCGCCTGCGCCACGTCCATGCTGAGGGCGAACGCGCCGACGGTCGAACCGGTCACCGTCACCGTCACGCCCCTCGTGCAGTCATCGGGGGAGTAGTCGAAGGACGTGTACTCGATCAGCCCGAGCACGGGCCGGTCCAGGACCCCGTAGTCCCGTGAGCTGTCGGGCGGGCAATTGAACGAGGTCGACGCGAGGCGGTAGGACTCGGTCGAGGCGACGTAGGTCACGATCGCCGCGTCGCCCGGATCGCTCCTCGCGAGCTGGATCGCGCCGGTTGCCGACCGCACGAACTCCACGACGCTCGACGCGGGCCGCACCCGGGCGGTCGGCCTCGCCGTCAGCCACACGCAGAACCGCCGTTTGCCGGTCCGCTTCCAGGTGAGCTCGCGGGTGGTCGTCGTCAGGTATCCGGCCGCGTCCGGCACGGCCGCGGCGAACGCGATCGGCGTGCCGCGCCCGGCCGCGTAGCTGGGTGCACAGGTCGTGCCGATCCTGGTGTGACGGACGAGGACGCGGGTCGGGCGCCGCACGCTCGCCGCCCGCAGCCGCGCGAACAGCGTGAGGGTGCGACGGCCCGTCACCGGCAGATACACGGCGCCCGGCGATGAGATGCCGGGCACGACGGCGGCGGTGCCGCGTTCGGGGACGGCGTACTCGGCGGTGCCGGGCAGGCCCGCGGCCGACGCGGCGGCGGGCGCCACGAGCAACGCGGCCAGGGCGGCGGTGACGACTCGTCTCACCGCCGGGACGCTACTTCGCCGGTGGCCCGGCGCGGAAGGCCGGTCAACGATTCTTCACAGGATCCGTTCACCCCGGAGTGTGCGGGTCGTAGGGTCGACCCGCACGGTGTCCCGCCAGAGGAGTGCTCCATGCCGGTGATCAGGCCGCCGTTCTTCGTCCGCAGGATCTTCAATCCGATCGCGATGCGGTTCGGCATCTCGGGGACGAAGGCCCTGGCCGTGCGCGGGCGGCGCAGCGGGGTGGTCCACCGGGTGCCGGTCATCCCGGTCAACCACGAGGGCGCGCGCTATCTGGTCTCTCCGCGCGGCGAGACCGACTGGGCCCGCAACCTGCGGGCCGCCGGCGAGGGCGAGCTGCAGAGCCGGCGCGAGGTGGTCGCGTTCCGCGCGATCGAGCTGCCGGTGGCCGAGCGGCCGGCGGTGATCGCCGCCTACCGCGCCGTGGCCGGGAGGGCCGTGAAGTCGTTCTTCGAGGCGATGCCCGACGCGGCGGACCACCCGGTGTTCCGCCTCGAGAGCCGCCCGCCGCAGGAGGGGCCCGCGCCGATGTGACAGCGCCCCGGCCGAGGGCGCCCGTAGAGTCCCGCCCCGTGGCCACGCGGCTGGAATCCGGAGGGGATGCGGCCGAAGGAGAGGGCATGCCTCTCGCCGCCGCTCCCGAGCGCGAGATCCGCTCCCACCGGGTGGGGGCCGGCGCGTCGGCGACCACGGTGCACGTGGCCGTCTACCCGCGGGCGCTGGTGTCGGCGACCGTCGTCGCGCTGCCCGCCCCCGAGCCCCTGCACTCCTGGTGCACCCGCTCGGGCGTCGCCGACGCCCTGGTGGGAGGGTTCTTCGTGACGCCCGCCGGGCCCGCTCTCGGGGAGGTCTGGCGCGAGGGCCGGCGCCTGCCCACGGCCCCGTTCGATCCCCTGTTCGCCGCGTCGCGGGCATGCCTGCACGTGGAGGGCGAGCGGTTGAGGATCGCCCCGCTCGCCGCGCTGCCGGCCACCCCGGCGGGAGACCTGCTGCAGGCCGGGCCGGCCCTCGTGGACGGCGGCCGGCCGATCGTGCGCGATGGCGAGGACCGCGAGGGCTTCTCGGCGGGCAACGCCCAGTTCGACTCGGACATCACCTCGGGGCGGCACCCCCGAGCCGCGATCGGCCTCGACGAGACCCGGCTGATCGCCGTGGCCACCGAGGGCCGGGCGCCTGACGAGGCCGGCCTCACGCTCGCCGAGCTCGCCGAGCTGATGGCCGGGCTCGGGGCGCGCCAGGCGATCAACCTCGACGGTGGCGGATCGACGTCGCTGGTGGTCGGTGGGCGGCTGGTGAACCGGCCCCGCGAGGCCGACGGCCGCGACATCCACGGCGGGCGGCCCCTGCTCACCGCGCTCGCGTTCGTCGGCCGGGCTCAGCCGTCGGCGGCGCTCGCGTAGACCTCGGCGACCGTGTGGGCGATGTTCGCCCACGAGAAGCGCTCGCGGGCGCGGCGGCGGCCGTTCTCTCCACGCACCGCCCGCTCGGCCGGATCGGATGCCGCGGCGACGAGCGCGTCGGCGAGCGCCTCCTCGTCGTCGGGGGCCACCAGCCATCCGCAGCGATCCGGTGAGCCGGGATCGTCGTCGATGTAGGTCGGGGGCGCCGCCGCCCGGCAGGCGATGACCGGCAGGCCCATGGCCATGGCCTCCACGTAGACCTGGCCGAAGCGCTCGGCCACCGAGGGCACCGCCAGCACGTCGCCGCACGCGAGCACCTCGGCGAGCTCCGCGTGCGAGCGCCAGCCGGCGAGGAACACCTCGTGGCCCCACGGCGAGCGGGCGGCCGCGTCGGCGGGGTGCTCACCCTCCCACTCGCCCGGCGCGCCGCCCACCAGCACCAGGGGCAGGGGCCGCCCCAGGCGCTCGCGCGCCCGGGCGTGGGCGCGCACCAGCAGAGCGGCCCGCTTCACCGCGGTGAAGCGGCTCGACGTAGAGCAGCACCACGGCCTCCGGATCGCGGAGGGGCGCGATCTGCTCGGGGCGGTAGCGCACCCCGCCGGGTCGCGGATGCTGAGGAGACCAGCCCCGCGGCTGCTCGCACAACCACCGCGTGAAGAGCTCCTCGCGCTGCGGTGCCGTCGCCGGGGGACCGTCGAAGAGGCGCAGATCGACCCCGTTGGGCACGACCACCAGGCGCTCCGGGTCGATCCCGAGCAGGCGCTCCGCGTCGGCGCGCGAGGGCTCCGACGAGACGATCACCCGCGCCGAGCCCTGCGCCCAGCGACGCATCCGCGCCCGCCAGCGCGCCTCGTGGGGCCAGGAGGCGCCGGCGTCGGCCTCGTCGAGCATCAGCAGCTCGGTGCCGTGCAGGTGGGTCACGACCGGCAGCCCGGGCCGCAGGCGGCCGAGCGCCTCGTGCACCGGCGTGAGGTGGTGCAGGTGGGCGACCTCCACATCGTCGAGCACGCCCGGGGCGTCCAGGATCCGCGTCCACTCGTCGGTCAGGTGGGCGGCGGTGCGGTCGTCGAGGGAGGCCATCACCCGGTCGGGGGCGCCGGGGCGGTCCTCGTAGGAGGGATGCATCGGGGGCGAGGCGAGCATCGGGTCGGCCGCGGTCACGGCGTCGTCGTAGGGCACGGCCACCAGGTCGGCATCGGGGCCGAAGAAGGCGGCCGCGTTGCCCGGCTCGTCCGGGCCGCCGAGCGACCCGGCCACGACGCGCGTGCTCCATCCCGCGTCCCGGAGGTCGCGGGCGAGGTAACGGGAGACCTGTGCGGAACCCCCTCGGGGGAAGAACATCAGGACCTGCAGAGCTTTCCGCACGGCCCACGACCCTAGCGGGAACCGGTCCGCAGGCGCGCTCGCGCCCGCCCGTTCCCCGGGGAGCCGCTACCGGCGCATGATCGCGGGGATCGGTCCCCGGCGGGCGACGTCCTGGAAGGCCGCCCAGGCGGGCTTTCGGCTGCCGCCCGCGCGCAGGAGGCCGCCCGGCCAGTCCGGGTTGTCCTCGAGCTGGTACCAGACGACCAGCGCGACCCGGCGCCGCACCGACGGGAGCGCGAAGATCTGGCGCAGGAAGGCCGCCTGCTGCCTCGGCGTCACCTTCACCGAGCGGAACGGGGTGTTCGCGGTCGTGTACCCGGCCTCCGTGATGAGGAAGGGGGTCTGCGGGCGGGCGCGCTCCAGCGCGTCCAGCAGCACCGGCAGGGTCCTCCAGGCCGGGATCGCCCTGGTCGGCTGGAGCGGACCGGCCGCCGGATAGACGTGCTGCGAGAACGCGTCCATCTTCACCCGCGCGCGCAGCAGCGAGCGCTGGAAGGCGTCGGCGGAGATCCCGGAGGCGTCGGTGCTCGACCGGGGCCCCGCGCCGCCGACGATCACAACCGCGCGCGGGTTGCCGCGGTGGGCCGACGGATAGGCGGCCCTCACCATCCTCACGTAGACGGCCGGCCGCGCGACCCGCTCGCCCGAGCGCAGGAACCCCTTGAGATTCGGCTCGTTCCAGAGCTCGATGTGGCGCACCTGCGGGATGGGCGCCCCGGTGGCCGGATCGGGGAACCGCCCCGAGTAGCGACGCGCGACGGCCTCCACGAAGGCGCCGAAGGCGGTGGCGTCGGGCGCGTTGGGGTTCACCTGCCGGCCGGCCGGCGCGGTCCGGCCCCCGGCCGCCCAGGCCGGTGAGGAGTAGACCGCGAACAGCGGGCGGATGCCGCGGGCGGTGAGCGCGGCGGCGATCCGGTCCCAGCGCGCGAAGCGATAGGCCGGATCGGCCGGATCGCGGGGTGAGGCCGGGCGCGTCGGGGCGACCTCCGACCAGAGGAGATCGACCCGGCTCACCCGCGTGCGCGAGGCCGCGAGGATGTCTGCCCGCGCCTCGATCTCGCCCTCCGGGCCCACCGAGATGCGGTCGTCCTGGAGGCCGGCCATCGCGGCCTGCGCCCCCGCCGGTGCGGCACAGGCGATCGCGGCGCCCGCGAGCGCCAGACCGGCGAGCGAGAGCGCCCTGGAGCGGAGAGCGGGTGGTCGGGTTGGACGCATCGGACCTACGTTAGATCGCACGGGGACGCGGCGGCCACCCGGCCGGGCATCTCAGCGACGACACCGCCGCCATGCCCGGCAGTATGTATCGGGATCCGGCGCGCGAGGCGGCGGGCGACGAGGGGGCGGGATGGGCGACGACGAGGATCTCGGGCGCTTCCGGGGAGACGTGCTGCGGCTCACGGGCGCGCGCGATGTGACCGAGCTGCGCCTGTCCCCGCGGGTCGCGCGGCTCGAGCCCGACCTCGCTGCCGTCACGCGCTTTCGCCTCGGCCTCGATCGCGACCCGGCCCGGCCCCGCACGCGGGCCGAGGTGGCCGAGGCGCTCGGGCTCGGCGGCGCCCGGATCGAGGAGATGGTGGCGGCCCTCGAGGAGGACGTGCTCATCGCGCTCGGCCCCCTCGGCTGAGGCTTGTACGCTCGCCGGGGCTGTCGGCGGAGGAATGGGGAGCGCATGTCGCGTAGGGGCTGGATCATCGGACTGCTCTCGGTGGTGCTCGTCGCCGCGGTCGCGGGATGCGGCGACGACGAGGATCAGGCCGGATCCGAGCGGGGAGGCCCCCTGGAGGGGCGGTGGACGCTGGTGGAGCTCGGAAGCGGCGACTCGGCGCGCGACCTGCCCTCGGGCGTCTCGATCGACGCCCTCTTCGCCGGCGGGAGCATCAGCGGGAAGGCGGCGATCAACACCTACCGGGGACCCTTCGCCGCCGACGGCGCCGAGGGCGGCCTGTCGATCGGCCCGCTCGCGACGACCCAGATGGCGGGCCCTCCGGAGGCCACCGAGATCGAGGCGGCATACCTGGCGGCGCTCGAGGACACGGCCTCCTACTCCTCGGACGGCGAGGCCCTGACGCTCCGCTCGGCCACCGGCGATCAGCTGCTGGCCTACGAGAAGAGCGACCAGAGCATCGTCGGATCGTGGGAGGTGACCGGATACAACAACGGCAAGGAGGCCGTCGTCTCCGTGGTGTCCGGAAGCACCATCACGGCGGCGTTCGGCCAGGACCTGACGCTGACGGGCGACTCGGGCGTCAACACCTACCGGACCACCTACACGACGTCCGAGGGCGCTCCGGGCACCACGGACATCTCCATCTCGCCTCCGGCGGGCACGCTCAAGGCCGGGCCGCCGGAGCTGATGGAGCAGGAGCAGCGCTACCTGAGGGCGCTCGAATCCGCCGCGACCTACACCCTCCAGGGCGATGCGCTCGTGCTGCGCGACGACTCGGACGCGATCGCGGTCACCATGTCGCGGTAGACCGGGGCACTGCGCGCGCGCAGGGCAAGCGCCGCGTCGTGATGTACGAGCCCTCGATGTACGAGGCCTCTCTCCGACCGCCTTCTGCTGGAGGGCGATCTGCGCGAGGCCATCGGACGCGGCGAGCTCGCGGTCGCCTATCAGCCGATCGTGGAGGTCGACAGCGGCCGCCTGCGCGGCATGGAGGCGCTCGCGCGCTGGAACCACCCCGTACGCGGCGCGTCGGCCCCAACTGTTCATCCCGCTCGCCGAGGAGACCGGCCTGATCAGGGAGATCGGGCGGTTCGTGCTCCTGGAGGCCACCCGGCAGCTCGCGCGCTGGCAGGCCGACCGCACCTTCAGCCCGCCGATCGGCATCAGCGTCAACGTCTCACCGGTGCAGCTGCAGGACGGACGCATCGTCGAGACGTCGCGCGGGCCCTGCGGGCGTCCGGCGTCGATCCTCGGCGCTCGACGCTGGAGGTCACCGAGAGCATCCTCGTGGACCGGCGGCGACTCTCTTCGCCCCACCCTGGAGGCACTAGCGCCCCCGCCGCGTCCGGCGAGCGCGCGCCTGGGTCCACTCAGTTCGGGATCTGGTCCCCGAGCTCTCGCATCTCGGCCATCACGCGCCGCAGACGGCCCATCATGCTGGGGATGGTGGTGGGGTTGTACGCGCTCACAGCAGTCTCCATCGTTCCGGGTCCGCCTTCCGTGGCGAACCTTCACATCCCGTATCGGCGGGTGCGCGCCGAAGCGAGAGGGCGATCTGGAGATGCCTCTAGGAGGCGGTGGGCGCCGGCGTCTCCGCGGTGGTGACCATGCGGCAGGTGCCGGTGCCGGCGCAGGCCTCGCACTCGGGGACCTCGCCGCGCACGTGCGCGAGGCAGTGCTCGACGCGGGCGTTGACCGCCTGGGCCATCAGCGGGTGCAGGCCGAAGGGCGCGGCCACCAGGTAGGTCACCCCGGGATGACGCGAGGCGGCCTCCTCGACGAGCGCCGGGATGTCCTGGCGCCAGTGCTTTCCGGGCAGCAGGAAGTAGGGCGAGACCACGACGGTCCGGGCGCCCCGCGCCACGCAGGCGTCGAAGGCGGTCGCGATCGAGGGCTCGGCCAGCTCCATGTGGGCGGCCTCGACGATCTCGTAGGGGACCACCTCGGCGACCATCTGCGCCATCTGCTCGAGCATCACGTTGCTCTCGGCCCGGCGCGAGCCGTGGTTGACGACGATCAGCCCGATCGGCTTCTGCGTTCCGTTCGCGTCCATCGCCTGATCGTAGGGAACCGGCGCACCCAGGTGCAGGGCATGCGCCCGCCGCCGACGCGCGGGCCCGCCGCCGGCGCGCGGGTCTCCCGCGCGCGAGGCCGGGAGAACCCGGTGGTGGCGCCCGGCGGATCCAGCGAGACTCGATGTGCAGGAAGACTCGTCGATCCGCGGATGAGGAGGCGTCGTGTCCGGTTCACGATTCGCGCCGGCCGCCCTGGTGGCCGCAGCCATCATCGCGGCCCTGTCGTTCGGGTGCGGAAGCAGCGACGACGCCACCGGGGGCGCTCCGACGACGGTCGCCTCCACCACGACGCAGACGGTCGCGCACACCCAGGTGAAGGTCTTCTTCCCCCGCGGCGATCCGGGGCCGAACTGCCGCAGGGTTCTCCCGGTCACCCGCACGGTGAGCGGCCCGGCGGTCCTGCGCCGGGCGATGGACGCTCTGCTGCGGGGCCCGACGGCCGCGGAGCGGCGCGCCGGCTATGACGGCTGGTTCTCGGCCGCCACGGCGGGCCGCGTGCGAAGCGTGCGCATCGCCGGCTCGGTCGCGCGGATCGACTTCCGGGACTTCTCCAGGATCATCCCCAACGCCTCGACCTCGTGCGGCAGCGCCCTGCTGATGGCGCAGCTCAACCGCACGGCGCGGCAGTTCCCCACCGTGGGGCGGGCCGTCTACTCGTTCGACGGCAGCGTGCCCGACTTCTACCTCTGGCTCCAGATGAGCCCACCGCAGAGCTGACCGCCGCCGGCGCCGCGTAGTCTCGCAAGAGGCCATGCGAACCCTCCCGGATCCGCGGACGACCGGGCTCTCCACCGCGGAGGCCCGCCGACGGCTGGCGGAGACGGGCCCGAACGAGATCGTCGAGGCCCCGGGGCGGTCGCCGCTGCGCGAGTTCCTCGCGAACTTCGTCCAGCTCTTCGCGCTGCTGCTCTGGGGCGGCGCGGTGCTGGCGGTGCTGGGCGGCATGCCGGCTCTGTCGGCGGCGATCGTCACCGTGATCGTCGTCAACGCGATCTTCGCCTTCGTGCAGGAGCACCGGGCCGAGCAGGCGGTGGCGGCGCTGCGGCGGATGCTGCCGCTGCGGGTGCGGGTGCGCCGCGACGGCGCGGCGGTTGAGATCGCCAGCGAGGAGGTCGTGCCCGGCGACCTCCTGATGCTCGCCCCCGGGGACCGCGTGGCGGCCGACGCCGACCTCGTCACGACGGCCGATCTGCGGGTGGACGAGTCGTCGCTCACCGGCGAGTCGCACGCGATCGAGCCCGAGGCGGAGGTCTTCGCGGGCACGTACGTGACCGCCGGCGCCGCCGAGGCCCTCGTGACCGCCACGGGCATGAGCACCCGGTTCGGGCGGATCGCGGCGCTCGCCCAGCGCACCCGGCGCGAGCGCAGCCCGCTCGAGCGCGAGCTCGACCAGGTGACGCGGATGGTCGCCGTGCTGGCGATCTCCATCGGCGGCCTCTTCTTCCTGGTGGCGGGCCTGGTGGGGATGAGCCTGGCGAACCGGTTCCTGTTCGCCATCGGGGTGATGGTGGCGCTGATCCCCGAGGGCCTCCTGCCCACCGTGACGCTCGCGCTGGCGATGGCGACCCAGCGGATGGCCGGGCGCAACGCCCTGGTGCGACGGCTGTCGGCGGTGGAGACCCTCGGCGAGACCACGGTCATCTGCACCGACAAGACCGGCACCCTCACCGAGAACCAGATGACGGTGCAGCGGGTCTGGACGCCGGACGTGGAGATGATGGTCGAAGGGGTCGGCTATGAGCCGTTCGGGCGCTTCCTCTCGCGTGGCCAGGTGGTCGAGCCCGCGCCGGTCGCCGACCTGCTGCGGGCCGGGCTGCTGTGCGGCGACGCGCGCCTGGTGCACGCCGCCGAGGGGTGGTCGATCCTCGGCGACCCGACCGAGGCGGCGCTGGTGGTGCTCGCCGAGAAGGGCGGCCTGAGGCATGAGCAGCAGGCCGCGCTCGCCCCGCGCCTGTTCGAGATCCCCTTCAGCTCGGAGCGCAAGCGCATGACCACCGTGCACCTGGTCGGCGGCGAGCGGATCGCCTACGTCAAGGGCGCCGCGGAGATCCTGCTGCCGCGCACCACGCTCCCCGACGCGGAGCGGGCTCGCGCGATGGCGGCAGTCGGCGCGATGGAGGCCGACGCCCTGCGCGTCCTCGCGGTCGCGCGACGGGTGCTGCCGGCCGGGTGCGCGGACGCGCCCGACGCCGTGGAGCAGGAGCTCGAGCTGCTCGGCCTGGTCGGCATGAGCGACCCTCCCCGGCCCGAGGTGGCCGACGCCGTGCGCCGCTGCCGGCAGGCCGGCATCCGCATCATCATGGTCACCGGCGACAGCGGACCCACGGCCGAGGCGATCGCCCGCCGCATCGGGCTGATCGACGACGAGGTGCACGTCATCACGGGCACCGAGCTCGGCGCACTCGCCGACGAGGAGGTGGATCGCCGGCTCGCCGAGCGCGACGTGGTCTTCGCCCGCATCGATCCCGAGCAGAAGCTGCGCCTCGCCCGGCTCCTGCGGGCGGGCGGAGAGGTGCTCGCCATGACCGGCGACGGGGTCAACGACGCGCCCGCCCTCAAGCACGCCGACATCGGCATCGCCATGGGGCTGAGCGGCACGGAGGTGGCCAAGGAGGCGTCCGACCTGATCCTGATCGACGACAACTTCGCCTCCGTGGTCGCCGCCGTGGAGGAGGGGCGGGCGGTCTACGACAACATCCGCCGCTTCGCCGGGTACCACTTCTGCTCCAACGTCGGCGAGCTCGTGCCCTTCCTCGTCTGGGGCATCACCGGGGGGCGCCGTCCCCCTTCCGTTGGTGGTGATGCAGGTGCTGGCGATCGACCTCGGCACCGACCTCGTCCCCGCGATCGCCCTCGGCACCGAGCGGGCCGAACCGGGGACGATGGCGCGCCCGCCGCGGCCGCGGTCGGAGCGCATCCTCAACCGGGCCGTGCTCGGCCGGGTGTTCGGCTGGATCGGTCCGCTCGAGGGCATCGCGGCGGTCGCGAGCTTCCTCTTCGCCTACCACCTCGGCGGCTGGCGCCCCTGGGAGGCGCTCGACGACTCGGGCACGCTCTACCTGGAGGCGACCACCATGACCATGGCGGGCATCGTCATGGCGCAGGTCGGCGCCGGCATGGCCTGGCGGTCGAACCGCCAGTCGATCTCCGCGATCGGCCTCTTCTCCAACCGGCTCCTGCTGGTCGGCATCGGGGTCGAGGTGGCGATGATCGCGCTGCTCGCCTACACCCCGGGCCTCAGCGGTGTCTTCCACACCAGCGGCCTCGGCCCCTGGCACTGGCTCTTCCTGCTCATCTGGCCACCCGTCATCCTGGGGGCCGAGGAGGCGCGCAAGGCCTTCGTGCGCGCGCGCCGGCCGGGCTCGAGCTAGACGGCGATCATCTCCCCGACGCGGTGGTCGGCCATCACCTCGGGGTAGGAGGCGTGCTGCTCGGCCGGGGCGTCCGCGATGGCGTCGCCGGGGTCGTCGATGGAGTCGACGATGCTGACCGCCGGGATAGTCGCCCAGGTCGACCTCCGTCGAGGCGGGCAGGCGCCGGCCCCCAGGATCATGAGTGATCCGCACCGTGGGACGGGTGCCGTGGTCCGGGTGGTTCTTCACCACGAGACCGCGGGCGCCGCTCGACAGCACGACCGCGGTCCCCACCGGATAGGGGGCGACCACCCGGCTGAAGATCTCCACCAGCTCGGGATCGAAGGCCGTGCCGCCCTCGCGCAGGATGAGCTCGTAGGCCTCGTGCGAGGGGCGGCGGATGCGGTAGACGCGGTCGGACGAGACCGCGTCGTAGACGTCGGCGATGGCCGCGATGCGGGCGTTGACGTGGACCTCCTCGCCCTCCTTTCCCGCCGGGTAGCCCTTGCCGTCCCACCGCTCGTGGTGGCCGGAGATGACCGCGCGGGTGAGCGGCGAGATGGTCACGCCCTCGACCATCGTGGCCCCCGCCTCGGGGTGGTTGCGGATCATCTGCATCTCGTCGTCGGTCAGCCGGCCCGGCTTGCAGAGCACGTCGTGGGGCACGACGACCTTGCCGATGTCGTGCAGCAGCAGCCCGAGGCCGAGCATCTCGAGCCGGCCCTCGATGTCGTCCATGCGCCGCTCGCCGCGGAAGTCGATCCAGCCGTTCTGCTTCAGCGCCATCTCACCGATGAGCAGGCCGATCAGGCACACGTTCACCGAGTGGTTGAGCGTGTAGGCATCGAAGCTGCCGAGGTCGCCGAGGAAGGAGAGCATCTCCCGCGAACCGCGGACCTCCTCCATGACCCGCTGCACCATGCTCTCGAGCTGGACCACCTGCCCCACCGGGACCTTGGTCGTGCGACCGTCCTTGGCGGTTGAGAAGACACCGGTCAGCGCGGCGACGGTCTCGTGGCGGGTCTCTTCGGCGATGGGCGTCGTGGGGCGGATCCCCTCCGACAGCTCGTCCTCGACATAGACCGCGAAGACGCCGATGCGCTCGAGCGCGGAGAGCATCGACTGGTCGAGGCAGACCCCCCGCTGCAGGAGGGCGTAGCGGACGCCGTCCTGCGATGAGTAGACGCCCTCGGCGAGGACCGAGCCGGGGACGACGCGCGAAACGGGAAGGATCCTCATCCGGGGAAGCTCCGTGGGAGACGGGACGACGCGAGCCGCGGGCCTGCCGCGACGAGGCCCGCAGAGATCCTTCGGCGCCGACGGGGGGCGTCTTGACGCCCGTGACGGCCCGGCCCGGCGACGCGCTCGCCGAGCCGGGGATCGTCAGGAAGGGGCGCCGGTACGGGGCGGGGGCTCCGCACCGGCGAGGAGGCCTACCGCGGCCAGGGGCGGCGCCCGCTCGGACGGCTCGGCGGCTCGGCGAGCGCGGGCTCGACCGCGCCCTCCCCCTCCTCGGGACGCTCGGGCGCCGGCCCCCCGTGCCGGGCGTGCGCCAGCCAGGCGGCCCGGTCGGCCTCGTCGTCGACGAGGCCCGCCACCCGGCGCTCGAGATGGTCGGAGAGCTCGCGCATCTCGGTCTCGACCTTGCGCCGGACGGCGCTCTCCAGACCCGCGCGGGTGTGCTCGGCGTGCAGGTGGCGCATCCGCCCGGCGATGTCGAGCAGCTCGGATCGCGAATCGACGAAGGTGGTCATGGTCGCCTCCTCGTGGGGATGGCAGCGTGCTCGGCCTACGTTCGGATCATCCGCCCGCGGGGGCCGTGCGGCATCAGTGCCCACGCGGATCGCCCCTTCACCTGAGCCGCGACCGGGAGTGCGACGAGGCTGACGGCCGCCGTGTCGCGCAGGCGACAGACGCGTGCCGGTGGGTGCCGGATGCTCGCCTCGCACGGGACACCACCACCTCGAGGAGGACGACATGGCGGACGACGCGAGCAGCGCCCTCGGCGCCCCCCAGATCGCCGGGACGCTCGTCAACCCGAAGGGCCTGACCAGGAAGATGACCATGAGGGTCACCGGCGGGGAGATCGGCGGAGTGGCGGGAGCGATCGCCGCCGGCCTCGCCGTGGGCGACGCCCACGCGGGCGCCCCCGCGGTTCCCGACTTCGGCCGCGTCGGCTATCTGGCCGTCTCCGCGTCGGACCTGGCGCTCGTCCGCACCAGGACGGGCGCCATGAGGATGAAGGTCACCGACGAGGTGCTCGGCCGCGTGCCGCGCTCCGAGATCACGGCGGCCGAGCTCGACGAGGGCTTCATGCTCTCCCACCTCACGATCACCTTCACGAACGGCGTCACCTGGGAGTTCGACATCCCGAAGGCCGCCAAGAAGACCGCGAAGGCCGTCACCGGCGCGCTCGCGCCCGGCGCGGCGTGAGTGGCCGGGCGGTGCTCGACATGCGCAGGTTCGGCGATCCACCACCGAGCTGGCACCCTCCGGGGATGACGTTGTTGCCGCCGCTCGACTTCGTGAACCGCCTCGACTGGGCGGACGAGATCATCCTGCTCCACCGGCGCGCCCTCGACGGCGCGCCGGCGCGGATCCGGGTGTGGGCGGCCCGCGTCGATGGCGAGATCCACGTGCGGAGCCCGCGGGGGACGAGCGACCCCTGGGCGCGCGACATCCACCGCGCCGACGTGGTGCTGGTGACCGACGGCCGGCGCCTGCGGGCGCGCGCCGACAACGGCTGGCGCGTCTACCGGGAGAAGGAGCGCGTGCGCATCGACCAGGCCTTCGCCGACCGCTACGCCCACGTGCCCCCCTTCGCCGCGAGGATCCGCACGCCGCGGGCGCGGGCGGCGACCGTCTGCCTGAGGGCCCGCGACGACGACCGGCTGCCGCCGTGGATCCCGGAGGAGACGCGCGACGCGATCGACTGGCGCGCCATCCCGCCGGGGATGATGGAGGACACGGCGCGACGGCTGGGTCAGAGCCTGTAGCGAGCGGCGTGTCCGGCCGTTGACGACCCCCGCGGCAGGCGCGATGCTCGCGGGGATGCCCGGCCCGCTCCTCGGCGCTGTCGTACTCAACCTCGGCGCCGGCGGCGTCGCGGACCCGGCCCAGCGCCTGGAGACGATCTACTCCTGGCGGATGGAGCGGACCATCGGGTGGGTCAAGGCGCTGATGGTGGCGATGGCCGTCGTGCTGACGCCCCTGGTGATCGACGTCGCGACGAGCGGCGACTCCATCGACGGCACGGGGCGCTTCTTCCTCGCGGTGGCGGCGCTCGCCCTCGGGGGCCTCGTCTTCGGCATGTCGCTGCGGCTCGAGCGCCTCGAGGTGGAGTACTCGACGGCCCAGTCGCTGCTGGCCGCCGTCAGGGTGCCGTCGGCGGCGGCACCGCCGGCCCCGCCCCCGCCGTCGGCCCGTTCGCAGACACCGGCCGCGCCTCCCCCGCCGCCGCGCCCCCCCGCGCCCCCCGCCTCGTGACGGGACGAGGCTGAGATGGAGGGCTCCGCGACCGTCTTCGTCGTCCTCGCGGTGATCGGCGCGGGTGCGGCGGCGGTGATGTTCATCGTCCAGGAGATCCTGCGCGCGTCGGGCACGGGGGTGACGCGCGCGCGTCTGGAGGCGATCCTCGAGGCGATGGAGTCGGTGGTCTACGACACGCCGCGACTCCCGGGATCCTTCGCGATCGGCTCGCGGGACCCCTGGGGCGAACCCGGACCCCGGTCCGTGGAGGATGCGCGGACGGTGCTGTTGCAGACGCTCTCCGAGACGCCGATCGGCCACCTCTCCGCCGACCCGGCGCTCTGGATGCGGGTCCAGCGGATGCTCGCCCTCAGCCGCCCCGGCCCCGCGGCCCGCGGCGGCGACCGTACGCGTCCGCAGCAGCCGCCACCCCCGGACCGCTGAGGCCCCCGACCCGGGAGGGTCGCCCCTGGAGCGAGGGTCGAACGGCGCGCCGGGCGGGCGTCACGGCTGTATAGCGTGAGCCGTGACGTCTTGCCCGTGAACCACAGGAGGACCAGATCTCCGGACGAACGACTCTCGACGGCGCGTTGATCGACAACGTGCTCCCCCGCCCCTCCGAGCGGTCCATGGCCATCGCCATGGACCTCGCGCTCGTCGGTGCCGGGGTCGGCCTCATGACCATCGCGTCGCAGATCGCCATCCCCTGGCACCCGGTCCCGCTGACCGGCGGCACCTTCGGTGCGCTCCTGATCGGCGGCCTGTTCGGCCTACGGCGCGCGTTCCTCACGCTGGCCCTCTACCTCGGGATCGGCGCCGCCGGCCTCGGCGTGTTCGCCGATTGGAGCGGCGGCTGGGACTACGTCACCGGCTCCACCGGCGGCTATCTGGTCGGCTACCTCGTCTGCGCCGTGATCGTCGGCGCCTTCGCCGACCGGGGTGCAAGCACCGACCTCATGACCATGGTGGGCGTGATGCTGATCGCCAACGCGGCGATCTACGCCTTCGGTGCCTCCTGGCTGGCCCGCTGGACCCCGCCGGGCGCCGACGAGGCGCTCGGATGGCGCTCGGCCTACGAACTGGGCATCCAGCCGTTCGTGCCCGGCGACATCGTCAAGCTGTTCTTCGCGGCCTGCCTGCTCCCGGGCGGCTGGGCGCTGCTGCGATTCCTCGAGCGGACCACGAAGGGCGACTAGGGACGCGCGTCCCGCGGCAGGCCCGGGGGGCTCAGACGGAGTCCTCCGGGCCCGGCCCGTCGCCGGCGGCCGCCCGCCGCCCGGCGATCGACGCGAGGACGAGCAGGGTGCCGATCAGGGCGAACCCGCTGAGCGCCATCACGGGGATGGTCACGTAGCCGAACTCGTCGATCCAGCGCGTGGAGCAGGGGACGCCGGCCCGGCAGGCGGCGCTCTCGGCCTCGGGGTTGACCTCGATGTAGATGTGGTAGATCGAGATCGCCGCGCCGATCAGGGGGAACGCGGCGGCGTAGAGCGTGACGCGCCGGTCGCGCAGCAGGGCGCCCACCAGGAGCACGATCGCAAGCGGATACATGGCGATGCGCTGGTACCAGCAGAGCCGGCAGGGGATGTAGTCGGCGATCTCCGAGAAGTAGAGGCTGCCGAGCGTCGCCACCGCCGCGACCCCCCACGCCAGCCAGACCGACTGGCGCGAGAGCGACCCCCACGATCCGACCAGCGAGCTGCGCAGGCGCGGATTCACCGCTGCCGCGATCATGGTCGCCACGAGCAGCACGGTCGCGACCTGGGCGAGGATCGCGAGCGCCGCCAGGGTGGAGTCGAGGACGTCGTTCACGAGCGGTGCTCCCGGGCCGGGGGGTTCATCCAGTGTCCGGGGCGAGAGTAGACGACCGGACGCGCAGGACCCCCGCCGGCGGTGCGCTCAGCCTGGATCCGGCGACTATGCGGTGCGCCGGATCCAGGCTCAGGCCGGATCCGGAGGCTGTGACGGCGGGAAGCCGAGGGTGACCGTCGTGCCCCCGTCGTCGCTGAGGCGGCTGAACTCGTGTGTCACGGCCCGCATGATGTCGGTGCCGCGGCCGCGGCCCTCGCCGGCCGCCGTGGGCGTGCGCCATCGGCCGAAGTCGCGCACCCGCACCGAGAGCCCGCCGTCGGGCCCGTCGCGCATCTCGAGCTCGACCGTGCCCGGTGGTCGCCCCGCGTACGCGTGCTCGACCGCGTTGGCGCATGCCTCGCCCACAGCGAGCAGCAGGTTCGTGGCCAGCGCGTCGCCGCCCGGGCGCTCGCCCAGCCAGTCGCGCACCGTCGCGCGCATCTGGCGCAGTTCCTGCGGCACCGCCGGGAACACGCGTCGCACGGGAGGCGCATCGACCGCGGCCAGGCGCAGGCACAGGACGACGGTGTCGTCGTCGGGCGCCGACTCGCTGGTGAGGCCGTCCATGACGCGATCGCAGATCTCCTCCACGGACGCGTGCATCTGCTCGCGCACCATCGCCTCGAGCCGCGCCATGCCGTCCGACAGGGCCTCGCCACGGCGCTCGATCAGGCCGTCGGAGTAGGCCACCAGCAGCGACCCCGGCTCGAGCACCGTCGAGGCGTCCCCGCGGTCTCCGACGTCGAGGTTGCACAGGGGCGCCGAGCGCCCGTCCCAGAGCCAGCGCGACTCGCCCGACGGGGGGACGACCAGCATCGGGGGGTGCCCGGCCGATGCGTAGGTGAGCTCGCCGGTTGCGGGATCGAGCACCGCGTAGCCGACCGTGGCGAAGGCGTTCGGGTCGCGGTCGCGGGCGAAGTCGTGCACCAGCGACAGCAACCGGGCGGGCCCGGTGGCATGCGGGGCGAGGGCGGCCAGCGCGACGCGCAGGCCCCCCATGTCGGCCGCCGCCGCGATGCCGTGGCCCACGACGTCGCCCACCACCACCCCGATGCGCGCATCGGGCAGGGCGAACGCGTCGTACCAGTCGCCGCCCACCTCGAGCACGTCGCTCGCCGGTGCGTAGCGCGCCGCGATCGTGACGGCGGGGTGGGGCTCGAGGCTGTCCGGGAGCAGCGCCCTCTGCAGACGCAGGCCGATCTGGCGCTCCTCCTCCTGCACCCGGGCGCGCGCGAGGAGCAGCCCCACCCGGTCGGCGATCGCTCCGACGAACGCGACGTCGTCGGGCGAGTAGGGCGGGCGCTCCGGATCGACGAGCCCGAGCAGGAGGGTCGCCTGGACACCGCCGCCCAGATCGAGGGGCACGACGACCTGCGAGCGCATCTCCAGCCGGCCGAGGATCGCGGCCACGTCCTCGCCCTCCGCGCCGGGCATGCGGCGCGCGCGGTTCGACAGGGCGAGCACCGGCTCGTCGTCGGGGATCTCCACGGTCGCGACATCGGCGACCTGCGGCACCAGCAGTGCGACCAGCCGCCGGGCACGCGGCGCCACGCCCCCGAGCGCCTCCAGCTCGCTGATGACCCGTGCGGTCAGCTCGGCGCGCCGGCGACCGGCGCGTTCGGCGATCTCGCTCTCGCGCAGCGCCTCCTCGGCCCGGCGCCGCTCGGTGACGTCCTTGAAGACCAGCGCGAACCGCTCCCCCGACGCGCCCACCGGCGTGGCGAAGACGTCGAACCAGCGGCCCATCGCCTCGGAGCCGCTCTCGAAGCGCAGGGGCTCGCCGCCCGCGGCCACCCGCGCGTAGGTCTCCACCCAGTGCGGCTCCAGATCGGGGATCATCTCGAGCGCCGTCCGGCCCACGGCGTCGGCCAGCCCGGTCATCGCCTCGAACAGTGGGTTGGCCTCGAGGAAGCGGTAGTTGACGGGGGCGCCCTCGTCGTCGAGGACGATCTCGCACAGGCAGTAGCCCTCGTCGATCGACGAGAACAGGGTGCGCAGCCGCACCTCGCTCTCGGAGAGGGCCTCCTCGGCCTCCTTGCGCTCGTGCGCGTCGATCACCGATCCCACGAAGCCGAGGAACCCGCCGGCGTCGTCGAACCGCGGGCGGCCCGAGTCGATCACCCACCGGTACGCGCCGTCGGCACGGCGCAGCCGGTAGTCGCGCGCGAACGGGCGGCGCACCGCCGAGGGCCCGGCGAACCCCGCCGCCGCCCGCTCGCGGTCGTCGGGGTGGATCGCGCCGGTCCATGCGGCGCCCGGGCCCTCGGCGCCGCCCCGGCCGGTGAACTCCTGCCAGCCCCGGCTGAGGAACGTGCACTGGTCCTGGGCGTCCGTGACCCAGAGCATGGCGGGCGCGGTGTCGGCGATCTCCATGAACCGGGCGGCCGTCGCCGAGGCGACCGCCGTCCGCTCGCGCGCGCTGACCTCGGCGGCCACACCGAACGCGGTCATCAGGACGACCCCGAGAGCGAGCTGCAGGTAGAGCAACCCGGTCTGCGGGGAGATGCCGAGCGACTCCCAGTAGGCATCGTCTCCGGCCGCCGCCGTCGCCGCGATGAACGCGACCAGGCACCCCGTGAGCGCCACGGCCCGCGTGTCGAGACGGAAGCCGCACACCAGCAGGAGCGTCACGGGCACGAGCACCAGCACCGGCCAGCCGAACGAGAAGAACGCCACCGTCGCCAGCGACGCCCCCACGGCGAGCACCGCCGCCTCGAGCCGGCGGGGGTCGCGCTGCACCCGCCCGGTTCCGGGCCGCAGGGAGAGGATCGCCGCCCCGATCACGAGCACGCCGAGACCGTCTCCCACCCACCACTCGGCGGCGAAGCGGCCCCAGCCGTCGCCGCCGTCGAGCAGCACGAAGACCGAGGCACCGGTCACGGCCCCGACGGCCGGCCCCGCGACCACCGCGCAGGCGATGAAGGCCACCAGATCGGCGGTGCGCGCGAGGTTGACCCGGGGGCGCACCGCCATCAGCAGCAGGGCCCCGACCAGCGGCTGCACCGTGTTGGCGACCGCGTATCCGGCGCTCGCCGAGGCGCCGAGGCCGTGGACGAGGTCGAGCGTGAACTCCGCCAGGCCGGCGGCGGCGAGGACCACCGGCCAGTGCCGGCGATCGACGAGCAGGAGCGCGGCCACCGTGACGCCGGCGGCCGGGAAGAACGACGCGCTCACGCCGTTGGCGCCGAACCACGAGTACGACAGCTGCGATCCCGCCGCGTACCCGGCGGCGACCACGACGAAGAGGGTCAGTGTGCGGCGAATGGCGGTGGCGTCATCCTGGGTCACGGCGGCGCGGAAGGGCAGCTCAGCGTATATCCCCGGGGTGTCCGATCCCCCGGCCGCGCCGTGTCCAAACCGCAACCGGCAGTGGGTTTGCCGTTGCGCCCTCAAGGGTTTGCACGGAGGCGCCGTGGGGCACACTCGTGGTCGAGTGGCGCTGAGAGATCCCCGGGCCGCGCGCCGCGCGGCCCTCAGTGCCCGAAGGAGGACGTGACATGGGAACGACCCGGAAGCTGCTGTGGGCCGGAGGCGTCGGTGCAGGCGCGCTGCTGGTCATCCTCGGCGCGGTGTGGATCGTCATCGGCGTGAACGCGCGCGGAGAGGTGCACGACACGATCACGCAGGAGCAGATCAGCGGCTCCGCCGACATGAGCCCCACGACGATCCTGCCCGGCATCAAGGAGGCGGGCCTCGAGGGCAAGGTCGCGATCCCCAGTTGCAGCGTGGCGGACAAGCCCGTGACCAACGGCGACGAGGCGCGCTGCTTCGCCGAGTACATGCGCGTCCACGCCCTCGAGTTGACCGGTGGCCGCACCTACTCGCAGATGGGCCGCTTCCTCGACAAGGACGGCAAGGAGGTCTTCACCGAGGAGGAGGCCGCCACGGGCGCCAACGGGCGGCCGGTGACCAACCCGGCCCGTGACCTCTGGGTCTCCCAGCGGGCGCTGGCGACCGGTCTCGAGCTCGCCTACGTCGGCGAGCAGGTCTCGCTCTTCTCGATCGCCACCGGGATCCTGTTCGTCATCATCGGAATCGGGTTCCTCGTGATGGTCGTCGCGGGCGGCATCCTCGGGAACCCGTTCGCCAAGCAGGCCGACGGGACGCCGCCGGCCGAGTAGGCGTTGCCTCGCGACCCCACCACCCGCGCCTCCGGGGTGGTGGGGTCGTGGGCATGCGCGGCTGCGGCCCCCCGATCGCGGGTAGGCCGCAGCCGGCATCGGGGTTCACGCGCTTGTCACATTCGCGCCCCACCGACGACAGTCGGCCCGACGAGGAGGCGACGATGGACACGATCTTCGGAGGACCCCCGGCGGGCGGCGGCGCCGAGCCACCGCCCGAGACCGGCGGCAGCGAGGCCCGGGGCCTGGCGGCACTCGCGCGGGAGCTCCGCGAGCGGGAGCGCCGGGCGCTGCTCGAATGCGACGGGACCGCACACGAGCGGATCCAGAACGACGCGGCCGGGCTGCGCGCGCAGCTGGTCGAGGTCGCCGCCAGAGCGCTCGCCGACGGCCACACCCTCGCGGGCGTGAGCGCCGCCGCGCTGCCGTCGTCGGACGAGCGGGCCCGGTTCGAGGCGATGGGCCGGCTGGCCGCGACCTGCGCACGTACGGCCGAGGTCGAGGAGGTGCTGATGGAGGAGGGGCACGCTCTCGGGGGCGAGATGCCCGCCGACCGCACCTCACGCCTCCAGCGGGCGCGCTCGCGGGCGCGCTTCGAGCTGCACGCGGCGATCCGCGGGGCGATCCTGCGCGGCGTGACGCCGGACCGGATCATCGAGATCACCCGCGCCGCGGGGCTGTCCATCGAGGCGGGCGACCTGACCCTGGCATTCGAGGCGCGGGCCGACCGCTAGACAGGCCCCTGCGCCCGGGGTGCGTACTTCCCCGCAAGCGGGCACCGAGGATCGCCCGATGAGAGGGCCGGTGGGCGGAGGCAGAGTCGTGCGGATCGTCTTCCGTCGAGGAGATTCCCCTGGCGACCGCCGTCCGTCCCGCCCCGTCGCGCCTGCCGGCCGATCTCGACCGGCAGCCGATCGTGGTGGCCTGGGAGATCACACGGGCCTGCCCCTACCGCTGCGCCCACTGCCGCGCCGACGCGCGGCCGTTGCCGCAGCCGGGCCAGCTCGACGCCGCTGAGGCGCTCGACCTCGTCGATCGCCTCGAGCCGTTCGCCGGATCGATCCTGGTGCTCACCGGCGGCGACCCGCTGCTGCGCGACGACCTGGAGCAGATCGTCTCGCGGGCCCGCTCCCGCGGGCTGCGCGTCGCGCTGACGCCGGCGGCGACCCCGCGTGTGACCCGGCAGAGGCTGGCCGTGCTCAAGGACGCCGGGGTCGGGCAGGTGGCCCTGTCGGTGGACGGGGCGAGCGCCGCCAGCCACGACGGCCTGCGCGCGCTGCCGGGCTCGTTCGCCCGGACGCTGCGGATCCTCGCGACGGCGCGCGAACTCGGCTTCCCGCTGCAGATCAACTCGACGATCACCCGCCGCAACGTGGGGGAGATCGATGCGATGGCCCGGCTGGTGGCCGACTCCGGGGCGGCGGTCTGGAGCGTCTTCTTCCTCGTGCCGACCGGCCGCGGACGGCGGTCCGACCTGCTCTCGGCCCACGCGCACGAGCGGGCCTGGCGGCAGCTGGCGCGCATGTGGGGCGAGACGCCCTTCCGCATCAAGGTCACGGCGGCGCCGCCCTTCCGGCGCGTGCTCGCGCAGTCGGGCCGTGCCGAGGGGGCGATGGCCGGGCAGGCCAACGACGCCAAGGGGTTCATGTTCATCTCGCACGACGGCGAGGTGTGCCCGAGCGGCTTCCTGCCCCTGTCGGCGGGGAACGTGCGCGACGACTCGCCGGTCGATCTCTACCGCGACGCACCGCTCTTCCGGGCGCTGCGCGATCCGGAGCGGCTCGGCGGCCGCTGCGGCCGCTGCTCGTACCGATCGATCTGCGGCGGCAGCCGCGCCCGTGCCTATGCGCTCGGCGGAGACCCGCTGGGTGAGGACCCGACCTGCATGCACCGACCGGAGGACCCGTGCTGAACGTCACCGCCCTGCTCGGCCGACCGAGCGCCACCGACGGACTGCGCTACGGCCACGGCAGCCACATGCGCTCCGGCGCCGAGCGCCGCCCCGTGGTGGTCTGGAACTGCACCCGCAGCTGCAACCTCTCGTGCCGGCACTGCTACTCCGACTCGACGGCCCAGCGCTACGACGAGCTGACGACCGGCGAGGCGATGACCTTCCTCGACGACATCGCCTCCTTCGGCTCGCCGGCCCTGCTGCTGTCGGGCGGTGAGCCGTTCATGCGCCCCGATCTGCTCGAGGTCATGACCGAGGCGCGCGGACGGGGCCTCGCGGTGACGATCTCCAGCAACGGGACCATGGTGACGCCCGAGCGGGCACGCGCGGTCGCCGCCGCCGGGGTGCGCTACGTGGGCATCAGCGTCGACGGCCAGGAGGCCGACCACGACGCGTTCCGCGGCCGCAAGGGCGCCTACCGCCGCTCGCTCGCGGGCATCGCCGCGCTGAAGGCCGAGGGCGTGCGGGTGGGCGTGCGCGTGACGCTGACGGCCACCGCGATCGCCGCCCTGCCCGAGATCTTCGCGATGATCGAGCGCGAGGGCATCGACCGCGCCTGCTTCTACCACCTGGTCCCCGCCGGACGTGGTGTCTCGCAGGAGGCCGTCGCCCCGCCCGGCGTGCGGCGCGCCGTCGAGGGGATCTTCGCCTGGGCCGAGGACCTCGTGGAGCGCGACGCGCCGGTCGAGGTGCTGACGGTTGACAACTACGCCGACGGCCCGGCCCTCTACCTGCGCGAGCTCGAGCGCGACCCCGCGGTGGCCGAGCGGATCCACGAACGGCTGTCGTGGAACGGCGGCGCCCGCAACGCCAGCGGCACGGGCCTCGCGGCGGTCGATTGGGAGGGGCGCGTGAAGCCCGACCAGTTCTGGGGCGGGCCGGTGCTCGGCTCGGTGCGCGAGCGCCCCCTCTCGCAGATCTGGACCGACCCGCCGCCCGAGCTGCAGCGGCTGCGCAAGCGCTCGGACAACCTCACCGGCCGGTGCGCCGGCTGCCGCTTCGTCGGCCTCTGCGGCGGGGGGCTCGCCTCACGCGCGCTGGCATCGGGTGCGGGCCTCGAGGGCTCCGACCCCGGCTGCCACCTCAGCGACGCCGAGATCCTGGCCGCGTGAGGCCGCGCCCTGAGGTCCGGTTATCCTCATGGCCGGGTCACGTATCGGGGGGGTCTGTAAGAACTCCGTCAGCGAACGGGGTGTGCCCCGGTTCTGCGTCCGGACGCGGGGCTACTCTCGCTGACACCACAGCGAATGCTTTCGTTTTCGCTAGCCGAGAAACGCGACTAGGCGCGGCACCCCAGGGGGCGCCCGCCCGCGACAGGGAAGGGACCAGCGCGTGGATGAGACTCGTCGCCCGCAGAAGACCGCAGGAGCCCGGCCGAGACGACTGCGGCCGCTGACCGGCCGCCGCTCCATCGTCGGGCTGACCGCGCTGGCCGTGCTCGGCTCGGCCGGCGCCGCCACCGCCACGCCGCCCGACCTGCTGCCGTTCGTCTCGAGCGAGGGCACGCTGCGGCCGGAGCGCTGGTACGTGGACTCCTCAGTCGACGGCGGCGTCTACACGGCCCGCTTCCACTTCCCGGCACAGGTCGCGAACATCGGCGGCACCCTCAAGCTCACGGCCGGCGCGCCGAGCGGCCCGGCCGAGGCCCCCCTGGCCACCGCCGTCCAGGTCGTGGACGGCACCACCACCGTGAACCTGGGCCCCGCCGTGCGTCTGGTGGGCCGCCGCTTCGGCGAGGGCGCGTACGGCTGGGGGGTCGAGGGACTGGCCCGCTACACCCTGACGCCCTCCACCGGCCCGGCCCTCGCGAGCGCGCTCACGTCTCTCTGCCGCGAGGACAACGCCGTCTTCGGCGAGCCGGGAGCGCCCGTGCCCGCACCGGCCGCCTTCGCGCCGGCCGGCACGCCGATCGGCGGCAACATCGCCGCGCTGGCCAACTGCGGCCCGGCCCTGCCCCAGACGGCGGTCGGTTTCTCGGCCGGCATCAGCACCGGATGGCAGGACGTCGTCGACCTCAACTCGGCGAACTCAGCCTACTTCGACGTCACCGGCGCGGCGCCCGGCCCGGGCGTGTTCCGGGCCCAGGTTGACCCCGCGGGCGAGATCGCCCAGGGCGGCGCCACCGGCAACGACGTCGAGCTGCGCCCGCTCGACATCCCGGGCGTCGTCGCGACGCCCAAGCAGGCCGTGCTCTCCGCCGCGGGCACCGCCAGCACCCAGCTCGCGGCCACGGTCAAGGAGCCGCAGGTGCGGGGTCGCCGGGTCACGGCCGCCTCGCCCGCCGACGGCTCGGACGCCGCCCCCGCCGGAGCCGCGCTGCGCTACCTCCTCGCCGCCGCCCCCGCCAAGGGGACGGTGACCATCAACGCGACCACCGGCCAGGCGGTCTACACGGGCAACGGCGGCTCCACGGCCGCCGACACCTTCACCTACGTCGCCGAGGACACGCGCGGGCTGCGCAGCGCCCCGGCCCAGGTGTTCGTCGACCCGCCCGGCAGCATCACGCGCGTCGGCCTGGGACGACCGGACCTCGTGCGGACGATCCTGCGCAAGAGCCGCTCCCTGGCGGTCGGCAGGTCGGCCAGCTTCAAGGTCCGTGTCCCGAAGGGCGCCCTCGCGGTGACCTTCGCGACCAGCTGGCGCAGCGGCACCTACAGCCTGCGCCTGCGCCGGCCCGGCGCCAAGGTGGACGCGCGCGTCGGCAAGTCGCTCAAGCTCACCAAGGGCCGCACCTTCCGCTCGTTCCGCGCGGTGAACCCGAAGGCGGGCACCTGGAACCTGACCGTGACGCGCCTCAAGGGCGTGGCGCGCCTGGACACGGCGCAGATCCGGGCCACCCTGCAGCTCAAGGGATAGGAGGCGACCCGCGCGAGGCGCCCGCCGGCCGGCGGGCGCCTCGCGGTGTGGATCGTCACCCGGGCACCACGGCGTCACCCGTCCGGGCGGCGCGGTGGACGGCCTCCATCGCCCGCGCCTGCGCGCGGGCGTCGTCCGTGCCGCGCGCCAGCGGCGCCCGGCCGCGGATGGCGTCGGCGACGTCCTCGAGCTCGCACCGGTAGGGGTCGGCCCTCGCGACCTCGATCCTCTCCACCGCGCCGTCGCGACGGATCTCGATGACCGGTTCGCGGCAGTGCCACGGATCGTCGAGGAAGATGACGCCCTCCTCGCCCACCACCTCCAGCTCGTCGCGGTGGCGGCTGACGAAGCCGCAGTCGAACTGCCCGATCAGGCCGCTCGGCATGCGCATCGTGGCGGCGAGCACGACGTCGACCCCGCCGGCTCCCATCAGGCGCTCGGCGTGGACCCGCTCCGGCTCCTCGCCGCTCACGAGGCGGATGGCGCTGATGCAGTAGCACCCCACGTCCATCAGGCCGCCCCCGTCGAGATCCGGGTCGAAGCGCGTGTCGCCGCCGCCGCGCAGCTCCTCGAGGGGGAAGCTGAAGGCCGCCCGGACGATCAGCGGCCGGCCGACGGCGCCCTCGCGCACAAGCCCCAGGAGCGTCGTGGCCTGGGGGTGATGGCGCCACATGAAGGCCTCGGCGAGCACCAGGCCGCTGCGCTCGGCGAGGGCGCAGACCGCGTCCACCTCGCCGGCGCGACGGCCGAAGGGCTTCTCCACCAGGACGTGCTTGCCCGCCTCGAGCGCCCGCCGGGTCCACTCCACGTGCATCGAGTTGGGCAGCGGGATGTAGACCGCCTCCACCTCGGCGTCGTCGAGCAGTTCCTGGTAGCCGCCGTGCCAGCGCGCGATGCCGTGCGCCTTCGCGTAGTCGGCCGCCCGCGCGCCATCGCGGCTCGCGACCGCGACGATCTCGGCGCGGTCGCTCGCCCGGGCCGCTTCCATGAGCTCGGTGTTGATGGCCGCCGTCGAGAGGAGCCCCCACCTCACCCCCATGACGACTCCGTCATCGGCCGCGCGGCGATCTCGAGCAGGCGCATCCCCCGGGGACGGGTCACCGCGAACAGCACGATGTCGGCGATCTCCTGCGCGCTCATCATCCCCACCTCGTCGAGCGGATCGCGGCCGCGGCCCACCGCGAAGCCGGTGGCGACGCCTCCGGGGCAGACGTTGGTGCAGCGCACGCCCACCTCGCGCAGCTCGTGATCGAGCGCGCGGCCGAGGCCCACCTGGGCGAACTTCGACGCGCAGTAGACCGTCTCCCCCGGCAGTCCACGACGGCCCGCCTCCGAGGCGAGGATCACGACGTCCCCCGCCGGGCTGCGCAGCAGGTGCGGGAGCGCGGCCTGGAGGGTGTGCAGCGTGCCCTTGACGTTGACGTCGATCATCTCGTCGACGTCCTCGGGGCTGAGCGAGAGGAACGGGCCGTAGCTCGCGACCCCGGCGTTCGGCACGACGATGTCGATGCCGCCGAACTCGGCCACGACGCGCTCGGCCGCGGCCATCACGGCGGCCCGGTCGCGCAGGTCGCACGCGATCGGCAGCGCCCCGGGCACCCCGGGATCGCCGCCGCCGCGCGAGAGCGCCGCCACCCGCGCCCCGGCGTCGGTCAGCGAGCGGACGACCGCGGCGCCGATTCCCCGGCTGCCGCCGGTGACCAGCGCCACCCTGCCCACGAGGGCGCTCATGCCTGCTCCACCCTGGGTGCTCGTACCGTCATGACGACCTCCTCGACATCGACATCTCCGGGCCCCGGCATCCGGCTCCCGGGCAGGCGGCAGGCCGCCGTCCCCCAGGCCACCGCGCGACGCAGGGCCTGCTCATCGTCGCACGCCCCGGCGAGGAAGCCCGCCAGCAGGGCATCGCCGGCCCCGACGGGACTCTCGACGCTCCGGGAGGGGACGCCGGCGTGCAGGCACGCGCCGGGGCGCACGAGCAGGGCGCCGTCGGATCCGAGCGAGGCGAGTACCGCCCCGGCGCCCTGGTCGAGGAGGGTGCGGGCGGCGGCCTCGGCATCCTCGAGCGTCCGGATCGGCACGCCGCAGAGATCGCCGAGCTCGCGGCGGTTGGGCTTCACCAGGTCGGGCCCCGCCGACACCCCGTGCCGCAGGGCCTCGCCCGCCGCGTCGAGGGCCACCCGGCACCCGAGGGCCTGCGCCGAGCGGATCAGCGCGACGCACGCCTCGGGGGGCACGCCGGGGGGCAGGCTGCCCGAGAGCACGACCCACTCGCTCCCCTCGACGGCGGCGAAGATCTCCGCCATCACGCGGTCCAGGTCGCCCGGCCCGTAGAGCGGGCCGGGGCCGTTGACCTTGGTCACCACGCCGGCGGGGGTGACGATGGAGACGTTGGTGCGGATGTTGCCCGAGATCGGGACCACCTCCAGCACACCCCGGGCGTCGAGCAGCTCGCGGTAGCGGCGCGCGGTGGCCGGCGGCCCGATCGGAGCCAGGGCGCGCGTCGGGACGCCGTGCGCGGCGAGCGCCCGCGAGACGTTGACCCCCTTGCCGGCGGCCTCCAGCCGCTCGCCCGTCGCGCGGGTCAGCCTCCCGATCTCGATCGACGGCACCTCCATCGTCAGATCGAAGCTCGGGTTCATGGTGACCGTGGTGATCACACCCGCTCCACCGCGAGGCCCGCACTCCCGAGCTCCGCGGCCGCGTGGTCCTCCAGCCCGGCGTCGGTGATCAGCAGGTCCACGTCCGAGAGGTCGGCGAACGTCTCGAAGTGGTCGGGCCCGTACTTGGAGTGGTCGGCCAGCAGGACGACCCGCCGGGCCGCACGCACGATGAGCCTCTTCACCTGCGCCTCGACGTGGTTGGGGGTCGTCAGCCCGCGCGCCACCGACAGGCCGTTGGTGGCCACGAAGGCCACGTCCACCGCGATCGAGGCGAGGTGCTCCTCGGCCCAGGGGCCGACCGTGGCCAGCGTGGTGCCGCGCACCTCGCCTCCGAGCATCAGGATCGTGAAGCCCTGGCGGCCCGCGAGGGTGAGGGCGATGGTGAGCGAGTGGGTCACCACGGTGAGCCCGGGAGCGCTCGTCATGAGGTCGGCCAGAGCGCCGGTGGTGGTGCCCGCGTCGAGGAAGACGGCGCCCGACTCGGGCACCTCCGCCAGCGCCCGGCGGGCGATGGCGCCCTTCTCGGAGACCATGCTCAGCGAGCGCTCGAGGACGGCCGGCTCGAGGGTCTCCCGCTCGATCGGGATCGCCCCTCCGTAGACCCGCCTGACGTAGCCGGCCGACTCCAGCTGCCCGAGGTCGCGACGGATCGTCTCCGTCGTGACCCCGAGCCCCTGGGCCAGATCGGTGACCGTGACACGCCCGTCGCGGCGCGCCCGGGCGACGATCTCCTGGCGGCGCTCGTGGGCGAACATGGTCTCGGCGGCCATCAGTCTGTGGCTGCCCGCTGGGCCGCGGTGGGATCGTCGGCGGTCATCGCACCGGTCATGATCGCGACCGCCTCGGCCATCGTGTGCGACTGGGGCGTCACGATCGCCGCCCGCCGCCCGAGCCGCTGGATGTGGATCCGGTCGGCCAGCTCGAACACGTGCGGCATGTTGTGGCTGATGAGGATGATCGGCAGCCCCCGCGAGCGCACGTCGGCGATCAGATCGAGCACGCGCCGCGACTCCTTCACACCGAGGGCGGCGGTCGGCTCGTCCATGATCACCACGCGGCTCCCGAAGGCGGCCGCCCGGGCCACGGCCACGCCCTGGCGCTGTCCGCCCGAGAGCGTCTCGACCGACTGGTGGATGTTCTGGACGGTCAGGATGCCGAGATCGTCCATGTGCCGGGCGGCATCGGCGTCCATCGACCCCTTGTCGAGCATGCGGAACACGCGCCCGAGCAGGTCGGGGCGCCGGCGCTCCCGGCCGAGATAGAGGTTGGTGGCGATGTCGAGCGCGGGGGCGACGGCGAGCGTCTGGTGGACGGTCTCGATCCCCGCCGATCGGGCCTCGATCGGATTGCGGAAGCGCACCGGCTCGCCGTCGAAGAGGATCTCGCCCTCGTCGGGGACGATGGCGCCCGCCAGGCACTTGATGAGGGTCGACTTACCGGCCCCGTTGTCGCCGATGATGCCGACGATCTCGCCCGGGCGGATGTCGAAGTCCACGCCGTCGAGCGCGACCACGTTGCCGAAGAGCTTCACGACGCCGCGCATCTCGAGGATGGGGCGCACAGCGGTCTCGGTGCTCATGCCTTCACCCTCCGGATCCAGCCGTCGGCCGCGACCGCGGCGAGGATCAGCACACCGATGGCGAAGTCCTGCCAGAGGACGTCGATGCCCGACAGGGCCAGGCCGTTGGTGAAGATGCCGACGATCAGGGCGCCGATGAACGCGCCGATCAGGCTCCCCCGACCGCCGAAGAGGCTGATGCCGCCGATCACCACCGCGGCGATGCTGTTGAGGTTGTAGTTCGGATCGGCCTGCGGACTGACCGAGCCGATCCGGCCGATCAGCATCCACGCGGCGATGCCGCAGACCAGCCCGGCGACGCAGTAGACGGAGATGAGGACGCGGTCGGTCCGGATGCCGACCAGCCGGGACGCGGCCGCGTCGTTGCCGACCGCATAGACGTGCCGACCCCAGGCCGTCCAGTTGAGCGCGTACCAGACCACCGCGAAGAGGGCGATCATGAGCACGACGCCGTAGGTGATCCGATAGTCGCCGACCTCGAACGCGTTGGAGGTCCACTGCAGCAGGGACGCCTGCGACTCGAGTTCCTGCGCTCCGATGGTCTCGCTCTCGGACACGTAGCGGATGAGCGACTCGAAGATGAAGAGGGTGCCGAGCGTCGCGATGAACGGCGGCAGCTTGGTCAGGGTCACGAGGAGCCCGTTGAGGAGGCCGCAGAGCGCGCCCACCCCGATGCCACAGACCAGCGCGAGCCACGGGGAGAAGCCGGCCCCGATCGCGAGGCGCCCCGTCACCACCGACGAGAAGACCATGATCACGCCGACCGAGAGGTCGATACCCGCCGTGAGGATCACCAGCGTCTGGGCGATCGCCAGCGTTCCGACGATCATCACCTGCTGCAGGATCAGCGACTGGTTGGACGCCGCCAGGAAGGTCGAACCATTGATGAGGCTGAAGATCGCGAAGGCCAGGACGAGCACGACGACCGAGGCGCCGATCTCGTAGCGGTGGAGCGCGGCGTGGAGGCGCTCGACCGGCGTCTTCTCCCGTCGTACGAACTGCTCGGCGGAGGATGCTCCGGACGCGCCTGCGAGGACCGCCTCGTGGGCGGGCATCTCGGAGCGCCCGCTCTGGGCGGACATCGTCGTTCTCCTTTGAGGAAGGTGCGGGACGGGCGGACGGGCGGATCCATCGCGGCGGCACCCCGGAGGGTGCCGCCGCCCGGATCAACGCATCATCCCCAGCACTGCGCCAGACCGGCGGCCGAGTCGATCGACTCGACGCCGTCGGCCGGCTCGTCCGTGATGAGGGTCACGCCGGTGTCGAAGAAGTCGAGACCCGGCGAGGCCTCCGGCTTGGTGCCGTCGTTGGCGTACGCCACGCCGGCCTCGACGCCGAGGGCCGCCATCTTCAGCGGGAACTGCATCGAGGTGGCGCCGATGACGCCGGCCTTGACGTTCTCGACGCCGGGGCAGCCGCCGTCGACCGAGACGATCGTGACGTCCTTGTCCTTGCCGACGGCCTTGAGGGCCTGGTAGGCACCGGCCGCGGCGGGCTCGTTGATCGTGTAGACGAGGTTGATGCCCGGCTCCTTCTGGAGCAGGTTCTCCATCGCGGTGCGGCCACCCTCCTCGGCGCCGTCCGTGACGTCGTTGCCGGCGATGCGGGCGTCCTTCTCGTCACCGATGTCGGCCGGATCGCCGACGTCGATGCCGAAGCCCTGGAGGAAGCCCTGGTCGCGGGCGACGTCCACCGAGATCTCGTTCGGGTTCAGGTCGAGCATGGCGATCTTGGCGTTCGCGGCGTCGGCGCCGAACTTGGCCTTCGCCCACTGGCCGATCAGCTCGCCGGCCTTGAAGTTGTCGGTCGCGAACGTGGCGTCCGCCGCGCTGGCGGGCTCGAGCGGGGTGTCGAGGGCGATCACGAGGATGCCGGCGTCACGAGCCTTCTGGATCGTCGGGACGATCGCCTTCGAGTCGCTCGGGGTGATCAGGATGGCCTTCGCGCCGGCCGAGATGAGGTTCTCCACCGCGGCGACCTGGGAGTCGTTGTCGCCGTCCTGCTTGCCGGCGAACGACTGGAGCTCGGCTCCGAGCTCGGCGGCCTTGGCCTCGGCGCCCTCCTTCATCTTCACGAAGAACGGGTTGGTGTCCGTCTTGGTGATCAGCCCGATGAGCACCTTGTCGCCGGATGCGGCGGCGGAGGTGTCGGACGAGCTCGTGTCGTCGTCGCCACAGCCTGCGGCGACGAGCGCCAGAGACGCGGCACCCACCGCCGCGAGCGTCGTCAGCTTGGTCCTGCGCTTCATGAAAGAGCCTCCATCGATGCCCCCCAAGGGCGGTTTCCCCGCTCACACGATGTGGTTCTATGTGAGTTCTGGTTTGGTCTTGTTGTGTTTACTTTGTTCTCTGATGTGTGTCAATGGGCACAAGCGCGTTCGCGGGCACGCGGCGCCCACGGTCCACGCCGACCCGCCGGACGCTCCAGGATCAGGAGCCGGCGCCGTCCCGGGCGATGAGCGCCGCCCCGCGCGCGGCGCTGGTCTGGTCGATGAGGGGCTCCAGGCCGCGTCCGACCCGGCGCCGGAGGGACTCACGCAGACCCGCGTGCTCGATCCAGCCGCCCGACGCCACCAGCCGGTGCGTGGGTCCGCAGAGGCGCTCCATGGCGCCCATCACCCGCGCCTCGGCCTGCGCCACGGTGTCGTAGGCGCGGTCCCACTCCGGCCCGGCCGCGGCGGCGGGCGGGCCGAGGCGATCGCGCAGCGGCTGGAGCACGAGGCCGCAGGGGGTGGCGCCGAGCATCGCGGCGCGGCGTCCGTCGAGGTGCCGGTCGACCGTGAAGCCCGCCGCGGCGGCGGCGGCGAGATCCGGCCATTCGTCGAGCACCCGGATGGTGGCCCCCGAGGTGCCGCACGACAGGAAGGCGATGTGCGGCTCGTCGGCCCCGAGGGCGTGGGCCGAGGCGTAGCAGTCGAGGCCGGCCACGCTGAGGGCGGCCCCGGCCAGTTCCGGGGGCCCGACGCCCACGCGGCCGGCCGGGGCGCCCGAGGGGACCAGCTCACCGATCCATCGCCCGCCGGCCCCCGCCCACTCGAGGGCGGGGGCGTAGAGCCGCCCGGAGCGCACGTCGAGGGCGCCGGTGCGCGAGGCCAGCGACAGGTCGCTCCCCGGCCGCCCGCCGAGGCGGTGGGCCACCCACTCGGCCACGGCGTACCAGCGCCGCGCCCGGTCGAGCTCGTGGCCGGCATCCCGCAGCCATCGCCACTTGGCCAGCGAGGGCCGGTCGTCGGGCGGGCGCCCGGCGTGAGCGCCGAAATCGGGCAGGTCACGCCCGAGCGCGCGGGGATCGGCCGCGGTGCGCGTGTCGTGCCAGGCGATCGCGGGCGCCACCGGGCGGTCGTCGGCGTCGACCAGAACCCCGGTCTCCCCCATGCCGGTCACCCCGAGGGCGCGCACGCGGACCGGCGGGCCCGCGGACGCGACGGCGCGCACGACGCAGTCGACCGCCGTGCGCGCGAGCGTCTCGGGATCGGCCTCGGTGCCCTCGGCGGTGACCACCCACGGGGTGCGTGCCTGCGCCTCCCCCAGCGGGCGCAGGTCGTCGGTGTAGACCACCGCCTTGACGAAGGTCGTCCCGACATCCAGCCCCACGAGGGCGCTCTCTGCCATGCTCATCCGCGGCCTCCGGGCCGACCGTGGGCGACGTTGCCCACCCAGCTTATGACGTCCGCCCTTCGGGGCCGCGGGAGGGGGCGACGATGATCCTCGGAGGAGTCGAGGCGGGCGGAACCAAGTTCCTCTGCCTGGTTGCGGAACGCGACGGGGAGATCCTGGCGCAGGAGAGGTTCGCGACGCGGGAACCGGCCGAGACCATGGCCGACGTGCTGGCCTTCTTCGGGCGGGCCCGGTCGCAGGGCATCGCGCCCGAGGCGATCGGCATCGGCACCTTCGGCCCGGTCGAGCTGCGCCCCGGGGCCGGGTACGGGCGGATCATGCCCACGCCCAAGCCCGGCTGGGAGGGCGCCGACCTGGTCGGCCCGCTGCGCGACGAGTTCGGCGTCCCCGTGGCCCTCGACACCGACGTGAACGCGGCGGCGCTCGGCGAGGCGCGCTGGGGCGCGGCGCGGGGCCTGCACACGTTCGTCTACATGACCGTCGGCACGGGGATCGGCGCCGGCGCCCTCGTGGCCGGGCTCCCGATCCACGGCCTCGTGCATCCGGAGATGGGCCACGTGAGCGTGCCCCGCGAGCCCGACGACGACTTCGCGGGCCTCTGCCCCTTCCACGGCGACTGCTTCGAGGGCATGGCGAGCGGATCGGCCATGGCGGCGCGCTGGGGGCGGCGCGCCGAGGAGATGGACGACCTCACCCGCGCCCGGGCCGTCGATCTGGAGGCGCGCTACCTGGCCGCCGGAGTGCGCAACATGGTCTACACGCTGGCGCCCGAGCGGATCGTGATCGGCGGCGGCGTCGTCAACATGCCCGGGCTGCTGCCCGCGCTGCGCGCGCGCCTGGGGGATCTGCTCGGCGGCTACCCGGGGCTGGCCGAGCACGCGGCCGACGAGTTCGTCACCGTGGCGGGACTCGGCCAGCAGGCCGGCCCGCGGGGGACCCTGGTGCTGGCCGAGATGGCCGCCGACGCGGACCGGCCGGGCTGAGCGCCCGGCCGGTTCGTCCGGCTCACACGTCGCTCAGTCGCGGCGCGGCGGGCGCCCGTCCGGTCCGGCCAGCTCCGGGTGCCAGCGGGTGAAGTGCTCCAGGTGCTGCTCGGTGAGGGCCCCTGGCGGATAGAACTGCTCGTAGAAGTCGGGATCGGCGTGCTGGCCCTGCACCGTCAGGCGCTGGTACATCGGGTCGATGTCCAGCGGGAAGCGGCCGTAGGTGTCGTAGACGTACTGGCAGTAGCGCTTGACCAGATCGACGGTGTCGTCGTGGGGGCGCGGAACGGCGCCGACCACCCGGTCGGGCTCCAGGTAGGGCTTGGGCACGTCCTTCTCGAACGACGCCCACTTGATCTCCATGAAGTGGTTGACCGCGTCGTGCATGTTGGCGTAGTACGGCGGGGTGAAGGCCTCGAACACGCCGTCGCGGCCCACCGGATGGGTCGTCCCGTTGGCCGCCTCCGCGAACCGGAATCCGAGCCCGGGCACGTTCCCCCCGCCCATGATGAAGCGGGCGAGGTACCCGGTGAAGGTCCACCCGCCCAGGCCGAGGGCCTGCAGGGCGAGGTTGATGTTCTGGCAGATGAAGGCCTGCTCGACCACGAGCATCGAGAGCACGCGCTGCTCGAGCTCGATGATCCCCATCTGGCGGGCCGGGTCGAGGCGTCCCGAGTCGAGCGCCGACTGCAGCCCCGCCGAGCGGCGCCCGTTGCGCTCGTCCACGATCGAGAAGCCGTAGCTGCGCGACAGGTAGATGAAGAGCAGGTTGATGTACTCGAGGGTGGTGTTCGTGACCGGCACGAACAGCGTCGTGCCCGGCTGGTTGGCGTTCCACTGGTTGAAGTCGAACAGGCCCGGGAGCGTGGTGGGCAGCGGCGCGCGGCCGGGCTGCAGCTGCACGCGGGCGCGGCGGTACATGTCGAGCAGCCAGTCGACCTGCGCCTCGAGCGGCTTGCCCGAGAGGGTCGCGACCTCACCGGCCTCGGGCACCTGGTCGAACATCCTCAGCATGTAGAGGCCGTCGTCGTTGGTGAAGAACAGCTCGGTGCCGTGGTTGGAGCACGAGCTCGGCCAGGTGCGGGTGGTCCACTGCACGAGGGTGCTCATGCCGCGAGCCGGGTCGAGGTCGCCGAGGTTGAGGCCGGTCAGCCCCGTGCCGGCGACGCACAGCAGCGCCTCCTCCAGCTCGGTGAGCGGCACGGGGGCGTAGGGGCTCGCGTACTGGAGCACGTCCGAGCCGACGGTCATCCCGAGGCCGACCCGCCGGCTCTTGCGGTCGAAGACCGTCTGGAAGAAGGGGTACTCGAGGGCGTCGATCAACCCCGGGGGGGCGTTCGAGACGTCGAGGGAGGGGTGGCCGTCAGCCGACATCGCGCCCCCCGCCGGCCGCCGCGGCGCCGCCGCGGCGCTCGAGCCCATGACATGTCCGCGCACGCCTCATGAAGACCCCCGTCCTCGATGCCCAGGCGGCGCAGCCGGGCGCGCGCCGCATGGCGCGATCCTACGCCCGATGGCCGCGGCGAGCGCTCCGCACCCGTCCGCACCGCCCCTGCGGGATCACCGAAACCCGATGCGGCGCGCCGTCAGGGCGCGGTGTACGCCCAGGTGCCGTAGACGCCGGTCGCCGCGTCGGCCTGTATGGCGTGCACGACGAAGCCGGAGCGGCTGCCCGCCAGCAGCGGGATGGCCTCCCCGGAGACGGTCGTGCTGACGCCGACCGACGCCGACAGGTAGAGGCACACCCTGCCGGCCGGGGCGGCGGGCGCGAGCGCCGTGCCCGTGCAGGAGGGATCCGCGTCGCCCACGGCCGCCGCGGCGGCGAAGTTGACGGTTGCGTCGGTCAGGTCGGAGCCCGCGAGGCCGGGCAGGCTGACGACCTGGCGCAGGTTGACGGACGATGCCGTCGCGATGTTGGCCGACAGGCCGAAGGCGCCGCTGACGGTGGTGCCCGACGGGATCGTGCGGGCGGAGAGCGTCGCGTAGGCGGCGGCGGGGCGCGATCCGAGGGCGGCGGCATCGGCGGCCGTGTCGGCTGCCGCGGCGGCGGGGACCTTGCCGAGCAGGGCCTCGTTGACCTGCCGGCCCGTCAGCGAGTCGGCGCGCACCCGGTTGGCGGGGAGGCTGCCCACCTCGACCCGGTTCCCGGGGAGCGAGTTCCTGGCGATCCGCGTCCCGCTGATCGCATCCTTGACGGTCGCCGCGAACGACGACCCGCTGAGGGCGACCCCGAGGGCCACGCATGCGACCACCATCGATGGCGTCACCCGCCGCGTCCATGAACGCACCAGCGCCTCCTGTTCCCCGCGGCGCGATCGCGCCACGACCGTCCACTCAATCACGCCGGGGGCCGAACCCGGCGGAGAATCCCCCGGCGGAGGGTCTAGGCGGTGATCTTCAGTGCGATTTGGTCGTCCACCGCGCTCCCACCGACCCGGTGGCGCACGCGCAGGACGAGCGGCCCCGCCGTGCTCGGGCGGAAGGAGAAGGCCACGAACCGCGATCGGGGGGTGACGAGCCGCACGGTGACCCAGCGCCCCGAGGCGAGGCGCCTCTGCAGCGCGACGCGGCCGGGGGGGACCTCGGTGAAGCGGATCCTGACGCGCACGGCCTGTCCGGCGCGCGCGGAGGCGGGAGCGCTCAGGCTCTCGACGAGGGCGCCCGCGCCCGCACGCCGCGGCGCGGCAGGCGCGAGAGGCGATTCGGAGGGAACGGAGCCGCTCTCCAGCGGAGCCGCCTCCGCGCCGGTGTCGGGCGTCCCGGCGGGCGGCACGATGCGCAGGATCCGGTCGTCCGTCGCGACCGGGCTGCCCCGGCCGTCGCGGTTGCTGGTGGTCACCCAGATCGCCCCGTCGGGCGCCTCGGTGACCGCGCGCAGGCGGCCGTAGACGCCCTCGAGGAGGGGGACGTCGCTCACGACGCGGGCGCCCGAGAAACTCAGGAGACGAAGCACCTTGCCCTTGAGCCCGGCCACCAGCGCCTTGCCGGTCCAGCTCGAGCCCGGGAGCGTCACGAAGGAGAGGCCCGACGGGGCGATCGTCGTGTGCCAGAGGTGCGCCGGGGCGATCCATGCGCCATGGTCGGCGCCGTACACGAAGGGCCAGCCGTAGTTGCCGCCGGGCACGATCAGATCGAGCTCGTCGTCGCCACTGGGCCCGTCGAAGACGCTCGGGCCGTGGTCGGTCGAGTAGAAGCGGCCCGAGCCCGGCTGCCACGCGAACCCCTGGGGGTTGCGCAGGCCGATCGCGTAGATCTCGGGGGTGACGGTCGCGCCGCGGAAGGCCCCCGGGGCGACCCGCAGCACCTTGCCGTTGGCAAGCGACAGATCCTGCGCGCGCGGTCCGTAGCCGGCATCGCCCGTTCCCACGTAGAGCGCTCCGTCGGGGCCGAAGCGGACCCGGCCCGATGAGTGGATCGTGCCCATCAGGATGCCCCCGATGACCACGCCGTCCTTGGCCAGCCGGTCGCCGGTCATGCGCCAGCGCTGGACCTGCATCTCGGAGCCGACGGTGGCCGTGAGGTAGACGAACGGCTGCCCCGTCGCGAAGGCGGGGTCGAGCGCGAGGCCGAGCAGCCCGCCCTCTCCGTTCTGGCTCACCGTGAGCCGGGCCGCCGGAGTGGGCGACAGGCGCCCGTCGGCGGCCACGATCCGCACGGCGCCGGTGCGCTCGGTGACGAGGGCGCGGCCGTCGGGCAGGAAGGCGATGTCCCAGGGGACGACCAGGCCGGTCGTGATGACCGAGACCGACGGCTCGCCGTCGGAGCGCGCCAGCGCCAGACCCCGGTCCGGGGCTCCGAGCGCGACGGCCGCGGCCGTGATCAGCAGGAGGGCGCCGAGTGCGCGCCGAAGGCGGTGTGCCAGAGCCATCGTCGGGGCGCCATCGGCAGTCCGCCGGAAAACTTTAGCCCCGCCGCGACGATCGGTCGCACCGCCCCCCGCGCCCCGCCTCCGTGCGGCCCTCAGGCGGTCAGGCCCGCCGGCGGTTCCTGACCCTCCTGACGACCATCGGGATAACGACCGGCGCGAGCCGCAGCAGCCACTTCCTCATCTCGGAGCCTCTCCTCGGGTTCCCCTCCCCGGTTCCCGCTTCGGCCGCGTCGCACACCCGGGCGACGCGGGCCTACCCGGGCCGGTCCGCGATCAGCTGGCGCACCCGTGCCACGAGCTCTGCGCGGCGGAACGGCTTGGTGAGGTAGGCGTCGGCGCCGGCCTGGTGCCCCGCGACCTCGTCGGCCACGCGGGCGGCGGCCGTGAGCAGGACGACGGGCACGTCGCGCGTCTCGGGGTCGGCCCGCAGGCGCCGCGTCAGCTCGAGGCCGCCCATGCGCGGCATGGCCACGTCGAGCACGCACGCGTCGGGCGACTCGGCGAGGATCAGCGCCAGCGCCTCCTCTCCGTCGACGGCCGTCATCACCGCCATGTCCGCGCGCGTCAGGCAGAGCTGCACCAGGCGCAGAGCGTCAGGCTCGTCGTCTGCGGCCACGACCAGCGGTCGCGACCGGACCGCCCTCACGCGGTCGTTTCGACCGCCACCGGTGCGGCGTCACCGGCGTCGGCCGCGAGGGGGAGGTCGGCGCGGAACGCGCTTCCCCGGCCGAGATCGCTCTCCACCGCGATCGTGCCGCCGTGGGCCTCCGCGATGGCCTTGGCCACCGCCAGCCCGAGGCCGCTACCGGGAACGACGTCCTGGGTCGCCTGGCGGGCGCGATAGAACGGCTCGAAGAGCCGCTCGCGCTCGTCGGCGGGGATCCCGGGCCCGTCGTCGGACACCGTGATCCGGGCGTGCTCGGCCCCCGCCGTCAGGCCGACCCGCACCGAGCCGCCGCTCGGGCTGAACTTGATGGCGTTGGAGATCAGGTTGTCGAGCACCTGCCCGAGGCGGTCGGGATCGGCCCGCATCGCCGGGTTGACGTCGATCTCCTTCTCGAGGTGGATGCCCTTCGCGGCCGCGGAGGGGCGGGCGGCGGCGACCGCCTGGCTCACGAGATCACCCAGGGCCACCGTGCGCAGGTCGAGCCCCAGCCTGCCGGCGTCGGCCTGGGCCACGAGCAGGATGTCCCGCACCAGGGCGTTCAGGCGGCGGCCGTTGCGCTCGGCCACCAGCAGTAGGTCGCGTACGTCCGGGTCGGCGACGTCCGAGATGGCGAGCTCGAGGTAGCCCATCACCGCCGAGAGCGGAGTGCGCAACTCGTGCGAGACCATCGCGAGGAACTCGTCCTTGAGGCGCTGGGCCTCGCGCTCGGCGATGAGCAGGGCCTCCGACTGCCTCTGGGCGGCCTCGGCCACCAGGACGCGCTCCGCGGCGCGACGGTCGGTGACGTCCTTGACCGATTCGACGTAGGTCGTTGACCCGCCCTGGGGATCGTCCACCGGCGAGGCGGTGATCATCACGGCGATCGGCGAGCCGTCGCGCCGCTGGAAGGTCAGCTCCATCTCGGCACCGCCGGTCCCGAGGAGGTCGAGGGGATCCGCTGCGCCCGGCAGCCAGTACGGGAAGGGCGGCAAGGAGCCGACGAGTTCCTCTGACGAGAACCCCACGAGCTCGCAGAAGCGACGGTTGACCTGCACGATCACCCCGTCCAGGCCTCGGACCACCAGACCGTCCTGCATGCTCTCGATCATCGCCAGGACGTAGTCGCGCTGGCGCGCCGCCTCCCGCTCGGCCTGGTGGAGCTCGGTCATGTCGCGGACGACGCCGGTGAACATGCGCACGCCGGACACCTCCATCTCCCCGACCGCCAGGTGCGCCGGGAAGCTGCTGCCGTCCGCACGGCGGGCGACGACCTCGCGGCCGATCCCGATGATCCGCGGCTCTCCGCCCGCGAGGTGGCGGGCCAGATGGTCGTCGTGCCGGGCGGCGTCGGGCCCGGTCATGAGCATCCGCACGTTGCGGCCCACCATCTCGTGGGCCGCGTAGCCGAAGAGGCGCTCGGTGGCGGGGTTCACCGACTCGATCCGGCCGCGCTCGTCGATCGTCACGATCGCGTCCACCGCCGTCTCGACGATCGAGCGGTATCGCTCGGCGCTATCGATGGCGGCGTCGTCGCGGATAGCCGAACGCTCCAGGGCCGGATTTCTTTTCCCTCTCGATCCTAGACCTCGGGTGGGTGAGGCGGAACGGAACCCGTCGGCGAATCCGTGCGGAGCTCCCCGCCGCGGTTCCCCGAGGCCTTCCGGCCTGTGGCGCGATTCGCGTTTTCTTGACAGTCCCCGCACTCAGGATGATATTGGGGGCGCTGCAGCGGACGCGTTCCGGACCCTCCAGGTCGGCAGCGGGGGCGTGGATGCTGGGGGGTGCTGCGTGGACTCGGATCGCTCTGCTCCGCTCGTGCTCGTCGTCGATGACGACGCGGACGTGCGGCGCCTGTTCGGGCGCGCGCTCACCCGTTCGGGCTTCCGGGTGCGCGAATGCCCGGACGGACCCGAGGCGCTCGCGGCTCTCGCCGAGGACGACGTCGCGCTCGTGCTCCTCGACAACCGCATGCCCGTCATGGACGGCCCGGCGGTGCTGCGGACGATCCGCGGCGACCCGGGCACCCGGGCGATCCCCGTGATCATGGCGACCGGCGAGGGCGACCTCCACGAGCGCGTGGCCGGTCTCGACGCCGGCGCCGACGACTACCTGGTCAAGCCGATCGCGCTCGACGCGCTGCGCGATCTGCGCGTGCCCCTCGCCCAGGGGTTCCTCTTCGGCCACCCGGCGCCGGTGCCCGCATGACCCCGGGACGGCCGTCCAACGGGCTCCGCGCGCTCGTGGTGGACGACTCGCCCGAGATCCGCCGGGTGATGGCGCGCGCGCTCGGGGCGGACGGCTTCACCGTCGAGGAGGCCGCCGACGGCGAGCGGGCGCTGGAGGCGGCGCGGGCCCGGCCGCCCGACATCGTGGTGCTCGACCTCAGCCTGCCGACGCTCGACGGGATCGAGGTCTGCCGCCGCCTGCGGGTCTTCACCGACGCCTACGTGATCATCCTGACCTCGCGCGACGAGGAGATCGACACGCTCGTCGGCCTCGCCGCGGGCGCCGACGACTACGTGCGCAAACCGGCCTCCGGGCGCCAGATCGTCGCCCGGGCGCGGGCGATGCTGAGGCGCCCGCGCGGCCAGCGGGCCGAGACGCCGCCGGCCGAGGTGCGCCGCTTCGGCGCGCTGGAGATCGATCCGGGGGCGCGGGAGGTGACGATCGACGGCGCGCTCGTCGGCCTCACCCGGATCGAGTTCGACCTCCTCGACGCCCTGACGGCGACGCCGCGGGTGGTGGTCTCGCGCAGCGACCTGCTCGAGGGCATCTGGGGCGCCAACTGGTACGGCGACGACCACGTCGTCGATGTCCACATCTCCAACCTGCGCCGCAAGATCGGCAAGGGATACATCCGGACGGTTCGCGGAGTCGGCTACCGCATGGGGGACGGGACCTGAGCGACGCCTCGGTCGATCCGGCCGCGCTGCGGGAGCTGGTGGCCGAGATGGGCGACGCGGACGGCGCCCGGGAGATCGTGGGGATCTATCTGGAGCTGCTGCCCGGCCGCCGGGATGCCGTCGTGGCGGCCGTCGGCGACGACTCCCGCGCGCGCGCCGCCCACGCCCTGCGCTCGCCGAGCGCGCTCGTCGGTGCGCTCGGGCTCGCGGCGCGCTGCCGCGCGATCGAGGACCTCGTGGCGGCGGGCGCACCGGTGCCGCCCGCGGACCTGGACCTCTTCGCCGGTGAATGCGGCCTCGTGGCGGCCGCCCTCGGGCGGATGGCGCCGGACCTCCGCGACGGGGGCCCAGGCCCCGCCGGGCACTAGTGCTCCGCGGGCCCGAGGGGCGGCCGCGCGGCGAGTTCGCGCACCCGCTCCACGAAGTCGGCCGACGCGAAGGGTTTCTGCAGCCACGCGTCGGCCTCGGCCATCATGCCGGGAGTGACCGGCGCCCCCGACACGAGCAGCGTCCGGGCGCCGCAGATCGCGCGCATCCGCCGGCGGGTCTCCATGCCGTCGATGCCCGGCAGGCCGAGGTCGGTGACCAGGACGTCGGGCGGCGCGGCCGCCGCACGGCGAAGCGCCTCCTCCCCGTCGGCCGCCCCCTCCGCGGCGATGCCGGCGCGCCGCAGCAGCAGCAGCATGAAGCGCCGCAGCTCGGCGGAGTCGTCCACCACCAGCACCAGCGGGCCCGGCATCGTCAGGAGTCCTCCGGCTCGGCGTGTCCCGCCCCTGCGCGACGCGAGGGCCGGGCGGATCTCCACCATTGTGCATGCGCGCGCGGCCGGCGGAGGTACGCTGCCGCCGAGGAGGCGGGCGCGATGCGATCGACGGGCTGACAGTGGCGAGGGGCGTGCGGGCGCCGGGCGCAGCACTGATCCTGCCGCTCCTGGCGGTGACGCAGTTCCTGATGGCGGTCGATGCGAGCGTCATGAACGTCTCGATCGGGACCCTGGTGGAGGACCTCGGCACGGACGTCACGGCCATCCAGGGCGTCATCACGGCCTACACGCTGATCATGGCCGCCGGGATGATCAGCGGCGGCAAGATCGGCGACATCGTGGGCCGCCGCCGCGCCCTGCGCATCGGGCTCGTGGTCTACGCCCTCGGTTCGGCGGTCACGGCGATCGCGCCGAACGTCATCGTGCTCGCGATCGGCTGGTCGCTGCTCGAGGGGCTGGGCGCGGCGCTGATCATGCCGACGGTCACCGCCCTGGTCGCCGGCAACTTCACCGGGCGGGCCCGCGCCGGCGCCTACGGAACCATCGCCGCGGCGGCGGCGGTCGCGATCGCGGTCGGGCCGATCGTGGGCGGCTTCGTCACGGCCTACGCCAGCTGGCGCTGGGTCTTCGCGGCCGAGGTGGTGATCGCCGCGGCGATCTTCGCCGGCTCCGGAGTCGTCCGCGACACGCCCGTGGAGGGCGAACGGCCGGCCTTCGACGGCGTCGGCGCCGTCCTCTCGGCGGCCGGCCTCGGGCTGATCGTCTTCGCCGTACTCCGGTCGGGCTCGTGGGGCTGGATCGAGCCCCGCATCGCCGAGGGCGCCGCCGCAACGCCCAGCTGGCTCGGGATGAGCCCCGTCGTCTGGCTCCTCGCGGTGGGCGGACTCGTCCTCTGGCGGTTCATCGAATGGGAGCTGCGACGCGCGTCGCACCAGCGGACCCCGCTCGTCGATCCGGTCCTGTTCGCGAACCGGCAGCTGACCAACGGCCTGGCCGTCCTGTTGCTGCAGAACCTCGTGATCATGGGCGTCTTCTTCACGATGCCCCTCTTCCTGTCGATCGTGCTGGGGCTCGACGCCTTCGACACCGGGCTGCGGATGCTGCCGCTGTCGCTCGCGCTGATGGCCACCGCCCCGGCGGTGCCCAAGCTGCTGCCCCAGGCGTCGCCCCGGCGGGTCGTCCAGGTCGGGCTGCTGCTCATGCTGGCGGCCACCCTCATCCTCGCGTGGCGGTTCCAGGACGGTGCCGACGCCTCGATCACCACGCTGCCCTTCCTGCTGATGGGAGCGGGCATGGGCGCGCTCGCGTCCCAGCTGGGCAACGTGATCGTCTCGTCGGTGGGGGTGGAGCGCTCCGGCGAGGTGGGCGGCCTGCAGTACACGGCCCTCAACCTCGGCTCGTCCCTGGGCACCGCGCTCGTGGGCGCGGTGGTGATCAGCGCCCTGGGAGGCCTGGCGCTCCAGGGGGTGCAGGACTCGGCGGCGCTCGACGCGTCACTCAAGCGCCAGGCCCAGATCGAGATCAGCTCGGGGGTGCAGTTCGTCTCGGACGCGCAGCTCGAGGACGCACTCGCGCAGACGGACATCCCCGAGGCGCAGGCGCAGGAGATCGTCGCGGTGAACTCGCAGGCGCGCCTGCGCGCCCTGCGCCGGGGCGTGGTGGTGATGAGCCTCTTCGTCCTGCTCACGCTGTTGCTGAGCGCCCGGCTGCCCGACCGGCCGCAGGCGGCGGAGCCGAGCGGGCCCCCCGGGCCGGGACCGCTCGGGGCGCGGGCGCCGTAGCCGCGACCGGCGCCGGCGGGGCGCCATCGGGGGCGACGCGGATAGGCCCTTCGGCTGAGCCGAGCGGAGGATCCGCGACCTCCCCGCGTGCGGCGCCCTGCCCGGCGGAGGATGATCGATGCATGTCCGACGACCCGCGAGCCGTGATCGCCGCCTGGAGGGTGCTCGACGTCATGAGCGCCCCGATCCGGATGTGCCCGCCCGACCTCCCGCTGGAGGCGGCCGCCGACCTGATGGCGACCGAGCGCATCCACTGCCTGGCCGTGGTGGAGGTGCCCGAGGACCCCGCCGAGGACGACCGCTTCATCGGGCTGCTCTCGGCCCTCGACCTGGTGGCGGCGCTCGACGCCGCCTCCCCGGCCGCCTCGGTGGCCGAGCTCGCGGGCGAGGGCCTCGAGAGCGTGGCGGCCGACGCGCCCCTCGGCGACGCGGTGCGTCAGATGCACGAGGCCCGGGTGCAGCACCTGGTCGTGGTGGCGAGGGGATCGGGGCGGCCGGTCGGCCTGCTCTCGACCCTCGACATCCTCCGCGCCCTGGCGGAGCTCAACGAGAGCGCGGACGCCGCCGCTGACTAGGGGAACGTCGGCGGGTCCCCCGGGCCGGTGCCCACCTCGCGCTCGAGCGCGTCGGGCAGGGCCTCGGAGAGCCGGAGCATCAGCGCCTTGAGGGCCTCCTGGTCGGCGTCGCCCGGCAGCCCCCAGCCGTTGCGGTAGCCGAAGCGCTCGGCGGCCGGCACCGAGCGGGCGCCGTCGAGCAGCTCGATCTGGTCGAGCGCCACCAGTGCCGGGTGGGGCACCCCGCAGGTGCGCGCCAGGCGCAGCAGCTCGGAGCGCAGGCCGACCACGTAGTTGCCGAGCCGCTCCGCGGCCCGCTCGGGATCGAGCCCGCGCTGCAGCCAGGGCGAGTGGGTGGTGATGCCCGTCGGGCAGCGGCCGGTGTGGCAGCGCTGCGCCTGGATGCAGCCGATGGCGAGCATCGCCTCACGTCCCACGTTGACCATGTCGCACCCCATGGCGAAGGCCAGCAGGGCGTTGGCCGGCAGACCGAGCAGGCCCGACCCGACGAAGACGGTCCGGTCGGCGGCTCCGGTGGCGGCGAACAGCCGGTAGACGCGGCTGAAGGCCATGCGCAGCGGAAGCGCGACGTGGTCGGTGAAGACCAGCGGCCCGGCCCCGGTGCCGCCCTCCCCGCCGTCGATCGTGATGAAGTCGGGCCCGGCCCGCTCGCGGTCCATCCGCTGCGCCAGCTCCTGCCAGAAGCCGAGCTCCCCGACGGCCGACTTGATCCCCACCGGCAGCCCGGTGGCGTCGGCGATCCGCTCGATGAACTCGATCAGGCCCGGCACTCCCTGGAACTCCGAGTGCCGCGGCGGGCTCTCGCAGTCGCGCCCGACCGGCACGCCGCGGGCCTCGGCGATCTCGGGCGTCACCTTGGCGCCGGGCAGCATCCCGCCGACGCCGGGCTTGGCGCCCTGGCTCAGCTTGATCTCGATCGCCCGCACGGGGTTCCGGTCCACCAGCTCCAGGAGGGCGGGCATGCTGAAGCGCCCGTCGGCGTCGCGGCAGCCGAAGTAGGCCGTGCCGATCTGGAGGACCAGGTCGGCCCCGTGGCGGTGGTGGACGCTCAGGCCCCCCTCACCGGTGTTGTGGAGGCAGCCGGCGCGCAGGCAGCCGCGGTCCATCGCCTCGACGGCGTTCGCCCCGAGTGCCCCGAAGCTCATGCCCGAGAGGTTGACCACCGAGGCGGGCCGGAAGGCATGGCGGCGCCCGTTGCCCGCGCCGAGCACCTTGGCGCACGGCAGCGGCCAGCCCTCGGGCTCTCCGGCCGCGGGCGGCGGATGCGGGAACGCCGCCTGCTTGATCAGGATGTGGCCGGGGTGGCGCGACCAGTCGACGTCCGACCCGAAGCCGAAGTAGGGATCCTGGCGCTTGGCCGTCGCATAGACCCAGCGGCGCTGGTTGCGCGAGAAGGGGCGCTCGTCGTCGTTGCCGGTGACGATGTACTGGCGCAACTCGGGGCCGAAGGCCTCGAGGACGTAGCGCAGGTGCCCCACCACGGGGAAGTTGCGCAGGATCGCGTGGCGGCGCTGGGTCAGGTCGTAGGCGACCAGTCCCGCGAGGGCGGCCCCGGCGACGCCCGCCGTGCGTCGGCCCCGGCGGCGGGGGGATGCCTCATCGGCGGGGGTGCGCGGCACACGGCGTTTCTAACAGGCCCTCAGGACGGCGCCGGTGCTCCCTCGGCCACGGAGTCGTCGTCCTCGGGGCCCAGCCACCGCATCAGCACCACCGAGCCGCCCGTGGCGAGGATGATCCGCCAGCCCATCCGCACCCAGAAGGCGCGGGCGGCCATGCAGCGCTCGGGCGTGGCGCCGGGGTGGAGGATCGAGTTCGCGCCGATCGCCGCCCGGTAGCCGGCCTCGCGCAGGTCCTGCTCGATCCGGGCGACCATCGTGCGCCCGAGACCGCGGCGGCGATGGCTGTCGGCGATCAGCATGTTCTGCATCTCGACGATGTCGGGCGCGAAGGGCCTGCCGTAGAAGAAGGCGACCATCTCGCCGCCCTCGAGCGCGACGATGCTCGGGGCGCCGGCGAGGCTCGTCGCGATCGCCGTCTCGTCGGCCGGGCGATGGTTCTCCCGGCGGATCAGCTCGGCGATCGCCGACGCGTCGCCGGGCTCGCCGCGGCGGATCAGGGGGCCACCGTGGTCACCCGCTGCGGATGTCGCGTCCTCGCCCATGGAACCAGCCTCGCGCCGCGCTCGGCGCGCCGCGTCGGTGTCGGTCACCTGCCGGATGCGGGAAACCCCGGACCGCCCGCATGCCCGCCGGGTCTATCGTGGAGCGCGTGCCGCTCACGGCCTCCCAGGCGATCGGGGTCTTCGATTCGGGGGTCGGCGGGCTCACCGTCCTCGACGAGTGCCTCGCCACGCTCCCCCAGGAGGACTTCGTCTACTTCGGCGACACCGCCTGGTTCCCGTACGGCGACCGCTCGGCCCGCGAGGTCCGCGCCCGCGCGCTCGCGATCGGGCACTGGCTCGTGGGCCAGGGGGTGAAGCTGATCGTCGTCGCCTGCAACACCGCGACCGCCGTCGCCCTCGCCGACCTGCAGCGCGAGCTCGACACCCCGGTGATCGGCGTGATCCACCCCGAGGTCCGGGCCGCCGTCCACGCCACCCGCAACCGCCGCGTCGGCCTGCTGGCCACGGCGGCCACCGCCCGCTCGGGCTCGTACGGGCGGATGATCCGCGCCCAGGACGCCGGGGTGGAGCTGGTCACCGTCGCCTGTCCCCGCCTGGCGCCGGTGATCCAGGGCGGCGAGGCGGTCGACGACGGGGTGGTGGAGATGGTGGCCGGCTACACCGCGCCGCTGGTCGCGGCCGAGGTCGACACCGTCATCCTCGGCTGCACGCACTTCCCGATGATCGAGCGGCTCCTGCGCCGGGCGATGCCGGGCGTGACCCTCATCGACGGCCGCCGCGAGATCGCCCGTGAGGTGGCCGAGACGCTCGACCGCAAGGGCATCCGGAGGGCGCCCGGGCCGGAGGGGACCCGCCGCTTCGCCTGCAGCGGCGACGCCGAGGGCTTCAGGCGGCTGGCGACGCGGTTCCTGCAGATGCCCCTGGGCGAGGTCGCCGTGCTCGATCCCCGCGCCTGAGACGTTCCTCTCGGACGCAGAAACCTGATTCCCGTGGGCTCCCGAGGCAGATCCGGCGCATCCGGTGACGGATGGCGCCCCGGTTCGCGACAAGTCGTCCTCGTACAGCCGCTCCGAAGTCTCTATTCTCGTTGGTCGGTCATCAGCGAGGAGGCAGTCATTCCAGTCGGCAGCAGCGTGGGGTCAGAGATCGTTCCGCCGGAGCTCCTGGCGCGTGGTGAGGTTCTCGGTTTCCTCTCCCTCGAGGAGGTCGCCGAGGTGCTGGAGGAGGCGGGCCGCGGCCCGGCAGCCGTGGAGGCCGCCATCGCGGAGCTGGAGGAGGCCGGTGTCGAGCTGATCGACGAGGCCGACGCACGGGCGCGTCTCGCCGCCCAGGCCCCCCCGCCGCTGCGCATGACCGCGCAGATGCCGGCGCTCGGCGACAGCCTCGCCCTCTACCTGCGCGAGATCGGCAAGGTCCCGCTGCTGACCGCCGCCGACGAGATGCGCCTCGCCAAGCGGGTCGAGAAGGGCGACGCCACTGCCCGCGACCACATGATCGCCGCCAACCTGCGGCTGGTGGTCTCGATCGCCAAGAACTACCGCAACCGCGGCCTGCCGTTCCTCGACCTGATCCAGGAGGGAACGCTCGGCCTGGTGCGCGCGGTCGAGAAGTTCGACTGGCGCCGCGGCTTCAAGTTCTCGACCTACGCCACCTGGTGGATCCGCCAGGCCATCCAGCGCGGCCTGGCCAACGACGGCCGCACCATCCGCATCCCCGTGCACGTGGTGGAGAAGATCTCGAAGCTCGCCCGCGCCGAGCGCTCGCTGGTCGGGTCGCTGGGCCGCGAGCCCACGCTCGAGGAGCTGGGTGAGGCCCTCGGCATGACGGCTTCCGAGGTCGAGGAGCTGCGCGAGCTGCCCGCCGCCTCGGCGTCGCTGAACTCGCCCGTCGGCGACAGCGAGACCGAGTTCGGCGCGCTGCTCACCGACGACCAGGCGCTCGACCCCGAGTACGAGACCGGTCAGGTGCTCCGCGAGGAGGCTCTGATGAACCTCCTGGGCGAGCTGACCGAGCGCGAGCGGGGCGTCATCGTCTCCCGCTACGGCCTCGGCGGCGAGGAGCCCGTCACCCTCGACGTCCTCGGCAAGCGCCACGGCGTCACCCGCGAGCGCATCCGCCAGATCGAGGCCCTCGCCATCGAGCGCCTCCGCAACTCGGACTCCGCCCTCGCTCTGAGGTAGCCCCTCCCACCAGGCGGGTCGTCTCGGACGACCCGCCTGGTGACGTGGTCTCACCCCGCTCCGCTCAGGACGGAGCTGAACCACTCCGAAGCTGAACCACTTCGAAGCTGAAGCACTCCGCTTTCCTCGGGACGAGGCTCGACCACCCCGGAGCTGAACCACTTCGCTTTGCTCGGGACGAGGCTCGACCGCCTCGGAGTGCGACCACCCCGGAGCTGAACCACTTCGCCTTGCTCGGGACGGAGTGTGTCTCAGCTCCGAGCTCTGCTCGGGACGGAGTGGTTCTGGCCCCACTCTTTGGGACGATCGTCTGGGGCGTCCATCGGAACGCCTCACCCGGACGTGCGTCAACGCACTGATCTCCCACTTGCGGGGAGATCAGGGCGACAAAATGGCCCCTGGCCGGGGCCATTTTGATTCCTGTGAGTCTGCGCGGTGACGGTTTCGTGTCTGGGGCCGTCGTTGCCAGGCTGGTGGCGAGTGGCCGGGCGTGACCCGTTTGGTTCCTGACCCGCCTGGGCGGTGTCCTTGGATCGATGTGTCCGCTCGGTCGCTCGGCGCCGGCCTGGTGCCCGCCGCAGTGGCCTGATCAGGAGCCTGTCCGCCCTCGGGGCGTGACCCGTCACAGGTCTGCCGTGCGGTTTCCCAGCCCCAGGCCGGACGCCGTCCCCCCAAAGCGGAGTCTGGAGGTGGAGCAGATGGTGGCACAGTCAATCGATGTCGTGGTCGGCGTCGACACCCACCGTGATGCGCATGCCCTGGCGGTGGTGGGCGCAGGCACGGGCGAGGTGATCGCCGAGTTCGTGATCCGGGCCGATCCGGCCGGCTACCGGGGCGCGCTCGCGCGCGTTGAGGCTCTGGGGCGCGGCGAGCGCGCCTGGGCCGTGGAGGGCTGCGGCTCCTACGGGGCGGGCCTGTGGCGTCACCTGGCCCGGGCCGGTGAGCTGGTCGTGGAAGCGGGCCCTCCCGGGCCCGGTGTGCGGGCCAAGTCCGATGCCCTGGATGCGGTGCGGGCCGCCCGCTCGGTGCTCGGGGCGGTCCATGACACGCAGCCGCGCGCCGATGGGCCGCGCGAGATCCTGCGCGTCCTGATGCTCGCCCGCGATGGGGCGATCGACATCCGCCGGGCCGCCCTGTGCCAGCTGCGGGCAATGGTCCTCACCGCCCCCGACGGCCTGCGTGAGCCGCTTCGCGGGCTGACCCGCCAGGCGCTCCTTACCCGCTGCGCGGGCCTGCGCCCCCAGGCCCACACCGATCCGGTGACGGGCGCCGTCGCCCTGGCGCTGCGTGCGCTGGCGCGCAGGATCCTCAGCGCCAGCGCCGAGGCCCGCGAGCTCGAGCAGGCGATCGCCCTGCAGGTCACCCAGATCGCCCCGGCGCTCCTTGGCGAGGTCGGGGTCGGCCCGATCAACGCCGCCCGCCTTCTGATCAGCTGGTCGCATCGGGGGCGGATCCGCTCCGAGGCCGCCTTCGCACGCCTGGGCGGAGTGGCGCCGATCCCCGCCTCATCGGGTCAGGTGGTGCGCCATCGCCTGGATCGTGGTGGCGATCGCCAGCTCAACTACGCCCTGCACGCCATCGTGCTGGTGCGAAAGCGGATCGACCCGGCCACCCGGGCCTACATCGAGCGGCGTGTGGGCGAGGGAAAGAGCCGCCGCGATGCCACCCGCTGCCTCAAGCGCTACCTCGCCCGCCACCTCTTCCGACTCCTGGAGGCGACCGCCACGAGTGCTTGACACGACATAGGAGCATCGCTCCTCCGGGCTTCGCCCGGGGTACGTCGCGGTACAGCAATCTCAGTGGTCCGCAAGACGACGAACCCTGTTTCAAGCTTCAGGCCTCACCCATCGGCTCCAGGGAGGCCGCTGGCGCGCAACCCTGCTCGATCCATGGCGGGCCTCATGGTGCCTTTGATCTTCGGATCGTCTGTCGGCGCGCGATCAGCCTGGTCGCGATCCGCAAACAGGCGCGGCGCGATGTGATCGTGTGGGCGTAGCCCCCGGAATCGTCCTGTGTGGCCGTCCCAGGTGCGTGATCGTCTCGGTGTTCCAGAGGCCATCCCCGCCGAAGGCGGTGCCTGCTGGGTGCAAATCGCCTCGGTAGAGGCGATTTGCCGCCCAAGGCCCCCGCAAGTGGGGCCTTGGGGCGTTAGGGACAAGCACCGGGATCACTCACCGTTGACGCCCCAGACGATCACGTGTCGAGGCCCCCGGAGAGCACGTGTCCTCAGGCGGCGATCTGCTCCACCTCGAAGGCCACCCGGCCCCTCTCCTCGCCCTCGATCAGGCACCTGACGGCGTAGCGGCCGGGTTCGTCCAGCTCGGCGCGGACCGGGAAGACGAGGGGGACGGTGAGGGGAACTCCCCGGCGCCAGTGCTCGGGGGGCTGCTCGCCAGCTCGAAGCCCTTGCGAAAGCCGGCGACCGCCCCGTCGGCGTCGGCCAGCTCGAGGTGCACCCGATAGGGGGTCTCGAGCAGGCCCCAGGGGACCTCGAGGATCAGGGCGAGGCTGGCGTCGAGGCCCACCGGCAGGGTGTGGCGCACGCAGTCGAAGCCGCCGCCCATCACGTAGAGCTTGCCGTCGCTGACCTGGGCCCGCTCGGCGAGCAGGATGCTCGAGAGCTGGATCCGGTCGGCCCAGAGGTAGTCCTCGCCCCCGGTCACGGGCGCGACCGGATCGGGAGCGGGAGACTCACAATCGGGTGGCCCATGATGCGTGTCTCCCTGTCTCGAACACCAGGAGAACCGAATGCCGCGGACGCACGAACTGGTTGGGGATCGTATGCCCTGACGACGCGGAGGGCCACCCGAGAGGGCGGTCTGGAGGCCGATCAGGCCGAGGGGCGGAACGTCCCCCGCTTGATTCGGTTGCGGGGCCGTGGCGCGGCGGTCTCGGACTCGTCGGACGTGGCGCGTGGCGGTGGTCACCTCGGCCGGCTCGCTCTCGGCGGCGGCCGGCACGGCCGACGGGCGCACGCTGCCGCGCTTCACGCGATTGGTCGGCTTGGGCGCGTTCGTCGTCCACGACCACGGTGCGCGCGCGCTTGGGGGCGTGCGAGAGCACTCCCCGGCGGCGGGCGTAGAGCGTCCGCGACGGCGCGACGGCGAGACCGGCCCCGCGGAACTCCTCCTCGAGGCCGAGCGTCACGGCGATGCGCGAGAAGTCGGAGACGACGTCCGGCGCGACAAGCGTCACCACGCGCCCGTCGGCGCCCGCGCGCCCGGTGCGCCCGGCGCGGTGGGTGTACGAGTCGGCATCGGTCGGCGCGTCGGCGTTGACGACGAGCGCCAGGTCGGTCACGTCGATGCCGCGGGCGGCGACGTCGGTCGCGACCAGGACGCCCTCGGGCGCCGCCGTGAACGCGGCGAGCGCCTTCTGACGGGAGGCCTGGGTCATCTCACCGTGGATTCGGTGGGCCCGGATGCCGCGCTTGATCATGCGCTCGTAGAGCCGCTCGGTGCCGATGCGCGTCTCGCAGAACACCAGCGCGCGGCCGTCGGCCTCGGCGATCAGGTCGGCGACCTTCTCCTCGCGGTCGCCGTGCGCGCACGCCACGAAGGTGTGGGTCACGTGCGAGTCGTCGGAGTGCTCGTCGGTCTGGCCGGCGGTCTCGACCTTCACCGGGTGGCGGGTGAGCCCCTCGGCGAGCGTGCGGATCTCACCGTCGAGCGTCGCCGAGAAGAGCAGCGTCTGGCGCTCCTTGGGGCAGCGCGCGACGATCTTCTTCACCTGGGGCGTGAAGCCCATGTCGAGCATGCGGTCGGCCTCGTCCAGCACCAGGGAGCGCAGCTCCTTGAGCGAGACGGCGCGCCGGGCCATCAGGTCGAGCAGGCGGCCGGGCGTCGCGACCAGCACCTCGGCGGTCTTGGCGGCCTTCGACTGCTTGTCGAGGTCCTCGCCGCCGTAGGCGACCGCGAGGCTCAGCCCGCACGCCTCGGCGAGCGGCTCGAGCTCGGCCCCGATCTGGCGGGCGAGCTCGCGCGTGGGCGACAGGATCAGCGCCTGCCACGGGACGCCGGGCTCGGCGCGCTGGATCAGGGGGATGCCGAAGGCGAGGGTCTTGCCCGAGCCCGTGGGGGCCTTCACCCAGATGTCGGCGCCCTCGAGACCGAGGGGGATGGTGCTCTCCTGCACGGGGAACGGTGTGGCGATGCCGCGCGCGGCGAGGGCGGCAGCGATCCCCGGCGCCACGCCGAGGTGGGAGAAATCAAGGCTGGTCAGTTGGCGATTCCTTCAAATGAGAGGCGGGGGCACATGGACGCCGGGCGCCTCTTTGCGCCGCGCCCGCCTGGTGATGTGCTCATACGGTAGCCCGTCTGCGCAGGATTACCGCACGGATTCGCGGCCGCGGCCGCGACCCCTTGCGATCAAGACCGGCGGCCGGCCCGCCGATCATGGGGTTGTGAGCACCTCCGCGACCTCAGGCGTGCCCGGCTCGGTGCAGATGGCGCTGCTCGCCAAGGTGCTCGACGCGGCCCGGCCGGTGCCGGCGTCATCGCCCTCACAGGCGGTCACGCAGGCCGCCTCGTCGCAGGCCCTGCTCGAGACCGTCACCGCGCTCGACGTCCTGGCCTAGACCGGCCGACCGGGCGCCGGGCGCACCGCGCGCCCCGGCACGGTAAGAATGCGGGCCTCGCATGGCCCGACAGCGCTCACCACGCGGCGGCCCGACCATGAAGGACGTCGCGGCGCTCGCCTCGGTGTCACTCTGGACGGTCTCGAACGCCTTCAGCCACCCGGAGCGCGTCGCGTCGAGCACCCGCGAGCGCGTGCTCGGCGCGGCCGCGGCGCTCGGCTACGCGGGGCCCAATCCGCTGGCCCGCTCGCTCGCGTCGGGCCGCACGGGCGTCGTGGCCCTGGTCGCGGCGGGGGCCGCCGAGCCGCTGCTGGCCGACACGTCGGCCGCGCTGGTCGCCCGCGGGCTGATCCACGCGTGCGACCGCGCCGGGGTGAGCGTGCTGTTCACCGGGCACCCCGGGGGAGCGGCGGTCGATGGGTGGGTGCTGCTGCGCGACGCGTCGGCGGCGCCGGCCCTGCAGGGCCCGGTCGTGGCGGTCGACGCGCCGGCGGTCGCCGGCGTGAGCGCGGTGGGAGCCGACGTCGCGGCGGGGGCCGCCGAGGCGGCGCGCCACCTCGCCCAGCTCGGCCACCGCCGGCTCGCCATCCTCTCCTGGCCCGGTTGCGGCGAGCGGCTGGAGGGCGCGCGCCGGGGATGGGGCGAGGCCGGTCCGGTCGAGGTCTTCATGGCCAGGACGCCGACCGGTTTCCACGGCCGGCCCGCCGGGCGCGCGCAGGAGGAGCGCGCCGTGGGGCCGGTGCGCGGCGACGGCGTCGAGGCCGCGCGCGTGGTGGTGGGGCGCGCGCCGCGCGCCACGGCGATCCTCGCGCTCAGCGACTCGCTCGCCGTCGGAGCCCTCGAGGCGGTGCGCTGGATGGGGCTGCGGGTGCCCGAGGACATCTCGATCGCCGGGATCGACGACCTCCCCGAGAGCGCCGCGCTCCAACTGACGTCGGTGTTCGTGCCCTACCTCCCCATGGGCGAGCTGGCGGGGGCGATGCTGGCCACCCTGATGGAGCGCGGCGAGGCGCCCGCACCGGGACTGATGCCGACCGCCCTGACGATCCGGGGCACCACCGGGCCGCCACCGTCCTGAGGGGTGCGCCCGACGGCTCGTCGGAATAGGCTGATCCGGCACATCTAAACGTTTAGATCCCGGGAGATCGCACATGCTCGAAGCCCCCCAGCTGGTCACCGACAGCCGGATGCTCTACTTCACGTGGGTGCCGGCCGATCCGGAGGCCGTTCGCGCGCTGGTCCCGTCCGAGCTCGCGCTCGCCGAGAACAACCAGTGCTTCATCAACCAGTACGTCGTGGACTCGGACGATCAGACCTCCGGCTTCGAGGCCTACTCCCTCACCTACGCCGGCGCGGACCTGTCGGGTCACGACACGCCCCAGGGCGGGGTGCCCGGCCGCTGGTGGACGCACTACTTCAACTCCAACGCCGACATGCGGGCCTACGCGGCCAAGCGCGGCGTCCCCGCCGGTGCGGGCGAGACCGTGTTGCAGATCACGGACGGCATCCTCACCGCGACGACCTCGGCCGGGGGCACGCCCATCATCCGCACCACCGCGCGCGTGGGCGACGACCTGTCGTTCATCGGCAAGGGCCAGCTGCGGTACGTGACCGACGTCGGCGGCACGCTCACCAGCGGCCTCTACCCGTTCAACGCGCCGCTCGCGCAGCCGTGGGAGGTCCTCACCTTCGAGTTCCTCGAGCCGACCCACCCGGTCTACGCCCTGCGCCCGGCCGACCCGCTGCAGGTGACCTGGGGCTTCTACTCGCCCAAGGCCTCCTTCTGCTACCCCGGCGGCGAGGGCCCGCTGGCCACCCAGCCGTGATCCCACGGCCGGCCCCCCGGGGCCGGCCGTGGCTGCCTGAGCATGCCGTGAGTGCCCGGTGACACTCGGGTGGTGGACTGACCCCGGTCTCCACCACCCGAGTCGAAGGGGTCACCGATGTCCGAGAGCCGCACCCCCGTCGCCCGTCGCCGCGCCGCGCGACGCCGCTCGGCGCTCCTCGCGGCACCCGCCGCCGTGGCGTCGCTGCTGGCGGCCGCGCCGGCCCTCGCCGAGCCCGCCCTGCCCCAGCTGCCCGCCGACGGCGCCGTGGTCGGCACCCTGCGGCCGTCCTTCAGCTGGACCGCGGGAAGCTCGGGCGTCCCGATCGCCCGCTACGAGATCCTGGTGGAGACCCCGGGCGGGGTCGTCAAGGCCGCCGAGGCGCCGGCCGGCACGCTCAGCGCGACGGCGTCGGTGGACCTGCCCGACGACGGACGCCACCGCTGGTTCGTGCGCCTGGTCAACACCCTCGGGGGCGTCGCGAGCACCCCCGTCGACCTGCGCACCGCCGTGACGGTGGCGACGCCCCCGGCCGCCCCCGAGGTGGTGGAGGGCCCCTCGGGGACGTCGACCTCCGGTGCGCCGGTCTTCTCCTGGACCGGGAGCCGCGCGGCGTCGCGCTGGATCGTCGCCGACGCCGGCGGCGCGCCGGTGCAGTCGGGCGAGGTCGCGGCGGGCGGCGGGCGCGCCGCGCTCGCGCCACTGCCCGACGGTGCGTACGTCTTCCGCGTGGCCCAGCGGAACCTGGCCGGTGCCGAGGGCGAGTTCGTCTCCCGGACCTTCGCGGTCGATGCCACCGCCCCGGCGGCGCCGTCGCCCACCGCCTCCGGAACCGGGCAGCCGCTCACGACGACTCCCGCGTTCACCTGGGGCGACGACCCCGGCACGGTCGCCACCTGGCGGATCCGCGGAGCGGGCGGGCGGATCGTGGCCGGACCCCTCGACACGGCCCAGAACCGGGTCACCCCCGGCCCGCTGCCTCCCGGCGCCTACGTCTTCGAGGTGCGCCTCACCGACGAGCCGGGCAATGTCGGGCCGTGGGGCTCGGAGCCGTTCTCGCTCGTCCCCGGAGCGGCCGCCAGGGCCGGAGAGGCAGCGCGCCCCGGGCGCGCGCGCCTCAACCTCCTGCGGCGCCACGCGCTGCGGCTCAGCCCGCGCCCGGGCGCCACGGTCGCGACCACGCGGCCCGTGCTGCGCTGGCGCGGCGCGCCGGCCGGCACGCGCCTCTACAACGTCCAGCTCTTCCGGCTCGGGCCGGCGAACCGGCTGGTCAAGGTCGGCTCGGCCTTCCCGGGCGGCACGCGGTTCGCGCTTCCGAAGGGCATGGCCCTCACGCGCGGCGACTGCTTCGTCTGGCGCGTGTGGCCCCACCGCGACGGCGGCTACGCCCCCGTGCCGCTCGGCATCAGCGACTTCTGCGTCAGCCCCTGACCGTCAGCCTGGATCAGACGCGATCGAGGCGGATGACCGGGATCCGGCGCGTGGTCATCTTCTCGTAGTCGGCGAAGCTCGCGAAGCGCTTGGCCTGCTCGGCGTAGAGACGATCGCGCTCGGCGTCGTCCTCGATCTCGGTCGCCCGCGCCGGGAAGGTCTCGGTGCCGAGCTCCACCGTGATCTCCGGGTTCGCGATGAGGTTGTAGTACCAGTCGGGGTTGTCGGGCGCGCCGGCCTTCGAGGCGATGACGTACGTGTTGCCGCCGTCGTCGAGGCGCACCAGCGGGTTGACGCGCGTCGCACCGGTCTTCGCGCCCTTCGTCTGGATGATGATCATGTCCGCGCCCTCGAACTGCCCGCCGACCACGCCGCCGTTGGCGCGGAACTCGGCGATGATCCCCTTGTTCCACTCGTTGAAGTCGATGCTCATCGACGCGCTCCTGATCCGGGTTGCCTTTCGCCGCGCGAGCGTACCTCGGCGCGGGTCTGCGCGCCCCTCATCCGGCCACGCGCCCCCAGGCCATGAAGGCCGTCATGGCGGCCAGCTGCCGGCCCTCGGCCGCCGCCCGCGCGACCTCCTGCCGCCACGCCGCCGCCGCGGGGCGGTCCACCGCCCCGGCGGCCACCGCCCCCTCGAGCGCGCCGCCGAGGTCGAACAGCAGCTCGGCACGAGGCCCATCGGTCACCAGGAGCACCCGCGCGACGACGTCCACCTCGGTGAGCCCGGCCGCCATCAGCATCCCGCGCAGGCGCCGGCCGACGGTGCCCGAGCGCACCCGGCCCGCCGCGGCGCGGGCGACCTGGCGTCCGGTCGCGGGATCGCCGGGGTCGACGACCAGCGTCTCCCAGTCGGGCTCGGCCACGACGACGCGCCCGCCGGGCCTCACGACCCGCGCCATCTCGGCGACCGCGTCGCCGGGCCTCACGAGGTGTTGCAGGGTGCGCTCCGCGCGCGCACCGTCGACCGCGGCGTCCGGCAGGTCGAGCCGCGTCGCGTCGCCCACCCGGAACTCACCCGTGCCGTCGTCGCGCCGGCGCGCCTCCTCGATCATCGCGGCGCTCGCGTCGATGCCGATCGCCCGGCCCCCGGGCGCGACCCGCGCCGCCAGCGCCCGGACATCCTCTCCGGTGCCACAGCCGACGTCGAGAACGACCGCGCCGGGGCGCGGCTCGAGCAGGACGAAGCTGCGCTCCTTCCACTCGGCCACCGCACCGACGCCGCGCACCGCGTCGAGGTAGCCGGCGTAGCCGGGGTGATCGCCGGTGGCGTCCACGTCGGAGAAGCCGCCGAACTCGGGGGGCTGGGCCATGCTCGCGAGGGTAGCCCGTGCCCGCGTGCCCTGAGAGGGTGGGCACTCGACGCGACCAGGGAGCGGATCGATGACCGGACGGGCGGGTGCGACCATCGTGACGGGTGGAACCGGGGGCCTCGGCCTGGGAGTGGTGCGGGCGCTCGCCGACGCGGGGCACGACGTGGTGGTGACGTGGATCGCCGAGCGCGAGATCGAGCGCTTCCCCGCCGACCTGCGCGACCGGTGCCGGCTGGAGCGCGTGGACGTGACATCCGAGGAGTCATTGGCCGGCCTGATCGCATCGTGTGAACCGGACGGGGTCTGGGCGCTGGTGCAACTGGTGGGCGGATACCTCGACGGCGCCCCCGTCGGGGGGATGGACATGGAGCAGTGGGACCGCCAGTTCGCGCTCAACACGCGCACCGTGGCGCTCGGGCTGCGGGCCGCGCTGCCCGGGATGGCGGCCCGCGGCGCCGGGCGGGCCGTCGCGGTGGGCACGCGGGCCGCGCTGCGCCCCTTCGCCGGGGCGAGCGCGTACGCGGCCTCGAAGGCCGCGGTCATCGCCCTTGTGGCGGCGGCCTCGGAGGAGGTCAAGCACTCGGGCGTCTGCGTCAACGCGGTCCTGCCGAGCGTCATCGACACGCCGGCCAACCGGGCGGCGAACCCCGATGCCGACCCCACCGCGTGGGTCCGGCCGGAGGAGATCGGGGCCGTGATCGCCTTCCTCTGCTCACCCGAGGCGAGCGCGGTCACCGGCGCCGCCATCCCGGTGTACGGGAGGGCCTAGCCCTCAGAACGGCCTGATCATCAAGTTTTACTGCGCGCTAGAGGATAGTTTTGCAGGGGTCCTCTGCGCTTGATTCCGCAACTCGACCAACGATGTATTCGTTGGACGAATGCGAAATCGACTCTCCCAGAGGCGCCCCGCCGGCCGCCGCCCGGCCCGATCCGCGAGCTCCGGATGAGCGTGGCCGCCGATCGCCGCGAGGTCTGCGCGACGATGGTCGAGGTGCTGCGCGGAAACCTGCGCAACAGGCGCCCCGAGACGGTCGCCCATGACCCGGCCGTGGGCGAGCGTGCGGCCGAGGTGCTGCAGGAGGCGATCGAGACGGTCGCCGCGTCCAACGCCGCGACCGAGCTGCTGCGGACGTTCGGGCTCCGCCCCGGCTTCCTCGGCCCGAGCATGGACACCGCACTCATGGTCGCCATGGTCGGCATCCGGCGCGGGTGGGAGGCGACGCGGCTGGTGCAGGCGACGATCAGCGCCCTGTTCGCCGACATCGGCATGCTGCGGCTCCCCGAGGAGGCCGTGTTCAAGCCCTGTGCCCTGAACACGGAGGAGGTGCGGGTGATGCGCCTGCACCCCTATGTCGGGAGCATGCTGCTGGCGCCCCTGGCCCCCGTGCTCGCGCCCCAGATCTGCGAGGTCGCCCTCCAGCACCACGAGCACGTCGACGGAACCGGCTACCCCAACGGCCTGCGCGGGACCGACATCCTGGAGGAGGCACAGGCGGTCGGGATCTGCCATCTCTACTCGTCGGCGACGCACGTCCATCCCTACCGCGAGACCCTGACGCCGGCGCAGGCGATGGACCTGGTCGAGGGACTCGCCGGGCGCGCGTGGGATCCGAGGGTCGTCCGGGCATTCGCCGACGGCCTGGCCATGTACCCGATCGGCACCCTGGTGCGCCTCGTCAACGGCGAGTCGGGCATCGTCGTCGCGGGGGGCACGCCGCGCCGGCCGTTGGTGGAGATGCGTTGGTCGGCCGAGGGGATCGCCATTCACGAACGGCTCGTGCCCGCGTTGACGACCGACAGCGGGCTGGCGATCGTGGCGGTCGGCCGGCACTGACCCGCCAACGGCGAAGGCGGCCCCGAGGGGCCGCCTTCGCGACGTGCGTACCGCTGGGCGCTGAGGCTCCCTAGAGCGCCTCGAGGCCGTTCTTGATCCGGTCGAGGCCCTCCTCGAGGACGTCGTCGGGGCAGGCGTAGGTGAGGCGGATGTGGCCCTCGCCGCGGTCGCCGAAGGCGGAGCCCGCCACGACGCCGACCTGGTAGTTCTCGATCATGTAGTCGGCGAACTGCTGGGCGGTCATGCCGGTGCCGCGGATGTCGGGGAAGACGTAGAAGGAGCCGTCGGGGGTGGGGCACTCGACGCCGGGCATCTTGTTGAGGGCGGCGACGGTGCGGTCGCGCTTACCCTCGAGCTTCTTGGTGATCACCTCGACGTGGTCCTGGGGGCCGGTGATGGCCGCCAGCGCCGCCAGCTGGACGAAGGCGGGCACGTTGGTGACCGAGTTCTGCTGGAAGATGTCCATCGTGGTGATCAGGTCCTTGTTGGCCACGCACCAGCCGATCCGAAAGCCGGTCATGATGTAGGTCTTGGAGAAGGTGTTGACCAGGATCGAGCGGTCGGCCATCCCGGGCACCGCGGCGATGGTCTTGTGCTCGGCGCCCGAGTAGACCATGTGGCTGAAGATCTCATCGGTGAGCGCGATCACGTTGTGCTCGGCGCACAGCGCGGCGATCTCCGGCAGCTGGCCGACGGTCATGCCGTTGGGCCGCTGGGGGGAGTTGATGATGATCATCTTGGTCTTGGGGGTGATCAGGCTCTCGAGCGAGTCCAGGTCGAAGTGGAAGTCGGGCTCGACCAGGGGGGCGTAGACCACCGTGCCCCCGGCATAGGTGATCCAGAACTCGTCCGGCGGGTAGCCGGGGTTGGGGAAGATCACCTCATCGCCCTGGTCCACGACGGTCAGCAGCGACTGGGTGAGGGCGTGCTTGGCGCCCATGGTGACCAGCACCTCCTCGCGCACCGTCGGGCGGCCGCGCTTGGTGGCCTCCTCGGCGATCGCGTCGCGCAGCTCGGGAAGGCCCGGGCCCGGCACGTAGCGCACGTGGCCGTCGGCGACGGCCTTGGCGCACGCCTCCATGATGTGGGGCGCCGGGCGGAACTCCTCGCCCTGGAAGTCGCCCTTCTCGAAGTGGATGACGCGCTTTCCCGTCTCGCGCTCGAGCGCTTCGGCCTTGCGCATCGAGGCCCACTGCTTGGGCAGGACGAAGTGGGAGGTGCGGCTCGAGAGACGCAAGGGTGGAGCGCTGGAGGCGGGGGTTGTTGCCATCGAGGTGATCTCCGGGGAGTGTGGCGGTGGGTTGACGACCCACCGTAGACGTCAACTACCCCAAAGGTCCAAGACCGATTCACGCTTGATTGATAGGTTGTGCCGATGGATACGACGCTTCAGCGCCTGCGCTACTTCGTGGCGGTCGCCGATGAGCTCAACTTCACCCGCGCCGCGTCGCGCCTTCACGTCTCGCAGCCGTCGCTGAGCGCCCAGGTGCGGGCGCTCGAGCGCGACATCGGCGTGGAGCTGCTGAGGAGGACCACCCGGCGGGTCGAGCTGACCGAGGCCGGCCACAGCATGCTCGAGGACACCCGACGGCTGCTGGAGGGCCTCGAGGAGGCCCGGGCGCGGGCGCGGCGGGTGGCCGACACCGCGGCCGGCACGCTGCGCGTGGCCTATACCGCGAGCGTCGGGTACCAGGCGCTGCCGCTGATCCTCGACGAGCTCGAGGCGCGGGCGCCGGAGCTGACCGTGAGCGCCAACCGCGCCTGGAGCACCCGCGTGCTCGATCAGATCCGCTCGGGGGAGATCGACCTCGGGCTCGTGCGCGAGTTCCGCCCGCTGCGGGGAGTCGTCGGAGAGACGATCCGGCGCGAGCCGCTCGCCGTGTTCGCCAGCGAGCGCCACCGGCTCGCCGGGCGGGCGAAGGTCGGCATCCGCGACCTCGAGGGCCAGACGCTGGTGCTGGTTCCGCACGCGCTCGCGCCGGGGTTCCGCGGCCTGGTGGTCGAGCTCTGCCGGGCGGCGGGCTTCGAGCCGCAGGCGATCGCGCCCGCCGCGCCCGACAACCGCGAGCCGCTGCTCGCCCACCTCAGCCGCCACGCCGACCACCTGTTCGTGGGGCCGGTCTCGATGGCCAGCGTCTCGTGGAAGGGGGTCGTCACCGTTCCGATCGACGATCCCGACGCGACCATGGGCCTCAGCATGGTGTGGTCGACCGGCGCGAGCGCCCCCGGCATCACGGTCGCCCTCGACGCCGCCCGGGAGGTCTCGGCGCGCGAGGGCTGGCTCGAGGCTCCGGAGCGTCTGCCGGCTCCCGAGGGTCTTGCGGACGACGGGTACGGCGGCATCTGATCGAGGGTGCCGCAGAGTCGGCATCCATCACCCGCCCGAAAGGGGTCACCGTGCCCGGGACCGACTTCTCCCATCTGCGCGCGATCGTCGTCAACTGCACGCTCAAGCCCTCGCCGGCGCCCTCGAACACCGACGCCCTCGCCCAGAACGCGATCGCGATCATGCGGCGCCACGGCGTGACGGTCGACGAGGTGCGGGCGGTTGACCACGTGATCCCGCCGGGCGTTGACCTCGACATGACCGAGCACGGCTTCGCGCGCGACGACTGGCCCGCCATCCAGGCCCGCGTGATGGACGCCGACATCCTGATCCTCGCGACCCCGATCTGGCTCGGCGACAAGAGCAGCGTCTGCACCAGCGTCATCGAGCGCCTCTACGGCTACTCGGGCGAGCTCAACGACCAGGGCCAGTGGGCCTACTACGGCCGGGCCGGGGGCGTGGTGGTGACCGGCAACGAGGACGGCATCAAGCACGTCGCGATGAACGTCCTCTACTCCCTGCAGCACCTGGGCTACGTCATCCCGCCCCAGGCCGACTGCGGCTGGATCGGCGAGGCCGGGCCCGGCCCGAGCTATGCCGACCCCGGCAGCGGCGGGCCCGAGAACGAGTTCACCCGCCGCAACACCACCTTCATGACGTGGAACCTGATGCACCTGGCCTCGATGCTGAAGGCGGCCGGAGGGATCCCCGCCCACGGCAACCAGGTCTCGGAGTGGAACGCCGGCACGCGCTTCGACCATCCCAACCCCGAGTACCGCTGACGCCCGGCGGGCACGGGGGCGGGCACGCTCCTACGATGACGGCATGAGCGCGCCCTCCCCCACCCGCATCCGGTTCGGCGTCCTCGACCAGTCGCCGGTGGCCGAGGGGACCACGGGGGCCCAGGCGCTGCGCAACACGATCGACCTCGCCCGCCTGGCCGAGGACCTGGGGTACGGCCGCTACTGGGTGGCCGAGCACCACGGGGGGCCGCTCCTGGCGGGGGCCAGCCCGGAGGCGCTGATCGGGCCGATCGCGTCGGCCACCTCCACGATGCGCGTCGGGAGTGGCGGCGTGATGCTGCCGCACTACTCGCCGCTGAAGGTCGCCGAGAGCTTCAGCGTGCTCTCCGGGCTCTTCCCCGGGCGGATCGACCTCGGCATCGGGCGCGCGGCGGGCACCGACCCGACCACCACCTACGCCCTCCAGCGCAACCGCCAGGCCGGGGGCCTCGACGACTTCCCGCAGCAGCTCGCCGAGCTGCTGGCCTACCTGCGCGACGAGATCCCCGACGACCACCCCTTCCGCCGCCTCACGGCCCTGCCGGGCCTTCCCGAGGCGCCCGAGCTCTGGCTGCTCGGCTCGTCGGCGCAGAGCGCGATCTGGGCGGCGGAGCTCGGCCTGCCCTACGCGTTCGCCGACTTCATCAACCCGGAGGGCGCGGCCCACGCGGCCCACTACCGCGCGCACTACGTGCCCTCGGCCGAGCACCCCGAGCCGCGTGTGATCGCGGCCGTATCGGCCATCTGCGCCGACACCGACGCCGAGGCCCGGTTGCTCGCCTCGAGCGTCACGATGGCGATGCGCCTGCTGCGCCGGGGCCACCTGATCCCCCTGCCCCCGGTGGACACGGCCGTGCGCTGGATCGAGGACGAGGACGCCCGGCGGCGCGCGCAGGACGATCCCGGCCGCCCGCGCAGGTCGTCGCGGCGGATGGTGACGGGCTCGCCGGAGACGGTGCGCGCCGGCCTCGAGGAGGTCGCCGCCGACTACGGCGCCGAGGAGCTCATGATCGTGACGATCACCTACGACCACGCCGCGCGGCGGCGCTCGTACGAGCTGATCGCCGGCGCTCTCGGCCTGGGGAACGCGCAGCGCGCCGCCGCGGGCGTCGCCTGAGGCGACACCCGCGGGGCGGCTCCCGGGTCAGCGCGTCTCGACGCTGACCACCTGGTAATCGGCATCGACGTAGACGGTGACCATCGATCCGTCGGCCTTGGTCATGTGGGCCTCGTACTTCGCGTTGCCGTCGGCGTCGGTCTCGACGCGCACGATCGTCCCGCCGGGCACCTTGGCCGTGGCGGCGTCCGTGACGGCGGCGAGCGCGTCGCCGGTGAGCACGGTCTCGTCGCTGCGCTGGCCGCCCCAGCCCTGGGGGGCTGCGCCCTGCGGCGGGGCTCCCTGGGGGGCCGTGCCCTGGGCGGGCGCGGTGGTGGTCGCGGCGGCGGTGCCCGTGGTCGCGGCGGAGGACGTGCCGCCGGATGCGGCCGAGGCGATGCCGAAGCCGCCGACCGCGAGGCCGATCGACAGTGCCGCGACGGCGGCCGCCTTGCGCATGCGGTCGGGGCGCCTGAGCTCGGTCATGTGGATCTCCTGGTTCGTGTCGCGTCTCGCCCGGGAAGCGGGCCCACGACCAGGGTGGACGGCCCAGCTGGGACGAGCTCAGGAGGGGTTCGTGAAACCCCTGTGAGCGCCGCTCACAGCACCCAGTCGGCGAGCCAGGTGATGGCGCCGGCGGGCAGCATCGCCACCGCGATGAGCATCAGCAGGCTGATGCCGAGCCACGGCAGCAGGGTCAGCGACAGGCGCTCGAACGAGACCTTGGAGATGCTCGACACCAGGAAGAGGACGAGGCCCACGGGCGGGTGGATCAGCCCGAGCACCAGGCTCATCACCACGACGACCGCGAACTGCACCGAGTCGATCCCGTAGACGCCGACGGCCACCGGGGCGAGGAACGGGGCCAGGATCAGCAGCGCCGGGAGCGGCTCGACGAACATCCCGACGGCCAGCAGGATCCCGATCACGATCAGCATGAAGACGTGCGGGTTGCCGGTGATGCCGGTGAGCCACCCCTGGAGGTCCTGACCGAAGCCGTCCAGGTAGAGCAGCTTGGCGAGGATGGCCGAGTCGCCGAGCAGCAGCATCACGATGCCGGTCTCGGTGGCGGCCAGGACGATCGCGCGCGCGAAGGCGCGGGCCGAGAGCGAGCGGTAGGCGAGGCCGAGCGCGAGCGTCACCACCACCGCGATGCCGGCCGACTCGGTGGGCGTGAAGAAGCCGCTGAGGATGCCGCCGAGGATGATCACCGGGATCAGCAGCACCGGCAGCCCGTGGAGCATCGCCCGCGACACCTCCGCCCAGCCCATGAAGGGATGCGGCGAGGCCATGCCGATGCGGCGCACGACGATCGAGATCACCAGGGCCTGGAGGATCAGCAGCCCGAGCACCATGACGATGCCGGTGACCAGCATCCGGTCGATCGGTGCCGCTCCCAGCCCCGAGACGATGAACCCGTAGGCGATGTACATCACCGAGATCGGCCCGACCGGCCCCTTGATCGAGGCGCCCGCCACGACCGCGGCGGCCACGTCGCGGCGGTAGCCCTCCTTCTCCATCGCGGGCACCAGCAGCGGCGTCATGACCGCGGCGTCGGCCTGGGCCGAGCCGGAGATGCCCGACAGGAGCGCCGAGACCAGCTGGCAGACGTAGGCCATTCCGCCGCGGAAGTGGCCGACCAGCGAGGCGGCCACCCGGATCAGGCGCTGCGAGAGCCCGGTCGCGTTCATCACCTCGGCCACGACGAGGAACTCGAAGATGACCAGCAGCTCCCCGCCGGTGGAGAGGCCCATCGAGGTCTGGGTGGTGCGGAAGGGGAAGAGCGGATCGCTCGAGCCGAACGGGAAGAAGGCCAGGCCGAGGATCGACGCGGCACCCAGGATTCCGACGAACGAGAGCATGAAGACCACCGGCATGCCGGCCAGCGTCAGCGAGACGAACAGGATCCCGAGCGGGATCAGCGGGGTCACCCCGGCCTGCAGCAGCGCGTAGCTGACGGCCCAGAGCACCGTGGCGAGGGCCAGGCCGCCGATCAGCCCCACCACCACCGTGCGGCGCGCCTGCGGGCCGCCGGCCACCACGCGCTGCGCGCTCTCCACGACCGCGTGGGCGTAGTGGATCGTGATGAAGAAGTAGCCGACCGTCATCGAGGCGATCGGGATCCACATCGGCCAGCGCAGGGCGGCGCTCACCGAGTCGACGGCTGCGGGGCTCTGCAGGTACTCCACCGAGCGCCAGCAGGCGTAGACGAGCAGGATGCCGAGCGCGCCGCTCGACAGGCCGTGCACCGCCGCGCGCCACCACCAGGGCCCGCGCTCGGACACCAGGGTGATCACCGTCACCGCCCCGCGGCGGACGGCCAGCGAGACGCCCATCCAGATGATCCAGAGGAACATGAAGCGCGCGAATTCCTCGGCGCCGTAGATCGACTCGCCGGTCACCTCCCGGCGGAGGATGTTGGCGACCACCGCGACGATGATCGCCACTCCGGCGAGGATCGCCGCCACCGTGGCGACGCCCGCGGCGGCGGCCGAGGCGGCGGCGGTGATGCGAGCGACCCCGTGGGGCGCCGGCCTCGGGACGCCGGCGGCCTCGCCGACGCTCACCTCGCGCGCCGCCTGGCGGCCGCGCGAGGGGACGGGCCGCGGGCGGCCCGGCATCTCCTGTGACAGGAGGGCACGACGATCACCGTACCCGACCGGCCCCGCGGGCTCTCACCCACGGGGCCGGGGGCACGATCGGGGGCGTGACTACTCCGCGCACCCGTCGGGGTAGGGCGCCGGGGCCGGCGGAGCCGGGGTCTCGGCCTTGATCTTCTCGATCGCCGTCACGAACGCGCCGGTCTCGGCGTTGGCCGTGTACTGGGCGTAGACCGGGTCGACCGCCTTGCGCAGCGCGGCCTGGTTCTCCGGCGTGGCGCTGCCGAACTTGATCCCCGTCGCGCAGAGGTCGGCGACGAGCGTGCTGGCCGGGTTGGTGAGGATCCCGATCGACTCATCGTCGATCTCCGCTGCGGCGTCGGTCAGCCATCCCTGCTGCTCGGCCGAGAGGGAGTCCCACTTGTCGGTGTTCATGCCGAGCACCGTCGGGAACGGCCACAGGTTGACGTTGCCGGTGATGCACTTGGTGACCTCGTAGAACTTCTGCGTGAAGATGAGGCCCAGGTTCGCCTCCATGGCGTCGACCGTGCCCTGCTTGAGGGCGAGGTAGACGTCGGCGAGCGGAAGCGGCGTCGGGTTCGCGCCGAGGGCCGAGAGGCCGTCGACGAGCACCGGCGACTCGACCGAGCGGATCTTGACGCCCTTGAAGTCGGCCGGGCTCTTGAGGCAGGCGCCGTTGACGACCGGCTTGCGCAGGCCGCCCTCGTGGATCGCGAGGCCGGTGATGCCGAGCTTCTCGGTGCCCTTGAGCATGTCGGTCGCGATCGGGCTGTTCAGCACCGCCGCCTCGATGGCGTAGTTCGAGATCAGGAAGGGCATCTGGAGCGCCTCGAACGAGGTCACGTCCTTGCCGTCCCAGACCGCCGACGACACCGTGCCGCCGTCCACGGTTCCACCCGAGATGTCGTCGAGGAGCGTCAGGTCGTTGCCGCCGCCGTAGGTCGGCAGCAGGTTGATCGCGAGCGCGCCGCCCGAATCGGCGGCGACCTTGTCCGCGAAGGCCTGCAGCGCGAGGCCGTACGGGTGCTGGGCGGTCGTGACGTACCCGATGTTGAGGGTCGTCGCCGCGGCGCCTCCCGCGGTGTCACCGCTGCTGGACTCGTCATCGTCGCCGCACGCGGCGAGACCGAGTCCGAGGCCGAGCACCGCGACGCCGGCGAGCGCGCGGACGGCCCATGAACGCATCTTCATGCCCCCACCCCCTTGGTTCTCAGAAGGATTGCGCGGGCGACGCGGCGCGTCGCGGGTCCGCGGGGCGAAGTTAGTTGCGCTGAAGTTTTCGTGTCAATGAACACATGCCCGTATGGGCGATACCCGCATCTCGGTTGCGCATACCGAGATCAGGTTGCGGAAAAACCGCTCAGGCGGCCTGCCAGCTGATCTTGATCGAGAGCTCGACGTGGTTCTTGTTCTGGGTCAGATCGAGCGTGACGTCCACCGGATCGACGATGCCCGTCGGGGCGTGCGACTCGTCGTAGGCGAGCTCCACCACCCCGGCGTCGAACTGGCTGGCCAGGTCCCTCAACTGCTTCGCCACCAACTCGTGGGTGGCGCTCTCGCTCATGTCGAAGACGTGCCTCTGCATCCCATGTCCTTCGTCCGGTGTGCTCGCTCTGGTGCTTTCTCCATTCGAGCAGAAACGCCTACCCGCGGGGGGTGGACGAACGGACCTAGAACGTCTCCGTTACGCGCGCGCGTGGCCCGGCGTCGCCGGCGAGGCGGAAGTAGACCAGTGTGGTCGCGATGGCGATGAAGGGGGTGATCAGCGCATTGACCACGGCGCTGGCGATCCAGCTGCCCAGCAGCCCGCTCGAGATCCCGCCCGCGATGCCGACGATGACCCCGCCGACGATCACGTTGATGACGAACAGAAGTAACAGCAGCCCGAACACCGGCCAGGCGTTGCCCCGCACGAGCTGGTGCGATCGAGAGAACGACTCCCCCGCCGAGAGGTTCTCGATGACGATGGCCGGGGCGATCATCGACCAGCGGGTCAGCAGGTACAGCCCCGGGACGATCACCAGGATGAAGCCGAAGACGATGCCGATCGCCGCGAGGATGCCCGCGAGGATCAGCGCGCCGAGCTTGGGCCTCACCCGCTCGAAGAGCTCGCCGAACGAGTGGTCGGCCACTCCGTCGCGCACGTCGGCGGTCAGCAGCGACCAGGACGCCCTGGATCCAGAAGTACCCGACGATCTGCACCGCGAGCGACAGCAGCGACCCGAGGATCGAGCCCTCGCCCTCGTTGGTGGCGCCCTCGATGATCGTCGAGACCGCCCCGAGCGCCAGGAACACCACCCCTGCGACGACGATGAACCGCACGAAGAAGCGGGTGTAGAGGCTCCACGCCTCACTGAGGATCGCCCCGATGTCCACGGACCCGAACGTACAGCAGCACGAACGCCGCCGAGCGGCGCAGCGCGAACGACATCGAACATTGACACGGCAGTGATAAGGTCTGCCGCGATTTGGCGACGGAGACCCTGACGATCAACGAGGCCGCGGAGACCACCGGGTGGTCTGCGCGGATGCTCCGCTACATCGAGAGCATCGGCCTCGTGGTGCCGGAGCGCTCGCCGTCCGGCTACCGCCTGTTCGGCGCCGCCGAGCTGCAGCGCCTGCGCACCCTGCGCGAGCTGCTCAACGACCACGACGTCGCGCTCGGCGAGGTCGGCTTCGCGCTGCGCCTGCGCACCGAGGCCTCCCTCTCGGACGCCGTCAACTCCTGGCTCCAGGCGCGCCCGGTGCGCCCCCAGGGCACCACCGCCGCCGACTGGCTCAAGCGCGAGCAGGCCAAGCACATGCGCCTGCTCGGACTCGCCTCCCCCACACCGACCAACTGATGGAGACCGCATGACGACGTCCGCCCCGCTGTCGGTGACCGACTACAAGGTCGCCGATCTCTCGCTGGCCGAGTTCGGCCGCAAGGAGATCCGCCTCGCCGAGCACGAGATGCCGGGGCTGATGAGCATCCGCGCCGAGTACGCGGACGCCCAGCCCCTGAAGGGCGCGCGCATCACGGGCTCGCTCCACATGACCGTCCAGACCGCGGTGCTGATCGAGACGCTCACCTCGCTCGGCGCCGAGGTGCGCTGGGCCTCGTGCAACATCTTCTCCACCCAGGACCACGCGGCCGCCGCGATCGTCGTCGGCGTCGACGGCACCCCCGAGGAGCCCCGCGGCGTCCCGGTCTTCGCGTGGAAGGGCGAGACCCTCGAGGAGTACTGGTGGTGCACGGAGCAGGTCGTGCGCTGGCCCGACGGCGGCCCGAACATGATCCTCGACGACGGCGGCGACGCCACGATGCTGGTGCACAAGGGCCGCGAGTACGAGCTCGCCGGATCGGTCCCCGACGAGGCCACGGCCGAGTCGGAGGAGTTCCGCGTCTTCCTCGGCCTGCTGCGCCAGTCGCTGCGCGAGGACCCCACGCGGTACACCACGATCGCCGAGGGCATCAAGGGCGTCACCGAGGAGACCACCACCGGCGTGCTGCGGCTCTACCAGCTGGCCGAGAAGGGCGAGCTGCTCTTTCCCGCGATCAACGTCAACGACTCGGTCACCAAGTCGAAGTTCGACAACCTCTACGGCTGCCGGCACTCGCTGATCGACGGCATCAACCGCGCCACCGACGTCATGATCGGCGGCAAGGTGGGCGTGGTCTGCGGCTTCGGCGACGTGGGCAAGGGCTGCGCCGAGGCGCTGCGCGCCCAGGGCGCCCGGGTCATCGTCACCGAGATCGACCCGATCTGCGCGCTGCAGGCCGCGATGCAGGGCTACCAGGTGGCCACGCTGGAGGACGTCGTCGAGACGGCCGACATCTTCATCACCGCCACGGGCAACCACAACATCATCACGGCCGAGCACATGGCCGCGATGAAGCACCAGGCGATCGTCGGCAACATCGGCCACTTCGACAACGAGATCGACATGGCCGGCCTCGCCGCGCTGCCGGGCATCTCGAAGGTCAACATCAAGCCGCAGGTCGACGAGTGGGTCTTCGCCGACGGGCGCACGATCATCGTGCTCTCCGAGGGCCGCCTGCTGAACCTGGGCAACGCGACCGGCCACCCGTCGTTCGTGATGTCCAACTCGTTCAGCAACCAGACCATCGCGCAGATCGAGCTGTTCACGCGCAACGACGACTACGAGAAGAAGGTCTACGTCCTGCCGAAGCACCTCGACGAGAAGGTCGCCCGGCTCCACCTGGACGCCCTCGGCGTGAGGCTCACCACCCTCAGCGAGGAGCAGGCCTCCTACATCGGCGTCTCGGTGGACGGCCCCTACAAGTCGGACCAGTACCGCTACTAGCCGCAACCGCATGACCCACGGCCGCCCCGCGGGGCGGCCGTGGGAGCTCCATCCCCGCTAGCCGGCGATCGGGTGGTTGGCCCGCATCAGCGAGCGGCCGTCGTAGCGGGCGCGGGTGGCCAGCAGGCGCGCGTGCGCGTCCTCGTCGAACGCGGTCACCGAGGCCGTCGGGCGCTCGGCGAAGTTGAGGTAGGCGCGGTTGCGTCCCCAGGGGGCGAGGGCCTGCACGACCCGCTCGGCGTGCGCGGCCACCGCCCGCCCCATCGCCTCGTCCATCGGGATGCCGACGGCGAAGGCGGCGAACCGGGCATCGAGCCGGTCGAGGGCCCCGGCGTCCGCCGCGGGCCGCGCGAGCGCCCCGCCGAGCTGGCGCAGCTCGAAGGCCAGCAGGGGTGAGCCGCTGCCCGGGCCGGCCTCGCGCACGATCGTGTCGATCGCCTCGGCGGGCAGGGCGTCGAGCATCGCGTGGTCGCTGATGCCCGGGGTCGGGCCCTCGGGGTCCTGGTGCAGGCGCATCAGCCCGGACGCCGCCATCGGCGTCACGCTGTCGATCTCCGGATCGAGCGCCCGCAGCGGGGCGAGCAGGGCGTCCGGGTCGGCCTCGTCGGCGAGGATCGCCACCTCCACCACCACCAGGTTGCGACCGCGCAGGGGCTCGGGGATCTGCGGGATCGGCGGCAGCTGCAGGATCCGGGCGACCGAGGTCACGGCGTCGGGAGCCGTCTCGGTCCACTGCGCCCATGCCGACAGCACCCGGTGCGACTCCTCCCAGGGCCAGATCAGCCAGCCGGCGACGACCTCCTCCAGCGGGAGGAGGCGCATCTCGAGCGCGGTGACGATGCCGAAGTTGCCGCCGCCGCCGCGCAGCGCCCAGAAGAGGTCGGGCTCGGTGTCGGCGTCGGCGCGCACCAGGCGCCCGTCGGGCAGCACGATCTCCACGGCGATGAGGGCGTTGGAGGCCAGGCCGTGGCGCCGGGCCAGCCATCCCACCCCGCCCCCGAGGCAGTAGCCGGCCACACCGACGTCGGGCGAGGAGCCGTGCAGCGCCACCAGGCCGTGGGCGGCGGCCGGGACGACGACGTGCTCCCACAGCGCGCCCGACTGGACGTGCGCGGTGCGCGCGCCGGGGTCGATCCGCACCTGGGTCATCTGGCTGGTGCGCACGAGGATGACGTCGGAGAGGTCGCCGAGCGGAGCGGCGTTGTGGCCGGTGCCCTGGGGGGCGACGCGAAGACCGAGCGCCCGGGCGAAGGCCACGATCTCGGTGACGTCGCGCGCGGAGGTGGGCAGGGCGACGGCGGCCGGGCGCTGGTCGACGGCCACGTTCCAGGGCATCCGGGCCGCGTCGTAGCCGCCGTCGCCGGGCAGGTAGAGCTCGCCCTCGATGGCCGAGCGCAGGGCGTCGAGGCCGGTGGTCGTGGAGCTGATGGTCGTGGTCACGGGAAGGTCTCCTCGCAGCGGTTGGCTCTACCGCTCCACCCTCCACCGCCGGGCCCCCGGCCCTCGTCGGGGGTCCCCCCGGTGCCCGTCCCTAGTCGCGCCCGGGCGCCCCGGGTGGTCCCTAGGCGAACGACTCCGTGCCCAGGGCGACGAGGTCCGAGCGCGATCCGACGCCGAGCTTCTGGAAGACCTTCCCGAGGTGGTACTCCACGGTCTTCGGGCTGAGGAAGAGGCGCGAGGCGACCTCCTTGTTGGAGGCCCCCTCCGAGACGAAGCGCGCGATGCGCCGCTCCTGCGGGGTGAGGGTGGTGGCCGCCGCCGGGTCGCGGGTGCGGATCGACTCGCCCGTGGCCCTCAGCTCCTCGCGGGCGCGCTCGGCCCAGAGCGCCGCGCCCATGCCCTCGAGGGTCGTCATCGCCGCCCGCAGGTGCACCCGGGCGTCGCTGCGCCGGCCGGCGCGCCTCAGCGCCTCGCCGAGGGCGAGCTGGGTGCGCGCCCGGGTGCCCGCCGACGACGCGCCCCCCTCCAGGGCGAGCGACTCCTCGAAGAGGCGCACCGCCTCGTCGCCCACGGCCAGGAGCCCCCGGCAGCGCACGACCATCGGCCGCGCCCAGCCGGCGCCCGCCACCGAGGCCCAGTGCTCGAGGCGGTCCACGGCGCCGGCGGCCACCTCGGGCCGGCCCATGTGACCGGCGGCGTCCGCCAGCGGCGGCACCGCGGCGTAACAGGACAGGGGGCTGCGCGACGACCGCCCGGGGTCGGCGGCCATCGGGGCGAGCCGTGTCAGCGCCGCCTCGTACTCGCCCCGGCCGAGCTCCAGCTCGGCGATCGCGAAGGTGGCCGTCTCCCACACCGGCAGCAGGCCGCGGCGGGCGGCGAGGGCGAGCGCCTCCTCGCCGTGGGCGCGGCAGGTCTCGGCGTCGCCGCGCAGCGCGGCGACGACGGCCAGCACCGCGCGCGCCTGGGCCGCACTGTTCTCCAGCCCCGCCTCCTCGGTGAGGCGCAGGGCCTCCTCGCCGTCGGCCCAGGCGTCGTTGACCTGCCCGAGCCAGGCGAGCAGGGCGCCGCGGCGGGTGAGGGCGACCGCCAGCGTGGCGAAGGCCCCGTGAGCACGGGCGAGCTCGATGGCGCGCGACTGCCGGGCGATCGTGCGGTCGTGGTCGCCGAGCCAGGTGTCGGCGTTCGCGCTCCACACCAGGCGCCGCGGATCGTCGGTGTCCTCGCCCGCCGCCGAGGCCGCCCGCAGGGGCCCCAGGGCCTCCTCGAAGCGCCCGGACGCCGCCAGGCGCACGCCCGGTGAGCCACGCGCGGCCCTCGCTGCAACAGTGCGGCGGCAGGCCGCGGGCGCGGTCGTCGGCCTCCGCGAGGCCCTCGAGGTCGCCGGCCATGGCGGCGGCCTCGCCCGCGCGCACCAGCAGATCCGTGGTCTCGGCCGGATCGGAGGTGCGGGCGGCCGCCTCGAGCAGCATCGCGCGCGCGTCGGCCGGGCGGCCGCGCACGACGGCGATGGCGGCGCGCACCGACAGGATGCGCGTGCGCAGGGCGTCGTCGTCGGCGAGGGCCTCGGCCTGGTCGGCGAGGGCCTGGGCCAGCGGGGCCCGGCCCGCCTGCCAGGCCGACTCGGCGGCGGCCACCAGGCGCCGCGCCCGCGAGGCCTCGTCGGTCGAACAGCTGCGCCGCCCGCTCCAGCGCCGCCGCGGCGGCGGCGTGGCCGCTGCGCGCGCCGGCGCGCTCGGCGGTGCGCTCGAGCTCGGAGGCGATCTCCTCGTCGGGGCTGAAGTTCGCCGCGGCCCGGTGCCAGGCGCGGCGATCGGCGTCGCCCTCGCCGCTCAGCACCTCGGCGAGGGCCGCATGCGCCGAGCGGCGCAGCGCGAACGACAGGCCCCGGTGCAGCGCCGAGCGGGCCATCGGATGGCGCATCTCGATGCGGTGCCCCGCGATCCGCACCAACCCGGATCGCTCCGCCACCTCGATGTCGGCCGGCTCGGCGCCCAGGAGCGCGGCGGCGGCGGCCACCACCCGCAGCTCGCCCGTGTCCTCGGCGGCCGCCACCGCCAGCACCGCCCGCGCGGCGTCGCCCAGATCGCGCGTGCGATCGACGAATGCGTGCTCCAGGCGGCCGGTCAGGGGAAGGTGATCGGGCAGGGGCTCGTCGCCCGCGAGCTGGCCGGGCGTGAGCAGTTGCGGCATCTCGACCAGCGCGAGCGGGTTGCCCCCGGTCATCGTGATCAGCCGCTCGGCGACGTGCGGCGCCACGCTGCTTCCCACCCGCTTCTCCAGCACCGCACGCGCCGCCGCGCGGTCGAGCCCTCCGAGGCGCCGTTCGGGGATGCCGGCGCCCTCGAAGCGGCGCGCCTCGCCCTCGCGCGCGGCGATCAGCAGCGCGATCGGCTCGGCCACGAGCCGCCGGGCGATGAAGCCGAACGCCTCCGCCGAGGGCCGGTCGAGCCACTGGGCGTCGTCCACCACCACCAGCAGCGGCCGCTCGTCGGCGGCGTCGGCCAGCAGGCCGAGAGCCCCGAGCGAGATCAGGAAGCGGTCGTCAACGCGGTCGGCCGACAGCCCGAACGCGCCGCGCAGCGCGGCGGCCTGCGGGGCGGGGAGGTGGTCGATGCGATCGAGGCTCGGCGCGAGCACCTGGTGGAGGCTGGCGAAGGGCAGCTCCGCCTCCGACTCCACGCCGACCGCCCAGAGCACCGTCATGCCGGAGGCGGCGGCGGCGACGTCGGCCAGCAGCGCGGTCTTGCCGACACCGCCCTCCCCGCGCACCACCAGCGCCCCACCGCTCGCGCCCCGCGCCCCGTCGAGCATCGCCGCGATCGCCGCGCGCTCCTCCTCGCGGCCGACGATCATGGACACGGGGGCGAGCTCCTCGGAGTGGGCGCGATCGCTCGGCGTGGCATCGCCTGAGAGGCTAATGCCCCCGGGGTGGAAAACGCGACGCCTCGCCGGGGCCGGACATCGCGGCCCCCTCACGCGCGAGCGTGCGGGGCCGGGGGCGCCTACTTCTTGGGCGAGCGGCTGCGCCGCTGCAGCAGGCGGTCGGCCAGTGCGCCGAGCAGCGCGGAGCCGATGATCACGTAGATCAGGCGCGACTCGCGCTCGAAGAGGATCCAGTTCACCGACACGCGATCGCGGTTGAAGAGCGCGAACAGGATCACCACCAGGGCGATGGCGGCGGCGATCGCGAGCCGTGTGACGCGCTGGCGGTCCTTGTCGTCGGGCGACCTGGTGGCCATGGGCGCGACCCTAACAGCCGCGGCAGGGCCATACTCCGGTGCGAATGCGACATCGCGCCCTCCTCCCGGTGGCCGGCGCGGCGTGACCCCGATCCTCGGAGGGCTCGGGGCCGCCCTCGGCTGGGCCAGCGCCACCCTCTTCGCCGCCTCCTCGAGCCGGCGCATCGGCGGCATGCCCACGCTCGCCTGGGTGATGCTGAGCGGGCTGCTGGTGGCGGCGCCGATCGCGGCGGCCAGCGGATGGCCCGAGGGCCTCGACGGGGCGGCGGGCGGCTGGCTGCTGCTGGCCGGGGCCGTCAACGTGGCCGGGCTGGCCTTCCTCTACATCGGCATGCGCACCGGCGAGGTGGGGGTGCTGACCAGCATCGTCTCCACCGAGGGCGCGATCGCCGCGCTGATCGCGATCGCGGCGGGAGAGCGCCCGGCCCTGATCGCGATGGTCGGCTTCCTGCCCCTGGCGGTGGGCGTCGCGCTCGTGGCGCTCGGCCCGGGGGCCGGGGCGACGGCGGGAGCGCGCCAGCGCGGCCCGGGCTACCGCAGGGCGATCATCCTGGCGGTCGGCTCGGCGCTGATGTTCGGCGTCAACCTGTTCGCCGCCGGACAGGCCAGCGAGTCGGTCCCGATCGGATGGGTGGCGCTGCCCGCGCGGCTGCTGGGCGTGGCGATCCTGGTCGGCGCCCTGGCGGTGGGGGCGCGCCCCCTGGTGCGCCTGCGGCCGGGAGCGATCGCCATGGCCGCCGGCGTGCTGGAGGTGATCGGCCTGCTCTCGTTCGCCTGGGGCGCGCGCGAGGGGATCGCGGTCACCTCGGTCATGGCCTCGCAGGTCGCGGCGCTCGCGGCGCTCGGGGCGTTCCTGGTGTTCGGCGAGCGGCTGGTGCGCCGTCAGGTGATCGGCGTCGGGGTGCTCGCGATCGGGGTGGCGCTGGTGGCGATCGGCGGCGCCTGAGCGGCGGCCGGACCGGCGCCGGCCAGCGCGAAGCGCACCCCTTGGGCACAGGCCAGGGCCAGCAGGCCGAGCATCGGGAGCAGGGCGACCTGGATGCTCGCCGCGCCCAGGTGCAGCACGCCCGCGGCGGCCAGCTGCACCGCGACGGCGGCCGTGAAGCCCCCGGTGTTGGCGAGGCCGGTGGCGCCGCCGGCGGCGTGGGCCGGGTTGCCGGCGCGGGCGACGTCGAAGGCGAGCATGGCGCAGGCGCCGCCGGCGCCGGTGATGACCAGGGTGGCGACGATCAGCGCCGGGGGCGGGTGCCCGCCCGGCCACAGCAGCGTCGCGCTCCACCCCGCGAAGACGGCGCCGGTGGTGCCGAGCAGCAGGGCGGTGCGATGCCGGGGAGCGCGCGCGACGATCGCCCCGAAGGCCGGCGCGGCGACGGCGAACGCGGCGACGCAGACCAGCAGCCAGGTGCGCGCGAGCGCCGGGGCGACGTCCTGCGCGCGCACCAGGTAGGGGTAGCCCCAGAGGGCCGTGATCGCGACGAACGGGCCCATCAGGCCGAAGTGGGCCCAGAAGGCGTGGCGCGTGGCCGGCCGCGCCCAGGCCAGGCGCAGGGTGCGCAGGATCGGATCGTGGGCGGGCGCCCCGCCGGCGCCGGGGGCGGGGTGGCCGGCCGGGCGGTCGCGGACGGCGCGCAGGCAGACGATCGCCAGGGCGCCGGTGATCAGCCCGCTGGTGACGAAGGTGGCCGTCCAGCCGGCGCCCTCGAGCGACAGCCCCAGCGGAACGGTGGTGCCGATCTGGCCGATCGCGCCGGCGAGGCCCGTGAGCGATGCGAGCAGCGCGTAGCGGTGCGAGGGGAACCAGTTCTGGGCGATGCGCAGCACCGACAGGAACATGAAGGCGTCGCCCGCGCCGACCAGGGCGCGCCCGCCGAGGGCGATGGGCGCCGCGGTGGCCAGGCCGAAGGCCGTCTCGCCGACGGCCATGGCGACCAGCCCGAGCGCCAGCGCACGGCGCGGCCCGATGCGGTCGGCCGCGAGGCCGGCCGGGATCGTCATCAGCAGGTAGAGGCCGAGCTGCAGCGCCGACAGGGTGGCGATGGCGCCCGCGTCGAGGTCGAAGCGCCGCTGCGCGTCGAGCGAGGCGACGCCCAGGCTCATCCGGTGGAACAGGGCGACCAGGTAGAAGCCCGCCGCGAGGCCCCAGACCCACCATGCTCCGGGGCTCGTCGCCCCCTCCCTCGCTGCGGCACGTCTTAGATGCATGATGTGTTTCTAACAGATGCGGTTGCTCCGGGGCAAGCGCACCGATAGAGATGCGACATGGCAACGACCCCTCGCCCGACGCCCGCCAAGGACCGCGTGTACGCCTACGTGAAGGAGCGCATCCTCGACGGCGGCTACCCGGGCGGCGAGCTCCTGAGCGAGGGCGAGGTGGCCGAGGTGATCGAGGTGTCGCGCACTCCGGTGCGCGAGGCATTCCTGCTGCTGGAGGCCGAGGGGCTGATGCGCCTCTACCCCAAGCGGGGGGCGCTGGTGGTGCCGGTCTCGCCCGACGAGGTGCGCGACGTGATGGAGACGCGCCTGCTGGTGGAGCGCCACTCCGCCGACCGGCTGGCGCGCCACGCGGCCGACTCGGCCGGCGTCATCGCCGACCTGCACGGCCTGATCGCCCGCCAGGAGCAACTGCTCGACGAGGGCGACCTCACCGGGTTCGTCGCCGCCGACCGCGGCTTCCACCACACGATCGTGGCGGCGGCGGGCAACGCGATCCTCACCCGCATCTCCGACTCGCTGCGCGACCGCCAGCGCCGGATGGTGGCGGCCACCGTGGCGCGCGACCCCGAGCTGCCGCGCCGCTTCGTGGCGGAGCACCGCGCCATCCTGGACGCGATCGAGGCCGGCGACGCCGACGCGGCGGCGCGGCTGGTGGAGGAGCACCTGGCGCGCTCGCGCGCGCGCATCGAGGGGGCGAGCGGGGGCTCCACCGCCACCTGAGGGCGCGCGAGCGCGCCCGGGCTCACTCGGTGTCGTCGGCCTCCCCGCCGTGATCGCGCAGGCGCAGGGCCCCGCTGAGGACCAGCGCCAGCAGCGGCACCCCGCCGGTGTGCGGCGCGAGGGCGGTCGCATGCCCGTCTCGTACCGTCTCCTGATCGATCATGGTCCCTCCCGGTCCGTCGCGGTCACTGTGCATCCAGGCTGGAGCACGGGCGCGGCGCCGATTACCGACCGATGGCCACAATCGACCCCCCGCCGCACTGGCCGCCGGGCCGAGGGGCGGCCGGGCGCCGGCCGCGATCAGTCGTCGATCGTGATGTGGCCCGGCTGGGCCGCGACCCGGGCGAGCCAGGCGCGCACGGCCGGGTAGGGCTCCAGGTCGATGCCCGCCTCGTCGGCCACGTGCGTGTAGGCGTAGAGGGCGATGTCGGCGATGGTGAAGCGCTCGGCCACGAAGAAGCGCCGGTCCTCCAGATGGCCCTCCATCGCCAGCAGCGCCCGCCGCCCGGCCTCCTGCTTGGCCTCGAGCGCGGCGGGGTCGGGCGCGCGGTCGTGGTGCAGCCAGAAGCGCGCCACGGCGACGTTGGGCTCGTGCTCGTACTGCTCGAAGAACATCCACTGCAGCACCTGGGCGCGCTCGAACGACTCGGCCGGCAGCATCGGGGTGCCCTCGGCGAGGAACCAGAGGATCGCGCACGACTCGGCCAGGTGACGGCCGTCGCCCAGGTGGAGCGTGGGCACGCGCAGGGCCGGGTTGGCCGTGCGGCCGATCAGGTTCTCGCGATCGGAGCGGTCAACGATGTCGATCTCGTGGCGCCGGTAGGAGATGCCCGTGCGCGCGAGCATCAGCCGGACCTTGTAGCAGTTGCCCGACCGCTGGGCGTCGTAGAGGAGCACGCCCGCCGACCCGCTAGAAGACGCGGATCTTCTCCCGCGAGAGGAAGAAGCCGTGCGCGCCCGGGTTGCGGCAGGTGAGGCCGCTGGTGCGGGACGTGCAGGTGATCTTCCCCAGCGTGATGGAGGTTCCGTACTTCAGGATGCGGATCTTCTGGCCGGGCGCCGGAAGCGCGGTGTCGCCGTGGCACACGCCCCGCCCGCGGCCGGTGGGCCGCACCGAGAAGGCGTCGCCCCAGTCGAACTCGCAGTTCTTCGGGCGCTTGGGTCCCGCCGCCGTGGTCTCGCGGATGTCGCAGCGCACCTCGGTGCGATCGCCGATGCAGCCGATGTTGCGGCTGGGCGTGGCGAAGCTGGTGAGGGCCACGGCGCTCGCGCTCCAGGCGAGCAGGGCGGAGACGGTGACCAGCATGGCGAGGACGCTGCGTCGGCGCATCAGGCTCCCTGTCGTGCGGATGTGGGGTGCGTGGACGCCGTGTGCGCAGGCACCGGCGGCCCGGCCGTCGGCTGATCGGCTGCCACAGGATCAGGCGGCGGCTCGGCGAGCGCCGCCTGGTCGTCGGCGACCCGATCGGCCACGGCGCCGTCGACGTGATTCCACATGATCAACGTGGCCGCCATCAGGAGGGTGATCATCTGCTCGGCGGTCATGAGCAGCGACGCGCGGATCTGGTCGGCCTCGGGGGTGAGGTCGAAGATGCGGTCGCTCTGATCGACGTACACCTGGTAGAGCGGGTCGTTCAGGAAGAGGAACTCCGAGACGATCATGCCGGCGAACAACAGGGCCACCGCGTAGCCCGCCCGCTTGGCGTTGGTCATCCTCATGCCCGGCACCATCGCCAGGATGTGCGACCACACGGCCACGCCCGTGATGAAGATGCTGAACCACATCAGGTAGTGGAGCGCCGTGTTCTGGAGGGTGGTGACATAGAGCGAGGGCAGGTACCAGACCGCCGTCGCGACCACCCATGCCCAGAAGGCCACCTGCGGGCGCCCGAGCTGGCGGATCACCGGCCGCATCCTCGCGCCGCCTGCCCAGCGCAGGATCGGCTTGGGCACCACGAAGAAGCGCATCGGCCCGTAGACGCCGAGGCACATGAGCAGCGGCGCGATGTCGCCGACCATCATGTGCTGGATCATGTGGGCCGACAGCAGGTAGTCCATGCCCAGGTGGTGCAGCGGCGAGATGAGCGCCAGCACCAGGGTGTTGATCCCCACCAGGAAAGCGATGCCGCGCGGCACCGTGGCCCACTCGCGGCCGCCCCGAAGGCGCAGGCGCCGCCATGCGAGCGCGTAGGCCAGGGTCAGGGCGCCCAGCAACAGCAGGACGAACGGGTCGACGTTCCACTCGGCCCAGTGGTCCATGTCCGCCGCACCGCCGTGCGCGTGCCCGCCCGCTTGGAGCGGGGACGCGACGGCGGTGAGCGGAATGGAGATCACCTGCTGGAGACTACTTCCCGGCCGATTCGACGATGTAGTCGGCCACGGCCTCGATCTGCTCCGGGGCCAGCTGGGTGCCGAAGGCCGGCATCGCGTTCAGGCCGTTGGTGACCCGGTCGATGACCAGATCCTTGGCGGGCTTGGTCACGTCCAGGTTCGGACCGACCTCACCGGCGCCGCCGCCGGCCTTGAGGATGTGGCAGCCGCCGCACCCGGTGGCGACGAACACCTGCTGCCCCGCGGCGAGGTTGTCGCCACCCGGGCCGCCGTTGTCCACCGGGGGCTGCTCGATCGGCGGGAGGAACGAGGCGGTGGCCTCATCCTGGTTGGAGTTGCCGATCGCCCAGCCACCGAGCGCGAGACCGGTCATGGCCAGCAGGGTGAGGACGATGACGCCGCCCTGGATCGCCGGGCTGGTGAGCTTCGGGCGCGAGACGCCGAGCGTGATGCGCTGCGTCTGCGGGCTGGTCTTGCCACGGAACGTCTGGACCAGGTTGTAGACCAGCAGCAGCTGGGCCAGGGCCAGGACGGCGAGGATCGGGATCGAGGCCGCCGTCAGGGCGTCGAACTGGTGCGGCAGCACGGCGAAGCGGCGCGGGGCGCCCTGCAGGCCCTGGGTCATCCAGATGGCGCTGAAGGCGGTGGCCGCGAAGGTGGTCAGCCACACGTGCCACATGCCCATGCGGTCGCTGTAGAGCTGCTTGCCGAGCAGGTCCGGCAGGAAGGCGTAGATCGCGCCGAAGATGACGATGCCGATGTTGAGCAGCGCCATGTGGTGGAAGTGCCCGACGATCCACAGCGTGTTGTGGACGAAGCTGTCCCAGGCGATGGTCGCGTTGACCACGCCCGACAGGCCGGCCGTGAGCCACGCCACCAGGCCGAGGAAGAGCGCGGTGCTCGCCGCCGTCCAGGTCCAGCGCGACTTGTAGATCGTCAGCAGGAGGCTGTAGAGCGAGAGCGCCGAGACGATCGTCAGGGCGAAGGTGAGCGGCTCCATGCCGGTGTTGATGGCGGCCTGGATCCCGTCGGGGTAGTCGAGGTAGAGGTGGTGCGCCCAGACGGTGACGTTGGCGATGACGGCGATCGTCCAGCCGACGGCGATGATGTTTCCGGCCACCAGCGGGCGCTTCGCGAACCGCGGGATCAGCAGGTAGTAGATCGCGACGGCCGGGAAGAGCAGCAGGTAGACGACCGGGTGGCCGAACCACCACAGCACGTTCTTCGCCAGCAGCGGATCCACGGAGATGTCCATGAACGACTCGAGGATCATCTCCACCAGCAGGATCGCGAGCGGCACCGTGGCGATGATCATGTCGATCGCGATCACGGTGAGCGGGATGACCGGGTAGGGCACGGGCTTCGCGCTGGAGAACTTGCGCGGCCAGAGGATGCCGAGGCCCATCGCCGCGCCGAGGCGGTTGACCCCGCCCTTGTCCGAGCCGAGGCCCGGGCCGGTCACGATCACGATGATCGAGACGCACCAGGCGATGATCGAGACACCGGCGAGCAGCACCGAGAACGAGAAGAACGCGGTGACCGTGTCGCCCCACTGGCCCGACGAGTTGTAGGGCAGCGGGTAGAGGAACACCCACGAGCCACCGAAGCTGAAGATCAGCGTGGTGACCACGACGCCGGCGACGCCGAGCACCATGGTCCACCAGGCGACCATGCCGATGCGGCGCGCGAGCGTGCCGATCGGGTAGCCGACCTCGGCGAGGACCCAGTAGGAGAAGCCCATGACGGCGAACGCGGCCCAGCCGACGAACGCGCCGAGGCCGTGCGCGGTCATGACCGCGTACCAGTAGTTGTCGTCCAGGCGGACGATGTCGGCCTGGCTCTGGCGCAGCACCATGCCGAGCAGGCCGGCGACCAGGAAGATCGCGGTCGAGGCGAGCACGAAGAAGAGCGTCAGCTTCTTGGCGACGGCTCGGTGCTCGGCGTCGACCGGCGTGTAGTCCATCTGCGGGTGCCCGGCGAAGCCGGACGCGGCGGCGTCAGTGCTCATTTCGCCACCACCTGGAACTGGCCGAGCATCTTGTGGTGGTTGAACCCGCAGAACTCGAGACAGACCACCTGGTATCTCCCTGGAACCTTGAAGGTGTAGACGATGTGGCTGACGCTGTCCGGAACCGCCTGGATCTGGAACAACAGGATGTTGTCGTCGTTGTAGACGCCGAACCCGTGGTTGACGTCCTTGGCGGTGACCTTGAAGCGCACCGGCGTTCCGGCGGTGATCTCGCCGGGGTTCACGATCCACGCGAACTGCCGGCCTTCGACGGAGACCTGCTGCTGCCCCTTGGCGGCGGCGTTGTCTCCGTAGGGGATGAAGGCGAGTGTCGCGAGAGCCAGGATCCCGAGCGTGATCACGGCGAAGATGAACCAGCCCTTCTCACCCTCGGCGAGCCTGTGGGTGTCGACGGTGTCCTTCCGGTCGGCGTCGAACGAGTGCGTCGACTTCCAGATCCAGAGGACCGCCACGAGGGCCAGGATGGTGACCGCCGCGTAGGCGATGGTGATGGTGAGGGCTGTTGGATTCATGTTGTCGTTTCTAGGGGTCGTCTAACCCACCCGCAAGGTTCCACGCGCAAATCAGAACCGGTTCGGTAATAGACCGAAGAGGGTCTACGGGAAATCCGCAATGGGTCGGCGGATACCCGACCTTGTGTGGCAGGGTGGGGCCGTGAAAACGCAACACCCGCTCCGCCGCCTGTGGCGCTACGCCGATCGCCACCGCGGCAGGGTGGTCTGGGCCACGGTCCTGACGGTCGCCAACAAGATCTTCGACGTCTTCCCGGAGATCCTGATCGGCTTCGCGGTGGACGTCGTGGTGAACGCCGACGACTCCTTCGTCGCCGGCCTCACGGGCATCGACGGCCGCTGGGGCCAGCTCGTCGTGCTCGCCGCGGTGAACGCCGCCGTCTGGGTGGGCGAGAGCATCACCGAGTGGGGCGCCGCGGTGGTGTGGAGAAACCTCAGCCAGACCATCGAGCACGAGGCGCGCATCGACGCCTACGCCCACCTCCAGCGCCTGGAGCTCGGCTACTTCGAGGACCAGAGCACCGGCGGGCTGATGAGCGTGCTCAACGACGACGTCAACCAGCTCGAGAGATTCCTCGACGTCGGCGCCAGCGCGATCATCGCGATGGTCGTCAACGTGATCCTGGTGGGCGTCGTCTTCCTGGTCGCTTCGCCGTTGCTGTTCCTCGTGTCGTTCGCCCCGATCCCGGTGATCGTCTGGGCCAGCTTCCTCTACCAGCGCCGGCTGGAGCCCAGATACAAGGCGGTGAGGGACCAGGTCGGCGTGCTGAACGGGACGCTGTCGAACAACCTCGGCGGCATCGCGACGATCAAGGCCTTCACCGCGGAGGACCTGGAGATCGCCCGGGTCAGCGACACCAGCCAGGCCTACCGCGAGGCCAACCGCAACGCCATCCGCCTGAGCTCAGCGTTCACCCCCCTGGTGAGGATGGCGATCCTCCTCGGCTTCACGATGACCCTCCTCGTCGGAGGACGAGCCGTCATCGACGGAGCCCTCGCCGTCGGCTTCTTCTCGATCCTGGTCTTCATGACCCAGCGCCTGCTGTGGCCCCTGACCCGGCTGGGAGAGACCTTCGACCTCTACCAGCGGGCGATGGCTTCGACGCGCAGGATCCTGGATCTGCTCGACGTGAAGCCCCAGATCACCGAAGGCTCAGGCCTGCTCCCCAAGCCCGTCGCCGGGGCCGTGAAGTTCGACGACGTCCGCTTCTCCTACGCGAGCGGCCCCGAGGTCCTCCACGGCCTGAACATCGACGTCCCCGCCGGGGAGACCCACGCGGTGGTCGGGCTCACCGGAGCCGGCAAGAGCACCATCGTGAAGCTGCTGCTGAGGTTGTACGAGCCGAGCTCCGGCCGCGTGACCGTGGACGGAGTGGACGTCCGCGACCTGACCTTCGGGGACCTGCGCGGAGCGATCGGCCTCGTGAGCCAGGACGTCTTCCTCTTCGACGGCACCGTGCGCGAGAACATCGCCTACGGAGACCCCGACGCCTCCCCCGAGGCGATCGAGGAGGCCGCCAAGCTGGCGGAGGCGCACGACTTCATCTCCGCCCTAGCAACGGCTACGACACCCTGGTCGGGGAGCGGGGGCAGAAGCTGAGCGGGGGCCAGCGGCAGAGGCTCTCGATCGCGCGGGCGATCCTGAGGAACCCGGCGATCCTGGTCCTCGACGAGGCGACCAGCTCCGTGGACAACGAGACCGAGGCCGCGATCCAGAGGTCGCTGGAGCACGTGTGCGAGGGACGGACGACGCTGGTAATCGCCCACCGGCTGAGCACGGTGCGCCACGCGGATCGGATCCACGTCCTTGAGGCGGGGCTCGTCCGCGAGACGGGGACGCACGACGAGCTTGTCTCTGGCCGGTGGGCTCTACGCAGCGCTGTGGCGGGTGCAGACGGGCGAAGCCGCGACCGTCGGCTGAACCGGTGTGGGTGCGTCTGTTGGCGTGCCGACGCGCGATGAAGACGCATGCGCCCCATCCGCCTCAGCCGCGGCCAAGGGCGAGCGGGTGCGGGAGTACCCTGCGCCCATGGCCGCCGCCATCGTCACGTGCCCGTCATGCGGCAAGCGCGCCCGGGTGCGCTCCCACCCCACCGCCATCCCGCGCTGCGCCGGGCTGCCACGCGCCGCTGCCGTGGTCGGTCGAAGCCGACGAGTCGGACTTCGCCGAGGAGACGCGGGCCGCCGTGCCCGTGGTGGTGGACTTCTGGGCGCCGTGGTGCGGACCCTGTCGCCAGATCGCCCCGGTCCTCGAGCAGATGGCCGAACGTCACGCGGGCCGGCTGAAGGTGGTGCGCGTGAACGTGGACGAGAACCCCTCCCTCGCCCAGCGCTACCGCGCGATGAGCATCCCGCTCCTGGTGGTCATGAGCGGCGGCAGCGAGGTTGACCGCATCGTGGGCGCGCTCCCGGCTCCGGCTCTTGAAAGCCGGCTGGCACCCCATCTCGGGTCCTGCGCCCGCCTGACCTCCGTTGCGGCCGCTGTCCCCAGCGCGCGCGCCGGGGAGGACGCCAGGCGCCAACTCCGTAGGCCCGGCGTCGTCCATTTCTATGCCCCCAAGCGTCTGGGGGGTTAGGAGATGGCTAGCCCTGGAACCGCCCCCTGCATCTTATCGCCCACGGCCGAGATCGTCCCGCATGACCTCTCTCAGCTCGTCCGGCGCGAAGGCGAGCCAGTCCAGCCTGTGAACTACATTGAAGTACACGAAGCGGTCGGAAGAGAGGTAAGCGTCAAGAATCTCCTTCAGCGCATCACGGTCTTGCCCTCGGAGCGCTTGGACACCAGCGAGCCGAACACGACGTTTCGATGGTGCAAAGCCTCGACGGCCGCCTCTCCGCTCAGGCCCTCGTCAGTAAGACACTGCAGCGCACCTCGCGCGGCATCGTCCCGCGGCGCGTCTCGAAGACCGGCCTCAGTTCAAGCGCTCTTAAGGAGATCAGATCTGGGCGCGCGGCCCCCAGAGCAGCCAACGCGACCGCATTGCTGAGGGCTGCGTCCAAGTCCACCGCCTGCCAGATGGAGGCGGTCGAGCCGATCATCGGCATGTGAAGATCTGCGCCCGGAATCTCGAAGGGAGTATCGACCAGGCCTGCCCGTCTTGCGGAGAGCCAGTGGGGACCCGCAGAGCGGTCTACTGCAGAAACCGGTGTTGACAGCGCGCCCATCGGACGAGACGGGCGGCTCAGATGTAGAAGACCACTAGCCCTCCCATCGACCACTCCCCTCTTGACGTCGGTTGCAGACCCGCCGGACAATCGGCGGATCGGCACCACCGGAGGAGGTTCCTGTGCCAGACGCGGCCTTTGAGTTCGACTTCGCGCGCACTCCCTACGTTTTTGCCTTCCGCCCCGAGCAGGACGATTTCAGCGTTGTTCGGATCGTTCAGGCGGCGCCCGAAGGAGGCGTCTGGCAACTAAGCCGACGCCGGCCGTATGTTGCCTCTCACTGCCTTGAGTGCCGTGGCAACCCCGACGCTGAGACCGATGCGTGGGTGTTCTCGCGCGGGTTCAACTTCTACGTTGATGCTACCTATGAGGCAATTATCTACTACCGAGGCGGCGGGAGAATGCTCACGGAGCCCCGCGAGATGCCCACGGTGGAGGGTAAGCGTCCGAGGAACACAACAAGACTCACCCTCTGGCTTTGTAGCGGGCAAGACGTGTCAGCAGCCGTCCGTCCGCTAGTCGAGGTGGGTGTCACACACACCGCCTATCAAGACATGAAGACCGTCTTCACCGTGGATAGGGATGAAACGTATTACTTCGCCGGTCAAGCTCGCCTAGCCCCGGCAACTCCACTGTGGCCATGGGTATTAACAGCGGCGGTACCATCAACCAGCTAGATTCCTTCCTTTAGGGGGTAGCTGCGAGTCCTTGAATCGATCGCCGGTAGGCACTACTGGGAGACCTGGTCCCGCGTTCCGGTCCGATTTGCCCCCGAGTGCGCGTGGGCTGTTCCAGCGCATTGGCTAACTTCCGGCCCGTGGACGTCGCGTGTAGACGGCAAGTGGCCGCGGCGCGCGGTGACGCCGCTCACGCGTTGCTCAACTACGCCTACTCATTGCTCGAGCTCGAAGCGACACTCTCGTGCCACGTCGTGGGGCTCGACCCCGCTCTCGGCTTCATGCACGCTGACGCCCGCTACCGACCTTCGCTCGGGGCGGACATCATGGAGCCGGCCCGTGCCTCAAAGCGGGCGCAGCTTCGTCGCAGGTCGTGGTTGAGGCCCCTGAGCGGGATTCAACTGCTCGAGGGCGGACGATTTCCCCCGAGTCTCCTTGGTTCGGGACGGACGCGGCGGCCGCCGCCGCGGGCGTGATCGAACTGCAGGGAACGCTGGTGTCCGCCTGGGGACATAGTGTCTCGAGAGGCATCGCCGACCCGGGTGGACGACGATGCCGTGACCACTGCTCGGACGGAAAGAGGCGGCGATGGCCCCCACAGGGCCGATGGACGAGTTCGATGAGCAGTACGAAGTCTTCTGCGACTTGGCCGACACCCAAGGGTCTGCGCGTGCCGCCGGATCTCTAGGCGCCTCCGGATCCCCGAGGAGACCGTCGAAAGCAACTGTTGACCGCTTCGAGCGACACAAGGGCGCCGTCCGAGGGATGGCCCCGGCGCATGTCCGGTCGGGAGGGCGCTTCACTGGTACACCGGCCCCCGCCCCGGGGACCGGTGTTGCCGCGTACTTCGAGGAGATGCTCCGCGGGCGCGGCTGGGAGGAAGGAAATCGTCGTCTGGACGAGGCCTCCACGGGGATCGTCGGCCTGCTGGATCACCCGGCGACGCCGGAGTTCAGCACCCGCGGCCTGGTGCTTGGGTCACGTCCAGTCGGGCAAGACGTCGAACTTCACCGCCGTCATGGCCAAGGCGGCCGACCGCGGTTACAGGCTCTTCATCGTCCTCGGAGGCATCCACAACGAACTACGCCGCCAGACCCAGAACCGTCTCCCTCGGGCAGCTGTACGGGCCGAACAAGGAGTTCTGGCAACCGCTCACCGAGGCCGACCACGACTTCGTCCGCCCCGCCGCCGGCGCGCAGAGCTACTTCGGGCGGTTCGGCGAGCAGCGCATGCTCGCGGTCGTCAAGAAGAATCCCGCGGTTCTGCGCAAGCTCATCCGGCTGGCTTCACGATGCGGAGACCCAGCTCAGGGACATCCCGGCACTCGTGATCGACGACGAGGCCGACCAAGCCGGGGTGGCGACGAAGACGATCAACCCGCTGATCCTCCAGCTGTTGGGGACGCTCCCCAGGGTCGGCTACGTCGGCTACACGGCCACGCCGTTCGCCAACCTGCTCATCGACCCCGGGGCGGGCGATCTCTACCCCCGCCACTTCATCGTTGACCTCCCCAAGCCCGACGGCCACTTCGGAACCGAGGTCATCTTCGGAGGGAGCCGCTCGATCACGAGGACCCCGAGCAGGTGGACGACGGCATGGACATGGTGCGGATCGTGCCTCCGCGAAGAGGTGCCCTTGGTCCGCCCCGGCTCGCAGAGACGAAGTCGAGGGGTTCACACCCCAGATCGGGGGTGAGCTACGGAAGGCGGTTCTGTGGTTCTGGCTCGGCGACAGCAGCACGGAGAGTGAGGGGCACCGGCTCGCCACACTCCACCATGCTCGTCCACACGAGCGTCCGGGTGTCGGTGCACGAGTCCTTCAAGGCACCTCTCGCGGAACTGAAGGCCCAGGTGACCTCGGGTCTCGGCTCGCAGGACCGTGAGCTCGCTCGCCGAGCTGGAAGCGATGTGGTCCGATGAGACGGCGCGGGTCCCGCCCCACGAGATGGGGGAGCAGGCCGCGTCGCCTTCCCCGATCTCGCTCGAGCACCTGCCCCAGGTCGTCGAGGAGACCCGCGATACTGCTCGACAACTCTGCCAGCGACGACCGTCTCGACTACGAGTCGGCGGGCCGCGACGGCGATCGCCGTCGGCGGGAACACGCTCTCCCGCGGGTTGACCCTCGAGGGCCTTGTCGTGAGCTACTTCGTTCGCTCGGCCAGGCCTACGACACGCTCCTGCAGATGGGGCGCTGGTTCGGCTACCGCCGAGGGGTACGCGGATCTGCCGCGGATCTGGATGACCGCCGAGCTCGCAGGACTGGTTCCGCCACATCGCGCGGCGGTGGAGGCCGAGATGCGCGAGGACATCCGGCGCTACATGATCGAGGACGAGTCGCCGCGACTTCGCCGTCCGGATCCGGGCCCACCCGGCGCTCCGCGTGACCGCCGCGGCCAAGATGCGGGACGCCGTCCCAGGTCGCCTCGGCCTACGGCGGCATGCGCGTCCAGACCCGCTACTTCCATGCCGACGACGAGGGCTGGCTGCTCTCCAACCAGCGGGCGGCCCGGGCTCTGATCGGGAGGGTGAGCGGATCCCTGGAGCGGACGGAACCTCGGAAGGGGACCGTCCTATGGAGGGGTGCGCCGGTCGAGGACGTCCTCCGCTTCCTGGGGGACTACAACATCCACGAACGTTCGCTCGACAGCGACCCCCGTCTTCTGCAGAAATACATCAGGGAGCGCAACGGGAAGGCGGCCCTCACGAGCTGGAACGTGGCGATCGTCGGCAACCCGGGCCGGGACGTCGGTTCATTCGAGTTCGCGCCCGGGGTGGACGTCGGAAAGGTGACCCGCGCAAAGCTGGCCCAGACGGTTCCCGCGGCGGCGGACATCAAGACCCTCATGAGCCGTCGGGACGCCGCCGTCGATCTGGAGGCGCCTTCGCAGCTGTCGGAGAGTGCCATCAAGGAGCTCCGCGTCGATCAGCTGCCGACCACCGGCCTACTCGTCCTCTACGCCATCGATCGGAAGTCGGCCACCGTCAAGAAGAGTCGCGAGCCCTTGAATGCGGAGGCCGACGTGATCGGCCTGGGTCTCGTCTTCCCGGAACCCCCGAGAGGACAGGATTCCTCCGTCTACTACGCCGCGGACCTCTCCCGGATCCGGACCGACGACGGATACGTGGAGGAGGAGGACCTCTCGGTCCTGGAACAGGAATGAGCGCCCCTGAGGCGACGCTGCGGGGAGAACTTGAGCGACGGTGGTCGGATCTCGAGGACCTGCCGGCGGCGGCGGGTGGTGGTGTGCTCACGATGGAGGTGCCCGTTACGGTCTCTGCGGGATCGGTACTCCTTGGCGTCGGTCGCGACGGGCGACGTCTTCTCGCCCCTCTGGCCCCAGGCGCAGAGGCGAACCTGCGCGAGGACCGTCGAAGCGGCGGCGTCCGGTTCGTGCGTCGCGGCCTCGACACGGGCGAAGGTCCGCGCTGGTTCGCCGAGCTGGTATGCCTGCGGGGGGACCTGAACGGTGTCTTCGGCGCCCTCTGCGTCGATGTCCTGGCCCGCCTGGAGTCCGCCCCGCGGCAGCCGGAGAGGACGCTCCACCAGACGCTCGGGGAGTGGCGTGAACTCTTCACCGGATCCGGCCGGCTGTTGTCGGTGCGTCGCCTCGCGGGTCTCTTCGGCGAACTGACCGTATTGCTCCGCCTTCTCGAGCGATCGGATCACGCGCTCGCGGCCTGGGTCGGACCGCAGGGCGACCGGCACGACTTCACCTGGTCCGGGCACGCGGTGGAGTGCAAGACGAGCCTTGCCGACGAAGGTCGGCGCGTCCGGGTGCACGGCCTCGACCAACTCGAACCCCCCGACGCGGGGCGTCTACTCCTCGCGTTCCTGCGGGTTGACGGCTCACCCGTCGAAGGCGAGCGTCCCCGAGCTCGTGGAGCGGGCGCTCCCCCTCGTTGACGGCGCAGATCTCATTAACCGGCTGGAGCTCGTCGGCTATCGACCCGACGATGCGGAGCACTACTCGAAGACCCGATTCACCGCACTTGACGACCTCTGGTTCGAGGTCGAGGCAGACTTCCCCGGGCTCACGGCAGGATCCTTCGTCGGCGGCCCCCGACAGAGGTGACGGACGTCGATTACACCCTCGACCTCAGTACGGCCGTGCCGTTCGGCGACGAGGGTTCCGTCGAAGACTCCCCGCACGCTGCCTGGTGAGTGACATGGAGCAAGGCGAGTGGATCTCACAGACCGTGCCGCCGTTGGGCGCGATCACATCCGAGGGGATCCGCAAGCAACTCGGGCGGCCACGTCTGGATCGCTTGACCGTGCTCGTCAGGGAGAGCGCCCAGAACAGCTGGGACGCCGCCGACCCGTCGCGCACCCAGCCGGTCCGGTATTCGATCGACCTGATCACCCTGTCGGCGGAGCGACTCGACGCCTGGCGCCGAGTCGCCGAGGGCGCGCCGGACGCGGGGTCGCTCCACCTACGGGAGCTCCTCGACGAGGAATCGCCCCGGCTGCTGTGCGTCTCCGACCGGGGCACCACCGGCCTCGGCGGGCCGACCAGGGCGGACGAGGCGGTGAGCGACGACCACGACTACGTCTCGTTCGTGCTCAATGTCGGAGTGCCGCGGGACAAGGACATTCGGCGGCGGGACCTACGGCTTCGGAAAGACCAGCCTGTCACGGCCTCGCGCGCGCACACCGTGATGGTCAGCACCAGGTGTCGCGTCGAATGCGAGCGGATCGAGTCGCGTCTGGTCGGCTGCGCTCGGTCACAGCGAGCTGGGATCGGGTCGGGAACTCGACCGGGCCGGCACTGGTGGGGCGTTCCGGCGGGGGACGGGGACGCGGTTGAGCCGCTGCGCGACCACGGAGCCGACCGGGCCGCCCGGGAGCTCGGTCTACCGGGATTCGAGGCGAAGGAAACCGGGACCACAATCGCCGTGGTCGCCCCGGAGTTCGACGGACGCGACCCCGAGGAGATCGCCGAGCGCCTCGTCGAGACCATCCTGTTCCACCTCTGGCCGAAAATGATGGAGGTGCTCGACGAGATCCGGAGATGGACTTCACCGTCTCCATCGACGGCCGGCCCTTCGAGATCCCGCATCCTCGCCGGACCCGGTCCTCCGGCTGTCTGGTGAAGCCTGGGACAAGCAGCGGGACCCATCCCTCTCCTCGCTGCTGCAATGCCGGAATCCGGTGCAGCCCCTCGGAGGCTGGGCCTGGCTCGAAGCCTGAGCCCGCCGCCGGTCGCCTCGGAGGTCGCCCTCGAGGCCGGCCTGACCGCCAGGGAGGTGGGTTCGGCAGACCCGCTGCATCACGTCTGCCTGGTCCGCGGTGCGACCCTCGTCGTCCGCTACCTCGAGGGCCGACCGATGCCGGACGAGTACGTCTCGTATGCCGGCTCTTCCGACCGCTGGAGGCGCTGGACGACGTGTACGCGCACTCCGAGCCACCCACGCATGACTACTGGGTCGTCTCGCAACTCGAGGGACATGGGGAAGACTTTCGTCAACACGACGTTCACGAGGATCAAGGAGGCCCCTCGGATCCTTCACGGCGCCGGCGGAACTTGAGTCCGGCGACGCCAAGGCCGTTCCGCTGGGTGCGGCGAGCCATCTCCTCCCGGGCCTGATCGCACGCAGCTCGGGCACGGGCGCAGAGCACCTCGAGAGGATCGCGGCAGGCGGCGGCAGGCGGGGTGCGAGCGCGGTCCATCTCGTCGGGGCGCCCGATTGGGGGAGCAAGGAGCACGAAGACGTCCTCCTCCAGGACGTGGAGGTGATGCGGACGGCCAGAGGCGTCACGATCGAACCCGTTCTGCGCGTCGCGGTCGGGGTCTCAACCGTGGGGAGGGCGAAGCACCCGCGGGGTCAACGCCCCCCGTCTTCCGTGGGTGGCTCGATCCCCGCGGGCGACTTTCGACGGACCCCATCGTCCGCTTCTGATGGCTCCGACTCGGGAAGATGGACGATGCTCGTCGAGCCTCCGGACGACGGGATGGTGCAGATCGGCATCAAGCGGGCGCAAACGGAGGGCGACGCGCGGTGAAGGCGGTTCCGCCCTATCGCTGTCCCGACGAGGGACTCCGTCCGTCCGGGCCCCTGGACCCTCCGAACAGGCGACGCGCGTCACGCCCTGCCAGCCGTGATCGCGACGTGGGACTACCAGGCGACTTCGACCTCGAGCGGCGCATCGAGGTCTACATAGAGAAGGTCCTCGAGCAGGACAGGGCTCGATGAGCACGCGCCGCTCGCCCTGGTGGTCCCTTCCGACGGCGAACCCATCGGCGCTCCGCGGCGCGCCGGCCCGGGTGCCGATCCGCGGCCGCTCGGGTCCGTCGCCGCACGCCGTCCGTGACTGCGAGCTGGGTCGGGCGACTGTTGGGCGGAACGCTGGAGATCGAAAACGGTGCTCTTCCTGGAGCGTGCCCTGGAGAAGTCCCCGAGACCTCGGGCGCGGCGCGCGGGCAGCGTCCTCTGGCGGGACACGGCGAAGTGCCGCCTCCAGGGTGACGCACCGCTCTTCCCCATCGCGGTTGTTCACTTCTCGGCGCTCGGCCATGACCCTCGTGCCCCGTGGTTCGTCGAGGTGGGCAGCGACCTGGACGCGCTTTCCCTGAGCTCCGTGCAGCTACTGGTGAACACCCGCGCGGAGGAGGTCGTCGAGGCCCTTGAGAACGCCCCGATCCGAGTGATCACCACGCCGCCGTCCTGTCCGCCATGTACTACGACACCGGGCGGACGCTGCTGGAGTCGGCTCTCTCTCAGAGGACCTCGAGCCGGGGCGCGATCTTCGAAGAGGAGACACTAGGGGACGTGCTCTCGGGGCTGCTAGTTCAGTTGTTCCCGCAATACGACCTGACTGCTCTTCGCCCACTTCGAGACCAGGATCCCCCCCTATGGGCGTCCGAGGGTGGCGGCGGCGCTCGCCCTCTTCTCCAAGCGCCGGGCCCAAACAGCGCCACCGGAACTGAATCGTTCCTATGACGCGCCGAGGGGACCCCGGCTCGGAACCGGACGACGACGCAACACCGGGTGTCGGCAGTGGCAGATGACACGGTGACCGTCGCTCGGTGCCCTCGCCTGGATCACCGGTCAGCCACTTTGCGTCACAAGGGTCCGGGCGCCTGCATCCGCGCCTCGCCGCCACGGAAGCGCGTCGGCGGCGGACGCTTACTCGGGCCTTGGCTTCGCCGATCTGCGAGCGCGCGCATCGTCAGAGGACCCCCAGGCGCACGTCCGCGGGCCGGGAGCACCGAGACTGACGTCTGCGGAGGCCCGTGCCCTCCAGTCGCAGCTCCGGGGCGCGGCGGAGTCGAACGGGTGGCCGGAGCCACCGTCCGGTCCCTCCTCTGCGGCATTCGACGGGGCGGCGGCGGGCATCCTTCTTGAACACGGCAAACTCTTCCCGGCCGAGGCGGCGGCCGCAGAATCTGGTCCTACCACGCCTTGGTCCTGGCGCCACGTTGCCTTCTGGCGCTTCCGGAGCGTGGCGGGCAGGGAATCAACCCCGAGCGCCTCATAGGCAGCGACCTGACCCGTCACGTCTTCGGTCGGCTCTGGTGGTGCGGCTACATGCTGTGTGCGCGATCCGATGGCTCCGCAGACCTCGAGAACCTTAGCCTCCTCGACGTATTGGGGAGGTCATTTCGACCAGATCCAAGCCAGACGTCGGGGCTTTCGGTGCCAGCCCGGCGGTATTCCAGTCCATTGTCTGGCTTTGGCGGTCGCTCGACGCGGAGGGACTGCTGATAGAAGCCGCCTTTCCCCGGCGGGAGCTGCTGCGGGACATGCTCACCCGCCTCCTGCGAATCGGGTGCGTTTCAGCGATTCGACCTCCTCTCTGGGAAGGAACTGAACTCGGAGGTCCTGCGCGCCTTCGAGGAGAGCCCTCCTCGCATTGACAGCCAGGGGAAGTGGAGATCCACAGGCGGCGCCGACACCGGCCGAGTCGGGCGATGCGAAGAGCGATGCAGCGAGTCCCGAGGCGCATAACCGCCCGGCCTCCCGACATGCTGGCGGCCGTCGGGACCACTGGGGAAGAGGCATCGGGGTCGGCGAAGGCGCGGTCGCGGCGGCTCGCTCGACGCCCCGGGTGCGCGCCCCGTTGCAGTCTCGGGAGGCGGCTGGTTCGGGGGGCCGATCGACACATCCCCCCGAGGCCGGGAGGCGCGGGCCGGATCAATGCGGGACGGAGTGGCGACCGTGTCCTCGCACTGTATCCAGAGGAGCAGCGTGGCGGCCGACGGCCCCTGCGGGGGCCAGCCCGACTCTCGGCCCATGCGCCGCCGGTTGGGCCGCCGGCCTCCCGAGTTCGCCCGAGCCGCGCGTTCGAAGATATGTGTCGTCAACCTCAACCACCTTGGATTGCTTGCACTCCTGCGGCGGAGTCGGGCCTTCAGGGCGCACACCACAGAGGCCCGTTCCATGGCCGGCCGATCGCACGAAGTTCCAAGGGTGTCCGAGAGCTCTCCTTCGGGGCCGCACGAGCAGGAGCGGGCGAGCGGCTCCTGGGCGTCGTCTGAGGGATCTCGCCGCTCCATGCAGGCCAACAAGGGGAGAGACACGGCTCCTGAGCTGGCACTTCGGTCAGCCGTCCACCGCCTCGGGCTTCGCTATCGCGTAAACCGAAGGCCGGTCCCGGGCATCCGGCGCACCGCGGATCTGGTCTTCGGTCCCTCGCGGGTCGCGGTGTTCTTGGACGGTTGTTTCTGCACCGATGCCCGAAGCACTACACGGCACCCGGCGGGCGAACGAAGCGTTTTGGACGGCAAAGGTGGAGAGGAACGTCGAACGCGACAGGGAGACCAACCGCCTTCTCCGTGACGCGGGCTGGCTGGTGCTGCGGGTCTGGGAGCACGATGACCTGGCTGCCGCTGCCGCGCGCATCCGGGAGGCGGTTGACTCGCGCCTGTCGCCTACACCTCGATCGCCGCGTCCCTCCGCGGAAGGCGTGGTGCGGGGCCGAAGGTCGTCGGGGCGCGCGATCCTCCACCTAATACCTCCGAGCCCGAACGACGGGCCGTCGTCGTCGGTCTCGGCCGGAACGACGCGCACACGGACGAAGCTCCCCTTCGGGTGTCCGGAAGGCCGAGCGCGCTCGCTATCTTCGGATCGGGGTCCTGATGCCCGAGGACAAGGATGCCCTCCTTGCCGAGGTGTCTCTGGGAGTCGTGCGTCGCGAGTCTTTGAGGCCATCGAGCTGCTGCGCAACGGTCAGCACCACCGCTCTGCGGATGAGGCGTTCCTGGATAGCCGGAAGAGCTCGTTGATCCTCGCCTGGCCGCTGGGGCGTCCGCTTCCGGCCCTCTCGAGAATCCGCCGCCGGATGTCCCCAGGCAGTTGCAGAAGTAGGTTCTCGGGTAGTTGGCGTCCCGCCAGAGCCAGCGGACCTGGGCGAGGCCATCTGATGCCAGTGGCTTCTTGCCATCACGGTTACCGCCGCCGACATGGCTCTGGCGCGATGCCGCACCAGCCCGCCCGACCACCTCGACTTCGCCGGCCTCGTCGGCCGACAGAGCAGGCAGAGGTGGCCGACGGCCTCCGGGGGAATCATCCACTTGCCGAACGACTGGGAAACTTGCAGTTGCATCGATGCCATCGATCTCGTAGTCGACCTCGACCGTCGCCGAATCGACTCCGCGGCGAGATTGATCTCGACCAGGGTCCCCATGTGGGTCTTCTCGGTTTTCCTCAGCTTGGACCGGTCCCAGCGGCCCGTGCGCTGCCCGTCCAGCAGCTGGTCGATGGTGTCTCGCAGCACATCGCCGACACCGCCCCGTCAGGGTCGAGGTTCAGAAGCACGTCGGCGACCCTCTGTAGCTCCTCGTCATTC
>CAWDII010000005.1:0-41299 GCA_963802325.1 uncultured Thermoleophilia bacterium | reverse complement strand
GGGCTCTCGCTGGTCCAGGCGAGGGCGGGACGGTGCAGGTCGGCGGCGGCGGCCGGCTCGGTCGCGACGTATCCGACGAGGACGTCCACCACCGCGGGGTCGAGCTGCGTGCCCGCCGACGCGCGCAGCTCCGCGACCGCCGCCTCGGACGTCATCGCGGCCCGGTACGAGCGCGTCGTGGTCATCGCGCTGTAGGTGTCGCAGCACGAGACGATGCGCGCCTCGATGGGGATGTCCTCACCGGCCAGGCCGTCGGGGTACCCGCCGCCGTCCCAGCGCTCGTGCGAGGCCCGCACCACCAGTCCGACCGCGCGCATGATGCCGCCCACCTGGTCGAGCATCCGGTGACCCTCGATCGTGTGGGTGCGGATCACCTCCCACTCGGCGTCGTCGAGCGGGCCGGCCTTGTTGATGATCTCCTTGGGGATCGCCACCTTGCCGACGTCGTGCAGCAGGGCGCCGAACTCCACGTTGCGCCGCTGCTCGGCGCTGAGGCCCATCGCGTCGGCCACGGCCAGCGAGAGCTCGACGACGTCCTTGCAGTGCTCGCCGGTGTAGGTGTCGTCGGCCTCGACCACGTCGGCGAGCACGAGGGCGGTGCCCCGATAGGCGGCGCTCAGCTCGGAGATGCTCTCGAAACGCTGCCGGCGCTCGGTGGCGAAGAGGCGCAGCAGGCCGAGCAGCGGCAGCAGAAGCAGGATCGAGTAGTGGGGGTCGGGGCTGACCAGGGCCGCCAGCAGGCCGACCGGGGCGAGCGCCGCGTTGACCGCGTAGACCCAGACGACGTCGTCGATCTGCTCGCGCAGGGTCGCCCCGCGGATGATCCGCTCGCGCACGGCGGAGGCGGCGAGATCGGTTGCGAACTGGGCGCCCAGGGCCGCGATCAGCACGAGCGGCGGCGCGCTACCCGCATCGGTCGCGCCCGCGAGCGCGAGCACGACGACCGGGCCGACGGCGAACCACGAGTTCGCCGCGGCGAAGAGCAGGCGCGAGGGCGGCACCCTGCGCAGGAGGACGTCGGGCAGCGCGCCGAGCATCAACGCGAGCGCCGTCGCGGGGGCGACCAGCGGCAGGGGGATCAGGAAGAGGGCCGGGACGAAGATGAGGACGATCGGGACCGTGAAGCCCTCGTGCACCGGGAAGCGCACCCGCGAGGCGATGGCGAGCGCGACGACGGCGATCAGGATGGGGACGAGCTCGACGGGATGGTCTCCGGGGACCAGGGCGGCCAGCAGCAGGCAGGCCGCGACGAAGCCGCCCCCGACGGTCGCCTCGGCCACCCGCTCGCGGCGCGTCATCGCAGGCAGGGCCGGACGCTCAGGGTCGTCGCCGGCGGACCGTGGTCCCCATCGCGTCAGGAATCGCCACACCCATGGGGAATCGGCGGCGGGCGGTGCCCGCTTGACGTCCCGGGATGACCTGAGGCGACCTAGAGGTTTCTCCACCGGCCCTTCCGCCGGGCGGGTCGCTCGGGCACCCTCGGGGTCGTCCGCATCACTGGAAAGGATTCCAATGTCGCTGAAGAACCGGATCATCGGCCTGGCCGCCATCGGCGCCGCCGCCCTGACCCTCGCCCCCACGGCTCTCGCCAAGCCCGCCGCCAAGGCGTCGACGATCGATTCAGGGCTGACCAGCACGACGCAGACGGTCGTCGCGACGACCTCGCCCACGACGCTCATCTCCGACACGGCCTGCGAGGACCCCGCCGCGCCGGTCTTCGCCCCCTGGGGCGACAGCGCCTTCTACTCGCTCGTCAAGGGAGGCGACTTCGAGGCCGGCGCGGCCGGATGGAGCCTCGCGGGCGGAGCCAGGGTCGTCCGCGACCTCGACGACGCCCTCGTCGCCGACGGCGCCGCCGACCAGTACGCGCTCGAGCTCGGCCCGGGCGCGTCGGCCACGAGCCCCGCGATCTGCGTGAGCACCGACTCGGCCTTCTACCGCTTCTTCACGAACGCGGTGGGCTCGAAGACCAAGGGTGCGAACCTGCGGGTCGAGGTGCTGGGCCCCCGGGGCGCCACCCTCATGTCCACCGACCTCACGAGCCCCGCCGGCGCGTCGGCGCCCTCTCCCAAGCTCGCGTTCGTGCCCGCGGTGATCGACGAGCTGCTCGGCAAGTACGCCGCCGGGTACTCGACGACGGTGAGCGTCCGCGTCACCAGCCTCAACAGCGCGACGGTCCGCATCGACGGCGTCCACATGGACCCGCGCATGCACTGAGCACCCGGCCTTCCCGGAAGGGTCGCGTAGAGGGCTCTCTACGGACCCTTCCCGGGAGGCCGCGCATGCTCCACCATCCGAATCGCCCGCACCACTGGAAAGGATTCCAATGTCGCTGAAGAACCGCATCATCGGCCTGGCCGCCATCGGCGCCGCCGCCCTGACCCTCGCCCCCGCGGCGCTCGCAAAGGCCCCCGCCGCGACCAAGACGGTCGCGACGACCACGACCTCGAGCACGACCACGCCGCTCATCTCCGACACGGCCTGCGAGGACCCCGCCGCGCCGGTCTTCGCCCCCTGGGGCGACAGCGCCTTCTACTCGCTCGTCAAGGGAGGCGACTTCGAGGCCGGCGCGGCCGGATGGAGCCTCGCGGGCGGAGCCAGGGTCGTCCGCGACCTCGACGACGCCCTCGTCGCCGACGGCGCCGCCGACCAGTACGCGCTCGAGCTCGGCCCGGGCGCGTCGGCCACGAGCCCCGCGATCTGCGTGAGCACCGACTCGGCCTTCTACCGCTTCTTCACGAACGCGGTGGGCTCGAAGACCAAGGGTGCGAACCTGCGGGTCGAGGTGCTGGGCCCCCGGGGCGCCACCCTCATGTCCACCGACCTCACGAGCCCCGCCGGCGCGTCGGCGCCCTCTCCCAAGCTCGCGTTCGTGCCCGCGGTGATCGACGAGCTGCTCGGCAAGTACGCCGCCGGGTACTCGACGACGGTGAGCGTCCGCGTCACCAGCCTCAACAGCGCGACGGTCCGCATCGACGGCGTCCACATGGACCCGCGCATGCACTAGGCGGGCTGCGGGCAGGAGGACGAGGACGAGGGGCGCCGGCGTGTGCCGGCGCCCCTCCCGGTTCTAGGTGTAGTTCCCACGGACGTTGTTGAGAAGGGCGTCCATGGGGGTCAGGCCGCCGAGGGCGGTGTGGGGTCGGCGCCGATTGTAGGTGTCGACCCATGCCGCCAGGCAGGCCAGGCGCTCGGCGTTGGAGCGGTACAGGCGTAGATAGGCCCACTCCTCGATGAGGGTCCGGTTGAACCGCTCGACCTTTCCGTTGGTCTGGGGCCGGTAGGGCGCGATCACGACATGGCGTGCGCCCAGATCGGCCAGGGCGCCGGAGAAGGCCACCGACTGGCAGTAGGCCATCGCGCGATCGGTCATCACGCGCTCGATCGCCACGCCGTGGCGCGCGAGGAAGGCCGCCGCCCGGCGCAGGAACCCAGCGCAGGTGATCGCGCGCTCGTCGGTGTGCACCTCGACATAGGCCAGGCGGGTTCGGTCATCGATGGCGGCGTGCACGAAGTCCAGATGGCGCCCTGAACGGGCCTGGTTGGGCCGGCCGGCCTCGCGGCCAAGCAGCCGGTGGCCGCCCCCATCGGGGATGCGCGCCAGCCGCTTGACGTCGATGTGCACGAGCTCTCCCGGGCGCTCGCGCTGGTAGCGCACGATCTGGCGTGTGGGCCGGTCGTAGTCGGCCAGGCGACTGTGCCCTGCCCGGCGCAAGATCGCATAGACGCTCGAGCGGGCGATCCCCAGCGCATAGGCGATCCGGTGCGGGCCCCAGCGGCGCTCTGCGCGGAGCCCGAGCACGCGCTCGACCCGTGCCGGGTCGGCCTGGTGAGGGCAGCGGTGCGGGCGCGAGCTTCGATCCTCGAGTCCCTGGGGGCCCTCGGCGCGAAAACGCGCCCGCCACTTGTAGGCGGTGGCCGCAGAGACCCCCATCGACTCGGCGGCCACCCGCACCGGCCACCCGAGCACTTCGATCCGCTCGACCAACAGCATCCTGCCAAGCGGCGTCAGCTTCGCCTTACGATGAGCCACGAGGGCCTCCTTCGGTTGGAACCTCGACAGCTCCAACCGTCTCGGAGGCCCTCGCCTCTCAACAACCTTCCTGGGAACTACAGCTAGGGCTTCCTCCAACCCTTGACGCCGGAGGTCATCGTGACCATCCGCTTCTTGATGCTCCAGGGGATGGCCGAGTAGACCGGGGCGAAGAGGCTCTTCCAGAACCATCCCGCTCCACCGTGAGGGGCGGGCGCGCCGGTGACCGGTCCGAAGCGTCGCTGCGAGGCCTCCATCAGCGCCCGCTCGCCGCCCGCCCGCATCACCCGGGAGAGCTTCGGCTTCGGGGCGAGGGCGGCGGGGTGGTCGCCGGGTCGCCGCCCGGGCGTGCGGGCCCTGGCCAGGCCGTCGGCCACCGCGGTCTCCCCCGCCTTGCGGGCGGTGGAGCCGGGGGGCGCCGGCGGAGCGGCGGGAAGGCCGCCCCGGCCGCGCAGGGCGACCTTGTCGTGGCCGAAGTACTCGGCCAGGTGCTCGGGGATCTCGGGTCCGTGTCCCATGGCTAGAGCTGCGCCATGCCGTTCTGGGCGGCCACCGAGAGCGGCTCGTAGAGGGCGCCGATCGGCGGGGAGTAGACGTTCTCCATCCAGGCGATGTCCTCGAGGGTCGCGCCGCGCTTGAGGGCGAACGCCAGGAAATCGGCGCGCTCCTTGATGCCCTCGCCGCCGACGAACTGGCCGCCGATCAGCTTGCCGGTGCCGGGCTCGGCGAGCAGCTTCACCCGCACCTGCTGAACGCCCGGGAAGTAGCGCGCGCGGCTGATGCCGTTGGCGACGCCGACCACGTAGGGGATGCCGAGCGAGGTGGCCAGGCTCTCGCCGAAGCTCGCCCCGCCGATCTGGATCTGCCCGCCGACCATCCCCCAGGGGATGTTGACCGGGTCGTAGCACACGGCGGCCGCCGCCCGCGTTGGCGCCGGCCACACGGCCCTGCTGCATCGCGTGGGAGCCGGTGAGGCCCTGCACCGCGACGCCGGTCAGGTTCTGCGGCACCTCGACGCAGTCGCCCGCGGCGAAGACGTTCGCCATCGAGGTCTGCATCCGCTCGTCCACGGCGAAGGCGCCGGTCGAGCCGAGCTTCAGGCCCATGGCACGGCCGAGGGTGGTCTCGGGCTCCTTGTGCGTGGCGATGACGCAGATGTCCGCATCGATGATGCCCTCGCTGGTCTCGACGCCGGTGAGCCTGCCGTTACTGCCGACGAAGCTCTTCAGCCCGGTGCCGAAGTGCAGGTGGCATCCGAGCTCCTTGAGGCTCTCCTGCACCGGCTCGGCGATCTCCGGGTCGGCGATCTGCGCCAGCAGCCACGCGTTCTCGTCGACGAGGTGGGTCTCGATGCCGCGGTGGGCGAGCGCCGTGAGCATCTCCACGCCGAGCGGCCCGGCCTCGAGCACGACGGCCTTCTTCACGTCGTTGAGGGTCTCGTTCAGCTCGATGCCGCGCCGGATGTTCTTGACGAAGGTGATGCCCTCGAGATCGTTGCCGGGAACGTCGGGCAGCAGGTAGTTCCAGCCCGAGCAGACGATCAGGGTGTCCCACGGCACGACCTGGCCGTTGGCGGTCATCGTGCGGTTGACGGCGTCGACCTCGGTCACCACCGTCTCGCGCCGCAGGTCGATGCCGGCCTGCTCGTAGTTCTCGGGACCGGCCAGGAAGAGCCGCTCGAAGTCGGGGATCTCACGACCGAGCACGTACGGGATGCCGCACGGCGAATACGCGACGTCCTCGAACTCGGTGCAGACCACGACGGTGGCGTCGGGGTTGGTGCGCTTCGCCATCGAAGCGGCGCTGATACCCGCGGCTCCGCCGCCGATGACGCAGATGCGCTGTGCCATTGCTGTCCTTGGTTCGGGGATCGTCCAGCGAGACCGAGTGAGGCTATCCCAGGGTCTCGCCCAGGTGGTAGCGCACCTCCGGGGGGTGCGAGATGGTGTTCGTGACCCAGCAGAAGCGCTTGGCCAGTTCGACCGCCGGGGCCAGGTCGGCGTCCGGCGTGGAGGAGTGGATCCAGACGTCGTAGGCGCCGTGGCGCGGCTCGTCGCCGGCGCGCTCGGGGCGGACGTCGATGCGCAGGTCCTCGAGCGGGATGCGCCGCTTGCCCGCCGCCCAGACCACCGCCAGGCAGAAGCACGAGGCCAGCGCGGCCACCAGGAGCTCGGTGGGCATGGGCCCGGTGTCCTCGCCGCCGAACTGCGGCGGCTCGTCCACCCGCAGCGCGTGGCCGCGGCCGGTGACGTCGGTGGACAGGCCCCCGGTCCACCGCGCGCTCCAGACCGCGTAGTCGTGCTCGTCGGGAGTGCTCATGCGGCGCTCGTGATCCTCTCGTAGACGGCCTCGTGGGCCTCGGCGGCCCGCTGCCAGGTGAAGCGCGCGGCGGTGTCGCGCCCCCCGGCGATCAGGCGCACGCGCAGCGCGTCGTCGCCCAGCACCTCGACCAGCGCGTCGCCGAGCGCCGCCGTGTCGCCCACCGGCACCATCCGGCAGTCGCGTCCGTCCGCGAGGAACTCGCGCAGCACGGGCAGGTCGCTGACCAGGGCGGGAAGCCCGGCGGCCTGGGCCTCGAGCACCACCAGGCCAAAGCCCTCGCGCTCGGACGGGAATGCCATCAGGTCGGCGCCCCGGAACAGCGTGGGCATCTCATCGTCGGCGATCGGGCCGAGAACGGCGACGTCGCATCCGGCGGGAGGCCGCGGACCGCGGTGGACCCGCAGCCCGAGGGCCTGCGCGTCGGCCTCCCACGCCGCGCGATAGTCAGCGTAGTCGAAGAGCGTCTCGCCGCCGGCGATCGCCAGCAGGGCCCCCGCGCCGATGCGCTCCCGGGCCGCCGCGAAGGCCGCGAGGAGGGTGCGGCTGCCCTTGCGCGGTTCGATGCCGCCCACCGAGAGCACGGTCGGGCGGGCGCCCCAGCCCATCCGGGCCCCGGCCGCGCCCCGGTCGAGCGGACAGCCGGCGAAGCGCGCCCCGTCCACCCCGTTGGGGATGACCTCGGCCGCCACGCCGTGCTCGGCGGCGAGGACGTCGGCCCAGTGGCGGCTCACGCAGATCCGGTGGTCCACGTCCTCGATCGACGCCCGCTGGCACTCGGCGAGCACCGGGCTGGCGAAGTCGTCGACGTGGTGGATGGTGCGGACGATCGAGGGCACGAGCCCCTCGGAGCGGAGGGCGAGCAGAGAGCGCGCCGACAGGCAGTCCTCCGAGTGGTGCACGTCGGCCGGGCCGGCGGCCCGCATGCCCGCGGCGAGGGTCGCCGCGTAGCGCAGGATGCGGGGCTCCACGTCCTCACCGGGGCGCTTGTCGACCGGCACCAGGCGCACCTGGGCCCGCGGCTCGCGGAAGAAGGCCGCACCGTCGGCCGACAGGGCCCACAGCTCGACGTCGTGGCCGCGGTCGGTGAGCGCCTCGGCCAGGCAGAGCGCGTGCACGACCCCTCCGCGCGGCTTGGTGGAGTACGTGACCAGGCGGATCCTCACCCGACGAGGGCGGCGGCGAGCCTCGCGGCGGCGGCGTTGGTGGGGGCGAGCGTCACGCCGACCCCCGACAGGGCGGCCTCCTGGCGGCTGCGCACCTGCGGATCGGACTCGGTGCCCAGCACGTAGCCCACGACCGCCAGCTGCGGGCGGGCGGCCAGGGCGGACCGGATCACCGGCACCAGCACGCCGGCCGGGTCGGGGTGGCTGGCGTATCCGAGCACGACGTCGATCAGGAGCACCCCGACCGACATGTCGGCGGCGTCCTCGGCGAGGCGCTCGGCGCGCGCGGCCGGGTCGATCATGGGGTGGGGACGACCGCGGGTGTACTCCTCCTCACCGAGGTCGAGGCAGGCGTGACCGGCGGGGTCGCCCTCCAGGCGCCGGGCGGCGCCCGCCGGGGCGTTGGTGTGGACGGTCCCGAGGCGCTCGGCGAGGATCGCGGCCGCCTCGCTGCAGAGCGTGCCGCCCGAGAAGAGGCCGCGCACGAAGCCGCCGCTGACCCATCCCGCGCGCGGACCGGCCACCGGCGGGCGCCGGATGCCCGGCGAGCCGGGCGGCCTCGAAGGCGGCCTCCTCCAGGGTCGCCGCCAGGTACACGCCCTCCACCGGGTCGACGCCGCCGCCGACCATGCAGGCGACGGCCGGGGTGCCGCACCCGGCCAGGGCGCGCAGCACGCGCTCGGCCACCTGGGGCGAGGGCGGCTTCGACACGCACAGGATGACGTGGGTGTCGGGATCGGCGGCCAGGCGTGCGATGGCGTCGAGTGCGGTGATCGCCCCGACGTCGTCCTTGAGGTCGCGCCCACCGGTGCCGTAGCAGCGGCTCGTCCCGGCGCCGGCGCGGTCGAGCAGCACCGTGACCTCCTGCGCGCCCGTGCCCGGCCGCCGCGACGACGCCGACCGGGCCCCGGGCCACCACGTTGGCGAAGCCGAGGGCGACGCCGTCGATGATCGCGGTGCCGGCGCCCGGGCCCATCACCAAGCGCCCGAGATCATGGGCGCGCCGCTTCATGGCGACCTCGTCCTCGATCGTGACCCCGTCGCTGAAGAGCAGGACGTCCATCCCGGCGCCGAGCGCCTTGTGCGCCTCGAGCGCCGCGTACTCGCCGGGCACCGAGATCACGGCGACGTCGGCCTCGACCCGCGCGAGGCTCCGGACCGCGCGCTCTGCGGCCGCTCCGCCGCCGCCGCCCGACGGAACGCGGTCGAGGACGTCCTCGGCCGCCGCGAGGGCGGCCTCGGGGTCGTCCCCCTGCACGGCGATCACCAGGTCGTCCGGGCCCGGCGGCGTCGATCGCGGGGTCGCCGAGGCCGAGCGCCGTCGGCCTCCTCGCGGTTGGCCGGCGTGCCCATGAAGCAGAAGGCCCTCGCGACGCCGTCCAGGTCCTCGGCCGCCCGCGCGGCGGCCATCATCTTGGCGCTGTCGGCCCAACGGCCGGAGCGGACGCGGACGCCGATCATGACGTTCTCCCGTGGTGGATGAGACGGAGGCGCGGAACCATCGAGGTCGGCACTATGCCGACACCACGCGGCCCTCGGGGCCTGTCAGCAGGGGCTCCGCCTGAGCGCCGAGGGCCTCATCGTCGGTCTCGCGCGCCCGCAGCAAGCGTCGCCCGGCCCGCCTCGATCAGGACCGCGCCGGGGCGCAGGTGGATGAACGGCGAGGCCTGGGCCATGGCGTACGCGCCGGTCTGGCCGATCCACACCAGGTCGCCGACGGCGAGCGGGGGCAGCGGCACCTCGCGCGCCACGGCGTCGTGCTGGAGGCAGAGCGGGCCGTAGAGGTCGGTCGGCCGGTCGGCCCCCTCGCGGGGCTCCACCACGTGCACGGGCGAGCGCTTCCACTGCACGCAGGGCACCTGGGTGATGCCGACGTCCACCACGAGCTTGCCCGGTCCGCGCCGCGCGACGACCCGGGTCAGCAGCCACCCGGCGTCGCGGATCAGGGCCCGGCCGGGCTCGAGGATCAGCGGCGGATGATCGGGGCCGAGGGCCTCGCGCGCGGCGTCGAGGTGCCCGGCGAGCCCCGAGGCCGCCGGCCAGCCGCCGCCCAGGTCGAGCCACTCGATGCCGCCGATCCGGTCGGACACCTCGCGCAGCAGGCCCGCCGCCGCCGTGAAGCGCGCGATGGGGACGGGATACTCGACGGTGACGCCGTGGATCGGCGGGCCGCTCGGCGGCAGCGGGCCGAGCTGGTAGGCGCCCAGGTGGATGTGCAGGCCGGTGAGCGGCAGGCCGGAGCGCGCGAGCAGCGCCGCGACGGCGGGGGCCATGCGGGCGGGCACGCCGAAGCGGTCGCGCCCGACCCGGTCGGGGGGCACCAGCCGCAGCCCGACGCGCGCCTCCGGCGAGGCGAACGGGGCGAGGCGCGCGATCTCGCGCACCTGCTCCACTCCGTCGGCGATCACCGTGGCGCCCTCGCCGAGGGCCCGGCGCAGCTCGTCGGGGGTCTTGAGGGGGCCGTTGAAGACGATCCTCGTACCCGGCACGCCGGCGCGCCGGGCGAGGCGGTACTCGTGGCCCGAGGCGACCTCGGCCCAGCAGCCGGCGCGATGCAGACGGTCCACCAGGCCCATCAGCGTGTTCGACTTCAGGGAGTAGGCGACCGTGACGTCCGGGCCCGCCGCCTCCTGGAAGGCGCGCGCCTCGGCCGCGATGCGCTCGCCCTCGAAGACGTAGAGCGGGGTGCCGAAGCGCTCGGCCAGCTCGGCGGCCCGCGCCGGCGGACGCGATTCGATGGCCACGACGTTCGAGCGCCGCGGCGCGGGCCGGGGCGCCCTTGGGGACGCGACGGACCGGCCGGTCACGCGCGGCCACACCTCCAGCCCGATGCGCCCGATCTCCTCCAGGTGCGGGTAGCCCGAGGCGATCACCAGATCGACGCCGGCGTCGCGGTACTCCCCCAGCATCCTCGCCACCTGCGCGTACGAGCCGACCAGCGCCGTCCCCGCGCCGCCCCTCACCGAGCGGATACCGGCCCAGAGGCCGGGCGCCACCCAGCCCTCGTCGTCGGCGGGGATCGCGTTCATCCGCGCCTGCCCCACGCTGTCGTAGCCCGAGTACATGGCCGAGCGCTCGCCGGCGACCTCGGCGTGCGAGACCAGCTCGCGGGCGGCCTCACGGGCATCGCGCTCGGCCTGCCGGGCGATCAGGTGGATGCGCAGCCCGAACCGCATCGGGCGGCCGGCGCGGGCGCGCATCGCGGCGATCCGCTCGGCGATCCGCTCGGGCGGCTCTCCCCACATCAGGTACGCCTCGGCCTGGTCGGCGGCCAGCGCCAGCGCCGCCTCGGAGGCGCCGCCGAGGTAGAAGGGCCCGCTGAAGCGCTCGCGGATGACGCGCGCCAGGCCGGCGAGCTGGGCGTAGCGGTCGTCGTGGCCGAGCGGGGCGGTGCCGTAGCGGCCCTCGGGGCCGCCGCCGGCGACCAGGTTGATCGCCACCCGCCCCGGCGCCACCCGCTCCAGCGTCTCGGCCTGGTGGGCCGCCAGCTCGGGCGCGACCCCGGCCGGGTTGATCGCCACGATGATCCGGATCGAGCGCGTCAGGGCCGCCAGGGCGGTGGCGGTCGTCCAGCTCTCCATGAAGGGCGCGTCGGGTGCGTAGGAGTCGTTCACCGTGCCCGTCGGCACCAGGATCTCGGCGGCGCCGGCGCGCTCAGCCGCCCGGGCGACCCGGGCGAGATAGGCGGCGTCGGGCGCACGCTCGGCGCGCCGCGTTCCCAGCCATCTCCCGTCGCCCTCCGAGGGGCAGTACCAGCCCAGTGCGATCAAGGGGCCATGCTACCCCGCCCGCACCGCCACGGCTGCTCCCAGGCCGCCACCTCGCGCCACTACACTCGGTGACCGAGCGGCGAGGTGGTGCGGTGGCGTCCTGGATGGTCATCCTGGAGAGCAGGGACACGGAGACCGGCGAGCGGCATCGCGACGTCTTCGAGGTGACCCCTCCGCCGGAGCCCGGCCGCGAGCGCGACGTGCTCGGCCAGCTGGTGCGCGGAATCCACGCCGGCGCGGTGGAGCACTCCTACGACGGAGCCGTCGCCGTCTTCGATGAGGGCCCACGGCAGATCAGCGCCTCCTTCGAGGTGGACGGCACGCCCGCGCAACCCGACCCCGGCCGCACCGACATCCAGGGCTCCCTCTTCGACACCTAGACCGGCCGGGGGGCGATCGTGTGGGGTGTGGAGTGGTCTCACTCCGCTTTGCGCGGGACGGGGTGGTTCCACTTCCTTTGCGCGGGACGATGGGCGTGCCGGGGACGCGATCGGGCGTCGGACGTGCGTTCAACGCACTGATCTCCCTCTTGCGGGGAGATCAGGGCGGCAAATCGCCTCTACCGAGGCGATTTGCACCCAGCAGGCACCGCCTTCGGCGGGTTTGGCCTCTGGAACACCGAGACGATCAGGCACCAGGGACGGCCACACAGGACGATTCCGGGGGCTACGCCCACACGATCACATCGCGCCGCGCCTGCTTCCATGTCGCGACCACCTCGGATTGCGCGCCACAGACGATCCGAAGATCACAGGCACCATGAAGACCGACCTGGATCGCCGCGGGTTGCGCGCCGACGGCCTCCCAGGCTTCTACGTGGGTGAGGCCTGAAGCTTGAAACAGGGTTCGTCGTCTACGGACCACTGTGATTGGTTGACCGCGACGTACCCCGGGCGAAGCCCGGAGGAGCGGAATCAAAATGGCCCCGGCCAGGGGCCATTTTGTCGCCCTGATCTCCCCGCAAGTGGGAGATCAGTGCGTTCAACGCACGTCTGGGTAAGGCGTTCCGATGGACGCCCCAGACGATCGTCCCAAGGAGTGGGGCCAGAACCACTCCGAAGTGGTCGAGCTCCGTCCTGAGCAAAGCGGGTGGTCGAGCTCCGGGGTGGTTCAGCTCCGCCACGCTCAGATCAGCTGAGCCAGCCTGCGGTGGCGCTCCGTGCCGTACGACTCGAACAGCTCCCGGACGGGCTGGCGGTGGACGCGGGTCGCGGCCTCGGCGATGGCGTCGGGGAGGGCGGCGGCGAAGCGCTCGTAGGCGGATGGGTCGGGGTCGCTGAGGTTGACGCGGATCGTGGTCGTGGCGCCGACCTCGCCGAGGCCGTCGCCGGGGTAGACGGCCACGTGGCGCTTGCAGAGGGCCACCGTCAGCTCCTGGGCGCTGGCGCCGATGTGCGGCCATGTCCACGACGCACGAGAAGCCGTAGGCCGGATCGACCACCGGGGTCGCCACGCGGCGCAGGGCCGCCAGGTTGCGGCGGATCACCTCCTCGCCGCGCCGCAGCCAGGCCTCGTCGCGCAGGGCGGCGGCCGCGCCGACCTGGGCCAGGCGGTTCGTGTTGAGGCGCACGGCGGCGATCTTCACCTGCAGGCACACCCGCACCAGCGCCGGGTCGCCCCCGAGGGCACCGATGCGGGCGCCCGCCATGCCGTAGCCGTGGGCGAGCCCGCTCGAGACCAGGACGGTCGCTCCGGGATGCCCGGCCGCGACGGCGGCGATCGGCACGTACTCGGCCGCCGGGTCGACGCGATGGGCCGAGTGGGTGGTGTCGGCCAGGATCGACGATGCCGCGCTCGGCCGACAGGCGGCAGAGGGCGGCCAGCTCCTCGCGGCGCTGCACGCTGCCGAAGGGGTTGATCGGATCGCAGACGACGATCATCTTCGTGCGCGGCGTGAGGGCGGCCGCGACCTCGTCGGGGTCGAGCCGCCAGCCGTTCGCCGCTCCGAGGCGCACCCAGACCGGCACGCCGCCGGCCAGCCGCAGCGCGGGGACGAAGTGGAAGTAGCCGGGGTCGGTGACGATCACCTCGTCGCCCGGATCGATGCACGCGAGCGCGGCGTAGCCGACGCCGGCCTGAGCCCCCTCGGTGCCGATGACGTCGAAGCCGTCGTCGCGTGCGCGCCCGAGCAGCGACTCGGCCATCAGATCGCGCAGCGGCTCGTCGAGGTCGGGCGAGTACGGGCCGACGTGGGCCTCGTCCACCGCCTCGCGCATCGCGTCGAGGGCGCGCGGCGAGGGACCGATGTGGTTGGCCATCCAGCCGAGGTCGGCCCACTCGGAGCGGTCGAGCGCGATCGCCCCGTCGCGGTAGATGTCGGCCGGATCCCAGCCGAGGATCCGGTACGCGTCCCGGTAGGTCATGTAGTTGCCGAAGCCCTGGGGATCGTCGAGCAGGGCGCGGGCGCGGGCCGACGCGGCCGGGACGGCGTCCGCGGCCGGCGGGCGCCAGGTGAGGACCGAGCGCTGGCGGCTCACGGCACGATGCGGGTGCCCGCGCGACCCGCCACGGCCTCGGCGATGTGGTCGAGCGAGGTGACGATGGCCGTGCCCCCGCCCCCCTCGACGAACTGCATGGCGGCCTGGACCTTGGGGCCCATGCTGCCGGCCGGGAACTGCCCGTCGGCGAGATGCCCGCGGGCCTCGGCGACCGTCATCGACTCGAGCGCGCGCTCGGAGGGTGTGCCGAAGTCGAGCAGCACGCGGTCGACCCCGGTGACCAGCAGGAGCGAGCCGGCCCCGACCATGCCGCCCGATCAGGGCGGCGGCGAAGTCCTTGTCGATCACCGCGTCCACGCCCACCAGCTCGCGGCCCACGCGCGCCACCGGCACTCCGCCGCCCCCGCAGGCGACCACGACCTCGCCGGCGTCGAGCAGGCGGCCGATCTCCTGGGCCTCGACCACCTCGATCGGGCTCGGGCGACGCCACGACCCGCCGCCAGCCGCGCCCGGAGTCCTCGGCCACCGACCAGCCGCGGGCCTCGGCCAGGCGGTTCGCCCGGCCCTGCGAGAAGAACGGCCCGATCGGCTTGGTCGGGACGCCGAAGGCGGGGTCGTCGGGGCTCACGACGACCTGGGTCATCACGGCGGCGACCGAACGCGGCAGCCCCGCCTCGGCCAGCGCGTCGCCGATCGCCTGGGCCAGGAGGTAGCCCAGCTGACCCTGGGTCATGGCTCCGAGCACGAAGAGCGGCTGCGGGGGGACCTCGCGGCTCACGGCCTCCTGGGCCATCGCCAGGGCGCCGACCTGGGGTCCGTTGCCGTGCACCACCAGCAGCCGCTCGCCCGCCTCCACGATCGCGACCGCGGCCTTCGCCACCCCGCGGGCCCGCTCCTCCTGATCGGCGAACTCGCCGAGGCCCGCCGGGGCCAGCGCGTTGCCGCCGATCGCGAGAACCACCGTTGACGTCACGCCGACTCCTCCGTGTGCACGTGCTCCGGCGCGGACGATTGTCCATCCGGGAGGTTGCGCCAAGCCCCACCGGGGGATGATGATCCCACCTTCCGAGAAACCCGGCGGTGTCCTGAGCTCAAGTGGACCCGTGCTGGACGCCTCCGTGCCCATATGAAGGAGCAAGCGTGGCGAAGATCGACGGAATGAAGCCCGAGGCCGGCCAGGAGCTGTACGACGTCGCGGAGAAGGTCTTCCCCGACATCAAGGCCGAGCCGGGCCAGGAGGCATGGATCTTCATGCACACCGTGCCGTACGAGGGCTCGGTCGGCCTCGTGAACCTCCTCACGGCGACGCGTCTCGGTCGTAAGGGGTTCAAGGTCAGCCTGGTGCTCTACGGTCCCGGCGTCCTCATGGCCTCCGGCACCCGCGGCTACCCGGCCGTCGGCCAGGAGGCCTTCCCGGGCCACATGGCCATCAACAACCAGCTCAAGACCCTCCTGTCCGAGGGCGCGACCATCTACGCCTGCCGCTTCGCGATGGGCGCGCTGTACGGCTTCCGCGAGGACGACCTCATCCCCGGCGTGAAGGCGTTCAACCCGCTCGACGTGCTCGACTCGGCACTGACGGCGTGGCAGAACAAGGCCTTCCAGCTCAACACCTGGACGGTCTAGGACCGAGGTAACCCGGCCGGTGAGCGAGCGCGACGACGTCCTGCGACGGTGGCGACTGGGTGAGGAACGCCTCTACCCGGTCGCCACCGTCCGCCCCGACCTCTACGAGGCCGTGGCGGTCGTCGTCCGCTCGCTCGCCGACCACCTCGGCTCGGTTCCCGACGTCGACGCGCTGATCGTCACCTTCCGCACCGCGGACCGTGACGCCGAGCTCGCCGACGCCGGCGTTCCGCGCCACGAGATCTCCCCGGAGATCGACCTCGACCTCGTTCGCGAGGCCGCCTACCAGATGAGGGCCCGCGAGCTCGACGATGCGCGCATCGATCGAGCGGACCGAGACGGCCATCCGCCGCGCCCGCGCGGCGGGCGACGGCACGGCCGTCATCTGGAGCGAGGGCGAGAAGGAGCTGTGGCCCCCCTACCGGCGCGTGGAGATGTCGCTCTCGAGCGGCCACGCCGTCGCGGTGTCGACCCTGATGGACCCCGACACCATGATGCCCCGCTACGCCGTCGAGGGGATCGCCCTCGACCCGGACACCGGCGAGGCCACCACGGACGAGCCCCTGGCACCGCGGCAGGAGTTCACCGATCCGGACCAATGGCGGGCGGCCGCCGCGACGCTCCGCGAGACTCTTCTGACCAGCTGAACGACGGGGGAAACGTGTCCTTACCTGACGGAATGAAGCGGAACGTGATCGACGGGCACGCCCACATCGGCGAGATCGAGGCGTGGCCGTTCTACGGCATCGACTACCCCGTGAAGCCGATCGTCTACGACTTCCCGCGGGCCGCCGACTACCTCAAGTACATGGACAAGTACGGCATCGAGCGCAGCCTGTGCATGTCCAACTACGGCATCCCCAAGCCCGAGCAGCCCTTCTCGCTGAACCCGGTCGTGATGGAGGCCGCCACCTCGAGCGACCGCATCCGCGGCCTGCTGTGGGTCTCGTTCCTGCCGCGCGACCGCGAGCACACGATGGAGTCGCTCAAGCACGCCGGCGAGGCCGGGATCATCGGCCTGAAGACGACCTTCCTCCTGGGCGGCAACCCCAACCCCGAGGAGTGGGACGAGGAGACCAAGGCGATCGCCGACATGTGCTTCGACGTCTGCGAGAAGCACGACTACGTCTTCCACTTCCACACGTCGGCCGGCGGCAACAGCGACATCAACAACTTCATCCCGATGGTCGAGGCCTACGGGAAGCGCTGCAAGATCCACCTCGTGCACTTCGGCGGCGGCGTCAGCGGCCACATCAAGATGGTGCCGAAGTTCATGCAGTGGGTGAAGGACGGCTACAAGGTCTACACCGACACCTCGTGGGCGATCGGCTTCGGCGCCCGCTGGCTGCTGGTGGAGATCGAGAAGCAGGGCATCGGCGGCGACCGCGTGATCTTCGGCTCCGACGAGCCCTGGTCGGACTTCATGGGCGAGTACTGGAAGATCGAGGGCGCGCCGGTCTCCGAGCAGCTCAAGCGGATGGTCTTCACGGAGAACTTCGAGAAGCTGCACGAGAAGCACTGGTGAGCACCACCGACGCCGTCGCGGGCGGATTCGACATCAAGACGCTCGCCGTCGAGCTCCAGACGATGGGCGTGCGCACCCGGGAGGCCGTCGAGGGCCGCCAGGGCGGCGCCGGCCCGTCGGACGCCGGCTTCGTCTGGATCGACGGCGCGCCGCTCACCGTTCCGGTGAACGGCGACTACGTCTCGCGCTCGCCCTACGAGCTGGTGCTGCACAGCTCCGGGCAGGCGGGGCGCCTGCTCCGCGACGGCGTCGAGATCGGCCCGGTGCACCTCCACCCGCGGCCGAAGATCTACGACCTCGAGACGGCCGACGGGATCCCGTACTGGAAGATCGCGCTGATGCACCTCGACAGCATGGCCTCGACGGTGTTCCAGCGGTGCGTCTACTGGGGCACCGACGACCAGTGCCACTTCTGCGCGATCGGCACCAGCCTCGCCCACGGGCGCACCATCCCGCTCAAGACGCCGGAGATGCTGGCCGAGGTGGCCGAGGCCGCGGCGCGCCTGGACGGCGCCAAGGACGTGACCCTCACCACGGGCACGCCCAACCGCGACGACCGCGGGGCCTCGTACATGGCCCGCTGCGCGGCGGCGATCCGCGAGTCGAGCGGCCTGCCGGTGCAGGTGCAGCTCGAGCCGCCGAACGACTTCTCGTGGTTCGGCACCCTCAAGGACAGCGGGGTGGAGTCGCTCGGCCTGCACCTGGAGGTGTGGGACGAGGAGGTGCTCAGGCGGGTGGCCCCGGGCAAGCACGCCCAGGGACGGGCGCTGTACCTGTCGGCGTGGGAGTCGGCCGTCGAGGTCTTCGGCCGCGGCCAGGTCTCGACCTACTTCATCCTCGGGCTGGGCGAGACCGCCGAGTCGGTGATGGAGGGCTGCCGCGCGGCGATCGACCGCGGCGTCTATCCGTTCGTGGTGCCGCTGCGGCCCTCTCCGGGCAGCATCGTCGCCCACGAGGAGCCGCCGTCGGTGGAGTACATGCGCGAGGTCTACGAGCAGGTCGCGCCGCTCCTGGCCGACGCCAAGATGCTGAGCCAGGACACCCGCGCCGGGTGCGTGCGCTGCCAGGCCTGCTCCGCGCTCAGCACGTTCGAGCGCGCGTTCGGAGGAGGCCGGGACGGCGAGCCCGCGCCGGTGAGCGCCTGATGGAGCTGTGCGCCCGGACCCTCGTGGAGGTCCGGGTCGCGCGCAGCGCCGCAGGACGTCGCCGCCCACCATGCGGTGCGCTCGGCGGTGTTCGTGGACGAGCAGGGGATCTTCCCCGAGCACGACCACGACGCAGTGGGACGAGGGCGCCATCAAGGTGGTCGCCTCGATCGCCGGGCGGATCGTCGGGGCCGTGCGCCTCTACCCGCTCGACGAGGCCGGGCTGTGGAAGGGCGACCGGCTGGCGGTGCTGGCCGACGCGCGGACCCTCGGGGTCGGCGCGCCGCTGGTGCGGTTCGCCGTCGCCACGGCGGGCGAGGCCGGCGGCACGCGGATGATCGCCCTCATCCAGAAGCCGAACGTGGCCTTCTTCCGGCGCCTCGGCTGGAGCCGGCAGGGCGAGCCCGGCGAGTTCCGCGGGGCCACCCACCAGCCGATGTCGATCGCCCTCGCCGGGGCGCAGCCCGAGTTCGCGCCCGGCGGCTACGCCTGGGCGCTCGGGGGGACGTAGGACTCAGGCGGCGGCGCGCTCCAGGCGGTCGGCGATGGCGCGGCGCGCCATGTCGAAGTAGCGCGTGTCGTCGTGGAGCAGGAAGAGGCCGTTCGCCTGGGCCAGCATCGCGTTGATCTCGAACGTGAGCTGGGGGACGTCGGCGGTCCGGGCGATCTCGCCGTCCAGCCTCGCCGTCTCGAGCGCCTCGGTGATCAGCCGGCCCCAGAGCCGGTAGGTCGCCACGACGCGGTCGCGCACCCGCCCGGGTCGGGTGTCGAGCTCGGCCGCCGCCGACGCGAAGAAGCAGCCGCCCGGGAAGACCTTGCGGTCGATGTGCGAGATGAAGCCCTCGGCGAGCGCCTGCACCCGGGCGACGCCCTCCACGGCCAGCGCCGGGGCCAGCACCTCTTCCTCGAAGATCTCCTCGGCCATCCCGATCGTCGCGAGCTGCAGTTCCTCCTTCGACCCGAAGTGGGCGAAGAGGCCGCTCTTGCTCATCCCCGTCTCCGCCGCGAGGCGGCCGATGGAGAGGCCCTCGAGGCCCTCGACCGTGGCGAGCCGGGTCGCCGCCAGCAGGATCGCGCGGCGGCTGCGCTCGCCGTCGGAGCGGGTGCGCCTGGTGGTCGTGGTGCTCACGCTTGACAAGTTAGCACGGTCGTTCGTATTGTCCCGCCACCGAATACGAACGATCGTGCTAACTAACTGAGGAGCCTCCCGATGGAAACCACCACGATGACCGCCCCGGACATCACCGCCATCACCGCCCGCCAGCGGGCCGCGTGGGCGAGCGGCGACTACGCGGCCGTCGCCGCGCGCATCCCCGTGATCTCCGAGCGCCTGTGCGACGCCGCCGACCTCCGCTCGGGCGCACGCGTGCTCGACGTCGCCGGCGGCAGCGGCAACACCGCCCTCGCCGCCGCCCGCTGCGGCTGCCGGGTCGTCTCGATGGACTACGTCCCCTCGCTCCTCGAGCGCGGACGGCAGCGGGCCGCGGCCGAGGGCCTCGCCGTGGAGTTCGTGGAGGGCGACGCCCAGGAGATGCCGTTCCGCGACGCCTCCTTCGAGGCCGTCGTCTCCGTCGTCGGCGTGATGTTCGCCGCCGACCAGGAGGCCGCCGCCGGCGAGCTGCTGCGGGTCTGCGCGCCGGGCGGGACGATCGCGCTGGCCAACTGGACGCCGGAGGGCTTCATCGGCGGCCTGTTCCGGACGATCGGCGCCCACGTGCCGCCCCCCGCGGGCATCTCGCCGCCGCCGCTCTGGGGTACCGAGGAGCGGATGCGCGAGCTGCTCGGGGGCGGGGCGCGCGAGCTGGGCATGCGGCGGCGCGAGTACACGTTCCGCTTCGACTCGCCCCGGCACTTCACCGACTTCTTCCGCGAGAACTACGGGCCGATGGTGACGGCCTTCGCCGCGCTCGAGCCGGCGGAGCGGGACGCGCTGCAGTCGGAGATCGACGACCTCGTGCGCAGGTTCGACCGGCTCGGGGGCGAGGGGCCGGTCGCCGTCGCGGCCGAGTACCTCGAGGTGATCGCGATCCGCGCCTGAGGGTTCAGCCGGCGGGCGGCTGCAGACCGGTCAGGTCCTCCACCGAGAGGTCCCAGACCGGCTCCTCGCGGCCGCCCGCGCGCAGGCGCAGCGCGCCGGTGCCATCGAGCGTCCCGACCCGCGCCACCGTGAGGCCGGCGGCCCCGAAGCGGGCCGCCAGGGCGTCCGCATCGCCGGCGAGCAGGAAGCCGTAGGAGGGGAAGCACAGGAGCCACTCCCCGAGTGCGACCCCCGGCGGCACGGGGAGGGCGTCGAGGTCGAGCGCGCACCCGAGCCCGCCGGCGCTCTCGCAGAACTGCAGCAGCGATCCCGCCACGCCGGGCATCGAGACGTCGCGGGCGGCCCACGCCTCTCCGGCCTCGGCGGCATCGGCCAGCAGGGCCAGGTCGGCGGCCGCGCGGTCGCGGCGAGGGCCCCGGAGGTGGCTGAAGAACCGGCCCTCCGGTCCGCTCACCATCTCCCCCTCCAGGCACGCCGCCAGGCACACCGCGTCTCCCACCCGCGCGTTGCGGGCCGACAGCGGGGCGCCGGCGCGGCCCACGGCGAAGGTCGAGAGGCCGGGCCCGGCCGAGCCCTCGATGGTCGCGTGGCCGCCGACCACGGGGACGCCGTAGAGCGCCGCGCCGATCCGCAGCCCCTCGAGGATCTCGCGCGCCACGTCCGCCGAGGCGGCCACCAGGCAATCGAGCAGGGCGATCGGGCGGGCCCCCGTGGCGGCGAGGTCGTTGAGCACCGTGACCACCCCGGCGATGCCCGCGACCCGCGGCTGGGCGGCCACGAACGCGGGCCAGATCGCCTCGGCCGCCAGCACGAGGTTGCCGTCGCCGTCGGGGATCACGGCGGCGTCGTCCCCGTCGCCTCCGAGCGTCGCGGCGACCGCCGCGAGATCCCGCTTGCCCGTCAGGCCCGGATGGTCGCGCACGGATGCCGCGAGAGCCGATAGGTTCATGCGGTGAGCCTACGCATCGCCACCGCGGGCCTGGATCTCATGGCGGACGCCCTCCACGAGCAGGGCGCCGACGTGACGGCGGTCGACTGGCGGCCGCCGGCCTCCGGCGACCCGGCCGCGGTCGCCACGCTCAGCGCCGCCTACGGCGATTCGCGCGTCGATGCGGCCAACGCGATCGCGATCGCCCGCCTCCAGGAGTCGCGGCCGATGATCACGGGCGCGGGCCCCGCGGGCGACCTGATCCCCGGCCTCGAGGGCCGGATGATCCTCCACGCCGGCCCGCCGATCGAGTGGGAGGCGATGTGCGCCCCCCAGCGCAACGCCGTGCTCGGCGCCTGCGTCTTCGAGGGCTGGGCCACCACGCCCGAGGACGCCGCCGGCCTGCTCGCCCGGCGGCGCCGTGACGCTCGCGAACGCCCACTCGCTCGAGGCCGCCGGGGCGATGTGCGGGATCATCTCGCCCTCGATGGCCTGCTGGGCGGCCCGTGACGAGGTGAACGGAGGGGTCGGCTACAGCCCGTTCAACGACGGGCCGGGCGACGCCTTCTGGCTCGGCCTCGGCACCCCCGCGGCCATCGAGCGCCAGCGGATCATGGCCGAGGGCATCGCCCCCGGGTTCGCCGCCGCCCTGCGGGCCGACGGCCCGATCGACGCCTTCGCGCTCTGCGCCCAGGGCATCGCGATGGGCGACGACTGCCACATGCGCCACCAGGCGACCACCATGCTGCTGCTGCGCCAGGTGCTGCCGGCGATGGCCGAGCGGGCGCCCGGGAGCGTGCTCCCGACCGCCCGGATGCTCGGCGCCAACGGCCACTTCGCGCTGACGGTCAGCATCGCGTCGGCCCGCGCCGCGCTCGCGGGCATCCAGGGCACTCCCGACTCGAGCCTGATCGTCTTCATCAGCCGCAACGGCGTCGAGGCCGCGGTGCAGATCGCCGGGCCTGCCGGACCGCTGGTTCACCTTCCCGGCGCCGCTGGTGGCCGACCCGCTCTACCGGCCGGGCTTCTCCGACGCCGACGCCGCGCCCGACATCGGCGACTCGGCGCTGGTGGAGTGCTGCGGGCTGGGCGGCGCGGCCAGCGCGGCGAGCCCGAGCGTGGCCGCGTTCCTCGGAGGGGGCCTGGCGGAGGCCGTCGAGCGCACCCGCTACATGGGCGACATCTGCCTGGCCCGGAGCGAGCGGCTGAAGATCCCGACGCTCGACGGCGAGGGCACCCCGCTCGGCGTGGACGCCCGCGCCTGCGTCGATCTCGGCCTGACCCCCCTCATCAACACCGGGCATCCTGCACCGCGTGGACGGCGGCCAGATCGGCGCCGGCATCGCGCGCACGCCGATCGAGCCGATCCGGGCCGCCCTCGACGCGCTCGTGGAGCATCTCTAGCCACGATGGGCGACGAGTGGGACGCCGCGAGCTACCAGCGCGTCTCCGCTCCGCAGTTCGCATGGGGGCGGCGCGTCGTGGAGGGGCTCGCGACGGCCGGCGACGAGGACGTGCTCGACGCCGGGTGCGGCACCGGACGGGTCACCCGCCTGCTGGCCGAGAGGGTGCCGCGCGGGACGGTGCTCGGCGTGGACGGCTCGGCCCGGATGGTGGAGGAGGCGACGCGACGCTGGCCGACCTCGGCGATCGCGTCCGCGTCCGGCAGGCCGACCTCAGGACGCTCGAGATCGACGAGCCGGTCGATCTGATCGTCTCGACGGCGACCTTCCACTGGATCCTCGACCACGACGACCTCTTCGCGCGCCTGCACGCCGCGCTGCGCCCGGGCGGACGGCTCGTGGCCCAGTGCGGCGGGGAGGGCAACATCGCCGGCACGCTGGCGGCCGCCGACGAGGTCGGCGCCGCGCAGCCCTACGCGCGCCACCTGGCCGGCAGGCCGGACAGCTGTGATGTTCGCCGGAGACCGGCCAGACCGAGGCGCGCCTCGAGGGGCGCGGGCTTCACGGGCGCCCGCGCCTGGCTCGAGGAGGCGCCGGCGGTCTTCGGCACCCTCGGCGAGGGCGCCGAGTTCCTCGGCGTGGTCGTGCTGCGCCACCACCTGGAGCGCCTGCCCGAGGCGCTGCGGGCGCCGTTCGCGCGCGCGGTGGCCGAGCGGCGCGCGCGGCCGGACGGACGCGTCGAGATCGACTACGTCCGGCTCAACCTCGCCGCGCGCCGCCCGGCGTGAAGCCGGATCCGGCTCAGACGACCGGCTGGGGACCGTCCCAGGGGTTGCGCCCCCACTCGTTGGTCTGCGGCTCCCCGGCCTTCGCCCACCACACGATCAGCACGATCAGGCCGATGAGGGGGATCAGCCCGATGAGCTGCCACCAGCCCGAGCGCCCGGTGTCGTGCAGCCGGCGCGCGCCCGCGCCCAGGGAGGGCAGCAGGACCGCCAGGCTGTAGAGGCTGCCCAGCAGACCGCCGTACTCACCGTCGGTGCCGAGCGCGATGTCGAGTATCGCCAGGATGATCCCGACGACCGCGTTCACAAGGATGAACATCCAGAACTCGGTCCGGTGGGCGCGCCCGTCGAACACGAAGTACTTCTTCAGGACCTCGAGGTACCACTGCACGTCGACTCCTCTCGGGGGGGCGGGGCTAGCGGGCCCCGTACTGGTCCTCGTAGTAACGCCGGTACTCGCCGCTCTTGATGGGCTCCCACCAGGCCGCGCTGTTCGCGGTACCAGTCGACCGTGGCCGCGATGGCCTCGTCGAACGAGCGCCGCGGCTCCCAGCCGAGCGAGCGCAGCCGGGTGGTGTCGAGCGCGTAGCGGCGGTCGTGGCCGAGGCGGTCGGCGACGTGGCGGATCAGCGACTCGTCGCGGCCGGTCAGCTCCAGCATGCGGCGCGTGATCTCGAGGTTCGGCTCCTCGTGGCCGCCGCCCACGTTGTAGACCTCCCCCGCCTCGCCGAGGCTCATCGCCGTCCAGATGCCCTCGCAGTGGTCGTCGACGTAGATCCAGTCGCGGATCTGCATGCCGTCGCCGTAGACCGGCAGCTCCAGCCCGTCGAGGGCGTTGGTGACGAAGAGGGGGATCAGCTTCTCGGGGTACTGGCGCGGCCCGAAGGTGTTCGAGCCCCGGGTGATCACGGCGTCGAGGCCGAAGGTCCGGTGCCAGGCGAGCACCTGCAGGTCGCCCCCGGCCTTGCTCGCCGAGTAGGGGCTCGACGGGCTGATCGGGTCGGTCTCGCGGAAGGCCCCGTGGGGGATCGAGCCGTAGACCTCGTCCGTCGACACCTGCACGAAGCGCCCGACACCCGCGGTGCGGGCGGCTTCGAGCAGCACGGCGGTGCCGACGACGTCCGTGTTGATGAACTCGGTGGGGTCGAGGATCGAGCGGTCGACGTGGCTCTCGGCGGCGAAGTTGACGACGGCGTCCACGCCCTTCACCGCCGCGGCGACGGCCTCGGCGTCGGCGATGTCGGCGTGCACGAAGCGGTAGCCCTCGTCGTCGGCCACATCGGCGACGTTGGCCGGGTTGCCCGCGTAGGTCAGCTTGTCGAGGTTCACCACCTGGGCGCCGCGCGAGAGGGCCAGGCGCACGAACGCCGAGCCGATGAACCCGCAGCCGCCGGTCACGAGAAGCTTCACACGGTCTCCTTGAGGTAGTCGCGCAGCGCCTCGCGCCAGGGGCGCAGCCGGGGGGCGCCGGGCCGGGTCACGGCGAGGGGCGAGTGGACGGGCCGCGGGGCGGGGCGGCCGAGCTCGGCCGTGGTGATCGGCAGGACCCGGCAGTCGATGCCCGCCTCCTCGAAGATCGCCCGGGCGAAGCCGGCCCAGGTCACCGACCCGCCGCCGGCCGTGTGGTAGACGCCCGGGGGCTGGTCGAGCAGTGCCTCGAGCGCCGGCGCCAGGTCGCGCGTCCAGGTGGGGCAGCCCTCCTGGTCGTCGACCACCGAGACCTCGTCGCGCTCCTGCCCGAGCCGTCGCATCGTGTCGACGAAGTTCTTGCCCGAGGCGCCGTAGAGCCAGGCGGTGCGGGCGATGCGGGTGCCCGCCGGGCAGGCCGCGAGGGCGGCGCGCTCGCCGGCCAGCTTGGTGCGGCCGTAGGCGCCGAGCGGGCTCGGCTCGTCGTCCTCGGTGTACGCCCGCCCGAGCGTCCCGTCGAAGACGTAGTCGGTCGAGGGCACCACCAGGGCCGCACCCACCTCGGCCGCGGCCGCGGCGACGTTGCCGCTGCCCTGCGCGTTGACCGCCTCGGCGGCCTCCTCGCGCTCCTCGGCCCCGTCGACGTCGGTCCAGGCGGCCAGGTGGAAGACCGCCTGCGGGGCCACCTCGCGCACGCAGTCGCCGATGGCGCGCGGGTCGGTGACGTCGACCTCCATGTCCACGCCCACCACGTCGTGCCGTTGCGGCGAGATGGGGCACGAGGTCGCGCCCGAGCATCCCTGCGGCGCCGGTCACCAGGACTCTCACGAGCGCGGGCTCAGACGAGTCCGATGGTCGAGGAGTCACCGATCATGAAGCGGTACGCCCGGGGCTTCTCGGCGGTGCGGGCGATCGTGACGCCTCGGCCGATGAGGCTGCTCTCGACGCGCGCGTCGAGGTCCTCCACCCGGCTGTCCTCCAGCAGGATGCTGTGCTCGACCTCGGCGTGGCGCACGACCACGCCGGTGGAGATGGATGAGTAGGGCCCGATGTAGGCGTCCTCCACCAGCGCCCCCGCGCCGATGATCGCCGGGCCGCGGATGGCCGAGCGCACGACGCGCGCGCCCTCCTCGATGACGACCCGGCCCTCGGTGGTGCTGTCGATCAGCTCGCCGTCGATCCGGGTGTCGAGCACGTCGAGGATCAGGCGGTTGGCCTCGAGCATGTCCTCGAGGCGCCCGGTGTCCTTCCACCAGCCGGTGACCTCGTGGGGCTCGACGACCAGGCCGCGGTCGATCATGTGCTGGATGGCGTCGGTGATCTCCAGCTCGCCGCGGCCGGACGGGCGGATGGCCTTGGCCGAGTCCATGATCGCGGGGCTGAACATGTAGACGCCGACCAGGGCGAGGTCGCTCCTGGGCTCGGGCGGCTTCTCGACCAGGCGCACGACCTTGCCGTCCTCGAGCTCGGCCACGCCGTACGACTCGGGGTCGGACACGCGCTGGAGCAGGATCATCGCGTCGCTGCTGCCGGCCCGGAAGCGGTCGACCAGGCCGGTGATGCCGTCGCGCAGCAGGTTGTCGCCGAGGTACATCACGAACGGCGCGCCGTCGAGGAACTCCTCGGCGGTCAGCACCGCGTGGGCGAGCCCGAGGGGCGCCTGCTGGCGGATGTAGGTGACGCGGATGCCGAGCGCCGAGCCGTCGCCGACGGCGGCCTCGATCTCGGCCTGCGTGTCGCCCACCACGATCCCGACGTCGGTGACCCCGGCGGCCCTCAGGGCCTCGAGCCCGTAGAAGAGGACCGGCTTGTTGGCGACGGGCACCAGCTGCTTGGCGCTGGTGTGCGTGATCGGGCGGAGCCGGGTGCCGGCGCCGCCGGAGAGCACGAGACCCTTGAGGGCGGCGGACACGGGCGGGAGGCTACCAGCCCCCTGCCGGATGGCAGGCTGGGCACGGCGGGGCCCCGCTACGATCACGGGCGTGAACCGAGACGAGTGGCTGGCGCGACGCACCTACCGGGGCGCGGACTTCGACCCCGAGCAGCTGGCCCACACGGCGCGGCGGGACGGGCTGCGCGTGTCCGTGTGCCTCCCGGCGCTGAACGTGGTCGGACACCGTCGGCCCGATCGTCGAGACGCTGCGGCGGCGCCTGATGCGCGAGACCCCGCTCGTCTCCGAGATCGTGGTGATGGACGGCTCGAGCACCGACGGCACCCGGCGGGCGGCCGAGGAGGCCGGGGCGCGGGTCGTGATGGACCACGAGGTGCTCCCGCGGCTCGCCCCGGGGCGCGGCAAGGGCGAGGCGATGTGGAAGAGCCTGGCCGTGCTCTCGGGCGACCTGGTGGTGTGGCTCGACGCGGACGTGGTCGACTTCGACCCCGCGTTCGTCACCGGCCTGCTCGGCCCGCTCCTCACCGATCCCGACGTCGGCTACGTCAAGGCGCTCTACCGGCGCAGCCTCGGCTCCGACGACGAGGGCGGCGGCCGGGTCACCGAGATCTGCGCCCGCCCCCTGATCAACCTCTTCTACCCCGAGCTCGCCGGGTTCGCCCAGCCCCTGTCGGGCGAGGCGGCGGGGCGGCGCGACCTGCTCTGCTCGGTCCCCTTCTTCAACGGCTACGCCGTGGAGATCGGCCTGCTGATCGACCTCTGCCGCCACGCCGGCCTCGGCGCGCTGGCGCAGGTCGACCTCGGGTCGCGTCGGCACACCAACCAGCCCACCTCGGCGCTCGGGGCGATGGCCTCGACCATCTCCCAGGCCGTGCTGAAGCGCCTCGCCCAGGAGGGACGCGCGCCCGAGGGCATCGCCGGCGAGGGCGCCTACGTGCGACCCGTGCGCGGGATCGGAGGGTTACGTGCTCACCGAGCTCGACACCCGTCCCGACGAGCGGCCGCCGATGACCGACGTGCTCCAGGCGAGCGTCGCCTGAGCACCCCCGCGCCGCCCGCCGGGATCGTCTACCTCGATCTGGACGGCACCCTCTTCGGACCCGCGGGGTCGATCCTGCGCGATCCGGAGGGCCGCTTCACCACGCGCGGGCATCCGCGCCCTGGAGCTGCTGCACGAGGCCGGCATCCCGGTGGTGCTGGTCAGCGGGCGCAGCCGCCCGCGGCTCGAGGCCGTCGCGCGGACCCTCGGCGCCGCCGGCGTCCTGCCCGAGATGGGCGCCACCGACGCCGGCTACCCCGTCGAGCCCGGCGAGACGGTGCATGACGCCATCGCCCGCACGGGCATCCCCGACGCCCTGCTCGCGTCCGAGCCGGGCCTCGCCCCCCATCCCCTGGCGGTCGCCGGCCGCGAGGGCAGCCACGTCTTCCTCGGGACGCGTCGGCCCGGACGCGGCCGGGCTCGTGACCGCGCTGAGCGACGGCGCCCTGCGGCTGGCCGACAACGGCCACACAGGCCCCGGCGACGCGCACATCATCCACCTGCTGCCGGCCGCCGCGGCAAGGCGGTGGCCGTCGCGCGCGACATCGCCGCGCGGGGGGCCGATCCGGCCGGCTGCCTGGCCGTGGGCGACAGCCGCCAGGACCTGGACATCGGCCGCGTGCTCGGCACGGTCGCGATCGTCGCCAACGGAGCGGCGGCCGATCCCAGCCGTCGCCGCCGATGCCCCCTGGGTGACCGCGGCCGGCTACACCGCGGGCGTCCTCGAGGCCGTCGAGGAGTGGCTCAGGCGGAGACGATGACCGTCGGCTGATCGACCGGCTGGGCGCAGACGCGGGCCACCTCGGTCCAGGCCCGCAGCGCGGCCCGGGCGCGGCGGACGCGCGGGACGGGCGCGGTGGTGCGACGGGCCTGGTCGAGCACGCGCTGGGCGGGGCGGGCGGTGGGGCAGCGGCCCCACTGGGCGGCGAGGGCCTCGGCGCGGGCGATGACGGCGGCGCCGGGAGCCGGCGGCGGGGCCGGGGCCGCGGAGACCGGGCCGGCCAGCGCGGCGAGCAGCAGGGCGATGACGAGGGCGGAGCGCAGGACGGATCCCTCCGGGGCGATGGTCGTTCCGTGACGTCTTCCAGGGTGGCCGATCGACCGGCCTGCCGCCACCGCCCGGTCGGATGGGGCGCGCCCCCCGCGCCGGACCAGTGTGCCCGGCCGCACCGCCATGCGGGACGCCAGCGTCCCACGCTGGCCTCCGGGCGGCGGGCGCGATTAACTGACCCGCATGTTCCGTATCCGAGGAGCCCGTCGGACGCGCACCCCGTGGGCCGCGGCCTGGGCCGTCGCGGTGCTCCTGGGCGCGGCGGCCCCGGCGACCGGCGCGGTGAGCCCCGGCGATGCGCAGGTGCGCCGGGCATGGGGGGCGGTCGACCGGCTCGAGCGGGTGAGCGACCGGCTCGGGGACGCCCTCCTGGGGGCCGATGACGACGGGATCGGTCCGGTGGTGCGGATCTCCCGCCGCATGAGGGCGGAGGCCGCCGGTGCCGTGCTGGGCATGCGGCGCGCGGCGCCGACCAGCATGCAGGGGCGCAGGATGCGCCGGCTCGGGATCGAGGTGGCCCTGATGCACCGCGAGGTGGCGCGCCTGGTCGTCGCGGTGCAACGGGCGCAGGCCGCCGGCCGACGGGCCCGGGGCGGGCTGCTCCTGTTGAAGACCCTCGGCCTGCTGGGGGAGATCGAGGTGCGCGGGACGACCGCCCGGAGCATCGTCCTGCCCGACCCCGAGGCCTTCGTCGAGCGGTTCTCCTTCGTCGGGAGCGTGTCCGCCGAGGTCGGCCAGGACCCGGAGGAGCTCCCGGTGCTGGCCACGGCCGGCGGGACGATGACCGGTTGCGCGCTCTCGGACTACGGGGTGGGCTGGCGGCACTTCGCCCTGGGTGTGCACGGCGTGAGCCTGGTGGACCTCGCGGCGACCGGCCCGGACGGCAGCACCGACCGGCTGAGCGTGAGGGTCGGGCCCGGCGATGAGGGCGTCGAGGTGACGCGGGCGCTGAAGGCCCGCGGCAACGGGGTCTACCGCCTGGTGATCTCCCAGGGCGGGAGGATCCTGATGGACGCCGCCGTCACCCGGGCCTGCGCCTGAGCGCTCGGCCCGGTTCAGTCCCGGGCCGGCCGCCCGGCCGACCAGATGCCGGCGATCGCCGCCCCGGCCGCGGCGAGGTCGGCCTCGGTGGCCTCGAGGGCGTCGGGCAGAGGACGGATCGCGCGGCCGATGGCGACGGCCGAGGCGAAGCCCATGCGCCGGACCGCCCCGGGGCCCAGCGCCACCTCGCCGCAGAGCGCCACGCACGGCACCCCCGCCCGCGCGCAGGCGGCCGCGACCGCCAGGGGTGCCTTGCCCCCGCCGCTGGTCTCGTCGAGGCGCCCCTCGCCGGTGAGGCAGAGCCCGGCGCCCTCGAGGCGGTCGGAGAAGCGCAGCGCGTCGAGCACCAGGGGGGCGCCGGGGGTCAGCTCGGCGCCGAGCAGGGCGGCCAGTCCCCCCGCCGCGCCGCCGGCCGCCCCCGCGCCGGGCAGCTCCTGGAGGTCGATGCCGGTCGCGGCGCGCACGACGGCGGCGAGGTTGGCCAGGCCCCGGTCGAGGCGCTCGACCCCCTCGGGCGTCGCGCCCTTCTGCGGGCCGAAGACGCGCGCGGCGCCGTCGGGGCCGTGGAAGGGGTTGTTGAACGTCGCACGCGACCTGGATCGCCGTGTCGTCGAGGCGCGGGTCGCGGCCGGACAGGTCGAGACCGGCCACGCGCAGCCAGGTCGGATCCGCGCCCCTCCAGCACCGCGCCACCGGCGTCGAGGGCGCGGATGCCGAGGGCGGCCGCGAGCCCGAGACCCCCGTCGGTGGTGGCGCTGCCGCCCAGCCCCACGATGATGCGGCGCGCGCCGAGGTCGAGGGCGGCGCGGATCAGCTCGCCCGTGCCGCGGGTGGAGGTCGCCTCGGGGTCGCGCTCGCGCTCGGTGAGGCGCTCGTAGCCCGAGGCCTGGGCCAGCTCGACGACCGCGACGCCGCCCGGCAGCTCGCCGAGGCCGCACATCGACGGGACGCCCGAGGGGATCGGACACCGTCACGGCCCGCCGCCGCCCTCCGGTCGCGGCCACCAGCGCCTCCATCGTGCCCTCCCCGCCGTCGGCGACGGGCATCTCCAGCGTCACGGCTCCGGGGAGCACCAGGCGCACGCCCGCAGCGATCGCGCGGGCGGCCGCCGACGCCGGCAGCGCCCCCTTGAAGGGCGCCGGGGCGACCACGACCCGGATCACGGCGGGGGCGCCGCCGCGCGTCGAGGCCAGTCGATGGACAGGAACGCCGAGCAGCTCGTCCTGCCAGGCCGCGTCGTCGATCGTCGTCTCCCGGGCGTGCCCGAGCAGGAGCGGCGTCCTCACCGGCCGGGATCCGGAAGGGGCCGTCCGGGTTCTCGGCCGCCGCGAGCACGGGCATCGCCGACCGCGTCGGGCTGCGTCGGGTAGCGCTCGCGCCAGGCGCCGAAGCCCGCGCGGAGCTCGGCGAGCAGCGGCAGGTAGGGCCCTTCGCCGCGGCTGAGCGCGCCGGTGGCGCGCTGGTCGCCTTGGGGAAGTCGGTGTCGACCATCCCGGGCTCGATCAGGACGACCACGTGGACGCCGAACGGCCCGGCACTCCACCGCGAGGGCCTCGGCCATCGCCGAGAGCGCGTACTTGGAGGCGTGGTACATGCCCGAGCAGGGGGTTGGCGATCCGGGCGCCGATCGACGACACGAACACCACCGAGCCCCGGCCGGCCTCGCGCATGGCCGGCAGCGCCGCCTGCACGACGGCGGCGGCGCCGAAGAAGTTGGTGTCGAACATCGCGCGGACCTCGTCCATGTCCGCGTCCTCGACGGCGCCGAGCACGGCGTAGCCGGCGTTGCTCACGAGGCAGGTCAGCGCGCCGCCGGCGTACTCCTCGGCGGCCGCCACGCCGGACCGCACCGACTCCGGATCGGTGACGTCGAGGTGCACCACGTGCACGTTCGGCCGCCCGTCGTAGGCCTCCTCGGCGGCCGCGACGTCGCGCACGCCCGCCACCACGCTCCAGCCGGATTCGCTGAACAGGCTCGCACCACCGCCCGGCCGATGCCGCGGCCCGCGCCGGTGACCAGGACGGTCGGGGTCGCGCTCACGGCCGCGAAGGCTACCCGGCGGGCGAGGCCGGTGAGGCGGCGGCCGAGAGGTCGGGGATGCGGCGTCTCCTCGGTCACCGGCTCCGGCGCTCGGGAGCGGCAGGCGCAGCGTGAAGGTGCTGCCGCGTCCCGACGCGGGATTCGAGCGTGATGCCGCCCCGGTGCGCGGCGGCGAGGCCGCGGGCGATGGCCAGCCCGAGGCCGGCGCTGCGCCCCTCGCGCGAGGGGTCGCCCGCGGTAGAAGCGGTCGAAGACGAAGGGCTGGTCGTCCGCCGGGATGCCCTCGCCCGTGTCGCGGACCGCCAGCGTCGCGTCCTGGCCGTCGCGGCCGACGACCACCTCCACGCTGCCCGCCCGAGGGGCGTGTGGCGCAGGGCGTTGTCGAGCAGGATCAGCAGGATCTGCTCGATGCGCGCGGGGTCGACCTCGACGATGACGGGCGCCGGGGCCGGGCGTCACCGCGAGCGTCACGTCCCTCGCGCTCGGCCAGCGGCACCCGCGGCGCCGCGACGACCTCGGCGAGCTCGTCGAGGTCGACCTCCTGGCGGTCGAGGGGCAGCGCCCCGGCGTCGAGGCGGGCCAGCTGGAGCTGCTCCTCCACCAGCCGCTCCAGGCGGCCGGTCTCCTGGGTCATCGACGGCGAGGAACTCCCGCCGGTGGCGCTCGTCGACGCCGTCGCCCTCCAGGAGCTCGAGGAAGCCCTTCAGGGCGGCGATCGGCGTCTTCAGCTCGTGCGAGACGTTGGCCACGAGGTCGCGGCGGGCCCGCTCGAGGCGGCGCTGCTCGGTGACGTCGCGCAGCGTGATGACCGTGCCCGCCGGTGTCGTCGTCGGCGAGCGCGCGACGTGCAGCTCGAGCTCGGTGCCGTCGGGCAGCACCACCTGGCGGCGATCGGCCGGCGGGGCGTCCGGGGCGCGCGCGGCGACGCACGGCGTCGAGGATCGCGGGCGGCAGGGCGTCGAGGCGCGCCGACTCGGCGCCCTCGGGCAGCCCGAGGAAGCGGTTGGCCGCCTCGTTGGCGACGGCGACGGTGCCGTCGGGGGCGACCGCGAGCACGCCCTCGGCCAGCGATCCGATCATCGCCCGGTCGCGGTCGCGCTCGCTGGTGATCTCGGCGACCAGCGACTGCAGCCGGCCGGCCATGCCGTTGAGGCTCTCGCCGAGGGTGACGATCTCCTCCGGTGCGATCCGGCCGCGGGGATAGCGGGCCGAGAGGTCGCCGGCGGCGAGGGTGGCGGCCGTCGAGGCGAGGCGGCGGATGCGCCCGCCGAGCACCCGCGCGATCGCGATGCCGGCGAGGGTTGCGAGGCCGAGCACGACGATCATCGCGAGGATGACCCGGCGGCGCACGATCGCGAGCTCGGGGGCGACGCCGCTGAGGGGCAGCGCCACGATGATCGTCCCGAGTGCCACACCGTCGACGACGACGGGGGCACCGGCCGCGACGACGCGGCCGTGCGTCGTACACGGTGTAGCGGCCCTGGGTGATGGTGCCGATCTCGCCGAGCACGTCCGGGTCCTTCGGCGCCAGGGAGGTGAGCGGGCCGCTGAAGTCCGAGGGGCGGTAGCGGATGATCACCTCGGCGCCGGTCGCGGCCCGGATGCGGGCGGCCAGATCGTCCAGCTCCGTCTGACCGACCGGGCTCACGAGGCCGGGCGCCTGCCCGAACCTCTCGACGGCGCGGACGAGATCGGCCCCCTCCCGCTTGGCGCGGTCGTCGCGGACGCTGGATTCGAGCGTCGGCAGCACGACGAGCAGCACCGCGAGGCTCGCCGCCATGCCCACGGCGAGCAGGGCACCCACGAGCCACCCCTGCAGGCCGAAGACGCGGCGCTGGGTCACCCTTTCGCGTCCTCCCCGCCGAACGCGTAGCCGACCCCGCGCACCGTGCGGATGAGGACGGGCGCCGAGTCGTCGACCTCGACCTTCTGGCGCAGGTGGCGGACGTGGACGTCCACGCTGCGCAGGTCGCCGTAGAAGGTGCCCTTCCAGAGGTGGTTCATCAGCTCCTCGCGCGTGAAGACGCGCCGGGGGGAGCTGGCGAGCTTGTGGAGGATCTCGAACTCGGAGAACGTCAGCTCGAGCTCCTCGCCGCCGCGGGTGACGGTGCGCGAGACCGAGTCGATCTCCAGGTCGCCGACGCGCAGGGGCGCCGAGCGGTCGGGCTCGAGGCGGGCCCGGCGCAGGTTGGCCTTGACGCGCGAGACCAGCTCGCGCGGCGAGAAGGGCTTGGTCACGTAGTCGTCGGCGCCGAGCTCGAGGCCCAGCACCTTGTCGAGCTCCTCGCCGCGCGCCGACAGCATGATGATCGGGATGTTGCGCTCGGCGCGGATGCGCTTGCACACCTCGAGGCCGTCCAGTCCGGGGAGCATCACGTCGAGGACGACCAGGTCGATCGGCTCACGCTCGACCACGTCGAGCGCCTCGTCGCCGCGCCCCACGCCGACCACCGTGAAGCCGGCGTCGCGCAGTGCGTATTCGACGATCGTTCTGATGGACTGCTCGTCCTCGACCACGAGGATGCGGTCGGACATGGTTGCCTCCCAGCGCCGTCACGGGATCGTAGCGGCGCCCGGACGCGGCGAGCCGCGCCTTCCCCGAGCCTTAAAGATCGGACGCTACGCTGCGGCGGTGCCGCCGTACGGACCAGGCGGGAGGAATCCCTTCGCTCCCGAGCCCCAGCGCCGCCGGCTGCCCGCGTGGATCGCCGGCGGGCTGCTACCCGCACTCGTCGGAGGCTGCGTCGCCCTGGGGGGCGCGGCGATAACGGGCAACCTCGGCGGCAGCGACACCACGGTCGTCGCGGGCGACCCCTCCCCCCTGCCGGCCTCCGTGGCGGCGACCGACGGACCGGGCGCCTCGGGCGCGCCCACCGGCTCCGGCGCGCAGAGCGTCCAGGCCGTCGTCGCCGAGAGCGCGCCCGCGGTGGTGAAGGTGACGGTGGGCGACGAGCAGGCGACGACGACGGACCCGGAGAGCGAGGGCGGGCGCCTGGGATCGGGCTTCCTGGTCGACCGGCGCGGGCGGGTGCTGACCAACGCCCACGTGATCGACGACGCGACGCGGGCGACGGTCACCTTCGACGACGGGACCGAGAGCGACCGCCAGGGTGCTCGGCACCGACGAGAGCACCGACCTCGCCGTGCTCCTGGTGGAGGACCTGCCGGCGGGGCTCGCGCCCCTGCCGCTCGGGCGGAGCTCCGCCCTGGTCGTGGGTGATCCCGTCGTGGCGATCGGCAACCCCTTCGGGCTCGAGCGCACCGCGACGACCGGCATCGTCTCGGCGCTGAAGCGGATCATCACCGCCCCGAACGGCTTCGAGATCCAGAACGTCATCCAGACCGACGCGGCCATCAACCAGGGCAACTCGGGTGGGCCGTTGCTCGACCGGCGGGGACGGGTGCTCGGCATCAACTCGCAGATCGCCACCGAGAGCGGCGGCAGCAACGGCATCGGGTTCGCCGTCCCGATCGACACCATCCGGCCCGTCGCCGACTCGATCATCGCCCGGGGCCGCGCCGAGCACGCCTGGCTCGGTGTCACCGGCCGGTCGGTGACCCCGGCGATCGCCGGCGCCCTCGGCATCGGCGACGTGCGCGGGGTGGCCGTGATCGAGGTGGACGAGAGGGGCCCGGCGAGCGAGGCGGGGCTGAGGGCCGCCACCACCCCGCCCGGCGCCGACGTGCCGCGGGGCGGCGACCTGATCGTCGCCGTCGACGGCCGCCCGGTGGAGGACATGGCCGACGTGAGCCGCGCGGTCTCCTCGCGCGCCGTGGGCGACACGCTGCCGCTCACCGTCCTGCGCGGCGGCACGCGCACCGAGCTGCGCATCGTGCTCGACGACCGCCCGGGCGACGTCGGGGTCGTGACCACCACCCCCTAGTAGCGCCCACCCGCAGCGGGCGGGCGCGGCTACCTGATGCGGATCTTCAGGGGCTTCGAGGAGCGGGGGCGCATCAGGGTGGTCCCGAGGAAGGTGGCCGACACCTTCACGAACCGGTTGGCGCCCGTCTTCTTCGGCCGCAGGGTCACGGCGTAGAGGCAGGTGCCGCGGCGGACGCGCAGCGTCGCCGTGGACGACGCGACCGGCCGCGTGCCGATCAGGGCCCTGACCCGGACGCGGCCGCCGCAGCGCAGCTTCGGCGTGCCGCCGGGAAGGGTCAGCGCGCCCGAGACCACCAGGCGCGACGCCGGGCCGCGACGCGGGTAGCGCGCGACCTTCACACCCAGCTTGCGGGGCAGGCGGCGCACCGTCGGGGCACCGGCGACGCCCGGAACGACGAGGGTGATCGCGGCGCGGTCGTCCTCGGCCACGCCGTTGCCGGGGGTCGAGGTGGGGTCGAGGACGGTGGACGATCCCACCTCGGCCGCCACGACGCGCGTGCCGGGCGTGCTGGGCGTCACCGACACCGTGAGCGCGGCCGTGCCCCCCGGAGCCAGGCTGCCGACGTTCCACAGACCGCCGGAGAAGTCGCCCTGGGTCGGTGAGGACGATCGGTAGGCGAGGCCGTCCGGCGCCGGCAGCGACACGCCGATGCCGGCGGTGGTGTCCGGGCCGCGGTTGACCAGCGAGACGGTCAGCGAGACGGCGCCGCCGACGGACACCTGGGCGGCGCTCGCCGACAGGCCGAGCGAGAGGTCGGCGACCGTGGGCGCCACCGTGCCGCCCAGCGGCACCGGACCGGCGAGCAGGACGCTGCGCGCCGGGCTGTCGCCCACGCTGTTCTCGTTGCCGTAGCCCAGGCGCCCGTTGCCGCCGAAGCCCCAGCAGCGCACCGTCGCGTCGTCGAGCAGCGCGCAGGTGTGCGAGAAGCCCACCGTCAGCGCCCGGGCGACCCGGCCGGAGCCGAGATCGACCGGCGGCACGCTCGCGGGGGTCTCGCCCGGGTCGTTGCCGACCGAGTCGGTGGCGCCGGTGCCCAGGCGGCCGTTTCCGCCGAAGCCCCAGCAGCGGATCTCGCCGGAATCGAGGATCGCGCACGAATGGGCCTCGCCGGCGGCGATGGCCGTGGCCGTGCGACCCGGGCCCAGGTTGATCGACAGGGCGGCGGCGGCGCTGGTGATCGCGGCGGTGCCGCCGTACCCGAGCCGGCCGTCGGCCCCGAAGCCCCAGCAGCGGGCCGAGCCGTCGTCGAGGACGACGCAGGTGTGGCCCTTGCCGCCGGACACGGCGCGCGCGCCGCGGCCGCCGAGGTTCACCGGGCCGGCGGCGGCCGGGGTCTCGTTGTCGCCGATGTCGGCGGTGCCCCCGTAGCCGAGCTGCCCTCCGGAGCCGAAGCCCCAGCAGAGCAGCTGCGCGTCGTCGCGGATCACGCAGGTGTGGAAGTCGCCGGCCGAGATCGCGACGGCGGTCCGCCCCGCGCCGATGTCGACCGTGCCGACGGCGGCCGGGGTCTCGTCGTCGCCGATCGATCGCTGCTCACCGTAGCCCAGGCGGCCGGAGACGCCGTTGCCCCAGCAGCGCACGGCGCCGGTGTCGAGGATCACGCAGGTGTGCGACGCGCCGGCCGTGATGGCGGTGGCCGTGCGGCCCGCCCCCAGGTCGACCGGCGGTGCGGTGGCGGGCGAGAGGACGTTGGCCGAGCTGCCGTATCCGAGCCGGCCGTTGGCCCCGAAGCCCCAGCAGCGGACCGAGCCGTCGTCGAGCAGGGCGCAGGTGTGGAAGTCGCCCGAGACGATCGCGCGGGCGGTGCGCCCGGCTCCGAGGTTCACGGGCCCGCCGGCGCCGGCGCTCAGCACGGTGTCCTCGTTGCCGTAGCCCAGCCTGCCGGCGAGGCCCTTGCCCCAGCAGCGCACGGTGCGGTCGGTCAGGATCGCGCAGGTGTGCTCGTCGCCCGCGTCGACGTAGCCCGCCTGCGCGCGGCGGAGCTCCGACGATGCTTGCTCGGCCGTGGCCTTCTGAGCTGCGAGCAGCATGAAGACGGTGGCGGCCGCGAGGACCACCACCAGCCACGCCCGGTGGGCGGGGGTTTTCGACACCATGAGATCCGTTCGTACCATAGGGGGCGGGCGCCCGTCACTACGCCATGGGGCGCCAACGGAACACTAGAGTGACTCACCGTGTCGAAGTCGCTCGTGATCCGGCCCGCCGAGAACGGAGACGCGCGCGCGATCGGCGCCATCTACGACGAGGCCGCCTCGGGTGGGATGGCGACCTTCGCCACCGGGCCGCACAGCGAGGACGAGCGGCGCGAGTGGCTCGCCGGGCGCCCCGAGCGCGCCCCGGTGTGGAGCGGGATCCTCGAGGGCGAGGTGGTCGCCTGGTCGGCGATCGCACCGTTCTCCCATCGCGCCTGGTACGAGGGCGTCGGCGAGTACACGGTCTACGTCGCCCGGCGCTGCCACGGCCGCGGCGTGGGGCGGGCGATGTTGAACGCGCTCGCCGAGGCCGCGCCGGAGTTCGGGTACTGGAAGCTGGTCGGGATGATCCTCCCCGAGAACGCGGCGGGCCTCGCGCTCGCGCACGGGGCCGGGTTCCACATCGTGGGAACGCACCGCGCCCACGCCCAGCGCGAGGGCGAGTGGCGCGACGTGACCATCGTCGAGCGCCACCTGCGGGTCGGGGGATGAGCCCGGGGCGCCCGGGGCTCCTGGTGCGCACGGGATCGATCGACTACCTGCGTGCCTGGGAGGTGCAGCGCGACCTCGCGCGGGCGCGCGCCGGAGGACTGCTCCCCGACGTGGTCTGGCTGCTGGAGCATCCGCCGGTCTTCACGGCGGGACGCCACGGACGGCGCGGCGACCTCTTCCTCGACGACGCGGCGCTCGCCGCGATGGGGGCGACCTTCGCCGCGGTGGACAGGGGCGGCCAGATGACCTGGCACGGGCCCGGGCAGAGCGTCGCCTACGCGATCGCCGACCTGCGCGCCGGCCGGCGCGTGCGCGACTTCGTGGAGGCGCTGGTGGGGGCGATGGCCGACGCCGCCGCCCTCGCCGGCGCCGCCCCGGGAGCCGACGCGATGGGCCTCTACGCCGGAGGACGCAAGCTCGGGAGCGTCGGCATCCGCGTGAGCGGGGGCGTCACCACGCACGGGCTGGCGCTCAACCGCGATCCCGATCTGGAGTGGTTCCGGGTCATGACGGCCTGCGGGGCGCCGGGGGTGGAGGCGACCTCGATCGCCGCCGAGGGCGGCGACCCCGACCGCGGCCGTGTGGAGGACGCCCTGGCCGAGAGCATCGCGCGCCGCCTCGGCCTCGACCTCGAACCCGCGTCGCTCGACGACCTGCTGGCGCGGGCCCGCTGACCGGCATGCGCATGGCCCCCGACGCGCGTCGCGTCTGCGCGGGAGCCGGCATCGGGTACGTCCTGCTGGCCGGGGTCGAGAACATGGACCTCCTGGATTCGCCCGGGTACTCGAGCCCGGTCGCCGACATCGCCGGCCTCTACTCCGGCGACCGGGCGACGCTGATCGTGACGGGGTTGTGCGGCGCCCTCTCGTTGCTCTGCTACCTGGCCTTCGTGCTGAGCATCTGGGCGTTGCCGCGCGCCCAGGACCCGGCGGCGGGGCGCTGGCCGGCGCTCGGCCTGGCGGGCGGCGTCGGCGCCTTCCTCCTGGCGGCGGCCGGCCAGATCGCCCACCTGACGCTGGTGGCCCGTGGCGCGGACGGGCTGGCGGACGAGGATCTGACACGGACCCTGCATCAGGTGGATCTCGGTTCACGCACCCTCGCCGGCCTGCTCGCGTTCCTCTTCCTCACCGCGGTGGGGGTGGCGGGGGGACGGACCGGCTCGCTCCCGCGGTGGCTCGCACGCCCGGCGGTGGCGCTCGGCGCGCTGACGCTCGCCGGGGCCCTCGCCGGGCTCACCCTGGGCGACGACGCGCGGATCGCCGTCGTCGTGCCGTTCGGGCTCGCCGCGGCCTGGATCCTCGCCACGAGCGCCTGGCTCGTCCTCGACGGCTGGGCGCCCGCGCGCGGCGACCGGCCCTCCATGACCCTCTCCCGGCTGATCTGCGGAGCCGTCGGCATCGCGGCGGGCATCAGCGGCCTCGCCCTGCTCGCCGTGCCCTCGGCCACCGGCGACTACTTCGCGTGGGGACTCGCCCCCGCGCCGCTGGCGGCGCTGATCGGCGGCTTCTACCTCGCGTCGTCGGTCGTGTATCTGAACGGCGCCCGCGCCTCGTGGCCCGCGGCCCGCGTCCTCATCGTGGGGATACTGGGGCTGACGCTGCCCATCTTCGTCGCGACGCTGATCGACCTCGAGGTGTTCGACTTCGGCCGGCTCGCCGCGTGGGCATGGGTCATCCTCTTCGGCCTCTTCCCGCTCGCGGCGCTCCTGGTGCTCGCCGGCCAGAGGGGCGCGGGCGACCCCGGGCCCGATCGGGCGCTCCCCACACCGGTGCGCGCCGGCCTCGCCGCACTCGCGGCCGGCTTCCTCGCGGTGGCCGTCGCGCTCTGGATCGACCCCACCGGAGCCGGATCGTTCCTCCCGTTCGACCCACCCCCGCTCTCGGGCCGGGTGCTCGCCGGCTGGGCCGTCCTGCTCGCCACCCTGGCGGGCTGGGCGGCGCTGCGCGGCCGGGCCGGCGAGGCGGCGCTCGCGCTGCTCGCCCTGGTGGCGTTCCCGGCGGGCGCGCTGCTCGCGACGGCGCGGTCGTTCGGCGACCTCGACCCGGATGGCCGCGGCGGCTACGTCGCGGTGCAGGTCGCCTGGCTGGTGGTCGCCCTGCTACTCGCCCGCGCCGGTGGCGCGCCGCCGGCGCGTGAAGGCCGCGGCTCCTAGAGGACGCGCGAGAGGAAGCGCTTGGTGCGCTCCTGGCGGGGGGCCTCCAGCACCTGGGCGGGATCGCCCTGCTCCACGATCACGCCGCCGTCCATGAAGACGACCCGGTCGCCGACCTCGCGGGCGAAGCCCATCTCGTGGGTGACCACCGCCATCGTCATGCCCCCCTCGGCCAGCGAGCGCATCACGGCGAGCACGTCCTTCACCAGCTCGGGGTCGAGGGCGCTGGTCACCTCGTCGAAGAGCATCGCCTCGGGCTCCATCGCCAGGGCGCGTGCGATCGCCACGCGCTGCTGCTGGCCGCCCGAGAGCCGGGCGGGGTGCTCTCCGGCACGCTCGGCCAGGCCGACCCGGTCCAGCAGGGAGAGGGCCCGGGCGTGGGCCGTCGCGCGGTCGAGCCCGAGCACCTTCATCGGGGCGAGGGCGACGTTGTCGAGCACGGTGCGGTGGGGGAACAGGTTGAACGACTGGAACACCATCCCCACCCGCCGGCGCGCGGCGTCGACCGCGCAGTCGGGGGCCGTCAGCTCCTCGTCGCCGAGGAAGACGCGCCCCTTCGTGGGGATCTCCAGCAGGTTGAGGCACCGCAGCAGCGTTAACTTGCCCGAGCCCGAGGGGCCGATGACGCAGACCACCTCCCCCTCGCCGACCTCGAGGTTGACGCCGGCGAGCACGGTGTTGTCCCCGAAGCTCTTGACGAGCCCCTCGGCGCGGATCGTGGTCATGGCGAGATGATCTCCCCGCGGCTGGTGCGCCGCTTCTCACGGGCGATGACCCGGTCGAGCAGCCAGATCAGGGGCAGCGTGAACACGAGATAGAAGCCGGCGGCGACCACGAGCGTCGTCGAGTTGAACTCGATCGAGGACGCGTCCCGGGCCACCGCCACCGACGTCCTGCACGGCGAGGACGCTGACCAGGGCCACGTCCTT
>CAWDII010000004.1:0-26242 GCA_963802325.1 uncultured Thermoleophilia bacterium | reverse complement strand
GCCTCGGCCCCCGGGACGCGCCCGTTCAGCACTCTCCCTTTCTCCACACCGTGACCCTCTCCTCACGCCTGCCCGGCGTCCTCGCCGCCGCCCTCGCCGCCCTCGTGGTCTTCGCCGCGACCGCCCTCGTGCTCTCGCGCACCCGGGGCGACGCTCCGGGTGCACCGGCCCTCGCCGCGGGTGCGCCGCGCACCACCGACGGCACGATCGCCGCGGCCCAGGCGCGCCTCGCCGCGGCCCCGGGCGACGTGCCGGCCCTCGAGGCGCTGGCCTCGGCCTCGCTCGACAAGGCGCGCCAGACCGGCGACCCCAGCTGGTTCGGCCGCGCCGAGGAGGCCGCCCGCGCCGCCCTGACGGCCGACCCGCGCAGCTTCGAGGCGATGAACTCGCTCGGCACCCTCGCGCTCACCCGCCACCGCTTCGCCGACGCGCTGGAGTGGTCGCGCCGCCGCCTCGCCGTTTCGCACCACCCGCGTCGCGCCGGTCGGCATCCGCGCCGACGCCCTGATCGAGCTCGGCCGCTACGACGCGGGCTTCGCCGCCGTCCAGCAACGCCTCGAGCTGCGCCCCGACCTGCCCTCGTACAGCCGGGCCTCCTACGCCCTGGAGCTGCGGGGCCAGCGCCCCCGAGGCCATCGCCGTGATGCAGCTGGCCGTCGATGCCGGCGTGCCCGGCAGCGAGGGGCAGACCTGGACCCGCGTCCAGCTCGGCCTGCTGCGCTTCGGTGGCGGCGACCTCGCCGGCGCCGAGCGCGAGATGCGCGCCGCCCTGGCCGCACGACCGGGGGACGCCCGCGCCACGGCCGGCCTCGCCCGCGTGCTCGCCGCCCGCGGCCGGCTCGCGCCGGCCGCCGCCCTCTACTCGCAGGCGATCGACCGGCTGCCGCTGCCCGAGTACCCGGCCGCGCTCGCGGAGATCCACCGCGCCCTCGGACAGCCCGCGGCCGAGCGCCGGGACCTGGCCCTCATGGCGGCGATGCAGGACCTGCTCGCCGCCAACGGCTAGGACATCAACCTCGACCTCTCGCTGCAGAACGCCGACGCCCGCCGCCCCGGCGCCGCCGACATCGCCGCCGCCCGCAGCGCGCGGCGCGCGCGGCCGGGCGTGATCGGCGACCAGGCGCTCGGGTGGGTGCTCACCGCGCCGGCCGCTGCGCCGAGGCCGACCGCCACGCCACCGCCAGCCTGCGCCTCGGCACCCGCGACGCCCTGATGCTCTTCCACGCGGGGATGGCGGCCTCGTGCGCCGGGCGCGCGGACGTCGCCCGCCAGCGGCTGACGCAGGCGCTCGCGCTCAACCCCGGCTTCTCGGTGCGCTGAGCCCCGGTGGCCCGGCGCGAGCTGGCGGGGCTCGCGTGATCCGCCGCCTGCTGATCGCGCTCCTCACCCTCGCCGCCGTCGTGGCGGGCGTGGGCCAGGCGAGCGCCCACCCGCTGGGCAACTTCACGGTCAACACCTACCTGCGGGTGGAGGCCAGCGGAGGCGAGCTGTACCTGCGCCAGGTCGTCAACATGGCCGAGATCCCGGCCTTCCGCGAGGGCACGGCCGTCGATGAGGCCGGCGGGCTCGCCCCCTACGCCGAGCGACGCGCCGCCGAGCGCGCCCGCGGCATCGACCTGACCATCGACGGCCGCCCGCAGACCGTCGCCCCCGTCTCCCAGACCGCCGGCTGGCGGCCGGGCGAGGGCGGCCTGCGGGTGCTTCGCTACGCCGCCTGGTACCGCGTGGAGGGCGCCGGTGAGCTCTCCGGCGACGCACACCGGGTGGCGGTTGAGGTGCCCGGGTACGCCGAGCGGATCGGCTGGCACGAACTGGTGGTGCGCGCGTCGAGCGGCGCCTCGATCGCCGGCGCGACGGCGCCCGCCGACGATCTCTCGGACGAGCTGCGCGCGTATCCCGAGGGCCTGCTCGCGAGCCCGCCGCAGGTGACCGAGGCATCGTTCACCTGGTCGCCCGGCGAGGGCGCCGGCGTCGTCGGGCCCCTGACGGCCGACCCGCAGAGCACCGTCGAGGAGGCCTCGCCCGGCGGCCTCGACGGCCTGCTCGACGACGAGCTCTCGTTCGGGGTCGTGCTCGGCGCCCTGCTGCTGGCCATGGGCTGGGGCGCGCTGCACTCGCTCTCGCCCGGACACGGCAAGACGATGGTCGCCGCCTACCTCGTGGGCACGCGGGGCACCGCCCGCCACGCCCTGCTGCTCGGCCTGTTCGTGACGATCACCCACACCATCGGGGTGATCGCGCTCGGCCTGATCACGCTCTTCGCCTCGCGCTACATCCTGCCGGAGGACCTCTTCCCCTGGATCAACCTGGTCGCCGCGCTGATGGTGGTGGCCGTGGGAGTCTGGGTGGGCTGGAGCCGCTTCCGCACGCTGCGCGGGCGCCCCTCCGGCGGCGCGGCGCTGCGGGCCGCGGCGCCCCGCCCCGCCCCGGTGCGCGTGGGCCCGACCCGCGCCCTGGCGGTGGCGGGCGTGCGCTCCCCGGTGACCCGGATGCAGGTGCGCGCCCACGCGCACGAGCACCCGCACTCGCACGGCCACGGACACGACCACCACCACGACGGGCCCGGCGGCCACACGCACGCGCCGCCCGACGACCTGTCGATGCGCTCCCTGCTCGCGGTGGGCGCCTCGGCGGGGATCATCCCCTGCCCGTCCGCCCTCGTGCTGCTGCTCGGGGCGATCGCCCTCGAGCGCGTCGGCTACGGACTGGTGCTGGTGGTCGCCTTCTCGCTCGGCCTGGCCGGGCTGCTCAGCGCCATCGGGCTGCTGATCCTCTACGCGCGGCGCTTCGTCAACCGCATCCCCCTCGACGGACGGCTCGCCGCGGCCGTCCCGACGCTCTCGGCCCTGGTCATCGTGGCGCTCGGCCTCGTGCTCACGATCCGGGCCGTCCCCGGCATCCTCTAGACACCGAGGAGCGCATGCCGTCCCACTCCCACACCGCTTGCCATCCGCCCGCACCTGCGACACAGTTGCAGCTGCGAGACGCTCGGAGCGCGGGGGATGCCGCCGCCGCGATCCTGAGACGCGCGGGTTGCCGTCCCACCGCCCAACGCCTGCTGGTCCTTCAGGCGCTGGGCGGCGGAGGCCACGTCACCGCCGAGGACATCCTCGTCCACGCCCGCCGGCGGTATCCGTCGATCAACCCCTCGACGGTCTACCGCACCCTCGACGCGCTGGTCGCGGCGGGCATCGCGCGGCGCACCGACCTCGGCTCCGGGCGCCTCCACTACGAGGTGGTGCGCGAGCACCGGCACCACCACGTCGTCTGCCAGGAGTGCGGCGCCGTGGAGCACCTTCACGACGCCAGCCTCGCCCCGCTCGCCGCCGCGGTCGCGGCCGCGACCGGGTACCGCCTCACACCCGACCGGGAGATCGCGATCCCCGCGGTCTGCCCCGCATGCCACACGACCGCCGGCACGGCGGAACACGAGAAAGGACACCACCATGCACATCCCTGACGGGTTCCTCGACGGATCCGTTGCCGCCGCGACGGCCGTACCGGCGGTCGCGGCGGTCTCCTACGGCGTCCGGCGGGCCGGACGCACGCTCGACGACTCGAAGGTGCCCCTGCTGGGCGTGACGGCGGCGTTCATCTTCGCCGTCCAGATGCTCAACTTCCCCGTGGCCGGCGGTACCAGCGGCCACCTCCTCGGAGGAGCACTCGCCGCGGTCCTGCTCGGCCCCTGGCTCGCGTGCATCGTGATGGCGGTCGTCATCGCCGGCCAGGCCTTCGTCTTCGCCGACGGCGGCATCACGGCGCTCGGCGCCAACATCCTGAACATGGGCGTCGTGGGCGCCCTCGGCATCGGGCTGGTCATGCTGCTCGCGCGCCGCATCCTTCCGCACGGCCGCGCCGTCTTCCTGTCGGTGGCCGGCGTCGGCGCCTGGGCATCGGTCATGGCGGGCGCCCTGCTGACCTCGGTGGAACTCGGCCTCTCGGGCACCGTGCCGCTGGCGACGGTCCTGCCGGCGATGCTCGGCGTCCACGCCCTGATCGGCATCGGCGAGGCGCTCATCACGGTCGCCGCCCTCAGCGCCGTGCTCGCCACCCGCCCCGACCTGATCGACGGGGCCGGCTTCGGGCCGCTCGCCCCCGCCGAGCCGATGGTGACCCCCGCGGAGGTGATGTCGTGAAGCGCATACCGACGGTCGTGTTCGTCGCCCTCGCCCTCGCGCTCGCGGTGGGCCTCGCGACGGCGGTCTCGCCGTTCGCCTCCCCGAGCCCGGACGGGCTCGAGCGGGTGGCCGGCGACACGGGCTTCCTGGAGGCCGGAACCACTCACGCCATCCAGGATTCCTCGCCGATCCCCGACTACGCCTTCCCGGGCATCGACGACGAGCGCCTCGCGACCGGCGTCGCCGGCTTCGTGGGAACGCTCGGCATCTTCCTGGTGGGGTACGGCATCGCCTGGGGACTGCGCCGCACCCGCGGCACGGCCGAGGCCGCGACCGCGCCGTGAGCGGATCGCACGACCACGCGGGTGGTGGACCGGCCGGCGATCTCGCCAGTCCGGTCCACCGCCTCGACCCCCGGGCCAAGATCCTCGGGCTGGTGGCCGTGACGCTGGTCGCGGTCTCCACCCCGGTGTCCGCGTGGGAGGCCTGGGTGGGCTGTGCCCTCGTGCTCGCCACCGTGGCGGCCGTGGGCCGGATCCCCGCCCGGGTGATCTGGATCCGCGGCCGGGTGGTGCTGCCGCTGGTGATCTTCGTCGCGGCCTTCATCCCGTTCTTCCGCGGAGGCGAGGTGGTCGCCTCGCTCGGGCCCTTCGACGTCTCGCGGGAGGGCCTCGCGGTGCTCGCCTCCGTCGCCGCCAAGGCGACGATCGGCACGACCAGCGCCGTCCTGCTCGGCGCGACCACCTCGGTGCCGTCGATCATCCGCGGTCTGGAAGCCATGCGGGTGCCGCGTCTGCTCACCCTGATCGCGGCCTTCATGTACCGCTACCTGTTCGTCATCGCCGAGGAGCTGCGCCGGATGCGCTCGGCGCTGGCGGCGCGCGCCTACCGGCCGCGCAACATGCTCCAGGTCGCCGCCCTCGGGCGGATGACCACGGCGCTCTTCCTGCGCACCTTCTCGCGCGGCGAGCGCATCTACCTGGCGATGCTCGCCCGGGGCTACAGCGGCCGGATGCCGCGCCTCGACCCCCTGCGCCTCGCCCGCGCCGACGCGGTCTTCGTCGGCCTGATCGTCCTCGTCCTCCTCCCCCTCCGGGTGATCTCATGAGCTGCGCCGTCCACGCCCGCGGGCTGACCTACCGCTACCCCGGTGGCCACCTCGCGCTCGATTCGATCGACCTGCATGTCGGCCACGGCGAGCGGGTGGCCGTGCTCGGCCCGAACGGCGCCGGCAAGACCACGCTGATGCTGCACCTCAACGGGCTGCTCAGCGCGAGCGCAGGCGGCCTCGAGGTGGCGGGCATCGAGGTCGAGAAGCGCTCGCTCGGCGAGCTGCGGGCGCGGGTGGGGCTGGTGTTCCAGGACCCCGACGACCAGCTCTTCATGCCGACCGTCGCCGAGGACGTCGCCTTCGGCCCCCTCAACATGGGCCTCGGCCGCGACGAGGTGGCGATGCGGGTGGCCGACGCCCTCGCCGCGGTGCGGATGTCGGACGCCGCCGACCGGGCGCCCCATCAGCTCTCGCAGGGCCAGCGCCGCCGGGTGGCGATCGCGACCGTGCTGGCCATGGGCCCGCAGCTGCTGGTGCTCGACGAGCCCTCGGCCAACCTCGACCCCCGGGCCCGGCGCGAGCTGGTGGAGCTGCTGGCCGAGATCGACCGCACGATGCTGATCGTGACCCACGACCTGCCCTTCGCGGCCGAGCTCTGCGAGCGCTCGCTGATCCTGTCGGGGGGCCGGCTGGTGGCCGACGCGGCCACCGACGACGTGCTGGCCGATGCCGGCCTGCTGGCCGCGCACGACCTGGAGCTTCCCGCCGGGCTCGACCTGGGGCGCATCGTGCGCCGCCCGCGGCCGGGCGCCGAACCCGCGCTGGCGCTCAGCCCGCGAGCAGCGGCGTGAGGCTCACCTCGGGGCGGTGGCGCTCGAAGCTCTCGAGCCGGTAGGTGCTGGTGAAGAGGGCGACCAGCTCGCCCGACTCGCGCAGCAGCACGCTGACGCCGTCGCGGCGCAGCAGCTCCGAGCCGGCGAGGTCGGTCTCGCGGGCGACCATGTGGCGGGGCGGGTCGATCTGCGTCGGCGCGCCGAACTCGGCCTCGAGGCGCGCGAGGGCGACCTCGAACTGCATCGGGCCGACGGCCGCCAGCAGCGGCTCCTGGTCGCCGCGGTGGGGGTCGCGCAGCACCTGCACGACGCCCTCCTCGTCGAGTGCGGCGAGGCCGCGGCGGAACTGCTTGTAGCGGCTGGAGTCGCGGCTGCGCACCACCGCGAAGTGCTCGGGGGCGAAGCGCGGCATGGGCGGGAACCTCACCGGCTCCCCCGCCGAGATCGCGTCGCCCGGGCGCAGGCCGGACGCGTTGACGAGCCCGATCACGTCGCCGGGAAAGGCCTCCTCCAACGGCAGGCGCTCCTGCCCGAAGGGCTGGTGGGCGTGGCGCAGGGCCATCGTGCGCCCGCTGCGCTCGTGGTGCACCTGCATGCCGCGCTCGAAGCGGCCCGAGCACACCCGGATGTAGGCCAGGCGGTCGCGGTGGCGCGGGTCGGTGTTCGCCTGCACCTTGAAGACGAACCCCGAGAACGGGTCGTCGATCTGCACGACGCCGCCGTCGGCCGTCTCCCACGCCCCCGGGGCGCAGCCCAGATCGACCACCGAGTCGAGCAGGTGGCGCACGCCCGAGTCGCCGAGCGCCGCGCCGAAGTAGACCGGCGTGGTCTCGCCGCCGCGGAACTCCTCGTCGTCGTGGTCGGCGCCCACGCCGCTCAGCAGATCGAGCTCGTCGCCCAGCCGGTCGCGGATCACCGGCGTGAAGCCCTCGTGTGCGCGCCAGTCGGCGACGGGCGCCTGGGCGCTCGCCACGCCGCTGCCGACCCGGCCGAACGGCTCGAGCGCGCCCGAGCGGCGGTCCACCAGGCCGAGGAACGCGCCCTCGTCCATCACCGGCCAGGTCACCGGGGTCGGGCGCAGGCCGATCTCGCGCTCGATCTCGTCGAGCAGCTCCAGCGGGTCGCGGCCGGGGCGGTCGAGCTTGTTCACGAAGGTGATCACCGGCGTTCCGCGCGTGCGGCAGACCTGGAAGAGCTTCAGCGTCTGCGGCTCGAGCCCCTTGGCGGCGTCGATCACCATGACCGCCGTGTCGGTGGCCGTGAGCACCCGGTAGGTGTCCTCGGAGAAGTCCTTGTGGCCCGGGGTGTCGAGCAGGTTGAAGACGTGGTCGCGGTAGGTGAACTGCAGGGCCGCGGAGGTCACCGAGATGCCGCGCGTGCGCTCGATCTCCATCCAGTCCGAGCGCGCCCCCGCCCCGCCGCGGCGCGCGCGCACGGCACCGGCCAGATCGATCGCCCCGGCCTGCAGCAGCAGGCGCTCGGTGAGCGTCGTCTTGCCCGCGTCCGGGTGGGAGATGATCGCGAAGGTGCGCCGGCGGGCGGCCTCGGGTGCGACGGAGGGTTCGGAGCTCATCCGCTGAAGGGTAGTCGCTCTCGTGCGATCGGCGTCACGGGATCTTCACGGGACTGAGATCGGCGGGGATGGCCTCTCGTGCGATCGTCGCGGCGTCGTCAACAGGAGGACGCGCGAGATGCCCGAGAACCAGACGCTGGAGACCCTCGTCACGCGCCGCCGGCTCCTCGCCGGGGCGGCTGCCCTCACTGCCACCGCAGCGCTTCCGTCGGCACTCGCTGCCGGGGCGAGGTCCTCGAAGCGCGCGCCGCTGCCGCCGGGCCCCCTCTTCACCCTCGGCGTGGCGTCGGGCGATCCACGCCCCGACAGCGTCGTGCTCTGGACGCGCCTCGCACCCGACCCGCTCCACGGAGGGGGGATGCCCGACCGCCCCGTCGCCGTGACGGTGGAGGTTGCCTCAGAGCCGTCGATGCGGCGCATCGTGCGGCGCGGCGTCCGCTTCGCGCTCCCCGAGCTCGCCCACTCCCTGCACGTCAACCTCACCGGCCTGCGCCCCGGGCGCGAGTACTTCTACCGCTTCCGGGTGGGGGGCGAGGAGAGCGCGATCGGGCGGGCGCTGACCGCCCCCGGCCGCGGCGCCGCGGCCGGCGAGCTGCGCTTCGCCTTCGTCTCCTGCCAGGACTGGCAGAACGGCTACTACACCGCCTACGACGCGCTCGGGCGGGAGGATCTCGACCTGGTCGTCCACCTCGGCGACTACATCTACGAGTACGGCCCCGAGGCGAAGGTGCGAGCCGCCTCCCCGGCGTCGCGGGTTCACGACGGCCCCGAGGTGGGCAGCCTCGAGAGCTATCGCAACCGCCACGCGCAGTACCGCACCGACCCGGCACTGCAGGCCGCCCACGCCCTCTGCCCGTGGATCGTCACCTGGGACGACCACGAGCTCGAGAACAACTACGCCGGCCTGATCCGCGAGGACGACCTCCCGCCGGGCGACCCGGTCGCCCGGCGGGCCGCCGCCTACCAGGCGTACTACGAGCACATGCCGCTCCGCGACCCCGCTCTGCCGACCGGCCCGGACGCCCGGATCTACCGGCGGCTGGCCTGGGGTGACCTCGCGCGTTTCAACGTGCTCGACACCCGCCAGTACCGCACCGACCAGCCGTGCGGCGACGGGCTGAAGAACTGCGCGGAGCGCTTCGATCCGGCCGCCACGATGACCGGCCCCGAGCAGGAGGCCTGGCTCGTGCGCGGGCTCCGGCGCTCCCCCGCTGCCTGGAACGTGGTGGCCCAGCAGACGATGTTCGCCCAGTTCGACTTCAACCCCCTCCCCGGCCACGCCGACGTCGCCGGCGTCTTCAACGTGGATCAGTGGGACGGCTACGTGGCCCAGCGCACGCGTCTCACCGAAGCGATGGCGGCCGAGGACGTGAGCAACCCCGTGATCATCACCGGCGACATCCACTCGAGCTGGGTCCACGACGTGCGCCTGAGCTACGACGACCTCGCCTCGCCCACGGTCGCCACCGAACTCGTGGGGACCTCGATCAGCTCCGACTTCCCCGCGGAGTTCCTCGCCCCCGTGCAGGCGGCGCTGCCGGACAACCCGCACACGAAGTTCTTCGACGGGATCTCGCGCGGCTACGTGCGCTGCACACTGACGCCCGAGCTCTGGAGCGCCGACTTCCGGGCGGTCGCGACCATCGATCAGCCGACCTCGCCCGTCTCCACGCTTGCCAGGTTCGTGATCGAGAACGGTGTTCCGGGGGCCGTGCGAGACATCTGACGGGCGGCTCCCAGGCGATCCACAGGGGGCGTCCGGTCGCGTCTGAGCTTCGGCGCCGAAGCTCACGGCATGACCATGACCGCCACCGCCCGGATCGCCGTCGTCCGCTCCTACGTGCGCCTGCTGCGAAAGCACGGCCTGCGCGGGACACGCCGGCAGCCCGGGCGCCGACACTCCGGAGCCCGCCGATGACGACGACCGCCCACGGGACGCCCGTGCCCATCGACCGCCTGCGCGAGCGCGCCTCGGGCCTGGTGCGCTCCGCGCGCCGGATGCACCCGGAGGTCGCCGCCCTCATCGGGCTGGCCGCACTGCTCAACCTGTGGGCGCTGACGCGCAACGGCTGGGCCAACACCTACTACTCGGCCGCGGTCCGCTCGATGAGCTCGAGCTGGCACGACTTCCTCTACGGCTCGTTCGACGCGAGCGGGGTGATGACCGTCAACAAGCCGCCGCTCGCGTTGTGGGTGCAGGCGCTGTCGGTGAAGGCCTTCGGGTTCAACTCGGCGAGCATCCTCGTCCCCCAGGCCCTGATGGGCGTGGTGAGCGTGGTGCTCGTCTACGACCTGACGCGGCGGCGCTGGGGCCGGGTGGCCGGCTCGGTGGCGGGGCTCGCGATGGCGACGACGCCGATCGCCGTGGCCGTCTCGCGCCACAACAACCCCGACGCGCTGCTGGTGCTCTCGTGCACCGCCGCGCTCTGGTTCACCCTGCGCGCCCTGGAGGACGGCCGCACCCGGAACCTGGTGTGGGCCGGCGTGTTCGTCGGCCTCGGCTTCGAGACCAAGATGGGCGCCGCCCTGCTGGTGCTGCCCGGCCTCGCGGCGGCCTGGATGTGGGTCGCCCCGCGCGGCCGCGCCGCGGCGCCGCGCTCGATGGCCGCCGCCGGAGCGGCGATGATCGCCGTGGGCGGCGCCTGGCCGATGCTGATGTGGCTGACCCCCGCCTCCGAGCGCCCCTGGATCTCGGGCACGAGCGACAACAGCATCTGGTCGCTGATCAGCGGCTACAACGGCCTCGGCCGCCTCGACGGCCAGGCGGGAGCGCCGACCGGCGCCGGCGGGGGCGGCGGTGGCGGTGGCTTCTTCGGCGGCGACACCGGCCCGCTGCGACTGCTCAACGAGAGCCTCGGCGGCCAGGCCGGGTGGTTGCTCGGGCTCGCCATCGTGGGCGGAGCCGGCATCGCCCTCGCCAGCCGCCTGCGCCGCTCCGACGCGCGCACCGGCTGGATCATCGCGGTGGGCGGCGCCTTCGCGGTGAGCGCGGTCGCCTTCAGCACCGCGAGCGGCATCTTCCACCCCTACTACGTCTCGCTGCTGGCCCCGTTCGCGGCCGCGCTGGTGGGCGGCACGGCCGGTGAGATCCTCGCCGGTGGGCGGCGGGCCCGGATCCTCGGCCCCCTCGCCGTCGCCGGCGGGGTGATGAGCACCCTCGTGGTGCTGGAGAACGCGAGCGGCCTGCCCGGCTGGCTCGGCCCGCTGGTCATCGTGGCCGGCGCGCTCGGCGCAGCCGGTCTTGCCGTCGGCGAGACCGACCGCATCAGGAGGATCGCCCTCGCGGGCGCCCTCGGCGCACTGATGATCGCCCCGGTCACCTGGTCCTTCCAGACGCTCGGCCACGCGACCAGCGGCACCTTCCCCGCGGGCGGCCCCGAGACCTCGGGCATGGGCGGCGGTCCCGGCGGTCCCGGCGGCCGAATGGCGGGCGGCTTCGGCGGCGCGATGGCGCCCCCGACGGGCACCGCGCCCGGCGGATTCACCCCTCCGGGCGGAATCACCGGCGCAGCACCCGGCGCGGGCGGCGGGATGTTCGGCGGCGACTCGGCGCTGACCGAGGCGGGCGCCTACGCCGCGGCCAACGGCGGGGGCACCGTCGTCTCCTCCAGCCAGTCCGGCGCATCGAGCGCGATCATCGAGTCGGGCTACGCGGTCGCCGCCATCGGCGGGTTCTCGGGCAACGAGAGCGCGGTCAGCGTCAGCTGGCTCGCCGACGAGGTCGCGAGCGGCTCGATCCGGTGGGTGCTGACCGGCTCCGACACGGGCGGCGGCATCGCCGACGGCCGCACCGGGGCCACCACCGCGATGGCGGCGGTCCAGCAGGCCTGCGTCGCGCAGACGACGGTCAACGCGAGCGCGCCGACCGGGCTCTACGACTGCGGGGCGAGCGCCACGGCCCTGGCGGCGCTCGCCGGCGACTGACGGAGCGCCCGTACCCCCTGCCGCCGGTCAGACGGGCGGCAGGGGGGCGGCGGCCCAGGTGATCGCCACCCGCACCAGCACGAAGCGGGGCGCGAAGCAGCGATAGCGCGTGGTGCGCGAGACGACCGTGCTGACGCCGTCGATCGTCTTGCGCTTCTCGGTGGTCACCGGCCCGCAGTAGCGGTTGCCGCCGAAGCGGGCGACGGTGTTCTCGGGCGAGGGGTCCGGGCCGGGGGCGGCTCGCCCACGGCGAGGATGGCGCCGAGCGCGAGCCTGGCCGAGGCCGCGTACCGGGCGGCCTGAACCTGCGTGTTGATGAACGCGCGCGGCACGGCGAGCGCCCGCGCCCGCTCGACGGCGCGGGAGATCTTCAGCTGGGTCAGCGGCGCGCTGACGCGCACCCGTGCCTGCCCGATGCCCGAGGCCTCCACCGTCTCGGCGTAGGCCGGGGCCGCGACCACCCCGACGGCCAGCGCCGCCGCGAGACCGCTCCGCCAGGACAGGCCGCCACGCCTTCGTCCACCGTTCCGAATCGTCGGCGCCATCGCCATCTCCAGTCGTCGGGAGGCCCCGCGTCGGGAGCGGGGCCTGCCTACGTTTACTCCGATCGGGCGGGATCCCTTCCCGGACGGCGCCCCGGCCTCACTCCTCGCAGGTGATCGAGTCGGCGCCGGCGAGGTCACGTCGCCCTTCTGCGGGTCGCAGAGACGAATCGCGGGGGCCCGCACGACGCCACGGCCCGGAACGACGAAGGCCCCGCGATGGCGGGGCCTTCGGAGTGGGCAGTACTGGGATCGAACCAGTGACCCCTCGCGTGTGAGGCGAGTGCTCTCCCGCTGAGCTAACTGCCCGGGGGCGCGGAGGATACCACCGGACCCCTCCTGATCTGGAAGCGCGGGCGGCCTTTCAGAGCAGCTCGAGCTGCCGCGTGGGGGTGCCCCCAGGGGCGGTGGCGCTCTCCAGATCGAGCAGCGCCGCCTTGCGCTCGAGGCCGCCGATGTACCCGCGCAGGCCGCCGTCGGCGCCGATCACGCGGTGGCACGGGATGACGATCGGGGTGGGCGTGCGGGCCACGGCGCCGGCCACGGCCCGCACGGCGTCCGGGCGCCCGACCGCCTCGGCGAGATCGCGATAGCTCACGGTGGTGCCGTGGGGGATGCGCCGCAGCTCGCTCCAGACGCGCATCTCGAGCCCCCCGCCCCGAAGGTCGAGACGCACGTCGAAGGCGCGCCGGCGGCCCGCGAAGTACTCGTCGAGCTGTGCGGCCACGTCGGCCAGCACCCCGGGGCGATCACGGCTCCCGCCGGGCTCGGCGTCGAAGCCCACGGCACTCAGGCCCCACGCGCCGCCTTCCAGCGCCAGCGGGCCGAGCGGGCTGTCGTAGGTCGTTCGCGTACGGGGATCGTCGTCCATCTCGGAAGCTCCTCGTCGATCGGTGCATGTGACCGCGATCAGGAGAACGCCGGTGTGTGTGGATTCGTGAGGTCGGCCGGGCGGGCGGGTCTTCGGTGGCTCAGCGGATTCGCCGGCCCGGCCGGCCGACCGCCATTATCAGGCGGGTGGCGCGGCCACGGGCACCGGCGTCGCGTCGTAGGTGACCGAGATCGACACGCCGATCGAGGCCGGCTTGTAGCAGCGCGTGACGAACCGCCGGGAGATGACCGGGCCACGCCGGCCGTTGACCGCGGGCCCGCGCGTGACCTTCTGGACCCGGCCGCAGTACTGGTTCGGACCGAACCGGCCGAAGGTGCCCTGCCCGAAATAGAAGCCGAAGGGACCGGGCCCCGTCTCGACGACCTCGAGGATCGCCCCGGGCTGGAGGCCTGTGGCGATCGCGATGCGCGTGGCCTGGTTGCGGGCCGCCTCGATCGCCTGAGGGATGGCGATCTTGCGGGCCTCCGCCACGGCCTTCACGATCTTCGCGTTCGTCAGGGGAGCAGGCGCGACGACCTTGACCTGGGACACGCCGAGCGCGGTGATGCTCTCGCCGTTGGCCACCCCCGACATGCCGGCCAACGCGGCCAGGACCGCGACGCCCGTGAGACCCTTCCGTGAAGCGCTCATCTCGACCTCCCGAACGGGCGGGACCGGGATGGCGCCGCCCAGTGGGGAGAGGCTATTCCCGGGGGCGGATCGGAGCGCCACCGTGGACGCGGACCCTGGCTTTCGCTTCCGGGCCAGGGTCCGCACCTCGCGCTCCCAGCGGGATTGACGTTGAACACGAACCTCTTGACCCTTGCCGGAGCTGCGCCGCGCACCGTGGGGTGATGGGGCGGGTGCGGGTTGAGCAGAGCGGCCCACGGACGTGCAATGGGCCTGTTTGGTGATGCGCGGGTAGCGAGGTCGGGACCACCGCGGGAGGATCAGGACTCGAATCGCTGGACGCCGATCACCGAGAGGAGCTTCAGCCTCTCGTAGTCCTCGGTCCCCGGCGTCGCCGTGTAGACGAGGAGCGACTGCGCCTGGTTCTCCGCGACGAGCACCTGGCAGTCGAGCTCGATCGTCCCGACCGACGGATGCACCATCCGCTTGCGCTGGCTGGTGTGCACGGCCACCTCGTGGTCGTCCCAGATCGTGCTGAACTCCTCGCTCTCGTCGCGCAGGCGAGCGACCAGGTCGGCGGCCCTCGAGCCGGGTCCCCCCCGGGCCAGGACCGCGCGGAGGCCGGCGACCCAGGTCCGCGCGTGGCGCTCGTGGTCCTCCTCCGGGTAGAACGACCGCACGGCCGGGTCGGTGAACCAGCGGTAGTAGAGGCTCCTCGAGGGGCCCTCGTAGGAGGTCTGATCTCCCAGGAGGGCGACCGCCAGCGGATTCTGGACGAGGGTCTCGCCGAGCTCGGAGACGACCTGCGCCGGCGTGTCGAGGCGGTCGAGCACGCGCATGAGGGCCGGGTTGACGTGATCGGCGCTCCCGGCGCGCGGCGGGGCGGTGTGCCCGGCGAGGCGGAACAGATCGTCCCGCTCGTCCTGGGTGAGGCGCAGCCCGCGCGCGATGGCCGCGAGCATCTGCTCGGAGGGCTGTGGCCCGCGCTGCTGCTCCAGGCGGCTGTAGTAGTCCGTTGACATGCCCGAGAGCGCCGCGACCTCCTCGCGGCGCAGGCCGCTGGTGCGCCTGCGCGGGCCCTTCACGAGCCCGACGTCCTCGGGCTGCAGCGCCTCGCGGCGGCGGCGGAGGAAGTCCGCGAGCTGCGCCCGGTCCATGCGCCGATTATGCGCGGACGCGGCCTCTCCAGCCAGGGACCGCCGATCCCTGGCTCGGCGCTCATCCGGGGATCCCCGATCCCTGGATCGACGCTCCCCTTTTACGCCAGCGCGCGGCGGCGCACCATCGATCCATGACGACCACACCTCGCACCCTCCGAGATCCGCCCGGCCTCTCCGGTCGCACCGCACCCGGGGATCGTCCGGACGCTCTCACCGCCGTTCACGACCCGTCGCCGGCAGCCGCCTGATGCGCCTCGGCGTCCACTTCGTCAACTTCACGCTGCCCGGCGGCCCGGCGGCCATCGCCCCGACGCTGGCCGCGACCGCCAGGGCGGCCGAGGAGGGCGGCTGCGCGTGGTTCTCGGTGATGGACCACTGGTTCCAGATGGAGGACTTCGGCAGCGCCGAGGAGCCGATGCTCGAGGGCTACACCTCCCTCGGCTTCGTCGCCGGCCAGACGCGCACGATCGACCTCGGCCTCCTGGTCACGGGCGTCACCTACCGGCATCCGGGCCTGCTCGCCAAGCAGGCGACCACGCTCGACGTCCTCTCGGGGGGCCGCGCGATTCTCGCGATCGGGGCGGGCTGGTACGAGCGCGAGCACGCGGGGCTCGGCGTCCCGTTTCCCCCCGTGCCGGAGCGGCTCGAGCGTCTCGAGGAGACGCTCCAGATCTGCCGCCAGATGTGGAGCGACGAAGACGGCCCCTTCGAGCGCAGGCACTACCGCCTGGCCGAGACGATCTGCTCCCCGCAACCGCTCCAGGAGCCCGCGCCCAGGATCATCGTCGGCGGCGGCGGCGAGCGGAAGCTCCTGCGGCTCGTCGCCAGGTACGCCGACGGGTGGAACTTCTTCGGGATCAGCCCGGCGGTCATCGGCCACAAGATCGAGGTCCTCGACCGCCACTGCGAGGCGGAGGGTCGCGATCCGGCGAGCATCACGAAGACGATCCTCGCCCTCAGCGACCCGCTCGCCGACGTTGACGCCTTCCTCGCGGAGATGGACGAGTACGCCCGGCTCGGAGTCGAGCACGTCCAGGTGATGCCGAAGGGCCCCGACCCGGTGGGCGTCGTGAGCCGGCTCGGCGAGGAGGTCGTCCCCCGGCTCGCCGGAATCGGCCTGGCCTGAGCGCTCCGCGCGGCCGGCGCGCGGGCGGAGCGCTTCGGCGCGATCCAGAGCGGGACCGGCGGCACGACGACCCCGGTCGAGATGCCTCATCAGACCGGCATCCCGACCGGCTCAGCGGAGAGAGAGGGATTTGAACCCTCGAGACGGGAAACCCGTCTACGCGCTTTCCAGGCGCGCTCCTTCGGCCGCTCGGACACCTCTCCGGGGGAGGCGATCGTAGCGCACGATCGCGGCGCGTTCGCGGGCGGCGCGGCGGTGCGGTGGAAGTCCGCAGGCGTGATCCGGGGCACGCACGACGTGCGTCGCGGCGGCCGGGCATAGGTTGTTCCCAGGACGCACGGGGTGCGCCCGGCATCGAGTGAGGGAGGGATCATGTCCGTCACCGAGGACACGACCCGCGTCGCCATCGTGACCGGCGGGGCGGCGGGCATCGGCCGCGCGGCGGCTGCGGCGTTCGCCCGGCGAGGCGCGGCCGTCGTGATCGCCGACCTCGCCGGATCGGCCGGCGAGCAGGTGGCCCGGGAGCTGGGCGACCAGGGCCACCAGGCGATCTTCGTCGCGACCGACGTCTCCCGCGACGCCGACGTCAAGGCGATGGTCGCCGCGACCCTCGACGCCTTCGGGCGCCTCGACTGGGCCTTCAATAACGCGGGCATCGAGGGCGCCTCGGTGCCGTTGACCGGCCTGGCCGACGACGACTGGGATCGCGTGATCGCGGTCAACCTGAAGGGCGTCTGGCACTGCATGCGCCACGAGATCCCGGCGATGGAGGCCGCGGGCGGCGGGGCGATCGTCAACTGCGCGTCGATCGCCGGCCTGGTCGGCTTCCCCGGCGCGGGGGCCTACGTGGCGAGCAAGCACGGGGTGATCGGCCTCACGCGGACGGCGGCGCTCGAATGCGCCGCGGCCGGGATCCGCGTCAACGCGATCTGCCCGGGGATCATCCACACGGCGATGATCGACCGGTACACGCACGGCGACGCCGCGGCCGAGGCCCAGCTCTCGGCCGGGGAACCGATCGGGCGGATGGGCCGGCCCGAGGAGGTCGCCGACGCGGCGGTCTGGCTCTGCTCGGACGAGTCGAGCTTCGTGACCGGCACGGCGATCCCGGTGGACGGCGGCTGGACGGCGCAGTGAGGGCGATCGGGCCGCCCTGAACCGCTTTGCCCCCTGGTACCCTCCCCCGCGGAGAGGTGGCAGAGCGGTCGAATGCGGCGGTCTCGAAAACCGTTTCGGGCCTTCGGTCCGACGGGGGTTCAAATCCCCCCCTCTCCGCTTTTCTCCGCGAGATCCCAGACTGTTAGCGGGATCTCGCGGAGGGAGCTGGAACCGCCCGGCTCCGCTCCCGACCGCTCGAATCCGCCCTCGCGGGTGTGAGACTCGCCCACCATTCGCCCACGGGCCGCGGTCGTCACGATCCCTCCGGCCGCGCCGTGCGGCTCGCCCGGCGCAGGTAGTCGTCGAGGAGCCGTGCCGCCTCCGACTCGTTGCCGGGCATCAGGTGGCCGTAGCGGTCGAAGGTCATCTGGATCGACGAGTGGCCGAGGTAGGCCATGAGGGCCCGGGCGTTGACGCCGGCGGCGATGCACATCGAGGCGAACGTGTGGCGACACTCGTGGAAGCCGATCCATTCGAGCCCCTGCCGCCTCCCACGCCCGGTGGGCCCGGTCGCGCAGCGCAACATGGGCGAAGGGCCGCTCCTCGGTCCGCCCAAAGGCCAGTCCGGTGCGACGTCCTGTGCGCAGCAGGTGCTCGGCCAGGTGAGCGCGCAGCTCCTCGGCGATCGGCACCCGGCGCCGGCCGCTGCGGCTCTTGGTCTCGATCACGCCCTCGATGGCGTCCCACGAGCGCTCGACCGTGATCCGGCCGCCCTCGAGGTCGATGTCCGAGACCCTCAAGGCCCTGAGCTCGCCGAGTCGCAGGCCGGCGTACATGGCGGTCGCCCAGATCGCCCGGTCGCGATCCGGAAGGGCTGCCAGAAGCGCGGCTGCCTCATGCGGCGCGGCGACGCGGTCCCGGGTGCCGCGAACGGCGGGCAGCTCGAGGTACTCGAGCGGGGTCGCGGTGACCTCGCCGGCGCGCAGCGCCCGCCGGTAGATCACCCGCAGGGGCATGATCGCGTTCCTCACGGTGGACGGCGATAGGCCGGACGCGACCAGGCGCTCGCAGAGGGCCTGGACGTCCGCGCGGCGAACGGCGTCGAGGCGCATGGCGCCGAGGTCCCGGAGCACGTAGCGATCGAGCGCCGTGCGATACCCGCGAACGACGCTCGGCTTGTAGGCGTCCCCGGAGCGGTTGCGGACCGACCCGCTGGCCATGCCCGCCACCAGCCGCTCGGCCGCCTCGCGCAGGCTCGGCGCGGGGGCCGCGCTGAGCGCCCCGCGCTGCACCGCGCTCTGGGCCTCGGCCCGCCACGAGCGCGCGGCCGCGAGGGTCGGAAACGACCGCCGGATCTCACGCCCTTCGCGCTGGCTCCACACGCGAGCCGCGGTACGTGGGGCGGCACGAGCAGCGCCCACCATCGTGGGCTCCGCAGCCTTTGCGGTGCCGAACCTCGATGCCCTGGGACAGGCCGGCCTTCCTCGGCGTTCGCGGCACAGAAGGCGCCGTCACGCCGACCACCTTGCGGCCTCGCGCTCGAGCCAGCGTTCGATCTCGGCCACCGGAACGATCAGGCACCGTCCGCGGCGGACGATCCGAAGCTCGTGTCGAATGTGGCGGTCAAAGGTGTCCCGCGAGACGCCTACCGCGGAAGCGGCTTCGTCCAGGGTCAGCCCGAGCCGAAGCGGCGACGTCCCGTGGACTTTCGTCTCCCTCACGGCGCGTACCCGACGCGCCGCGCGCCGATGTGGATGTGGTTCCAGTGGTTGCCGCCGACGAACGTGCGCCACAGGAGCTGGAAGCGGATCCCGCAGCGCTCGACGTTGAGGACCCCGCCCGTCGTGCCCCAGTCCGCGTACCCGGGCCCGCCGATCGCGCTCGCGATCCGCGAGGCCGGGCGTCACCCGCCGGCGCGCGTCGTACCGAGGTCGTTGGCGAAGCACTCGGCGCAGCCGACCCAGTGATCCGACGACGCCGCCGCTCGCGGTCAGTCTGCCGCGTGCGCTTGGCGCTCGTCACCGGCAGCCCGCTGAGCCGCGCGAGCGCCTCGACCGGCCGCTGCGGTGCCGCCCCACGGCCCGATCGGGCAGAGCGCCGCCTGGGCGTCGCCGGCGGCGCGGGCACGAAGGCGATCGAGCCCGACGGGATCCCCGCCCATGTCCTCGTAGTAGCGGCCGACGGCGTCGGTCCAGGCCGAGTTCGAGCCCGGTCGGGTCGTTCGCGGCGCCGAGCGGCGCCCAGACTGGCTGGATCGCGGCCAGGGTGTCGCGGCCGCGAGCGATGTACCCCTGCGCGAGGCCGCGCGCGACGGTGGCGATGTTCGCCTGCCAGCTCGCGAAGGCGATCGCCGGGCCCCAGCCGAAGGCGTTGTGGATGCCCGCGCCCGAGCCCGCGGTCCCGAGCACCGACTCGTGCATCGCGATCGCGACCAGCGCCCGCGGGTCGATCCCGTTGCGCTCGCCCTCGCGCACGAAGACCGCGCCGAAGCCGACCAGCGGCGAGCCCGGCACCTGCTTCGGCCATCCAGGCATCGAGCGTGGCGGCATCGGCCGTCGACGCGCCCGCCGAGCCAGCCGGACCCGACAGGCCAAGCAGCGCGATCACCGGCAGCCCGACGACCAGCGACAGGAGCGCGGCGACGCCCGCCCCGGCGATGGCCAGCGGCCGCGGAAGGCTCTGGCCGGTGGCGCTCACTTCGCCGAGGATCCCTTGGCCCGCGGCCGGCGGCGGGCGGGCTTTGCGGGCGGCGCCTCGCTCGCACCCGCCGGCTGGACCTCGAGCGGAGGCTCCATCACCGCCTGGACCTCGACGACGGGCCTCCACGCGGGCAGGGCCTCGAGCGATCTCGGCGCCCGAGGCGGCGCGACACCTCGGCGGCCGCCGCCACCACCGCGCGCGCGACCTCGTCGATCACCTCGTCAGGAAGGCGACTCGCCGGAGCCCCCACGCCGACGGCCGCGACCACCGTGCCGGTGTGGTCGCGCACGGCCGCGCCGATCGAGCGGCGGGCCTGGTGGAACTCGCCGTCCTCGAGGGCGTAGCCGCGCTCCTTGGCGCCGGCCAGGTCCTCGACCAGGCGATCCCGGTCGGTGATCGTCCTGGTCGTCCAGGGCGCGAGCACGAGCTCTGCGAGGGCGGCGTCGCGGGCGTCTGATCCCATCTCGGCGATGATCGCCTTGCCGAGGGCGGTGGCGTGTGCCGGAAAGGCGCGCCCGAGGGCGCGATCGGTGCCGCGGAAGTGATCGACGTAGACCGCCCGTCCGCCCGAGAGCACCGCGATCAGCCCGCCGAAGCCGGTCGCCTCCTGCAGCGTCGCCAAGCGGCGGGCGGAACTCGTCCCAGGGATGCAGCGAGGCGATCGCGTAGCCGCCGAGCTCGGCAAGGCGGATGCCGAGGCGCCAGGCTCCCGACACCGGCCCGCGCTCGACGACGCCGGCCGCCTCCAGGTGGCGAAGGAGCTTGTTGGCGTACTCCTCCGAGAGCCCGAGCTCTGCGGCGATCGCCGAGAGGCTGAGCTCGCTCCGATCGGGCGGGCGGAAGAGGTCGAGCACCGAGAGGGCGTACTCGAGCTGGCGCACGCGGCCGGCGCGGGGAAAGCGGGCTCGGCCATCAGATGGCCCTCCGGACCACGGCCCGCTACGGGGCGCGTCGCCTCTCGTAGCGGATCCGGTCCTGGGGCTCGTCGGCGCGCATGTGCTCGATCAGCTCCTCGCGCGAGAAGCGCCAGCGCGGGCCCTCGTGCCAGCCGGGGAGCCGTCCCTGGTTGGCTTCGCTGCGCACCGTCCACTCCTTCACCCGAAGGAACTCGGCCGCCTGCTCGGAGTCCATCCCGGCCGCCGCGGCGCCCGTGCTGCATCTCGAAGGGGGAGCGCGGGAAGGGATCGTCCTCCGCCTCGCTCGCCGCAGCGATCCGAAGCCCCCGGGCCTCGGCCACCGCGTCGCGCAGGAAGCGCCACTCCTTGCCGATCCGCCGGGCCGGGATGCGGCCCGGACTTCGCCCCGCGCTGGACCGTCTCGATGTTCAGCCCGAGCCAGGCCGCCACCTCGCTGGCGGTAAGCACCTCGTTCGCCGGTGTCTGCGCCATGAGGGCCAGTCTGACCGACCGAGCGGGGCTTGCGAGGAAGCGCGATGGCAAGATTTCATAGCTTGTGCGTTCCGCTCTCGGCTGGCTATCATCAGTTTGCCGCACTCAGTCAACCGAGCATAGGGAGACGGCGGCGATATGGCAAACGAGGACGGCGGAGTGGACCGAGGCGGACGACGGCCACGAGATCGCGCGAGCGCCGACGCCGCTCGCCCTGGCCCCGGCGAGCCCGAGGAGCTGGCGAGCGACTTGCCGTGGCCCGCGCTCTGGAGCCCGGCCGTCGGGAGCGCGCGGCGAGACCCTCGGCCCGAACCCCGACCTCGTGCCGCTCGAGGCGCGAGAGCGCACAGCGGCCTCCCGCTCCGCCTGAGGCCTCCGGCGCGGGCCCTCGACGCCGGCCCGGCCGATCGCAGAGCCGATCGACGCTCAGGGGGGGTGATTCTCGTCGCCCTCGCCCCTCTATCCGTATGCCGAGCCTCGGCGCGGTCGTGGCCACGGGAGCGCTGGCGGGGCTCCTCGGGCTTGCGGTCCTCACCGTGATGGTGCTCTTCTCCTTCGGTGGGAATGCCCCCGCCGCTCATGACGATGCGAAGGTTGTGGCGATGACGGTGCCCGCGCGAACGATCCTGGATGCCGCCGAGCGGACGGCCGCCTTCGCCACGCGCGAGGCGCGCGTCCGCGAGGCCGCCCGTGAGCGCCAGCGGATCAAGGCTCGCCACACGCGCGAGGTCGCGCGGCGTCGGGCGCGCGAGCGTGAGCGCGCACCCGTGCAGAGCGGTGGCGCGCGGACGACCCAGGTCGTGGCTCCCCCGCCGGCCTCGACGCCCGGCCCGCGCGCCGGCCCCGGCGGTGTCGCCGGCCGAGCGCGAGTTCACCCCCGGCCCCTGGAACCTCAGCTGATGCGGCGGGCGAACCTCAGGCGAGCGCTCGGCCTCGGCGCGCTCGCCGCCGGCGGTGCTCTGGCCGTCCTCGCCGGCGCTGGCGACCGACGGGAGCCTCTACACGTACGGCATCGAGGCGCTGGCCGCCCAGGCGGTCCCCGACGGCCAGTGCTCGGTCGCGCAGACCGGGGCGAGCTTCGGCGTGACCTGCCCTCCGATCGGCACCTCGCTCACGGGCACCAAGTGGCAGATCGATCTGCGCACGCCCGTGACGGGCTCGGCGATCGAGGCGTTCAGCTGGCGCGCGGTGCGCTTCCACCAGACGGCGACCTCGATCGCCCAGCAGGTGCTCGCCGACGGCGCCCTCGCCTGGCAGGTCGCCGAGTCCGACATCCCGCGCAGCCCCTCCCAGCCGAAGGCCTACCAGATCGGCATGGGAGCCCAGACCGCCTCGCTTCGGCTCTGGCAGACCGAGGCGCGCCAGCAGCCGAACCGCGTGTGGACCTTCCTCGATCCGACGATCTTCGTGCGCGACCTGCAGGCACCCTCAGCCCGCTGGGTGAGCGTGCCCGGTGGCTGGATCACGGGCGACCAGGCCCAGGTCCAGTGGCAGGTCTCCGACAACTTCGGCGCCGACGGGATCGGCCAGCAGCGGATCAGCACGGCGGGGCGCACGCTCTACGCCGGCGCTCCGGGCGATGGCGCGCACGTGACCAGCCTCGGGCTCGGCGCGGTGCCGGAGGGAGTCCAGACCCTTCGCCTCGAGGCCGACGGCGACGGCACCGCGGGCGCGCCCGCCCAGGAGGCGGTCCTTCGCATCGACCGCACGCCCCCGGTGGCCGCCGTCACCCTCCTCGGCCTGCCGAACGACGCGGTGAGGGCGACGGTCAGCGTGAGCGACGCGACCAGCGGAGTGCGCGACTGGACGCTGCACGCGGGCAACGCCGACGGCCCGACGGTGGCCTCCTCGAGCGCCGGCGCCGCCTCGTCCGACATCGACCTTGCGGCCTACGCCGCCCCGGGGGAGACGATCCGCTTCGTCCTCGAGGCCAGCGACAACGCCGGGCTCTCCCGACAGGTCACCTCGGCGCCGGTCACGCGGGCGGCGCCGGGCTCGAGCGGGCCCTCGACGACGGTCGTCGGAGGGGACGGCCCGCTCGGTGATCCCGGGCGGATCGAGGCGAGCGGCGCTCCCCTGCCGAACTTCTCCCGCATCGAGACGCGCGGGATCCGCGCGAGCCAGGCCCGCAGCTACAGCCGAACGGGCCGCCTGCTGATTCCGCTGATCGCATCGACCTACTCGCGGCCGGTGACGATCTCGGGGCGATTCCTTCACCCGAATGGGCGCGGCCTGCGCGGCGCGACGGTCTACCTCGTTGACCCCAAGGGCTTCACGCGCGCGAGGACGCTGACCAACCAACGCGGGCGCTTCACCTTCCGCGTTCGCCCGCGCCAGAGCGGGACCTGGCGCGCGATCGCGCTCGGGCGGCCCCTGGTGGTCGCGCCCGGAGTGATTCAGCTTCGGCCGCTCGTCACGACGCGGATCAGCGCTCGCTCGATCCGGCCCGGGCGAGACGCTCCGCATCTCGGGCGCGATCGCGCCCCGGGGCGCCGGCCGCGGCAAGCTCGTGAAGCTGGAGTGGCGCCAGGGCGGCACCTGGCGACCTCTGGCGCTCGCCACGGCCGATCGGCGCGGGCGCTACGTGCTGGCGCTACCGGTTCAGCGCGGGCGCAGGTGCGTTCACCATCCCGCTGCGCGTCGTTGTCCCTCGAGAGAAGGGATGGCCCTTCCTTCCCGTTGTCGCGAAGCGTCTTGAGGTCCGTGTGGGATAGCCGATCCGACGCCAAGCCAGCACAGGACGTGGGGGTGGGAGACCGCCGGTGAGGGGAGTGGACGTGCGCCCTCGCGCCGGAGCGAGGGCGCCGCCCGAGTCCTACGAGGCCGCCTCTTCCACGCGACACGCACCCTTGCGCCCGAGCGGTTCCGGGCCGCTGGCATCCTGAGACTGGTGACAAGGCCTTGTGCGGGTTTCGCGTCGTGCTCGAGACCGGGCGCAGATGCGCGATCCTGGCTCGGCGGAGTTCCGCTGCATGAAGGTGCTCGAGCACCCCGCGTCTCACGGGGCCTGTACGGGTCCCTTGTGTGGGCGTGCTCTAGCGGATCACCACCTCCCCACCCGGCGTCGCGATGCCGAGCGCGTGGATGCCGGAGGTTGTTGCGGGGACGTGGCGCACCGGCAGCAGGTGGTCGCCCAGCCAGGCATCGAGGAGCTTGGGCGTCTCGGCCACCTCCACGAAGGTGAACCCCCCGGGCTCGCAATCGTGGCCGGCCTCCCGGTAGCGGTCCTGCCACAGGTGCGTGCGGGCCTCGGAGTCCATCTCGAAGGAGAGGAAGAACGGGAGCGGGTAGCGGTGCATCCCGGCCGTCCGGAACGTGCGCCGAGAGCCGTCCGCCATGTCCATCATCCCCACCTGTATCGGCAGGCCGCGCCGGCGGGCGGTCTCATCGAGATCGTCCACCCCGAGCGCCCACCAGAGCACACGGTCGCCGTCGGCGAGGACATGGGACAGCCAGGCCCCGTCGTCGAGCGTGGGGTCGCCGATGCCGAGCAGCTCGAGGAAGGTGGGCGGCGCCAGCGGCACGATGCGGTTGGTCGTCCCCCCCAGGTGAATGCCGCCCGGCACCGACCCCAGGCCGTGCTCACGGCGCAGGCGCTCCGCGACGGCGTTCACGTCGTGGACCCCGTAGATCACGTGGTCGATGTACGTACCCTCGGTCAACATGTCGCCTTCTCCCGGATCGCGTGGCGAGCGGCGCGTCGTGGAGAGGAGCCCTCGGAGTGCGGCGCGGCCATCATCCGGCGACCGCGGCGATCTCCGTGTTGGTGAGGTGACAGGCCGGATCCGACGCCGCCAGGTCGCCGGTCGCCGCCAGGGCCCGCGACGCCAGGCCGCCGCCGCACATCGACAGGAACCGGCACGTGCGGCAGCGCCCCGACAGCCGCTCGGATCGGGAGCGCAACGCCCGCAGCCTGGGCGGCGGATCGGTCCAGATGGCAGACAGCGGGCGGGCCCGCACGTTGCCCAGCGGCGCGTCGGGCCAGAACTGGTCCGGGCGCACCCACCCATCCCAGTTGACCGCTGCCAGCCCGGTCCCCGAGGCGTTGCGGGCGCCCCCGTTCCATTCGAGGGCACCGCGGGTGGCCTCTGCACGCGCCGGATCGCGGGCCGACTGGCGTAAGTACAGCGCGGGCCCGTCGGCGTAGTTGTTGACCGTCAGCACCTCGACGTCACGATCCTCGTCCACCCATCGCTCGGACCGTTCGAAGATCGCCTCGACGGCCGCCCGAATCTCGACCGCGCGCGCCGGCGCCTGCCCGCTCCCCCGGCCCGCCGGGACGAGGTGGTAGAAGCAGATCCGGCCCACCCCCTCGCGCTCCACGAGGGCGAAGAGCTCGGGCAGCGAGGCGATCGCGGCCTCAGAGAGGGTGACCCTCACGCCCGCGCGCACCCCGGCGGAGCGTAGGGCCCGGATCCCGGCGAGGGAGCGATCGAACGCCCCACGACGGCCGCGGAAGGCGTCGTGGACGGCGCCCAGGCCATCGAAGCTGACGCCGACGTATCGCACGCCGAGTGCAGCGAGTTCGACGGGCGACCCGCGGCCGGACGAGGGTGCCGTTGGACGACAGGGTGACGGGCAGCCCGAGCGCGCGCGCCTCCTCGATCATCTCGAAGACGTCCGGGCGCAACAGCGGCTCGCCGCCCGACATCAGGAGGGCGGGGGCGCCGAAGGCCGCGATGTCGGCGAGCATGGCGGCACCCTGCTCTCCGGTCATCTCCGGATGGCGGCGCGCGTCGGAGTCGGAGTAGCAGTGCCGGCAGGCGAGGTTGCAGCGGCGGGTGCAGTTCCAGACCACGACCGGGCGGCGCTTAGCGGCAGGGGTCGGATCCTCGCGGGCTCCGTAGCGCAGCCAGTCGGATCCGCTTGGACGACCCAGGAGCGAGGTCACGTTGAGCACGGGGTCGCCTCCTCGGGCTGGTACGGGCAGGTCGGCTCCTCACCGAGGGGGTCACCGGTGAGCGCGTAGGCGCGCGCGCGGCTGCCACCGCAGATGGCGCGCCAGGAGCATCGTCCGCAGCGCCCTCGCAGACGCGTCTCATCGCGGAGGGCGCGAAAGAGGGGGGCCGTCCGATAGAGGTCCACGGCCGACGCGTCGCGCACGTCGCCGGCCTCGAGGGGCAGGAATCCACTCGGGGAGACCCGCCCGTCGTGGGAGACGAACATGAAACCGCGGCCGTCATTCACCGGGAGCGGCCGCGAAGGGGTGGGCACGAGCCCCTCGGCCG
>CAWDII010000003.1:0-248102 GCA_963802325.1 uncultured Thermoleophilia bacterium | reverse complement strand
TGTTTTGTTCTTCACTTCGTTGCATTTTCGTATTGCTCCAAACTCCATCCGCCTGAGCTCGGCGTTCACCCCCCTGGTGAGGATGGCGATCCTTGCTCGGCTTCACGATGACCCTCCTGGTGGGAGGGAGAGCGGTGATCGACGGAGCCCTCGCCGTCGGCTTCTTCTCGATCCTGGTCTTCATGACCCAGCGCCTGTCTGGACCTGACGCGGCTCGGGGGAGACCTTCGACCTCTACCAGCGCGACCATGGCGAAGCGCGCGCCGGATCCTCGATCTGCTCGACGTGAACCCCAGATCACGGAGGGCTCAGGACTGCTGGCGAAGCCCGTCGCCGGGGGGGTGAGCTTGAGACGTCCACTTCTCCTACGCGAGCGGCCCCGAGGTAATCCACGGCCTGGACATCGACGTCCCCGCCGGGGAGACCCACGCGGTGGTCGGGCTGACCGGAGCCGGCCAAGCACCATCGTGAAGCTGCTGCTGAGGTTGTACGAGCCGAGCGCCGGCCGCGTGACCGTGGACGGAGTCGACGTCCGCGACCTGACCTTCGGGGACCTGCGGGGAGCGATCGGCCTCGTGAGCCAGGACGTCTTCCTGTTCGACGGCACCGTGCGCGAGAACATCGCCTACGGAGACCCCGACGCCTCCCCCGAGGCGATCGAAGAGGCCGCCAAGCTGGCGGAGGCCCACGACTTCATCTCGGCCCTCAGCAACGGCTACGACACCCTGGTCGGAGAGCGGGGGCAGAAGCTGAGCGGTGGGCAGCGGCAGCGACTGTCGATCGCGCGGGCGATTCTGAGAAACCCAGCGATCCTCGTCCTCGACGAGGCGACCCGCTCCGTGGACAACGAGACCGAGGCCGCGATCCAGAGGTCGCTGGAGCATGTGTGCGAGGGCCGGACGACGCTGGTGATCGCGCACCGGCTAAGCACGGTGCGACACGCCGACCGGATCCACGTTCTCGAGGCAGGGCCTGGTCCGCGAGACGGGGACCCACAACGAACTGGTGCTGGCCGGCGGTCTCTATGCCGCGCTCTGGCGGGTCCAAACAGGTGAGGGTGCAACGGCAGCCGGATAGATGCGAGACTGAAACAACGTGCACAAGGGAGGCTCGATGGCGCTTGTTAGATCGATGCACGAGAAGCCAACGCGCACGGCGCATCCGCATCGAACGGAGGTCAACTGCGAGTGGACGAGAGTCGAGACTCCATCAGGAACGCTCTTTCAGATCGCATCGTTCGGCTCTGACGAGAGAAAGACTCCCCCCGGCAAGGTGAGCCAGACTCTGCAGTTCGGATAGGGAGTCGGCCATGGCGCTCCGAGCTGCGCTCGATGCCGCCTTCGGTGAATGACACCGTGCTCTGCGCTGCGTGCGGTCATGAGACGACGGAGTACATCATCGATGAGCGGGGTCGTACACTGAGCATCGGCTGCTATTGGAGGGAGCATCCGAACCGGAGCCGGCGATATGCGATGCCTGCGGTCGGAAAGTACAGTGGAGTATCCCCCTGAAAGGCGGGCGGTACGGTGAGAGCTGCTATCTGCAGCTACGGGATCGCTGATGGCTGTCATGTATCCCCGCTCGCTCATCGAGGCGGATCTCAAGAGCAAGGGCGAAGGCCGGGTGTTCGAGCTCCTCCGAGACGGCCTCGACGACGACTGGGAAGTCTACCACTCAGTCGGGCTGGGTCATCCAGCGATCCCAGCGGGGGTCGAAGGACGGCGAGATCGATTTCGTTCTCGCCCACCCCGATAACGGGCCTCATCTGCCTTGAGGTCAAGGGCGGCGGCCTCGAGTGTCGCAACGGCGAGTGGTACCGGGTCGAAGAGGGGCAAGCCGGAGCGTACGGGACCCCTTCCAGCAGGCCCTCGACCACCGCTACGACCTCGGCCCGCAAGCTCAGACGCTGTGAAGGGCCTGGGCAAAGGGGACTTGTTCATCGTCCACGCCGTCGGATTCCCGGACATAACGGTCCACCAAGCTCGTCCTGGCGCCCGATGCCCCTCCCGAGATCGTGCTCGACCGCATTGAGCTTCGCGATCCGGCGAAGGCTATCGAAGAGCTCTTGGCCTTCCACGAGGGATCCCGAGACAAGCGCCAGTTGTTTCCTGGACCCGCCGGCGCCAAGGCCCTCAGAGACCTTCTCGCACCGCGGCAGACCATCAAGGTGTCCCTGGGTCCGGCTTCGTGAACGAGACGCACAAGCTCGTCGAGCTGACCCGCTCACAGTCAGCTCTCTTAAGCCAGTTCGGCCGCGATCACCGGATCAGAAGATCACAGGCTGCGCAGGCTCCGGAAAGACGATCCTCGCGGTTGAGCAGGCGAAGCGCCGGATCGCCCAAGGGCGGTCAGTCGGCTACGTCTGCTTCAACCGCGGGGCTCCCGAGATCACCTACGGGAACGCGAAGGTGGGTCGGGCGTGCAGTTCCACACCTTCCACGGGCTCTGCACCCATCTGGTGATGAAGGCGGGCGTCGAGCTGCCCGCCTATCCCCAGGCCGTGCTCCGCAGAGCTACTGGAGCGAAGAGCTTCCGACTGCGCTTGTGGATGCGTGCGCCACGCTCGGAGGCCAGTTCGACGACATCATCGTCAACGAAGGCCAGGACTTCACAGACGACTACCTTGCCGCGCTGATATTCGCGCTCAAGGACGAAGCGGATGCGCAGGTGTGGATCTTTCTGATGACAACCAGCGTGTATATGACGTTAGCCTTACGGTGCCGAAGGAGTTTCGTCCGCTCGACTTGAACATCAACTGCCGTAACACTCGGGCGATCCATCGTGAGGTGGTCAAGCTCTACGAGGGCGCGCTCACGCCTACGTCAACAGGACCCGAGGGTCGCGACATCGAGATCGTTAGTTCGGCAGACCAGGCGCAGACGGTGGCCGACATCATCACTCGCTTGTGCGGGCCGGACGAGATCGCGCCGCAGGATGTGGTGATCCTTTCGTCGCATCCGTTGGACCGTTCCAGGTGGGTGCCCGACCGCCAGAAGGATTCGTCTACAGCCGAGAGGGTGCGCTCACCGGCAACTGCGTCCGCTTTGACTCGATCCGAGCTTTCAAAGGACTTGAGGCCAGCGTCGTCGTCCTCTGCGAACTCGAGGACCTCGATACGGCAACACGCGATCAGCAGATGTATGTCGGATTGTCCCGAGCAAAGCACCACTGCGTGGTCGTGCAGAGCCCGATGCCGAGGGCTGAAAGTAGGTCAGCCGACGGGAACTAGGATGCCCCGCTGACGGAGCTCGAAGAAAGCGTCCGCGACCTGGCCGGGAAGCGCCCCCCCGCGGACGACGATTCCGAGTTCCATGTTGTTCGTCATCGCGCGCTCTGTGAGGTTGGCGCTCGAGACGAGGAGATTGCTCTCGATCAGCAAGGCCGCACTTCGCGTGGAGCACTCCGCTTCGGCCCTTGGAGTCCTTCGAGCGCTTCCCCGCGGGCCAGACGTAGACCGTGCTGCAGGCGAGGACCTCCGGGCCGAGACCCCCGAGCGTGTCGGCCGTCATTTTGCCCTCGCTCTCCTTCTCTGACTCCGCTACCACGTCGATCGCGACGCCGCGGCTCGCGGCCTCGACGAGAGCACCCTGAAGAACCGAGTGCCTGTAGACCGCGTAACTGACGAGCAGCAGTCGCTGGCTGGCTCCGCGGATGAGTTCGAGGAGCACCTGCTCGGTCCCTCGGAAGCCCGAGCCGTGAATGCCGGGACCGGTCCAGACGGGCTCCAGGCGCACCTCGCTCCTTGCATCGCGAGTGCTCCGCGCTGAAGCGCGGAGCGCGAGGGCGACCGCGGGCGGCGGAAGGGCGACGTCGGTCCATGCCGCGAAGAGGGCGTCGCGCCGCTCGGTGAACCGAGGGTGGGCGCTGAGCCCAGTCGATCGCCGGTCGGCGGTGGCGCGATCAGGTGCGTGTTCTATTGCCGCCGCCAGTCGCTCGGCGGATTCGAAAGGCAGCTCCGCCGCAAACCGAGCGACGGCCGCCGAAAGCGGTGCTCCGCTCATGACCCGGCGACGTTGACCTGGTCGAAGAAGCCGCCGACGCCGCCGGCCACGGACGTGACCAAGACGCTTCGGTCGAGGTAGCGGTTGCCTCTCTCGCAGGCCGTCTCGGGGCGAACATGCAGGCGTGGCAGGCCGCAGCGTGGAGGGTCATCCCGTCGGCCGGCGGGTCGTGCTCCGCACACAGGGGATCCGACGCGCAGAGCTGGGCGGACCGCAACGCGCCCCGGAGGTGGCGACCGAGCTCCTCGGGCGCACCCAGTGCCACGAGACCCCCGAGCGTCCCCTGGCTATCTGCGGCCGCGGTGGCGATCAGGAACCCGGCCATCGGCCCGTCATCCGCGCCCGGGGGCAACGAGTAGATGCGCTCCCGGACGCTCGCCGCCGAGTAGCCACACTCCACCACCAGCTGACGCATCAGGGCGTGCGAGAGGCTGTGGAGCAGGACGTAGCGGAGGCCGGGGAACCCCGCAGAAGGGTTGTCGATGTTGCGGCGCCGCCGCCATCCAGAGTGCGCGACGAAGAACTGCTCCTGCGCGCACCAGATTGGCCTCGGCCCACTCCTCGACGCGCTCCTCGTCCAGCTCGATGAAGATGCCCTCGCCGCGAACCTCGGCGGCCGGCACCCACGTCGGCCGCTGCTTCGCGAGCGAGCCCAGACGCTCCGGGTCGATCTCCGCCCTCGTCGTACGGCGACTCGACTCGCGTGAAGCCAACGAGGGCGCGTACCTCGCGCATCCGCTCGACGAGCACCACCTGCCGAATGAGACCCTCAAAGCCCGGCGGAACGGCGACCTCGCGCAGCCGAAAGTCGCGCGTGCTCGGCGCCTCCTCGGGGCGACTCAGGAGCTGCCACTCGCCGACCTTAGGTCGGTGGGGTCGTCCCCCTTATCGGCGCCCGTCTTGTGGGCGATGATCCCGACGAGGATCGCGTCGTCAGAGTGTTCGGCCAGGGCGCCGAGCTTCCCCTGCTTGCGCAGGAACCCCAGGATCGCCGTGTCGTCGGCGTCCTGGAGCGTGGCCCACTGCGCCTCGATGAGGCGGGCGAGCTCGCCGGTATCTCCGACGGCACCGAGATCGCGGAGAGGGAAACCGGAAACCACGAGTTCGACGAGCCGAGGAGCATCGCGCGCATCTTGTGCGTGCAGCCTTCGTGGACGTTCGCAGGTGAGGATGACGACCTGCGCAGAGCGGCATCTCTCTCGACCGTCTTGGCCAAACGCTTCTGCCATGACTCGCTGCTGGCCACAGGCCTCGCATCGCACGAGGACATCAGCCGCCTCTCCTGTGGGGCCCGTCTCGAAGAGCTTGTACCGGGGTTCGCACGCCGCGCCGCGGTGTACGAACCAATGCCACGGAAAATCGTCGAGGTGGCCGTTCTCGCAGGCAACGAGGAAACGCGCGGGCAGAACCGGCGGCGGGCGCTTCGCGATATGGCAGTTCTCGTGCACCCACCGGTTCTTGTCGAGCGAGATTGCGTCCGTCTTCAGCTTGAAGAGGCCCGAGTCCAGCGGCGCGAGCGTCCGGCACAGTGGACACACGGCCCACGCGGGGAACGGCGCGACCGGCACGCCCACGCGCGCCCGCTCACTCAGGTCTCCCATATTCCGGTGTCCTCAAGGACAGGAGGCGACCGAAGCGCCTCCACCTGAGAGCCGAGGCGCACTCGCACCTGGGCGAGCAGGCGCTCTTCCGCGACCGGCTGTTGGTCCGCGACCGGCCATTCGTCGAGGCCCATCACCATGACGGACATGCGCGGGAGATCGACCACCGCACCCACGCCGAATGTGAAGAGCAACTGGCTTGGGCGAAGCTCACCGACGCGCGTGCGCTTTGGAGGCGTCATTCGCCTTCCCCAATGGCGACGCGCGGGTCCAGCACCAGGCCAACGCTTGGCTCGACATCTCTCAGCGAGTTCAAGCAGGTGAAGTCGATCCCAGTCTCCGAGTTCCGGGGCAGCGAGGAGGCCTACGCTCGTGTTGTCCTTCTTGCGCTTATAGGAGAGCAGCGTCCCCTTCCCGTCGGGCTTGGCGCGCTTGAGCCACTCGTCGATCTTCGACTTTAGTTCCTTGCGAACGTCCTCCTCGGCACCTGCGGCGACGACTCACCTGGGCGGCCCGGAACGCGATCCGCTCGATGGCCTCGGCCACGGCAGCGCGCGAGGGCGTCATGTCTCGCGCCGACTCGTTGCGCGTTGAGACCCGTCGTCGAGATGACGGACCAGGGCGACCAGCAGGGCCGCTAGGCCCGCGGTCGAGCGCGCGCGGGCGAACGGCGTCACCGACAGCGCCTCGACCTGCTGGTAGAAGGTCGCGTGGTAGTGCTCGAAGCGCTCGTAGTGGGACAGGTCGCGCGGCCGCGCCCAGTTGTAGACCGTGCACGACGAGGCCCGGGCGGCTGCGCGGCCGACGCGGCTGGTCGCCTGGATGTACTCGGCGGTCGTCTTCGGCTGCCCGGCGACGACCATCAGCCCGAGCCGCGGCACGTCGACGCCGACCGAGATCATGTTCGTCGCCAGCAGCACGTCGATCGGCCGCGCGGGCGCCTTCGCGTCGCCGCTTGCGGTCGACGCTCCTGCCTCGAGCCGGGTCGAACCGGCTCCAGTCGGTCGAGCGTCGCGGGGATGTCGGTCGAGCTCAGGCGCGAGGTCAGCTCCTCGACGCTCCGCGGCCGAGGCTGCCGCCGCGCGAGGCCGCGCCGGTCGGTCTTGCCGCAGGCGGGTGCGCACGTCGTCGTCGACGAGCCGGCGCATGCCGCCGAGCTCGCGCAGCGGTTGAAGTAGCCGACGAGCGTCATCCACGGGTCGGCGTCGTCGCCGTGCTTCTCGTACAGCAGCTGCGCGGCGGCGCAGGTAGGCGACGTAGACGCGGATCAGCACCGCCTTGAGCCGCCGCCCGGGCGCGCAGACGCCGAGGTACCGCCGGCCGGGCGCTCGCTCGCCGGCGTCGCGCTCGCGAGCGAAGAAGGTGTCCTCGACGTCGAGGCCCGGCGGCGGGAAGACCGCGACCCTGCGCAGGAACAGCGCGTGGACCTGGTCGCGCGGCGCGGCGGATCGTCGCCGTCGAGGCGATCACCTTCGGCCGCACGCGTCGTGCCGTCGACCTCCCAGGTCGCAGAGTCGGTCGATGGCCGTCTCGTAGAGGCCGACCAGCGTGCCGAGCGGGCCCGCGATCAGGTGCAGCTCGTCCTGGATGATCAGGTCCGGCGGGCGCAGCGGCGATCGCGATCGACCGTCCGCGCGGCCGGGAGCGCGCCCTTGCGCCGGGTGGCTGTCGGTGTCGTCGAGCGTCCGGCGACCGGAAGCCGTGCCGCGCGCAGCGCCGTCGACCTGGCCGAACAGCATCTGCGTCGCGCCGTTCCACGGCATCTGGGCGAACTTGTCGACCGTGGCGATCAGGAGCGCCGGCAGCAGCCGGTAGATCTCCTCGTCCACGACCACGACCGGCAGCCCCTCGCCCGGGCGCTTGCTGCTGCGAGAACGGGCACTGGCCGAGCTGGTCGCCGCAGTAGATGAGCGTCCGCGCGCGGCCCTGCTCGTAGGTCTCGACCTTGATGTGCCTGCCGGGGTCGATCGTCGTACCGCACCACGGGCAGTTGGTCAGCTGGTCGGGCGAGCCGCTGCCCGTCGCCGCTGCCGCGGCTGTCGCCGTGCGCGTGTCTTGACCGCCTCGTCGGCGTCGTCGGTCCTGTTCGGCGTCGTGCGCCTGGCCGACCCACAGCCCGATCCGGAACGGCGTCGTCGCCCCAGCGCGGTCGCCGTGCTCGCGCCTCGCGGCGGATGCACCTCGCAGGCGCAGATCGAGCGCCGCCGCCCGCTGGAACTGCTGGAGCGTCAGCAGCCGCAGCGTGTAGCGCATCAGCACGGCGACGCCGTGCGTCGCCGGAGCGCCCGCCGACCGCCCCCTGCAGCCGCCGGAGCGCCAGCGTGTACGCCGTCAGCCCGAGGTACGCCTCGGTCTTGCCGCCGCCGGTCGGGAACCACAGCAGGTCGGCAGACCGCCTCGGGTCGGATCGCTGCGGTCGCGGTGCTTCGAGTCGGTGAGGGCCGGGCAGGTTCAGCAGGATGAACGCGAGCTGGAACGGGTACCAGCTCCGGTTCTTCGGGATGTCGAGATCCCGAGGCCCTGTCGGCCTTCCGCGTGCCACGCCGGACCTGCTCGGCGTGGATGGAGTGGACGCGCTGGAGCCCCATCGCCCGGTTCGCGAACCGGAACGCCCGCAGAGCCGCGGGATCGTCCTGCAGCACGCGGATGCCCTCGGCAATCCGGCCGAGCGCGACCCGGCACGCCTGCAGCGAGTCCTCAGCCGTCTCCTCGTAGCCCGCGAGCCGCGCTTCCGGATCGCCGACGCGTGCGCCCTGGTTCTGGATCCACTCCCCGTAGGCCTTCGTCAGGGGTTCGAGCAGGCGCGGCAGATCCTCCGGCCCGGCGTCGGCCAGAGACCGCATGTCGAGCTCGAGTTCGACAAGGGCCGGTCCTCTTCCGAGGTCGGCGCGATCGTCGGCCGTAGCCTCGTACGTCGGGATGATCCTCGTCTCGAGCCGAATGGCCCGCTGAGGGTCCGACGGCGAGACATCTGCGTGGACCGCCACACCATGACCTGAGACGAACTCGACCCGATCGCGGTACAGCATCTCCAGTCGCCGCTCTTCGTCGTCGCCGGGAAGGGGCTGAGGCTTCCGGATGAAGACGGCCGTCCCGTCGGGAGCCTCGACTCGCAACTCCGGCTGGAAGACCCAGGCCTCTGCCTTGTTGGTCGAGGCTCGGTCCGACGTCGCGATAAAGACGGTGAGACGATCCAGCAGTCGTCCCCCTTGCGGACGATCGCCTCGATATCCACGCCCGCAGCATCACCAGTCGGCGAGAGACGTGGGCCTCCAACTGCCATCGGCAAGGAGCCCCACGAGAGGGTCATTGGCTCGCGCCGCCACACGCGTCGCCGCTTGCCCTCCTCGTCCTCGATCTCCGACTCGGTGCGCACGTATCGGCCCCAGTTCGCCGTGACCGCGAGACTCTGGTCGCCACATCGACGCAGAAGGTGAGGCCGATCGACGAGGGGAAAAGCGAGTCCTGGCCAGACTCCTCGTCGGTGTCGCCATCCTCAGCCGAGTCGTCGGAGGTCTCGAGGCGGTCCTCCTCTGCGGCTGCGCGGGGGGGCCGTGCCCCGGGGGGCAAGAATGCCGAGCAGGTACCGCTCGAGAATCTGGTTCTCGGCGATCTCCTCCTCCGGACCGCCCGCAGGGCCAAGGAGATCGCGGCGCACAATGTCCACGAGCTCCTCGCGCGGATGGCGGTCGGGGTCTTCGACGGAGCCAGCACTCGAGGCGGAGAGGTCATCGCCGCAGCCTACGCGCGCCAGCGGATGCGACCGTCGCGCATGTTTCTTCAGACCCACATCCTCGAAACGGCGGCGTTTCTCGCCCTTCGCATAGGTGCGGCGGGATGGGCAGCGACTAGCGTCGTCGGAATCCCCCGGAGGATCGGAGCAGGATGGCGCGCTACTCAGAGCGCGATCGTACGCTGGTTGATGAGACGGTCGTCAGTGGTCAGAGCGATGCCTTGTCGGTGATGCTTCCTTGCTCTATCCCGACGTTGGAGCGTCTGGACGGCGGGTCGGCCGAGGAGTTCACCAACGCTTCATCATGGGAGGTCTCCACGACAAGCGGACCTTCATGCAGAAATGGGCGGCACAGCTTGAGGGGGCCACCGACGAACTCCGGCGTTTGCTGCGGAGCTGCTCTTGGTCCACTTTCTGTTTGCCGGCTCGGTCTCCGGCGGAGCGAAGCGCGCCATCGTCGAGGAAACGCTCGCCGGCACATCTCTGCAGCTCGATCCAGCCAGCACTCCGGCCCGCGCGATGTCCCAGTCGATCGGACATCCGGGCATCGGCTTCAACGTTGGCCGCGACAAGCAGGTCGCCTACTTCATCGACTTCACGCGGCGCTTAAGGCCTTGTCTCCGGCGGAGCGCACAGAGGTCCTCGCCGACCCATTGCGCCTTCGCGCGTTCGCAGACGAGACCAATGAGTCGATTCGAGAGATGCGGCACATCCTCCTGCATCTCCTTCGGCCCGACGATTTCGAGAGGATCTCGAGCGGACCCACAAGCGGGAGATCGCGGCCGCTCTTCTCCGGCCTGCTCGACGAGTCGGCCCCCGCAGATCTCGACGAGCGGCTCCTGGCCATCCACACGCGGCTCGAGAGCTGATCCCCGGGTGGCAACACGAAGAAGGGGCAAATCGACTTCTACCACCCGCCGCTCCACGGGGTGTGGGAGTCCGGCGGAGGCGGCGACGGGGACGGGACGGGAGATCTCGAGGCCCTCATCTGGAAGAAGCAGATCGTCCTCTATGGCCCGCCGGGAACGAGCAAGAGCTACCAGGCGCGGCTCCTCGCGGAGACCGTCATTCGACGCGCGGCCCTGAAGCTGTGGGGGCCGAAGGGAGTTCTTCACGCACCAGGATGAGCTTGAGGGGATGGTGAGGTCGTGTGTGCGCTGGATCCAGCTCCATCCCGGCTACGGCTACGAGGAGTTCATCCGAGGGCTGAGGCTCGATGGCTCAGCCACACAATACGAGCCGGGAGCGCTGCCGAAGATCATCGAGGAGATGGGCGCCCAGGTGCTTCCCGACGGGCTTGCACCTCTTCCGTTCGTGCTGGTGCTCGACGAGATCAACCGAACCGATCTCTCGGCGCTGTTCGGCGAGGCATTCAGCCTGATCGAGCGCGACAAGCGCGGAGAGCCAGGCGCCGAGCTTCCCGGGCTTAACGTCGGCGACCCGGCGGCCCGGCTTGTGATCCCCGAGGACCTCTACATCATCGGGACCATGAACGAGATCGACCAGTCGGTCGAGACGCTCGACTTCGCCCTTCGTCGGCGGTTTCTCTGGAGGGAGTGCCCGTTCGAGCGGGACACGCTTCTGTCGATCGTCTTCAGCCGCTGGCCCGACGATGTGGGCAAGCGATGGAGCGAGGAGGCTCGCGACCCCCAGCTCGAACGGTTCGCCGACCGGGCCGGCGCCCTGAACCAGGCCATCGACGACTCCGACGAGCTCGGCCGCGCCTATCAGGTAGGTCATACCTACTTCGCCGACATCACCTTCTTCCTAGGAACCTGGCTGAGCAGCCGCAAGAGCGCCCCGCCGAACGGGACCTTCCTCTGGACCGGGGGGACAAGCCTCAGCCCCCGCTCAGTGACCTTTGGCAGCGATCACTCCGACCCCTGCTGGAGCAGTACCTCGCCGGCTCCGACACGGGCACGGATGAGCTCGGCCGGCTTCGCGACGTCTTCCTCGACGCCAAGAACTCGTCCGGTGGCTGAGCCCTTGTCTTCCTCGACCTCGTCGGCCTTGCTGACCGCGACCGGGTTATCAGCCCCGAAGAGGACAGGTGGCTCACGGGAATCGCAAGGATACCGATCCCGCTTCCCTCGTCGTTCAGGTGGGCCCTCTCACGCGGCCGAGAGCCGGGCCCGATCCTCGAGCGCCAGATCGACGGGAGCTGGCGCGCGGGCCGATACGTGGGCGAGCTGCGGCGGGACGGACGGGTGCTCGAGATCCGTCCCCGTCTCGGGTCGACACCATCGCGGCGTGGGTCGGCGCCGCCCTCAACCTGAGGATCGTCCCCCGCTCGGCCGAGCACGGAGGCACCGCCACGCTGGTCGCTGAGCTGGTCGCCGCGACGTGGGTCGGCCCTCGTCGATGCGGTTCGCCACGGGCTGCCTGGCTTCCGCTCCCTGGAGGCGTACGAGGGCCTGAACGCCCGCGGCCGGCTCGACGTCCCGGGCACCCTGCGGCTGCGCTCGCGCAACAGTCCCCGTCTAGCGTCGATCGAGCGCCGCAAGCTCGTCGACAATCCGGTTACGCGCTCGATCGTCCTTGCTGACCGAGTCCTCGATCGGAGGCTCGGCGGCGACCGGGCTGGCGGGGAGACAGATCGAGGAGATCATGCCGCGACTGTCGGGGCCGCGGGGCACGACCGCCCTCCCGTCACGTCGAGAGCTCGATCGGGTCCGCTACAGCCCGATCACGCGTCCTTACAGGCGGGCGGCGGAGCTCTCTGGCAGATCGCCCGCAACCGAGGCCTTCGCGCGAGCGCGACCGACGAGCGCACCGAGGGATTCCTGATCGACGTCGCCGAGCTCTGGGAACTCTTCCTCGTTCACTGCGCGCGACGGGCTCTCGGCGCCTCGCAGGTGACCCACGGCACTCGGCTGCGACAGGGTCGCCCCCTCCTGGAGAGCACCGTGAAGGCGGGAGCGACCCTCGGCCGGCTCTACCCGGATCTCCTTGTCGGGGATCCGGATCAACCGTACGCGATCATCGACGCCAAGTACAAACGCTCGCCGACCCGCGCGGCGTCGATCGGGAGGATCTCTACCAGCTCACGAGCTACCTCAGCTCACAGTCTCAGGAGTCCCGTCCCACGGGGATGCTCGCCTACCCTCTCTTCGACGACGCCTCGGCGCGCGCCAGGGCAGAGCAGCACGGACCCTGGCGATCTGCCCAAGGAAACCTCGTTCGGTTTACGCGCCTGCCTGTTGCGGAACGAGACTGCGTTGCGCGTATCGCCGAAACCTGGAGTAGCCGACAGCTCGAGCGGCGACCGCTATCTCAGCAGGGTTCTTCCTGCTCGAAGGCCTGATAGGCCCTTCCTCCGAGGCGCCCCATCGATGCACGTCCGCGCGTCATAAACGGCCGGACGTGGCCCTCACCAGGGGAGATGCCGTGAGCAGGTCAGGGGAGTCGCCGCGAACATCCGCACGCGCATGGGCGCCGTGCCCACTCGTAGCCAATCATCACCGAGCAGTCGTCAACTTCGCCGCTCCCGTCGAGCTACAGCCTCAATCCACGCGTTGAGACTCCTGGCGGATGGTCACTCAGCAGCTCCGTAGCCCGCGGGCGAGGGGATCCCCGCGATGAGCTCGTCCTCGCTCAACACCACTGGACCCTGGTTGCGCCGACTCCCCTTGCTCCTCGGCTCACCGACATCCACAACGAGGCAGTGGATCGTGAGAGCGCCCACGCTGACCTGCTCAGGGAGCACCAGGTCACGCCCGTCCCGTCGGAAGATGACGAGCCAGGCCTCATGGATGTCGAAGGGTGGCCCGCTGAGGGTGCCCGCCGTGCTGACCACCTGCGCAAGAGCCTTCTTGGCCAGGGCCCCGGGGCCGGCGGTGTACTGCTTCGCCTCCACGTAGAACGTGGGCCGGACACCCGAGATCGTGAGCACATCGGGTCGATGGTCCCCCAGCGTTGCCTCCGACAGCGGGTTGAGACCCTGATCGAAGAGGTACCGGGTCAGCTCGTCGCGAAGGGCGTGCTCCGGCCGGCTCGCTGCCGCCGCCAGCTCGGCCAGGCGCCTGCGGTCGTGAAGCTCGCACCGCGCCTTGAACCGGCGCATGACGCCGTCGTGGGAGAGCCGGACGTCGAGTCGGTGCCGAAGCTCATGACAGAGAGCGTCGGCCTCGCCCTTGAGGCGAGTGACGAGGCGGTCGAGCTGGTCACCATCCCCGCCGCCGAGGCCGTCGTCCGCGACCATCTCTCCCGCCCCGATCTTCTTGACGAGGCTCTCATCACCACCGAAGCGCTTGATCATCCGCTCGAGGCGTTCGCGCAGGGCGTCCTCGCCATAGGGGAGCACATCGGGCTCCTCGTCGAGAAACAGGACGACCCATTCCAACCGGAGCAGGGCAAGACCAGGGTGGGTTCTCGCGGCGAGCTTGAACCGGTTGAGGGCGTGCTCGTGCACACGCTGGGCGTTTCCGACGTCCCGCGTGAGGTCGTCGAGGTTAGGTCGGGCATCAACGTTCGGGTCGGTTCCAAACCTGAGCGCGCGTGTGGTCTCGCCGAGGCAGTCGAGCATCGCGCGCCGCGCCCGGGTCGTCGATCGGCAGCGCCGGCTCTCGCGGAAAAGCGAGTTCCGTCTCCTGCGAGGCGATCCCGGCAAACTCGGCGAGGATGGCGCCGGCCCTGTCTTCCGTCCCGGCTGCCCCGTGGGCAGTCAGCTCGGGCGCGAGTGCGATCAAGCGCGCGTGGAGATCCCACGCCGACGCCTCCGCCACCCGATCTGCACGTCGGTACTCCTCGAGCGCGAGGAGTACCTCGCGACGGAGTCGGCGAGAACCGAGGCGATCCGAGGTTCCCCTTCGAGCGCCGCAAGAAGCCCGGGCATTCTCAGCACGAATCGCTCGCCCTCCTGGTGTGCCAGGTAGGCGTGCTGGCGATCGATCAGCGCACCCAGATCTCTCATCGGCCGCTCGGCTTCGCTCTCTTCTTGTCATGAAGGCCCTGGCGAACCTCCTCGGCGTGGCGTTCATGGTTCAGCTCGAGGAGGCGGTCGAGATCTCCTGCCGCGCATCTGGGCCGATCGTGAACCGACGACCGAGCTTCGTGTCGTGGAATTCATGGTCAAGGTCAAGGTCGTTCCAGCCGTACGCCCCGGCAACCTCCTCATCTATCGTGACCATCAGCTCACGCAGACGCACAAGGTCGTCGTCGTTCTGCTCGGGATCGTTGATCCGATTCTCCGAGCTTGGTCAGCCCCTCGTCTCAGCCCCGGTTCGCTCGGCCTTAAACTCGTGCAACGCTTGACCCGTTCCACGAGGGGGGAGCGGTCCGGGAAACGGGAAGGTTTCGAAGCAATCGAAGATCGAGTAGCCAACGTCCTCGCGCATGGACGTCTGCTGTCGCCATATCCACGCCTCGTGGATACTCGACTGCAACACGGGAAACACCTGCCAACCGCCAATGAAGACGACAAGTCGGTCCGAAGTCACAATACCGCCGCCGATACGAACCACGACGTGATCTGCTACCCTTGATCTCGCGAAGGCCAAAGCACCGGCGTCGAGCGCCGCGTATAGAGCGGGCCTTCGTCGCGAAACCCACCAGGCGTCTCGCTCCTGCCTTCGCTTGTCTCGGTCACGGATCGGCTTCACACGTTCCCGGACGACCTTATTCGGCTCCGAGTACATCTCTGCACGCTCTAGAGGCCAGTCTCTAAAATCGATCGCAGCCCTGCTCGCTGATTGGGTGCTCGACCCGTTCAGATCTTCGCCCGTCAGGTACGGACGGATCACCTAGCATTGCGGGGGTCGCCCCGCAGGAGTTGGTCCACCTCATCGAGGTCGATCACAAAGCCTTTTCCAGCGAGTTTTCGAGCCTTCGAAGGCTCGGACATCGCCCTCAAGCAAGCGGTATGGCTCGCCTGACACACGTACGGACTTGTCTAGCCGCGCCGGGATGGCTGAAACTACCCGCTCGTCCAAGACGAGAGGCCCCTTCCATGAGCATTTGGTCAGCCAAAGTGCCGAGACGCTCGTTCCGGCGACGCCCGGGGGCGAGGGTTGGCTCGCGACGGCCCTATAGATCAATCCACCATGCTGGGACGGAATCCGTCCAAACCGATTTCGCGCGTTCTCCCTGGGCAATGGAGTTGGTTGTAAGGAGGCCCATGCGACCCACGGCGCTAGTTAGGGCAGCTGCGCGCAGTAGAAAAGTATGCCGCCAAGTCAGCGAGACCGCGCTTCCCGCCCGCTTGGTTTTTCAGAAGGCTCTCCCGGTATGCGCGTCCGAGCGCGGCCGTCTGGCGTCCCCCACCGAGGTAAGGCGGGTTGCTAATGATTGCATTGAAACCACGTTGGCGACCCTCGATCGCGAAGGCTTCCGGAAACTCAATCGCCCAGTGAAAGGGGCGTCGGTCCGCGTCGAGCGCGGGTCGATCGACGTTGAGCAACTCCTGCGCACGCAGCCGAAGCCGAGTACGGGCAACGTCATCGCCAGTGGTCAGCAGGGCCTCGCACATCTGCCGCTGAGAGCGCCATCGTGGTGCGGTAATCCCTTGCTCCTAGGTCAGCGCCAACGATGAGATCTGCGACGAGTCGCAGGTCTGCGGTTGTCTCGTCTGCGTCTCGCAGAAGGCGAGCTTTGGCCTTGGCGCCTGTGGCGTTCAACGGCGCCGAGCGCTCGATCAATGCCCTAAGTGAGATGGCGCGCTCAACGGCGTCAAGCACCGGCTGAGCGAACATGCTCAGCGTGCCGGCGGCCTCACCAGGGTCAGGGTTCAAGTCGGTGAGCTGCTCGAGCTGGTGATGCCGAGCAGCGAGTCGCCGCAGCGCAGTGCGTGGTCGAGGAACGTGAACGGCCGGTCCTTCGGCAGGGTCACGAGCCACAGCGAGAGCTTGGCCATCTCGACCGCCATCGGGTTCTTGTCCACGCCGTAGAGGCAGCGGTCGGCGACCAGGCGGCGCGCATAGTCAGGCGCTCGTCCGGGTCGTCGGGAATGCAGCTGCTCGGCGGTAGCTCCCGCGACGGGCAGGGCCTCGGGGGTGATGCGCGGCCGCGCTGGCGTTCGCTCGGCGGCCTCCCAGGCCTCGACCAGCCGCTCGGCGAGGTAGCGGCAGGCCTGCACGAGGAAGGCGCCGGAGCCCATGGCGATGTCGCAGACCTTCAGCTCGAGCAGCTCGGCCGGTGACTTCAGCTGCCACTTCTCGCGTCGGCTACCCCTCGGCCGGGCCGTCGTAGACGAGCGGCTCGAGCGCGTAGCTGGACGATCGGCTCGGTGAGGCTCGGCGGCGTGTAGTGGGTGCCGGTGGTGCGCCGGTCGGGACCTGCGGTGACGTAGAGCGCTCCCGGCGGAACACCAGCGGGTCGCCGAGCTGTCGTCCCGGACGAGCCCGGCGAACGGCAGCACGCGCGTCGACGAGCTCCGTCGTCGTCGCCACAGCGATCGCGGAGCCGCGCGAGCTCGATCGGGCTCGGGCTCGGCGCGAAGCGCCTTCGCGAGCGGCCTTCGCGCTGCGGCCGGTCTCCTCCTGCGAGGTAGCTCGACGAGCGCGTCCTCGCCCGCTCGCGCCGGCTCCTCGAGCTCGCGAGGCGCGATCTCGGGCTCGTTCTTGCCGTCTCGAGAGCACCGAGCACGGCTCGCTGGTCGCGCACGGCGGTGTGGTCGAGCAGGCCCTCGTAGACGTGGCCGATCTGCTCGACGTCGAGCGCGCGGAAGCTGAGCGGCGCGCGCTCCGGTGCCGCGCCGGCACGCTGCACCTCGAGCAGCTGGAGCGCGTCGAGCATGTGCAGCACGGTGCGGTTGTCGACCGGCAGCGGACTGGCGGGCGTGCGCGCGCCAGCGGTGCCGTGCGGGCGCCCTTCGAGGAACGGGAAGCGGTCGGGGTCGAAGAGGCTCGCCGCCGTAGGCCGGGCAGGCGCAGCGGCTCGTGCTCGACGCCGCCGTGGACGGCGCGGAAGGTGGCGAGCAGCCGCGGCCAGGCGTCGTGGCGGCGCTCGAGGACCTCCTCGCCGTGCGCGGTCGGCCTCCTCGCGCAGCTGCGCGCGCAGCGTGGAGACGGCGTAGCTGTCGTCCCAGAGGTCGTCGCCGAGCAGGAAGCAGGCCGCGCTCCTCGGCGGAGAAGAGGAAGACGAGCCGCATCATCGACCGTGAGCGCGGCCTCGTAGAGCTCCTGCTCGGGCACCGTCGCGAGAAGCGAGCGCTCGCGTCGCGTCGCGGTCGGCGCGGTCGAGCGCGTGCGACGAGCAGCTCGACGGCGCGGCGCGACCTGGGCCGAGCTGGTCGGTGACCTCTGCTGGTCGTCGGCGCTGTCGGTCGAGCAGCGCCTCGAGGGTCTCGGCTCGGCGACGCCGAAGAAGCGGCGCGACGCCGAGCAGGGAGCGGAAGGCGCGCAGCGTGAGCGGCTCCTCGAGCCAGAGGGTCGCGTACCAGGTGACGAAGGCCGGTGGTCTCGCTCGGCGGCGCGTGGACGAGCATCCAGTCGCTCGCCGTTGGTGACGAGGCCGAGGCGGACCCCGGTGCCGCGCAGCAGCTCCGCATCCGCTCGCCGGGCGAGGCGTGCGCCGCGCTCGTCGGCTGACGGCGCTTCCAGGTCGCGCTCGGGCGGGTAGGTCGGATGACGAGGAGCCGTGGCGTTCCGCGCCGTCCCGGCGGGTCGACGACTGCGAGGTCGGGCCGCAGCGTCTCGCCGTGCTCGGCGACGCGACGCTCGAGCGTCGGCGGGCACTGGCGTGGCCCTCGGCGACGCACCTCGTCGGGTAGCTCGAGGACGTCGGCCGAGCACGAAGTCGATCCAGGCGGTGTGGATCGCCGGGTCGGGTCGGCGGCCTCGGTCCTCGCCACTCGGCGTAGGCGCGGCGTAGGCGCGCGGCGAGTGCTCGGGGTCGTGGGCGTCGAGGCCCTGCGGGAAGACGTCGCGTGAGCGACCGGCAGGCTGAGGAACGGGCCGGAGACCTCGACCAGCGGAGCCACTCGGCGTGGTGCGTGGCGCTCGACGGGCGCGGCTCATCGCGCCGGACTGCGCCCGCGGGACGAGGAAGCGTCACCGCGACCGGGAAGAGGCGCGGCTCGGGATCGGCGTAGCGCGCGCGGATCGCCGCGGTCTCGCGCTCGATCTCGGCCGGGATCTCCTCGAGGCGGCGGCGCAGGCGTCGACGTCGCGCTCGAACTGCTCGCGCTCGTCGCTTGGATCGAACGAGCGTCGAGCTGCTCGCTGCTCCGGCTCGTGCGAGCTCGGCCGGATGCTCGCGCGCAGCTCGTCGAGGACGGCGGTGATGTCGGCGATCTCCTGTCGGCGCGCTCCGCGAGACGCTTGCTCGAGGCTCTCGGCGCGCTCGCGTCATCGCGCGCCTCGAGCGCCTGGACGGAGCGGCGTCGCGATGCCGGGCAGACAGCTCGGCGAGAGCCGCTGCTGCGACCGGCTCGGACGGCGCGCCGTCCGTCGCGGCAGTCGAGGGCCGCCGTCGATCTCGCCGACGTTGAGGCGCGCGAACCGTCCCTCGCGGAGCGCGCCCGCCGGCGGCGATCACCTCCTCGTGGAGGCGGTGGCCGTCGGCGCCGGTCACGACCAGCCGGGCGTGGGCGACGACGGCCGGGTTGCGCGAGCGCAGCGTCGGCGACGAGCCGCGCGGTGACGCGGTGCGAGACGGGCGTCCTCGCCTCGGTGGCCCAGACCTCGGCGCGCAGCAGCCGCGAGGCACATCTGCACGAGGCGGTGGTCGAGGTGGACGAGCACGACGTCGTCGTCGCCGTCGGCGACGCGTGGTCGAAGGTGATCGGGCGGATCTCGCCGGTGTAGCGGGTGCGTCGAGCCCCTCGGCGCGCGCGCGCCCAGGCGCCGGTCAGCGCCGGCAGGCGAAGCACGTACGTGCCGGTCGGCGAGCGGCCGGGCTCGACGAGCGCGGCTGGCCGGCCAGCTCGAGCGCGATCGCGACGACCGCCTCGATGTTGTCGGGGCGCGAGGCGCAGCTCGCGCGCGGTCTCGTCGTAGCTGCTCGCGCAGCCGCTGCGATCTCGCTCGCGCAGGTCGCGCTCGAAGCGCAGGAGGCGCCGGCCGGCTCGGCCGGCGCGCTCGGCGGCGTCGGTGTCGAGCTGCCGGCGACGCGCCGAGCATCGCCTCCTCGACCTGCTCGGCGATCACCGGGCCGACCTGCCGAGGTCCTCGCGGATGGTCTCGACCTTGAGCGACCGCGCGAGCGAGGAACTCGAGGTCGCCCTCGAGCTCGCCGACGCGCGGTCGCCGTCGACGGCTCAGCTCTCGATAGCCCGCGCCGACGAAGTGGTAGATCGAGCACCTCGGCGGCGCGCTGGCCGTGGCGGTCGATGCGGCCGTTGCGCTGCTCGAGCCGGTTCGGGTTCCACGGGATCTCGTAGTGGACGAGGCGGTGGCAGTGGTTCTGGAGGTCGATGCCCTCGCAGGCGGCGTCGGTGGCGAGCAGGATGCGGACCGGGCGACTCGTCGGGGTCGGCCTGGAACGCGGCCTTGATCGCGCTCGCGCTCGTCGGTGTCCATGCCGCCGTAGAGCAGCGCGAGTCGCTCGCCGCCGGCGAGGCCGCCGGCGGCGAGCAGCTCGCTGCAGCCACTTCTGCGTGTCGCGGTACTCGGTGAAGACGATCACCCGCTCGTCGTTCCACTGCGCCGCCGGGGCGGCAGGTCGCTCGTCGAGCCAGTCGAGCAGCGCCTCGCGCCTTGGCGTCGCGGTCGCGCCGCGGCGCTGCTCGGCCCAGCGTGCGAGCTCGTCGAGGAGCGCGCGCTCCTCGGCGTCGGGTCGCGGAAGAGCGCGCGTGGCCGACGTCGAGCGCGTCGTCGGTCGGCCTCGGTCGTAGGCCTCGTCGTCGCCGTACGTCCTCGTCGACCGGCCTCGATCTGCCGCCGCAGGACGCCGATCGTCGGTCGAGTGCCGGCCCGCGCTCCTTCGCGCCGTCGCGAGCGACTCGCGATGCTGCGTCGAGCGTGCGAGCGAACGCCGCCGGCGAGGAGAAGAGCCGCTTCTTGAGCAGCTTCAGGACGAACTCGGTCGCGAAGCGCTCGGCGCTGTCCGTGCGTTGCCGCCTGCCGCAGCTCGGTGTAGCGTCCGCGAGGTCGGCGTGCGCCTGCGCGCTCGTCGTCGGTGTAGGTCGACCGCGAGCGGCTCGATGCGCGCGCTGCGGGAAGCGCGGCGTGCCGTCCCAGTCGAGCGCGGCAGCTCGCGCTTCAGCCGGCGCACCATGACCGCGCCGAGCTGCTCGCGGCTCGGGCGGCACGCCGCGGGCGAACCGCTGGTTGTCGAGCAGCTCGAGCAGCGCGGTGAAGCTCTCGCGTAGCCGTTGTGCGGCGTGGCCGATGAGGAACAGCCGGTGCTCGAAGTGCGGCGCCAGCTCGCGGATGCGCCTCGTGCGCTGCGAGTCGGTCGCGTAGCGGCCGCGGCCCGACGGGCGCGACGTTGTGCGCCTCGTCGACGATCAGCAGGTCGAAGCGGCGCGGGTAGACGTCGGCTCGCCGGGCCGGGCAGGGCCTCGCGGAAGAGGCGCAGCGGTCGCGTCGCGCTTGAGCCAGTCGATCGACGTGATCAGCCGCGGGAAGTGACGTCCACGGGTTGACGTGGATGCCGCGCGTCGCGGCGCAGCTCGCGCAGCAGCTCGCTGTCGACGATGCGGAACTCGAGCCCGAACTTGTCGCGCATCTCGTCGCGCCACTGGATCTGAAGCGACGGCCGGGCACGACGATCAGGATCGCGCCGCGCGCGGTGGCGGAGGATCAGCTCCTGGACGACGAGCCCGGCCTCGATCGTCTTGCCGAGGCCGACGTCGTCGGCGATCAGCAGGTTGACGCGCGGCATCCGCAGCGCGCGGACGACGGGGTCGAGCTGGTAGTCCTCGATCTCGATGCCGCTGCGGAACGGCGCCTGGAGCGCGCGGACGTCGGCGCTCGAGGATGGCGCCCCAGCGGACGGCGTCGAGGAAGGCGTCGAGGCGGGCCGGGGCGTCGAAGCTGGTGGGCTCGGGGAGGGCGAGCGTGCTCGATCGATCGCGGGCGCCGGGCTCGATCTCCCAGATGACCCGCAGCTCTTCGCCGAGTGGCGTCGTCCTCGACGGAGGAGAGCGTCAGGAGGTGCTGAGCGATCCCGTCGAGCTCGCTGCCGCTCAGACCCGCCGACGACAAACCGCCGGCCACGGACCTCCACCAGTTGCCCCTCGAGGGGTGCGACAGTGAGAGTGGCGCTCGTCTCGGGAGTGGCAAACGTCACGAGGCAGGAACCTAACGCACGCGGCGGACTCCGCGAACGCCCCGTTGGTCCAGGGCGGCACAGGCCGATTCGACGAACGGGGCCGCCCGTCGTCAAGAGCCTCCTCCAGGTTGTGAGCACATCTGCCGGCGGCTCGCGACGCCTGCTTGCGACGCGGAGCGCCGGGGCGCCTGAGCGCGTTCGGCAGATCTCCGCCCTAGCTGTAGTTCCCAGGAAGGTTGTTGAGAGGCGAGGGCCTCCGAGACGGTTGGAGCTGTCGAGGTTCCAACCGAAGGAGGCCCTCGTGGCTCATCGTAAGGCGAAGCTGACGCCGCTTGGCAGGATGCTGTTGGTCGAGCGGATCGAAGTGCTCGGGTGGCCGGTGCGGGTGGCCGCCGAGTCGATGGGGGTCTCTGCGGCCACCGCCTACAAGTGGCGGGCGCGTTTTCGCGCCGAGGGCCCCCAGGGACTCGAGGATCGAAGCTCGCGCCCGCACCGCTGCCCTCACCAGGCCGACCCGGCACGGGTCGAGCGCGTGCTCGGGCTCCGAGCAGAGCGCCGCTGGGGCCCGCACCGGATCGCCTATGCGCTGGGGATCGCCCGCTCGAGCGTCTATGCGATCTTGCGCCGGGCAGGGCACAGTCGCCTGGCCGACTACGACCGGCCCACACGCCAGATCGTGCGCTACCAGCGCGAGCGCCCGGGAGAGCTCGTGCACATCGACGTCAAGCGGCTGGCGCGCATCCCCGATGGGGGCGGCCACCGGCTGCTTGGCCGCGAGGCCGGCCGGCCCAACCAGGCCCGTTCAGGGCGCCATCTGGACTTCGTGCACGCCGCCATCGATGACCGAACCCGCCTGGCCTCTGTCGAGGTGCACACCGACGAGCGCGCGATCACCTGCGCTGGGTTCCTGCGCCGGGCGGCGGCCTTCCTCGCGCGCCACGGCGTGGCGATCGAGCGCGTGATGACCGATCGCGCGATGGCCTACTGCCAGTCGGTGGCCTTCTCCGGCGCCCTGGCCGATCTGGGCGCACGCCATGTCGTGATCGCGCCCTACCGGCCCCAGACCAACGGAAAGGTCGAGCGGTTCAACCGGACCCTCATCGAGGAGTGGGCCTATCTACGCCTGTACCGCTCCAACGCCGAGCGCCTGGCCTGCCTGGCGGCATGGGTTGACACCTACAATCGGCGCCGACCCCACACCGCCCTCGGCGGCCTGACCCCCATGGACGCCCTTCTCAACAACGTCCGTGGGAACTACACCTAGCTCACGGCAGCCGCCTCCCGGTATGCGTCCGTCAACCGCGCGAGCAGATCATCGCTCGGGTCTCGCACGGACTTGCTCATCGAGCCGCCGGCAAGCGCGGCCTTGACCAAGGGCAGGGTCGTCGGAGCGCGGCGCTCAAAGACCGTCTCCCAGAGACTGAGCGCCGGGCCCGTGCCCCCTCGCCAGACCGTGACAAGCCCGACCTGCTCACCCGGCACGCGGACCTGAAGGACATCCTGGGTCAGTCCGACCGTCGTCCACAGTCGCGCGATGCCCTGGTGCTCCAGATCCCGGGCCCACCGAAGGAGCCGGTGGTGGTCCTCCTGAACGTCCGGCGGACACACTGAGATGCGTTCGGCGAATGCCGCCGACCCCTCAGTCGGCAAGGCGTCGGCACGCCCGGACCGCGCGAGCGGTGTGTAGTCCTCGGCGACTCGCTGCAAGGGATCAACTCGCTGGGGCACGAGAAGCCGGGTCCCGTTCACCTCGAATGCTGACACGGTCACAAGATCGAGGAGCAGTCCCGCGGTCATCTTCTCGAGGTAGCCGGCCAAGCGAACCAGCTCCGTAGGTGCATCGTCGAGGACCAAGACGAGACGGAAGGCCCCTGACTCGAGGTTTTCCGCGAGCGCCGCACGGAACTCCTCGGGGTCAATCAGCGCTTCCTGGTCAACGGACCGTGCAGCGTCAACCAGGTCATCGTGCCCAAGGCGGGCGAGCTCGGGCCCGAGCACATCCCGCTCGAGCTCGTTGATCGTCAGCCCCTGGAGACTGGCCGCGTAACCAAGGGCCTGCGCGATGACCGCCCGGCGCGCCTCCGCGTTCGCCGCCAGCTTGACCTCCGATCACGACAAGTCGGCCAGAGAGCTCAACAGCGAGAAGATCGGCGTATCCGGATCGCAGAGCGACCTCGCGGCCCACAACGGCGAGGCGGGGCGATCCTGCAAGCGGCAGCAGATCCGGCGCCTCGGCGACGAGATCGTGAAGCGCTTGCTCGTTGAGGAATCCGACGGGGGAAGTCGCGCGCCAGCGGCCGTCATCCTCTTGCCAGATTGTCGTCATGATGATCCGTCCGTAGCGGGAGCCAGATCCTTCTCGATGAAGCCGATCCCCGCCAGGGAAGAAAGCGCCTCGTCGCAGAAGGCGAGGAAGGCCTGCTGCTGAGAAGGCCCGTCAGGGGCGCCGGAGAGCAGCGTCTCAGCGTTCGCGTGTCGCTGCACCCAGCCGTTGGAGCGGCGAAACATGGACGAGTCGAGGCGCGCCGTGGCGACCTCGGCCTCCTGCATCGTCTCCTTTACCGAAATTTCGCGTCGGCGCGCACGCACGTAGGCGATCGGTGCGCTCGCCGGTCGTCGAACGCGACTCATTGGCCGCGAAGCCGAACTCGATTCGGGCCGTGGGGCTTCTGATGGAGCAGGCGACCCGGCGACGATCGACGCCCACAGGGCCTGGCTCCAGGCCGGGCACGCGCCCGCATACAAGGCGGGCCGTGCTCGAGGTGATGTCAACGAGACGGACGATGGTCCGGCTCGCCAGATTCCAGGCGTCCCAGTCCTTTGAGGTAAGCGGCGGTTCCACGGCGAGGCCCTCCTCGGCCAGCATCGCGACAAACTGGGCCGCGAGCGTTTCCTCGTCCTCTCGCTCCACCATGAGCGTGGCCAGCTGTCGCCAGCGCATGTTCCTCGCAGTGAAGGCGACGTTCGGGATGGGGGGTGACGTAATCGACGCGGGTATACGCTCCTCCTCGACGGTGAGGAGGATGAGGACGCCACGCTCGCCGAGAGCGCATGCGGTAGCCAGCCAGTCCCGGTAGCGCTCGAGCTGCATCGGCCCCAGAGTCGAATCGATCTTGGCCTCGATCACGACGAGGGCCTCGCCGGGCGCCTCAAGGAGAAGGTCAAGACGGCCCTCCGCCGTGACGCGCTCGGCGCTCACGATCCATTCAGAAACCTCCTTGAGCGCTGGGTCTACGGCGCCGAGCACCCTCGTTATGCTCGCCGGCTCCAGTCGCCAGAGGGCCGCGAGATATCGGGTGGCCTGAAGCTCGTCGCGCTGTTGACGACCGATCGAGAAGAGGTTGGCGCGGGGATCGCCAACGCCGCCGGATGGGAGTGAGGCGTCCTCCGGCTCGGGGAGGATTGCGCGGTCAGGTTCTCTGGGGGGATTCATCCGCGCCAGGCCGAGTCGCCGAGCGCAGCGACGAGCTCGCCGGCGAGGCGGCTCGCGGCCGATTCCTCCACGCCGCGCCCGATGAGGAGGCCGGTGATGGACGAGGGAGCGGACTCCTCGAAGCCCCCAGGACGAATGGGGTCGGCCGCCTGCCGAACGACGCTGTCGAGTCGCAGCGCCGAGTGATCGGTCTCTCGCGCGGCGAGGGACCACGCCTCGATGTAGCCCCCAATCGCATCACCGCCAGAGTCGGGGTCTCTGAGGCTGTTTCGATCCACGACGCAACGGTACGCCCCCGAGCGATACAGGGGAAACGAGGACCGCGTCCGGGGCTCGCCGTACCGTCTGCGATGTGTCGAGCAGTCGCGATAGGACCTGTCGAGTGGCGGTGTGGAACGCGGAATGGGCTCCGCCCCGCGGCGTGCGGGGGCTCCGTGTCGCCGAGCTGCTGGACGAAATCGGAGCTGACGTCATCTGCCTTACGGAGGGGCATGAGGACCTGCTTCCTGCCGACGGGCACGTCGCGGCAGGCCAGGACCCGGGGCCGATCCCGCGAGTACCCGACGCGCGGCGCGTGCTGCTGTGGAGCAGGTCGCCTCTGACCGACGTCGATCAGATCGGCGACCCCGAGTTGCCGCACCAAGCCTTCGTGAGCGCTCGCACCCACACGCCCGTTGGGGAGATCGACGTGATGTGAGTCTGCATTCCGTGGGCGGACTCCGACATGGCGCGCTTCGGGGGCGCTCGGCGGCGATGGGAGACCCATGAGATCTACCTCAGGGCACTCGGACGGATGCTTGAGAGAAGGGCACCTGATCGGCCCTTGATCATCGCCGGGGACTACAACCAGTTCCTGCCCCGGGTGTCGGGGTCCCGTCCGGATGCACGAGCTCCTGCTGAAGACCCTCGCGGGCCTGCCGGTCGCGACGGAGGGTGAGGTTCCCGGTCTCGATGCTCCGGTGATCGACCACGTTGCCCACAGCCCCGATCTCGAAGCAGTCGAGGTCGGCGGGTGGCCGGCGCGTACCCCCGACAATCGCCCGATGAGCGATCACTCCGGTGTTCGCGTGGACCTCAGACTCCGGCCGTGAGGGCCGCGATTCCGCCTTCGCGCTGATCCTCTGACGTTCCTCGGGGACGCCCCGCTGACACCCGGGTCACCTCTCGTGGTGACGCTGCCCTGAAAAGGGGCAGCCCTGCCCCGGGCGGCGTCGCGGTGCGGGCGGTGACGGCCTCGGAGGCGCCCCGGGAGCGTGGGGCGTCGTCCCCCACCGGGCGGGTTTAAGCCACGCGCAAGGGGCGCGTAAGGAGCGGTTGGGAGGTTGGCCGCACCCCGCGTGAGAGGGGCGCCACGCGCCCACCCTCACGCTCCAACCGACGAGTCGAGGTTCTCCGTGACCGCTGCTCCACGCCGACCAGTTCGGCATCTGCTGGGTTCGTTTCTCACCGCGGGCGCGCTGCTGCTGGCGCTCGGCATCCCCGGCGTGGCGGGCGCCGCCGTCAAGGCCAAGCCCGTCCCCGCGCCGATCGATGCGTTCGTCCAGGCTCAGACGCCCACCACCACGCAGATCCTGGTGGTGACGCTCGGTGTGGCCAAGCAGGACGTCCAGCTGATCGGCGGGCCCAACACCGCGGGCAGCCCGATCTTCGCCGCCCGCGACGGGAACGTCAGCTTCACCGGCCTCGTGCCCGGGAGCGACTACACCTATCGCGTACGCAACGTCCGCACGCGCTCGCCGCTGGTGGCATCGGCATGGGTGCAGTTCTCGTTCCGCACGCCGGTGGAGGTCACCAGCACCCTGGCGGCACCTCAGAACCTGAGGACGCGCCTCTTCGTGCTCCCGTTCATCCCCGAGTACGTGGAAGTGCGCTGGGACGCGGTGCCCACGGCCACCTCGTACGAGGTCTCGGTGAACGGCGCGCCGTTCGTCACCACCGACCCGGGCTACATCTGCGCCTACTGCATCTTCGACCCGCTCTCGACCAACGTCGCCCGGCCCGCGGTGGGCTCGAGCACGAACGTGCGCGTGCGGGCGCTTCGCAACAGCTTCGGCACGCTCACCGTGTCGCCGCTGTCGAGCGTCGCCGTCACCCACTGACCGACTCGCTCGTGAACCAGGAGGCGGCACCCGCCGGCAGGCCATGCCGGTGGGGGCCGCTCTCCTCGGGCGGGCCTCGCGCGGTGGCTCAGACCCCCACGTTCAGCGCCACCGTCAGCCCCGAGCCCACCGATCCGCTCACCTTCCCGAGCTGGGTGGAGTAGCCGTCCGAGAAGACCATGTCGCTCGCCAGCGACACCCCGGCCAGGTTCGAGACGCTCTGCTCGTAGCCGGTGGTGGCGTAGACCTCGGCGGAGGTGTCCTCGGGCAGGGCGATCTGGGAGGTGACGAGCTTCTGTCCTGAGGCCGTCGCCTCGGCGAGGCTGGGGTAGACCTCGAAGTGGATGTGGGGCCAGCGGCCCGGCGTAGCAGGCGGGGAAGATGCTCTGGAAGGTGAGCTTTCCGGCGGCGTCGGCCTCCTGCACCCCGCGCAGGTAGTTCTGGTCGGTCGCTCCCTGTGAGTAGAGCGAATAGGCGCCTGCGCGGTCGCAGTGCCAGAGGTACACGGCGGCTCCGGCGAGCGGGGTGCCGCCCTCGGCGACGTCGAGGATCGTGAGGTTGATCGTCAGCGGCACGCCCTCGGCGGTGCCCGAGTAGTCGCCGAAGCTCGTGGTGATGTCGCTGCGCACGACGCCGCTCTCGCTGAGCACGTTCGGGCCGTTGGATCCGTCGGCCGGGTACGGGCCGCCGGTCTCCTCGGGGATCTCGCTGACGTCGGTCGCGGTGGCCGTGGCGCCGGTGGTGTCGGCGCTCGTGGTGGCCGCCTGGGTGGTGCTCGCGGCCGCTCCGTCGTCGCTCGAGGATCCGCAGCCGGCCAGCACGGCGACGCCGCCGAGGGCGAAGAGGCCGAGGGCCTTTCGCCGGCTCATCAGCGTGTTGATGTCGAAGGTGAGCCCGCGGTCGTGATCCTCGGGGTTCTCCTCGATCACCTGCTGGGTGCGCTCCACGGTCATGTCGGCTCCTGGTCTGGGGCGGTTCGTGCTCCCGGCACGCGCAGGACTATCGCCGACGAATGTGACGGCTTACGAAGAGCTTCCTGTGAGCTGGCTGTGAGCTGGCGCTCAGCAGCAGCGCGAGGCGGTGGGCCCGGCCGATCCGGCCGGGTACTCCTCGATGGCCGGCATGCCCGCGCCCCAGCTCTGCATGATCGGCTCGACGATGCGCCAGCACTCCTCGGCCTCGTCGCCGCGGATCGACAGCGTCGGGTCGCTGTGCAGCACGTCGAGGATGACCTTGCCGTAGGCCGAGATCGTCTGGGGGGCGAGCTCGGCCACCAGGTCGCCTGCTCCAGGTCGAAGACGTCGCCGGTGCCGTTGATGTTCACGCTACAGCTGCAGGCGGTCGGGGGCGAGGCCGAGGATCAGCATGTTGGGCTGGGCGTGGGTGCTCTGGCCGAAGGTGAGGTGCGGCACCGGGCGGAAGTGGATCGCCACGTGCTGGCACACGTGTCGCCGAGGGCCTTGCCGCTTCGCAGCACGAAGGGCACGTCGGCCCAGCGCCAGTTGTCGATGCGCAGGGTCACCTCGGCGAAGGTCTCGGTCTGCTTGGCGGCGTCCACGCCCTCCTCGGCGGCGTAGTCGGGCACCGGGCCGTTGCGCGCCGTGCCGGCGGTGTAGCGGGCGCGCACCGTCTCGGTGATGATCTCCGTCCTCGCTCGGCGTGCGCACGGCGCGCAGCACGTCGACCTTGCGGTCGCGCAGGTCGCGCTCGTGCAGGGTGGGCGGCGGCTCCATCGCCACCAGCGCCATCACCTGCAGCAGGTGGTTCTGGATCATGTCGCGCAGCGCGCCCGAGCGGTCGTAGTAGTTGGCGCGACCCTCCAGGGCGAGGGTCTCGTCCCAGATGATCTCGACCTTCTCGATGTGCTCGCGGTTCCAGATCGGCTCGAAGATCCGGTTGGCGAAGCGCAGGCCGAGCACGTTCTGCACGGTCTGCTTCTCGAGGAAGTGGTCGACGCGGTGGATCGCGCTCTCGGGCGCGGCCGTTGCGAGCAGCGCGTTCAGCTCCTGGGCCGAGGCGAGGTCGTGGCCGAAGGGCTTCTCGATGACGATCGCGCTGCCCTCGGGCATCTTCGCCTCGGAGATCGCGGCGATCGCGGCCGGGAACACCTGCGGCGGCAGGGCCAGGTAGACCACCGCCGGGCCCTCGCTGGTGGCGAGCGCCGCGACGAGGGCCTTCGGGTCGCCCGCGTCGCCGTGGATGTAGGAGCAGATCTCGGCGAAGGCCGGCGCGGCCGCCACCGCGCTGCTCGTCGCCGTGCTCGGCGATCTCCTCGGCCACGTGCGCGCGGAATGCGTCGCCGTCCCACTCCGAGCGGTCGACGCCCACCAGGCGGAAGTCGTCGGGCAGCTTGCCGAGCGCGATCAGGCCCGGCGAGCGCCGGGCAGGATGAGCCGCGCGGCCAGGTCTCCCCCGGCCCCCAGCACGATCATCCGCCGGATCGTCACCGTGGGACGATCCGTGCGCTGGGGCGGAAGGGACGGGCTCACACGGGCGAGCCTATCCGGTGCCGGGGAAGGGCGAAGAGGTGATGCCCACGCCCGGGCCGGCAGCCCCGCTCAGCGCCGCAGCACCTGTTCGGCGAACTCGACCAGGGCGCGGGCACTGCGCATCAGACCGACGAGCGTCTGGCCTCCGACGTTGACCAGCCCGTAGTGGGCGGAGTCCTTCTCGGCCACGATCCGCCGAAGGCGCGCCGCGGCCTCAGCACCTCCGTCGGCGATCTGCTCGAGGAGGGCCTCGGCGTCGTGATGGTCGGCCGATCGGGACCGGACACCGAGTGCGGCGCAACACGCGGCGTCGGCGGCCGCGATGCCGGCGAGCACGGCAAGAGCCGCCGCGACGCTGAACGACTCGGAGAGCTCGCGCTCGTCGGCGACCAGGTCGGCCACCTCGAGGAACTTCTGAGCGTGGCCGAGGCGCGTGCGCGCATGGCGCAGATCGCACGGCTGGGTGCGCTGCGTGCGCCGGGCGCTCATCGGAGCGCAGCCTCCCGGATCAGCCCATCGACCGGCTCCCCGAACACCGGGATGGCGTCGCGCTCCAGCTCGGCCACGATCGCGGGGCGGTCGGTGGCCAGGCGCTCCACGCCACTGCGAGCGATCTGGTGGACGCTGACCGGATTGCCGGTCATGCGGCGGATGCGCTCCGCCGCAGCGTCGATCTGACGATCCCAGGCAGGCTGGTCGACGTCGTCCGGGCGCACGATGAGCAGATCGATGTCGCTCGACGCGTCGCCGTCGCCCCGGGCCGCCGAGCCGAAGAGCGTCGCGCTGACCGGGGGCGGGTCGAGATCGCTGAGCGCCTGCTCCACGCCGGCGAGGAAGCGCCTCTTCATCGAGGCCAGCTGCTCCAGCGCAGGCGTCGCGAGATGGTCGCGGTTGAGGGAGTACATCAGCGCGCGACCGGCCTCCACGACGTCGAGCACGCCGAGCCGCGCGAGCCGCTGGAGCGACCGGTGGACGGTCGTCTGGGAGCCACCGTCCACGAGCCGCGCAACCTGGCGACCGGTCAGCGGCCCCCGCGTGCCGGCAAGGACGCGCACGACATCCGCGTCGGTCGGGCTGTGGATGATGTGGTCGGGCCGGGAGACGTCCATCAGTGGAGTATGAACCGCTGGCGACTCATATGTCCAGTCTTCGACTCATATGAGTCGAAGAGCTGGACATCGGCCTACTCCCAGACGCCCCGGGCGAACTCCGACGGGCGAGCGTCCGGTGGCGATCTTGAAGTCGCGTGAGAGGTGGGCGTGGTCGGCGTAGCCGAGCTCGGCGGCGAGGGCCGCGAGTGATCCACCCCCGTCGCGCTCCAGGCGCACGGCGGCCTCCTGCAGCCGGTGGCGGCGGATCACCCACTTGGGCGAGGCGCCCACGTAGTCGCGGAAGAGGCGCTGCAGGGGGCGCAGGGTGAGGCCGGCCGCCTCGGCCACCTGGCCCGCGGTCATCACCTCGGGCTCGCGGGCGATGTGGCGCACGGCCTCTGCGGCGACGGCGATCCGCGGGTCGGGCGGGTGCGCCAGGCGCGCGGTGAGCCAGGCCTCCAGGTGGGCGAGGCCCTCGCGGTCGTCGCCGGGTGCGAGGACCCGCGATTCGAGGGCGTCGGCGTCGTCGAACACCTCGGCGAGGGGGACCATGCGGTCGGTGAAGCGGGCGATCGACTCGCCGGGCAGCACCGCCCGGGCGGCTCCGGCGCGCAGCTTGGCGGCGCGGATGACGCCCTCGCCGGCGAGCTCGCGGCGGAAGAGGCGCGTGCTCACCCCCACCACCCGGCTGCGCGAGCGCTCCAGCACGATGTTCACGCACGGGTCGGAGAGGATCTCCATGCGATGGGGCTCCTGGCCGCGCAGGTCCCAGCGGCCGATCCAGAAGCACTCGACCACCTCGGCGAGGGCCGCCCCGGGGGCGTAGGTGGCGGCCTCCACGCGCCGGCCGCTGCGCCGGCTCGAGACCAGCCCGCGCGCCCGCCCGTGCCCGTCTGGTCGCGTTTGTTCAAGCATGGCGGCGGGCTGGATGGTACTCCTGCACCCGTGGCCCCCCGCGGCCGTCGCACACCCCCATCGGAGGCTCCCGCCCATGGCCGTCGTCGTCCAGAGCATCTCGCAGATCGCCTACTACGAGGGCGAGCACGCCATCCCCGGAATTCGCTTCCGCCCGGCCAAGCAGGCCATGGGCGTGAGCGCCTGGGGCATGAACGTGATCGATCTCGACGCCGGCTGCGAGGCCTATCCCGAGCACGACCACGGCAACGACGGCCAGGAGGAGGTCTACGTCGTGCTGGAGGGATCGGCCGTGCTGGTGGCCGAGGGCGCCGAGCACCCGGTGGCCGCGGGCGAGATGGTGCGGGTGCCGGCCGACGTCACCCGCAAGTGGGTGACGCGCGATCAGCCGGTGCGGCTGCTGGCCATCGGCGCGACGCCCGGCGTGGCCTACGCCCCCGACCCGCGGCTGGCCACCGAGTGAGCTCCACCAACTACACCGACACCTTCATCGCCATCGCCCCGGACTGCGCCGCCCCGGGCGGCACGCCTCCGCGCGAGAGCGAGACGCCCACGGTGGCCCTGCTCACCTTCCGGATGATCCACGACAACCCCTACCGCTACACCTCCGACGACGTGATCTTCACCGTCTGGGCCGACCGGCGCGGCATCCCCGAGCAGGAGCGCGCGGCGGCGCGCGAGGAGTTCTTCTCCAAGGGCCAGGCCTGCCTGCGCGCGTCGGATCTCGGCAAGCGCTACGGCTGGGGCGTGCACCACGACTCCGAGAGCCGGGTGGCGCTGTATGGCGCGGAGAGCGCCGAGTACGAGGCCTTCGCCGCCGGCCAGGCCGCCGACGGCTCGCCGGTGGCGGTGACCCAGGCGATGCGCTCCCGGCGCTGACCCGCGGGCTCATGCCGAGCGTGGGCTGAGCCGAGTCAAAAACAACTTTAGGCGCTAAAGTTGTTTTTGACCGCTCGTGACGCAACCCTGCGAGGCCCGCGATCACCCAGTCTCCCCCCTCCACCACGGTGCGCCGGCGATGGCCGGGCGACCCCGGCGCGCCGGGGGGCCGCGCCAACCGGGTCGGCTTCGACTACGACGCCCACGTGCCCGGCGACATCGCCCGCTGGCAGCCCGAGTTGCCCGCGGCCCTGGCCGCCGACATCGGCCGGGCCGAGACCGCCGTGCGCGAGCTCACCGCGGTGGGCGGCCCCGCCTCCTCGCTGCTCTGGCCGCTGCTTCGGACGGAGGCGATCGCGTCGTCGCGCATCGAGGGCCTCGCCGTCAGCCACCACCGCCTGGCGCTGGAGAGCGCGGATCCCGGGCGCGACGCCCTGGCGGCGTCGGTGCTCGGCAACCTCGACGCCCTGCGTCGCGCTCTGGACCTCGCCGGAGGGCCGATCACGGTTGACGCGATCCGCGCGATCCACCGCGCCCTGCTGAAGGGGACCGCCGACGATGCGATCGCCGGCGAGCTGAGGCGCGTGCAGAACTGGATCGGGGGGCGGCACCCCAACCCGCGCGGGGCCGCCTTCGTGCCACCGCCCGAGGACCGGGTGGAGGGGCTGCTCGAGGATCTCTGCCGCTTCTGTGAGCGCGACGACCTGCCTCCGCTCGTGCAGGCCGCGGTCGCCCACGTCCAGTTCGAGACGATCCACCCCTTCGCCGACGGCAACGGCCGGGTGGGCCGGGCGCTGATCCACGTCGTGCTCGGGCGCCGGGGGCTCACGCGCGGCCGCGACGGCCGGCTCACGCTGCCCCCCATCAGCCTGGTGCTCTCGGCGAGGAGCGACGCCTACATCGCGGGCCTGTCCGACTTCCGGGCGGGGAGGGTGGACGACTGGCTCGGCTTCTTCCTCGACGTCGCCTACCGCTCGGCCGGCGTGGCCGAGACGCTCTTCGCCGACGTCGCCGCGCTACAGGAGCGCTGGCTCGCGCTCGCCGGCGAGCCGCGTGAGGGCTCGGCCGCGCGCACGTTGATCCGGCGCCTGCCCGAATCGCCGGTGATCGACCTGGCCGCCGCGGCTGCACTCACGGGCGCATCGCGCGAGGCCACCCGGCGCGCCATCGACCGCCTCGAAGCGGCGGGCGTGCTGAAGGAGCTGACCGGCCGGGGCCGCCGACGGCGCTGGGAGTCCGTCGGGCTCTTCGCCATCCTCGACGGCCTGGAGGGCGGGTTCCACCGCGGAGTCGGCGGCGGGCGCACGGCGGCACCCGCCTGACACCGACCGCAGTCGGTCAGCCGTCAGCGCCGGCTCGCGACCGGTTCGCGGCGATCTCCGCCTCGAGATCGGTGACGGCCTCCACCAGCTCCTTGGTGAGCGGCGCCTCGGGCAGGCGCTCGCGGAAGATCTCGGCGAGGCGGCGGTAGTACCAGGGGGTGTCGGCGTCGCGGTTGAAGCGCTCCCAGAAGGGCTCGCCGAGCACGCGGTAGTCGGCGAGCACCGCGCGGGCGTTGTTGACCTTGTCGGCCAGCGAGACCCGCAGCACGCCGGTGTCGGTCTCGGTGGCGAGGTGCGCGAGGTAGGCGTCCTTGCGCGCGCGCCAGGGGGCCTTGTCGCCGTCCTCCTCCAGGCTGTCGCTGCAGGCACGCACGATCTGCGCCACCCGCTCGCCGAAGCGCTCCTCGATCTCGGCCAGCCGCGGCTCGCCGCCCTGGTCCTCGGCGGTGTCGTGCAGCAGCGCGGCGATGGCCTCGTCCTCGCTCAGCTGCCCGGCGGCGGCGCCGTCCTCGATCACCAGGCCGGCGACGGCGAGCAGGTGGGCCACGTAGGGCACGTCCGTCCCCTTGCGCCGCTGGTCGGCGTGGAGGTGCACCACGTAGGCGAGCGCATGGGCGAAGCGGGGGCCGAGTTCCTCGTTCATGCCCTGACGCTAGCGGGCCGCGCGGAAGGCCCTTCGTATGCGAGCGCATCCGCGGCGACCCGGGCCAGCCGCTCCAGCTCCTCGTCGTCCATCGACCAGACCGCCAGGCGCTCGGCGGACATCGTCCCGAACGGGGTGCCGTCGTACTCGTCGAGCACCATTCCCGCGACGAACCCGGTCGGCGACACCGCCAGCTTCCCGCCTCCGGCTCCCGGGTGCTTCGCTCCGGCGCCCGGAGGGCTGAGCCGGAATGGCAGGACGATGTGCTGACCATCGTGCTGATAGCCGAAGGCATCCGCGAGCCTCTCGAGCTCCATGGTCGCTCCCCTTCCGCGTCCGGGCTCACCGCCACCCGCTCGCCGTCGAGCCTATTCCGCCACGGCCGGCGAGGGAGCGGCCCAGCGGTTCGGCGAACTACTTCGCGACGTAGTCGTTGCCGCCCAGGCGGATCGACGGGGGTCGGGTGCTCCTGGTGGCTCCGTCCGGGAGGAAGAAGAAGGTGCGCCGCCGGGTGCCGTCGGCGAAGCGGAGCTCGATCGTGTTGCCGTTGACCACGCGGTAGCGGCCCGAGTTGGTGTTGCCGGCGCCGACCACGACCGAGGCGCCCGGGTCGCCGGGGGCGGGATAGAACGAGGCGCCCGCGAAGCCCTCGCGGGTGAAGCGGCCGTTGGTGCGGAAGGTGAAGATGCGCTCCACCGCGGTGCCTCCGGTGCCCCCGCCCGCGGCGATGAAGCTGAACGAGCGGTAGCGGCCGCGCAGCTTCAGGCGCGGCGAGGGGGCGACGCGCCGGTAGTCGCGGCTGCCGATGCGCAGGCCCTTGGCGGTCCTCGCGAACGACGTCGCCGGCTCGTCGCCGATCTGGATGGTGCCGCCCTTTCGGCGGTAGACCTCGCAGAGCGGCAGGCCGTTGGGCCTCAGGCGGGTGCAGGCCGCGTCGGCGAGCCCGGTCTCGGGCTCGCGGGTGAACACGCGTCCCGCCGGCGTGAAGTAGAGGAAGTCCCAGCAGAGCCCGCCGCAGGCGCCCACCACGTCCACCTGGTAGCTGGCGTAGAAGCCGCTCAGCCCCCCGGAGCCCTTTGGCGGCTTCGGGGCCCTGCCGGCCCCGAACCGCGGGCCGCGCCGGGGGCTTCGCCAGCGAGCGGCACTCCAGGCGCGGGTCGGTGAAGAGGCTCATCTCGCGCAGGCCCGTGTCGGGATCCTGGTCGTAGAAGCCGTTCTCGCCGGCGAGGGGGCCGCTGGTGAAGTCGACGCTCGAGAAGTCGTCGCCCATGTCGCCGGTGATGTCGGCGGTGTAGGTGCCGGGGGCGCCGTCGAGGGTGTAGGTGCGTCCGGCCAGGAGCTGGAGCGTCGGGCCCTTGGCGCCGGTGTCGCGCACGACGCACGGGTAGGTGGCGACGGCCGGATCCTTCAGGCCGAAGTCGATCAGCCCGACCTGTGTGGCGGGCGCCCGACTGGTAGCACTCGAACTCGAGGTCGCCGCCCGTGCGCACGCTGAGGGTCTGGCCCCAGTCGTCGAAGCGCGCCGAGCTCTCGATGAAGTTGCCGGCGAGCGGCCCGTCGGTCCAGGTGATGCTGAGGATCTCGGACGGGTCGACCGAGAAGCCGCCGGAGCCGAACGGGGTGGAGTAGCGCCGGCCCGCCTCGATCTGGAGCACGAACGCGGGGGCCGCGTAGGAGTCGCCGGGGGTCTCCTGGTAGCAGGCGAAGCCCGCGCCGGGGATCGGCTCCTTGGCGGGATCGACGCCCGCCACCTGCACGGCGCCGGCGCCCGGCGCCGACGCCAGCGCGGCGGCGATGAGCCCCGTCAGCATCGACGCGATCGTCCGCTTCGCCGGCCACCTCATGCTTCTCGACGCTACAGAGGGGCCGCGCGGCCTTCGACCGCGGGTGTGCCAGGCCACCAGTTACCGGCGACTTACTTCTGTCACACGTGGGCGTTGCGCCGAGGGGGACCCCTGGCGGAGGGTGCCGTTCATGAGAAACCGCCGCGTCGCCCTCCTCGCCGTCATCACGCTCGCGATCACCGCCTCGCCCGCTCTCGCGCTCCCTCCGGGATGGGAGGCGCCCGAGCGGCTCAGCGCACCGGCCCGTCCCGCCTATCAGCCGTGGTCGGCGGCCAACGCGAAGGGCGATCTGGTGGTGGCGTGGCGCTCGCGGGTGGCGGGCGGCGAACGGGTGGAGCTGGCCGTCCGCCCGGCGGGCGGCAGCGCCTGGATCCGCCAGCGGCCGCTCGGGCCGCGGGTCCAGTCGGTTCAGGGGCTGCGCGTGGCGATCGGCTCCACCGGGCGCGTGCTGGTGGGCTGGCGCACCAAGCAGGACCGGACCGTGGTCGCCCGTGCCGCCATCATCGCCCGCTCCGGGGCCTCGGCGAAGCTGTTCGTGCTCGGGCCGGCGAAGGACGCCGCGGGCCCCGTGAACGTGGCCATCTCCACCCCGGGCATCGCCGCCGTGGTCTGGACCGCTCCCGGGCCGAGGTCGGTGAACGACCCGGCGCGACGGCTGGGGCGGGCGAGGATCGCGGTGGCGCGGGCCACGGGCCGCTTCGCCGCCGCCCGGCTGCTCGACCCCTCCGCGCGGCCGGCCGAGGGCCTCTGCGCCAGCGACAGCGCCCCCGGCGTCGCCCCCGAGGTCAACGGGGCCGCGATCGCGTGGTGGGACTGCGACGAGGACATCCGCGACTTCAGCATCCGCTTCGCCCGGATCGGCCAGGGCGGCACGGTCGGGACGGTGGAGGACACGGCCACCCTCAGCCGGGGCGGCACCCTCGCGACGATGGTCAACGCCGGAGGCGACAGGGTGCTCGGCGTCTTCGCCGAGGGCAACGACGTCGATTTCGGCGACCAGCTGAGGACCGTCTCGCGCTCGGCCTCGGGGTCGTGGACCAAGGCCCCGATCGCGGTGGCCGGCGTGGTGCCCGACCAGTTCGAGCTGCCCTACGTCACGGCCGCGCCGCGCCTGGCGCGCGAGCCCGGGGGCGCGACGCTGGCCGCCTGGGTCGGGGCGGACGGCGCGGTGTCGGCGTCGGCGGGCCCCGACACGACGGAGCCGCTCGCGGCCGCGGTGCAGATCGGAGCGCCCGACCGCTTCACCCTTCTCGCCGGGGCGGGGGTGACGACGGGCAGGAGCCTGCTCACCGCGTGGTCGGCGCGGACCCAGGCGGGCAGCCAGGAGCGCACCATCTGGAGCGTCCTGCGCCTGGCGGCCGACGTCGCCTTCCCGGCGCCGGTCGATTCGCTGCGGGTCCCGATCCTGGTGGGCGAGCCGACGCTCGCGCTCGGGCTGGGGGGCCGCGGCGTGATCGCCTACAGCCAGGGACCCAAGGCATCGGCGTCGGTCTACGCCACGACGCTGGCGCTCCCCTGAGGGCGGGGCGCCTGCCGGGAGGCGCCCGCCTCGCGTTCTGGCTGGTCCTCGCGGCGACGGCCGGCCAGCTCGCGGTGGCGGTCGCCTTCCCCGATCTCGAGCAGTTCGCGGGCAAGGCGTTCCTGGCGCGGCTGATCGCCTACCCGTTGATGATCCTGCTCGTGCCGGCGGTGTGGTGGGCCAAGGACCGCCGGCGCGGCGGCGGGACACCGGCGCCGTGGACGGCGTTCGCGTGGATCGCGCTGCCCTTCCTGGTGGACGTGACCGGCAACACGATCGACTTCTACGACCGGATCGAGTGGTGGGACGACGCCAACCACTTCGTCAACTGGTTCTTCCTGTGCCTCGGCGCCGGGCTGCTGGTGGTGCGCTCGCTGCCGGCGCCGCGGTGGGCCGTCTGGCTGGTGACCACCGGGCTCGGGGCGATGCTCGCCATCGGCTGGGAGGTGGGCGAGTACTACGCCTTCATCCGCAACGGCACCGAGCTCGACACGGCCTACGTCGACACCCTGGGCGATCTGGCGCTCGGCACCCTCGGGGGGACGCTCGGCGCGGTGGTGGTCGTCTGGTGGACGACCCGGGCCGCCTCGCCGGCCGGCAGGCGGCACCGGACCCGTGGATCCGGTGCGCGCCCCGGCCGCCGGCCCCCGGTAGCGCCGATCAGCCCGTGACGCCCACCGCGGTGGTGACCAGGCGGCCCTTCTTGGGGCCCTTCGCGTAGCGGAGCACCAGCGTGAAGCGGCTGCCCTTGGCGAGTCGCGAGGACGGGAGTGCGAGGGAGAGAGCGCCCGAGGCGCTGGTGCGGCCGCCGCCGGCGACGACGGTCGTGCTCTTCACCTTGCTCGCGATGCGCAGGATGGTGGCCGTGCAGCCCGCGGCGCGGCAGGCCTTCACCGCGGCGGCGGTGACGGTGGTCGTCGCGCCGCGGCGCGCGGCCGAGGTGCGCGGCGCCTTCGCCTTTCGCGACACGCCGTAGGTCGGGGCGCTGAAGGTGATGTCGGAGACCGAGACCAGCAGGCCCTCGGTGCCGTCGGCGGCGGCGGTGGCGCGCCGGAACCGCGGGGCGCTCTGGGTGCCCGCGTCGCCGGAGCGGGTGGCGCTGAAGAAGGAGGCCGCGTCGGCGGGCAGCACGCCGTAGAGGTTGAGGAGCGACTGGGCCGGGATCAGCGCGGTGAGGGATCCGGTCTGGGGGGCGCCGGCCGCGGTGAGGTGGGCCGATGCGATCTGCAGGTCGAGCTCCGGGGCGATCGACGTGCCGGTGGGCTCGAGGAACCCGGCGACCGCGCCCTGGGTGGCGAAGACGGCGCCCGTGAGAGATGCGTCGAGCGTGTCGTCGAGGCTCAGCACGAGGCCTGCCGAGAGGGTCTCGCCCTGACTCTGGGCGATCGCGCAGTCGCGGATCGGGGTGGCGGTGCAACCGTTGGAGGGGACCGCGCTCCAGTCGATGGCCGGCGTGGTCACCGGGCGCAGGCGCACATGGATCTGGGCGTCGTCGCGGCCGAGGCCCGTGGCCGACCAGTAGTCGAGCCCGCCGTTCAGCCAGGCCCAGCGCAGCGTGGTGCCGAGCGTGTTGAGGCCGATGGTGAGGTCGAAGACCGTGTCGCGGGTCACCGTCTGGCGCAGCGGTGTCTCGGGGTTGGCGAAGTCGGTGCCGACCGCGCCGTTGTTGGCGTACCCGAAGGTGATGCCGACCCGGTTGGGCGTGGCGTAGCACCGACCGGGAGAGGGCGCCTCGCCGGTGCGGCAGAGGTTGAAGGGCGCCACCACCGCGGTGACGTCGCCGTTCTGGACGGCGGGCGCCGAGGCCGTGCCGTCGGTGATGACCGGCGTGGAGACACCGCCGTTCACGACCGACAGCGACCGGATGAAGGGCCGGGCGGCGACGCCGCCGGCCAGGTCGCCCCAGAGGCCCCCGGAGCCGGAGAAGCCCGCGTTCGCGGCTGTGCCGTCGTTGCTCGACTGCGAGGGGGTGCCCGCGTTCACGGCGGCCGAGGCCGCGGCGGCGGCCAGCCCGAGCGCGGCGATCGAGAGCACGGCGGGCCAGCGGCGGAAGCGGAGCACGGGCGGTCCTCGGTGTCCGGGTACAGGGCGGTGCACCGCCCATCGGGCCGCCGGGATCCCCGCTTGAGCCACCGGGTTCATGCATCGTGCGGGAGTCGCGACGCCTGCGGGATGCCGATCGGGGAGAATCACCCATCCCCCGTGCCCGAGGGAGTCCCGTGCCCAAGAACCGCCCGTACGTCCCGCGCCTGGGACGCGCCGCCGCAATCGCGGCCGGCGCGTTCCTGCTCGTCCTCACTCTCAGCGGATCGGCCCTCGCCAGCGAGCGGGCCACATTCCGCCTGCTCGGCTCGTCGCCGATCTACGCCAGCGCCATCGACGTCCACACGGCCGCGGGGGGCACCGTCAGGGTGCGCCCCGCCCGCTACCACTACCGCATCACCACCGGGGTGAGCGCGAGCTCGCCCGGCGTGACCACCGAGGCGAGCGGCAACTGCGTCGACCTCGCCCACTACATCGTGACCGGCCGCGACTACCAGGTGGATCTGCAGACCGCCGCCGACGCCCCGGAGCTCGCCTCGCCGTCGTACCTGGCGGCCGGATGGCTGCTCTCGCGCGCCGACGACCTGATCGCCGCCGCACCCGACGCCGGCCTGGAGGCCGGTGCCCTGCAGGTCGCCGTCTGGCAGCTCACCGGCCAGGCGCGCGAGCTCGACGCCCCATCGAGCGATCCGGTGCTGAACGCCCGCGTCGGCGAGCTTCGCGCGCTCGCCGCGGGCAGGAGCGTCCCGTCCGCCCTCGCCGTATCGGTCGCCGGTGGGGACACCTGCCTCGACACCGGCGCGGCCGTGACGGTGACGGGCACCCCGGGCGCGGTGGTTGACCTGGCAGTCACCACCGCGCCCGGCGCGGCGCCCACCGCCCAGGTGAGCCCGCAGCGGGTGACCATCGGCCCGAACGGGGTCGCCTCGGCCACCCTGCGCTCGACCGCCGCCGGCACCGTCACGGTGCAGGCCACCACCTCGGCGCCGACGCTGATGCGCGCCGCCAAGGTGCAGGGCACCACGACCCCGCAGGACCAGCTCTACCTGCGGCCCGGCACCCTGAGCGCGCAGGACACGCACGGCTTCATCGACTGCGACCTCTACCTGTTCGGCCCCGGCGCACCCGGCACGACCGTGCCGCTCGTGCCCGCCCCGCCGCCGGCCGCGCCGATCGTGCCGACCGAGCCGCCGCTGGTGATCATCCTCGACAGCCCGAGCCTCGCCGCTCCGGGCGGGGTGGCCGTCTACCGCCTGCAGGTGACCAACAACGGCACCCGCACCGCCCACGGCCTGCGCGTGGCCCAGCGCCTCGGCGACGGGGTCTCGCCGATCAGCGCCCACGGCCCGAAGGGCACCACCAGCCGGGTGGGCCGCAGCGCCGCCCACTGGACGCTGTCGTCGCTGAAGGGCGGCCGCTCGGCCACCCTGGTGCTGCGCGTCCGCGTGGCGCGCCGCATGGCGGGCGACGTCACCCGCACCACGGCGGCCCTGCGCGGCGCCGACAGCGCCTCGGCCACCACCGCGATCGTGCGGAGGGTCGGAAAGACCGAGCAGGGTTTCTGAGCCGGGCGTCGATGAACGGGCGGGCCCGAGACGGGGCCCGCCCGTTCGTCCAGGGAATCCGCAACGCCCCTAGCCGACGGGCCAAGGGCGGGGCCGCCGGATATCTGCCAACCTCACTAACGAGGTGGATGTTGCCGATGTCTACCTGGCCACCAACGCGAAGAGGGGAACAGATGAGCGCAGACGTCATCCTCGATCCCGCCGCCGAGCTCGAGCGGGCGACCAGTGACTACCTGGCCGTGTCGCGTAACTCGCAGCTGTACGGAACGACGAGCGAGTACGAAGTGGCCGAGCGACGTGCCTGGGATCGTATGGCTGAGGCCGCCGCGGCGGTCGAGGCGCTCGCGTAGGCATCGATCGCAGAAGGGCGGTACCGCCGCGTTCGTGGCGGCGCCGACGGGTCACGCTCGTCGCGCCGCCACACGTGGCAACATCCCCGCATGGATGAACTGCGTTGGGATGAGCGTCCCACCGGGCTGAAGAGCCCCGTCATGGTCGCGGCGTTCGGCGGATGGAACGACGCCGCGGCGGCCGCCTCGGGCGCGGTGGTCTTCGTGGGCGAGCGCCTCGGCGCCACCCGCGTGGCCTCGATCGACCCCGAGGCCTTCTACGACTTCCAGGCCACCCGCCCCCTGATCGACCTCAGCACCGCCACCGGGTCGTCGATCGTCTGGCCCGAGGTGGAGCTGCTGGTCGCCCGCTCGCCCGACGGCCCGCACGACCTCCTGCTGGTGGCCGGCGCCGAGCCGTCGATGCGCTGGCGCACCTTCTGCACCCTGCTCCTGGATGCCGCCGCCGGCCTCGGGGTGACCCGGGTTGTGACGCTCGGCTCCCTGCTGGCCGACGTGGTGCACAGCCACCCCGTGCGGATCACGGGCATGGCCTCCGATCCCGCCTTCATCGAGGGGATGGGCTTCCGCCAGCCGAGCTACGCCGGGCCCACGGGCATCGTCGGCGTGCTGCACCACGAGGCCTCGGCCCGTGGCATGGAGACCGTCTCGATGTGGGCGCCCGTGTCGCACTACGCCGCCGGGCTCACCAACTCGAAGGGCAGCCTCGCCCTGGTGAAGGCCCTCGAGCACGTCGCCGGGGTGGGCGTGGACCTGCACGAGCTCGAGGAGGCCGCCGCGGCCTTCGAGGGCCAGGTCGCCCGCGCCGTCGAGTCGGAGCCGCGCCTGCGCCAGCTGGTGGAGCAGCTCGAGGACGCCGCCGCGAACGTCGTGGAGGACCACGACGAGCACGGCCCCCTGCCCACCGGCGACGAGCTGGCGGCCGAGCTGGAGCGCTTCCTGCGCGACCGCGAGGAGCCGACGCCCTAGTGTCCTGATTCAGAAGTTGGCGAGCAGTTCCCGAGCGAATCTCCCGCGGGGCAAGGACGCAGATCAGCCCCGATATCGGGAATATCGGGGCTGCCGAGGACGCCGCCTCGCGGAGAGACCCCGGCCGGCCGGCGGCCGGCAAAGCCGGGAAGTGCCGCTGAACTTCTGAATCGGGACACTAGTCACTCGTCGGCGGGCGGCTCCTTGTAGGTCCAGCGGTAGGTCTCGTCGCGGCGCAGGGTGCCCTCGCGCCAGACCTTGCGGGTCACGGTCTCGGTGAAGGCGGTGCCCGCCACGGCGTCGCCGCTCGAGGTGGTGGTGACGCGCCGCCCGAGCTTCGACGAGTACATGCTCACCGTGAGCGACGTGTCGGTGGTCGACACGGTCATCAGCACGGCCGCCGGCCAGTCGTTGCGCACGATCATCTCCGGCCCGCCCCACGACACCGTGGCCTCGCGGCCCGGCGGGTAGCGCGTGATCCAGAACTCGTGCGGCGTGTGCGAGATGATCTCGAGCCCGGCGAAGAAGGCGGCGTTGAAGGTGGTCGTGGCCATCTGGCTCACCCCGCCGCCGACGGCGTCCTCCAGCTCGCCCGCGTTGATCTGGGGCGCCGGCACGAAGCCGCGCGCCCGCGTGCGCTCGCCGAGGACGTCGTTGAGCGAGAAGGTCTCGCCCGCCGGGATCAGCGTGCGATCGAGGATCCGGCCGGCCAGCCGGATGTTGGTGACCCGGGGCTGACAGCAGGCGTAGGGCGTCGTGAACGTGCTGACGCGCTCGCGGATGCCGAGCGCCTCGGCCTGGGCCGTGGTGCGGGCGGGGGCGAGCGCGACGATGGGCACGGCCACGGCCCTCGAGCCCGTGCGCCGCTCGACCCGCCGCGCGAGCTCGGGCGCGTCGAGCCCCCGGCCCGGGGACGAGGGGGTGATGCTCACCTCGGCGCCCTCCACCACGAATCCGGCCGACTCGGCCGGGCGCAGGATGCCGTCGAAGGCCGGCTTCACGGCGTCGGCGAGCACCCCGGGAGCGAGGCTCACCGCGATGCCGTCGGCGCCCGGGGAGAAGCGCAGCGCCGCGAGCAGGCGCTCGCGCGGCACCACGGCGCGCCGGCCGCCGCCGCGCACCACCACGGGCGTGGCGGCGATGCGCTCGGCGCGCAGGCGGGCCTCCTCGGCCTGGGCGTCGCTCACCGCCGGATCGACCGCGGTCACCGGCACGCTCGCGCGCTCGGGCAGGGAGGCCAGGAGGGCGGCGAGGCGGGCCGTGTCGACCCCGCGGCCGGCGCGCGCCGGGGTGGCGACCACCCGCCCGTCGCGCACGACGAGCCGGGCGGGCCGCGCCGGGGCGTCGATGCGGGCCTCGATGCCGGCCGCCTGCTCGCGCGCCCGCGCCGGCGTGGCCCGGAAGCGCAGCGGCACGTCGCGCTCGCGCGGCAGGCCCACCTCGCCGAGGATCCGGTCGAGCAGCGAGCGCCGCGCGATGGCGGCGTTCACGGCGGCCCGGGCGCGCGGAAGCGGATCGAGCTCGGCCGTGTCGATCCGCACCGGGAAGCCGGGCTCGCCGGCCAGCTCCATCTCCACCTGGCCGAACCGCGGGATCGCCCCCGCCCGGACCGCCCGCACCGCGTCGTCGGCGTCGAGGCCGCCGACCGCGATGCCGTTGATGCTCACCCCGGGCGGCACCCGGTCGCCGGGTTCGGTGACCAGGCGGACGGTGACGACGACCGCACAGAGCACGAGCATGGCGAGGCAGGCGACGGACGCGACGATGGTGTCGGTCCGCCGTGGTCGGGGAAGGCGCACGACCGCCGAGTCTGTCACCGATCGCCGCCGAGAAGGCGGCGCGTCGTTCTACCTGCGGGCGAGCGCCCCGGATCCGATCGCGTCACGCACACGACCGATACCGCGGGCCGCCAGGTCGCTCGCGCGGCGGCGCATCAGATGGCGGGCGACCAGGCTGTCGAGCTCCCGGCGGCTGTGCGCCTGCTCCACCCGGTCACGGGTGCGCTCGTAGCGGTCGATGGCGCGGGCGCAGCGGCGCGACCGCGCCGGATCGGCCCCCGTCGCGAGCGCCGAGCAGGCCGCGGCGGCCAGCTCGTCGAGCATCGCCTCGGCCCTCAGCCGCGCCCGCCGCAGCGCCGCCCGCCGGATCTGGACGATCCGCACCGCGGCGACGGCCACCAGGCCCACGACGATCAGAAGCTCGACCACGTGCCTACGGTAGCGCCATCGGGTCGCCCGGCAAGGCCCGGAGCTCGTTGATGTCGCGTCAGGTGCAGGGCCCGGAGTCGGCGGGGCGGTGGGGTGCGCGCGAGAGCGCGGCGGATCGGCCCCGGCGGCACGGCGGCCCCGGCGTCGCCCTCGCCCGTTCCGCCGAAGATCATCGCCACGACCCGTCCCGACGAATCGACGATCGGGCCGCCGGAGCTGCCCGGGCCGAGGCTCCCGCGGGTGACGATGACGCTGCGCGCCGACGAGCCCTGGCCGTAGGCGTCGGGCGCGATGATGGTGCGCGGCGGCGCGGCCGTGCCCGCCTCGGCCACCAGGGGGCCGCCTCCGGGGTGGCCGAGCAGGACCACGTCCAGGGGCCCGCGGGGCGCCTCGCCGAGGGTGAGCGGCGCGAGGCCGAGATCGTCCACGCGCAGCAGGGCGATGTCGTTGGCGGCGTCCACGTAGACCGGCTCTGTCGCGAGCGAGGGCCCGCCGGGCACGAGGGCCTGGGTGTCGTCCTGGCCGGCGATGACGTGGGCGTTGGTGGCGATCAGATCGTCGGCGATCGCCCAGCCGGTGCCCTGCTTGATGACACCGCAGGCGCGGCCGCGCAGCTCCACCACCGAGCCCCGGGCGCGCCGTGCGCCGCTGGTCGCCAGCACCGAGGGATCGGGCTCGGGCAGGGCGGCCGCCGGGAGCGGGATGAGCGTGAACGCGTCCACGCGCGCCAGGGCGCCGAGCACCTGGTCGGGCGGCACCAGGCTGAGGGCCGAGCGCAGGATCTGGGAGCGCTGCACCTCGTCGCGCAGGCCCACGGCCCGGTCGACCGGCTGGAAGACCACCACGGCCGCCACCAGCCAGGCGAGGGCGAGGCCGAGCGCCGCGCCGAGCACCACCCCGGCGCCCTGGTCGATGCGGCGCGCCGAGCCGCGCTCCACCTTGCGGCGCAGCGGCGAGGCGACCAGGAACAGGACCGCCTGCGCCAGCACCGCGCCGAGGGCGGCCCCTCCGAGGGCGACCAGCGGCAGCCAGACCGACTCGCGGCCCTCGGGCAGGAGCGAGGGGGCGATGCGCGACCCGGCGATCGCCCCGACGGCGAGCCCGCCGATGCGACAGGACCTGCTCCACCAGGCCGCGGCCGGCCCCGAAGAAGGCCCAGATGACGACCCAGAACACGACGATCCCGTCGAGCGGGGTCATGGGGAGACTCGGGGCGGGGGCGGGCGCAAGGACCTAGTCTGAACGACACGGCGAGAGCGAGGGGAGGGCTCGTGGCCGAGAGCGACCCGATCACCGTCACCATCTGGAGCGACGTGGTGTGCCCGTTCTGCAACGTCGCGCGCGAGCGCGCCGCGTGGCTGAGCCGCGAGGCGGGCGTCCGGATCGAGTGGCTGCCCTTCGACCTTCATCCCGAGTACCCGCCCGAGGGGATCGCGCGCGAGGACCTGATGCGCCGCTACCCGGCCAGCATGCACGAGGCCGTGCGGGGAATGCACGAGGACGCGCAGATGGTTTACAACCCGAACCCCGATCGCGTGCCCAACACCCGCCGGGCCCTCGAGCTGATCGAGTGGGGCCGCGCCCGCGGCGTGCACGAGGCGCTGCACCAGCGCGTGATGGACGCCTACTGGACCGAGGGGCTCGACATCACCGGATGGGACGTGCTCGGGCGGTGCGTCGCCGACCTCGGGCTCGACCCGGCCGAGGCGCAGGCGGAGGTGGACGCCGGCGCCTTCGCCGAGGCGGTCACCGCCTCCACGCACACCGCCCAGCGCCACGGCATCACCGGGGTGCCGGCGTTCGTCTTCGACAGGCGCCTTCTGGTGAGCGGGGCCCAGCCGCACGAGGTGCTGGAGCAGGCGCTCGAGCAGACCGCGCGGATGCGCGCCGAGGAGGCCGCGGCGGCCGGGGTGAGCGGGTGGCGGTGACCGATCCGGCGCACAGGCGTTGCGGGTGCGAGTGGAGTGGTGTCCGGCGACGGGTTCAGGATGCCGGGCACACCGAGTCGAAGCCTGGGGGTCGGACATGCCCGCTGATCTGAACCGCGTCACCCTCGTGGGGCGCCTCACGCGCGATCCCGAGCTGCGCCACTCCGGTGGCGGGGATGCGATCTGCTCGATCCGGCTGGCGGTCTCCTCGCGCTCGCGCGATGAGACCGGCAACTGGGGCGATCGCTCCAACTACTTCGACGTGACGGTCTTCGGCCGTCAGGCCGAGACCGCCTCCACCTACCTGGCCAAGGGACGGCGCATCGGCGTCGATGGCCGCCTGTCCTGGCGCGAGTGGCAGGCCCAGGACGGCACCAAGCGCCAGAGCGTCGAGGTGATCGCCAACGACATCTTCTTCCTCGACAGCCGGGGCGAGGGTGGCGAGGGCGGTGGCTTCGCGGCACGCCGCCCGAGCGCCGTCGACGAGCTCGCGCCGGTCGGCGCGACGGCGGGACCGGCCGACGCGGGTGGCGCGGAGGACTCCGACATCCCGTTCTGAGCCCGGAGCCGGCGCGGCGGGCGGTCAAGGTAAGTCGACCGCCCGCCGACACGTTAAGTGTGCGAATCGTCGCCGTCTCCCGCCTGCGGCCGGGAATGCGCCTGGGCCGTCCGGTCTATTCGTGTTCCGCCGGTGTCCGCCTACCGCTCCTCCAGCCCGACGCCCTCGTCACCGAGCAGGTGCGCGCCGGCCTGGAGCGGGCGGGCGTCTTCGCGGTCTACGTCAACGACGCGCTCTCGGAGGGCATCGCCCCCGTGGAGCCGATCTCCGCCGAGGTGCGCGACCGCGCGATGCGCACGCTCGACGAGACCTTCTCGGCCGTGGCCACCACGGGGACCTCGACGCGGATCCCCGGCGAGCAGATCGAGCGGCTCGGACAGGTGGTCAAGGCGATCCTCAACGAGCTGCGCCATCGCCGCGAGGCCGTCTCGTCGCTGCTCGACCTGAACGCGTTCGACGCCCACACGATGGGCCACTCCCTGAACGTCTGCATCCTCGGCCTGATGATCGGCGACGAGTCGCTGCGCCGCCACGGCTGGCGCGACGGGCGCGGGGAGGTCCGCCGCGGGGACATGGATGACCGGCTCGAGAAGCTCGGCCTCGGCCTGCTTGATGCACGACCTCGGCAAGATCCTGATCCCCTCGGAGATCCTCCAGAAGCCGGGGCGCCTGAGCGACGACGAGATGGAGATCGTGCGCGAGCACCCGCAGGGCGGGCCTCGACCTGATCGAGAACGGGGCCTTCTCGTCGCTGTCGAAGGTCGCGGTGATCGGCCACCACGAGCGCCTCGACGGGCGGGGCTACCCCTACGGGCGCTCCGAGGACCTGCACCCCCACGCGCAGATCGCCGGCATGGCCGACGTCTACGACGCGGTCTCGTCGATGCGCGTCTACCAGGCCCGCCGCCCCACCCACGAGGCCTGGGAGCTGGTGATGAGCCTGGCGGGCACGGCCTTCCCGATCGAACTGGTGCAGGTGTTCAAGGACACCATCGCCCCCTACCCCGAGGGCGTGGCGGTGCAGCTGAGCGACGGCCGGCGCGGCATCGTGGCGCGGGTGAGCCGCGACCACGTCACCCGGCCGCTGGTGCGCGTGACCCACGACGCCGCCGGGGAGGCGCTCACGCCCATCGAGCTCGACCTCTACGAGATCCAGGACGTCGTGATCGCCGACACCCTCCAGGACCTGGTCGGCCCGTCCGACCCCTCGCGCAAGTCGATGGAGAAGTCGCCCGACGAGACCCACGAGCAGACGCTGTCGACCGTCCTCGGCTGAACGGCCGGCGGGCCGGGGCTACCGCCAGCGGCGCGAGATGATCTCCGCCCGGCCGTTGACCGGGTTCCAGCGGGTGGCGTAGGCGGTGTCCCGGCCGAGCGCCGTGCTCCAGAGGATCCGGTTCGGCCCCCGGAGCGTGGTGAGCGTCCGCACCGCGCCCCCGCGGATGGGCCGCAGCCGCAGCGCCGAGATCGAGGCCGCCTGCTCCACCCACGCGATCCGCCCGCTGCCGAGCGACGGGTTCACCTGCAGGCCCGTCACCGACGAGGCCACCACGACGGCCGGACGTGATCCGTCGGCCGGGCCCAGGCGGATCTGCGAGCGCCGGCCGGCGGCGACGTGCCAGGCGATCCGCCCGGCGCGCAGGGCGGGGCGCCCGAGATCGGACCCGCGCCCCACCTGGGCGACCGTCCGGATCCTCCCGCTCACCACGTTGCGAGTCTCCAGGCGCTGGCCGCCGCCGGCCACCTGGCGCACGTACGCGACCAGCGGGTAGTCGAGAGCCGGCTTGGTGAGCGTGCCCTCGAGCCGGGCCACCTCCTCGCCGGTGCGCCAGCGCACCACGCGCAGGCCGGCGTCGTCGGCGTAGGCCAGCAGGTCGCCGTCGAGGGCCGGTGAGCGCCCCCCGTCGAAGCGCACCTCCGGCAGGGAGGGCGGGCGCACGATGACGGCCGCTCCGGCGTCATCGCTCACCGAGACGGCCAGCACGCGGCCCGAGGCGGCCGGGTCGTACTCGCCCCGGGTGGCCGACTGGGCGACCGCCGGCGAGACGGCGATCAGGCCCGCCGCGACCAGCAGCCCGGCGACGTTCAGCGGGCGCAGCCAGCGCCGTCGCTCGACCATCCGGCCGACGGCGGCCGCGGCCTCGTGCCCGCCGGGCGTGGGGACGACGACCATCAGCGCGCGCCCGATCCCGAAGGGCGCCAGGCAGGCGGCCGAGACCAGCGGGTCGCCGAGCGCGAGCGCGCCGGCCGCCATGACCCAGAAGGTCCAGACCACCTGGTGGGTGAGCACGCCCACCCCGAGGCCCGCCCCGTAGCCGAGCGTCCATCCGGCCAGCGGCCACTCGCGGCGCCAGCGCTCGGGCACCTGTCGTCGCAGCTGGGGCAGCGGGTATGCGCACCAGGCCCGCCTCACGCGCCGCCGCCACCAGCGGCGAGCACGGCCGACGACCCCGAGCGCCCAGGTGCGGTCGAGCGCCGAGCCCGCCAGGCCCAGCGCCGCGCCCAGCACCGCCGCGCCCAGCGACCGCCCCCACCGTGAAGAGGGCGAGTGCGACGCGGTACCGCTGACGGCTCCCGCACCCGGCGGGAGTGAGGGTCTCGACCATGGAGAATCCTCAGGGGGACCACGCTCCCGAGACGCCCGCGATGAGCGCCGTCGTGACGATGGCGAGCTCGGTCAGCACGGCACGCCGGTGTCCACGTACATCACGCAGAACACCCGCCGGCCGGGGCGGCAGTACCCCACCAGCGAGGCGTCGCCGTTGATCCGCACCCGGCTGGTGGAGCAGCAGTCGGTGAGCTTGCGGATCTGGTTGTTGCAGCAGCGGTACCAGGCGCCCTGCACCACCGTCTCGACGCCGTGGCGCTCGGGCACCCAGTCCTCGCAGATCCGGGTGCGCGGTGCGCGGCGGCAGCGGCGACCCGTCGGGCGAGAGCAGCGGCGTGCCCGCGGCATCGACCGGGGCCCCGAAGGCATCGACCAGGCGGCCCGAGGTTGTCGACGGGCCGTCCGTCCGAGGGCCTCACGGGGTATCCGCGGGTGTCGATGCGCGGCAGCAGTGAACGGGCTCGGGCAGGAGCCGGTGGTCCAGGTGTGGCCGCAGAAGCCGAACCAGCCCTCGCGTGTGCTTGTTGGCCCCGCGCACGCCGGCGATGCGGCGCCTCGGCCGGGCGCGCGCCCACCAGCGCGAAGGCCCCGGCGGCGATGCCCGCCAGGAACGAGCGGCGCGTGGCGCGCGTGGCCAGGCGGTGGGAGAGCCCGCGGGCGGCGCGGTCGATGGCGTCCTCAGGCCGCGACACCGACTCGCCTCTCCCCCATCGCGATCAGCTCCTCGATCTGCTCGAGCGTGTTGACCAGGCCCTTGGCCGCGACCCGGCCGTCCATGACGTAGACCACGAACGGCGTGCCGGGCACGCGCGAAGGCGGCGAACACCTCGGCGTCCTCGTCCTCCTTCACCGTGTGCACGGGCAGCCCTTCCCGCTCGAGCGCGGCGAGGGCGGGCGCGATCTCGGCGCAGAGGCGGCAGCCCGGCGAGGAGAAGGCCACCAGCTCGGCGCCGCGGCGCGCGAGCGGCGTCAGGGGCGGAGCCGGGCTGCCGAGCGGCGGGCCCTCCTCGGCCAGCTCCAGCGCGGCGCGCGGCCCGAGGCGCCCCTCCAGCACGCCGACCTGCCGGTAGAGCGCGAGCACCAGCACCACCAGCACGGCGACCACCAGCGCGAGCGCCGCCAGGGCGGCCACGATCAGCGCCTGCGAGGAGGGGGCGGAGCGGCCGGCGACGCCCGAGCGCCACCAGCGACGCCCGCCGCCGAGAGCGCCAGGGCCCGCAGCACCAGCAGCCCGACCGGGCGCTCGCGGGATCCGCCGAAGCAGCGGCAGGGCGCCCGGCGGCGGCCGCGCATCCGCATCGCGCCGAGCGAGGCGGCGAACACGCCGCCCGAGCGCCGCGGTGCCCCAGCCGGCGGCGCGCGCGGTGGCGGGCACCAGCAGAAGCACGGCGAGGCCCAGCTCGGCGCCCACGAGGGCGGCGGCGGCGGGCGGGCGCAGCGGACGCGGCACCCCGTGCTCGCCGACGGCCGTCGAGGAGCCCGCGCGGGTCGCGCAGCTTGGTCGCCGCGGCCGTCGCCAGCACGGCGGCGATGATGATCCGGATCGTCAGGTCCACCGCCGGGCGACGCTACCAGCCCGCGCGGCGATCCCCGTGGCCGTCCGTCAGAACAGGGTCAACTGACGCTCCGTGCTGAGGCCGGACACCCCGACCCCCAGCAGGCGCAGCGCCCCCTCGCGCTCCTCCAGCGCCCGCGAGACGAGCGCCCGGGCCGTGCGCCAGATGATCTCCTCGTCGTCGGTGGCCGCGCGCACCGTCTGGCCGCGGGTGACGGTCTGGAAGTCGGCGTAGCGCAGCTTCACCGTCACCGTGCGCGCGGCGCGCTCGCGGGTGCGCAGCATTCCGGCCACCTGGCCCGCCATCTCGCGGCCGATCTCCTCCAGCTCGCGCGCGTCGGCCACGTCGCGCTCGAAGGTGCGCTCGCACGAGATCGAGATGCGCTCGGCCGGGACGGGCGCCACCGGGCGGGGGTCGATGCCCCGGGCGCGGCGGCGCAGGTCCTCGCCGTGGCGGCCGGGCGCCAGCGGCCAGCAGGGCCTCGTCGTCGAGCGCCGGCGAGGTCGCCGATCGTGGAGAGGCCGGCCGCCGCCAGCCGCTGCTCGGTGCGCGGGCCCACCCCCGGCAGCGCCCGCAGCGCCAGCGGGGCCAGGAAGGCGGCCTCGTCGCCCGGGGCCACCACCGTCACACCACCCGGCTTGTCGCGGTCGGAGGCGACCTTGGCCACCACCTTGCAGGTGGCGACGCCCAGCGAGCAGGAGAGCCGCACCCGCTCGGCCACGGCCCGGCGCACGTCCTCGGCGGCCTGCGCGGCGCCCTCGTCGGGCAGCTCGAGGTAGCCCTCGTCCAGGCCCAGCTGCTCCACCGCCGGCGACAGCTCGCGCACGAGGTCCCACACCCGCTGCGACCACTCGCGGTAGTGCGCGATGTCCGGGCGCACGAACACCGCGTCGGGGCAGCGCCGCAGCGCCTCCGACGCGCTCATCGCCGATCGGATGCCGAAGCGCCGCGCGGCGTAGTTGGCCGTCGCCACCACGCCCCGGCCCTGGGGATCGCCGCCCACGATGACGGCGCGCCCGCGCAGCTCCGGGCGCCGGTGCATCTCCACGGCGGCGAAGAACGCGTCGAGGTCGAGGTGGGCGATCACGCGGTCACGGTCCGCGCCGAGGGTATCCCGGCGGGTCGGCGGGCGTCCGCCCCGGGGGGTACCGTGATCGGGATGGACCTCCCGGCTCCGTCACTCGAGGAGATGCTCGCCGCAGATCGCCGCCGGACGCGCCTCCGACCCCCTGGCGCCGGTGACGGTGATCTGCCCGACGCACCTGTCGGCACTGCAGCTGCGCCGCCGCCTCGCCCGGATGACCGACTTCGCCGCCGTGCGCTTCGAGACGCTCCCGCGCCTGGCGGAGCTGATCGGCGCCGGCCGGCTGGCGGCGGCGGGGCGCCGCCCGATGGCACGGCCGATCGGCGACCATCTGGCCGAGCGGGTCGCCGCCGAGGCGCGCCCGCCGCTCGATCCCATCCGCGACCTGCCCGGGTTCTCGCGGGCGCTGCGCCGGCTGTTCGCCCGCCTGCGCCGTGCCGGACTGCGCGGCGGCGAGCCGCTGCCGCCGGGCACGGGCGACCCGCACCTGGTCGAGGTGGTGCGCCTCTACGGTCTCTGGCGCGAGCTGATCGCGGCCTTCTACGACGAGGACGACCTGCTCGACGCGGCCGCGGAGGCCGTGGAGGAGGACCCGGCCCGCGCCGCCGAGCTCGGGGCGCTGCACCTGGTGCCGCCGGGCCCGCGCTCGCACTCGGGCGACCGCCTGCTTGCCGCGCTGCGCGACGCGCGGGGAGGGATGGTCGTCGCGGCCGAACCGGCGCCCTCGCACGACGTGCGGCTGGTGCTGGCGCCCGATCTCGCCTCGGAGGCGCGGGAGGCCGCGCGCGAGGTGCTCGACGCGCTCGCCGAGGGCACCGCCATCCACGAGATCGCGGTGCTGCACGGGGCCGACCGCGCCTACGCCGAGCCCCTGCGCGAGGCGCTGCGCGCGGCGTCGCTGCCGGTCGCCGCGATGCCCGGCACCCCGCTCGTGCAGGCCCCCGCCGGACGTGGCGTGCTCGCGCTGCTCGAGGTGGCGCGCTCCGACCTGTCGCGCACCGCCCTGATCGACGCCCTCGGACTCGCCCCCGTGCGTCGCGATCTGCCGGGCGCCGGAGGCGAGCGGGTGCCGCTGCGCCTCGGCCGGTGGGACCGGCTCTCGCGGGCGGCGGGCGTGACCCACGGCATCGTGCGCTGGCGCGATGGCATCCGGGCGCTCTGCGACGACCGCAGCGAACAGATGGCCGCCGCGTCGCGCGAGGGCATCGACCGCTCGTGGCTCGACGACGAGATCGCCGAGGCGATCGAGCTGCTCGGAGTGGTCGAGACCCTCTGGCGGCGCCTGCAGGAGCTGCGGCCCGAGCAGCCGGCCGCCGCTGTTCCTCACCCGCTTCCGCGCGATCGTGGCCGACTACCTCGACCCGGGCGCGGCCGGCACGCCCGAGGTGCTCGCCGAGGTGGAGCGACTGGGGACGGTCGATGCCGTGGGGGGCGCCTTCACCCTCGCCGGCTTCCAGCGGGCGCTGCGGGTGAACCTGGAGGCGGCCGCGATCCGCGAGGGCCGCTTCGGCGACGGCGTACTGGTGGCCGATCACCGCGCGGCCGCGGGCCTGCGTTTCGCGCGGGTGGTCGTCTGCGGGGCGGTCGAGGGCCTGCTGCCCGCCGGACCGGGCATCGACGCCCTGGTGCCCGACGCCGCCTGGGAGGCCCTGCGCGCGAGCCACCCCTTCGTGGAGGACGCGGCGCGCCGGGTGGAGCGCGCGGGCGAGGCGGCCCGGCGCGCCCTCGGCGCCGGCGCCGTCGGTCGTGATGACCTGCCCTCTCTACGAGGGCGCCGGGGCGCGCGAGCACTACCCCTCGCCCCTCGCTCTGGCCGCGGCGCGTCACCACGACGCGGGCGTCGAGACCGCCACCGCCCTCCGCGGCCGCGCCGGGGCGCCGTGGCTGAGGCGCCCGCCCTCCCCCCTGGCGGCCCAGCTGCGCGGCCGGCCGATCGACGCCTGGGAGGTGGGCATGCGAGCGGCCGTGGCGCGGGCCCAGACCGGGGCCGCGCCACCCGTGCCGGATCCGCTCGGGCGGGCGCTGGAGATGCTGGAGGCGCGTGCGGGGGCCGCCTTCTCGGAGTGGGACGGCAACCTGGGGGCCCTCGCGGCCGGCGGGTCGCCTGGGCGTGCCGAGCCCGGTGTCGCCCACCCGCCTCGAGACCTACGGCGCCTGCGGGTTCCGGTTCCTGCTGTCGACCGTGCTCGGGTTGCGGGTGCCCGAGCAGCCCCGCGATCCGGAGACGATCGACCCGCTGGTGCGCGGCTCGATCGTCCACGGCGCCCTCGAGGCCTTCTTCCGGGAGCGGCGCGCCGAGGGGCGCCCCGGGGTGGGCGAGCCATGGGTCCGCGCCGACGGCCGTCCGGCTGCTGGAGCTGCTCGACGCGCAGCTCGCCGCTGCCCGGACGCGCGGCCTGGGCGGGCTGCCGGTGTTCGCGCGCCAGCAGGAGCGGGCCCTGCGCGACCGACCTGATCGACTTCCTCGACGCCGACTCGCGCTTCCGGCGCGAGACCGGCGCCGTGCCGATGGAGTTCGAGCGCCGCATCGACGAGGTCGGCCCGGGCGGCCAGCGCTTCGTGGGATACGTCGACCGCATCGACCGCTCGCCCGAGGGCCGCGTCTGGGTGGTCGACTACAAGACCGGCCGGGTGCCCGACGCCGACGACTCGGGTGCCCTCGGCGGCGGCACCCGGCTCCAGCTCCCGGTCTACCTCCTGGCCGCCGCGGGGGCGCTCGAGGCAACGGCGGTGTACTGGTACATCACGGCGCGCGGCGGGTTCCAGCAGAAGGACTACACCGCCACCGCGGTGGAGGACGCCGCCTTCGCGCGCACGATCGCGGCGATCTCCTCGGGGGTCGCGGCGGGCGCGTTCCCCCCGGTGCCCGGCGAGTTCAACGAGCACTGGTCCGAGTTCGCCAACTGCGGGCGCTGCGACTTCACCCGCGTCTGCTCGCGCGCCCGCGGCGACGACTTCGCCCGCAAGGGCGGCCACCCCGCCGTCGGCCCCTGGCGGGATGTCGCGGTGGCCGCGGGGCGTGGTCGCGCCGTGAGCGACGACGCCGCCCGCGGGCTGATCCGCGACCGCCTCGACGCGACCATGCTCGTGGAGGCCGGCGCCGGCACGGGGAAGACCCGCGCGCTCGTCGACCGGGTGGTCGCGCTGGTGGCGGCCGACCGGCGCATCGACCGGATCGCCGCCATCACCTTCACCGAGCGGGCGGCGGCGGAGCTGCGCGACCGGGTCCGGACGGGGCTCGAGGAGGGCGAGCGCGACACCACCGATCCGCAGGTGCGAAGCCGCTTCCGGGCCGCGCTCGACGGGCTCGACCGCGCGCAGCTGTCGACCATCCACAGCTTCGCCCAGTCGCTGCTGCGGGCGTTCGCCGCCGAGGCCGGCGTCGATCCCGAGCTGACGGTCCTCGACGAGCTGGCCGCGGGACTGCGCTTCGACGAGCGCTGGCGCGCGGCGCTCGAGGGGATCGATCCCGACCACCCCGACGGCGAGGCCGTCGATCGCGCACTCGGTCTCGGTCTCACCGCCGAAGGCCTCCGCACGCTGGCGCTGCGCCTGCAGCAGCGCGCCGACCTCGCCGCCGACATCGTCGCGTCGCCCCCCTCGCCGCCGGCTCCCGACTGGGCGGTGCTGCCCGTCCTGCGCGACCGGATCTCGGCCCTGCCGCTGGACGGGGTCGACGGCGAGGACCGCTGCCTGGCGCTGCTCGCCGAGCTCGCCGAGGCGCTCGAGCAGCTCATCCTCGCCGACGGCCCGGCCCGGGACGTCCTGCTGGCGGCGAACACGCACCTGCACGAGCGCAAGTGCGGCACCCTGGGCGCGCAGGGCAACTGGGGCGGCAAGCAGGGCGTGGAGGCGGCGCGCGAGGTCGCGCGATCGGTGAGCGACGCGCTCGGGGCGCTGCTGGCACAGGCCAGGGCGCGCGCCCTGGCCGACGTGCTGCCCCGTCTCGCCCGCCTGGCCCTCGCCGACGCCGGCGCCCGACGGCGCGAGGGGACGCTGGTCTTCGACGACCTGATCCTGTGGACGCGCGACCTGATGCGCGACGTCCCGTCGGCCCGCGAGGCCATGCGCGCGCGCTACGACGCCCTGCTGATCGACGAGTTCCAGGACACCGACCCCTGGCAGGCCGCGATCGCCGGGTCGTTCGCGCGCCACCCGCAGACCGGGGGCCTCGACCCCGGCCGCCTGTTCCTGGTGGGCGACCCCAAGCAGTCGATCTACCGCTTCCGCCGGGCGGACATGGCGATCTACGCCGCCGAGCAGCGGCGCGTGGCGCGGTGACGGCGGCCTGCTGCCCACGCTGAGCGTCAACCGCCGCTCGCGGGCGGTCGTGATCGACTGGGTCAACGCGGTCTTCGCGCGCGCTGATCGGCGATGGCGCCGACCCGGCGCTGCAGCCCCCCTACGCCCCGGTGATCCCCGAGCGCGACGGCGCGCTCGCCGGGCCGGGGGTGCGCGTGGATGGGCGGCCCGATGCCCCCGCCCGCCAAGGCCTGGGACCTGCGCCGGGCCGAGGCGCGCGACGTCGCCGCCGCCTGCCGCGCCGCCATCGCCGAGGGATGGGAGGCGCAGGATCGCGACGGCGCCGTGCGCCCGGTGCGCCTGGGCGACATCGCGGTGCTGATCCCCAGCCGCACCGGTCTCAGCGCGCTGGAGACGGCCCTCCGGGACGCCGGGGTGCCGTACCGCGTGGAGGGCGGCAGCCTCGTCTACCGCACCCAGGAGCTGCGCGACCTGATCAACTGCCTCACCGCGATCGACGACCCGAGCGACGAGGTCGCGATCGTCGCGGCCCTGCGCAGCCCGGGGTTCGCCTGCTCCGACCGCGAGCTGGCCGAGCACCGCCTGGACGGCCTGCGCTTCAACTACCTGGCTCCGGGCCTCGACGGCCCCGGGCCGGTGCAGGAGGGGCTGCGGCGGCTGCGCGGCCACCACGCCGAGCGCCACGACGGGCCGCTCTCCTCGGTGGTGGAGCGCCTGGTGGCCGACCTGCGGATGGTCGAGGTGGGGCTCGTCTTCAACCGCGGGCGCGACACCTACCGCCGGGCCCGCTTCGTCGTGGAGCAGGCCCGCGCCTTCGAGCACGAGCGGCCGCAGAGCATGCGCGCGTTCGTCGAGTGGCTCGAGGAGAGGACCTCCGGGCCGGTGCTCGACCGCGACGGCTCGGGCCTCGACGACGACGAGGACGCCGTGCGGGTGCTGACGGTGCACGCCGCCAAGGGCCTGGAGTTCCCGGTCGTCATCCTGGCCGGCATCGGCACGCGCCCTCCGAACACGATGGTCCCCGAGCTCTCGCGGCACCACGACGAGCTGACGGTCGCGATCGGGGCCAAGGGGCGCAAGGCCCGCCTCGAGCTCGGCGACGTGGCCGGCGCCGAGCAGCGCGAGCGCGATCACGCGGCCGCCGAGGCGGCGCGGGTGCTCTACGTCGGCGCGACCCGGGCACGCGACCACCTGATCGTCTCGCTGCACCACCTGGAGAAGTCCGGCTCGGGCAGCGGCGCCTCCCGCCTGATGGGCGTCGGCGCCCACGAGCACGCCGAGCGATGGGAGCCGCCGCCCGCGCCGCCCGGCGCCGCCGCGGGACCGCTCGCCGGGCTCGTGGTGGACCTGCCCGGCGACCCCTCCCCGCAGGCCCACGCCGCCGCCCGCGCCGAGCTGGTGCGCGGCGCCGTGCGCGTGCGGTTCACGAGCGCGACCGGCATCGCCTCGGCCACCGGCGAGCGCCGCGGCGAGGGCGACGAGCCCTGGTCGCGGGGCCGCGGCGGGACGCGGGTGGGCCGCGCCGTCCACGCATCGCTGCAGAGCCTCCCCCTCGACGCTCCGCCCGGAGAGGTCGCCGCCGTGGCGGCCGCGCAGGCGGTGGCCGAGGCGGTGCCCGATCGCGCCGGCGAGATCGCCGCCCTGGTGGCGACGGCCCTCTCATCGCAGGCGGCCGGGCGCGCGCGGGCGTCGGGGGCCGCCCTGCGCGAGGTGCCCTTCGCGATGTCGCGCGAGGACGCGGTGGTGGAGGGCTTCATCGACCTGGTGGTGCCGACGCCCGGCGGCCTGGAGATCATCGACTGGAAGACCGACGACGTCCCCGCGAGCGAGGTGGCCGGACGCCTCGCCGGGTACCGGCTCCAGGCGGGGCTCTACGCGGCCGGCCTCACCCTCGCCACCGGGCGGCCGGTGGAGCGCATCACCTACGTCTTCCTGCGCTCCGGGGCGGAGGAGTCGCCGGGCGAGCCCGCGGCGCTCGCCGACGCGGCGATGGCGATCGTCGCCGCGGGCCGGGAAGGAAACGCCCGCCCCGGGGTAGTCACTGATGAGCGGGGGCTGCCCCGCGCGCAGAGACGACCGGGAGGGCACGCGTGTCGGAGGCGGTGGCGGAGGGGCCCCGGTGGGTGTGGAGCGGCGAGGTGATGGAGCTGATCGACCGGGAGATGGTGCGCACCGGCCTGTCGCTCGGCGAGCTGGCCCGCCGCGCGGGCGCCCGCTTCGAGATCGACCCCGAGTCGGCCGAGAGGCGCCTGCGCTCGGCGCGGCGCGGCCGGTCGGTGATGGACGTGCACACAGCCGACCGCTACCTGGTGCTGGTGGGGCGCCACATCACGGACATCCCCTGCTACCGCCAGGCCCTCACCGGCGAGCTCGCCCCCGACGCCTGGCCCCGCCGGGGCGGTTAGACCTTCTCGTCCACCTGGTTGCCGATGCCGGCGACCACCATCGCGCGCTGCTCGTCGGTGAGCCGGGCGAGGCGGCGGCGCACCACCGAGAGCGCGGCGAGGCCGCTGGCGCCGGAGGTCATGGCGTCGCGGACCGCCTGGCGGATCGCGATCGATTCGGCGGCGGCCACGTCACGGGCCCATGCGTCGATGTCGAGAACGGTGTGCATCTGCGAACCCCTTCGTCCGAGCGGGCGGGGTGGTCCATCGCCACCTCGCACACCGGACGGTAGGTCCACGGAGAACGCCGGCCACCCCCCGCGAGGAGGGGCGGACCTCCCCCGGAAGGGGGGTGGCGGCGACGGCGCCTCACGGGAACCGTGACAGTCGAACTCGTGCGCCGTGGTCTGCGGCCGGGCATGCTATCCCCGTGGCCCAGAAGATGAACCTCCGTGAGTACATCGACCTGACCCGGGCCGAGGGCTACTCCGTGCGCGACGACCACGGTGAGGACCCGGTACTGATCGCCCCCGACGGCCAGGCCGTCGAGACCTGGCGTGAGGGCTACCCCTACTCCGAGCTGATGGACCGTGACGAGTACGAGAGGGAGAAGTACCAGCTGCAGGTCGAGCTGCTGAAGTTCCAGTACTGGACCATCGACACCGGTGCCAAGCACGTGCTGGTCTTCGAGGGACGCGACGCGGCGGGCAAGGGCGGCACGATCAAGCGGTTCATGGAGCACCTGAACCCCCGGGCGGCCCGGGTCGTCGCGCTCACCAAACCCACCTCGACCGAGCTGGGTCAGTGGTACTTCCAGCGCTACATCCAGCACCTGCCCACCGCCGGGGAGATCGTGCTGTTCGACCGGTCCTGGTACAACCGGGCCGGGGTCGAGCGCGTGATGGGGTTCTGCTCCGACGAGCAGTACGAGACCTTCATGGGTCAGGCGCCGGCGTTCGAACGGATGCTGGTGGAGTCCGGCACCACGATGACCAAGCTGTGGTTCTCGGTCACCCAGGACGAGCAGCGCACCCGGTTCGCGATCCGCCAGCTCGACCCGGTGCGGCGCTGGAAGCTCTCGCCGATGGACCTGGAGAGCCTGGACCGCTGGGACGCGTACGGCGCGGCCAAGGAGGCGATGTTCGCCAGCACCGACAAGAAGTACTCGCCCTGGATCACGGTCAAGAGCAATGACAAGAAGCGCGGCCGGATCAACGCGCTGCGCGCGTTCCTGAACCAGTTCGACTACGAGGGCAAGGATCCGAGCGTGGTCTACGCTCCCGACCCGGCGATCGTCGCGCGCGCCAAGGAGAAGAGCGACGACTGAACCGGGCGGGCGGCGCGGCCCCCGCCGCCGATCAGGCGACGGTGCGGGCCAGCTCGGCCAGGGTGGTCTGACCGGTGAGCACCTTGAGGACGCCGTCCTCGCGCATCGTCCGCATGCCCTCGCGGCGCGCCTGGCGGCGGATCTCCGACGACGGCGCCGAGGCGGCGGTGAGCCGCTCGATCTCCTCGCTCATGGTGAGCATCTCGTAGATGCCGAGCCGGCCCTTGTAGCCGGTCTGGCGGCAGGCGCCGCAGCCGACCGACTGGTAGATCGTCGCCGGGTCGGTCGACGCCCTCGGGGAGGCTGGTGGTCGCCGGCGAAGTCGCGCAGGGTGGCCGCGGCGATCTTGACCGGCTTGCGGCACTCCATGCACAGGCGCCGCGCGAGGCGCTGGGCCAGCACGCCGAGCACGCCGGAGGCCGACAGGAACGGCTCGACGCCCATCTCGGTGAGCCGGGTGAGGGCGCTGGCGGCGTCGTTGGTGTGGATGGTGGCCATGACCAGGTGGCCGGTGAGGGCGGCCTGCATCATGATCTGGGCCGTCTCGCCGTCGCGCACCTCGCCGATCATCAGCACGTCGGGGTCGCTGCGCAGCAGGGCGCGCAGGCCGGTGGCGAACGTGAGGCCCGCCTTGGCGTTGACCTGCACCTGGTTGATGCCGGCCAGCCGGTACTCCACCGGGTCCTCGACGGTGATGATCTTGCGGTCGCCGGTGTTCAGCGAGTGGAGCGCCCCGTAGAGGGTCGTTGACTTGCCCGATCCGGTCGGGCCGCTCACCAGCACGGCGCCGTAGGGGCGCCGGTAGCAGGAGGTGAAGCGCTCGAGCGTGTCGCCGCCGAACCCGAGGTCCGACAGCTTGCGCATGGCGTTGGAGGTGTCGAGGATCCGGATGACGATGCCCTCGCCGTGCACGGTGGGGACGGTCACCACGCGCAGGTCGAGGCGGTGGCCGGCGGCCGTGAGGCTCACGCGGCCGTCCTGCGGCACGCGCCGCTCTGCGATGTCCATCTCGCCCATGACCTTGATGCGGCTGACGACCTCGCGCGAGAGCCCGCCCGGGATCGCGGCCACGGTGCGCAGCACGCCGTCGATGCGGTAGCGGACCAGCATCTCGTCGGACTGCGCCTCGAGGTGGATGTCGGAGGCGCCCTCCTCCACCGCGCGGGACACGATCGAGCCCACCATCCGCACCACCGGCGCGGTCTCGCCGGTGAACGACATGATGTCGCCGTCGATCTCGTTGTCGCGCTCGTTGCTGACGCTGGGCCCGGCCTCGCGGACCAGGCCGGAGAGGAAGTTGTCCTGGTGGACGTTGCCGGCGGCGAGGAACGCCTCGATCTCCGACTCGAGCGCCAGCGCGGGGCGGACGTCGCGTCCCACCAGCATCCGGAGGTCGTCGAGGGTGAGGACGTCCGAGGGGTCGGCCATCGCGAGCATGAGCGCGCCGCCCTGGTCGACGCCCATCGGCACCACGCTGTAACGGCGCCGGCTGCGCTCGTCGAGCAGGTTGAGGATGGCGGGGTCGACCCCGCCCGCCAGGCGGGCGCGCGGCACGCCGAGGCGGCGCGCCAGGCCGTCGCCCATGACCTCGGGCGTGATGTAGTTGTTGGCGACGAGGATCTCGCCGAGGCGACCACCCTCCTCGCGCTGACGCTGGAGGGCTGTCTCGAGCACGGTGCGCGTGATCGCGCCCATCTCGATGAGCACCTCGCCAAGGCCCGCACGTGCGGGTGCCGCCACCGCCGCGCCGGCTGCGTCCTGCGCCATCTCACTCCCCAGGTCGGCCGATTTCAGCACCTCCATCGGCGTCCTGGTGGGTTTCCTGAGCCCCGGGTCGCCCGAGGGCCCTGCTCATGCCCGCACCTCCGCCGCGACGGGCCGGCGGGCGGGACCCTCAGGCGGCCCGGCGGCCCCAGATGACGACCCCGCCGCCGAAGCTGAGGCGGCGGAGCCGCACGTCGACCAGCCCCGCCGCGCGGTGCAGTTCCAGCAGCGCGGGCAGGGGGTGCCGCCGGTAGAGGTCGGGGATGCTGTGGTGCAGGAAGCGCCCGGCCCGCCACCATCCGCGCCCGCCGACCAGCATGCCCCCGGCCGGCAGGATCACGCCGGTGTAGAGCCGCCACGCCGCCCTCGGCAGCGCGCGCGGCGGCACGCCGAACTCCATGCTCGCCACCGTGCCGCCCGGGCGCACCACGCGCACCAGCTCGCGGAGGACCGCACCGGGATCCTCGACGTACCTCAGCAGGTAGGTGACCGTGAGAGCGTCGAAGGCCGCATCGGGGAAGGGCAGGTGCTCGGCCTCACCCTGGAGCAGGGTGACCCGCTGGGAGAGGCCGGCGTCCTGGAGCCGCGTCGCGCGCCGCCGCCAGCATGTCGGCGCTCTGATCGATGCCGGTCACCCGGCAGCGGTGCTCGCGCACCAGGCGCTCGGCCACCGCGCCGGTGCCGGTGGCCACGTCGAGCACGTGCGCGTCCGGGCCGACCGGCAGGCGATCGACCAGGAAGCGGTGCCAGCGCGGCTCCTGCCCGAGCGACAGCAGCGCCGCGCGGCGCGAGTAGGCCGGCCCGGCGAGGCCGGTGAACAGGTCCTGGGTCTCCGGCTTGGCCGGAGGTGTGAAACCCGCGGTCAGTAGAGCGCCTGCGCGAGCCGGCGTCGGAAGCGGGTAGCCAGCGGGTGGTGCTCGCCGAGGTCGGCGAAGATGCCCAGCAGGGCGGCGCGCAGGTCCTCGCGCAGCTCCGGCCCCGAGCACGCGCACGGCGTCGACCAGGTGGGCGAGGCCCTGCTCCACGTCACCGCGGCCGAGGGCCGCGAGCCCCGCCGCCACGTCGGGCTGATCGACGCCCGCCAGCCGGGTGCGCGCGAGCAGCGCGCCGGCGCGCTGGTCGAACGACACCGGCTCGAGGATCGCGACGATCTCGTCGGTGCGGCCGTCGTCCATCAGCAGCTTCGCGAGGGCGACGCGGGCGCCGACGTGCGCGGGCTCTCCATCGACCGCCTCCCGCAGGGAGGCCTCGTCGCCGAGCGACACCAGGCGCTCGGTCTCGGAGGGCACGAGCGCGTCGAGGAAGGCCTCGATCGCCGGAAGGGGCTGCATGCCGACGAACTCGGCGACCGGCTCCCCGTCGCGGAAGCCCTTGACGAAGGGGATGCTCATCACGCGGTACTGCTGGGCGAGGGCCGGATTGGAGTCGATGTCAACCTTGGCCAGGATCACGCCGCCGGCCCGCTTCTCGATGGCCGCCTCGAGCACGGGCGCCAGCTGCCGGCAGGGGCCGCACCAGGCCGCCCAGAAGTCGACCACGACGGGAACCTCACGCGAGCGCTCGATCACATCGGCGCCGAAGCTGGCCTCGGTCACATCCACCGCCACATCCCTTCCGTCGCCCACTCGACCGGAGTGTCAACGGTAGCGGAGCGGCGCGCCACAGTGCCCCGCGGGCGCTACAGCTAGGCGGCGGCGCTCAGCCCCATGACGGGCGGACGGCAGACCGGGCAGGGCTGCCAGTGGGCCGACAGGTAGCGCCAGGGCCCGTGCACCACATGGCGCACGCCCGGCTCGCCCCGGTGGGGCGCCAGTGCGCACTCGGGGCGGTGGTAGTGACCCCAGCCGCCCTCGCTCAGATGGGCCACACAGCCCGAATCGACGGCCACGGGCCGTCGCGTCAGTTCCTCGATCATGTTCATCCCCTCCTGGGGGCGTGTGCGCGGCCCCGCCGCGCCGTCATCTCTTCGGTGTCGCATTCGACGATAGCGCGGGTCGACTTGAGCGGCCGGCCACCGACGGTTCTGTTTCGGCCATGTGATTACGCCGTGCGCGCCCGGAGTCCCCCGTGGCCGCTTCCGCGGCGGACCTGGCACACTCCCCCGGAGCGAGGTGGCGGGACGGCGGCTCTTCGGGAGTCCCTCGGCGCCAGGGCACACACTCCGAAGGGGCGGCATTGGCGGACCAGTACATCTTCACCATGTACAAGCTCGGGCGGACGCATCCGCCCGACAAGACGGTGCTCAAAGAGGTCTCGCTGTCGTTCATGCCGGGCGCCAAGATCGGCGTCCTGGGCGTGAACGGCTCGGGCAAGTCGACGCTGCTGCGCATCATGGCCGGCCTCGACAAGGAGTTCACCGGCGAGGCCGCGCTGGCCCCCGGCGCGACCGTCGGCCTGCTCCCCCAGGAGCCCGACCTCGACCCCTCCAAGGACGTCCGCGGCAACATCGAGGAGGGCGCGGCCGAGTCGGTCGGCCTGCTGCGGCGCTTCGAGGAGATCGGCGCCAAGCTCGGGGCGATGGAGCCCGACGAGATGGAGACGGCGCTCGTCGAGTACGGCGAGCTGCAGGACAAGATCGACCGCCTCGACCTCTGGGACCTGGAGCGCAAGCTCGACGTCGCGATGGACGCGCTGCGCGTGCCGCCGGGCGACCAGGACGTGACCACTCTCTCCGGTGGCGAGCGCCGCCGCGTGGCCCTGTGCCGCCTGCTGCTCTCCACCCCCGACCTGCTGCTGCTCGACGAGCCCACCAACCACCTCGACGCCGAGTCGGTCGACTGGCTGGAGCGGCACCTCGAGGAGTACCCGGGCACCGTCGTCGCCGTGACCCACGATCGCTACTTCCTCGACAACGTGGCCGGCTGGATCCTCGAGCTCGACTACGGCCGCGGCATCCCCTGGAAGGGCAACTACTCCAGCTGGCTCGAGCAGAAGCGCATCCGCCTGGAGCAGGAGGAGAAGACCGAGTCGGCCCGCCAGAAGGCCCTCGCCCGCGAGCTGGAGTGGGTGCGCAGCTCGCCCAAGGCCCGCCAGGCCAAGAGCAAGGCGCGCATCGCCAACTACGAGAAGCTCGCGCGCGGAGGAGGGCGAGCGCCGCTCGAAGGCGGTCGAGATCCGCATCCCCGTCGCCGCCGAAGCTCGGCGACCTGGTGATGGAGGTCTCGAACGTCACGAAGGGCTTCGGCGACCGCCTGCTGATCGACGACCTCTCCTTCACCCTGCCCCCGGGCGCCATCGTCGGCGTGATCGGCGCGAACGGCGCCGGCAAGACGACCCTGTTCAAGATGATCGCCGGCGTGGAGACGCCCGACTCGGGCACGATCCGCATGGCCCCGGCCGTCCAGCTCGCCTACGTCGACCAGTCGCGCGAGCTCGAGGGCGACGAAGACCGTCTGGGAGGAGATCTCCGGCGGCCTCGACCTGATCCAGCTCGGCGGCAGCGACGAGATCAACTCGCGCCAGTACGTGGCCTCGTTCAACTTCAAGGGCGCCGACCAGCAGAAGCCGGTCGGGATGCTCTCGGGCGGTGAGCGCAACCGCGTGCACCTCGCCAAGCTGCTCGCCGGCGGCGGCAACCTGCTGCTGCTCGACGAGCCGACCAACGACCTCGACGTCGACACCCTCCGCGCCCTGGAGGAGGCCGTCGTGGCCTGGTCGGGCTGCGCGATGATCACCTCGCACGATCGCTGGTTCCTCGACCGGGTGGCGACCCACATCCTCGCCTTCGAGGGCGACAGCGTTGTGACCTGGTTCGAGGGCAACTTCCAGGAGTACGAGGACCACCGCAAGCGGACCCTCGGCGAAGAGGGCGCTCGCCCCAAGCGCATCACCTACCGGAAGCTGCACGCCCCGGGGTGAGACCGCCGGTTTGAGTTTGCATATGACGCAAAGTACATTGCGTCATATGCAAACCGTTCCGGAGATGCTCCCGATCTTCCGCTCCGCCGGTCAGGCCCGCCTGCTGGCGCGGCTGATGATCGGGGGCGGCGACGAGTGGCGGTCCCTCACGGATCTCGCCCGGTCGGTCAACCTGGCGGTCTCGAGCGTGCAGCGGGAGGTGGAGCGGCTCAGCCGATCGGGGCTCGTCGAGAGCCAGAGGATCGGCAACGTGCGTCGCGTGCGGGCCGACCGGTCTTCGCCGTTCTTCCCCGACCTGCGGGCCCTCATCATCAAGGCGTTCGGCCCGGTCCCACTCCTCCGCGAGGCCGTCGAGACGATCCCGGACGTCTCCGAGGCCTACATCTTCGGCTCATGGGCGCGATACGCCGTCTATCCCCGGGAGATGCAGGAGCCACCGGGCGACATCGACCTCCTGGTCGTGGGCACACCGGACCCCGACGCCGTCTACCGGGCGTCCTCCGGGGTGGAGCGCGAGCTCGGCGTGGAGGTGAACCCCGTGATCGTCACTCATGACGCCTGGGTGTCCGACGACCGCTCCGGGTTCCTGACGTCAGTCCGGGATGGCGCGCTCATCCCGCTGCTCGGCGAGAGCGCCACCTCGCAGTGACCATCGAGGAGCTCGTCGGAGCACGACGACTCGAGCGGGTGCCGGCCGACCTCGACTCCGCCGGGCGCCGCCTATCCTCGGCCCGGCGGCACCTCCGGTCGGCGGCGCTCCTCGCCCGCGAGGATCCCGACGCCGCATACGCCCTCCTCTACGACGCCGCGAGGAAGGCGGTCGCGGCCCACATGCAGGCGGCCGGGCTCCGGGCCCGGAACGCACCGGGCGCCCATGAGGCGACCGCCCGCTACGCGGCAGCCGCCCTCACAGGCCCGTCGTCGGGCGAGTTGGACCGACTGCGACGCTTCCGGAACCGCATCGAGTACGGCACCACCAGCTTCGACACCCTCCAGGTCGAGCACGATCTGGGGCACGCCCAGGCGATCGTGGACGAGGTCGGGCTCGGCCTCGATCCCCGGTGATGCGATTCGCCCGCGTCAGAAGTGGCCCGGAACGGTAGGCTTTCTGGTCGCATCGCACGCCCCGACGAGGAGACCCGCTTTGACCCGGACGCCCGACGTTTTCTCCGCCCGTGACACCCTCGAGGCGGGCGGGCGATCCCACGTCATCTACCGGCTCGACGCCGTGCGCAAGGACCTGGCCCGCACGCCGTACACGATCAAGGTGCTGCTGGAGACCGTGCTGCGCAACTGCGGCCGCGGCTTCGTCACCGAGGAGGACGTGAAGGCGCTCGCCGGCTGGACGCCGCGCTCGGGCTCCACGGCCGAGGTGCCCTTCCTCCCCGCCCGCGTCGTGATGCAGGACTTCACCGGCGTGCCCTGCGTGGTCGACCTCGCCGCCATGCGCGACGCGATGAGCGCCCTCGGCGGCGACCCCAGCCTGATCAACCCGCTGGTCCCGGCCGACCTGGTCATCGACCACTCGGTGCAGGTCGACCGCTTCGGCGACCACGACGCCTTCGCCGCCAACGTCGAGATCGAGTACGAGCGCAACCGCGAGCGCTACATGCTGCTGCGGTGGGCCCAGCAGGCGTTCCGCGACTTCCGCGCCGTGCCGCCGGGCACCGGCATCGTGCACCAGGTCAACCTCGAGTACCTCTCGCCGGTCGTGCAGACCCGTGAGATCGAGGGCGAGCTGATGGCGTTCCCCGACACCCTCGTCGGCACCGACTCGCACACCACGATGATCAACGGCGTGGGCGTGCTCGGCTTCGGCGTCGGCGGCATCGAGGCCGAGGCGGTGCTGCTCGGCCAGCCGCTCTCGCAGCCGACCCCGACGGTCATCGGCCTGAAGCTCACCGGCCGCATCCCCGCCGGCACCACGGCCACCGACCTCGTGCTCACGGTCACCGAGATGCTCCGCACGCACGGCGTCGTCGGCAAGTTCGTCGAGCTCTACGGCGCCGGCCTCTCGTCGCTCAGCCTGGCCGACCGCGCGACGATCTCGAACATGTCGCCGGAGTTCGGCGCCACGGCCACGATGTTCCCGATCGACGACGAGACCCTGCGGTACATGGACACCACCGGCCGCCCGGCCGAGACGATCGCCCTCACCGAGGCCTACGCCAAGGCCCAGGGCCTCTTCCGCACCGACGCCGACCCGGACCCCGAGTTCGACGAGACGCTCGAGCTCGACCTCTCGACGATCGTCCCGAGCCTCGCCGGCCCGCGCCGCCCGCAGGACCGCGTGACGCTCGACAACGTCGCCGGCGAGTTCCGCGAGAACTTCACCGACGGCCTGGTCGCCAACGGCGCCGGCCCGCACTACGAGCCGGTGGACGTGACGGTGGACGGCGAGACCTTCCCGCTGCAGACCGGCTCGGTGGCGATCGCCGCCATCACCAGCTGCACCAACACCTCCAACCCGTACGTGATGGTCGGCGCCGGCCTGCTCGCCAAGAAGGCCGTCGAGAAGGGCCTGAAGACCCCGCCGTGGGTCAAGACCAGCCTCGCCCCGGGCAGCCGCGCGGTGACCGGCTACCTCGACCGCGCCGGCCTGACGCCGTTCCTCGACGAGCTGCGCTTCGACCTCGTCGGCTACGGCTGCACCACCTGCATCGGCAACTCGGGCCCGCTGGCCGGCCCGATCGACGAGGCCATCGAGAAGAACGGCCTGGTGGCCGCCGCGGTGCTCTCGGGCAACCGCAACTTCGAGGGCCGCATCCACCCGAACATCCGCGCCAGCTACCTCGCCTCGCCGCCGCTGGTGGTGGCCTACGCGCTGGCCGGCCGGGTCGACATCGACCTCACCACCGAGCCGCTCGGCGAGGGCTCGGACGGCCCGGTCTACCTGGCCGACATCTGGCCGACCCAGGAGGAGGTCGCCGACGCCGTGCACGGGTCGGTCGACCGCAAGCTCTTCACCGAGAGCTACGCCACGGTGTTCGAGGGCGACGAGCGCTGGCGCGCCCTGCCGGTGCCCGAGGGTCAGACCTACGCCTGGGACTCGGAGTCCACCTACGTCCAGCTGCCGCCGTTCTTCAGCACGATCACCCCGGAGCCGCCCGCGATCACCGACATCGTCGGCGCCCGCGCCCTGGCGGTGCTCGGCGACTCGATCACCACCGACCACATCTCGCCGGCCGGCAGCATCCCGGCGAGCTCCCCGGCCGGGCGGTACCTGATCGAGCACGGAGTGGAGCCCCGCGACTTCAACAGCTTCGGCTCGCGACGCGGCAACCACGAGGTGATGATGCGCGGCACGTTCGGCAACATCCGCCTGCGCAACGCCCTCGCCGGCGGCAAGGAGGGCAACTGGACCGAGTACCTGCCCACCGGCGAGATCACGAGCATCTACGACGCCTCGATGGACTACCAGGCCGCGGGGACGCCGCTGATCGTGATGGCCGGAGCGCTCTACGGCAACGGCTCGAGCCGCGACTGGGCCGCCAAGGGCACCCTGCTGCTCGGCGTCCGGGCGGTCATCGCCAAGTCGTTCGAGCGCATCCACCGCGGCAACCTGGTGGGCATGGGCGTCCTGCCCCTCCAGTTCCACGAGGGCGAGGGCCACGAGGAGCTCGGCCTGACCGGCCGCGAGACCTTCGCGCTCACCGGCCTGGCCGACCTGGCCCCGCGCCAGGACGTGACGATCGCCTACACCCGCGAGGACGGCTCGACCGGCTCGTTCAGCGTGCTCGCGCGCGTGGACGGACCGACCGAGCTGAACTACATCCACAACGGCGGCATCCTGCCGACCGTGCTGCGCCGGCTCTACAAGGAGAGCACCGCCTCCTGATCGGACCGCCCCCCTGAGCCGCGTTCGCGTGTCTCGGGGGGGCAGAGTCTCGCCCTGCGCGTGTAGTGCGACGCACAGCAGCCGACAATGGAAGAGTGATCAGAGTCCGACCCGCGACCCCGTCGCCGCACGGGGGCGACCGACGCCGCGACGAGGGCTGGGCTGCCGCGGCCCGGGCCGAGCGCGGCCTGCAGGCCGTGCAGGTGGCGATTCTCGTGGTCCTCGCACTGGTGGTCGTGGCTGTTGCGGCCATCACGGGGCGGGGCATGGTGGCGGAGCTGGAGACCTATCGCGCCGTCCAGATCACGCAGAGCCGCTTGGACGAGGTGAAGTACACGCTGCAGGAGCAGGAGGCGGCCTTCTGGCGCCACCGCGCCGGTGGTGGCTCGGGAGTGCCGGTGGCCATCGGCCGGAAGGTGCTGGAGGTGACGGGCATCGCCCGAGAGCTCAGCGAAAGCGTGGGCGTCACCCGCGCGGTCGAGGCATCCGCGGTGCGCGACACGCTCAGTCGCCTCGACGCTCTGGTTGCGCTCGTCCTCGGCACGGGCGATCCCGGACCGCCGGGCTCCGAGGGGGACGCGCGCTTCATCGCCCGGCTCTCACCGCTCATCTCCGGCCTCAAGGAGAGCGCGACGATCTGGGGTGAGCAGAACGCCGCGGCTCTCGAGGCGAGCAACGATCGCGTGGCCACCGCGACCCGGCGCATCATCGTCCTGACGGGCGGCACGGCCCTGCTCGCCCTGCTGCTCGGCCTGCTGACGTGGCGGCTGACCTCCCGCAGCCGACGGCGCGTTCTGGCGGCGCTTCACGGCGCCACCGAGCGACTGCGGTACCTGGCCGACACCGATCCGCTCACGGGCCTGTCGAATCAGCGCCTGCTGCACGACCGGCTCCAGGAGGTGACGGCGGCGGCGCGCTCCGGCGGCGGGGGACTCAGCGCGATCATGATGGACCTCGACCACTTCAAGGCGGTCAACGACACCTTCGGCCACCCGGTGGGTGATCTGGTTCTGGTGGAGACCGCCCGGCGCATCCGGGAGTCTTCGCGGTCGGGCGACGTCGTCGCCCGAATCGGCGGTGAGGAGTTCCTCATGCTGCTGCCCGACACGGACGGCGTGACGGCGCTGGCCGTTGCGGAGCGAGTGAGGACGGCCGTACGGGCGACGGACTACCCTGGCGATGCCGGCAGGCTCACGGCGTCGCTCGGCGTGGCGACCCTCTCGGGCGATCTCGACGCAGACGGGCTGCTCGCGCAGGCGGACTCGGCCCTCTACTGGGCCAAGCGTCACGGCCGTGACGCGTCGTTCCGTTACAACCCGGACCTGATGGGCGACCTCTCGGTGCCCAACCGCACTCGCGAGATCGCGCGGGAGGACGGGCTCGCCGCTCTGCGAGCCCTCGCGCGCGCGATCGACGCGCGGGACGCCGCCACGCAGCGGCACTCGATCCGGGTGGCCGACATGGCGGTGATGATCTCCACGGCGCTCGGATGGACCCCCGACCAGGCGATCCGGCTGCGCGAGGCGGGACTCGTCCACGACGTCGGAAAGATCGGCATCCCCGACTCGATCCTCCTCAAGCCCTCCGGCCTCACACCCGACGAGCGTGAGCTGATGAAGGATCACGCGCGCCTCGGGGCGCGGATCGTCTCGGAGGTGCTCGACCCCGACCAGGTCGACTGGGTCGCCCACCACCACGAGCGCTGGGACGGCGACGGCTACCCCAACGGGATCGACGGCACCACGATCCCCGAGGGCGCTCGCATCCTCGCGCTGGCCGACGCCTGGGACGCGATGACCAGCTCGCGCGAGTACAGCGAGGCGCTGGGCGGCGAGGAGGCGCTGGAGGAGTGCGTGCGCTGCTCGGGCACCCACTTCTGGCCGGCCGCGGTGGACGCGCTGGTGCGCCTCGACACCGCCGGGGCCCTCGGCACGAGCCGGCCCGCGGAGATCGCTCCCGTCTGACGGTATACAAACTGGCGACGGCGCGACGCTGCCGCCCATGGGGTGACGGCGCGACGAGGACCGCTCATCTGCTCGGCCGAAGGGGCTCTGGCCATGCGGACCAACGCGTGGCGCTCTTCGCTGCGGGGCCGAAATCGCCGCCCGCGGCCGCGACCACCTGCTGGTGGCGCGGGCCTCGGCGGTGGAGCGGGCCGTCTAGCCGAAGCGCCCCGTGATGTAGTCCTGGGTGCGCTTGTCGGAGGGGGCGGTGAACATCTGCTCGGTCTCGCCGTGCTCGGCGAGCACCCCGTAGCGCTCGCCCTGGTCCATCCCGGCGACGGTGAAGAAGGCCGTGCGGTGGGAGACACGGGCGGCCTGCTGCATGTTGTGCGTCACGATCACGATCGTGTACTGCGCGACCAGCTCGTTCATCAGGTCCTCGATGGCGAGGGTCGAGATCGGATCGAGCGCCGAGCAGGGCTCGTCCATCAGGATCACCTCGGGCTCGACGGCGATCGCCCGCGCGATGCACAGACGCTGCTGCTGGCCGCCCGAGAGCGCGAACGCGTCGTCGTTGAGCTTGTCCTTGACCTCGTCCCAGAGCGACGCCTTGCGCAGGACGGCCTCGACGCGCTCCATCGTCGGCTTGATGCCGTTGACCTTCATCCCGAAGAACAGGTTCTCCTTGATGGACTTCGGGAACGGGTTCGGCTTCTGGAAGACCATCCCGATGCGCCGGCGCACATCGACCGAGTTGACGTCCGAGGCGTAGAGGTCCTGGCCGTGGAACTCGATGCGGCCGTCGACGACCGTGCCGGGGATCAGGTCGTTCATACGGTTGAGGCAGCGCAGGAAGGTTGACTTGCCGCAACCCGAGGGGCCGATCAGGGCCGTGATCTCGTTGCGGTGGATGTCGACGTTGACGTCCTTGAGCGCCCGCGCCTTGCCATAGAAGAAGTCGAGGTGCGAGGCCCGGAAGACCACGGCGTGGGAACCGGAGGGCTTCTCCGGGGCCGACGCGTGAGGCGTGGTCACGAGCTTCTCGCCCGCGTCGGCGCCCACGGCTGTGGTCGTCGCGGTCTCGGGGAACGAGTCGGGCACGGTCGGTCTCCTTACCAGCGTCGGCTGAACTTGTTGCGCAGGACGATCGCGACGGTGTTCATCAGGACGAGCACGATGAGCAGGACGATGATGCCAGTCGCGGCGAGATCGAGGAACGCCTGCTGTGGGCGATCGGCCCAGTCGAAGATCTGGAGCGGCATCGCGAAGAGCGGGGTGTCGTTGGCCTTGGCGGGGTTGAGGCTCGGAGTCTGCGTCCCGAAGGCGACGCCGCCGACGACGATGAGGGGAGCCGCCTCGCCGATGGCGCGCGACATGGCGAGGATCGTGCCGGTGAGCATGCCGGGGATCGCGGCCGGGATGGTCTGGCGCGATACGGCCTGCCAGCGGGTCGCGCCGAGCGCCATCGCGCCCTGCTCGATCGAGATCGGGACCGCGCGGATGGCTTCGCGGCTGGCGATGATGATGATCGGCAGCACGAGGACGGCGAGCGTGAGCCCGCCGGCGAGCAGCGACTTCTGCAGGCCGGCGAAGGAGACGAACAGGGCGAGCCCGAGCAGGCCGTAGATGATCGAGGGAACGGCCGCCAGGTTCGAGATGTTCACCTCGACGCCCCGGTTGATCGGGGGGCCGATGCGGGCCCAGAGGAAGCTGGCCTTCACCGACAGGCGCTTCAGCGTGAGGGGCAGCCCGGTCGCGCCCGCGGCCTCCATCTCATTCATCCGGCGCCTGCGCGCGTTGGCATTGCCCTCGAGCTGGCTGCGGCTGAGGGACGCGAACTTCTCCAGATAGGTGGCGGCGGCGAAGCCGATCGGGATGGCGACGGTGACCGTGATCAGCATCAGGACCAGCGAGCCGCGCAGCGCCGAGTTGAATCCGGCCCGCTTGGCGCTGGTCGAGACCGGATCGGTGATGAAGGCCCAGTCGAGGCCGGACAGACCCGAGGCGAGGATCGTCCCGAGCAGCCACACCAGGGCACCCATCGTGATGATGACCGCGCCGAGCACTCCGACGTGGAAGATGGCGTCCGCCGGGCGCGGCTTCTTGGTCCGCAGCGGCCGGACCGCCGCGGCGTCGCCGAGCGGAAGGGAAGGTGAGTCGATCGCCATGTCTCCCCCTACTGGTAGACGGTGCGGAAGCGGCGCACGAAGCGCACGGCCACCAGGTTGATGATGAGGGTGACGATGAAGAGCAGGATGCCCACGGCGAAGATCGACTGGTACTGGGTGCTGCCGCGCACGGCCTCGCCCTTGGCGATCGCCACGATGTAGGCGGTGATCGTCTGCATCGGGTCGGTGGGGTCGCCGGAGAGGTTCGCCTGGGTCCCGGCGGCCAGGGTGACCGCCATGGTCTCGCCGACCGCGCGCGAGACGGCGAGCACGATCGCGGCCATCACGCCCGAGAGGGCGGCGGGCAGGACGATCCTGCTGGCGACGACGCGCTTGGTCGCGCCGACCCCGTAGGCGCCCTCGCGCATCGCGCGCGGGACCGCGCGCATCGCGTCCTCGGAGAGCGAGCTGATCATGGGGGTGATCAGCAGCCCGACCACGATTCCGGCGGCGAGCGCGCTGAAGATCTGGTTGTCGTCGATCAGCCCCGAGCTTCTGCAGCGCGGGGGTGATCGCGTCGAGTGCGAAGAAGCCGAGCACGATCGTCGGCATGCCGGCGAGGAGCTCGAGGACCGGCTTCACCGAGCGGCGCACCGGCTCGGCCGCGTACTCGGAGAGGTAGATCGCCGAGCCGAGCCCCAGGGGGATCGCGACCACGGCGGCGATGCCCGCGATCATGAGGCTGGCCGACAGCAGGGGCAGGACCCCGTAGGTGTCGTTGACCGGCTCCCAGACGCTTCCCGTCAGGAAGTCGATGACGCCGACGTCGCCGAAGAACGGGGCGCCCTCGGTGAGGAGGGTCGCCACGATCCCCACGGTCACGAGGACCGAGACGAGCGCCGCCGCCCCCAGGAGCAGGAGCGTTGCCTGCTCGAGGGGGCGCCGGCGACGGCGGGCGAGACGGGGGGATCCGTCCGCGTTCATGGTCTCGCCTGCCGTCACGTCGTCAGCCTATGACCTAGGCGGGGAGCTTCGCGAGGGCTTCGTCCAGCGCGTCCTGCGGCGCGGGGACGAACTGCTGCTCCTCGGCGAGGCTGGTCGCGTTCTCCAGGTAGTACCTGACGAAGGCGGCGACCTCGGGCTTGGCGAGCGACTCGGTGTTGACGTAGATGAACAGCGGACGCGAGAGCGGGTAGGTGCCGTCCGTGATCGTCTCGACCGTGGGCGCGACGCCGTCGAGCGTGAAGGCCTTCAGGCTGTCGATGTTCTCCTCGAAGTACGAGAACCCGAAGTAGCCCATGCCGCCGTCGGCGCCGGTCACCGCGCGCACCGTGACGTTGTCGTCGGCCGAGGCCGTGTAGTCCTGGCGCGGGGTGATGACCTCACCGGCCGCGTCCTCGCCGAGGATCGTCTCGTTGAAGAAGTCGTAGGTGCCCGACTGCGAGTCGGCGCCCGCCAGCGTCAGGCCGACGTCGTTGAAGCCGCCGCCCGGGATGTCCTTCCAGTTGCTGATCTTCGACTTCGGGCCCCAGACGGCCTTCAGCTGGGCCGAGGTGAGGGCGTCCGAGCCGACGTCGGCGCTCGAGGAGGTCACGACGGTGATGCCGTCGGATGCGACGCGCAGCTCCTCGTAGGTGACCCCGCCGGTCTCGCAGGCGGCGATCTCCTCGTCCTTGATGGCGCGCGAGGCGTCCGAGATGTCGGTCTCGCCGGTGCAGAAGAGCTCGAAGCCACCACCGGTGCCGGAGGTGCCGACGGTGATGTTCACGTCGCCGTTGTCGGCCGCGAAGGCCTCGGCGGCAGCTGAGGTGAGGGGAGCGACGGTTGAGGAGCCGTCGACCTTGATGTCGCCGGCCAGGCTCGCGGCGGCGTCGCCGCCCGAGGTGTCGGAGCCGGAGTCGTCGTCGCCGCAGCCGGCGGCGAGCGAGCCCACGGCGAGCGCGGCGGCGGCCGCGATCAGGGCGATCCTGCGTCCACGTACTGCCATCTGGTGATGCTCCTCTCGAACGAAAAACGGGAGCGCCGGAACGCTTCCCAGGGAACGCGATGGCAGTGAACCAACGGCCGGACGGCACCGGGTGACTTTGCTGTGACCCTGTGGTGAACGACTTGTGAAGCCTCGTGCGGCAGCCGTCAGCCAATGCCGCGCGCCCCGACGGGGCCGGGGCGGTCATACTGCGGCCGTGGCCCAGTACGCCGGCATGAGCGACGGCGCCCCCTCGGACGCCGTGCGCCGCATCCTCGAGCGCTACCGCCGCCTTGCGGTGGTGGGCCTGTCGCCGAAGGCCGACCGCCCGAGCCACCGCGCGATGGTGCACATGCAGGCCAACGGCTACGACATCACACCGGTGAACCCGATGTGCGACGAGGTGCTCGGCAACCGGTGCGTGCCCACGCTGGCCGCCGCCGCCGAGCTCGGCCCTCTCGAGATCGTCAACATCTTCCGCAGACCCGAGGACGTGCCGCCGATCGTGGACGAGGCGATCGCCCTCGGCGCCAAGGTGATCTGGATGCAGCTCGGCATCAACGAACCCGAGTCGGCGCAGCGGGCGCGCGACGCGGGCCTCGAGGTGGTGGAGGACCGCTGCACCAAGATGGAGCACTGCCGCTTCTTCGGCGGCCTCAACGTCGTGGGGCTCTCGACCGGGGTGATCGGCTCGCGCCGCATGGACGCGTTCCGCCCGTGAGCGAACCGCACGACTTCGGCTTCGACACGCGGGCCCTCCACGCCGGCCAGCGGGTCGACCCGGTGACCGGGTCGCGCGCGGTGCCGATCCACCAGACCGCCGCCTACGTCTTCGAGGACTCCGAGCAGGCCGCCGACCTCTTCGACCTGAACCGCTTCGGCAACATCTACACCCGGATCATGAACCCGACGACCGCGGTGTTCGAGGAACGGATGGCGAGCCTGGAGGGCGGCGTCGGAGCCCTCGCCACCGCCAGCGGGCTGGCGGCGCAGATGGTCGCGATCACCACGCTGCTCGAGCAGGGCGACCACATCGTCGCCTCGCGCCACCTCTACGGCGGCAGCCACAACCAGCTCTCCATCACGCTGCGCAAGTTCGGGATCGAGACCACCTTCGTCGACCCGGCCGACATGGTCGGCCTGGCGGGCGGCCCTGACGCCGCGTACGCGCCTGCTCTACGGCGAGACGATCGGCAACCCGCGCCTGGACGTGCTCGACATCGCGGCCGTCGCCGGGGTGGCCGGGGAGGCGGGCGTGCCGCTGCTGATCGACAGCACCTTCGCCACGCCCTATCTCTGCCGGCCGATCGAGCACGGCGCCCACCTGGTGTCGCACTCGGCGACCAAGTGGATCTGCGGCCACGGCACGAGCATCGGCGGCGTGCTGATCGACGCGGGCACCTTCCCCTGGGGCGAGGGCCTCTTCCCCGGGATGGTCGACCCGAGCCCGGGCTACCGCGGCATGCGCTACGCCGAGACCTTCGGGAACTTCGCCTTCATCATGAAGGCGCGCGTCGAGACGATGCGCGACCTCGGCCCGGTGCTCTCACCCTTCAACTCCTTCCTGCTGCTGCAGGGCCTGGAGACCCTGTCTCTGCGGATGGACCGGCACGTCAACAACGCGCGCGCGGTGGCGGAGTTCCTGGCCGGCCATCCCGGGGTGGAGTGGGTGAGCTACCCGGGCCTCGCCGACAGCCCCCAGAAGGCGCTCGCCGACCGCTACCTGCCGCGCGGGCCCGGAGCGGTGCTGACCTTCGGTGTGAAGGGCGGGCGGGCGGCGGGCCAACGGCTGATCGAGGCCTGCGAGCTCTGCTCGCACCTGGCCAACGTCGGCGACGCCAAGACGCTGATCATCCACCCCGCCTCCACCACCCACCGGCGGCTCGACGAGGAGGGTCTGGGGCTCGCGGGCGTCACCGACGACATGGTCCGCGTGTCGGTCGGCCTCGAGACGCTCGACGACATCGTCTGGGACCTCGACCAGGCGATCCGGAGAGCGACCGCTTGACGCCCGCGCGTCGCGGGGACTTCGGCTTCCTACGCGGCTCGACGCGTGCAAACGCCGTCGAGCAGGACGTCGCCGCGTACTAACGTGACCGGTGACCGGCGCACCCGGCGCCGGAGACGACCCGAGATGGAGGCGTGATGACCGGACCCGAGGGCGCCAGCGGGACGAAGTCCTGCCCGAGTTGCGGCACCGATCCGGCGCCGCGCCCTGAGGCCGCCGAGACCGACGAGCAGGTAACCCACTGCGAGTGGTGCGGTGCCGAGTATCCGCACCCCGAACACGGGACGCCGACGGCGGAGCCGGGACAGGGGTGACCGCGGGCGGGTCTCCGACGCTGTACGAGGTGAGCGCGCGGATCGTCACCCCGGGGCGGTCGGAGATCACGGCGAAGGAGAGCCGGATCGTCTTCGACAGCTCGCCCGGGGCGGGCGACGAGCTGCCCGGGCCCGCCGAGCTCCTCGCGAGCGCCTTCGCGGCCTGCCTGCTCAAGAACATCGAGCGCTTCTCGGAGATCCTGCCGTTCCGTCAGTCGGGAGCATGGGTCCGGGTGACCGTCGAGCGTCAGGACTCGCCACCCCGCTTCGCCCGGATCACCTACGAAGTGCACGTCGCGACCGATGAGGACGCGCGGCGGGTCGAGCTGCTCCACCGGAACCTGCGCACGCACGGGACCGTCTTCAACACGCTGGCGAGCGCGTGCGAGGTCACAGGCGAGCTGGTCCCCGATGCGATGAGCGCAGACGGGTGACATCCGTCCGGTCGATGTCGGCGGCGGGACGGTCTATCGTTGATTGACGATGAACGATGACTTGCTCACCACGCGCGATGAGGATCTGGCCCGCGTCGCCAAGGCGCTCGGCCATCCGATCCGGGTGCGGATCGTGCGCCTCCTTCTCGCGCGGGACGCCTGCGTGTGCGGGGAGATCGTCTCCGAGCTGCCCGTCTCCCAGGCGACGGTGTCGCAGCACCTGAAGGTGCTCAAGGAGGCCGGCCTGATCCGCGGCGAGATCGACGGGCCGAGGGTCTGTTACTGCGCCGACCGCGACGCCCTGGCCGCGCACGTGGCGTCGATCAGGGCGTTGCGGGTGTCCGTGTGAACGACGAACTGGAGGTGGCGAGGTGACGAGCGTCAAGGTGTTCGACCCGGCGATGTGCTGCTCGACCGGTGTCTGCGGACCGAGCGTCGACCCGGAACTGGTGCGGTTCGCCGCCGATCTCGACAGCCTCGCGTCGCGAGGGCGTCTCGGTGGAGCGCTTCAACCTCGCACAGCAGCCGGAGGCGTTCGTGGCCCACCCCGAGGTGACCGAGGCGCTGCGCGAGCGCGGCGACCAGGCCCTGCCGCTGGTGCTCGTCGACGGGCGCAAGGTGATGGAGGGCGCCTACCCGAGCCGCGCCCAGCTCGAGCGCTGGGCCGCGCCCGCCGCCGCCCCGGAGGGGACTCCGGTCGCCATGGCGTCCGGCCCCGATGCAGACGCGGGCTGCGGCTGCGGTCCGGGGAGCTGCTGCTGATGGACGCCGCCGCCCTCCTCGACCCGGGCACCCGGGTGCTCTTCTTCACGGGCAAGGGGGGCATGGGCAAGACGACGCTCGCCTGTGCGACGGCGGTCGGCCTGGCCGCCCGCGGCAGGCGCGTCCTGCTCGTCTCGACCGATCCGGCGTCGAACCTCGATGAGGTCCTCGGTACCGCGCTCGGCGAGGAGCCACGGCCGGTCGCGGGCATCGACGGCCTCGACGCCGCCAACGTGGATCCCGAGGCCGCGGCGCACGAGTACCGCGAGCGCCTGGTGGGCCCCTACCGCGGGGTGCTGCCCGACTCGGCCGTTCGCAGCATGGAGGAGAGCCTCTCGGGGGCCTGCACCGTCGAGATCGCCGCGTTCGACGCCTTCACGCGGCTGCTCGCGGACGCCGAGGCGACCCGCGCCTACGACAACGTCGTCTTCGACACCGCGCCGACCGGCCACACCCTGCGCCTGCTCTCCCTCCCCGCGGCCTGGACCGAGTTCATCGACACCAACACCACCGGCACCTCGTGCCTCGGACCGCTGGCCGGGCTCGACCGCCAGCGCGCCCTCTACGCGCAGAGCGTCGCGACGCTGACCGACCCCGCGCTGACGACCCTCGTCCTCGTCGCCCGCCCCGAGCCGAGCGCCCTGGCGGAGGCGGCCCGCACCGCCACCGAGCTCGGGGCCGCCGGAATGGGCCGGCAGCTGCTCGCGCTCAACGGCGTCTTCTCCCTCACCGACCACGCCGACGCGACCGCCCGCCACCTGGCCGAGGGGCAGGCGGACGCGTTCGGATCATCTGCCGGAGCCGCTCTCCGCGCTGCCGCGGGTCGAGGTGCCGCTGTACGGATTCGCGCCCCTCGGCATCCCCGCCCTCGCGGCGGTGCTCGCGCCCGGCGGCGGGATCGAGCCGGAGGACGACGCCGGCGTGCACATCGACGAGGCCCCGCTCGGCGCGCTGATCGACGCGCTGGAGGCCGGAGGGCCCGGCGTCGTCATGACCATGGGCAAGGGTGGCGTCGGCAAGACCACCGTCGCCGCGGCGATCGCGCTCGATCTCGCCCGCCGCGGCCACCGGGTGCACCTGTCGACCACCGACCCGGCCGCCCACGTCGAGGCGACCGTCGCCGGGGGGGTCGACGGGCTGACCGTCTCGAGGATCGACCCGGCGGCCGAGACCGCCGCGTACACCGCGCAGGTCGTGCGCGAGGCCGGCGCCGGGCTCGACGTCCAGGGGCTCGCCCTGCTGGAGGAGGACCTCCGCTCGCCGTGCACCGAGGAGATCGCGGTCTTCCGCGCCTTCGCGCGCACCGTCGCCGACGGCGAGGACGGCTTCGTGGTGCTCGACACCGCGCCGACCGGCCACACCCTGCTGCTGCTCGACTCCGCCGAGGCCTACCACCGCGAGGTGGGGCGCACGACCGCCGAGGTCCCGCGCGACGTCTCCGAGCTGCTGCCGCGGCTGCGCGACCCGGGCTACACGCGGGTGCTGATCGTGACCCTGCCCGAGGCGACCCCGGTGCACGAGGCCGAACGCCTCGCCGCCGACCTGGGGCGCGCGGGCATCGCGCCGTTCGCCTGGGTGGTCAACCAGAGCTTCGCGCTGGCCGGCGTGAGCGACCCGACCCTGCGCGCCCGGGCCTCCCGCGAGGGCTCCCTGATCGACGAGGTGCGACGGGGTGCGGAGCGCCTCGCGATCGTGCCCTGGCGGGCGGGGACTCTGACCGGGGCCCGCGCCCTGGGGGCACTGACCGCCGCCTAGGCAGGCGCGCCGGCATCGACGGCGTGTCCGGGCCGACGGTCTCGATCCCACCGTCCTCCGCGGCGGGGGAGATCGAGCGGAGAGGTCCGCGCTCCCGAGTTGTTACAACAACCCATCGCGATCCCACGCGACGGACCATCGCTGTGCCCCACCTGCTCCGCATTCCTCCCGCGAGGGGCCCCACCCTCGCGCGATTCCGAGTGACATCGGGGGCGCGCCGGCGGACCTACGCTTGTTCCATGACGTGGACCGCAGCGAGCGTCGAGGGGGCATCGCACCTCGGGATCGACGAGATCGTCACCAGACTGCGCGAGCTGCGGACCAGGGTGCGCGCCGAGGTGGACGACGAGGGCCTGCGCGGAGCAGACCCCAGCATCGCCAACATGCGGGCCTTCCTCGCTCTCCGCCGGTACGACAACCGCGAGCTCCAGAGCGCCCTCGCGCGTCTGGGGCTGTCGTCCCTCGGCCGTAGCGAGGGCCACGTCCTCGCGACACTCGATCAGGTCCTCGGGATCGCGGAGACCCTTGCCCGCGACACCGGAACCGCGGGAGCCTCGTTCGACGAGGGCGACGCGATCCTCCGGAGGCGCGTGCAGGCGCTGTTCGGCGGCGGCCGGGGCGACCGGGAGACGCGGATCATGGTCACGCTTCCGAGCGACGCCGCGACCAGCCCGGATCTGGTCCGCTCGCTGGTCGCCGCCGGCATGGACTGCGCACGCATCAACTCCGCGCACGACGACGAGGCCGCGTGGACCCGGATGGCGTCACACGTCCGGGCGGCCTCGAGCGAGGAGGGACGACGGGTGCCGATCCTCGTCGACCTGCCTGGGCCGAAGCTGCGCACCGGCCTCATCGCGCCCGGGCCCGAGGTCGTCCACCTGCGCCCCCGCCATGACGATCTCGGAGTGGTCGTTGAGCCCGCCCGGGCCTGGCTGAACGCCGAGGGGTCGGCGAACGTCCCGCACGACGCGCCCGTGGCCCTGCCGGTCGACCCGGGCTGGCTCGCCGCCCTGTCGGAGGGTGAGTTCGTGCGGTTGACCGATGCGCGCGGCAGATCGCGGACGCTGCAGGCGGGCGCGGGCTCCGGTGAAGGGCGGTGGGTGAAGTGCGGCCGCGGGGCCTACCTGGTCACCGGCACGGTGCTGACCGCCGAGTCGGGTGCCGAGACGCGGGTCGGGCGCCTCCCGGCGCGGCCGTCCCACATCCCGCTCGATGTCGGCGACACGCTCACGCTGACACGTGACCAGACGCCCGGGCGGGCGGCGAGTCCGTCGTCGCCCGCGCGGATCCCGTGCACCCTCCCCGAGGCGCTCGGCGCGATTCGCCGGGGAGATTCGGTCTGGCTCGACGACGGCAAGTTCGGCGGCATCGCCCGCAGCGTGACTCCCGACGAGGTCGAGGTCGAGATCACGCACGCACCACCCGGCGGCGGGAAGCTCCGGGCGGAGAAGGGCATCAACCTCCCCGACACCCGCTTCTCCACAGCCGCGTCAGCCGGTCACGACGAATCCCGGCTCGCGTTCGCGGCGGCCCACGCGGACATGGTCGGGCTCTCGTTCGTGTCCGCCCGCGACGACGTCCGGGCCGTCGCCGATGAGCTCGCGCGCCTCCGGGGGGAGGACGTCGGGCTGATCCTCAAGATCGAGACCCGGGCGGGCTTCAATGCCATACCCGCTCTCCTCTCCGAAGCTCTCGCGCGGGAGGCCCCCTGCGGGGTGATGATCGCGCGGGGGGACCTCGCGATCGAGGTCGGCTGGGAGCGGATGGCCGAGGTCCAGGAGGAGATCCTCTGGCTGTGCGAGGCCGCCCACGTGCCGGTCATCTGGGCGACCCAGGTGCTCGACACCCTCGCGCACACCGGCGTGGCGTCCCGCGCGGAGATCACCGACGCCGCCTACAGCGCCCGCGCGGACTGCGTGATGCTGAACAAGGGACCGATGATCGTGGCGGCGATCGCCACGCTCGAGGACATCCTCGAGCGCATGGCGACCCACGGGCACAAGAAGACCAGTCTCCTTCGCCAGCTCAGCGCCTGGAGCGCCGACCCGGCGTCCTGAGAAGGACGCGCCGCACACCCGGCGGCCGGACCCCGAGTGAGCTGTGACGCACGGCGGCGGCGGAGCCACACGCATGTAGCCGCGGGCTCGTCGCGCGCGGTTAGCGTGGCCCTGCCAACTCGGGTGGAGGAAGCGATGAGTCGTGAGGATGAGACCTTCGAGCTCGGCCGGATCGCCTGGGCCCAGGTGCAGCGCGTCCTCGGGATCGCCGATCCGGCGCTCTTGGGCGACCTCCCCTCGGGAGGCGAGTTCTGGGTGGACGCGCGCACCGCGCCCCCGCTGGTGGGCTTCGGCTTCGAACAGGCGGACATGGTGCTGTACTTCGACTTCGGCACCCAGACGGTCGCCGAGATCCGGGGCGACGGCGCGGAGCGCGCGTGGGACGCCCGCGGCAGGCCGGTGCTGATCCTCGATCCGCCGCCCGGCGCGAACGACCCGGGCCTGAACTGACCGGGCGCGCCGTCAGCCGCCGGTCCCGGACGGCCGGCGCCACTGGTTGGCACGCTCGTTGCGCGCGGCCAGCGTGGCGGCCTCCGCGATGCGCTTCGCGCGCGTCTCCGGACGCCTGGCGAGCCTGATCCAGTCGAGGATCCCCCGCTTGGCCGAGCGGGGGAACGCATCCCAGTTGGCGCGCGCGGCCGGGTCGGCATCGAGCGCCGCCCGCAGGTCGTCCGGCTCGACCAGGTTCTCGACGTCGTCGAGCGACGACCAGGAGCCGTCCGCCCGGGCGGCCTCGACCACGGCGAGCCCGGCGGGCAGCATCATCCCCGCGGCGACCAAGCGCTCGACGCGCTCCTTGTTCGGCCGCGACCAGCCGCTGCCCCGCGTGCGGGGCGTCATCAGCAGCCGCGAGCGCTCGTCGTTGACCCTCCGGGCGAGGCTGTTGACCCACCCGACGCAGAGCGCCTCCTCCACGGCCTCGGCGTACTCGAGGCGCGGCCTCCCGGTCGCCTTCTTCCAGTTGACGAACCAGGCCCCGCGGGCCTCGGCGTGGTTCGCCACCAGCCACTCACGCCATGCGGCGCGGTCGGGCGGGTGGACCCACTCCAGCTCGTCCAGCACGCTCACGTGAACTCGTCCCAGCTCCACTCGACGCCCAGGGCCGCCAGGACCCCGGCGACGATCAGGATCAGCACCGGCTGGTGCAGCAGGTAGATCGGCAGCGCGTGGCGGCCCGGAGCCCCGAGCGCGGCCGCCGCCGGGCGGCTCGGGAAGGCGCGCCCCCCAGGCGCCGCGGCGCCCGGCGGGATAGAGCGCCAACCCGACGGCGAGGCCGAACAACATGGGCGCGAGCCACGGCGCGAGGGGATACCAATCGACGCCCGAGGGGCCGGACGGGGGCACGCCGAGCACCATCAGGCCGGGCACGTCCGAGGTGGGCCGTCCTTGAGGGCGAGCCCGACGACGAGGACGCCCGCGCCGAGAACGGCGTTCAGCCATCCGAGCCGGGTCAGGAGAGGACCGATCAGCATGGCGGCGGCGATGCAGTGAAGGATCCCGAAGCGGATGTAGTCGTCGCCGAGCGCGACCCGGGTGACCGCGCTCACGAGCAACGCCGCACCGGCCACCTGGGCGGCGCGCCGCACGTGGCGGCGGTAGAGGGCCATCCCCGCCAGCCCGCGCGCCCGCGCGCGTCCGTTGGAGATCGCCAGGCTGAGGCCCACGACGAACAGGAAGCTCGACCCGGTGGCCACCTGGAGCGCCCGCCAGCCGCCGCCGAAGGGGTCGAGGTCGACGCCGGGCGCGAGCTGGTGGACGTCGTAGGCGGCGTGGTAGGCCACCATCATCGCGATCGCGAGGGTCCGGGCCACGTCGACCTCCCAGAGGCGCTCGCGGCCGGCGGCGCTCATCCGGCGGCGTCGCGCACGAGGGCGCGCAGCGGCCCGAACAGCTCCGGACCGGCGACCACGAAGCTCCCGGGCTCGGCCTCCTCGACGACGCCGCCCGCCTCGCGCACCAGCAGCTCCCCCGCGGCCGAGTCCCAGGGGTTGAGGCCCGACTCGAAGTAGCCGTCGAGCCGGCCGCACGCCACCCAGGCGAGATCGAGGGCCGCCGAGCCGAAGCGCCGCAGGTCGCGCACCGCCGGCAGCACGCGCAGCAGGCGCTCGGCCTGGCGCGCACGCTCCTCGGCGCGGTACTGGAACCCCGTCCCGATCAGCGACTGCGACAGCTCGGCCGCCCGGGCCCATGCGCAGGCGCGCCTCGCCGAGGAAGGCGCCGTGCCCACGACGGGCCGTGAAGGTCTCACCGCGCGAGGGGTCGTGCACCACGCCCACGAGCGGGCCCTCGGCATCGCGCGCGGCCACGCTGACGCTCCACTGGGGGATGCCCCAGAGGTAGTTGATGGTCCCGTCGAGGGGATCCACGAGCCAGCGTGACGCCCGACGACGCCCGTGCCGCCGCCGCCCTCCTCGGCCACGATCGCGTCGTCGGGCCGCGCGGCGCGGATCATCCCGACCAGCAGCGCCTCGGCGTCGCGGTCGGCGTCGCTCACCAGGTCCGTCCGGCTGGTCTTGGCGGTGAGCCCGCTCACCGGCGCGCCGACCCGCTCGAGCAGCAGCTCGCCGGCGGCGCGCGCGGCCCCGAGCGCCAGGGCGAGGATCTCGGCGCTCACGACGAGGTGGGCGGCGATCGCGGGCAGGACCAGCTCGCGGCGCTCGAGGTGCGGGAAGTGCCCGGCGTCGGGGACGTCCAGCATCCGCCCGTCCGGGCAGGGCGCGGGACGAGCCACTGCGCGCCGAAGGGCCGGGTGACGCGGTCGAGGGCGCCGCACACGACCAGCGCCGGCTGGCGCACCGACGCGCGCCAGCGGGCGCACGTCGAAGGCGAGCGCCCGGGCGGCCCAGTCGGACATCGCGCGCAGGTCGGTGGTCGCGAGGCGGTCGGCGGCGGTCGCTGCAGCAGCGCCGACATCTCCGGATCGCGCGTGAGCCCCCCGGGGTCGGCGATGGCCGTGAGGTAGGCGTCGCGGCGGCGCTCGGGGCTGCGGAGCATGCGGGAGATGCCGATGCGCGCGAGCGAGCCGCCCGACGACCGGGATCTGGATGACGTCGGAGACGCTCCGCGGCGGCACCCTCATCGGGCGCGGGAAGACCCACGGGGAGATCGAGCGACGCTCGCGCGGACCTGGTCCGGGTCGGCCGGCCGCAGCGATCATGGCCACCTGGGTGCCCAGCGAGTGGCCGACCAGCGCCACGGGCGCGAGCTCGGCGATCAGGGGCGCGAGCGCGGCGGCCATGGCGGTGCGGATCGGTGCGCTCCGACCAGGCGCGGGCTCGCCCCGAAGCCGGGCATGTCGACCGCCACGGCGCGCAGGCCTGCGGCGGCGAGCGCCTGCGGAAGCGGACCCCATCCCTCCTTGAAGCCGTTGAGGCCGTGGATCAGGAGCACGGCGGGCCCGGTTCCGGTCTCGATCCTGGCGAGGGTGCCCACGTCGTCACGATACGGGGTCGGGTGGGCTACCCTGGGACACGTGCCGAGCAAGCTCGAACTCGTCGCCCCGCGCGGCTACTGCGCCGGCGTTGACCGCGCGATCGAGACCGTCGAGAGGGTCCTGGTCGAGCTCGGCCCCCCGGTGTACGTGCGCGGGGAGATCGTGCACAACACCCACGTGGTGTCGTCGCTCGCGGCCAAGGGCGCCGTGTTCGTCGACAGCGAGAGCGAGGTCCCGCGCGGGCGAGACGATCATCCTCTCCGCGCACGGGGTCTCCCCCGAGGTCCACCGCGTCTGCGCCGAGCGCGGCCTGCGCGTGATCGACGCCACCTGCCCGCTCGTGTCGAAGGTCCACGCCGAGGTGCGCCGCTACGCCAAGCGCGGGGCCACCGTGCTGCTGGTGGGCCACGAGAACCACGACGAGGTGATCGGCACGCGGGGCGAGGCGCCCGAGGCGGTGGTCGTCATCGAGAGCGTCGCCGACGCCGAGGCGGTGCAGGTCTCCGACCCCGAGAACGTCGCGCTCACCACCCAGACGACGCTGTCGATCGACGACGCGGCGGCGATCGTCGACGTGCTCAAGCGCCGCTTCCCCGCCCTCGCGGGACCGAAGACGAGCGACATCTGTTACGCCACCCAGAACCGCCAGGACGCCGTGCGCTCGGTGGTGCAGAACGGCGCCGACCTGGTGCTGGTGGTCGGCTCGCGCAACTCCTCCAACTCGAACCGGATGGTCGAAGTGGCGGCGGCCACCGGGGCCGAGGCGCACCTGATCGACAACGTCGGCGAGCTCGACCCGGCCTGGCTCGAGGGCAAGCGGCGGATCGCCCTGACGGCGGGTGCGTCCGCGCCCGAGATCCTGGTGCAGGAGGTCGCGCGAGCCATCGCCACGGCCGGCTACGCCCGCACCGGCGAGGAGACCCCGTCGGCCGAAGGCGTCTTCTTCGCCCTGCCCCGCGAGGTACGTACACCCGGCTGACGGTCCGTCGGCCCATTGCACGCTGCTCAGTCGGCGTTGCGAACACGCCGATGGCACGTGAAGTCACCCCCGGCACACGCCAGGGTGTGACGAGCCTCCATGCCGATCGCCTCCGCCATGCGGGGCGCCCTCGCGGCGCTCGCGCTCCTGACCCTGCTCGCCGTGGCCCCCGCGCCGCGGGCGACGGCCGCACCCACGATCTCCGGCACGCGCGCCGAGGTCGACCGAACTCGGACGCCGGGTGGCCGAGCTCGATGTGCGGGTGGGCCAGGCGGTCGAGGCCAACAACCTCGCCGCTCGACCGGCTCGAGGCCGCCCAGCAGAACCTCGCCGCCACCCGCGGCGGAGCTGGCGGGCGCCCGCCGCGACCTCGATCGCTCGCAGGGGCTCCTCGTCCGATCGGCTCGTGGGCCTCTACGTCAACGGCGACCCCTCGTTCGTGGAGCTGCTGCTCACCAGCGGCAGCCTCACCGACGCCCAGGAGGCGGCCGGCCTGCTCGGCCAGATCGCCCAGGACGACGCCGGCACCGTCGCGACGGTGCGCGACCGCAAGGCGCGGCTCGTGCGGCTCGAGCGCGGCCAGACCGACGCCGAGGCATCGCGCCGCCGCGAGCTCGACGCCGCCGCAGCAGCGGCGCGACGAGCTCGACGCGCTCGTGACCGAGCAGCGCGACGCCCTCGCAGGCGCACGGGCCCGCCTGACGCGGCTGGTCAAGGAGGAGCGCGAGCGCAAGGCGCGGCTGGCCGCGCTCGAGAAGGCCCGCCAGGCGGCCCTCACCTCGATCCCCGTCGCCGGCGCGACCTCGCTGTCGGGCGCACTCCCGCCGGGCGACTTCCTCTTCCCGGTGGCCGGCGCGGTGACGCTTCACCAACGACTGGCTCTATCCCCGGCGCCGGGGGGCGCTACCACCAGGGCATCGACATCTTCGCCGCCCGCGGCACCCCGGTGATCGCGGTCGCCGACGGCTCGCTCTTCAACGTGGGCTACAACGGCCTCGGCGGCTGGCGCCTGTGGGTGCGCGACCGCTCGGGCAACACGCTTCTACTACGCCCACCTGTCGGCCTACGCGCCCGGCCGCGGTGCGAGGGCGCCGCCGTCACGCGGGGGACCGTCCTCGGCTACGTGGGCGACAGCGGCGACGCTCGGGGCACGCCGCAACCACCTGCACTTCGAGATCCACCCGGGAGGGGGCGGTCCGGTGCCGCCCTACCCGATCGTCACGGGATGGCCACGGGCCTCGTAACCCTCAGGGGATGACCGTCGGCCCCGTCACGGCGAAGCCGGGCGGCAGGCTCGCCGCGCAGATCCGGCCCCTCGAGGGCCACGCGCGGGTCGATCTCGATGTCGACCGGCTCGCCGTCAGGCGTCGCGCGGCACCGCCACGCCCGCCGCCTCGAGCCAGCGCGCGTAGAGGCGGTTCAGGTCGCGCCGGGCAGCTGGCCGGCGAGTCGGCGCCCTCGGCGTTCTTGATCGGCGAGAACTCGTCCTCGCGGGCCGCCTCGACGGTGACCGTCCGCGTCGGCCGAGGGCAGGGCGTCGAACAGGAAGGTCTCGAACTTGACCGCGTTCGGCGCGTCCGGGCTCGACGCGCCGGCCGTCGGCGCCGACGTGGGGCACCTTCTTGAGGGCGTGGTGGTAGGGCAGGCGCAGCCCGCCCTCGGTGAGCCGCCGCGCGAAGCTCGACCTCGATGCAGTGGACGGCGATCGAGCCGGCCCAGTAGACGAGCTCGCCCTCGGCGTCGCGCTCGGCGGCCAGCGCGTCGGGCAGGTCGCTGTACTCGACCACCGCGGTGTGCCCATCGACGCGCGCGATGACGCCCATCTTCTCCTCGGCGAAGATCTTGCGCACCACCACGGAGGACATCTCGGCACCCGCGAGGGCGTGGTGGCCCAGCAGCTCCGGCCGGCAGACGCGCGCGAGCGGGTTGTCGACCTGGAAGGTGAAGATCGTCCGCACGCCCTCGCGGGACATCTCGTCGAGGGCGCCCGAGGAGGCGAGGGCCGACAGCAGCCCGCCGTGGCCGTCGGGCGAGAGGGCGAGGTGGTCGGGCGCGTCGCGCAGGATCTCACCGCTCTGCGCGGTCCACCGCCGGGAGGGTGCCCTGCACCACCAGGCGCACGGAGCCCGGAGCGAGGCCGAAGTCGTCGTTCTCGGCGAAGGCCTGCCGCGTGGCGGCGTCGTTGACGGGCGAGGTGAGGACGTACCAGGGCAGCGCGCCGCCGTAGCGCGCGCGCAGCGCGGCGATCTTGGCCGCGTGGTGCGAGAAGAGGGTGCGGCCCGTGATCGGGGCGAAGGGGTAGAGGCCCTTGGGTCCGTCGAATCCGAGACGCGTGCCCTGCCCGCCGGCCAGCAGCACCGCGGCGACGGCGCCCTCGCGCAGGAGCGCCTCGCCGGCCTCGCGGGCCCGGCGGTCGCGCTCCCGGTCGGCCTCGTCGCGTGGGAGCGCGATCAGGCCGGCCGGGTCGGGCGGCGCGATCGCGCCCGGCAGACCGTGGTCCGCGTCGCCCACCAGGCCGTCGACGAGGCGGCGCACCAGGTCGAGGTCGAGGGCCTCGACCTCGGCGAGCAGCCTCGCGCGGGCCGTCACCCGAGAGGCTCTCGAGCGCGCGCGCGAGGTGCCCCTGCCCGGCCTGCTCGAGGCGCGCCGCGACGCGCCCCTGGTCGGCCGGGCTCACCCCGCCGGCCGGAGCGCCACCTTGGTGACGCCCTCCGCCCGGTCGGCCATCAGCTTGTAGCCGTCGGCCGCCTCGTCGAGGGTGATCGTGTGGGAGAGCATCGGAGCCGGGTCGAGAGCGCCGGACTCCACCAGGCCCAGGAGCTCGGGGAAGTAGCGCTTGCCCGGCACCAGGCCGCCCGTCACCGAGATGTTGCGCAGGAACTGGTCGAACCAGTTGACCGACGGCGTCTTGCCCATGAAGTGATCCATACCCAGGCAGGCGATCGTGCCGCCCGGCCGCACGCAGGCGTGCGCGCGTGGCCATCGAGCCGGGACCGGAGATCGAGTCGACCACCACGTGCGCGCCCTCGCCGCCGGTGTGCTCCATGACGGCCTCCTTGATCTCGTCGTCGTCGCGCGAGGAGATCGTCAGGGTGGCCCCGAGGGCGGTCGCGGTGGCCAGGCGGTCGGCGTGGTGGCCGAGGCAGATGATCCGCTCGGCGCCCTTGGCGCGGGCGCCGTGCACGCCGGCGAGGCCGACGGCCCCGTCGCCGATCACGACGACCGACTGACCGGGGGCGGCGCCGGCCGAGGTCAGCCCGTGCCAGCCGGTGGACATGACGTCGACCAGCGGGCAGGACGCTCATCTCGCGGTCGGCGCCCGAGAGCGACTCGGGTATCGGGTGCAGGGTCGTGTCGGCGAGCGGGACGCGCACGAACTCGGACTGACCGCCCTGCACGGCGCCACCGTGCGCCCACACCCGGGGCGCCCAGCCGAAGAGCGACCACTTGCACGCACGAGGACGCGAGGCCCTCGCGGCACCAGGTGCACTCGCCGCAGGCGACCGAGCACGACGACATCACGCGGTCGCCCACCGCGAGACCGGTCACGCCCGGGCCGACGGCCTCGACGGTGCCGATGAACTCGTGGCCGAGCCGCGAGCCGGGATCGAACCCGAAGGCCTCACCGGCGTTGTAGATGTGCAGGTCGGACCCGCAGATCCCGGCGAGCGTCACGCGGACGATGGCGTCGCCCGGATGCTCGATCGAGGGGTCGGGGACGTCCTCGACGCGTACGTCGTGCGTGCCCTGGAAAGTGAGTCCCCTCATGGTGCTCCCCGCGGTGGCTGTCCGGTCGGTCTGAGGATACGCCGCCGCCCGCCGCCGGTGCGGGACCCGTTACGATCGCCGTGATGGATCCCTCCCCCCACGCGAAGCTCGCCGGCCGCTTCCGCGCCGACGGCTCCCTGGCGCGTGTGCGCGTCGCCGTGGCCACGGAACTCGGCGAGGGCATGCGCTGCGGCACCACCGCCCGCGGGCACCAGGTGTGGGCCGACGAGCCCCGCTCGTTCGGCGGCGGCGACACGGCCCAGAGCCCGGTCGAGCTGCTGCTCACCAGCCTCGCCACCTGCCAGGCCGTCACCTACCGCCTCTGGGCCGCAGAGCTCGGAGTGGCGCTCGACCGGATCACGGTCGAGGTGGAGGGCGAGCTCGACCTGCGCGGCTTCCTCGGCATCGCGGAAGGGGTCCCGGCCGGGTACGAGTCGATCCGCGTCGCGGTGACCCTCGACGGACCCGAGACCACCGAGCGCTACCGGTCGCTCGCCGACGCCGTCGACCAGCACTGCCCCGTCTTCGACGTGCTCGCCCGGCCGATCCCGATCGAGCGGAGCCTCACGCTCCCCGGCTGAACGGACGGCGCGCGCTCAGCCTGAATCGGCGGGGCCCGGTGGCGAGGCCAGCTCGCGCTCGAGCACCCGCTCCCAGCCGATGTCGCCCAGGCCGCCGGACACCAGCACGTCCCGCCAGTCCAGACGGAGCAGCGCGAGCATGCTCTCGAACCGTCCCCACTGGGCATCGGCGGCCAGGACGAGCGCGGCCTGCACCCGTTCCGGATCCTGTCGTCCGAAGGCCTCGTCCGGGAGCGCGGCCAGCAGTCGCTCGACCTCCGCGGCGGGCCCGGGCGGGAAGTCGCGCGCGATCCTCTCGCGCAGGCGGCGGCTGGGCTCGGTCACGACACGAGCTTGCGGGTCATGCCGGCGACGGCGATCCGCCACGTGATCAACCCGAAGACGATCAGGACCCCGAGGTGCGCGAGGTCGATCGCGCCGTCCCACCCGAAGACCGCGTGCCGCACCAGCTCCACCAGGTGGTAGAGCGGGTTGAACCATGCGAGCACGCGCGCCCACTCCGGGGAGCTCGTCGAGCGGGAAGAAGGTCCCGGCCACCAGGAACAGGGGCGTCAGCACCGCGCTGATGACGTAGCTGAAGTTCTCGAACGAGTTCATCTTCGAGGCGATGGCGATGCCGAACCCGGCCCAGCCGAAGCCGGCGATCATCGCGATCGGAGGCACGGCGAGCATCCCCCAGCTCGGGTCCAGCCCGAAGAACATCGCCACGACCATCGGCACGCACCCGTAGGTCCCGGCGCGGACCGCGATCCAGACGGCCTCGGCCGTGACCAGCTCCTCCGTGTCGACCGGCGCGGCCAGGATCGCGTCGTAGGTGCGCTGGTACTGCTGTTTGACGAGCGTCCCGAACATCGCGGGGAACGCCGAGGAGAAGAGGACCGCGGTCGCGACCGTGCCGGTGCCGACGAACTCGACGTAGCGGTAGCCGCCGACGGTCGACACGAGCGACCCGAAGCCGAAGCCGAACGCCAGCAGGTAGATGGTCGGCTCGACGGTCGAGGAGAAGGTCGTCGAGCGCCAGTACGACGAGAAGTTGATGATCTCGCGCACCAGGACGCCGGCGAGGGCGGGGCGCTCCAGCCGGCGCAGCCGGCGCGGCGGGGTGGCCGTGCTCATGCGATGTCCTCGCCGGTGAGCAGCACGAAGACGTCCTCGAGGTTCGCCGGCCGGCGCTCCCCGGCCGGCAGGGGGCCCGACGCGCGGTCGAGCGTCAGGAGGGAGATCGAGGTCCCCGTGCGCCGCGTGCGCAGCCCGTCGCGCAGCGCGTCGGCCTCCACCTCGGCCAGGCGCTCCGGCGGACCGTAGACCTCGATCGCCTCCGGCCCGGCGTGCTCGGCGACCAGATCGGCCGGGCGGCCCGAGGCCACCGCCGCGCCGCGGGACATGATCGTCACGGTGTCGGCGAGGCGCTCGGCCTCCTCGATGTAGTGGGTGGACATCAGGATCGAGACGCCCTCGGCGCGCAGGGCCCCGATCAGCGCCCACAGCTCCTGGCGCACCTGGGGGTCGAGCCCCACCGTCGGCTCGTCGAGCAGCACCAGCCGCGGCCGATGGACCAGGGCGCGCGCGATCAGCAGACGCCGGCGCATGCCGCCCGAGAGCTCGTCCACCCGGCTCGCCGCGCCGGTCGGCGAGGTTCGCGACCGCGAGCGCGCGCTCGACGGCCGCCGCGCCGCCCCGCCCGCGGTACGCGGTAGAGGTGGGTGAAGACCAGCAGGTTCTGCTCCACCGTGAGCGTGGTGTCGAGGTTGTCGAGCTGGGGCACGACGCCGCACTCGGCGCGCGCCTGCTTCGACTCGCCGGGCAGCCGGTAGCCGAGCACCTCGAGCTCGCCCTCGTCGGCGATCGCCTGGGCGGTGAGGAGCTTCATGGTCGTCGACTTGCCCGCCCCGTTGGGGCCCGAGCAGGCCGACGCAGGTGCCCTCGGGCACCTCGAGGTCGAGTCCGTCCACGGCCGTGATGGGCCCGTAGCGCTTCACCGCGCCCCGCACGCTGATCGCAGCCGTCATGGCGGGCTACGTCGGCCGAGCGGTTCGAGCAGGCCCGCGCGCGCGAAGGCGGCGGGAGCGTCCATCACCAGGCCCGACGAAGAAGGGGCCGAACTCGCCGTAGCGCGCCGTGACCTCGTCGAAGCGCATCTCGTAGACGATGTCCTTGATCGTCACGGGGTCGTCGGCCACGAGGGTGACGCCCCACTCCCAGTCGTCGAGCCCGGTCGCGCCGGTGATCAGCTGCACGCACCCGTCCCGCGTAGCGGCGCCCCACGATGGCGTGGCCCTGCATCAGCGCGCTTGCGATCCTCGAAGGGCAGCGAGTACCAGTTGGCGCCCTCGGCCCGGCGCTTGGACATCGGGTAGAAGGCGATCACGTTCTTGCGCGGGCATGCGGGGGTGCAGACGGGCGTCCATGTACGCCTCCATCCGCGTCCTCCAGGTCGGCGAGCGCCCCCTCGACGTCGGCCTCGCCGGCGGCCTCGAGGCGCGCCCGCTCCTCGTCCTCGCTGCGTGGTGTACTCGCTGCGCCTCGGTGAGCGACACGAACGAGTAGGCGACCTCGAACGGCCCCGCGAGCACCCTCTTGGTCAGCACGTCGAGCGCGTCGAGGTCCGGGCCCCAGGGCCATCAGGCCCACGTCGGCGCCGCCGCCCAGCACCGAGAAGGCGATCACCTGCTGCGGATCGGTCGCGGTGAACTCGCGGATGGCCTCGACCGCCTCGAGCGCGCCCGGCTCGCCGGGGACCGCGCGCAGCATCAGGTGGACCACACCCCAGCCGACCGATGGGCGAACGCCGCTCACGCCGGCGACCCTACCGACTGACGAAGCGGTACAGGGTGCCGTTGGCGATCACGTAGAGCTCGCCCGCCGAGGCCCTCGCCGAACGAGGTCACGTTCGACAGCTTCACGCCGAGCCGCCCGGTCTCCTCGCGCACGCCGCCGGGCTTCGGGCCCGCGCGCATGCTCCACACGCGGCCCGCTGCAGAAGTCGGCGTAGACGTAGCGGCCGATCAGACCCCGGGCGCGCTTGTCCGCGGTAGACGTAGCCGCCCGTCACCGAGCAGCCCGAGGCGTGGGTGTACTGGGCGACCGGGCGGCACGGGCGTCGCGCCGCGCACGGCGCCGGAGCCCTTGAACGAGCGAGCGGCCCTCGAACGCGTTCCAGCCGAAGTTGACGCCGCGGCCGCGGCCCTTGCCCCGGTAGTCGATCTCCTCGATGTCGCCCTGGCCGACGTCGCCGATCCAGAGGTCGCCGCGCGTGCGGTCGAAGGAGAAGCGCCACGGGTTGCGCAGCCCGTAGGAGTAGATCTCGGGACGGCCGCCGCCCGACGGCGAACGGGTTGTCGGCGGGGATGCCGTAGGGCAGGCCGCCGGTGCGGGCGTCGACGTCGATGCGCAGGAGCTTGCCGAGCAGGGTGTCGGTGTTCTGGCCGTTGCCGTTCGGGTCGCCGCCGCTGCCGCCGTCGCCGGTCGCCACGTAGAGCTTGGCCGTCGGGCCCGAAGGCGAGGTGCCCGCCGTTGTGGTTCGCGAACGGCTGGTCGATCGCCAGCAGCGTCCGCGCGCTGGCCGGGTCGGCGCGGTTCGACGCTCGCGCGGGTGTACTCCACCACCCGGGTGTCGCCCGACGCGATTCGTGTAGTTCACGTAGAAGCGCCCGTTCGAGGCGTACTGCGGGTGGAAGGCGAGGCCGAGGAGCCCCTGCTCGCCGCCCGAGCTGATCGACGACGCGATGTCGAGGAAGGGCGCGCCGAGGAGGCGCCCGTTCTGCTGGATCAGGATGCGCCCGCTCTGCTGCACGATGAAGAGGCGGTTCGCCTCGCCGGGGGCGGGGTGACGAAGAGGGCGTCGTCGAGCCCGCCGCGGACCCGCACGAGCCGGACGCCCGCCGTGGCGGATTCGCTGCTCCCGGGCGAGGACGCCTGGGCGGGCGAGCCCGTCGACGTCGTCGGAGGAGCCGCATCCGGCGAGGGCGGCGGCCGCGAGGGCGGCGGCGGCGAGGGCGAGGGCGCGTCGTCGGGTTCTCATGGCCGGAGACGGTAGCGCACCGGTCGGACCTGCCCGCGCGGCCCTCACAAGACCGTTACGAGATGCCCGCGCGCCCGTTCAGGAGCAGGCGCCCGTTGCACCTGCGCCGATCAGCGAGCCCGCCATCGGCCCGCCGCAGCGGTGGTGCTAGGCCGTGACCGGATCGATCGCCGGCTGCACCGCACGGCTGACCGTGACCGGCAGCAGGCGCACGAATGCGTTCAGCTCGGCAGCCGGGGCGCCCTCCGCCAATCCTGTGACCAGGCGCTGGAGGACGGCCTCCTCGCGGGGGCCGAGCTCGGCGACGACAGGGGCGAGGGCGTCGGTCAGACGCTGGGCGACGTCTGCGTCGAGGACCTTGAAGGACTCGAGCAGCTGCGCGGGGATCTCATCAGCCATGGCGCGCATTATCGCACAGGTCACGGACACTGTGCCGTTGCAGACCGCGCAAGGCCGGGAGGGAACCGCCGCCGCACCGCCAAGACAGGCCACCCACGAAGGAGGCTGCGGTGGAACTGTGGATGGTCGGACTGGCGCTCTCGGCGCTCCTGCTCGTCGCCGCGCGCGACGTCGGGCGACCGGGCAACGCCTCCGCCGCGGGCCTCGCGGGGCTGCGGGCGATCGGCGGGCTGGGCCTCGGCGCGATGGCCGTCGCTCGCCCTCGCGTCCGGCAATCCGGCGGCCGCGGCGGTGGCCGGCCTCGGCGCCGCGCCGCTGCTGACGGGGCTCGCCGGCCCCTTGGTGCGCCGCGGCCGCGCGCGCGCCGCGGCGCCCGCGCGCGAGGCGCGGGTCATCCCCGGCGGGCTCCGCGTCACCCGCCCCGAGGAGCGCCGGGCGCCTGACGCCTAGTGTCCTGATCAGAGAAGTCAGCGGCCGACTTCTGAATCAGGACACTAGGATCCGGCGACCGGGCTGCGGCCCGCGTCGCCGCGCTGGGGACGCAACAGCCAGCGCTCGATGCGCTCGAGCACCGGCTGGTGTTGCAGAGAGGGGATGCGCCATCCGACCGCCGCGGTGCGCGCGAGTGCGTACTGGACCAGCGCGATGGCCTCGTGGAGATCGACCGGGCTCGCTCGGCAGGCCCATCTCCTCCATCGGCGCGAAGAGCTCGCGCCGCAGGCGCGGCTCGACCATGTCGGGCAGGAAGAAGGCGTCCTTGACGCCGCCGCCGAGCTGGTCGAGATCGATCAGCACGACGAGCGGAGAGACGCGCCCGCGCTCCTTGGCGACCGTGATGACGATCTGCTGCTGATCGGGGGCGTCGAGGGGCGAGGTCGCCCACGCGGCGGCGGGGCGCGCGTTGGCGAGGCCCGCGACGGCCGGGATCGCGCGCCGGAGCCGACTGGGCCACCCCCTCGGCGGCCGCGCGGTCGCGGCCCGGAGGCAGGATCGCCGCGATCGCCCGGCACGCCTCGCGCCCCAGGTCGCCGGCGTCGGCCAGCGCGCCCAGGAGCGCGCCGACCTCGTCGGCCGGGAGCGATCGCGAGGATCTCCTCGACCATCGCCTCGATCAGATAGGAGCGCCGCAGCCCGACGATCGCGCGGGCGATCCGCTCGGGACCCTCCTCGTCGAAGAGCGCCTCGGCGTCGTCGAGGAGGGCGCGGGCGCGCAGGAAGGCCGCCTGCGCGTCGAGGTCGTCGCCGATGTCGGCCAGGCACTCGGCCACCTCGGCCCGCTCGGGCCCGTCGGCGTGCGCCAGGCCCGACTCGACCCAGCGGCGCGCGCTGCGCTCGTCACCGTGGCGGTAGGCGATCAACGAGGCCTCGTACCAGTCCTCCGGGTCGGCCTGGGAGAAGGCCGCCCGCAGCTGGGCGAGCGCCTGGTCGAAGCGGCCGGCCCGGGCGAGGATCCGCGCCAGGTGGCGCCGCGCCGCGGGCACCCGCTCGGGCACGTGGCGGCGCAGCACGGTCAGCAGCCGGCCCTGGGCGAGCGCCGCCTCGGCGGTGCGCTCGGCCGCCAGGAGGTCGGCCACGTCGCATTCGAGGGCGTCGATCTCCTCCTCGGTGAGGCTCGACCACTCGGTGCCGGCGGGCCCGACCCACCCGAGGTGCGTCTCGAAGCCGGCCTCGGCGAGGACGACGCCCAGCGGGCGCCCCGGCGCGCGCAGCGCGCCCGGCGCCGTGGCCGCGACGCCGGCCGCGACGGTACCGAGGTGCGTGATCGGCGGCGCGAGCTCGGGGCGGCCGGGACGCGCGCGCTCGAGGCGCTCGGCCACGGCGGCGACGAGCGCCGCCTCGTCGTCGGGGCGCGCGCCGGGAGCCGGCGCGCAGGTCGACGGCGATCCGGCGCGTCGACCGGCGTCCTCGATCGTCACGACGACGGTGTCGCCGGCGACCGCGCCCGACGGGCAGCGGCGAGCGCGGGTCCCACGTCGAGCACCGCCAGCACCGCCAGGTCGGGCTCGATGTCGAGCTGGCCCGCCGCCACGTCGTCGTCGGTCACGACCGTCGCGAGCGAGACGCCCGCGAGCGCCTGGGCGACGCTCGCGAAACGGCCGTCGGCGATCTGCAGCACGCGCGGGTCGTCGCGGATCGCCCTGCGGACGGCCGCCGCGGGGTCGCGCGAGCGGGTCGCGCCCGAGGCGGCGAGCGCCGCGCCGAGGCGATCGGCGTCGAGCGGGCCGTCGGCGAGGAGGTCGAGTGCGGAGTCGGCGATGCGCCCCATGCGGTGAGGATAGCGGGGGGGCCGGTCGCGTCCCCACGGCCGCGCTGGCATCATCACCCTCGTGCCGCGTACCGCCGACACGCGCCGGGACGCGCCGTGATGCAGCTCGCCTGGGCCCTCCCGGGCCTCTCGATCCTCGACGCGTTCAGCCGGATCGCCGAGGGCGCCGCCGACTACGGCTACTGGGCCGTCCTGCTGGTCGTGGCCGGGGACGGCGTCATCCCCCTGCTGCCCGGCGAGACCGCGATCGTCGCCGCGGCGGTGCTCGCCGCCGACGGCACCCTCAGCCTGCCGCTGGTCATCCTGGCGGGCGCGGTCGGCGCGGTGATCGGCGATTCGTGCGCGTTCGCGATCGGGCGGGCGGGCGGCGGCCCCATCAAGCGCTTCGTCTCGCGGTTCGCCGGACCCGACCGGCTGGAGGCCGCCGAGCGGATGGTCAAGCGCCAGGGCGCCGCGCTGGTCGTGGTCGGCCGGTTCCTGCCCGGCATCCGCATCGCGATCAACATGTCCTGCGGCGCCGGCCAGATGGACTACCGCCGCTTCCTGCTCTTCGACTCGATCGGCGCCGTGCTGTGGTCGGGCCAGGCGGCGCTGCTCGGCTACTTCGCCGGCAAGGCCTTCGCCGACCAGCTCTGGGTCGCGTTCGTCGTCGCCTTCGCGGTCACGGCGCTCGTGGCGGGGTTCGTGACGGTGAAGGAGCGCCGCGGGTGCGCAAGGAGAACGCCGATGCGGCGGCCGAGAGGACGGACCGCGAGGAGACGGCCGCGCCGGGCCCTGAGGCCTGACGAATTCGCCGACCGGTGGCCGTGCTGTGAGTTTTTTGTTGCGGACTGCACGCACGTTGGGAGTTTTCATCAGGTTCTGAGCCCCCAAGTGTCGATACTGCAGGTTGCAGCCTCCGAGACGCCCGCCCACAATCGGGCCATGGCAGGGACGGTCTTCTCCGATGCACTTCCCTCCGTCGCACACCCGGGACCGCACCGCGTCCCCGCCGTCGGCGGTGACTGAGGTGGTCACCGCGTACGACGCCCAGGCCGGCGAGCGGACCGTCGGAGACGCGCCGCCGCGCCACGGCTGGAGGGCTCGCGCCTGCTGTCGGTGTCGGCCGCGGCGCGGCTGCTGGGCGTCAGCTCGTCCTCGCTGCGGGCCTGGGCGGCCGCCGGCCGCGTCCCCCATGTGCGCACGCCCGGAGGCCACCGCCGGTTCGAGCTCGACGAGCTCGTCCGCTGGCTGGCCGAGCGCGGCGGCGCCCCGCCGGCGCCGCAGCACCGCCTGCAGGAGCTGGTGCCGACGCGATTCGAGGCGATGCCCGAGACCGCCGCCGTCCTCGTCGGACGCGGGCGAGGACGTGCTCTCGGCCTTCGAGGAGGAGCTCGCGCGGGCCCGCTCCACCGGCGCCGCCCGGCCCTCGTCGGCCCGCCAGACCCGCGTGCTCGGCGCACTCGAGTCGCTGGCCGAGGCTCTCGAGAGCGGCGATCTCGCCGGCTGCTACCGCGACGCCGAGTGGGAGGGCTTCCGCCACGGGGCCTCCGGGCAGCCGGGCGACGCGCCGGTGACCGAGGCCCTCGCGCTACGGCGCGCGGTGGACCGGGTGCTGGCGCCGAGCCTCACGGAGAACGCCCCCGAGCGGCGGGCCGTCGAGCGCTCCCTCGATCGCATGGCGGTCCGGGTCGCCGCCGGCTACGCCGACGGCGTGCGCTGCCGGCTGCGATCGACGCTCGAATGAGCCGGGGCCTCCGACGACCGTGACCCGGATCAGCGGGCGGGCGCGCAGGCCCGAGGGGCCGTGGCTGTCCGTATCGGCCGCGGCGCGGGCGCTGGGCGTCAGCCCCAGCACGCTGCGCCTCTGGGCCAGCGAGGGGCGGGTGCCCCACGTGCGCACCGCCGGGCGGCCACCGCCGCTTCGACCCCGAGGCCCTGCGCCAGTGGCTCGCCCGCCAGCCCGCCCGCAGCGGGCGCCCGGCGCGTCAGGGCGCCATCCAGATCACCGTCGAGCCCGAGCTCGCCGAGGCGCTGCGCGCCCGGGCCGACCTGGTGTCGGACGCGGTCGAGACCCTGGTCGAGGGGCCCGCGGAGGCGGCCTACCGCCGCCTGCCCCCCGCCGAGCGGCGCGGGGTGGTGCGGGCCTGGGTGGACGCGCTCGCCGACGCCTTCCAGAGCGGCAGCCTCGCCGACGCCCTCGAGCGGGCCGAGACCTACGGGCGGGGCCACGGCCTGGCGGGCTCGTCGGCGGAGGTGACCCTCGGCGGCAGCCTGGCGCTCGAGCGCGCCATGGACCGCGCCCTGAGCGCCCCGCCGTCCCCCCTCTCGGAGGACCAGCGGCGCGAGGTGGTGGCCGCGATGAGCCAGCTCACCGTGCGCGTCGCGACCGCCTGGGCCGCCGCCGTCGCCGGCCGGGGCCGCTAGCCCCGCCGTCAGCCGGCCGGGACCGGGATCCGGATCCGCTCGATCGTTCCGCCGCGCGGGTTGACCGCCCGGACCGAGACGACGGTTGACGGTGGCGTTCACCGCGAGGAAGTGGTGCTGGAGGACGCAACGGCGCAGGCCCGCGGCGGGGCGGACGCAGGGGTAGAGCCGCGCGCCCCCGCCCCCGGTGGTGACGTAGGTGACGCCGTCCACCTCGAGGCGCTCGTACATGTGGTTGTGGCCCTGGAGCACCAGGGCGACCCGGCCGCGTCCGAAGCAGCGGCGCCCAGAGCCTCTGCGCGCCGGACGACGGCTCGTGGAGGCCGGAGGTGTAGATCGGCTGATGGAAGACCACGATGCGCACCGGCTCGGGGGCCTCGCGCAGCTCGCTGCGCAGGAAGCCGACCTGGTCGGGGTCGGTCGGGGCGTTCCCGTCGAGGACGATCACGCGCACCGGGCCCTGGGAGAACGCGTAGCGGCGCGGCGCCCCGAGGACGTCGCCCGTGGACGTCCCGCCGAGGTCGTGGTTGCCCCACGCCGCCCGCCAGGGGATCCCCAGGGCGCGCAGGCAGCGCTCGGGACGCCAGTAGTTCGCGGTGGTCGCGGTGCCGTCAGGGCCGTAGAAGTTGTCGCCGGTCGTCAGCACGAAGGCGACCGGGGCCCGGCGCGCCTCGACGCACATCCGGCGCGTGACCGCCGCCTGGGCCGCCGAGCCGGTCCCCCAGTCGCCCTTCACCAGGAACCGCACGCTCTCGGAGGGCGGCGGGGCGGGGACCGCGGCGGCGGCGGCGCGGCCCGAGGAGCATGGCGGCGGCGCAGCGCCGCGCGCAGGATCACGCGCCCCCCGCGGGATCCCCCGACGACTCGATGTCGCGGCGCAGCTCGTCGGCGCGCCGCCGGAGGCGCCGCCGGGCGGCGTCGAGCGCGGCCTGCGGATCGTCGGCCGGCGAGACCTCGGGCTCGGTCGCGGGCGGGGCGGGAGGAGGGGGCGCCATGGCCATGGGCGGATGCGCCGCCGGCGACTGCGCCCGGCGCCGGTGCTGCGCGATGGCGATGCCCGCCCCCGCTCCGGCCGCTCCGGCCACCGATGCCGCCCACTTGGTCCATCTGCGCATCGCCATCACCTCGCCTGGGGTCCGCGGGCCATCCTAATCGGCGTGTCGGCCGCTGCTATACTCCCGCGCCTGCCGGGGCCCGGTCGCCCCGTAATGCCTGCGTGTCGCAAACCTCCGGAGGTCCGGGATCGCCCCCTACGAGATCATGATCATCCTCAATCCCGATGCGGATGAGGAACAGCAGCAGGAGATCCTCGAGAGGGTCCAGCAGCTCATCACCGCCGGCGGCGGCTCGGTCGACCACGTGAACGACTGGGGCCGCAAGAAGATCACCTACCCGATGGAGAAGACGTCCCGACGGGCGCTACGTGGTGATCACCTGCACGGGCGAGGAGAGCTCCCTCCCCGAGATCGACCGCATCCTCTCGATCAACAAGGGCGTCGTGCTGCGATCGCTCTTCATCCGCCTCAACAGCGCCGAGGCCGAGCGGGCCCGCGCGAACGGCGCCCCGCCCCCGGTCGACGCCCACCCCGAGGGCGAGCGTCCCCAGCGCGGCGGCCGCCCCGGCGGCGGTCGTGGCGGCGGCGGACGACGTCCCCGCTAGGCACCGATGCCCGCTGATCTGAACCGCGTCACCCTCGTGGGGCGCCTCACGCGCGATCCCGAGCTGCGCCACACCGGCGGCGGGGATGCGATCTGCTCGATCCGGCTGGCGGTCTCCTCGCGCTCGCGCGATGAGACCGGCAACTGGGGCGACCGCTCCAACTACTTCGACGTGACGGTCTTCGGCCGCCAGGCCGAGACCGCCTCCACCTACCTGGCCAAGGGACGGCGCATCGGCGTCGATGGCCGCCTGTCCTGGCGCGAGTGGCAGGCCCAGGACGGCACCAAGCGCCAGAGCGTCGAGGTGATCGCCAACGACATCTTCTTCCTCGACAGCCGGGGCGAGGGTGGCGAGGGTGGTGGCGCCCCCCAGCAGGGCGGCGGCTGGAGCAACCGCGCCCCCCAGCAGGGCGGCGGCGACCTCCCGGTCGACCGCAGCGACATGCAGCCGGCGAAGCCGCCGGCCGACGACGACGACATCCCCTTCTAGGTCCCAAAGGCAGGCGAGACGACATGCAGGCGATCCTTCTGACTGAGGTTGAGGGGCTCGGCGAGGCCGGGGCCGTGGTGAGCGTCGCGCGTGGGTACATGCGCAACTTCCTGCTGCCGCGCGGCATGGCCGAGGTTGCGACCCCCGCCAAGATCGCCGAGGTCCAGCGCCGCGAGGAGCAGCGCCGGGTCGCCGAGGTCCGGGCCGAGGAGCAGTCGAAGGAGCTGGCCGACCTGCTCGGGCGCACCATCCTGACCCTGAAGGCGAAGGCCGGCGACGACGGGCGCCTGTTCGGCTCGATCACCGCCGGCGACGTGGCCACCGCCATCGAGGAGGCGCGCGGCGTGTCGCGTCGACCGCCGTCACATCACGGTGGATCCGCCGATCCGCGCGCTCGGCACCTACTCCGTGCCGATCGAGCTCGCACCCGGGCTGACGACCGAGGTGAAGACCATCGTCAGCCCGCTGATCGACTGAGCCTCTGAGCTCCACCCGCCCCACGGGGCCGCGGAACCCGACCGTGTCGGACGGCGTCGCACCACCCCAGAACGCCGAGGCAGAGGCGATGCTGCTGGCCAGCCTGATGGAGGCGGGCTCGTTCGTCGCCGAGGCGCAGGGCATGGTCGACGAGGACGACTTCTACCGCGAGGGCCATCGCGCCGTGTACCGCGCGATCGTCGACCTGTTCACGGTCGGCGAGCCGGTGGAGCCGATCACCGTGCTCGAGCAGCTGACCAAGAACGGCGAGCTCGACGCGGCGGGCGGGCGCGGCGCCGTGCTCGACCTGATGGAGACGCCGTTCATCGCGGCGAGCTACAAGACCTACGCCGAGATGGTCCGCGACGCCGCCACCCAGCGGCGCCTGCTCCAGGTGGGCCAGCAGATCGAGAAGATGGTCGTCCAGCGCGAGGGCGAGACCACGGTGATGCTGCAGGACGCCGAGACCCTGGTCTACGGCCTCTCGCAGAAGGGCGTGCGCGGCGACTTCACCCGCGCCCACGAGCTGGTCATCAAGGGCATCGAGCGCCTGACGGCCGCCGAGGAGAGCGGCGGCGGGGTGGTCGGCGTCGCGACCGGCTTCATCGACCTCGACCGCGTGGTCGGCGGGCTGCAGGCGGGCAACATGATCGTCGTGGCGGCCCGCCCGTCGATGGGCAAGACCGCTCTGGCGCTCGGCATCGCCGAGCACGCCGCGCTGGTGCAGAACCTCTCGGTGGCCGTGTTCAGCCTGGAGATGAGCGGCGACGAGCTGATCCAGCGCCTGCTGTCCTCCACCGCGGTCGTGGACGCCGGGCGGATCCGCGCCGGGCGCCTCGCCCCCGAGGACTGGTCGCGCATCGGCCGCGCGGCCGACCGCCTCTCGGCCGCCCGCCTCTACATCGACGACTCCGAGGGCGTGACCGTCGGCGAGATGCGCACCAAGACCCGCCGCCTCAAGAGCCGCGACGGCCTCGACCTGCTGGTGGTCGACTACATCCAGCTGATGGAGGGCAACCGCGGCCGCAAGGACGAGAACCGGGTCCAGGAGATCTCGAGCATCTCGCGGAACCTGAAGATGCTCGCGCGCGATCTCGAGGTGCCGATCATCTGCGTCTCGCAGCTCAACCGCTCGCCCGACGCGCGCAACGACAAGCGCCCGATGCTCTCCGACCTGCGCGAGTCGGGTGCCATCGAGCAGGACGCCGACCTCGTGCTGATGATCTACCGCGACGACTACTACAACCCGGACAACTCCGAGGAGAAGGGCGTGGCGGAGGTTCTCGTCGCCAAGAACCGCCACGGGCCCACCGACCGGGTGAAGCTGACGTTCCGTGGCAGTTACGCCAAGTTCGACAACCTCGCGAGAGAGAGCTAATGCCGGCGACAGTCGTGATCGGTGCCCAGTGGGGCGATGAGGGCAAGGGCAAGGTCGTCGACCTGCTGGCCGAGCGCAGCGACGTCGTCGCGCGCTACCAGGGCGGCAACAACGCCGGCCACACGATCGTGGCGGGCGACGAGGTCTACAAGCTGCACCTCGTGCCCTCGGGCATCCTCTACCCCGGCACGCTCTGCATCATCGGCAACGGCACCGTGGTCGATCCGAGCCACCTCTGCCGCGAGATCGACGGGCTGGAGGAGCGCGGGGTCTCGCTCGACACGCTGCGCGTGAGCGGCAACGCGCACCTGATCATGCCGTACCACGTGATGCTGGACGGGGCCGCCGAGATGCGGCTCGGCAAGTTCTCGATCGGCACCACCCGGCGCGGCATCGGCCCCTGCTACGAGGACAAGGCGGCGCGGGTGGGCATCCGCGTACAGGACCTGCTCGACCCGAAGATCCTGATCCGCAAGCTCACCATCGCGCTCGAGGCCAAGAACGAGATCCTCGAGAAGCTCTACGACCTGCCCCGGCTGGAGCCGGAGGAGGTGGCGACCGAGCTGCTCGCGAACGCCGAGCGCCTCCGACCCTTCATCGCCGACACCTCGCTCCTGATCGACACCGCGCTGCGCGAGGGCAAGACGGTGCTCTTCGAGGGCGCGCAGGGGACGATGCTCGACATCGACCACGGCACCTATCCGTTCGTGACCTCGTCCAACCCGATCGCCGGCGCGGCCTGCACCGGCACCGGCATCGGACCGACGCGCATCGACCGGGTGCTCGGCGTGACCAAGGCCTACGTGACGCGCGTGGGCGAGGGCCCCTTCCCCAGCGAGCTCGACGACGCCGACGGCCAGCGGATGCTGGAGCGCGGCAACGAGTTCGGCACCACCACCGGCCGCCAGCGCCGCTGCGGCTGGCTCGACCTGGTGGCCCTGCGCTACGCGGCGCGCCTGTCGGGCATGACCCAGCTCGCCCTGACCAAGCTCGACGTGCTCTCGGGCTTCGAGCGCGTGAAGCTCTGCGTCGCCTACCGCGACCGCGACGGCAACCGGCTGACCGACTTCCCCTACCACCAGACGGTCTTCCACGGCTGCACGCCGGAGTTCGAGGAGATGCCCGGCTGGGACGAGGACCTCACCGGTGCGCGCACGCTCGAGGACCTGCCCCAGAAGGCGCGCGAGTACGTCAACGCGATCGCGGCCGCCGTCGAGGTGCCGATCACCCTGATCGGCACGGGCCAGGGGCGCCACCAGGTGATCGACCAGGTCGAGATCTGAGCCCGAGCCTCACCGGCAGGTGACTCCCGGGGCGGTCGCGACTAGTGTCCTGATTCAGAAGTTGGCGAGCAGTTCCCGAGCGAATCTCCCGCGAGGCAAGGACGCAGTTCAGCCCCGATATCGGGAATATCGGGGCTGCCGAGGACGCCGCCTCGCGGAGAGACCCCGGCCGGCCGGCGGCCGGCAAGGCCGGGAAGTGCCGCCGAACTTCTGAATCGGGACACTAAGCGGGCGCGGCCTCGGGGGTGAGCTCGGCGACCGCCGGGACCGGCGCGGGCGCCGGGGTCTCCAGCACGGGCTCCGGATCGGGGACCGGCACGGGGTCGGGGGGGGAGGCGGCGGCGGGCGGCGGCGGCGGCGGCGGCGGCGGCGGCGGATCGATCTTGTCGGCGGTCGGTGGTGGTGCGGGCCGGCCGACGTCCGCCGAGAGCGACGGTGTGGCGATCGGCTGCGGCGCGGGACCGACGCCGGGCGTCGCGACGGCGAGGCGCGCCTCCACCACCTGAGCGGGCTGGGCCTGGACCCCCGGGTCGCGGATCTCGGAGGCGGGCGGCAGCGCATCGACGGCGTCCACCGGCAGGGTCCGGTCGATGATCACGTCGGGCAGATTCGGAGTGAGGCGCCGGCAGAAGCGCACGACCGGCACGCCGTCGCGACCGATGGCGATGGCCACGGGGATGTAGCCCGTCGGGCAGCTGCCGTCGGGGGCGGGAACGGGATCGACCTCGACGGGGTCGACGGGGGGATCGACCGGCGGAGGGTCGACCGGAGGCGGGTCGAACGGGCGGAGGGTCAACCGGAGGCGGGTCAACGGGTGGCGGATCGACCGGCGGCGGGTCAACCGGCGGCGGATCGACCGGCGGCGGATCGACCGGTGGCGGATCAACCGGCGGCGGGTCAACCGGTGGCGGGTCAACCGGAGGCGGGTCGACAGGCGGCGGGTCAACGGGTGGCGGATCGACCGGCGGCGGGTCAACAGGTGGCGGATCAACAGGTGGCGGATCGACGGGTGGCGGATCGACCGGCGGAGGGTCGGCCGGAGGCTGCTCGGCCTCCTGCGCCCCGGGGGCCGGCACCGCGGGCGTCGCGGGCGCGACGGGGGGCGCGGGATCGCCCGCGGCGGCGACAGGGGGCGTCGCGGGGGGCGGCGTCGGCGCCGGGTCGGCGGGTGCGGGGCCGGCCGGGGGCGTGGCGGGGGCGGGGTCGGCGGGGCCGGATCCGCGCCGGGCGCCGGGCGGTGTGGGGTCCGGGTCCGGGTCCGGGTCCGGGTCGGTCGCGGCGGTGGTGTCGTCGGCCGCCGGCGCGACGTAGGCGATCGCGGTGGGCGTGTAGGAGGTCTCGTTGCTCGGGATGGAGACGGGCGCCGGTCCCACTCCGGCCTTCGGGCCGGACGGTGCGCCGGATGCCGCGGCGCCCGTGGGCGAGGAGGCGGCCGGTGCCGGTGCTTCGCCGGCCTGCTCGGAGGCGTCGGCGACCGGGTCGGCCGGAGGCGAGGAGAGCGGGCCGATGCCGGCCACCGTCGCGGCCACCGTGGCGACGGCGCCCACCGCGACGGCGCCCGCCGCGACCAGACCACCGACGGCCGCCGCGCCGAGGCCCCGCGGCCGCGCCGGCGCCGGCCGCGCCGCCGCCCGCGCCCGCCGCCAGCCGCCCGCGCCCTGGCCGCCGCCGGCTCCGATGCCCACGCCGGCGCCGAGGGCGCCCGCCGTGGCCGTGGCCGCAGAGCGGTTGCCGAGCACGACCTCGAGGATCCGCGCGGCGGCGATCGCCGGCAGCACCGGGAAGAAGACGCCGATGCGGCGGCGGCGCTCGTCCTGCTGCGCGGCGAACGCGGCACAGCCCTCGCATCCGCGCAGATGGGCCTTCATGGTGCGTGCCCGCAGGGTGCGCCGGTCGCCGTCGGCGATGCGGCTGCGCACGTCGCGGCAGGCCAGTTCGCGCCCCATGCCGTAGGCGGCGAGGGAGACACGGGCCTCGTGCAGGAGGTGGCGGGCGTCCGCGGCCGTGGTGCCGAGCGCCTCGCCGACGGCCGCGTGCGAGAGGCCGCTCATCTCGTGGAGCACCAGCGCCGAGCGCTGGCGCAGGGGCAGCGAGGCGATGTCGGCGCGCAGCTCGCGCATCTGCTCGCGCATCTCCACGCGCTCGTGCACCGCGCCGGCGACCGGGTCGTCGCGTTCGGTGAGCTCCTCGAGGTGGGGCCGGGCCCGCAGGAGGTCCATGCACTCGTTGTGCGCGATCCGGAAGAGCCACGGACGGACGGCGATGCGCGGCCGCGGCCCGGACGACAGGGCCCGGTAGGCCGCGAGCATCGTGTGCTGGAACGCCTCCTCGGCGTCCTGGGCGTGCCGGACGAGCGACGAGCAGTAGCGGAAGATCTCCCCGCGGTGGCGCTCGTAGAGCACCTCGAAGGCGCGCTCGTCCCCGCCGGAGACGAGCTCGGCGAGAGCGGTGTCGCCCAGGAACGCGATCGATCCGAGCCCGGGTCGGACGGTCGGGGAACGCGGGCCGGCGGGGACCGATGTGGTCAGCTCGAGCCTCCAGAGGAGAGACGGGGATCGCTTATATCGCACCATCGAAAGTGCGACTGACCGCCCCTCAGCAGAAGCTCTTAAAAGCTCAAGCCCCGGCCCACCTCTTCACTCAAGACCCCTCGGACGGCCGTACGAACGGCCTGCACATGAGGGGAGGTACCTGCCCGTCGGGTCAGGCCGCCGAGATCAGGCGCAGGCGCGCGTAGACCGGAGCCGGCGCGGCCGGCTGGGTGGCGACCACGCTGCGCAGGGCGGCGACCGCCCACGGTGCGAACTGCCGGCCGGACTCACGATCGCATTCCTCGAGCGCCTGCGCCCAGGTGAGGGGCGCGCGCGACCAGGAGCGGCTGGTCATCGCGTCCCAGGCGTCCGCGACGGCGAGGATGGCCGCGCCCTCGGGAATCTCCTCGGCGGCCAGGCGGTCGGGGTACCCGCGCCCGTCCCAGCGCTCGTGGTGGTGGCGGATCCAGGCGACCTGGCGCCGGGTGAGGATGGTCGAGGCGATCTCGCCGCCGAGGACGGCGTGGGTCTTGACGATCTCGTACTCGTCGGGCGTGAGGGTGCCGGGGGTCAGCAGGATCGACTCCGGAACGCAGACCTTGCCGATGTCGTGGATCCCGCCGGCCTCGCGCATGCGCTCCACCGAGCGGCGGCTCCAGCCCAGCTCCCGGGCGAGCTCGGCGGCCATCCCGGCGACACGCTCCGAGTGGCCCGCCGTGGCCGGGTGGCGGTCGTCGATCGACCGGGCGACCCGGCGCATCGTGACGACCCCCTGCCAGCGGGCGAGGTCCCTGGCCGGGTCGGCGGAGGCGGTTGAGGGGAACCAGTCGATCATCTCGACGGGTATGACCCCGGCCGCCCCCGAAACGTCGGATCTACATCGGAGAAATTTCGTCCGGGGCGCCGGAGGGCCCGTGCGAGGGGGTCCGGTCGCGCCGGCGCAGGCGATCGATCCGGAGCGCGAGCTCGACGGCCGCGGGGGTCGCGGCGGCGTCCGCCCGCTCGGCGGTGCGCCAGGCGTCGGCGCCCAGCGCCTCGAGCCGCGCGGCGGCGCCGGGAAGCCCGGCCACCCGGTCGGTCTCGGCCGACAGGAACGCGAGGTGGCGGGTCGCCTCCTCCTCGTTCCAGGCGGGCATCCGGGTGCGCCGGCGGCGGGCGATAAGCCACCACACGAGGCCCAGCAGGGGCAGCTTGAGGAGCACCAGTGAGAAGATCACCCAGAGCGTCTGCAGGCCGGGCCGGTCGCTCAGCTCGGGCGTCACCACCAGCAGGAAGCTGCCGAACAGCGCCAGGAGGACGGCGGCCGAGACCGCGAGCGCGCGGCTGCCGAGGAGCCGCGCGCGAAGGCCCCCGTCGCTCACGTCCCGGGCTCCTCCGGCGCGGCCGACAGCTCGGTGAGCAGGGCCTGGGTCGCCTCGAGGGACGAGGTCAGGATCTGCCGGGCCACCTCGAGGAGCTGGAAGGTGCGCGGGTCGCGGACGCGGTAGAAGACGCTCGTCCCCTCCTTGCGGCTCTCCAGCACGCCCTGGCGGCGGAGCACCCCGAGGTGCTGGGAGGTGCCGCTCGAGTCCAGGTGGAGCTCCGCCTGGAGCTCCCCAACGCTCATCTCGCCCTCCCGCAGGAGCTCGAGGATGCGCACCCGCGCCGGGTGGCCGAGCACGCGGAAGAACTCGGCCTTGACCGCGTAGATCGGCTCGCGCCGCGCAGGCGGCGCGGGGGCCCCGGAGCCGCGGTCGTCGTCGGACATCGATCCCCCTTGGTCGGCGCGGTGCGCGCCGCGTTTCGGACATTCATGCTGAGTGGATAATATTCAAAAGTTCGAAGACAACGGAAGAGGATGAGCACATGGGGCAGAGGCGCGGTGACCGGCGGGTGAGCGCTCTCGGCATCCTCGCGCTCGCCGGCGTCGCGATCCTCGCCGCTCGGCGCCGTCCTCGCCCTGCGCCGCGGCGCCCTCGTCGTCGCGCTCTGGACCCAGGCGGCGGGCCTCGCCGCCGTCGGCCTCGCCGGCGGCGATCTGCCTCCTCGACGGGCGCGCTCGTCGGCTCCGGGTTCACCAGCGACCTGCGCCCCGAGGTCGGGCGTCGACCCCCTGTCGGGGCTCTTCCTGCTGATGATCGCGCGTCGTCGGGGCGCCCGCCGCGGTCTACGCGACCGGCTACCTCGCGACCTCCGCCCACCCGCGCGCCCTCGGCGCGCTCACCGGGCTCTTCCCACTCGCGCTGGTGGGCGTGGTGAGCGCCCGCGACGCGACGCTCTTCCTCGGCTCCTGGGAGCTCATGACGCTGATCCCGGCGGCGGCGATCCTGATCGGCTCCGGGCGCACACGGGCGGCGGGGGCGACGACGGCGGCGCGGCGCGGCGGGCCGTCTTCGAGTACCTGGCGATCACCCACATCGGCGGCGCCGGCGTCTGGGTGGCGGTGCTCGTGCTGGCCGAGCGGGGCGCGCTCGGCGATCCGGCGGGGCTGGCCGCCGCCGGCGCGGGCGTCCAGACGCTCGTCGCGGTCGCGGGCCTGATCGGCTTCGGGACGAAGGCGGGGCTGGTCCCGCTGCACTCGTGGCTGCCGCGCGTCCACCCGCTCGCCCCGAGCAACATCTCGGCGGTGATGTCGGGCGTGATGGTGAAGGTCGCCCTCTACGGGATCGTGCGGCTCCTGTTCGAGTGGCTCGGCGGACCGGCGCTGTGGGTGGGTCTGGCGGTGCTCGCCCTCGGCGCGGTCTCGGCGCTCGCCGGGATCCTCTACGCGCTCTTCCAGCGCGACCTGAAACGGCTGCTCGCCTTCTCGACGATCGAGAACGTGGGCATCATCACCCTCGCCCTGGGCGCCGCCGCGATCTTCACCGCCCGCGGCGAGGAGGGCTGGGCCGCGCTCGCCCTGGGCGCCGCACTGCTGCACTCCCTCAACCACGCCGCGATCAAGGCGCTGCTCTTCCTGGGCGCGGGATCGATCGAGCGGGCGGGCGGCGGGCCTCGACCTCGACCGGATGGGCGGGCTGCTGCGCCGCATGCCGTGGACCGGCGGCGCAGTGCTGATCGGGGGCACTGGCCATCGCCGGCGTGCCCGTGCTGAACGGGCTTCGCCTCGGAGTGGGCCGCGCTGCAGGCGCTGCTCGGGCTGGGGCGCCAGGACGCGGTCGGGGTCTCGCTGGCCGGCGGGCTCGCCGCCGCCGTGCTCGCGGCCACGGTCGGCCTCGGGGCGATCTGCTTCGTCAAGGTGATCGGGCTCGGGCTGCTCGGGGAGGCGCGCGTCCCCGGGCGCCGCGGAGGCGCGCGAGGTTCCGCGCGCGATGTGGGCGCCGGTCGCCGCCCTCGGCGCTGCCTGCCTGGCCCTGGGCCTCGCCCCCGGCCTGCTGCTGCCCTCGCTCGCCGCGATCGCCCCCGGAGACGGCGCGCTGGACCGCGGAGCGCGGGATCGCGGTGGCCGGGACGTCGCTGCCCGCGCTCGCGCTGGCGCCTCGCCCTCGCCGCCGGTGCCGCCGCGCTGCTGGTGGCACGCGGGCGGCGCACGGCGGCGCCCGCGCCGGTCTGGGCCTGCGGCCAGCCGATCGAGCCGCCGCTCGCCTGGACCTCGGCCGCCTTCACGAAGCCGGTGCGCCTGGCGATGCGGGAGGTGCTGCGCCCCGAGCGCGACGTCGAGGCGGTCACCCGGGGCGGCGTGCTCAGCGAGGTCCGCCACCACGGCGGGGTCCCCCACCTGTTCGACTCGATGCTCTACGCCCCGGTGCTGCGGCTCGCGCTGGCGGGGGCGGCGGGGGCGCGCCGGCTGCAGTCGGGGAGCCTGCGGCTCTACGTGGGCTACTTCGTGGGCCTGGTCGTCCTCCTGCTGGCGCTGGCCCGCCTCGGGGCGCTCGGGTGAGCGGCCGCGATGCGATCGGCCTCGGCGTCCAGTTGGCGGGTCTCGCCCTCGCGCCACTCCTCGCCGGGGGCGTCCAGACCGTCAAGGCCCGCCTCCAGGGCCGCCGCGGATCCGGGCCGCTGCAGCCCTACCGCGAGCTGCGCCGGCTCTGGAGCCGCAGCGCCGTCGATCCGATCGGCGCCGGGCCGGTCTACCGGGCCGCGCCGGCCGTCGTGGGCGCGGCCCTCGCCGCTCTGCATCCTGGTGGTGCCGGTGGCCGCGTACGGGACCGGCTGGCCGGCGGGTCACGACATCCTCGTGGTGGTCGGCCTCCTCGCGCTGGCCCGGATCGCCATGGCCCTGTCGGCCTGGGACACCGGCGGGCGGCTTCGGGCTGATGGGGGCCTCGCGCGACCTCACCTTCGCCGTCGCTCGGCGAGGCGCTGCTGGTGGCGGTCGCGCTGGTCGCGGCGCTGCCGGCGGGCACGACCGACCTGCGCGCGATGTGGGCGGCGAGCGCGGGGGCGTCGGTCTGGACCGAGCCGGCCCACTGGTGCGGCGCGCTCGCGATGGGCCTGGTGGTGCTGCTCGAGACCGGCCGCCAGCCGATCGACAACCCCGACACGCACCTCGAGCTGACGATGATCCACGAGGGGCCGCTGCTCGAGTACGCCGGGCGCGACCTGGCGGTGCTGCAGTGGGCCGCCGCGGCCCGCCACTGGGTGGTGCTGGTGCTGGCGGCGGGCCTCTTCCTGCCCCACCCGGCCGGCTTCGCGGGCGCGCTCGCGGCGCTGGCGCTCGGCGTGATCGCGCTGGTGGTGGCCCTCGGCGTGGCCGAGACCTGGCACGCCAAGATGCGCCTGCTGCGGGTGCCGCCGATCCTGCTCGCCGGCACCGGGGTCGCGCTGCTCGGCGTCGTGAGCTGGGTCGCGGCGGCGTGAGCACCTGGCTGATCTGGCTGCTGGTCGCCTCGGGCTTCGGCGTCGTGGCGGCCCGGCGACCCGCGGTGGCGGCCCTGCTGGTCACCTCGCAGACCGTCCTGCTCGGCGCAGGCGCGCTCGCCATGGCGCCGGGACGCTCGCGCGAGTTCGCGATCGCGGCGGCCCTGCTGATGCTGAAGGCGGTGGTCGTCTGCGTGATCGTCGCGGTCGCGATCGTCCGCAGCCGGGAGGGCCGGCCGCACGCGGAGGAGTCGGGCCTGCTCAACCGCCTGGGGGCGGCGGCCGCCCTGGTGCTGGTGATCGTCGCGCTGATCCCGGGCTACGGCCTGGAGAGCGTGGCGGCCGAGAAGGGCGCGGCGGCGTTGTTGGCCACCGGGCTCGCCCTGGTGCTCGTGCGGCGTCCGACCATCTTCGCCGTGCTGGCATTCCTGATCGCCGAGAACGGCATCGCCGTGGCGGCCGTCTCGGTGAGCGGCGCCCTGCCCCTGATCGTCGAGCTGGGGATCGCCTTCGACCTGGTGCTGCTGATCGCGGTCGCGGCGGTCTTCCAGAGCCGGATCCTGGCGGCGTTCGGCACCACCGACTCCTCGGCCCTGCGGGGCATCCGTGGCTGACCTGATCGCGATCCTCGCGTACCTCGCGCCGCTCGCCCCCGCCGCGGTCGCGATCGTCGTGCTGGTGGGGACCTCGGCCACGGCGACCGACCGGATCGGGCGCTGGGGCGGGCTGGCGGCCGCGGCGCCCGGCGTGCTGCTCGGACTGCTCGCCCTCGTGCGCGCGGGCGAGGACGCCGCTCACCGGCGCATGGTGGCTGGTGGACGCCCCCGGGGCGGTCTTCCTGATCACGGTCGCCGTGGTGGGCGCCGCGTCCGCCGCGGTCTCGCCGGCCTATCTGCGCACCAACCCCAGCTCCCGCGGCGGGCGCGCTCGGCTCGCGCCGGCTCTACTGGATCGCGTTCATGCTGTTCTGGGCAACACTGATCGCCGTGCCGCTGGTGCGGAACCTGGGCGTCGCCTGGATCCTGGTCGAGGCGACGACGGCGGCGTCGGCACTGCTGGTCGCCTTCAGCGGCAAGCGCAGCGCGCTGGAGGCCGGTTGGAAGTACCTCGTCCTGACCAGCCTCGGCCTGACGGTGGCGCTGTTCGGGATCGTCGTGCTCTACGTGACCGCCACGACCGGCGAGGGCACGCTGACCGCGCTCGACTGGGACGCCCTCGCCGCCCGGGCGCCGGCGCTCGAGCACGACGCCGCACTCGCGGCCTTCGTGCTGATCGTGGCCGGCCTGGCCACCAAGGTCGGATGGGCCCCGGTGCACAACTGGCTGCCCGACGCCCACAGCGAGGCGCCGCCGCCGGTGAGCGCGCTGCTGTCGGCGGCCCTCCTGCCCACGGTCGCGCTGATCGCATGGCGGCTGGCCCTCGCCATGGAGCCGGCCGTCGGCGAGGACGCGGTGAGGGTCCTGTTCTGCGGGTTCGGGCTGGTGTCGCTCGCCGTGGCGGTGCCCTTCCTCTGGCGGCCCCTGCCGTGGAAGCGCCTGCTCGCCTACTCGAGCCTCGAGCACATGGGCGTCATCGCCCTGGCGATCGGCTTCCAGCACCCGCTGGCGACCGCCGGCGCTGCTGCTGCACGTGCTCGGCCACGGCGCTCGCGAAGTCGCTCGGCTTCTACGCCACCGTGCCGCTGCTGCGCTACCAGCCGGCCGCGGCGCGGCGCCCTCCGCGCGGACTCGCCTCGCTCGACCGGGCCCTCGCCGGCGCCGTCGGCATCAGCCTCGGCACGCTCTCGGGACTGCCGCCCTCGCCGCTCTTCCTCAGCGAGCTCCTCATCCTGTCGGCCGGCTTCGCGGTCGGCGTCGCCTGGGTGAGCGTGCTCGCCGCCGGGCTGCTGGCGCTGGGCTTCCTCGGCATGGCCCATGTCCTGGTGGAGGGCCTCGCCGGACGTCCTTCGGGCCGGCGGCCGAGCGGGCGGCGCGGCACGCGCCAGATCTCGGTCCTGGCCGCCGCCGCGGCCGTGGCCCTGCTGGCGCTGACGGTCGCGGGCTACGCCCTGCCGGGCTCGGACATCGTCCGCGCCGTCACCGGGGTGGCCTGAGATGGCGGGCGAGGAGGTCGCGATCGACACGCTGGAGACCAGCACCGTCGCGGCCGGGCTCTGGCGGGAGACCATCGGGGACCTGCTCGAGCGCGGCGGCACCGCGCTGGCGCTCTTCGCCGCCGCCGGCCCCGACGGCGCGCCCGAGGTGCGCTGCCTGGTCGATGCGCCGGGACGGCCCGCTGCTCGTGCGCTGCGCGGTCGTCGAGGGCGCCGTGCCGACCCTCGCCGACCTGGCGCCGGCGCTGCAGTGGGACGAGCGCGAGGCGCGCGACCTGCACGGCGTCGTCTTCACCGGCCACGAGCCGCACCGCCCGCTGGTGCACCACCCGGCACGACCTGGAGGCGTGGACCACGCCGATCGTGGGCGACGACGTCCACCAGGTGGCGGTCGGCCCGATCCACGCCGGGGTGATCGAGTCGGGGCACTTCCGCTTCCACTCCGTGGGCGAGCGGATCCTCCACATCGACGCGCGCCTCTTCCACAAGCACCGCGGCCTCGAGCGCGCGGCCGAGGGGCGGGACGCCGACGAGGCGCTGGCCCTGGTGCAGCGCGCCTGCGCGGGATGCGCCGTCGCCAACACGATCGCGTTCGCGCACGCGGTGGAGCAGGCCTCGGGCCTGCTTCCCGACACGGCCACGCGGCGCGCCCGCACGCTGCTGCTGGAGCTCGAGCGGCTCTACAACCACGTCAACGACCTCGGCGCGATCTGCGCGGGCGTGGGCCTCGCGCCCGGCGCGATGGCTCTTCGCGAGCTTCAAGGAGCGGGCGCAGCGGATCGCCCGCGACCTCAGCGGCCACCGCTTCATGTTCGGCGTCGGTGGCCGTCGGGGCGAGCCACCTGGCGATCCCGGCCGCTGCGGCGGCGTCGGCCCGCACGACCCTCGCCGAACTGGCGCGCGACGTCGCCCCGGCGTGGCGGGCGCTGCTGTTCGACGCGTCCCTGCGCGACCGCGCGGCCGGTGCGGGCGTGCTGTCCCACGACGAGGCCCTGCGCCTCGGCACCGTGGGGCCGGCGGCCCGGGCGAGCGGGGTGCGCCGGGACGTGCGCGAGCGCAGCCCGCGCCTCTGGTATCCGGGCTTCCGCGCCGTGCTCCCACCCGAGCCCGGGGGCGACGTCGCGGCGCGCATGGAGGCCCGGGCGGTGGAGCTCGCCGAGCAGACCTTCCCGATCCTCGACGACCTGCTGGCGGCGGCGGTCGAGCCGGGAGCCGTCCTCCCGGGCGGGCCGTCGTCGCCCCACGGGGCCGGACGGGTGGAGAGCGCGCGCGGCGAGACCGTCTGCGTGGTCGAGATGGACGGCGCGCCGCGTGCGGCGGGTGCACCTGCGCACGAGCTCCTACGCCAACTGGACCGCCGTGGCGCGGGCGGCGACCGGCGCGATCCTGCCCGACTTCCCCCTGGTCAACAAGAGCTTCGAGCTCTGCTACGCCTGCGTGGACCGCTGATGTTCGTGCTCCTGCGCCAGCTGCGACGCGTCCGGCGGCGAGGCGGCCCTGCCGCGGCCCTCGCGGCGCGGCTCCCTGCAGCTGCGCCACGTGGACGCCGGATCGTGCAACGGCTGCGAGCACGAGCTTCAGGCGGCGTCGAGCCCCTTCTACGACCTGGACCGGTTCGGCCTGTCGATCACCGCCTCGCCGCGGCACGCCGACGTGCTGCTGGTGACCGGCGCCGTCACGACGCGGATGCGCGGTCGCGCTCGAGACCGCCTACGCCGCGATGCCCGAGCCGCGCCGGGTGGCCGCCCTCGGCGACTGCGCGCTCGGGTGCGGCCTGCTCGGCGACCCGGGCGAGATCGCCGGGCGCGTCGAGGACATCCTCCCCGTGGACGTGCGGATCCCGGGATGCCCGCCCGACCCGGAGACGATCGCGCGGCACCTCGTGGCGATGCTCGCGCGCTGACACACATCCGCCGGTGGCGCGGCGGCGCGACCGGCCGGACCCCTAGGATCGGTCCATGGGCGTCACCGACGATCTCCTCGCCAAGAACCGGGCGTTCGCCGAGGCCTTCGACCGCCGCGAGCACCTCGACATCCGCCCGTCGCGACGGCTCGCCGTGGTGGCCTGCATGGACTCGCGCCTCGACGTGTTCGCGGCACTCGGGCTCGTCCAGGGCGAGGCGCACGTGCTGCGCAACGCGGGCGGGGTGATCACCGACGACATGATCCGCTCGCTGGCCGTGTCGCAGATGCGCCTCGGCACCCGCGAGATCCTGCTGATCCACCACACCGACTGCGGGATGGAGAAGGTCACCGACGACGGCTTCCGCGCCGAGCTCCAGGAGCTGAGCGGCATGGCACCGAGCTTCGCGATCGAGTCGTTCACCGACCTCGACGAGAACGTGCGCCAGTCGATCCGGCGGATCCGCAACTCGCCCTTCATCCCCCACCGCGAGCACGTGCGCGGCTTCGTCTACGACGTTGACACGGGCGAGCTGAGGGAGCCCTCGCCGCCCTGAGCGAGCGGCCGCTCGCCCTCAGGTCGAGACGAGGGCGGCGACCGCGATCACCCAGATGGCGATGATCGCCAGGGCCGCCGGCCAGCCGCCCGAGAGCGCCACCGCGACGATCGCCGTGCCGAGCGCCGCCCCTCCGAGCACGATCCACATGGCCCACTTCACCTCGCGGTCGTCCTGACGCGCGAAGTCGGTGACCGGGGACTCGCGGGGCGAGAGCGCCGTGCCGCCGCCGGTCGACTCGATGTAGGAGTCGAGGGCGCGCATCACGTCCGAGGCCGCGCGGTCGGCGTCGGGCGCACCGGCCAGGCGGGAGAGCGCCTCCTCGAGCAGCGCGCGCTGCGCCTCGCGGTCGGCGCGGGAGGGCGGTTGCGGGACGTTCGCCATCGTGTGCCAAGAGTAGTCGCTCCGGACGCCCGCGGGGTCGGCGCGTGTGCGAGAGTGCCCGGGTGAATCGCACGGTGCTCGTCGTCGGAGGCGGTGGTCGTGAGCACGCCCTGATCAGGGCGCTCGCGCGCTCGCCCGAGCGGCCCCGGATCTACTGCGCGGGCGGCAACGTCGGCATCGCCGCCGACGCCGAGCTGATCCCGCTGAGCATCGACGACGTCGGTGGCGTGGCCGCCCTCTCGGCGGCGTACGGCGCCGACCTGGTGGTCGTCGGGCCCGAGGGCCCGCTGGTGGCCGGCCTCTGCGACTCGCTGCGCGCCGTCGGCATCCGCGCCTTCGGCCCGTCGGCCGCCGCCGCGCGCCTGGAGGGCAGCAAGGCCTTCGCCAAGGAGATCATGGCCGCCGCCGGCGTCCCCACCGCGCGCTCCCACACGGTCACCGACGTCGAGGCCGGGATGGTGGCGGTCGCCGACCTCGGCCTGCCGGTCGCGATCAAGGCCGACGGGCTCGCCGCCGGCAAGGGCGTGATGGTCGTCTCCACCGAGGCGGACGCCCGCGAGGCCCTCGGGATCTGCCTGGAGAAGTCGGCCTTCGGCGCCGCCGGGAAGGTCGTCGTGGTGGAGGAGGGCATGACCGGGCCCGAGGTGTCGCTGCTGGCGATCACCGACGGGACGGCGGTCGCCCGCTTCCCCGCCGCCCGTGACTACAAGCCGATCGGTGAGGGCAACACCGGCCCGAACACCGGCGGCATGGGCTCGGTCTCCCCGGTGCCCGACGTCTCCGACGCGCTCGCCGACGAGCTGGTCGATTCGATCCACCGGCCGGTGCTGGCCGAGATGGCCCGGCGCGGCATCCCCTTCTCGGGGGTCCTCTACGCGGGGCTGATGATGACCCCCGACGGACCCCGGGTGGTCGAGTTCAACACCCGCTTCGGCGACCCCGAGACCCAGGCCCTGATGCCGCGGCTCGACGAGGACCTGCTGCCCCTGCTGGCGGCCGCGGCGGCCGGCGACGGATCACTCGAGGACCGGCCCGTCCGTGTGAACGACGGCGCCGCGGTGGCGGTGGTGCTGGCCGCCCACGGCTATCCGGGCACGCCCCGCCAGGGCGATGTCATCGAGGGACTGGCCGAGGCCGCCGCGACCGGTGCCGACGTCTACCACGCCGGCACCGCGCCCGGCCAGGGCGGCACGATCGTCACGGCGGGCGGGCGCGTGCTGGCCGTCAGCGCCCGCGGCGACAGCGTCCCCGACGCGCGGGCGAAGGCCTACGCGGCGGCGGAGCTGATCACGTTCGAGGGCCGCCAGATGCGCGGCGACATCGCGTCGGGGATGGAGACCGTTTGATCCCGCGTTACTCCCGCGCCGCCATGGCGGCGCTCTGGACGGAGGAGGCCAAGCTCGCGCGCTGGCTCGAGGTGGAGCTGGCCGTGTGCCGCGCCTGGGCCGCGAAGGGCGTCATCCCCGCCGAGGACCTCGCCGCCATCGAGGCGGGCGCCGGCTTCTCGGTGGAGCGCACGCTCGAGCTGGAGAGGATCACCAACCACGACGTGGTCGCCTTCCTGACCGACGTCAACGAGCGCGTGGGCCCGGCCTCGCGCTGGATCCACTACGGCATGACCTCCTCGGACGTGCTCGACACCGGCCTCGCCCTGGCGATCCAGCGCTCGGGCGCGCTGCTGCTCGCCGAGCAGGCGGCGCTCACGGCGACCCTGCGCGGCCTCGCCCTGGAGCACGCCGACACGCTCTGCGTCGGCCGCACGCACGGCATCCACGCCGAGCCCACCACCTTCGGCCTGAAGCTCGCCGGCCACGCGCTGGAGAGCCGCCGCAACGAGGAGCGCCTCGCCGACGCCATCGCGGGCGCCTCGGTGGGCAAGCTCTCGGGCGCCGTCGGCACCTACGCGATGCTCGACCCGGCGATCGAGGCCTCGGTGCTCGCCGAGCTCGGCATCGAGGGCGAGCCGGTCGCGACCCAGGTCGTGGCCCGCGACCGCCACGCCCAGCTGGTCTGCGCGATGGCCGTCGCCGCCAGCTCGCTCGACCGCCTGGCCACCGAGCTGCGCCACCTCCAGCGCACCGAGCTGCGCGAGGCCGAGGAGGCCTTCACGGTGGGCCAGAAGGGCTCGTCCGCGATGCCCCACAAGCGCAACCCGATCACCGCCGAGCGCATCTCCGGCATCGCCCGCGTCGTGCGCGGCCACGCGGTGGCGGCGCTCGAGGACGTGGCCCTCTGGCACGAGCGCGACATCTCGCACTCGTCGGTGGAGCGGATCATCCTGCCCGACGCGTTCCTGGCCCTCGACTACATGCTCCACAAGAGCCGCACGCTGATGGAGGGCCTGGTCGTCAGCCCTGAGCGCATGCTCGCGGTGCTCGAGTCGTCGCACGGCCTGGTGTTCTCGCAGCGGGTGCTGCTGGGCCTGGTGGAGCGCGGGCTCACCCGCGAGCAGGCCTACGCGCTGGTGCAGCGCAACGCGATGAGGGCCTGGGACGAGGGCCGGCGCCTGGGAGACCTGCTGGCCGCCGACGACGAGGTCACCGCGGTGATCTCCACCGGCGACATCGACGCCCTGCTCGACCCCACCTGGTACACCCGGCACGTGCCCGAGGTCATGGAGAGGGTCGCAGCCCTGTGAGCGCCGTCGGCGCCGTCACGGACTACCCGATCATCCTCGAGGGCAAGGTCCGCCAGGTGCGCGAGGTGGACGCCGAGCGCCTGCTGCTGGTCGCCACCGACCGGATCTCGGCCTACGACTGGATCATGCCGACGCCGATCCCCGACAAGGGGCGCATCCTCACCGCAGATGTCGGCCTTCTGGTTCGGGCTCACGACCGACATCGTCCCGAACCACCTGATCGAGCTGGTGGGCGACCGGGCCATGCTGGTGAAGCGCCTGCGGATGCTGCCGATCGAGTGCGTCGCGCGCGGCTACCTGGTGGGCTCGGGCTGGAAGGACTACCAGGAGACCGGCGCGGTCTGCGGCCACCCCCTGCCCCCCGGCCTGCGCCAGGCCGACCGCCTGCCGGAGCCGATCTTCACGCCGGCGACCAAGGCCACCGAGGGCCACGACATGAACATCAGCCGCGACGAGGCGGCGGAGATCGTGGGCGGCGGCGTGCTGGCCGAGGCCGAGCGGATCACCCTCGCCCTCTACGCCCGCGCCGCCGAGCGCTGCGCGGCGGCCGGGATCATCCTGGCCGACACCAAGTTCGAGCTGGGGTTCGACGCCGACGACCGGCTGACCCTGGGCGACGAGGCGGTCACGCCCGACTCCTCGCGCCTGTGGCCCGCCGATCGCTGGGCGCCCGGGCAGAGCCCGCCCTCGTTCGACAAGCAGTACCTGCGCGACTGGCTCGACGCGATCGGGTGGGATCACTCCTCCCCGCCGCCCGAGCTGCCCGACGAGGTCGTCGAGGGGACGCGGGCCCGGTACATCGAGGCGCTCGAGCGCATCACGGAGGTTGGCCGATGACGCAGGTGATCGTCGTGGTGATGCCCAAGAAGGGCGTCCTGGACCCGCAGGGACAGGCCGTGGCCGGCGCCCTCGGGCAACTCGGCTTCGGCGGCGTGGGCGAGGTGCGGATCGGCAAGCGGATCGAGCTGACCGTCTCGGGCGACGACCCGGCCGGCCAGGCCCGCGCGATGTGCGAGCAGCTGCTCGCCAACGCCCTGATCGAGGACTACTCGGTGGAGGTGGCGTGACCGCGACCGTCGCCGTCCTGCGCTTCCCCGGCACGCTCGACCACGACAGCGCCGTGCGCGCGGTGGAGGGCCTCGGGGCGACGCCCGTCGAGGCCTGGCACGCCGACGACCACCTGCCCGCGGGCACCGACTCGGTGCTGCTGCCGGGCGGCTTCTCGTACGGCGACCACCTGCGCTGCGGCGCCATCGCCAGCCGGGCGCCGATCATGGCGGCGGTGCGTCGCCACGCCGGCGCGGGCGGGCGCGTGGTGGGCATCTGCAACGGCTTCCAGGTGCTCTGCGAGGCCGGGCTGCTGCCCGGGGCGCTGCGTCGCAACGCGACGCTCTCGTTCGTGTGCCGCCAGATGGAGCTCGAGGTGGCCGACGCGGGCACGCCCTGGACCTCGGGCCTGGAGGCCGGGGCGGTGATCTCGATCCCGATCAAGAACAACGAGGGTGCCTGGTACGGCGACCCGGGCGCGGCCCGGGTGGTGCTGCGCTACCGCGACAACCTGCTCGGCTCGACCGACGCGGTCGCCGGCGTGGCCAACGAGGCCGGCAACGTGATGGGGCTGATGCCCCATCCCGAGGAGGCCTGCGACGCGCTGCTGGGATCGACCGACGGGCAGCTCGTGCTGGCCGGGCTGATCGCATGAGCGACATCCCGCTCCACCGCCAGCTCGGCCTGACCGACGACGAGGCCGCCCTCATCCCCGAGCTCCTCGGCCGCGCGCCCAGCGACCCCGAGCTGGTGATGTTCAGCCTGATGTGGAGCGAGCACTGCTCCTACAAGCACTCGAAGCCCCTGCTGCGCGGCTTCCCCACCAGCAGCCCGCGCGTGCTGCAGGGCCCGGGCGAGAACGCCGGGGTGGTGGACGTGGGTGACGGCATCGCCGTCGCGCTGAAGATCGAGAGCCACAACCACCCCTCGGCCGTCGAGCCCTTCGAGGGCGCCGCCACCGGCGTGGGCGGCATCGTGCGCGACATCATCGCGATGGGCGCGCGGCCGATCGCCCTGCTCGACTCGCTGCGCTTCGGCGAGCTGACCAGCGCCCGCAGCCGCCACCTCTTCACCCGCTCGGTGGCCGGCATCGGCCACTACGGCAACTGCATCGGCGTGCCCACGGTCGGCGGCGAGGTGTCGTTCGACGACCGCTACGAGGAGTCGTGCCTGGTCAACGCCATGTGCGTCGGCATCCTCGGGCCGGGCGGCATCCTGCGGGCCGCCGCCCAGGGGCCGGGCAACGCCCTGGTGCTGTTCGGCAACAAGACCGGACGCGACGGCATCGGCGGCGCCAGCGTGCTGGCGTCGGCCGAGCTCGACGAGGCCGAGGACAAGCGCCCCTCCGTGCAGGTGAGCGACCCCTTCACCGAGCGCAAGCTGATGGACTGCTGCCGGGAGCTCGCCGAGTCGGGCACCCTCGTCGCCCTCCAGGACCTCGGCGCCGCCGGCCTCACGAGCGCCGCCAGCGAGATGGCCGCCAAGGGGGGCGTCGGCCTCGACATCGACCTCGACCTGGTGCCCCTGCGCGAGACGCTCGCCCCGGCCGAGATCCTGGTCTCGGAGAGCCAGGAGCGCATGCTCGCCGTGGTGCTGCCCGAGAAGCTCGAGGCGATGATCGCCGTCTGCCGCCGCTGGGACCTCGACGCGACCGCGATCGGCACGGTCACCGAGGGCGAGAACCTCGTGGCCCGCTCGGGCGGCGAGGTGGTCGTCGACCTGCCGGCGCGCCTGCTCGCCGACGACGCCCCGGTGTACGACGTGCCCCGCGTCCCGGCTCCCGCCGGTCCGCCGCTCGAGCTCGCGTCGATCCCCGAGCCCGCCGACCTCGCGGACGCATGGGCCCGCCTGCTCGCCCGCCCGAACGTCGCCAGCAAGCGCTGGATCTACGAGCGCTACGACCATCTGGTCGGGGCGAACACGATCCGCCGGCCCGGGGGCGACGCCGCCGTGGTGCGGCTGCCCGGCTCGGACAAGGCGATCGCGCTCACCACCGACTGCGCCGAGCGCCACTGCGAGATCGACCCGCGCGGCGGCGGCCGGGCCAGCGTGCTGGAGGCCGCCCGCAACCTGGCCTGCGTCGGCGCGCGCCCGATCGCGGCCACCGACTGCCTCAACTTCCCCAACCCCGAGAAGGGCTCCACCGGCTGGCGCCTGGCCGAGGTCATCGGCGGGATGGCGGAGGCACTGACAGCGCTTGACGTGCCGGTCGTGTCCGGCAACGTGTCGCTCTACAATGAGAGCGCGACGCGCTCGATCCTCCCGACGCCGGTGGTGGGAATGATGGGCCTGCTGGAGCGGGCCGACAGCAGTGTCGGTCACGCCTTCGCCTCCGAGGGGGACGTCGTCCTGCTGGTGGGCGATGATGGCGTCCTCGACGCCAGCGAGTACGCCGCACGGCCCGGGGGAGCACTGCCCGACATCGATGTCAGCCGCGAGGTGGCCGCGATCGAACTGGTACTGAGAGCCGCCGAGGAGGGCCTGCTGCGCAGCGCGCACGACGTCTCCGACGGCGGCCTGGCGGTGGCCCTGGCCGAGTGCGCGATGGCCGGAGGGATCGGCGCCACGGCCCAGCTCGGCTCCGGGCGGCGCGACGACGAGGTCATGTTCGGCGAAGGCGGCGGGCGCATGCTCGTGACCCTGCCGCCGGACGAGGAGCTCATCACGCGGTTCTTCGAGATGGGCCACGAACGCGAGCCCCTCCGGATCCAGCGCCTCGGCGAGGTCGGCGGCGACGGCGTCGTGATGCGGATCGCCGAGAACGAGGTGACGCTCACCATCGACCGGGCCCGCGAGGCCTACGAGCGCGGACTGCCCGAGGCCCTCGCATGAGCGGCGCCCCGCGGACGGACGACATCGACGACGACCGCCCCAAGGAGGAGTGCGGGGTCTTCGGCGTGGTCGCCCCCGGCCGCGAGGTCGCCCGGCTGTCGTTCTACGCCCTCCACGCCCTGCAGCACCGTGGGCAGGAGAGCGCCGGGATCGCCGTCAGCGACGAGGGGCACGTCACGATCCAGCGCGACCTGGGCCTGGTCTCGGCGGTCTTCGACGAGCCGTCGCTGCGAAGCCTCACCGGCGGTGCGGCCATCGGGCACGTGCGCTACTCCACCACGGGCGCCAACAAGTGGGACAACGCCCAGCCGGTGACGCACACGCGCGGCGGCGGCATCGTGGCGCTCGGCCACAACGGCAACCTCACCAACACGGGCGCGCTGCGCTCGGAGATGGAGCTGGCCGGCGTCGACCTGCGGGCGAGCACCGACTCGGAGATCATCGCCGCGATGCTGGCCATCGAGGAGGGCAGCCTGCTGACGGCCGCCTGCTCGGTGATGCCGCGGCTGATCGGCGCCTACTCGGTGGTCGCGATGTCGGGCACCGAGCTGGTGGCGTTCCGCGACCCGCACGGCGTGCGTCCCCTCGTGGTCGGCAGGCTCGACGACGACGGCTGGTGCGTCGCCTCCGAGACCTGCGCGCTCGACCAGGTCGGTGCCAGCTTCGTCCGCGACGTGAACCCGGGTGAGGCGGTCCGCCTCACCGCCGAGGGCGTCCAGAGCCGCCAGGCGATGCCCTCCCAGGGCGGCCGCCTGTGCGTCTTCGAGCACATCTACTTCGCGCGGCCCGACAGCCAGATGGACGGCGCGACCGTGTGGCAGTCGCGCCAGGCGATGGGGGCCGAGCTGGCGCGCCAGAGCCCGGTCGAGGCCGATCTGGTTGTCGGCCTGCCCGACAGCGGCACCCCCGCGGCGATCGGCTTCGCCCAGGAGTCGGGCATCCCCTACGCCGAGGCGGTCGTGCGCAACCGCTACGTCGGGCGCAGCTTCATCCAGCCCGACCAGACCCTGCGCCAGCACGGCATCCGGCTGAAGTTCAACCCGCTGCCGGCCGTGATCGCCGGCAAGCGCCTGCTGGTGGTCGACGACTCGATCGTGCGCGGCAACACCACCAAGCAGATCGTGGCGATGCTGCTCGACGCCGGCGCCACCGAGGTGCACATGCGCATCTCCAGCCCGCCGATCCTGTGGCCCTGCTTCTACGGCATCGACATGGCCGACCGCTCCGAGCTGGTCGCGGCCGGGCGCACGGTCGAGGAGATCGCCGACCTGACCGGCGCGAACTCGCTCGCCTACCTGTCGCTCGAGGGCCTGCAGCGCGCCCTGGGGCGGCCCGCCGGGCAGTTCTGCCGGGCCTGCTTCACCGGCGAGTACCCGATCCCGATCCCGGACTCGTCGCTGAAGATGAGGTTCGAGCCCACCGCACCCGCGCCCGCGCCGGCCGTCGTCTGAGGTCACCGGGGGGACGCCGGCCGAGGTGGGCCCGGCTCGCGATCAACCGTAGGTCGTGATGCGTTGACGGCCTACCATCACACGATGGCTCGAACGACGCTCACCATCGACGATGACGTCCTCGCCATTGCTCGCGAGCTCGCCGCTGATGACCGGCGTCCACTGGGCGTTGTGATCTCAGAGCTGGCTCGACGGGGATCGACCGGCCCACCCGCTGGATCGGAGGGAGCGTTCCCGGTGATCCGGGTCCCCGCGGGCACCCCGGCCATCACACCCGAGATGGTGCGGCGGGCGCTCGACGGACACTGACGCCGGAATTCCGCGACGCAGGCTGGTCGCGACCACACGACGGGAGGTCGCGACTCGTGTTCCGGGGGTCGCCGGCCGCCACTAAGCTGCCGGGGTGACCGAGAGGATCTCCTACCGGGACGCGGGCGTCGACCTGGAGGCGGCCGCGCGCCACACCGCCACGATCTCGTCGATGATCGCCGGTGGCCAGACCGGCTTCGCCGCCGCCCACGCCATCCCGCCCGGGATGCGCGAGCCGATGCTCGTGACCTGCACCGACGGGGTCGGCACCAAGCTGCTGCTGGCCCAGCAGCTCGGGCGTATCGAGGGCCTCGGGCAGGACCTCGTGGCGATGTGCGTCAACGACCTGGCCTGCACCGGCGCCAGCCCGATGGTGTTCCTCGACTACCTCGCCGTCGGCAGGCTCGACCCCGCCGAGGCCGCCACCCTGGTGCGCTCGATCGCCGACGCCTGCGCCGCGGTCGGCTGCGCGCTCGCGGGCGGCGAGACGGCCGAGATGCCGGGCCTCTACGCGCCCGGCCACTTCGACCTGGCGGGCTTCGCCTGCGGGGTGGTGGAGCGCGAGGAGATGCTCGGGGCGCACCGCGTCGCCGTGGGCGACGCGATCGTGGGCATCCCCTCCTCGGGCGTCCACTCCAACGGCTACTCGCTGGTGCGGGCGCTGGTCGACGCCGGCGCGCTCGCGCCCGACCCCGACCTGCTGCTCGCGCCCACCCGCCTCTACGTCCGCGAGATGGAGCGCCTCGCCGACGCCGGCGTCGCGGTGCACTCGGCCGCGCACATCACGGGCGGGGGGATCCCGGAGAACCTCCCGCGCGCGCTCCCGGCCGACACGCACGCCGTGCTCACGCCGGGCTCGTGGGAGCCCGGTCCGGCGCTGGCGGCGGTGCTCGCCACCGGCCGGGTGTCGGACGCCGACGCCTGGGACACCTTCAACATGGGCCTCGGGATGTGCGTCATCGTCGACCCCGGCGATGTCGACGCCGCGATCGCGGCCGTCGGCGACGCACGCCTTGTGGGAACCGTCGCCGCGGGAGCGGGGGACGTGCTCCGTGGCTGAGGGCGGCGCGACCACGCGGGTGGTGGTGCTCGTCTCGGGCAGCGGCTCCAACCTGCAGAGCCTGATCGACACGGTGCACCAGCCCGGGGGCGACATCGAGATCGTCCTCGTGGTGAGCTCGCACGAGGGGGTCGCCGCCCTCGACCGCGCCGTCCGCGCGGGCATCGCCACCGCGGTGGTGGGCATGGGCGGACGCGAGCGCACCGAGCGCGACAGCGCGCTCGCCGACCTCGTGGAGGCGGCCTCCCCCGACCTGGTGGTGCTCGCCGGATGGATGAGCATCCTCACCGGCGCCTTCCTCGACCGGTTCCCGGACCGGGTGATCAACCTCCACCCCTCCCTGCTCCCCGCCTTCCCCGGCCTGCACGCGATCGAGCAAGCTCTCGCCTGGGGCGTGCGCTACACAGGGGTCACCGTCCACTTCGCCGAGGAGGTGGTGGACGGCGGTCCGCCCGTCCTGCAGGAGCCGGTGGCCGTGATGTACGGTGACGACGCGGATACGTTGACGGCGCGCATCCGCGAGGTGGAGCATCGTCTCGTGCCCGAAGCGGTGCGCCTCTTCGCCGCCGGCAGGGTGCGTCGCGATCCGACGGATCGGCGCAGGGTTCAGATCATCCCGGGGGAGGGCGAGTGAAGGTTTCTCGTGCGCTCGTCTCGGTCTCCGACAAGACCGGGCTCGAGGAGTTCGCGCGCGGCCTGGCCGCGCGCGACGTGACGATCATCTCCACCGGAGGGACCGCCGAGTCCCTGCGCTCGTGGGGCATCGACGTGGTCCCGGTGGACCAGGTGACCGGGCACCCGGAGATCCTCGGCGGCCGGGTCAAGACGCTGCACCCGAAGATCCACGGGGGCATCCTCGGCCGCGCCGACCACGCCGGCGACGCCGCCCAGATGGCCGAGGCCGGCATCGAGCCGATCGACCTCGTGGTCGTGAACCTCTACCCCTTCGAGGAGTGGGTGCAGCGCCGCGGCGTGACCGACGACGAGCTGATCGAGCAGATCGACATCGGCGGCCCGGCGATGATCCGCGCGGCGGCCAAGAACCACGCGCGGGTGGGCATCGTCACCTCGCCCGACCAGTACCAGGAGGTGCTGCACGAGCTCGCCGCCGGCGAGGGGTACATCTCGCCCGCCCTGCGGCGGCGCCTGGCCGGAGCCGCCTTCCAGCGCACCGCCCGCTACGACGCCGCCATCGCCAACTGGTTCGCCGAGGGCGAGGACGAGTTCCCCGACACGATCCTGCTGGGCTTCGACAAGCACCTCGAGGTCAGCTACGGCGAGAACCCGCACCAGAGCGGCGCCTACTACACCGAGCGCGGCGCCCGCACGCACCTGCTGGCACGCGTCGAGCAGCTGCACGGCAAGGCCCTCTCGTTCAACAACCTCTACGACCTCGACGCCGCCCGCGGCCTGGTGGCCGAGTTCGAGCTGCCGGCCTGCGTGATCGTGAAGCACAACAACCCCTGCGGCGTGGCCGTGGCGAGCGATCTCGGCACCGCCTACGAGCGCGCCCGCGACTGCGACCCGGTGTCGGCCTACGGCGGCGTGATCGTGGTCAACCGCCCGGTCGACGAGGCGCTCGGCGAGCTGCTCGCGACCACCTTCGTCGAGGTGCTGCTCGCCCCGGGCTACGAGCCGGCGGCCCTCGCGGCGCTGACCCGCAAGCCCAACACCCGCGTGATGCTGAACGCCGACCGGCGCCGCACCAACGCGGGCGAGCGCGACTTCCGCCGGGTCAGCGGCGGCCTGCTGGTGCAGGACCGCGACGCCGAGAGCGAGGACCGCGACCTGATGACCGTGGTCACCGAGCGGGTCCCGACCGAGTCCGAGTGGGGCGACCTGCTCTTCGCCTGGCGCGTCGCCAAGCACGTGAAGAGCAACGCGATCGTGCTGGCGCGCGACCTCGCCACGATCGGCGTCGGCGCCGGGCAGATGAGCCGGGTCGACTCCGTGCGCCTGTCGCTCGACAAGGCGCAGACCACGGTGGAGGGGAGCGCGCTCGCCAGCGACGCCTTCTTCCCGTTCGCCGACGGCCCCGAGGCCGCGGTGAAGGCCGGCATCACTGCGATCATCCAGCCCGGCGGCTCGATCCGCGACGACGAGGTGTTCGCGGCCTGCGACGCCGCCGGCGTCTCGATGGTCGTCACCGGCCGCCGCCACTTCCGCCACTAGTCATGGCCTCCTGGGCGATCACCATCGACATCGACGCGCCGCCCGACGAGGTGTGGGCGTTCATCGGCGACCCGACCACCGTGCCGCGCTGGTACCCGAAGTACGTCTCCTGCGAGGTGGAGGGCGACGCGCGGACGCTGCGCAGCGCGGAGGGCGCCGTGCTCTACGAGACGCTGCTCGAGCGCAACGACGCGGCCCGCTTCTACTCGTACAGCGTCGTCTCGGGGGCGCCGGTGCGCACGCACCTGGCCAGCTTCGAGGTCACGGCCGAGGGCACGGGCAGCCGCATCCGCTGGGCGACGACCGCCGAGCCGATCGACCCCGCGGCCGACATCGAGGCGCGCCTGTCGGGCTCCCAGACCGAGGCGATGCAGCGGGTGAAGCGGATCCTGGAGGGCGGGGAGGGCTCAGCCTGAATCCGTCGGGAGGCGCGCCGGCGAGCCGAGCGCCTACCCTGGAGCGGTGAGAGCGCGCGCACTCATCGCCGCCCTGGCGGCCGCGTCGGTCGCGGTGGGCCCGGCCGCGGCCGCGGTGCCGAGCGACCTGTCGGCCGACCCGCTCGACCGCGCGGTCCTGCTCGCGCTGCCGAGCATCTACCGCGTCGACGTGACGATCCGCGCCGAGGCGCTGCGCCTGGCCGACGGCACCCGCCTGCCGCTGACGCCCCGCGCCCGCACGATGGTCGAGCGGGGGACGGCGGTCGCGGTGGCGCCCGGAGGCTGGCTCGTGACCGCGGCCCACGTCGCGACGCCCGACGGGCCGACGCTGGCGCGGATGGCCTACCAGAACGACCGCGCCTTCCGGAACCTGGGCCACTCCGACGAGGCGGCCGCCGACGACTGGGTGAGGGAGAACGGCGCCCGGATCGTCGGGCCGGGCGTGGTCGAGGTGACGGTGAGCCAGGCCGACGCCGGCGGGGGCATGGCGCAGACGCGCACGTTCGGGGTGCAGAAGCGCGTGCCGGACGGGAGCGCCGACCTGGCGCTGATCAAGATCCGGGCGCCCACGGCCCCCGCGCTCGCCCTCAACGATGCGGCGAGCGCCGGGACGCCCGTCGTGACGATCGGCTTCGGTGTCGGCTCGAGTCTCGAGCAGCCCTCGCGCGGGGAGCGGGAGCCCGCCATCCGGCGCGGCCGGCTGAGCCGGACCGGGACCGTCGAACCCGACGGCGACGAGCCGCGCCAGGCGATCGCCATCTCGGTACCCGTCGAGCGGGGCGACTCCGGGGGTCCGGTCGTCGACGCCCAGGGGGAACTGCGGGGCGTCGTGACCCAGCGCAGCCGCGAGGGGGGCATCGCCGAGCGCGCCACGGACGTGCGCCTGCTGCTGGCCGGCCAGGGCGTCGAACCCGGCGCCGGGGCCAGCGGCGACCGCTTCCGCGCCGCCATGGCCTCCTTCTGGGCCCTCGACTTCACCGCGGCGCAGAAGGGCTTCGACGCCACGCTGCAGGCGTTCGGCGACCACACGCTGGCCGCGAGCGAGCGCGCCCGGGCGGAGGCGCTCGCCGAGGGCGACTTCGCGCTCTCGGGCGACCGGCGGCGCGGCGTGCTTCTCGCGATCGGGATCGTGGCGGGGCTGGTGGCGCTCGCGTGCGCCGCGGGGCTCGCCGGCCCGGCCGCGCGGCGCGGAGGGCGCAGCGCCCCGGGGAGGTAGGGTACGCCGGACCCCCAGAGCGGAGACACAGATGCGGATCGGGATCCCGGCCGAGGTCAAGACCGACGAGTACCGGGTCGCGCTGACGCCGGCGGGCGCGCTCGAGTTGACCCGGCGGGGTCACGAGGTCTGGGTCGAGCGGGGGGCCGGGGTCGGGTCGGGACTCCTCGACGGGGAGTTCGAGCGGGTCGGGGCACGGATCGGGACCGCAGAGGACGCCTGGGCGGGCGAGCTGGTGCTCAAGGTCAAGGAGCCCCAGGCGAGCGAGTTCGGCTTCCTCCGCGACGACCAGACCCTGTTCACCTACCTCCACCTGGCCGCCAACCCGGGCGTCGCCGACGCCCTGCGCCGGGCCGGCACCACCGGCATCGCCTACGAGACCGTCGAGGATCGCGCGGGGCGCCTGCCGCTCCTCGCCCCGATGAGCGAGATCGCGGGACGGCTCTCGGTGCAGGCGGGCGCGCGCTACCTCGAAGCCCCCCTGGGCGGGCGCGGCGTGCTGCTGGGGGGCGTCGCCGGAGTGGCCCCGGGCTCGGTGGTGGTGCTCGGCGGCGGCATCGTGGGCACGAACGCCGCGGTGGTCGCGGCCGGGATGAAGGCGCACGTCACGATCCTCGACAAGGATCTCGGGCGGCTGCGCGAGCTCGAGATGACGCTGGCCGGCCGGGTCACGCTGCTGCACTCCACCCAGCTCGCCATCGAGGAGCTCCTGCCGACCGCCGACCTGGTGGTCGGGGCCGTCCTGCTGCCGGGCGCCCGCGCCCCGCGGCTGATCAACCGGGAGGCCCTCGGCCTGATGCGGCGCGGCTCGGTGATCGTCGACGTCGCCGTCGACCAGGGGGGCTGCATCGAGACCAGCCGCCCCACCACGCACTCGGATCCGGTCTTCGTGGTGGACGGGGTGCTGCACTACTGCGTCGCGAACATGCCCGGCGCCGTGCCCGTGACCGCGACCCGGGCGCTCTCCAACGCCACCCTGCCGCACATCACCTGGATCGCCGACGAGGGCGTCGCCGGCGCCCTGCGCAACCACCCCGAGCTGCGGCCGGGGGTCAACGTGCGCGACGGCAAGGTGGTGAACGCCGCGGTCGCGGAGGCGCTCGCGAGCGCCCCCAACCCCTGATCGCGATGACACCGGCCCTCTGACCTCCACCCGGATCCTGCCGCCGGCGCCGGGCGACGGCCTCACCCAGCGCGAGGCCGAGCGGCGGCTGGCGGCCCGCGGCGAGGTGCAGCCCCCGGCGACCAGTCGCTCCTGGTCGAGCATCCTGCGCGCCAACCTGCTGACGGTGTTCAACGTGACCCTGCTGGTCTTCGGCATCGTCACGCTGATCTTCGGCGACTGGCGCGACGCCGTCTTCCTGGGGATCCTGGTGCTGAACGCGGGCATCGGCATCGTGCAGGAGGCACGGGCGAAGGCCAGCCTCGACCGCCTGGCTGCCCTGGTGGCCCCGCGGGCGACGGTGGTCCGCGACGGCCGTCCGGTCCACGTGGCGATCGCCGAGGTGGTTCCCGGCGACCTGGTGGTGCTGGGCGCCGGCGACCAGGTGGTGGCCGACGGGCGCCTGGTGCGCAGCGACGCCCTGGGCGTGGACGAGTCGATCCTGACCGGCGAGTCGGAGCCGGTCGACCGGGTCGTCGGCGACGAGGTGCGGGCCGGTTCGTTCGCCGTCGAGGGATCGGGTGCCTTCGTGGCCGCGGCCGTCGGCCCGGACACCTACGCCGAGCGCCTGGTGGGCGAGGCCCGCGAGTTCCGCCACCCGCGCTCGCCGCTCGAGAACGCGATGGACCGCCTGATCCTCATCCTCGGCATCTCGATGGTGCCGCTGGGGGCCCTGCTCGGCTGGTCGCTGATCGAGCAGGAGACACCGGTGCGCGAGGCGGTGGCCACGGCCGTGGCCGGCGTGATCACCCTGGTGCCCGAGGGCCTGGTGCTGCTGGTGGGCGTGACCTACGCGGTCGCGACGCTGCGCATGACGCGCCGCGGGGCCCTCAGCCAGCAGCTGAACGCGGTCGAGTCGCTGGCCTCGGTCAACGTGATCTGCCTCGACAAGACGGGGACGCTGACCGAGGAGACGCTGCGCGTCGTGGACGTGGTGCCTGCCGAGGGGATCGACGAGGGCGAGCTGTCGGTCCTGCTCGGGCGGTTCGCCGCCAGCTCGCCCAGCACCACCGCGACGCTCGAGGCCGTGGCCGCGTTCGCGCCGGGCACCGCCGAGCCGGTCGACGAGAACGTGCCCTTCGCGTCGCGCCGCCGCTGGAGCGGGGTGCGCATGGGCGGGCGCACCTTCGCCTTCGGGGCCCCGGAGCACTTCGCCCTGGACGACGGGCTGGCGGAGCGGGTGCGGAGCGAGTCGGAGGCCGGGCGACGGGTGCTCGCGCTCGCCGCGGGCGACGTGCCGCTGACCCTGCGCGACCCCGGCGATCCGCCGCCGGCCGGACTGGCGCCGCTCGGGCTGGTGGTCCTGGCGGAGGAGCTGCGCCCCGACACCCGCGAGACGATCGCCTTCCTGCTGGAGGAGGGCGTCCAGATCCGGGTGATCTCGGGCGACGCGCCCGCGACGGTGGCGGCGATCGCCGCCGACGCGGGCATCCCTCCGCTCGGTGCGCCCCTCGACGGCCGCGACCTGCCCCCGGGCGACGCGGAGCTGCGCGCGCTGGTGCGCGGGACCGGCGTGGTCGGCCGCATCTCCCCGGAGGGCAAGCGGCGCTTCGTGGAGGCCCTCGCGGCCGACGGCTCGCACGTGGTCATGGTGGGCGACGGGGTCAACGACGTCCCGGCGCTGAAGGCGGCCCGCCTCGCCATCGCCCAGGGCAGCGGCTCGCAGATGGCGCGCGGCATCGCCGACCTGATCCTCGTCACCGGCGGCTTCGCGTCGCTCGCGCCGATGATCCGCGAGGGGCGCAAGGTGCTGCGCAACCTCCAGCGCGTGGCCAAGCTCTTCGTCGCGAAGTCGGTGCTCGCCGCGTTCCTGGTGCTGACGGTGGGCCTCTCATCGGAGAGCTACCCGTTCCTGCCCCGGCACCTGACGCTCGCCTCCGCCATCACGATCGGCATCCCGGCGTTCTTCCTCGCCCTGGCGCCGAGCGCCGGCGACTGGCGCCCCGACCGCTTCCTGCGCGAGCTCGCCAGCTTCGCGATCCCCGCCGGCACGGCGATCGGCCTCGGCGTGGTGGCCAGCTTCCTGCTGGCGATCAACCTGATCGGGATGGATCCGGTGCGCGCCCGCACGGTCGCGACCACCGTACTGGTGGCCGCGGGGCTCTACCTGATCGTCGTGCTCGAATCGTCGAGCCGCGTGCGCGGCTGGACCGTGGGGATCCTCTGCCTCGCGCTCTTCGCGCTCTACGTCGTCGTGCTGTCGCTACCCGGCTGGCGGGAGTTCTTCGAGGTCGCGCCGCCCGACCCGGCGATCGTGCTCTGCTCGCTGATCGGGGCGGGCCTCGCCGCGGGCGGCCTCGCCCTCACCGACGAGCGTTTCCTGCCGGAGTGGCCCCGGAAGGGGCCGGAGCCCGGCTGATCAGTCGCCACCCTCGCCGAACATGCGGTCGAGGTCGAGGATCACCAGCAGGCGCCCCTCGAGCTTGACGACCGCGTCGATGACGTCGGCGCCCATGCCCGCGGCGGTGCCGTCGGGTGCCGCCTCGCAGTCGGCCCGCGCGACGGTCAGCACCTCGCAGACGTCGTCAACCTCCATCCCCAGGGTACTGTCACCGATCTCGACCACCACGATCTTGGCCGTCTCGGCGCGCACGCCGTCGGAGCCGAGGATCCGGCGGAGGTCCACCACCGGGATGAGCTTGCCGCGCAGGTTGATGAGGCCCTGGACGCCCGGGCGCGCGCCCGAGACCGGGCGGGGGGCGGTGTAGCGGATGATCTCCTGGACGCGGGCGATCTCCACCGCGTACTCCTCGGAGCCGACCAGGAAGGCCACGAGCTGGCGGGTGTCGCCCGGCGCCGTGCGCTCGAGCGTCTCGTCGATGACGGTGGTTAACATGTCGGGTCTCCTTGACGTGGGTGGATCCGGCGGATGGATCGCGGCGTTCCGCGAGCCGACCCGCCCACCACCCCGCCTATCGCGCCCACGGCACCCGACTTGAGCTGCGGGGCATGCGTGTGAGGCCGGTCCCCACCGGGGCCCGGCCTCACACGACCGGGGTCAGGAGGCCGGCCCGACCTCGGCCACGGCGCCCTCGATGGCCGCGATGCCGACCGCCCCGTCGAACACCTTGGTGCCGCGCGGGCCCGTCACGACGAAGGTCGGCGTGCCCGTGCCGCCGGCGGCCTTCCAGGCGGAGTCCGCCTCGAAGAAGGCGCTCGCCACGGCCTCGCTCTCGTAGTCGGCCTGCCACTTGTCAACGTCGAGGCCGAGGTCGGTCACGGCCTTGCGCAGCAGGTCGTCGGTGAGCCAGTCCTCGCTCTCGGGACCCTGGTTGGCGTAGATCGCCTCGATCAGGGGCCACATCGCGTCCTGCTGGGCCGCAGCCTCGCCGGCCAGCGCGCCGCGCTCGGAGCTCGGGCTGATGAAGGCCACCGGGCGGAAGGTGAGCTTGGCGTCGCCGGTGCGCACCAGGCGCTCCACGACGTCGGGGATCGTGGTCTCGGACGCGTCCTTGCAGATCGGGCACGACGTGTCGCCGAACTCGGTGATCTCGACGGGAGCGTCGGCCTCGCCGACCGTGCCGCCCGACATCGGCAGCCCGGCGAACAGCTCGCTCTCGTTCGTCACCACGGCGATCTCGGTGACCGTCTTGTCGTCGTCGCCCCCGGCCATGCTGAGGCCCACCAGGACCCCCACCACGACCACGGCTGCGACGATCGCGCCCACGATGTATCGCTTGTTCACGTGTCCGGCCTCTCTCTCCGCGGATCCACCCCGAATGCGGCCGGCCGCCCGGGCCGGTCCGGGCGACGATAGCGTGCCGCCCGGGCGATGGCCCGTCCGGGCGTCGCTCTACAGTCAGGGTGATGGACGCACAGCCCGCCCACCCGTCGATCCACGTCTCGGACGCCTCCTACGGCCCCGGGATGGACCCGGTGGATCTCGAGACCGCACCGGTCGAACACCTCGGTCGAGGGGATCGATTGGCGCCCGCTCACACCGTGCGGTCCGACCGGCGGTGAGCTGGTGTTCATCGACGGCGCCCAGCAGATCGAGGCGTGGCTCACGATCACCGCCGGCGACGACCCCGAGGCCGTGCCGGGAGCGGCCTTCGCGGTGGCCGCCGGGGCCGTGATCGCGGGGGCGGGCCGCCCGGCGGTGATCGAGGGCCTGAGCGTCCGGCGCTCCATCCTGACCGTGGGCGAGCGGCTCGTCGAGCTGCCGCCGACCGGCGGCTTCTCGTGGGAGGCGCGCACCGGGGCCGCGCGGGAGGCCACCGGCATCGCGCGCCGCGTGGGCCAGTTCCGCCAGGAGCTCGAGCTCGCGCTCGCCGAGCGGCTCGCCGGCCCCGACCGGCTGATCGTGCTCGACGGGCGGCTGTCGTTCCTGCGTGACGCGGGCGGGCCGGTGGTGGGCGCGATCAAGAGCCATCACCGCATGTACCTCCCATTCGAGGAGGCGCGCACGGTGATCGCGCTCGGCGTCGGGCAGAGGACGCCCCTGTTCGCCATCGGCGACGATCGCCTGAGCTGGTACCAGCGGCTGCCCGGGGTCGGGTGCGCCGGATGGGCGGGCATCCTGCGCGGCGAGGTGGCGCGGTCGGTCGGCACCGCCGAGGCCCAGCGGCTCGCCGACCGGGCGGCGTCCGAGCTGCCCCGCTTCGCCGGGCGCCCGCACCGCGACCCGCGCGCGCCGCAGAACCTCTCCCCGATCGCCGGGCTCGAGGCGCAGATGCGCCGGCGCATGGGCGACCGGCGCCTGGCCCTGCGCGCGGTGCGCCGCGCCGCCCTGGCGGCCCGCATCGACACCGCCGCCCCCGCCCTGGTGGCCGTGGCCGAGGTCGAACGCGGTGGCCGCGTGAGCTCCGGCGTGGGGGTGGTGCTCGGCCACCAGGCGTCGAGCAGCCAGACCTTCCAGGTGGGACTGACCGACGGCCAGTCGCTCGAGGTGGACGACCTGGTGGCCGTCACCACGCCCGACCCGGCGATGGAGGTGACCACCTACGGCATCGTCACCGAGTCGTACGCGCTCCACGAGGGTGCGAGCATGCCCTCCGACTCGATGGTGATCGCCGCGGGCGAGATGCCCGGCGAGCTGGTGCGCACGGCCGACGTGCAGGTCATGCGCGTCGACCCCGAGCGCTGGGTCGCGCCGCACCCGGGCTCGTCGGTGCGCCGCGCTGCGGGGCGCGAGCGCGAGCTGGCGCTCTACGAGGACACGATGGACCGCAAGCTCGCCGTCGGCTTCGGCAGGGACGGGCAGCCGATCCACATCGACCTCGACTTCCTCGACGGCACCAAGGGCGGGCACGTCTCGATCTCGGGGATCAGCGGGGTCGCCACCAAGACGAGCACGGCCCTCGCCCTGATCCGCCTGCTCCTCGCCCATCCGGACATGCGCCGGCGGGTGCGGGTGCTGCTGTTCAACGTCAAGGGCGAGGACCTGCTCTTCCTCGACGAGCCGAACGCGACCTACGCGGCGAAGGCCGACCGCGCGGACCTCGACGACCGCTGGCGCCGCCTCGGGCTCGACGAGGTGGGGGGCTTCCCCGACGTCGCCTTCTGGGCGCCGCCGCGCAAGGACGACCACCGGCTGCCGAGCTGCGAGTCGCGTCACGAGGGCGTGCGCGTCTTCGGCTGGACACCGCACGAGTTCGTGCTGCAGGGACTGCTGCGGTTCTGCTTCTCCGACGCCTCCGACATGCGCAATCAGCTGAGCTTCGTGGAGGAGCGGGTGCGCGGCGAGCTGCTGCGGCGCGCCGTCCCCGTGATCGACCACCCCGGCTGCGTCGGACTGCTCTCGGGCCCGGCCGAGGGCGCCCCCGCGCACCGCCCGGCGCGCCCGTCGAGCGAGCTGATGGCCGGGCCGTTCCACGACCTCGACGGCCTGGTGGAGTGGCTGGTGGCCGAGCTCGACGCCGAGGACGGTGCTGGTGGCGCGTGGACCGGCCGGGCCGCGTCGGGGACGATCGGGGCCTTCGTGCGACGCCTCGAGAGCGCGGCCGGGCGCCTGCGCGGCCTCGTGCGGGCCGACGCGTCGCCGATCCCCCGCGGCGACGCGGCCGATGACGAGCCTCCCGTGGCGGTCGTCCATCTCGCCCGTCTCCACGACTTCGCCCAGCGGTTCGTGGTCGGCACGCTGCTCGCGCAGACCTTCAGCGCCAAGGAGGCCGGGACGCGCGACCCGATCGAGTTCGTGGTGCTCGACGAGCTCAACAAGTACGCCCCCCGCGAGGGCGACTCGCCGATCAAGGACACCCTGATCGACATCGCCCAGCGCGGCCGTTCGCTGGGCGTGATCCTGGTCGGCGCCCAGCAGCAGGCCTCCCTGGTGGCCTCCGAGATCACCCAGAACGCGGCCATCCGGATCGCGGGACGGCTCGACGCGGCGGAGGCCGAGCGCAGCGAGTACGGCTGGCTGGGTCCCGCGGCCCGGGCGCGGGCGCGCCTGCTGATGCAGGGGCGCGTGCTGCTGAGCCAGCCGAGCGTCCCGGCGCCGATCGCCGTCGAGATCCCCTTCCCGCCCTGGGCGACCACCTCGGGCGAGGTCTCCACCGGCGCCCGGGCCGACGCGGCGATCGCGGAGTTCGGATAGCCCTCATCCGTAGCGGCGCGTCATGAAGCTCCTGCACACCGGCGACTGGCACCTGGGCAAGCGCCTCTTCGGAGTGGAGCGGATGGACGAGGCCGAGGCCGCCCTGGCCGAGGTGGCGGAGGTGGCCGACCGCGAGCGGGTCGACGCCGTCGTCGTCGCGGGCGACCTGCTCGACCGGCGCATCGTCAACGCGGCGGCCTTCGGCGCCTGCCTGCGGGCGATGGAGCGGCTGGCCCGCATCGCCCCCGTGCTCGCGGTGGCCGGCAACCACGACGACCCGGACCTGTGGATCCACCTCGCCCCCCATCTGGCGAGCTCCGGCATCCACGTGGCAGGGAGGGTGCGGCCGGCCGAGGACGCCGTGCTGACGCTGCAGACCGCGTCGGGACCGCTGCACGCCGCACTGCTGCCCTGGCCCGAGCCCGCGCGCATGGCGCTCGACGCGGGCGCGAGCGTGCAGGACGCCCGCATCCGCTACGCCGACCGGGTCGCATCGGTGATCCGGACATACGCCGACGAGGCGCTCGCGCGCCGGCGCCGCGACGGGGGCGCGGCGGTCCTCGTGGGCCATCTGATGGTCGACCGCGCCAGGGCCGGCGGCGGCGAGCGCGAGCTGACGATGGGCATCACCTACGCCGTCTCCTCGGCTGCCCTGCCGGCCGACCTCGACTACATCGCGCTCGGCCACGTCCACCGCCCGCAGTCGATCCCCGGCCTCGCCGCCCCCGGGCGCTACGCCGGGAGCCCCCTCGCCCTCGACTTCAGCGACGAGGGGCTCGAGCCGAGCGCCTGCGTGGTGGAGATCGTGGGCGACCGCACCACGACGCGACTCGCGCCGATCACCGCCGCCCGCCCGCTCGTGACGCTCCGGGGACCGCTCGACCGCCTCGGGGAGCTCGCCGCCGCGCACCCCGGGGCCTGGTTCGCCTGCGCCGTGGAGCTGGACGCCCCGGTGATGGACCTGGTGCGGAGGGTCCGCGACGACGTGCCGGACGCGCTGCGCGTGGAGCCGGTCTACGCGGCGGCCGACGTCGAGGAGGCGCCGGCCGCCGGCCACGGCACCGACGCCGGCGACGCGATCGCCGACCTCTACGGCGACTGGCACCGGCGCGAGGGGCGCGCGTTCTCGCCCGCCCAGGCGGCGGCGTTCGCCGAGGCGCTGGCGGCGGCCGAGCCGGTCGAGGGGGAGCCCGCCTGATGCGCCCGCTGGAGCTCGACCTCACGGCCTTCCGCTCGTACGACCGCGCGACGATCGACCTGCGCCCGCTGGAGCTCGTGGTCATCACCGGCGACACCGGCGCGGGGAAGACCTCGCTGCTCGATGCGATCTCCTTCGCGCTCTTCGGCAAGACGCCGGCCCCGAGCACCCCCGCCGAGCTCCTGACGCTCGGCCGTGAGCACGGCGAGGTGCGCCTCACCTTCGCCTCCCGGGGCGAGGTCTGGCGCATGACCCGCCGCTACGGCGCGCGCGCGCCGGAACCCCGCCACCTGCTCGAGCGGCTCGCCGGCGACGGGGGCGCCACCGTGGAGACGATCGCCGGACCGGAGCCCGTCGCCGCCCGCCTCGGCCAGGTGATCGGCATGGGCTTCAAGGCGTTCACCAGCGCGGTGCTGCTGGCCCAGGGCCAGTTCGCGGCGTTCCTGTCGGCCACGCCGAAGGACCGCGACGCGATCCTGCGCGAGCTCTTCGGCGTGCGCTCGCTGGACGGCGCGCGCGAGGCGGCCCAGTCGCTCGAGGCCGGTGCGCGGGCCGTGGCCGCGGTGCGCGAGGCCGACATCGCGCGCCTGCCCGAGCATGGTCCGGCGCGGCGCACCGCCGCGGCCCGGAGCGCGCGCGAGGCGGCCGCCCGGCACGCCGCGGCGGCGCGGCTGCGGCCGTACGCCGAGCGCATGGCCGAGGAGGTCGCCGCCGCCGAGGGCCTGCGGGCGCGGGAACGCTCCGCCCGGGCGGCCGCCGACGACCTGCCCGACGACGACGAGGCGGCCGCGCTGCTCGACCGGATCCACAGCGCGCGGGCGGCGATCGAGCAGGCCGAGGCCCTGCGGGCGGAACGGCAACGCGAGCTCGCCGCCGCCACCGGCCTCCGAGAGGCGCTCCGCGCGCGCCACGGTGGCGGCGCCGCCGATCTGGCCGCGCTGCGCGAGCGCGCCGGGCGGGCGGACCGGTTGGTCGGCGGACTCCCCGGTCGGGCCGCGGAACTCGTGCGGCGCCGGGAGGCCCTCGGCGCCACGCGGGCCGAACGCGACCGGACGGCGTCCGCGCTGGAGGCGGCGATCGCCGACGACGCGCGGCGGGAGGGCCGCCGCCGGCTCGTGGCCGCCTGGCGCGCCGGGCGCGACGCCCGGGCGCGGGCGATCGCCGCGCACACCGCGGCAACCGCCGCGCACGCCGCCGCCGCCGAGCGCGCCGCGGCGGCAGGGCATGCCCTCGGGGAGGCCGTGTCCCTCGTGGAGCGGGCGAGGATGCACGACCTCGCGGCGACGGTGCGCGACGGGCTGAAGGCGGGCGAGCCCTGCCCGGTGTGCGGTGCCGATTTCCGCGGTCACGCCGTGCAGACGGGCACCCTGCGCGAGGCCGAGGAGGTGCTGGCCGCCGCGCGGCGCGCCGGCGAGGAGGCGACGTCCGTCCTTGCCGTCGCCGCCGAGCGCGAGCGAGCGGCCGCGGCCGACCTCGAGACCGGTGCGCGGGCCGCGGACGCGGCGGCGGCCGCCCTCGCCGACGCCGGCGTCTCCGAGGCGGATGCCGACGGCGATGCGGGCGACGAGGCCGAGGGCTCCGACGTCCGCGCCCGGGGGATCGCGGAATCGCGCGCCGCCCTCGCCGCCCTCGACGCCGGGCTCGCGAGCGAGGAGGCCCGCATCGAGGCCGACGAGACGCAGCTCGCACGCGACCGGGCCGACGTGGAGGACGTGCGCGCGAGCCTGGGAACGTGGGCGGAACACGCCTCGCCGGCCACCGCGCTCGGCGCGGCCATCGACGAGGCCGACGCCGCCGAGCGCGCGGCCGACGCCGCCGCCCGCGCCGCCGCCGGGGCGGCGGAGGGGCGCTCCCGCGCCGCCGCGGCCCTGGCCGAGCTGGAGCGCGGACCGGTGGCCGCGCTGCGCAGCGCGGCGGCGCGGGCTGCCGCACGCGGGCGGCTCGACCCGCCCGACGACGACGCGGGCGCCGAGGACCTGGTCGCCGCCGCCCGGCGGCTGCGGGCGACCGCGCTCGAGGCCGCCGCCGTTCACGCGCGGCGCGCCGGCGAGGCCGACGACCGCGCCGCGGCGATCCGGGAGCGCCTTGGAGCGCAGGTCGCCGCCCTCGGGATCGACGACCCGGACCAGATCGGGGCGGCCGTCCGCCGCCTGGCGGACGAGCGGGCCGCTGCCCGGGCGCGGTTGGCCGAGGTCGGCGCCCTCGCCGAATCGGCGCGCCGCCTCGCCGGCGAGGCGGCCGAGGCCGCCGCCCGGGCGCAGCTGCATCGCCAGGTGGCCCTCGACCTGCGGGCGAACCAGTTCCCGCGCTTCCTGCTCGCCCGCTACCGCGAGCGGCTCGCCCGGGCGGCGTCGGAGCATCTGGTGGAGCTGAGCGACGGCATGTACCGCTTCGCCGCCGCCGAGCCGGATCCGATGGCGGTCGTGGACCGGCGCAGGGGCGAGCGCCTGCGGGGCGCGTCGACCCTCTCGGGCGGCGAGCGCTTCCTCGCCAGCCTGGCGCTGGCCCTGGGGCTGGGTGACGTGGCCGCGGAGTCGAGCGGGCGGCTCGACTGCCTCTTCCTCGACGAGGGCTTCTCGACCCTCGACGCCGATTCGCTGGAACAGGCCCTGGTCGGGGTGGAGCGCCTGCAGGGCGACGGGCGCCTGATCGGCGTCATCACCCACCTGCCCGGCGTGGCCGAGAGGCTGGGCGCCGCGATTCATGTGACCAAGGACTCTGAGGGTGTGAGTAGAATCGCGGACATATGAGCCCCAGCACCCAGCGCATCTTCCAATGGGCCGTCCTCGTGACGGCCGGCCTCGTCGTCCTCGGGGTCTTCCTCCAGGTCTACTTCATCGCCTCGTACATCTTCGGAGCGGGCGAGGATGCGCTCGACGCGCACACGGGCCTCGGCGGGATCGTCCACATCCTCGAGGTGCTCGCGTTCCTCGCGGCGATCGGCGCGTACTGGAAGGTCTGGGCGAAGATGGCCCCGGCCTTCGCACTCGCGATCATCGGCACGGTCCAGCTCGGGTTCGCCGACGGGGACGAGTGGGTGGGTGGCCTCCACGGCCTGCTCGCCCTCGTCGTACTGATCCTCGCCCACGCGGTCGCACAGCGCGCCGTGCGCGATCTCGGCCTCGGAGGCCGCGCGGCCGACTGAGCGGTGCCGACGGGCGGGTCCGATCCTCCTGTCACGATCAGCTGAGGTTCACCTCGTGGACCAGCGCGATCAGCCACAGCCCCCCGAAGGCCGCGATGGCCGCGGCGGCCGCGATGGCCGACAGCGCCCGGCGCGATCCGCCCCCGCGCAGGGCCAGCAGGCCGAGGACGCCGGCGAGGACGGCGCCCGCCACGGTGAGCTGGGTGACCTCGTGGGCACCGTGCGAACCCCACCGGCTGCCCTCCTCGAGGTCGTCGTCGCCCGCGAGGAAGGCGATCAGGGCGAGGATGCAGCATCCGAGGAGCACGACGACGGCTCCCCCGGTCCATCGGGACGGCCCGCGCCCCAGAGCCGCGATCGACACCCAGGCCAGCGCGAGGACGGCGCCGGCCACGGCGGTGATGACGACGGCCATGAACATCGCGGCGACTCTAGTGTCCTGACGCGACGGCGAGGCGCTCGCGCGCGGCGAGGGGCCCGAGCACCCACCAGCCGACCAGCGGGCACGCCGCCGCCAGGGCGAACGCGACCGGCCACGACGTGAGCCCGACGGCGGCGCCGAAGGCCGGCGGCGCCACGGCGACGGCCACGAACAGGATCGTGTTCTGCAGTCCGAGCGCGGTGCCCACGCGTCCGCCTCCGGCCATCTCCGCAGCGGCGGCGAAGGAGACCCCGTTGCCCGCCATGGTCAGCACCCCCGCAACGATCAGCGCCGCGGCGGCGGCGGCATCGGGGGCGCCGAGCAGCGCGGCGGCCAGCCCGAGGGTGACGCCCCCCGAGAGCGCCAGGGTCCGCAGGGGCCGCATCCTGCTGCCCACCCGATCCGACCAGGCTCCGGCGACGACCCGCGAGACGGCGCCCCCGATCTGCACCGCCCCCAGCGCGAGCGCCGCGGCGCCGACCGACCAGCCGCGCTCCTCGTGGAGGTAGAGGGCGAGGAAGCTCAGCACCGACAGCTGGGCGAGCACCACGCTCGCGGTGCCCAGCGACAGGCGCCAGATGGCCGGATCGCGCAGCGGCCCGGCGGTCGGCGGCGGGTCGTCGATCTCGGCCGGGGCGGCGGGCGGCTGGCCCCGGCGCAGACCGAGCGCCGCCGCCAGGGCGCCCATCAGCAGTGCGCCCGACAGCGCGAGGAGCGCATCGCCGACCCCTCCGCGGTCGGCGATGAAGGGCAGCGAGAGGGCGGCGAGGGCGCCCCCGAGGGGCGTTGACATGTGGCGCAGGCCGAGGGCGAGGCCGCGCTGGGACGCGTGGAACCAGGCGACCACGGCACGGCCGCTGGCCGCGTTGGCGCTCGATCCGAACGCGCCCGCCGCCACCAGGCACGCGCCGAGCGCCGGTGCGGACCCGGTGCGCGAGGCCAGCGCGAGCGCCACAGCGGCGCCGGTGAGGCCGATGCCGATCACGGCGCGCTCGCCGATGCGGTCGGCGAGCGCGCCCCAGGCCAGCAGCGTCGCGATGATCCCGACCGTCGAGGCCGCCAGCAGCGCGCCCGTGGCCGCCAGCGACAGGCCGTACTCGTCGCGCAGCTGCGGCGCGACCGCGGGCAGGCCGAGCTGGAGCGCGGAGATGCTCGCCTGGGCGGTCATCCCGACCGCGAGGACGGCCCAGCGGTACCGCGGCGCCGCCGGCGACGTCAGCCGGCGGTCCGTCCGCCGAGGTGCCTCGCGAAGAAGCGCTCGATGGCGCCGTAGGCCTCCATGCGGTTCTCCGGCTTCACGAAGCCGTGGCCCTCGTCGTCCTTGACCAGATACTCCACCTCGACACCCCGCGACCGCAGGGCCTCGACGATCTGATCCGATTCGGCCTTGGTGACGCGGGGGTCGTTGGCCCCCTGGATCACCAGCAGCGGCGCCGTGATCGCGTCGACGCGGTTGAGCGGCGAGCGCGCCTCCAGGTCGGCGATCTGCTCGGGGTCCTCGGGGTCGCCGACATACCGGAACCAGGTGCTGGCCAGCAGCGGGCGCCAGTAGGGCGGGAACGATCGCACCAGCGTCACGAGGCTCGAGGGGCCCACCATGCTCACGGCGGCGGCGAAGACGCCGGGAGTGAAGCTCGCGCCCACCAGGGCGGCGTACCCGCCGTAGGAGCCGCCGTAGATGCCGATGCGGGCCCGGTCGGCGATGCCCTGGCCCACCAGCCACTCGACGCCGTCGATCAGGTCGTCGTGCATCTTCCCGGCGAACTCGCGCTCGGCGGCGTGGGTGAACGACTTCCCGAAGCCGGTCGAGCCGCGGTAGTTGATCTGCAGCACGGCGTATCCGCGGTTGGCCAGCATCTGGGCCTGCGGCTCGTACCCCCAGGCGTCGCGCGACCACGGGCCGCCGTGCACCACCAGCACCGCCGGCAGGTCTCGCGGCTCGGCGTCGAGGGGCAGCGTGAGATAGGAGTGGAGCGCCAGGCCGTCGCGTGAGGTGATCGTCACCGGGGCCATCGGGGCGAGCGTGGCCGGGTCGAGCCAGGGCCGTGAGCGGTAGAGCAGCTCGGCCTCGCCGGTGCCGCGGTCGTAGAGGAAGGTGGCGCCCGGGTCGCGGTCGTCGTCGAAGGCCACGATCCAGCGCGTCTCGGCCGCGTCCTGGCCGGTGATCCGCGGATCGCCGGGGTGCAGCGCGCGCACCGCCTCCCAGTCGCGGCCCAGGCGCTCGTCGAACGCGTGCAGCACGACCCGGTCGCGCAGGTAGACCGCGCCCAGCAGCTCGCCGGTGAGGTCGCTGATCATCGGGCCGGCCAGGTCGACCTCGTCGTCGCGGTCGATCTCGCGCTCGGAGCCGTCGGCCGGGTCGAGCTCGACCAGCCGCAGGAGGTCGCTGCCGCGCGCGCTGCCCACCCACAGCCGGCTGCCGTCGGGGGTGAAGGCGAAGGGCTGCCCGCCGTCCTCGTTGGCGAACTCCGCCACGACCCGCAGCTCGCCCGCCTCGTCGTCGCGCACCAGCAGCTCGTAGTCGCCGGCGGGGGTCTGGGCGTAGGCCGCGCGCAGGCGGCCCTGCCGGTCGGCCTGCCAGCCGAGGATGTTGCCCGGGTTGCGCCCGATCAGCTCGAGCCGGCCGGTGGCCAGGGTCAGGCGGTATGCGTCGAACAGCGAGCGATCGCGCAGGTTCATCGACACCAGCACGTGGCGCGGCGTGGCGCGGGGCGCCGCGATCAGGCCGGCCCGCACGCCGGGGAACGGGGTCAGGTCGCGCGCCCGTCCTGCTCCCGACGCGTCGATCGACAGCAGGTGGTGGTTCTCGTCGCCCCCCGTGTCCTGCATGTAGAGGATCCGGCGCGAGTCGCGCGACCACAGGTAGGAGCGCACGCCGCGATCGCGGTCGTCGGTGACCGGGACGGGCTCGCCGCCCTCCGCGTCGCGCACCCAGACGTTCAGAACGCCGTCGCGGGGCGCGAGCCACGAGATCCTCAGGCCGTCCGGCGACAGACGCGCCAGCGCGCGCTCCGGATTGTCGAAGAAGTGCCCGAGTGGGATCAGGGGAGGCATCGCCCGGCATCGTGGCAGGTCAACGGGGTCGCCGGCCGGGAGGGCGCTGGTAGGCTCGCCCACCTGTGAGTGACCTGATCGGGCGAGAGATCGAGGGCTACCGGATCGAGGCCGAGATCGGCCGCGGCGGCCAGGCGATCGTCTACCGCGCCACGCAGCTCTCGCTACAGCGGACCGTGGCCCTCAAGGTCGTCTCGTCCCAGCTCTCCGCCGAGGCCGGCTTCCGCGAGCGGTTCGCCCGCGAGGGCATCGCGGCGGCGAGCCTCGACCACCCCCACATCATCCCGGTCTTCGAGGCCGGCGAGGCCGATGGGCTGGCCTTCCTGTCGATGAAGTTCGTCGACGGGCCCTCCCTCGACGTCCTCCTGAGCCGGCCCGAGGGGATCGAGGCGCGCCGGACCCTGGCGATCGTGCGCCAGGTGGCCGAGGCCCTCGACCACATCAGCGCCCGCGGGATGGTCCACCGCGACGTCAAGCCCGCGAACATCCTGCTCGGACCCGGCGACCACGCCTACCTCTCGGACTTCGGCCTGATCAAGGCGCTCGCCGAGACCCGCCTCACCAGCAGCGGGATGTGGATCGGGACCTTCGAGTACGTCGCGCCCGAGCAGGTCCGCGGCGGCGAGGTGACACCCGCCGCCGACCGCTACGCGCTGGCCGCCGTCGCCTTCGAGGCGCTCACCGGCGCTCCGGTCTTCCCGCGCGAGGACCGGGCGGCGACGCTCTACGCCCACGTCAACAGCGCCCCGCCCGCCGCCTCGCAGCGCAACCCCGCCCTCGGGGCGGCCGTGGACGGGGTGCTCGCACGCGGCCTGGCCAAGGAGCCGGGTGAGCGCCACGCCTCCGCGGCGGCGTTCGTCGCCGACCTGGAGGCGGCCGTGGCGGCCACCCCCGGCGCCGCCGCCTCGCGACCCGCCCCCATCGCCGCCGCCCGCCCGGGCCCCGCGGTGACCCTGGCCGGAGGCGCTTCACCCCCACCCCCGCCCCCGCCCCCGCCGCCACCACCGCCCCCGCCGCCGCCTCCCCCCGCTCCTTCGCCCCGCCCGGCCGCGCCGCCGCCCGACCAGGAGGCGCCCCGCTGGCGCATCCCGGCCATCGTGGGCGGCGTCCTGGCGGCTCTGGCCGTCGTGGTCGGGGTGATCTCGGCCGCGTCCGGCGGCGAGGGCCAGCGCACCGTGACGACCGTCGTGCTCGACACCACCGTCGCACCGGTGACGGCGCCCGGGCTCGCGAGCGCCTTCCCGCTCGGTGCGGTGCTGCCGCGGGCGATCGACGGCTGGAGCCTCACCGCGACCGACCCGGGCGTCGTCAACCTCGAGCTCGGCGCCGACGGCGACGTGGAGACGGCCCAGGCCGTCCGTGGGGCCGACACCGGCCTGCTGGTGGGCGTGCACCCGTTCACCGAGGACGGCCGCGTCGCCGTCGAGCGCCTGCGCGACTCGCTCGGGGGCACCTCGGAGGGCCCGGTGGCGCTCGGGGGGATCTCCAGCGAGGGGCTCGTGCAGAGCCAGGGTGGCGTCGTCGCCGTCACCTTCGGCGCCCCCGACCGCGCGATCATCGCCATGGCGCCCAACCGGGAGGCCGCCGTCTCCCTCGCCACTGCGGCGAGCGAGGCCCTCGGGCCCTGATCGGCGGCCCCTCCTTGAATGGGGGTGCCCCGGCGGCCTATCATGGCTCGTTCTCTCGGGTGGCCCACCCGTAACGCCCCTGTCGCGCGAGGAGTCGGCATGAGGTCGGTCGCGTGTCCCCGCCGCACCGTGGAGGCCCAGCTCTGATCGCGCTCCTGTTCCCCGGTCAGGGAGCGCAGGAAGTCGGCATGGGCAAGGCCCTGTACGACGCGTTCCCCACGGCCCGGCGCACCTTCGAGGAGGCCAACGACCTCCTCGGGTACGACCTCTCCCGCATCTGCTTCGAGGGCCCTCACGAGGACCTGATGTCGACCAAGCACTGCCAGCCGGCCGTGCTCACCCACTCGGTGGCCGCCTGGCGGGTCGCCCGCGACCACGGCGTCGAGGGCGGTCTCACGATGGGCCACTCCCTTGGCGAGTACTCGGCGCTGGTGGCGTGCGGGAGCCTGTCGTTCGGCGAGGCGCTGCGGCTGGTGGAGGCGCGTGGCGAGGCGACCGAGGACGTCGTGGCGGCCCACCCCGGCCAGATGGCGGCGCTGCTGGGCGCCAGCGACGAGGACGTGGAGGCGCTCTGCCGCGAGGCCGGCGAGGTGTGGCCCGCCAACTACAACTGCCCCGGCCAGATCGTGGCCTCGGGCCTGTCGAAGGGCGTCGACCGCCTTCTCGACCTGGCGCGGGCGCGCGGCATCAAGGCCAAGCTGCTCGACGTGGACGGCGCGTTCCACTCGTCGGTGATGGCGCCCGCCGCCGACAAGCTGCGCGAGACGCTCTCGGGCGTGAAGATCAGCACGCCGTCGCTGCCCTTCCTGTCGGCCACCTCGGCCGCCTTCGAGAAGGGCGAGCGCCTGCGCTCCCTGCTGGCCCAGCAGCTGACGGCGCCGGTGCGCTTCACCCAGACGGTCAAGCTGGCCCTCGACGTCGGCGCCGACACCTTCGTCGAGTTCGGCCATCGGCGCGTCCTCGTCGGCCTCGTGCGCCGCATCCGGCCCGGGGTCCAGGCGGTCCATCTGGGCGACCCGTCCGACCTCCCGGCCCTCCTGGCGCTCGCCGGGCAGTCGCCCGGATAGTGCCGCCCGTCGCGCTCGTCACCGGGGCGAGCAAGGGGATCGGGGCGGCGTGTGCGGTGGCTCTCGCACAGCGGGGATACGACGTCGGCCTGACCTACGCGGAGGATCGCGAGGGCGCCGAGGCGGTCGCCTCCGAGGTCGCGCGCGCCGGTGGCCGGGCGCACGTGCGCCGGGCGGAGGCCCGCGACTGGGATGACGCCGCCGCGGTCGTGGCGGAGGTCGAGGAGGCCCTCGGGCCCCTCGACGCGCTGGTGGCGAACGCGGGGATCACGCGCGACGGCCCGGCCGTGCGCATGACCGGCGACGCCTGGCGGGATCCGATCGACGTCAACCTGACCGGCACGATGGCCGTCGTGCGCGGGGCCCTTCGCGGGATGATGCGCCGGCGCGCCGGCAGCATCGTGACGATCTCGTCGGTCGTGGGCGTGCAGGGCAACGCGGGCCAGGCGAACTACGCCGCCTCCAAGGCCGGCATCATCGGCCTCACGCGCGCGCTGGCGCGCGAGGCGGGGTCGCGCGGGGTGCGGGTCAACGCCGTCGCGCCGGGGTACATCACGACCCGGCTCACCGACGTGCTCGCCGACGAGCACCGCGACCACCTGCTGGGGGCCACCGCGCTGGGGCGCCTGGGCTCGCCGGAGGACGTCGCGGGGCCGGTCGCGTTCCTCTGCTCCGGCGCATCGTCCTTCATCACGGGTACGGTGCTCGCCGTGGACGGAGGACTGCGCATATGAGAGACGAGCGACGGGTGGTCATCACGGGCCTGGGGATGGTCTCCCCGCTCGGGATCGGCTGGCGCGAGAGCTGGGAGGCGGCCCTCGCCGGGCGTTCCACCGCCCGCCTCATCACGCACTTCGACACCTCGGCACACGCCTGCAAGATCGCCTGCGAGGTGGAGGGCTTCGACCCGGCCGACTTCGACCTCGACCGCAGGACCGCCCGGCGCATGGACCGCGCCAGCCAGTTCGCGGTGGCCGCGTCGATGATGGCGGTCGAGCACGCCGGCCTGACGATCGAGCGCGAGCGCACGGGCGCCGTGATCTCGACGGGCAACGGCGCCAGCCAGACCTTCGAGGACAACCACATCGCCCTCATCGAGCGCGGGCCGGGCCGGGCCTCGCCGCTGATGGTGCCCATGACGATCGTGAACATGTCGGCGGGCCACGTCTCGATGCAGCTGGGCCTCGGCGGCCCGAGCGCCTGCGTCGTCACCGCCTGCGCGTCGGGCAACCACGGCATCGGCGAGGCGGCCGCGGTCATCCGCCGCGGGGCGGCCGACGTCATGATCGCCGGCGGAACCGAGGCCGGCGTCACGCCGTATTGCATGGCCGGCCTCGACGCGACGCGGGCCCTCTCGCGCCGCAACGACGCCCCCGAGCGCGCCAGCCGCCCGTTCGACACGGAGCGCGACGGCTTCGTCTCGGCCGAGGGCGCGGGCGTCGTGGTGCTGGAGAGCCTGGAGCATGCCCTGGAGCGCGGCGCGCCGGTCATCTGCGAGCTGCGCGGCTACGGGGCGAGCAGCGACGCCTACCACCTCACCGAACCCGACCCGAGCGGTCGCTGGCAGGTCGCCGCGATGCGCATGGCGCTCGAGCGCGGCGGGCTCGAGGCGGCGGAGGTCAACTACGTCAACGCGCACGGCACGTCCACGCCCGCGGGCGACCCGGTCGAGATCGGCGCGATCCGCCAGCTCGCGGGCGACGAGCGGGCGCCCCGGCTGATGGTGTCGTCCACCAAGTCGATGCACGGCCACGGGATGGGCGCGGCCGGCGGCTTCGAGGCCGTTCTCTCGGCGCTCGCCGTGCGCGAGGACCGCGTGCCGCCGACCGTCAACGTCGACGCGCTCGACGAGGCCTGCGGCGGCGTGGACCACGTGCTCGGCCAGGCGCGGCAGGCCCGTGTGGACGTGGCGCTCTCGAACTCGTTCGGCTTCGGCGGCCACAACGCCGTCCTGGCCTTCTCCAAGCTGAGGGACTCATGAGCGACGGCCGCCAACGCGTGGTGATGACCGGCATCGGCGTGGTCTCGCCGCTCGGGATCGGGCGCGAGGAGATGTGGAGCTCGGTCGTGGCCGGGCGCTCGGGCGCCGGGCCGATCACCCTCTTCGACACCACCGGCTACGACGTACGCATCGCCTGCGAGGCGCACGGCTTCGAGCCGACCGACTTCATCGACCGCAAGGCCTCCCGGCGGATGGACCGGTACGCCCAGCTCGCGGTGGCCGCGGCCCGCCTCGCGGTCGCCGACGCCGACTTCACCGTCGACGAGGACGGCGCCGGGATCGGCGCGATCATCGGCAACGGCGGGTCGGGCACGATCTCGCGCGAGGAGCAGCACAAGATCATGCTCGAGCGCGGTCCGGACCGGGTGTCGCCCTTCGCGATCCCCCTCAGCGTCGCCAACATGGGCGCCGGCCAGGTCTCGATCGAGCTCGGCCTGCGCGGCCCCGTCACGGCGATGTGCACGGCCTGCGCCGCGGGCACCGACGCCATCGGCACCGCCGCCGAGGTGATCCGCCGCGGAGATGCCCGCTCGATGCTGGCCGGTGGTGGCGACTGCCTGATCTCGCCCTACTTCGTCGCGGGCTTTGACGCCATGCGCGTCCTCTCCCACCGCAACGACGACCCGGCCGGGGCCGCGCGCCCCTTCGACCAGGACCGCGACGGCTTCCTGGTGGGCGAGGCGGGCGCCGTGGTGGTGCTGGAGCGCCTCGAGGACGCCGTGGCCCGCGGGGCGCGGATCATCTGCGAGGTGGCCGGTTACGGGGCCAGCTCGGACGGGCACCACATCACCGATCCCGACCCGAGCGGGCTGCCGCAGGCGCGCGCGATGCGCGCGGCGCTCGATGACGCCGGCCTGTCTCCCGCGGAGGTCGATCACGTCAACGCCCACGGCGGCGCCAGCCAGCCGGGCGACCCGGCCGAGGTGCGGATGATGCAGAACGTGTTCGGGGAGGAGGTCGCATCCGGCGTGGCGGTGAGCGCCACCAAGTCGATGCACGGCCACTGCATGGGCGCGACCGGCGCGCTGGAGGCCGCGATCACCGGCCTGGCCCTGCACGAATCGATGCTGCCGCCGACGATCAACCTCCACACGATCGACCCGGCCTGCGCGGGCGTCGACCACGTCGCCAACGTCGCCCGGCCGGCGGACATCCGGGTGGCCCTGTCGGCCTCCTACGGCCTCGGCGGCCACAACGCGGTCCTCGCCCTGACCCGCTACGCGAACGGCGCCTCCTGATGGGATGGATCCGCCGGCTGTCCCCGCGCGCCGAGAAGTCGATCCGGCTGCTGGTCACCTGCGTCATCGCGGCGCCGCTCGGGATGATCTCCGTCGCCAACGACGACGAGACGCTCGGCTTCGTCGCGGTGGGGATCGTGCTGGCCGGCATCGTCGCCGGACCGGTGGTCGCCCGCGTGCTCTTCCCGAGCGGATCGGGGAAGGGGCGCTAGCCTTCAGAGGATGAGCGACGACACCCGGGCCCAGCTGGAGCGCCTGATGCAGGAGAGGATCCTGATCCTCGACGGCGCCACCGGCACCATGATCCAGCGCCACCCGCTCGAGGAGGCGGACTTCCGCGGCGAGCGCTTCGCCGGGCACTCCCTTCCGCTCAAGGGCAACAACGACCTCCTGTCGCTGACGCGCCCGGACATCATCTCGGGCATCCACCACGCCTTCCTCGAGGCGGGCGCCGACATCGTCGAGACCAACACCTTCAGCGCGACCTGGGTGGCCCAGTCCGACTACGGCACCGAGTCGTCGGTGCACGACATCAACGTCGAATCGGTGCGCCTGGCCCGCGCGGCCTGCGCCGAGTGGACGGCGAAGACGCCCGGCAAGCCGCGCTTCGTCGCCGGCGCGATCGGTCCGACCAACCGGATGCTCTCGATCTCGCCCGACGTGGAGGACCCCTCCAAGCGCGCGATCACCTTCGAGGAGCTGCGCGGGGCCTACGTCGAGCAGGTGCGCGGGCTGGTGGAGGGCGGCGCCGACCTGCTGCTGATCGAGACGATCATCGACGGCCTCGGCGCCAAGGCCGCCATCGCCGCCGTGAACGACGTGGCCGAGGAGACCGGCATCCGCCTGCCGCTGATGATCTCGGTGACGATCACCGACCGCAGCGGCCGCACCCTGGCCGGCCAGACGATCGAGGCCTTCTGGATCACGATCGCCCACGCGAAGCCCTTCAGCGTCGGCGTCAACTGCGCGCTCGGTGCCGCCGAGATGCGCCCCTACCTGGCCGACCTCTCACGCGTGGCCTCCTGCTGGACCAGTTGCTATCCCAACGCCGGCCTGCCGAACGCCTTCGGCGAGTACGACGAGGGGCCCGAGGAGACGGCCGGCGAGCTGCGCGAGTTCGCCTCCAGCGGCCTGGTCAACATCATCGGCGGCTGCTGCGGCACGACCCCCGACCACATCCGGGCGATCGCCATCGCCGCCGAGGGCGAATCGCCGCGCCGCATCCCCGCGCAGGAGCCGCTCACCCGTCTCGCCGGCCTCGAGCCGCTCCTGCTGCGCGAGGACTCCAACTTCCTGATGATCGGCGAGCGCACCAACGTGACAGGGTCGCGGCGCTTCGCCGAGCTGATCCTGGCCGGCGACTTCACGACCGCGCTGGAGGTGGCCGCCGAGCAGGTGCGCAGCGGCGCCAACGTGATCGACGTGAACATGGACGAGGCCATGCTCGACTCCGAGGCCGCCATGACCACGTTCCTGAACATGGTCGCGACCGAGCCGGACATCGCCAAGGTGCCGATCATGGTCAACTCGTCGAAGTGGTCGGTCATCGAGGCGGGCCTGCGCTGCGTGCAGGGCAAGCCGGTCGTCAACTCGATCAGCATGAAGGAGGGCGAGGAGGACTTCCTCGCCAAGGCCCGCCTGGCGCGGCGCTACGGCGCCGCGATGGTGGTGATGGCCTTCGACGAGGAGGGCCAGGCCGACACCGTCGAGCGCAAGGTCGCGATCTGCGAACGGGCCTACCGGCTGCTGGTGGAGACCGCGGGCGTCCCTCCCGAGGACATCATCTTCGACCCCAACGTCTTCGCGGTGGCGACGGGCATCGAGGAGCACAACGGCTACGCCATGGCCTTCATCGAGGCGACCCGCCAGATCAAGGAGCGCTGCCCCGGAGCGAAGGTGAGCGGCGGGGTCAGCAACCTCTCCTTCTCGTTCCGCGGCAACGACGTCGTGCGCGAGGCGATGCACAGCGCCTTCCTGTTCCACGCGGTCCAGGCCGGGATGGACATGGGCATCGTCAACGCCGGCCAGCTCGCCGTCTACGAGCAGATCGGCGAGGAGCTGCTGGAGGCCGTCGAGGACGTGCTCTTCGACCGGCGCCCGGACGCCACCGAGCGCCTCGTGGAGCTCGCCGACCGGGTGAAGGGCACCGGCGCCGCCCGGGTCGTCGATCAGGCCTGGCGCGAGGGCACCGTCGAGGAGCGCCTCGAGCACGCGCTGGTCAACGGCATCGTGGAGCACATCGAGGAGGACACCGAGGAGGCCCGCGTGCAGTACGGCGCGCCCCTGCTGGTGATCGAGGGGCCCCTGATGGCGGGCATGAGCGTCGTGGGCGACCTGTTCGGCGCGGGCAAGATGTTCCTCCCGCAGGTGGTCAAGAGCGCGCGCGTGATGAAGCGCGCCGTGGCCCATCTGGAGCCCTACATGGAGGAGGAGCGCCAGCGTGCCGAGGCCGCCGGCGAGGACGTCGAGGCCCAGGGCACCGTGGTGATGGCCACGGTGAAGGGCGATGTCCACGACATCGGCAAGAACATCGTCGGCGTGGTGCTCGGCTGCAACAACTACCGGGTGGTCAACCTCGGCGTGATGGTGCCGATGGCGACCATCCTCGAGACCGCCGTGGCCGAGAACGCCGACATGATCGGGCTCTCGGGACTGATCACCCCCTCGCTCGACGAGATGGTCAACGTGGCGGCCGAGATGGAGCGCCGCGGCATGAGCATCCCGCTGCTGATCGGCGGCGCCACCACCAGCCGCCAGCACACCGCTGTCAAGATCGCGCCGGTCTACTCCCGGTCGGTGACCCACGTGCTCGACGCCTCGCGGGCGGTCGGCGTGGTGTCGAAGCTGCTCGACCCGGCCCAGCGCGCCGTGCACGAGACCGAGGTGCGCGCCGACCAGGAGCGCCTGCGCGAGCAGCACGCCACCCGCGGCGAGCGCGCCCTGCACACCTTCGCCCAGGCCGGGCAGCGGCGGCCCGCGATCGAGTGGCGCGCCGAGGACGTCCCCGCGCCCGGGTTCACGGGCCGGAGGCTGATCGAGGACGTCCCGCTCGCCGAGATCGCGGAGTACATCGACTGGACCTTCTTCTTCCACGCCTGGGAGCTGAGGGGCAAGTACCCCGAGGTGCTCGACCACCCGCGCTACGGCGAGGCCGCGCGCGAGTTGCACGCCAACGCCACCGCGATGCTCGACCGGCTGATCGCCGACAGGAGCCTCACCGCGAACGGCGTCTACGGCCTCTGGCCCGCCAACTCCGAGGGCGAGGACATCGTCCTCTATGCCGACGCGGACCGCTCCGCCGAGGTCGCCCGCTTCCCGATGCTGCGCCAGCAGCGGGTGAAGGCCGACGACAAGCCCCAGTACTCGCTGGCCGACTTCGTCGCGCCGCGCGAGTCCGGGCTGATCGACCACGTGGGCGCGTTCGCCGTGACCACCGGCATCGGCGCCGACGACCTCGCGAAGGCCTTCGAGGAGGGGCTCGACGACTACTCGGCCATCATGGTCAAGGCGATCGCCGACCGCCTGGCCGAGGCCTTCGCCGAGATGATGCACGCGCGGGTGCGCCGCGAGTGGGGCTACGGCGCCGACGAGGACCTCTCGCCCGAGGATCTCGTGGCCGAGCGCTACCGCGGCATCCGCCCGGCCTTCGGCTACCCCGCCTGCCCCGACCACCTGCCCAAGCGGCGCCTGTTCGAGCTGCTCGGAGCGGGCGAGGCCGGCATCAGCCTCACCGAGAGCCTCGCGATGATCCCGGCGGCCTCGGTGAGCGGCATCTACCTGCAGCACCCGCAGGCGCGCTACTTCGCCGTCGGCCCGGTCACGCGCGACCAGGTCGAGTCGTACGCCGAGCGCATGGGCATGCCGCTCGCCGAGATCGAGCGCTGGCTCGCCCCGAACCTCGCCTACGAGCCCGGGGCCGCCCCGGCCTGACACGGAGTGGACCGCCGCCCGGTGCAGTCGGGCGGCGTTCTGTGGCACAACCTGTGCTACGTTCGGTCCATGGCATCCCGCGTGGTCCGCGCACGGCTCGATGAACCCTCCGAGGAGGGCCTCGCCCTGCTGATGCGCGAGGGCCGGAACGAGTCGGAGGCGGTCCGGCTGGCCCTGGTCGAGTCGGCCGAGCGCCGGCGCCGGCGCTCGGCCCTGGCGGCCGAGGTGCGCAGGCTGGCTGACGACCCCGACGACGCGGCCGAGCGACAGGCCGTGATGGCCGACATGGAGTCCCTCTCGGGCGACTGGCCCGAGTGATCCGGGGCGACATCCACCGCGTCCGACTCCCGCCGGGACGAGGTCACGAGCAGCTCGGCCCGAGGTTCGCGGTCATCGTCCAGGCGGACGAGTTCCTCGGGCTCTCCACCGCTCTGGTCGCCCCCACGTCACGGCAGGCCGCGCCCGCCACGTTCCGGCCCCGCATCGAGGTGGGCGGGGAGGCGACGCGGGTGCTGGTCGAGCAGTTGCGCGCCGTTAACGTCGCCCGGCTCGGAGAGCACGTCGGGCACCTGAGCCACGCGGAGCAGCTCTCGGTGGACGAGGCGCTGGAGACCGTCCTCGGGCTCTGACGGGTCGTGACACCCGGGATCGTCTCACTTACCCCAGGGATACGGACTAGGGCTACCCCTCTGGTCGGCCGGGGCCGGAGGCGAGAGGCTGCGACACATGCTCCGCGCCCCCACCCCCCGCCTCGTCCCGCGCTCCGCCTGGATCCGCGAGGTCGGCGTCTTCGCCCTCGCCCTGGTCGTGTACCAGGCCTCGCGGGCGCTGGTGATCGGCGACCCGTCCACGGCGTTCGACAACGCGCGCGCCCTGATCGGGGTCGAGAAGCAGGCCGGCCTCTTCGTCGAGACGGCGATCCAGGAGCGCGTGCTCGACCATGCCCCGCTGGTGGAGGCGCTCAACGCCTTCTACCTCTCGGCCCACTGGATCGTCACCCCGCTCTTCTTCGTGTGGCTCTACCGCCGGCGCCCCGCCTCCTACCCGGTGGTCCGCAACGCGTTCCTGGTGGCGAACGGCCTCGCCCTGGTGGTGTTCGTCCTCTTCCCGGTGGCACCGCCGCGCCTGGCGGGGGCCGGCGAGGGCTTCGTGGACACCCTGCACCGCGTCAGCGACGTTGACCTGCACGGGGGGATGCTCTCGGGCTGGTTCAACCCCTACGCCGCCGTGCCGTCGATGCACTTCGGCTACGCGGCGCTGATCGGGGCGGTCGCCTTCGTCCTGCTGAGGTCGTGGCCGCTGCGCGCCCTCGCGCTCGCGTACCCGGTCGTCGTCTTCATCACCATCGTCGGCACGGCCAACCACTACGTGCTCGACGCGCTGGCGGGGGGCGCCGTGATGGCCCTCGGCGCGGCGATCGTGACGTCCTGGTGCGCGCTGCGCGGCGGGTGCCGCGCCGAGCCTCAGATGTCGAACTGCTCCTTGGCCAGGTAGAGCCGGGCCTGGCGGGCACCGACGACCAGCACCTCGAGCTTGGCCTCGGCGAGCGCGGGATCGATGCGCTCCATCCCCGGCGCGGCGACGACCCAGAGGGCCGAGGGCACGCCCTCCCGGGCGCGCATCAGCACCTGGCGGGCGACGACCATCACATCCTCGAGCGGCGCGTCCGGCTCCACGGCCACCACGACGTCCTCGTCGGGACCGAGCCGGTAGAGGCCCTCGGGCACCCCGGCCGAGGTCTCGACGATCAGCCCGCGCGGGCCGTCGAGCCCGGCGGGATCGGCCATGCGGGCCTTCAGGGCGAGGTGCGGCGCCGCCGCGCGGGCCGCCGCGAGGGTCTCGGGCGTGTCCTCGGCCGCGCCGCTGGACGTGACGTCCACCCCGATCCGGGACAGGCGCGCCGACCAGCCCTCGCCGCCCGGCAGGCAGCCGAGGACGATCGTGGGCAGCACGGGTAGCTGGACGCCGAGCGACGCCAGCTCGTCCCTACGGATCGATCCGCCCCTCGAGCACCGCGAAGAACGCGTAGCCGGGATCGTGCGCCACGAGGATCCGGCCCCCGGGCACGTCCATCGGGGGCACCACGACCGCGCCCCCGCCCTCGACGATCAGCGCGTCCGATCCGTCCAGGTCCTCGCTCGTGAAGTACACCAGCCAGTGGGCGCCCGCCGGGGGCTCGAGCGTCATCATGCCCCCGTTCAGCCGCCCCTGGTTGAAGATCCCCCAGTAGGGGGCGGGGTCCGCGGCGGCGAGCGTCACCTCCCAGCCGAAGAGCGCGGCGTAGAACTCGCCGGCGGCGGCGGGGTCGGGCGTGTTGAGCTGGTTCAGCACCATGGTGCCCGCCTCGTTCACCAGCCCGGCGCCGATGAAGTCGCGGGGCTCCCAGAGCCCGAACATCGCGCCCTGGGGGTCCGTGAGCGCGGCCGAGCGGCCGAGGTCCATGACATCCGTCGTGTCGCGCACGACGGCGCCGCCGAGGGAGACCGCGCGCTCCAGGGTGCCGGCGGCGTCCTCCACCGCGACCCACGAGGTCCACGCGGGCATCGCCGGGGCGCCGTCGGCGAGGCCGTGGATGGCGCAGACGTCGGCGCCGCGCAGCCGCATCAGCGTGTAGCCGCCGCCTCCGGGCACCTCGGCCGGCTCCCAGCCGAACAGGCCCGAGTAGAAGGAGACGGCGGCGGCGGGGTCGGTGGTGCCGAGATCGGCCCAGCAGAAGACGCCCGGCGCGTAGGAGGTCCGCTCACCCACGCACCGCACGATACCGTCGCGGGATGAACGGCGACGGCTGGCTGGCGCGCGTCGGCCCCTGGGTGGGCATCGGCACCAGCCCGGCCGCCCTCATGACCGGCGGGGGGCTGGGCGAGGGCCTGCGGGGCGCCGGCCTGGTGCTCGCGCTGCTGGCGGGGGTCGCCCTGCTCGCGGTGCTCGCGATCGGTCAGGGGATCCTCGGCCAGCGCACCGGCGCGCCCCTCAGCGCCCTGACCGCCGGCCCCCTGGGGGAGTCGGGCAGCCGCTGGAGCGCCTCGGTGGTGATGCTGCTGATGATGATCGGCTGGTTCGGCGTCAACGTCGGCGTCGCCGGCGTGGCGCTGGCCCGCCTGCTCGCGATTCCGGACGTGGCCGGAGTGGCCGTGTTCGCGGCGATCATGCTCGGTGTCGCGCGTACCGGGCTCGGAGCGCTGTCGTGGTCGGCGCTCGTGGCCGGCCTGGCGACCACCGCCCTCGCCGCCTACGGGCTGCACCTGGCCTTCTCCGATGCGCCCTTCACGCTCTCGGGCGGCGCGGCCGGGGCAGAGCCGATCGGCATCGCCCCCGCCGTCGTGCTCGTGGTGGGATACGGGGCGGCCTTCGCGCTGCGGACGCCCGACTTCACCCACGACCTGCGCCGCGCCCGTCAGGTCGTCTGGTGCGCCCTCGCCGGCCTGGTGGTGCCCCTGATCGCCTTCGCCCTGGCCGGGGCGGCCCTCCAGGCGGCCACCGGAACCTGGGATCTGGCCGACGTGATGCGCCGCCTCGGCAGCCCCGGAGCGGCCTACCTCTTCGTGGCCGTGGGGTTCACGGGCTCGGTCCTGACCAACATCTGGTCGGGCGGATTGTCCCTTTCGCACGTGGTGCCGCGCGTCCCCGAGGCTGTGGCGATGCCGGCGGTCGCCGTAGCCGGCGCGATCGTGGCCGCGGCCGGGTTCTCGGATCTGATGCTCCCGTGGCTGACGGTGATGGCCCTCGCCACCCCGGGCCTCGCGGCCGTCTGCGCGGTACACGCACTTCGTGGAAAAGCCGCATGCGGGCGGTGGGGAACTACAGGACTGTGCAGCTGGGGGGCGGGTTTCGGATGCGGGATGGCGCTCCACGTGGCAGGCTCTGGTGTGGCGCTCCCCGTCGCCGCGCTCCTACCGGCCGTGGCCTACTGGATGCTCGCACCGGGCGGAGGGCGGAAACTTGCGGATGCGAATACGACGGGGAGCTGAATTGGCGATCGATCAGAAGGCGGCAGCGCGGGGCGGGGCGGTCGGCACCGACGCGCACGGGATCACGCCGACCGGCACCGTGTGGTGGAACCTCCCGCCGGCCGCGCTCTACGAGCACGCGCTCGCCGCAGGCGACGCCGAGATCGCAGAGGGTGGTCCGCTGGTGGTCTCGACCGGCGCCCACACGGGCCGATCGCCCAAGGACAAGTTCATCGTCCGCGAGCCCGGCAGCGAGGACCGCATCTGGTGGGGGGCGATCAATCAGCCGATCGACCCCGCCAACCACGCGTCCCTCGGCTCCCGCCTGCGCGACCACCTCGGCAAGAACGACATCTACGTGATCGACGCGTTCGCCGGGGCCGACCCCAAGGAGCAGCTCTCGGTACGCCTGTACACCGAGAGCCCCTGGCACGCCCTGTTCGCCCAGACGCTCTTCATCGTGCCGAGCGACGAGCAGCTGCTGACGCACGACCCCCAGGCGCTCATCCTGCACGCGCCGAGCTTCAACGCCGACCCCGCCACCGACGGGGTGCGTGCCGTGAACTTCGTGAGCATGCACCTCACCGACCACGAGATCCTGATCGGCGGCACCTACTACGCCGGTGAGATCAAGAAGTCGATCTTCACGCTGATGAACGACCGCCTGCCGGTGCGCGGCGTGATGTCGATGCACTGCTCGGCCAACGTCGGCGCCGACGGCAACGTGGCCGTCTTCTTCGGCCTCTCGGGCACCGGCAAGACGACCCTCTCCACCGACTCGCAGCGCCCGCTGATCGGCGACGACGAGCACGGCTGGGGCGAGGACGGCGTCTTCAACATCGAGGGCGGCTGCTACGCCAAGGTGATCAACCTGTCGGCGACCGGCGAGCCCGAGATCTACGCCACCACCCGGAAGTTCGGGACGGTGCTGGAGAACGTGGTCATGGACCCGGTCAGCCGGCGCCTCGACCTCGACGACTCGTCGAAGACCGAGAACACCCGCGCGGCCTACCCGCTCGAGTCGATCCCCAACACGGTCGAGGGATCGCGCGCCGGGCACCCCACGAACATCGTGATGCTGACGGCCGACGCCTTCGGCGTGCTGCCCCCCATCGCCAAGCTCACCCCCGAGCAGGCGATGACGATGTTCCTGGCCGGCTACACCGCCAAGGTGGCGGGCACCGAGGTCGGCGTCGTCGAGCCGCAGGCCACCTTCAGCGCCTGCTTCGGCGCGGCGTTCCTGCCGCAGCCCCCCTCGGTCTACGCCGAGATGCTGGGTGAGCGGATCAAGGAGCACGGCGTCTCCGCCTGGCTCGTCAACACCGGCTGGACCGGCGGCCCGTACGGCGTCGGCTCGCGCATGCCGATCGGGGCCACCCGCGCCATCGTGCGCGCGGCGGTCTCGGGAGAGCTCGACAAGGCCGAGACCCGGACCGATCCGATCTTCGGCTTCGAGGTCCCGGTGGCGATCGAGGGCGTCGACCCGGCGCTCCTCGACCCGCGGGGCACCTGGAGCGACGGCGAGGCGTACGACGCGTCGGCGAAGGACCTCGCCGCGCGGATCCTCGAGCACGCGGAGCAGATGAAGGCCTGATCCGACCCCTCCCTCCGGCGCCCGTCGCCGGAGGGAGGGAGCTCCACCCGCCCGGCACCGGCCCCGGCCCCGGCGGCGCGATCCAACGCAATCCTTACGCTCGGGCGGGCCGTCGCCCCCCGGGGTGCCGGTAGGCTCGGAGCCGATGCGCCCGGGATCCCTGCTCCACCGGCTCGTGCCGCTCGCGGCGGGTCTGGTGCTCGCGTCGGCGGCGGCGACCTCTTCGGCGGCGCCGGCGGCGCCGCGGATCTCCGGATCGGACGCCACGGTCTGGAACGTGGCCGCACCGACGCCGGCCTACACGATCACCGGCAGCGCGCGCGGCGCCGTCCTGAACTGGACGCTCTCGGGTACCACCCGCAAGGGGTCGGGCGCCTCGCCCCTGCGGATCAGCCTCTCGGGCCTGGCCGGCGGCACCTACAACCTCGACGCGGCGCAGTCGCCGGGAGGGGCGAAGGCGCGGCGCGTCGTCCGCGTCAACGTGACCCCTCCCACGATCTCGGTCCGCCAGCCGGTGGAGGGGACGCTCTACCTCCCGGGCCAGCCCGTGGAGGTCGACTACTCCTGCGCCGGGGCGGTCTCCTGCGTGGGCACGCTGCCCGACGCCGCCCTGCTGCCGACGGGGGTCGCGGGGCCGGCCACCTTCGGCGTCGCCGCCACCGACGCGGCCGGCAACGCGGCGACGCGGAGCGTCGCCTACACCGTGGGCCCGGCGGCGCCCGTCATCGTGGGGCGCCCGCCCCAGCCGGTGCGCGGCAACCGCCCCGCCTTCGGATGGACCGGCGGGGAGCCGGGCGCCCTGTTCACCTGGCAGGTGCTCTCGCAGGGTGCGGTGGTGTCCCAGGGCGACACCCTGGCCACCTCGGTCACCCTGGGTCCGCTGCTGCCGGGCGCGTACGCGTTCCAGGTGCGCCAGGCCGGGGCCGCCGGCCGGAGCGGCCCGTTCAGCGTCGCCGACCCGTTCACCGTCGTCCAGGCGGTGCCCGCGGCGCTGCGCACCACGCCTCGCGTGCGGACGCCCTCGCGGCTCCGCCCGAGGGCCGGCGCCACCGTCACGCGGGCGCGGCCCCTCCTGTCCTGGCGTGCCGCGCGGGGGGCGAGTCTCTACAACCTGCAGGTCTTCCAGGTCCGCGGCGACTCGCTGACCAAGATCTCCTCCACCTTCCCCCGCGCGACCCGGGCGCGACCCGCGGGCCTGCGGTTCGGCGTCCGCTACGCGTGGCGCGTGTGGCCGTACACCCGCCGCTCGGGGTACGCGGGCCAGCCCCTCGGGCTGAGCTACTTCGACGTGGTGCGCCCCGTGCGCCTCGACGGCGCGCAGATGCTGGTGAACCGCCGCATCGCCCAGGCGGCGGTCCGGCGCGTGACGGCCATCGAGGCCTGGCTGGACGCGGGGATCAGGGCCGGCGACCTGCGCCACGGCGGGCTCGGCGCCGCCGCGTTCGACCCCGCGCTGCGACCGGCCGGGACCCCCGAGGCCACGGGTGCGGCGGCCGCGGCCGTGCGCTCGATCGGCACCGGCGCCGGGGTGGCCGCGACCCGGGGGCCCATCCGGGTGAGCGCGCGCGAGATGCTGCGCACGCAGCGCATCGCCCAGTCGGCCGTGCGCCGGATCGACGCGCTGGAGGCGCGGCTGCGCTCCGGCCTGACCGGAGGCGACATCCTCGACGGCTCGATCGGCGCCGAGAAGCTGGCCGCAGGAGTGACCCTCGGCGCGGCGGGCGCGGCCGGGACGCCCGTTCCACCGAGCGTGACCGTGATCGCGGCACGCCGCGGGCGCTCGGCCCCGGTGCGCCCCACGGCGGCTCAGCTCCTGATCTCCCAGGAGATCTCCCAGGGGGCGGTGCGCCGGGCCGAGGCGCTGCGGCGGCGTCTCATGTTCGGGCTCTCGACGAGCGACTTCCAGCCGGGCTCGATCGGAGCCGCCGACCTGATGCCCATGACCGCCGGGCGGCGCTAGCGTCCCGGTTCAGAAGCCGAGCGCTCCGGCGCCGCGCCAGGCGGCCAGGTCGAGGAGCGTCGGCCGGGGTGTGCCGGGCGCGCTGATCACGCAGGTGTGGCCTCGGCGCTCCCAGGTGAGGATCTCGCCCGCGTCGGTCTGGACGAACCGGAACTCGACCTCGTCGCGCGTGACCGCCGGCTCGCCGGGCACCGCGAGGCCGTCGCCGGAGACGATCGTGTACGCCAGCCGGCGTCCCTCCTTGGCGTAGAAGACCGTGACCGCCCGGCGGCCGCCGATCTCGTCGTCCCTGATCCCGGTCGCAGTCCAGCCGAACTCGGCGGCCCAGTCGGGGAAGGCGAGGCCCTCGAGGTCGGCGGCGAGCAGCGCGGGGGAGCCAGGTCGGGTCGGCGGCGCGGCCGCGGTGGCCGGCAGCCGGGCGAGCTCGGCCGCCTCGGCCAGGCCGGGTCCGGCCGCCCCGCCCGGCAGGAAGAGCACCAGCAACGCCGCCAGGGCGATCGCCGCGGCGGCCAGCCCGCCGGCGAAGAGCCCGCGGCGGCGGGGGGCGCGGTGGGGCCGGGCCGGCGCCCGCATCTGCTCGATACGGGCGCGCAGGTGGGGGGGCGCCGGCACGGCCGCCCGGCCGACGATCTCGCGCGCGCGCTCCTGCGCGTCGAGGCGCGCGGCCAGCTCGTCCCGGTCCATCTGTCGGTCGTCCACGTCGATCCCGCCCTCCCTGGACGGAGCCGAGAGACCCCGTCATGAGACGGGGACGTCGCCCGGTGCCCCTTTATTCCCGGCCGGCGCGAAATCGATCCGCTCCGGGGAGGGGCTACTCGACGGCGACTCCGGTGGTCGCGGCGTCGTACCGCTCGCGGGCACCGTCCAGGGCCTCGCGGTTCGCGTACGCCCACCCCGAGAGGGCCCCCAGGGGGCCCATCATCTCGGCCCCCATCGCGCTGACCCGGTAGAGCGGCCGCGAGGGGGAGCCGCCGTTCACCCGGCGGTCCACGAACCCGTCGCGCTCCAGGGCCCGGAGAGTCTGGGCCAGCATCTTCGGCGAGATGTTGCCGATCTCGCGGGCCACCTCGGAGAAGCGCTTGTCCCGGCCGTCGGCGAGCGCGACCAGCACGAGGCCCGTCCAGCGCTCGGCCATGCGTCCCAGCAGGCGGCGCGCGGGGCAGCCGGCGTCAACGGCATCGAGCGCCGCCGGGTCCATCATCGAGCGGGGTGTCGTGGCCACGCCGTGATTATGCACCCCGGCATCACCGACTTTCGACCAGGTCGACGCTCACCCCGACCGCCCCTATCCTCCGGGGCACGTACGGGGGACGATGGTCGGCGGATGAAAGACGAACCCGAGGGCTCGACCGCCACCGCGCACGGCGGCATCGCGGAGCCACCCCGCCGGCAGGACGACGCGTCCCGGGCGCCGACCCGCGCCCTCGACCGGGACGGCCTCGGAGACCACCTCGATCATCTCTACCGTGCGGCGTGGGCGCTCTGTGGCGACCGCGAGGACGCGGAGGACCTGGTCCAGGAGACCTACGCCCGCGTGCTCGGCAGGCCGCGCATCCTGCGCCGGGAGGGCGACCTCGGCTATCTGATGGGCGCGCTGCGCAACACGTTCCTCGACGGGCGCCGCGCCGCCGCCCGGCGCCCGCCGCCGGACGCGCTCCCCCTCGACGACCACCTGGCCGGGCGCGCCTCGGGCGAGCCGGCGGCGGTCTTCGAGGCGGCGGCGGTCTACGGCGCCATCGCCGCCCTGCCCGACGACTTCCGCGACGTGATCGTGGCGGTCGACGTCGTCGGCCTCTCCTACCGGGAGGCCGCCAATCCCTCGGCACCAAGGAGGGCACCGTCATGAGCCGGCTGCACCGCGCGCGCGAACGGGTCGTGGCCGCCCTGGAGTAGGCCGGGAGAGCGTCCTCAGGTGGGAGGTTCCCGCGAGGGCACGCCACGCGACGACGCGTCCTCCGCCTCCTCGGACCGCCCTGCGCCGGCGCGCCCCCGAACTCCGGGGGGCGCTTGTCGCGGAAGGCGGCGAGGCCCTCGCGGAAGTCCTCCGACCCGAATGACCGGGCGCGGGCGGCCGAGGCGGTCGCCTCGACCTCCTCCCAGGGGGCGCGCTCCGTCAGCGTCGCGATGATCGCCCGCGTGCCGGCCACGGCGAGCGGAGCGGCCGAGGCGACCTGGCGCGCCGCCGCCCCGCGACGGTCTCCACGAGGTCGCCGGGCTCGACCACCTGGTCCACCAGGCCGAGGGCGAAGGCCTCGTCGGCGTCGATCGGGGCGCCGGTCAGGAACAGGCGGCGCGTGCGCGCCGGGCCCATGGCCGCGACGAACCGGCGCAGGCCGTCGGCGGCGTAGACCACGCCGATCCGCGCGGCGGGCATCCCCAGGCGCGCGCCGCGGCGAGCGATGCGCCAGTCGCAGGCGATCGCAAGCTCCAGGGCTCCGCCGAAGGCCGCGCCGTTGAGCACCCCCACCACGGGGCTCGGGCATCCGGCGATGGCGCGCGCGGCGCGGCCGAGGCGGCGCTCGCCCTGCTGCAGGTAGTCCACGAGCTCGTCGGCTGTGCGGTCGGCGAGGTCGAGGCCGGCCGAGAAGTGGCGGTCGCCCGCGCCGGTCAGCACCACGACCCGGGCGGCCGCCGCGCGCGGGCCCTCCAGTAGGCTCACCAGCGCATCGAGGATCGCGTCGTCGAGCGCGTTGGCGCGGCTCTCGTTGGCGATCCGGACGATCAGCGCGTGGCCGTCCTCCTCGACATCGAGACGGCCGCCGGACGGGGGGTTCTCAGCTGGCATCTGTGACCGTGATGGGGGCCGGGGCGGTCGGAACCTACTACGGGGCGCTCCTCGCGCGCGGCGGCCACGACGTCACCCTGGTGGCCCGCGGCGCCCACCTCGGGGCCCTGCGCGCCGCGGGGCGGGCGACCGTGCGCGAGGCCGACGGCGCCCTCTGGAGCACACCGGTCCAGGCCGCGGCCGAGCCGGCCGGCCCGCCGCCGGACCTGGTGATCGTCACCACCAAGTCGCACCACACGCTCGCCGCGGCGGCGGCGCTCGCGCCGGTGGTCGGGCCCGGGACAACGGTCATGTCACTCCAGAACGGGGTCGAGAACGTCGGAAGGCTCGCCTCGGTGCTCGGTGCCGAGCGCGTGCTCGGGGCGATCGCCTTCGTCGGGCTCCGGGTGGAGGAGCCGGGCGTCGTCGACCACGAGGCCGAGGGCTGGGTGAAGATGGGCGATCCGGCCGGCCTCACCGACCGGGCGGCCCGGACCCACGCCCTGCTCGCACCCTGCTGGGACGTCGCCCTCTCCGAGCGGATCGTCCACGACCAGTGGCACAAGCTGCTCTGGAACGCGGGCTTCAACGCGATCTGCGCCGTCACCGGCGCGACCGCCGGCGAGGCGCTCGCCACCCCCGACTCGGAGACCCTGGTGCGCGAGGCCATGTGGGAGGTGGTGGCGATCGGCGCCCGCCACGGCGTGACGCTGGGCGCCGAGGACGTGGACGAGATGGCCGCTCCGAACCTCCAGCTGCGCGACTACCACCCCTCCACCGCGCGCGACCTCGAGGCCGGTAAGCCCCTCGAGCGCGACGCCCTCTGCGGCTTCCTCGCCCGGGAGGGGGCGGCGCTCGGCGTGCCGACGCCCGTGAACCGCGTGCTCGATGCCCTGCTCGCCCTCCAGGAGGACCGGCGGGCGGGCCGTCGGTGAGCCTGCCATCGCAGGGTGGCGGATCGATGGAATTGCGTGCGCGTCTAAGAGCGGGGTAAGAGTCCCGTGAACCCTGCGCCGCCGGCATGGTCCCGCGGCGTAGGTTCGCCTCTCTCATGCGGGTCCACGGATGGAGGACAGATGCTCAAGGGACGTTGGTGGGTCGGAGTCACGGCGGGGGTCGCCATCGGCCTCGGTGCGGTGATCGCGGTGGAGGGCTCGACCGGTGATGCCAGCGCGGCGCGCCCGGTCGAGGTCAGCGCGCAACAGCTCAAGGTCAATCAGAAGATCTCCCAGGCGGCGGTCAAGCGCAGCAACGAGGCGAACGCCCGCCTCGACGCCCTCGCCCCGCAGATCCCCCTGTTCGTCGTGAGCAGCGGGGCCGTCGGGTCGAACCTCGTCCGCACCCGAGGCGCGGTCTCGTCCCAGCGGATCGACGACGGCAACTACCGGGTCAAGTTCGACCGCAACATCAGCGCCTGCTCGTGGACCGGCACGACGTCGGCCGACGTGACGCCGGTCGCCGACATCGTGACCCTGCGGATCGCACTCGACACCACCGACGCCGCCCGCACGCAGCTCGTGGTGCGCACCATGAACGGCGCCGGCACCCCGGTGAACAGCTCCTTCCACATCCAGGTGGTCTGCTGAGCCACCCGGTGTGAGCTACGCCCCGAGGGCCGCCTCGGCGAGGATCCGCTCGACCACCTCGTCGAAGCCCAGACCCGCCGCCTCGGCGGCCTTCGGGAGCAGGCTCGTGTCGGTCATGCCCGGGATCGGGTTGATCTCCAGGACCCAGGGGCGGTCGTCGCGGTCGAGGATGATGTCCACCCGGCTCACCCCGCGGCAGCCGAGGGCCGTGAAGCAGGCGATCGCGACGCGGGCCACCTCCTGCGCCACGTCGTCGGGCAGGTCAGCCGGGGCGACGAAGTCGGTGAGGCCCGGCGTGTACCGCGCCTCGAAGTCGTAGAAGTCGCGTCCGCGCGGGATGGCCTCGACCACCGGCAGCGCCCAGGGCTCGGCCGAGCCGAGCACCGAGACCGCCAGCTCGCGGCCGGGGACGAACCGCTCCAGGAGCACACGGTCGTCGTAGGCGAGCGCGCCCATCAGGGCGCCGGGCACGTCGGTGCGCTCCTGCGCGACCGAGATCCCGAGCGCCGAGCCCTGCTTGGCGGGCTTCACGACGAGCGGCAGGCCGAGGCGCTCGCAGATCTCCGAGATCGCCTCGCCCGCGCCCAGCTCGCGGAACGCCTCCTGGCGGAAGGCGTAGGCGGGCGGGGTGTCGATGCCGGCGGAGGCGAAGTAGGCCTTTGCGACCACCTTGTCCATGGCGCGCTCACAGGCCAGCGCACCCGGCCCGGTGTAGGGGATCTCGAGGATCTCGAGCAGCTCCTGCACCGTCCCGTCCTCGCCCCCCTTGCCGTGCAGGGCGATGAACGCCACCTCGGGGCGCTCGGCGCGCAGGGTGCGCACCAGGTGCTGGTTGACGTCGATCTCCAGCACGTCGTGGCCGAGGCGCCGCAGGGCCGCCTCGGCGTTGGCGCCCGAGCGCAGGCTCACCTCGCGCTCGAGCGAGCGGCCGCCCTTGAGCACTGCGACCCTCACGAGGTCTCGCCCCCGAGTGCCCGGTGCATCTCGGTCATCTCCTCCACGGCCAGGCCGATCCGGCGCACGCCCTCGCTGATCATCGGTTCGGACACTCCCGAGTAGTTGAGCCGCATCGAGTTCCCGCCGCGGCCGTCGAGGAAGGCCCCGCGGCCGGGCACGAACGCCACCTCGTGCTGATCGACGGCGCGGGCGAGCAGATGGGTGGTGTCGAGGTAGTCGGGCAGCGTGGCCCACACGAACAGGCCGCCGGCCGGCCGGCTCCAGTGGGCGTCCGAGGGCAGCTCCTCCTCGAGCGCCCGCAGCATCGCGTCGCGGCGCGAGCGGTAGATCCCGTTCAGCCGGGCGACGTAGTCGCGCCAGTCGTAGCGGCGCAGGTACTCGATGATCACCCGCTGGGAGATGGTTGACGAGCACAGGTCGGCCGCCTGCTTGCCCAGGTTCATCTTGCGCAGCACGGCGGCCGGCGCGGCCACCCAGCCCACGCGCACGCCCGGCGCCAGGATCTTGGAGAAGGTCGAGGCGTAGATGACCCAGCCGGCCCCGTCGTCGAGCTCCCAGAGGGTCGGCAGCGGGTCGCCCTCGAAGCGGATCTGGCCGTAGGGGTTGTCCTCCACGATCAGCAGCTCGCGCTCGTGGGCGAGGGCGACCAGCCGCTCGCGCCGCTCGCGCGACATCGTCACCCCGCCGGGGTTGTGGAAGTTGGGGATGGTGTAGAGCAGCTTCGGCGGGCGGCCCTCCGCGGTGAGGCGGACCAGGGCCTCCTCCACGAGGTCGATGCGCAGGCCGTCCTCGTCCATCGGGATCTGCTCGACCTTCGCCTCGTAGGTCGTGAAGCAGGGCACCGCGCCGGGATAGGTCGGGCCCTCGGCGAGGATCGTGTCGCCGGGGTTGACGAAGGTGCGGATCGAGAGGTCGATCGCCTGCTGGCCGCCGCTGGTCACCATGATGTCGTCCACCCCGGCGCGGGCACCCTCGTGCCCCATCACCTCGACGATCCGCTCCCGCAGCTCCACCAGCCCCTCGGTGGGCCCGTACTGCAACGACGAGGCCAGGTGGTCGCGCGCGACCGCCTGGACGACCTCGTCGAACACCTGGCGCTCGAACGACTCGGTGTTGGGGAAGCCCCCGGCCAGCGAGATGATCTCGGGGCGCTCGGAGAGCGACATCAGATCGCGCATCACCGACGACACGATGCCCGAGGCACGTGAGGCGAAGCGAACGTCGTATCGGGACGAGTCGCCCGGTGTCAGGGCGCTCTCGTGCGGCTTGGGCCGCGGCGGGGGGGTCCGCTGGTGCGTCGGGTCTCCCTCGGGGAGGTCGAGTGCGATGGAAGGCATCTTAGGCCAGTCCGGGTCGGGGGCCGAGGAGGCCTCTGGTATCGTCGCGGGTCGTGCCGACCAGGCCAGCCCCGCCCCCGGACGTGCCCGAGGCGCGCGTCCTGCGCGTGCCGAACATCCGGCGTGCCCGCAGAGCCGACTGGAACGAGCTCGTCCGCTTCTGCGTGGTGGGTGCCTCCGGGTACCTGGTCAACCTGGTCGTCTTCTCCATCCTCGTCCACTCGGTGGGGGCGCACCACGTGACGGCCGCCATCGGCGCCTTCTGCGTGGCCTGGACCAACAACTTCGTCCTCAACAAGTTCTGGACCTTCAACAAGCACGAGCTGTCGGCCGTGCGCCAGGGCGCCCGGTACCTGGCGGTGAGCCTCGTGGCCCTGGCCATCAACCTGGTGCTGCTCGAGGTGCTGGTGCGCGCCGGGCTCGCCGAGGTCCCGGCGCAGGCGGTCGCGATCGCGGCGGTCATGCCGGTGAACTTCCTGCTCAACCGCCGCTGGTCCTTCCGGTAGCCCGGATGCGGTCCCCGCGACGGGCCCTCGCCGCCCTGCTGGCGACCGTGGCCGTCGCGGCGCTGGGGACCGCGGGGAGCGCGGGCGCGGCCGACGCCCCCGAGCGCGCGGTCAGCGAGCCCACGCCGGCCGAGGCGCGGGGAGCGGCCGAGGCGCTGGTCCGCGCGGTGGCCGACAAGGCCGGGGAGATCAAGGAGTCGATCGCCTCACCGGCCGCGCGGCGCGGCGCGTCGCTCACCGACGACGAGGTCACCGCGATCGCCCGGACCTCGCAGGAGCTGAACGACTGGGTCGAGGACCGCACGATCTTCCGGACCGCCGTCAGCTACGACGCGAAGAAGGGCGTGCACACCTACTTCGCGGTCAGCAAGGACGAGGGTGGCGACGAGACCGTCGAGGCCCAGGTGCTGGTGGCCGACGACAGCGGGCAGATCACCGAGGTGCGCACCGGCCCGCAGGTTGCCTGGATGATGGCCCGCGGCTACGACGGCGCCTTCGGCAAGGCGATCAACCGGCCGGCGGTGTGGCTGTGGCTGTGCGCGCTCTTCCTCATCCCGCTGTTGCCGTTCACGCGCCCCCGCGGCCTGATCTCCTGGCGGACCCTCGACCTGCTGGTGCTGCTCTCGTTCGGGTTCTCGCTGATCTGGTTCAACAGCGGCGAGGTCTTCACCTCGGTGCCCCTCCAGTACCCGCCGATGCTCTACCTCGCGATACGGCTGGCCTGGATCGCCGTGGCGCGGGTGCGCGCCGCCCGCCCGGGCGCCGGCGAGGAGGCACCGGCCCCGGCGGCGCGCCGGCGGCCCACCTTCGGCGGGTCGGCGCCCACCTGGGTGCTCGTCACGCTGCTCGCGATCTCGCTCGCCCTGAGGTTCGGGCTCAACGCGTTCGACGCGAACGTGATCGACGTCGGGTACGCCGGGGTGATCGGCGCCGACCGCATCCAGCACGGGGCGACCCCCTACGGCACGATGCCCAGCGACTGCGGCAGCTGCGACACCTACGGGCCGCTGAACTACATCGCCTACGTCCCCTTCGAGTTCGCCGAGCCGTGGAATGGAAAGTGGGACGCGCTGCCGGCCGCGCACGGCGCCGCCACCATGTTCGACCTGCTCTGCCTGGGCGGACTGCTGCTGCTGGGGTGGCGCCTGTCCGGCCTGCGGCTGGGGATCGGCCTCGCCCTGGCCTGGGCCGCCTTCCCCTTCACCGCCTACGCGCTCGAGACCAACTCCAACGACTCCCTGGTCGCGGCGATGCTGATCTGGGGCCTGGTCGTGGCACGCCACCCGGTCGGGCGCGGCCTGATGCTGGGGCTCGCCCTCGGCACCAAGTTCGCGCCGGCGATCCTGCTGCCGCTCTGGAGCCGTCACCCCTACCCGCGCCGCCCCTCCGGGCGCACGCTGCTGCCCTTCGCGGCCGGCCTCGCCGGCGCCGTCGTCCTGACGGGCTGGGTGCTGCTGCTCGACGGCGGCGACGGTTTGCGGGCATTCTGGTCGCGCACCATCGGCTATCAGCTGGGCCGCGAGTCGCCCTTCTCCATCTGGGGCCAGCACCCCGGCCTGCGCCCGGTGCAGATCGGGCTGATGGTGCTGGTGGCCGCGGCGGGCCTCGCCGTGCTGCGCTGGCCGCGCCGGCTCGACATGCTGACGATGACCGCACTGTCCGGAGCACTACTGATCGGGGTCGAGCTCACGCTCACGCACTGGTTCTACCTCTACATCCCGTGGTTCCTGCCCTTCGCGCTGGTCGCGATGGTCCCCGATTGGCCGGCGCCGGTCCGCGCCCGCCGCCCGCTGCCCGAGTCCGCCCCCGCGCTCGAGCCCGTGACGGTGGCGACGTGAACCAGCGCCGATCCCTGCCGGCCTTCGCGGTGGCCCTGGCCGTCGTGGTGTGGGCGATCCCCCTGCAGCTCGGCGTCTACGCCGACTCCGTCATCACCGACATCCCCACCTACCAGCGCGCCTACGACCTGATCGCCGACGGTCAGATCCCCTATGCCGACTTCACGCTCGAGTACCCGCCGCTGGCCGGGGCGCTGTTCTGGCTCGCGGGCGTCCTGCCGGGGCCGTACGGCGTGACCTTCTCGATCCTCATGCTCCTCGCCCTCTGCGCCACCGTGCTCGGGGTGATCGCGATCGCCCGGGCCCTCGGCATGGACGAGCGGCGCCAGACCGCCGCCGGAGTGCTCGTGGCGGTCAGCCCCCTGATGATCGGGAACCTGGTGGAGACGCGCTTCGACCTCGCCCTGGCGGCCCTGCTCGTATGGACGCTCTGGGCGGCGGTGACCGAGCGGTGGCGCCTCGCCTGGACCCTGCTCGCCTGCGCCACCCTGCTGAAGCTGGTGCCGCTGGCCCTGATCCCGGTCCTGCTGATCTGGCAGCGCCATCGCGCCGGCGCCCGCCGCGCGTGGGCGGGCCTCGCGGGAAGCCTCGCGATCGTCGTCGCCGGCCTTCTGCCGTTCGTGATCCTGTCGCCCTCGGGGACGTGGGACCTGGCGCAGTACCACCTCGACCGGCCGCTGCAGCTGGAGGCGACCGGCGCGGCGTACCTGCTCGGGCTGCACGCGCTCGCCGACGTCCCGATCACCGTCGAGAGCTCGTTCGGCAGCCAGGGCCTCGCCGGAACCGGGCCCTCGGTGATCGCCGGCATCTCCACGGCGATCCTGATCGTCGTCCTGATCGGCATCGCGTGGACGCTCTGGCTCCTGCTCCACCGCGCCCGCGCGCCGGGCGACGCACGGCTGTTCATCGCCGCATCCGCCTCGACGATGGTCGCCCTGCTGGTCGGCGGCAAGGTGCTCTCGCCCCAGTTCCTGGTGTGGCTCCTGCCCGTCTGCTTCCTCGTCGTCGGCCGGTTCGGACCGCTGGCGGCGGCGCTGACCGCGAGCGCGATGATGCTCACCTTCGCCTACTTCCCCCATCAGTACTGGGACCTGGTCGCGCTCGAGACCTGGCCGATCGCCATCCTGGTGCTGCGCGACAGCGTCCTGATCGCCCTGCTCGCCGCCTGCTGGCCCCGACCCAGCATCGCCGGCCGCCCCCAGGGCCGGGTCCTCGGCCAGGGAGCCGACCCCAAACGCGCCGAGAAAGCCGTCTCCGCGAGGTACCTCGTTCGACTGATCCTCTGGGGCGTGGGCGGGGTGGTTCCACTCCGCTTTGCGCGGGACGGAGTGGTCTCACTCCCTTTGCGCGGGACGATGGCCGTGCCGGGGACGCGATCGGGCCGTCGGACGTGCGTTCAACGCACTGATCTCCCTCTTGCGGGGAGATCAGGGCGGCAAATCGCCTCTACCGAGGCGATTTGCACCCAGCAGGCACCGCCTTCGGCGGGGACGGCCTCTGGAACACCGAGACGATCAGGCACCAGGGACGGCCACACAGGACGATTCCGGGGGCTACGCCCACACGATCACATCGCGCCGCGCCTGCTTCCATATCGCGACCACCTCGGATTGCGCGCCACAGACGATCCGAAGATCAAAGGCACCATGAAGACCGACCTGGATCGCACGCAGGGTTGCGCGCCAACGGCCTCCCAGGCTTCTACGTGGGTGAGGCCTGAAGCGTGAAACAGGGTTCGTCGTCTACGGACCACTGTGATTGGTTGACCGCGACGTACCCCGGGCGAAGCCCGGAGGAGCGATGCTCCTATGTCGTGTCAAGCACTCGTGGCGGTCGCCTCCAGGAGTCGGAAGAGGTGGCGGGCGAGGTAGCGCTTGAGGCAGCGGGTGGCATCGCGGCGGCTCTTTCCCTCGCCCACACGCCGCTCGATGTAGGCCCGGGTGGCCGGGTCGATCCGCTTTCGCACCAGCACGATGGCGTGCAGGGCGTAGTTGAGCTGGCGATCGCCACCACGATCCAGGCGATGGCGCACCACCTGACCCGATGAGGCGGGGATCGGCGCCACTCCGCCCAGGCGTGCGAAGGCGGCCTCGGAGCGGATCCGCCCCCGATGCGACCAGCTGATCAGAAGGCGGGCGGCGTTGATCGGGCCGACCCCGACCTCGCCAAGGAGCGCCGGGGCGATCTGGGTGACCTGCAGGGCGATCGCCTGCTCGAGCTCGCGGGCCTCGGCGCTGGCGCTGAGGATCCTGCGCGCCAGCGCACGCAGCGCCAGGGCGACGGCGCCCGTCACCGGATCGGTGTGGGCCTGGGGGCGCAGGCCCGCGCAGCGGGTAAGGAGCGCCTGGCGGGTCAGCCCGCGAAGCGGCTCACGCAGGCCGTCGGGGGCGGTGAGGACCATTGCCCGCAGCTGGCACAGGGCGGCCCGGCGGATGTCGATCGCCCCATCGCGGGCGAGCATCAGGACGCGCAGGATCTCGCGCGGCCCATCGGCGCGCGGCTGCGTGTCATGGACCGCCCCGAGCACCGAGCGGGCGGCCCGCACCGCATCCAGGGCATCGGACTTGGCCCGCACACCGGGCCCGGGAGGGCCCGCTTCCACGACCAGCTCACCGGCCCGGGCCAGGTGACGCCACAGGCCCGCCCCGTAGGAGCCGCAGCCCTCCACGGCCCAGGCGCGCTCGCCGCGCCCCAGAGCCTCAACGCGCGCGAGCGCGCCCCGGTAGCCGGCCGGATCGGCCCGGATCACGAACTCGGCGATCACCTCGCCCGTGCCTGCGCCCACCACCGCCAGGGCATGCGCATCACGGTGGGTGTCGACGCCGACCACGACATCGATTGACTGTGCCACCATCTGCTCCACCTCCAGACTCCGCTTTGGGGGGACGGCGTCCGGCCTGGGGCTGGGAAACCGCACGGCAGACCTGTGACGGGTCACGCCCCGAGGGCGGACAGGCTCCTGATCAGGCCACTGCGGCGGGCACCAGGCCGGCGCCGAGCGACCGAGCGGACACATCGATCCAAGGACACCGCCCAGGCGGGTCAGGAACCAAACGGGTCACGCCCGGCCACTCGCCACCAGCCTGGCAACGACGGCCCCAGACACGAAACCGTCACCGCGCAGACTCACAGGAATCAAAATGGCCCCGGCCAGGGGCCATTTTGTCGCCCTGATCTCCCCGCAAGACATCCCACGGCTCCAAGGAGTCAAGCGGCCAGGAGAGTGTCCTGCGGCCAGGCGACCTCCTCGCTGTAGAGCGCGCGCTGCTCCAGGCACGCGTGCAGGATCCCGACCCAGCGGTTGGCGAGCTGGCGGGTGGCCTGGGAGTGGGTCTTGTCGCGTGCACGCAGGGCGTCGTAGTAGCGGCGAGCCCCGGGGCTGGCGGTCAGGGAGCAGAAGGCCCAGCGATCGCAGGCATCCGCCAGCCGGCGGTTGCGCACCACGCGCGCCAGCACGACCCGGCTGCGACCCGATGCCCGGGTGATCGGGGCGGTTCCCGCATAGGCCTTTCGGCCTCTAGCATCGCCGAAGCGGTTCGGGTCGTCCCCGAACTCGCCGAGCACCCGGGCGCCGAGCACTGGGCCGAGTCCGGCAAGACTGCCAAGGATCTCGGCGTCCGGGTGACGATCAAAATGCTCGGACATGGCGCGCTCGAGCTCGCTGATCTGCTGGTTGAGCGACACGATCACCGCCACCCGGGCAGCTGATGCTGCGCCGAGGGCATCGGCCACCGCATCCGATGCCTCGGGTTGTCCGGCGCGCAACGCCTCCTGGATCTCGGCCGCCCGTCGCTCCAGGTTGCGCTGGCGGCCGGCGCGGCCAAGGGCCGCAGCGATCCTCGACCGTGAAAGGCCTCTGGCGATCTGCGGCGTCGGTGCGATGGCGAGGATCGCCAGTGCATCGGCGCAGGCCAGGTCGGTGCCAAAGGCCGAAAGGGCGCCCGGGAAGTAGTCGCGAAGCGCCGAGCGCAGGCCGTTGAGCTGGCGCTGGCGCATCCAGACGAGGCCCTGGTGGGCCCGGGCCAGCACCCGGATGGCGCTCGCCTGATCCGAGTCACCGGCAAGCGGCCGGTGGTTGTGGCGATCGGTGCGCACCAGATCGGCCAGGAGCTTGGCATCAGCGCCATCGGACTTGGCGCGTGAGGTCGTATGGCGATCGCGGTAGCGGCTCACCGCCAGGGGGTTCAGGCCATAGATCCGGTAACCGGCGCCGGCGAGCGAGTCAACCAGCAGACCCCGATCGATCTCGATGCCGACCACGACCTGCTCGGGCTCATCGGCGTGATCGGCGATCAGGCCGTGCAACTGGGCCAGGCCACCCAGCCCGACCCCGAAGCGCCCTCGGCCGAGCACCGCCCCCGCCTCATCCATCACCGCCACGTCGTTGTGGGCCTCGGCCCAGTCGACGCCCACGAAGATCACGACGCGCCTCCTCTTGTGTGACCGCATGCCCCCGAGCCCGAGAAGTCCGTGGCGACCTAATGGATCAGTGCTCTGAGGGCACGCCATCCCACCAGCCATCTGACTCCTCACCGCCCGGCAGGGGCACGCTCTTGCGATAGGGCTCATGGCCCTGTGGGAAAGAGTGCTCACCCACCGGCGGCTCGGAGGATCAGCCTCTCCCATGACGCTGATCCAGCGCCATTAGTGGGAGATCAGTGCGTCGACGCACGTCCGGGTAAGGCGTTCCGATGGACGCCCCAGACGATCGTCCCAAAGAGTGGGGCCAGAACCACTCCGTCCCGAGCAGGTCGTACGCCCGGGCACCGCGTGCCATGGACGCCCCAGACGATCGTCCCCCGCGGACCTGCGCGCCAACGGCCTCTCAGAGGTCTACGTAGCCTCACCCTCGATGCTGAAGCTCTCGATCGCGGTCGCGCGGCCCTCGTCGTCGGCGTCGATGATGGCGCCCTGGACGAGGACGCCTCCGTCGGCGGGCTCGAAGCGGCCGGAGGAGCCGTGGAGGAACCGGCGCAGGACGATGTCGGTGCGCACGCCGATCACCGAGTCGTGGGGGCCGGTCATGCCGAGGTCGCTGATGTAGGCGGTGCCGCCGGCGAGGACGCGGGCGTCGGCGGTCTGGACGTGGGTGTGGGTGCCGACGACCGCGGTGACGCGCCCCGCGAGGTGGTGGGCGAGGGCGATCTTCTCGCTGGTGGCCTCGGCGTGCATGTCCACCAGCACGATCGGCGCCGCGCGCCGCGCCTGCTCGACGAGGTCGTCGATGATGGCGAAGGGGCTCTGCGCGGAGGTGAGGAACACCGAGCCCATGACGTTGATGACGCTCACCGGGCCGGCGGCGGTCTCGACCGTCGTCATGCCGCGTCCGGGGGCGCGGACGGCGATGTTGGCCGGGCGCAGCATCCGGGGCTCGGCCTCCAGCATCGGGAGGATCTCGGCCTTGTGGAGCGTGTGGTTGCCACCCGTGAGGACGTTGACGCCCGCGTCGAGGAGGTCCTTGGCCTGACGGGGAGAGGTGCCGACGCCCGCGGCGGCGTTCTCGCAGTTCACGACCACGATGTCGGGCCGGTACTGCTCGCGCAGCTCGGGCAGGCGCGTGAGGAGCGCCCGCAGGCCGACCCCCGCGAACACGTCTCCGATCATCATCGCGCGCATGGCGGCCACCCTACCCGCGCCCGCGATCAGAGGATCAGCGCCGCCTGGGTCCGGATCAGCTCGAGGTTGACGTGGTTGCCCGCGTCGGAGGTGTACTGGCTGAGCTCCTGCTCGACGACCCCGGAGAAGTCGTGGACGGTGCCCAGGGGCGTGACGCCCGCGCGCACCGGCGTGCCGACGCTCGGACGCTCGCCGTTGTCACGATCGCCGAGGTGGGTGACGCGCAGCACCAGGCCGCTGGCGGCGATGGCGGGCGTGATCGTGACCTCGTAGCCCTCGATGCGCCCGGAGACCATGTAGTCGCTGACGCTGGCGATGACGCCGTTGACGGGCGCGAAGACCGTCGTCCCCGCCGGAGCGCCCACGTCGAGGCCGGCGGTGTCGGGGCCCACGCGGCCGCGGCGCTCGGCCTGGTGGATCGTGACCGCGCCCGAGGCGGAGAGCGCGACGCCCGAGGGGTCGTCGATCGGATGGAATGCGATCGCCGTCACCCGCTCGGGATCGACCGGCAGGTGCACCTCGACCCCCTCGGCCCGGGCGATGATCAGCTCGGGAGGGCGCGCGCCCGAGCCCAGCTCGGGCGAGGGGACCGGCGAAGCGAGGGGACCGACATCGTCGGGAGTGGCCCCGCTGCCCATCACACCGAGGACGATCGCGAGCACGGCGACGACGATCACGGGGATCGCGGCGGAGACGAGGGCACGGGGATCGCGCCGTAGAGCGCGGCGCCGCCGGGAGGCACGCCGCCCGGCGAGGTGCTCCCTGGTGAGGGGGGGCATAGCCTGTGAGCGTAGCTGAGCCGGACCGGGGGGCGCCAGCGCGGGACCCCGGGCGACTAACATGCAGCCGATGAGCGGGCGCAGCGCCCCCCAGCCCGCATGGGCGAAGCTCGTGGCGGTCGCGGCCGTGCTGGCGATCGTGTGGATCCTCGGCCAGACGATCGGTCCTGTGCTGCTCGTCTTCACGGTGTCGACGATCGTCGCCCTGCTGCTGAACCCGGTCGTCCGGCTGCTGCGGCGGCTGCACATCCCGCGCGGGCTCGCGGTGCTGACGGTGTTCGTCGGGTTCGTCGCGACGATCGCCCTGGCGGTCTTCCTGGTGATCTCGCCGGTGCGCACGCAGATCGAGGAGATCCAGGCCAACCTGCCCGTCTACACCGACCAGGCCGAGCGCCAGGCCGACGACCTGCAGCAGTTCTTCGATCGCCGGGGCATCGACGTCGACGTGAAGGCGCGCTCGGACGCCTTCCTGGCGGGGCTCCAGGACCGCGCCTCGGAGGCCGCCGACAACCTCGTGGACTACAGCCTCAACGTCCTCGGCGTGCTCGTGACGCTGATCTTCATCCTCGTCGCCTGCATCTACATGCTGCTCGACGCCCCTCGCATCCTGCGCTTCGCCCAGCGGGTGGGCGGCCCCGAGACGGCGGGATTCCTGCGGCGCGTCGAGAGCACGCTCACCGAATACGTCAAGGCGCAGCTGCTGGTGTCGCTGATCATCGGCACCAGCGCCGGGGTGGTGTTGTGGATCTTCGGGGTGACGGGACTGTTCCCGCTCGGGGCGACGTTCGCCGTGGCCTTCACGGCGTGGGTCTTCGTGATGGAGTTCGTCCCCTACGTCGGGCCGATCCTCGGAGCCGTGCCGCCGGTGCTGCTCGCCCTGTTCACCTCACCTCTGGCCGCCCTCTGGGTGGTGGTGGCCTTCGTGGCCATCCACCAGCTCGAGGGCCACATCGTCGTCCCCAAGATCATGGGGTCGGCCGTCGGCGTGCACCCGCTGGTCGTGATCTTCGGCCTGCTGATCGGCGAGCACCTGGCGGGCATCGTGGGCGTGCTGATCGCCATCCCCGTGGTGGTCGTGGTCAAGGAGGCGGTCATGTTCGCCTCCGAGCGGCTCGGCTTCGGCGCCACGCTCGCGCCCGCCCCCGCGACCGCCGCGGCCCCGGCGCGCGAGACACCCACGCGCACGATCGACGCGCCGGCCCTGCGGCCCGAGCCCTGACCGGCCCGGCATCGATGCTGACCGCCCGGGGGCTGGGGCGGCGCTACCGCGGCGTCGTCGCGCTGGAGGGCGTCGACGTGCGCCTCGACCCCGGCGAATCGGTTGCGCTGATCGGCCCGAACGGGGCCGGCAAGACGACGCTCCTCACCATCCTCGCCGGCGTGACGCGCGCGACCACCGGCGGCGTCGAGTGGGCCGACGGCGCGACCCCGCGGGTCGGCTGGGTGCCCCACCGCCCGGCGCTCTACCAGCGGCTCACCCCGCGGGAGAACCTGCGCCTCTTCGCGGGGCTCGAGGGCGCACCCGATCCGGCCGCCCTGGCCGAGGAGCTGATCGCCCGCGCCGACCTGGGCGAGTTCGCCGACCGCCCCGCCGGGCGGCTCTCGACGGGCACGATCCAGCGGCTGAACCTCGCGATCGCCCTCGCCGGGCGGCCGAGCGTGCTGCTGCTGGACGAGCCCACCGCGACCCTCAGCCCCGACCAGCGCCACCGGCTCTGGGAGTGGCTCGCCTCCCTGCGCGCGGAGGGCATGGCCCTGCTCTTCTCCACGCAGTCGGTCGACGAGGCGATGCGGCGCTCCGACCGCATGATGGTGCTGACCGCCGGGCGGCTCCTGTTCTCGGGCACCTCCGACGAGATGGTGAGCGCCCACGGCATCGGGCCGGGCGCCGACGCCGAGGCGGCCGAGCTGGCCTTCCTGCGCCTGGTCTCGCCCGGAGAGGTCGCCACGTGAGGTCGGCCGCCCTGCTCCTGCGCAAGGACCTGCGGCTGCTGGCGCGCACGCCCGCGGTGCTCCTGATCCTGGTCGTGTTCCCCCTGCTGGTCGCCACCCTGGTCGCGCTGGCCCTGCAGAGCGACGAGCGCCGGCCCGACGTTGCCGTGGTCAACCTCGACACGTCCGGCAGGACGGTCGCGGTGGGCGAGCGGCGCCTGGGGGTCGACGACTACATCGCCCGGCTCTCGGAGGACGTCGACGTGCGCGCCCTCGACGCCGATGCGGCGGCGGCGGCGCTCGACGACGGCCGCGTCGCCGCGGTGCTCACCATCCCGGAGGGCTTCATCACCGACCTCCAGTCGGGGGTCCGCCAGCCCGCGCTGCGGCTCGACGCGAGCCGTCGCTCGCCGATCGAGGCCGACGCCATCGTGCGCAACCTCGAGTCGGCCGTCTACCGCCTCAACCAGAGCCTCGCCCAGGGCTACGTCGACCAGGTGCTGCGGCTCGTTGACCTGGTCGTCAACGGAGGCCGGCTCGGCTTCTTCGGGCGCACCGGCGACGCTCTCGGCCTGAAGCGCAGCCGCGTCCTGGTCACCGGCGTCCAGGAGCGCCTGCGCGACGAGGGCCAGGCACGCCCCGCCGGCGAGCTCGAGCCGCTGATCAACTTCATCGACGAGACCCAGCGCAACCTCGACCTGGCCAAGCCCGCCGCCAACGCGATCCGGGCCCCGATCGTGCTGCAGGTGAGCGAGTCGGCGCAGGGCCGCGAGCCCCTGTCGGCGTTCGGGTTCGCCGGCGCCCTGCTGGTGAGCCTCGGGCTGGCCGGGGTGCTGCTGGCCGCGGCCGCGATGTCGGCGGAGCGCGAGGACCAGGTCCTGGTGAGGCTCGGGCGCGGCCTCGTGTCGGCGTGGGCCCTGGTGGCCGAGAAGATGGTCTTCACCGCGCTCGCCTGCCTGGTCATCGGGCTCACGCTGCTCGGCGGGGTGGCCGCCTTCACCTCGGTCGCGGTCGGACGCTGGCCGCTGTGGCTCGCGGCGCTGGCGCTCGCGGGCCTCGCCTTCGGCGCCTTCGGCGTGCTGGCGGGCGCCCTGGCCCGCGAGACGCGCACGGCGCTACTGGTGGCGCTGATGCTCACGCTGCCGCTACTGGCCCTGGGCCTGCTGCCGAACGCCGCGATCGCGTCGGCCGTGTCGCAGGTCGTGCCGTTCGGCCCCGCCTTCGAGGCCTTCCAGACCCTGCTGGTCGAGCCGGCCATCACGGGGAGCGACCTCGCGCTCACCTTCGGCCACCTCGGGCTGCTGGCGGCGGTCTTCGGCGCCGTGGCGGCCCTGGTCGTGCGCCGCCGCGCGACGGCCTAACCCAGGGGCAGGGGGCGCTGGCCGAGGGCGCGCGTCAGCCGGCGGCGGTACTCGTGCGGCGTGATCCCCACCGCCCCGAAGCGCTCCGTGTGCTCGGAGGTCACCTGGATGTCCCAGAGCGAGAACCCGGCGGCCGCGAGCAGGGCGGCCGTCGCGACCAGCGCGGCGTTGCCCGCGTCGGGGGCGCGGTGGAACATGGTCTCCGAGCTGAACATCCCGCCGAGCGCCACCCCGAAGAGGCCGCCGCCCAGCACCCCGTCGCGCCACGCCTCGACGCTGTGGGCGTGCCCGCGCCGGTGCAGCTCCTCGTAGGCGCGGACCAGGCGCGGCGTGAGCCACACCCCCTCGCCCTCGCGCACGGCGCACGACCGGGCCACCTCGGCGAAGGCCGTGTCGATCCTGATCTCGTAGGACTCCGCCCGCATCGCGCGGCGCACCGAGCGCGGCACGCGGAAGCCCTCGATCGGCATGACGCCGCGCGGATCGGCCTCGTACATGCCGACCGGCCCGGCGTGGCCGACCTCGTCCATCGGGAACCAGCCGTGCAGGTACCCGGTCAGCAGTGCCTCGGGGGCGAGGGAGGGGTGGTCGGCGCGCCGCGGTCGCATCGTGCGCAACGGTAACGGGGACCCTGTCGATTTCGGGGGCCCGGTGCCGTCTACTTGGCGAGGACGGCGAACGGCGCCGTCCCGACCATGGAGGCGACCCATGCGCTACCTGCTCCTCATCTACGGCGGCGAGGCCGCATTCGCCGACGCGACCCCCGAGGAGATGCAGGCCGAGATGGCCGAGTACATGGCCTTCGGCGAGGCGATCACCTCGGAGGGGATCATGCGCGGCGGCGAGGCCCTGCAGTCGTCCGGCACGGCCACGACGGTCCGCGTGCGCGACGGCGAGACGCTGCTCAGCGACGGTCCCTTCGCGGAGACGCACGAGCAGCTGGGCGGCTTCTACATGATCGAGTGCGACACGCTCGATCAGGCGATCGCCGCCGCCAAGCGCATCCCCGGCGCCCGGCACGGCGGGGTCGAGGTCCGCCCGATCATGGAGTTCGACTGACCGCCGGCGGCACGGAGGCCGTCGCCCGGGTCTTCCGGGAGGAGTACGGGCGGGCCGTCGCGACCCTGGCGCGCATCCTCGGCGACATCGACCGCGCCGAGGACGCGATCCAGGACGCCTTCGCGATCGCCATCGCCCGCTGGCCAGGCGAGGGGACACCCCGGCGCCCCCTCGCCTGGATCGTCACCACCGCGCGCAACCGGGCAATCGACGCCATCCGCGCCGAGCGGACGCGCTCGGGCTCGGAGGTGGCGCGCCACCGTCTCCTGGAGGGCACCGCGTCCGACGACCTCGACAGCCTGAGCACCGACACGCCGATCCCTGACGAACGGCTCGGGCTGATCTTCGCCTGCTGCCACCCGTCGCTGGCGCTCGACGCCCGGGTACCGCTGACGCTGCGGCTGGTCGCCGGCCTGACCGTGCCGGAGATCGGCCGCGCCCTGCTGCAACCCGAGGCGACCGTGGCCCAGCGGCTGGTTCGCGCCAAGCGCAAGATCCGCGACGCCGCGATCCCGATCGGCGAGCCCCCCGCCGACGAGCTGCCCGAGCGCATCGACGGCGTGCTCGCGGTGCTCTACCTGACCTACACCGAGGGCTACTCGGCCACCGCCGGGCCCGGCCTGCGCCGCGATGATCTGGCCGAGGAGGCGATCCGCCTGGCGGACGCCCTGCGCGGCCTGATGCCCGACGAGGCCGAGCCGCTGGCCCTGCTGGCCCTGATGACGCTCCACCACGCCCGGCGGGGGGCCCGGGCCGGTGCCGACGGATCGCTGATCCTCCTGCCCGACCAGGACCGCCGCCTCTGGGACCGCGACGCCATCGCGCGGGGCGTCGCCCTCGTCGAGCGCTCCCTGCGGATGCGCCGACCGGCGGGCCCCTACGCCCTCCAGGCCGCCATCGCGGCCCTCCACGCCGAGGCCGCGCGGGCCGAGGACACCGACTGGCCCCAGATCCTCGCGCTCTACGACGAGCTGCTGCGGCGCACGCCGACGCCGGTGGTCGCCCTCAACCGCGCCGTCGCCCTCGCCGAGGTGCACGGCCCCGAGGCCGGGCTGGCGGAGGTCGAGACCCTCGCGGATCTGGAGACCCTCTCCGCCTGGGGCCCGCTCCACGCCGCCCGCGCCGACATGCTCCGCCGCCTCGGCCGCACCGCGGAAGCCGCCGCCGCGTACCGCCGCGCCGCCGAGCTCACCGGCAGCGCCGCCGAGCGCGCGTTCCTCACGGGCCGCGGCGATGCCCTCTCGGCCTGAGGGTCGTGCTCAGACCGGGTCGTGTTCAGGCCGGGTCACGCTCCTCCCGGGAGCGCCTCCGCACGTTCGGTGGCTCCGATCCTCGTCAGAATCATGCAGTAGAAGCCGTCATTTCGGTGCACTGGACAGCGCGCAGATGATGCGCGTGGCCTGGTGGTGGCCCGACGGCGTCGGGGTTCACCCGACGCGCTCCCCGGCGCCCTGAGTGCTACGGCACCCAGGTGTCCCCGGCCGGGGTGATGACGAGCTCGTGGGTCCAGGCGCGCGGCGTCTGGGACGCGAGGTAGGCCACGGCCGCCGCCACGTCCTCGGCGGTCAGCGACTCCTCGGGCGGGCGACCCTCCATCGGGTTGCGCTCGGTCTGGATCACCCCGTCGGCCACCAGCAACGCCACGTGCACGCCCCGCGGGCGCAGTTCCTGGGCGAGCGAATGCGTCAGGGCGCGCGCGCCGAACTGCGCCGCCGCCCAGGGGCCGCGGCCGGGCATCGCGCGCCGGGCCGAGCCGCCGGAGATCTGGACGAGGGTGCCGGAGCCGCGGCGCTCGAGCGCGGCGCCGGCGCCGCGCAGGATGGCCCAGGCCGCGGGCAGGAACCCCGCCATCCACGACTCGAGCCGATCGGGCGGGGCGTCGATGATCGGGCCGCCGCCGAAGCTGTGGTCGCGCGGCACCGAGGTGGTGGCGTTGACGACCAGGTCGAGCCCGCCGAGGTCGCGCTCCGCGCGGGCGAGCGCCTCGGCCACCACGTCGTGGTCAGCGGCGTCGCCCCGGAGCGTCGCGACGCCCGGGTGCGCGGCGGTCAGCGCCTCCAGGGTCTCGTCGGAGCGCGCCACCGCGAGGGCCCGCCAGCCGGCGGCGAGGCGGTCGGCCACGACCGCCCGTCCCACGTTGCGGGCGCCGAAGACGACGAGGACGGGTGGGCCGCTCACACCGGGCAGTCTGGCAGCGGTGGGCGCAGCGGGACGGGGAGTAGACTCCCGCGGGTGATCGAGGGCACGGAAACCGCGGCGGGGGCCCGCTTCCCACAGGTGCGCATGCGGCGCCTGCGGGCGGGCGAGACGCTGCGCCGGATGGTGCGCGAGACGCGCCTGTCGCCCGACCAGCTGATCCTCCCGGCGTTCGCGATCGCGGGCCGCGAGGCGAGCGTCCCGATCCCGTCGCTCCCCGGGCACTCCCGGATGTCGCCCGACCTGATCGCCGCGACCGCCCGCCGCGCCTTCGCCGCCGGCGTGCCGGCGATGCTCCTGTTCGGCGTCACCGACCACAAGGACGCCGCCGCGAGCGCGGCCTACGAGGCCGACGGGGTGGTGCAGTCGGCGGTCGCCGCCATCAAGGACGCCGTGCCGCAGATGGTCGTCATCACCGACGTGTGCCTGTGCGCCTACACCGACCACGGGCACTGCGGCGTGCTGATCGACGACCGGGTCGACAACGACCGCAGCCTCGAGTTGCTGGCCCGCACCGCCGTGAGCCACGCCGAGGCCGGAGCCGACATCGTCGCCCCGAGCGACATGATGGACGGCCGCGTCGGGGCCATCCGCGCGGCGCTCGACGCCGAGGGCCACGAGGACACGACGATCATGGCCTACTCGGCCAAGTACGCCTCGGCCTTCTACGGCCCCTTCCGCGAGGCGGCCGGATCGGCCCCCGGGTTCGGCGACCGGCGCGGGTACCAGATGGACCCGGCCAACGGCCAGGAGGCCGTCCGCGAGACGCTGCTCGACGTCGCCGAGGGCGCCGACATGGTGATGGTGAAGCCCGCCGCGGCATATCTGGACGTCATCCACGCGGTCCGCGCCGCAACCGATCTGCCGCTCGCCGCGTACCACGTGAGCGGGGAGTACTCGATGATCAAGGCGGCCGCCGAGCGCGGCTGGCTCGACGAGAGGCTCGCCGCGATGGAGGTGCTCACCGGGATCGCCCGCGCGGGAGCCGATCTGATCATCACGTACTACGCCGAGGACGCCGCCCGCTGGATCGCCGAGGGAGAGGGTCGTTGACCACCGCCGCCGCACCCCGTGTCCACCACAAGCCCGACGAGGCCGACCGCGCGCTGCTCAACCAGCTGCAGGCCGGGCTCGCGTTCGTGCGCGCACCGTTCGCCGAGATCGGCTCGCGCATCGGGATGGACGAGGAAGAGGTGCTGCGCCGGCTCACCCGCCTCAAGGAGGCCGAGATCGTGCGCCAGCTCTCGGCGATCTTCGACACCCGCGCGCTCGGCTACACCAGCACCCTGGTGGCGGCGCGCTACCCCGAGGACAGGCTCTTCGAGGCGGCCGACATCGTGGGCGGCCACCCCGGCGTGAGCCACAACTACCGGCGCACCCACGCGTTCAACCTCTGGTACACGCTGGCCGTGGAGCCCGAGTCGGAGTTCGGGCTCGAGGACACGATGAACCGCCTCCACGAGGCCTCGGGCGCCGAGTTCGACCCGCATGCTGCCGACGCTGAAGCTCTTCAAGATCAACGTGCAGCTCGACATGACCGGCGAGCGCTCCGTGGAGGCCAAGGAGGCGGCCCCCAAGCCCCCGCCCACCCGCGGCGACGGCGTGCTGCCCACCGACGCCGACAAGCGCCTGATCGTGGTCCTCCAGCGCGACCTGCCGGTGGAGCACCACCCCTTCGACGCCTGGGCCGTCGACGCCGGGGTGACCACCGACGAGCTGCTGGCCGCCTGCCAGACCTTCGTTGACCGCAACTACATGCGCCGCTTCGCCGCGGTGCTCAACCACCGCAAGGCGGGCTTCGGCGCCAACGGAATGGCCGTGTGGCAGGTGCCCGAGGAGGACCTCGAGGAGGTCGGCCCCAAGATGGCCGCCTTCCAGTCCGTGTCGCACTGCTACAAGCGCCCGACCTACCCCGACTGGCCGTACAACATCTTCACGATGGTGCACGCGCGCTCGATGGAGGCCTGCGAGGAGGCGATCGACGCGATCGCGCAGGACATCGGCGTCACCGACCCCTCGCGCCGGGCGATCCTCTACTCGACCTACGAGTTCAAGAAGATCCGCCTCATGTACTACACGCCCGACTACAAGGAGTGGGAGGCGAAGGCGCTCGCCGGCGACCCGCTCCCGCGCTGGAAGAAGCACTGAGCCCGAGCGTGGCGGGGCCCGAGGGGACACGCAGCGCCGAGCTGTTCGCGCGCGCCCGGAAGGTCCTCGTCGGCGGGGTCAACTCGCCGGTGCGGGCCATGCGCTCGATCGGCCGCGACCCGCTGTTCATCGCCCGCGCCGAGGGCCCCTACGTCTGGGACGCCGACGGCAACCGCTACCTCGACTTCCTCTCCACCTGGGGCCCGGCGATCCTCGGCCACAGCCCCGAGGCCGTGCTGCGCGCCGTGGAGCGCGCCCTGCCGCTGGGCACCTCCTACGGCGCCCCCACCGAGCGCGAGGTGGTGTTCGCCGAGACGATCTGCGACGCGGTGCCCTCGGTGGAGCAGCTGCGCATGACCTCCTCGGGCAGCGAGGCCGTGATGGGCGCCCTGCGCCTGGCGCGCGCCGCAACGGGCCGCGAGACGATCGTGAAGGTCGCCGGCGGCTACCACGGCGCGATCGACGGCCTGTTGGCGCAGGCCGGTAGCGGCCTCACCACCCTCGGGGTCCCCGCGAGCGCCGGCGTCACCGCCGCGGCGACGGCGGCCACCCACATCGTCCCCTTCAACGACGCCGCCGCGGCCGAGACCGCGCTCGAGGGCGCCGCCGCGATGATCGTCGAGCCGGTGGCCGGCAACATGGGCGTGGTGCCCCCGCGCGACGGCTACCTGGCCGCCCTGCGCGCCGCCTGCGACCGCACCGGGGCGCTCCTGATCATCGACGAGGTGATCACCGGCTTCCGGGTCGCCCGCGGCGGAGCGCAGGAGCGCTACGGCGTGCGGGCCGACATCACCTGCTTCGGCAAGATCATCGGCGGCGGCCTGCCGGTCGGCGCCTTCGGTGGACGGCGCGACGTGATGCGCGAGCTGGCGCCCGAGGGCCCCTGCTACCAGGGCGGGACGCTCTCGGGGAACCCGCTCGCGACCGCCGCCGGCCTGGCCGTGCTGGGCGAGCTCGCCCGCGAGGGCGTCTACGAGCGGCTCGAGGCGAGCGGCGCGGCCCTCGAGGACGCCGTGCGCGCGAGCGGGGCGCCGGTGCACATCAACCGCGTCGGCTCGATGCTGACGCCCTTCTTCACCCACGGCCCGGTGGAGGACTACGCCGACGCCACGCGCAGCGACACCGACGCCTACGGCCGCTTCGCCCGCGCGCTGCTCGCCGAGGGCGTCTACCCGCCGCCCTCGCAGTTCGAGGCATGGTTCACCGGGCTGACGCACGGGGACCAGGAGATCGCGCTCGCGCGGGAGGCGCTGGCCCGGGCGGCGCAGGCGTGAGGGATGTCCTGGCGGCCGAGCCGGCGCTCGCCGCCGAGCTGATCGAGCCCGCCGCGGCGCCCCTGCTGTCGCCGCTGATCTCGCCGCCCCTGAGCCCCTTCGAGGCCGCCGGCCTCGACCTGATCCTCGAGGGCTTCCTGCTGCACCACGGGCAGGCGCGACACCTGACACCCTCCGCGCCCGGCCGGGAAGTGCTTGCCGGCGACTACTGCTACGCCCACGGGCTGGTGCGTATCACCGGCGCCGGCGACCTGTTCGTGGTCGAGGCGCTCGCCGACCTGATCGCGCTCGGCGCCGGCCTGGTCGCCGCCGAGCGGCACGAGGCCCTCGTGCCCCTCTGGCGCGGAACCACGGCGGCGATCGCCGCGCGCCGCGGCCCGCGCGAGGCCGAGACCGGCGCCCTGTTCCTGGCGGCCCAGCGCGCCCTGCGCACCGATGGCGAGGTGGCCGGGCTCGACGCCCTGGCCGCCGAGCTGCCGCCGACACCCGGACTCGAGGAGGCACTCAACCGATGAAGGATCTCCGGGAGTGGGTGAAGGCGCTCGACAAGGCGGGTGAGCTCAGGCGGATCGGCGCGCGGGTCGATCCGCACCTCGAGATCACGGAGATCGCCGACCGCGTCTCGAAGGCCGGCGGACCGGCGCTGCTGTTCACCGACGTGGCCGGCAGCCGCCTCCCCGTGCTGATCAACCAGTTCGGCACCGACCGGCGCATGTGCATGGCCCTCGGCACCGAGAGCCTCGACGCCCTCGGCGAGCGCATCGAGACGCTGATGGACCTGCAGCCGCCCCAGGGCGTCGTCGCGAAGATGAAGGCGCTCGGCAAGCTGCGCGAGCTGGCCTCGTTCTCGTCGAAGATGGTCAAGGACGGGCCCTGCCAGGAGGTCTGGCTCGACGAGCCCGACCTCGACCTGCTGCCGATCCTCACCTGCTGGCCCGACGACGGCGGCCCGTACGTCACGCTGCCGCTGGTCTTCAGCAAGGATCCGGTCACCGGCGCGCGTAACTGCGGCATGTACCGCATCCAGAAGGTCGACAAGCGCACGGCGATGATGCACTGGCAGATCCACAAGGACGGGGCCGCCCACCTGCGCGACTCGCAGGGGCGCGTACCGGTCGCCGTGGTGATCGGCTCGCACCCGGCCACCACCTACTCGGCCACGGCGCCGCTGCCACCGGGCATCGACGAGATGATCTTCGCGGGCTTCCTGCGCGGTAAGAGCGTCGAGATGGTCAAGTGCCGGACGGTCGACCTCGAGGTGCCGGCCGAGGCCGAGATCGTGCTCGAGGGCTACGTCGACGCGAACGACCTCCGCCCCGAGGGCCCCTTCGGCGATCACACGGGCTTCTACACGCCGGTCGACGACTACCCCACCTTCCACCTGACGGGCATGTCGATGCGCAAGGACGCCATCTACTCGACCACCGTCGTGGGACCGCCGCCGATGGAGGACTTCTTCCTCGGAAAGGCCACCGAGCGCCTCTTCCTGCCGATCATCCGGATGACCCTGCCCGATCTGGTCGACATGAACCTGCCCCTGGAGGGCGTGTTCCACAACTGCGCGATCGTCTCGGTGAAGAAGCGCTACCCGGGCCACGCGAAGAAGCTGATGAGCGCGATCTGGGGCCTCGGCCTGCTGTCGCTCAGCCGCTGCGTGATCGTGGTCGACCACGACGTTGACGTGCAGGACGTCTCCGCGGTGGCCTTCCAGGCCTTCTCGAACGTTGACGCCGGGCGCGACATGCTCGTGGTGGAGGGGCCGGTTGACGCCCTCGACCACGCGGCCCCCTACTTCGCCTACGGGTCCAAGGTCGGATTCGACGCCACCCGCAAGTGGGAGGGCGAGGGCCTGGTGCGTCCGTGGCCCGAGGCGATCGTGATGAGCGATGACGTCCGCGCCCTCGTCGACCGGCGCTGGAGCGAGTACGGCCTCGGCTGAAACGTGGATCCGTCCCCCCGAGAAAGGGACGTCCGACCCGTCGGGTAGTCGTTGATATCGGCCTTCCCGTCGGGTTGAATCCCCCGAGCGTGCCGGGGTCCGGCCGCTGGACGACATCGCAGGAGGTCGGGGTTGGCTGAGAGCCAGGGGGACGGGACCGCCGGAGGCACTCGCGGGGGTCAGTACAGCGGGCCGCAGGCGCACGCGCCGGAGGCCGTGCACGACCACCACGACGACCCCGCGTTCATCACGCGGACCAGGTTCCTGACCGGCGTCGCGCTGGTCACGGGTGGCGTCATGACCGCGGCCATCCTCGTGCCCGTCGTCGGCTTCGCCGCAGCGGACGCGCTCAAGGAAGAGGAGTTCCGCTGGGTCGATGTCGGCCCGCTCTCCGACTTCCCCGACGGTCAGACCGGCTCGATCGCCGTCTCGGGCCCCGCGCCCGAGTCCGACCGGCGCGCGTTCCTGCGCCACAAGGACGGCGCGATGATCGCGATCTGGAACCGATGCGCCCACCTCGGGTGCCCGGTCGCCTACTCGCCGGGCGGTGACGTCTACGCCTGCCCGTGCCACGGTGGCGCCTACGACTCGCTCGGACTCGTCACCTCGGGCCCGCCCCCGCGGCCGATGGACCGGTTCGACGTGAAGATCGTCACCCCCGACGGCAAGGACGTCGCACTGACGACCTCGCCGTCCGAGGGTGTCTCGACGGCCGACGCGAGCCCCGACGACCGCGTCCTCCTGGGCCGCCCGTTCTCCATCGACGAGGACCAGAAGCCCTACAAGCTTCACGGCCCCGGCGAGCTGGTGACCGGGCCTCTCTCCAACCTCTACCCCTTCTAGAGAGGCGCCCGTGGCTACGACAGACATCGGACCCAAGAACCCGGCCGTCAAGGCGGGCGAGGCGGCCTTCGACTACGTCAACAAGCGCACCGGGGTCAAGACCGGCGCCAAGTGGTTCCTCTTCCGCAACATCCCGGCGGAGACGAGCTGGTTCCAGACGCTCGGCTTCACCGCCATGGCGCTCTTCGGCATGCAGGCCATCACCGGGATCATCCTGGCGATGTACTACAAGCCCGACCCCAACAGCGCCTTCCAGAGCATCGAGGTCATCACCAACGACGTCACCTGGGGCTACCTCGTGCGCGGCATGCACAAGTGGGGCGCCAGCGCGATGATCGTGGTGGTCTTCCTCCATCTCGGGCGCGTCTTCTTCTTCGGGTCGTACAAGTACCCGCGCGAGCTGACCTGGGTGACCGGGGCGATCCTGCTCATCATGACCATGTTCATGGGACTCACCGGCTACCTGCTGGTGTGGGACCAGAAGGCCTACTGGGCCACCGTGGTCGCCGTGAACATCACCGCCAGCGCGCCGATCATCGGCCCGTACATCGCCGACGTGCTCCGCGCCGGCCCGGAGTTCGGACCCGAGACTCTGTCGCGCTTCTATTCCATCCACATGCTCGTGATACCGGGCGGGATGGCCACCTTCATCGGCCTCCACATGTACCTCGTCGCCAAGCTCGGCATCGCCGAGCCCCCGTACAGCAAGCGGCGGATGGCGATCGAGCGCTCCGAGGAGGAGGCGCGCCGCGCGGCGGAGAACGAGCGTCTCCCGTACGGGCGTCGTGAGGTCCCGGCCGTCGCGCCCACGCCCGAGCCCCAGAAGGTCGAGGGTGCCTCGTGAACCGCGGTCAGCAGGAGTACTACAAGCGCGACTACGCGCAGGCGAAGGCCGAGGGCAAGCCCTTCTTCCCCTACGCGATCTACAAGGACCTGCTCGTCGCCACGCTGGCGATCGCCCTGGTGATCACGCTGGCCATCTGGCACCGCGTCGAGGTGGGCGAGCCGGTCAACCCGGCGAGCACCGACTTCGTGCCGCGGCCCGAGTGGTACTTCTTCTTCCTGTTCGAGCTCCTGAAGATCTTCAAGGGCCAGAACGCCCTGATGCCGGTCATCATGGCCACGTTCATCGTCCCGAACATCCTCATGGTGCTTCTCATCGCGACCCCGTTCATCGACCGGGGCCCGGAGCGCAGGATCCAGAAGCGGCCGATCGCGCTCTTCACGGGCATCGCGGTGATCGCGTTCCTCGCCTACATGACGAACCTCGGCGCCAGCTCCAACGAGGGCGTGGGCAGCGAGGGCCTTCCCCTGACCGGTCTGGACGAGACGGCGCAGGCGGGAGCGGCGCTGTTCCTGGCAAACGGCTGTACGGCCTGCCACAACGTGGCCGGCGTGGGAGCACCGGGGCCCGGTCCGAACCTGACGAACCTCGGTAGCAAGGGCCAGACGGCCGAGTTCTACGGCGACTTCATCAAGGCGCCGCCCGGCGGCGTGATGCCGAAGTTCACGACCTTCACCCCGCAGCAGTACGAGGAGATCGGCACGTTCCTCGCCGGTCTCGGGACCAAGTACAAGTAGGGCCGTCGTCCGTCCGACCGGAGGCGCTCGCCTCCGGTCGGTTCGGCCCTCCCAGGGGAAGCGTCCCGCTACCATCGAGGACGTGATGCGCGTATTCCTCGGGGTCACGGGAGCGAGCGGGGCCGTCTACGCCGGCCACGCGCTCCGTGCCCTCACCGACGCCGGCTGCGACGTCGGCCTGTGCGTCAGCGGCGCCGGCGCGCACGTGATCAGCCACGAGATCCTCGAGGCCGGACCGCGGCCGCCCGAGGACCCGGCCCTCGTGGTCGCGACCTTCGTCGAGCGCTACGCCACCGGCCCCGGCTCGGTGACCGTGCTCGGGCTCAACGACCTGACGGCGCCCTTCGCGTCGGGATCGTCGCTCGCCCCGGCCGCCCTGATCGCCCCCTGCTCGGGCTCGAGCCTCGCCTGCATCGCCCACGGCACCTCGCGCAACCTGATCCACCGCTGCGCGGACGTGATGCTGAAGGAGCGCCGCCGCCTGGTGGTGATGCCTCGCGAGACCCCGCTCAGCCTGATCCAGATCGAGAACATGGCGACGCTCACCCGCGCCGGCGCGATCGTGATGCCGGCGATGCCGGGCTTCTACAACCACCCGCGCAGCGTCGACCAGCTGGTCGACTTCATGGTCGCCAAGGCGCTCGACCACCTCGGCGTGCCCCACGACCTGATGGCGCGCTGGGGCGAGGACCCCGCGATGGCGCAGGGGCACCCGGCATGAGCGAGGCGACGCCCGGGCGGCTGCCCGCCGCCGAGGTGCGCGACATGTTCGACCGCATCGCGCCCCGGTACGACCGCCTCAACCGCGCGATGACCGCGGGCCTCGACGGGCGCTGGCGTCGCGCCGCCGCAGCCGCGGCCGACCTGGCCGCCGGGGACCGCGCGCTCGACTGCTGCACCGGCACGGGCGACCTCGCCTTCGAGCTGGCCGCCCGCGTCACGCCGTCGGGGTCGGTGGTCGGCCTCGACTTCGCCGAGGAGATGCTCGCCCGGGCGCGCGTCAAGGCGTCCGAGCGCGGCGCGCGGGTCGAGTTCGTCCAGGGTGACGCCCTGGCGCTGCCGTTCGCCGACGACGAGTTCGACGCGGCCACCGTCGCCTTCGGCATCCGCAACGTCAGCGACCTCGATGGAGGGATCGCGGAGATGGCGCGGGTCGTCCGCCCCGGCGGCCGCGTGGTGATCCTCGAGATCACCACCCCCGCCCGCCTGCGCCCCTTCTACGACCTCTGGTTCGGACGGGTCGTCCCGCAGCTCGGGAAGCTGCTCGGGCGCGATTCGGCCGCCTACTCGTATCTACCGGCCTCGGTGCGCCGCTTCCCCGAGCCCCCCGAGCTCGCCGCCAGGATGGCCGCCTGCGGCCTCACCGACGTCCGCTGGCGGGGGCTCGCCGGAGGCATCATCGCCCTGCACCACGGGCGCGTGGCGTGACCTCGGCCGCGCCGCTGCCCCCCCTGGTGCGCCCGATGACACCGCTGCTCGCCCTCTGCGAGCAGCGGCTGCGCGACGCCGTGGCCGGCCACGCCGAGCAGGTGGCCCGGCCCGCCGAGGACACCCTCGTCGCGGGCGGCAAGCGCGTGCGGCCGCTGCTGGTGTTCTGCGCCGCCCCGCAGGCCGCGCTCGCCGAGACCTCCGCCCGCGCCAACCTCCTGTCGGCCGGTGCCGCGGTCGAGCTGGTGCACATGGCGACCCTCGTGCACGACGACCTGCTCGACGGGGCCACGATGCGGCGCGGGCGGCCGACGGTGGCGCAGGCGCTCGGCGCCGCCCGCGCGATCAGCACCGGCGACTTCCTGTTCGCGCGCGCCTTCGGCGAGCTCACCCGCACCGGCTCCACGCGGGCCGTGAGCGCGCTCGCGGGCGCGGCGCTCGACCTCTCGCAGGGGGAGATGGACCAGCAGCGGGCGGCCTACGACCTCGACCTCACCGAGGACGCGTACCTCTCCCGCTGCCGGCGCAAGACGGCGGCGCTCTTCTCGGTGGCGTGCCGGCTGGGCGCCATGGTCGGAGGAGCGGGGCGCGACGCCGAGGACCGCCTGGCGGCGTTCGGCGAGAATGTGGGGATGGCGTTCCAGATCTTCGACGACATCCTCGACCTCGCGGGCGCGCCGGCGGTGACGGGCAAGCGGCGCGGCACCGACCTCTGCGACGGCACGGTGACGCTGCCGGTGATCCTCGCGCTGCAGGTGGAGCCGGGCCTGCGTGCCGATCTGGCCGACGCGGCGCAGGGTCCCGGGCTGGAGGCGCTCTGCGACCGGCTGGCCGGTCACGAGGGCCTGCGCCTCGCGCGCGAGCGCGCTCTGACGTTCGTCGCGCGCGCGCGCACGGCGATCGAGGACGCGCCGGCCGACGGCGCCGACGTGCCCGCGCTGCTCGAGATCGCCGACGGCGTCGTGGACCGGTACTCGTGAGCGGCGCCGTCTCCCGCGAGCAGATCGAGGCACTGCTGCGAGACGCCGACCCCCTGGTCGCGGCGCGCGCCGCGGGCGTGAGCCCGGGGGCCGGCGTCACGGTCACCCGGGAGCCCGCCGGGGACGACCGCCTGGTGGACGGCGACGCCGAGGGCGCGCTGGACGCCCACCGCTCCGCCCACGCCGCCGGGCGCCCGAGCGAGGCGGCCGTCGCCTACGGAGCGGGCCACGACCCCGCCGACATCGCCGAGCGCATCGCCGCCCTGGCCGAGCTCGCCCGCGAGACCGGGCTGCTGAGGGCGGTCTGCCCCGTGCCGGCCGAGGGCACCCCCGAGCGCCCGGGCTCCTGGGGCGTGGAGGACCTGACCGTGATCGCGGTCTGCCGCCTCGCCCTGCCCGGCGATGTCGAGGTGCGCCCCCACTGGGGCCGCCTCGGCGCGGCCGCCTGCCAGATCGCCGTCGCGTTCGGCGCGACCGAGTGGCTGATCCCGGCCGACGACGCGAGCGACCCCGATCACCTGGCCGCGGGGGTCGGCGCGGCGGTGAGGCGGGCGTGAGGCTGCTGCGGGTGGGCCGTATCTCGGCCCTCAACATGTATCCGCTCTACCACGGGCTGGAGCGGGCGGCCGATCCCACCCTCGCGTTCACCGACGGCGTGCCCTCCGAGCTCAATCGCGCGCTGATCGAGGGCCGCCTCGACGTCTCGGCGATGTCGAGCATCGCCTACGCCCGCAACGCGGCCCGGCTGCGGCTGGTGCCGGTGGCCTCGATCACCGCCGACGGTGCGGTCGACTCGATCCAGCTGTTCTCGCGGGTGCCCTTCGAGGAGGTCCGCACGGTGGCGGTGACGCCGCACAGCGAGACCTCCGTGGCGCTGCTGCGCGTGCTGCTCGGGCCCGGCGTCGCGCCGTTCACCACCCTCGACGGGCCACCCGCCGAGGCCCTGGAGACGGTCGACGGCGTGCTGCTGATCGGCGACGAGGCGCTCTGCGGACTGCGCGTGCCCTTCTGCGAGCACCGCACCGACCTCGGCGGCCTCTGGCGGGCGCGCACCGGCCAGCCGATGGTCTTCGCGGTCTGGGCCGCCGGCGCCGAGGTGGCGCGCGAGCGCGCTGAGGCGCTCGACGCCTTCGCCGCCCTGCTCTCGGACGCGCGCTCGGCCTACCTCGCCGACCCGGAGGCCGTGGTCGCCGCGGCCGCGGAGCGATTCCCCTTCCCCGCCGACTTCATCCGCCCCTACCTGCGCCGGTTGCGGTACGAGTTCGGGCCGGCCGAGCGCCGCGGCCTGGAGACCTTCCTCACCCGCGCCCGCGAGTGCGGCGAGCTCGATGTCGTCCCGCGGCTCGCCGCGTAGAATCAGCGGATGTCCACTCTCGCACCGGCACGCACGCAGGAGATCCTCGAGGCCCTCGACGCCGGCGGGCGGCTGTCCGACGAGGACGCGCTGACGCTGCTGACCTCGCGCGACCTGGTGTCGGTGGGGCAGGCGGCCGGGCGACGGCGCGACGCCGCGAGTGACCCCGATGTCGTGACGTTCGTGATCGACCGGAACGTCAACTACACCAACTTCTGCATCACCGACTGCGACTTCTGCGCCTTCTACCGCAAGCCGATGGACCCCGAGGGCTACGTCCTGCCGAAGTCGGTCATCTTCCGGAAGATCGAGGAGACCCTCGACCTCGGCGGCACCGCGCTGCTGCTGCAGGGCGGCCACCACCCGAACCTGCGGATCGAGTGGTACGAGGACCTGTTCAGCGACATCAAGGCCCGCTACCCGATCCACCTGCACGCGCTCTCGCCCTCCGAGATCCTCCACATCAGCCACGTCTCGAAGCTGACGCTCGACGAGACGCTCGCGCGCCTGCGGGCGGTGGGCCACGACTCGCTCCCGGGCGGCGGGGCCGAGATCCTCGTCGACCGCGTCCGCCAGGTGATCGCGCCGCGCAAGACCACCAGCGACGAGTGGCTCGACGTGATGAAGGCCGCCCACCGGGCCGGCATGTCGACCACGGCGACGATGATGTACGGCACGGTCGACACCCCCGAGGACCGCATCGAGCATCTGCGCCGCCTGCGCGAGGTGCAGGACGAGACCGCGGGCTTCCGCGCCTTCGTCTGCTGGAGCTACCAGTCGGGAGGCGGCAGCGCGCGCGGCGACGACCATGCCCACACGACGCCCGCCGACTACCTGATGATGCTCGCGGTCAGCCGGCTCTACCTCGACAACTTCCCCCACTTCCAGTCGTCGTGGGTCACCCAGGGCCTGCGCATCGGCCAGCTCGCGCTGGAGTTCGGCTGCGACGACATGGGCTCGATCATGATCGAGGAGAACGTCGTGCGCGCCGCCGGCACCGCCTTCCGCCTCGACACCGACCGGATGGTGCGGGCGATCGAGGCCACCGGGCGCCGCGCGGTGCAGCGCGACACCCTCTACCGGGCCGTCAGGACCTTCGCGTGATCGAGTACAGCGTCACCGAGGCCCACCGGCTCTGGACCGAGGGGGCGCTCGCGATCATCGATGTCCGCGAGCAGTCCGAGCACGACGCCTCGAGGGTCGAGGGCATCCCCCTGATCCCGATGAGCGAGCTGCTGGCGAGCATCGAGGAGATCCCCACCGATCGCCCCCTCGCCATCCTCTGCCGCAGCGGCAACCGCAGCGGCCAGGTGGCCGACTACCTCACCGCCGCCGGCGAGCACGGCGAGGTGGCCAACATCGAGGGAGGCATCATCGCCTGGGCCGTCGAGGGCCTCCCCTACGAGGGCGAGCCGCCCCGCTAGACGCTCTCGTGAGGCGGCCGGCTTACGGTTCGCCTCAAGTTTCCTCCGACGACACCCCCGCCGCCTCAAGACGACGGAGGGCCGGCCGAATACAGCCCTGAAGCGGACATTATTTCGGTCCGCACACGGGAAACGACCGGCCTGGGGGAAAGTCCGATGGCGGATTGGTTCACTCACGAGGACCGCAAGCGACTGCTCGGCATCGACGAGGAGACCTTCCGCCTGGTGGGCGAGGTCGCCCCTCTCCTGCGGGAGAACGTCGACCGGATCGCGGCCGCCTTCTACGACCGGGTCGACCTGATCCCCGGCCTCGGCGAGCTGATCGCCCAGCACTCGAACCGCGCACGGCTGGAGGGCACCCTCAAGACGTACGTGCTCGACATGGCGACCACCCGCCTCGACGAGTCGCACATCGCCGCCCGTGAGGTGATCGCGGGCGTGCACGACCGGATCGACCTGCCGGTGGACGCCTACACCGCCCAGGTGCAGGCGATCCGGGAGGTCTGGACCGACATCGTGTTCGAGGCCACGATCGCGCCCGAACCCGAGGTCCCCGCCGACGCTCCCGAGGGCACCGCCCTAGTCGCCGCCGAGCCGCTCATCGCCCCCTCCCGCGCCGCCGCCTACATCCACGCGCTGGACAAGCTGCTGGCCTTCGACGAGGGCGTGGTCTGCGTCACCTTCATGAACTCGCGCCAGGACCGCGCCGACAACGCCCTCTCGGAGGCCCGCGAGGCCCAGGAGGCCCAGCGGGTCGCGCAGATCGAGCTCAACGACCTCGCCGGACAGCTCGCGGCCGCCGCCGAGCAGGCCTCGGCCTCGGTCGAGGAGATGACGGCCACGGCCGTCCAGGTCGCCGAGGAGGTCAGCGGCGCGGCCCAGCTCTCGGCCAGCACCAGCAACACCGCCGGCGAGGGCCTCGAGGCCGTGAGCGACGCCGAGTCGGCCGTCCGCAAGGTGGGCGGCGCCACGGATCAGCTCACCGGCGCGGCCACCTCGCTCGAGACGAGCTCCGGCGAGATCGACAGCATCACGGACGTCCTCAAGAAGACGGCCGACCAGATCAACCTGCTGGCCCTGAACGCGGCCATCGAGGCCGCCCGCGCCGGCGATGCCGGCCGCGGCTTCGCCGTCGTCGCCGACGAGGTCCGCCGGCTCGCCGAGAGCACGCAGGCGAGCCTCGGTCAGGCCAACGCCACGGTCACGGTGATGCAGCGCTCGATCGCCGACGTCCGCGCGGCGGGCCAGGGCGCCGAGGAGCAGGTCGCCGCCCTCGGGGAGTCGACCACGACGGTCCAGCAGCGCTTCTCCGCGATCAACGAGGCCGTCAAGAGCACCAACGTCGCCCTCGAGACGATCGCCGCAGCCTCCCAGGAGGTGGCCGCCGCGGCCGGCGAGACCGGTCGCGCCTCGACCGAGGTCGCGCGCCTCGCCGAGGAGGTCAAGCGGGTGGCCGACGGGATGTCGCTGGCGCCGGTGATCTAGGCCGGGGAACGAGGGCGGGGGCCGCGTCGATGGGTCCCCGCCCCTCCCCGAGCCGTCCGAGCTGCGCGCTCGTGATGGCCGGCGTGTGCCACCGCACCGCCCCGCTCGACGCCCGCCAGGAACGCGCCCTCGACGATGAGGGCGCCCGGCGTGCCCTGGTCGCCATGCTCCACGACGGGGTCGCGCGCGAGGCCTTCGCGCTCAGCACCTGCAACCGCGTCGAGCTCTACGCCGCCGGTGACGACCCACGAGCCCTCGAGGTGCGGCTGCGCGAGACCCTCGGCGCCGGACCCCATGCCACCGTCCGCGCCGGCTCCGCCGCGGCGCACCACCTCTTCCGGGTGGCTGCGGGGCTCGAATCGCGCGTCCCGGGCGACGACGGGATCCGCGGTCAACTGCGCGACGCGGTTCGGATGGCGCGCGAGCAGGGGGCGACCGGCATCGTGCTGAACCGTCTCGTCGACGCCTCGCTGGTCGTGGGACGCCGGGTGCGCCGTGAGCGCAGCGGCCCGGCGCGGCCCTCGTCCGCGGCGGCCTGTGCGGTGGAGGTGGCACGCACGCGGCTGGGAAGCCTGGCCGGCCGGCACGCGCTGGTCGTCGGCAACGGGGCGACCGGCCGCGAGGCCGCCGACCGGCTGGCCCGGGCCGGCGTCCGGGTGACGGGGGCGGGGCGCCGCGAGACGGGAGACCACCCACCCTCACCGCACTCCTGGCGGCGGCCGACCTGGTGGTGACCGCGACCTCGGCCACCACGCCGGTGGTCGGCGTCGGCGTCCTGCGGGAGTCGATGGCGGAGCGGCGGGGGACGGGCGCGCTGGTGCTGGACCTCGGGGTGCCCCGCGACGTCGACCCCGCGGCCGCGGCGCTCCCCGGACTGGTGCTCCTGGACGTCGACGCCGTCACGGCCGGCGCCGCGGAGCGCGAACGCCTCGGCGTATCCGACGCCGACCGGCAGGCGCTGGTCGCCGCCGCCGAGTGGGAGGCCTGGTTGGCGGGCTCGGCCGCGGGGCCCGCGATCACCCAGATGAGGACCCTCGAGGAAGAGCGCCTTCGCAGAGCGGTCGGCAGGATGCCGGCGGCCGAGCGCGAGAGGGCCTGGCGGGAGGGGCGACGCGCCCTCGGTGCGCGCCTCCACGCGCGCACGCTCGCACTGCGCTCCGGGGTCAGCCCGGCCTGAGCAGGGGCGATCCGGAGCGGCGGCGCCCCTCGTCCTTGGACGCGTACAGCGCGCGGTCGGCGGCGGTGAGAAGCGCATCCGGCGTCATCGCGCCGCCGGAGAGGGTGGCGGCGCCGACGCTCACCGAGACGGGCTCGCCGAGGCGGGCGGTGTGGACCATGGCCTGTTCGGCCACGACCGCGCCCACCGAGACAGCGTCCTCGAGCTCGCACCCCGGAAGGAGCACCGCGAACTCGTCGCCACCGACCCGCGCGACCACATCGACGTCGCGCCCGCTGGCGCGCAGCGCCTCGGCGACCGCGCACAGGACCTGGTCGCCCACGACGTGCCCCCGGGTGTCGTTGACCTCCTTGAAGCGGTCGACGTCGACGGCCAGCAGCGACAGCGGCTCACGCGAGCGCTCGGCGAGGCGCGTCAGGCGCGAGAGATGCTCGTCGAAGGCCCTGCGGTTCGGCAGCCCCGTGAGGGAGTCCTCGCGCGCCTGCGCGTTCAGGGCGTCGAGCAGCCGGTCCACCCGCCGCCGGAAGGTGAGGACCGCGAAGGCCGCCATCGTGTAGGCCAGGACGAGCGCGAGGGTGTCGGCCACCGCCTGGGAGGGGTGCTGGAGGCTGCCCAGCACGAAGCCCTCGACGGCCAGGATCTGCAGGAGCACGATCACGGCGATGCGGCGGCTCTGGAAGCTCGCCGCGAAGAGGACCGGCCACAGCAGGAAGAGTTGCGAACCCGTGCTGGAGTCGTCGGTGATGAAGTTGAGGAACCCGATCACCAGAACCGAGACGGGCGCGACCCACAACAGGGCCGCCGCCGGGATCCGCTCGGCGCCGAGCCAGGCCGCGGCCGCGACCACGACCAGCGCGAAGCCCAGCGCGAAGGACACGGCCACCGTGGCGCCCTGTCCGGCGAAGCCGGGCACCGTGGCGGTGGCGCCGAGGACCCACAGGCCGCCGGCCCCGGCGAAGAGCGCCAGCGCACGGGATGCGGCCACATGGTCGCGGACGAGGACGGCGCGCCCGCGGATGTGTGATGTGGAGTCGCTCACGGTCGCCCGGCGGTCACCCGCCAAACGTCCTAGAAGTCCATCGGCTCGATTCGGTCCATGTGGATCGCCTCGATCAACCGCTCGACGTCGGCCTCCATGTTGGCGCGCGCGAAGTTGCGCAGGTTGACCAGGAGGTCCTCGGTGCCGTCGTTGAGCGCGTCGTCGAAGATCTCGACCTCGTCCTGCGTGAACTCGCCGGCGTGCCGCCATTCGCAGTTCGGGCAGCGGCGCTCGATGCGCCAGGAATCGCCCGCGCGCTCCTCCCAGCTGACCGGGTAGACGAGATCGCTCTCGCAGGAGGGGCAGATGTGCAGGTCGAGCTCGATGTCCTCGGGAGAGAGCCCGTCAGGGCCGGGTCCGGTCTCCTCGACGTCCACCTCGAGGCCGGGCGCGACGGCGTCGTCGCTCGGCTCGGAGAAGTAGACGATCTCGATGACCTTCCCCCCGGGGAGGGCGATCTTCTTGGTTCGGTAGCCCTTCATGGCTGTGTCCGTCTCTCGCGGCGCAATCGACCGCCGTCCTTGGCCGTCGTCGCTGGTTTACCAGGTGTGCCCGAGGTATCGGCCCGCCCGAGGTGAACTTGAGATGCCCGCAGACCTTCCGCGGGGCCTCCCCTCAGACGTGCGAGAGAGCCGACTCCGCGACGCGATCCGCCTCGTACGACGAGCGCACGAGCGGCCCGGACTCGACGTGCGCGAGGCCGAGATCCCGCCCCATGGCGGCGATCGCGGGGTATTCCGCCGGCGCGTAGTAGCGCTCCACGGGCAGGTGGTCCGGCGAGGGGCGCAGGTACTGGCCGACGGTCACCGGACCGCAACCGACCGAGGCCAGGTCGGACAGGACCGACGCGATCTCGCCCAGCCCCTCGCCGAGGCCGACCATGATCCCGCTCTTGGTGGTGAGACCGGCGGAGGCGCTGCGCGAGAGGAGTTCGAGCGTGCGCTCATAGCGTGCGCCCGGGCGCACGCGCGAGTAGAGCCGCGGCACCGTCTCGGTGTTGTGGTTCAGCACGTCGGGGGCGGCCTCGATGATCGCCTCGAGCGCCTCCCAGCTGCCGCGCAGGTCCGGGATGAGCACCTCGACCTTGCACTCGGGCAGCCGCTCGCGCAGCGCGGCGATGCAGGCCGCGAAGTGGGCCGCCCCGCCGTCGGGCAGGTCGTCGCGGGCCACGGCGGTCACCACGACGAACCGCAGGCCCATGGCGGCGGCGGCCTCGGCGATCCGCGCCGGCTCCTGCGGGTCGGGCGGCCGGGCCGGGCGGCCCGTCGCGATGTTGCAGAAGCGGCATCCGCGGGTGCAGGTGTCGCCGGCGATCATGAAGGTGGCCGTCCCGCGCGCCCAGCACTGGCCGATGTTCGGGCAGGCGGCCTCCTCGCACACGGTCACCAGCTCCGAGGTGCGCATCAGGGCCTTGGTGCTGACGAACCCACCCGAGAGGGGGTTCTTGGCGATCACCCACCGCGGCAGGCGGCGGCGGTCGCAGAGCTGCGCCAGCTGCCCCGGCTCGACGTCGACCAGATCGAGCGCGCCGGCATCGCCCTCGCCCACCAGGCTGCCGCCCAGGACCACGTCGGGCACGAAGCCCTCGGCCCGCGCGGCGGTGACCTCGGCGCGGGTGGGTCCACCGGGGATCTCGTCCACCCGGAATCCGCGCTCGCCGATCATGCCGTCACGGTAGCGGACCGGTACGCTGCCGACCGAATGGTCCTCTCCGATCGAACCATCCGGGAAGAGCTGGCGGCAGGCCGCCTGATCATCGACCCGTTCGACGAGTCGCTGCTGCAGCCGTCGTCGGTCGACCTGCGCGTCGCCGCCGAGTTCCGCGTCTTCCACAACAACCGCCGCGCCTACATCGACGTCCGCGAGCCGAACGACGACCTCACGGAGATCGTCGCGATCCCCGAGGGCGAGGCGTTCATCCTGCACCCGGGCGAGTTCGTGCTGGGATCGACGTCGGAGCGGGTCGCGCTGCCCGACGACCTGGTGGCCCGCCTGGAGGGCAAGTCGAGCCTCGGGCGCCTGGGACTGCTGATCCACTCGACCGCCGGCTACATCGACCCCGGGTTCGACGGCACCATCACGCTCGAGCTCTCCAACGTCGCGCGGCTGCCCATCTCGATCTACCCGGGCATGGCCATCGGGCAGATCTCGTTCCTCCAGATGAGCACGCCGGTCGACAACCCCTACCGGGGTAAGTACCAGGGCCAGAGCGGGCCCACGGCGAGCGCCTTCCACCGCGAGTTCGAGCGCCGCACCGACGGCTGAGGCTCAGCGGCGGCTCGCGGGGCGCAGCCATGAGTTGGCGACCAGGCCGCCCGCGAGCGCCAGCAGGAAGGCCCACCCGAGCGCGTAGAGCCACTGGGCACCCGATCCGGCCACGAGCGGCGGGGCGTCGGGGCCGCCCACCGCGTCGATCACCGTCGCCAGGACGATGAAGCAGGCGTGGATCGCGTAGGCGGCGGCCCAGGCCGCGATCGCGTGGGCGACACGCCGTCCGGCGGCGCGCACGCCCGCCAGGAACCCCCCGACGCCGAACGAGACCGCCGCGATACCCAGGCGCGCCGGCCATTCGCGGCCCGCTCCGGCCATCAGGCCGACGGAGGCGGCGAGTCCGCCCCACACGACCGCGATGAGGTCCAGCCGGGCGGTGACACCCACCCGGCGCGAGAGAAGGGCCGCCATCGGGCCATGCTACCCTCGGACCGGCACGCCCCCCGCCCCGACCGAGAAGGAAGGCGACGTGGACTTCTCGCCCATCCAGCTGATCATCGTCCTCGTGATCGTCCTGGTCGTCTTCGGCGCGAAGCGGCTGCCCGAGCTGGGACGCAACCTCGGAGCCGGCGCGCGCGAGTTCAAGGACGGCATCACCGGGCATCACGACGACGCCGACGGCGAGTCGATCACCGGTCCTGCCAAGCGGGAGGATGAGAAGGTCGGTTGATCCGGCGCGGGGGCGCATCTGGCGCTCCGCCTGGATCCTGACCATCGCCGGCGACCCGCTCCGAGACGGGGCGATCGCCGTCCGCGACGGCCGCGTGGCGCAGGTGGGCCCGGCCGAATCAGTGCTCCGCGACCACCCGGACCTGCCCGTCGAGGACCGTCGCGACGAGATCGTCCTCGCCGGATTCGTCGACGCGCACTGCCATCTCGAGTGGAGCCTGCTCGAGGGTCTCCTGCCCCCGGCCGGCTTCGCCGAGTGGCTCGGCCGCCTGATCCCGCTGCGGATGCGGATGCGGCCCGACGACTACGGCACGGCCGCCCGGCTCGGCGCCCTGCGGGCGCTCGAGGCCGGCACCACCACCCTCGCCGACTCGGGCCCCACCGGCGCCGGCGCGGCGGCGCTCGCCGAGTCGGGCCTGCGCGGCCTCGTACACCTCGAGGCCTTCGGGCGCGAGGTCGGCGAGGAGGCGGAGGCGGCGGCCGGCCGGGTGGCCGACGGGGTGGCCGCCCTCGATGCCGCCGTGGGTCCGCGCGGCCGTGCGGGGGTGTCGCCCCACGCGCCCTACACGGTGGGCCCCGCGCTCTGGGCGGCCCTGCGCGCCCACCCGGGCCTCGCGGGCCGCCCCTGGGCGACGCACCTCGCCGAGTCCGCCGACGAGGAGCGCGTGATCGCGACCGGCGACGGCCCCCTGGGCGAGCTCTTCGCCGCCGCCGGCCTCGAGCCGGGCAGATGGGACGGCCCGGCCGGCGCCGGGCCGGTGGGACGGGTGGCGGGCGCCGGCGTGGTCACCCCGGGCCTGGTGGCGGCCCACTGCGTGCGTCTGCGCGACGACGACCCGTCCACCCTCGCCCGCGCCGGGATCGGGGTGGCCCACTGCCCGCGCTCGAACCTGCACCTGCTCTGCGGCAGGTCGCCGATCGAGGCGCTGCGCGAGGCCGGCGTCGCCGTGGGCCTGGGCACCGACAGCCCCGCGAGCGGCGGCGACTACGACCTGCGCGGTGAGGCCCGCGCCTGCCGGCTCGCGCACGACGGCCACGTCGCGCTCGACGACGACGCTCTGCTGCGCCTGATGACGATCGATGCGGCGCGGGCGATCGGGCTGGCCGGGGAGGTCGGCAGCCTGGAGGCCGGTAAGCGGGCCGATCTCGTGTCGCTCCGCCCGCGCGATGCCGGCGCCGACCCACGGGCGGCGGCTCTCCGCGCGGACACCACGGTGCGCACGGTGGTCGTGGAGGGCGAGATCCTCCTGCGCGAAGGCGTTCCCACCCGCCTCGACGCCGCCGAGGTGCGCACCCGCGCCGCCGAGGCCCGCGCACGCCTCTGCTAGCGTCCCGCGCCAGTGCTCCTCGACCAGAAGCGCACCCGGCGGATGGTGCAGATCACGGCGGTGCTCACCTCTCTCGCATTCGGAGGGGTGATCCTCGTCGTGCTCGGACTGATCTTCTTCGGGGGCGGCGGTCAGACCGAGGCCGACGTCCTGCTCGACGACGCCAAGGCGCTGGTGGAGAAGCAGCCCAAGAGCGCGGACGCCTGGGAGCAGCTCGCCTCCGCCTACGCCGGCACCGAGCAGTTCGACCAGGCGATCGATGCCGCCGAGCGCTCGGTGGCGCTCCAGCCGAACAACTTCCGCCGCCTCCAGACGCTGGTCTCCCTGCAGGTGCGCCAGGGCGACACCGCCGGCGCGATCGCCGCGGTGCAGGCCTACACGGCGCGCAAGCCGAACGACGCCGAGGCGTTCCTGCAGCTCGGGCAGCTCGCCGAGGACGCCGACAAGACGTCGCTGGCCCGCCTCTCGTACCAGGCGTTCCTGCGGCTCGCGCCCGACGACCCGAACGCCGATGCCATCCGCACCCGCCTCGAGGGCCTCTGACCGACCGCCGGGCCGCCCCACGAGGGGCTGTCGCCGGGCCGGGAGCCTTTGCTACTCTGGCCGCCGCGGGCCGTTAGCTTAGTTGGTAGAGCAGGGGACTCTTAATCCCAAGGTCGAAGGTTCGAATCCTTCACGGCCCACTTCCGAGAGCCCCGCCCCGGCGGGGCTCTCGTCGTTCCGGGGCCGCCGGGCGCATCGCGACAGGGCGGGGATCGAGCCCGGCGCGCTAGAGCAGCAGCGCGCGCACGTAGTAGGTGGCGGTCGCCGCCACGATGCTGCCGCTGAACACCAGGAACAGGATCTGCAGGTCCCGGCCCAGCTCATGCCATTGCCGCTTCAGCGACACCACGGGTCCTCCTTCGGAAAAGGCCGCACATCGGGGAACGGGGCCGCGTGATCGCGGCTGCTCCGGCCGGGGAGGACGCCGCCTCCACCGGTCTGCCTGTACCGAGATTAGGTGCGGTGCGGCGCCGACCGCCAGTACCAGGTTTGTAACTCACGCGGCCGTTGGACGGTCCGTGCCGGCGGTCTTCCTTACGAACCGCGGGGTGGCGCGAAGAGGATCGTGGTCTTGGGCCCGAGCGGCGAGATGCCCCGCTCCACCGAGACGATGCGCAGGAGGTCCGCGGCGAGGGCGATGGCGCGCTCGGGCGCCGCGAGCGGGACGACGACGACCTTCCCGCGGCCGGGGTCGATCGAGTACGTCCTCACACCGAGCACGCGCGTGCCGCGTCCCGTGAAGACGCGCAGCGGCCCGGCGCAGGGCGCCCGCAGCACCGCCGGGCACGCGAGGCGCACGCGGACGCCGGCCGTGCGCAGCGCCGGCGCCGGGGCGCGCATCCGCACGTTGGGCCCCTCCTTCACGGGGCCGATCAGGATGATGTCCCGGAGCGCCGGCAGCGGCCGTCCCACCGGGAAGATGCACCGCAGGCGGCCGATGTCGTCGCGGAGGTCCTTGAGGTCGCCGTCCACGGTGTTCGTGCCGGAGCCGCCGACGGCGCACGCGTCCCGCAGGCCGTCGCGGAGCAGGATGCTGTCGTCGCCCTCCCCGCCGAAGGTGGCGTCGTTGGCCCCGGAGCCGCCGATCAGGGTGTCGCCGCCGCCGAGCCCCTCCAGCCGGTCGGTGCCGCCCGCGCCGTCGAGGGTGTCCGGGCCGCCGCTTCCGATCAGGGTGTCGTCGGCGGAGGTCCCGATGACGTGCTCGACGTCGGGCCGCACGTCGTCCCCCTCGCCGGCGGCGCCGTCGTCGGGCACCCCGTCCAGGGTCACCGTCACCGCCGCGTGGGAGGCGTAGGTCACCGTGTCCGAGCCGGGGCCGCCGGCGATGGAGTCGGCCTGGCCCGCCCGGCCCACGTCGATGGTGTCGGCGTCCGGACCGGCATCGACCGTGTTCAGGCCATCCGAGCCGGAGCCGCCGATCGTGATGTCGTCCTCGCCGGGGCCGCCGTTCACCACAGCCTCGAAGCGCCCGGTGTCGACCTCGTCGTCGCCCTCGAGCAGGTTGACCCTCAGCCGGGCGATGTCGTTGGTCGGACAGAAGACGCTGTCGTCGTTGGCCGGCCCGTTGGCGTCGCCGAACCCCTGGCACCCGGGCCCGGCCTGCATCGTCTCGCCGGAGCCGCTCACCCGCGTGGTCGGCCCGAGCGCGTTGCTGCCCGCCGAGCCGAAGGTGATGTGGTCGTCATCAGCGGTCGCCGTCACGGTGAGCGTGCCGCCCGCCAGCGACACGTTGACGACGGCCGCCGCCGAGGCCGGGGCGATCAGGGCAAGGGCACCGAGGCCCGCGAGCACGACGCACCGCATCCCACGCTCTCCTCATCAGATGGTGGGGCGCGAGTGTCCTACGGGGGGCTCCTCGGCGCAATGCGGGGATCCACCGGCCGGGGAGTACCCTCGACGCAGTGACGCTCGAGCTCGTCCCCCTCCGGGCCGCCTGCGGTCCGCACGGGGCCTGAGGGGACCGCTCCGGCCGGGCCCCCTCCGCTTCTCGGTCGCCGACAGGCAGGAATCGCGGAGGCTCCATTGCACACCGACCTCACCCTCGTCCGGGGGCGCCGATCGGCGCGCCGGCTGCGCATCGGGCTGCTGGCTCCCCCCTGGGTGCCGATCCCGCCCCCGTCCTACGGGGGCATCGAGCAGGTCGTGCACACGCTGGCCGAGGGGCTCGTGGAACGCGGGCACGAGGTGGTGCTCGTGGCCGCGCCGGGGTCGGCGATCGAGGGCGTCGAGGTCGTGAGCCCGCTGGCGACGATCCCCGCGGTCATCGGCGAGTCGGCCCCCGACTGGCAGCACGCGCTGGCCGGCCTGGACGCGCTCGCCGACGTGGACGTCGTGGTCGACCACTCCGGGCCGCTCGGGGCGCTGCTCACCTCGCGGCTCCGGGCGCCGGGGCTCCACGTGACGCACGGTCCCCTGCACGCCGTCCCGGCGGAGATCTACGCAGGGATCAGCCGCCACTCCCCGCTGCTGCGGCTGGTGGCGATCAGCGAGGCCCAGCGGGCGATGGCCCCGGAGCTGCCGTTCGCCGGCGTCTGCCACAACGGCCTCGCCCTGGAGGCGGCCACCTTCCGCGCGCGGCCGGAGGGCTACCTGGCCTTCCTCGGCCGCATGTCCCCCGAGAAGGGCCCGGCCGACGCGATCCGCATCGCCCGGGCGGCCGGCCTTCCGCTGCTGATCGGCGCCAAGTGCCGCGAGGAGGCCGAGCACGCCTACTTCGCCGAGCACGTCGCCCCGGCCCTCGGCCCGGACGTCGTCTGGCTGGGTGAGCTCACGGCCCCGGAGAAGTACGAGCTCCTGGGCGGGGCCCGCGCCCTGCTGTTCCCGATCGCCTGGCCGGAGCCGTTCGGGATGGTGATGATCGAGGCGATGGCCTGCGGAACGCCCGTGCTCGCGACCTCCCACGGATCGGTGCCCGAGGTGGTGGCCGACGGCGTCACCGGCTTCGTCCGCGACACGCCGGACGCGCTCGTCGAGACGGTGGGCCGGATCGGCGAGATCGACCGGCACGCGTGCCGGCGCCGGGTTGCGGAGCGGTTCTCCGCCGACGCCATGACGCTCGGCTACGAGCGGCTGATGCGGGCCGAGCTGCAGGGGTACGCCGCCGCGCCGGAGGTCGCCGGCGCCGGTGTCTGAGCCGCGCGAGGAGCCGGTGATCCTGGCCGGCGGCAGCTCGGCGGTGACGCTGATCGACGGCCTCACCTTCGCGATCTCCGACGCCCTGGGCGACATCGGCGGCGACGGTGACGGCGTGATCGCCGACGACACGCGCCACCTCTCGCGCATGGTGCTGAGCATCGACGGGGACCGCATGCGCAGCCTCGGCGCCGCTCAGCTGGCGCCCTCCACCGCCCGCTTCCGGGGCTTCGCGCCCCCGGACCCGGGGCGCGCCGATCCGTCGCTCGAGGTGGAGCGGCGGCGCAGCGTCGTGGCCGACGGCCTCTCGGACGAGCTGGTCCTGCGCGGGTGGGCGGCCGCTCCGCGGCGGGTGGACGTGCGGATCGACGTCGATGCCGACTTCGCCGACATCTTCGCCATCCGCGGCATGGACACCGGCTCGGCCGCCCACGCCGCCTCGGTGCACGTCGCCACGACCGCCGACGGGATCCGCTTCCGTGACGACGAGACGGGACTCGAGACGACCGTCCGGTTCGACCCGCCGCCCGATGCGCTCGACGCCGCCGGCGCCCGCTGGACGCCCTCGGTGCGCCGCGGGGAGCCCTGGCGGATGACCGTCACCGTGGAGGCCGGCGCGGCCGGCCGGCGGACGGTGGGCGCGGAGGGGCGGGGGCCGCGGTCGGAGGTGACCGTGGTCAGCGATCCGCCCGACCTGGGCCGCGGATGCCGCCGCGCGCTCGGCGACCTCGAGGCCCTCTCGATGCCCGACCGGCTCGAGCCCGGGCGGCGGCTCGTGGCCGCGGGCATCCCGTGGTTCGTCGCCCTGTTCGGCCGCGACAGCCTGATCGCCGGCCATCAGGCGCGCGCGTTCCTGCCCGGGCAGATGATGGACACCCTCGCCGCGCTCGCCGCGCGGCAGGGCAGCGTCAGCGATCCCGGCAACGAGGAGGAGCCGGGCAAGATCCTCCACGAGGTGCGCCTCACGCCCCGGGCCTGGCTCGGGGAGGGCACCGTCTCGGGCGCCCGCCCCTACTACGGCACCATCGACGCGACCCCGCTCTTCCTCATCCTCTACGGCACCGCCCTGCGCTGGGGAGCGCCGCGGCAGGAGCTGGCGGCGCTGCTGCCGGCGGCCCGCGCCGCGCTGGGCTGGATGCGCGGGCCGGGCGACCCGGACGGCGACGGGCTGCTGGAGTACCGCTCCTCCAGCACGCGATCGTTGAGCAACCAGGCGTGGAAGGACTCGGAGGACGCCGTCCAGTTCCCCGACGGGCGCCTCGCCGAGGGACCGATCGCGATGGCCGAGGTGCAGGGCTACGCCGTCCGGGCCCGGCGCGAGCTGGCCGAGGTGCTGCGCCACCTGGGCCACGACGCCGAGGCGGAGTCGCTCGACGGAGAGGCGGCGCGCCTGCGCGACCTCGTGCGCGAGCGCTTCTGGATCGCCGGCGAGGGCACGGCGCCCGGCCACTTCGCGCTGGCCCTCGACGGCGGCAAGAACCGCGTGGGCAGCATCGCCTCGAACATGGCCCACCTGCTCTGGTGCGACGTGCCGTCGCCCGAGGAGGCCGCCCAGGTGGCGCGTCACCTGGCCGGGCCGGGCATGGCCAGCGGCTGGGGCCTGCGCACGCTCTCGCGGGACATGGCCGGGTTCAACCCGATCTCGTACCACGTGGGCTCGGTGTGGCCCCACGACACCGCACTGGCCTGCGAGGGCCTTCGCCGCTACGGACTCGACGAGCCCGCGCTCGCGCTGGCGGGCGACCTGATCTCGGCGATGACCCTCTTCGACCACCGCCTGCCCGAGCTCTTCGGCGGCCACGACCGGGAGGCGGGGGACACCCCGACGCCCTACCCCACGGCGTGCCGCCCCCAGGCGTGGGCGGCGGGCGTGCCGCTGCAGCTCGCCACGATGTTCCTCGGCCTCGACCCCCACGTCCCCGACGGACGGCTGACGCTCGCGCCGCGGCTGCCGCCGGGCCTGGACGCGCTCGAGGTGCGGGGCATCGCCTTCCCCGGGGGGCCGCTCTCGGTGCGCGTGGACCGCGACGGCGGCATCCGGGTGCGCGAATCCCCCTCGGGCCTCGCCGTCGAGCTGCGCCTCACCGGCTGAGGGCGGGTTCCGGACCCCCCGCCCTCCGTATTGTGGGCCCATGGACGACCGGCGGCTCGCGCGCATCTTCTTCGGGTCGACCTCGGCGATCGTGACGGCGGGCCTGGTGCTGCAGCTCTACCTGTCGATCACGGCCGAGAGCGGCGAGGGCTCGTTCGAGTTGACGCCGGCGCGCGTCGTCAACTTCTTCAGCTTCTTCACGGTGCTCTCCAACATCACCGTGGCGGCGACGACCGGCATGCTGGCCGCGCGCCTCGACCGGCAGTCCACGCTGTTCCGCACGCTGCGGCTCGATGGGCTCGTGGCGATCGCGGTCACCGGGGTGGTCTTCCACCTCACTCTCGCCCAGCTCCAGGAGCTGACCGGGTGGGACGCGCTCGCCGACGCCGTCCTGCACACCGTCTCGCCGATCCTCTGCGTGCTCGGCTGGCTGGTGTTCGGGCCGCGCGGCGCGCTCTCGCGACGGATCGTGCTGCTCGCCGTGATCGCACCGGTGGCCTGGCTCGCCTATGCCCTGGTGCGCGGATCGCTGGTGCAGGACCGCTTCGGCGACGACTACTACCCGTACCCGTTCCTGAACGTGCCCGAGCACGGCTACTCCGTGGTGCTGATCAACGCCGCGCTGGTTGCGGTGCTGTTCCTGGTCATCTCCCTCGGGGCGCTCGCCCTCGACCGGCGCCTGCGCGGCGTGAGGATGGACCCGTGAAGCTGACGAGCCCCGCCTTCGCCGACGGCGAGCGGATCCCCGACCGGTTCACCTGCCAGGGCCGGGACCTCTCGCCCGCATTGGCCTGGACGGCGGCGCCGGCCGGGACGCGCTCGCTGGCCCTGATCCTCGACGACCCGGACGCCCCGCGCGGGACCTTCACGCACTGGGTCGCCTGGGGCATCGCACCCGATGCGACCGGCATCGCCGAGGGCGAGCGGGCGCCGGTCGAGGGCCTGACCGACTTCGGGCGACCCGGCTACGGCGGGCCGTGCCCTCCACGCGGTCACGGGATCCACCACTACGGTTTCCGGCTCTACGCGCTGGACACGCCTTCGTCGCTGCCGGGCGGTGCCCCGCGGGAGGCGCTGGAGGCGGCGATGGAGGGCCACGTCCTGGCGGTCGCCGCGCTCACCGGCGTCTTCGACCGCACCTGAGCGCACCGCGCCGGGGTGCCCGTGGGCGTCCCCCGGCGCGGTGCGGCGCGCCGATCAGGCGATCGTCACCGCGTCGTCGAGGTACACGTCCTGGATGGCGTTCAGGAGCGCCGCGCCCTCGGCCATCGGGCGCTGGAACGCCTTGCGGCCCGAGATCAGGCCGGCGCCGCCGGCGCGCTTGTTGATGACGGCCGTGCGGACGGCCTCGGCCAGGTCGCTCTCGCCCGAGGAGGCGCCGCCCGAGTTGATCAGCGGGATGCGGCCCATGTAGCAGTTGGCGATCTGGTACCGGGTCAGGTCGATCGGGTTGTCGCTCATCAGCTCGGAGTAGACCTTGGGGTGGGTCTTGCCGAACTTCAGGTCGTTGAAGCCCGGGGCGGCCGTCTCGGGCAGCTTCTGCTTGATGATGTCGGCCTCGATGGTCACGCCGAGGTGGTTCGCCTGGCTCGTGAGGTCGGCGGCGACGTGGTAGTCGGGCCCGCCGTCCTTCGGGCTGAAGGCCGAGTTGCGCATGTAGCACCACAGCACCGTGGCCATGCCGAGCTCGTGGGCGGCGGCGAAGGCCTGGGAGACCTCCACGATCTGGCGCTTCGACTCGGCGGAGCCGAAGTAGATGGTGGCGCCGACGGCGACGGCGCCGAGGTCGCGCGCCTGCTTGACCGAGGCGAACATGATCTGGTCGTAGCCGTTGGGGTACGTCAGGAACTCGTTGTGGTTGATCTTGAGCATGAACGGGATCCGGTGGGCGAAGCGCCGTGAGGCGAGCCCGAGTGCGCCGAGGGTCGTGGCGACCGCGTTGCAGCCGCCCTCGATCGCCAGCTCGATGATCTTCATCGGGTCGAAGAAGTCGGGGTTCGGGGCGAACGACGCGCCGGCCGAGTGCTCGATGCCCTGGTTGACCGGGAGGATCGAGACGTAGCCCGTGCCGCCGAGGCGGCCGTGGTCGAAGATCGACTGCAGCGACCTCAGGACCGGAGCGGGGCGGTCGGAGACCGCCATCACGTCGTCGACCCAGGTGGGGCCGGGAATCGTCAGCCGCTCGGCCGGGATCGTGGTGCAGCGGTGGGTGAGGAGGCTCTCCGCCTCGTCTCCGAGCAGCTGCTCAAGGGACGTTCCTGCCGTCGTCGCCACGGTGATCTCCTCGTCTCGTGTGAACCCCCTTCAGCCCTCAACACTAGCCCGAGATGCGGGGGGCCGAGTGACCCCTGAGTGAGGGTCACGTGGGGTCCCCATTCGGGGGGTCTTGTGTCCGAATGTGGAGAATCTGTTGCTTTTCGTCCCGTCAGCGGCTTAGGGTCCTTTCTGCATCTTTTGGAACCTTTGACGAATACGGGTGGGCGATGACAGCTCGTCGTACAGCAGTCCAGGAATGGTCCCTCCGGGCCGTCGTCACCGCGATCGCGGTCGCCGGCTGCGCGCTGGCGGCGGCACTCCCCGCCCAGGCGCTGGCCGAGGAGCCGCCGGTGGCCGACCCGCCGGCCGCCGCGCCGCTGGTCGAGCAGATCGACGTGCCGCCGCCCCTGGCCCCCGAGGCCGAGGGCGAGGAGCTCCCGCCGCCGCCGGAGATCCCCGGGCCGCCGGCGCTCGTGGAGCAGCCCGCCGCGGATATCGCCGAGCCGGTCGAGGCGCCGGTGCTCCAGGGCGCCCCGCTCGACCCGGTGCCCGGCGCGGCGCCCGAGGGGCACCCCGCCAAGGAGCGCCCGCGCAAGGAGGGCCCCGGCCGCGAGCGCCCCGGCGTGAAGTGCCCGCCCAAGGACGACACCCCGCCGGTCAAGCCGCCCCCGGTCAAGCCCCCACCCGTCAAGCCCCCACCCGTCAAGCCCCCACCCGTCAAGCCGCCGCCGGTCAAGCCCCCGCCGGTCAAGCCGCCGCCGGTGGACGTGCCGCCCGTGACGCCCGTCCCGGTCACGCCCGCTCCGGTCGTCCCCGCCCCGGTGGCCGTCGTGACGCCCGCGCCGGCCCCCGCCGTGGTGCCCGCCGTGACGCCCCTGCCGGTCAAGGCGATGGTCTCGGTGAGCAAGAAGGGCCCGGCCCGGCTGCGCGCCGGCGCCACCGCCCGGTTCCGCATCCGCATCGCCAACACCGGCGGGACGACGGTCCGCGGCATCCGCGTGACCGATGTGCTGCCGGGCGGCTTCTCGATGATCCGCTCGGGCAGCCCCCGGGTGACCCTGGTCGGCGGGCGCCCCTCGTGGAGCATCGCCCGCATCCGTCCCGGTCACTCGCGCACGGTCTACATCCGGGTGCGCACGTCCTCCGACGCCTCGGGGATCCGCTGCAACCGGGCGCGGGTGACCGCCCCCGGCGTGTCGGCCACGGGATCGCGCGCCTGCGTGCGGGTCAGCGCCCGCCCGCCCCGCGTGGTGAGGGTCGCCGTCACGGGCTGAGCCCGAGACGGGACAGGCGGGGTGGCGCCCCGATGACGGTCGGGGCGCCGCCGACGGCTACGATCGCTGCATGCAGGAGATCTCGGCGCTCAGCTATCCGGTCGCCTTCGCCGCGGGCTTCGTGTCGTTCGCGTCGCCCTGCGTCCTGGCCGTGGTGCCCGGGTACCTGTCGTTCATCTCGGGCGTGTCGTTCGACGAGCTGGGCACCCGCACCCGCGACGTGATGGTGCCGACGGTGGCCTTCGTCACCGGCTTCTCCCTGATGTTCACCGCCTACGGCGCGAGCGCCGGGCTGATCGGCTACTCGCTCACCAGCCACCAGGACGCGCTCAACCTGATCGCCGGGCTGCTGCTGATCGCGATGGGCATCGCGATGGTGGCGCTGCCGCAGTTCGGGCTGATGCAGACCGAGCGGCGCATCCCGCTGGCGCGCCGGCCCACCACCCTGGCGGGCGCCGCCTTCGTCGGCGCGGCCTTCGCGGTGGGCTGGACCCCCTGCATCGGGCCGATCCTCGGCAGCATCCTCGGATACGCCGCGCCCACCGGCTCGCCGGGTCTCGGCGCGAGCCTGCTGTTCACCTACTCGCTCGGGCTCGGCATCCCGTTCCTGCTCTCGGGCCTGTTCATCACACGGACGATGGCCGCCTTCCGCTGGATGCGCGACCGCTGGCGCGTCGTGAACGCGACGGCCGCCGCGGTCTTCATCATGATCGGCGTCCTGGTGGCGACCGGGCGGTTCGAGGTCATCACCCAACGGCTCGCGGGAGTGGGGTTCAGCGGAATTTGAAGATCGTCTCGATCGTGGGGAACCGGCCGCAGTTCGTGAAGGCCGCCCCCCTCAGCCGCGCGCTGCGCCGCCGGGTCACCGAGGTGCTCGTGCACAGCGGCCAGCACTACGACCCCGAGCTGGCCGACCTCTTCTTCGACGAGCTGGGCGTGCCCCAGCCCGATCACGCCCTCGAGGTGGGGTCGGGCAGCCCGGTGACCCAGCTCGCCGTGATGCTGGAGCGCCTCGAGCCGCTGCTGGTGGCCGAGGCGCCCGACATGGTGCTCGTCTACGGCGACACCACCACCACGCTGGCGGGGGCGCTCGCGGCGGCGAAGCTCGGCATGCCGATCGGCCACGTCGAGGCCGGCCTGCGCTCGTTCGACAAGTCGATGCCCGAGGAGCAGAACCGGGTGGTCACCGACCACCTCTCGGCGCTGCTGATGTGCCCCACCGACACCGCGGTCGCCAACCTGGCCCGCGAGGGCATCACCTCCGGCGTGCACCAGGTGGGCGACGTGATGCTCGACGCCAGCCGCATGTTCGCGCCGGCGGCCGCGGCCCGCCCGGGTCCGCGCGCCCTCGGCCTCGAACCCGGCGGCTACCTGCTGGTGACCGTGCACCGCGCGGCGGCCACCGACACGCCGCAGGCCCTCGCGGGCCTTGTGGAGGTGCTCGAGGCGATCGAGGAGCCCGCGATCTTCCCGGTGCACCCGCGCACCCGCCACCGCCTCGAGTCGGCCGGCCTGTGGACGCGCATCGAGGCCCATCCGACCCTCCGCCTGTCGCCACCCGTGGGCTACCTCGACTTCACCTCGCTGCTGCTGGGAGCGCGCGCGGTGGTGACCGATTCGGGCGGGGTGCAGAAGGAGGCCTACTTCCACGGCATCCCCTGCGTCACACTGCGTGACACGACCGAGTGGGTCGAGACGGTGGAGGGGGGCTTCAACCGCCTGACCGGCATGGACGCCGCTAAGGTCCGCGCAGCCCTCGCCGATGTGTCGATGCCGGACGAGAGGCCGCACTACTACGGAGATGGCGCCGCCTCGGAGCTCATCGCCGACGCGGTGGCCGGGACGCTCGCCTGAAACGCAATCCCTTACGTGCCCCGGGTCGGAGAACCACCCCTTCGCGGCGGGAAGCTGGACCATCGGCCAGTCGTCAGGTGAGTACCAAGCGTGGTTAAGATCTGTTGATTCCCTCCCAATCTGGTGGTCGTGAGTAGATGAAGCGTCGCGTGCCCTCCTCCCTTCGCCTCGCCACCCTCGCGGCCGTCGCCGCGGCGGGCCTGGTGACGGCCCCCTCCGCGCTCGGCGCGGGCGCACCGTCGGGCCTGGCGTCGAACCCGGTGAGCCCCGGCAACCAGACCACCTGGACCTTCACCTGGGTCAACGGCGTGCCCGACGGGGGCGGGGCGGTCACGTACGAGGGCGGGCTGGTGCCCGGCATCCTCGACGAGCCGACGCTGCCGCTGACCTCGGGCGCGACCATCGACCCGCCGGAGGGCGACTTCTTCTTCAAGGTCCGCTCTCTCGAGGCGGGCTTCCCCGCGAGCGCCTACACCACGCTTCCCGTGAAGGTGGACCGCATCGGCCCGGCCAGCGCGACGATCAGCCTCTCGGGCCCCTCGGGCGGCGTCGGCGGCTGGTTCCGCGCGCCCCTGACGGTGCAGGTCAGCAACTGCTCGGACGGCACCGGTGTCGGCGTCGCGCCGACTGAGTGCGCCGACAGGACCTGGACGACCGAGGGCTTCAAGCTGGCGGGCGCCGGGACGATCACGTTGACCGACCTCGTCGGCAACGCGTCGGCGATTCCGATCCCGCAGCAGTTCGGCTTCGACAACACGCGGCCACTGCCCTCGACGCAGCCGGGCGGCACCGCCCCGGTGGCCCCGGGCGCGCTGGTCGCGAGCGAGCCGACCTTCGAGTGGACGGCCGGGCACGGACGTGATGTCGGGTGTCGACCGCTACCAGCTGGTCTTCTCGACGGACGAGGACTTCTCGCTCGAGTACAACGCCACCGGCGGTCAGGTGCTCGCCAACCGTGACGACGTCGGCGGCGTCGGCAACTACACGGCGACCCGTGATACGGATCTGCGGCCCTCGCCGCTGCCCGAGATGGTGGCGCTGAAGTGGTGGGTGCGCTCGATCGACAAGGCCGGCAACGTGCGGCTCTCGAGCGCCTTCGACCTCAAGATCGACCCCACCGTGCCGCCCGCGCCCTCGATCACCGGCGGCCCCAACGCGCCGACCCAGGACACCGGGCCGACCTTCACCTGGCAGGGCACCGAGGCCAACTTCCACTGGGAGCTGACGACCTCCGGTTCGCAGCAGCCGATCCGCCAGGGCGGCGGTGCCGCGACCCAGACCACCCTCGCGGCGCTGCCGGACGGTGACTACGTCTTCCGCCTCACCCAGATCACCGAGGCCGGCCAGGGCAGCGCCGAGGCCACCCGCACGTTCAAGGTGGACACCCAGGCGCCGGCCGCCCCGGTGATCACCGGGCGCCCGACCTTCCCCGCGATCGGCACCGCCCCCACGTTCACCTGGGCCGCCGAGCCCGGTGCCTTCTCGCGCTGGAGCGTCCTGACGGCCGCCGGCGCCGTGGTCGGCCCGATCGACACCCCGGTGACCGCCGCCGAGCTGCCCGCGCTGGCCGACGGCCCGTACACCTTCCAGGTGGTGCAGATCGACGCCGCGGGCAACGTCTCGGCGGCCGCGACCGAGGGCTTCACGGTGGTCGCCCCGCTGGTCGCCGACCCCTCCGACAACGACCGCGCCGTGTTCCTGGCGAGCCTGCCCAAGCAGAACGCCCTGCGCCTGAAGCCGAAGGCCGGCACGATCCTGCCCACCCTGCAGCCCCTGCTGCGGTGGAAGAAGGGCCCGCGCGGCACCAAGCTCTACAACCTGCAGATCTTCCAGGTGACCAAGCGCAAGGGCAACGCCAAGCCCAAGGTGACCAAGGTGCTCTCGCGCTTCCCGCGCGGCCTGCAGTTCCGGGCGCCGAAGAAGGGCCTGAAGGCCGGCACCTGCTACGTGTGGCGCGTCTGGCCGTACACCGGCACGGCGTTCACCACGCGCCCGGTGGGCGTCAGCAACTTCTGCGTCGCCTCGACCAAGGTCCTGCGCAAGAAGGCCGCCCTGGCCGCGGCCCGCAAGGCGAGCCTGCGACAGGCCCGCTGATCGCGGTTCGCGGCTGGTCAGATCTCGAGGTCGAAGGGGCTGGGCTCGAGGCGGGTGTCGTGGTCGCGTCCGGGGCGGGGGGTCTCATGGACCTCCGACGCGCCGAGCCGCGGCGTGAGGGCGTCCGGGCGGATGATCACGAAGATGCGCGACTCGCGCTGGCGCTCGGCGGCCGCCCACTGACCCGACTCGAACCAGTCGGCCGCCCCGAGCGGGCCGAGCAGGCCCGCGACGAGGCCCGCCATCACGCCGCCGGTGCCGCTGAAGCGGTCGAAGAGCATCAGGGCCACGATGCCCGTCAGGACGACGCCGCTGAGGCGCATGCGCCGGTCGCGCGAGGCCGCCAGCGTCTCGTGGATGCTCGCGCGTGGCGGGGGGACCGCCCGCACCAGGCTCTCGTGGATGCGGCGCGTGGTGGTCAGGGATGCGACCAGCAGCGTCGGCAGGGCGACGACCGCGGCCGCCAGCGCGGTGGCGCCGGGGCGCACCGGCTCGCCCAGCAGCCAGGTGCTCGTCCAGAAGGCGCCGACCACCACGGCGGTCGCCACGGACGCCTGTCCGCGCCATCGCGTCTCGTCGGCGACGCGCACCAGACGGGGAAGACCGGCGAGGAGAGTGTCGGGCCTCAGCGGGCGGTCCTTTCAGTCGGGGTCCCCGATCCCTACAGTAGTGCGTCGTGACGAGCCCGTCCCCCTTCCCGGCCCCCGCGCCGACCCCCTCCCGCTGAGCCCGCACGCACCCCAGGTCGGCGTGGTCGGTCTCGGCTACGTCGGTCTTCCGCTTGCGGTGACCTTCGCCGAGGGCGGCGTGCCGGTGCTCGGCCTCGACGCGATCCAGTCGAAGGTCGATCAGATCAACGGCGGCGAGTCGTACATCGAGGACGTCACCTCCGAGCGCCTCGGCGCTCTCGTGGACGCCGGCATGGTGCGCGCCACCACCTCGTGGGACGAGCTGCGCGCGGTGGACGCGATCCTCATCTGCCTGCCGACGCCGCTCACCGAGCACCGCGAGCCCGATCTGTCGGCTGTGCTCGGCGCGGCCGAGAGCCTCGCCCAGCGCCTGCGCCCCGGGCACCTGGTGGTGCTGGAGAGCACCACCTACCCCGGCACCACCCGCGACGAGCTCGCGCCGGTGCTCGAGCGCTCGGGCCTGAAGGCGGGCAAGGACTTCCACCTCGCCTTCTCCCCCGAGCGGGTCGACCCCGGCCGCACCGACTGGACCACGGCGACCACGCCGAAGGTCGTCGGCGGCCTGACGCCCGAGTGCACGCGCCGCGCCATGGAGCTCTACGGCCAGGCCTGCGAGACGCTCGTGCCGGTCGGCAGCCCCGAGGTCGCCGAGCTCACCAAGCTGCTCGAGAACATCTTCCGCAGCGTCAACATCGCCCTGGTGAACGAGCTGGCGATGCTCTGCGACCGGATGGACATCGACGTCTGGGACGTCATCGACGCCGCCGCGAGCAAGCCCTTCGGCTACATGCCCTTCCGCCCGGGCCCCGGCCTCGGCGGTCACTGCATCCCGATCGACCCCTTCTACCTCACGTGGAAGGCCCGCGAGTTCGACCTGCACACCGAGTTCATCGAGCTCGCCGGCAAGGTCAACTCGCAGATGCCGATCTTCTGCGTGACCAAGGTCGGCCGCGCGCTGAACAGCCGCCGCAAGGCGCTCAACGGCAGCCGGGTGCTCGTGATGGGCGTCTCCTACAAGGCCGACGTCAACGACACCCGCGAGAGCCCGTCGCTGCGCATCATCCAGCTGCTGCAGGCCGAGGGCGCCGTCGTGGACTACCACGACCCCCACGTGCCCGACCTGCCCAAGCTCGGCATGGCCTCGATCACCCTCGACGCCGCGATCGCTCGCGGCGTACGACGTCGCGGTGGTCGTGACCGCCCATTCCGGCATGGACTGGGAGATGGTCGCCCACGAGTCGCAGCTGGTGGTGGATCTCCGCAACGTCGTCCCTGAGGCGGACGGCAAGGTCTGGAGGCTCTAGTAGCCACTCCGCGCGAGGTGTCCATCGGCGTGGTGGGCATGAACTACTGGGGGCCGAACCTCGCCCGCAACTTCGACCGCATGCAGGGCTGCCGTCTGGCATGGGTCTGCGACCGCGACGAGGACGTGCTCGCCCGGCACCGCGCCTCGTACCCGGGCAGCACCTTCACCACGCGCTATGAGGACCTCCTCGCGGACGACACGCTCGACGCCGTGGTGATCGCGACGCCGGTGCCCACGCACGCCGCGCTGACGCGCATGGCGCTCGAGGCGGGCAAGGACGCGTTCGTGGAGAAGCCGCTCGCGCTGACCGGCGCCGACGCCCGCGATCTGGCCGCGCTGGCCGACGCCCGCGGGCGCGTGCTGATGGTGGACCACCTGCTCGTCTACCACCCGGCCGTGCAGAAGCTGAAGGACCTGATCGAGGCGGGCGACCTGGGCCAGGTCTTCTACCTCTACGGCAACCGGCAGAACCTCGGCATCGTGCGCGCCGACGAGAACGCCCTCTGGAGCCTCGGCCCCCACGACATCTCGGTGATGCTGTGGCTGGTGGGCGAGCGGCCGGCCGAGGTGTCGGCCAGCGGCGAGAGCTACCTGCAGCCCGGCGTCGAGGACGTCGTCTTCGGCCGGATCAAGTTTCCCTCGGGCATCATCGGGCACCTCCACCTCAGCTGGCTCGACCCGCACAAGATGCGCAAGATGACCGTCATCGGCTCCGAGCGGATGGTCGTCTTCGACGACATGGAGACCGAGCGCAAGGTGACGATCTACGACAAGGGCCCGATCCCCCGCACCGAGACGTACGGGGAGTACATCCAGGTCCGGTCCGGCGACATCCACATCCCGAAGATCCCGGCCACCGAGCCGTTGCGCATCGTGTGCGACCGCTTCGTGACCGCGGTGGCCGACCGCGCCCCGACGCCCTCGGACGGGCCGGCCGGAGCGGTCGTGGTGGAGGTGCTGGAGGCGATGAGCGAGTCGCTCGCGTCGTCGGGCCGGCCGGTGACATTGGCGACGGGAGTGAGCTCATGAGCCGCGAGAACCTGGTCCTCGGCGAGGGTGTCGTGATCGGAGAGGACGTCGAGATCGGCGCCAACGTGGTCATCCACGACGGCACGCGGATCGGCGACGGCTGCGTGATCCAGGACAACGTCGTCCTGGGCAAGCAGCCCAAGCTCTCCAAGCGCTCCACCAGCAAGAAGAAGGAGCCACTCGCCGCGCTGGAGATCGGCGCCGGGGCCGCGGTGTGCAGCGGCGCGGTGGTCTACGCCGGCACGGTGCTCGGGCCGGACGTGATCATCGGCGACCAGGCATCCGTGCGCGAGCGCTGCGTGCTGGGCGAGGGCGTCGTGGTGGGCCGCGGGGTGTGCGTGGAGAACGACGTGCCGATCGGGGCCTTCACCAAGATCCAGTCGAACTCGTACATCACGGCCTACTCGGAGCTGGAGGACCACGTCTTCATCGCCCCGTGCGTGACGACGACCAACGACAACTTCATGGGCCGCACCGAGGCGCGCCACGACCAGATCAAGGGCGCGATCATCCGCCGGGGCGCCCGGGTGGGCGGCGGCGTGGTGATCCTGCCGGGCATCGAGATCGGCGCCGAGGCCTTCGTGGCCGCCGGTGCGCTCGTGACCCGCGACGTGCCCGCCGGCAAGCTCGTGGCCGGGCTCCCCGCCCAGGTCTGGCGGGATGTGCCGGCCGAGGAGATGGTCGGCCACGACCCGGCGTAGCGACCGGCGGATCGCGCTGGAGGCTCCCGACGGCCGCGTGATCGTGCGGGATCTCAGCCGGCCGGGCGCGCGGTTGCTCGAGCTGGACCTGCCCGACGGCGCCCGGGTGAAGGTCGCCGAGCACCTCTGCGGCTGGTCGCAGAGCGCCGACCCGGCCGCCGGCGACCCGCTCTGGCCGACCGTGGCCGACGCCGTCCTCGCCCTCACCGGGCGCACCCGGGACGGCGAGGACTGGATCTCGGTGCTCGAGGAGTACGCCACCGGCCTCGCGGCCGCCCCGGGCGCGCCGCTCGAGCACGATGACGACGAGCGCCTGAGGGACCTGGCCCGTCGCGTCCCCTCGCTCTACTTCGACGGCCCGCGCGCTCACGACTCGGGCGGGTGGTACATGTTCGTCGGAGGCCTGCCCGGCGACGTCTGGGTGATGGAGTTCGGCGAGAGCGCCACCGAGGCCGCGCGACGGGCGCTGCTGCGGGTGGAGACGATCCTCGAGGACCCGCCGCACGACCTGGCGTAAGCGACTGTTCAGATGCGCCGGCGCGCCCATCGCTACCGTCGGATCATGACCGACGCCGCCCGTGCCGCCACCCCCCCCTCCGCCGACGACCTGATCCCCGACGCCCGGCTGCTCGCGAAGGGCCTCGCCGCCCTGCGCATCTTCGTCGGGCTGATCTTCTTCGCGAACGGGGTCGCGAAGCTCTTCTCGTTCACCGACATCTCGATCGGCCCGTACTCGGCGAACCTCATCGACCGTGGCCTCGCGCGATCGATCCTGGAGAACGAGGGCGCACGCACCGACCTTCCGGTGATCCCGTGGATCGCCAACGACCTGATCCTGCCGAACTGGGATCTCTTCCAGTGGCTGATCACGGCGATGGAGCTCGGCGTCGGGGCGCTCCTGATCGTGGGCCTGGCGAGCCGCGGGGCGGCGCTGCTCGGGCTCGGTCAGCAGCTCTTCCTCGCGGGCCTGTACTTCTCGAGCAACCGCTGGGCGTTCGAGCAGCCGCATGAGTACGTGCCCCTGGTGATCCTCGCCCTGGTGCCCTCCGGGCGGATCTGGGGCCTCGATGCACGGGTGCTGAGAGCTCGGCCCTCCCTCACCCGCCGGCGGATCTTCTGAGCGGCGAAGACATGCCGGCACGACTGCCCCTGGTCGAGCGCGATCAGGCCGGGATGCTGGTGCGCTCCCTCTACCCCTCCGACGGTGACGCGTCGAACATCACGAAGGCCCTCGCCGGCTCGCCCGACACCCTGGCGGCACTCGCCCCGCTGCTCGCGCAGGTGATGAACGCGACCACCGTAGACCTCCCGACCAAGGAGGTCGTGGTACTGCGCGTGTCGGTCGCCAATCGCTGCGACTACTGCGTGCCGACGCACGAGGTGGTGGCACGGAACGCCGGGCTCGCGCCGGACGTGGTGGCCGCGCTGGCCTCCGGAGAGCCCCCGGACGACCGCCTCCCGGCCAGGGTGCGCGTGCTCACCGAGTTCTGCGACCAGATCGTGGCCGACGCCGGGGGCGTGGGCGACGATCTCCTCGCGGCGATGCGCGAGCATTTCGAGGACCACGAGATCGTCGAGCTGACCGTGCTCGCCGGCGCGATCACCACCCTGAACTACGTTGCCGGCCTGGCCGGCCTCCCCCTCGACGCCCGCACACTGAGCGCACGGTGAACCCCCTCGCCGGGCAGGTGGCCGAGCTGATCGAGACGGGGCGACTCGGCCCCCGCCTGTGGCTCTATGCCAACTACCACTGCAACCTGACCTGCGCCTACTGCCTGACGGAGTCGGGCCCGGGCGTGGAGCGGCGCGAGCTCGGGGCCGATGCGATGCGCGAGAGCGTGGCCGAGGCCGCCGGTCTCGGCTTTCAGGGGGTGGGGATCACCGGCGGGGAGCCTTTCCTGCGGGCCGACCTCCCGGCCCTGGCCGCCGAGCTGTCGCTCACCCTTCCCGTGCTCGTGCTGAGCAACGCCACCCTCTTCGAGGGCGACCGGATCGACCGCCTCGACCCGATCCGCGACCGCGACGTGACGCTCCAGATCTCCCTCGACGCGGCGTCGCCGATCGCCAACGACCCGATGCGGGGACCCGGCAACTTCGAGCGGGTCGTGGGCGCCATCCCGCGCCTGATCGAGCGGGGCATCGGCGTTCGCGTGGCGACGACGCTCTACGGGCAGACCGAGGGCGAGCTGAGCCAGGTGGAGGCGCTGGTCGCCGATCTCGGAGTGGCCCCGGAGGATCACGTGGTGCGACCGACGGCGGCGCGCGGACGGGCGGCCGGAGCGGGCATGGGTGAGCTCGCGGGCATGGACGAGCTCCCTGCCGAGGTCACGATCACGACGGACGGCCTCTTCTGGAGCCCCTTCGCCCCGACCGTCCGCGGCGGACGCCTCGACACCGACCTGCTCGTCTCCCGCCAGACCCGGCCGCTGGCGGCGGGCCTGCGGAGCTTCATCGGCCTGATCAGCGACGCGCCGGTGGTCGAGGCGACCCGCTTCAGGTGAGCGTGATCACGGGGCGCGCCGGGGGCGTGTCGAGGACGGCGGGTCTGGCGGGGCTGGGCATGGCGATGCTGGTCGTGCAGCTCGCCCTGCGCGGGGTGAGCGACCCCACGACGCAGGTCGTGGGCCAGATGGCGGCGCTCGCCATCTTCCTGCCCGCGCTGGCGCTCTGCTGGAGGGGCCTGGGCGGCGGCCGGGCCGGCCTCGTCGTGGTCATCGTCGGCGCGATCGCGTTCCGCGGAGCCGCCTTCGTGCCCGGTGACGCCACCCCCCCGCTCTCGGGAGACGTCCACCGCTACGCGTGGGACGGCGCGGTGCAGCTCGCCGGGGTCAACCCCTATCGCCACGCCCCCACGGACCCCGCCCTGGCGGGGCTGAGAGACGACGTCGTCTGGCCGGGCCTCAACCATCGCGACTGGATCACCGTCTACCCGCCCGGAGCGCAGGCGGCGTTCCTCGCCTCGCGCGCGACGCTCGGGGACTCGGTACGCGCCTCCACCTGGCTGTTCCTGCTCGCCGAGCTCGCGGCGGTGGGTCTGCTCGTGTTCACGCTGCGGAGGATGCGCGCGCCGCCGGAGCGGGTGGTGGCCTACGCATGGCATCCGCTGGCGGTGAGCGAGATCGCCGGAAACGGCCACCTCGACGCCCTCGCCGTCCTGGCCGTGGCCGGGCTGCTGGCGGCCTGGACGGCCCGGCGGCGGGCGCTGGCAGGCGCCTGCGTCGCGGCGGCGGCCCTGGTGAAGCTCGGCCCGCTTCTCCTGGTGCCGGCCCTGGCGCGCGCCGGCGGGCGGCGCTTCGTGGTCGCGGCCATCGGCCTCACCGGCCTGGCCTACATCCCCTACGCCGCGACGGTCGGCGGCGGGGCGCTCGGCTCGCTGCGCCGCTTCGAGGCGCAGGAGCGGTTCAACGGGAGTCTCGACGGGGTCGTCTCTGCGCTGATCGGCGCTCAGGCCTCGCGGATCGTCCTGGTGGTGGGGCTCCTGTCGCTGGTGGGGGTCGTGAGCCTGCGCGAGCACTCCGGTGTGGAGCAGGTCGCCCGGACGGCGCTGCTCGTGCTGGGGGGCCTGCTCGTCGTGGTCGACTACGTCCAGCCCTGGCACGCGCTGATCCTGGTGCCGATGCTGGCCATCACCTGGGCGCCCGGATGGCTCTGGGTGTCGGGGGCGTTGCCGCTCGTCTACATCGTCAAGGAGACCGGGGCCCTGCCCCTGTGGACGAGCCTGGTGGTCTACGGGCCTCTGGCCGCGGTCGCGGCGTGGCGGGTGGCGACCCGCGCCCGCCCCGCGCGGACGCCCGCCCCGCTCGCGCGCTCGCCGCGGATCGCGGCCGTCATCCCGGTGCTCGACGAGGAGGTGGCGCTGCGGTCGCTGCTGGCCGAGTGGCCCCCCGGGCTCGTCGACGAGATCGTCGTGGTCGATGGGGGCTCCACCGACGAGACCGCGGCGGTGGCGGCGGCCGGGGGGGCCCGGGTGGTGGTGGAACCGCGCCGCGGCTACGGACGCGCCTGCGCGGCCGGGGCCGCCGCGACCGACGCCGAGTTGCTGGTCTTCCTCGACGGGGACGGCAGCTGCGATCCGCGCGACCTGCAGCGGGTGATCGCGCCGGTGCTGGCCGGTGAGGCCGAACTGAGCCTGGGTGCGCGGACGCGGGCCGAGCCCGGTGCGATGGGAGCCCATCAGAGGTTCGGCAACGCCATCGTCACGGGCGTTCTGCGCCTCGCCTACGGACTGCGCCTGCGCGACGTGCCCTGCATGCGGGCCATTCCGGCGCGGTCGCTCGCCGAGCTCGGGATGCGCGAGGGAGGGTACGGATGGCCGACGGAGATGATCGTGGCCGCGCGACGCCACGACATGGCGATCACCGAGGTCGAGGTCGGTTTTCGCCGCCGGCGCGGCGGTGAGTCGAAGGTCGCGGGACGCCTGGGCCCCTCCACGCGCGCGGGGGCCCGGATGCTCGCCGTCGCCCTGCGCCACACGTGAGCGGCGCCCGACGGGTGCTGGTGGTCGCGAAGGCGCCCCGCTCGGGGCGCTCGAAGACGCGCCTGGTCCCCCCGTTGTCGCCGGGCCTGGCCGCCGATCTCGCCGAGGCGATGCTGCGCGACACGCTCGAGGCCTGCCGGGCGGAGGCCGACGAGGTGGGCGTCCTGTGTCCCGACGCCGGCGAAGCCGCGGCGCTGGCCGACCTGCTCGGGCCGGGCGTCACGATCGAGGTGCAGCGGGGGCGCGGCCTCGGCGCGGCCCTGCGCGAGCAGATGCGCGCCGGCGCCTGCGGCGGGGCGCTCGCGCTGGTGTCCTCGGATGTCCCGGGCCTGCCCGCCGGAGAACTGGCGCGCGCCTTCGGCATGCTGGACGAGGGGGCGGACGTGGTGCTCGGACCCGGCCTGGACGGGGGCTACTGGATGATCGCCATGGCGCGCTTCCACGAGGCCCCCTTCAGCGACATCCCGTGGTCCACGCCCGCCTGCGGCGCCGTGACGCTGCAGCGGGCGCGGGAGGCCGGCCTGCGCGCCGAGCAGGTGGCGCGCTGGCTCGACATCGATACGTCGGCAGACCTCTCGCTCGCCGCCCACGAGCCGCCTGGCCGGCTCGGAGCACGCAGCGCGGACGCGCTCGCCCGTATCGCCGCGCAGGTCGGGATACCCGCCCCGCCGGGCGCGCGGCTGGTGGACGGCCGCGTACTCCGCGCGAGCCCCTGGCGGTCGGTGATGCTCGACCGGATCTCGGGCCCCGGCGGCACCACGGGGGACTACCTCTACCTCGCCACCCCGCGGGCGGTCTTCGTGGTCGCGGTCTCGGGGGGCGACGTGCTGCTGGTGCGCCAGTACCGCCACCCCGTCCGCGACTGGACCCTCGAGGTGCCCGCCGGTTCGGTCAACGACGGCGAGGGCCCGCGGGAGGCCGCCGAGCGCGAGCTGGCCGAGGAGACGGGCGCCCGCGGAGGCACCTGGAGGCACCTGGGCACGTTCTTCTCCTCGAGCGCCCACCTGAGCCTGCGCTCGGACGCCTTCCTCGCCGTCGATCTGGATCCGGGCGTTGCGCACCCGGACCCCGGCGAGGAGCTCACGGTCGTGAGGATCCCGGTCGCCGAGGCCCTGGCCCGCGCACGGCGGGGGGAGATGACCGAGGGGCAGACCGCCCTCTGCCTCCTGCTCGCCGCGCCGCACCTGGAGTAGCGGCCACCCCGACCGCGCTCACAGGCTCCACTGCGATCCGCAGGGGGCGCAGGGGGCGGGGGGGTCGTCGCTCTGGTGGCGCCGGCGGAAGTCGCGCATCACCGGACCGTTCCAGACGTCCGCGACGCCGTCGCGGATCACGTTTCCGAGCGCGAGCTGGCCGGTGTCGGTGGTCGTGAATGGCGAGATGCAGCAGGGCAGCACGGTGCCGTGCGCCGTCACGTAGAGCACCCGCCAGGGGCGCCGGCACGACAACCAGGCGCCCTCGGACGCGCCGGCCATCAGCGCGCCCTCGCCCTCGGTGCCACCGCTTCCGGTGATGGCGATGCCGGCCCGTGCCGCCGCCTCACGGCATGCGGCGAGGACCTCCTCCTGGCGCTCCGAGAGATCGCGGTAGACCGACTGCTCGGCGACCGCCATCCCGAGTCCGTTGAAGACGAGCCTCTGCAGGTTGACCCCGCTCACGCCCGACTCTCCCGCGAGCCGGACCAGCTCGGGCAGCTCGTCGAGGTTCTCGCGCACGGCCGTCGCCCAGACGGTGACCACGGGGTCCGTCTCGCCGCGCGCCGCGCGGCGCTCGGTGAAGCCGCGCAGATTGCGCAGGATGCGCGGCAGCACGTCGGCCCCGCGGATGCGGTGGTAGGTCTCGGGTGTCGCTGCGTCGAGGGAGACACGCAGGCCCGTGAGCCCGGCCTCCGTCACGGCGTCCCCGCGCCGCTGGTCCAGCAGGACGCCGTTGGTGTTGAAGATGACCTGCGCACCGCGCCCGGCTCCGTAGGCGATCATCCGAGGAAGCTCGGGGTTGAGCAGCGGCTCACCGACGCCGTGGAGCACCAGCCGCTCGAGATCCGGTAGCTGATCGCCGATCTCCACCATCCGGGCGTAGGTCAGGTCGGCGGGGGGCTCGAGCTCGAAGTGGGTGCGGGGGCAGGTCTCGCACAGGAGGTTGCACCGGTTGGTGACCTCGAAGTAGGCCTCGCGCGGTACCGCGGCGCGCGGACCCCGCTCGGCCGGCATGTCGAGCGCGGGCGTGAGCGTTGCCCGCGCGCCGGAGGCGCCCCGGCGATGGGGACCCGCGCCGGTCACGGCGCGAGCAGCGGGAGCCCGCTCGCCCGCCAGGCCCGGAAGCCGCCGATCATGTCGGTGGCGCGGTCGATCCCCATCCGCTGCAGGGTCGCCGCGGCGAGGCTCGACTGATAGCCCTCGTCGCACATCAGCACGAGGGCTCCGGTGACCGAGACCAGCACGGGATCGCAGTAGTCGCGCGAGGGGTCGAAGCGCCATTCCAGGACGTTGCGCGGGATGCGGCGCGCGCCGGGCACCAGGCCGTCGCGGCCGCGCTGCCGGTCGGAGCGGATGTCGAACGATCAGCCCCCCGGCGGCCGTCGCCGCCAGGGATTGACGGGGGTCGAGCCGGACGAGGGTCGACCGCGCGTCGGCCAGGATGCCGTCGATCGTCAGCCGCCGCCCGGTGGTGGTGGCACGCATCGACCGACTGTAGACGCGCGGGCGGCACCATCTCTGAACCGTTCATTAAACTCGGGCGGTGTTCATCCTCCAGCACGTCGGGATCACCTTCCCTCCGGGCCAGGCCGATGCGATCCGCGCGTTCTACGGCGACGCCCTCGGGATGACCGAGATGCCGGTGCCCGCGGAGGTCGCCCACCTGGGCTGGGTGTGGTTCGCCACCGACCACCAGGGCGTGGAGCTGCACTTCATCCCCCAGACCCTGCCGCCCGACCCGACCCGGGCCCATCACTTCTGCCTTCAGGTCGACGACCTCGCGGCCACCCGGGCCACGCTCGAGGAGATCGGCGTGGGCGTCAGCGAGGCGGGCGCCACCATCATCGGCCGCGAGCGCGTCTTCGCGCGCGACCCGGTGGGGAACCTGGTCGAGCTGCTGGAGATGACGAGCTAGAAGCGCACCCGGGTGGTGGCCCGGCCGCCGTAGATGACGTAGGGCACGGCGACGGTGACCCCCGCCTGGGGATCGTCGGCGTCGTCGCCCTCGGCGAGCAGGCGGACCGCGTCGTTGCGGTCGTCGGTGACGCGGTCCAGGCTGCGCAGCACGCGTGACAGGCGCGTGCCCGTGGCGCGCTGGGCCAGGCGGTCGGCGCGGACCGCGGCGGCGGGACGGGCGCCGAGCGCGACCGAGCCCCCGAGGCTCTGGCTGAGATCGGCGGGGAAGGCGTCGAAGCCGCCCGTCAACTTCGGCAGGACGCGCACCTCGGGCGAGAACTCGTCGACGCCCTCGGGGAGGGTCACCGGCACGCGCACCAGGCGCGGGGACGACCGGAAGGGCTGGACGCGCAGGATCAGCGTCGGCCGGCGACCGGCGGTACGGCGGATCGATGCCCCGGTGATGCGGGCGGCGCGGACGCGTGACTCGAGGCGCTGGGTCACCGAGATCGACGAGACCGGCACCGGGCGGACGCCGTTCTGCATGAGGATCGACAGCATCCGCGGGAGCTGGCCGCTGGCCAGCGAGACGACGTCGCCCGCCGCGGCGTAGACGTTGCGGTAGACGATCGGCTTGGCGACGTCGGGGCTCGTGATCGAGATCCGCAGCGTCAGGGTGCCGCCCGCGACGCCGTCGCGCACCCGCACCGCCGGCTCGTCCTGGAGGATGCCGGAGACGATCGGCACCGTGCGCTCGTCGGGCGCAATGGTCGTGCGCACCGTGCTCTCGCTGCCGCGGTCGGGGTCGGTGGCGGTGGAGACGCCGGTGATGCCCTCCACCGGGCCGCGGCGGGCGGTGATGCCGTCGGTGCGGTCGCCCGTGACCATGCCCTGCAGCGTCCCGGGCTCGGCGAGCTTGTAGCTGGAGCCCGTGATCGGCGCGGCGATCGTCTGGTAGACGTAGCCGTCGCCCAGCAGGAAGCGCGAGCGCCCGGCGTTGAGGAACGGGTGGCCGAAGCCGATCACCGTCGCGCCGTTGACGTAGGTCACCGTCCCGACGGCCCCGATCACCAGGTCGCCCCCCGCCAGCAGGGCGGTCATGGAGGCGCCCGGGACGAGCGTGACGGCCGGCCGCGCCGTGCGCGGGCCGATCGACGTGAGCCGGATGCCCGAGCGGGCGAGCGAGCTCGACAGCGGGCCCACGAGCGGGCGCGAGACGCCCGAGACCGTCCAGCGCGCGAGCGGGTACAGGCCGATGCGGTCGGGCCGGCGCGCCTCGAGGGCGCGGGCGGCGGCGCGGCCGCGCACCACGACCGCCCGGCGGGCCGGGGAGGTGGAGGGGGCCACCGCGTTCGCGCGCAGCCCGGCGCCGGAGTCGATCATCTGCTCGATCGGCGTCACGCCGACGATCACGTTCGCCTGGTCACCGCTGCCGTAGGCCACGGCACCCATCACGCGCGGGACGCCGTCGCCGCCGGTGACGTACACCGGGCTGCCGCTCATGCCCTCGGCGACGCCGCCGGTCTGGTCGATGAGCGCGCCCTCGGCCCGCACGAGGATCAGGGTGCCCCCGGGCCCGTCGGTGGAGCGCTGGACGTCGATCACCGTCACCGGGAAGGTGACGATGTCGGTGCCGCGCACGACGGTGCGCGCCTCGCCCACCATGCCGGCGCGCACGTCGGAGAGCGGCAGGATCGGGTCGGCGGCGGCGGCCGTGCCCGCGAGCCCCAGTGCGATGCCCGCCGTCGCCGCGCAGGCGGCGAGGGCGCGGGGGCGGCTCACCGGTTCCCCGTCGCGACGGGTGCGTTCCGGGCGACCGTGAACCAGGTGTCGCGCAGCCCCAGCGACGAGCGCATGGAGGTGCCGGTGAGGGTCGTCTTACGACCGGAGCTCGTGGTCACGCGGGCCTCCAGGACACGCGGGGAGACGCCCCGCCGGACGATGGTCACATCGGTCACCGGGCCGTCGAGCCCGAGGAGCGTGCCGAGCCGGGCCGCCGTGAACGTGGGCGGGTCGGGCCACTGGTGGTACGGCGAGATGCGGTCGAACGGATCCGGCACGCTCACGAGGTAGGGCCGGGGGCTGCTGCGGAAGACGTTCTGCACGTCCTCGGTGCGACCGCCGGAGGTGGAGAAGAAGAACGCGGTGATGACCGCGCCATCGTACGTCAGCACCGTCCCGCGGGTGGAGAGCACCGCGCGCGTGGTGCGGGGATCCTCGGCGGACACGCCGCCATAGACCTGGCTGCGCTGGTCGTTGTAGAGGTCGTAGTTGGCCGTCGGCTTCAGCGTGGCGAGCGCGTAGCTGCGGGCCGCCACCGACTGGGCCACCAGGGCGGCGAGCGCGTCGTCGCCCCAGCTCGCGGGCATCTCGCGCGGCACGACCCCGCGCAGGTAGTCCTCGAGGTCGAGCACGTTGACCAGATCGAAGGCGCCCCCGGCGGGGACGGCGCGCAGGCCCCCGCGGTAGCGGCGCGCCGGCTCGGGCCGGCTCGGGCCCCAGGCGACCCAGCCGTCCGGCCCCCGGGCCTCCAGGCGGGCCGCGCCGCTGAAGACAGCGATGCGCGTCGCGCCCTGGTCGAGCGCCAGGCGCCCGTCCTCCAGGACGCTGAGGACGTAGGTCTCGCCCGCCTTCAGCGGGGTGACCCGCGTCCCGTTGGGGCGCAATCCCACGGCGCGCCAGGCGGTGGGGCTCGTGAGGGCGGCCGAGGTGCGCGCCCCCGACAGCAGCACGCGCACGTTGCGCCGCTTGATCACCGTGAGGGTGGTGCCCCGGTAGTAGTGGCGCAGGATCCGGGCGGCGTCCCATCCGGCGAGCGCGCGTCCGCGGGCGCCGTACTGCGACAGGCCCGACTCCGTGGCCCCAGCCGTTGCCCGTGAAGGTGAAGCTGTCGGCGGCCGGTGTGGTGGTCTGGGCCTGCACCACGGAGGCGCCTGCCCCGAGGGCGAGCGCGCCCAGGGCGGCGGCGAGGAGGGTGGCTGGGCGGCGGGGTGGGGTCATGGCGTGGGGGCTCGGGCACGTTATCGGCAGCGGGGCGCGACGACGATGGGCCCGGGTGAGCGGCGGGCGCCGGGGCGTTACCCTTGTGCGGTGGCGCTCACCACGTACTCGGCCGCCCCCGCGATCCCTGCCGCGATCGCCCCTCCGGTGGACGCACCCAGCCGGCGCAGATCCGCGAGCGCGGCCCCCCGGTCGCCCTCGGCGAGCAGCCGGTGGACCGGCTCGGGGCCCGCCCCCTCGAGCGCCAGCTCGAGCAGCGTGGCCGACAGCGCGCCGGTGCGCCGCCGCAGGTCGGGCGGGCGCAGCGACGCGACGCAGGGTGCCCAGGCGCGCGGCGGTGATCCCGGCCGGGGGCCCGAGCGCCCGCAGGCCGATGGCCATGCCGCCGAGGATGTCGTCGCCCTCGGGGGTCAGCCCGGGGCCCCTCCCGACGAGCCGCTCCGCGGCGCCCTCGAGGGCCGCGTCGGGCGGCGCGACCCGCTGCGAGATCCACGCCGCGAACGCCGCGACGGCCGGGCGGCCTCCCGCGAGCGGCGCGACGACCGGGTTCCAGAGAGGCGGCGTCCGCCGGCCTCCAGGCCACCGCGGGGAGCTCCGGGAGCGCGGCGACGGCGATCCCGTTGGGCATCCAGGGCACCCCCGGACCGGTGATCGTCACCACGAAGCCGTCGAGGTCGAGGTGAACCGCCCCGCGCCCGGAGCCGAGGACCCGGAGCCCGCGGAGGCCGGAGAGGCGATCGGCGACAGCGGTGGAGACCACGTGGGCCTCGACCACGACTGGCTGCGGCCCGAGCCCGGCACCCGGATCCGCCAGACGGTCCCCCACGGCCCCTTCGTCGCGCAGCACCGCCACGACCTGGGGCTCGGCGCCTGCCGCCTCACCCGCCACCGGGGCGCCGTCGAGACGGAGTTCACGCTGCTCGGCTACTCCGAGCGCTCGGAGATCGGTCTTCCGTGCCATGTGGTGCATCTTCGCGATGAGAGCGACGGCAGGGAATACGTCGTCGATACCGGCCTCGCCGGTCCCGGGCTGCCGCCCGACGCCTTCCACCAGGTCGATCCCGGGGGCGCGGACCTCACCGCAGAGGCGCCGAGCGCACCAGGCTGATCCTGATCGGGTTCAGGTTCAGGGGGGCCCCGCTCCCCTGACGGGCGGTGACGGCGATGGCGTCGCCCGCCTCGATGCGCACCAGGAAGGATGCGTTCTGCGCGATCGCCGAGGCGTCGCCTGTCTGCCTGGCCACGGGAGAGGACTCGACGCCGCCGCCCGCGGGGCGGCGCACGACGCGCAGTTCCCGGTCGCCCACCGCGTTCTGGGTCCAGACGACCGTCACCTGCACGGTGTAGAAGCCCGGCGAGGGCGGTGTGAGACGCGACGGGTTGACGGCGTCGTCGTGCATCCCGTCGGGGTCCTGGGCGGCGACGCCGGCGACCGCCTCGGTCCAGACGATCTCGGTGGTGGTGGCGTCCGGGATGGCCTGGCTGTCGCCGCCGATGTCCGCCAGCGGGACGGGCGCCACGGCGCCCGCCGGGCCGGTGGGGCCGGCGGGGCCCTGCGGCCCGGGCGCGTCGATGGCGTCCCGCGCCGCGGCGCCCAGGTCGGAGAGGCCGATGGAGCCGTTGCGCACGTCCGCCCCCGTCAGGGACGCGTTGCGGACGTCGGCGCCGGTGAGGGTCGCGTTCTTGACGTCGGCGCCCGTGAAGAGCCGGCGGGAGGCCGCCGTCGCGGATCCCGCGGTGGCGACGACGAGCGCCGCGAGCGCGACGGCCATGGACGGGCTCGGGCGGTTCATGTGGGCCTCCGGGGCCGCGAGACGGGGTGCCGACGATCCCCCGCCACGAGCCCGCGCGTCAAGCCGTCCGCCGCCGGACCGTCACCGCGTCTCCACGCCGATCCGATCCATGAACGCGATCACCCGCTCGAGCATCAGCGCGGCGCTCGCCGCGTCGAAGCCGGGGTCGGCGTCGTCGCCGAAGAGGTGCCCCGCGCCGGGATAGAGGTGCAGCGCGCCGTCGGCGGCCTCGGCCACCAGCGCGCGGGCGACGTCGAGCTCGACCCAGGGGTCGGCCTCGGCGGTGTGGACCGCGAGGGGAAGCCCGGCGGGCCAGGGCGCGCCGAACATGGCCGAGGGCAGGGCGCCGTGCATCAGCACCGCGCCGCGGGCCCCCGGCCGGGTCTGCGCCAGGAGCTGCGCCGGAGCGGATCCGAGCGAGAAGCCGGCGTAGACGACCTCGGCGGGCAGGGCGTCGGCGAGCGCGGTTGCGCGCCGGGCGATCTCCTCGATGCCGAGCGCGTCGCGGTACGCGATCCCGGCGTCCAGGTCGTCGAAGACGCGGCCGTCGTAGTAGTCGGGCACATGGACCACGTGGCCCGCGGAGCGGAGGGCGTCGGCGAACGCGTGAACGGCGGGGCGGAGGCCGAGCGCGGAGTGGAAGAGCGCGATGTCGGTCATGCTGTACACCGTACAACAGCTGCTGGACGCTGTACAGTAGCGCCATGCGGACAACCGGGCAGCGGGCGGGGATCAGCCGCGACGACGTGATCGGGGTCGCCCTCGCGATCCTTCGCCGCGACGGCCTGGAGGCCGTGACGATGCGGCGCGTCGCGGCCGAGGTGGGCGTCGCCCCGAACGCCCTCTACAGCCACGTGCCCGACAAGTCGGCCCTGGTGGACGCGCTCCTCGACGCCGTCCTGGCCGACGTCACGCTTCCCGTGGGCGGCGACTGGCGGGCCCGGCTCGAAGCGCTGCTCGCCGACACGCGGCGGGTGCTGCTGGAGTTCCCCGACCTGGTGCCGCTGTTCCTCTCGCGCCAGACCGTCGGGCCCAACGCGCTGGGCCTCGGGGAGCGGATGCTGGCCGACCTCCACGAGGGGGGCGTGGACGGCGAGGAGGCGGTGCTCGCGCTCCAGGCACTGCTCGTCCACACCATCGGCGCGACCGCCTTCGAGATCCCCCGCCTCCACGACCCCGACCCGGCGGGCCGGCGCCGCCGCGGCCATCGCGCCACCCAGGCACTCGACGCCGCAACGCACCCGCACACGAACGCGCTGGGCGAGGAGATGTCGCGCTACCCCGGCGACCGGGTGTTCGAGCGCGGGCTGGGGTGGCTGCTGGACGGCCTGTCGCGACGGCCCGGCCGCGGCTGAGGGCTCAGCCTGCAGCCGGCTAGGCGGGCTCGGGGCTCTCGCGGCTCCAGTCGAGGGCGGGGACGGGGCAGGGGCGGCGGCGGCGGCCGGCGTCGGTCGCGATGCATCCGATCAGGACGTCCACCACCGCGGGATCGAGCTGGGTGCCCGCCGACGCGCGCAGCTCGGCGACCGCCGCCTCGGCGCTCATCGCCGCCCGGTACGAGCGCGTCGTGGTCATCGCGCTGTAGGTGTCGCAGCACGAGACGATGCGCGCCTCGACGGGGATGTCCTCGCCGGCCAGGCCGTCGGGGTACCCGCCGCCGTCCCAGCGCTCGTGCGAGGCCCGCACCACCAGCCCGACGGCGCGCATGATGCCGCCCACCTGGTCGAGCATCCGGTGGCCCTCGATCGTGTGGGTGCGGATCACCTCCCACTCGGCGTCGTCGAGCGGGCCTGCCTTGTTGATGATCTCCTTGGGGATCGCCACCTTGCCCACGTCGTGCAGCAGCGCGCCGAACTCCACGTTGCGCCGCTGCTCGGCGCTGAGGCCCATCGCGTCGGCCACGGCCAGCGAGAGCTCGACGACGTCCTTGCAGTGCTCGCCGGTGTAGGTGTCGTCGGCCTCGACCACGTCGGCGAGCACGAGGGCGGTGCCCCGATAGGCGGCGCTCAGCTCGGAGATGCTCTCGAAACGCTGCCGGCGCTCGGTGGCGAAGAGGCGCAGCAGGCCGAGCAGCGGCAGCAGAAGCAGGATCGAGTAGTGGGGGTCGGGGCTGACCAGGGCCGCCAGCAGGCCGACCGGTGCGAGCGCCGCGTCGACCGCGTAGACCCAGACGACGTCGTCGATCTGCTCGCGCAGGGTCGCCCCGCGGATGATCCGCTCGCGCACGGCGGAGGCGGCGAGATCGGTGGCGAACTGGGCGCCCAGGGCCGCGATCAGCACGAGCGGCGGCGCGCTACCGCGCATCGGTCGCGCCCGCGAGCGCGAGCACGACGACCGGGCCGACGGCGAACCACGAGTTCGCCGCGGCGAAGAGCAGGCGCGAGGGCGGCACCCTGCGCAGGAGGACGTCGGGCAGCGCGCCGAGCATCAGCGCGAGCGCCGTCGCGGGGGCGACCAGCGGCAGGGGGATCAGGAAGAGGGCCGGGACGAAGATGAGGACGATCGGGACCGTGAAGCCCTCGTGCACCGGGAAGCGCACCCGCGAGGCGATGGCGAGCGCGACGACGGCGATCAGGATGGGGACGAGCTCGACGGGATGGTCCTCCGGGGACCAGGGCGGCCAGCAGCAGGCAGGCCGCGACGAAGCCGCCCCCGACGGTCGCCTCGGCCACCCGCTCGCGGCGCGTCATCGCAGGCAGGGCCGGACGCTCAGGGTCGTCGCCGGCGGACCGTGGTCCCCATCGCGTCAGGAATCGCCACACCCATGGGGAATCGGCGGCGGGCGGTGCCCGCTTGACGTCCCGGGATGACCTGAGGCGACCTAGAGGTTTCTCCACCGGCCCTTCCGCCGGGCGGGTCGCTCGGGCACCCTCGGGGTCGTCCGCATCACTGGAAAGGATTCCAATGTCGCTGAAGAACCGGATCATCGGCCTGGCCGCCATCGGCGCCGCCGCCCTGACCCTCGCCCCCACGGCTCTCGCCAAGCCCGCCGCCAAGGCGTCGACGATCGATTCAGGGCTGACCAGCACGACGCAGACGGTCGTCGCGACGACCTCGCCCACGACGCTCATCTCCGACACGGCCTGCGAGGACCCCGCCGCGCCGGTCTTCGCCCCCTGGGGCGACAGCGCCTTCTACTCGCTCGTCAAGGGAGGCGACTTCGAGGCCGGCGCGGCCGGATGGAGCCTCGCGGGCGGAGCCAGGGTCGTCCGCGACCTCGACGACGCCCTCGTCGCCGACGGCGCCGCCGACCAGTACGCCCTCGAGCTCGGCCCGGGCGCGTCGGCCACGAGCCCCGCGATCTGCGTGAGCACCGACTCGGCCTTCTACCGCTTCTTCACGAACGCGGTGGGCTCGAAGACCAAGGGTGCGAACCTGCGGGTCGAGGTGCTGGGCCCCCGGGGCGCCACCCTCATGTCCACCGACCTCACGAGCCCCGCCGGCGCGTCGGCGCCCTCTCCCAAGCTCGCGTTCGTGCCCGCGGTGATCGACGAGCTGCTCGGCAAGTACGCCGCCGGGTACTCGACGACGGTGAGCGTCCGCGTCACCAGCCTCAACAGCGCGACGGTCCGCATCGACGGCGTCCACATGGACCCGCGCATGCACTGAGCACCCGGCCTTCCCGGAAGGGTCGCGTAGAGGGCTCTCTACGGGCCCTTCCCGGGAGGCCGCGCATGCTCCACCATCCGAATCGCCCGCACCACTGGAAAGGATTCCAATGTCGCTGAAGAACCGGATCATCGGCCTGGCCGCCATCGGCGCCGCCGCCCTGACCCTCGCCGCGCCGCGGCGCTCGCAAAGGCCCCCGCCGCGACCAAGACGTCGCGCCGACCACGACCTCGAGACGACACGCCGCTCATCTCCGACGGCCTGCGACGACCCCGCCTCGCCGGTCTTCGCCCCCTGGGGCGACAACGCCTTCTACTCGCTCGTCGACGGCGGCGGCTTCGAGGCCGGCGCCGCCGGCTGGAGCCTCGCGGGCGGAGCCACGGTCGTCGCGCGACCTCGACGACGGCCTCGCCGCCGACGGCGCCGCCGACATACGCGCTCGAGCTCGGCCCGGGCGCGTCGGCCACCAGCCCGCCGATCTGCGTCGAACGCAACCGACTCGAGCCTTCCGCTTCTTCACGAACGCCGTGGCGGGCTCGGCAAGGTCCCGCACCTGAGGGTCGGGAGTACCGGTGATCACGGGCAAGCGACAGACAAGAGCGTTCGACCTCACGAGCTCCGTCCGGCCTGACCAGCCCACCGGCGTTCAACCGGTGGCACCGACAGTTCGGGGATGCGACCGCCTGGAGCTCGGCACAGATCTCCGTCACCGCCCCGACAACAGCGACGGTGCGCGATCGACGACCTCTACATGGACCCGCGTATGCACTAGCCGCTCGCGCGGACCCGAGCACCAGGGGGCGCCGGCGACCCGCCGGCGCCCCGGCGTTCCGTGCGTCCTAGGGCTTCTTCCAGCCCTTCACGCCGGAGGTCATCGCGACCATCCGCCGCTTGATGCTCCAGGGGATGGCCGAGTAGACCGGGGCGAAGACGGCTCCTCCAGAACCATCCCGCTCCGCCGTGCGGGGCGGGTGCGCCGGTGACCGGTCCGAAGCGGCGCTGCGAGGCCTCCATCAGCGCCCGCTCGCCGCCCGCGCGCATCACGCGCGAGAGCGTCGGCTTCGGGGCGAGCGCGGCCGGGTGGTCGCCGGGCCGCCGCCCGGGCGTGCGGGCCTTCGCCAGGCCGTCGGCCACGGCGGTCTCCCCCGCCTTGCGGGCGGTGGAGCCGGGGGGCGCCGGCGGGGCGGCGGGAAGGCCGCCGCGGCCGCGCAGGGCCACCTTGTCGTGGCCGAAGTACTCCGGCAGGTGCTCGGGGATCTCGGGTCCGTGTCCCATGGCTAGAGCTGCGCCATGCCGTTCTGGGCGGCCACCGAGAGCGGCTCGTAGAGCGCGCCGATCGGCGGGGAGTAGACGTTCTCCATCCACGCGAGGTCCTCGAGGGTCGCGCCGCGCTTGAGGGCGAACGCCAGGAAGTCGGCGCGCTCCTTGATGCCCTCGCCGCCGACGAACTGGCCGCCGATCAGCTTGCCGGTGCCGGGCTCGGCGAGCAGCTTCACCCGCACCTGCTGCACGCCCGGGAAGTAGCGCGCGCGGCTGATGCCGTTGGCGACGCCGACGACGTAGGGGATGCCGAGCGAGGTGGCGAGGCGTCTCGCCGAAGCTCGCGCCGCCGATCTGGATCTGGCCGCCGACCATCCCCCACGGGATGTTGACCGGGTCGTAGACGCGGCGGCCGCCGCCCGCGTTGGCGCCGGCCACGCGGCCCTGCTGCATCGCGTGGGAGCCGGTGAGGCCCTGCACGGCGACGCCGGTCAGGTTCTGCGGCACCTCGACGCAGTCGCCCGCGGCGAAGACGTTCGCCATCGAGGTCTGCATCCGCTCGTCCACCGCGAAGGCGCCGGTCGAGCCGAGCTTCAGGCCGATGGAGCGGCCGAGCGTCGTCTCGGGCTCCTTGTGGGTGGCGATGACGCAGATGTCCGCGTCGATGATCCCCTCGCTGGTCTCCACGCCCGTGAGCTTGCCGTTCCTGCCGACGAAGCTCTTCAGCGCCGGTGCCGAAGTGCAGGTGGCAGCCGAGCTCCTTGAGGCTCTCCTGCACCGGCTCGGCGATCTCGGGGTCGGCGACCTGCGCCAGCAGCCAGGCGTTCTCGTCGACGAGGTGGGTCTCGATGCCGCGGTGCGCCAGCGCGGTCAGCATCTCCACGCCGAGCGGCCCCGCCTCGAGCACGACGGCCTTCTTCACGTCGTTGAGCGTCTCGTTCAGCTCGATGCCGCGCCGGATGTTCTTGACGAAGGTCAGGCCCTCGAGATCGTTGCCGGGCACGTCGGGCAGCAGGTAGTTCCAGCCGGAGCAGACGATCAGGGTGTCCCACGGCACGACCTGCCCGTTGGCGGTCATCGTGCGGTTGGTCGCGTCGATCTCGGTGACGACGGTCTCGCGGCGCAGGTCGATGCCGGCCTGCTCGTAGTTCTCCGGGCCCGCCAGGAAGAGGCGCTCGAAGTCGGGGATCTCACGACCGAGCACGTACGGGATGCCGCAGGGGGAGTAGGCGACGTCCTCGAACTCGGTGCAGACCACCACCGTGGCGTCGGGGTTCGTGCGCTTCGCCATGGAGGCGGCGCTGATTCCCGCGGCTCCGCCGCCGATGACGCAGATGCGCTGTGCCATTGCTGTCCTTGGTTCGGGGGTCGATCCGGCGAGGCTGATGAGGCTATCCCAGGCCCTCGCCGAGGTGGTAGCGCACCTCCGGGGGGTGCGAGATCGTGTTCGTGACCCAGCAGTAGCGCTTGGCCAGGTCGATCGCCGGTGCCAGCTCGGCGGCCGGGGTGGAGGAGTGGATCCAGACGTCGTAGGCGCCGTGGCGCGGCTCGTCGCCCGCCCGCTCGGGACGGACGTCCACGCGCAGGTCGGCGATCGGGATGCGCTTCTTGCCCGCCGCCCAGACGACCGCGAGGCAGAAGCACGAGGCGAGGGCGGCGACCAGGAGCTCGGTGGGCATGGGGCCCGGTGTCCTCGCCGCCGAACTGCGGCGGCTCGTCGACGCGCAGGGCGTGGCCGCGGCCCGTGACGTCGGTCGCCAGGCCCCCGGCCCACTCGGCGCTCCAGACGGCGTACTCGTGGGCGTCGCGCGTGCTCACCGGGCCACCAGGATCCTCTCGTAGACGGCCTCGTGCGCCTCGGCGGCGCGCCCCCAGGTGAAGCGGGCGGCCGTGTCGCGCCCGCCGGCGACGAGCCGCGCGCGCAGGGCGGCGTCGCGCATCACCTCCACGAGGGCGCCGGCGAGGGCGTCGACGTCGCCGACGGGCGCCATCCGGCAGTCGCGGCCGTCGGAGAGGAACTCGCGCAGCACCGGGAGGTCGCTCACGACGGCGGGCAGCCCGGACGCCTGCGCCTCGAGGACCACGAGGCCGAAGCCCTCGCGCTCGGAGGGGAAGGCCAGCAGGTCGGCGCCGCGGAAGAGCGCGGGCATGTCGTCGTCGGGGATCGGGCCGAGCACCGCGACGTCGGCCTCCGGCGGGAGGGCGCGGGCCGCGGTGCACGCGCAGTCCGAGCGCCGCCGCCTCCTCCTCCCATGCCGCGCGGTAGTCGGCGTAGTCGAACAGCGTCTCGCCGCCGGCGATGGCGAGCAGGGCACCCGGGCCGATGCGCGCGCGGGCGGCGGCGAAGGCGGCCAGCAGGGCCCGGCTGCCCTTGCGCGGCTCGATGCCGCCCACCGCGAGCACCACCGGGCGGTCGCCCCAGCCCATCGCCGCCCCGGCCGCGCGCGCGGTCGAGCGGGCAGCCGGCGAAGCGGCCGCCGTCCACGCCGTTCGGGATCACGTCGGCCTCGACGCCGTGCTCGGCCGCGACCACGTCGGCCCAGTGCCGGCTGACGCAGATCCGGTGATCCACGTCCTCGATCGACGCCCGCTGGCAGTCGGCCAGCACCGGGCTCGCGAAGTCGTCGACGTGGTGGATGGTGCGCACGATCGAGGGCACCAGCCCCTCGGCGCGCAGCGCCAGCAGAGAGCGCGCCGACAGGCAGTCCTCGGAGTGGTGCACGTCGGCCGGGCCGGCGGCGCGCATGCCCGTCGGCCAGGGTCGCGGCGTAGCGCAGGATGCGCGGCTCCACGTCCTCGCCGGGGCGCTTGTCCACGGGCACCAGGCGCACCTGCGCCCGCGGCTCGCGGAAGAAGGCCGCGCCGTCGGCCGACAGGGCCCACAGCTCGACGTCGTGGCCCCGGTCGGTGAGCGCCTCGGCGAGGCAGAGGGCGTGGACCACCCCGCCGCGGGGCTTGGTGGAGTAGGTGACCAGGCGGATCCTCACCCGACGAGGGCGGCGGCGAGCCTCGCGGCGGCGGCGTTGGTGGGGGCGAGCGCACGCCGGCCTCGGAGAGGGCGGCCTCCTGGCGGCTGAGCACCTGCGGGTCGGCCTCCGTGCCGAGGACGTAGCCGACCACGGCGAGCTGCGGGCGGGCGGCCAGCGCCTCCCGGATCACGGGCACCAGCACGCCGGCGGGGTCGGGGTGGCTGGCGTAGCCGAGCACGACGTCGATCAGCAGCACGCCCGACCTCAGGGTCGGCGGCCTCCACCGCGAGGCGCTCGGCGCGCGCGGCCGGGTCGATCATGGGGTGGGGACGCCCCCGGGTGTACTCCTCCTCGCCGAGGTCGAGGCAGGCGTGCCCGGCGGGGTCGCCCTCGAGGCGCCGGGCGGCGCCCGCGGGGGCGTTGGTGTGCACGGTGCCCGAGCCGCTCGGCCAGGATCGCCGCCGCCTCGCTGCAGAGCGTGCCGCCCGAGAAGAGCCCGCGCACGAACCCGCCGCGTCACCCACCCGGCACGCGGCGCGGCGGCCGGGGGCGCCGGATGCCCGGCCAGCCGGGCGGCCGCGAGGGCGGCCTCCTCGAGGGTCGCCGCCAGGTGCACGCCCTCCACCGGGTCGACCCCGCCGCCGACCATGCAGGCGGCCGCCGGGGTGCCGCACGCCGGCCAGCGCGCGCAGGACCCGCTCGGCCACCTCGGGCGAGGGGGGCTTGGAGACGCAGAGGATGACGTCGGTGTCCGGGTCGGCGTCGAGGCGGGCGATGGCGTCGAGGGCCGTGATCGCGCCGACGTCGTCCTTGAGGTCGCGCCCGCCGGTGCCGTAGCAGCGGCTGACCCCGGCGCCCGCGCGGTCGAGGAGCACGGTGACCTCCTGCGCGCCGGTGCCCGGCGGCGGCGACGACGCCCACCGAGCCGCGCGCGACGACGTTGGCGAAGCCGAGGGCGACGCCGTCGATGATCGCGGTGCCCGCGCCCGGGCCCATCACGAGCAGCCCGAGCTCGTGGGCGCGGCGCTTCAGGGCGACCTCGTCCTCGATCGTCACCCCGTCGCTGAAGAGCAGCACGTCCATCCCGGCGCCGAGCGCCTTGTGCGCCTCGAGCGCGGCGTACTCGCCGGGCACCGAGATCACGGCCACGTCGGCCTCGGCGCGGGCCAGGCTGCGCACCGCCCGCGCGGCCGCCGCGCCGCCGCCCCGGCGCCGGCCGGGACCCGGTCGAGGACCTCCTCGGCCGCCGCGAGGCCGTCGTCGGCGCCGTCGCCCTGCACGGCGATCACCAGGTCGTCGGGCCCGGCGGCGTCGATCGCGGGGTCGCCGAGGCCGAGGCCGCCGGCCTCCTCGCGGTTGGCCGGCGTGCCCATGAAGCAGAAGGCCCTCTCGACCCCGTCCACGCCCTCGGCGGCGCGCGCGGCGGCCATCATCTTGGCGCTGTCGGCCCAGCGGCCGGCGCGCACGCGCACGGCGATCACAGCCGACACCATGCGGCCCTCGGGGCCGGTGAGGAGCGGCTCGGCCTGCGCACCGAGGGCCTCGTCGTCGGTCTCCCGCGCGCGCAGCAGCGTGGCGCGGCCCGCCTCGACCAGCACGGCGGCGGGGCGCAGGTGGATGAAGGGCGACGCCTGGGCCATCGCGTACGCGCCGGTCTGGCCGATCCACACCAGGTCGCCCACGGCGAGCGGCGGCAGGGGGACCTCCCGGGCGACGGCGTCGTGCTGCAGGCAGAGGGGCCCGTAGAGGTCGGTCGGCCGCTCGGCGCCCTCGCGCGGATCGACGACGTGCACCGGCGAGCGCTTCCACTGGACGCAGGGCACCTGGGTGATGCCGACGTCCACGACCACCTTGCCGGGCCCCCGGCGGGCGACCACCCGCGTCAGCAGCCAGCCGGCGTCGCGGATCAGGGCCCGCCCGGGCTCGAGGATCAGCGGCGGGTGAGCGGGGCCGAGGGCCTCGCGGGCGGCGTCGAGATGGCCGGAGAGCGCCGCGGCGGCCGGCCAGCCGCCGCCCAGGTCGAGCCACTCGATGCCCCCGACCGCGGTCGGCCACCTCGGCCAGCAGGCCGCGCGGCCGCCGTGAAGCGGGACACCGGCACCGGGTACTCGACCGTCACGCCGTGGATCGGCGGGCCGCTCGGCGGGAGCGGGCCGAGCTGGTAGGCGCCGAGGTGGATGTGCAGGCCGGTGAGGGGCAGGCCGGCCCGCGCGAGCAGCGCCGCCGCGGCCGGCGCGAGGCGGGCCGGCACGCCGAAGCGGTCGCGCCCGACGCGGTCGGGGGGCACCAGTCGCAGGCCGACGCGCGCCCCGGGCGCGGCGAAGGGGGCGAGGCGGGCGATCTCGCGCACCTGCTCCACGCCGTCGGCGATCACCGTGGCGCCCTCACCGAGGGCCCGGCGCAGCTCGTCGGAGGTCTTGAGCGGCCCGTTGAAGACGATCCGCGCGCCCGGCACGCCGGCGCGCCGGGCGAGGCGGTACTCGAGGCCCGAGGCCACCTCGGCCCAGCAGCCGGCGCGGTGCAGGCGGGCGACCAGGCCCATCAGGGTGTTCGACTTCAGGGAGTAGGCGACCGTCACGTCCGGGCCGGCGGCCTCCTGGAAGGCGACGGCCTCGGCCGCGATGCGCTCGCCCTCGAAGACGTAGAGGGGCGTGCCGAAGCGCTCGGCGAGCCCCGCCGCGCGCGCCGGCGGGCGCGGATCCATCGCCACCACGTTCGAGCGCCGCGGCGCCGGGCGGGGCGGGCGGGCGGGGGCCACGGCCGCGCCGGTCACGCGCGGCCACACCTCCAGGCCGATCCGCCCGATCTCCTCGAGGTGCGGATAGCCGGAGGCGATGACGAGGTCGATGCCCGCGTCGCGGTACTCACCGAGCATCCGGGCGACCTGCGCGTACGAGCCGACCAGGGCGGTGCCCGCGCCGCCGCGCACCGAGCGGATGCCGGCCCAGAGCCCGGGCGCCACCCAGCCCTCGTCGTCGGCGGGGATCGCGTTCATCCGCGCCTGACCGACGCTGTCGTACCCCGCGTACTCGCCGAGCGCTCGCCGGCCACCTCGGCGTGGGACACCAGCTCGCGGGCGGCCTCGCGGGCGTCGCGCTCGGCCTGGCGCGCGATCACGTGGATGCGCAGGCCGAAGCGCATCGGCCTGCCGGCGCGGGCGCGCATGGCGGCGATCCGCTCGGCGATCCGCTCGGGCGGCTCGCCCCACATGAGGTACGCCTCCGCCTGCTCGGCGGCGAGCGCCAGGGCGGCCTCGGAGGC
>CAWDII010000002.1:0-875371 GCA_963802325.1 uncultured Thermoleophilia bacterium | reverse complement strand
TCCCAGTAGGGGCGCGCGCAGCGGAACTTCTGGATCTTGCCGGTGGCCGTGCGGGGCAGGGCGTCCCGGATCTCGACCGAGGTCGGGCACTTGAAGTGGGCCATCCGCTCGCGGCAGAAGGCGATCAGGTCGGCCTCGTCGGCCGTCGGCGCCCTCGCGCGAGCACGACGAGCGCCTTGACGGTCTCGCCCCAGCGCTCGTGGGGCACGCCGATCACCGCGGCCTCGGCGCACGGCGGGGTGGGCGCGCAGGCAGTCCTCGACCTCGATCGAGGAGACGTTCTCGCCGCCCGAGATGATGACGTCCTTCTTGCGGTCGGTGATCGTGAGGTGGTGCTCCTCGTCCATGACGCCGCCGTCGCCGGTGTGCAGCCAGCCGTCGCCGAGCGGCCTGGTCGGTGGCCTCGGGGTCGTCCCAGTAGCCCTCGAGCACGTGGTTCGAGCGGGCCAGCACCTCGCCCTGGTCGTCCACGCGCACCCGCACCCGACGACCTCCATGCCCTGCCGCGCGAGCCGGCGCGCGCGCTCCTCGGCGGGGAGGCCGTCGTCCTCGGGCGGCGCGCGGTTGATGGTGAGCACGGGCGAGCTCTCGGTGAGGCCGTAGCCGTGGATGAACTCCCAGCCGAGCTCGCTCCTCGACGCGCCGGATCGTCGAGGTCGGCGGCGCGGCGCCGCCGACGCATGACGCGCATCCGCCCGTGGCCGGGCACCGTCTCCGTCCGCCTCGCGCGCGGCCGCGCGGCGAGGACGGCGTCGACCACGGCGGGCGCGCCGCAGGTGAGCGTGCACGCCCTGCTCGTCGACGCGCCGCAGGATCTCGGCGCCGTCCACCTTTCGCAGCATCACCTGCCGCGCGCCCATCGCGGCGAGGGCGTAGGGCAGCCCCCAGCCGTTGCAGTGGAAGAGCGGCTGGCGCTGCAGGTAGACGTCGCGCGGCGCCACGCCCAGGTGCCAGCCGAAGCTGACCGCGTGCAGCCAGAGCGTGCGGTGGGTGAGCTGCACGCCCTTCGGCCGGGCGGTGGTGCCCGAGGTGTAGTTGATCGAGGCCGTGGCGTCCTCGTCGGGCTCCCAGCGGGCGGGCTCGTCGTCGGTGGGCGGCGAACAGGGCGGCGTCCTGCGACGCCGTCGAGCACGATCCGGTGCGTCGCGCGTCACCCCGGCGAGCGCCTCCTCCAGCTCGGGGTCGATCGAGCAGCACCTCGGCGCCCGCAGTGGCGCACGATGTAGCCGACCTCGTCGGCGTTCAGGCGGAAGTTGACCGGCACGAGCACCCGGCCGAACGCGCTCACGCCGAAGAGCGCGATCACGAAGCGCGCGGAGTTGGGGCTCACGATCGCCACGCGCGCCCCGTGGGCGACGCCCAGGCGGTCGAGCTCGCGGGCCATCCCGCGGCGCGCGCGCGCGCCACGTCGGCGTGGGTCACCTCGCCGAGCGACGCCGGCCCGCCGGGCTCGTCCACCAGGGCCACGCGATCGCCGTGGAGCGCGCCGCGCTCGAGGAAGTCGATCAGGGTGAGCGGTACGCGCACGACGGGCCTCCCGGGGGTCGGCCGCCAGCGGATCACGGGCCCTCGGCCGGCGCAAGCCCCCGACGCGTACCCTTGGGCGATGGCCGACCCCCTCTCATGGCTCTCGTCTCCCTGCGTGATGGGGATCCTCAACGTCACGCCCGACTCGCTGTGGGGCGGTGACGGCCCGATCGAGCCCGGCCCGGCCATGGAGCGGCTCGCGGCGATGGAGCGCGACGGGGCGGCGATCTGCGACGTCGGGGCCGAGAGCACGCGCCCCGGCTCCGAGCCCGTCGGCGCCCGCGACCAGCTCGCGCGCCTGGACGGCGTGCTGCGGGTCCTGCGCGACGCCCCTCCGGCGATCGCGCTCTCGATCGACACCTCGCTGGCGCCGGTGGCCGAGGCGGCCCTCGACGCGGGGGCGGTGCTGGTGAACGACGTCACCGCCGGACGCGGCGATCCCGACCTGCTGCCGCTGGTGGCCGACCGCGGGGCGGCGGTGTGCCTGGTCCACATGCGCGGCGCGCCCCGCACGATGCAGAGCGATCCGCACTACGACGACGTGGTGGCCGAGGTGCGCGACGCCCTCGCCGAGCGCCTCGAGGCGGCCGTCGCCGCCGGGGTGCCGGAGGAGCGCGTGATCCTCGATCCGGGCATCGGGTTCGGCAAGACGCTCGACCACAACCTCGCCCTCCTCGCCGGCATCCCGCGGCTGGCGTCGCTCGGGCGCCCCGTGCTGATCGGCGTCTCGCGCAAGAGCATGTTCGGCGCTCTGCTCGGGCGCGCCGTGGACGAGCGCATGCCCGCCTCGGTGGCCGCGGGTCTCGCCGCGATCGCCCGCGGGGCCGCCGTGCTGCGCGTGCACGACGTGCGCGAGACGGTGGACGCCCTGCGGGTCTGGGGCGCCGTGCGCGACGCCGGGGCGGCCGCGTGAGCGCCGAGCGCCTCACGGTGATGCTGACCGGGCTCGAGGTGTTCGGCCGCCACGGCGTGTTCGCGGCCGAGAACGCAGCTCGGCCAGCGGTTCGTGGTCGACCTCGCGATCACCCTCTCCCACGCCGACGCCAGCCACTCCGACGTGCTCTCGCGAGACGGTCGACTACGCCGTCCTCGCCGACGCCGTCGCCGCCATCGTGGCCGGCCGCCCCGTCGCTCTGCTCGAGCGCCTGGCCGGGATGATCGCCGACCGCGTCCTCGCCGAGCCCCACGTCGCCGAGGTCGCGGTGACGGTGCGCAAGCCCCACGTCGCGATCCCGCACACGGTGCGCGAGACCGCCGTGACCCTGCGCCGGACGGCCCACTGAGCGTGCGCTACTGGGTGGGCCTCGGGCGCGAACCTCGGCGACCGCCGCGCCGCGATCGAGGCGGCGATCGCCCGGCTCGACCTGCGGGCGCGGGTCGAGGCCGTGAGCCACCCCTTCGAGACGGCGCCCCGCGAGCTGATCGACCAGCCGGTCTTCCTCAACGCGGCCGCGCGCGTGGCGAGCTCGCTGTCGCCGCCGGAGTTCCTGCGCGAGGCCAAGGCGATCGAGCGCGGGCTCGGCCGCGACCCCGGCGGCGTGCGCTTCGGCCCCCGGGAGATCGACTGCGACCTGCTGCTGTGGGAGGGGGGCGAGTGGCGCGACGCCGACCTGGAGATCCCGCACCCGCGCCTCGCCGAGCGCCGTTTCGCGCTGCTGCCGCTGCTCGACATCGACCCGGATCTGACCCTTCCCGACGGGCGCAGGCTGGCCGATCTGGAGGCGGCCCTCGACGCCGGCGAACAGCCGGCCGAGCGCCTGGCCGACCCGTTCGCGCGGCTCCGGGGCTCCGGAGGCCGTGGGGTATGATCGGCGGCCGTCCGAGCGTCGAGGAGCCCCGGCATGTCCCACACCGATGAGCTCGAGGAGTACGACGCCGAACTCGAGCTGAGGCTGAAGCGCGAGTACGCGGACGTCTTCCCGCTCTTCCGGTTCTGCGTGCTGACGCAGGAGGCGACGTACCTCTGCAACCAGTTCCAGCGCGACTTCATGCCGCAGGCGTCGTACCCGTTCTTCCACATCACGATGGAGGACGTGTGGGTGTGGGACAAGAACCGGCCGACGCGGATCATCCCGAAGGTCGAGATCTACACCACCCAGGACGTGACGGTGGAGATCCTGCGGACGCCCGACGGGGTGGAGCCGGGCGACACCGCCGAGTGACCATGCTCCTCGCGATCGACGTGGGGAACACGCAGACCCAGGCCGGGGTGTACCACGGCGAGGATCTGCTGCAGGAGTGGCGCATCTCCACCGAGCGGGGCGCGACGGCCGACGAGCTCGCCGCGCACCACGACCAGATCCTGCGCCTGCGCGGCGGCAGCCTCGGCGAGCTCGACGAGATGGTCGTGGCCTCGGTCGTGCCGCAGCTCTCGACCGAGTACCAGTCGCTGGCCCTCAAGTACCTGCAGCGCGAGGCGCATCCTGATCGGGCCGGGCGTGCGCACGGGCATCTCGCTGGCGATCGACAACCCGCGCGAGCTCGGCGCCGACCGCCTGGTGAACGCGGTCGCGGCCTTCCGCCGCTGCGGCGGCCCCTGCATCGTCGTCGACTTCGGCACCGCGACCACCTTCGACGCGATCTCGGCGGCCGGCGAGTACCTCGGGCGGCGCCATCGCCCCCGGCATCGAGACCTCGCTCGACGCCCTCACCGCGCGCGCCGCCCGGCTGGTGAAGATCGACCTGATCGCGCCGGCCCGTGCGATCGGCAAGTTGACCGTCGAGAGCATGCGCTCGGGCGTCGTCTTCGGCACCGTCGCGATGGTCGACGGGGTCGTGCGAGCGGATGAAGGAGGAGCTCGGCCCCGGCACCACGGTCCTCGCGACCGGCGGGCTCGCCACCGCTGGTGTGCCCGCTGTCGGTGCAGATCGACGAGAACCACCCCCTCCTCACCCTCGAGGGCCTGCGCCTGGTGCACGAGCTCAACGCGCAGCGGGCCGAGACCTCCGGGGAGGTCCGGTGAGGAAGCGGATGCGCACCGTGCTCGCCGAGCGGGTCACGGCCGAGGCGGCCTCCGCGCGCGCCGCCCGCCGACTGGCCGGTGGCCGCAGCCGTTCTCGCATCGGCGACCTGACCATCGCCAACCGCCTGGTGCAGCCGCCGCTCGCCGGCATCGCCAACTGGGCCTTCCGGCGCCAGTCGCGCCGCCACGGCGCCGGGCTCGCCGTCTCGGAGATGATCGCGAGCTTCGGCATCCGCTACGCCAACCGCAAGACCCTCGGGATGCTCACGATCGTCCCCGACGAGCACCCGGTGGGCGTCCAGGTGTTCGGCGCCGACCCGGACGCGATGGCCGAGGCGGCCCGCGCCGTGGAGGCCGCCGGGCGCCGACCTGATCGACATCAACATGGGCTGCCCGGTCAACAAGATCTGCAAGACGGGCGCCGGGGCCGCGCTGCTCGCCGATCCGGTCGCCGCCGCCCACATCGTCGATGTGATGGTGCGCGCGGTCAGCGTGCCGGTCACCGTGAAGATGCGCCGCGGCCTGACGCCGGGCACCTCGACGCCGGTCGAGACCGCACGGCGCTTCGAGGCCGCCGGCGCCGCGGCGCTCTGCCTCCACCCCCGGGCCGCCGCCGAGGAGTACGGCGGCACCGCCGACCACCGCATCACGGCCGAGGTCGTCGCGGCCGTGGGGATCCCGGTGATCGCCAGCGGCGACATCGCCACCCCCGAGGACGCGCGGCGGGTGCTCGAGGACACCGGGTGCGCGGCGATCGCCGTCGGCCGCGCGGCCCTCGGCAACCCCTGGGTGTTCGGCGAGATCCTCAGCGGGGTGCGCCGGGAGCGCCCGGACCTCGCCGAGGTGGTCGAGGAGATCGCCCTCTTCGCGTCCGACGCGCGCCAGGCGATCGGCGAATCGCGGGCCGTCGGCTACATGCGCAAGTTCTACCCGTGGTACCTCGCGGGCCACGACGTCGGCTCGTCCGTACTCTCCGAACTGCTCACCGAACCCAGCATCGACGCCGCGCTCTCGCGGCTGCGCTTCCTCGCCGCCGCTTCCGCGGCGGCTTGATTACATCCGGCCGCGGAGCTACGTTTCGCGCCGCCTGTAGGGCCGATGGCGCCTAAAACCGAAGGAGACCCACCCGATGGACCGCGAAGTGATCCTGACGGAAGAGGGCTACGCGAAGCTCACCGAGGAGATCGAGTACCTCACGACCACCAAGCGTCGTGAGGTGGCCGAGCGGATCAAGGAGGCGCGCGAGTTCGGCGACATCTCCGAGAACTCGGAGTACGACGACGCCAAGAACGAGCAGGCGCAGCTCTTCTACCGGATCCAGTCCCTCGAGCAGAAGCTCCGCAACGCGCGCGTGGTCGACACCGAGCACCTGTCCACCGACGTCGTGTAGCATCGGGGCGCGGGTCACTCTGAAGGACACCAAGAGCAAGGCCGTCCGCGAGTACTCGATCGTGGGCTCCGCCGAGGCCGACCCCAAGAACCAGCGGCTCTCCAACGAGAGCCCGGTGGGCAAGGCGCTGCTCGGCAAGAAGAAGGGCGAGAAGGTCACGATCCCGGCCCCCCGGGGCGCGCTCGTCTACCAGATCGTCGACATCCAGGCCGGTGACCACCACGGCTGATCCGGCCGCGCCGGAGGGTGGACTCGAGGCACTGATCGCGGAGCGGCGCGCCAAGGCGCGCGCGCTCCGCGAGGCCGGGGTCGACCCGTTCCCCGCGCGCTTCCCCGGCCGCCGGGAGATCGCCGCGGTGCGGGCCGAGCACGAGCATCTCGAGGCCGGGCGGGACCGGCGACGCGGTGGTGCACGTGGCCGGCCGGCTGGCCGCCCGGCGCGGGCAGGGCAAGGTCGCCTTCCTCGACCTCGACGACCGCAGCGGCCGCATCCAGATCTGGGCGAGCATCGACCGCCTCGGCGAGGAGGCGATGGCGGCGCTCCTCGACCTCGACCTCGGGGACATCCTCGGGGTGAGCGGGCCGGTCACGCGCACCCGGCGCGGCGAGCTGAGCGTGGCGGTCGACGCGGCGACGCTGCTGGCCAAGTCGCTGCGGCCCCCGCCGGACAAGCACGCCGGTCTGAAGGACCCCGAGACCCGGTTCCGCCAGCGCTACCTCGAGCTGATGTCCGATCCCGACGCCCGCGCCGGCTTCATCACCCGCTCGCGCGCGATCGCGTCGGTGCGGCGCTTCCTCGACGACCGCGGCTTCGTGGAGGTCGAGACCCCGACCCTGCAGCCGATCTACGGCGGCGCCGCCGCGCGGCCGTTCGTGACCCACCACAACGCCCTCGACCGCGACCTCTACCTGCGGATCGCGACCGAGCTCTACCTCAAGCGCTGCATCGTGGGCGGGCTGGAGAAGGTCTACGAGCTCGGCAAGGACTTCCGCAACGAGGGCGTCAGCCACAAGCACAACCCCGAGTTCACGATGGTCGAGACCTACGAGGCCTTCGCGGACTACCGCGACGTGATGGAGATGCTCGAGCAGATGGTCGCGAGGGCGGCCGCGCGACGCGACCGGCTCGACCACGGTCACCTGGAAGGGCGACGAGATCGAGCTCGCGCCCCCGTGGCGGCGGCTCGACTTCCGGGAGGGCCTGTTCCAGGCGAGCGGCGTCGACGTGCGCGTGCACACCGACGAGGCGGGCCTGCGCGCGGCGATGCGCGCGGCGGGGCTCGACGCGCCCGAGGGCATCCCCTGGGCGAAGCTGGTGGACGGGCTGCTCTCCCAGACCCTCGAGCCGACCCTGATCCAGCCGACGATCCTCCACGACTACCCGCTCGAGCTCTCGCCCTTCGCCAAGCGCCACCCCGACGACCCGGCGATCGTCGAGCGCTTCGAGGCCTTCGCCGGGGGCATGGAGATCGGCAACGCCTTCACCGAGCTCAACGACCCCGACGACCAGCGCGAGCGCTTCGCGATGGCCGCCGCCGACCGGGCCGCGGGCGACGACGAGGCCCAGCCGATGGACGAGGAGTTCCTCGCGGCGCTCGAGTACGGGATGCCCCCGACGGGCGGCCTCGGCCTCGGCATCGACCGCCTGGTGATGCTGCTCACCGACCGCCACTCCATCCGCGAGGTCATCCTCTTCCCGGCCATGAGGTCGTAGGGGAACCGACCCCGTTTCCCGTCCCCGCGTCCCGGGCACCCCTCGGGGGCAACCGACAGGAGGGGAGCGGCATGAGCGACTCAGGCAGGACCCAGGAGGCGAAGGGGAAGCTGAAGGAGGCCGCCGGCGCGCTGCGCGGCGACGAGGAGCAGGAGCGCGAGGGCCGCGAGGACCAGGCCGGCGGCAAGATGCGCCAGGCCGGGGAGAAGGTCCGCGACGCTGTGGACGACGTCAAGGACGCCCTGCGCAAGTAGCCCTCGCGGGCTCGTGCGCCGCGCCGGGGGGCCCGTACTCGACCGGCGGGGGACGTTCGCTATAGTCCCTCGCCGTTGTAGGTCCGAAGACACGAGGAGCGGATGGCAAAGCCCAGAGGCCGAGCGCGATCGAAGACAAAGGGACGCAAGGGCGGAGCACCCGCTCAGCGCAAGCGGCGCCCCCAGCTCGCGTCGGAGGAGATCGACTGGAAGAACTACCCGTCGCTCCGACGGTTCGTGAGCGAGCGCGGCAAGATCCGCTCGCGTCGCATCACCGGGCTGTCGCGCCGCCAGCAGTCGCTCGTCGCGACGGCCGTGAAGCGCGCCCGCACCATGGGCCTGCTCGTGTACCCCGACCAGGACCGCCGGGTCAACAACCCGTAGGCCGGACCGGCCCCGGAGCGGCGTGCGTCGCCGTCCGGGGCAGGGGTCATCATGCGGCGATGGAGCATCGTCCCGCCGACGCAGGTCCACCCGCCCGTCCGGGGGGTTCGCGAGACGATCGCGATCTCGCCGAACGGGGGGCGAGATCGCCGGTGGGAACCGCGATCCTGGCTTCGCTGTCGTCGTCCGCCGATCCGGGGGGCGCGCAGGGGGGCCGTGCTAGAATGGCCATCCGTCGGGAAACCGCCGGAACCCTTGACGGTCGCCGTGGACGCGCGTCATCAGACAGACGCCCGCGGTGTTCATCCTCGACGTCCCGCACTCTTCAACGCCCGACGTACGCCGCCGGCGCGGTTTTCGCGTCTCCGGGGTCGGGTGAGCAGGAAGGGGAATCCCGATGTTCGAAAGGTTCACTGAGCGCGCACGGCAGGTCGTCGTACTTGCCCAGGAGGAGGCGCGCACCCTCAAGCACAACTACATCGGGACCGAGCACATCCTGCTGGGCCTGCTCCGCGAGGAGGAGGGCCTGGCCGCGCGCGTGCTCGAAGGCCTCGAGATCACGGTCGAGGAGGTCCGCGCCCAGGTCATCCGGATCGTCGGCTCGGGCGAGGAGGTCACCTCCGGGCAGATCCCCTTCACGCCGCGGGCGAAGAAGGTCCTCGAGCTGGCGCTGCGCGAGGCGCTGTCGCTCGGGCACAACTACATCGGCACCGAGCACATCCTGCTCGGCCTGGTCCGCGAGAACGAGGGCGTCGCCGCCCGGATCCTCGCCGACTTCGACGCCGACTCGGAGAAGATCCGCAACGAGATCATCCGCATGCTGTCCGGCCCCGGCCGGCGCCAGCAGGGCCAGGCGAGCGGCGGCGGCGGCCAGAGCGGCGACAAGAAGTCGAGCAAGCTCCTCGACCAGTTCGGCCGCAACCTGACCAAGCTCGCCGCCGAGGGCAAGCTCGACCCCGTCGTCGGCCGGGCGACCGAGATCGAGCGGGTCATGCAGATCCTCTCGCGGCGCACCAAGAACAACCCGGTGCTCATCGGCGAGCCCGGCGTGGGCAAGACGGCCGTCATCGAGGGCCTCGCCCAGCGCATCGCGAGCAACGAGGTGCCGGAGCTGCTGCGCAACAAGCAGATCTACACGCTCGACCTCGCGGCCCTCGTCGCCGGGTCGAAGTACCGCGGCGAGTTCGAGGAGCGCCTGAAGAAGGTGATGAAGGAGATCACCCAGCGCGGCGACATCATCCTGTTCATCGACGAGCTGCACAATCTCGTCGGCGCGGGTGCCGCCGAGGGCGCGATCGACGCGGCCTCCATCCTGAAGCCGGCCCTCGCCCGCGGCGAGCTGCAGACCGTCGGCGCCACGACGCTCGACGAGTACCGCAAGTACCTCGAGCGCGACTCCGCGCTGGAGCGCCGCTTCCAGAAGATCCAGGTCAACGAGCCGAGCCAGGAGGAGACCGAGCAGATCCTGCGCGGCCTCCGCGACCGGTACGAGGCCCACCACCGGGTCACGATCACCGACGAGGCCCTCGCGGCCGCGGCCAACCTCGCCGACCGCTACATCGCCGACCGCTTCCTGCCGGACAAGGCGATCGACCTCATCGACGAGGCGTCGTCGCGCATGCGGATCCGCACCATGACCGCACCGCCGACGTACCGCGAGCTCGAGGAGGAGATCGACCAGGTCCGCAAGGAGAAGGAAGCGGCCATCGAGGCGCAGGAGTTCGAGAAGGCCGCCAACCTCCGCGACAAGGAGCGGCGCCTCACGAACAAGAAGCGCGAGCTCGAGGAGCAGTGGAAGAGCGACGAGGGCGGCCCGCGGGCCTCCATCGGCGAGGAGGAGATCGCCGACATCGTCTCGATGTGGACCGGCATCCCGGTGTTCAAGCTCACCGAGGCCGAGACGCAGAAGCTGCTGCGCATGGAGGACGAGCTCCACAAGCGCGTCATCGGGCAGGAGCAGGCCATCAAGGCCGTCTCCCGCGCCATCCGGCGTGCCCGCGCGGGCATCAAGGACCCCAAGCGGCCCTCGGGCTCGTTCATCTTCCTCGGCCCCTCGGGTGTCGGTAAGACCGAGCTGGCCCGCACGCTCGCCGAGTTCCTGTTCGGCGACGAGAGCGCGCTCATCCAGGTCGACATGTCCGAGTACATGGAGAAGCACGCCGTGTCGCGGCTCGTGGGCTCGCCCCCGGGCTACATCGGCTACGACGAGGGCGGCCAGCTCACCGAGCAGGTCCGCCGCAAGCCGTACTCGGTCATCCTGCTCGACGAGGTCGAGAAGGCGCACCCCGAGGTGTTCAACATCCTCCTCCAGATCCTGGAGGACGGGCACCTGACGGACGCCCAGGGGCGCTCGGTCGACTTCCGCAACGCCATCCTGATCATGACCTCCAACATCGGCGCCGCCACGATCTCGCGCAACACGCCGCTCGGGTTCTCGGTGTCCGACGAGTCGGGGATCTCCTACGACGACATGAAGTCGCGGATCATGGGCGAGCTCAAGCGCGTCTTCCGCCCGGAGCTGATCAACCGCATCGACGAGATCATCGTGTTCCACAAGCTCACGAAGGAGGAGATCACCGAGATCGTCGATCTGCTCCTCGTGCGCCTGCAGACGCAGATGAAGGAGCACGGGATGGCCCTGCGCCTCACCGACGAGGCGAAGGACCTCCTGGTCGAGCAGGGCTACGACCCGACGATGGGCGCCCGGCCGCTGCGCCGCGCGATCCAGCGCCTGATCGAGGACCCGCTGTCCGACCGGCTCCTGTCCGGCGGCTTCCCGGAGAGCGGGATCGTCACGATCGACCGGGACGGCGACGAGATGAAGCTGGAGATCCAGGAGACCACGCCTGAGCCGGAGCCCGAGGCGGTCGGTGCCGCCGCGGGCCCGGTGTCCGAGGATTCGCCCGCCGGCCCGAGCGAGTCGTAATCCCCGTGCGGGGACCTCGCGCGACGGCGTCGCGTGCACGGGTGGTCTACAGCTGTGGGGCCTGCGGACCGCAGGCCCCACGGTGGGTCGGCCGCTGCCCGACCTGCGGTGAGTGGGGGACCGTCGCCGAGGAGGCCGCGCCCGCCGCTCGCCAGCGGGCGCTCGGCGCCGTCCCCGTGGTCACCCGCCTGGACGAGCTCACCGACGAGACCCCCGACCGCATGACCACGGGGATCACGGAGCTCGACCGGGTGCTCGGCGGCGGACTCGTGCCGGGATCGCTCGTGCTGCTGGGAGGCGAGCCGGGCATCGGCAAGAGCACGCTGGTCCTCCAGGCTCTCGCCAACGTCGCCGTCGGACGGCCGGGCGATGCTGGTCACCGGCGAGGAGTCGCCGATCCAGGTCCGCGGGCGCTCCGAGCGCCTCGAGGCCGATTGCGGTCCGGTGCAGGTGCTGGCCGAGACCCGGCTCGAGTCGGTGCTCGCCGCCATCGACGCCCACACCCCCACGGTCTGCGCGATCGACTCGGTGCAGACGCTCCACTCGGACGCCATCGAGGGCGTCCCGGGCGCGCCCAACCAGGTCCGCCACGCCACGGTCGAGCTGATGCGCGCCGCCAAGGAGCGCGGGGTGACGATCATGCTGGTCGGCCAGGTCACCAAGGACGGCAGCCTCGCGGGCCCGCGCACCCTCGAGCACCTGGTCGATTGCGTGCTCTCCTTCGAGGGCGACGACCTGCGGGCTCACCGCGTGCTGCGGGCCACCAAGAACCGCTTCGGCTCGACCAACGAGACCGGCCTCTTCGAGATGCGGCCCGCCGGGCTGATCTGCGTGGAGGACCCGACCCGGCTCTATCTGGCCGAGGCCGGCGAGCGCATCGGCTCGTGCGTCTTCCCCGCCATCGAGGGCACGCGCTCCGTGCTGGTCGAGGTGCAGGCCCTGGTCGGGCCCACGGAGATCGTCCCGCCCCGCCGGGTGGCGATCGGCGTCGACCGCACCCGGCTCGCGCAGGTGATCGCGGTGCTCTCGCGCCACGCCGGGGTGCGCCTCGGCGACGCCGACGTGTTCGTGAGCGTGGCCGGTGGCGCGCGCGCGCTCGATCCGGCCGCCGATCTCGCCATGGCGCTCGCCATCACCAGCGCCCACCGGGGCATCCCGCTGGCGGCCGGTACGGCCGCCTTCGGGGAGCTCGGCCTGACCGGCGCGGTGCGCCTCGGCGGCCACGCCGCCCGGCGCCTCGCGGCCGCGGCCGCCCACGGGATGGAGGTGGCCGTCACGCCGCCGCCCGAGGCGGGCGGCGAGTCCGGCACGCCCAGCCCGAAGAACGTCTACGCCGTCCCCGGGATCCGCGAGGCCCTCGAGGCGGCATTCGCACGATGAGCACAGCACGCACCACGCACGAGGACGAGACGATCCTGCCAACCACGAGCGAGGGGGGACGGTTGTACGACGTCGGAGACAAGGTCGTGTACCCGCACCACGGCGCGGGCAACATCATCAAGAAGGAACTGAAGGAGATCCTCGGGCAGAAGCGCGAGTACCTCACCATTCAGATCCTCTACAACGACATGACCGTCATGGTCCCCTGCGAGAACGCCGAGGCGGCGGGTCTGCGCAAGGTCATCGGCGAGGAGACGGTCGATGAGGTGCTGGCCGTCCTGCGCGACGACGGCACGCAGATGCCCAAGAACTGGAACCGGCGCTTCAAGCACAACCGCGACAAGATCAAGACCGGCGACATCTTCGAGCTGGCCGAGGTCGTCCGCAACCTGTCGATCCGGGACCTGGACAAGGGCCTGTCGACCGGCGAGAAGCAGATGTTCGGCCGGGCCAAGAAGATCCTCGCCAGCGAGCTGATGTACGCCCGCGACATGGAGGAGCAGGAGGCCATCGACTTCCTCGACAACCTCCTCGGTGACATCGGCGAGAACCGCTCCGCCGAGGAGGCCGAGAGCGCGGTCGGCGCGGAGGCGCTGGTCGACTAGTGGGACACTAGAGGGGCGAACGGCTACCGTTCAGCAAGGGGGCTCGGAGAACAGGGACGACGGGAAGGGATCGGAGGGGATGACGGGGCCATTGCCCGCGAGTCGGGCGTCCGGGGTGAACGCACGGTGCTGATCATCGTCAGCCGCGTCGTCCTCGCCGTGCTCGGTGGCCTCGGCGCCTACCAGGCGGGCGCATCCCTTCCCCTCGACGAGTGGTTCTCCTCGCCCTGGCACTACGCCGCCTGGGCGGCGATCACCGTCGTCGGGGCCCTGGCCGGCCTCCTGCTGGGCGGCCTGTTCGGGCGCCTGCTCCGCAACCGCGTCCGGGCGATCGACCGCGCCGCCGACCGCCGGTCGGCGGCCGAGCTCATGGTCGGTGCCCTCGGCCTGGTCGTCGGCCTGGTCGCCGCGGCGCTCGCCGGCGTCGCCGTGGCGCAGCTGCCGATCATCGGTCCCTACCTGCTGCTGCCGGTGGTGCTGGTGGTGGCCTACGTGTTCAGCCGGGTCGCCGCCCGCAAGCACCTCGACATCCTGCGCCTGGTCGGGATCCGCTCGCGCGCCGTCCCCGCGGGCGGCGCGACGCGGCTGATCGACACCAGCGCGATCATCGACGGCCGGCTGGTCGATGTGATGAAGACCCGCTTCCTGTCGGGGGCGATCGTCGTCCCCGACTTCGTCCTCGACGAGCTCCAGCGGGTCGCCGACTCGGCCGACGGCCTCAAGCGCGCCCGCGGCCGGCGCGGCCTGGAGATCGTGGCCGAGCTGAAGTCGCTCGCCAACGGCGGCTTCTCGGTGCGCGAGGGCGACTACCCCGGCCTGGAGGGGGTGGACGCCAAGCTGGTGCGCATGGCGCAGGAGGTCGGCGCCTCGATCGTCACCACCGACTACAACCTCAACACCGTGGCCCAGATCCAGGGCGTCGAGGTGCTCAACGTGAACGAGCTGGCCAACGCCCTCAAGCCGGCCGTCCTGCCGGGCGAGCCGCTGCTGGTGAAGGTGATCCGTGAGGGCCGCGAGTACGACCAGGGCGTGGCCTACCTGCCCGACGGCACCATGATCGTGGTGGAGGGCGGCCGCTCGGTCGTGGGCCAGGAGGTGACCGTGGAGGTCACCAGCGTGCTGCAGAGCCCCTCGGGCAAGATGATCTTCACCCGCGTCCCGGGGGCGCCGGACCGCTCGGCGCGGTAGGGCTCACCCTCCGGCGCCGGCTGCCGCGCCGACCAGCCACTGGGCCAGGCCGACCCCGGCGAAGGGGTCGCCCGCCGGTACGCCCTCGTGCTTGGCGAAGACGTAGACGGGGCGCTCGGCGGCCTCGCGCTCGAGCAGCGCCAGCCACGCCGCCCGCGATCTCGGGCGTGTAGGCGTCGCCGCGCAGGCGCACGTAGGCGAGGGGGCCGGGAGGCAGGCGCTCGAGCACGGCCCCCTGGCGGTCGGAGACGCACACGGTGCCCCCGTGCTCGGCGATGCGCTCCCGCACGGCCCCGTCGTCCCACGAATCGTGCCGGAACTCCAGCGCCACGGGCAGGCCGCGCGGAAGGCAGGAGAGCAGCCCGTCGAGCGCGCCGTCGTCGCGGGCGCGCGTGGGGGGGAACTGCAGCAGCACGGCGCCCAGGCGGTCCCCGAGCCCGGTGAGCGACTCGAGGAAGCGCTCGAGGAACTCCGCCCCGCCCTCGTCGGGGGGCAGCGTCCGGGTGTGGGTGAGGCGCCGGTGGGCCTTGACGGCGAAGCGGAAGCCCGGCGGCGTGGCCTGAGCCCACCGCGCGACCGCGGCCTCCGACTGCAGCCGGTAGAAGGTCGCGTTGATCTCGCAGGCGCTGAGGACACCCGCGTAGTGGGCCAGGAAGCGGTCCTGCGGCAGCCCCTCGGGGTAGAAGGCGGGCTTCCACTCCTTGTAGGCCCAGCCCGAGGTCCCCACGTGCAGGCTCACGCGGCGGCCTCCCGCGAGGCCGCATCGGCGTCGCGCCAGCGACCGAAGCGCTCGTCCACCTCGCGCAGGGTCAGCTCGCCGAGCGCCTCGCGCTCGTCGTGCGAGAGCGAGTCGAGCCAGCGGGCCCGGTCGGGCAGGCGCGGCGCCCGGGAGGCGTCGGTGTTCGGTGTCGTCGTCATCGGTCCTGACATCATTCGGCCGCCATACCCCCGGTCCTCACCGCGCACAGCCCCACGGAGAGAAATTGCCCATGCCCACCATCGCCATCATCGTCGCCGCGGGTGCGGGCGTGCGAATGGGCGGCGACGCCCCCAAGGCTCTCATGCCGCTCGGCGGCAGGCCCATGCTCCTGTGGAGCCTGGACGTGATCCGCGCGAGTCCGCTGATCGACGGCGTCGTCGTGGTGGCACCGCCGGGGCGCGAGGAGTCGGTGCGCGCGCTGGTGGCGGGCCCGGGCGCGGCCGTGCAGGTGGTGGCCGGCGGGGCCAGCCGCTCCGAGTCGGTGCGCGAGGGGTTGCGCGCCGCCCCCGCCGGCACGACCCGGGTGCTGGTGCACGACGCCGCGCGGCCCCTGGTGAGCGCGGAGCTGATCGCCGCCGTGCTCGGCGGGCTCGACGGCGCCGACGGCGCGATCGCCGCGGCCCCCGTCGTGGACACCCTCAAGCGGGGCGACGCCGCCGGCCTCATCGACGGGACCGTGCCGCGCGAGGGCCTCTGGGCCGCTCAGACGCCCCAGGCCTTCCATGCGGCGCCGCTGCGGGCGGCCGTCGCGGCCGCCGGGGCGGCGGGGACCCTCGCGGCCGCCACCGACTGCGCATCGACTCGTCGAGGCGTGGGGCGGGCGGGTGCGGCTGGTCGCCTCGCGCGCCCCCAATCCGAAGGTCACGACGCCCTCGGACGTGGCGCGTGGCCCAGGCGCTCCTGGGGGTCCGCGGACCCGAGTAGGGTTTCGGGCCGTGCTGACCGACTACCACATGCATCTCCAGCCGGACGGCGTGCGCGCCCGGCAGGAGGCGGCCGGCCGCTGGGACGAGGCTCGGCGGGCACCTCGGCACCGGGTGGATCGGGCGCTACGTGGAGCGGGCGCGCGCGCGGGCCGTGGACGAGATCGCCGTGACCGAGCACGTCTACCGCTTCGCCGAGGCCCGTGACTGGCTCGATGACCCCTTCTGGCGCGCCGAGGCGACCGAGGACGTCGACGCCTACTGCGAGGCGATCCTCGCCGCGCGCGAGGAGGGCCTGCCCGTGCTCCTCGGCATCGAGATGGACTGGCTCGCCGACCGCCGGGCGGAGATCGCGGCGTTCCTCGAGGGCCGGCCGTTCGACTCGTGCTCGGCTCGATCCACTTCCTCCACGGTCACGCCATCGACAACCCGGACGACGCCGACTCGGAGCGCCTGCCGGTCGAGGCGCTCTGGTCGGACTACCTCGAGCAGCTCGTCGACGCCGCCGAGTCGGGGCTCTACGACGTCATGTCCCACCCCGACCTGCCCAAGGTGTTCGGCCGGCGCATCCCGCCCGCGCTCGAGCGCCTGCTCGACGACGCCGTCGCCGCGATCGCCGCCACCGGGGTCGCGATCGAGTGCTCCTCGGCCGGCCTGCGCAAGCCGATCGGGGAGATCTACCCCGAGCCGGGCCTGCTGGCGCGCTTCCGCAGGGCGGGCGTCCCGGCGACGCTGTCGAGCGACGCGCATGCCCCCGAGGACGTGGCGCCGCGACTACCCGACCGCCGTCGCCGCGCTGCGCGGGGCGGGGTACGAGACGATCACCCGGTTCTCCGCGCCGCGAGCCCGTCCAGGTGCCGCTGCGATGGGGATGAGGGTGGGCACGGGCGTGGACGCCCACCGCTTCGGCCCGGGGAAGCCCCTGATGCTCGGGACGGTGCACGTTGACCACCCCGAGGGCCTCGTCGGGCACTCCGACGGCGACGTGATCGCGCACGCGGTGTGCGACGCGCTGCTGGCCGCCGCGGGGCAGCCGGACATCGGGGTGCTCTTCCCGGGTGGCCCGGAGTGGGAGGGCGTCACCGGGGCCCGCATGCTGGAGATCGTCGCGGGCCGGGTCCACGACGCCGGCTTCGCGATCGTCAACGCCCACGCGGTCGCCGTCTGCGAGCGCCCGCGCCTGGCACCGCACCGCGCGGCGATGGTCGAGGCGATGTCGGCCGTCGCGGGCGCTCCGGTGACGGTCCACGCGACCACCACCGACGGCCTCGGCGCCCTCGGCCGGGGAGAGGGCGTCGCCTGCCACGCCGTGGCCCTCGTGGAGGCGCTGTGAGCGCACCGGAGCACGACGGAGGGGTATACCTCTACTCGACGGTCAGCAAGCACACAGAGCCTCTGGTGCCCGGTGAGGACGGCATCGTCGGCATCTACGTCTGCGGCCCGACCGTCTACGGGCGGATCCACATCGGCAACGCACGCCCGTTCGTGGTCTTCTCGGTGCTCAAGCGCTTCCTCGAGCGCCGGGGCATGCGGGTGCGCCTGGTCTCCAACCTGACCGACGTCAACGACAAGATCTACGACGCGGCCCTCGCCGAGGGCGTTCCGAGCGCAGAGCTCGCGCGCCGCTACTCGGACGCCTACATCGCCGACACCGACCGCCTGGGGCTCGGCCGGCCGGACCTCGAGCCGCGTGTCACCGATGCGGTGCCCGAGATCATCGCCCTGATCGAGCGCCTCGTGGAGCGCGGCCTCGCCTACGCGGCCGGCGGCGACGTCTACTACCGGGTCGATCGGTTCCCGGGCTACGGCAGGCTCTCCGGCCGCCGGCTCGAGGACATGGTCTCCGGCGAGCCGGGCGCCGCGAAGGAGTCGCACCTCGACTTCGCCCTCTGGAAGGGCCGCAAGCCCGACGAGGACACCTGGTGGGAGTCGCCCTGGGGCCCGGGCCGGCCCGGCTGGCACATCGAGTGCTCCGCGATGGCCGAGGCGGCCCTCGGCCACGGCTTCCAGGTGCACGGAGGGGGGATCGACCTGATCTTCCCGCACCACGAGAACGAGATCGCCCAGTCCGAGGGCGCCCACGGCGGCTGCATGGCGCAGATCTGGATGCACAACGAGATGCTCGAGCTGGGCGACGAGAAGATGAGCAAGAGCGTCGGCAACATCGCCCCTCTGGCCGACGTGCTCGACCGCTGGCCCTCCGAGGTCGTGATCGCCTACTTCCTCACCAGCCACTACCGCTCCAAGCTGCCCTTCTCCGACGAGCGCCTGGCCGACGCCCGGGCCGTCATCGACCGCCTCACGAACGCCCTCCGGGCAATCGACCGGGCGATGGCCGCGGGCGGCGAGGGCCACGATCCCGACCTGACGCGGGCGGTGGTCGACGGCAGGCGCGAGTTCCACCATGCCCTCGACGACGATTTCGGCACCCCCGAGGCTTTCGGCGCCCTCTTCGAGATGGTGCGCGGCATCAACCGCGCGACGGCCGCCGGCATCGCGTCTGCGGCCCAGCTGCGCGAGGCGCGCCACGAGCTGCTCGACCTGCTCGACGTCTTCGGGCTCGCGGGGATCGATCCAGGCCCCGCCTCCGAGGTGCCCGACGAGGTCTCCGTCCTGCTGGCCGAGAGGGAGCAGGCCCGCGCCGCACGCGACTTCGCCGCCGCCGACTCCCTGCGCGACCGGATCCGCGCGCTCGGCTTCGAGGTCGTCGATGGACCCGGCGGCCCTCAGGCGAACCGCATCGCCGAGGGGCCCGGCTCGACGTGACGCCCCCCTCGCGGCCCGACGGGCGGGAGGTCATCTACGGGCGCAACCCGGTGCGCGAGCTGATCGCGGCCGGCGCGCGCCCGGTCCACGAGGTGTCGGTGCTCCCGCAGCTGGCCGATGAGCCGTGGCTGGAGGGGCAGAGGGTCGTGGTGCGCACGCGCGACCAGATCGGCCACCGCGCCGGCAGCTCGGACCATCAGGGCATCATCGCGGTCACCGATCCCTACCCCTACACCGAGCCCTCCGTGATCCTGGAGCGCTCCGGGCCCGTCGTGTGCCTCGACGGCGCGCAGGACCCGCGCAACCTCGGCGCCGTCGCCCGGGTGGCCGAGGGCGTCGGCGCCGCCGGGATCATCATCCCGCGCCGCGGCAGCCCGGGCGTCACCGCGACGGTCGCCAAGGTCTCGGCGGGGGCGGTCGAGCATCTGGCGATCGGGAGGATCGGCAGCATGGTGAGCTTCCTCCACGACGCCGCCGGCTCCGGGCGCGTGGTGATCGGGGCCCACCCCGAGGGCGCGGTGGACTTCCGCGAGGTCGCCTGGCCCCGCGACGTGATCCTCGTGATGGGCGCCGAGGGGGAGGGTCTGCGTCCCCGGGTGCGCGACGCCTGCACCCATCTCGTGCGAATCCCCATGGCCGGGCGGGTGGCATCCCTCAACATCTCGGTCGCGGCGGCGATCCTGCTGTTTGAAACGTTGCGCACGGTGAAATAACGCTATTTGCGTGGTTGTGCCGTTGACTCTTGTTTGTGCGGGCGATAACAATGCCGCCACCCGGCACACACAAAGGCTTGAGTTCAGCTTGACGCTTCAGGGCTGAACCTGGGAGAAACCCATGAGCATCGCGTTCTCGAGAGCACAGACGGCATCAAGGGGACGAGGTGACCGGGCCGAGGGTACGAGCCCTCAACCTTGGATCGAGGTTCAGGATCGAGCCCTGATCTCACGGGCCCGGGCCGGCGACGCTGCCGCGATGGACCGCCTGATCGAGCGCTACCGCGGTTTCGTGCGCATGAAGGCCAGCGCGTACTTCCTGGCCGGCGGCGAGAGCGAGGACCTCATCCAGGAGGGCCTCATCGGGTTCTACAAGGCCGTCCGCGACTACCGGGTGGACCGCGAGGCGTCGTTCCGCTCGTTCGCCGAGCTCTGCGTCACGCGCCAGATCATCACGGCGATCAAGACCGCCGCGCGCAACAAGCACACGCCCCTCAACACCTACGTCTCCTTCAGCCACACGCGCGCCGGCGCGAGCGGTGACCAGGAGATGTCCCTGGCAGAGGTCCTGCCGGGCGACCCGGTGGTCGACCCGATCAGCCAGGTGATCTCGTCGGAGGAGCTGCGCAGCCTGGTCGAGTGCCTGGGCGAGACGCTCTCCGACCTCGAGAGCGGCGTTCTCACGATGTACCTCGAGGGCCGCTCCTACGAGGAGATCGCCGGCCGGCTCGACTGCACGCCCAAGACGGTCGACAACGCGCTCCAGCGGGTGAAGCGCAAGGTCCTCACCCACCTGCGCTCGCGCGAGGTCCTCGACCTGCGCTGATCGCCGCCGCCGGTCCCGGGGCGGGTCCGGCGGGCGCGGGCCGGTGCGCGGGGGGCGCGACGCGGCCGATGCTATCCTCGGCCGGCTCTGCGAGGGGATGAGAGGAGCCGCGGGATGGGCATGATGAGCCGCTTCACGACGATCGTCAAAGCCAAGGCCAACAAGGCCCTGGACCGGGCGGAGGATCCGCGCGAGACGCTCGACTACTCGTACGAGAAGCAGCTCGAGCTCGTCCAGAAGGTGCGCCGCGGGGTGGCCGAGGTGGCCACCAGCAAGAAGCGCCTCGAGCTCCAGGCCGCCAAGCTCGAGCAGAGCGTCGAGAAGCTCGACGGCCAGGCGCGCGCCGCGCTCCAGGCCGGCCGCGAGGATCTCGCCCGCGTCGCCCTCGAGCGCAAGAAGGGCGTCCAGGTGCAGTTGCAGGACCTCGACGCGCAGCGGGCGCAGCTCCAGGCCGAGCAGGACAAGCTCGTGATCGCCGAGCAGAAGCTGACGGCCAAGGTCGAGGCCTTCCGCACCCGCAAGGAGACGATCAAGGCCCAGTACACGGCCGCCGAGGCCCAGACCAAGATCGGCGAGGCCTTCAGCGGCATCTCCGAGGACATGGCCGACGTGGGCATGGCGATGGACCGCGCCGAGAACAAGGTGCAGACCATGCAGGCGCGCGCGGGCGCGATCGACGAGCTGCTCGAGTCGGGCGCCCTCGACGACCTGAGCGGCACCCGCGGCGACGACATCGATCGCGAGCTCGCGCAGCTGTCGGCCACGAGTGGCGTGGACGCCGAGCTGGAGCGACTGCGGGCCGAGCTCGGCAGCGGCGCCCCCGGGGCCGCCGAGCAGATCGAGGGCGGCGACCCGCCCGCCTGACCCCGCAGGGTGCGTCGCCGGACCCGCGCCGCGGGCTACACCATCCGGCGCTGGGCGGCCCAGCGGGTCAGCTCGCGGCGGTTGGAGAGCTGGAGCTTGCGCAGGACGTTCGAGACGTGGGTCTCCACCGTCTTCACCGAGAGGTGCAGCTTGGCCGCCACCTCCTTGTAGGTGTAGCCGCGCGCGATCAGCAGCAGCACGTCCCCCTCGCGGGGCGTGAGCTGATCGAGCTCGGCGTCGGCCGGCGGGGCGTCGGCTCCGGCGAAGGCGTCGAGCACGAAGCCCGCCAGCCAGGGGGAGAAGACCGCGTCCCCCTCGGCGATCCGGTGCACCGCGGCGACCAGCTCGGCCGGCCGGATCGTCTTGGTGACGTAGCCCCGGGCCCCGGCGCGGATCACGGCGAGCACGTCCTCGGGCGCGTCGGAGACCGAGAGCGCGAGGAACCTGACCGCCGGGCGCTCGGCGTGGACCGGACCGATCACCGCGTGGCCGCCGCCGTCGGGCAGGTGGACGTCGAGCAGGACGACGTCGGGGTCGAGCCGGCGGATGAGCGGGATCGCCTCCTCGACGGTTCCGGCCTCGCCGACGACCTCGACGGAGGCGTCGAGCCCGGCGCGCAGCCCCGCGCGGAAGATCTCGTGGTCGTCGACCAGCACGACCCGGTGCACGGGAGAGCTCATGCCCGGGAGTCTCGTGGAACCACGAGCTCGATGTCGGTCCCGGCGCCCGGGGGCGGTCTCGATCGACACGCTGCCGCCGACGCGGGCGAGCCGCGCGCGGATCGAATCGCGCAGGCCGCGCCGGTCGGAGGGCACGCCGGCGGGATCGAAGCCGACGCCCCGGTCGTCGACGAAGACGCTCACCTGCTGCGGGCGACACCCGCACGAGGACGTTGATCCGGTCGACCCCGGCGTGCTTGGCGGCGTTGGTCACCGCCTCGCGCGTCGCGTCCACGAGGGCCTCGAGCACCGGGTCGAGCGGGAGATCGGCGGGCTGGACCAGGCCGACGCGACACGTCGTAGGCGTCCTCGATCTCGTCGACGACGGCGCGCAGGGCGCCGGCGAGCGTCGTCGGCGCGCCGGGATCCTCGCCGCCGTACAGCCATGCGCGCAGCTCGCGGTCCTGGCGCCGCGCGAGGCGCCGGGCGCGGTCGCCGTCGGGCGCGCGCTGGATCAGCGCGAGGGTCTGGAGCACCGAGTCGTGGAGGCGCGCGGCGACCCGCTCGCGCTCCTCGATCCTGATCCGCTCCCGCCGCTCCGCGCTCGGCCTCGGCGCGCACGCGGCGCAGGCGCGGGGCGACGAGCAGCCCGATGCCGGCGGCGACGGTGCCCGCCGCGAGGGCGGCGGCCACCACCGGTCCGATCCCCCCCGACTGGCCGATCGCCAGGGCGAGGCCGGCCGCGACGAGCAGCACCCCTCCGAGGGCGCGCGCCCCGCCCCTCAGCAGGTCGTCGTCCAGCGCCCACGCGCACCTCGCCCCCGGCGCGGCGCCAGATCAGGGCCGCGCCGGCGCCCAGCAGGGTGAGCGGCACGAGCACGCTGCCGGGCAGCATCAGGCCGGCGGCGTCGGCGAGGCCGGCCAGGCAGCCGACGACCACGAGGGCGCCGATCGCCATCGGAGCCCCCTGGTGCCGGGGCGTCGCCGGCCCCTCGCCGAGCGGCATCCCGGCGGCCGCGACGACGTAGACCGCGATCCCGAGGCCGCCGATCCCGACGGCGACCAGGAACGCGAGCCGCACCAGGACGACGTCGATCCCGAGGGCGGCGGCGAGTCCGCCCGAGACGCCGGCGATCACCCGCTCGGACGGGGAGCGCTCGAGCCGCCCGCCGTCGCGCGGCGTCGCCGGCGCCCTCCGAGGGGCGCCGGGACGCCACGATCCGGCCTCTAGCGATGGGCGATCTCCACGCGGACGTCGCCGAGCTCGACGCCGGCGTCGAGCCGCAGCGTCCGCTCGGGCGCCGGTCCGGCGGCGTCGTTGACGCCGTCGAGGCCCTCGGGGCTGTCCGGGCCGGTCGAGACCACCCGGACCCCCTCCGGCACCCGGACGACGAGCTCGCCGATGCCGAGCCGCGCCCGTACGGTCGAGACCTCGGACACGAGGGCACCGGGCGCCACGTCGACCGTGAGCGACCCGATGCCGAGCTCGTGCTCGTCGGCCAGGTCGCCGGGCGTCGCGACGACGTGGTTCCTCTCGCCGACGCCCTGGTCGGCCTTGTCGCCGACGGCGGCGGTTCCGGCCGCTCCGATCGCCGAGGAGGCCGGCGAGGGCGATCAGCACGAAGGCGCCGCGCCGGCGGGCGAAGACGATGGCGCCGGCGGTCAGCGCGAGCGCGCCGATCCCGAGGGCCACCGCGACGCCGCGCGCGGAGGCGTCGAAGGCGCCGAGGGCGCCGAGCACCAGGGCGACCATCGACGCGCCGAGCACCGCCGCGAGCCCGTAGAGGGCGACCGACGGCTCGCGGGGCCCGGCGGGAACGGCTGCCGGGGGCGCGGGGGCATGCAGCGGCATCGTGCGCGTCTGCCCGGCGCCGTGCGTCCGCCGCCGTCGCCTGCAGGCGCACGGGCCCCGGGTAGGGCAGCTCGACCGAGCTCCGGCGCCGCGGGGCCGGCGCGGGCACGGGGCGCGTCATGCCGGCCGTCGCCGAGGGGGTGGCGTCCGCGGCTCCCGGTCCGCGGCGCTGGTGGTGCACCACGAGCAGGACGATCCCGGCGGCGAGCAGGACCAGTCCGCCCGGCTCGCCGAGCATCGACGACTCGACGCCGGCTGCCAGGGAGATCAGTGCGACGCCGATCAGGACCCAGCCGACGATGGTCTCGCGGCGGTCGCTCGGGTCGCCCTCCGAGCAGGGCGCGTCCATCGTCACGCGGCATGGCCACCGCGAGGCCGGCGTAGGCGATCAGCGCGAGCGGCGGGCACCGCCACGGCGAGCGCGAGCGCCACCAGGCGCGCGAGGAGCGGCGGCACTCCGAGGGTCCGGGCGAGCCCGGCGCAGACGCCGACGACGATCCTGTCGTCGCGCGAGCGCCGCAGTGGCGGGTGGGTCGCCGCCACCCCGGGGTGCGGGGGGAGCGAGGCGGAATCGGTGGGCACGGGAAGTCCTTTCGCGGAGCTTGGCACAGTCTCATCCCGAGACTCGTCGCCGCGCGCACCCGCGTCGATCGGGCAACCCCCTGAACCGACCCTGAGCCCGCCCCGGAACCGTCCCCGAGGCGGGCCTCGTCCATTCGGGCTTCAGCTCAGCGCGCGCATCCTGTTGTTGCGGGCCGCATGCTCCACCTCCGCCAGGCCGAGCGCCTCGAGCACCGGCGGCACGTAGTTGGCGAAGCGGCCTCGCAGGCCCTTCTTGAGTCCGTAGTAGCCGCCGACGGGGTTGTCGTCGGCGCGCGCCCACGCCTCGACCGTGCCCTCCTTGACCGGCTTGCCCTCATCGGCGTTCCCGAGCGGCATCCAGTCGCCGTGGGCGACCAGCATCGCGTGCAGGTCGTCGATGCAGCTCAGCCGGTACCGCACCTCGGTCTTCGCGGCGAACACCACCAGCGCGGGAGGGTCCGATCCCTCGTCGCGGTGGGCCAGCAGCTCGGAACCCCCGCTGGGCGTGCGCAGCACCCAGGGGTCGTCGGCCGTTCCGCTGCCCTTCACCTGGTCGGTCACGATCCACTCCCCTCGTCGGTTACCGTGCATGCGTCGATGAAGTGCGGCAGGACGCGCGACCAGGCCGAGCGATTGCGGTCGCGCAGGTCGGGCCGCGAGTCGTCCAGCCGCTCCCATCCGGTGTGGGTGAGGGTGACCTGCGTCCCCTCCCCGTCCGGCGCGAAGGCGACCTCGACCAGCGTGGCCTCCTCGCGCGTGCCGTAGATGTGCCAGAGGTAGGCGAGCCGGCCCGGCGGCTCCCACGCGGTCACCTCACCCCAGACGTGCTCCCGCCCGCCCGGGGTCCTCTCGAGGATGCGGCCGCCGACCCCCGGCTCGATGGTGACGCTCAGGCCGGGGTCGCGCGACACCGAGTGCGCCCGCGGCCACCAGAGATCGATGCGCCCGGCCCACACCTCGAAGGCGTGCGCGGGCGGGCACTCGACCCGTACGCGGATCTCGATCGGCTCGCTCATGGGGCCCCGGCCCGCGGCGTCGTGTTCTCGGCCACCATCCGGAAGCGCCCGGCCGCTTCCCCCCAGAGGGCCTCCAGGTATGCGCCGACGACCCCGGCCCCGGCGGCGTCGAGGCGGTAGAGGCGCCGGGTCCCCTCGGGCCGGTCGCTCACCAGTCCGGCCTCCTTCAGCAGGCGCAGGTGGCGGGACACCGCGGGGCGGCTGACCGGCAGCTCGGCGGCCAGCGCGCCCACCGAGCGGTCACCCCCGGCCAGCAGTTCGAGGATCGCGCGGCGGGTGGGGTCGCCGAGGGCGTCGAGGGCGGCGCCGGTGGCGGGGGTCGCGCTCATGGGCGCGACCGTAATCCCCCGGTTACGGTCGAGTCAACCCGGGCTCAGCCCGTGGAGACCGGGGCGTCCCAGACCGGGTACCAGCGCTCGAGCTCGGGCTCGAGGGCGATCTCCGAGGCGAGCGCCGCCTGGACGCGTCGCTCGAGGATCGTGTCGCGCCGGCCCTCGCCGCGCGGGGCGAAGGGGTAGAAGCTGCCGCGCTTGTAGCCGTAGACCAGATCGAGGGGACCGGGCGCGCCGTCGAACCCGAACACGGCGCACAGCAGCTGCTCGGAGAAGCCCGCGCTCCTCGAGCGACTGGCTGACGACGTGCGTCGTGGTGGCGAGGTCGTCGACGTCGGGGTCGGCGATCACCACCCAGGAGAACCCGAAGGAGTCCTCGTGGCGGCTGACCGTGGTGCCGGATTCGCCGCTCGTCGCAGCCAGCAGCTCCTCGATCTCGCGCGACCAGCTCGGCGAAGGCGCCGGCGTCGATCGAGCGGAAGCAGACGCCCGGCCCGCCCGGTGGTCCGCAGGCCGAGCGAGGTCTCCAGCGTGACCGCCGCCGTCCCGATGCCGAAGATCCGGTCGAGGTCGGCCCGCTTGGGCGCGCGCTGCCCTCTGAGGACGTCCAGGAGGCCCACTAGAGCTGGGCGCCCGGTGAGGCGTCGAGCGTCGGCCTGCATGGCCATCAGCCGCTCGATCCGCTTCTCCACCGGGGGGTGCGTCGAGATCAGGCTCGAGAGCGAGAATCCCTTCGAGACCGCCGGGATGATGAAGAAGGCGTTCATGCCCTCGGCCGCCCGGAGGTCCTTGGTCGGGATGCGCTCCATGGTGCCGCTGATGCTGGCGAGGGCCGACGCGAGCTGCGCCGGCGCTCCGGTCATGATCGCGGCGCCCCGGTCGGCGGCGAACTCCCGGTAGCGCGAGAGGGCTCGCAGCAGCAGGAAGGATGCGATGTAGACCAGGATGGACACGAGGATCACGACGAGGAAGACCGCCGCGCCGTTGTCGCGCTCCCGTCCCCGCCCGCCGCCCATCATCCCGCTGTAGACGCCCATGCGCACCAGCAGGCCGGCCACCGTCGCCAGGAACCCGGCGACGGTCATCACGATCACGTCCTTGTTGGCGATGTGCGACAGCTCGTGGGCGATGACGCCCTCGAGCTCTCGCGGCTCGAGGCGCTGCATGATCCCGGTGGTCACGCAGACCGTCGCCGTCTTGCGGCTGTGGCCCGCGGCGAACGCGTTCGGGATCTCCGAGTCGGCGATCGCCACGCGGGGCTTGGGCAGGTCGGCCATCTGGCAGAGCCGCTCGATCATGCCGTGCAGCTCCGGCGCCTCCTGCGGCTCGGTGACCCGGGCGCGCATCGAGGCCAGCGCGATCTTGTCGCCGAAGAAGATCTGGACCAGGGCGAACCCCGCGGCGATCAGCAGCACCAGCACGGCGCCCGCTCCCGCGGCGATCAGCGCCCCGATGAAGACGACGTAGATCAGGCCGAGCCCGAAGAGCGTGAGCCCCATCCGGGTCGTCAGCCCCGCATCCCTCCCGTACCAGCCTCGCGCCGCCACACCCGCCCCATTCGGTCGCCTCCGGTGCCCGCCGATCGATGATAGCCCCGGCCCCGACGCGTAGCCTTCAGGCCGGTGCGCCGCTTCCCGCTACGTCGCAGCCCCTGGGCGATCCCGTTCCTCGTCCCCCTCTCGGGGCCGCACCCCTACGCCGAGCTGGGGGAGGGGCGACTCGTGGTGCGCATGGGCCTGCTGGGCCGCGCCGAGATCCCCGTCGCGCGGATCGACCGCGTCGGCACGATGAGCTGGCCGTGGTGGAACGGCGTGGGCGCGCGCATCGCGAAGGGCCTGGTGGCGTTCGTGGCCGCCTCGGGCGGGAGGCTGGTGCTGATCGAGCTCTCCGAGCCGGTCCGCGTACGGGCTCCGCTCGGCTGGATGGCCCGCTCGATCGCGATCGGCGCCGAGGATGTGGACGGGCTGATCGAGGCGATCGCCGAGGCCCGCCGGCCCCCCTCGGGGGGCGCCTGACCTACTCGATGGGCTGGAGGGCGACGATCTCGTTGCCGTCGGGGTCGAAGAACTGCAGCATCTTCGCCCCGCCCATGTCCTCGATCCGGCCGCGCTGCACGTCGTGCTCGCCGAGGCGGCGCTCGACCGCGGTGATGTCGCTCGCGCGCAGGATCACGGTCGCGCCACCCTGGTGCGGCCGGGTGGCGAGCTCGCCCGAGAGGGCGATGACGGTGTCTCCGGCGCGCAGCTCGGTCCAGTCGTTGCCCTCGCGCCGGATGAGCTCCAGACCGAGGACGCCCGAGTAGAACTCGACCGCCCGGTCCATGCTGCACACCTGGTAGAAGACCACGTCGACGCCGTCGAAAAGGCTCACGCGGCAAGCCTACAGACGCACCCCGCGGGGTCGCCCGGCAGGCGACCGGATCCGTCTCCCGATCGGCTCACGACACTCGTGACGAGCCGATCGGGAGACGGGTGCACCGCTCTGTGGGTCCGTGGACTCACAGAGCGGCGACCCGGGCGAGGGCGCCGGTGCGGGTGCGCGACAGGGCGCTGGCACGCAGCGCCGAGCACACCGACAGGGCCACCTTGTAGCCGGCGTCCGACTCGGCGCCGGTGAGCAGCATGGTGCCGCCGGGACGGCCCGAGAGGGTCTTGACCAGGCGCCGGGGGCGCTCGGAGATGATCATCATCGGGCGCTCGTCGGCGTGCAGGCCGTCGGCCATCTCGCGCCAGTCGGCGTCCTCGCCGCGCAGGTCGAGCATCACGATGTCGCCACTGGAGGGCGGCGTGCGGTCGGGTCGGGCCTCGGCGGCCATGACCACGTAGCCCAGGCGGGTGAGGGTCTCCTCGAGTGCGCTGCGACCCACTCCCTCGGGGCCGAGAACCAGAATCTGCATCGGCTGCATCTGTCGTATCCCATCTCGCGAAAGGTTGCGCGCATGGGCCCCATCGGCGGGACCGGCGCGGGACGCGATATCCCCGGCTCGCCCTGTGTGAGGGCGCACCACTCCGGGGAGGGACAGACCTAGCCGGGGCGGCGTACCGCCAGGCCGTGGCCGCGGGAGGCGCCCATCAGGTTGCCGAGCGCCAGGCGCTCGGTCATCTGGGGGAAGGCGCCGTAGGTCAGGCCGAGGATCAGCCCGAGCACGATGAACAGGACGATGGTCGAGGCGGGCGCGCCACCCGAGCCGGGCAGCACGTAACCCGCCAGCACGGCGAGCAGGCTCGAGCCGGTGGGGGCGGTGCCGATCGGTGCGACGAAGCGGGGCGCGAATGCGGCGCCGGCGCCGTCGCCGGAATCGTCGTCGCCGAAGCGGATGTTCGCGGCCGTGGCCGCGGCGGAGGCGGCGGCCACGGCGGAGATCTCGGCCCGGGCGACGTCACCCTGGGCGAGGATCGTGGTCACGAAGTCGGGGATCGTCTCTCCGCGCGGCGGCTCGGGAGCGGCGGCCGGGGCGTCGGGCTTCGCGGCCACCGCGGGCGAACCGGGCTGGTCCGGGGCGGTCGGCGGAAGGCTGACGGTGGGCGTCGCGACGGCCGCGGCGACGCGGTCGAGCGGCGGGAGGGCGCCGGGAGAGAGCGGGACGTCGGGATCGTTCGGAAGGGGCTGCTGCGCGGCCGGGAGCTGGATGACCTCGCCCGGGGCCGGAGCCGGCGTCGGGGTGGCCTCGGTGCCGGGCACCGGCGCGGCCGCCTCCTCCGGGGTCGCGGCCGGGGGCGGCGCGGGAGCGGCGACCGGGGCCTCGTCGACCGGGGCGGTGATCTCGTCGCCGGCGGCGGGCGCGCCGTCGACCGGCGCGAGCGGGTCGGTGGTGCCGAGCGGATCCGCGGCCGGGACGACCTCGCCGGCGGGAGCCGTGGGCTGTGCCGAGGCAGGGGTCTCGAGCACGGCCGTCTCGGCCGCGGCGAGCCCCGGGATGAGCAGGGTCGCGGCACCGGCGATCGCGACGGCGACGAGCCATCTCGGGGCGATCGACCTCATGCGTGGGCGGCGACTGCTCGTCATCGGAACGTCAGAATCACCAAACGTCGGATCCGTCCGGGATCTCCCCGGATCGCGCGCACCATATACCGGCTCCGGGACGCCGTGAAGAGGGCGGAACGAGGATCCCCCGTTAGAGGGACGCGGCCGCCTCCGCCCGGGGGGAGGGCGCCCGGATCGATGACGGCTGAGGCCGCCGTTAGAGTCGTGTGCCGGTGCCTGCGACGGCTCAACTCCACCTTCCCCTTCCGAGCCCGCAACCCGGCGCCGAGAGCGGCGATTCCATGCCCGACCGGCTCTGCGCTCTGCTGGTCCGCAGGGGCCGCCCGCTCGAGGTCGGCCACGTGGCCACGCAGCTCCTGCGGCTGCGCCGCTGCCCGGAGCGCCTGCAGCGCCGGCTCGTCGCCGAGATCGTCGAGGGCGACGCGCGCCTGGCCTGGCTCGGTCGCGATCTGGTCGGCCTCGCGCCGCCCGACTGGTCGGGGGCGGCGCTCGCCTCCGCCACCTTCTGCGTGGTCGACCTGGAGACGACCGGCGGCTCGCCCGGGCACTCGAAGGTCACCGAGATCGGCGCGGTCCGGGTGAGGGCCCTCGGCATCGAGGAGCGCTTCAGCACGCTGGTCAATCCCGGGCGGCCGATCCCCCCGGTGGTCACCGAGCTCACGGGCATCGACGACCGGATGGTCGCCGACAGCCCCGACATCGCGGCCGGACTCGAGGGCTTCGTGGCCTTCGCCGGCCAGGACGTCCTGGTGGCCCACAACGCCCCCTTCGATCTGCGCTTCCTCAACTACGAGCGCCGCAGGCTCGCGGGCAGGTACTTCACCCAGGCCTGGCTCGACACGCTGATCCTCTCGCGTCGCCTGCTCAACGGCCGGGTGGCGCGCCACGACCTCGGCACGCTCGCCGCCTGGGCCGACACCTCCGTGCGCCCCTCGCACCGCGCGCTGCCCGACGCCGAGGCCACCGCCGAGCTGCTGGTGGTGCTCATCGGGATGCTGGCCGAGCGCGGCGTCGACACCCTCCAGGGGGCCGTGGCGTTCGGCGGCATCGGCGGCGCGCGCCATTCGTTCAAGCTCGCGCTGGCCGAGGATCTGCCGAGCCTTCCGGGCGTCTACGTGATGCGCGATCGTGAGGGTGACCCGCTGTACGTCGGCAAGGCCGGCAACATCCGCCGGAGGGTGCGCTCCTACTTCGGGCCCGGCGGCCGTCACAGCCGGCTGATCGGGCGGGCGCTCGAGAGGCTCGAGAGCATCGACCACGAGACATGCGGCTCGGAGTTCGCCGCGCTCCTGCGCGAGGACCAGCTCATCAAGGAGATGCGCCCCCCGTGCAACCGCAGGGGCACCGGAGGGGCGGGCCAGTACGTGAAGCTCACCGCCGCCTCGCCGTCCCCACGCCTCTATGTCGTTCCCGGCGTCCGGCCGGACGCCGGGACCTACTTCGGGCCGGTGAGGTCGCAGCGCCTCGCGCGGGAGGCCGTGGCATGCCTGCGCGGGCTCTTCCCGATCGCCGATCCCGACCCGGCCGTCCGCGGCGCGGCGGTGGCGGCGCTGGCCGGGGTGCTGGAGGGGGAGCCGGCCGCCCTCGGCGACCTCGGCCTGCGCCTCGGGCGGGCGGTGGCCGAGGACGGGCTGGAGATCGAGGCCGGCGACGCGCCCGACCCGGCGCGCGCCGTGCTCGGCATGCTGGCCGCCCTGGCGCGGGCCCGCCGGGCGGCGATGCGGTTCGCGGTCCTCGTCGAGCGCGGCGAGGACCCCCACATCGCCGAGGCCTTCTTCGTGGCGGGCGGCGTGGTGCGCCACCGCGCCCCCCTCGACGCCGACGCCTGGGCGGAGCAGTGCCGGGAGGGCCTGGCCGTGCTGCGGCGGCACTCGCGCTCGCCGCGCGCGCCGCTCGCGCCGGCCGCGATGGACGAGGCGGCGATCATCGAGGAGCGCCTGCGCCAGGCCGGTGCGGACGACGGGGCGCTGGTGCTGCCGCGGGGCTGGCGCACCGTCGAGGTCCTCGAGCACATCGGCTGCGCCGTCCGCCGTCTGGCCGAGTCGATCCCGGCCTCCTCGGGAGCGCTCGCCGACGGCTGACGCCGGCCCCCGGCCCCCCCGGGCGGCCGCCGTGCTCTCGCTGACCGGGCGCTTCGCGGTGTTCGGCCGTCAGTCCGCCGCGGGCCTGCGCGCGTGGGCGGGCGCGCGAGGGGTCGCGCTGCGCGTCGACGACGATCGCGGCGAGCCCGCGGAGAGCGCCCGGCTCGTCGCGGCCGCCGCCCGCCGGGCCGACATCCTCTTCGGCCCCTATGGCAGCGGGTGCGGGCGGGCGGTCGCCGAGCGGATGGCCGGCCGGGCCGAGGTGATCTGGAACCACGGGGCGGCGGAGGTGCCCCGCACCGGCGCGCGGATGGTGGACGTCCTCGGCCCGGCCCGGAGCTACTGGCGGGGTCTGCCGGAGGTGCTCGGGCGGGCTCCCTCGACGCCCCGGGTCGCCGTCGTCCGCGCGCCCGGGGGTTTCGGCGCGGCGATCGCGGCGGGTGCGGTCGAGGCCCTGACGGCCGCCGGCGCCCCCCCGGTTCTGGTGTGCGACCTCGAGCCCGCAGGAGCGGCGGCGGCCGTGGAGCGGGCGCGGTCGGCCGGCGCGGGGTGGATCGCCGGGGGTGGGCGGATGGAGGACGACCTCTCCCTCGCCCGGGCCGCCACCCGCGCGGGCCTCGCGGGCGCGCTGGTGGTCTGCGGGGTCGCGCAGGCGGGCCGGGAGCTGGGAGGGGGAGTACTCGGATGGCTCGGTCCCGCGCAGTGGGACGGCACGCCCCCACCGGCCCCGTTCGCACTGCCGGCCGGTGCCGACTATCCGTCCGCCCAGGCGCTCGCCGGGGCGATCCTGGCCGAGAGGGCCCTCGCGCTGGCGGGCTCCGCCGACCCTGACTCGCTCTGGGCGGCGGCCCGGGCGCTGCGGGCGTCCACGCACATCGGCCCCTTCGCCATCGACGAGGAGGGCCGGCAGCTCGGCCACTCACCGTGCATCGTGCGATGGGGCCCCGGAGCGGAGGGTCCGGAGCGCGTCGTGGTCTGGAGGCCTTCCGACCCGGCCGCGTGACACACTCCGCGCGTGGTCGGGCCAGGTGGCGCAGACGTTGACGTGGCGGTGCGGGATCTCGTGGACTGGTTCCAGCGGGAGGGTGCCGACCTGCCGTGGCGGCGCACGCGCGACCGCTATCGCGTGCTCGTGGCCGAGGCCCAGCTGCAGGCGACGCCCGTCGCGCGCGTGCTGCCCTACTACGAGCGCTTCATCGCGCGCTGGCCGACGGCGGACGACCTCGCCCGCGCGGGTCTCGGCGAGGTGCTGGCCGAATGGCAGGGCCTCGGCTATCCGCGGCGCGCCCGCAACCTGCACGCCGCCGCCGCGATCGTCGCGTCCTCGGGCTGGCCCGAGCCGGGGAGGCTCACCGACCTCCCGGGCGTCGGCACCTACACCGCCGCGGCGATCCGCTGCTTCGCCGACGCCGAGGACGTGCTGCCGGTCGACACCAACGCCGCCCGGGTCGTGGCACGCCGCTTCCCCGGCGGCTGGCCGGGGGCGCCGGGATTGGGCTGGGAGGCGGGGCAGGCGGTCATGGACCTGGGGCGCCTGTGGTGTACCGCCCGCGCCCCGCGCTGCGAGGCCGGCTGCCCCATGCGCGGCGGATGCCCCGCGGCCGACGCCGGCACTGTGCTCGAGGTGACTCCCGCGCGCCGCCCCCAGGGGCGCTACGAGGGCTCCATGCGTCAGCGCCGCGGGCGCCTCCTGCGCGAGCTCGCGCACAGCGGCTGGGTGAGCGAGGCCCTCGACCCGGAGGCGGCGGCCAGCCTCGTGGCCGACGGGCTGGCGGGAGCGCGGCCGGGCCGCCTGGTGCGCGCCGGAGGGCCGGCGTGAGCGTGCGCCAGCAGGTCGTCGTGGCGGCGGTCATCGAGCGTGGCGGCCGGATCCTGGTCAGCCAGCGCGGCCCCGGCGCCGGCCAGGCGGGCCGGTGGGAGTTCCCCGGCGGCAAGCGCGAGCCGGGGGAGGACGACCAGGCGGCGCTCGCCCGGGAGTTGCGCGAGGAGCTCGGGGTCGAGCTCGAGATCGGCCCGCTCATCTGGACCGCGCGGGCCGGACCGCTCGCGCTGCGGTTCTTCCGCTGTCCGTGGGTCGCCGGGCTGCGGCCGCGTCCGCTCGGGAGCGTCCAGTTCCGCTGGGTGCGCCGGGAGGACCTTCCGTCGCTGCCCTTCCCGCCGGCCGACGCCGACCTGGTCAGCGCGCTGGCGGAGGGGCGGCTGCCGGCCTGATCCGGGCCGGCCGCGCGCGGGGGCGTCTTGTGCGGCCCGGTAGACTCCTGGGGGACCCGGGAGGTGGTGTATGGCCAAGGCAAAGCGGCAGCGTCGCAGCAGCATCCGAACCATGTCGGCCGACTCGTCGGCCCTCGACGTCCTCGAATCGCTGGAGCGCGCGGAGCGCTCGTCGGCCGAGGCCACCGCTGAGTCGCCCGAGGGCGAGCCGGCCTCCCCGGTGACCGCCGAGGCCGAGGCCGAGTAGGCGGGTCGCCGGGGCTCAGCCGCCCCGGGTGAAGGCCTCGCCGCTCACGAGGAAGCGCACGCGTCCGCCGAGCTCGGAGCCGTTGTTGGCGACGCGCTCGAGGTGGCGCGAGACGAGCACCGCCGCCGCCGACCAGACCCGGGTCTCCGGCTCGTCCGGGGCCCCGGCCACGAGGGCGACGATGTCGCGCAGCATCTGGCGCACCGTGGCCGCCTCGACGGCCGCCTGCTCGCCGAGCTCCGCGTCACCGCGCGCGATGGCCTGCACGGCGCGCGCCAGCGTGTCCACCGACCGGGCGCTCATCCGGGAGATCACGGCCTGGATCTCGGGCACCGCCCCCTCGGGCCGGACCGACTTCGCGGCCTCGGCGATCGCGACCGCGAGATCGCCGACGCGCTCCAGGGCGATGACCGCGATCAGCCCGACGTGCAGCAGGCGCTGGTCGCCGGCGACCGGTGCCTCGAGCAGCTGGAGGCTGAAGACCTTCTGATCGAGCTCCGCGCAGCGCTGGTCGACCTGCTCGTCGGCGCTGATCACCTCGTCGGCGGCCGCCGGGTCGACGTTCTCCCATGCGGCGACGCCGCGCTCGACCTGCGACAGGACGAGGCTGGCCATCTCCACGAGGCCCGAGCGGAAGTGCTCGATCTCCGCTTGGAAATTGAGGCGGGTGCCCACGCCCGCGATACTACCCACTGGACCCCGCATCCCATGTCACCGTTGCGGAAGCGAGCCCCCGGAGAGGGCGATCAGGGCGTCGGTGGTCGCGATCAGGCGGCTGCCGGCCGACCCCCGGCTGAAGCGGATGCCGCCGTCGCCGTCCTGCAGGCCCCGCAGCGCGGCGCGCGTCGAGGCCGCCGGGACTCGTCCCAGCGCGCGGAGCGCCCGGATCGCCCCGGCCGTCGAGTTCGCCTCGGTCGCCCGGCCGCCGCCGGACCAGGCCAGGCCCCCCTCGCGGTTGCGCTGCGCGAGCATCCAGGCGACGCCCGCCCGCAGGCCGGCGTCGGAGGGGGGGACGCCCGCGGCGGCGAGGGCCTCGATCACCAGGGCGGTCGCGTCAACCGAGTCCCGGCTGGTGGGCGAGAGGTCGAAGCTCCATCCACCGTCCCCGCGCGCGGCGAGCGTCGCGCGCGCCGCCGCCGCCGGGACGGTGCGGCCGGCCGCGCTCAGCGCCAGCATCGACAGGGCCTGGTCGAACGCCGTGGCGCCGTAGCGGCCCGAGGCGTAGCGGGAGGTCACGCGCCGTAGGTAGTCGATGCCGGCCAGCCGGCGGGGGTCGCCCCCCGCGGCCACGGCCGCCATCACGACCTTGGCGGCGCCCCCCGCGGTCGTCGCGTAGGCCGGCGCGTCACGTCCGAGGCGCGAGAGCCGCGGCCGCAGCGTCGCGCCGCCGCGTCCGGCCGCGCGCAGCGCCACGATCACGTCCGCCTGCTGCCCCGCCGGCGCTCCCGCCGAGTGCGAGGCGAGCCAGGTGGCCGCGCGCCCGGCCGCGCGTCCGTCGGCCGTCGCCGCACCCGCGCAGGGTGCGGCGACGGCCAGGACGACTGCGGCGAGCGCGAGCGGCGCCCGCCGTGTCACGACGCCGCGCGGGCCACGCGGAACTGCCCGGTGTTCACCCGCGGCAGGCCGATGCCCTCGAGGTTGCCCGCGCCGTCGGTGGCGCGGCTCCACACCCGCCAGAGACCCGGGGTCAGGCCCGTCCGGCCGAGTCCGAGCGTCCAGTTGCCGCCCACCGAGCGCGTGGTGAGCCAGGCGCGCGCCGTGCAGCTGCGCGGCGCGGTCAGCGAGCCCGAGCGCGTGCGGAACCGGCACTGGGTGCCGACGCGCCGCGCCAGGGCCACCTGCACTCCCGCGACGTCGGAGCGGTCGGGACCGGCGATGCCGCGGATCGCCCGCACCGACGCGAGGACGCCGCCGATGCGGGGGAAGGTGATCCGGCTCCCCGGCGCCACGGTGTCGGCGCCGGCGCCGGCGCGCCGTCGCGGCGGGCGCGGCGACGGCCGGCAGGTTGCAGACCGCCGGGTCGCCGGCGAACGAGCAGACCGCGCGGGCCGGGCCGCGGATGTCGCCGGCCCGGGTCGCCGTCACCACCTGGGTCCCGGCGCCCTGGGCGACGAAGGCGGCCTGGCCCGCGGCGTTCGCCGTGGCCTCGACCGACCCGTAGCGCACCGTCGCCCCGGCGGCCGGGGCGGCGGCGCCGGCGCCGTCGTAGCTGGTGACCGTGACCGTGAAGCCCGTGCCCGCGCCCACCCGGTCGGACGACGCCGCGATGTCGAGCTCGCGTGCGCCGTCGGCGCCGCCGTAGTACCAGAGCACGCGGTCGCCCTGGGTCAGCGACTGGTCGCTCGCCCCGACCGCGGGCGCGACGTGATTGACGCGGTACTGCCACCCCGCGCTGCCCGCGTTCGCGTCGGCGCCGATCTTCTGCACCAGGACCGCGTTGAAGGAGGGGAAGAACTGGAACCCGAGCCCCAGCCCGGTGCTGGAGGTCGCCCGGTAGAGCTGCCAGAAGGCCGACGCACGGCTCACATCGACGGCGGCGAAGGCGGTGTCGAAGACCGTGGCGGTGCCGGTCCCCTCGATGGGGATGGCGCTCTCGGGGATCAGGTTGGCGGCGCTCCCCTCGACCCGGATGGTCGTGTCGATGGCGCCGGCCAGCGGCGCGACGGCCAGACCGGCGGCGCAGGCCGCGGCCAGGGTGACCCGGAGGGTGGTGTGCACTGAAGCTCCTCGTCTCGCGGAGGGCGTTGTCAGGATCGGGTTGGAGGCAGGTCTCCTGACTCCCCGGTGCGAACGCGGCCCCCGCGGCCTTCCCAGGATCTCTCCCAGTGGCCCACATGGCGTCGTGCGGGTGCCGCTCCCGGGTCACAGTGGCGCGACCGTGCCGGATTCACACCGGCTTCCCTCGCGACCAACCCATGAAGCGGCGGCAACCTAACCGGTACCCTGGCCCGGTGTCCACCGCAGGATCGCTGGCCCTCTCCCCGCAGCAGCCGGCGAAGGGCATCGTCGAGCGCGTGGTCCGGACGCCGGTCCTCTTCTGCCTCGCGACCCTCGCGATCACGACGGCGGGCCTGGCGCTGGACAGCGTCGCCGACCTCCCGATGCAGATCGTGCTCGGCATCTGCACCTGGGGCTTCCTCGGCGTCGCGTTCATCTACCTCACGCCGATGGAGCGGGCCCAGACCTCGGTCGTGGTGGTCGTGGCGACCTGCGCCGAGATCATCGGGTCGGTGATCTGGGGCGTCTACGTGTACCGCCTGGGCAACCTCCCGCTCTTCGTGCCGCCCGGGCACGGCCTCGTCTATCTGACGGGCCTGCGCGTGAGCCAGATGCCCTGGATCCGCGCGCGCCCCCGGCTGCTGGTGGGCGCCGCCATCGCGGGCGTCTCGACGTGGGCCCTCATCGGCCTCACGGCGCTCGGGCGGGTCGACGTGGCCGGGGCGATCGGCTCGACCGTCCTCGTGATCTTCCTCATCCGCGGGCGCGCCCCGGCGGTCTACGCCGGCGTCTTCTTCGCCGTCGCCTACCTGGAGATCTACGGCACCTGGATCGGCACCTGGGAGTGGGCCGCCGAGGTGCCCGGCACCGGGATCAGCGACGGCAACCCACCCAGCGGCGCCGCCAGCGGCTACGTCTTCTTCGACATCGCCGCCCTGGCGCTGGCGCCCCACCTCCTCGACGGGTGGGCGCGCCTCACCGCGCGCGTCAGGGGAAGCTGACCCAGCCCCGTGGCGCGAGCGTGGCGAGAGTGCTCGCCATCACCCCGGTGTCGGACACCGTGTAGAGCGCGTCGCCGACCACCAGCGAGCGCCGGACCGGAGACCAGGAGTCCGGTGCGTCGGGGTGCCGCACCCGTGCGATCGGCGTGATGCCGGTGTCACGGGCGACGGTCAGCCCCACGGCTCCCAGGAAGGCCGGCGTCCCGTCGCCGCCGTAGGTCTGGACCGGCAGCACCAGGGTGCGCGTCGGTGCCCAGTAGAGGAACGCGTGGTGGTCGGACTCGGCCTCCGACCAGTCGGTGTCGAGGGCCCGCTGGGCGATGCGCCGCGGAGCCGTGATGTCGGAGACGTCGAACAGCGAGACCTGGGTGCCCTGCGTGCGCCCCTCGGCGTCCGCGTCCTGGCCCACCCCGATCAGCGTGTCGGCGTCGATCGGGTGGAGGTAGGACGAGAACCCGGGGATCTTCAGCTCGCCGCGCACCGCCGGCCGGGTGGGGTCGGAGAGGTCGAGGGCGTAGAGCGGGTCGGTCTGGCGGAAGGTCACCACGTAGCCGCGGTCGCCCAGGAAGCGGACGGCGAAGATGCGCTCGCCGCGGCCGAGGCCGCCGACCCGGCCGACGCGGTTCAGGCGGCCGTCGCTCTCGCCGAGCACCGTCACGAGGCTCTCGGAGGGCTGGGCCGCGCCGGACGGGGGCGACCACCAGGAGGGCTCCTCGGTGCTCGCCGCCCGCAGGTAGCCCTCGTGCTCGGACATCGAGAACTGGTTGAGCAGGAAGCCGTCCACCGAGCCGCTGGCGCGGTAGGTGGTGCGCGCGGGGTCGCGGGTGTCGAGCTTGTGGATCAGGGTCCGCCCGCGCGGCGGGTTCTTCGTGGACTCCGTCGGCTCGGACCAGCGCGAGGTGGCGATGTACATCGCCTCCGGCGACGCGTAGACGAGCTCGCCGTCGCTCATCACCGCGTCCGAGTCGAGCAGGGACATGGTGCCGGTGACGCCCAGCGTGAGGACGTCGATCATCCCCAGCCCGGCGAACTCGGTGGGCCGGGCGACCGCGCGGCACGGGACCGCGGCGCGGCGCAGGGTCGTGCCGGCCGCGACGTCGTGCAGCGTCAGGCGCGGCAGCCAGGCGCTGGCGTTCGCCCGCGCCACGATCCGCCGGTTGGCGCGCGTCGCCGCGCGTACGGCCGGCGCCTCGGAGCCGGTCGCGCTCACCAGCGGGATGCGCGTGGGTGAGGAGGAGAGCACCACGCGCACGGTCCCGGCGGTGCGGCGGGCGGCGACCAGCGTCCCGTCAACCTTCATCCGCGCGATCACCCTGGGTGCGGCGGGGTCGGAGACGTCCACCTGCACGATGACCGTGGAGGGGTTCCAGTACCCGGGGGCGACCAGCGACGACGAGGGGCGTCCCACGGCCACGTCGCTCACGGCGAGGGGGCTGACCACCCCGCCGCCCGCGTCGCCGATCACGATCAGGCGGTCGCCCGCCAGCAGGAGGCCGGAGGGGTTGATCGACTTGAGGTCCAGCCCGGGCAGCGCGCGCGGGGTCGCACCCGTGACGTCGACCGCCTGCAGGCGCCCGCCGCCGATGCTGAAGATCGTGCGGCCGTCGGTCTTGACCGAGTCGGGCTCGTCAACGCCGGCCTCCTGCACGTTGGTGCCGGAGAAGTCCACGCCCTCCCGGGCGGGCGCCGCGAGCGCGGGGGCGGCTCCGGCCGTCGTGTCGCCCTCGGCGACCGGCGTGCGGAACATGATGCCCCCGGATCCGAGTCCGTAGGGGCCGACCTCCTCCATCGCCCGGCGCCGCGTGTGCGCGAGGAAGTCCCGGCAGGAGGAGAAGCGCACCAGCCGCGGCGGCGCCGGCTTGCGCCCGGCGACCGCGTCCGCCGCCTGTCCGGGCGCCGCGGGGCTCCCGCCCGCTCCCGCCGGCGCCATCGCCGCGACGGCCCAGCCGCCGCCGAGCACGAGGGCCGAGAGCCCGCTCGCCATGATCATCCGTCGCGCCACGATCCACCTCCGCCGCAGTTCCGGGTACGACCCCTCGTCGTCTCCCAGGTCATCCGCCGCCGGCCGCCGCATCGTCACGCGCCGGCGAGATGCTCGGCGCAGGCGGCGGCGTGACCCGCGTGCCGCACTCCGCTCAGCGTGATCTCGGTGGGCCAGTCGGGCGCGCGCGCCGCCGCGTCGGCGGGGGTCGCCGACACCACCGCGCGCCAACCCGCGACGGACGCCTCCCACCCGATGTCGTCGAAGTCGAGGACGATGTCGTGAAGGAGGTCGGGCGGTCCAACCAGGAGGTAGCTCGGCGCCGGGGGCTGCTCGGGGGCGGCGGTCATGGCCGATAGACTCGCCCCTCGTGAGCGAGGAGTCCATCACGGGCGAGATCAGCCTCCTGTGGCAGGACGTCGATCCCTACCACGGGGACGTGCTCCTGATGAGCCTCGACACCGATGAGCCGATGCGGCTCAACACCTTCGAGATCCGCGGTGAGCTGGCCGTGAGGCTGAAGGACGGCGTGATCGAGGAGGGCATGCGCGTGCGCGTGGAATGCCGCCGCGAGGTGTTCGAGCTGATCAACGTCGAGAACGGCGAGACCACCGACGAGGATCGCGCCCACGTGGTGGACGTGGTGGTGCTGGAGTCCTGATGACCGGCTCGCGCCGACCGGCGGCCCGGACGGGCGGTCTATACTCACCCGGCCATGGAGGGCTCGTGCTGGGGCGTAGCCAAGGGGTAAGGCAGCGGGTTTTGGTCCCGCGATCGGGGGTTCGAATCCTCCCGCCCCAACCAGGCAGAACCCCACCCCTCCAGCCCGGGACGGACACGACAACCGTATGAGCATCGGCGCCGTCGTCCTCGCCGCAGGCCAGGGGACCAGGATGAGATCCGCCCTGCCGAAGGTCGTCCACGCCCTGGCCGGCCGCCCCATGGTCCAGTGGGTCCTGGACGCCCTCGGCGACGCGGGCGTGGAGCACACCGTGGTCGTCGTGGGCCACGGTGCGCAGACCGTGCGCGAGGCGCTCCCGGCCGGGGTGGAGGTGGCGATCCAGCACGAGCAGCTGGGCACCGGCCACGCCGCCCAGATCGGGCTGGCCCGGCTCGACCCCGGCTGCGACACGGTGATCGTGGCCTGCGGCGACACCCCCCTGCTTCCCGCCGAGCTGGTCGGGCGGCTGGTGGCCGAGCACGTCTCCGAGCCCCGGGCCGCGACGATGCTCACGGCGGTGGTCGATGACGCGGGTGCCTACGGGCGGGTCGTCCGTGCCGCGGACGGGCGCGTCGCGCGCGTCGTCGAGGCCCGCGACGCCTCCCCCGAGGAGCTCGCCATCGGCGAGTACAACGCCGGCCTCTACGTCTTCGACCGCGCGGCGCTCGCCGACGTGCTCGATCGCCTCGACTCCTCGAACGCCCAGGGCGAGGTCTACCTCACCGACGCGCTCGAGCGCCTCGAGGGCACCGTCGCCGCCCTGGTGGCCTCCGATCCCGAGGCGGCCGCCGGCGTCAACGACCGGGTCGACCTCGCCGCCTGCGAGGCCGCCCTGCAGACGCGCATGCGCGATCGAGATGATGCGCGCCGGGGTGACGATGCCCGATCCCGCCGCCGTCTACCTCGAGGCCGGCGTGCGCGTGGGCCGCGACACCGTCCTGTGGCCCGGAACCCACCTGCGCGGGGCGACCACCATCGGCGAGGGCTGCACGATCGGCCCCGACGTGGTCGTCTCCGACAGCACGATCGGCGACCGCTGCTCGGTGGTCAGCGCCCACGTCCTCGGCGCCGATCTGGCCGAGGGCGCCCAGGCCGGACCGTTCGCCTACCTGCGCCCCGGCAGCCGCCTGGAGCGCGGCGCCCGCGTGGGGACCTACGTCGAGCTGAAGAACACGACCCTCGGCGCGGGGGCCAAGGTGCCCCACCTGTCGTACGTGGGCGACGCGACCGTGGGCGAGCAGACCAACATCGGGGCCGGCAACATCACGGCCAACTACGACGGGTTCCGCAAGCACTCGACCCGCATCGGCGCGCGGGTCAAGACCGGATCCGACTGCGTCTTCGTGGCTCCGGTGAGCGTGGGCGACGACGCCATGACCGGGGCCGGCTCGATCATCACCGACGACGTCCCCGACGGGGCGCTGGGCATCGCCCGGGCGCGCCAGACCGTGGTCGAGGGCTTCACGGCGAAGGCGGTCGCGCGCGCGGCGCAGGCCGCGGAAGATGCGAAGGGGGACGCGTGAGCACCAGCATCGACAGGGACGACTCCAAGCGGCTGATGGTGTTCGCCGGACGCTCGAGCCAGGAGCTCGGCCAGCGCATCGCCACGCGCCTGGGCATCGATCTGGGCGCGGTCAACCTGAAGACGTTCGCCAACGGCGAGATCTACGTGCGCTTCGAGGAGAGCGTGCGCGGCGCGGACGTGTTCCTGGTGCAGTCCACCTGCCGCCCGGTGAACGACAGCCTCATGGAACTGCTGATCATGATCAACGCCGCCAAGCTCGCCTCGGCGCACCGCATCACGGCCGTGATCCCCTGGTACGGCTACTCGCGCCAGGACAAGAAGTCGGCCCCGCGCGAGCCCATCACCGCCCGGCTGATCGCCGACCTGCTGAACGCCTCGGGCGTCGACCGCGTGCTGACGATGGACCTCCACGCCGGCCAGGTCCAGGGCTTCTTCGGGGTGCCGGTCGACCACATGACGGCCCTGCCGATGTTCGTCGACGACTTCAAGGAGCGCGATCTACCAGGGCGACCTGTCGGAGCCGCTGGTGGTCGTGTCGCCCGACGCGGGCCGCGCCAAGCTCGCCAACCACTTCGCCGAGCGCCTCGGCGCCACCCTGGCCGTCCTCACCAAGCAGCGCCCCGACCACAACGAGGCCGAGATCACCTTCCTGATCGGTGACGTCGAGGGCCGCGCCGCGGTGCTGATCGACGACATGATCGACACCGCCGGCACGCTCTGCGCCGGCGCCAAGGTGGTGAAGGAGGCCGGCGCGACGCGCATCTTCGCCGCGGCCACCCACGGCCTGCTGTCGGGAAGCGCCGTCGAGCGCCTGCGCGAGTCGGTGATCGAGCAGGTCGTCATCACCGACACCGTCCCCCTCCCCGAGACGGCGGCCGGCTCCGACCTCTTCCGGGTGCTCTCGGTGGACCGGATCCTCGCCGACTCGGTGCACAACGTCTTCTGCGACGAGTCGGTCAGCGCGATCTTCGCCGGGGAGAACCAGCTCTTCTAGGCGGTCAGTCGAACGATCTTCCAGAAGGAATCCTTCCGGCTGATCTTGCCGTCGGCGAACTGGAACAGATCGCACCCGCGCACCTCGATGGGCTCGCCCGTCCGCTGCGTCCCGCGGAGCGTCCACTCCGAGACGCCGCGGTCGCCGCAGAGCCAGTGGCGGTCGTCCCCGTAGTGGACGTCGGGAATCCCGTCGAGCCGGGACTGGATGCCTTCCCGCACCTCTCGCGTGCCCACCAGCCGCCGTCCTCCCGGCGCGGGCCCCCGCGGCATGTCGAGGACGCAGTCCTCAGCGAAGAAGGACATGATCGCATCGACGTCGTGGGCGTTGAACGCGTCGAGGAGGTCCTGGAGCACCGGACGGGCGATCCTCGGGTTGGGCACGGCGGCGTCTCCTCGTCGGGAGTCCGAGCCTCGCGCACGGACCGGGACGCGGCAACCCCGTGGCCGTTCCCGCCACGACACCGCCAGGGCGGTCCCGGGGCCGCCGGCCGGGACGGGCCCGCGAGCGGGCGAGGGCGTCCGTCCGCTAGGGGCCTGACCACGTAGTCAGCCGCCGGGGGCGTGCGGCGGAGCCCGGATGACCGCCGATCCACGAGCGCAGATGATCGTGGCCCGAGAGGAGGTCTCACGTGGGTACTCCCGTCGATCCGCCCGGTCGTGACCCGGCGTGGCGACGCCGGCTCGGCGACCCGCAGGTCAGGGTGGCGCTGGTGACGGCCGTCTGCCTCCTCGCCCAGGCGGTCATCGCCAAGAACGTGCTCGACGTGGAGCTCGACTTCATGAGCCAGACCGCGCCGATGTGGGCGTTCATCGCCTATCTGGTCAGCGGCCTACGCGATCGGACGAGCGAGATCGCCTTCACGATCTTCATCGTCCTCGTCACGGTCGCCGTCCTCGTCCTCTACGCGGTCTGAGCCCTAGTCCGTCGATCTCGCATCCACGATCCACGCGGGACTCAGGCTGAGGCGGCCCGGTCCGCGGGCGCCGGGCGCCGGGCGCGCGGATGGCCTTCGCGCGCGCGCGCCGATTTCGGTAGAGTCCCGCGTCGGCCCCGACCAGGAACGAATCCACGCATGGCACACGTCGCCCTTCACGCCCACACCCGTACCGAGTTCGGCAACGGTCCCACCCGCCGCCTGCGCCAGCAGGGCATGGTGCCCGGGATCGTCTACCAGCCGGGCGGACCGTCGCTCACCCTCGCCCTGCCGGGGCGCGATCTGCGCAAGGCCCTCAACGAGGGCCGTACCGGCGTGATCGACCTGGTCATCGGCGATCAGCCGGCGCGGCCGGTCCTGGTGAAGGACTGGCAGCTGCACCCGGTGCACCTCGGGGTGCTCCACGTGGACTTCCAGCAGGTCGACCTCACCCAGGAGGTCGAGGCGCCGGTCCAGATCACGCTCACCGGCACCGCCGTCGGCGTCCGCGACGGCGGGGTCCTCGACCAGCCGCTGCGCGAGGTCGTCGTCAGCGCCCTCCCGGACTCGCTGCCGGACCACATCGAGATCGACGTCTCCGAGCTGCAGATCGGCCACTCGATCGCGGTCGCCGACATCACCGCGCCCGAGGGCGTGACGATCGTGACCGACCCGGAGACCGTCGTCGCGTCGGTCGTGGCACCGAGTTCGGACGTCGGCGAGGAGCCGGCCGATGAGACGGCCACCGAGTCGACGGACGCCGGAGGCGGCGACTCCTCCTCCTGAGACGGATGACGGGGCCGTGGACGGCCCGGGTCATCCCATCCGCCTTGTCGCGGGGCTCGGCAATCCCGGGCCCCGCTACTCGGGGACCCGTCACAATGCCGGGCAGATGGTCGTCGAACTCCTCGCGGCGCGCCTCGGAGCCGGCCGCTTCGCGCACGCAGTTACGGCGGACGGCTGCCGAGACGCGCGGACCCTCCGGGCCGCTCGCGCTCCTGGTCCCCCAGACCTTCATGAACGAGTCCGGCGACTCCGTCGGCCCCGCTGCGGGCAGCCTGAGGGCGACGCCCGAGCAGGTGCTGGTGGTCCACGACGAGCTCGACCTGCCCTTCGGCGTCGTCCGCGGCAAGCTCGGCGGCGGCCACGGCGGCCACAACGGGCTGCGCTCGGTGACGCGCGGCCTCGGCACGGGTGAGTTCCCGCGCCTGCGCGTGGGCATCGGCCGCCCGCCCGACGACTTCCGGGGAGACGGCGCCGACTGGGTGCTCTCCCGCTTCTCCGAGCCGCGCGACGAGGTGGACGCCCTGGTCGTCCCGGGCCGCCGACATGGCCGAGGCCGCCCTCAGCGAGGGCATGCCCGCGGCCATCGAGCGCTTCCACGCCTCCGAGCCGGGCTCCCGCGCCCGAGAGCGCAACGAGCGGCGCGCCGCGGCCAGGGCGGCAGAGCCGGGCGACGAGGCCGGCGAGGCGCCGGCCGCCCCGGAGGACGCCGGATGAGCGAGCCCACCGGCCGTCGATCGGCTGATCCTCGGCCTCGCCGGAGCTGGCGGCCGTCTGCGAGCGGCTCACCGAGGGCTCGCGCGCGGGCGGGGTGGCCCTCGCCCGCCCGGCGTGGCCCTACGTGCTGGCGGCCCTCGCGCGCACCAGCGGGCGATCGCTGCTCGCCGTCGCCCCGGGCGACGACGAGGCCCGCGACCTCTCGATGGAGCTCGTCTCGCTCCTCGGCCGCGGCGCCGTCGCGCTCTGGCCCACCCGCGGCGTCGCCGCGGGCGGCGGCCGTCGGCCCCTCGCCCGCACCTGGTGGGCCAGCGCGCCCGCGCGCTCGCCACCCTCGGCCGCCCTGCGACGGTCGTCGATCGCGGGCGCGCCGGCCGTGGCCGAGCGCGTCGCCGCCGATCCAGTCGCGGGAGCCCCTCGAGGTCGCGGTGGGTGCACACGATCCCGCTCGACGAGCTGGTGGACCGCCTGGTGGCGATCGGGCTACGAGCGCGTCGATCAGGTCGAGGAGCGGGGCGACCTGTCGGTGCGCGGCGGCATCCTCGACGTCTACCCGTCGACCGCCGACCTGCCGGCCCGCATCGAGCTCTTCGGCGACGAGATCGAGAGCATGCGGGCCTTCTCGCCGTTCACCCAGCGCACCATCCGGCCGATCAGCCGCCTGCTCGCCTGGCCCGCGGCCGAGCAGCCGGGGGAGACCCTCGACCCGTTGTCGGAGCCCGCGATGGGCGACGCGGTCGTCGTGCGGCTCGCGCCCGACCGAGCACCCCGCCGCGTTGCGCGAGGCGCAGGAGCGGCTCGAGGACGAGGCCGCGGCAGGCGCCCTCTCGGACCCCGCCGTGGTGGAGGCCGAGCTCTCGGCCCTGGCGGCGCTCGACCTGACCCCGCCCTCGGGCGCGGGCGGCGCGCCCTTCGATGCCATCGAGGCGCGATTCGCGACCCGCTCGCCCTCGGAGGCCGAGGCCGAGCTCTCGCGTCTCGCGCGCGCCGGGCTGCGGGTGGTGCTGGGCTTCTCGCGCCGCGGCGACATGTCGCGGGCGATGGCCCGGATGGAGCGGGTGAGGGCCGAGGAGGTCGAGCCGGGCGCCCTGCCCGCGCCGGGCATCGATCGCCGCGTCGGTGATGGCCGTCCGCTCGGGCTTCGTCTCACGCGAGCTCGGGGTGGCCATCATCCCCGAGGAGCGGATCCTGCGCCGGCGCCGGCCGGCGTCGCAGCGCGGCCCGGTGGTGGGCAAGCGCCTGGCGAGCTTCATGGACCTCAAGGTGGGCGACCACGTCGTCCACGAGGACCACGGCATCGGCCGCCTGACCGGCTTCGAGACCCGGACCGTCGCCGGTCTGACCCGCGACTACCTGGCGCTCGCCTTCGCCGACGGCGACCGCCTCTACGTGCCGCACGACCAGCTCGACCGGGTGACGCGTTACGTCGGCTCCGACGGCTCGGCCCCGGCGCTCTCGAAGCTCGGTGGCAAGGCGTGGGACCGGATGAAGTCGCGCGCCCGGGCGGCGGTGCGCGAGATGGCCGGCGAGCTGATCTCCCTCTACGAGGCACGCGCCGCGGCGGTGGGCTTCGCCTTCCCGCCCGACGACGAGATGACCCGCGAGCTCGAGCGCAGCTTCGCCCACCGCGAGACGCCCGATCAGCAGCGCGCGATCGACGCGGTGGCCGACGACATGGAGCGCCCGCGCCCGATGGACCGCCTGATCTGCGGGGACGTCGGGTTCGGCAAGACCGAGATCGCCATGCGGGCGGCGTTCAAGGCGGCCGCGGCCGGCAAGCAGGTGCTGATGCTGGTGCCGACCACGATCCTCGCCCAGCAGCACCTGGCCACCTTCCGCGAGCGCTTCGGCGACCTGCCGGTGACCCTCGACATGGTCAACCGCTTCCGCACGCCGGCCGAGACCAAGGACGTGCTCGCGCGCTACCGCGACGGGCGCCTCGACATCCTGATCGGCACCCACCGGCTGCTGTCCATGGACGTCCAGCCGAAGGACCTCGGCCTGGTGATCGTCGATGAGGAGCAGCGCTTCGGCGTGGCCCAGAAGGAGTCGCTGCGCCAGCTCAAGCTGCGCGTGGACGTGCTGGCGATGAGCGCGACGCCGATCCCGCGCACCCTTCAGATCTCGCTCTCGGGGCTGCGCGACATCAGCACCATCGAGACGCCGCCCGCCGGCCGGCGCCCGATCGCCACCCATGTCGGCGAGTACGACGAGCCGCTCGTGGCCGAGGCGCTGCGCCGCGAGGCCGCACGCGGGGGCCAGAGCTTCTTCCTGCACAACCGCGTCGAGACGATCCGCGAGGCCAGCGAGATGCTGCGCGGCCTGGTGCCCGAGCTGCGGATCCTCACCGCCCACGGCCAGATGGCCGAGCACGAGCTCGAGGACGTGATGCTCTCGTTCGTGAGGGGCGAGGCCGACGTGCTCGTGGCCACCACGATCATCGAGTCGGGGCTCGACATACCCCAGGCCAACACCCTGATCGTCGACCGGGCCGACCAGCTGGGCCTGTCGCAGCTCTACCAGATCCGCGGCAGGGTGGGCCGCTCGGACGTGACCGCGCACGCCTACCTGCTCTATCCCGACGCGGCGTCGCTCACCCGCGAGGCCTCGTCGCGCCTTCGCGCGCTCGCCGACTACACCGAGCTCGGCAGCGGTCTGCGGATCGCCATGCGCGACCTCGAGATCCGCGGTGCCGGCAACCTGCTGGGAGATGAGCAGAGCGGCCACGTCGCGGCGATCGGCTTCGAGCTCTACCTCGAGATGCTCAACGAGGCGGTGCTGCGCGGCCAGGGCCAGGAGCCACCCGAGCGCGAGGTCCGCGTGGACATCGCCGTCTCGGCCTACATCCCGACCGACTACGTCCCGCTCGAGACCGCCAAGATCGACCTCCACCGCCGGATCGCCCTGGCGGCCGACCTCGAGGAGATCTCGACGCTGCGCGACGAGATCGAGGACCGCTTCGGCCCCGTGCCCGCGGCCGGTCGAGTCGCTGCTCACCGTCCAGCGCGTGCGCGTGAAGCTGCGCGCGGCCGGCGCGAGTCAGATCGCCGTGCGCTCGGGCCGGGTCACCGTCGGCCCGGTGAGTCTGACGAGCGCCCAGCTGCGGACGCTCGCGAGATGCGGAGCCGAAGGCGACCTACGCGGGCAGCGAGCAGGTCGTCTCGCTCCCCGCCGGGAGCGCCCCCTCGGAGCGGCTCGCCGCCGCCGAGGCCGCGCTCGACGCCCTTGCGGGGGCCGCCGCCGTCGCCGCCTGAGGCACCGCCGCTAAGGTCCGCCGGCCGCCGGGCCGACTGCCTGCTGACCCCTTAAACCCGCCCTAACCGGGGCCTGGAAACGAGGTGCTACCATCGCCCCCGTCGTGACGAAGATCAACCGCAGATCACCGCTGTTCGCGGGGGTCCTCGTCGGCCTCGTGGCCCTGGGGGCCGCCGGCCTCCTGCTCCTTTCCGGCTGCGGCGACGAGTCGTCGTCGCTGCCCGCGGGCGTGGTCGCGCGGGTCGGCGATGCGCCGATCACCGAGAAGCAGCTCACGACGACGATCGAGCAGAGCCGCGCCCAGGCCAAGGAGCAGGGTCAGACCCTCCCGGCCGAGGGCGAGGACGGCTTCGATCAGGTGCGCCAGCAGGCCCTGCAGCAGCTGATCCAGCAGCAGGTGGTCAGTGCCGAGGCCCGCACGTGCGGCAAGCCCTGCAACGTGACGGCCGCCGACATCACGGCCGAGCTGGTGCGGATCCGCGACGCCAACTTCAACGGCTCCCAGAAGGAGTTCGACGCCTTCCTCAAGAAGAGCGCGATCACCAAGGCCGGCGCCCGCGACATCGTGAAGAACCAGCTCCAGCAGCAGAAGCTGCTCAACCACGTCACGCGCGGCATCCGCTTCACCGCCGCCGACGCCCAGAAGTACTACGACGAGAACCGCACGCAGTTCACCGTCGCCGCCGGCCGCACGGCGAGCCACATCCTGGTGGCCGACAAGGCCAAGGCCGACGACGATCCGCGCCGAGATCACGACGGCGAACTTCGCGCAGCTGGCCAAGGAGAACTCGACCGACACGGGCTCCGCGCAGCAGGGCGGCGACCTCGGCCAGATCCAGAAGGGCCAGCTGGTCCCCGAGTTCGAGAAGGTCGCGTTCGCCCTCAAGGACGGCGAGATCTCCCAGCCGGTGAAGACGCAGTTCGGCTGGCACATCATCACCGTGAAGATCACGCCCGCCACGACGACCACGTTCGCCGAGGCGAAGACGCAGATCATCCAGAGCCAGCTCTCGGCCAAGCGCCAGGAGGCCTGGACCGCGTGGGGCGAGAAGACGCTGAAGGAGGCGGAGGCGCGCACCGTGTACGCCGACGACAACCTGAAGCCGGCCACCACGACCGCGGCCGCCACCACCGCACCACAGACGACCACCACGCCGTAGCCGTAGGCTGCGACCCATGATCTGGGTCGTGGGTCTTGGCGCAGGGTCGCCCGAGTCCGTACCGGCGGTCGCCCTGGCCGCCGCGGCCGGGGCGACCCACGTCATGGCGCCCCCCCTGGCTCCGGAGCTGCTGGCGGCGCTCGCGCCGGTCGCGCCCGAGCCCCTGGGAGATCCACGCGCGGCGGCGGACGGGGCGACGATCGTGGCGCCCGACGCGGAGGCGTACCGGATCGCGACGCTCCTGCCCGGCGCGCGTACGCTGCCCGGCCGCGAGGCGCTGCGCGCACGGGCGATCGGCGCCGAGGTGGCCGCGCTCGCCGAGGTCGGCCTGCGCCTCCGGCGCGAGTGCCCCTGGGATCGCGAGCAGACGGCGCAGACCATCGTGCCGCACACCATCGAGGAGGCCTTCGAGGTCGCCGACGCCGTCGCTGCGGGCGGAGAGGGTCTCGCCGACGAGCTCGGCGACCTGCTGTTCCAGGCCGTCTTCCTGTCCCAGCTCCTGGAGGAGGAGGGTGGCGCCGACCTCGGGGCCGTGGCGCGCGGGCAGGCCGACAAGCTGATCAGCCGCCATCCGCACGTCTACGGGGACGTCGTCGCCGAGTCGGCCGCGGGCGTCCTCGACGTCTGGGAGCGGCGCAAGCGCGAGGAGCGCGCCGACCAGGGCATCTTCCACGAGCTCCCGCCGGGGCTGCCGTCGCTCGCCTTCGCGACCAAGGTGCAGAAGCGGGCCGCCGCCGTGGGCTTCGACTTCCCGAACGCCGGCGCCGCGCTGGCCAAGCTCGACGAGGAGGCGGCGGAGCTGCGCGAGGACCCCGGCGCGCGCGAGCTGGGCGACGTCCTGTTCGCCGCGGTGGGTGCGGCGCGCGCGGTGGGGGCCGATCCCGAGCTCGCGCTGCGGGCCTCGGCGCAGCGTTTCCGCGAGCGGATCGAGCGCGCGGCTCAACTTGCGGCCGCAGATGGCGACGACTTCACCGGGCTCACTACCGATCGGCAGCTGCACTGGTACCAGGAGGCGAAGCAGTGATCACGCGTACCGACGAGTGGAAGGCGCTGGCGGCGCACGCCCCGGCCGTGCGGGCCCTGCATCTGCGCGGACTGTTCGACGACGACCCCGCGCGCGGCGAGGAGCTGACCCTCGACGTCGGCGATCTGCACCTCGACTACTCCAAGAACCGTGTCGACCGCCACACCCTGGAGTTGCTGACCGCGGTGGCGGAGCGGGCCGGCGTGGCCCGCCGTGCCGAGGCGATGTTCCGCGGCGACCGCATCAACGTCACCGAGGGCCGCCCGGTGCTGCACGTCGCCCTGAGGGCCGCGCGCGACGCCGTGATCGAGGTGGATGGGCACAACGTGGTGCCCGATGTCCACGAGGTCCTGGACCGGATGGACGACCTGGCCACGCGAGTGCGCTCTGGCGCCTGGACCGGGGCCACCGGCAAGCGGATCCGCAACGTGGTCAACATCGGCATCGGCGGATCCGACCTCGGCCCGGCCATGGCCTACCGCGCGCTGCGCGACGTGGCCGACCCCGGGCTGACGGTGCGCTTCGTCTCCAACGTCGACGGCTCGGACATCGCGGACGCCGTCGAGGGACTGGACGCGGCCGAGACCCTCTTCATCGTCTCGTCGAAGACCTTCACCACGATCGAGACGCTGACCAACGCGCGCTCGGCGCGGGAGTGGCTGGTCGCCGCGCTCGGTGACGCCGACGCGGTGCGCCACCACTTCGTCGCGGTCTCGACCAACGCCGCGCGAGGTCGCGGCGTTCGGCATCGACACCACCGACATGCTCGGCTTCTGGGACTGGGTGGGTGGGCGTTACTCGCTCGACTCGGCGATCGGCCTGTCGCTGGCGATCGCCATCGGCCCCGAGCGCTTCCGCGAGATGCTCGCCGGCTTCCGGCTGATGGACGAGCACTTCCGCACCGCCCCGCCGGCCGGGAACATGCCGGTGCTGCTCGGGCTGCTGGGGGTCTGGAACTCGGAGTTCCTGGGCGCCGAGACCCACGCGGTGCTGCCCTACAGCGAGCGCCTCGGGCGCTTCCCGGCCTACCTCCAGCAGCTCGACATGGAGAGCAACGGCAAGTCGATCGACCTCCACGGGCGCCCGGTCGAGATGAGCACCGGCCCGATCGTCTGGGGCGAGCCGGGCACCAACGGCCAGCACGCCTTCTACCAGCTGATCCACCAGGGCACCCGGCTGGTTCCGAGCGACCTGATCGGCGTCTGCACGCCGGCGGCCGAGGCGGGCGGGCACCACGACCTCCTGATGGCGAACCTGTTCGCGCAGGCCGAGGCGCTGGCGTTCGGCAAGACCGCCGAGGAGGTGGCCGCCGAGGGCGTCGCGCCTCCGCTCGTGCCCCACCGGACCTTTCCGGGCAACCGCCCGACCAACGTGATCCTGGCGCCGCGGCTGACGCCGTCGGTGCTCGGGCAGCTGATCGCCCTCTACGAGCACAAGGTGTTCACCCAGGGGGTCATCTGGGGGATCAACTCGTTCGACCAGTGGGGGGTGGAGCTCGGCAAGGTGCTGGCGAGCCGCATCGCGCCGGAGCTCACGGCGTCCGCAGCCCCGGACCTCACGCACGACAGCTCGACCAATGCGCTGATCCGCCGCTACCGCGCCCAACGAGGGAGAGACTGATGCAGCTCGGGATGATCGGACTGGGCCGGATGGGCGCCAACATCGTCCGCCGGCTGATGCGCGACGGCCACGAGTGCGTGGTCTTCGACCTGAACGCCGCAGCGGTGGCCGAGCTGGAGGGGGAGGGCGCGACCGGCGCCACCTCGCTGGCCGACTTCGCCGCCAAGCTGACCACGCCCCGCGCCGCCTGGATCATGGTGCCCGCCGCGTACGCCGGCGACACGGCGATGCGAGCTGGCCGAGCACTTCGCGGCGGACGACATCATCATCGACGGCGGCAACAGCTACTACCGCGACGACGTCGAGCGGGCCGCGGTCCTCGCCCCGCGCGGGATCCACTACCTCGACGTCGGCACCAGCGGCGGCGTGTTCGGCCTCGAGCGCGGCTTCTGCATGATGATCGGCGGCGACACCGCGGCCGTGACAGCGCCTCGACCCGATCTTCCGCACGCTCGCCCCCGGCGTGGAGGCGGCTGCGCGCACCCCCGGCCGCTCGGGCGAGATCGCCCAGCCCGAGATGGGCTACCTGCACTGCGGCCCGGCCGGCGCCGGCCACTTCGTGAAGATGGTCCACAACGGCATCGAGTACGGCGTGATGGCCGCCTACGCCGAGGGCATGGCGATCCTGGAGAAGGCCAACGTGGGCGTCGGCCGAGCAGCAGCACGACGCCGAGACGACGCCGCTGCGCGATCCGCAGTACTACCGCTACGAGATCGACACGGCCGCCGTCGCCGAGGTGTGGAGGCGCGGCAGCGTCATCTCGTCGTGGCTGCTCGACCTGACGGCGATCGCCCTCAACGAGGACCCGGCGCTCGGCGAGTTCAGCGGGCGGGTCTCCGATTCGGGAGAGGGCCGCTGGACCGTGATGGCCGCGGTCGACGAGGGCGTGCCCGCCCATGTCCTGACCGCCGCGCTCTTCGAGCGCTTCAGCTCGCGGGGCGAGTCGGACTACGCCGACAAGCTGCTCTCGGCCATGCGCAAGCAGTTCGGCGGCCACCACGAGAAGAAGGACTGAGCCCGGTGGCGGTGGTCAGGATCAACGCCATCACAGTTCCGGCCGAGCGCGCGGAGGAGTTCGAGGCCCGCTTCGCCGCCCGGGCCGGTGAGGTCGCGAAGTCCCCGGGCTTCGAGGCCTTCGAACTGCTGCGCCCGAGCGACGACCGGGGCGTCTATCTGGTCTACACGCGATGGGAGAGCCAGGAGGCCTTCGACGCCTGGGTCGAGAGCTCGGCCTTCCAGCGGGGGCACAAGGCGCACAGCACCCAGGGGCCGGTGAGCAGCCAGAGCGAGCTGTGGGCCTTCGAGGTGATCCAGAGCGAGGGCGCGCCGGGCTGAGAGGTGGGGGAGTGTCGCGGGCCTGACGCTCCGGGCGTCGGCGAGGGGACGGTGGGTCCGGGCCGCGGGGACGAGGGTTGATCCATCACCCCTCGTCGATCGGACCGGATGCATGCCCCCTCGCCGCAGTGCCACCACCGCCACCGCCGGCCTCACTCTCGCGTTGATCGCAGGGGCGGTCGCCCCGGCCGCCTTCGGGGCGACCCTGCACGTCGCCCCGTACCGGACCGTCAAGGGCAGCGCGACCCTGCCCTGTGCCGCCGAGAGGCCGTGCAACCTCGCCTTCGCGCTCGCGAGCGCCGGGCCCGGCGACGACGTCCTCCTCGCGCCCGGCGACTACAACGCCCCCGTCCTGACCAGGCTGCAGACGCCCGGCCCGTACGCCGACCCGCTCGAGGTCACGCCCGGGGTCGTGATGCACGGCGAGCCCGGTCTCGCGCTGCCCGTGATCCACTCGCGGGTGCCGCAGATCGCCCCGGCGGTCCACGTGAAGAGCGGTGGCGTCCTGCGCGACGTCGCCGTCGAGGCCACCGCGCCCGGGGTGGGGGTCAACTACGGCTACGGCGTCCTGGTGGGGCCGAATGCACTGGTTGAGCGCTCGCGCATCCGCTGGACGGGGGTCAACGGGACAGTCGGGACGGCGTGCGCGATGGTGGGGGGCACCGTGCGCGACTCCGAGTGCCTGGGCACCGGGGCGGCCGGATTCGCCCACGCCCTGACGGGAACGGCCTCGGGCGTGGTCAACTACAGCGTGCGCAACGTGACCGCCGTCACGACGAACTCCAAGAGCAACGGGGTCCGGGTGGGCACCTCGAACTCCGTGGCGACGATGACGGTCTCCAACGTCATCGCACGCGGCCCGGCCGGCGATCTGGCCGTGCGCGTCGGGATCAGCGGAGGCGTCGCGACCATGGTCGCCGACCACTCCAACTGGACGACGCAGGAGGTCGCGGCGGTGCCCGGCGGCACGGCGCAGCTCATCCAGGGCGCGGGCAATCAGACCGGCCCGACTGCCGCGACGCCGCTCTTCTCCGACGCCGCCGCCGGGGACTTCCGGACGCTCGCCGGCTCCCCCACGATCGACGCCGGGCTCACCGACCCCTCCAACGGTCCACTCGCGGTGGGTGGCCGTCCCCGCACGATCGGCGCGGGCACCGACATCGGCGCCGACGAGTTCGCGCCTCCGGCTCCCCCTGCCGCCCCGGCACCCCAGCCGGCGGGGAGCCCCGCCGGAGCCACCACCACCGCGCCGGTCATCACCGGCCTCCGGATCGCCCGCTCGTGGACCCGCCGCACCGGCACCACGATCCGCTTCACCCTCTCGGAGCCCGCGACCGTGAAGCTCTCATTCGCCCGCCAGACCACGGGCCGCCGGCTGGGCCGGACCTGCCGGGCCACCACCCCGGCGAACCGCACGGGGCTCCGCTGCACGAGGTCCATCCTCCGGGGCACGCGCGTCCTCACGGCCATCGCCGGCACGAACACCGTCACCTTCGCGGGCCGCCTGCCGAAGGGCCGCCTCCTGACGGCGGGCGCCCACCACCTGACGGCCACCGCGATCGACGCCACCGGCGACGTCTCCGCACCCCGCACCGTCCGCTTCTCGATCCGGAGGTAGGGGCGGCACAACCCCGCCCGGCCATCACCGGGCGGGGTTGTGGTGGGGTCCAATTGGCCCTCGGTCACTCGCCCAATTGCGACACCCGAGGACACGAGGGCGGCTCGACCTCGGTGCTCGGAGTGGCTCCCCGGTGCGTCGGCTTGGGCGAGCATCGGTCCATGGCTCGGAGCTTCTACAAGGGTGAGCGACTCGGGAAGACTCCGGCGTGTGCGATCTGCGTCGGAGTGGGTACGGGGCCCCGGGCGGAGTTGCACCTTCCCTGTGGCGTGCGGGTCTGGCTCTGTCAGGCCCATCGTTCGGTGGAGTTCGCGACCCGGCGGGCGGGGCGGGATCTGGTGGCGTCCCTGTTCCACGTGTGGTCGTCGGCCGGGTGCCTCACGGCTCGCCGGTCACGCGCCCTCGATCTGCATCAGGCGAGATTCGTGGGGCCTCCCGCGGTCCGGCGGCGTCCGGGGTCGTACTCGTGGGCGGCCCTCCGGGCGGAGGCCGAGGCGGCGTTCGCCGCGGGCGAGGCGCCCGCGGCGGTGATCGAGCGCCTGCGCGGCCGGGCGGCCCGGCGCGGCGAGGCGCGTCCGCCCTCCGTGCGCACGATGCGCCGGTGGTTCCGGGAGGGGCGGTGGCTCGATCCCCTCGCCGGCCCGCCGCCACCGGGTCCCGGCGGCGGCACGGACCCGCGACCACCCACCTCGGGCCGGCGAGGGCCCGAGGTGGGTGGGGTCACGTCACGGGATGGGCGTCGCCCGGTTGGGGACGGGCCCGGTGACCGGGGCGTTGGCGGTCAGGTACGCGATGAACGCGTCCAGGTCGCCCCCTCCGCCGATGCGGTTGGTGCCCTGCGTCAGGACCGTGAACCCGTCGCCGCCGTCGGCGAGGAACGAGTTCACCGTCACGCGGTACGAGGCGGCCGGATCGATCGGCGTGCCGTTGAGCGTGATCGAGGCCGGGTCGATCTTCTGCCCGACCGCCGCCGCGCGGGACCACGCGAAGGCCAACCCGTTCGAGATGCCCAGGTGCAGGAACGCGGCCCGCGACGGGCTGGTCGACCACTGCTGCTCGAGCAGCGTGTCGATCTGCGCGCCGGTCAGGGTCATCGACACCAGCAGGTTGCCGAACGGCTGGACCGTGAAGGCCTCGCCGTAGGTGACCGCCCCCGGTGCCTCACCGGCCGGCGATGGCGCGAACGTCAGGTCGGCGCGGACGCCGCCGGGGTTCATGAACGCCATCACGGCGGCGCCGTCGCCGGCTCCGTCTGTCGCGGCGAGCTGGGCGTCGGCGATCAGGTCGGCGAGCGACGACTCCGCGTCGCGCGTGACGCTGCGCGTGATGGGGGCCGTGACCGAGCCGACGATCCGGCTCGCGATCGGTGCCGAGAGCGTGTTCCACTTGGCGATGGTCGCGGTCTGGGCCGGGTCGGGTGCCACGGTGCGCGTGACGGCGTGGTTGACCGTCGTCACCGAGGGGCGCACGACGTCCTGGGTGCGCCGGTTGAGCGTCAGCTCGGTCTCGGTGATGACCCGCCCGTAGGAGGCGGCGCTGGTGACCCAGCGCGCGTTGCCGGCGGGGTCGGGGATGTTGCAGGTGTAGGGCTGGTGGGTGTGGCCGGTCACGATCAGGTCGATCGAGGGCGCGAGGTCCTCGGCGATCTGGACGATCGGGCCCGACAGCGACGCGACCGACCCGGCGTTGCAGGCGTAGTCGAAGGCCGAGCCCGCCGGGGGCAGCCCGCCCTCGTGCAGCAGCACGACGATCGCCTTCACGCCCTCGCGACGGAGATCCCGGGCCGCCGCGTTCGCGGTCACGACCTCGTCGCGGAAGTCAACCGTGCGGATACCCGCCTGGGCGACCAGCGTCGGAGTGCTCTCGAGCGTCATGCCGATGAAGCCCACCTTGATGCCGCCGACGCGCTTGACGGCGGTCGCCGGCAGCACCGTGCGGCCGGTCGAGGATCCGCGCCACCAGTTGCCGTAGCGGAATGCGCTCGAGGGCGGGGTGATGGCCGCGCCCTTCTTGTAGGTCACGTTGGCGGCGAGGTAGTCGAAGTCCGCGCCCTGGTACCCGTCGGTGTCGTAGCACCCCTCGACGGGGTGGCAACCGCCGTACTGGATGCGCAGCAGCTCGGGGACGCCCTCATCGAACTCGTGGTTTCCGACGCCGCTGATGTCGAGCCCGAGCGTGTCGAGCGTCTCGATGCTCGGCTCGTCCTTGAACAGCCCCGACAGGAACGGCGAGCCGCCGATGAGGTCTCCGGCGGCGACCGTGAGGGTGTTGGCGTGCCCTTCGCGGAGCGCCTTGAGGTGGGTGGTCAGGTACTCCACCCCACCCGCCGGAACCGTCGTGGGCGGGGTGCCCGCCGCGGTGGTCAGCAGCCCGTCGTTGCCGGTCGGCGGCGAGAGGTGCCCGTGGTAGTCGTTGAAGGAGAGGATCTGGAGGTCAACCGTCGCCGGCGGGGGCGCCGGCGCCGCGCCGGCCGAGGCCGCTCCCATTCCCAGTCCGGCCGCACCGGCGGCGAGGGTCATGGCGCCGAGGCGCCTGAGGCGTGTGCCACGCAGGGTTCTCATGCGGTCTCCGATGGGGCGGTTGGGCTCGTGCCCGCGACCCTACCCCCGGGGTGTGTGAACGGGCCGCAACAGAGAGCGCCCTGAGCGGTTCTCACAACTCTCCGCGCTCCAGGGCCAGCAGGTACCGCTTGCGATCGAGCCCTCCGGTGTAGCCGCCGATCGCGCCGCCGCTGCGCAGGACGCGGTGGCAGGGGATGACGATGGGGATCGGGTTGCCGCCCAGGGCGTTGCCGGTCGCGCGCGCCCCACGCGGGTTGCCGGCCGCGGCCGCCACCTCGCCGTAGCTCATCGCATCGCCGTAGGGGATCTCGCTCGTCGCCTCGAGCACGGCCCGGGCGTAGCCGGAGATCAGCGACCAGTCGATCGGGATCGCGAAGCTCCGGCGGGTGCCGGAGAAGTACTCGTCGAGCTCGCGCCGGGCTCCTTCGAGCCGCGCGGGGGATTCGAGGATGCGCGGTGACACCCGTGCCGCGACGCGCTCGAGCCGTGCGTCGAGGGTCTCGTCGGCGTAGCTCAGCATCAGCAGCCCGCGCTCGGTGGCGAGGGCGAGCAGCGGGCCGAGGGGCGAGTCGACGGTCGCGAGGGCGATGTCGATCAGCCCCTCGCGGTCGGCGGCGGCGCCGAGGCGCCGCGCGGCACGCCCGGCCGCGTCGCCCACCGGCCCCCCGCCCCCCGCGCGCAGGGCGCGCGTCAGCTCATCCTCCATGCCACACCTCCCTCAGTCGCCGGATGCCCTCGAAGGCGCTGCGCCGCGCGGCGTCCTCGCTGCACCCCATGATCCCCCCGATCTCGGCGTAGGGGAGCCCCCCCACGTAGTGCAGGGTCACGGCCGCCCGCTGGCGCGGCGGCAGGGCCCGAACGGCGGCCCACAGCGTGGGGTCGGCCGGCTCGGGCGCGGGCTCGGCCATCAGCGCGCCGGGATCGGCCATCGACTCCGCCCGCCGCCCGCGCGCCCGAGCGGAGTCGATCGCCGTGCGGCGGGCGATGGTGAGGATCCACCCACGCAGGTTGGATCCCTCGCGCAGGTCCGGATAGGCGCGCAGCGCCTTGATGAAGCTCTCCTGGAAGCAGTCGTCGGCGTCGTCGGGGCCGACCAGGCCGACGAGGACGCGATAGACGACCTCGCGCTCGCGCGCGAGGAAGACCGAGAAGGGGGGCAGGGGCATCTGACATGGGAACGTACGCCGGGGCCGTGGCGTGAGGTCGGGGCGCATCGCGCCGGATAGACTCGATCGCCAGTCCGCGCACCCGACCCGGAGCGTCCATGAGCAAGATCGCGTCCGTCCACGCTCGGCAAATCCTCGACTCGCGGGGCCAGCCCACCGTCGAGGTCGAGGTCGGCCTCGTCTCGGGAGCGGTCGGCCGCGCCGCGGTCCCCTCGGGTGCCAGCACCGGGGCCTTCGAGGCCCTCGAGCTCCGCGACGGCGACTCGTCGGTCTACAGCGGCAAGGGCGTCATGAAGGCCGTCGCCAACGTCGAGGACGAGCTCGCGGGCGTGCTCGTGGGCAAGGACGCCGCCTCCCAGGCCATGATCGACCGCACGATGATCGAGTTCGACGGCACGCCCAACAAGGCGCGCCTCGGCGCCAACGCGATCCTCGGTTGCTCGCTCGCCGTCGCCGCCGCCGCGGCCAAGGACGCCGGGCTCCCGCTCTACCGCTACATCGGCGGCGCGCGCGCCAACCGCCTGCCGGTGCCGATGATGAACATCCTCAACGGCGGGGCGCACGCCGACAACTCGGTCGACCTGCAGGAGTTCATGGTCGCGCCGATCGGCGCCCGCACCTTCGCGGACGCCGTGCGCATGGGCGCCGAGATCTACGGAGCGCTGAAGACGGTGCTGCGCGGACGCGGCCTGGCGACCGGGGTGGGCGACGAGGGCGGCTTCGCCCCCGACCTCGAGTCGAACGAGGCCGCGCTCACGGTGATCATGGAGGCGATCGCGGCCGCCGGCTACACGGCGGGCAAGGACGTGGCCCTGGCGCTCGACCCGGCCACCACCGAGTTCTACCGCGACGGTGCCTACCACCTGGAGGGCGAGGGCCGCGTCCTCGACTCCGCCGAGATGGTCGACTACTGGGTCGACCTGGTGGAGCGCTACCCGATCATCTCCATCGAGGACGGCATGGCCGAGGAGGACTGGGACGGCTGGGTGAAGCTCACCGAGCGCCTGGGCCAGACGGTCCAGCTGGTCGGCGACGACCTCTTCGTCACCAACTCCACCCGCCTGCAGCGGGGCATCGAGCTCGGCGCCGGCAACGCCCTGCTGGTCAAGGTGAACCAGATCGGCACGCTCTCCGAGACGCTGGCGGCGATGGACCTGGCCAGCCGCTCGGGCTACGCGTCGATGGTCTCGCACCGCTCCGGCGAGACCGAGGACACGTTCATCGCCGACCTGGCGGTGGCCACGGGCGCCGGCCAGATCAAGACCGGCGCGCCGTCGCGCAGCGAGCGCGTGGCCAAGTACAACCAGCTGATCCGGATCGAGGAGCAGCTCGGCCCGGCCGCCTCCTACCCCGGGCGGTCGGCCTTCCGCGCGTGAGAGATCGCGAGGCAGGAACGGGCCCCGGCGCCCCGTACCCCCTGGGGGACGGGGCCCGAGGGCCCGAGCCGACCTCCCGGGAGCATCGCGATCAACGCCAGGCGCATCTTCATCGCGGGGCTTCTGACCGCACTCCTGCTCGGCTACGTGGGCCCCGTGTCGGGCTACCTGAACCAGCGTGCGGAGCTGCGCGACGAGAGCGCCAAGCTCGAGGTCCTGCAACAGAAGCGCGAGACGCTGCGCCGGCAGATCGCCGATCTCAACAAGGCCGACGTCCTCGAGGCACGTGCCCGGGCGATCGGCCTGATCAAGCCGGGCGAGCGCGCGTTCATCGTCCGCGGCGACCTGGAGCCGGCGCCCGCCGCCGATCGGGGCGGGGCGATGACGGCGGCCCCCTCGGATGGCTCACCGGCATCTTCTGACCGCCGCGCCGTCGCCGCGCTCATCGGGCGCGAGCCGTTCACCGATTTCCACGTCGCCGTGCGCTGCCCGCACGGCGGCCCGGCGGTGGTCCGCAACGCCCCGCTCGACCTGCGCGGCAAGCCGTTCCCGACGCGCGACTGGCTCGCATGCCGCGCGCTGTCGGAGGCGGTCAGCCGGCTCGAGGCGGCCGGAGGCGTCCGGATGCTGGAGGACGATCCGGACATGCGCGAGCACCTCGCCGCGGCCAACGCCCGCCACCAGGCCCTGCACGCCGGCTACCGCGTCGCCGGCGGCGGCGACCCCGACCACGTCAAGTGCCTGCACGCCCACCTGGCCTTCGGCCTGGGCGAGGGCGGCTCGCCCGTGGCCGACTGGATCCTCGAGCACGCGGACGCCCGCTGGCCCGACGTGTGCTGCGTCGACCGACTGCTGGGCGCGTCGGAGTGAGGGAGGACCCCGCCCTCGCGTCGGCCCGCTTCTCGTGGGACGAGGGGCTGGTGCGGATCGGGCAGCCGGCGCCCGCGCCCGTCGTCGCCGGACGCCGCCGGATCATCGCGGCGGTCCACGATGAGCTGCGACGGCGGCTCGGCATGACCTTCAGCCTCGTGGAGCTCGCGCGCGTCTACGACGCGGCGCCCTCCTGGTACCTCGAACTCGCCGCCCGCACCGCTCCGAAGGTGCCGGACGCGTGGGACCCGGCGGTGACCCTCGACGCGGCCTTCGCCACCTACGCCCGCGCCGCCTCGGACGCGCGCCGGTGAGCACGGCCCCGCCCCGCCCGCGCCCGGCCCGCCGGCCGCCGAGGCGCAAGATCCAGGCGACCCTGGCGATGCTCATGGCCGGCGGGGCGCTGCTGGTCGGCCTGGTGGCCGGCTACGCCTCCCGCGGCGACTCGGCCTCGGACCGCCTGCTCACCGAGACGCGCGACGTCCCCGTCGTCACGGTGACGCTGACGGTCACCGAGGCCGTGACCGTCACGGCTCCGCCGCTCACCACCACCGCCCCGCAGACGACCACGGCCCCGGCGACCGAGGCCGTCGCGGCCCTAGGGCGTCAGAGGTCGCCCGGTGCGGGCGCGGTCCACAGGGCGGCGACCTGGGGGTCGGCGGTGTCGCCGCGCTCGATCAGGGCGTGGATGTCGGGCAGCGATTCCCGGTTGAGCGAGATGTGGCGCTGGCCGACGCTCGGCTTCTCCACCAGCAGGCCGGCGCGCAGGAGCACCTCGACCACCTCCTTGGCGTCGCGCTTGTCGTGGTCGGGGAGCCCGCGCGTGAAGTGGCCGATCTCGGTGTGGTGGCCGCCGATCTTGCCCTTCTGCAACAGCCGTCGCAGCACCCTGCGCGCGTGGCGGCGGCGCGGGCAGGGGTCGTCGTCGATCGCGAGGCTCGGCGGCGGGCTCCACGGGCTCGGGCGGACTCGTCCGCGAAGCCGAGGTCGCGCAGCGACCCGGCGAGGTCGGCGGGGTCGGCGGGGATCGTCGGCCGCCGGCGAGGCCGCTGCGGTGCAGGGCGAGGTAGCGCGGTCGCCGGATGCAGCGACCAGCTCGCGGCCAAGCGCGACGACGCCCGCTCCGCGCGCGCCGGGGTCGGCGATCAGCGGGAGCGGCTCGCCCGCCGATGCGCGAGCCCGGCCGGCAGGGCGGCGAGCCTGGCGCGCCCGGGGGCGGGGTGGGCCTCCTCGAGCGCCTGGGCGGCGAGATCTCCTCGTCGAGGCCGGGCGCCACGATGCACGCGAACCCGCGCCAGTCCTCCAGGCGGATCGCGCCGGGATCGACCACCGGCGACGCACAGCGGCCTCGAGGCAGCGGATCAGCGCGGCGGCGGGCCCGCGCGGGGAGAACGCGGCGGCCTGCGCGGCGGTCACCGGCAGGACCCAGGCGGGCTCGCCGGCGCCGGTGAGCCCGTCCCACGCCCAGAGCGTGTACTTCGAGCGGCTCAGTTCGGTGGACGACTTGGCCAGGGTCTGGAGAACGGCCTCGTCATGGTCTCCCCGTTGCCAGGCGACGAGTCCGCGCGCGACCTCCTCGGGGTCCCGCCCGAGATCGCCGAGTGTGACGTCGAGCGCCATCCCCCAACCGTAGCGCGGCGGGCGGGCCCGGCCGTCCGTCTCAACCGGGGCCGGCGAGCCCCCGGGTGGTGGACGCGAACGAGGAGTTGGCGCGGTAGGCCCAGGCGAGCACCTCGGCGATCATCTCGTAGAGCTCGGGCGGGATCATCGCGCCCAGGTCGAGCACCGCGAGCGCCTCGACCAGGTCGGGGTCCTCGCGCAGCGGCAGCCCGTGCTCGCGCGCGATCTCGAGGATCCGCTCGGCCACCGGGCCGCTGCCGGCGGCGGTGATCCGCGGCGCGGGATCGTCGCCGCGAGCGGTAGCGCAGCGCGACCGCGCGCGGTGCGCGTGGGGGCCGTCGCTCACGCGGTCGAGGTCCAGGCCGGAGGAGGGCGGCGGCGCCAGCAGGCGCTCGGGCGCGGGCGTGGTGAGCCGCTCGACGCGCACCGATGGCCGCGCGGGGCCGAGCGCTGCAGCGCGTCGGCCAGGTCGGCGGCCTGGGTGTCGAGGAAGGCGCGCGCCTCGTCGCGTGCCGACGCTGGATCGTGGCGTCCACGCCCGCGGGCCCGGCGCTGGCGTCGATCATCACCGGCCCGAGGGCCGACAGGTGCAGCAGGAAGGCGAGCCGGCGCGGCCGGGCGCCGCCATCGGGGCCCTCGCGCCCGGCGTCGGGCTGCACGCGGACCTCGGCGGTGCCGCCGCCGGGGAGCGGCAGCTGCAGGTAGGCGCCGTTCTGCGAGGAGGTGTCGGCCTGCTGCCCGCTCGGCCCGCCTCCCGCGGTGGCGCCGGCGGCGGTGGTGAGGGCGGGGCCGGCGAGGCTCTGCGCGGCGATCGCGTCCGACAACCCGGCCGCGGCGCGCCCGAGGGAGGCGTCGGCGGCGGGGTGGTCGGCGAGCGCGAGCAGCAGCGATCGCAGCGGAGCGTGGCCGGGGGCCGACCCCGACGCGAGGCGTGCCTCGAGCCCCACGCCGAGATCGGCGAGCGCCTGCCGCAGGGCCTGGGCGCGCCCGTCGACCGATCCCGACTCGATGCCGCGCGCGAGCTGCGTGAGCGCGTCGACCAGGTCGGTGAACGGCGGAGCCGGGCCGGCCGCGGCTGCGGCCGGTGCCGGGGTCGTGGTCGCGGGGGCCGCCGGCGCCGGCCGGGACCGCGGCGCCGCGGCGCCGGGGGCGGCGCCTGCCGGGGGAGCGCCGGGCGCCGGGATGACGGCGTCGTCGATGGGCGCGGCGGCGACCGGCGCACCCGGCACGGCGGGCGCGGGTCCGGTGGATGCACCACCGGGCGCGGGCGCCGGGAGCCGCCCCGCGGAGGGCGGCGTGAGGGCCGGCGCGGCGGCGGGGCGTGCCCGCGGCGGGCCGGGGCCGCGGTGGCGGCCGTCGCGCGGCCGCGGCGTCGAGGACCGTCGTCAGGGCCCGCCCGAGGGGCGCCCCCTCGATCAGCTGGGCGAGCCCGGCGACGGCGGCGGGGGTGGTGGGCATGCCCGCCGACAGCAGGCGCACGAAGGCGGCGGCCTGGGCGGGGGTGCGACACGCCGGCCGCGGCGGCGCGCGCGGCGAGCGCGGTCGCGGCCGGCGCCGGTGGGCAGCTCGGCAGCCCTGCTCGGCGAGCGCGGCCAGCAGGGCGGTCGCCGCCGACGGGCGGCACGCCGGCCGCCGGCGAGCGCCGCGGAGGGGGTGGCGGGAGCGCCGGCCGTCGTCGCGGTGGCGACGGTCTCGGGCGCCAGCCGCAGCGTGACGCGGTCGGCGCCCGCCTCGTGCGACGATCAGCCGCAGCGTCTGGCCGGGCTCCAGCGGCAGGTCGCTCGCCGCGGTGACCAGCCCGCCCGCCAGCGCGAGCTCGACCATCCCGCGCCTGCACCGCCACGACCCGGGCGGCGAGCGCCTGCCCCGGGCGTGACCGCGAGCGCGCTGGTCGGTGACCGCGATCGCCGGGCCGGCGGGCGCGAGCGCGGTCGCGGCGGTCACGGCGGCCGCGGCGCGGGGTGCGCCGGGGTCGCGGGCAGGGGGACGGCGGATGACATCCCACTCTTCGTCGTCCCGGACGGGCCCGGCCTGAAGCGCCCGGGGATCAAGTGCCGGCGCGCGGGCTGCCGATAGAGGGCCCGAGAAGGACTCTCCACGGAAGGGCCGGGCGTTGATCAGAGGGCATCTACATCGCCGCAACCGGGCTGCTCGCCGAGAGCACGCGCCAGGACGTGATCGCGAACAACCTCGCGAACGCGACGACGACCGGCTTCAAGCGCTCCGAGACCACGGCATCGCCCTTCGGGAACATGCTGCTGCGCAACATGGGGATGCCCTTCCAGCCCGAGGTCGGCGACGCTCGAGATGGGCGCGCAGGTCAACGGGATCACGATGATCGACTCCCAGGGGCCCCTGCGGTTCACGGGAACACGCTCGACATGGCGCTCGTCGGAACCGGCCACTTCACGATCGACGCGCCCAACGGGCGCCGCTACACCCGCGACGGCTCGTTCGGGCTCGATTCCACGGGCCGCCTGGTGACCAAGGAGGGCTACCCGGTCCTCGGCGCCAACGGGCCGATCACGCTCGGCCCGCGGAGAGGTGCGGATCGGCGTCGGACGGGACGATCACGCAGGGCACGGCCGTCCGCGGCAGGCTCCTGCTGACGGCCCTCGACCCGACCTCGATCTCCCAGGAGGGCGAGGGCCTGCTCACGGGCACCCCCAAGGGCACGCCGACGGCCCGGGTGCGCCAGAACCACCTCGAGAGCAGCACGGTCAACGTGGTCTCCGAGATGGTCGACCTCATCCGCGTGATGCGGTCGTTCGAGGCGAACCAGAAGTCGGTGCACGCACACGACGAGGCCCTCCAGGCCTCGCTGACGAAGGTGGGCGGATCCGGATAGCGGAGAGCCCCCACGCGAGCAGATGACCTGAGCCGGACCGCCCCGATGTGGCGGAAGCTCTGGGAGCCCGACGGACAGACGGCTCCCGCCCCCGCACCACCCCGCTCGCCTGACCTCTCCGCCCCGGCCCCGCCGTCATGCATGACGACACGGAGGCTGATGGGCAGATGATGGATGCTCTGTACTCGGCTGCGACGGGCATGATGGCCCAGCAGACCAGCATGGACGTGGTCGCCAACAACCTGGCGAACGCGACCACCACGGGCTACAAGCGCGACCGGATGGACCTGGTCGATCTCGACTACCAGCCCTTCCGCCTGCCCACCGGCAAGGACGGCCAGGTGGGCCTCGGCGCCGCTCCCGGGCAGATCGCCAAGGAGCACGAGCAGGGCGGGCTCCAGAACACCGGCCGCGGCATGGACATCGCGATCCAGGGCGAGGGCTTCTTCCAGGTGACGCGCCCGGACGGCACGCTCGCCTACACCCGCGCCGGCAACCTCCAGATCGACGCCAACGGCCGCGTCGGCCTGCCCGACCGGCGAGCTGCTGCAGCCGCGCATCACGGTCCCCGCCGGCGCGAGCGACGTGACGATCGGCGCCGGGCGGCGACGTCAGCGCCACCGTCAACGGCGCCATCACGCACGCTCGGCACGCTCAACGTCGCCTCGTTCACCAACCCGTCCGGCCTCCAGGCGGCGGGCGACAACCTGTTCGTCGCCACCGCCAACTCGGGCACCGCCGACGTCGGCACCCCCGGCATCGAGCGGCCGCGGGCTGCTCTCCCAGGGCTTCCTGGAGTCGTCGAACGTGAACGTCGGCACCGAGATGATCTCCCTCATCGTCACCCAGCGCGCCTTCGAGGCCTCCAGCAAGGTGGTCAGCGCGAGCGACGAGATGATGGGCATGGCGAACGGCGCTGCGCCGATGATCGTCCCGCCGATCCCCGCCGCCGCGCCCGCCGCCGCCGCGAGCGCCGCCACGCCGCCGACCACGACCGACCCCGACGATCCGCGAGGCCGCCGAGGGCTTCGAGGGCATCTTCATGAGCATGCTCGTCGAGGAGATGATGAAGGGCACCCAGGTCGCCGAGGCCAACCCGGTCTACTCCGGCCTGATGACCCAGAAGCTCGGCGACCAGCTCGCCCGCTCGGGCGGCATCGGCCTCGCCGACATCCTCGAGCGCCAGCTCGGCGGCCAGCGCCACGCCGACCGCCGGAGGTGAGTCATGACCGCCGTCCAGTCCTGCAAGGGATGCGGCAAGCTGTTCTCGTTCCTGCCGCGCGGCCTCTGCGCCGATTGCATCGACGTCCGCGAGGAGCAGCTTCCACACGGTGCGCGAGTGGCTGCGCGACAACCGCGGCGCCTCGATCATCGCGGCCTGCCAGGCGACCGGCGTCGAGGAGCGGCTCGTCGCGGAGTTCATCCGCGAGGGCCGGCTCCAGTTCGCCGGCGCCGCCGGCCGAGTCGGTCAAGGACCAGCAGGCCCGTGAGGCCCTGCGCGCCAAGCTCGTCGGCGAGATGACCGCCCGCGCCGGGCCGAGGCACGCGCCCAGCCCGCCGCCACGGCGGCCCCGCGCGGCATGAGGACCCGGATCCGATGAGCCGCGCCACGCGTCACCGAGCTCGCCGACCGCCTCGACGAGGTGATCGACGCGCAGGCGCGCGCTGCTCGAGATGGTGCAGCGCCAGCGGCCCGAGATCGTGGCCGGACGCCACGCCGTGGTCGACGCCATCGCCGGCCGAGATCGAGACCGAGGTGCGGCGCCTGTCGGCCGTCGAGCGGGCCCGCGGCGCCGCCGCCGAGGCCCTCGCCGACGAGCTCGGGCTCGCGGCGACCCGCTGGTCGGCCCTGCGCGAGGCCCTCGACCCGTTCGAGCGCGCCGTCCTCGCCCCGCGGATCGAGCGCATCGAGGCGCTGGTGCGCGACCTCGAGCTCGCCAACGCGGTCAACGGCCAGCTGGTGCGCCAGGAGCTCGACCTGCTCGACATGTCGGTGCGCAGCCTCGCCGCGCCCGACCCGCGCACCTCGCACCGCGCCTACACGGCCGCCGGATCCCGCGCCACCGCGCCGGCCTCCGGCCCCGTCCTCCTCAACACGGCGGCCTAGACCATGGGATCCACCTTCTTCGGACTGAACGTCGCCCTCAGCGGCGTCGTCACCCAGCAGCGGGCCCTCAACACGGTCTCGCACAACCTGACCAACGCCACGACGCCGGGCTTCTCGCGCCAGCGCGTGGACATGGCCGCCGCGACGCCGTTCGCCCACCCCGGCCTCAACACCGCCGGTGGGCCCGGGCCAGCTCGGCACCGGCGTCGTCGCCACGCAGTACACGCGCCTGCGCGACCAGTTCGCCGACCTCAGCTTCCGCAGCGGCACGTCGGACCTCGGCCAGTTCCAGGCCAAGGCCGACTCGCTCGGCGAACATCGACACGATCATCGACGAGCCCGGCGACACCGGCCTGACCCACCTGCTCAGCCAGTTCTGGGGCAGCTGGCAGGCCCTGTCGGTGAACCCCGACTCGGCCGCCTCCCGCGAGGCCGTCCGGGCCGCCGGCGAGTCGCTCGCCCAGGGCTTCGGCGACCTCAACGCCCAGCTCACGCGGCTCGCAGACCGAGGCGGACACCCGCGTCGGCCTCGGCGTGACCCGGGTCAACGAGCTCGGCGCCCAGGTCAACGAGCTCAACAAGCAGATCGCGATGGTCGTGGCCGTCGGCCAGGAGCCGAACGACCTGCGCGACCATGCGCGACCTGCTGATCGACCAGATCTCCGCCTTCACCGACGTCGCGGTGACCGCCGCCCGGCGCCAACGGCAAGGTCTCGATCGCCATCGGCTCGCAGCTGCTCGTGGACTCGGGCACCGACACGGTCAACGCGCTCGCGATCAGCGGCGCCGGCGCCGCCACGGTCAACGGCGTCGCCACCACGATCACCAGCGGCAGCCTGCGCGGCTCGGTCGACATGCGCGACACCGTCCTCGGCGGCGCCGACGGCTACATCGCCCAGCTCGACGCCCTCGCGGCGCGCGGTCGCGGCGTCGGTCAACACGCGCCACGCCGCCGGCTTCGGCATCGACGGCAGCACCGGCAACAACTTCTTCGCCGGCGCCACGGCGGCCACCCTCGCCATCTCGGCGCCGGTCGCTGGCCTCGGTCGACGCGATCGCCGCCAGCGACACGGCCGCCAACCTGCCCGGCGGCGCCGACAACGCGGTCGATCTCGCCCAGCTGCAGTTCGTCGTCCAGGCGATCGGGGCGTCCACCACGACCCTCGACGGCTTCTACCAGCAGATGGTCGCCCGGGTCGGCGTCGACACCGACCAGGCCAACCGCCTCGCCGAGGTCCAGACCGGCGTCCTCGAGGCCGCCGAGACACGCCGGGCCGCCACGAGCGGCGTCAGCCTCGACGAGGAGATGTCCGACATGGTCCGCTTCCAGAAGTCCTACAACGCGGCCGCGCGCATGGTCACGACGGTCGATGAGATGCTCGACACGATCATCAGCCGCATGGGTCTGGTCGGCCGATGATCTCGCGCATGAGCTCGGACCAGGTCGTCCGCAACTTCCTGTCGGACCTCGAGGGCAACTACCGCGCCCTCTCGCAGACCCAGCGCCAGGTCTCCACCGGCAAGCGGGTGCTGAGCCCCTCCGACGACCCCGTCGGCATCGCCCTCGGCACTCGGCCTGCGCCGCGACCAGGGCGCCACCGAGGCGTGGGGCCGCAACATCGACGACTCGCTCACGTGGATGAACACCACCGATCGCGCGCTCGGCCAGGCCCTCGAGGTCGTCCAGCGCGCGCAGCGAGCTGGCCGTGCAGGGCGGCAACGGCACCCTCTCGCAGGCCTCCCGCTCGCTGATCGCGGCCGAGGTCGCGACGCTGAAGAGCCAGTTCGTCGAGATCGGCAACAGCAGCATCGGCGGCCGCTTCATCTTCGGCGGCACCGCCACCGACCGGCAGCCGTTCGACCCGGCTCACCGAGACGGCGACGCTGCCCGTCAACACCAACCTGATGAACCGCGAGGTGGCCCAGGGCTCGGTGATCAGCGTGAACATCACCGCCGACCGGCTCCACGACCCCCCGGGGGCGACCCCCGACATCTTCGCGGCGCTCGACGGCCTCACCACCGCGCTGAACGCGAACGACTCCGCCGGCATCGCGACGGCGCTCGACCCAGTTCGCGTCGCACCAGGACAACATCAGCGCCCTGCGCGGCGAGCAGGCGGCCAAGATCAACCGCCTCGAGCTCACCGCCAGCCGCTTCGAGGCCCAGAAGATCGCCACCGGCGAGCAGCTGTCGGCGATCGAGGACGTGGACATGGCCCAGGCCATCACCGACCTGTCGATGCGCGAATCGGTCTACCGATGCCGCCCTCGCGGTCGGCGCCAAGGTGATCCAGCCCTCCCTCGTGGATTTCCTGCGGATGACCGGGGGACTCAACACTCAAGTCGTGATCGACGCGTCCGATGAGCTTGGGGCGCACCCCTCCATCCGGAGGGAGCGCGACAGCGGTACACCGATCCGGATGATCGGTGATCTCGAACGTAGTGACGCCGGACATGGAAGTCCCGTCTCAGGTCTACTCCGGGCACCCGCCCGCTGCCGCCGGACTGGCGGATCGACTGGCGAGAAAGGACTTCTGAAATGGGTCTGCGGATCTACAACAACGTCGAGGCGCAGAACGCCCACCGGCAGCTCACCGATACGAACGGCGAAGCTCAGCGGCACCATGGAGCGCCTCGCATCGGGTCTTCGCATCAACCGCGCCGCAGATGATGCGGCCGGGCTCGCGGTCAGCGAGGAGATGCGGACCCAGATCCGGGGCATGAAGGTCGCCTCGCGCAACGCCCTCGACGGGGTCAGCCTCGTCCAGGTGGCCGACGGCGCCCTCGGTGGCGTCAACGACATGCTCCAGCGCGTCCGCGACCTCGCGGTCCAGGCTGCCAACGGCACGCTCACCGACCTCCAGCGCGGGAACCTCGACCAGGAGGTCCAGTCGATCGCCGCCGAGATGGCGCGGGTCGCCTCCGACACCGAGTTCAACGGCATCAAGATCCTCTCCGGCTCGGTCGCCACCGCGGCCTCGGCCGTGACGCTCCAGGTCGGCGCCAACGGCTCCCAGGTGATCGCCTTCACGATCGCGACGATGACCGCCTCCGACCTCGGAATCTCCGGGATCGCCGTCGGCACCGCCGCCTCCGCCACCGCCGCGATCGCGTCGATCGACGCCGCGATCCGCTCGGTGAACAGCCAGCGCGCCTCGCATGGGTGCCATCCAGAACCGCCTCGAGCAGACGATCAGCCGGCTCGAGCTGACCTCGGAGAACCTGCAGGCCGCCGAGTCGCGCATCCGTGACGCCGACATGGCGTCGGAGATGATCGACTTCACCCGGAACCAGATCCTGCAGCAGTCCGGCACCGCCATGCTCTCCCAGGCGAACCAGGCTCCGCAGAGCGTCCTCTCGCTCCTCCAGTAAGAGTGGCCCCCGCAGAGGAAACCAACGTGAGCGCCGACGCGCAGGTCGCGCCCGTGCTCATCTCGATCCCCTCGCAGGCGCTCGGCGCCATCGAGGTCCGGGCCGAGAATCTCATCACCGTCTGCGAGCCGCTGGCGGGCTTCCCCGACTGCTCGTCGTACGCGCTCATCGAGCACACGCGGCGTGACGGGTCGGCGAGTCCGTCGGTGTTCTGGCTGCAGGCCGCCGAGCGCCCCTTCCAGGCGTTCGTGGTCACGGATCCCTGGGGTGTCTTCGCGGAGTACGCACCCGAGATCTCCGACGCCGACGCCTCTCAGCTCGGGCTGGTCAACTTCGAGGACGCACGCGTGTTCGCGATCCTCACCGTCCCCCGCGCTCCCAGCGGCATCACCGTCAACCTGCGCGCGCCGATCGTCGTGAACATGGCGAAGCAGCTCGCGAAGCAGGTGGTCCTCCTGAACGACGAGTACCACACCCGCCACATGGTGAACGGCCCCGTCGAATAGCCCCCGTCCCCGGGATCCCCCGGGAACGGGCGGCGGGCTACTCGGGAACGGGCGGCCTGCCCCCAGGATGCGCCGCCGCAGCCACTCGAGCAGGCGCGCGCGCCGCTCGTCGTCGAGCCAGTTCTCGGCCGCGTGCTCCAGCCGCTCGATCGCCGGCCCCCCGCCGGCCATCGCCTGATTGCGCCCGGTGCGCCAGGCGATCCACCCCACCAGGCGCTCGGCGTCCCCCTCTCCGATGTAGAGGCGGCAGAAGGTGATGAGATCGTCGACCGAGGCGCGCACGGACCGGCGAGGATAGCGAACATGTGTTCGTATACGAACGGCGCCGACCGGCTCGCGAGTGGCGGTACCGGCCATCGCCCGATCCCCCGAGAGGATTCTCGCCCTCGCCGTGCAAGCCAGGGGGGTCAGCAGTGTGCGATGGAGGGGGCTCGATCGTGAGCAGCCGTGGGCGGGAGCCGGAATACGACGACGAGTGGGAGGACGAGCGCCCGCGCAGCCGGGGACGCCGTCCGCCGCCGCCGCCCGCACGGACCTTCGGTCTTCCGATCGTCGTCGCCGCCCTCGCGGTGGGCCTGTTCATCGGCTTCATCTCGAGCTGCGGGGGAGGCGGCACCAAGACCGTCACCCAGACCCAGACCGTCACGGCCCCCGAGTCGGCCACCACGCCGGGAGCGGCGGTGCCGAGCGGCGCCGCCTCGCGGGCCACGATCACCCTCGCCTTCCTGAACGGCTCGGGCGAGAGCGGCCTCGCCGCCAGCAGGGCCGACGCCGCCCGCACGCTGGGCTACGTGAACATCGAGACCGATGACGCCCCGTCGTCGGTGTCCTCCGACCGGGTGGTCTACCGCCGCGGCGCCGCCGCCCGCGCCGCGCAGGTGGCGCAGGACCTCGGCCTGCCCGCCCCGACGCTCCTCGCCGCCGGCGATCCGGTGCTGGAGACCGCGTCGAACTCGGCGGTGATCGTGCTGCTCGGTCCCTCGGGGTCGACCTCCACGACGCCCGGCACCTCCACGACGCCCGACGCCGGGACGGTCACCACGCCCGGATGATCCGCATGGGGTGGGCCCGCGCCGCCACGCTCGCCGCCGCCGGCGTGCTCGTGGCCGGATGCGCCGCCGGGTCCGGCCACTCGTGCGGGATGTGCGACCCCACCATCGTCGCCGTCGGCAGCGAGACCCTCTGGGTGGCACAGGGGCGTACCGTCTCGCGCTTCACCACGGAAGGCCGTCTCCTCGGCCGGACCGAGGTCCTGCCCGCAAGGCGGAGCAGCGGCGTCCAGGCGATCGCGGTCGACGCGGACCACGCCGTCGTCGGCTGGTCGGGCGCCGTCGCGGGGGTGCTGCCCTCGGGAGCGGTCTCCTTCCGCCGGGTCCGTCGCCCCCCCGGCTACGTCTTCGGGATGGAGACGGTGGAGGGGCGCACCTGGCTCGCGGCGGGCCGCCGCGCGATCGCCCTGGCTCCCGACGGCACCATCCGGATGCGCCCGCGCCTACCCGCGCGCGCGACCGGCCTCGCCGCCGGCGATGGGGTCGTGTGGGTCGTCGGGGGGCGGGTGAAGGGGGTGAAGATCGCCCACAGGGGCTGGACCGCCGTTCCCGCCGGTCCGGGCTATGCGATCGCGCTCGACGCCCGCACAGGCAGGCGCGTCCGTGCGTTGGCGACCCCGCCCGGACCCTCTGCGGTCGCCGTCTGGCGCGACCGGCTCTGGATCGAATCGGCCTCCGGCCTCGATCAGCTCGACGCGACGACCGGACGGGTGCTCAACCACGCCGACTCCTCGGGCGAGATGATCGCGGCGGGGGAGGGGTGGCTCTGGTCGCTCAGCACGGACGGCACGCTCACCCGCAGGAGTCCCGAGGACGGCGCCCCGTCCGGTTCGACGGTGTCCCTGAATCAGTACGTGGGGAGCCTCACAACCGGCGCGGGCGCCGTCTGGGTGGGGGGAGGCGTCCAGGACACGGACGTCTTCCGGATCGATCCCGCCGTGCCGCGAGTGGTCTGGCGCGAGTCCATCCCGCCCACCTGATCCCCTCCAGCGGATAGCGTCCCCGGACCGGTTCCGGTCACGAGAGGAGGCGTCATGTCGGAGGTCGTCGTGGTGGTGTTGTCGCGGACCCTGCCCGGGAGGGTGGAGGACGGCCTGGCGGCCTTCGCCGAGGTGACCGTCCCGACGCACGCCGAGGAGGGGTGCCTGGCGTACGCGCTGCACCGCGATCCCGCCGACGCCGACCGGATCGTGCTGATCGAGCGCTGGGCCTCGCGGGCGGCGCTCGACGAGCACCTGGCCACCCCGCACCTGCTGGCCTTCCGTGAGAGCAGTGCCGGCGTCTGGGCCGAGCCGGCCGTGATCATGGTGCTCGACCCGGTGGCCGCCGGCGACCCGGCCAAGGGGCTGCTCTCCGGGGGCTGAGAGAGCCTCCCGCGTCCGCGCTCGCCGGGCGACCGCGGCGCGCGCTGCGGGAAGTGCGCAGTCGCGCCGTCCGGGCCGCCACCGATGCGCTCGCCCCGGCGTCGGGGCGATGATGGTGGTGACCGAAGGAGGTCATCATGAACGACACCTATCCGATCCGGCTCGAGGGCGACCTGGACGAGCCGCTGTCGCGGTGGAAGTGGCTGGTGAAGTGGTTCCTGGCCATCCCGCACCTGATCGTGCTGGTGTTCCTGTGGCTCGCGTTCGCGGTGGTCACGCTGGTCGCGCTCGTCGCCCGGCTCTTCACCGGGCGCTACCCGCGCGGCCTGTTCGACTTCGCCGTCGGCGTGATGCGCTGGACCTGGCGCGTCAACTACTACGCGTTCGGGGCTCTGGCCACCGATCGCTACCCGCCGTTCACCCTGGCCGACGTGCCCGGCTACCCGGCCCGTCTGGACATCGCCTACCCCGAGCGGCCCGGTCGTCGCGGCCTGCCGCTGATCGGCTGGTGGCTCGCGGGCATCCCCCAGTACGCCATCGCCGGCATCCTGGCCGGTGGCGCGGGGGTGCACTCGATGAGTGCGACCGGCGTGCTGGTGCTCGTCGCGATGGTGCTGCTCCTGGTCCGGGGCGCGTACCACCGCGGCATCTTCGACCTGGTCATGGGCTTCAACCGGTGGGCCATCCGCACCACGGCCTACTGCGCCCTGATGACCGACGAGTACCCGCCGTTCCGCCTCGACATGGGCGGGCGCGAGCCGAGCTCTCCGCCCGGCCCGCAGCTGCCGACCGGGATCGTTCCGGTCTGACCCGACGCCCCGCGCGAGGCCCGTCTCTCCGGGCTTCGCGCGGGGCGTGGTCGGCTCTACGCGGCCAGCGCCTTCTGTGCGACCGCCTCGAGCGACTCGGGGCGCCCGGTCACGTTCCAGATCACCTCGCAGAGGGTGTCGAAGCGCACCTGGTCGTCGTGCCGCTGGGCCTTGGTCTTCTTCTTGGTGCGGCCGTCGTCCAGCACGGCGACCTCGGCGGCGAGTTCGCGTCGCGCCTCCTCGAGCATCCAGCGGATGGTGTCGAGGGCGTCGTAGGCGGGCGGGTGGGTCATGGGCGTCTCCCTAGGGGCGAGGACGAGCGGGCGAGGCGAGCGGGCGAGGCGTCCGGGAGCGCCGCCGAGTGCTTCGGCGCCCCCACGCTACCCTCCTGCGCCCCCGGGCGCGAGACGCGCCAGCAGGGCGGAACGGCCCTACCTGCTAGAGGTCGCCGTCCTCGTCGTCGTCGTCGTCGGGCTCCTCGACCTCTTCGAGCGAGATCTCCTCGACCCCGTCGGCGACGAGCGCCACGGCGGCGACGGGCTCGTCGGCGTCGGCCGGGTCGTCGTCGTCATCCTCGTCGGTGGCCGCCGTGTCGCCCTCGAGCACCTGCGCGAGCGCCGGCGTCAGCGCGATGGAGTCGTCGTCCACCTCGAGGCCCGAGTCGTCGTCGTCGGCGAGGCCCTCCAGCAGGAGCGGGTCGGTCTCGAGCTCGTCGAGGTCGAGCAGGGCGGCCTCGTCCAGGCCGTCGGGGTCCCAGCGGACCTTGACCTCGCCGTCGAGGATCTCCGCCTCGGCCAGGGCGACCGGGTCGCGGGAGGTCAGCTCGCCCGGCGCCGGCGGCGGAGCCGCCTCGGCGCGCAGCTCGGCGGGGTCGGCGGTGAGCCAGAGGGTGATCTGGCGGGCGCGCTTGGCGACCGCGTGGACCAGCGCGTAGCGCGACCCATCGACGTGCTGAAGCGACTGATCCAAGCGACGTCCGTACAGCATCCAACCCCCCGGCGGTTTATGGCAGACATCTGGCCGACCGGACATACTAGCGCCCATCGCGGTTGAGTTTCGGATCCGACCCGCGTCCGGCGCAAGGAGGCCTCCCATATGTTGGTGCTGACCCGCAAGGCGAACCAGAGCATCATGATCGGCGACGCGATCGAGGTTTCGGTGCTCTCGGTCCTCGGAGAGAAGGTCCGCCTGGGCATCCAGGCACCCCGGGACGTCCCGGTGTTCCGCAAGGAGGTCTTCCTCGAGATCCAGGCCCAGAACCTCGAGGCCGCCGAGTCGAGCAAGGAAGCGCTCGACCAGGCCCTCGGCATGATGGGCGAGGCGGACGAGGCGGCTCCCCACTAGCGGGATCCGGGCGTCAGGCGCCCGCTCCGGGCCCCGGCGGTAGAGGAAACTCACGCCTTTCGGGGGGTGGCGCTCAAGGGATCCGCCGGCCTGCCGATAAACACCTCGAACGCGTGCTCCAGGATGGCGCCGCGGCATTGTTCCGACACTCGCACGGATGCGGGCCGGGGCAGTGGCTTTACCCTGAACGACCTAGATTCAAGGAGGAATCATGGGTCTGAGCGTCTACAACAACGTCGAAGCGTCGAACGCCCACCGCGTTCTCATGAACACCAACTCGCAGCTCTCCAAGTCCATGGAGCGGCTGTCGAGCGGTCTGCGCATCAACCGCGCTGCGGATGACGCCGCCGGCCTCGCCGTCTCTGAGGGCATGCGCTCCCAGATCCGCGGTATGAACGTCGCCTCGCGCAACGCGCAGGACGGCATCTCGATGGTGCAGGTGGCCGACGGTGCCCTGGGCAGCGTGGGCGACATGCTCCAGCGTGTCCGTGACCTGGCCGTCCAGGCCTCCAACGGCACGCTGACCGACGCTCAGCGCGGGAACCTCGACACCGAGGTCCAGCAGCTGATGACCGAGATCGGCAAGACCGGTACGGACACCGAGTTCAACGGCCTGAAGATCATGGCCGGCTCCGTCGCGACCGCCGGCACCGCCGTCACCCTGCAGGTGGGTGCCAACGCGAGCCAGAGCATCGCCTTCACCATCGGCACCGTCTCCACCTCCGACCTCGGCATCTCCGGCATCGCCGTCGGCACGGCGGCCTCGGCCACCGCTGCCATCGCCTCGCTGGACGCCGCGATCAGCACCGTCACCACCAGCCGAGCGAACCTGGGTGCCATCCAGAACCGTCTCGAGAACACGATCAGCCGACTCGGCATGACCGCGGAGAACCTCCAGGCCGCAGAGTCGCGGATCCGTGACGCCGACATGGCGTCGGAGATGATCCAGTTCACCAAGAACCAGATCCTCCAGCAGTCCGGCACGGCGATGCTCTCGCAGGCCAACTCGGCCCCGCAGAGCGTCCTCTCGCTCCTCCGCTAGACCGAACAGCACCACACCACGCACGACCGACGGGGCCCGCATCGCGGGCCCCGTCGCGTTTGGCGGCTGGTAGCGTCCCGCGCGATGCGAGTGGGAGCCGTCGTCCAGGCGCGGATGAGCTCGTCGCGCCTCCCGGGCAAGGTGCTCGCGCCGGTCGCGGGCAGGCCGCTGCTCGCCCTCCTGCTCGAACGGCTCGCCCGCTGCGAGGAGCTCGACGCCGTGGTGGTGGCGACCTCCGACGACCCGAGCGACGACGTGCTCGCCGGCTGGTGCGCCGCGAACGGGGTTGACCACCACCGCGGATCGCTCGACCGATGTGGCGGCCCGCATGCTCGCGGCCGCGGCGTCGCGGGAGCTCGAGGGGATGGTGCGCATCTGCGCCGACAGCCCCCTGATCGACCCGGCGCTCGTCGATCGCGCCGTGTCCGTCCTGCGCGAGGACGGGTGCGACCTGGTGAGCAACGTGGTCCCGCCGCGGACCTACCCGCCGGGGCAGTCGGTGGAGGCCCTGCGCTGCGACGCCCTCGCGGCGGCCGTGGGGCTGATGGACCAGCCCGGCGACCGCGAGCACGTGACCACCGCGCTCTACCGCCACCCCGAGCGCTTCCGCATCGCCGCCCTGCGCGCCGACCCCCCGTGCGCCGACCTGCGGCTGGTGGTCGACACCGCCGACGACCTGGCCGCCCTGCGCGCCCTGGTGGGGCGGATGAGCCGGCCCCAGGCGGAGTACGGCCTCGACGAGTTGATCGCCCTGGCGGGCGCCGCGTGAGGCGCCTGCGGGTCGGGGTGATCGGCCTGGGTGTGGGGGAGCGGCACCTCGAGGCCTACGCCCGCGACCCCCGCTGCGAGGTGATGGCCCTCTGCGACCGCGACCCCGCTCGCCTGCAGGCGGTCGCCGCGCGGCACCCGGGGGCCCGCCCCGTGACCGAGGCCGGCGACCTGCTCGGCGCGGGCGGCCTCGACGCGGTCTCGATCTGCTCGCACGACCCCGACCACGCGCCCCAGGCCCTCGCCGCGCTCGGCGCGGGCCTGCACGTGATGCTCGAGAAGCCCCTCTGCCGCACCCGGGCCGAGCTCGATCACCTGGCGGGCGCCGTGGCCGCCCGCCCCGATCTGGTGCTCGCGTCCAACCTGGTGCTGCGGGCGGCGCCGCTGGTGCGCTGGCTGGTGGACGAGCGCGCGCGGGGAGGCCTCGGGACCGTGTTCGCGGTCGATGGCGACTACCTCTACGGCCGCCTGACCAAGATCACCGAGGGCTGGCGCGGGACGGTGGACGGCTACTCGGTGATGCTCGGCGGCGGCGTGCACCTGATCGACGTGCTGATGCGCGTCGTCGGGCGAGCGCCCGGACTGGGTGGAGGCCGCCGGAAGCGGCCTCGCCACGCGTGGCACGCCGTTCGCCGGCGACGACCTGGCGTGCGCGCAGATCGGCTTCCCCGGTGGCGCGATCGGCCGGGTGAGCGCCAACTTCGCCTGCGTCCACGGCCACCAGCACGTGATCCGGGTGTTCGGCACCCTGGCGACCGTGATCTCCGACGACCGCGGCGCGCGCGTCCAGCGCTCGCGCGACCCGGCTCCGCCCGCCGAGGCCCTCGACATCCCCTCACTGCCCGCCGACAAGGGAGCCCTCATCCCCGCCTTCGTCTCCGCCGCCCTCGGTGAGTCCCCCGCCGAACCCGGGGCGCGCCACGAGCTCGACCTGGTCGCCGTCTGCCTGGCGGCCGACCACAGCCGCGCCGCCGGCCATCGTGTGCCGGTCGCCTACCCCGATCCCGTCGCGGCCGGCGGTGCGGCGTGAGCGGCGCCCCGATCCCGTTCGCGCGCCCCTGGGTCACCGACGAGGACCGGGCCGCGGTCGACCGGGTGCTGCGCGGCCACATCCTCACCCACGGCCCCGAGTGCGCCGGCTTCGAGGCCGACTTCGCGGCCCTCATGGGCCCGGGCGCACACTGCGTCAGCGTCTCGTCGTGCATGGCCGCCCTGCACCTGGCCTACCTCTGCCTGGGCATCGGGCCCGGCGACGAGGTGGTCGTGCCGGCCCAGACCCACGTCGCCACCGCCCACGCGGTCGAGCTGGTGGGGGCGACCCCGGTGTTCATCGACGCCGATCCGGCGACCGGCAACGTCACGCCCGAGGTCGGTGGCCGCGGCGATCGGCCCGCGCACGCGGGCGGTGTCGGTGGTCCACTACCTCGGCATCCCCTGCGACATGCCCGGCATCGTGGCGGTGGCGCGCGATGCCGGGCGCGTACGTGGTCGAGGACTGCGCCCTGTCGATCGGCGCCCGCTGGGACGGCGTCCACACCGGCCTGTTCGGCGACGTCGGCTGCTTCTCGTTCTATCCGGTCAAGCACCTCACCAGCGGCGAGGGCGGGATGTTCGTCGCCCGCGACCCCGATCTGGCGGCGCGGGCGGCCCGCGTGCGCGGCTTCGGCATCGACCGCACGCACACCGAGCGGGCGGCGCCGGGGGTCTACGACGTCGCGATGCTGGGCCTCAACTACCGCATGAGCGAGCTGCAGGCGGCGCTCGGCCGATCGCAGGTGGCGCGGGCCGGGCAGGTATTGGCCCGCAGGGCGGAGAACTTCCTCGGCCGTGGCGAGCGCCCTCTCAGACCTGGACGACGTGCGGCTGATCGACGCCGTGGATCCGCGCGCGGCCCAGAGCCACTACTGCGCGGGCCTGGTGCTCGAGGGCCCGCTGGCGCCGTTGCGCGACCGGGTGGCCGGGCGCATCAACGAGCTCGGCGTCGGCACGAGCGTCTACTACCCGCATCCGGTGCCGCGCCTGCGCTGGTACCGCGAGCGCTACGGCGACCCGGGCGACCGCTTCCCGGTGGCCGCCGAGCTCAGCGATTCGGGCATCTCGCTGCCGGTCGGCCCGCATCTGGAGCCGGGCGACGCCGAGCGCGTCGGCGCGCGTCGTGCGCCAGGCCGTGGGGGAGTCGCTCGGGTGAGGGGCATCGCCGGCCGCAAGATCGCCCTCCTCGGCGGCGCCGGGTTCATCGGCCACCACCTGGCGCTCGAGCTCGCCGAGGGCGGGGCCGAGGTGATCGTGGTCGACTCCTTCCAGGTGAACAACCTGATCGCGGTGAAGGCCGGCAGCGGCTACGGGCGCAACCGCGACCTCTACCTGCGCATGCTCGAGGAGCGCCAGCGGCTGCTGCGCGAGGCGGGCGTCTCGGTGCTGCCCCAGGACGCGCGCGACTACGGCGCGCTCAGCAACCTGCTGGGCGCCGAGCGGCCGGACGTGATCGTGCACCTGGCGGCGGTCTCGCACGCCAACCGCTCCGACAAGGACCCCTTCACCACCTTCGACCACAGCCTGCGCACGCTCGAGAACGCCCTCGACTGCGCGCGCGGCAACGTCGACCACTTCATCTACCTGTCCTCCAGCATGGCCTACGGCAACTGGAGCGCCGACGAGGTGGTCGAGGACACGCCCCTCGATCCGGTCGGCATCTACGGCGCCCTGAAGGCCGCGGGCGAGCTGATCGTGAAGGCCTATCAGCAGGTCTTCGGGCTCGACTACACGATCGTCCGTCCCTCGGCGCTCTACGGGCCGCGCTGCGTGAGCGGCCGCGTGGGGCAGGTCTTCATCGAGAACGCGATCGCGGGCGAGCCCCTGCGGGTGCGCTCCGACGGGGGCGGCCGGCTCGACTTCACCTACATCGACGACCTCGTGCAGGGGATCCGGCGGATCATCGAGCACCCGGCGGCCCGCGGCGAGACCTTCAACCTGACCTACGGCGAGGGGCGCACGATCGCCGAGGTGGCGGGTCTCGTGTCGGAGGCCTTCCCGGACGTCGAGGTGATCTCGGAGGACCTCGATCCCGACCGGCTCACCCCGCGCCGGGGCACCCTGAGCGTGGAGAAGGCCCGCCGCCTGATCGGCTATGCGCCCTCTCACCCGATCGAGGCCGGATTCCGCGAGTACATCGACTGGTACCGCAGCTTCGTGCCGGAGGGCGCTCCGCGGTGACCCGCGACCCGTGGCTCTCGGAGGTCATGGGGCACGCCGTCTGGAGCGTCGAGGGGCCGGGCGAGGCGCCCGCGGGCGGCCCGGCGATGTACCAGGCCCGCATCGCCGCCGAGCGGGTCGAGGTGGCCCGCGACCTCTGCGCGGAGGGCTTCTATCCGGTGGACATGGCGCTCACCCTGCGGCGGGGCACCACCCCGGGCCCGGCGCCGGGCCACCCGGTCCGCGAGGCGGTCGCCGCCGATCGTGAGGACGTGGCCGGGGTGTCGGAGCGCGCCATGACCACCTCCCGGTTCAGCCTCGACCCGGCCATCCCGGCCGCGACGGCCGGCCGGGTGAAGCGCGAGTGGGCCGCCAACTGCGTCGCGGGCCTGCGCGGTATCGGCGTGACGGTGGCCGAGGTGGACGGCCGCATCGCGGGCTTCCTCGCGGTCGTGGCCTCGGGAGGGCGGCGGGTGATCGACCTGGTGGCGGTGGACCAGGGCTTCCAGGGGCGCGGACTGGGGCGGGCGCTGGTGGCCGACTTCGTACGCCGCCACGGCCCCGGGGCGGAGGGTCTCGCGGTCGCGACCCAGGCCGGCAACGCGCCCTCGCTCGCCCTCTACGAGTCGCTCGGCTTCCGGGTGGCCGAGGCGACCTGGGTGCTGCACCGCCACGTGGAGGCCTGATGCGCCTCGGCCCGATCGACCTCGATGCCCGCGTGGCCGTGATCGCCGAGATCGGCAACAACCACGAGGGCGACCTCGAGGTGGCGCGCGCCCTGGTGGACGCCGCCGCCGCGGCGGGCTGCGATGCGGTGAAGCTGCAGGCACTCACCGCCGCCGGGCTGGTGGGCCCGGCCGATCCGGCCCGCGTGGCGCAGCTGCGCTCCTACGAGCTCGGCGCCGAGGGCTATCGCGAGCTCTGCCGGCGGGGCCGCTCGCACGGGATGGCGGTGGGAGTGACGCCGCTGGAGCTCGGGATGGTCGACGCGCTCGCGGGCGAGGTCGACTTCTGGAAGGTCGCCTCCGGCGACAACGACCACATGCCGTTGCTCGACCGCCTGGCCGCGGCGGGGCCGCCGGTGCTGATCTCCTCCGGGGGGACGGACCTCGCCGGGATCCGGGCCGCGGTGGAGCGCCTGGCCGGCGCCGAGGTCTGCGTGCTGCACTGCGTCTCGGCCTATCCCACGCCCGATGAGGACGCGAACCTACGGGCGATCCCCTCGCTCGCCGATGCGCTCGGCGTGACCACCGGCTACTCCGACCACACCCTCGGCATCGCCGCGGCCCCGCTGGCGGTGGCCCTGGGGGCCCGGGCGATCGAGAAGCACATCACCCTCGACCGCTCGCGCACCACCTTCCGCGACCACGCCCTCTCGGCCGATCCCGCCGACATGGCGGCCCTGGTCGCCGCCGTACGCCAGGCGGAGGCGATGCTCGGCGACGGCGACCCGGGCGTGCGCCCCTCGGAGGCTGGATCGCTCCCGGGCATGCGCCGGTCGGTCTGCGCGGCCCGGGATCTGCCGGCCGGTCACCTCCTGTCGGTCGGCGATCTGACATGGCTGCGACCCGGCGGCGGTGTGCCCCCGGGCGGCGAGGGTGCTCTGCTCGGGCGCGCCCTGGTGCGCGACGTGGCCGCCGGCACGCCGGTCGGCCCCGCCGAGGTGGCCTAGCGGCATGTGCGGCATCGCCGGATACATCGGCACGCGTCCGCCCGATGAGGCGCGGGTGGCCGCCGCGCTCGCCGCCCTCGGGCGCCGCGGGCCCGACCACGCGGCCTCCGAGCGCATCGCCACGCCGGACGGCGGCTGGTGCGTGCTCTGCCACACGCGGCTGTCGATCATCGATCTCGACCCCCGGGCGAACCAGCCCTTCCGCGACGGCAACCGCCTGCTGGCCCTCAACGGCGAGCTCTACGACTACCGCGAGCTGCGCGCGGCCCTCGAGGCGCAGGGCGAGCGCTTCGTCACCGCCTCCGACACCGAGGTCCTGGCGCGCGCGATCGGGGTCTGGGGCTGGGACGCCCTCGACCGGATGGAGGGCATGTGGGCCTTCGCCCTCTACGACGGACGCACCGGCGAGCTGTCGCTCTGCCGCGACCGCTTCGGCGAGAAGCCCCTCCACATGCACCGCGACGAGCACGGCCTCTGGTTCGCGAGCGAGCCGCCGGCGCTGTTCGCGCTGATGGGCCGCGCCCTCGCGCCCGACCGCGAGCACCTGCGCCGGTTCCTGGTGAACGGCTACAAGGCGCTCGGCACCGTGGAGAGCACCTGGTTCTCGGGAGTGCGCGAGCTGCCCGAGGCGACGCTGCTCACGACCACCGCGCGCGGGCCCGAGCGGCGGCGCACCTACTGGGCCCCGTCGTTCGCGCAGGAGCCGGACATGACGCGGGAGGAGGCGGTGGTCGGCGCGCGTGAGCGGCTGATCCGCTCGGTGGAGCTGCGCCTGCGCGCCGACGTGCCCCTGGCCTTCTGCCTGAGCGGGGGCGTCGACTCGGTGGGCCTCGCGGGCATCGCGACCCGGGCACTCGGCCGGAAGGTTCACGGCTTCACGGTCGTCAACACCGACGCGCGCTACGAGGAGGCCGACATGGTCGAGGCCGCGGTCACCGCGCTCGACGTTGACCACCACGAGGTGCCGCTCGAGACCGACGCCTTCCTTCCGCGCCTGCGCGAGCTGGTCGGCGGCCACGGCGCGCCGGTCGCGACGATCACCTGGTACGCGCACTGGCGGCTGATGGAGCGGGTGGCCGCCGCCGGCTACCGCGTCTCGGTGAGCGGCACCGCGGCCGACGAGCTCTTCTCGGGTTACTACGACCACCACCTGATGTACCTGCGCGAGGTGCACGGCGACCCGGCGCTGCACGCCGCCTCGCAAGGGGGCGTGGGAGCGCTATGTGCGCCCCCTCACGCGCAACCCGCACCTCCGCGATGCCGACCTGTTCGTGCGCGACCCCGCGTTCCGCGAGCACGTGATCCTCGACGCCGACGTCTTCTCCGGCTGGCTCACCGAGCCGTTCGCCGAACCCTTCGAGGAGGCTGCGTACGGCGACGACCTGCTGCGCGGGCGGATGCTCAACGAGCTGACCCGCGAGGCGGTGCCGGTGATCCTGCGCGAGGACGACCGCAACGCCATGCACTGGTCGGTGGAGAACCGCTCCCCCTACCTCGATCGCCCGCTCGCCGAGCACTGCGCCCGGATCCCCACCCGCCACCTGGTGCACGACGGCTTCGCCAAGTCGGTGCTGCGCGACGCCCTACGCGGCCTCGCGCCCGACGCCGTGCTCGACAACCGGCGCAAGGTCGGTTTCAACGCGCCGATCGGCGACCTGCTCGACCGCTCCGATCCGGCGGTGCGCGCCGAGGTCCTGGCCGACTCGCCCGTCTGGGACCTGGTGCGGCGCGAGGCGGTCGAGGACCTGATGGACGCACCGGGGGAGCTGCCCAACAGCCGCTCCAAGTTCCTCTTCTCGTTCCTCAACGTGAAGATGTTCCTCGAGGAGTGCGGAGGGGTCTGAGCCGACGGTCTCACCCGCGGCTGTAGCGCGAGCGGACGTAGTCATCCACCCAGTTGCGCGAGCTGCGCCACTGCCCGTCGGCGCCCTTGGTGGCCTGGAGGCGTCCTCGGCTCGCGGCGACCCGGAGCGCGCTCGCGGAGAGCTGGGGAGTGGCGAGGGCGCCGAGGGGGAGGAGTCGCGCAGGCCCGGCGATCGCGGGCATGACGAACTTGTAGAGGTTGTCGAGTATCGCCCGCGCGATCAGCTCGCCCAGAGGACCGCAGTCGCCTCCATCCGCTCGTCGCAGAGCGTTGACATACGGGCGGCGCTGCTTCTTGTAGACGATGGCCGGTGGGTAACCGAGCCGCACGAGGACGAGGTTCAGTACCAGTCGTCCGGTGCGGCCGTTCCCATCGAGGAAGGGGTGGATGCGCTCGAACTCGGCGTGCCGAGCCGCGAGGATCTCGGGGGTGTCCGCCTGGCGGGTCCTGAGAGTCGCCATCGAGGAGACCCAGCTCATGACCTGGGGCTCGACGTCCGGCCAGGGCGGCGGCGTCATCCCTCCCGGGAAGGGCTCGATGTCGTGTCTGCGGAAGGCGCCGGGGGTCTCGGCGGAGGCGGCTGAGGGGTGGGGGGACACACTCCAGACCAGGCCCATCGCCATCTCGTGGACGCGGCGGACCTCGGTCACCGAGAGGAGGTCCCCGGAGGTCCAGTCGCCGGGCTCGATGGCCTGTCCGTAGATCCACTCCGCGGCGTCCGCGTAGCCGCGGACCTCCATGTACTCGGTGAGCTCCTTCCCGCCGACGGCACGACCGTCGTCCAGGAGGGCCTCCACCTGCTTGAGGACCAGTGTGTTGCCCTCGATCGCCGTCGAGTGGTGCGCCTCCTCGAACCAGATGTTCCGCCAGATCCCCGCAGCCTCGAGCGGGCTCGGAAGACCGCCGAGACGCTCCCACATCTCGGAGATCTGGGTGTCGAGCCGGCGATAGACCTGCTCTCGGGACGGCCTGCCGCGGGGCGCCACGGTCTCCCTCTTTTGTCGCGTTGACGAGCAACTCAAATGTACCCGACAAAAGGAGAAAGTGTCGCGCGCAGGCCGAAGTCAAACGAACAGAACAAAAGAAGGGGCGCCGCCGCGCCGCACGCTCAAGTGGGAGGGGCCGATGCCGATGGGGGCGACATGCCTATGACTGCGGAGCACACGCGCGCGCTGGAGCTGTGGGAGACGGGTGACCGCGACGAGGCGCTCGCCGCGCTCCGGCGGGCCGTGCTCTCGGGGCTCGATCTGGAGGCCGCCAACGACTTCGGCGTCGTGGCCGCGGCGACGATCGGCGAGGAGGCCGGCAGGGCCGTCTTCGAGACGATCCTGGCGCTCGAGCCCGAGCACGGCCAGGCGCGCGAGAACCGCGACGCTCTCGGCGGTGGCGCGGCCGACGGCGCGTGGCGCCGCTCGCAGACCCTCGGCGGCCCCGACCCCGACCTTCCCGAGCGCGCCTTCCCCGGCATGCCCGCGGCCGCGGTCATGCGCGAGCACGCGCTGCGGTACGCGTTCACGCTCGACCTCGTGGCCGGCCTCGACATGCTCGACCTGGGCTGCGGCACGGGGTACGGCAGCGAGATGCTGAGCTGGGCGGCGCGCTCGGTGCGTGGCTTCGACCTCTGGGAGCCCTCGGCCGACGAGCGCCCGCGCTGGCCCGGCGGCGCCGTGCTGAGCTACGGGCACGACCTCTGCCGCGACCGCCTGCCCACCGCCGACGCGCGCCGTGATGTTCGAGGTGATGGAGCACCTGGCCGACGCCCCCGCCGCGCTGCGGCGAACCTGGGCGGCGGTCGACATGCTGATCTGCTCCTTCCCGAACCCGGTCTTCCACGGCTCGCACCACAACCCGTACCACGTCAACGACTGGCCGCTCGACCGCGTCGAGCGCGAGGTCGCCGAGGCCGCCTCCGGGCGCTTCGAGGGCGTGACCCTCGCGCATTGGCGCCAGGACTACCGCGACGGGACCCAGGGCATGATCCTCCCCGGCCGCGACCCCGAGGCGTCGTACTGGATCATCGTGGCGCGCGGAGCCGGAACCGCCCGATGATCGTCGCGGCCTCCGCGGCCGCGACCGAGGCCGCCCGAGATGCCGCCCGGCGCCTCGGGCTGGAGCTCGTGGTCCTGATCTCCCCGGCCGAGGCGCGCCTCGAGCCCGAGCCCGGCGTGATCTGCGCCGGGTGGGCCGAGGAGGACCCGCCCTCGGCTCCGGAGCTCGCCGTCGCCGCCCTCGCCGAGGCCCTCGGGCCGGAGGCGCTGCGCGGTGCCCTGGTCGCCTATGCCGGCTGCTTCGCGGGCGCCCGCCGCCCCGATGCCCTCGCGCGCGAGATCGCCGCCTTCGCCGGACGTGCGGGCGCGGTGGTCGCGATCGAGGAGGAGGGCTGGGCGCCGATGGAGGCGATGCATCGCCTGCGCGAGGCCGGCGCCGCCCCGCGCGAGGCGCGGTTCGTGACCCCGGACGGCCGGGCCGCGGTGCGCCGCCTGCACGTGGCGGGCGCGATGGCCTCCGCACCGCCGCTGTCCGTGCACATCTCCGACCATCAGGGGAAGTCGGGCGCGATCGCGGAGGCCCTCGGCGACGCCGGGCACCACCTCGTGGACGCGCCCTACGGCGCTGATGTGGTGCTCATCGACCATGACGCGCCCTTCCACGGCAAGCTGCCGCTCGTGGAGGCGTGCGTCGCCGGCGGCGGCAGGGCCTTCGTCTACCCGCACGGAGCCTCGGCCGCCAACCTGACCAGCTGGGACGGGCTCTATCCGCCGTCGCCGCTGCTGTCGGGGCAGCTCGTCGTGAGCGAGGGGCATGCCGAGATCGCCCGCCGGTACGGCTACCCGGCTCCGACGCCGGTGATCGGCTGGAGCTTCTGCGAGCTCGCCCCGCGGCGGGCCCACCGCGCCCCCGAGCGCGTCCTCTTCGCCCCGACGCATCCGCCGTGGGCGGATGTCTCGAAGAACGCCCAGGTCTATGCGCAGCTCCTGCTGGTGCGGGGTATCGAGCTGACCGTACGCCACCTCGGCCCGCTCGAGGAGAACGCCCTCTGGCCCGAGCCCGGCGTCCGCTACGTGCGCGGAGACTCTCCGGGCGCCCCGGGGATGGTCGAGCAGATCGACGCTGCCGACGCCGTCGTGGCCGACTTCAGCACCTTCGCGAACCTAGCGGTGGCACGAGGGGTCACCACAGTCATGTCCGACTCGGCCGTGGTGCTCAACAACGAACGCGACCGCGAGCCCGATCACATCGAGCTCTACCGGGAGTTCCTGCGCTACCCGTGGGAGACGACGCACCCCGACGACGACCTGGGCGGCATCCTCCAGGACGCCGCCCGCGACACCGTCCGCGTCGGCGCCTGGCGGGAGCGTTTCATCGGCTCGGAGCTGGACCCCGGCGCCCTCATCGCAGCCCTCAGGGGGGTCTAGAGAGTCTCAGCGCCCATCTCGCACGGTCGCCGGGCGCATCGGCAGGGCCGGAGAACAGGGGCTCCCATGCGGGGGCTCCCTGGTGGCGCGGCCAAATGGACCCCGCGCTCGGGTCCAAGTGGACCCGAGCTCCCACGGCCCGAATGAACCCGGGTCGCAGTTCGGATGGACCCCGGCGCGGAGCCCGGCGGGGCGAGTCAGACGCGTACCGCGCGCACGCCGAACATCGAGCACTGGAACATGAGCGTCCAGCGGTCCTCCTCGGCGACCGAGAGGGTGTCTGCGTAGTCCCGAGAGTCGATGTCGTCCCAGTCGGTGCCCGGCACCAACAGGGGAGGGGTGGCGTGGTGGTGGATGAACTCGATCCGGTCCTGCCGCAGTCCGTGCGCCGCCAGACGGTGCACGTAGGCGAGCGGGTTCTCCCGCACGTTGAAGCCCGAGCGCCGGGGCTCATGCGGCCGCGCGAGCAGGGGTGTCGGGTCGACGCCGAACCGCTCGCGGAAGAACGCGACGGTGAACGCGTTCAGCGTGAAGAGGTCGAACAACTCGTTGGAGTGGGTGATGACGAGCGTGCCGCCGGGTGGGAGCAGGCGCGCGACCTCCTTGTGGAAGAGCGCGTACTCGTCGTCGGTGAAGTAGGCGGCGACATTGGCCGCGATCACGCAGTCGGCCCGCTCGATCTGCGCGAGGCGCTCCACGCCGCCGAGCAGCAGGTCCGCGCCGGCACCCTCGGCCCGCTCGAGCAGAGCGGCGTCGATGTCCAGGCCCGTGATCCGCGCCGCGCCGCGCGAGCGGGCCTCGCGGATGAGGACGCCCTCGCCGCAGCCGACGTCGACGACGTCGGCGCCGGCCAGGTCCGGCAGCAGGGCGTCGATCACCGAGAGGCGATGGCGGTGGTAGGGGCCGTCGATGCCCTCGGCATACGCGTCGCCGCGCTCCCTCCAGCGGTCGGCCGCCGCGATGTCACGTCCCACCCGCTGGTCGATCATGTAGGCGAACCCTCCAGATCCCGGAGCCACAGCTCCACGTTGAGCACCTGCCAGAGGAACATCATGTGGTTGTCGCGCGGCTCGCCCGAGAGGACTATTCGCTCGTGCTCGGCCGCCAGGCGCTCGACCTCGGCCGGGTCGTAGACACCCCGCTCGACGAAGGAGCGCGAGCGCACCACGTCCATCAGGGCCTCGCGGCCGGCGCCGGTGAACCAGCGGTGGGCGGGGGCGTTCCAGCCGGTCTTGGCCACCCGGGTCCGCGTCGCCTCGGGCAGCACGCCGCGCATCGCCTCGCGCAGGAGTTGCTTGGTGGTGCCCGCGCGGATCTTGAGGTCGCCCCGCAGGGGCAGCATCAGCTCCACCAGGCGGTGGTCGAGGAAGGGGTGGAAGCGCTCCATGCCGACGGCGGCCATCGTGCGGCTCTCGGCGCGCAGGCAGCAGGGGAGGGTCTCGCGGGTGAGGTCCTGCCAGGCGCGGTTCGACAGCGCCGAGGTGAAGGGGTGCTCCATGGCCGGCGCGAATCCGGCAAGCGGCGGCATCGCGGGACCGAGGGCGGCGGTGTAGCGCTCGATGCGGGCGCGGTCGGGGAGGATGCGCCCCGGTCCGGACGGATCGATCAGGCGCTCCATCATCGCCTCGGCGACTGCGCGGTCCTTGCGGTGGATCGGGTGGTCGTGGTGGGCGGCCCAGGCGGCGATCTCGGCGGTGAGCTCGTCCTCGCGCCCGGCCGCCCGCAGGTCGGCGAAGAGGGCCGGGAAGTACTCGTACTCGCCCGCGTTCAGCTCGTCTCCCCCGAGACCGCCGAGCAGGCTGTGGAAGCCGAGCTCGCGGCAGCGGTCGGCCAGCAGGCGGTGCGAGAGCCAGGTGGCGGTCGCGACGGGCTCGTCCTGCTCGGCCACCATCTTCGCGACGATCCCGACCACGTCGGGTGCGTCGTCGAGCTCCACCGGGTACCAGGGGCCGGCGCGCTCGCCGAGCATGTCGGCGATCTCGTGGCGCTCGTCGTAGGTGGGGTCGCGGTAGACCGTCGAGAAGGCCGGCTGGGGGCCGCCGAGCGCCCGCGCCGCGCAGGCGACGACCGACGAGGAGTCCATCCCCCCCGACAGGGTGAAGGCCGGGTCCGGCGCCAGGCGCACCCGCCGGGCGACCGCGTCCATCAGCAGCTCGCGCAGGCGCTCGGCCAGCTCGGCCGGGGTGCCCTCGGGCGGTTCCGGAGAGGGGCTCCAGTAGCGCTCGAGGCACACCGACCCGCCGGCGATCCGCACCACGTGGGCGGCGGGGACCTGGGCGATGTCGCGGTACGGGGAGCGCTCGGGGGCGTCGTCGAAGGTGCGGTAGTGCGACGCCGCGAGCCGGGAGAGGATGCCGGGGTCGACCTCGCGGCCCACTCCCGGACGCGCCAGCAGCGGCCGCGGGCGGGAGGCGAAGGCGTGGCCGGACGCGGAGCGGGCGTGGTAGAGCGGGCGCAGTCCGAAGCGGTCGCGCGCGAGCCACAGCTCGTGGGTGGCCGGGTCCCAGACGGCCACGGCGAGATCGGCGTTCAGCCGCGCCAGGGCCCCCGCCGGGCCGTGGCGGCGCCACAGCGCGGCGATGCACTCGGCGTCGCCGGCGGCCGCCGGCAGCTCGTCGCGGTTGAAGATCCGCCCGTCGAGCGCCACCACCAGCCCGTACGAGCGCACCGCGGCGGGACCGAGGGCGCCCGCCACGCCGTCGAGCGCGATCACCCGGGGCGGGTGGCGACGACGTGGCACCAGGGCTGCGCCAGTGCGCCGCGGAAGAGCAGGCGCTCGCCCGCAGCCGTGGGGACCGTGTAGCTGATGATCTCGTCGTCGCTCTCCGGGCGGGGCAGGTCGATCGGGATCGCGAAGGGGTGGATCGCCGGCCGCGCGAGGCCCGCCGCCGCGCAGGCCTCGCCCAGCAGGGCGTAGGGGCGGAAGTGGAGCACGAGGCCGTCCGGGTGCGTCGCCGACGCCTCGCGGACGGTCAGGTGCTGGTCGAAGGGGTGGAAGAGGTCGAAGGCCACCAGGCTGCCGCCGGGCGCGAGCGCCGCCGCCACCGACGAGAGCGCCCGCCGCAGGTCGTCGTCGTCCAGCAGGTAGAGGACCGCGTTGACCACGACCACGTCGAAGGCGCCGGGACGGCCGATGTCGAGCAGGTCCATCTCGGCGAAGGTCATGCCCGCGAGGTCGGGCGCGGTCCGGCAGATCTCGAGGGCCTCGGGCATCAGCTCGCCGCCCCACAGCTCGGCCTCGGGCAGCGCCCGGGCGAGGTGGCGCATGAGGTTGCCCGTGGAGCAGCCGATGTCGAGCACCCGCGGCGGGGAGCCGTTGCGGCGCCGCGCGGCCAGGGCGGCCGCGACGTGGCCGATCAGCACCCGGTCGCTCTCGCGTGGCTCTGCAAGGTAGCGGCGCTGGTAGTCGGTGTAGCCGGCCGCGAAGTCCTCGTCGGAGACGTACTCGCGGTAGCCGGGGCCGAGGGTCGTCATCGCTCGGCCACGACGAAGGTCCACCAATGCGGGTGGCCGATCACCATCTCGGGCTCGCCCCCGGTGCGACGGTCGGTGATCACGCGCGGAGTGAACCCGTGCGAGGCGATGAGGTCGGTCACCTCGGTGAGGTCGTACCGATTGACGTGCACCTTGAGCCGCGCGCCATCGTCGAGGTGCTCGTTGACCACGTAGGCGTACCGGGAGCCCTCGCCGAGGCTCTCGCGCAGCACCAGGGTGCGCCGCGCCACCTGGAGCAGGCGCTCGAGCGGCCGGTGCACGTTGTCGAGGTTCGAGATCACGTTCATGCAGACGACGTGGTCGGCCTCGCCGTCGAGGTCCTCGATCCGCATCACGCGCAGCCGCTCAGCCGCCACGCCGTGCGCCGGCAGGTGCTCCCGGCCGATGTCGACCAGAGTCCGCGAGGCGTCGATGCCGTGGTACTCGGCCGGGATCCCGCGCGAGCGCAGGGAGTGCCAGAGGTGGCCGCTGCCGCAGCCGGCGTCGAGCACCGTCTCACCCGGGCGCACCCGCGGTGCGAGCAGCTCGGCGGCCTGGGCGGCGCAGGTCATCTCCTCGGCCTCGCCCCGGGCGCGCGCGGCGTAGAGGTCGCGCAGCGCCGCGCTGTGCTCCCACACCGCGTGGCGGTCCCAGCCGTCGTCGCGGATCACGGGGCGGTGCCGGTGACCACGACCGACGAGGCCATCACCAGGCCGCGGGGATCCGACGGGTCGGCATCCATCGCCAGGCTCGCCCGCCGCTGCAGGTCGGGCACGGCGCCGGCGGCAAGCGGCGGCAGGCGGTGGAAGTGCAGGAACAGCAGGCGCACGTCGCGCAGCCCCGCCGCCTCGGCCGCGTCGCGCAGGGCGAGGGGGTTGTGGGCGCGCGAGGGCACCTCGTCGTAGCCGGGTGCGCCGTCCTCGCCGGTGCGCAGCGGGGGCAGGTCGGTGCGGAAGCGCTCCTCCATCGCGGCCAGGCCGCTCTCCAGGCCCTCGCGCTCCCCGGGCAGGGCCTCGGATCGCAGCGCGTCCACGTCGATCAGCTCGCGGAAGAGGTCGCGCGAGTACCGGTTGAGCGTGAAGAGGCCGAACAGCTCGTTGCGCGCGGTGGCCGCCACCAGCCCGCCCGGGCGGACGGCGCCCGCGAGCGAGGCCAGCACCTCGGCGTCGGTCCCCTCCGGGATGTGGGGGAGCACGCCCGCGCAGACCGCGGCGTCGAAGCGGCGGTCCGGATCGCCCGGCGGATGGAACGCCTCCGGGTCGAGCGCGCTGCCCTCCCACACGGCGCCGTCGTCGCCCAGCACCCCGCGCGCCTCGGCGACCATCTCGGGGGTCAGGTCGAACCCGTACGGGCGGATGCCCGTGCCCTCGAGGTGGCGCAGGAACGAGGCGGGGCCGCAGCCTGCATCGAGCACGTCGCGCGCCCCCGCGCCGGCCAGCAGTCGCAGCAGCAGGTCACGGTGCACCGGCGGATGGGCCGCCTTCTCGCCGTAGTACTCGTCGTGGTAGGTCGTGCTCCACGTCGAGTAGCAGCGGCGCACGGCCTCCTCGGCCGCCCGGCGCTCATCGCCCACGGCGGGCCACCAGCCACATGTGCGACGAGAGCCCCGCGTCGGCGAGGAAGCGCTGAAAGGGCTCGCCCAGGCGCTCCCACTCGTCGATCAGCACCCGCCGCAGCAGCGGCTGGGCGCCCAGGTCGAGGTCGCCGCGGAGGGCGGCCTCGCGCACGAACTCGGCGTCGAGCCGCCCGGGGGTCGCGATCTCCAGCACCTCGAGGCCCGCGCGCTCGACCAGGCCCGAGAGCCCGGCGGGGGAGAAGAGGTTGAGGTGCTCGGGGTCCACCGCGAGAGACGCGGCGCCGAGCGTCGCGATGTCGAAGCCCTCCGCATTCGGGCAGGTGAGCAGCAGCAGGCCGCCCGGCCGCAGCAGCTCGCGGCAGGCCGCGACGACGCCGGCCGGGTCGTGGAGGTGCTCGATGACCTCGAACCCGGCCACCACGTCCGCGGCCGGCAGCGCGCCGACCGCGTGCTCGACTCCCGTCTCCACGGTCTCGACGCCGCGCTCGCGGCATGCGGCGGCGAGGCCGGGTGTGGGCTCGACGGCGATCACCCGGTCGAATCCATCGCGCGCGAGCGCCGAGAAGGTGCCGAAGCCGGGGCCGATCTCGACGAGGGTGCCGGGGGTGACGCCGTGCTCGGCGCAGAGCTCAAGCAGCCGCACCAGGCGCGGGCGCTGCACCTTCTCGCGCCGGGCCGCCTCGGAGGCGGGGAAGATCTCGTCGGCCCAGAGGCGGTAGGCCTCCGATGAGGCGTAGTGCTCGGCCAGGTCGGCCGGCGACGGGCGCGGGGTCATGTAGAGCGTGCCGCAGCCCGGGCAGGTCGCCCAGTCGAAGCCGTCCTTGGCGATCCCCGGCCCGGGCTCGTCACGCCCGCAGGCGGGGCAGGCGACCGGGGAGAGGTGGGCGCGCTCGCGCAGCCGCGCGCAGTCGCGCTCGTAGGCCGCCTCCTGGGCGGCGAGCAGCGAGGGCGGGCAGAGCTCCGACTCGGACAGCGGCGGCTGGCTGCTCACGCGGCGACCGTCGGCGCGCCGATCTCGTCGCGCGTCCACTCGCCGCTCTCGCGCCGCCAGACGCGCGGGTCGCGGAAGGTGTCGCAGACGCGGTCGAACCACTCCTCGGTGGTGCCCGTGTACGCGAGCCAGCGGGCCAGGTCGCGTGGCTTCACGTGGTCGTGCCGGCGCACCAGGGCGATGCCCTCGTCGCGGCTGATCGCCCCCGCGCGGATGTCCTTGCAGGCGTGGTCGGTGGCGCGGCCGTAGCCGAACTTGATGAACTTCAGGTAGTCGTGCACGCCGTTCTCGTGCATGTCGTCCAGGTTGGAGAAGCGGCGGTAGGTGCGGTCGAAGGGCTCGTCGGAGACCTCGAATCCGTAGCGGTGGATCATCTCGTGCACGTGCTCGTTGGCGTCCCAGGGCACGAAGTTGCCGAGGTAGATCCCCCGGAGGTCGATGGCGTGCATCGCGGCGTCGGAAGGGTAGCGATACGTCGTCATATCGCCTGCCTGCAGGCCCTCGAGCCCGACGAAGTAGTTCCACTCGTAGCCGCGCGCGAAGTGCTCGTAGCGGTCGCGGTAGCTCATCTCCGGGAAGTCGTCGAACGAGAACTGGCCGCCGAGGTCGAGGTAGCCGTGCTCGCCCCAGATCACCAGCGGGATGCCGCGGCGCACGGCCTCCTGTACCGGGGCCGTCGTGATCCCCACGTGCGCGTGCCAGTTCATGTCGCCCATCACGCTGAAGGCGAGGCGGTTGAGCGCCGTGAGCGTGCGTACCGAGGGGGAGATCATCACGTGGTCGAGGCCGAAGACCTCCTTCATGCGGTGCACGTTGCGCCAGCCGGCCGGGGTCCAGTTGTTGCCGTTGTAGGTGACCAGCAGCGGGTTGTAGCCGAGCTCCACGATGGTGTGGGCCTGGAACCACGAGTCCTTGCCCCCGCTCACCGGGATGACGCAGTCGTGGCGGCTGCCGTCGCGGCTGCGCGCGCGCTCGAGCAGATCCACCAGCAGCTCGCGCCGGCGGGTCCACTCGGCGGCCGGGATCTCCATGCGGGCGTCGTGCACGCGGCAGCCGCTGCAGACGCCGTGCTCGTCGAGCTCCAGCGGCACCGCGCTGATGACCGGGTAGACGCAGCGGGTGCACCAGCGCATCGGCTCGGCGGCCCGCGGCGTGTCGCTCGGCAGGGGCGTCTCGGCCGCGGTGGCGCGGGCGGCCAGGCGGCGGTCGCGCTCGCCGGTGTCGATCTCGCGCTCGCGCGGGAAGAAGCGGCTGCCGAGCGACACCGGGCGCACCGGGACGCCCGCGCCGATCATCTCCCGCTTGGCGTTGGGGTAGCTCAGCTCGAAGAAGTGGAAGAGGTTGGCCGCGGCGGCCGCCGCGGCGCCGGCCTCGATCGCGGGGGCGAGGTGCTCGTAGCGGCCCACGCCGCCGCAGGCGACGACGGGGATCGTCACGGCGCCGGACACCACGCGGACCAGGTCGAGGTCGTAGCCCGACCCGGTGCCGTCGCGGTCGACCGACTGCAGCAGGATCTCGCCGGCGCCGCGCCGCTCGGCCTCGGCGGCCCACTCGGCCGGATGCAGGCCGGTGCGCCGGCTGCCGCCGTCGGCGAACACCTCCAGCGTGCCGCCGGCCGCGCGCCCGGCATCGATGCCGACCACGACGAACTGCGATCCGAAGCGGCCCGCGGCCTCGCCGATCAGCGCGTCGTCGTCGATCGCGCCCGTGGTGATGACGCACTTGTCGGCGCCGGCCTCCAGACGCAGGCGCATGTCCTCGAGGCTGCGGATGCGGCCGCCGAAGGTGAGCGGCATCGCGCAGGCGGGCGCGACGGCGCGCAGCACGTCGAGGGCGGTGGTGCCGGACATCCGCAGCTCGAGGTCGTCGCGGCGCAGGTCGTGATGGTCGTCGTCGCTGATGTCGAGCAGCACCAGCTCGTCGACGTTCCAGTGCGAGTAGCGCTCGGCGGTGGCGACCGGGTTGCCGATCACCTGGTGGATCCGGAACCACTGGCTGCGCACCAGCAGCCCGTGCTTGAGCAGAAGCACCGGCACCAGGCGCGGGCGCACGGCGCTCACGCGGCGACCGCCCCCGCCACGAAGCGCTCCAGCATCTCCAGCCCCGCGTCCTGGCTCTTCTCGGGATGGAACTGCACGCCGGTCACCGACCCGCGGCGCACGATCGCCACGACCGGCCCGCCGTAGTCGAACTCGCCGGCGCGGTCGGCCGGATCGTCGGGGAGCAGGTGGTAGCCATGGGCGAAGTAGTACGAGACCGCGGCGACGTCGTCGCGACGTCGCACCAGCCGATGTTCGGCACCGGCAGCGAGGGATCCGACGGCGCCAGCCGCACCACGCGCCCCGGGACGATCCCGAGGCCCTCGTGGCGGCCGTGCTCCTCGCTCTCGTCGGCCAGCAACTGCATGCCGAGGCAGATGCCGAGCAGGGGGCGCCCCTCGGCGGCGTGACGCCGCAGGGGCTCCACCAGGCCCTGGGCGTGCAGCGCGGCCATGCCGTCGCCGAACGCGCCGACCCCGGGCAGGATCACGGCGCCCGCGCCCTCGAGCTCTCCGGCCGAGCGGGCGGTCATGCTCTGCGCACCCACCCTGCTCAAGGCCTGGCGCACCGAGCCGATGTTGGACAGCCCGATATCGACGATCCTCAGCATCGCCGTGATCTTCGACACGGGAGGCGTTTATCTTACGGCCGCGGCGATGGCGACCCGGGAGGGCCCGATGAGGTGGTGTTCTCGCTGCGTCCTGCCGGACACACGCCCGAACCTGTCGCTCGACGCCGAGGGCGTCTGCACCGCGTGCCGCGCGCACGAGGCGCGCCCCGAGGTCGACTGGGACGCCCGCGCGGCCGACTGGACCCGGCTGGTGGAGCGGGCGCGCGCGGACGCGGGGGGCGGCTACGACTGCCTGGTGCCGGTGAGCGGGGGCAAGGACTCCACCTGGCAGGTGGCCACCTGCCTCGACGCCGGCCTGCGGCCGCTCTGCGTCACCTGGCGGCCGCCGGGGCGCACGGCGATCGGCGAGCGCAACCTGCGCAACCTGATCTCCCTCGGCGTGGACCACATCGACTACACGGTGTCGCCGCGCGTGGAGGCGGCCTTCGCCCGCGCGGCCTTCCTGCGCCGCGGCGACCCGGCGATCCCGATGCACATGGCCCTGTTCGCGATACCCCTGGCGATCGCGGTGCGCTTCCGCATCCCGCTGGTGGTCTGGGGCGAGAACTCCGCCGTCGAGTACGGCACGAGTGACGGCGTGGGGGTCGGGCAGGCCCTCGACGCCGCCTGGCTGGCGCGCTTCGGCGTCACGGGGGGAACCACCTGGCGCGACTGGGTCGGCGCCGAGGGGCTCACCGAGCGCGACCTGATCGCCCACCGGGCCCCGTCGGACGAGGAGCTGGAGGCGGCCGGCTGCCGCGCGGTCTTCCTCGGCCACTTCCTCCCCTGGGATCCCGAGACGGTGCTGGCCGCCGCCACGGCGAGGGGCTTCCGCCCCGATCCCGACGGCCCGCGCACGGGCGCCTACGACTACGCCGACATCGACGACGACATGATCTCGGTGCACCACTGGCTGAAGTGGCACAAGTTCGGCTTCACCCGGACCTTCGACAACCTGTCGCTCGAGATCCGCAACGGGCGCATGACGCGCGAGCAGGCCGTCGCGGCGATCCGTGCCCGCGGCGACGAGACGCCGGATCGCGACCTGGAGCGGTTCGCGCGGTTCACCGGCCTCGGCCGGGCGGAGATCGATGCGGCCGCCGACGGCTTCCGCGACCCGCGCGTCTGGAGCCGCCGCGACGGCGCCTGGGTGATCGACGACTTCCTGATCCCGGACTGGAGCTGGTCATGAGGTTCGACCCCGTCGATCCCCCGCGTCGCTTCCGGGCCGGGCGCCGGGCCGAGGTGGAGATGAGCGACACGGGCCGCCTGGCGCTCGAGGACGACGAGCAGGTGACCCTCACCACCCCGGCCGGCGGCGAGTACGACGTCGCCCGCAAGTCGTGGGGCTTCTACGCGACGCCCTCGCTCAACCGCCGCCTGCCGTCGTTCGGGCTGCGGGGGTGCCTTGCGACCAACCCCGACGGGCACCGTTTCGTGCTGCTCGTCGAGGCCGGCCGCGAGGAGGAGTTCGAGGCCTACCGCGCCGAGCAGGGGCTCTCGGTGGAATGGCTGGACGCGTGAGCGCGGGGCCGCTCGGCTGCCCCTGCGCGGGCGCCCACATGGAGGACGCCTGGACCTACGATGCGGCGCCCGAGGGCGAGACCCGCTTCCGCGCGCTGGAGGGCCGCCCCTACCGGCGCACCGTCCGCCGCTGCCGGGTCTGCGCGCACCACACCAGCGACCCCGGGTTCGACCCCGCCGCCCTCTACGCGGGCGGGTACATGGACGACACCTACCGCGAGGGCGGCATCGCCGCGGCCTTCGCCCGCATCACCGCGCTGCCACCCGAGCGCTCGGACAACGCCGGCCGGGTGGGGCGGGTGGCCGCGTTCATGGACCGGGACGGCGCCGCGCCGCCGTCCGCTCTCGACGTCGGCTCGGGCCTCTGTGTCTTCCTGCACGGCCTGGCCGCCCACGGGTGGCGCTGCACCGCCCTCGATCCCGATCCCGCCGCCGCCGCCCACGCCCGCGAGGCCGTGGGCGTCGACGCCGTGGCGGCCGACTTCATGGAGGCGGACGACCTCGGGCGCTTCGACCTGGTCGCCCTGAACAAGGTGATCGAGCACGTCGTCGATCCGGTGGCGATGCTCGCCCGCGCCGCGACGCACCTCGCCCCGGGCGGGGTCGTCTACTGCGAGGTCCCCGACGCCCCCGCGGCGGCGGCCGAGGGGACGGGCCGCGAGGAGTTCTTCATCGAGCACCTGCACGTCTTCAGCCCCGCGTCGCTCGCGATGGCAGCCGCCCGCGCCGGGCTCTCGCCGGTGCGCATGGAGCGCCTGCACGAGCCCTCGGGCAAGTGGACGATCGCGGCCTTCCTGGCGGTGGCGCCGTGAGCCTCACCTGGCGCCGCCGGCTGCCGCTCAGCCCTCCCCCCGGGGGCGAGCGCGACGAGCTGTGGGAGGTCTCGGAGGACGGCGGCCCACCGGTCGCGCTGCCGGTGCGCGTGCGCATCGGCAAGCCCTTCGACGTGGTGGCCCTGAAGGGGCTCGACCCCGAGGGGCACCGCGCGGAGGCAGCCCGCGCGCGCGCCGACGCGGCCGCCCTCTACGGCGACGGCGAGGCTCCGCCGCTCACCGAGTGCCCGTGCTGCGGCGCACCCGCCGCCGGCGCGCCCGAGGCCGCCGTGATCAACGGCGTCGCCTACCACCGGTGCCCGGGGTGCGGCCACGGCTATGTGCGCCGTCGCCCCGAGCGCGCCGCCCTCGCCCGCCACCACTCCGATGACGAGGGTCTCGCCGGTGCGTACACGGACCCCGCGGCGATCGAGGCCCGTCTGGCCCAGGTGGTGATGCCCAAGCTCGACTGGGCCCGCGGGGTCCATGTCGCCGAGCGCGGCCGGGAGCCCGTCTCGGCGATCGACATCGGCGCGGGCGGCGGGCACTTCGTGCTCGGGGCCCGGCGCGCCGGCCTGGCCGCCGCGGGCATCGAGGTGAGCGGGCCCGCGGTCCGGTTCGCGCGGGAGGCCCTCGGGGTCGACCTGCGCCAGGGCGACGCGCTGACGATGCAGCCCGAGCCCGGCTCCGCCGATCTGGTGACGCTCTGGGGGGTGCTCGAGTACGCGCCCGACCCCTTCGAGCTGCTGCGCGCCGCCGCCCGCTGGCTGGCGGCCGACACCGGCCTGCTCGTGATCGAGGTACCGCGCCTCGACGCCATCTCGAGCGCGGTGCAGCGCGAGCTGCCGGGCGAGGTGTTCCGCCACCTGGAGCCCGCCAGCCATCTGCACGCCTTCAGCGACGCCTCGCTGGCCACGCTCCTGTGGAGGGCCGGGCTGCGCCCGGTGGCCGCCTGGTACTTCGGGATGGACGCCTACGAGCTGCTCTCCCAGCTGGCCGTGCGCCTCGGCGGGCCGGCGATCGAGGCCCTCGCCGAGCCTCTGCTCGGGCTGCAGGCCGATCTCGACGCCGCACTCGCGGTCGACGACCTCGTGGTGGCGGCGGTCCCGCGCTGAGCGGGGGCCACCTCCCGCTGATCGTGACGGGCCCGGCGCGGTCGGGGACGACGCTGGTGGCCCGCGCGCTCTCGGCCCACCCGCGGGTCGAGCTGGCGGTCGATCCGCTGCTGCCGCTGGTGCGCGCCACGCGCGACGGCCTCGCCGCCGCGGCCGGGATCGAGCTGCCCGAGGGAACGCCCTTCCTCGACGGCTACGCGTCGGAGCGCGACCGGGCGGTGCTCGAGGCGGTGTGGGAGGGGGACCTCGGCGTCCCCGTCCAGGCGCCGCCGCCGGACGCCCTCGCGGCGCGGGCCGCCCACGAGGCACCCGACCTCGCGCCGGCGCTGCGCGCGCTCGCCGGGTCGACCGCGCGCGAGCTCTGGGAGGCCGCCCTGGCGGCGATCGCCCGCGTCCGCTCGGCGCCCGAGGGCTCGTGGGTCGGCTCGAAGGAGGTCTGGGCCGCCGATCTGATCCCGGCGATGGCGCGGGCCTGGCCGCGGGCGCGGTTCGTGCTGGTGCGCCGCGACCCCCGCGCCGTCGCCGCGTCGAACCTCGCCGTCGGCGATCCGGCCCAGGCGGGGCACCCCCTCTCGGCCGCGCGTGCCTGGCGCAAGCAGGAGGCGATCGTGGCGCGTCTCGCCGGCGGGGATCTGGGCGAGCGCATCCACGTCGTCGATTTCGAGCGCCTGGTGTCCGGCCCCGGCCCCGTGCTCGCGGGGCTCTGCGCCTTCCTCGGCGTGGAGGAGGACCGCGGGCTGCTCGATCCCGGCCGCGCCCTCGGCGCCGACGGGCGCCCGTTCGCCGCCAACACCAGCCACGGCGAGGTGGCCCCCGGCCCGCGTCCGGAGCTCGCCGAGCGGTGGCGGGCGACGCTCGACCCGGGTGCCCTCGCCCTGGTGGAGCTGGTCTGCGGTCCGGAGATGGAGGCCGCCGGCATGGCTCTGGAGCGGCCTCTCGACCCCCGGGCCGCCCTCGCGCGCCTGCGCGGCGACGCCGCGCGGGAGTGGAGCTGGCGCGTCGGCACGGGCGATCCCGAGGGCGACCTCGCCGACGAGCTCGCGCGCCGCGCGCTCATCAGCGGCCCGGCCCCGGCCGATAGCGCCGAGGTGCGACGCCGCTTCCTCTGGCCCGAGGCCCTCGCCGCGCTGCGGGCGGCGCGTCCGTGAGCGCCGACGCCGAGGCGATCCTCGCCCTCACCGGCGAGCTCTGCGCATACCCCACGGGGGTCACCGCGCCCGCCAACGGCGATCTCTTCGCGCACCTCGCGTCCGTGATCCCCCAGGGCCTGGGCTTGCACCGCTTCCCGAGCGGCTCCGTCCACAACGGCTGGCGCGTGCCGCCGTCGTGGGAGATCGCCGGAGCCTCGCTCGAGCGCGACGGCGTGGTGGTCTGGGAGTGGGACGGCAACCCGCTCGCCGTCGCGGCCCTGTCGCGGGCGCTCGACGAGGAGATGGACCTCGGGGAGCTGCGCCCGCACCTGGTGAGCGATCCGGACCGCCCGGACCTGACCGTCTTCCACTGCCGCTGGCAGTACCGTCCCTGGGAGGCCGACTGGGCCCTCTGCCTGCCGCACCGGCTGGTGGAGACCCTCGGCCCCGGGCGCTACCGCGTCCGGATCGCGACCCGCACGGCGCCGGGGGAGATGATCGTCGGCGTGGCCGACCATCCGGGCGAGTGGCCGCAGACGATCGTGCTGAACGCCCACACCTGCCACCCGGGCCAGGCAAACGACGGCATGGTCGGCGTGGCGACGCTGGTCCGGCTCTTCCAGTCTCTCGCGGGGCGGCCGACCCGCTACTCGTACCGGCTGGTGCTCGGTCCGGAGCACCTGGGCACGGTCTTCCTGCTCTCCCGGACGACCCCCGAGGAGATCGCGCGCATGGTCGCGGGCGTCTTCGTGGAGATGACCGGGGTGCGCGCCCCGCTGAAGGCGACCGCCACCTTCCGCGGCGGCCAGCCCATCGACCGCGCGGTGGCGCGGGCGCTGCGCGGCACCGACCACGTGCGCGTCGGCTGGCGCGAGGGCGCCGGCAACGACGAGACCGTCTGGGAGGGTCCGGGCGTCGAGGTTCCGTTCGTCGAGCTGACCCGCTGCATCGACCAGTTCGACCCCTTCCCGCAGTACCACAGCGATGCCGACCTGCCCGGCACCCTCGACCCCGTGAGGGTGGGGGAGGCGTACGCGGTGCTCGCCCGCCTGATCGAGGGCCTCGAGACGGAGCCCGTGGTGCGCCGCACCTTCGACGGCCTGATCTGCCTCTCGGCGCCCGAGACCGGGCTCTACGTCGAACGGCCCGATCCGGCGATCGTGCAGGACCTCGGTCCCGACGCCGACCGCTGGGGGCGGATGTCCGACCACCTGCTGCGCTGGATGGACGGCACCATGACGATCGCCGACATCGCCGACGCCGCCGGGCTGGACGAGGATCTCGTCGGCGCGTACGTGGCCCGCTTCGAGGCCGCCGGGCTGGTCCGGGTGGAGCCCGCTCCGATGCCCCGGGCCGCCGGTCAGCAGGCCCGCCACACCTCTCAGGTAGCCGCCTTCCGGGCCGATGGTGCGCACATGCCGCGCGCGTCGATCGTCATCCCCATCTTCCAGATGGCCGGGCTCCTGTCGAGGTGCCTCGCCTCCCTGGAGGCCGTCGGGTTGGACGACGTCGAGCTGGTCCTGGTGGACAACGCCTCGACCGAGCCGGCGATGGCCGCCCTCCTGCGCGAGTGGGAGGGCACGGCGAGGGTCCTGCGCAACGACGTGAACACGGGTTTCGCCGCCGGATGCAACCAGGGCGCCGAGGCCGCCACGGCGCCGGTCGTGGTGTTCCTCAACAGCGACACCGAGGTCCGCCCGGGATGGCTCGAGCCGCTGCTCGACGCGGTCGCCGATCCCGGCGTGGGCATGGCCGGATCCCGCCTGATCTACGGCGACGGCCGCATCCAGCACGCGGGCATGGCCATGTCGGCCGCCTGCCAGCCGGTCCACCTGCACCGCGGCGTGCCCGGCGAGCACCCGGCCGTGACGCGCGTCCGCGATCTGACGCTGGTCACCGGCGCATGCTGCGCGATCTCGCGCGAGACCTTCTTCGACGTCGGCGCCTTCGACCTCGAGTACGTCAACGGCTACGAGGACGTCGACATCTGCCTGCGCCTGGCCAGGGACGGCCGGCGCGCCGTGTACCGCGGCGACAGCCTGGTGGTGCACCACGAGGGCAGGAGCCCGGGGCGCTCCGACAAGGAGGAGCAGAACGCGAGCCTCTTCCGCCACCGCTGGTACGGCTGGGCGCCCGACTGGGAGGACCGCCTGTCCGAGGACGGGGTGGAGGGTGGCGGCTGGGCCGACTGCCGCTGGATCGGGCCGCTCTTCGACGACGGTCCCGAGGCGGCTCTCGGCCGGGAGGCCGTGCGGTCCCTGGTCGCCGACGGCCGGCGTCCCTTCGTCATGGAGGGCGACCCCGGGCCGCTGGCCCCCGACGCCGCGGCGCTCTGCGACGACGTGCTGCTCACCGCGCTCAACCGCCAGAGGATCGGCGTCCCCGCCGCGGAGACCTTCATCCACGTCGGGCACGGCCGCCCCTTCGGCGAGGCGCCGAGCTTCGGGGCGCACATCGCCGTCATCGGCCCGGGCGCCGACGCACCCGCCGAGATCGTCTCGGCGCAGATGGTCATCGCGGCCGGCCCGCAGGCGGTCGCGGCGGCGCGGGCGGCGGGCGTGCGCGCCTCGGCGATCGCCACGATCGACCCCGACCATCCCCGCCCCGAGGAGGCGCGCCGGGCGGTGCTCGGCTCCCGGAGCCCCCGTCAGGGCATCGGCTGGGTAGGCCCCCTGGTCGGTCGCAGCGGCTACGCGGCGGCCGGGCGCGGGCTGCTGCAGGCGGCCGAGCACGCGGGCCTGCCGGTGTTCGCCTACATCGGCGACACGGCGCCCGAGGGCCTCGCGCCACCCGGGCTGCACCTCCCGCCGCAGGACTTCATCCCCGAGCTCTTCGTCGCCCACAACCCCCCGGTGCTCCCCAACGGCATGCGCGTCTGGGAGAAGGTCGGCGTCATGCTCGGCGTGCCGGTGATCGGCGCGACCTGCTTCGAGACCGAGGGGCTGCCGGCGAGCTGGGTGGCCCAGTGCAACGCCACGCGCGAGGTCTGGGTGCCGAGCGGCTTCAACATGCGCACCTTCGCCGACGCCGGCGTCGATCCAGACCTGCTGCACGCGGTGCCCTACCCGGTGGACACGCGCCGCCTGAGGCCGATCGAGCGCGAGCGCGACCCGGAGGCGCCGGTCACCTTCCTGTCGATCTTCGAGTGGACCTGGCGCAAGGGCTGGGACGTGCTGCTGCGGGCCTGGGCCGAGGAGTTCTCCCGGGACGAGCGCGTGCGGCTGGTGGTCGTCACCTACCGCGGCGCCGGAGCGGCGGGCGAGGGCTCCGTCGTCGACCAGGCGATCGGCCATCTGCGGGGGCTCGGATTCGATCCGGACGGCATCGCCGACCTCGAGCTGGTGCTCGAGCCGGTCGCCCACAAGGACATGCCCGACCTCTACCGCTCGGCCGACGCGTTCGTGCTCCCCACCAGGGGCGAGGGCGCGGGCATGCCGGTGCTCGAGGCGGCCGCCTGCGGCGTCCCGGTCATCGCGACCGCCTGGGGCGGGCACGAGGAGCTGATGCTCCCCGAGACCGCCTTCCCCGTGGAGCTCGACCGGCTGGTCGAGGCGCCCGGCGACCTGCTGATCGACAACAGCCTCTACGAGGGGCTGCTGCTGGCCGAGCCGAGTGTCGCGTCGCTGCGCGCGCAGATGCGCGCCGTGGCCGACGACCCCGCCGCGGCCGCCGCGCGCGGCCTCGCGGGGTGCGCGGTCGTGCAGGAGCGCTTCTCGATCGCCGCGGCCGCCGCGGCCCTCGACGCCCGCGCCCGGGCCCTGCTCGACACGCCCGGGAGCCGGGTGGCGCGATGAACCTCGTCTGGCGCGGCCCGGTCACCGACCCGTCCGGCTACGCCGCCGGCGGGCGGGCCTTCCTGCGCGGCCTGGCCGAGGAGGGCGCGATCGTGCGCCTCGAGCCGCACCTGTGGAACAGCCGCGAGGCGATCGGCGCCGCCGAGAAGAGGGCGCTGATAGCCCTCACCGGGACCGAGATGCCCGTGGTCGACGCGTCGGTTCAGCACACCATCGGCCGGCTCTTCGATCCCTACGTCCCCGGCCGGGTGCGCGTCGGCCGGACGATGTTCGAGACCGACCGGATCCCGGCCGACTGGGTCCCGCGCTGCAACGCCCTCGACGAGATCTGGGTGCCGACCGAGCACAACCGCGAGTCCTTCGCGGCCGCCGGCGTCGACCCGCATCGGATCGCGGTGATCGCCGAGCCGTTCGAGCTCGACCGGATCGACCGCGACGCCGCGCCCCTCGACATCCCCGGGGCGCACGGCACCGTCTTCCTGGCCGCCTTCGATTGGAGCCTGCGCAAGGGCTGGGACGTGCTGCTGTCTGCCTGGTGCGATGCCTTCCAGGCGGGCGACGACGTGACCCTCGTGCTCAAGGTCTGGGCCACCAGTCGCGGCATCGGCACGCCCGAGATCCAGGAGGAGCTGCTGGGCGCGCTGGCGCGCGCGGGGCGGGACCCGCGCGCGATCGCCGATCTGGTGATCGTGGAGGATCTGCTGCCCGCCCACGACATGTGCCGCCTCTACGCCGCCTGCGACGCCGTCGTGGCGCCGACCCGGGGCGAGGGATGGGGCCGCCCGCTGGTGGAGGCGATGGCCATGGGCCGCCCGGTCGTCGCGACCGCCTGGTCGGGACCCTCCGCCTTCCTCGACGACGCCGTCGGCTGGCCGCTCGGCTACGACCTGGTTCCGGTCTCCGAGGCCGCCGCCGCCGAGATCCCGGTGTTCGCCGGCCACCGCTGGGCCGAGCCGCGGGTCGGCGATCTCGTCGCCGCGATGCGCGACATCCACGCCCGCCCCCACGAGGCCCGCGCCCGGGGCGCCGCCGCCATCGTGCGCGCCGCCCGCTACGACCACCGCACGGTCGCCCGCGCCGCCCTCGCGCGCCTCGCCGAGCTCGCCGACCGCCCCCGCGCGAGCGTCGTGATCGATCACGACATGCCGCGGGTGGTCATCGAGGGCTGCCTGTCGGGCGTCTCGTCGCTGGCCGGCGTCAACCGGGAGATCGCCCGGGCGCTGCTGCGCCGGGGCGGAGTGGACCTCGCGCTCGTGGACACCGACGGCATGGGCATCGACGCCTCGGCGCCCGGCATGGACGTGGTCGCGTCCGCCGCGCGGCGCCTGCTGCCCGGAGGGCCCGAGATCGTGGTGCGCCAGGTGCAGCCGCCGAGCTTCAACCGGCCCGCGCAGGGCCGCCTGGTGCAGGTGCTGCACTGGGAGTTCGGTCCGCTGCCCCCCGACTGGGTGCGCATGATCGACGCCAACACCGACGAGGTGTGGGTGGCCTCGACCTACGTGCGCGACTGGATGCTCGACTCGGGCGTGGACCCGGACCGCCTGGTGGTGCTGCCGCTGGGCGTGGATCCCGACCGCTTCCGCCCCTCCGCCACGCCCGTCGATCTCGCCGACGCCGCCCCCGGGCTGCGCTTCCTGTTCGTCGGGGGCCTGCACGCGCGAAAGGGCGTCGACCTGCTGCTGGACGCCTACGAGCGCGCCTTCCGGCGCAGCGACGACGTGACCCTGGTCATCAAGGACTTCGGCCCGCGCGGGCCCTACCCGCCCGGGCGGCTCGACGAGCGCGTGCGGGCGATGGCGGCCGGCACGGACGGCCCGCGGGTGCTTCACCTGTCCGCGCCGATCGCCGAGGAGGCGATGCCCGGGCTCTACACCGCCTGCCACTGCCTGGTGCACCCGTGCCGCGGCGAGGCGTACGGGCTGACGATCGCCGAGGCGATGGCCTGCGGCCTGCCGGTGGTCGTGCCCGACCGCGGCGCGGCCCGCGACTTCACCGACCCCTCGACGGCCTTCCTGGTGCCCTCGCGCCAGGTCGAGCTCCCGTTCACCGAGGCCAGCTCGTATCGGATGGACCGCCACCCGGTGGTCCACGAGGTCGACCCGGCCGACCTCGCCGCGGCGATGCGCGCCGTGTACGACGACCAGGTCGCCGCCAACGTGGTGGGCGCCCGCGCGTCGCGGGTGATCCGGCGCGACCACACCTGGGACCGCACGGCCGAGGTGGCGGCCGAGCGCATCGCGGCGCTCACCGGACGGCGCGCCGCCGACCTCCTGATCGCGTGACGCTCGTCTGGCGGGGGCCGCTGACCGACCCCTCGGGGTGGGCGGCCGAGGGTCGCGCCATGGTGCGGGGCCTCGTGGAGGAGGGGGCCGACCTGCGCGCCGACCATCGCGTCTGGCACTACCGCGAGGCGGTGACTCCGGCCGGCCGGGAGGCGCTCGCCGACCTCATGACCCTCGAGCCGGAGGCGGTCGCGGCGTCGATCGAGCACGGCCCCGCGCGCCTGCTCGACCCCTACGCGCACGGGGCGCTGCGCATCGGCCGCACGGCGCTCGGCGCTCTCGACGTCCCGGCCGACTGGGTCGTGCGCGCCAACCAGCTCGACGAGATCTGGGTGCCGAGCGCCGTGGAGGCCGATGCCTTCGCGGCCGCCGGCGTCGCGGCCGACCGGCTCTGGGTGCTTCCCGAGGCCGTCGAGCTCGACCTCTTCGATCCCGCGGCCGAGCCGCTCGCGGTGCCGGGCGCCCATGGCACCGTCTTCCTGGCCGTCCTGGAGTGGGCCGCAGGCCGGGGCGGCGAGCGTCTGCTCGCCGAGTGGTGCGCCGCCTTCGGCGCGGCCGACGACGTCACCCTGGTGCTGAAGACCTGGTCCGACGACGGCCTCGACCTCGCGGCGATCCAGGAGAGCGCCGCCGCCGCGGTCGCCGCGGCGGGTCACGACCCCGAGGCCATGGCCGACGTCGTGATCCTCGACGACCTGCTGCCGGCCCATCGCATGCCCGCACTCCACGCCGCCTGCGACGCGGTCGTCGCGGCCACCCCGGCGGGTGCGCGTAGCCGGGTCGCGCTCGAGGCCGCGGCCATGGGCAGGCCGGCCGTCGCGCCGCGGGCCGGGGATCTGCGCGCCGCCCACGAACGCCCCGCCGATCGCCGGGAGGCGGGCGCGCGGGCGCGGCGCGAGGCGCTCGGGCACGACCACCGCGCGGTGGCCCGCCGGGCGATCGCGCGCCTGGCCGATCTGAGACCGCGGGCGCGCGCATCGCGCGCAGGCGCCGGCACCCCCCGGGTGCTGCTGCGGGGAAGCGTCTTCGGCGTCCACTCGCTGGCCGGCGTCAATCGCGACCTCGCCCGCGCGCTGCTCGCGCGCGGCGGCGTCGAGCTCGGGATCGTTGACACGGGCGAGGCGCGCCTCGGTCGCTCGGATCCGGCGTACGACCAGCTCGGCCCGAGCGTGTCGCGCCTGTTGCCCGGGATCGACGTCACCCTGCGGCACGCCTACCCCCCGGTCCTGGGGCCTGCTTTCGGGGGCCGCGTGGCGCAGTTCCTGCACTGGGAGTACGGGGCGCCTCCCCTGGAGTGGGTCCACGCCCAGCAGCGGTGGATCGACGAGGTCTGGGTCGCCTCCACCCATGTCCGGGAGGGCATGGTGGCCGGGGGAATGGATCCCGAGCGTCTCGCACTGGTGCCGCTCGGCGTCGACCCTGCACGCTTCCGCCCCGGTGCCGAACCGCTCGACCTGGGTGACCGCGCCCCCGGGACGCGCCTGCTGTTCGTCGGCGGCCTGCTCTGGCGCAAGGGCATCGACCTGTTGCTCGCCGCCTACCTGCGCGCCTTCGGGCGCGGTGACGAGGTGACGCTCGTGCTCAAGGACTTCGGCGGCCGCGGGCCCTACGTGCCCCAGGAGGCCCTCGCGCGGGTGCGCGAGATCCAGGCCGACCCGCGTGCGCCGCGCATCCTGCACCTCACCGACGACCTCGACGACGACCAGATGCCCCGGCTCTACGCCGCCTGCGATGCGCTGGTGCAGCCCTACCGCGGAGAGGGCTACTGCCTGCCGATCGCCGAGGCGATGGCCTGCGGGCTGCCGGCGATCGTGCCCGACCGCGGCGCCGCTCGCGACTTCTGCGACTCCGGCACCGCTCTGCTGGTGCCCTCGCGCGAGGTCGAGATGGAGACCGCGACGGTGGGCGGGATGATGGTCGCCGGACGGCCCCGCGTGGTCGAGGTGGAGGTGGCCGACCTGGTCGCGGCGATGCGCGAGGTGGTGGAGTCGCCCGGGCGGGCGGCCGCGCTCGGCGCCGCCGCGTCGGAGCGCATCCGCACCGGCCACACCTGGGCGCGGACGGCCGAGGTGGCCACCGGGCGCCTGGTGGCCCTGGCGCAGGCCGCCCCGATCCGGGCCGCGGCGTGAGCGGACTCACCAGCATCGTGGTGCCCTGCCACGACAACCTGCTCTACACCGCCCTCTGCCTGCAGAGCATCGCCCGCCACACGCCCGGTGCGCACGAGGTGATCGTGGTGGACAACGGCTGCACCGACGGCACCGCCGAGTGGTGTGCGGCCGAGGGTGTCCGGGTGGTCCGCTCGCCGGTCAACCTCGGCTTCGCCGGCGGCTGCAACCTGGGCCTCGCCGAGGCGTCGGGCGACGTGGTCGTGCTGCTCAACAACGACGCGCTCGCAACACCCGGGTGGCTTGAGGGCCTGCGCGGCGCGCTGGAGCGCGAGCCGGGGGCCGGCATCGCGGGCCCCCGCTCGAACTGGGTCTCCGACGACCAGATCATCCCGCACGTCCCCTACGACGAGGCGCCATCGGGTGCGCTCGATGAGTTCGCGGCCGCCCGCGCCCGCGACCACGCGGGGCGGGGGCGCGAGGTCACCCGGATCAGCGGCCTCTGCATGGCCATCGCGCGCCCGGTGCTCGATGCGATCGGAGGCTTCGACACGCGCTTCGAGATCGGGAACATGGAGGACGAGGACTACGCCCTCCGGGCACGGCTGGCCGGCATCCGCCTCTGGGTCTGCGACGACTCCTACGTCCACCACTTCGGCCACCGGACCTTCACGACGCTCGGCGAGGACTACGAGGCCCTGCTGAACGGCAACGCGATGCGCTACGCCATGAAGTGGGGGCTGCCCGTGGGCGGCGACCCGCGCGGCGTGCTGCCCGCCCGCGGCTTCGACCCCGAGCGCGACCGGATCCCCTTCGCCTGAGCGTCCCCGGGGCCGTGGCCCGGAGCCCGGGCGGGGGCGCGCGCACGACCGGCTCAAGTATTCGGCGCTCCCGCCGATGGGGGGGAACCTCAGACCCCCCTGGAAGGACCGAGATGGGCCTCACGATCGCGAAGCTCTCCACGCCGAAGGAGCGGACCCCGCAGCGGATCTCGCTCTGCATGATCGTGCGCGACGAGGAGGAGCACCTGGCGCGGTGCCTCGCCAGCGTCCAGGGAGTCGTCGACGAGATCGTCATCGTTGACACCGGATCGGTCGACCGCACGGTGGAGATCGCCGAGAGCTTCGGGGCCACGATCCTGCACGAGGAGTGGCACGGCGACTTCGCCACGCCGCGCAACACCAGCATCGACGCGGCGACGGGCGAGTGGATCCTGATCCTCGACGCCGACGAGGAGCTGATCGACGGAGCGCGCCTGAGGGAGCTGCTCCACGAGGAGGACATCGAGGGCTACTGCCTGCGCGAGGTGAACTTCATCGGCGAGGAGCTGGGCGTCGAGAGCGTGGTCAACTCCGCCTTCCGCCTGTTCCGCAACCGGCCCGCGTACCGCTACAGCGGTGCCCTGCACGAGCAGATCATGGGCAAGGTCGACCCCGTCGGCGGTGTCTGCACCCGCTTCGTGGGCATCGAGATCCACCACTACGGCTACCTCGAGCCGACCAGCCGGGCCAAGGAGAAGACCGACCGCAACATGGCGATCGTGATGGACGAGGTGGCGCTCAAGCCCACCGACTCGTTCACCCTCTTCAACGCCGGCGTCGAGTTCCAGCGGATCGGCGACCACGACACCGCGCTCGGCTACTTCCGCCGCTCGTTCAACGAGCTCGCCTCCCTGAAGGCCTACTACGCGTCCCTGCTGCTGCGGAACATCGTGGCCTCGCTGCATTCGCTGGAGCGCTGGGACGAGGCCCTCGACGTGCTCGCCGACGCGCTGCAGGCCTATCCGGACTTCACCGACCTGCACTACCTGCAGGGCCAGATCCACACCGGCCGCCGCGAGTACCGCGCCGCCGTCAAGAGCTTCCGCCGGGCGATCGAGCTGGGCGACCACGACGGCGCGCGCTACCTGGCGCAGGCCGGCATGGGCTCGTTCTACTCCTGGCACGCCCTCGGTCAGCTCTACGAGATGATGGGCGACACCCACGAGGCGGTGCGCTGCCAGCGCAACGCCATCCGCGACGCCAACGGCTTCTACGCCGCCCCCGTGATGCACCTCACGCGCCTGCTCCTGCGGAGCGACCCCCCGCTCGAGGTGCGGGAGTACCTGGGCCGCATCATCGGAACGTCACGCCGCGCCGAGTCGCTGCGGGCGCTGGCCCAGGTGCTCCTCGCGGAGGGCCACCCCGAGCACGCTCTCGCCGTCCTCACCGAGGCTCGCGAACTGCGTCCGGACGACGCGGCGATCAGCCTCACGATGGCCGACGCCCTGATCCGCCTCGACGACCTCGACGGGGCGCGCCAGCAGATCGGCTCCGTCGCCCCCGGCAGCGCCCTTCGCTCGATGGCCCTCGCCAAGACCGTCCTCGTCGGCATCCTCGCCGGCGACGCCGGCGAGGCGGGCACCGCCATCGCCGAGCTCGCCCCGCTCGCCGGCGGTCTCTACTCGGTGGCCTACGGCCTCGCGGTGGCGGCGCAGGAGGCCGACGCCCCGATTGCCGAGATCCCGGCCGACCTCGACCGCCCGGCCGTCCTGGCCACGGTGCTCGAGCTGGCCGGCACCCTCCTCGAGCTCGGCGCCCTCGACGGCCTTCAACAACCTCGTTCCGCTGCTCTACGAGATCGCGGCCGAGCGCGCCGACGTGGACCGCCGCCTGGGCTACCTGCTCTACGCCAACGACTTCCCCGACCCGGCCGCCGACCGCCTGATGGCGGCCATCCAGGGCGGCGACGCGACTCCGGAGGCCTACGCGGCCCTCGGCCGCATCTGCCAGGCCGAAGCACCTCGACGAGGACGCCGAGGCCTTCATGCGCGCCGCCCTCGAGAGCGACGAGCAGAACATGTCGCGCCACCTCGACCTCGCCAGCCTCCTGGCCGGCTCGGGCCGCTACTCGGACGCCGACGCCGTGCTGCGCGAGGGCCTCCTGATCTACCCGCACTCGAACGTCCTGCGCGAGCTCCGCCAGTCGATGTCGCTTCTCGCCTCGGCGTAGCCGCCCTGACCACGACCGTGGGGCCATGGACGGCTCCAGGCCCCGGCCAGCGTTCCCGGCCGGAGGCCGGAGGGCCGGATGGCGGACCAGGCCCGGCCAGAGCCTGATCCGCACGATGAGGGCCCCGTTCGCGGGGCCCTCATCGCGTTGACGCCCCTGTCGCCTGCCGGTGTCGGACTCCCGCGCGTCAGCCCGCAGCCGTGCGGGTTCGTCCGCAGCGCTCAAGGTCCGCACCGGGATGCCGATAAAGAGGGTGTCCCGGGGGTCCCATCCCGGACAGGGAATACACCGCGAGTGGAGTTGACATGGATGTCACCACCTCACGCTTCCCCGATGTGCCAGAGGTCTCGAGTCCCCGCCGGGTGATCCCGGTGAAGCCCTCTGAGCCCACCGCCGAGGCGGAAGAATCCCCCAGAGCGAAGGCCCGCACGGACGAGTGGGAGCCGCGCAGCTCACTCAAGTTCAGCGTCATCGCCGCCGATGTTGACGCCAAGTTCGAGATCCACGAGGCGACGAGCAGGGTGATCGTGACGATGTACGAGCAGAGAGACCGGAGAGGTGCTTCGCGAGGTCCCCTCGCGCCATGTCCTTGACGTGATCGCCTCGGTCACGGCCAACGGCCTCAACGTCGACACGACCTCCTAGGAGGGCACGATGAGCACCAACGCCACCGCGGCCCCCGCGATCTCGTTCAGCGGGATCGGGAGCGGCATCGACACCGCGTCGATCGTCACCGCCCTGATGCAGCTCGAGCGCGCGCCGATCGACCGGATCAACACCCAGAAGACCGAGCTCAAGGCCAAGCAGGGCGTCGTCCAGGAGGTCAACGGCCTCCTCACGAAGCTGCGCGACGCCGCCGCCGGGATGTACAAGGTCGGCGCCCTCCAGGACAAGGCCGCCACCTCGGGCGACGCCGCGGTCGCGACCGCCAGCGTCGACTCGTCGGCCGCCGTCCGGCAGCTACAACGTCGTCGTCACCGCGCTCGCCAAGGCCCACACGCTCGCCACCGGCGCGAACCCGCCCCTGACTCCGGGTCAGAGCCTCGACATCACCACCGGCGGCACCACCGCCAGCGTGGCGGTGGAGGCCGGCGACACCCTCCAGACCTTCGCCGACCGGATCAACGGCACCGAGGACGTCGGCGTCTCGGCCAGCGTCATCAACGACAAGCTCGTGATGATCTCGCGCGAGAGCGGCAGCGCAGGAGCGATCACCCTCGGCGGCACCGCCGCGGCGGGTCTCGGCCTCGCGCAGACGCAGCCCGCCCAGGACGCGGCCGCGACGATCAACGGCCTCGCCGTCACGAGCTCGGGCAACACGATCGCCGGCGCGATCAACGGCGTCTCGCTCAGCCTCTTCAAGGAGGGCGCGACGACCGTCACGGTCGGCGCCGACCACGCCGCGTCGCTCACGCAGGCCCAGAACTTCGTGGACGCCTACAACGCGGTCATGAAGAACGTGAAGCTGGCCACCAGCTACGACGCCGCCACCAAGAACGCCGGCACGCTCCAGGGCGACCAGACCATGAGCGGCCTCGCGAGCCAGCTGCGCAACATCGCCGGCAGCGCCGTCACGGGCCTCGGCGGCGGCGCCTACGACTCCCTGCCGCAGATCGGCATCACCTCGTCGCGCGACGGCACGCTGACGCTCGACAAGACCGCCTTCGCCGCGGCCCTCACGGCCGACCCCGACGCCGTCGCCGACGTCTTCGGCAAGGACGACGGGGTCACCGAGAGCGGCCCCGCCGACGGCATCGCCCGCCAGATCCAGGCTTCGCCGACACCTACACCAGCGAGATCCTCTCGTCGCGCCTGACCGGCTTCACCTCGTCGCTCGGGCGGATGGACGACAAGATCGCCAGCCTCGAGACCCTGATGGACCTCCGGGAGCAGACCCTCAAGGCGCAGTTCGCGGCGATGGAGAAGGCCGTCACCGCCTTCCGGGCCCAGGGCACCAACCTCACCTCCCAGCTCGCCAACCTCTGAGCATGACGCCGGGCGCGTCCGGCTCCGTCACCCCCACCAACACCGGCATCGAGGAAGGGCACGCACTTGCTGACGGAACTTCGCCAGTACACGAACCACTCCGCCCAGACGGCGACGCCGGGGCAGCTCGTGGTGATGCTCTACGACGGCTTCCTGCGCTTCGCCGCGCAGGGCAAGGCCGCGATGGAGCGTGGTGATCTGGGCGAGGCCGGCCAGCGGCTGACCCGTGCGCAGGACATCGTGACCGAGCTGCGCGTCTCCCTGGACATGACCCAGGGCCCCGTCGCGCAGAACCTGGCGAGCATCTACGAGTACGTCGGCGAGCGGCTCACCTCGGCGCGGCTCTCGCGCGAGGGTGCCGAGATCGCCGAGGCCGTGCGCTGCATGGGCGACCTGCGCAGCGCGTGGGCGCAGATCGCCTCGACCCCGCGCCCGGCCAGCACCCAGTCCCGGCCGTCGGTCGGCGTGGACCTTGCTGGCTGAGCTGCGCCGCCTGCGCGAGCTCCAGCTCGAGCAGGCCCGCGCCCTCGCGGCGGCCGACCTCGACCGGCTGGCCGAGCTCGACCGCGAGCGCATGGTGGTGCAGGCGCGGATCGTCCCGAACGAGACCCCGCCCCTCGGCTCGGCCGATCTCGCCGAGGCCCGCGCGCTGGCGCAGGCTGCTGCGGCGCGGCCAGGACGAGCTCATCGAGCGGGCCTCCGCGGCCCGCGACGCCCTGCGCGGTGAGCTCGGCACCCTGCGGCGTCGGGCGCACCGCCCTCGCCGGGTACCGCCCGCCCGCCATCGGGCACTCGCTCTACCTCGACCGCTCCCGCTAGGACGCGCCTCGGCGGGCGCGCGCCCGTGACGATGCGCAGCACCCGGGTGCGTTCGCGCCTCCCGGTCCGCGGGATGGACCCCGTCAGCGTCACCGCGGGGCGTTCACGCTCGGCGCCGGCCCCCGAGCGGCCGGGCTCCGGCAGCTCGGGCCAGCGGGGCGGGAAGTCGATCCATCCGGGCTTCGCCGGCGTCCCGTGCTCGGTTGCCCGTCGGCGACCTCCCGCCCCGATGTCCCGGCCGTGCCCATGCGCGCACTCTGCCGCCGGCCCGACGCCGCGGACAGCCACCCCAGGTGTCGGGCTCCCACACCCCGGCGAGGATCACGGTTGCACGGCCGGGCTGGACGCCGATCGGTCCTCGCCTATGCTTGCCCCTTCCCGGGAGACGCCGTCGCGCCCGTGGGCGACGCGCGCCCAGCCGCCTGCCCCGTCGTCCCAGGAGTGTGCAGATGAAGGTCCACGAGCTCGACGTCCACCCGGCGCTTCCCGAGCGCATCGCATGGCTCGATGAGATCGCGCGGAACGTCTGGTCGGCGTGGAGCCCCGAGGCCGGCGATCTGTTCGCCCGCCTCGACCCGGAGGCGTGGGAGCGCCTCGAGCACAACCCGATCGCCCTGCTGCGCGGCCTCCCGCAGGACCGCCTCGACCGGCTGGCCGCCGACGAGAGCTTCGTCGCCATGGTCGCCCGCGTCGCGCGGCGCCTCGACGCCTACGTCAACGACCCGGGCTGGCTGGTGCCGGCCAACCCCGACGCCTCCGACATGCTGGTGGCCTACTTCTCGCTCGAGTTCGGCCTCGACGCCGGCATCCCGCTCTACTCGGGCGGCCTCGGCATCCTGGCCGGCGACCACCTGAAGTCGGCCTCCGACCTCGGCGTGCCGCTGGTCGGGCGTGGGCCTGCTCTACCGCAGCGGCTACTTCCGCCAGTCGCTCGGCCCCGACGGCGGCCAGCGCGAGCGCTACCCGGCCACCGACTGGTCGGACCTGCCGCTCACGCGACCAGACCGGCCCCGACGGCGAGCCGGTCGTGGTCGAGGTGCGCGGTGGGCGACGAGACCGTCCGGGCGGCGGTGCGCCGCATCCAGGTGGGCCGCGTCCCGCTGCTGCTGCTCGACGCCGACATCGACGGCAACTCGCCGCGGGCGCGCGAGATCACCAGCGTCCTCTACGGCGGCGACCGCGACCAGCGCATGCGCCAGGAGGTGCTGCTCGGCATCGGCGGCGTCCGCGCCCTGGCGGCGGCCGGCATGAACCCGACGGTCTTCCACATGAACGAGGGCCACTCGGCGCTGCTCGTGCTGGAGCGCATGCGCGCGCTCATCGCGCCGGAGCCGGCCTGCGCCGGCGAGGCCCGCGAGCAGGTGGTCGCCTCGACCGTCTTCACCACCCACACGCCGGTGCCCGCCGGCAACGAGACCTTCGACCCCGAGCTCGCCCGCGGCTACCTCGAGCCCCTCGCGGTCGAGGCCGGCATGACCTGGGACGACCTCGTCGCCCTGGCCGCGCACCCCGACGAGGCCGAGACCGACTTCGGCATGACGCCGCTCGCCCTGCGCACGTCCGGCTTCGCGAACGGCGTCGCGGCGCTGCACGGCGACACCTCGCGGCACATGTGGCGCGGCCTGTGGCCCGAGCTGCCGCATCGACGAGGTCCCGATCACCAGCATCACCAACGGCATCCACACGCCGAGCTGGCTCAGCCGCGAGATGCACGAGCTGCTCGACCGCTACATCGGCCCCGGCCTGCGGGAGCGCCCCGAGGACCCGACCGTCTGGGAGCGGGCCGACACGATCCCGGCCGGCGAGCTGTGGCGGGTGCACGAGCTGCGCCGCGAGCGCCTGGTGCTGTTCGCCCGCGAGCGCCTCGCAGATCCAGCTCGCCCGCCAGGGCTCGCGCCGCATCGCCAGCGCGCGCCGCCGGCGACGCGCTGCGTCCCGATGCGCTCACGATCTGCTTCGCCCGCCGCTTCGCCACCTACAAGCGCGCCGACCTGCTCTTCCGCGATCCCGACCGCCTCGCGCGGCTGCTCGAGCGACGAGAAGCGGCCGGTGCAGATGATCGTGGCCGGCAAGGCGCACCCGCTCGACGTCCCGGGCAAGGAGGTGCTGCGCACCGTCGTCCAGGAGTCGCAGCGCCCGCGCCTGCGCGACCGGATCGTGTTCCTCGAGGACTACGACATGCACGTGGCGCGCTACCTGGTGCAGGGCGCCGACGTCTGGCTCAACGTGCCGCGCCGGCCGCTCGAGGCCTCGGGCACCAGCGGCATGAAGGCCGCCGTCAACGGCGCCCTCAACCTGTCGGTGCTCGACGGCTGGTGGGCCGAGGGCTACTCGCCGGACTGCGGCTGGGCGATCGGCACGCGGCGAGACCTACGAGGACCCGGAGGAGAACGACGCCGTCGAGGCCGAGGCCCTCTACACGCTGCTCGAGCGCGAGGTCATCCCGGCCTTCTACGCCCGCGACGCCTCCGGCCGCCCGCGCGAGTGGACGGCGATGATGACGGCGTCGATCCGCCGCCTCGGCGGCGAGTTCAACACCGGCCGGATGGTGCGCGACTACGCCGAGCGCGCCTACATGCCCGCCCACCGCGCCGCCGTCGCCCTCGCCGAGGGCCAGGGCGCCGGGCGCACGCGACCTCGCCACCTGGCGCGAGCGCATGCGCGCGGCATGGCCCGAGGTCGCGCGTGCGCAGCTCGGTGAAGGCCGACGGCTCGGTCGCGGTCGGCTCCGAGGTCGAGGTGGAGCTCTTCGCCACCCTGGGCTCGCTCGCGGCCGTCGGACGTGCGCGTCGAGGTCGTGGCGGGCAGCGCCCGACGGCGACGGGGGCGTCACCGTGCGCACCGGTCGTCCCGGCCGTGGCCACAGGGCGCGGCGGGCGCGGAGCAGCGCTTCGTGGCGGTCGTGCCGGCGTCCGAGAGCGGCCGCCTGGCCTGCGCCGCGCGGGTCGTGCCGCTGCGCCCCGACGGGTCGCGCACCGAGCCGGCGTTCCTGATCGCCTGGGAGCCCACCTGATCTGACCCGTCCGTGCCGCGTGCCGTCCGCCGGGGGGCGGCCCGGCGACCGCCGGCCGGGCGCCGGGCGCGGCATGGTCGCCGGGCGCGCGAGCCTCCGCGATAGCTCCGTCGCCTGGGCGATCGGCGCGCCCCAGGCTCAAGGAACGGACGCCGCGGGTCGAGACATACGGGGAGTCGGCAGGGACATACGCCGGCGAATAGGGGACGGAACCCCGCGTGAACATCCATCTCGACCGTGAGGTCTCTTCAGGATGCACAGCACTCCGTCTCCCGAGCAGGTCCAGTCCGCCTCACCCGAGGACCTCATCCTCATGCTCTTCGAGGGTGCGATCCGATTCGGCAACGAGGCCGACGAGGCCCTCGTCCGTGGTGACCGCGCCGCCGCCGCCGGCCTGATCGGCCGCGTCCGCGCGATCGTCGAGGAGCTCGACCGGGGCCTCAACCCGGCCGCCGGCTCCATCACGCCGCCACCTCGGCGCGATCTACGAGTACGTCCTTCGGCGCCTCGATCCCGGAGACTGGTCGACTCGCCGACCCTCCGCGAGGTGATCGCCGACCTGCAGGTGCTCTGCGAGGCGTGGACCGCCCTCGTCGCAGAGCGCCGCGGCGAGGCGCTCGAGGATTCCCACGCCCCCGCGCTGGCCTAGCCGGCTCCGACCGTCGAACCGGAGAACCCCATGTCCGCCCTGATCACACGTCTCACCGCCTCGGAGGTCGCCGCCGCGGTGGCCGAGCTCCCCGCGATGCCCTCGAGCATCTCGCGAGGTCATCTCCGCCTGCGACGACCAGGACATGACCGTGGGACAGCTCTCGCAGGTGGTCCTGCGCGACCAGAGCCTCACGGCCAACATCCTCAAGCTGGCCAACTCGTCCTTCTACGGCCACGCCCGCCGGGTCACCACGGTCACCGAGGCGGTCGTGATGCTCGGCTTCTCCGCCATCAAGAGCCTCGCCATCTCCAGCCACACGGCGCGCCTCCTGAGCGGCAGCCTGCCGGGCTACGGGCTCCAGCAGGGCGAGCTGTGGCGGCACTCGATCTCGGTCGCGTTCACCTCGCGCCGGTTCGCCGTCGAGGTGCAGCTCGCCCCGGTCGAGGAGGCCTTCGTCGCCGGGCTGCTGCACGACATCGGCAAGACGATCCTCTCCAGCTACATGGAGAACGCCTTCGACGAGGTCACCCGCATCTCCCAGGAGCGGCGGGTGCCCTTCCACGAGGTCGAGGCCGAGCTGCTCGGATTCGACCACGCCGAGCTCGGCGCGCAGATCGCGTCGTCGTGGAGCTTCCCGCCCGAGCTGGAGGAGGCGATCCGCTTCCACCACTCCCCGAGCGGGGCGACGATCAAGCCGCGGCTGGCGCACTGCGTCCACCTGGCCGACGCCGCCTGCATGATGCTCGGAGTCGGCCTGGGCGGCGACGGGCTGATGTACGGGATGGACCCGGCATCGCTCGCCGTGCTCGACATCACGCCCGACCGGCTGATGCGGCTGATGGACGACGTGGGCCCGCTGGTCTCCAACGACCCCTTCGGCCCCGCCTGATGTTCCCGGACGACCTCACGACCGAGGTCCTCACGGCGTCGTTGCGCGGCCACAACGCCCGCAACACCGCCATCGCGAACAACATCGCGAACGCGGAGACCCCGGGCTACAAGCGCATCGACGTCTCGTTCGAGGCGGCCCTCGCGCGAGGCGGTCGAGAGCGACCGCTCCCGGCTCAGCCGCGGCGAGAGCTCGCTGCCCTCGTTCGGCTCGAGCACGCCGGGCGATCGACGACTTCAACCCCGGCATCCGCTCCATCGACACGACGACGATGCGGGTGGATGGCAGCAACGTCGATCCCGACGACGAGATGGCCCAGCTGTCGGCCAACACCCTCGCCCACCAGACCGTCGTCTCGCTGCTGGACAAGCGTTTCGCGCAGTTCCGCACGGCCATCATGGGCCGTTGATCCTGACCACCTGACTACGGCGAGGAGCTCACTGATGGGCATGTACGCCGCGCTCGGAATCAGCGCCACCGGCCTCGCGGCCGAGCGCCTCCGCATGGATGTGATCGCCAACAACCTGGCCAACGCCGACAGCACCAACGGCGTCGGCGACGCCTACCGCCGCAAGGCCGTCACGATGGCCCCGGCCCCCGGCGGCGCGCAGTTCGCGCTGCCGCGCCCGGCCGGCATCGAGAGCACGGCCGGCGCCGCCGACCTCCACGGGGTCGCCGTCACCGGCATCGTCGAGGACACCACGCCCCTGCGCAGGGTCTACGAGCCCGGGCACCCCGAGGCCGACGCCAAGGGCTACGTGACCCGGCCGAACGTGGACGCCGTCACCGAGATGACCGACATGGTCGCCGCCACGCGCGCCTTCCAGGCCAACGTCACCGCCTTCGAGGCCACCAAGTCGATGGCCAAGCGACTCGCTGAGGATCATCTCGTGACGCCGCTGCCTGCCGATCCAGTCGCTCGGCGCGATGCCCTTCGGCGCGATCACCGCGGCCGACGGCATCGGGTCCGCCCAGGCGAGCCCGGCGCCCGCCTCGGGCGGCTTCGCCGACATGCTCTCGGGCGCCGTCTCGGGCCTGAACAACGAGCTCATCAGCTCGGAGCGCCTCACCGAGCAGGCCGCCACCGGCGGCCTCGCCGACCCGACGGTCGCCCTCGTGGCCGTGGAGAAGGCCGACCTCGCCTTCAACACCGCCGTCCAGGTGCGCAACAAGATGATCGAGGGCTGGCAGGAAATCAGCAGGATGCAGGTCTAGCCCAGCATGGGAGCGCTCGGCAACGTCACGGGGTTCTGGGAGGGCCTGACCGGCCCCAGCCGGCGGCTGCTCATCGGAGCCGTGGTCATCTTCATCGTGGGCATCTTCATGCTGATGAGGTTCTCCGGGCAGGACTCCTACGCCACCCTCTCCACCTCCACCAGCGCGGCCGACGCCTCGGCGATCACCAAGCAGCTCGACACCCTCGGCATCCGCTACAAGCTCACCGACGGCGGCAGCACGGTCCAGGTGCCCTCGAGCGAGGTGGACAAGGCCCGGATCGACCTGGCCAGCTCGGGACGTGCTCGACGGCGGCGCCGTGGTCGGCAACGAGATCTTCGACAAGTCGAACCTCGGCGCCACCGACTTCACCAACCGCGTCAACCTGGTCCGCGCCCGTGAGGGCGAGCTCTCGCGCGCCATCGGGCGCCTCGAGCCGATCCAGTCGGCCACGGTCAAGATCGCGATGCCCGCAGGAGCAGCTGTTCACCGAGGACCAGCAGCCCACCACGGCCGCGGTCGTCCTCACCATGAAGCCCGGCCAGGACCTCGACTCCGGCCAGGTCGAGGGCATCACCAAGCTCGTGTCGATGGCCGTCCCCGGCCTCGACGCCAAGGGCATCACGATCACCGACTCCCAGGGCAACATCCTCGAGGGCGGCTCGGGCGGCGCCTCGGGCGCCGGCGCGGCCGGCGAGCGCCTGGCCATCGAGGGCGCCTACGAGCGCAGCGTGCAGAGCCGCCTCGACGCGATGCTCGCCGCCGACGCTCGGCCCGGGCAAGGCCGTGACCCAGGTCACGCGCCCGCTCGACCTCGACAAGGTCACCACCGACAGCGAGAGCTTCGACCCGGACAAGGAAGGCGTGGTCCCCCTCGAGTCGCGAGACCAGCAAGGAGACCCTCAAGTGACCGGCGGCTCCGGCGGCGCCGTGACCGGAACCTCGGCCGAACACGCCGGCCGGCAGCACCTTCCCGGCCACCACCAGCGGCAGCGGCACCACCGACTACGACAAGAGCTCGGGCAGCACGCGCAACGGCGTCGACCGGATCCGCTCGCAGATCGAGAAGACCCCCGGCGCCGTCGTCAGCCAGTCGGTCGCGGTGCAGATCAGCGACGAGGTCCCCGCAGCCGACGTCGCCACGCTCACCGACAGCATCAAGGCCGCGGTCGGCTACAACGCCAAGCGCGGCGATCTGATCAGCGTCCAGGCCGTCGCCTTCGCCGAGGACGGCACCGCCGTCACGGCCGCGAAGGCCGCCGCCGAGGCCGCCAAGAACCCGCCCGCCGCGGCCGGGGGCCTCGACATCATGGGCCTGGCCAAGACGGCCGGCGCGGTGCATCGGGCTCCTGCTGCTGGCGCTGTTCGCCCGCAAGTCCCTGCGCGGCCGCCAGTCCGACCTCGAGAAGGCGCTGCCGGAGCTGCTCAAGCGCGGCCCGGTGCCGGTCTCCGAGCTGCCGGGCGGCGCCGGTGGGCCGGTGCGCCAGCTCGAGGGCCAGCGCAAGAGCCCGATCGAGGCCCAGATGGAGGACCTCGCCCGCCGTAAGCCCGACGACGTCGCCCAGCTGCTGCGTGGCTGGCTCGTGGAGCGCTAGATGTCGTCCGGCACGATGAGCGGACGTGAGAAGGCGGCGATCCTGCTGGTGAGCCTCGGCCAGGACGCCTCGGCGGAGGTCTTCAAGCACCTGCGCCAGGAGGAGATCGACGAGCTCACGCTCGAGATCGCCGGCATGGGCCACATCGCCCCCGAGCGCAAGCAGTCGGTGGTCGAGGAGTTCTACGAGGTCGCCGTCGCCCAGGAGTACATCGCCGAGGGCGGCCTCGAGTACGCGCGCGGCATCCTCCAGAAGGCGCTCGGGCAGGGCAAGGCCGACGAGGTCATGGCCCGCCTGTCGAGCGCCATCCAGGTGAGCCCGTTCGAGTTCCTGCGCCGCACCGAGGCCTCGCAGATCCTCAACGTGATCTCCAACGAGCACCCTCAGACGATCGCCCTGATCCTCGCCTACCTGCCCTCCGAGACCGCCGCGCAGGTCGTCAGCTCGCTCGCCGACGACGTCCAGTCGGACGTCGCGATGCGCATCGCCCTGATGGACCGCACCGCGCCGGAGGTCATCCGGGAGATCGAGCGCGTGCTCGAGCGCAAGCTCAGCAGCGTCATCACCCAGGACTTCACCTCGGCCGGCGGCCTGCGCTCGCTGGTCGACCTGCTCAACCAGGTCGACCGCACCACGGAGCGCACCATCGTCGAGGCGCTCGAGGAGCAGAACCCCGAGCTCGCCGACGAGGTCCGCCGCATGATGTTCCTGTTCGAGGACATCGTCGTGCTCGACGACCGCAGCATCCAGCAGGTGCTGCGCGAGGTGGACACCAAGGAGCTCAGCGATCGCGCTCAAGGGCGTCGGCCCCGAGGTCCAGGACGCCATCTTCGCGCAACATGAGCGAGCGCGCCGCCACCAACATCCGCGAGGAGCTCGAGTTCATGGGCCCGGTGCGGGTGAAGCAGGTCGAGGAGGCCCAGCAGAAGGTCGTCGCCGTCATCCGCCGCCTCGAGGAGGCCGGGCAGCATCGTCATCATCCGCGGTGGCGAGGACGCAGCTTGTCTCGTAGCCCGCTCCTGCGCGGGCGCGAGCCTGTCGCGAGGAGAGCGTGGCGGTGCCGCTGCGCCCGCGCATCATCAGCGCGCGCCGATCCGACGACGCCCGAGGGGATCGCCGAGCGCGCCCGCGAGGACGCCGAGGCCGCGATGGCCCAGGCGACCGGCGAGGCCGACGCCCTGCGCGAGTTCGCCCGTCAGGAGGGCTTCGCCCAGGGACGCGCCGAGGCCGAGGCCGAGGTGGCCGACGCGCTCGCCACCGCTCCGCGCGATGGCCCGCGGCCTCGCCGAGCAGCGCGAGATGATCGAGGAGTCGGCCGTGCGCGAGGCGACCGCCCTCGCGGTGGAGGTCGCGGCCAAGCATCGTGCGCGCCGAGGTCGCCGCCAACCCTGAGCGCGTCGGCGACGTCCTGCGCGGCGCGATCCGCCGCGCCGCCGACCGCTCCCAGCTCGTCGCCCGCGTGAGCCCGGCCGACCTCGCCGCCTGCCGCGAGGCGGCGCCGACGATCCTCGAGGAGATGGGCGGCATCGCGCGCTTCGAGGTGGTCGACGACCCGCGCATCATGCCCGGCTCGTGCATGCTCGAGACCTCGGCCGGCGACGTGGACGCCACCTTCGAGAGCCAGCTCGCCCGCGTGCTCGAGGCGCTCGTGGCTCCGCCCGACGAGAGCCTCCTGGCGCCCGCCCCGATGAGCACCGTCGATCTGGCGCCCGCCCGCGAGCGCCTGCGCCACCTCGACCCCTACCGCCTCAACGGCCGCGTCTCCGAGCTGATCGGCCTCGTGGTGGAGAGCCGCGGCCCCGAGGCCAGCGTGGGGGAGCGGTGCGAGATCCTCGTGCCCGGCCACCGCACCGGCCGGCCGCCCCTGCAGGCCGAGGTGGTCGGCTTCCGCGAGGGGCGCACCCTGCTGATGCCGCTCGGCGACGCCGCCGGCGTCGGCCCGGGCCAGACCGTGATCGCCACCGGCCACGCCGTGCGCGTCGGACGTGGGCCGCGGCCTGCTCGGGCGCGTGCTCGACGGTCTCGGCCGCCCGATCGACGGGCTCGGCCCGCCGGCCATCGAGGCGCGCCGCGCCATCGACGCCCCGCCGCCGGACGTGCTCGCGCGGCCCACCATCCGCACGCCGCTGCCGCTGGGCGTGCGCGCCATCGACGCCCTCATGCCCTGCGGGCGCGGCCAGCGCATGGGCATCTTCGCCGGCTCGGGCGTCGGCAAGAGCACGCTGATGGGCATGATGGCCCGCGGCACCAGCGCCGACGTCAACGTGATCGCGCTCGTCGGCGAGCGCGGCCGCGAGGTGCGCGAGTTCATCGAGCACGACCTCGGGCCCGAGGGCCTCGCCCGCAGCGTCGTGGTCGTGGCCACCTCCGACCAGCCGGCGCTCGTGCGCATCAAGGCCGCCTTCGTCGCCACCACGATCGCCGAGTACTTCCGCGACCAGGGCGCCGACGTGCTGCTGATGATGGACTCGGTCACGCGCCTCGCCACGGCGCAGCGCGAGGTCGGCCTCGCCATCGGCGAGCCGCCCGCCACGCGCGGCTACACGCCGTCGGTCTTCGCGCTGCTGCCGCGCCTGCTCGAGCGCGCCGGCACCGCGCCGGTCGGCTCGATCACCGCGCTCTACACCGTGCTGGTCGAGGGCGACGACATGAACGAGCCGGTCGCCGACGCCGTGCGCTCGATCCTCGACGGCCACATCGTGCTCTCGCGCGAGCTGGCCCACCGCCACCACTACCCGGCGATCGACGTGCTGCAGTCGGTGTCGCGGCTCGCGCCCGCAGCTGCTGTCGCCCGAGCACCTCGAGGCGGGCGGGCGCCTGCGCGGCCTGCTGGCCGCCCACAAGCGGGCCGAGGACCTGATCGCGATCGGCGCCTACATCCCGGGCTCCGACCCGCGCGTCGACGAGGCCCGGGCGAAGCTCGACGACATCGAGGCGCTTCCTGCGCCAGGGCACCGCCGACCCCTACTCGCGCGACGAGGCCCTCGGGCGCCTGCTGGCGCTGACGGGCTCGTCCGGTCCGGTGGTCAACGACGCCGTGATCGACGCCGGCACCGGGCTCACGGGCGCGTTCGACCCCCTGCCGCCCGGCGTCCAGGTGGTCCCGGCCTAACGGCTCCCGGGATCGGGAGGTGTCTCGCCCTCCCAGTAGTCCACGGCGTCGTCGCGCCGGAAGAAGAGCGCGAGGCCCGATCCGTCCGGAGTGCGCTCCACGGCTCCGACCTTGCCCGAGTCGGGGTAGAGCACGACGTCAGGCTCGCCGTTGGTGCTCACCGAGAGCATCCGCACCGGGGTGTCGGTACGGTTGGCGATCTGGTGCGCGCCGCGCTCGCCGCGCGGGAAGGCGACGACCTCGCCCTCGGCCAGCTCCCGCCAGCCGCCCGGCGTGCGCAGCGAGGGCCGCCCCGCCAGCACCACGATCATCTCCTCCTCGGTGAGGTGGAGGTGGTACGGGTAGGCGGCCTCGCCCGGGGGGATCTCCCACAGGCTGACGCCCAGGCGCTCGCTGCCGATGCGTCGCCCGATCCGTACCCGCCGCCCGCCGAAGCCCACGGGGTCGCCGCCTTCGTCGGGGACAGGCTCGTTGATGTTGGCCGGCCGGCCCGCGTCGTCCATCAGCGCAGGCCGTGCAGTTCGCGCGCCGCGGCGATCGTCTCGAGGGCCTCGGCCTCGGCGCGGGCGATCTGGTGCTCGTCGGCCTCGCGCGGGGTGTCGCCCGAGAGGATCGGCGTGAACTCGCGGCCGGCGCGCTCGCGGGCCATCGCCAGCCAGTCGGCGGGGATCTGCTCGGGCAGCTCCACGTCGACCATGCAGGCGAACAGATAGGCCCAGAGCCGCGCGAGCAGGTCGATGTTGTAGCCGCCGCCGGTCACCACCAGCCAGCGGCCACCCGCGGCGTCGAAGGCGAGATCGCGCATCGCCGTGTTCAGGCGCCGGAAGGCCGCCGTCGTGACCTGCAGGTGCGCCATCGGGTCGGTGTGGTGCGGGTCCACGCCGGTCATCGAGACGATCACGTCGGGGCGGAAGCGGCGCACGGCGGGCGCCACCACCTCGTCGAAGGCCCGCAGGTACGAGCCGTCGGCGGCGTACGGAGGCAGCGGCACGTTGAGGGCGGTCCCCTCGCCGGCGCCCACCCCGCGCTCGGCGAGGCCGCCGGTGCCGGGGTAGAGGTAGCGCCCGCTCTCGTGGATCGAGCACGTCAGCACCCGCGGGTCCTCGTAGAAGATCCATTGCACGCCGTTGCCGTGGTGCGCGTCGACGTCGATGTAGGCGATCCGCTCGGCGCCGCGCTCGAGCAGCGCCGCGATCGCGACAGCAGCGTCGTTGTAGATGCACATGCCCGAGGCGCGGTTGGCCATCGCGTGGTGCAGCCCGGCCGGAGCGGGGCAGAAGGCCTGGAGGGCGCGGCCCTCCCAGATCTCGAGCGCCCCCGTGAGCGCCGAGCCGACGGCGCCGGCCGCCGCCTCGTGCATGCCCGGCCGTGCGATCGTGTCGCCGTCGTGGAACCCCCACACCTGGCCCTCGGGCTCGGCGGCGAGCGCCGGATCGGCGCTGAAGCGCTTCACCGCGTCGATGTAGCGCGGGTCGTGCACGCCCATCAGCTCGGCGTCGGTGGCCAGCCGCGGGCACGATGCAGCGAACGTCCGGGTGGTCGAGCAGCCCGTAGGCGCGCAGCAGGTCGATGCCGAGCTCGCGGCGCAGCGGCCGCTCGGCGTCGGCGCTCGGGTTGTAGGCCTGGAGGTGCGGGCCGTAGACGAAGGCGGTGCCCGGCGGCATCGGGCGATCGTATCCGTACAACCGCCGTCACCGGAACTCGGCCATGTGGCGGTTGCGGCTCCCGGGGAGACATGGCATCCTCCCGACTTAGCAACAATCGTAACGAGGGAGAGGCGCTATGAGGGTGAAGGACGCGATGAGCCCCATCAGCGCGATCGTGGGCCCCCAGCACACCCTCCAACAGGCCGCGACGCGCATGGTGCAGCACCGCACGGGCGCGGCCGTGGTGCTCGACGGTGCCCTCCAGGGGCCCGCCGTCGTCACCGAGCGCGATCTGCTGCGCGCCGTCGCCGCCGGCCTCGACCCGGCGACCGCCTACGTCGAGGACCACATGACCGGCGAGGTGGTCACCGCCGCCCCCGACTGGCCGATCCCCGACGCCGCCTCCGTCATGGTCAAGCACGGCGTCCGCCACGTCCTCGTCTTCGAGGGCTCGGAACTCGTCGGCATCCTCTCGATGCGCGACGTCGTCCGCATCGGGGGCCTCGCCCCCAAGGCCGCAGTGGGTGCGTCAACGCACTGATCTCCCACTTGCGGGGAGATCAGGGCGACAAAATGGCCCCTGGCCGGGGCCATTTTGATTCCGCTCCTCCGGGCTTCGCCCGGGGTACGTCGCGGTCAACCAATCACACGGTCCCAAGACGACGAACCCTGTTTCACGCTTCAGGCCTCACCCACGTAGCTGCCTGAGAGGCCGTTCGCGCGCAGCTCTGCTCGGGACGATGGCCGTGCCGGGGACGCTCTCGGGCGTCGGACGTGCGTCAACGCACTGATCTCCCACTTGCGGGGAGATCAGGGCGACAAAATGGCCCCTGGCCGGGGCCATTTTGATTCCGCTCCTCCGGGCTTTGCCCGGGGTACGTCGCGGTCAACCAATCACAGTGGTCCGTAGACGACGAACCCTGTTTCACGCCTCAGGCCTCACCCACGTAGAAGCCTGGGAGGCCGTCGGCGCGCAACCCTGCTCGGCCATGGCGGGCCTCATGGTGCCTTTGATCTTCGGATCGTCTGTGGCGCGCAATCCGAGGTGGTCGCGATCTGAAAGCAGGCGCGGCGCGATGTGATCGTGTGGGCGTAGCCCCCGGATCCATCCTTTGTGGCCGTCCCTGGTGCCGAATCGTCTCGGTGTTCCAGAGGCCGTCCCCGCCGTAAGGCGGTGCCTGCTGGGTGCAAATCGCCTCGGTAGAGGCGATTTGCCGCCCTGATCTCCCCGCAAGAGGGAGATCAGTGCGCAGTCGCACGTCTGGGCAAGGCGTGCCGTGGACGCCCCAGACGATCGTCCCCAGCAAAGGAAGTGAGACCACTCCGTCCCGAGCAAAGCGGAGTGAGACCACCCCGTCCCGCGCAAAGCGGACTGAGACCACCCCGTCCCCAGCAAAGCGGAGCGAGACCACGCGGTCCCCCGCAAAGCGGAGGGCGACCACCCCGCCCACGCCCCAGACGATCGTCCACGTCCCATCAAGGTTTTCCGGGTCGGGCCGATAACCCGGGCAATGGCCCGCTTCAAATTCCGCCTCGAGCAGGTGCTCGATCACCGCTCCCGGCGCGAGGATCTGATGAAGCAGGAGCTCGCGCGGGCGATGGCGGCCGTTGCCGCCCAGCAGGAGCGCGCCGTCGCGGCCGAGCGGGCCGTCGAGAGCGCCCTGGAGGCGCTGCGCGTCCTGATGGACGGCACCGTCGAGCTGGACGCCCTGCGCGCCGGTCACGACGGCCTGTCGATCATGCGCTCGCGTGCCGCTCACGAGCGGGCGACAGTCGAGAGCCTGGCGGTCGTGGCCGACGAGCGCCGTGCCGACCTGGTGCGGGCGAGCCAGGAGCGCGAGGCGCTCACCCAGCTACGGGCCACCGCCCTCGAACGACACCGGGTGGAGGGACTGCGCCTGGAGGGCATCGAGCTCGACGAGCTGGCCATGCGCCGCGCGGCCCGCCGGCCGGGCGTCGCCGCCTGAGCGTGGCGCCCCGCTTCGGATTCCCCGCCCATCTGCCGATGAAGGGTGAGGAACACATGCACCGACAAGGAGGGACGGTGTCGATGAGATGATCGATGCACAGCTCGGGCCGCCGATGGTGGTCGCGAGCCGAGGAGGATCCGCCCCGACGGGGGGCGCCGGTGGCGAGAACGCCACGGCCACCCGGACGCCGGCGGATGAGGGGGGTTTCTCGGCTGCTCTCGAGAGCCGACGGACACCACCCGCCTCATCGGACGCGCGGACCACCGAGGCCCATACACAAGAGGACGCAGCCGGACCCCTGACGGGGGAGCTGCAGGAAGAGGTCGCCGCCGAAGCCGGCGCCTCCCAGGAGCAGATCGACGCGGCGGGACTCGCCGCTGTGATCGCCGCCGTCGTCACAACCGTCGCACCGACGGTCGCCTCGGCGACCCCGCCGTCCGGCGCGCTCGCCGGCCAGCAGATCGCCCTGGTGGCACAGGCCTCCGGTCCCCCGCAGCCGATCGCCGGCCTCGTCCCGGCGCGCCTGGATGGGAACGGCGGCGTCTCTCCGGCTCTGCCGGCGACGTCCACCACGACCACGCCCACGACCGCCGCGGCCGCGACGCCGCAGGCGCTCACGACGCAGCCCCTCATGGCTGCACCGGCCGCCCTCGTCGTCACAGGCGCGGCGGTCACGACGAGCGCGACGGACACCGCGACCATGGTGCCCTCACCGCCGGCCGTCACCGCGCCACCGGCCACCGCGCCGGCCAACGCGGCGGCCACCTCGGTGGTCACTCCGGCGGCCACGCTCACGCTGACCATCTCGACGCCCGCGGTGGTGGATGCCGCAGCGGTCGCCGTGGATGCGGGAGCGCCCGCGCAGGTCCTGTCGGCGCAGGCCACCACCCCCGTCGCCGAAGCCCTCAAGGGCCAGGCGCCGGTACGCCCGCAGGTCTCGGAGGCCGCCTCCTCGGTGGTCGCCGCGACCACCGAGCCGCCGGCCGGATCGATCGCGCCGGCGCCGGTCGCACAGCCCGCCCCGCCCGATCCCCTCGGTGGGATCGTGCGTCCGGGCGGGGGCCTCACCACGCCCCACGAGCTCGCTCGCGAGCTCGGCTCACGGGTTCACATGGCGGTCCGCGAGGGCGGTCGCGAGCTGGTCGTCCAGCTGCGGCCGGCCGATCTCGGGCACCTGACGATCCGCGTCACGATGAACGACGGGATCATGCAGGCCCAGATCATCGCCGACCGTCCCGAAGCGGCACGGATGCTGCAGCAGTCCCTCAGCCACCTGGACTCGGCACTGGGGGACCTCGGCTACTCGCTCGACAACCTCGATGTCGCCTACCAGGGCCAGGAGCAGCGCGACGCGCAGGCCTCCAACCGCAAGGCGGAGGACGCGGTCTCGGGCGAGGTGCTCGAGGCCGACGGAACACCGGCCGTCTCCGGATCGCCCACATCGGCCCTGGTGGGATCCACCACCGGCCTCGACCTGCTCGCGTAGGGAGTCACGGATGCCGATCATTCCCACCACTCCGGTCACGGGGACCTACACGCCCACGTCGCCGCTGCCCACTCCGACCGAGCAGACGGACCTGTTCTCCTCGGAGGGCTTCCTCAAGATCCTGTCGAGCCAGATCCGTAGCCAGAACCCGCTCGAGCCGCATCAAGGACACCGAGTTCATCGCTCAGATGGCCCAGTTCTCGCAGCTCGAGCAGATCACCAGCGTCGCCAAGGACATGAAGGCGCTCACGATGAGCAGCCAGCTCGCCCAGGGCGCCGCGCTGATCGGCAAGAGCGTCACCTACCAGCCGGCCGACGGCGACGCCGCGGTCACGGGCACCGTCGAGAGCCTGAACATCGGAGGCGACGGGCGCTCGATGAGCCTCGTCGTCAACGGCGTCTCGGTGGACGTCGCCCTCGTCACGAGGGTCGGCGCATGAGCACCGACCGCCCGTCGATCGCGCCGCTCGGCCCGGTCACGGGTGCGGCCGCCGCGAAGGCGCCCGCACGCGCGGGCGCTCCGGCCGCGGCCGGGTTCGACCAGATCCTCACCAAGAAGCTCCAGCCGACGGAGGCCTCGGGCGCTCTGCGCTGGAGCGCCCACGCGGTGCAGCGACTCTCACAGCGTCAGATCCCCATCACCCCCGAGGTGCAGCAGCGCCTCGAGGGGGCGGTGGACAAGCTGGCGGCCAAGGGCGGGCGCGAGAGCATCGTGCTCGTCGACCGGATGGCGTTCGTGGTGTCGGTGACCAACCGCACCGTGATCACCGCGGTCGATCAGGCAGGGATGCGTGACCAGGTGTTCACGAACATCGACAGCGCGGTCCTCAGCTAGCTGAGAGGACCGCTCCACGGATACCCGCCGCCCGGGCTGGACCTCATGGAAGGGGGCCCGGGCGGTACCCACGGGAAAGGAAACCCACCACCATGATGCGCTCCATGTTCGCGGCCGTCTCCGGCCTCAGGAACCACCAGACCATGATGGACGTGCTCGCCTCCAACATCTCGAACGTCAACACGTTCGGCTACAAGTCGCAGCGCACGACCTTCAAGGACTCGCTCTACCAGAACCTCGCCGGCGCCGGCGCGCCGGTGCCGCCGAGCCTCGGCGGTACCAACCCGCGCCAGGTGGGCCTCGGGCATGTCGCTCAACTCGATCGACACCCTGATGACCCAGGGCAACTCCCAGAGCACCGGCGTCGTCACGGACATGATGATCCAGGGCGACGGCTTCTTCCGCGTCGCGGCCCCGGGCGCCACCTTCGGCGGCGTCGGCGGCAACGACGTGACCGGCGGCGGCGAGCAGTACACCCGCGCCGGCAACTTCTCGTTCGACAGCGCGGGCTACCTGGTGACCACCAAGGGCCAGTACGTGCTCGGCACGATCGCGGCGACCGGCAACATCGGCCGCCTGCAGGTGAACCCGGCCACGACGGCCGCGATCAACGTGGACGCGGCCGGTGCGGTGTCGAGCGTCAGCGCCGCCGGCGTCACCACGGCCGATCGGCACGCTGAGCCTCGCCAAGTTCGCCAACGCGCCCGGGTCTGGAGCGGCTCGGCGACAACCTCTACCGGGCCTCCAACAACTCCGGCGCGGCCGTCCTCGGCGCTCCCGGCGGCGCTGCCGGCCACGGCACGCTCGTGCCCGGCGCGCTCGAGATGAGCAACGTTGACCTGGCGCTCGAGTTCACCAACATGATCATCGCCCAGCGCGGTTTCCAGGCGAACTCGCGGGCCATCACCACCTCCGACGACATGCTCCAGGAGCTGGTCAACCTCAAGCGATAAGCGCGTGACGGTCGCGGCCTGACCCGCCGCTCAACCGGCGGGCCGGATGACCGATAAGCGGGGGGCGCACAGGCCCCCCGCCGGTCACCGGCCCGCCATCGCACCGGAGGATGAAGTGATCACCCTGCACCGCCTCAACGGAGAAGAGATGACGCTCAACGCGGATCTCATCCTCACGATCGAGGCCACTCCCGACACGCACATCTTCATGATGGACCGCCGCCAGCTGCTGGTGCCTCGAGAGCGTCGAGGAGGTCATCGACGCGGCCATCGAATACCGGCGCCTCGTCGCCGCCGGCGGGCACCTGTCCGTCGCCGCCCCGCCGACCACCTAGCGCGGCGGGAGAGCTCCACATGTCCCCACTGATCGGCCTGGTCGGCGCCTGGGTCTTCATCATCGTCGGAATGATCATGAAGGGCGGCACGATCGCGGGCATCATCAGCCCGCCGGCCTTCCTGATGGTCGTCGGCGGTACCGCCTGCATCCTGATCGCCTCCTTCGGGATGAAGGAGACGATCTCGATGATCAAGCTGACCATCGGCTCGCTCAAGGAGCTGCCCGACAACCGTCCGGAGCTCATCCGGACGCTGGTCGGCTTCAGCGAGAAGGCCCGTCGCGAGGGCCTGCTCGTCCTCGAGGAGGACGCCAAGCAGGTCGATGACCCGTTCCTGGGCAAGGGCGTGCGCCTGGTGGTGGACGGCACCGACCCCGAGCTGGTCAAGGACATCCTCGAGACCGAGCTCGACGCGATGGACGAGCGGCACCACAAGAACCAGGACATGTTCAAGCAGGGCGGCGCGTTCGCGCCGACCATCGGCATCCTCGCCACCGTGCTCTCGCTGGTCGGCGTGCTCCAGCACCTCGACCAGCCCGACACCCTCGGCCCGTCGATCTCGGCTGCCTTCCTCGCCACCTTCTACGGCGTGGCCGCGGCCAACGTGATCTTCCTTCCGATCGCCAACGCCCTGAAGAAGAAGACCGCCCAGGAGGCCAGCGAGCGCCTGCTGGTGATCGAGGGCGTGCTCTCGCATCCAGAGCGGCGACAACCCGCGCATCCTCGCGGAGAAGCTCTGGAGCTTCCTGCCGCCGGCCGCGCGCGACATCGGATGGCGAGGAGGGCTCGTCCGAGCCCGCCGCAGCCGCCGCCGCGTAGCGGCGGATCTGACACATGGCAAAGCGCAAGCAGCGGCACGAGGAGCATCCCGACGAGCGGTGGCTGATCACCTACGCCGACGTGCTCACCCTGATGTACGTGCTCTTCATGGTGCTGTTCTCGATCTCGGTCGTGAACACCAGCCAGCTTCGAGCTCCTCAAGCAGAGCCTCACCGACGCCTTCAACAGCGGCCTCGCCGCGGGCGGCACCAGCGTGATCTCGAGCGTCCCGGGCACGCCCGTCGCCGGTCGTCGACACGCCCACCAGCAGCATCGCCCCCGAGGTTCCCACGGTCGGCGGGGTCAGCATCTCGCAGGCATCGCCCGGTCAGATCCTCGAGACGAGCCAGCTCAAGGCGGCCGAGAAGGTCATCGACGCCAAGCTCCAGAAGGAGGGCCTCGGCGGCAAGGTGAGCACGTCGGTCAACGAGCGCGGCCTCGCGGTCCGCGTCGAAGACCGACGGCGTGCTGTTCGATCCCGGCGCCGCGACCCTGAGGTCGGAGGGGGCGCGCATCGTCGCCCCGATCGCCGCGTCGCTGAAGGGGCTCCCGAACCCGATCCGGGTCGAGGGGCACACCGACTCGACGCCGATCAGCACCTCCCAGTTCCCCTCGAACTTCGCCCTGTCGGGCGTGCGCGCGGCCGCCGTGGTCGTCGCCATGCAGCAGTCCGGCGTCTCGGAGTCGCGCCTGCAGGTGGCGCGGCTTCGGCGACACCCGGCCGGTCGCCGACAACGGGACCGCCGAGGGTCGCTCCGAGAACCGCCGCGTCGAGATCCTGATCCTGCGGCTGCAGGGCTCCCCCAGCCAGTCCCCCGCCAGCGCCCTCGGCGCCGGCTGACACCCACGGAAGGGCCAGTTCCATGAAGAAGATCCTGATGATCGGCGGACCCGTGCTGCTGGTGCTGGCGGTCGTGGCCAAGATGTTCCTGATGCCGGCGGCCCCGCCGCCCGACGAGAAGGCCCTCGCCAAGGAGCCCGGGCCGATCTACACCATGGCCGAGCCCTTCGTGGTGAACCTCGCCGACAGCGCCGAGTCGCCGCACTTCGCCAAGGTCGGCGTCGCGCTGCGGCTGTCGATGTTCTCGGCCGCCGAGGTGCCCGCCGCCCATGGCGCCGCAACGGAGCCGGTGGTGATCGAGGCCGACCCCGAGCTGCGCGACATCGTCATCGCGACGCTCCAGAAGCACAGCAGCGAGGAGCTCTCGCACGCCGAGGGCCGCGAGGCGGTGAAGAAGGAGATCGTCAAGGAGGTCAACAAGCACACCGACCTCAAGATCCTCGACGTCTACTACACGGAGTTCGCCGTCCAGTAGCCGGTCGAGCGGGCCCCGCCTCTCCGGCGAGGCCCGCTCCCGGCCGCTGCCGCGAGGTGGCGGCCCGGCCCAGCCGGATCGGTGAACCGCCGGCCGCGTCCGGGACCGCTCATGGGGCCTGGCCGGCCGCTGCCGTCTGGAGGACCTGGGCGCGGATCCCGTCCTCGAAGCCGGTGACCGGTGCCCAGCCGAGGTCGCGGCGGGCCGCGGAGATGTCGGCCGTCGTCCGGGTCGCGTCGCCGGCGGCCGGAGCGGCGAAGTCGAGGGCGAGGGGGCGTCCGCCGACCCGCTCGATCGCCCTCAGGCAGTCGATCAGGACGATCTCGCCGCCGCCGCCGATGTTGTAGACGCCCCCCGGCCGCCCCTTCTCCATGGCGAGGAGCGTCGCGCTCACGGCGTCGCCGACGTAGGTGACGTCGCGCGTCTGGGAACCGTCCCCGAGCACGGTGAACGGCGTGCCGCTCCTCATGGCGGTGATCGCCCGGCTGAAGGCCATATCGGGGCGCTGGCGGGGGCCGTAGACCGTGAAGTAGCGCAGGGTCACCACATCCAGCGACCGGGAGGCGGCATATGCGGCGGTCAGCGACTCGCACGCCAGCTTGGTGACGCCGTAGGGCGAGATCGGTCGCCGCGGGCACGACTCGGGAGTGGGGTGGACCGCGGCGTCACCGTAGACCGAGGACGACGAGGACCACACCATGCGCACGCCGGCGTGCGCGGCCGCATCGGCGACGCGCTGGGTCGCCACGAGGTTGTCGTGGGCGTAGCCGGCGAAGTCCGCGCCCCAGCTGTCGCGCACCCCGGGGCGGCCGGCGAGGTGGAACACGCCCGTGAGCCCCCGCATCAGCGGCTCCAGGTCCAGCGTGCAGAGGTCGGCCTCGACCAGCCGGAAACCCGGGTGGGCCAGGGCCCCCGCGAGGTCGGCCTCCTTCAGGGCCCGTGGGCGGTGGCCCTCGGGGTCGTCGACGCCGACCACCTGGGCGCCGCGCGCCAGCAGCGCGTCGCACAGGTGGGAGCCGATGAAGCCGGCGCAGCCGGTGACCAGGTGGCGCTCCACGCCGCCACGGTACCGCCCGTCACATCAGCGGGTCGCGCTCGCGCACGTCGCCGAACTTCACCCGGCGATCCTGCGCGCCCGGGTTCCACCGTCGTCCGCGGCGCCTCGGCGCCGCCGGGCGACCCCCGCCCGTCAGGCCCCGATGTGCGGGTCCGGCGAGAGCTCGATGCGCACCCGTGTGCCACGCCGGCCGGTCTCGATCGAGACGGCGTCGGTCAGCTGGCGGGTGATCCACAGGCCGCGGCCGCGCTGGCCGTAGGGGGTCGGCGGATGGGCCCTCCAGACCTGCGCGCGGTCGAATCCGGTTCCGACGTCGGACACCTCGACCACGATCCGTCCGTCCACCCAGGCCCGCACGTCGATGGGCGCGCGGCCGTGCTCCTGGGCGTTGGCGATCACCTCGTCGAGGGCGAGGACGAGGTCGCCGGCGCGGTCGGGGAAGCCGTTGCGGACGGCCAGATCACCCACCTCGGCGCGGACGCGGGCGATCTCGGCGGGGTCGGTGCCCAGCGCGACCGTGTAGTGCTCGTTCTTCTCCACCCCTGCCCTGCGCGTCGCTGTGGCCGGTGATCTGGGTCCTGCGCACCCTGAGCGTAACGATCCCGGCCGCCGGGGGACCCCCCGTAGGTCGGGATCGGCGACTCAACTATCCGGTCGGCGGGCCGATGACAGGGGCGTGCCGGAGGTTCTCTCCCAGAGCGAGATCGATGCGCTCCTCAACGCGATGTCGAGTGGCGATCTCGACGCTGCCACGATCCAGGAGGACGTGAGCGGCCCTCAGGTCCGCCCGTTCGACTTCCTGCGCCCGAGCAAGTTCTCGAAGGACCAGCTTCGCACCATCGAGCTGTTCCACGAGGTCTTCTGCCGCTCCGTGCAGACCCAGCTCTCCGGCGCGCTGCGGGCGATGGTCGACGTCGAGGTGGTGAGCGCCGACCAGCTCAGCTACGGCGAGTTCGTCAACTCGATGCCGACGCCGAGCCTCATCACGATCGTCACCATGGAGCCCCTCGAGGGCAACGCGGTCATCGAGATCAGCCTCCCTCTGGTCTTCTCGATCATCGACCGCCTCGTGGGCGGCCCCGGCACCCAGCGGCCCAAGCCGCGCGAGCTGACCGAGATCGAGCACGCCCTGGTCCAGAACGTGACCGAGGTGATCCTCGGGGGCTTCACCGAGGCCTGGTCGAGCGTCATCCCGGTGCGGCTGCGCCGCGTGGGCACCGAGATGAACCCCCAGTTCGCCCAGGTCGTCGCCCCCTCGGAGATGGTCGTGCTGATCACCTTCGAGGTGCGGATCGGCTCGGCCACCGGGACCCTGTCGCTGTGCGTGCCGTACCTCGTGCTCGAGCCGGCGATGGACAAGCTGACGGCCCAGAGCTACTTCTCGAACCTCGGCCGAGAGCTCGTCGCCCGAGATGCCGCGAGGACATCGCGTCGCAGCTCGACAACGTGCTCGTGCCCGTGACGGTCGAGCTCGGCAGCGCCGAGCTGAACGTCGGCGATCTCCTGGCGCTCGCGCCGGGCGACGTCATCCCCCTGTCCGTCGCCCCGGGATCCGACGCGGTCGTCCGCGTGGGCCTGCGCGACGCCTTCAACGCCCAGCCCGGAACCCGCGGACGTCGTGCGGCCGTGCAGATCACCAGCTCGATCGAGGATCTCGAAAGGACGTTCGCATGAGCGGTGGCAGCCTCTCGCAGGAGGAGATCGACGCTCTGGTGAACGGCGGCGCCGCGGCGGAGCCGGCGGCCGAGGCCGCTCCCGAGCCCTCCGCCGAGGCGGACGCGGTCGCCGACGGCGACTCCGGAGCGGATGCGCCGGCCGACGCCGAGGGCGCTGAGCCACTCGCGGCCGCCGACGCCGCCGCCGTCGAGGACGCGGCAGCAGCCGAGGACGCCGCCATCGAGGACGCGGCAGCAGCCGAGGACGCCGCCATCGAGGACTCCGCCCCGGTAGAGGACTCCGCCGGCGTCGGGGACGCCGCCGGCGTCGGGGACGCCGAGCTGACCGACATCGAGCGCGACACCGTCGGCGAGGTCGGCAACATCTGCATGTCGAGCGCCGCCGACGGCGCTCAGCGCGCTCCTCCAGCGCCCGGTCCAGATCACCACCCCCGAGGTGGAGATGGTCTCCGAGGACGAGGTGCGGGCCGAGTTCGCCGGCCCCGCCGTCCTCGTGATGATCGAGTACACCGAGGGCCTGTCGGGTCGCAACATCTTCATCCTCTCGACGCGCGACGCGTCGGTGGTCGCCGACCTGATGATGGGCGGCGAGGGCGCGGCATCGGATGAGATCGGCGAGCTGCACGCCTCCGCCGTGGGCGAGGCGATGAACCAGATGATGGGCAGCGCCGCGACCGCGATGGCCGAGATGGTCGGCTACCGCGTCGACATCTCCGCGCCCGCACGTCGAGATGCTCGACCTGCGCGAGGAGGCCTTCGGCGGCAGCCTCGGCTTCGAGGGCCCGATGGTGCGCACCTCGTTCCAGCTGCAGGTCGGCGAGCTGCTCGACACCAAGCTGATGCAGCTGATGCCGATCGAGTTCGCGCGCGGGCTGGTCACGGCCCTCACGCCCGCTCCCTCCGCAGCGCCTGCCGAGCCCGTGGCCGCCGCTCCGGCCGCGGCCCCCGCGCCGGCCGCCGCGATGGAGGACGACCGCCACCTGCACTCGGTGCCGGTGCCGGCGCCCGTCGCCCAGCCGGTCACGTTCCCCTCGCTCGACGACATGCCGGCCACGCCGGGCGGCAGCGACATCAGCCTCCTGCTCGACGTGCCGCTGCAGGTGACGGTGGAGCTGGGCCGCACCCAGCTGCGCATCCGCGACGTCCTCGAGCTCGTCCCGGGCTCGATCGTCGAGCTCGACAAGCTCGCCGGCGGCCCGGTCGACGTCCTGGTCAACGGCAAGCAGATCGCCCGCGGCGAGGTCGTCGTGATCGACGAGGAGTTCGGCGTGCGCATCACCGACGTCGCCAGCCAGGCCAAGCGCCTTCGCGGGCTCGCCGCCGAGGGCGCGTGATCCCACCGGCCGGTTCAAGTCCGGACCCCGGATTCCGATACCCGCAGCAGTCCCGACAGAGGGTCTCGCCTAGCCCCACCCGAACACCCGCGCCGCCCACCGGCGCGTCACCGCCATGGTCACACCTTCCCCGACCAGGCACGGATCGCCCTCCACCCCCCGGCGCCGGATGCGCCTCTCGCCCCCGCGGATCGCCGCGCCGGGGTGGCTCCTGACCGTCGCGGTCGCGCTGATCGGCCCTGGCGATGTCGGCGCTCCCCGCGCGCGCCCAGACGACCACCACCCCCGTCGAACCCCGAGAACCTCCCGATCCCGGAGGGCTCGGCCACGCCGACCACCCTCTCGGGCGGCGCCGGCGGCACCCTGCTGCGCCTCGGCCTCGGCCTCGTGGTCGTGATCGGGCTGATCGCGCTGGTCTGGTACGTCATGAAGCGCGTCCAGCGCTCGCGCTACCCCGCCCTCGACGAGCGCGGCGGCCGTCGCTGATCGACGTCGTGGCCACCACCTCCCTCGGCCCCGACCGCGCGCTCCACCTCGTGCGGGTCGGCGAGGAGATCGTCCTCGTCGGCGCCACCGACCACAGCGTCAACGTGATCGCGCGCATCGGGGCCGAGGACGCCACCGGCCTCATCGACGTGTCGCCTCGCGGGCGCGGGCTTCGGGCGGTCGACGCGGCCACGGGCGGGCCGCGGTCATGGACGACCGGGAGCGCGCCGTGGCCACCGCGACCGACGGCTCGCTGGTGGAGCGCCTGCGCGCCATGACCACCCGGCGCTGATGACTCCCGCTGCTCCGCCCGGGCGCCGGGGCGCCGCTGCCGACCCTGCGCGAGCGGATCGTGGCGGCGCTGCCGCCCCCGGCACGCCACCCGCCGCCGCCGCTGGCTGCGCCGCGGCTTCCTGCTCTCGCCGCTCGTCATGGCGCTCGGCCTGCGTGCTGTGGCCCGCGGCCGCCTGGGCGGCCCCCGGCATCAACCTGAACCTCGAGCGGCAAGGACGGCGAGGTCTCGACCTCGCTCCAGCTCCTGGCGCTGCTCACGGTGCTGAGCCTCGCCCCGTCGATCCTGATCATGATGACCAGCTTCACCCGGATCATCATCGTGCTCGGCTTCGTGCGGAACGCCCTCGGCACGCCGTCGATGCCCCCGAACCAGATCCTGGTGGGCATCGCGCTGTTCCTGAGCCTGTTCGTGATGGCGCCGACCTTCACGCAGATCAACGACACGGCGCTCCAGCCGCTGATCGACAAGAAGATCGACGAGGGCGACGGCGCTCAAGCGGGCCGAGAGCCCGATCCGCGACTTCATGTTCAAGCAGGTCGACCAGAAGCGACCTGGCGCTCTTCACCGAGCTCTCCAAGGAGGAGCGCCCCAAGACCCGCGCCGACGTGCCGACCCAGGTGCTGATCCCGGCCTACGTCCTGTCGGAGCTCAAGACCGCCTTCGAGATCGGCTTCCTGATCCTGATCCCGTTCCTGGTCATCGACATGGTGATCGCCTCGACCGTGATGAGCATGGGCATGGTGATGCTGCCCCCGGTCGTGATCTCACTCCCGTTCAAGATCCTGCTGTTCGTGCTGGTGGACGGCTGGCACCTGGTGTCCGAGTCGCTCGTCCGGGGCTTCCAATGACGACCGGGACGGAGCGCTAGATGGACCAGAGCCAGATCATGGAGATCGGCGCGCGCAGCGATGTGGGTCACGCTGCAGATCTCGATGCCCGTGCTCGGCGTGAGCCTGGTGGTGGGCCTGCTGGTCTCGATCTTCCAGGCCGTGACCCAGCTCCAGGAGCCGACGCTCACCTTCATCCCGAAGATCCTCGCCGTGGTCGTCGTGATCGTGGTCGCCGGCCCCTGGATGCTGAACACGATGCTCGGCTTCACGATCGAGCTCTGGGCGGGCATCCCGCTCGATCGGCACCGGCGACTAGCGCCCGTGGACCAGCTCCTCGCGCAGCTCGCCCCGCAGGCCGCGCTGTTCATGCTGATCGCCACCCGGCTGTCGGCGATGTTCGTGGTGGCGCCGATCTTCAGCTCGCGGATGATCCCCGCGCGGGTGAAGGCCGGGCATCGTGATCCTCGTCAGCTACATCACCCTGCCGATCGTCGCCGCCGAGGGCGGCACGGTGCCCGGAGGGCATCCTCGCCTTCGCCACGCTCGCGGTGAAGGAGGCGCTGATCGGCTTCGCCTTCGGGCTGGTGGCCCAGTTCCTGTTCGCGGCCTTCCAGACCGCCGGCGCCTTCATCGACGTCACCGCCGGCTTCGCCATCGCGCAGACCTTCGACCCGACCTCCAACGTGAGCATCTCGATCCTCGGCCGCTGGTACAACCTGGTCGCGATCGCCGCCTTCCTCGCGCTCGGCGGCCACCAGCTGCTGGTGGCGGGCGTGGTGCGCAGCTTCACCCTGGCGCCGCCGCTCGACGAGCCCGGACCTCGGCGCGCTCGATCGTCGGGCGTGCTGGCGCAGGCCGACGACATCCTGCTGGTCGTCGTCCAGATCGGCGCCCCGATCATCGGCGCCCTGCTGATCACCGACGTGACGCTCGGCGTGATCTCGCGCTCGGTGCCCCAGATGAACGTCTTCATCGTCGGGCTGCCGCTCAAGATCATCGTGGCCCTCGCCGGCAGCGCGATCCTGCTGCCCGCGATGATCGGGCTCACCAACTCCCTCACCGGGCAGATGTTCTCCGACCTGTCGCAGATCATGCGGGCGGTCGGGGCGGGCTGAGCAGGCGGGGCGGAGGCGGGTCCGGGGCGTGGCTCACCGATTGATCTCAACTTCGGTTAGCCTAATGCGCGATCTTCGGTCCACCACCCCGATCGCCCCGGAGGTTCCATGCGCCGCGCGCCCCTGATCTCGCTCCTCGTCGCCGTCCCGCTCGCGCTCGCCGTGGCCGGCTGCGGTGGGGACGACGGTGCCGACGTGCGCGCCATCGGCACCGACGCCTCGGCCTCCGGGCGGCCTCCGGGAGCAGCGCCTCCGGGAGCAGCGCGTCCGGAAGCGGCCTCTCGCTGGACGACACGCAGACCGCGGCGACCGGCGACGCGCTCGTCCAGGCGGCGGTCGCGGAGTACGAGAGCTACGTGACGGAGCAGACCGACCAGATCATCGCCCGCACGACGGTCTTCACCGACGCGGTCCGCGCCGGGCGTCTCGCCGCGGCGAAGGCCGCCTACGCGCCGAGCCGCGAGCCCTGGGAGCGGATCGAGCCGATCGCCGGCCTGATCGAGGCGACCGACGGCGCCGTCGATCTCGCGCGTGGACGACTTCGCGGGCCCCGGCGACCCCGGGTTCACCGGCTGGCACCGCCTCGAGTACATCCTCTGGAAGAAGGGCACCACGGCCGGCGCGGCGCGGTTCGCGAACCGTCTCGACCGCGACCTCGCCGCGCTGAAGGCCGGGCATCGCCGAGCTCGAGATCCCGGCGGCGGCGATGGCCCTCGGCGCGTCCGAGCTGATCCAGGAGGTCTCCGAGGGCAAGATCACCGGCGAGGAGGACCGCTACTCCAAGACCGACCTCTGGGACTTCGCGGCCAACGTCGAGGGCGCCGAGCAGATCATCGAGCTGCTCGAGCCGGCGCTCGAGAAGGCCGACCCCGAGCTGCTCGGGCGCATCGAGACCGGCTTCGACGCGCTCGACGGCGAGCCTCGAGGCGCTGCGCAAGGGCGACGGCTACGTCCTCTTCTGCCAGGAGGACGACGACTTCCCGGCGCCGGACCTGTGCCCCCGGACGACGGTGACCCGGGCCCAGATCGACACGCATGAAGGGCCAGCTGGCCGGGCTCTCCGAGGACCTCGCCCTCGTGCCCGGCGCGCTCGGGCTCTCCTAGGAGCGCGGCCGTGGTCCCACCCATCTCACGCCGCGCGCTTCCTCGCGGGCGCCGGCGTCCTCGCCGTCGGCGGCGGCGCCCTGGCGGCCGGGTGCGCCGAGGACGCGCCCGCCGGCGTGGCGGCCGGCGGCGCTCCGCCCCTGTCGTTCATCCCGTTCCACGGGCGCCACCAGGCCGGCATCACGTCGCAGCCCTCGCCGGCCATCGGTCTGATGGCGGCGTTCACTGTGCTGGCGCCCGATCGCGCCGGTCTCACGGCGATGTTCCGCGACCTGAGCGACGAGATCGAGGGGCTGATGGCGGGCCGTCCGCCGCTCGTGCGCGATCCCGCCTTCCCGCCCACCGACTCCGGGATCCTCGGCCCGGAGCCGGCCCCCGACAACCTCGCGGTGGTCGTGAGCGTGGGCGCGTCGCTCTTCGACGGGCGCTACGGGCTCGCCGCCCGCCGCCCGCGCGAGCTGGTGACGATGCCCTTCCTGGCGAACGACCGCCTCGATCCGGAGCGCAGCCACGGCGACCTGCTGCTGACCGTGCAGGCCGAGCACGCCGACACCGTCGTCTTCGCGCTGCGCCAGCTGATGCGCCGCACCCGCAGCACGCTGACGCTCAAGTGGGTCGTCGATGGCTTCAACCGTCGCGGGAGCCGTCGGCGAGCGCAGCACGGGCTCGCCCCGCAACTTCCTCGGCTTCCTCGACGGGACCGCCAACATCGCCACCGACCCCTCGATGCTGGCGCGCCACGTCTGGACCTCTGCGGCCGACGACGAGCCGGACTGGACTGCGGGCGGCTCCTACCACGTCGCCCGGGTCATCCGGATGCTCGTGGAGTTCTGGGACCGCACCCCGCTCGCCGAGCAGGAGGCGCTGATCGGCCGTCACAAGGCGAGCGGAGCCCCGCTGGGAAGGGCGCACGAGACCGACGAGCCCGACTTCGCGTCGGATCCGCGCGGCGAGGTCACCCCGCTCGACGCCCACATCCGCCTCGCCAACCCGCGCACGCCCGCCACCGGGAGGAACCTGATCCTGCGCCGCGGCTTCTCGTACACGCGCGGCTACGACGGGGCCGGTCAGCTCGACCAGGGCCTCGCCTTCGTCAGCTACCAGCGCAGCCTGGAGACGGGCTTCCTCGCGGTGCAGCGGCGCCTGGCGGGGGAGCCCCTCGAGGAGTACATCCGCCCCGAGGGGGGCGGCTTCTTCTTCGCCCTGCCCGGCGCGGCCGGCGCCGGCGGGTATCTGGGCGAGGGCCTCGTCGCCTGATCCGCACCAGGGACGTCCGGCAGCCGGGACCGACGCGCGGCGGCGGTAACCTGGCGGCGTGAACCGGCGGCGCCTCCTCGTCCTCATGGCCATGCTCTGCGCCGGCGCCGCCGCGGTGCTCGCGGTGGTGGTCGGCCTGGCCTCGTCGGGGAGCGTGCCGTCCGGCCCGCCGTCGCTGACCGCCCTGCCCGAGCCCGAGACGCCCCTGACGGCCGGCACCGGCTACGACGGCACCAGCGTGTCGGTGCCGAAGGACGGCAGGCCGGCGATCGTGACCTTCCTGTTCGCCGACTGCCCCGACATCTGCCCGCGCGCGGCGCGGGAGATCTCGCAGGCGCTCGACAGGGTGGGCCCCGACGTGGCCGGGGAGATCGACGTCGTGGCCGTGAGCGTCGACCCGGTCGGAGACACCCCCGCCAAGGTGCGCGCCTTCCTCGAGCTCCACGGCCTGGTGGGGCGGATGGACTACATCGTCGGCACCCGCCGCGAGCTGGTGCCCTTGTGGAAGGCATGGCAGGTGGCCGCACAGCCGGCCGGCACGACCGTTTCGGCGCACTCGGCCCGCATCGTCCTGATCGACGACGATGGCCGCCAGGTGGGCGCCTACTCGGCCGGGATACCGGTCTCGGTGAGCGACCTCGCGGCGCAGATCATCCAGCTGACGGACTGACCCTGGGTCCGGCGCACCGCGCCGGAGATGCGCCGGACCGAGGCTGGACGCGGCCACGATCCTGCACTCAGCTCGGACGAAAGTCTGCCGATAACCGAAGGAGAGTGGGCGGCCCTCGGCCACCCCCGGCAGAGACGACGAGAGGGTGAGCCAGATGAGCACCGCCACCGAGGCGCCCGCGACCCAGCAGCTGGTCATGTTCAGCCTGGCCGACGAGGATTACGGGATCGCGATCACGCGCGTCCAGGAGATCATCCACTACGCGCCGCCGCGCCCCATGCCGGGTAGCTCGCCCGAGGTGGAGGGGGTCATCAACCTGCGCGGCAAGCTCATCCCGGTGGTCAACCTGCGGGTGCGGCTCGGCATCCACGGCGCGGTGCCCGAGGACGCCAAGGTCGTCATCACCGAGCTGGGTGAGACCAGCGTCGGCCTGGTGGTCGACGAGGTGCGCGAGGTGATGACCATCGATCTCGCCTCCACCGAGCCGCCCCCGGACGGCACCCTGGTGGGCGACCTCGACGCGATCGAGTCGGTCGCGAAGGTCGGAGACAGGATCCTCGTGATCCTCGACCCGGTCCGCCTGCTCGGAGTCGCCCCCGGCTGATCGCCATCGCCGCTCCGGGTCGTGCATCGGCACGACCCGGAGCGTCAGGCGGCCACCGTCCGTCGGGCGCCCATCGCCCCCGCGGCCTCGCGGCGCACGTTGCGGTGCGCCCACCAGCAGGCCACGCCGATCAGCTCGGCCAGCTCCTGCACCAGGAACAGGCGCGTCGACTGCAGCACCTGGACGTCGAGCGCACCGGCCTGGACGTTGACCGTCGCCGTCACGGCCAGCTCGCCGATGCGCGGCAGCGTCTTGCCCACACCCTGGCCGGGCAGCAGCCCGCCGCGCCGGAGATTCACGGCGCCGACGTTGCCCATCGGCCCGAGAGCCGCGTCGATCGCCACGATCAGGGGGTTGGAGGCACGGCCGGCCAGCGGCCGCAGGCGCTCCTCCAGGTTGAGGGCGTGCAGCGGCTCCTCGAGACTGCCGATCACCGCATCCGAGCCGAAGCCCAGCTTCAGCAGGCGCTGCCCCACGAGCGGGCCGAGCGCGTCGCCGGTCGAGCGGTCGGTGCCGATGCAGGCGAAGGCGATCGGACGATCCGATCCTCCCAGCAGCGCGAGCTCGCGCTCGATCGCCGCCGACAGCGTCGCGAGCCCGGCGGGGTCGTTGAGCCGTACTTCGCACGGAGCCGTCATCTGGTGCCCTTTCGTCGCCCGCGGAGTGGGGTGGCGGAGGGCAGGGTAAGCGCGCCTCCGGGCCGTGGTCCCACCCATCTGGCTAGACGCCGGTCGACCGGTCGGCCAACGCCGCCCCCCCGACGGTCGCCCCGCGAGCCGGGCGCCGGGGTGCTCATTTCCGGGCTCCGTCGATCCGATAGGCCCTCAAAGGTGCCGGACTCGTCCGGCGAGACACCCGTTGGAGAAGACGTCCATGGCCACGCTCGCGCACGGCGGAGACCCGTCCGGTCCCGGCTCGCAGGGATCGTCGCGGTACCACGTCGCAATCACGGGCGGCGGGCGCGCCGCGACACTCGCCATCCCCGCCTCCGCGGCGCAGGGGATGACCGACCAGGACCTTCTGCGGGGCGCGTTCGACGCGCTCCTGTCGGCCGGGGTGGTGCACGGGCTCGACCGCTCCCACGTGGCCGCGGCGGTCGCCGCGCGCGACGGTGAGCCGCACCCGGTCGCCCGGGCGACCATGCCGACGGCGCCCGGAGACGGCGTGCTCGACCTGCACTTCCCGTCCGGCGACGCCTACGACCCCCTCCACACGGTGCCGCGCCGGCACGCTGCTCGCGCGCTGCACCCCGCCCGGCGAGGGTGTGGACGGCGTCGCCGTCACCGGGGAGGTGCTGCCCGCCCCCGCGCCGCGCGCGCCGCGCGCGTCGGCCGGCGAGGGCGCCGAGGCGGCGGTGGTGGGTGACGGGGTCACGGTGGTCCGCTCCCTCGTGGACGGTCACCCCCGCATCGAGGCAGACGTGATCGCGGTCGACCCGGTCGTGCGCGTGCCCGAGCTGCGCCCGCGCCCCGGTGCGATCCACATCTTCGGATCGCTGGAGGTGGGCTCCGGTCTGTACGAGGGCGCGCGCATCAGCGTCACCGGCGACCTGCGGGTGGCCGGCGACGTGGAGCGCGCGACGCTCGAGAGCGGCGGCGACATCCGCGTCAGCGGGTCGTGCCTGGGCTCGGAGCTCAAGGCCGGCGCCCTCGCCAGCGTGCACCGCACCCTGCTGGCCACGCTCGGCGACACCGACGCCGACATGTCGTCGGCCGTGGTGATGGCCTCCCAGCTGGTCGCCACGGCCGCGGCGGCGGGTCGTCGCCTGAGCGAGCGCGAGGCCCTGCGCGCGGTTCTCTCCAGCCGGTTCTCCGGCCTGGACCGCGCGCTCGCGGAGGCCGTCCGCGTGCTGCACGGACCGAGCGTGTCCGTCGAGGAGCGCGTGTTCGAGGCGGTCACGACGGCCGTCGAGGCGATCGGTGCGGCGACGCGGGGCGAGCACGTCACCCTCGAGGCCGTCACGGCGGCGGCGAAGGGCCTCTCGCGGGCCGTCCTCATGATGCGCAGCACCGCCGCGCACACCTCCGACGTCGAGGCGGCCTACATCCAGGCGTGCCGCGTGGAGACGCGCGGCAGCCTGATCCTGACCGGGCACGGCACCTACAACGTCGAGGCCGACATCGGGGGCGACCTGCGGGCCCACGGCGCGGGCGCGACGGTCCGGGGCGGCACGATGCGCATCGCCGGCTGCCTGGTCACCACCGAGCTCGGCGCCCCCGGCGGCGCTCCCGTGCGCGTGGTCCTCGAGGGTGCTTCGGGCCCCCGCAGGCTCGTGGCCGACGTCGCCCACCCCGGCGTCGAGGTGCGCTGCGCGAGCCGCACGATCGTGCTCGAGGCGGCGGCGCTCAACCTTTCGGTCGGATTTGACGAAGAGAACCGGGTGGTGTGCTCCGAGGATCCCCTCGGCTGAGCCCCGCGGCCGTACCCCGGATGGGTACGGGCAGACGGAGTCAAGGACGACGCGCGAGTAGGACGGCGGGCGTCGAATGGCCGGCTCGGCAGGAGATCGCACAGAGGCAGCGACACCCAAGCGCCGCGATGAATCGCGCAAGCGCGGCCAGGTCGCGCGCAGCCGCGAGATCAACACGGGCATGGGCCTGCTCGCCACCTTCGCGATGCTGTCCTTCGTCGGCAGCTGGCTCCTGGCCGGCCTGATCCGGGTGATGAGCACCTCCCTCGGCTCGGCCGGCACGACCGAGCACATCACCCCTCGCCAGCGGCTGGCGCATCATGACCGACGCCGGCTGGGACTCGATGCGCCTCACCGCGCCCTTCGCGATCGCCGGCATGGTCGTCGGCGTCGTCGCCTCGGCGATCCAGGTGAAGCCGGGCATCAACACGCAGATCCTCAAGCCGCGCTTCTCGGTGCTGAACCCGACCTCCGGCGTCAAGCGCCTCTTCTCCACGCGCTCCCTGGTGACCGTGGTCAAGGACCTGATCAAGGTCGGCGTGACCGGCGTCGTCGCCTACATCGTGGTCAAGGGCGCGATCCCCGACCTGATCGCGCTCCTGGGCGCGAGCCCGGGCCTCGCCCTGGTGGTCGTGAGCGGCGCTGGTGATGAAGATCGGCTTCGCGATCGTCGCCATCTACGTGCTGATCGCGATCGCCGACTTCGTCTACGAGCGCTGGCAGCACGAGCGCGACCTGCGCATGAGCAAGGACGAGGTCAAGCGCGAGGCCAAGGAGGGCGACGTCAACCCCGAGGTCAAGGGCCAGCTCAAGCGCCGCCAGCGCGAGATGGCCGTGCAGCGCATGATGTCGGCGGTCCCCGACGCCGACGTGGTCATCACCAACCCGACCCACTTCGCCGTGGCGCTGCGCTACGCCCGCGCCCTCCCGGCCCCGCAGGTGGTGGCCAAGGGCGCCGACCACGTGGCCCTGCGCATCATCGCCAAGGCCCGTGAGTAGCGGCGTCAGCGGTCGTGCAGGACCCGCCGCTCGCCCGCAGCATCTTCGCCGCCGCCGAGATCGGCCAGTTCATCCCGGCCGACGCCTTCGGCGCCGTCGCCGAGATCCTCGCCCACGTGTACCGCGCCACCGGGCGCGAGCCGGCCGCCGCATGAGCACCGCCATCGCCGCCCCGCGGTCCTCCTCGCGCAGCGCCCTGGCGCGCCTGATGGACAACAGCGACGTCGCGATCGCGATCGTCGTCGTCGGGATCGTCGTGATGATGATCATCCCGCTGCCGCCGTTCCTGCTGGACATCCTCCTGACGGCGAACATCGCGGCGGCGCTCTCGATCGTGCTGGCGACGCTCTACACCACCGAGCCGCTCCAGTTCTCGGTCTTCCCGTCGCTGCTGCTGGTGGCGACGCTGTTCCGGCTCGCGCTGAACATCTCCGGCACCCGGCTGATCCTGCTCCACGGCGAGGCCGGCGAGGTCATCTCCTCGTTCGGCGCCTTCGTCGTCGGCGGCAACGTGGTCGTCGGCCTCATCGTCTTCACGATCCTGATCGTGATCCAGTTCGTGGTGATCACGAACGGCGCCGGCCGCGTCGCCGAGGTGGCCGCCCGGTTCACCCTCGACGCCATGCCCGGCAAGCAGATGGCGATCGACGCCGACCTCAACGCCGGCGTCATCACCGACGAGGAGGCCAAGAAGCGCCGCGAGACCATCGCCAAGGAGGCCGACTTCTACGGCGCGATGGACGGTGCCTCGAAGTTCGTGAAGGGCGACGCGATCGCCGCCGTCCTGATCGTGATGATCAACCTGCTCGGCGGCCTCGCCGTCGGCGTCTTCCAGCAGGGGATGGGCTTCTCGGAGGCGATCCAGCACTTCTCGCTGCTGACCGTCGGTGAGGGCCTGGTCAACCAGATCCCGGCGCTGCTGATCTCCACCGCCACCGGCATCATCGTCACGCGCTCGGTGGGCGAGTCGAACCTCGGCCAGGACCTCGCCAACCAGATCGTCAGCCAGCCGCGGGCGCTCTTCCTGGCGGGCATCGTGGCGACCGGCGCTCGGCCTCGTGCCCGGCCTGCCCAAGCTGCCGTTCTTCATGATCGGCGGCGTCGATGCTGCTGGTCGCGACGCACGCTCAAGAAGGGCATCCGCGAGGACGAGGAGGCCGCCGCCAACGACGCCGCCACCGAGGTCGCCACCCGCCCGCTCGGAGCCCGAGAACGTCGCGGCGCTGCTGCCGCTCGATCCGCTCGAGCTGGAGATCGGCTACGGCCTGGTGCCGCTGGTCGACGCCGACGAGGGCGGCGACCTGCTCGGCCGCGTCGCCATGGTGCGCCGCCAGATGGCCACCGAGCTCGGCCTGTCGCTCGCCCCGATCCGCATCCGCGACAACATCCAGCTGGGCTCGCACGACTACGCCGTGAAGATCAAGGGCGTCGAGGTGGCGCGCTGGTCGCTCATGCCCGGCCAGCTGCTCGCGATGAACCCGGGCACCGCCGACCTGCCGCTCGACGGCATCCCGACCATCGAGCCCTCGTTCGGGCTGCCCGCGGTCTGGATCGGCGAGGCCCAGCGCGAGCAGGCCGAGATCTCGGGCTACACCGTCGTCGACTCGACCTCGCTCGTGGTCACGCACCTCAGCGAGGTGATCCGCCGCAACGCCGCCGAGCTGCTCGGCCGCCAGGACGTCCGCGGCCTCCTCGACACGCTCAAGGAGCGCTTCCCGGCCCCGGTGGACGAGCTGGTGCCCGACCTGATGACCGTCGGCGAGGTGCAGCGCGTGCTGCAGACCCTCCTGGCGGAGGCCGTGCCGGTGCGCGACCTGGTGACGATCCTGGAGACGCTCGGCGACAAGGCCAAGCTCACCAAGGACGTCCCGATCCTCGCCGAGTACTGCCGCCAGGCGCTCTCGCGTGCCATCTGCGGCCGCTTCGTCGACGAGACCGGGACGCTGCGCGCGATCACCCTCGACCCCGAGGTCGACCGCGAGGTGGCCGAGTCGGTGGCGCGTACCGACGACGGCACCGCCGTGACCATGGACCCGGCCCGCGCCTCGGCCCTCATCGACACGCTCAAGGAGCAGGCCGAGCAGGCCCAGGCCGATGGGCGCCGCGCCCGTGCTCCTCTGCTCGGGCGCCACCCGTCGCCACCTCAAGGCGCTCACCGCCCATGCCATCCCCAACCTGACCGTCCTCTCGTACCACGAGATCCTGCCCATCCGTCCGTGTCGAGCCCATCGGGCTCGCCGCGCTCGTCTAGCCCGTCCTGACCCGAGGAGCAACCGGCCGTGCAGATCAAGCAGTTCTCCGGAGCCACCATCGACGAGGTGCTGACCCAGGTCCGCGCCGAGCTCGGCGAGGAGGCCGTCATCCTGCAGACCAAGCGGGTCGTGAAGGGCGGCATCGGCGGGTTCTTCGGCCGCGAGGGCGTCGAGGTCACGGCGGCCGAGGGCCTGCCCGCCGGCGAGGGGGAGGCCGCCAACCGCGAGGCCGCCGCCTCGGTCGCGGCCCCGCTCGTGGCCGAGACCCCCGGAGGAGGCGCCCGAGGAGGAGTTCGTCCCGGCCGCGTTCCGTCGCCACCTCGAGAGCCGACTGGCCGCCGCCGAGGAGGCCGAGGCCGAGGCGGAGGCCCTCGCGCCGGGCGCCGGCGCGCCGGCCTCGCCCGCGGCCACCTACGCCCGGCGCCGGCGCCCCGTTCGCCCCCGGCGACCTCGAGCGCACGCAGGCGATCCTCGAGGCCGCCCGCGCGGCGGTGCGCGAGGCGCACGCCAAGGCCGTCGCGACCCCGCCGGCCATCGAGGAGCTCATGGCCGCTCCCGCGACCCGCGCGATCGTCGAGCCCGAGGCCTCCGAGCCCGAGGGCGACGAGATGGGCCGGGCGAGATGGACGGGCACTTCGAGCCCGTGAGCCGGCCCGCGTCGCCGCTGGACGGCGTGCGCGCAGAGCTGATCCGCGCGGGCGTGGACGCCCGCTATCTCGACCCCTTCCTCGACGGCTTCTCGCGGTCGGTCATCCCGTTCCTCGAGCCCGGCGCCTCCCTGCGCGACGCCGTCAAGGAGCACCTGGTCTCGCGGCTTCCCATGGTGCGCGACTGGAAGCCGCGGGCGATGGGCCACACCATCGCCTTCGTCGGCCAGAGCGGCGTCGGCAAGACCAGCGCCGCCGTCGGGCTGGCCGGGCCGCTACCGCGCCTCGGGCCTCGCGGTGGCCCTGATCGCCGCCGGGCCGGGGTCGCACGACTCCCTCGAGGCCCACGCGCGGCGCCTCGACATCCAGCTCTTCCGGGCCCCCGACGGCCCGTCGCTCGAGAACCTGCGCTCGACCCTCGGCGACCGCGACCTGATCGTGATCGACACCGAGGGCCGCTCGCACCAGCACCTGGCCGAGATCGAGGAGCTGGCCGCGCTGATCACCCCGGTCAAGGCCGACGAGGTGCATCTGGTGCTGCCCACCGCGACCCCGGTCGCCGACCTCGGCGACGCGCAGCGCCGCTTCCGCATGGTCGGAGTCAACCGCCTCACCATGACCAAGCTCGACGAGACGCGCTTCCACGGCAACCTGGTCAACGTGCCGCTGCGCATGGGCAAGCCCCTCGGCTTCCTCTCGGACGGCACCTCGGTGGCCGGCTCGCTGCGGCCGGCCGACGCCCGCCGGGTGGCGGAGATGCTCCTGCCGTGAGCGCCGCCGCCTCAACGGCCTTCGAGCCCGCCCCGCTGCCCGAACGCGGCACGCGCGTGGTGCTCGACGGCCTGCCCGGCGGCCCCTGGACGTCGGTGGTGGACGGCTCAGCCGACGGCCTGCTCACCCTCGACTCCCCGCGTCTGGGCGGGCAGCTCGTGCCGCTGCCGCTCGGGCTCCGGTTCGTCGTGGCCTACACCTGCCGCGAGATCCCCTGCGAGGTCGACGCCGAGCTGGTGCTCGCCCCGGTCGACGGACGGCGGCGCCTACACGGCCCGGCTGATCGGCGACGGGCGCCGGATGCAGCGCCGGGGCGCCGTGCGCGTGTCGGTGCACCTGATGGTCCACGCGAGCATCCCCGACGGCCGGGAGGAGGTCTCCACCGGCGCGATCACCGAGAACCTGTCGGCCGGCGGGGCCCTGCTGCGGCTGGGGAAGGCGATCGAGGTCGGCTCGCCGCTCGTCACGACCGTCCTCTGCGGCGGCGATGCCGGGGCGATCGACGTCGCGGGCAGGGTGGTCCGCTGCGACCGCGTCGATGCCCAGGAGCGCCCCTTCCGGGTGGCGATCGCCTTCCTCGAGATCCCTCAGGCCGATGAGGACCGCCTCGTGCGGTTCATCTTCGAGCGCCAGCGCGAGATGCGCCGTCGCGCGGACGGGATCGCCTGATGGCCGACAAGAAGGACAAGAAGGGCGACAAGAAGGGCGACAAGAAGAAGGGCGGCGACGGGTCGGCGACGAGCCCGATGCAGTTCTGGGTCACCCGGTCCAAGGGCGTCGGCGGCCTCGTCGGCTTCCTGATCGCCTACTGGGTGTGCCGCGGACAGGGCTTCGCCGTCTCCGACGCGATCCTGCGCGGGCTCGGCGGCGCCATCGCGATGTCGCTCGTGGCCTGGTGGTCGACGCTGATGGTGATCACGGCGCTGATGCGCTCGGCCGCCGCCCAGACCCAGCGCGAGGCCGAGCTCGCCGTCGCCGAGGCCGCCGCCGCCCAGCAGGCCGCCGACGCCTCGTACGGCCGCCGCCCGTCGGCCATGGATGACCCGTCGTGAGCGGTGTCACCGACCGCGTGAGCGGCCCCGCCGCCCCGACCGCCACCGGCGCCGCCGTGGCCGCCGCGATCGCCCGCCGCATGCCCGACGACGCGCGCCCCTCCGACGGGTCGCCTGATCCGGAGGCCGGCCGCCGCCAGCCCTCGGGGCACGCCCGCTACGCCAGCGGCGCCCCGGACCCCAGCGGACGCACAGGGAGCCTCATCGATGTCTTCGCGTAGCGACGAGCACCGGCCCGGATACCTGGTGGTGCAGGCCGACGAGGGCGGCACCTACATCGGCGGCCTGATGGTGACCGACACGAGCGGCCTGCCGGTCGATTTCCGGTTCACCGACCCGGTGACCCCGACCCGCCTGCAGCGGGCGCTCTACGGGGGCGTGCTCGACCGCTACCTGCGCACCGAGGTCGTGCTGCGCACGCTCATGGAGGCTCTCGAGCAGCCGCCGAGCGTGCTGGTGGTCGACGACGCCACCCTCCTCGACGAGCCGGTCGATTGCTGCCCGATGGCCTTCGTGGGCCCGTCGCGCTCGGCGGCGATCGGGGCGCTCGGCACCCGTAGCGGCCAGGGGCAGGGCTCCAACACCTTCCTGCTCCAGGCGAGCGACTCCGGCCATCCGCTGCGCGTGACGCTCCCGGCCGAGTCGCAGGACGAGGAGAGCGTCGCCGCGACCCTCGTCGCGGTGGCCGAGCGGATGGACGTGCTCGAGCCGCTCGAGCGCGTGCGCCAGGCGCTCGGGGTGATCGTCGCCCAGGGGGCGGCGTCCTGAGCCAGAAGCGGGCGGCCCGCTCTCCCGCCGAGGAGATCCGCCGCCTGGTCGCGCGCCTCGGCGCGACGAGCTCCGCCCATCCGATCGACCCCACCGTGACGACGCACGCGTGGGGCGTCGCGGCGCCCACCCCGCGCGCGCTCGCGCCCGCTCTGCGACCCGGCGCGCAGGTCCACGCGGCGCCGGCGCCGGCCACCGTCGTCCACTCCTGCGGCCCGGAGGGCCTCGCGACGAGCGCCCGCATCGAGACGGCCGCGCTCGCCGCCCCGGTCGTCCGCGGTACGCGGGGCATCGCCGGCACGGCGTCGCACGCGGTCGCGCTCCCCGGGACGGGCGCCGGGATGGTCCGCCCCCTGGAGCGTCCCAGGGCCCATGCCGCGCCCGGCGACGGCGGGCCGTTGCGGCTGCGCACGATCCGCCGGGCCCGGGTGCCCTGGCCCGACCTGCCGCGGGAGCGGCTGGCGACGGCCTGGGGGCGCATCCAGGCCGAGCACGCCGCCGTCGGGGAACTGCTGCTGGTCGGCGTCTTCGGGCCGGTGCCGATCGACGCGCTGTCGGCGGTCGCGCTCGATGCCGACGGGCGCCTGGCCATGACCTTCGCGCGCCGGGGGGTGCTCGGCAGGTGGGGCGACGTGGCCCTCGCGCGCCACGCGGCCTCGGGCCGCCTGGTCCGCAGCGACGTGCCTCACCCTGCGGGTGGGTGAAACAGCCGGTTCCTGCACTAATATCGCCGGTCTGAGACGACCGACGGTGACGGGGGAACGGATGAAGAGCTGGCGATCGACGATGGCGACGGCGCTCGCCGTGGCCGTGGCGGGCGTCCTGCCCGCGACCTCCCTCGCGCAGGACCCGGTGCCGGCCCCGCTGGCGGCCGGCGTCATCGCCCCCGGGGTCTCGATCGCAGGGGTCCCCGTGGGCGGCCTGACGGCTGAGGCGGCGACCGAGGCGGTCATCGCCCAGCACGTCGTCCCGCGCCGCGAGAGGGTGGCCATCACCTTCCGGGGACGCAACCTCAAGCCGGTCGACCCGGTGAAGGTCGGCTACGTCGCGAATGTCGCCTACGCCGTCCAGGTGGCACTGATCTACGGGCGCACCAAGGAGCTGCCCGCCGAGGGCGTCACCGTGCCGCTCAAGGAGAAGGTCAACCGCTCGCGCCTGATCGCCACGCTCACGCTGCGCGCGGCGTCCAACGACGTCCCCGTCCGCAACGCGAGCCTGCGCCTGAAGGGCGCGACCCCGGTCGTCACCAAGGCGCGCATCGGCATCACCGTCGACCTGACGAAGTCGGCGAACACCGTCGAGCGGGCGATCCTCTTCCGCGACCGCCCCGTCGCGACCCTCACGTCCAAGCGCGTGATCCCCGCGGTCACCTCGGTCGGGCCGGTCGTGATCGTGGACCGCGGCAACTTCCGCCTCACCTGGTTCAAGGCCGGCAAGAAGGTCGTCTTCCCCGTGGCCGTCGGCTCCTACGACCACCCCACGCCGACCGGCGACTTCGAGGTCATCCAGAAGCAGCGCAACCCGACCTGGTTCCCGCCCGACTCCCCCTGGGCCGCCGGCCTCGGGCCCGTGCCCCCCGGAGTCAACAACCCGCTCGGCACCCGCTGGATCGGCACCTCGGCGCCGGCCATCGGCATGCACGGCACCCCGTCCTCGGGCTCCATCGGAAGCCGCGCCTCGCACGGCTGCATCCGCATGTACATCGGCGACGCCGAGCGTCTCTACGACCTCGTCGACATCGGCACCCCGGTCTACATCCGCTGATCTTCGGGGGAGTGGGGCCGCCATGAGGCGGTCCCACTCCGCGTGCCCGGGACGGAGCTCGATCACTTCGGAGCTCGACCACCTCGGAGCTGAGCCACCCCGAAGCGCGACCACTTCGCTTTGCTCAGGACGACGCTCGGCCACTTCGGAGCTCGACCACCTTCGCTTTGCTCGGGACGGAGTGGTCTCACTCCACCCTGCTCAGGACGGAGCTGGACCAGCCCGAAGCTGAACCACCTCGAGGCTCGACCACCCCGGAGCTGAACCACTTCGGAGCTGAACCACTTCGGAGCTCGATCACCCCGCTTTGCTCAGGACGGAGCTCGACCACTTCGGAGTGGTTCTGGCCCCACTCTTCGGGACGATCGTCGGGGGCGTCCATGGAACGCCTTACCCAGACGTGCGTCAACGCACTGATCTCCCACTTGCGGGGAGATCAGGGCGACAAAATGGCCCCTGGCCGGGGCCATTTTGATTCCGCTCCTCCGGGCTTCGCCCGGGGTACGTCGCGGTACAGCAATCACAGTGGTCCGCAGACGAAGAGACGGTTTCAGGCTTCAGGCTCCTGCGCTGTGAGTGGTTGCCGGCGCGCAGCTTCGCCCGGGCCGATCGCCGCGCTTGGGTTCCGTGTCCAATTGGACCTCGCCTCGGGGTCCATTTGGACGCGCGGAAACGCCACGCGCCGGCCGTCGCCGTGCCGTCTCGGTGATAGGTGGCGTTCGCGCTCCGCGCTCAGTCGCCCTGGCCCGCGGCGGTAGGTTCCTCGCCATGGACGATCCCTCCCGCGGGCGCCTGCTCGCCACGACCCGTGACAGGATCGTCGCCGGTGCCATCGCGGCGGTCACCGCGGTCCTGTACCTGGTCTGGCTCGGGTGGGATCAGGACTACGACGTCGATCCGGTGACGGGGAGTCAGACCGGTCCGTACGAGGCGTGGCAGGTCGCCGGCGTCGTGGCGTGCCTGGGCGTCGTCGCCCTGGTCGCGGGGTGGCTCGGGCGCCGGCTCATCTGCCGGGTTGCCATGCCGGTCGCCTTCGCGCTCTGCTTCGCCATCGACGGCATCACCGATTCGAACTCGGACGGCCTCTGGGGCGTCGGCGCGGCGATGGCATTCGGCGCCGCCTGGGCGGGCGCCAACGTCGTCGGCATCGCCGGTGAGCGGCTCCGCGGAGGCTTCGCGGCTTAGGTCGCGCGCGCTCCGTTGAGCGCCGCGCGGATCCGGGCAGCGGCCGCGGCGGGCATGAGGGCGTGGACGCGCGTGCCCTCCTCGGTCGCCTCCTGGGTGACCTCGCTGCCGTCGGCGTAGATCGCCGCGATCAGGCCCGAATCGGCGTAGGGGATCGTCACGTCGAGTGAGGTGAGGCGCGATCGCGCGGCCTCGCGCCAGGCGGGCGGCGAGCTCGTCGAGGCCCTCGCGCGTGATCGCCGACACCTGGACCGCGTCCGGGTGGCGGAAGCGCAGTGCCGTGCGCTCGTCGTCGCCGACGAGGTCGACCTTGTTCAGCACCAGCAGGCGCGGGATGTCGGCGGCGCCGATCTCCTCGAGCACCTCGCCGACCGCGCGCGCGCGGGCGGCGCGGCGGCCCTCGGGCTCGGAGGCGTCGGCCACGTGGAGGATCAGGTCGGCGTCGCGCGCCTCCTCGAGGGTGGCCGAGAAGGCCTTCACGAGCTGGTGGGGCAGGTGGCGGATGAAGCCGACCGTGTCCGACAGCAGCACCTCGTGCCCGTCGCACGCCAGCTTGCGGGTGGTCGGGTCGAGGGTCTCGAAGAGCGCGTCGTCCACGCTCACCTCGGCGCCGCTGAGGGCGTTCATCAGGCTCGACTTGCCGGCGTTGGTGTAGCCGGCGAGGGCGATGCGGGGGATGGGGGAGCCGATGCGCCGCTCGCGCTGGGTCTCGCGCGAGCGGGCCACGTCGCGCAGGCGCCGGCGCAGGGTGGCCATGCGGTTGCGCACCAGGCGCCGGTCGGACTCGAGCTGGCTCTCGCCCGGTCCGCGCGTGCCGACGCCGCCGCCGAGGCGCTCGAGGTGCTGCCACAGGCCCTCCTGGCGGGCGTAGGAGTACTCGAGCTGCGCCAGCTCCACCTGCAGCTTGCCCTCGGCCGAGCGGGCGTGCTGGGCGAAGATGTCGAGGATCACCGCGGTGCGGTCGACCACCCGCGTCTTCAGCCGGTCCTCCAGCGAGCGCTGCTGGCCCGGGCTGAGCGACCCCTCGGCGGCCACGAGGTCGGGCTTGAGGCGCTCCACCAGGCCCTTGAGCTCCTCCAGCTTGCCGGTGCCGAGGTAGGTGCGCGGCATCGGCCGCTCGCGGTGCTGAACGAGGGTCTCGATCACCTCGGCACCGGCGGTGCGCAGCAGCTCGCCCAGCTCGCGCAGGCGGTCCTCCTGCTCGTCGCCGTCGCGCTCGAGCGACGCGATCACCAGGGCGCGCTCGGGGCCCTGGCGGGTCAGCTCCTCCTCGGGGCGGACGGCCGAGCCGCGATAGGTGCGCTGGATCTCTCCCATGGCTGGATGATGCCCACTTGTGACGATTCGTGCGCGGGTCGTCGGCGCCGGTGCTTGGGTAGCATCCGGCGCGATGCCGACGAGCCTCCCGCGAACCCCGACGGACGACGGCCCCGACTGGTACCGCGACGCGGTCATCTACCAGCTCCACGTGCGCTCGTTCTGCGACAGCGACGACGACGGGGTCGGTGACTTCAAGGGCCTGATCTCGAAGCTCGACTACCTGCACGACCTCGGGCGTGACGGCGATCTGGGTGCAGCCGTTCTATCCCTCGCCCCAGCGCGACGACGGCTACGACATCTCCGACTACCGCTCGGTCAACCCGAACTACGGCATCGATGCGCGACATCGCGCGGTTCATCCGGATGGCCCACGACCGCGGCCTGCGGGTCATCACCGAGCTGGTGCTCAACCACACCTCCGACCAGCACCCCTGGTTCCAGCGCGCGCGCCGGGCGCCCGCGGGCAGCCGCTGGCGCGACTTCTACGTGTGGAGCGACGACCCGCAGCGCTACCGCGAGGCGCGGATCATCTTCAAGGACTTCGAGACCTCGAACTGGTCGTGGGACCCGATCGCGCAGCAGTACTACTGGCACCGCTTCTACTCGCACCAGCCCGACCTCAACTTCGACAACCCCGAGGTCCGCCGCGTCCTGACTGGCGACGTGCGACTACTGGATGAAGATGGGCGTGGACGGCCTGCGGCTCGACGCCATCCCGTACCTCTACGAGCGCGACGCCACCAGCTGCGAGAACCTCGTCGAGACGCACGACTTCCTGAAGGCGCTGCGCAAGCACACCGACGACAGCTACCCGAACCGGATGTTCCTGGCCGAGGCCAACCAGTGGCCCGAGGACGCGCGCGAGTACTTCGGCGAGGGCGACGAGTGCCACATGGCGTTCCACTTCCCGCTGATGCCGCGCCTGTTCATGGCGATCCAGATGGAGGACCGCTACCCGATCATCGACATCCTCGAGCAGACGCCGGAGATCCCCGACGGCTGCCAGTGGGGCCTGTTCCTGCGCAACCACGACGAGCTGACGCTCGAGATGGTCACCGACGAGGAGCGCGACTACATGTACCGGGTCTACGCGCACGAGCCGCGGGCGCGGATCAACCTGGGCATCCGTCGCCGGCTGGCGCCGCTGCTGGGCAACGACCGGGCGCAAGATCGAGCTGATGAACGCCCTGATGCTTTCGCTGCCGGGCACGCCGTTCATCTACTACGGCGACGAGATCGGGATGGGCGACAACATCTACCTCGGCGACCGCGACGGCGTGCGCACGCCGATGCAGTGGACCGGCGACCGCAACGCCGGCTTCTCGCGCGCCAACCCCCAGCAGCTCTTCCTGCCGCCGATCATCGACCCCGAGTTCCACTACGAGACGGTCAACGTCGAGACGCAGGCCAAGAACGGCGGCTCGCTGCTGTGGTGGATGAAGCGGATGCTCGCGCTGCGCAAGCGCTACGACCTGTTCGGCCGCGGCGACCTGGAGTTCCTGCACCCCGAGAACCGGCGCGTGCTGGCCTACCTGCGCAGCGACGAGAAGCGCTCGGTGCTGATCGTCGCCAACCTGTCGCGCTTCCCGCAGTACGTCGAGCTCGACCTGTCGCGCTTCAAGGGCCTGGAGCCCCTGGAGCTCTTCGGCCAGACCCGCTTCCCGCCGATCGGCGAGCTGCCCTACCTGCTCACCCTCGGCCCGAACGCCGTCTACTGGCTGGCCATCGAGGGCGCCCGCGACGAGCCGTCGGAGATCGCCGACCTCGGCACGCCGGTGATCGAGGGCAGCGGCTCGATCGACGCGCTGGTCACCGGGCGCGCCCGCCCCGAGTTCGAGCGGGCCATCGCGCGGTTCCTGCCCGGCCGCCGCTGGTTCGCCGGCAAGGCGCGGACCATCCGCAACGTCGACATCACCGACTGCATCCCGCTGGCCACGGGCGCGCTCCACGATGGGCGCGCGGGTGCTGATCGTGAAGGTCGAGTTCACCGAGGGCGAGGCGGAGACCTACTCGGTGCCGCTCTCGCTGGTCGAGGGCGAGCGCGCCGAGAACCTGCTGGTCGACGCCCCCCGCAGCGTCGTCACCCGGATGTTCCGCCGCGGCGACAGCGCGGTCATCGCCGAGGGCCTGATCGACCCCGAGGTCTGCCGCGCCTTCCTCGACGTGATGCGCGGGCGGCGCACGCTCAAGGGGTCCGCCGGCGGGCGCCTGGCCGGCAAGCCGACGCCGGCCCTGCGCGCCGCGCTCAACGGCGCCGAGCCGCCCGAGCCCTCGATCTTCCGCGCCGAGCAGAGCAACACCTCGGTGATGTTCGGCCAGAGCCTGATCATGAAGTTCTTCCGCAAGGTCGAGTCGGGCGTGAACCCCGACCTCGAGCTCGGCCTCTTCCTCGGCGAGCGCTCGCCGTACGACAACACGCCCTCGGTGGCCGGGTCGCTGGAGTACAGCGCCGACGGCGCCGCGCCGGCCACCCTGGCGATCGTGCACGAGTTCGTGCCCAACGAGGGCGACGCCTGGCAGTACACGCTCGACGCCCTCGGGCGCTTCTACGAGCAGGCCCTGACCGAGAGGGTCCAGCAGGGCCTGGCGCCGCCCGACGGCGGCTCCACCGGCCGACCTGATCGAGCGCGCCCTCGCGCCGATCCCCGAAGCGGTGGGCGAGCTGGTCGGCTCCTACATCCAGTCGGCCCAGCTGCTCGGAACAGCGCGTCGCCGAGCTGCACTCGGCGCTTGCGGCCGACACGATGGACGACGGCTTCACGCCCGAGCCCTTCACCCCGCACTATCAGCGCTCGGTCTACCAGTCGATGCGCAACCTGACGGCACGGGCGATGCAGCTCCTGCGCAAGGACCTGCTCGCCCTCGACGGCCGCGCCCGCGACGACGCCGAGGCCCTGCTCGAGATGGAGCCGGCGCTGCTCGCGCGCTTCGCCCGCCTCACCGCCGGTCCGCTCGACGCCAAGCGCATCCGCTGCCACGGCGACCTGCACCTGGGCCAGGTGCTCTTCACCGGCCGCGACTTCATGATCATCGACTTCGAGGGCGAGCCGGCGCGCAGCCTCAGCGACCGCCGCGTGAAGCGCAGCCCGCTGCGCGACGTCGCCGGCCTGCTGCGCTCGTTCCACTACGCGTCCTACGCCTCGCTGCTCGACCAGTCGGCCCGCGGCCTGGTCGATCCCGACTCCGACGCCGCACGCGACCTCGAGGCCTGGGGCAACGCCTGGTGCGACGCGGTCAGCGGCGCCTTCCTCGGCGCCTACCTCGCCGAGTCGGGCGATGCCGAGTGGATCCCGTCGGAGCGCGAGGACCTCGAGATGCTGCTCGACACCTCGCTCCTGGAGAAGGCCGTCTACGAGCTCACCTACGAGCTCAACAACCGCCCCACCTGGATCCCGATCGCCCTGATGGGCCTGAGGGGCCTGCTCGAGGGCTGACGGGCCGGTGGGCCGCTAGGCCTGCCGGCGGCGCGCCACCACGAGGCCGGCGTTCCAGCCCGGGGCGCGCCCGCCCACCGGCATCGGGATCGACTCGGCCGGTAGGCCGCTGCGGGCGATCAGCCAGGCGATCAGGGAGTTGGAGTTCCACCACTCCCCGGCACGGAGCTCGTCGCGTCCCCAGACCGGCGTCGGGACCTCGGCGACCAGATCGAGCATCCGCCGGGTGAGGTCCAGGTCGCCGGTGAGCCGGCGGGGGCTCTCGACGGCCTCGGCGACGTCGGGGATGACGCCGTCGGGCCGGCGGCGCACCTCGTAGCGGAAGAGGCGCAGCCGTCCGGCGAAGCGGATCCCGACGGGGCCCTCGGCCACCACGCCGCGGGCGGCGCCGTCGCCGTCGACGATCGGCCCCATCTCGATCGCGAAGGAGCCCTCGGGAACACGGGCGACGAGCGCGGAGTGGTACAGGTCGCACGGCCGGCGCCGCTGGCGCAGCGCCACGGCCGCCTCGAAGACCCGCCCGTTGAGCCGCACGGAATGGCCCCCCGCACCCAGCGGGAGCCAGTAGAGATCGACTCCGGATCGGGGCTCAGACGTCACTCGTCCCCCATCCGGACGCGTCAGCCCAGGGTGCCCGCCGGCAGTACGAAGCGTGACGGGGGCGGCGTCGCGGCGCCGGCGCCGTACGACATGCGCGAGCCGTGCAGGCCGCCCGTCGGCGCGAGCGCCACGGCCTCCTCGGCCACACCGTCGTGGGCGTCGATCCAGGCGAGGATGGCGCGGAAATCGCCCCCCGCCGCGAGGATGGCGGCGCGCTCGATCACGTCCCCGCCGGAGGGGTGAGGCCGCGACAGCCTCTTGACCACGGTGCGGATCTCGGTGTCGTCCATGGGCGGGACCGTACTCCCACGCAGCACCCGCCGTCGCCACCGGCCGGCCGCGTGCGTGCGGTGGAGGTCCAATTGGACCACGCGCGCGCGTCCAATTGGACCTCCGGGCGAGCGCGCGGTTCCCGCACTGCGTGACGTCAGTCGAGCAGGCCGCTCCGGATGGCGACGGCCACGGCGGCGGCGCGGTCGGAGACGCCGAGCTTGTCGTAGGCGCCGTGCAGATGCGACTTCACGGTGGTCGGGCTGAGGTGGAGTTCGGCTCCGATCTGCGGCGCCGAGAGGCCCTCGGCGGTGAGCCGCAGGACCTCGTGCTCGCGCCCGGAGAGGGCCGCGCGGACCTGGCCGGCGCGGTCGCGGATGCGGTCGATCAGCGCGTCCTGGGCCTCGGGCGCCAGCACGTTCTCCCCGCGTGCGACCGCCTGCACCGCTCCGCAGACGCTCTCGGGGTGGGCGCGGCGCATCAGGTAGCCGGCGGCCCCGGCGGCCAGGGCGTCGTAGACGTCCTCGGGCGCGGCCGACAGGAGGAGCACGCGGGTGGCGAGGGCCTCGCGCACCAGCCGGACGGTGATCTCGATCCCGCCCATCCCCGAGAGGTCGATCGCGAGGACGGCCACGTCCGGGAGCTCTCGGCGGATCCCGTCGAGCGCCGCGAGCCCGTTGCCGGCGGTGCCGGCCATCTCCACGCCGGGCCGCTCCGAGATCGCTCGGGAGATGTCATCCCGGTACGGCGGGTGGTCGTCCGCGACGAACACGCGGACCGCGCGCTCGGACATGGGGCGAGCTTAGACCCCGGAGGCCGCCGGTCCTACGGCGAGGCGGCCGGGCGGATCGTGAGGTACGCGACCAGGTGGGTTCTGCGCGCGCCGGCGGCCGCCTCTTTCACGATCCGGTACCGGCCCGGCTCGACCACGGGGAGGCGGACCGGGCGGGGAGCTCCCCCGATGAATCCGATCGACACCCAGCCATACCCCGGGGTACCCACGGCGACCGGCTCGGGCGGGGGAGCGTCTGCGGGGAGGGGAAACTGCAGGTGGAACACGGACTGCCAGCGCCTCCCGGTGAGGCGCTGGAGCCGCGCCTCGATGCCGAAGACGGTCAAGCGCCGCAGCGCGGGGTCGCGCACGTGAACGCCGAGGCGGATGACCGCCCCCGCGCGGGCACTCGGCGGGGCGATCAGCGAGGGCCCCTCCAGGAGGCGGGTCGTGCGCTCGCGCAGGCAGGCGAGCACCCTCGCCGTCGTGGGCCGCCCGCACGGGATGCCGTCGGCGATCATCAGCTCGCTTGAGCCCGACACGTTGGGAAGCGCCATGGCGAAGCGTGGGGCGACGAGCCGGACGCGTCTCACGGTCGCGGTCGTCGCGGGCTCGACCGGACCGGCGCCGGGGGTGTCGTTGCAGGCGGGGATCGTCGCCCGCCCCGCACGGTCGCCGACGTCGTCCGCCCGCAGCGCGCCGGCCCCGAGGTACGGCTGGCCGAGGTGGGTCGCGCTCAGGATGCACGAGGCCGACGCACGCTGCGGTGAGGCGACCCCGGCGGCGAGCGCGGCGGCCGCCACCAGCAGCGCGCAGGCGAACGGCCTCGATGAACCTGCACTTCCCACGCGCCCGAGGATAGACGAGCCGCTCAGAGGGCCCTGCGCAGGAACCCGAGGATCTCGGCCTGCATCCACTCGTGGAAGGCGCGCCGGTCGAAGCCCTGCGGATCGAGCGAGGCGGGGTACCGGGGCCCGGTCATCTCGTCCGGGTAGGGACTGAGGAACGAGTTGTGGCCCGCGTTCGCCACGACGTGGTGCTCGAGGTCGGCTCCGGCCGACAGCCCCTTCTCCACGAGCTCCGCGTGCCAGGCGGGCGTCGATTCGTCGCACTCGCCGCTCAGCATGAGCACGGGCGCGCTGACGGCGTCGAGGGCGCCCGGCTCCCGGAACCACGCCGTCGCCGGGGCCAGCAGGACGAGTGCGGCCACCCGCGGGTCGGGTGTGACCTCGACCGGCCGGGGGACGCCGTCGGGCATCTCGCGCGGGAAGGTGGTGGGCCGGCCGCCGGCGAGCGCGAGGGCCGTGTAGCCGCCCATGGAGTGGCCGACGACGCCGACCCTCCCGGGCGGCAGGTGCGGCCCGAGCAGGTCGTCGCCGGCCATCCGGTCGATCAGCAGGCGCAGGTGGCGGGGGCGGGCGGTGAGGTTGGCGGGGGTGTCCACGTGCGCGCGGTCCTCGCGGTTGTCGCCCGGGTGCACCGGCATCGCCACGACGAAGCCGTTGCGGGCCAGATGTGCCGCGAGCGCGCGGTGCACCAGATTCCAGCTCCCGGTGCCGTGCGAGACGACCACCAGCGGATGGGTGCCCGCGGCGACCGGCGCGTCCATCGCAACCTCGGCGGTGTAGGGCGCGAAGGCCTCCGTGCGCTCGGGCTCATCCGCGGGGTACATCACGAGCGCGGGGAACGCGCCCGCCGGGGCCGCCTCGTCGGCGACCTCCAGCCGGCGGCAGCCGGCCGACGCCCTCACGCGCGCTCGAGCAGAGCCACCGGGAACGCCCCCGCAAGCTCGCCGACGGTCACCAGGCGGCCGATCTCGAGCGCCTCGCCGGTGAGCACGCTGCGCCAGCCGCCGCGCAGCGCGGCGGGGATCCGCACGATCGCCTCGGCGCCGTCCGCCGCGATCGGAGTGGCCGCGATGGCCGCGCCTGCGCGGGCGTACGCGAAGGCGCGCGGGCCGGCGTCGAGGGGGGTGTAGTCGCCCTCGAACGCATTCGGCAGCCGGGCGCGCAGGCCGAGGGCGCGGTGGATCAGGAACATCTTCGCCGTCTCGCGGCGCGGGGCCGCCCCACCCGCCACCTCGGCCAGCAGCCGCGCCCGACGCCCCCAGTCAACCGGGCGGCGGTTGTCGGGGTCGACGAGGGCCAGATCCCAGAGCTCGTCGCCCTGGTAGATGTCGGGCACGCCGGGGCTGGTCAGCTTCAGGAGCGTCTGGCCGAGGGCCGCCGCCTCGCCGATCGGGGCGACCCGGTCGGCGAAGGCCTCCAGATCGGCGACGAACGCCGGCGACGCGTAGAGCCCGTCGATGAAGCCCGCGACGGCGCTCTCGTAGGCCTCGTCGGGCTCGCCCCAGCCGGTGTCCACCTTGGCCTCGCGCATCGCCTTGGTCATGTAGTCGCGCAGGCGCTCCGCCTCGAGCGGCCAGGCCCCCACGAGGGTCTGGTAGATCAGGTACTCGTCGTCGGCGCTCGGGGCGCCGCCCGTGCGCAGCGGCGCGTTCATCGCCCGCCAGCGCAGGACCCGCTCGCGCCACTCGTCCGGGAGCCCGGAGAGCGCGCCGATGCGGGCGCGCACGTCGCCCGAGCGCTTGGTGTCGTGCGTCTGGGTGGCGAGCAGGCAGCGCGGGAACCGCCGCTGCCGCGCGAGGTGCGCCTCGTGCACCTCGTCCGGGCACCGCCCCCAGCGGCCCGGGTCGGAGCCGACCTCGTTGAGCGCGGCGAGGCGCGAGTAGCGGTAGAGCGCGGTGTCCTCGACGCCCTTGGCCATGATCGCGCCGGTGGTCTGCTGGAAGCGCACGGCGAAGGCCTCGTCCCGGGGGCCGGAGGGGTCCGTCAGCGCGTCGTGGACGCGCTCGGGAAGGCCCGCCTCCTCCACCACGCGCAGGTCCTGCTCCTCGGCGCCCTCGCCCTCGGGGTCGACGTAGGTGCGGTAGACCGGCAGGGAGGCGACCGCGTCGGCCATCTCCGGGTCGTCGATCATCTCCTGGAGGCGCTCCACCTCGGGCCGGAAGGTGGTGTGCGCCTCCTCGCGCTTGGCCTCGTCGGCCAGCTCGGAGAACCCGCGCCGCTCGCCGGTCAGCGCGGCGTAGAGCGCCGTCAGCGGCTCCTCGCCCGCCGGGTCGATGAACAGGCCGGTGGCGTCGGCCATGAACTCGTAGCCGGTCGTGCCCTCCACCGGCCAGTCGGGCAGCTCCTCGCCCGGCTCGAGGATCTTCTCCACCCAGATCCGCTCCACGCCGCGCTCGGCGAGCCGGTGCAGGTAGCCGGCCGGGTCGGCGAGGCCGTCGGGGTGGTCGATGCGCAGCCCGTCCACGACCCCCTCGGCGACCAGGCCGAGCACCAGGGCGTGGGTGGTCTCGAAGACCTCCGGGTCCTCCACCCGCACGCCCGCCAGCTCGTCGATCGAGAAGAAGCGCCGGTGGCGGCCGGTGCGCGGGTCGATGTCGAAGTAGCGCTCGCGCAGCGCCGGGTCGGCCCAGAAGGGGTTCTCGTCGTCGGCGGCCATGTGGTTGGGCACGATGTCGAGCAGCACCCGCAGCCCGGCGCCGGCCAGTGCGCGGAAGGCGGCCTCGCCGCCCAGGTCGTCCGAGATGCGCCGTGGGTCGGTCACGTCGTAGCCGTGGGTCGATCCGTGCCGCGCCTGCAGGCAGGGGGAGAGGTAGAGGTGGCTCACCCCGAGCGCGCGCAGGTACGGCACGATCGCCGTCGCCTGCGGCGAAGCCGAACCCCGGGCCGAGCTGCAGCCGGTAGGTCGCCCTCACCAGGTGCGGCGGAGGAGCACCACCGAGCGCGCTTCCAGCGTCAGCTCCGAGCGCGCCGGCCAGCTGCGCCAGCCCTCGGGGGCCTCGGGCTCCACCGTCGAGATCACCTGGCGCCAGCGGTTGCCGTACCGGCGCGCCGGCAGCCGGAAGAGGTGGTTCTCGTGGCCGGCGTTGATCAGCATCACGAAGGAGTCGTCGACGATCGGCTCGCCGGTGGGCCCGGGGCTGCGGATCTCCTCGCCGTTGAGGAAGACGCCCAGGTGGCGCAGGTCGGAGCGGCGCCAGTCGCGCCCGCTCATCTCCCGGCCGTCGGCGCGGAACCAGCGGATGTCGGGCAGGCCCGACCCCGCCCCGTCGGTGCCGCCGAAGAACTCGCGCCGGTGGAAGACCGGGTGGGCCCGGCGCAGCGCGATCAGCCGGCGGGTGAACTCGAGCAGCTTGGTGCGGTCCTCGTCGAGGTCCCAGTCGAACCAGCTGATCTCGCTGTCCTGGCAGTAGCCGTTGTTGTTGCCGCTGCTGGGTGCGGCCCATCTCGTCGCCGCCCACCAGCATCGGGCACCCCCTGCGAGAGGAGCAGGGTGGCCAGGAAGTTGCGCTGCTGGCGCTGGCGCAGCGCGATGATCTCGGGGTCGTCGGTCGGGCCCTCGGCGCCGCAGTTCCAGCTGCGGTTGTCGTCGGTGCCGTCGCGGTTGCCCTCGAGGTTGGCCTCGTTGTGCTTGTCGTTGTAGGCGACCAGGTCGGCGAGCGTGAAGCCGTCGTGCGCGGTGATGAAGTTGATCGAGGCGAACGGGCGCCGGCCGTCGTTCTGGTAGAGGTCGCTCGAGCCGGTGATGCGCGAGGCGAACTCGGCCACGCCGTCGCTCTGGCCGCGCCAGAAGTCGCGCATCTCGTCGCGGTAGAGGCCGTTCCACTCGGTCCAGAGCACCGGGAAGTTGCCCACCTGGTAGCCGCCCGGGCCGACGTCCCAGGGCTCGGCGATCAGCTTCACCTGCGACAGCATCGGGTCCTGGTGGATGATGTCGAAGAAGGCCGAGAGGCGGTTGACCTCCCAGAACTCGCGCGCGAGGGCCGAGGCGAGGTCGAAGCGGAAGCCGTCGACGTGCATCTCGAGCACCCAGTAGCGCAGGCTGTCCATGATCAGGCGCAGCACGCTCGGGTGGAGCGGGTTGAGGCTGTTGCCGGTGCCCGTGAAGTCCACGTAGTAGCGCGGGTCCTCGGGCGAGCAGCGGTAGTAGGAGAGGTTGTCGATGCCCTTGAAGGAGAGCATCGGGCCCTGGTGGTTGCCCTCGGCGGTGTGGTTGTAGACCACGTCGAGGATCACCTCGATGCCCGCCCGGTGCAGGGCCTTCACCATCCCCTTGAACTCGCGCACCTGCTCGCCCATCCGGCCGGTGGCCGAGTAGGCGGCGTGGGGGGCGAGGAAGCCGATCGAGCTGTAGCCCCAGTAGTTGGTGAGCCCCTTGTCGACCAGGTGGTGCTCGTCGGCGTTGTGGTGCACGGGCAGCAGCTCGACGGCCGTCACCCCGAGCGAGCGCAGGTGGGCGATCGCCTCGTCGGAGGCCAGGCCCGCGTAGGTGCCGCGCAGGTCCTCGCGCACGCCGGGGTGCAGCTTCGTGAAGCCCTTGACGTGGACCTCGTAGATGAGGGTCTCGTTCCAGGGGGTCGCCGGCGGCCTGTCGTCCTCCCAGTCGAAGCCGGGGTCGATGACGATCGCCTTGGGGATGGCGGCCGCGTCGTCGCTCTCGTCGCGCGTCAGGTCGGCGTCCTCCCCGTCGGGCACGTACGGCAGGACGTTGCCCCGGTCCCACTGCACCGGCCCCTCGATCGCCTTGGCGTAGGGGTCGATCAGCAGCTTGAAGGGGTTGAAGCGGTGGCCGTGCTCGGGCGCCCAGGGGCCGTCGACCCGGTAGCCGTAGCGCTGGCCCGGGCGCACGTCGGGCAGGTAGGCGTGCCAGTGGAATGCGGTCACCTCGGTCAGCGGCACGCGCGTCTCGGCGTCGTGGTCGTCGAACAGGCACAGCTCCACGCGGGTGGCGTTCTCGGAGAAGAGCGAGAAGTTGGTCCCCGATCCGTCCCAGGTGGCGCCCAGGGGGAAGGGCCAGCCCGGCCAGACCCGCATCAACGCACCACCGCCCCGCCGAGCGCCGGCAGCCTGCAGGCGGCCCGCCTCCAGCTCGACGCCCCCACCGGTCGCCAGCACCACGTCGCTCGCCTGCACCGCCACCTCCGCCGTGTCGTCCGAGAAGTTGCCGACCACCTCGATGGGGCCGCGCCGCACCCCGATCCATCCCCCGTCCTCGTCGAAACGAACCCGCGGCTCCCCGGGCGGCAGCGCGCGTCGCAGTGCGATCAGATCGCGGTAGAGCTCCCGCACGGCGGGGTCGCCGCCGTCCGGGTCGATCACCGAGCGCGCGAAGGTCGCCGGGTCCTGGGGGTCGGGGATCTCGTCCTCGAAGCCCGCGAACTCCCTGAACTCGTGGCGCCGTCCCTCGCGCGTCGCGTCGGCGATGAACGGGTCGATGTGGTCGGTGAAGAAGAGGAAGGGCCGCGTCTCGGCGTGCTCCTCGCCCATGAAGATCATCGGGGTGAAGGGGGAGAGGATCACCCACATCGCCGCGAGCCGGCGCGTGGCCGGGGCGGGGCGCTCGCCGAGCGCCCGGTTGCCCACCTGGTCGTGGTTCTGAGAGCACGACCACGAAGCGGGCGGCCGGCACCCCCGTCGCCGGGGCCCCGTGGCGCTTGCGCCGGAAGTCGAGTAGCGGCCGTCGTAGACGAACGGCCGCGGCGCTCGCGGTCGCCAGGTCGGCCACTCGCGGCGTAGTCGGCGTAGTAGCCGTCGCGCTCGCCGGTGAGCAGGGCGTGCAGGGCGTGGTGGAAGTCGTCCGACCACTGCGCGTCGAAGCCCCAGCCGCCGCGCTCGGGGCCGCTGACCACGCGCGGGTCGTTGAGGTCGCTCTCGGCGATCGTCACCGCGGCACCGCCGCTCACGGTGGCCACCCGGGCGCAGAGCTCGGCCAGCACGTGGCGGGCGCCCGAGTCGTGGATCGCGTGAACGGCGTCCACCCGCAGGCCGTCGATGCGGTAGTCGCGCACCCACATGCAGGCGTTCTGGAGCGCCCACTCGCGCACGCCGCCGCAGTCGCGGTCGTCGAAGTTGACCGCGTCGCCCCAGGGCGTGCCGTAGCGGTCGGTGAGGTAGGGCCCGAACGCCTCGAACGCCTCCGACCCGGGTCCGAGGTGGTTGTAGACGACGTCCAGGATCACGCCGAGGCCCTGGCGAGTGGGCGGCGTCGACCAGCGCCGCGAGTCCCTCGGGGCCGCCGTAGGCGGGGTGCGGGCGCCCAGGTGTAGAGGCCGTCGTAGCCCCAGTTGCGCTCGCCGGGGAAGGTGGCCACCGGCATCAGCTCGATCGCCGTCACCCCGAGCTCGCGCAGACCCGCCAGCCGCTCGGCGGCCGCGGCGAAGGTGCCCTGCGGGCGTGAAGGTGCCGACGTGCAGCTCGTAGATCACCAGATCCTCGCGCGCGAGCCCGTCCCAGTCCTCCGGCCGACCAGCGGAAGCCGGCCGGATCGACGATCCGCGAGGGGCCGCGCACCCCCTCGGGCTGGAAGCGCGAGCACGGGTCCGGCAGGCGCAGCGTCGCCGTCGAGCACGAAGCGGTAGTCGTCACCCGCCCGCGCCGCGGTCTCGCCGCTGAAGACCCCCAGGCCCTCCGCGGCGAGGGGCGTGCGCGCTCCGTCCACCTCGACCGCGACCTCCCGAGCCCGCGGCGCCCACACGCGGAAGGCGCGTCCCCGCCCCGCCCGCCGGGGTCGCCCCGAGGGGCAGCTCCCACGGCAGGGCGGCCTCACCCATCCGGTGTCAGCCAGACCACCCCGAGCGGCGGCAGGGTGAGCTCGGCCGAGGCCGATTCGCCGCCCCAGGGGGTGTCCTCCGCGTTCACGCCCCCCAGGTTCCCCAGATTCGCGCCGCCGTACGCCTCGGCGTCGGAGTTCAGCACCTCGCGCCAGCGCCCGGCGCTGCGGCATCGGCAGGCGGTAGGCCGATCGCGGCACCGGCGACAGGTTGGCCACCATCACCAGCGGCTGGCCCTGCGCCGAGAAGCGCGCGAACGCGACCACGTTGGTGTCGCGGTCGTCCACCACCAGCCAGCGGAAGCCGGCCGGCTCGGAGTCGAGCTCCCAGAGCGCCGGATGCTCGCGGTAGGTGTGGTTCAGGTCGCGCACCAGCCGCTGCGTGCCGCCGTGGCGCGCGGCGCGAGGCGAGGTGCCAGTCGATGCTGCGCTCGTGGCTCCACTCCTGCTCCTGGGCGATCTCCCCGCCCATGAACAGGAGCTTCTTGCCGGGGTGCGCCCACATGTAGGCGTAGAGCGCGCGCAGGTTGGCGTGCTGCTGCCAGTTGTCGCCGGGCATCTTCGACAGCAGCGAGCCCTTGCCGTGCACCACCTCGTCGTGCGAGAGCGGCAGCACGAACTGCTCGGTGAAGGCGTAGACCAGGCTGAAGGTGAGCTCGTCGTGGTGGTAGCGGCGGTGGATCGGGTCGTTCGAGAAGTACTCGAGCGTGTCGTGCATCCAGCCCATGTTCCACTTGAGGTCGAAGCCGAGGCCGCCGGTGTCGACCGGGCGCGAGACGGCCGGCCAGGCCGTCGACTCCTCGGCCGCCATCACCACGCCGGGCTCGCGGGCGTGGGTGACCACGTTCAGCTCGCGCAGGAACTCGATCGCCTCGAGGTCCTCGCGCCCGCCGTACTCGTTGGGCACCCACTCGCCGGCGGCGCGCGAGTAGTCGCGGTAGAGCATCGAGGCCACGGCATCCACCCGCAGGCCGTCGGCGTGGTACTCGCTCAGCCAGTAGAGGGCGCTCGAGACGAGGAAGTTGCGCACCTCGTTGCGGCCGTAGTTGAAGATCAGCGTGCCCCAGTCGGGGTGCGCGCCGCGGCGGGGGTCGGAGTGCTCGTAGAGCGCCGTGCCGTCGAACTCGGCCGAGCGCGAAGGCGTCGCGCGGGAAGTGGGCCGGCACCCAGTCGAGGATCACGCCGACGCCCGCGCTCGTGCAGGCGGTCGACGAACTCGCGCAGGTCGTCGGGCGAGCCGAGCACCGGCGAGGGCGCGAAGTAGGAGGTCACCTGGTAGCCCCACGAGCCCGAGAACGGGTGGGCCATCACCGGCAGCAGCTCGACGTGGGTGAAGCCCATGTCGAGCGACGTAGTCGCCGAGCTCCTCGGCCAGCTCGAGCGAGGGTCAGCGAGCGGTTGCCCTCGTCGGGGTTGAGCCGCCACGAGGGCAGGTGCACCTCGTAGATCGAGACCGGCTCGGCGTGCGGCCGCCGCTCGGCGCGCGCCGGCGATCCAGTCGGCGTCGCGCCACTCGTGCCCGGAGCGGAAGACGACCGAGGCGGTGCGCGGCGGCACCTCGGCGGCCGACGCCACCGGGTCGGCCTTCAGGCGCAGCGACCCGTCGGCGCCGCGGATCTCGTACTTGTAGTGGGCGTCCGGGCCGATGCCCGGCACGAACAGCTCCCAGACCCCGGACGCGCCCAGCGAGCGCATCGGGTGGACCCGGCCGTCCCAGCCGTTCCAGTCGCCGACCACGCTGACCGAGCGCGCCGAGGGCGCCCAGACGGCGAACGCGACACCGCTCGCGCCGTCGATCTCGCGCAGGTGCGCGCCCAGGCGGTCCCAGAGCTGCTCGTGCCGGCCCTCGCCGACCAGGTGGAGGTCGAGCTCGCCGATGGTCGGCAGGAACGAGTAGGGGTCGCGGGTCGCGGCGGTGTGGCCGCCGTGCTCGACCTCCACCTCGTAGCGGACCCGGGCTGCGCGCCGGGGAGCGACCGCCTCGAAGAGGCCCTGGTCGCGGTGGGGGAGGTCCACCGGCGCGCTGGCCCTCGCGCAGCACGCGCACCCGCGTCGCCTCCGGCCGCCAGACCCGCACCACGAGGCCCTCGGGCGTCGGGTGGGCGCCGAGCACGCGGTGAGGGTCGTGGTGGTCGCGGGCCGCCAGCAGCGCGATGTCCAGCTCGATGCCGGCGCGTCATGGCTCCACCGCGAAGATGTGGGCCGGGGTCGCGGCCGGATCGAGGCGGACGTAGTTCGCGCCCGACCGACCAGCGGTGGACGGCGCCGGTCACCAGGTCGCGGACCGTGAACTCGTCGGGCAGGTCCAGGTCGCCGGGAACCATCGCGATCCCTTCGTGGGCGGAGTGTGGGTCCACGTTGACGCAGACCAGGATCGCTCCGGGGCCGCGGCCCTTGGCGTAGGCGATCAGGTTGTCGTTCGCCGTCTCCATGAAGCGCACGTCGACGCGCCCGAGGGCGGGCGACGCGCGGCGGATCTCGTTCAGCCGGCGCACCAGCGGCAGCAGGGTGCCGTCGAGGCGGCGCTCCTTGGCCTCGTACTTCTCGGAGTCGAGGTACTCCTCGCTGCCCGGCTCCACCGGCGTGGCCTCGAGGTTCTCGAAGCCGGAGTAGATGCCGTAGCTCGGCGAGAGGGTCGCGGCCAGGACCAGGCGCGCCTCGAAGGCCGCGCGGCCGCCGGTCTGGAGGTACTCGTGGAGGATGTCGGGCGTGTTGGCGAAGAAGTTCGGCCGGAAGAACTCCGACGGCTCGCCGGCGAGCTCGCGCGACGTAGTCCGACAGCTCGCCCGCCGAGTTCTTCCAGGTGAAGTAGGTGTACGACTGGCTGAACCCGGCCTTGGCGAGCGCGTACATCCGGGCCGGGCTCGTGAAGGCCTCGGCCAGGAAGACGACGTCCGGGTGCTCGGCGCGCACCGTGCGGATCAGCCACTCCCAGAAGCCGATCGGCTTGGTGTGGGGGTTGTCCACGCGGAACACCCGCACGCCGCGATCGACCCAGAACACCAGCGCGTCGCGCAGCGCGTCCCACAGGGCGCGCCAGTCGTCGGTGCCGAAGTTGACGTTGTAGATGTCCTGGTACTTCTTGGGCGGGTTCTCGGCGTACTTGAGCGTGCCGTCGGGCCGGTGGTGGAACCACTCCGGATGCTCGGCGAGCCACGGGTGGTCGGGCGAGCACTGGATCGCGAAGTCGAGTGCGATCTCCAGGCCGTGGGCGCGGGCGGTCGCCACCAGGCTCTCCAGCTCGGCCAGGGTGCCGAGCTCGGGGTTGACCGCGGTGTGGCCGCCGTCGGGGCCTCCGATCGCCCACGGGCTGCCGGGCTCGCCGGGCTCGGCGGTGGGGGAGTTGTTGCGCCCCTTGCGGTGCGTCAGGCCGATCGGGTGGATCGGGGGCAGGTAGAGCACGTCGAACCCGAGGCCGGCGAGGGCCGGGACCTGCCGCTCCACGCCGGCGAAGCCGCCGAACGAGCGCGGGAAGAGCTCGTACCAGGCACCCGTGCGGGCGAGCTCCCGGTCGACGTCGACCTCGAGCATCGGCCCCCGCACCTTCTCGGGGCGCTGGGCCACCTGGCGCATCGCCTCCGCGAGCTCCGGCGCGAGGGCGATCTCGGCCCGCTCCGCTCCCGGGGCCGGCCCGACCAGCCGCTCCGCCGCCTCGGCCACCGCCGAGTGCCGGGCGCCGCGCAGGCCGGCGAGCGCCGCCTCCAGCAGCGCCGCGCCCTCGGTCAGCTCGCTGTCGAGGTCGTGCTGGCCGCCGGCCACCTTGCGCTCGAGCTCGCTGCGCCACGAGGCGAAGACGTCGACCCAGACCTCCACCTGGAAGCCGTGGATCCCGAGCGCCGTCGTGGGGAACTCCCCCCGCCAGCGGTCGGCCGAGACCGCGTGCATCTCGACCTCGTCGAACGCGGCCGCACCGGGCGGGCGGTGGCGGACGACGGCGCGCAGGTGCTCGTGGCCGTCGCGCACCAGGTCGCATTCCACGACCACCGGGTCACCGAGGGTCCGCTTCACCGGCCAGCGACCCCCCTCGATCAGTGGACGGGTGTCATGGATCTGGATCCGCGGAGGCGGCGTGCGGGGCGTTGGTGCGAGCACGGGTGGCACTGAGCGTAGCCTTTCCCGGTGACCTACGGCAGCACACATCCCGACCCCACCGCCGAGCGCCGCTCGGGCGTCCTGCTCCACGCCACCTCCCTCCCCGGAGGGCGCCTGGGGCCGGAGGCGTTCGCCTTCGTCGACTGGCTCGCCGACGCCGGCCAGACGTGGTGGCAGGTGCTGCCGCTCACGCCGCCCGACGTCCACGGCTCGCCGTACGCGAGCCCGTCGGCCTTCGCCGGCCTGGCCCGGGCTGCTGGAGCGGCCCGGACGCGCCGGTCAGCGCGGCCGAGGAGGCCGCCTTCCGCGAGCGGTCGGCGTACTGGATCGACGACTGGATCCGGGTCGCGGGCCCGGGCGCGCTCGCCGACCAGGTGCGCTTCGACCGCGAGTGGGGCGCGCTGCGCGCCCACGCGGCCGACCGCGGGGTGCGCATCATGGGCGACATCCCCTTCTACGTCGCCCCCGACGCCGCCGACGTGCGGGCGCACCCCGACCCTCTTCCGCACCGACATGGTGGCCGGCGTGCCGCCCGACGCCTTCACCGACGACGGCCAGCTCTGGGGCAACCCCACCTACGACTGGGACGCGATGGCCGCCGAAGGCGATCGCTGGTGGATCGAGCGCCTCGCCCGCAGCGCCGACCTGCACGACTGCTCGCGCATCGACCACTTCCGCGCGTTCGAGTCGTGGTGGGCGGTGCCCCGGGCGCACCCACCGCCCGCGAGGGCGCCTGGCGACCCGGCCCCGGCGGCCGCGTGGTGGAGGAGGCGCGCGCGGCCGCTCGGCCCGCTCGCGCTGGTGGCGGAGGACCTCGGGATCATCACGGACGAGGTCCACCACCTGATGGACCGCCTCGGCCTGCCGGGGATGCGCGTGCTCCAGTTCGCCTTCCCCGGCGGGCTGGGACAACGCCCACCGGCCCGAGAACCACCCCGAGCGCAGCGTCGTCTACGTCGGCACCCACGACAACGACACCGCGCGTGGGCTGGTGGGAGTCGGCGTCCGACGAGGCGCGCGGCGACGCCTGGCACTCGGCGGCCGCCGCGGGCATCCACGACGAGCCGCCCCACCGGATGCTGATGCGCCTCGCCCTCGCCTCGCGGGCCGGCCTGGCGATCGTGACCGCCCAGGATCTCCTGGGCCTCGACTCGCCGCCCGCCTCAACACGCCGGGCACCGTGCTCGGCAACTGGTCGTGGCGGCTCGAGCCCGGCGCGCTGACGCCCGACCTGGCGCGCTGGCTCCGCGACGAGACCGACCGGGCGGGCCGCCTGCCCTAGCTCAGTTCCCGCGGCCGCCCGGCGGGCCGTCGAGGAGATCGAGGAAGTCGCCGGGCGAGTACACCGGGATCCGGCCTGCGAGCGCCAGGAGGTGCCGGTCGCCCGAGGCCAGGGCGGCCTGCTGGGACGCCGCCAACGAGATCAGATAGTCGTCGTCGGGGTCCTCTGAGCGCAGGGGCGGGTCACCGTCCGGATCGATCGCCTGGGTCGCTCCGCGCTCCAGCCATTCCACCGCGGCGAGTGCGGCGTCGGATGAGACGTACCGGCGCAGCTTCGGGTAACCGAGTGCCCGTTCGAGCTCCTCCAGCAGGGCGGGCGAGACGACGACCTCGAACCGGCCCTTCTCCCAGGCGAGCAGGAGCTGTGCCGGGCGTCCATGCCGCGAGATCAGTCCCGAGATGATGACGTTGGGATCGAGAACCGCCCGCACCTGGGGCCGGGGCTAACGTCGCTCGGGGCGCGTCGCGTGCTGCGCCTCGACGGCGAGCGATGCGGCGTCCCTCTCGGAGAGGTCGGTGTGCGACCACATCTCCTCCAGGAAATCGAGGCCGAGGTCGCGCCGGAGCGCTTCCTCGATGACCTCGCTGTCGCCGCGACCGTCCCGGGCGGCGCGGATCTTGATCGCCCTGAGGACGGAGTCGTCGATCGTCAGCGTCGTTCGTACCTTCGCCATCACCGCATCGTAGCATCATGATGCGGTGATGCGCCGGAACGGCGGCTCCGGATCGCCGAGCGCAGGGCGCCGGGGATGTCGCGGCGGCTCCGGGCGATGGCCTCGTGGACCGCCCCGGCGACATCGTCGCCCGACAGTGGCGCGCCGTGGCCCGGCAGCAGGTGGAGCGGTCCGAGGCCGTCGAGCACCTTCGGCGGGAAGGGGCGCATCATCGGGTGCACCCCGACCGGAGCCCCGGGGGCGAGGTAGTAGGGCGCCGTGCCGAGCGCCTCGGGGACCACCAGCACACGGTGCTCCGGCCACCAGAGGGCCACCTCCCGCCACCAGCGGCGGCCGGCCACCGGGACGACGGTGAACGGCGCCCCGGGACCGGGCCCCCGGGGCACCACGAGGTGGGGGACGCCGTGGCGCTCGGCGAGTGCCGCGCAGTCGCGCGGGTGGCGGTCGAGCAGCTGGAGGACGCCCGCGCACCGTCCCGAGCGGGGCGATGTGGTCCTCGAGGCCCTCGCCGTCCACCGGGTCGACCAGCCAGACCCCGTCGTCGGTGGCCAGCGCATGGGATCGCGCGCCGCATGAACACGGGCTCGGCGGCCATCCAGCTGACGCCCCAGCGGGTGCGCCGACGTCAGGCTGATCTGCATGGTGGTCGTCTACCCTTGCTCGGAGTGGAACACGCCATCGAGGCCGCGGCTCTCACAAGGATGTACGGCCCCTCGGCCGGCGTCGACGGGGTCGACCTGGTGGTCGAGCGGGGCGAGTGCTTCGGCTTCCTCGGCCCGAACGGCGCGGGCAAGACCACCTTCATCCGCCTCGCGCTCGGCCTGATCCGCGCGACCTCGGGCGAGGTCTCGGTGATGGGCCACGACGTCCACCTCGACCGGATGGCCGCCCTCGGGCAGGTCGGCTACCTGCCCGGTGAGCTCGGCCTCTACGCCGGGCTCACCGGGCGCCGCACGCTCGACGCGCTCGCCCGCCTGCATCCGCGCCCGCCGGTGCTGCGCGAGGAGCTCTGCGCGGCGCTCGAGCTCGACGGACCCGCCCTGCGGCAAGCGCGTGCGCGAGTACTCGCGCGGGCATGAAGCAGAAGCTCGGGCTGGTCGCGGCCCTGCAGCACGACCCGCCGCTCGCGATCCTCGACGAGCCCACCGGCGGTCTCGACCCGGTGATCCAGGCGCGCCTGCTCGGGTGGCTCGCCGAGCGCTCGCGGGCGGGCCGCACGATCTTCTTCTCGAGCCACGTCCTCGCCGAGGTGGAGGAGCTCTGCGACCGGGTCGCGATGATCCGCTCGGGCAGGCTGCTGTTCGTCGGACGACTCGGCGAGCTGCGCGGCAGCCGGGTGCGCAGCGTCGAGGTGACCTTCTCCGAGCCGGTCGATCCCGCCCGCTACGCCGGCGAGGGCGTCGGTCCGGCCGAGGTCGAGGGCCTGCACCACCGCTTCTCGCTCTCCGGCGATCCCGCCCCGCTGCTCGCGGCGCTCTCGCGCCTGCCCGTGGCCGACGTGGCGATCGAGCGCGCCAGCCTCGAGGACGCCTTCCGCGACCTCTACGCCGCGTGAGGACGATCTACCGGCTCGCCCTCGAGCGGGCGAGGGTGCGGATCGTCCTGCTGGCGGTGGGCTTCGCCCTGTTCGAGCTCGTCGTCGGCCTGTCGTACGCGAGCGTCGACCAGAACGCGATCCGCCAGCTCGTCGACGCCCTGCCGCCCGCCCTCCGGGCGCTCGCCGGCAGCGCCGACATCGCGAGCCCGACCGGCTACGCCGGCTCGGGCTACCTGCACCCGGTGGCCCTCGCGATCCAGGGTGCGATCGCGATCTCGATGGCCGCGGCCCCCGCCCGCGAGGCCGAGGACGGCACGGCCGAGCTCGTGCTCTCGCGTCCGATCCCGCCCGCCCGCCTGGCTCGCCGCCCACGCGCTCGCGATGGCCACCGGCCTCGCGGTCGTGGTGGCGGGCGGCTACGCCGGAGGCCTCGCGGCCGCCCTCTCGGTGGACGACCTCTCGCCGGTCCACGCCGGCCCGCTCGCCGGCGCGCTCGCGCTCGGGTTCCTCTGCTTCCTCGCCGTCGGGGGCGTCGCCCTGCTGGTGGCCTCGCTGGTGCGCACGGGCGGCCGCGCCATCGGATGGGCCGCCGGCTTCCTGCTCATCTCCTACGCCCTCGACTACCTGGCCCAGGTCTGGTCGATCGCCGAGCCCCTCGGCCCCCTGTCGATCTTCCACTACCTCGACCCGCCCGCCATCCTCGGCAGCGCCTCGGTCGGACTCGAGGACGTCGCCGTCCTCGGCGGCCTGGCCCTGACCACGACCCTCACGGCGCTCGTCCTCATGAGCCACCGGGATCTCACTCCCTAGGAGTGAAGCGGGACCCCCTCGGAGCTGGACCACCCGGGAGCTGGACCACCCGGGAGCTGGACCACCCGGGAGCTGGACCACCCCGGGAGCTGGACCACTCGCTGCCGGAGCTGGACCACCCCGGAGCTGGACCACCCCGGGAGCTGGACCACCCCGGAGCTCGACCACCCCGGAGCTCGACCACCCCGGAGCTCGACCACTTCGCCTTGCTCAGGACGGAGTCGTCCACCCCACCCGGCTCAGGACGGAGTCGTCTCACCCCACCCGGCTCGGGACGGAGTGGTTCTGGCCCCACTCCTCGGGACGATCGTCGGGGGCGTCCATCGGAACGCCTTACCCAGACGTGCGTCGACGCACTGATCTCCCACTTGCGGGGAGATCAGGGCGACAAAATGGCCCCTGGCCGGGGCCATTTTGATTCCGCTCCTCCGGGCTTCGCCCGGGGTACGTCGCGGTCAACCAATCACAGTGGTCCGCAAGACGACGAACCCTGTTTCACGCTTCAGGCCTCACCCACCGTGATCCTGGGAGGCCGCTGGCGCGCAACCCGCGGCGATCCAGGTCGGTCCTCATGGTGCCTTTGATCTTCGGATCGTCTGTGGCGCGCAATCCGAGGTGGTCGCGACATGGAAGCAGGCGCGGCGCGATGTGATCGTCTGGGCGTCGCCCCCGGAATCGTCCTGTGTGGCCGTCCCTGGTGCCGGATCGTCTCGGTGTTCCAGAGGCCAGACCCCGCCGAAGGCGGTGCCTGCTGGGTGCAAATCGCCTCGGTAGAGGCGATTTGCCGCCCTGATCTCCCCGCAAGAGGGAGATCAGTGCGTTGAACGCACGTCCGACGCCCGATCGCGTCCCCGGCACGGCCATCGTCCCGCGCAAGAGGAGACCGTCCGCGCAAAGCGGACTGAGACCACCGTCCCCGCAAAGCGGACGAGACCACGCGGTCCCCCGCAAAGCGGAGTGCGACCACCCCGAAGCTTGTGGCGCCCCGCCCGCGTCGGGCGTCAGTCTCCCTCGCCGCGCTGGAAGGTGATCATCCGGTTCAGGGTCCTGGTGAGGATCTCGTCGGGCACGTCGCCTGTGGTCCTCACGTAGAAGGAGTTCGGGCCCACGGAATAGGCCAGGCGCCGCTCGCGCCGGCCGTCCTGGTCGAGCCGGGCGCCGCGGCTGCCGGGGACCGCCGAGGGCGTCCAGGCCGCGCCGCCCTCGCCGACGAGGCGCGTGGCCAGATTCGAGCCGACGCCGGTCGCCGTCAGATGCGAGTCCCACACGCTCGCGGTGGCGGTGAGCGTGCCTCCGGAGGGGGCGCTCCAGGTACGCACGCCGGCGGCGGCCGGGTTCCGCGAGGCGATGATCTCGGTCAGCTCCGGGTCGGCGGCGCCGGTGAAGGCGAGCTGCAGCGCGGCGGCGTCGGCCTGCCGGGCCGGTGGGCCGCGCAGCTCGTCGGGGCTCGGCAGGATCGTCAGCAGCGGCACCGGCCGGGCCTCGACGCCGCCCGACTGGGTGGCGTCGAGGGGGCCGCAGCCCGCGACGGCGAGGAGGCAGGCCGTGAGGCCGAGGAGGACGGCGCGGAGCACGTCCTCCACAGTACCCGCAGGCGGCGAGAACGCCTTAACCGAGCGTCAACGGCGGGCCGGGGGCGGCGGCGGATCGCTCTCCTATACTCGGATCACCGAGTCGGAGGTACGTGGAGAGGCCGACCGGGTGACCCCAAGGAGAGATGATGAACCTCGCCTCATACAAGGCGGGCAACAACGTCAAGACGTTCCTTCTCGTCGCCGCCCTCACCGGCCTGCTTCTGGCCATCGGATTCGTCATCGGCGGCACCGGCGGCATCCTCACGTTCGCCGTCATCGCGATCGTCTTCAACTTCGCGATGTACTGGTTCAGCGGGAAGATGGCGCTGAAGATGAGCCGGGCGGTCGAGGTGAGCCAGGCCGAGGAGCCCGAGTTGCACCGCATGATCGCGACGCTCGCCGAGCGCGCGGGAGTGCCGAAGCCGGGCGTCTACATCACGCCCGCTGAGCAGCCGAACGCCTTCGCGACGGGCCGCAACCCCAAGCACGCCGCGATCGCCGTCACCCAGGGCATCCAGCGCTCGCTCAGTCCTCGCGAGCTCGAGGGCGTCCTCGCCCACGAGATGGCCCACATCAAGAACCGCGACATCCTGATCGCGAGCATCGCGGCCATGGTGGCCGGCGCGATCTCGGCCATCGCGAACTTCCTCCAGTTCTCGCTGTTCTTCGGCGGGGACGACGAGAACCCCCTCGGCATCATCGGGACGCTGGCGACGATCATCCTGGCGCCGATCGCCGCGCTGATCATCCAGATGGCCGTCTCGCGCCAGCGCGAGTACGTGGCCGACGCGACCGGCGCAGAGCTGCTGGGCGACCCCAACCCGCTCGCCGACGCGCTCGAGAGCCTCAGCCGCACCTCCGAGACGATCCCGATGCGGGTCAACCCCTCGGCCGCGCCGCTGTTCATCGTCAACCCGCTCGCCGCGCAGGCGCGTGGCGGCCGGGGCGCCGGGCTGGGCAAGCTGTTCTCGACCCACCCCCCGATGGAGGAGCGGGTCGCCCGCCTGCGCCGGATGGCGGGCGCGAGCAGCCTTCAGATCCAGACGTTCTGACCCTCCAGAGGGCATAGTTCGACCAGACCCCGCGGCGCGGCCGCGGGGTCTGGGAGATCTGAACACCACTAGGGGCGGTTCACTGAGATGGATATCCAGGACGAGATCAGACGGCTGGTCGGCAGCGAGTCGGCCAAGCACAAGCGGCTCATCGAGTACGTCGTGAGGCAGCTCGAGAACGGACGTGACCTCAAGCCGGTGCTGGAGGACCCCTACGTGGTCAACCGGATCTCGCCGCTCGAGCAGCGGGCGCTGCTCGAGGAGCCCGAGGTCGTCGAGGCCGCCGGCGAGGAGCCGCTGCGGGAGCTGCGCGCGCACCTGGAGGCCCTCGCGAAGGGATAGGGGAGGGGGCGACCGCCAAGGTCGCTACAATCGTCCCTGAATGCAGGGGTCGATCTCCGACGGACCTCACGGCGGGTGGGGAGCCCGGATCCATCCCACCCGCTCCGTCCGCGTCGGTTTCATGGGGGCGGTTGCGCCGCGCGCGAGTTCTTCATCCAGAACGAGACCATCATCCTGTTCGCGCAGGGTCTCGTCTTCTTCTCCCTCGGCTTCGCCGTGTGGCTCCAGCGTCGCAGGGCCACCCGGCTCACGCTGTCGTCGTCCCTCATCTGGCTCGCGGCCTTCGCGTTCGTCGAGGCCCTGGCGGTCTGGGGCTACGTCTTCGTCCCGATCCAGGAGACCTACCTCGACGTCGGCGTCGTCGAGGGCCTGCAGGTGCTCCGCGCGATCGTGCAGGTCGCGGCCTTCGTCTTCCTGGTGCAGTTCGGCCTTCGCCTGATCGACCTGCCGGCGGTCGCGCGGCGGTCGCTCACCGGCCTGTCGATCGTCATGGCGCTCGGCATCCTCGGCGGCACGGCGCTCGCGGCGTCGTCGACCGGCTGGGGGGTCGCCGAGTGGGAGGAGGCGGCCAACGCCCTGGCGCGCTACGGCCTTCTGTTCCCCGGCGCGGTGCTGTCGGCCGTCGGCCTCTGGCGCCAGCGCGCGGAGCTGGGCGACGCGGGCATGACCGCGATCAAGCCGTACGCGGCCGCGGCGGCGGCGGTGCTGGCGATCTACGGGATCCTCGGTGGTCTGGTGGTCCCGCCGGGGCCGATCAGCCCGGGCGGCGTGGGTGACGCCGACGGCTGGTTCGACCTCACCGGTCTCCCGCTCGAGGTGATGCGCGGCATCGCGGGGCTGGTGCTCTGCGTCCTGGCGGTGAAGCTGCTCGAGATCTTCGACGTCGAGGCCAAGCAGCAACTCGAGGCGCTCGATCGCGCCCGCGCGATCGCCGAGGAGCGGGCCCGCTTCCGGCGCGACCTGCACGACGGCACGATCCAGTCGATCTATGCCGCCGGCCTGCACCTCGAGGCGATCGCGATCCGCTCGGGCGATCCGGCCGTGCGGACCGAGGTCCGCGAGGTGGTCGGCGACCTGAACGCCGCCACCGACGGCATCCGCGACTACATCCGGGCCCTCGCCCAGCCGCCGGCCACCCCGCAGGGGATCGCCGCGACGCTCGGCGACCTGACGCGCCGCTTCACCGAGGAGACCGGCCGCGAGGTCAGGTTCACCGTCGAGGGCGTCGCGACCTCCGGGCCCCTGCCCGAGGAGGCGGGGCAGCACCTCGGGCAGATCCTGCGGGAGGCGCTCACCAACACGGCCCGGCACGCGGGCGTCTGCCGGGTGCGCGTGTCGCTGCTCTTCGCCTCCGACGAGCTCGACCTGGTCGTCGATGACGACGGCCGCGGGCCGTCGCAACCGCGCCGCCGAGGCCGTTCCCGGCCGCCACGAGGGGCTGCGCAACATGACCGAGCGCGCCCGTCGCCTGGGCGGCCGCCTCTCCGTCGAGGAGGCTCCCGGCGGCGGTACGCGCGTCACGCTCGCCGTGCCGCTCGACAGCGACGAGCCCGAGACCGAACCCTTCATGTCCGAACCCGACCGAGAGGTGTCCCACTCGTGACCACCGCCCCCACCGATCCGATCACGGTGCTGATCGTCGATGACCACACCGTCGTCCGAATCGGCCTGCGGACACTGCTCTCGAACTCGGCGGGCTTCCGGGTGGTGGGCGAGGCGCAGACCGCCGCCGAGGCGGTCCAGCTCAACGAGCAGACCCGCCCCGACGTGGTCCTGATGGACGTGCGGCTGCCCGACGGCAGCGGCGTCGAGGCCTGCCGGCGCATCAAGGCCGATCACCCCGACGCCCGCGTCCTGATGCTCACCTCATACTCCGACGAGGAGGCGATCGTGGGCGCCGTGATGGCCGGCGCCAGCGGCTACCTGCTCAAGCAGGCCGACGCGGAGAGGCTCACGCAGGCGATCCGCGAGGCCGCCGCCGGACAGTCGACGCTCGATCCCCGCGCCGCCGGCGCCCTGCTCACCCAGTTCCGCGAGCTCTCGGCCAAGCAGGCCGAGGCCGAGCTCGCCGGCCTCACCGATCGCGAGCGCCGGATGCTCGCCCTGATCGCCGAGGGCTACACCAACCGGGCCATCGGCGAGGTGCTCCACCTCTCCGAGAAGACCGTCCGCAACCACGTCAGCCAGCTCCTGCGCAAGCTCGGCTTCCAGCGCCGGTCGCAGGCCGCCGCGTGGGCTGGGCAGCGCCGTCTGGAGCTGCCGCCCGACTGATCCACCCCCCGGCCCTAGAAGCCGGACTGATCACTGCTATAACCTGCGCGGTCATGTTGGACACGAGCGAGCAGGTAGCCGGACCGATTCTGCGCCTCGAGGGCGTCGAGAAGTCGTACGGCGACCGCGGAACCGCTCTGAGCGAGACCTCGCTGGTCGTGCAGCCGGGCGAGTTCGTCTCGCTGGTCGGGCCGAGCGGCTGCGGCAAGTCAACCCTGCTCGCGATGATCGCGGGGCTGCTCTCTCCCGATCGCGGGACGATCGAGATGCACGGGTCTCCCGTCACCGGACCCGGCGAGGGCCGGGCGGTCGTCTTCCAGGACGCGGCCCTGATGCCGTGGCTGACCGTGCGCCACAACGTCGAGTACGGCCTGCGGGCACAGGGTGTCGGCCGCGCCGACCGCCGTCGCCGGGCCGACGAGGCGATCGAGATGGTGCATCTCTCGGGCTTCGCCGACCGCCACCCGCATGAGCTGTCGGGCGGCATGCGCCAGCGGGTCGCCATCGCCCGCGCCCTCGTGCTGCGCCCCGAGGTGCTGCTGATGGACGAGCCCTTCAGCGCACTCGATGCCCAGACGCGCACGATCCTCCAGGACGAGCTGCAGCGGATCTGGCTGGAGACCCGCCCTGCGGTGGTCTTCGTCACCCACAACCTGATGGAGGCGGCTTTCCTGGCGGACACCGTCTACTTGCTCTCCGCCGGACCGGGCCGCATCGTCCAGCGCTACGCGGTCGAGGTGCCCCGGCCGCGGGACGAGGGCGACCCCCGGCTGGTCGCGATCCGCCAGGACATGCTGCGCCGCATGCGCTCCGAGGTGGACACGGCGGCCGGCCGCACCGCCGACGACTCGGCGCGGCTCGTCGGGACGACGAGCGAGTGAGCACCGGGGCCGCGAAGGGCGGCCGCCTCGCGCGCTCGGCGCTGGGTCACGTCGTCCGCCGGATCTGGCTGATCGTCGCCCTCTTCCTCGCGTGGTGGGCCGTCACTGCCCTCGGATGGGTGTCGTCGGTCAAGCTGCCGCCGCCCTCCGACGTCTGGGACGCGCTCGGCCGCGGCTTCTCCGACCTCGACCTCTGGAACGCGATCGTCGCGACGCTGGTACGCCTGGCCGAGGGCTGGGCCATCGGCGCCGGGGTCGCTGTGGTGCTGGGAGTCGCCACGGCGGCGTCGCCGTTCCTCGAGGACGGCATCCGGCCGGTCATCGCGGGCCTGCAGGGCGTGCCGACGATCGCGTTCCTGCCCCTCGCGATCCTCTGGTTCGGCCCGAGTGGAGCGGCGGTCCTGGCGATCACCGCCTTCGGGACCTTCAAGCCGATGATGCTCGCGACCTACGGCGCGGTCCGCCAGGTTCCGCCGACCCTGCGCCAGGCCGCACTCTCGATGGGCGCGTCGGGCATGTTCTTCCAGCGGACCCTCGTCTTCCCGGCGGCGATCCCGGGGCTGGTGGTCGGTCTGCGGCTCTCGTGGTCGTTCGCCTGGCGCTCCCTGATGGCCGCCGAGCTGATCGTGGGCGGCATCGACGGTCTCGGCCAGGTGCTCGAGCGCGGGCGTGAGCTCAACTCCATCGACCTGGTGATCGCCGTGATCCTGGTGATCGCCGCCGTCGGGATCCTGTTCGAGCAGCTCGTCTTCGCGCGCTTCGAGCGCTGGGTCCAGCGTCGTTGGGGGCTTGCGCAGGCGGGTTGAGGCCGTCCTCGCGGTGCTCCTGCTCGCCGTCGTCGCCCTGGTCTGGGGCTGCGGCTCGGGTGGCGGCTCCGGCGCGGACGGTCTGCGGCTGGGGTACTTCCTCAACCTGACCCACGCGGTGCCGATCGTCGGCCTCGACCAGGGCATCTACGCCGCCGAGCTCCCGGGTGTGACCATCTCGACGCGGGAGTTCCTCGCCGGCCCGGAGGCCGTCACCGCGATGCTCGCGGGCTCCATCGACGCGTCCTATCTCGGTTCCGGCCCGGTGATCACGGCGGCCAGCCGGGCCCCGGGGCGGCTCCGGATCGTCGCCGGCGCCAACGACGCCGGGGCCATCCTGGTGGCGCGCGCCGGCTCGGGCATCGACTCGGTGTCGGACCTGGACGGCAAGTCGGTCTCCTTCCCCGGCTACGGCAACACGCAGGATCTCGCGCTGCGCCTGGTGCTCGAGGAGGCCGGCCTGACCCCGACCGACCGGGGCGGCAGCGTCCGCCTGGTCAAGATCCGCAACGCCGACGTCGCCACCGGCCTCCAGCGCGGGCAGCTCGACGCCGCGATGCTCCCCGAGCCATGGGGGACCCAGCTGATCGCGAACGGCGAGGCGAGCCTCCTGCTCGACGCGGATCAGATCCTCGACGGGCGCTATCCCACGACCGTCCTGGTCGTGACCGAGCAGCTGGCCACCGAGCGGCCGGAGGTCGTCGCGGCGCTCGTGCGCGCCAACTGCACCGCCGTCCGGCTCGTCGAGCGCCGCCCCGATCTGGTCGTCGACGAGTTCTCGAGCATCATCAAGGGCGTCCAGGGGAAGGCCCCCTCGCGTGCGACGATCGAGGCCTCGGAGGCGCGGCTGCGCCCCACGACCGCGGTCAACCGACGCGGGACCGACCTGCTCATCGGCGCCGCAAAGAGGGCCGGTTACCTCGATGGGAAGGTCTCATACGAGCAGCTGGTGGCGCCCTCGGTCGCCGAGTCCTGCCCACCCGGCTGAGCGCCCCGCAAGGAGATCGCGCCCGGGGGTAGAAACGAGCGGAGGTCAACCGCCGCCACGAAAGTGCGCACGATGCCCCGAAACGCCCGTGTCCTCGCCCTCGCCAACCAGAAGGGCGGGGTCGCAAAGACCACCACGACACTGAACCTCGGCGTGGCCCTGAAGGACATGGGCGCCCGGGTGCTCGCGGTCGACCTCGACCCGCAGAGCAACCTGTCGATGAGTCAGGGCATCGACGTCGAGGGCCTCGGCAACGGCATGTACCACGTGCTGACCGGGGCCGTTCCGATCAGCGACATCATCGACGTGCGCGAGATCGACATCGCGCCGGCGGGCATCGAGCTGGCCGGCGCGGAGCTCGCCCTGTCGGCCGCGATCGGCCGGGAGCGCACCCTCGAGCGCGCCCTGCGCCCGGTGCGCGAGCTCTACGACTACATCCTGCTCGACACCCCGCCGTCGCTCGGCCTGCTGACCATCAACGCCATGGTCGCGGCGGAGGGCGTCATCGTGCCCGTGCAGTGCGAGTACCTGTCGCTGCGGGGCCTCGCGCAGCTGCGTGGCACGCTCGCGCAGGTCCGGGAGAACCTGAACCCCACGGTCGACATCGTGGGTATCCTCCCGACCATGTACGACGGGCGCACCCTCCACAGTCGCGAGGCGGTGCAGATGCTCGAGGAGAGCTTCGGAGAGCGGGTCTACAAGACGCGCATCGGCAAGACGATCCGCTTCGCCGAAGCCCCCGTCGAGGGCAAGAGCGTCGTCCGCTACGAGCCCGCAGGGCCAGGCCGCCCGCTGGTACCGCCAGCTCGCGCGCGAGGTGGCCGCCAGCCCGGTCGGGGTCGCCCTGCCGGGTGGGCTGCGGGTGGCGGCCGCATGAGCACGCGCGGTCAGCGGCCCAGCATGCGCGAGGGCCCGCTCTCTGAGCTCTTCCGCAGCACCGATCCATCGGTTCCGGCCCCGCTCGGGCCGCCCGAGCTCGAGCCCGACCACGGCCCCTACGGTGACGCCTCCAACTACGTCGCGGTGATCCGCGTCGTGGGCGTCGGCGGCGCGGGCTGCAACGCCGTCGACCGGATGATCGAGGCCGGCCTGCGGGGCGTGGAGTTCGTCGCCGTCAACACCGACCGCCAGGCGCTCGAGGCGAGCGACGCCGACGTCCGAATCCCGGTGGGCATGGAGCTCACCCGCGGCCTCGGCACCGGCGGCGACCCCCACCTGGGCGAGCAGGCCGTCAAGGAGAGCGAGGACCACGTGCGGCGCGCGCTGCGCGGCAGCGACCTCGTGTTCATCGCCGCAGGCGAGGGCGGCGGCACCGGCACCGGGGCGGCGCCGGTCGTGGCGAAGATCGCCCGCGAGCTCGGCGCCCTGACCGTCGCGGTGGTCACCCGGCCTTTCGCCTTCGAGGGCAACAAGCGCACCAAGGCGGCCATCGAGGGCCTCGAGCGCCTGCAGAGCGCCGCCGACACGGTGATCGTGATCCCGAACGACCGGCTGATGTCGGTGCTCGAGCGGGGCACCAGCATGGTCGAGGCCTTCAAGGTGGCCGACGACCTCCTGCGCCAGGGCGTCCAGGGGATCTGCGACATGATCACGCTCCCGGGCCTGATCAACCTCGACTTCGCCGATGTGCGCACCATCATCCGCGGCGCCGGAACGGCGCTTCTGGGCATCGGCTACGCCGGTGGGGGCAACCGCGCCACCGAGGCCGCCCTCGCGGCCATCGCCTCGCCCCTGCTGGAGACCCCGATCGACGGTGCCAAGGGCATCCTGCTCGGCGTCACCGGTGGGCCGGACCTGTCGCTGGTCGAGGTGAGCGAGGCCGCCCGGGTCGTGGCCGACGCGGCCGACCCCGACGCCAACATCATCTTCGGGGCCACGATCGACCCCGACCTGCAGGGGCAGGTGTGGGTCACGGTGGTCGCCGCGAACTTCAGCGGCGTCCGCGCCGCCCCGGCCGCCCACGCCGGAGCCCGCCGATGCGCCGGCACCCGCGCGCGCCCCGCGCGCGCCCCGCACCGAGCGCGTCTCCCGGTTCGACGTCCCGTACCCGACCCGGGCCCGCCCGTCGGTGCCCGACGACTCTCCGCGCGTGTTCGACGTGGACGATCCGTCGGCCCCCGGCCGACCCCGACGCCACCACCATGATGCGCCGTCCCGATCCCGACGCCGATCCGGAGGGCGCGGCGTAGCGATCCCCCGATCCGACGCCCCGGTCGGGGTGGTCGCGGCAGGCCATCGCGCTGAGCGCCCGCGCAGGCGCTCAGGCGCTCGCGGCGGGGGGAGGCGCCGCCGACGCGGTGTGCGCCGCGGCCTTCGCCGGCGCGGTCGCCGAGAGCCCCCTGACGGGCCCCGGCGCGGGTGGGTTCCTCCTGGTCCGCTCGCCGGCGGGCGAGACGGCCCTGCTCGACTTCTTCGTGGCCGTGCCGGGGCTCGGTCCGGGCGGGCGGCGGTTGGATCCCGGCGACCTCGACTCGTTCACCGTGCCCTTCGGCGGCGCCGAGCAGGTGTTCCACATCGGACCGGCCTCGGTGGCGGTCCCCGGGATGATCGCGGGACTCGGAGAGGCGGTGCGCCGCTTCGGCCGCCTCGGCCTGGCCGATGTGGTCGCCCCGGCGGTCGAGCTCGCGCGCGAGGGCGTGGTGCTCACCCGTGAGACGGCCTATCTCCACGAGATCCTCGAGGACATGCTCACCTTCAGCCCGGCGGCGGCCGCGGTCTACGCGCCCGGCGGCCGCCTGCTGGGAGAGGGCGAGCGGGTCCGCTTCCCCGATCTGGCCGAGACCCTCCGGCACCTGGGCGAGGTGGGCGCCTCGAGCATGCGCGACGGCGACCTCGCCGGCGCGATCACCGATCACCTGGCCGCGTGCGGTGGGCTCGTCACGACGGACGACCTGCGTGCCTTCCGGGTGATCGACCGCACGCCGCTCAGCATCCGGTACCGCGACGTGACGCTTCTGATCAACCCGCCGCCCTCGTCGGGGGGCGCACTGATCGCGGCCGCACTGCGTGAGATGGAGACCACGGCGTCCCCGGGGGACGACGTGGCGCACTACCGGGCCGTCGCCCGCGCGGGCGCGGCCGCCAACGCCCTGCGCGACGGATCCTTCCCGGACGACCTCCACGAGGAGGACTGCATGGAGCGCCTGTGGGCGCGGTGGGCCTCGGGCGACGAGCGCGAGGGCGGAGCCCCCTCGCGCAAGCCGGCCGGATCCACCACCCACGTCAGCGCCATCGACGCCGACGGCGGCATGGCCAGCCTGTCCAGCTCGAACGGATCCAGTTCGGGAGTCGTCGTGCCCGGCACCGGGATCATGCTGAACAACATGCTGGGGGAGGAGGACCTCAACCCCGGGGGCTTCGGCGCCGCCGCGCCGGGCTCGCGGATGACCTCGATGATGGCGCCCACCCTGATGCTGCGCGGCGGCGAGCCGGTACTCGCGCTCGGCTCGGCGGGCTCCAATCGTCTGCGCTCCGCCATCCTCCAGACCGTGGTGAGTATCGTGGACGCGCGCATGACGGCGGCCGAGGCGGTCCGCCGCCCCCGGATCCATCCCGAAGGTGACGGGGTGGACGTCGAGGGCGGGGTGCCCGAGGCCGTCGTCGCGGCCCTCGCCGCCGATGGCCACGGCCTGCGGCGCTGGGGGGAGATGAACCTGTTCTTCGGCGGGGTGAGCATCGCGGGGCGGGGGCCGGCCGGGCTGGAGGGGGCCGGCGACCCGCGCCGCGGAGGCGCCGCCGCGGCCGTAACCCGTTCCGGAGAGGTGATCGACCTGTGACTCAGCATCAACTTGAGGTTGACGGTCAGCGGTTCGACCTCGAGCCCCAACCCATCCGGACCTCGCTCACCGACGGCCCCGCGATGCTCTGGGGCTTCCAGGTCCGCGTGCTGAGCGACGGCCGGGAACTCGGCATAAAGACCTGCTTCGTGGGGCGCGTGAGCGTGCAGTTCCGCGACGCCGCCGCCCCGGACGGGCCGATCGAGGCCCTCCTGCCGGTGCTGCACCAGCTCGCCTACGAGAAGATCGAGGGCCGCCTCAAGGAAGGCGAGACCGGCGACGAGATCCTCTTCGCCTGAGCGGGGCGCATCAGGCGGCCTCGTGGCGGCCGCCAAGGAGCTCAGCGACCCCGCCGGCCCGGCCCGCAGGATCTGGGCGGCCCTCCGCGCCCCTCGCGCCCGTTCGTGGGCGGCCTTGGCGCTGACCGCGTCGCCGGCCCGGAAGCACTCGGCGAGCTCGCGCTCGGCTTCCTCGGCGATCCGGTCGAGCTGCTCGGCCTTGCGCTGGGTTCGGGTCGGCCGCGGTGCGCGGACGACGGGGGCCTGGCGCGGCTCGGCGCCGGGGAAGAGGATGAGCTGACCCTGTGGTGTGACAGAACGCATGTTCGTAGTGTGCCACCGCGCTCGGACGGATGCATCCCGTCTCCGGCGCCCGGATGGGGAGGGACGCCGTGCAGGCGCCGGTGATCGTCGAGGTGGTCGTCGAGGCGCCCGCTGAACGGGTGTGGCGGGCGCTGCGCGAGCCCCGCGAGCTCCGCCGCTGGCACGGGTGGGAGTACGGCGAGGGCGGCGGCCTCGACGGCGAGATCCGGCAGATCTACCTCGACGGGGTGCGGGTCGATGCGGCGCGCCTGACGCTCGACACGGGTGCCGGGGTCTTCACGCTGGAGCCGCGCGGCGCGACGACCGCGGTCCGGGTCGCGCGCACGGCTCCCGAGGGGCGCGAGGACTGGGGCGGCCTCTACGACGAGATCAACGAGGGCTGGACGAGCTTCGTCCAGCAGCTGCGGTACTACCTCGAGCGCCACCCTGATGAGGAGCGCCGCACGATCCACCTCGAGCGAGAGATCCCCGTACCCCAGGGCGAGCGGTGGTTCAGCTCCGAGCACCAGACCGGTGTCCTGCTCGGCGACTACGGTCTGATGATCGCCGCCCACGGGCGCACGATCGTCAGCACCTACGGGCTCTCGGCCGACGCGTTCGACGCCCTGGCCCGCCACCTCGGCTGAGGGGGGACCCCCTCCTGGAGGACCGCCCTCAGGGGCGGCGCAGGTCCTCCGGGGCGAGCGGGTCCGGGCCGGGGCCGGCGTCGCGCACCACCACCGGCGCGCCGTCGTGCGGGACGTGCACCACGATGTGGCGGGCGTTGTTGGGCAGCTCGAATCGGAAGGCCCAGTCGGCGGCGGTCCAGCCGGCCACGCGCAGCGCGGCCGTCGTGGTGTCGGTCGTCTGCGCGAGGGCCTGGGTGGCCTGCTCGAGGGCCGCCGCCCCCACCGGGCCCAGCAGTCCGGCCAGAGCCCCCCGCGGGTCGCTCACGGGGCGGGGAAGGGGAGGGTGACGATGCGGGCGGGCGCGGCAGCGCCCTCGACGGTCGACCTCGTCGCCCGGGGCGACCTCCTGGCGGATCACGGCGAGCGCGATCGGCCCGAGGTCCGGGGCGACGCCGACGCTCGTGAGCCGCCCCACCTCGCGTCCGTCGCGGGTCAGCGCGGCCCCCGGCCGGCGCCGGCGCGGCCAGCGCGACGCCGACGCAGGCGGCGGTTGACGTGACCGCGGAAGGCGATCCGGGCAACGGTCTCCTGGCCGAGGTAGCAGCCCTTGTCGAACGAGACCGCCACGTCCTCGAGGCCGGCCTCCTGCACCAGCGTGGAGGGCCCGGTGTCGATGCCGACCCGTGGTATCCCGGCCGCGATCCTCGCCAGCTCGAGCGCCTGGTGGGGGGCCTCGTCGGCGCCGATCGCGGCGATCGCGGCCTCGGCGTCGTCCACGACGAGGTCGACCGTCCCCGGCAGGGCGCCCGGGACGGCGATCTGGGCGACGCCCTCGGGGATGGCGACCCCTCCCGCGACGGTCACGAGATCGACCCCCTCCGGGCCGAGGATCTCCAGGTCCTCCGAGAAGTGGTAGCGGTGAGCGTCGCGGCGACCTCCTCCACCAGGTCGGGCGCGACCAGCAGCGTGTAGGCCCCCTCGCCGTCGTGGCGCACCCGCAGCTCGGCGCGGACGTGACCCTTGGCGTCCAGGATCAGCGCCCGGCAGCCGCTTCCGACGGCAAGCCCCGTGATGTCGTTGCTGAGGAGCCCGTGCAGGAAGGTGCCCGCGTCGGGCCCCTCCACCCAGATCAGCGCCGCGCGCCCGCGTACCGCGGCCGGCGCGCCACCGCGCAGGCGGGCGTACCCCTCCGCGAGGCCCGGAGGCGCCGCGGCCGGCGCGGTCACGGCGTCGACACCTTCCCGTTGGTCCCGGCGCGATGGGCCGCGATGCGCGCGTGCTCGATCTCCGCGGCCACCGCCACCAGCAGCTCGGAGACCATCGTCAGGCGGGCGGCCTCGTCGCGGCTCTCGAGCAGTTCCTGCTTGGGGCCGGCCGGCAGCTCGAAGGCTCCGGCGACCGCGTAGGAGAGCGGGGTGCCCTCGGGGGCCTCGGGCATGGCGCCCTCGCCGAGCCCGACCGAGCGCGCGGTACCGCCCCAGGACCTCATCCACCAGCGCCTGCGGGGCGGGCGCGGGGACGTCCTCCAGCTCCTCGACGAGCGCGGAGAAGTAGAGGCGCCCGTCGGTCTCCTCGACGAGCCGCACCGGGGCGACGCCCTGGACGATCACGTTCAGGCGGCCGTCCTCGAAGCGCTCGCACGAGGGACTCGAACCGGGCCGAGCAGCCGATCTCGGCGGTGCCCGTCAGCCCGCCGTGCACCACCACGAAGAGCACGTCCTCGAGCGTGCAGTCCGCGTAGAGCTGGCGATAGCGCGGCTCGAAGAGGTGCAGCGCGATCTTCTCCCCCGGCAGCAGCACGAGGTCGAGGGGGAAGAGGCCGAGGTCGACGGGTTCGCTCATGCGGCCGAGTGTAGAAGACCGCCGGGAGATGGGCCGCACGACCGCTCCCGGCGGGGCGTCCGCGTCCGCCTACGCGGGCACCGGCGAGCCGGCGGTCTCGCGGTAGAGATCGACCAGGGCGCCGATGTGCCCCTCCACGGTGAACCGGTGGCGCCGCTCGGCGACGCGCTCGCGCAGCGACGGCAGATCGGCGTCCGCGAGCAGCCCGGCGAGCTCGGACGGGTGCTCCACCACGAGCCCGACGCCCTCGTCGGCGACCAGGCGCTCCAGCGCGCGGTGGGGGCCCACGGCGATCGGCAGGCCCGAGGCGAGGTACTCGAAGGCCTTGTTGGGGAGCGCCGTGTCGAGGTGCGCGGCGTTCAGGCCGGTGTTGAAGGAGGTCCATCCCACGTCGTAGGCCGGCAGGCGCCGCAGCAGCGCGGCCGGCTCGTGGGTGTCCATGATCCGCAGGCCGGGGGTGCGCGCGGCGAGGGCGTGGTAGGCCGGCGCCTCGCGGTTGGGGAAGACGTCCAGCGCGAGGCCGGAGCCCGCGATGCCGGCGAAGTGCTCGCGCAGGTCGTAGTGGCTGCCGTTGGCCGAGAGGCTGCCCTGATAGACGATCCGGGGCGGGCCGGCCGCGTCGCGGGGCGATCCGTCTGCCGGGGCGAGGTCGCGCTCGAGCGCGTAGTTGGCGAACAGCAGGCGCCGCCCCGGGGTGGAGTGGCGCGCGTCGATCTCGTCGAGCATCTCCCGGGACACCGCCACCAGCGCCGCGCAGCCCTCGATGGCCGCCGATTCCAGGTCGGCCGGGTCGTCGGGGTCGTCGAAGCCGTCCTCGTAGGGCGTCTGGCGCAGGCTCTGCAGGTCGTGGACGTCGTGGATCACCGGGACGCGCCCGTCGAGCACCTCGAGGGCGAGCACCGTGAGCGAATCGGGCAGGTTGTGGCTGTGCACCAGCGTCGGCCGGAACTCGGCCACCGCGTCGGCCAGCGCCGAGGCGGCGTCGTCGGCCGGCAGCGCCCACCAGCCGTCGAAGAGCTCGTCGCCCGAGCCGTACCAGCCGGTCAGCGTGCGTCCCTGGTACGCGAAGCCGAGGGCGATGTCCGGGTGGAGCGCGCGCAGCCCGAGCGCGTACTTCATCGCGCGGATGCAGGGCTGGCGCTGGAGGAAGAGGACCCTCATGACCGCGCCTCGCGCCGGTCGCGCAGCACCTTGGCCGGGTTGCCGACCGCGATCGAGTAGTCGGGGACGTCCTTGGCCACGACGCTGCCCGCCCCGATGACGCAGCCCTCGCCGATGGTCACGCCGGGCAGGATGCTCACGCCCATGCCGATCCAGCAGTCCGCGCCGATCGTGACCTGGCCGGAGGTCCATCCCTGGTCGGGGATCGGCGCCCCGAGGTCCATCTCGTGGTTGGCGGTGTGGATCATCGTGTACGGGCCGAAGATGGTGCGGTCGCCGATCGTGAGCCCGCCGAAACCGTTGACGTAGCAGCCGTAGTTGAAGCCCACCCGGTCGCCGATCGTGACCCGGTCGCCGTTCAGCCAGACGATCATGTCGAGGTAGAAGGCGCCCTCCCCGACGCCCGCCGCATCGGCCGCGCGGAAGGGGATGACGCTCTTGGAGCGCTCGGTGATCATCATGGTGCCGCACCTCCGGGAGTGGGAAACGCCGGAGGCGTCCTACCCGAAACGCGCGCGGGTCCAGTCAACTAGCATCGGGCGCGCGTGAGCACCGATCCCCAGACCGCGTCGCCCGTCCTGCCGGCGGGCCTGCTGCGGCCCGCCCTCGCCGGCGTCGATGTGTACGAGCCGGGCCGCCCGGTGGAGGACGTCCAGCGCGAGCTCGGCGTCGCGTCGGTGATCAAGCTGGCCTCCAACGAGGGACCGTTCCCGCCGATGCCCTCGGCCATCGAGGCGATGCGCGCGGTGGCGCCGGGCGTGCGCGTCTATCCCGATGCGGGCTCGTGGGCGCTGCGCGACGCGCTCGCGGCGCGGCTCGGCCTCGACCCGCTCCAGATCCTGCCCGGCGCCGGCGTGGACGGGCTGATCAAGCTGATGTGCCTCGCCCTGCTCGACCCGGGCGACGAGATCGCCATGGGGTGGCCCTCGTTCCTGTCGTGGCGCCTCGGGGCTCAGATCCAGGGCGCCACCGTCCGCGACGCCGCCGCTGCGGTCCCGACGGCGCCTACGACCTCGACGCGCTGGCCGCCCAGGTCACCGGCCGCACCAAGATCGTGGTCGTCGTCAGCCCCAACAACCCGACCGGGGCGGCCGTGGGCGCCGGCGCGCTGGTCCGCTTCCTCGACGACCTGCCCGGCCACGTGCTGCCGGTCATCGACGAGGCCTACTTCGAGTACCTGCCGCCCGGGAGCCACGACGGGGCCGCACTCGTGGCCGAGGGCCGCCCGATGGCCTGCATGCGCACCTTCAGCAAGGCCTACGGTCTGGCCGGGTTGCGCGTGGGCTACATGCTCGGCCCGCGCGCGCTCGTGGCGGCGCTCGGCGTGGTGCGCAACGTGTTCGACGTGAGCGCGCCGGCCCAGGCGGCCGCGGTGGCGAGCCTGGCCGACTCCGACGCGCACCTGCCCGAGCGCATCAGCCTGAACGCCTCCGAGCGCGCCATGACGGCCTCGGGCCTGCGCGCCCTGGGCCTGGAGCCGATGCCCAGCACGGCCAACTTCCTCTGCCTCGATCTCGGGCCGCCCGAGCGCGCTCTCGCGCTCAACGCGGCGCTGCTGCGCCGAGGGGTGATCGTGCGTCCCGTGCGCGCCTTCGGGGCGCCGACCTGCGTCCGCGTCACGATCGGCCTGCCCGAGGAGAACGCACGCTTCCTCGCCGCCGCCGCCGAGGCGCTGGCCGAGCTCAGGTGACCCCCGAGGAGGTGATCGCCGGCATCGAGGCCGGCGAGCGCCGGGCGATCGGCCGGGCGATCAGCATGGTCGAGCGCCTCGGGCCGGAGGGGCGCGCGCTCGCGGCCGCGCTGCACCCCCGCACGGGCAACGCCTGGCGGGTCGGCGATCACCGGCGCTCCGGGGGTGGGCAAGAGCACCCTGATCAGCGCCCTGATCGGCCATCTGCGCGCCGCGGGCAAGCGCGTGGCCGTCGTGAGCGTCGATCCGAGCAGCCCCTTCACCCGTGGCGCGGTGCTGGGCGACCGGATCCGCCTCACCGACCATTTCCTCGATCCGGGTGTCTTCATCCGCTCGATGGCGAGCCGCGGCCACCTGGGCGGGCTGGCCGAGGCCACCGCCGACGCCGTGCTGGTGCTCGATGCCGCCGGCTTCGACGTCGTGCTGGTCGAGACGGTCGGCTCCGGCCAGAACGAGGTCGAGGTGCAGACGCTCACCGAGACCGTGGTTCTGGCGCTGATGCCCGGTAGCGGCGACGGAGTGCAGGCGATCAAGGCCGGGCTGATGGAGATCCCCGACGTGATCGGCGTCACCAAGGCCGATCGTCCCGGGGCCGACCTCCTCGTCTCGGAGCTCGCCAACGCCCTCAGCCTCGTGCCCGGCGGTCCCTGGGAGCCCCCGATCGTCAGGGTCCGGGCGCTCGAGGACGGCGGCGTCGCCGACCTCTGGGCCGAGGTGGAGCGCCACCGCGCCTTCCTCGAGGAGGATGGCCGCCTGGTGGCACGCCGCCGCGAGGGCCTCGCCCGCCAGCTGCGCGCCCTCGCCGCCGACCGCCTCGCGCGCCGGGTGGACGCCGCCGCCGACCCGGAGTTCGTCGACGGACTGATCGACCGGATCCTCGACCGTGGCCTGGACCCCTCGGGGGCCGTCGACCAGCTCCTGGACCGGGCGGGCCTCACCGGGTAACCGGCCCGGGGCGCCCGGTGATCTCCTCGACCCGGCCCCTACGCCGGAGGAGGGCCGGTCCAGTCGATCCACACCGCCCCGGGATCCGCCGGATCGATCTTCACCCTGAGGCGGCACCCGACCTGCGCCCGCGACAGATGCAGCTGCTGCACCACCTGCCGGCAGTTCGCCGGGAACGGGACCCCGGCATGCATCACGAGCAGGTCGAACTCGATGACCGGGTTGTGGTTGACGAGCATCCCGGTCTGCCGGGAGGCCGTGACGGTGGCCACGGCGTCAACCCCGCTCGCGATCAGTCCCGCGCCGTCGGCCCCGCCGCCCGCCATCGAGGCGAGTGCCTGCTCGCCCTGGGCGAGCACCTGGCCCAGGGCGGCGAGCTGATCCTGCGCGGGGAACTTCTCGCGCATCTCCTCGCTCTGGCGGTTGAGCTTGCGCAGGTCCCCGAAGAGGCCCATGCCGCTAGGCCCGGTAGAGGTCGCTGAACGCCCGGGCCACGTCGGGCTCGGCCTGGATGCGCGCGTTCCAGCCGTCGTGTGCCTGCTGCCACGACGCCGGATCGACACCGTGGGCGGCGGCGATCCCCGGGAGCAGCGACTGGTCGTAGCCGAGCGGGGCGATGGCCTTGACGATCGTGGCGTAGAGGGCGAGTTCGACGCCGGCGATCGCCTCCGTGGCGACGGCCTCCCCGGCGGCGGCCGGCGGGTGCGCGATCGTCTGCTGCATCGCCGCCTGCTGCTGGGCCGTCGCCTGGGCGCTCATCTGCTGCGCCTGCTCGGCCATGCGCTGGGCCTGCCCCATCATCTCCGGGGCCGCGGCGGCCATGTCCTTCAGGTCCTTCATCTGCTTGAAGATCCCCACGGAGCCTCCCGACCTCGCGATTCCTCCGCCCCGACGGCGCCGGAGCGGCGCGAGCGTAACCCGGGGCCCGCGGGGCGATCACGCACCGGACGACCAGGATCGCCCGCCGTTCGTCTGGTCCTCGATCCTCCGGGCCAGGTCGGCCGGTGAGCCGCGCGCAGGGGCACGCGCGGCTCGCAGGCACGGGCTACTGGACGCGGACGTTGCGCCCGGCGCCGCCCACGAGGGCGTCGAATCCCCGGCCGCCGAGCAGCCGATCGGCGCCCGGGCCGCCGAGCAGCCGATCGGCGCCGGCGCCGCCGAGGAGGCGATCGGGACCGGCACCGCCGAGCAGCCGGTCGGCGCCGGCGCCACCGGTGAGCGCGTCGCCACCCGGGCCGCCGCAGATGAGATCGGGCCCGCCGAGGCCCGCGATCACGTCGTCGCCTCCGAGGCCCGCGATCACGTCCGGACCGGGTGTGCCGCGCAGCCGGTCAGGGCCGGGCGTGCCGGCGATGGTCGCGGGCCTGCCCGCGCAGCGGGCGCTCACCTGCGTCGTGCCGCCGGGGCCGACGGCGGCGGGCGGCGGAGTGGGGCCGGGAGCCGGATCGCCGCCCTGCAGGCGCGCGATGGCGATGTCCGCCGGTCCCATGGGCGTGGGAGTGGTGCTGCCCGCCACCAGGATGCGGCCATCCGGGCGCAGGGCCATCGCGACCTCACCACTCTCCGACGCCCCGAAGTCAACGATCGCCCGGCCGCGCGTGCCGAATCCGGGGTCGAGCGACCCGTCGGCCAGCAGGCGCGCGACGGCGATGTCGTCGTTGCCCGAGGGGCCGGGCTCCATCCCGCCGGCCACCAGGATCTTGCCGTCCGGCTGCAGGAGCGCCGCCGAGCCGAACTCGCGCGCCCCGAAGTCGATCGTCGTCGAGCCGTCCCCGGCGAAGCCGGGATCGGGCAGCCCGTCGGGCAGGAGGCGCAACACGACGAGGTCGTCAGCCGACGCGGGCGCCGTCAGCGAACGGGCCCCCGCGACGACGATTCTGCCGTCCGGCTGGACCACCAACGAGGCGCCGTAGTCGAAGCCGCCCAGGTCGATCACCGTCCGACCCGAACCGCCGCCGAACGTCGGATCATCGTCGCCCTCCGGGTTCAGAAGGCGCCCGACGATGATGTTGCGGGTGCCGCCCGTGTCGATGCTGCCGGTGTAGACGATCCGGCCGTCTGCCTGCAGGGCGATGTCCTCGACGGACATCTCCGCGCTGCCGAAGTCCTCGGAGAAGCCGCCCGTGCCCTCCGCGAAGGTGTCGTCGAAAGCGCCCTGGTTCTCCAGGAGGCGGGCGTAGAGGGCGTCCGACCCGCCGGCGAACGCGAAGCTGTAGCCGGCGGCGACGATGCGCCCGTCCGGCTGGAGGGCCACGGCGCTCAACCTGTCGATTCCGCCGAAGGGAACCGTCGCGAACCCGTCGCCGCCGCCGAAGGAGGGGTCGGGCGTGCCCTGGTCGCCCAGGAGTCGTGCCACGAGACCGTCGCCGGTCGTGTACCCCGCCACGACGACCCGCCCGTCTGGCCGCAGCGCGAGATCGTTCACGCCGTCGTCCACGGTGAGGTCCAGCCGCGACCAGCCGGGCTCGGAGCCGAACGTGGGGTCGAGCGCCCCCGAGTCGGGGAGGACCTGGGCCACGATGCCGTCCGCGCCGTCGCCGGCGCCGCCCGTCTGGACGCCCCCGACGAGGATGCGGCCGTCCGGTCGCAGTGCGATCTCCGAGACCGACTCGGAGCCGTCGAGGTCGATCGTCGCCTCCCCCGCGTCGCCGAACGTCGGGTCGAGATCGCCCGGAGCCGCCGCCGCCGCTCCCGCGCCCGCCGCGAGGGCGAGCGTCGCGAGCAAGGACGCGAGCCTCGTGCGCCCTGACCTACTGGACACGGATGTTCCGTCCGGCGCCGCCGATCAGGGCGTCGACGCCGAGGCCGCCGAGCAGGCGGTCGGCGCCCGGTCCGCCTAGGAGGCGATCGGCGCCGGGTCCGCCGAGCAGGCGATCGGGACCGGCGCCGCCGGTGAGGAGGTCGCGTCCCGCTCCACCCCGCAGCAGGTCGGCCCCCGGGCCGCCGCAGATGACGTCGGCTCCGCCGAGGCCGTCGATCACGTCGTCGCCCCCCAACCCGGCGACCACGTCCGGACCGGCGGTGCCCTTCAGCCGATCGGGGCCGGCGCTTCCGGTGACCGTCGCAGGACGGCCGGCGCAAGTCGCCACGGCCGCGGTGCCACCGCCCGGCGCGCCGCCCGGCCCGGCGACGATCACCGATCCGGTCGCCGCGCGGGTCTCGCCGGTGGCGAGGGTGCCGGTGAGCGTCACCGCGTAGGCGCCGGGAGGCGTGCCCGGCGGGACGGACACCGACACCGGCAGGGTGGTCGTGCTGTCGCCCGGAGGTGCGAACGTCGCGGCGTTCGTGACGGCGGTGGCACCCGGAACCGTGGTCGTGGCCCTGAGCGCGAAGTTGATGGCGGGACGCGCGGGCCCCGTCAGCTTGCCGGTGACCGGGATGACCGCCGTCTGCCCCGGCTGCACCGTGACCGATGCCGGGGTCAGGAAGCCGAAGTCGTTGGCGTCGGTCACGCCCACGAGGCTGCTGTGATCCGAGCAGATCGTGACGTCGTCCGCGAAGATCTCCGTGAGGCTGTCCCCGCAGGAGACAGGCCGGGTCGCCGGGGCATCGGGAGCGATGACACCACGCGATCCGACGCGCCACTTGACGACGACCAGGCTCGGATTGGGAGACCCGTCGGGAAGGAGGGGACGGACGATCGGCACCTGCGAGTCGGCCGCGAAGCCGGACGGGAGCCAGGAGCTACGGCTCTCCGAGATGTAGCCGACCCACTTGCGCCCGGGTGAGGGCGGGTCGAGCCGTGTCAGCTCGGCCTCGTAGGAAGGACTCCTTCCGAAGTCGAGGACAAAGATGCCTGGAGAAGTTGGGAATGGGCGCCGAGCGTCGAAGGTCTCGGGGGGCACGAACCCGGCGTCGATCTCGAAGCCGAGCAGCACCTGCCCTGCGCCCGTGGTCTGCGACACGAGGCCCGAGTTGCCCCGCCCGCAGGGCTCTTGCGCTGTCGAGCCGCAAACACCTGTGAAGATGTCGATGCTGCCCAGCGATTCCTGTTGGACGATCTTGATGTTGAGCATCGAGACACAGCCGCTCAGGGCGAGCGTGGCGGCGGCGATGCCGAGCGCCCAGGCGGTGGCGAGCCGGAGGCGGGTCCTCCTGCGGCGTGAGGTCGTCGGAGCGGACGGAACCATGGCGCGGCCTGTCGTCGAGGATCGGTGAGGGAGTGCGGAGTCCTGTGCCCGCCGATCCTCCCCGGGAGCCCAACCCGGCGCGAGATACCCAAGGGATGGAACCTCTCATCCCGGTGCCGCCGCCAGGCGGACCCCGGCGGTGCTGATGCGCCCGATGCCCGATCGCGTGGCGGAGTCGGTGTACCAGGGGGATGGGGTCGACTATCCCCGGGGCACCACGTTGACGCGCAGAAGCAGCTCCTCCCCCTCGCCGCCCGTGGGCCGTCCGGGCCGTGCCGCGCTGCGCAGGGGGCCGAGGAATCGTGCCGTGGCCGCGCCCGGCACCCCTCGCCGGAGGCCGATCGCCGCCCCGGGGGCGACCTCGATCGCGAACCGCGCGCCCTTGGGCACCGACATGTCGGCCGCGATCACCCGGGGGGCGCCCCGGTCGTCCACGGTGACCATCGGGCCGCGGTTGTAGGCCACGAAGCCGCCCCCGCTGGGGACGATCACCTGCAGCGCCACGCGCCCGCGGACGCCGCGCACGGCCCAGCCGCGCACGATGCCGTCCGACGGCGCGACGAGCGGACGGCCGGGCAGTGCGGCCTGCATGAGCGTGCACGCGGGCGAGGAGCCCCCCGGGGCGGCCCCCTCGCAGTCCACCGTGGCGACCTCGCCCGGAGCGAGCGTGCTGCCGACCGCCGAGGCGCCCGCGGTGACGGGCGGGGCGGGCGCGGGCGCGTCGCCCCCGCCGGCCGGTAGCGCGACCACGGCGACGATCGTGACGACCACCACCACAGCCGCCGCCGCCATCGCCGCCCGCCGCCGGCGCGGCGCCGCGGGCCGCAGACGGGCGAGGGCCTCCCGGTCGTCGGCCGCGCTCGCGTCCGCCGGAGCGCGGCCGAACCCGGTGACCCACGCCCGGCCGTCGGCGTCCACCAGGACAGCTTGCTCGCTGAGCCGTCCGTGCACCGCACCATCCACGGCCGCCGCAGCCTGGTCGAGCCATCGCCGACGCCGCGCCGCGGGTGCCGAGCGCAGCTCGGCCAGGGTGCGAGCGCCCGGCAGAAGGCGCGTCGCGACGTAGACGCCCGAGGGCTCCTCGGCGACGGCGAAGAGCGGCACGACGCCCGGGCGCTCCGGCCAGGCGGCGGCGTCGACGCGCGTGCCCGGCGGCAGGCGCCGCAGCGCGACGACGCGCTCCAGCCCGGGCTGGACGGCCTCCCAAACGTCGGCGCCGAGCGGCCGGCCGAGCCGGAAGCCGGCCAGGTGCTCAGTAGAGCTGGAGTCCATCCACCGGCGAGTAGGCGAGGTAGAGGCGTACCAGCCGCGCGCTGTCGGGGCGCGCGAAGAGCAGATCGATGCCGATCTGCTCGGGCGAGGAGGGCTCGACCACGACGACCAGCCCCAGGATCTCGGCGACGTCGGCGCCGAGCGTCGGCACGTCCACGCGGCCGATCCTCCGGCCCTCGCGCAACAGATCCACCGCGCCCGTGCCGCCCACCCGGACCGCGCGCACCTCGAAGGCCCGGCCGTCTGCGAAGCGCCCGGCGCGGCGAGCGAGCACGGTCCCCCTCGGCGCGGCGGCGGCCGCCGCCCCATCGAGCCGTGGCGACGACCGCGGCGTGCCACCGGGCAGGTAGTCGACGCGCAGAAGCAGCTCGCCGGCAAGGGCCGGCGCGGGTATCGCGACCGCCCCGCGCAGGGGTGGTGTCCAGCGTCCGGTCGCCGCGCCCACGGCCTCGCGCACGCCCACGCCCGAGTCGCCCACGACCTGCACGGCCAGCCGATCGCCCTCCTCCACCGCGAGGTCGGTGCCGAAGAGGTGGACGTCGTCGTTGCCCACGAACTCGTTGCGCGAGCGCGCGACCTGGAAGTAGCCGTCATCGCTGCGGCGCAGCACCGCCAGGGCCAGCTCGCCGCGTGCGGACCGGACGCCCCAGCGACGGATCACCCCGTTGCGCGGCACGACGAGCGTCGCGTCCGGCAGGCGGTCCTGGAGAACCGTGCACGACGGCGAGCCGGCGCCCGGAGGGCGATCGCGACAGTCGAGCGTACGCCCGGCGGCCGAGAGGTTGCTGCCGAGCACCTGCATGCCGGCGGGCGTCACGATCGGCGCGGCCGACGGCGGGGAATCGCCGTCGCCGCCGAGCAACGCGACCGCTCCGGCCCCGGCGAGGGCGGCCACGACCGCCGTGGCGCCCAGCAGGAGCACGCCACGACGGCGCCGCGGCGGGCGCGCGGGCGCGACGGGCATCGATGCCGATGCGCCGGTCGTGGTCTCGTCGACGAGCGGCGCCGTGCGGCGCGGCGGCGGGCCGAGATCGTGGCCGGCCAGGGCCGCGCGCGCCCGGTCGATCAGGGCTCCGCACGTCGGCGGGCGGCCGGCCGGGTCCTTGGCGAGACCCGCGATGAGAACCTCGTCGAGGGCGGCCGGGGCGTCCTCGCGACGACCGCTCGCCCGCGGCGGGGGCTCGCTGGTGTGCGCGTAGACGAGCGCCGCCTGGCTCGACCGCGGGAAGACCGGGGTGCCGGTGAGGCACTCGAAGAGCATCGCCGCGAGCGCGTAGCGGTCGGCGGGCGGCCCGGCGGGGGCGCCGTGGAGCACCTCGGGGGCCGCGAAGGAGAGGGTGCCCATGAACGATCCGGTCGCCGTCGCCCCGGTCATCCCGTCGCGGCGCGTGAGACCGAAGTCGGCGAGGTAGGCGTGGTCGTCGTCGTTGACCAGCACGTTGCGCGGCTTGACGTCGCGATGGACGATGCCGGCCGCGTGCGCGGCGTCGAGCGCGTCGGCGACCTGGCCGACGATGTGCAGGGTGCGGCGCGAGTCGAGCACCCCGTCGTCGATCAGGCGGGTCAGCGTCGTGCCGCGGACCAGCTTCATCGCCAGGTAGGGGCCGTGGTCGGAGGCGCCCGTCTCGTAGACCGTGACGACGTTGGGGTGGTCCAGTGCCGCCTGCATCCGGCCCTCATTGCGGAAGCGCTCCACGAAGCCCGGATCGACCAGCTCGGGCGAGATCAGCTTCAGAGCCACCGTGCGCCCGAGCGAGGCGTGGGTGGCCTCGTAGACGACGGCCATGCCCCCGCGGCCGAGGAGCCGTCCGAGGCGGTACGGGCCGACCAGGGCCCCTTCGGCGGCGATCACCGGTCGCGCGAGCCGACGAGGCCCAGCTCGAGCGCCCGCCGGGCCAGCTCCGCGCGCTTGCGGTTCTGCGGCAGGTCGTCGACGCCGAGCTTGGCGAAGAGGGAGCGCACGTGGCTCTTCACGCCCGGCAGCGAGAGATGCAGGGCGGTGGCGATCTCCCCGTTGCTCGCCGGCACCGCCACCACGCCCGGCTGGAGCAGGGGGCGGCAGAGGACGACCAGCACGCGTTGCTCGGCCTCGGTGACCCGAGCGTCCGGCCGGGCGAGCGAGACGGCGGTGCTGTCGTTGACCACCATCGCCGGGTGGCGGAAGATCAGCGCCGTCGAGCCCACCCGCAGCACGTCGCGGTCGGCCAGGCGATGGTGGCGGCGGACCCGCTCGCCGTTGATGTAGGTGCCGTTGCGGGACATGCCGTCGTTGACGACCCGCCAGCCCGCGGCCTCCGACTCGAGCAGCGCGTGCGACCGTGACACCTCCGCGTCCCCCTCGAGCACGACGTCGTTGCCGGCGGTGCGGCCGATGCGCACGCGCTCGTTCGACCCCAGGGGAACTATCCGGAGATCGCCGTAGACGTCCCGGTACACGAGGAACGGACCGCCCTCGCGCTCGGCGGCGAGCAGCGCGGTGCGCTCGGACGGCGAGATCGAGAGTGCGAGAAGCTCCATAATGTGAGTAAAGGCGATCATCCCACGGCGTACCAGGGGCCATCGGGTGCCCGATCGTCGAGGTCCGCGTACGCGGCCGGGGGGGTCCGCCGGGGGCCCGCTGGGCCCCTACCTCAGCAGCAGCCAGACCGCCACGGCGATACCCAGCACGATGACCGCGCCGCGAAGGTGGTGGTCGGCCAGGCGCCGCGCCAGGCGGGCTCCCACGGCTCCGCCGATCAGGGTGCCCGGCGCGAGGACGGCCACCGACGGCCAGTCGACCGGCGCCACCAGGATCAGCGCCGGCACCGCGATCGCGTTCGCGATCAGGACCAGGAAGCGATTGAGGGCGTTCAGCCGCTGCAGGCGGTCGGAGATCCCGAGCGCGAGGATCGCGAGCAGCAGGACGCCGGCGGCGGCTCCGAAGTAGGAGGCGTAGGCGGCGCCCGCGGCGACGGCGACCAGGAGCGGGGCCGACAGGCCGGTGCGCTCCTCGGTGCGCGCTCGCAGGCGGGCCGCCAGCCGGGGCTGGACCGCGAGCAGGGCGCAGGCGCCGAGGATCAGCCAGGGCACGACGATCTCGAAGGTCTCGTCGCCCCCGAGGGCCAGAAGGCCGACGCCGGCCAGCGCGCCGACGAGAGCCGGGGCGACGAGGGCCCGGATGCGCGGTCCCTGGCCGCGCAGGTCCGGGCGGTAGCCCTCGACGATCGAGAGGTAGCCGGGCATCTGGGCGACCGTGTTGGTGACGTTGGCGCTCAGCGGCGGAAGTCCGGTGGCGATCAGCACCGGGAAGCTCAGGAGCGAGCCGCCGCCCGCGACGGCGTTGACGGCCCCGGCCGCGATCCCCGTCAGGAAGAGCAGGACGAGGTCGATCAGCTGTCCCCGATGATCAGCGGCACCACGATCAGCAGGGCGACGAGCACCGCGACGAGCACGATCACGATGCCCGCCTTCCGGGCGGCGATGACGGTCTGGCGGCCCTCGTGCTCCTCGCGGTCGGCGCGCAGATAGCGCGAGACGTCCACGCCGACCCTCACCAGCACGCCGGCGACCGCGACGCCGAGGCCGATGAGGATGACCCAGGCCGCCACGGGGCTATCCGGCCGGGGATGCCAGGCGCTCGGCGACGGCCAGGATCATGCGCACGCCGAAGCCGGTGCCCTTGCCGCCGATCATCCCGGTGCCGGCGATGTCCACGTGGCACCAGGGCACGCCCTCGGTGAACTCGCGCAGGAACTGGGCGGCGTAGATCGACCCGGCCTGGCGCTTGTTCGACGAGTTGGAGAGGTCGGCCACCTTGCTCTCGATGAGCGGCGCGTACCCCTTGTGCAGCGGCATCGGCCAGGCGAGGTCGCCCGAGCTCTCTCCGGCGTCGCGCACGAGGGCCGTCCAGTCGTCGTCCGACCCGAACAGGCCCGCGTAGACCTCGCCGAGCGCCACGACGATCGCGCCGGTGAGGGTGGCGAAGTCGAGCATCCGGGTCGCGCCCTCGCGGGCGGCGTGGGTGAGGGCGTCGGCGAGGATCAGCCGGCCCTCGGCGTCGGTGTTGATGACCTCGATCGTGCGCCCGTTCATCGCGGTGATCACGTCGCCCGGCTTGATGGCGGTGCCGCTGGGCATGTTCTCCGTGGACGGGATCACGGCGATGAACTCCACCGGCAGCCCGAGGGAGGCGATCAGCGCGGCGCCCTCGAGCACGGCGGCCCCGCCGCCCATGTCGAGCTTCATGTCCTCCATGCCCGAGGAGGGCTTGATGGAGATGCCGCCCGTGTCGAAGGTGACCGCCTTGCCGACCAGCCCGAGCACCTCGCCCGGGCGCGCCACCTCGGCCGGGCGGTAGCGCAGCACGATCATCTTGGGCGCCTCGGCCGAGCCCTGCGCCACGGCCAGCAGGCCGCCGGCCCCGAGCTTCTGGAGGCGCGACGTGCCGAGCACCGTGCACGTGAGGCCGGGGGTCGCGTCGGCCAGCTCCTTGGCGCGCTCGGCGAGGCGGGTCGGGGTGAGGTGGTTGCCCGGCGTGTTGCAGAGGTCGCGGGCGCCGTTCACCGCCGCGACGATGCGGTCGGCACGCCGGACGTCGGCGGTGCGGACGGCGGGGGAGTGCACCGCGATGCGGTCGGGGGTGGCCTTGGGCGCCTTCTCCGCGGTGCGGAAGCGGTCGAAGCGGTAGGCGGCGGTGCCGAAGCCCTCGATGAACGCGCAGACCTGGGCGGCCGTCGCGTCGGGCGGCGGCACGATGGCGACCGACCGGGTGGAGACGCGCGCGGATACGCCCGCGGCCGCCGATCCCGCCGAGCGCCAGTCCTCGGCCGACCCGTCGCCCACGCCGGCCACGACGACCCGCGGCGCCGCGAGCGACCCGCTCGCGTGGAAGCGAGTGGCCGACCCGGGCGTGCCGTCGATCTCGCCGTCCTTGACCGCCGCGGCGACGAGCCCGCCGAGGGCGGCGTCGACGTCGGCGATCGGGCCCGAGAGCGCCTTCGGCGCGGCGGCCACCGTCACGACCAGCAGGTCGGCCTTCGCGGACGCGATGTCTGCGGACTTCCTCACGGTGCTGCGCATCGCATCCTCCACGGGGCTCGGGAACGTGCGGAACAATACGCCCGCCCGCCGCCCCGACCCGATCCCTGTGGGATACTCGGGCTCCGCCCGACCTGGAGGACCCCATCCCTGTGGACCGCCCGATCCGCGTCGTCATCGCCAAGCCCGGTCTCGATGGACACGACCGCGGCGCCAAGATCATCGCCCGCAGCCTGCGCGACGCGGGCATGGAGATCATCTACACGGGCCTCCACCAGACCCCGGAGCAGATCGCTGCGACCGTCGTCCAGGAGGACGCCGACGCCGTAGGCCTCTCGATCCTCTCGGGCGCGCACATGACCCTCGTGCCGCGGGTGGTCGACCTGCTCCGCGCCGAGGGCGCCGGCGACGTGCTCGTGATGGTCGGCGGCACGATCCCCCGCGACGACATCCCCGCGCTCAAGGAGCTCGGCGTCGCCGAGGTCTTCACCCCCGGGGCCCCGATCCAGGGGATGGTCGACTTCATCACCGCCTCGGTCCGCGGTCAGGGGTAGCCGCCGGTGTCGGTCGATCTCGAGAGGCGCGAGCGGATCGCGATCCTCACCCTCAACCGCCCCGATGCTTTGAACGCGCTCTCGGTGGCGATGCTCGACGACCTCGACTCGCACCTCAACAGCCTCGAGAACGACCCCGAGATCCGGGCCCTCGTGCTCACCGGGGCCGGCGAGCGGGCCTTCACGGCCGGCGCCGACATCAACCACATGCGCACCGCCACCCCGCTCGAGGCCCGCGACTATGCCCGCCGCGGCCACTCGATCACGAACCGGCTCGAGTCGTTCCCCAAGCCCGTGATCGCGGCCGTCAACGGCTACGCGCTCGGCGGCGGGTGCGAGCTCGCCCTCGCCTGCGACATCCGCCTCGCATCCGAGCGCGCCCACTTCGGCCTGCCCGAGGTGAACATCGGGATCCTCCCCGGGTGGGGCGGCACGCAGCGCATGGCGAGGGCGACATCGCCGGGGTTCGCCAAGGAGCTGATCTTCACCGGCCGCCGCGTGGACGCCGCCGAGGCCCGCTCGGCCGGCCTGGCGAACCACGTCTACCCCCACGACGAGCTGATGGACCGCGCGATCGCCCTCGCCGAGGAGATCGCCACCAAGCCGCCGTGGGCCATCGCCGCCGCCAAGGAGGTCGTCAACCTCGCGCTCGAGGGCGACCTGCAGGGGCATCTGGCCCGCGAGCTCGACGCCTTCGCCCTGGCCTTCACCACCGAGGATCAGCGCGAGGGCATGGCCGCCTTCTTCGAGAAGCGCGCGCCGGAGTTCCGCGGCCGCTGACGCCCGTCCCTGGGCGCGGGGATACCCCGCACCCAGGCGTGCCGACGCGTTAGAGTCACGCGAGGATTCGATGAAAACGTCCAGCAGGGGGGCTGAATGAAGATCGCGGTCTGTGTCAAAGAGGTGCCGGATCCCGGCCCCAACCGACGGATCGACCCGGGCACCCTGCGGATGGACCGCTCGGGTGACCGTTCGCTGAACGCCTACGACCTGAACGCGGTCGAGGAGGCCCTGCGCCTCAAGGAGGCCGCCGGCGACGGCGAGGTCGTCCTCGTCTCCATGGGCGCCGGCAAGGCGCTCGACTCGATCCGCAAGGGCCTGGCGATGGGTGCCGACCGCGCCCTGCTGGTCTCCGACGAGGCGGCCGCCGGGTCGGACCTCGTCGCCACGAGCTATGTGCTCGCCGCCGCGCTCGCGGCCGAGTCGCCCGACCTGGTCCTCTTCGGCCAGCAGGCGTCCGACGCCGACGGGGCGGTGCTCTGGGCCGCCGTGGCCGACCGGCTGAAGATGCCGGTCGTCTCGCAGATCTCCGAGCTCGAGGTCTCCGGCGACACCATCACCGCCAAGCGCCAGACCGAGTTCGGCTACGACCGGATCCGCGCCACCCTGCCGGCCGTGCTCGCGGTGGCCGACTCGCTCAACGAGCCGCGCTACCCGTCGCTCAAGGGCATCATGGGCGCCAAGAAGAAGCCGCAGGACGTCAAGTCGCTGGCCGACGTGGGCGTCGGGGCCGACCGCGCCGGTGAGTCCGGTTCGCGCACCACGGTGATCTCCCTGAGCCCGCCCGAGTCGCGCGGGGGCAACCAGAAGATCGAGGACGACGGCTCGGCCGCGCAGAAGATCCTCGACTTCCTCGTGGAAAGGAAGCTCGTATGAGCACCCTCGTCTTCCTCGAGCACAACGGTTCGACGATCCAGAAGGGTTCCCTCGGGGTGCTCTCCAAGGCCGTCTCGCTCGACCCCGACACGGCGGGCGTGCTCATCGGCTCCGGCGTCGGCCCGCTCGCCGAGCAGGCCGGCCGCTTCGGCGCGAAGCAGGTCTTCATCGCCGACAGCGAGTCGCTCGCGGCGCCCCTGCCCCAGCCGCGCGTCGACGTCATCAGCCGCCTGGTGGCCGATAAGGGCTTCGGCACCGTCCTGTTCGCGGCCTCGGTGCTCGCCACCGACATCGCCGGCGGCCTCTCCGCCCGCCTGGACGCCGGTCTCAACTGGGACCTCAACGACCTCGCGAACGAGGGCGGCACCCTCGTCGGCAAGCGTTCGGCCCTCGGCGACACGATCCGCGCCGACGTCGGCTGGACCTCCGAGCCCCGGCTCGGCCTGGTGCGCGCCGGCTCCTTCGAGGCGGTCGAGTCGGGCGGCAGCGCGAGCGTCGAGCAGATCGCGACCGACGTGGAGGACTTCTCCGCCCGGGCCGTGATGGTCGATCAGGCCCACGAGGAGCAGACCGGCCCCTCGATCGAGGACGCCGAGATCCTGGTCACCGGCGGGCGCGGTCTCGGCTCGCCCGAGGCCTTCTCGCTGATGGAGGACCTCGCGTCCGCCCTCGGCGGCGCGGTCGCCTCCACCCGGGCCGTGGTCGACTCGGGCTGGTACCCCTACCCGACGCAGGTCGGCCAGACCGGCAAGGTCGTCTCGCCCAAGCTCTACATCGGCTGCGGCGTCTCGGGCGCGATCCAGCACAAGGTCGGCATGCAGACCTCGCAGGTGATCGTGTCCATCAACAAGGACCCGAACGCGCCGATCTTCGACTTCAGCGACCTCGGCGTCGTGGGCGACCTGCAGACGATCGTGCCCCAGCTCACCGCGCTGGTGAAGGAGCGCAAGGGCTCCTAGCACTCCGGCGGACCGGGCCGGGGCGACGCCCCGGCCCGGCGGCCGTGCTTGCACGGTCGTCTAAGCTGGATCCAACTGATGTGGCCGCCCCCTGCGGCGGCCGTCGATCCGAGGCGAGGTCACCATGAAGGCGGACATCCACCCCAGCTATGTCGTCTCGCACGTCCGCTGCTCGTGTGGCAACGAGTTCGAGACGCGCTCCAACAAGGCGGAGATCAAGGTCGAGGTGTGCAGCAACTGTCACCCGTTCTACACGGGCAAGCAGAAGCTGATCGACACCGGCGGCCGGGTCGAGCGCTTCCAGCGCAAGCTGGCCCAGCGCAGCACAGGGGCCTAACCCCCTGCGGCACTCCCCCGCCCACGGTCGGGCGGTGACCCCGTGAGCGCGGGCGCACGATCGCTTGTCGATCAGATCGTGCGCACGCGCGCGGAGCTCTCGGAGGCCCTCGCCGACCCGGAGCTCAGCTCCGATCGCACGCGATACGCCGACGTCAACCGGCGCTGGTTCCACCTGTCGGAGGCCTTCACGCTGGCCGACAGCTGGGAGGACGCCACCGGTCGCGTGGCCGAGGCCCGCGAGCTGCTCGCCGAGGGCGATGACGAGGACGTCCGCTCGCTGCTCGACGACGCCGAGCGCGAGCTCGCCGACCTCGAGCCGCGCATCCGCGAGGCGCTCATCGAGCCCGACCCCGACGACGACCGCGACACCCTGGTCGAGATCCGCGCCGCCGCCGGCGGCGAGGAGGCCGCGCTGTTCGCGCGCGACCTGCTCGACGTCTACACCCGCTACGCCGAGGCGCGCGGCCTGAAGGTGGAGCTGATGTCCACCTCCGAGGCCGACGCCGGCGGGCTGCGCGAGGCCACCATCGCCGTGAAGGGCAGTGGGGCGTTCGCCGTCTTCAAGCACGAGGCGGGCGTCCACCGGGTGCAGCGCGTGCCGGCGACCGAGAGCCAGGGGCGGATCCACACATCCACGGCCACCGTCGCGGTGCTGCCGGAGGTCGAGGACGTGGACGTCACCATCGACCGCAGCGACGTCAAGCGCGACGTCTACCGCTCCAGCGGCCCGGGCGGCCAGAGCGTCAACACCACCGACTCGGCCGTGCGGCTGACGCATCTGCCCACCGGCATCGTGGTGTCGATGCAGGACGAGAAGAGCCAGCTCCAGAACTTCGAGCGCGCCATGCGCGTGCTGCGCGCCCGGCTCTACGAGCGCGCCCGCGAGGAGCGGGCCCGGGAGATGTCCACGGCGCGCAAGTCGTCGATCGGATCGGGCGACCGCTCGGAGAAGGTGCGAACCTACAACTACCCTCAGAACAGGGTCACCGACCACCGTGTCGGCGTCACCGTGCCCCTCCGCGAGCAGGTGCTCGTGGGCAACCTGACCACCCTCACCGATGCCCTCTCCGCCCAGGAGCGCCAGCAGCGGCTCGAGGAGCAGTCCGACCCAGGAGCAGTGGAGTGAGCCTCAACCCGGATCTGCTGCGGATCGAGTTCCTCGGGGTGACCCTCCGCCACGAGGAGGTCGACCTGCCTCGGGAGGACCTGGCGATCTTCTTCGCCTCGGCGGGCGAGCGCTACGGCCTGACCCGGCTCGAGTTCCACGCCGACGGCGGCGGGGCCACCTTCTCGGGGCCCGACGGCGCCGAGTTCGCGCTGCGGCCGGCGCAGATCGCCTCCTGCGGGGTGACCTCGATGGGCTACCGCGAGGGCCTCGAGCGGGTGGCCGGCGTGGTCGGCGAGGCCGTCGAGCGCTACGGGATCGGCGAGCTCTGGATCGAGGACATCACCCTCGTCGCCGTGTGGGACGCCGAGGATCCCGAGGCCGCGCGGGAGCTGCTGATGGACAACATCCTGCAGCTGGAGGACGACCGCCTGGAGCTCCTGGAGGGCGACGACGTCTCCATGGGCCTGCGGATCTGGCGCCGCGCGGGCGAGTCGTCGCTCGAGTGCGCGATCGAGCCGATGCACTCCGAGCCCTCGAAGGTCTACCTGCGCCTGGTGCAGACCCAGGGCGACGTGATCTCCGACACGACCGCTCTGCGCGAGGCGTGCGACGGCGTGCGCGACTTCCTCACCGGACCGCTCACGGCCTTCATGATGGCCCGGGCGCGCCGCTGACCCAGCGGTCCCACGCGCGGTGAGCGGCGCCCTCACCATCGGCGAGATCCTGCGCCGCAGTACCGCGTACCTCAAGGAGAAGGGCTCCTCGTCGCCGCGGCTCGACGCCGACCTGCTGCTCGCGCACGCCCTGGGGGTGGAGCGCCTGCAGCTCTACACCGACTCGGAGCGCCCGCTCACGCCGCCCGAGCTCTCCCGGGCCCGCGAGCTGGTGGGGCGGCGGGCGCGTCGTGAGCCGGTGGCCTATCTGCTGGGCGAGCGCGCCTTCCGGCGCCTGCGCCTGGGGGTCGGGCCCGAGGTGCTCGTGCCGCGGCCGGAGACCGAGGTGCTGGTGGAGTGGGCGCTGGCGGTCGCCCCCGAGGGCGGGAGCGTGCTCGACTGGGGTACCGGCAGCGGAGCCGTCGCCCTGGCGCTCGCCGACGAGGGCCCGGGCCTGCGGGTCACGGCCGTCGACCGCTCGCCCGAGGCCCTCGAGCGGGCGCGGGCGAACGGCGTGCGCTGCGCCGGCGCGCCGGTGGAGTGGCTGCTGTCGGACGGTTTCGCGGCCGTCGCCGGCCGCCGCTTCGACGTGATCGCCGCCAACCCGCCCTACCTGTCGCCGGCCGATCTCGCCGAGGCCCCGGCCGAGCTCGGCTTCGAGCCCGAGGGGGCATTGGTGTCGGGGCCCACCGGCCTCGAGGCCGTCGAGCGGATCGTCCGCGAGGCCCCGGACCACCTGGAGCCCGGGGGCTGGGTGCTGATCGAGGTCGGCGACACGCAGGCCGGGGCGGCCGAGGCGCTGCTGGGCGAGGCCGGCCTCGTGGACGTCGCCCACCGCGACGACCTCGCGGGGGTCGCCCGCGTGGTGGGCGGGCGCCGGGGATGACCGACGCGGTGGCGGGCATCCGGGAGGCGCTGCTCGCGGGCGGGGTCGCCCTGCTGCCGACAGACACCGTCTACGGGCTGGCCGCCGCCCTCGACGTCCCGGAGGGCGTGGCCGCCCTCTACGCGCTCAAGGGCCGCCCCCGCACGCAGCCGGTGCAGGTGCTCCTGTTCGGGGCCGCCCTGCTCGCCGGCGCCCTCGCCGCACTCGATCCGGTCACCCGGGGGGCGGCCGAGGTGCTGCTGCCGGGGCCGGTCACGTGCCTCGTGCCCGACCCCGCCGGGCGCTACGCAGCGGCCGCGGGCGACGCGCCGGGCACCGTCGGGCTGCGGGCCCCGCGCATGGAGGGCCCCATCGCCACGCTCGGCATCGCGCTCGTCGCGACCAGCGCCAACCACCCCGGCGGCCCCGACCCGGCGGCGCTCTCCGACGTGCCCGGCGACCTGCGGCGCGCGGTCCGCGCGCTCGACGCGGGCGAGCTGCCCGGGACCGCCTCCGCGGTGGTCGATCTGCGCCCGCTCGCCTCCGGCGGGGAGGCCGTCCTGGTGCGCCCGGGGCCCGATCCGGAGGGCGTCCGCCGCGCCCTGGCCGAGGCGGGCGCGGCCGTCGTCCGTCCTGGGTGAGCGTGTACCCTCGACGCGACGAACACCACCCTGGGGGACGAGCCGCGTGAGCTTCATCGACGACGAGAGCTACCTGTCGCAGGACATCTCGGAGGCCGATCCCGCGATCGCCCGCCTCATCAGCGCGGAGCTCGATCGCCAGAGCGACACGCTCGAGATGATCGCCAGCGAGAACTTCACCAGCCAGGCGGTCCTCCAGGCCGTCGGATCCGTGCTCACGAACAAGTACGCCGAGGGCCTGCCGGGCAAGCGCTACTACGGCGGCTGCGAGGTCGTCGACGAGGTGGAGCAGCTCGCGATCGACCGCGCCCTCGAGCTCTTCGGCGCCGAGCACGCCAACGTCCAGCCCCACTCGGGCTCCACGGCCAACGAGGCCGCCTACGCGGCCACCCTGTCGCCCGGCGACCGGGTGCTGGCGATGGCCCTCTCACACGGCGGCCACCTCTCGCACGGCCTCAAGGTCAACTTCTCCGGGAAGCTCTACGAGTTCCACCACTACGGGGTGCGCCGCTCCGACCAGTACATCGACATGGACCAGGTGCGCGACATGGCGCGCGAGCTGCGCCCGGCCCTGATCGTCGCCGGCGCCTCCGCCTACCCCCGCATCATCGACTTCCCGGCCTTCCGCGCGATCGCCGACGAGGTGGGCGCGCGCTTCATGGTCGACATGGCGCACATCGCGGGCCTGGTCGCCGCCGGCGTCCACCCGACGCCCGTCGGCATCGCCGACGTCGTGACGACGACGATCCACAAGACCCTCGGCGGACCGCGCGCCGGCATGGTGATGTGCACGTCCGAGCTCGCGGCCAAGGTCGACAAGGCCGTCTTCCCGGGTCTGCAGGGCGGCCCCCTGATGCACGTGATCGCCGGCAAGGCGGTCGCCTTCGCCCAGGCGCTGACGCCGGAGTTCCGCGCCCGCCAGCAGGCCGTCGTTGACAACTGCCGCGCGCTTGCCGAGGAGCTGCTCGCGGGCGGCCTCGCACTCGTGAGCGGCGGCACCGACAACCACCTGGTGCTGGTCGACCTGTCGGCCACGCCGCTGACCGGCCAGGAGGGGGAGCACCGCCTCGACCGCGCCGGGATCACGGTCAACAAGAACGGCGTCCCGTTCGACGAGCGCCCGCCGACGGTCACCTCGGGCCTGCGCATCGGCACCGCCGCGCTCACCACCCGCGGGCTCCGCGAGCCGGAGATGCGCGAGATCGGCCAGGTCATCGTCGCGGCGCTGCGGCCGGAGGCCTCCGACGCCGACCTCGAGGCTCTGCGCGCCCGCTCGCGGGCCGTCGGCGACCGCTTCCCGCTCTACCCCCGCCTTCACGCGGGTACGGCCGTCTGACGCCGGCCTCCCTCTACCGGGAGCGCCCCGCCCCGTCCGCGCTCGCGGCCTGGGTGGAGTGCACCTGGGAGGTGGAGGCCCTCGGGGACCATGCGCACCGCGTTCTTCCCGACGGTTGCATGGATCTGGTCTGGTCGGCGACCGGTGGTCTGCGGGTCGCCGGAGCGAGCACGACGGCCTTCATGTCGCCCATGGCGGAGGGCGCGACGGCATTCGGGGTGCGCATGCGCCCGGGCGCCGCGCCCGTGCTCCTCGGCCTCGGTGCCCAGGCGCTGCGCGACAGCGCTCCGGCGGCCTCCGAGGTGCTCGGGGCCGCGGGCGCACGGCTGGAGGATGAGATCGCCCGCGCCCCGGACGCCCGCGCCGGGATCGATCTGATCGCCGGCTGGCTGGCCGCGCGCGCCGCGTCGGCGGGTGGTCCGGATCCACTCGTGTCGGCGACCACGGCCCGCCTCGAGGCCGATCCCGGGGTGGTGCTCGGCCGTCTGGCGCGGGAGCTCGGGGTGGGGGAGCGCCATCTGCGCCGGCGTGTGGTGGCCGGCGTGGGCTACGGGCCCAAGCGCCTCGCGCGCGTGCTGCGGCTGCAGCAGGCCCTGGACCTCGCGGGTCGCGAGCCGGGCATCGGCTGGGCCGCTGTCGCCTACCGGTCCGGGTACGCCGACCAGGCGCACCTGACCCACGACTGCTCCGACCTCGCCGGTGTCCCGCCCACCCGGCTCCGAGCCTGAATCCGGCGATCTCGTTCCCCGCATCCCGATCTGCGCCGGATTCAGGCTGAGCCGTTTCGTCCAAGACGGGGGCGCGCGGTGTGCGCGACGGTGGTGTCAACCGACGACGGAGGTGGGGGATGGGTGAGCGCGGCAGGCTGGCATGGGTGATCGTCTACGTCGATGACGTGGCCGCTGCGGTCGACCTCTACGAGCGCGCCTTCGGGCTGGAGCGCGCGTTCATCGACCCGAGCGGCACCTTCGGCCAGATGGACACCGGCTCGACCGCGCTGGCGTTCGCGCAGCGCGAGCTCGCCGCGTCGAACCTGCCCGAGGGCTTCCAGTCGCCCGACCCGGGCGAGCCGCCGTTCAACGTGGAGCTGGCCCTGGTCTACGACGACGTCCCGGCCGCCTTCGCCCGGGCCGTCGCGGAGGGCTGCTCGCCACTGGCCGGACCCGAGCTGAAGCCACACGGCCCGCACGGGCAGACGGTGGCCTACGTCCGCGATCCCTTCGGGACCCTGGTCGAGGTGGCCTCCCCCCTGGGCTGAGGCGACGCGCGGCGGGTTGCGGACTTCCCGGTGTCCGTGCTTCGGTCCATCGCCCTTTCCTCCGCGCTCCGTCCGGGGGAGACTGCGGAGCGAAGGGGGGTCCTGCCCATGTCCTCGCGGATCGTCATCCTCGGTGCCGGAACCGGCGGCACGCTCACGGCCAACCGGCTCAGACGGCACTTCCGGCACGGCGACGTGTCGATCACCGTGGTCGATCAGGACGACCGGCACGTCTACCAGCCGGGGCTCCTGTTCGTGCCCTTCGGGCTGGCGCAGCCGGAGGACATCGTGCGCCCGCGCGCCCGGCAGCTGCATCCGGGCATCGAGTACGTCCAGGACCCCATCGGCCACGTCGACATCGAGGACGACGTCGTCGTGCTGGAGGGCGGCCGCAGCCTGCCCTACGACGTCCTGGTCGTCGCGACCGGAGCGGTGCTCGCCCCCGAGGAGACCGAGGGCCTGACCGGGCCCGGGTGGGGGGTGAGCGCGTTCACCTTCTACGACCTGCCGGGCGCGTCGGCGCTGGAGCGGGCCCTCGAGGAGTTCGAGGGCGGGCGGATGGTCGTCAACCTGGTCGACCTCCCCATCAAGTGCCCGGTGGCCCCGCTCGAGTTCTGCTTCCTGGCCGACTGGTACCTGCACCAGCGGGGGATCCGCGACGCGGTCCAGCTCACCTACGCCACTCCGCTCGACGGCGCCTTCACCAAGCCGGTGTCCTCGGCGGCGCTCGGGGGGCTCCTGGCCGACAAGGGCGTCGAGCTGGTGACCGAGTTCAACGCCGGCGAGGTGGCCTACGCGGACGACGGCCGCGGCGGCCGCGTGATCGGCTACGACGGCCGCGAGCTGGAGTTCGACCTCGCGGTGGTCATCCCGCTCCATGACGGCGCCGAGTACGTCGGCCGCTCCCCCGGTCTCGGAGACGAGTTGCGCTTCGTGCCGACCGATCCGGCCACGCTCCGGTCAACCGCCAAGGAGAACGTCTTCGCCATCGGAGACGCGACGAACCTGCCGGTGTCGAAGGCCGGCTCGGTGACCCACTTCGAAGGAGAGGTGCTGGCGGAGAACATCGTCCGCCACCTCGAGGGGCGCGAGCTCGACGCGAGCTACGACGGCCACGCCAACTGCTTCATCGAGACCGGCTTCTCGAAGGCCCTGCTGATCGACTTCAACTACGAGACCGAGCCCCTGCCCGGGCACTTCCCCGGGCCGATCGGCATGCCGCTTCTGAAGGAGAGCCGGCTCAACCACCTCGGCAAGCTGATGTTCCAGTGGTTCTACTGGCACACGCTCCTGCCGGGGCGCGACATCCCGGGCATCGGCGCCCAGATGCCGATGCGCGGCAAGCACCGCCCCGAGGGCGAGGGCCACGAGGCGACATCAGAGAGGGAGGACCCGACCGCATGAGCACCGCCACCTACGCCGGCGTCACCGTCGATGTGAACGACGAGGGCTTCTTCGAGCGCCCCGAGCAGTGGACGCGCGAGATCGCGCTCGAGCTCGCCCGCGCCGACGGCATCGCCGAGCTCACCGACCGGCACTGGCAGGTCATCGACTTCATGCGGGCCGAGTTCTTCGCCAAGGGCACCGGACCCACCGTGCGCATCCTCGGCAAGGCCTCCGGGGTCAGCGTGAAGGAGCTCTACCAGCTGTTCCCCAAGGGCCCGGCCAAGATGGCCGCCCACATCGCCGGGATCCCCAAGCCGAAGGGATGCATCTGACCATGACCACGCAGACGAGCACCGCAACCGCGCCGGCCCCGGCCGCGCCGGCGCCCATCACCAAGGTCTCGATCATCGTCTCCAAGGGCTCCCTCGAGGGGATCTACCCCGCCCTGATCCTCGCCAACGGGGCCCGGGCCGAGGGCATCGAGGTGAACCTGTTCTTCACCTTCTTCGGGATGGACGCGGTGCACCGCCGGCGCATGGACCACGTGAAGGTGGCCACCGTGGGCAACCCCGGCATGCACATCCCGACCCTGCTCGGCGGGCTGCCCGGCATGTCCGCGCTCGCGACCCACTTCATGTCCAAGAAGATGGAGGAGCTCGACATCCCGCCGATCCCCGAGTTCATCGAGATGATCGGCGACACCGGAGCGGGGATGTACGCGTGCCGCGCGTCGGTGGACATGTTCGGCCTCAGCCGCGACGACTTCGTCCCCCAGATCGCCGACATCATCACCGTGGGCGACTTCTACGCGATGGCCGCCGGGGGGCAGATCATCTTCACCTGAGCCCGGCCAGGCCCCCCGGGCCGGGTCTATGAGCAACCTGTGACGGATCCGTTCAGGTTCACGAAGGGTGTCCAGGAACGGGCGCCTCCCGCCGATACGTTGCGGCACATGAGTGATCCCCAGCGTGCCCGCCTGGCCCTCACCCGTGGAGCGATCGCCCCGGCGATCTGCGCCCTGGTCGGCCTCTGCCTCGTCATCGGCCCGTCCGTCGCCGGTCCGGCTCCCGCCGCCGCGGCCGTCGAGGTCGGCATCTATCAGGACAACCCCGTGACCGGCTCGGCCGTGGTCCGGGCGAAGGTCGGCAAGCGCGCGGTGCGCGTGATCTCGACCTACGTCACCGGCGGCCAGGTCGTCCAGCCCCAGATCATCGCGCTGGCGCGGCGCAGCAAGGCCCGCCTGCTCGTGACCTGGCTGCCCGACGGCGGTCGCGACGGGGCCAACCAGAAGCGCTACAAGCTGTCGCAGATCCGCCGCGGCCGCCAGGACGCCGGCCTCAAGCGCCTGGTCGCCCAGCTGCGCACGCTGAGCCCGGCTCCGATCCTTCGCCCGATGCCCGAGCCCAACACCCCGTGGTACGCGTGGTCGGGCACGGTCAACGGCAACACCCCCGCCGCCTACGTCGAGGCCTGGAAGCGGGTGCGCAGGGTCGTCAAGAAGTCGGGTGGCAAGAACATCAAGCTCCTGTGGGCCCCCTACGCCCGCAGCGTCCCGGCCACCACCCAGAACGCGATCACCGCCTACTTCCCGGGGGCGGACCAGGTCGATCTGGTGGGCACGAGCGCCTACAACTTCGGCGCGTCCGGCGGGCTGGCGTGGACCGAGCCCGAGGCCCTCTTCGAGGACGCCTACCGCCAGATCTCGGCGCTCTCGCCCAAGCCCTTCTGGATCGCCGAGACCGGCTCGACCTCGGTGGGCGGCACCCGCGAGAAGTGGATCGCCCAGCTGGCCAGCCTTCCCACGACGATCCCGAACCTCGCCGGGGTCGTGTGGTTCGACGTCCGCGACAGAAACGGGGACTTCCGGATGAGCACCAGCAAGTCGTCGCGCATCGCGTTCTCGAAGTTCCTGCGCAAGGTGAAGGCCAAGTGAGCCCGCGCCTGGCCGCACCCCCCCGCCGCCGGCGCCTGAGCAGGCCCTCGCCCGGCGGCGCCCAGGCAGCGCTCACCGAGGCGATGGTCGACCGCCTCACCTGGCGCGCGGGCTTCGGCCCGTCGGAGGCGAGCCGCGCGGCCCTGAAGGGTCTGACCCTGCACAAGGCGGTCGACAAGCTGATCGCCGCGCCGCAGGGGCCGCTCACCGGCCCGGAGCCGGTGCGCTCCGACGGAACCCCGCTGAAGCCGCACGAGTCGGACGCCGACATGGTGCTCGCGTGGTGCGACCGCATGATCCGCGGCGGCAACCCCCTGGTGGAGCGGCTCACCTTCTTCTGGCACCGGCACTTCGCCACGTCGCGGACCGACGTCTCGCCGCCCCAGCTCATGACCAAGCAGAACGATCTGCTGCGCCGCTACTCCGACTTCGCCGCGTTCCCCACGGCCAACTTCCGGACGCTCGTCTACGAGGTGGGGGAGGGGCCGGCGATGCTGCGCTTCCTCACCGGCGAGGACAACACCAAGCGCGCGGTCAACGAGAACTACGGCCGCGAGCTGATGGAGCTCTTCTGCCTGGGCGTGGTCAACGCCGCCGGCCAGCCGAACTACTCGGAGGCGGACGTCCGCGAGGCCGCCCGCGCCTCCTCGGGATGGCAGATCGACGACGAGGACCCCGACGCGGTGATCGGCTTCTTCAACCGCTCGCGCTGGGACGACGGGCAGAAGACGGTCCTCGGCAAGACCGGCGCGTTCGGCCACCGGGAGCTGGTGGACGTGGTGCTCTCACACCCGAGCCACGCGCCCTTCCTCGCCACCAAGCTCTGGCACGAGTTCATCCCGACGGCTCCCGACGCCGCCACCGTCCGCGACCTGACGCGCGTCTACACGCGCAGCGGCTTCCGTCTGAAGCCGCTCGTGCGCCGCATCCTGACCCACCCGGCGATGCTCGAATCCGTCAAGGAGCCGAACATGATCAAGCCGCCGGTGGTGCAGGCGATCGGCACGATGCGGGCCCTCGGCCTCGGCATCACCGACGAGACGCTCTACCAGACGATGCGCGACATGGGCCAGCTGCCCTACTTCCCGCCCAGCGTCGCCGGGTGGGAGGGCAGCGTCGCCTGGCTCAACACCAACACCGCCCTGGCGCGCTTCTCGCTCGCCAACCGGCTGCTCACCAAGCAGTACTCCAAGCTGCCCACCAAGGCGCCCGAGGACGAGGCGAGCGAGACGCCGCTGCAGGCCTTCCAACGCGCCCACACGGCGGTGGGCCGGCCCTGGCTCGCCAAGGGGACGATCAGCTCGCTGCGCTACTACGCGGCCAATGCCAAGGCGGTCTCCGCCAACGACCGCATCGCGCGCCAGCGCGTGCTGCGTGCCTTCATGCTCGGTGGCCCCGACGCCCAGGTGATGTGATGAGCGAATACCGCGACACGCCCAGCCTCGACCCGGGCGCCGCCGAGGCGATCCGTTGCGCCGACTGCGCGCGCTCCGACAGCCTGGTCAGAGACCTCGACCCGGTCGACACGATCCCGATCTCCGCCGAGGCGCTCGAGGGCTTCCCGGACGGCGTCCCGCGGGCGAAGGGCATGGACCGGCGCTCGTTCCTGCGCACCGGCGCCCTCGGCATGGCCTCGGTCTACGCCGCGAGCCGGATCGACTGGACGCGGGCCTTCGAGGCGGCCGTGGCCGAGGGCGCGAGCCCCGCGAACCAGGTCGTGGTGATCTTCCTCAACGGCGGCAACGACGGCCTCAACACCGTCATCCCCAACGGCGAGTACGCCACCTACGCCGCCAAGCGGCCGGTGATCGCGCGCGCCCAGGGGCCGTCCACGGCGACCCAGGTCGGATCGACGATCATGCCGGGCACCGGCGACGCTCACGCGTGGGCCAACGTCGGCATCTCGGGCGTCGGCAACAACGGCTGACACCAAGGGCTTCGACACCCTCTGGGGCGACGGCTCGGGTGGCGTGGGCTCCGACCTGGCCGTGTGGCCCGCCGCCGACTACACGCCGGCCAACCGCTCGCACTTCGACAGCCGCGACTACTGGTTCGCCGGCGCGCTGCAGAAGATGACGACCGGCTGGCTCGGGCGCTGGCTCGACCTCTACGGCTCGCCCGACAACCCGCTCCAGGCCATCTCTCTCGACTCGAGCATCTCCAAGCAGATCCGCACGGCCAAGGCGCCCGTGAGCGCGGTCCAGAGCCTGAACGGCGTGGAGTTCCGCGTCGACGGCGTCTCGACCAGCCTGGTCAACACGACCGAGCAGATGGCGCCGCTGTCGCTGGTGCCCTTCGGCGCCGGCAACGTCGAGCTCGCCAAGGCGCGCGACACGTTCGGCCGCACCGTCCAGGTGTCGCGCTCGCTGCGCAGCCTCGCCGGCGCGCCGGCCGGTGCCGGGTATCCGGTGTCGAACCTCTCCACGCGCCTCCAGCTGGCCGCGACGCTGCTCTCGGCCAATCTCGGGACGAAGGTCGTCACGATCGACTGGGGCTCGTTCGACACCCACGGCAACCAGCTGCAGAGCCAGGACCCGCAGATCTCGACCCTGTCGCGCGCCCTCGCGGCGTTCAAGGACGACCTCACCGCCCGCGGCATCGAGGGGCGCGTGCTGACCCTGGTCTTCTCGGAGTTCGGCCGCCGGGTGGCGTCCAACGAGAGCGGCACCGACCACGGCGCAGGCGGCCTGATGATGGCCATGGGCTCGGCGGTGCGCGGGGGCATGCGCGGCGACTTCCCCGGCCTGACCACGCTCGACCGGGGCGACCTGCGCGTCACCACCGACTTCCGCTCGGTCTACTCGTCGCTGATCGGCGAGTGGCTCGGCGGCGATCCGGGTGCCGTGCTCCCGGGTGGCCCGTACCCGCTCGCCGGGGGGGCGCTGACCGGGTGAGGGCGCCTGTGCGCATCGCCGGTGCGCTCATCTGCGTCTCTCTCGTGGCGGCGGCCAGCGCGGTCGCCGCGCCGCGGCTGCACCGCACCAAGCTGCCGCCCCCGCCGCCGCTGCCGACCTCGCTCGCGGTCGATGAGGGGGAGTGGGTCGTGCGCCCGTCCAAGAAGGTCGTGGCGGCGGGTGACGTGTCCATCCGCGTCTACAACCGCGGCATGGACGACCACGACCTGACGCTCGTCGACTCCACGGGCACGCCCCGGCAGGTGTTCCTCGGCCCCGGCGAGACCCAGAGCATCCGCGCGAACCTCACCCCCGGCGTCTGGAAGCTCTACTGCTCGCTGTTCGCCGGCACGCCCTCCTCGCACGAGACGCTCGGCATGGTCGCCTACGTCCGGGCGAGGACGGACACCTCCGCGCGGCTCACCGCGAGGTAGCGGGCCGTCCGGCCCGCGTCAGAGGGTGGTGCCCACCAGGGCGCCGATGGCCGAGGTGAGCGCCATCGCCACCGCGCCCCAGGCCGAGACGCGCAGGGCGGCGCGGGCGAGCGGGGCGCCCCCCAGGCGCGCGCCGAGTCCTCCGAGGAGGGCGAGGGCGACCAGGGTCAGGATCACCGTCACCGGGATGCGCAGGCCGCCGGAGGTCAGCGTGATGGCCAGCAGCGGTATCGCCGCCCCGAGTGAGAACGAGACCGCCGACGACCACGCGGCCTGCCCCGGGCGGGCCATCGCGTCCTCCTCGATGCCGAGCTCGTCGCGCGCGTGCACGGCCAGGCGGTCGCCCGCCGAGAGCTCGACGGCCACCTGTTGCGCCAGCTCGGGGCTGAGGCCCCGCGCCCGGTAGATGTCGGCCAGCTCGCGCATCTCCCCCTCGGGATCCTCCTCCAGCTCGCGTTGCTCCAGGCGCAGGTCGGCCATCTCCACGTCGCGCTGCGAGCTCACCGAGACGAACTCGCCCGCCGCCATCGACAGGGCGCCCGACACCAGGCCCGCGAGCCCGGCGGTGGCGATCGCGCTGGTCGATGCGTTCGCGGCCGCGACACCGAGCACGAGGCCGGCGGTGGAGAGGATGCCGTCGTTGGCGCCGAGGACGGCGGCGCGCAGCCAGCCGCCGCGGTGGCTGAGATGTCCCTCCGAGTGGAATGGCACCCCCTCAGCTTAGTCCTCCCCGATAGGCTGACCGGGTGCCCGCCCGCCCGCCCGTATCCCTGTCCGGCGCCCTGGTCGGGCACCACCTCGCGCGGTTGCGCGACCGCGCGACCCCCTCGGCCGATTTCCGGCGCTCGGCGAGCGTGCTCGCGTCGCTGGTCGTGGCCGATGCGCTCGGGGGGATCGAGACGCGGGCCGGAGTCGTGCAGACGCCGCTCGCGCCCGCGCAGGTCCGGCTGCCGGCGCGGCGGGTGACCCTCGTGCCGATCCTCCGCGCCGGGCTGTCCATGCTGCAGCCCGCCCTCGACCTGCTGCCCGACGACACCCGCGTCGGCTTCCTCGGCATGGCCCGTGACGAGGAGACGGCTCGCCCGCTCTCCTATCTGGAGAGCCTGCCCGGCGATCTCGGCGACGACGAGGTCGTGGTGCTCGACCCGATGATCGCCACCGGCGGCTCCAGCGCCGCGGCCCTCCACTTCCTGCGCGAGGCGGGCGCCTCGCGCGTCCACCTGCTCGGGTTGATCGCGGCCCCGGAGGGCCTCGCGGCCCTCGCCCTCGCCGACCCCGAGACGCCGATCACCGTCGCCGTCATCGACGAGCGGCTCAACGAGCGCGCCTTCATCCTGCCCGGGCTCGGCGACGCGGGCGACCGCCTCTACTCCGAGTCGGGTTGATGGCCCGCGGGCCCGCCGTCGTGACCGGCGCGTCGTCGGGGCTGGGACGGGCCTTCGCGGAGAGCCTGGCGGCGCGTGGGCATCCCCTGATCGCCGTGGCGCGGCGCGAGGAGCGGCTGCTCGAGCTGGCTGCCTGGGCGCGGGAGCGCCACGGGGTCGAGACCCGGATCGTGGTCGCCGACCTCGCCACCGAGGAGGGGCTCGCGCTCTGCCGCGAGGCCATCGACCGGGAGGCCGAGCCGCCGGAGGTCGTGGTGCTGAACGCCGGGTTCGGCTCGTCGGGCCCCCTGTGGACGCTCGACCGCGCCCGCGAATCGGAGATGGTGCGCCTCAACTGCGTGGCGGTCGTCGACCTTGCGGCCCACGTGCTGCCGGCGATGGTCGAGCGCGGGCGCGGGACGCTGGTGGTGATGAGCTCGGCGGCCGCCTGGCAGCCGGTGCCGTTCATGGCGACCTACGCCGCCACCAAGGCCTTCGAGCTGCACCTCACCGAGGCGCTCGCCGAGGAGCTGCGCGGCACCGGCGTGCACGCCATCGCCGTCTGCCCGGGCCCGACGCGCACCGAGTTCTCGCTGTCGGGGGGCGGGCAGGCCTCCACGGGGATCCCGTTCGACGACGTCGACATGGTGGTGAGAGCCACCTGGAAGGCGCTCGCCGCGGGGACGCAGCCGGGTCCCCACCGGGGTCGTCGCCCGCGTGAGCATGCTCGGCAGCCGCCTGCTGCCGCGTCGCGCGGTCGTCCGGATCGCCGCCCTCACGCACCGCCGGCCGCGCGCGTTGAAGGGCTCCGACCCACGTACCTAGAATGACCAGGGACCCTCCCGGGTCCCACACGTCGTGACCACAACCCTCATCCCCATTCTCTGCGCGATCGTCGCGGCCCTGATCGTGCTGGCGACGACGCCCCTCTCGGCCCGCCTGGCCCGCCTCGTCGGGGCGGTCGACCAGCCCTCGGACCGCCGCATCCACAGCGAGCCCACGCCCCGCCTGGGCGGGCTCGCGATCCTTCTGGGCTTCCTCGTGCCGGTGCTCTACTACCTGCCCGAGGATGCCGCGACGCGCGCGGTGGTGGCCGGGGCGATCCTCATCTGCTGCCTCGGGATGGTGGACGACGTCTGGGGGCTCAGCCCGGCGGTGAAGCTGGTCGGGCAGATCGCCTGCGCGGCGATCCCGGTCTCGGCGGGTCTGACCATCGACCACATCACCCTGCCGTTCGTGGGCGTCGCCGACCTCGGTCCGGCCCAGTACCCGCTGACGGTCCTCTGGTTCGTGGCCATCGTGAACATGATCAACTTCAGCGACGGCATGGACGGCCTGGCGGCGGGCATCACCGGCATCGGGGCCACGACCTTCGCGGTCCTCGCCGCCTCGCTGGGCCGCGCCGACCCGGCGATCATGGCCGCCGCGCTGGCCGGTGCGTGCGCGGCGTTCCTGGTCTTCAACTTCCATCCGGCCAAGGTCTTCATGGGCGACGGCGGCTCGATGCTGCTCGGCTTCGTGATCGCCGGGGTCGCCATCAACGGCGTGATGAAGACGACGGCGGCGATCGCCGTGGTCGCCCCGCTGTTCGTGCTGGCGATCCCGATCCTCGACACGTCCTTCGTGATCATGAAGCGCATCAAGCACGGCCTGCCGGTGTACTCGGCCGATCGCAGCCACTTCCATCACCGCTTCTTCACGATCGGCTGGGGGCAGCGCAAGACCGTCCTCGCCCTGTACGCGTGGTGCGTGCTGATGGGCCTCGTGGCGATCGCCCTGCGCTTCGTGCCCTACCGCGACCCCGACGGCGGCGTCCGGCTGCTCGGCACCCTCACGCTGGCCGGCGCCGGGCTGCTGGCGGTGCTGGCGTCGGTCTACATGGTCTACGTGCTCGAGATCCTCAAGTGGCGCAGCACGCCGGTGGTCACCATCGTGCGCCAGAGCCGCTTCGGGCGCCATCGCCGCGGCGAGGTCATCGAGCGCTAGTCACACCGTCCCCGCCGCGTCAGGTGGGGAGGGGGATGACCTCGAGCACGGGGCTGCCGGCGGCGGCGCCCGGCTGCACGAGCGGGATCGCCAGAACCCAGCCGGAGGGGTCGGCGACGACGCGCCGGATGAGCGCGCCGCTCACCCCGGCCGCCCGCAGGGGCGCGACCACCTCGGGCTCGCCACCGAGGGCGCGGGTGAAGGCGCTCTGGTCCATGATCACGCGCATCGTGACGGGGCCGGGCGCGGTGGGCGTGAACTCGATGCGCGCCGCGCCGTCGCCCTCGATGGTCACGTCGGCCGACGCGCCCGGCGCCCGCACCTCGAGGCGCGCGCGGGCGGCGGTCCAGAACGACTCGGGCGACACGCCGAGCGACTCGGCGAGCCCGAGCGGGTCGGCGCCGAGCTGGAGCGTCAGCTGGGCCGGCTCGCCGGCCGGGAGCGGCGGGGTGACGAGGCCGCCCTCGGGGATGACGAGCCCGGTCGTCTCGCGGGCGGCGGCGGCCTCGAGGCTCTGCGCTCCCGCGGCGGTCAGGGCCGGCGCGGCGGTACAGCCCACCACCGGGTCCTTGGAGACGGTCTTGATCGGGAGGGTGCTGCGGTACTCGGCCACGAACTCATCGACGCCGGCGCCCAGGCGGTAGCCGCCCGGCCCGTTGGCGAGGGTCTGGCAGGCGCTTCCCGTGCGGGCGAGCGCCCAGGCCGATGCCTGCCGGAAGTCCCCGGAGAAGACGACGTGCACCCGGCTGCGCAGGCTGCCCGCGGCGCTCAGCTGGGCGGAGGCCTCCGCGGGCCAGGCGAGCCACTGGGCGGGGTCCCATTCGGTCTCGCCGGAGAAGGTCTTCATCCAGACGCCGCCGCTGCGGATGCCGGCCAGGCGCGCGCCCCGCCCACTCGGGGTCGGCCAGCAGGGGCCCCGGAGTGGCGATGTAGAGGTGGACCCGGCGGGAGATGCCCGAGGGGGCGTAGGAGGGGCGCTCCCGCGACAGCGTTCCCAGGGCGGCGGCGAGGTCGTCGCCCTCGTCCCCGGCGAAGGCCGGCCCGATGTCGTCCACGAACACCTGGCGCGCGCCCGAGCGGCGCACGCGGTCGCGCAGGAGGGCGGCCATGCCTGCGGGCCCGCGGCCCACGAGCGCCGATGCCGAGGTGGCCGGACCGGTGCCCGACACCCGCGCCACCTGCCGGGAGGCCGGCAGCACCGAGGGGATCGTGGGCAGTTGGAAGAGGTTGTCGTCGAGCCGCAGGCCCGACCCACCGCCCGGCCTGATCGCGATGGCCCGGCTGATCACGGCGGCATCGTCGTCGATCACCGTCATGCGCGCCGAGGCCTGATCGGCCCACCCCGCCGAGGCGATGCCCGCGAGCGCGAGGGCGCCGAGGCAGGCGGGGAGGGTCCATGGACGCGACATCCGGTCGATCCTTGTCGCCGGAGGTCCAGGCGGCAACTGGCCGAAAGGCGGGGTCGTGCGCGTCGGGGGGCGTGACGACATCAGGTCGGTGATTTCGCCGGATTCGGCCGGATCCCTCGCCGCGCGCCCATTCCAGCGGGACGATCGTCCCGCGGAGGGCGGAATCCGCCCACCGCCCGGCTCGCGCCGGTATATTGACCCCGCTCCGCGGACGACGCCGTGCGCCGTCGGTGGGCTGTGGCCCGGATCCACTCGGAGGACCCTGAATCACACCGCATCCCCCTGTGCCTGAGACTGTTCAGGCTGCGACTGTCGGCGAGTCCGTCTACGAACCGACCCCGGTTCGCAGGGCGCTCTTCTCCGGCATCGGAATGATCGTGGGCGTGCTGACGCTCCCGATCGTCCTTCTCGCGGGCGGGGACTGGAGCGGATGGCTGATCGGCTTCATCCTCTGGTGCGCCAACTGGGGCATCTCGAACGCGACCGCGCGCTGGTCGTTCGGGCTCTCGGCGACGGCGGCCGTCGGCATGTCGGGCGTGTCCTTCATCGCCCGGGCCTGGCTGACCGCCCTGGTCCTGTTCGTCATCGCGCTCCGCTACTCGGAGGAGGCAGGTCTGATCGCCGCGGGTGTGTTCATCACGTGCTTCACGTTCGACCTGCTGGGCCGCACGGCGCTGTACGCCTCGCGCACCCGCACGCCGATCAAGGGCGCCGGGCAGTGAGGGGGCTCATGCGGCTCCGCCTCGCGGCCCTCGCCGCGCTGACCTCCCTGCTCCTGCTCCCCGGAGCCGCCTTCGGCGCCGGCGCCGAGTTCGACCCGTCGGAGGAGTTCAAGCTCGAGCCGTGGGTCTCCATCCAGCTCGGCCCGATCGACATGTCGATCAACAAGGCCGTGTTCTACCTCTTCCTCGCGATGGTCATCTGCCTCGCGATGGGCCTCGTGATCCGCGGCGGCCTGACCATGCGCCCGACCAAGGCGCAGAACGTGGTCGAGATGGCCTACGAGTTCGCCGAGAACCAGATCGCGCGCCCGACGCTCAGCGAGAAGGTCTACTCGCGCTACTTCCCGTACGTGGCGACGCTGTTCCTGTTCATCCTCGTGAGCAACCTGGTCAGCTTCATCCCGCTGCCGGTCGGTCACACCAGCTGGATCGGTCCGATCCCGGACCTGGGCCTCTACGCGGCCACCGCCAACATCAACGTCACGCTCGCGCTGACGGTCGTGACGTTCCTCGTCTACAACTACGAGGGGGTGAAGGCGCACGGAGTCGGCGGGTATCTCAAGACGCTGATCCCCGACGCCCCCAAGGCGATCCAGCCGGTCATCTTCGTCATCGAGGTCCTGTCGCAGATCCTGCGGCTGGTCAGCCTCTCGGTCCGGCTCTTCGCCAACCTGCTGGCGGGCCACCTGCTGATCATCATGGCCGCCGGCTTCATGGTCCTCCTGGGCAACTTCGCCGGTCTGCTGGCCCTTCCGGTCGGAGTGTTCTTCTGGTGCTTCGAGTGGCTCCTGGTCGCCGGCCTCCAGGCGTTCATCTTCGCGATGCTCAGCGGCATCTACATCGGCTTCGCCGTCGAGTCCTCGCACTAACAACAAAGGAGCAAGACTGATGGAAGGCAACATCGAGAGCGCGGCCAAGGTCCTGGCCCTCGGCCTGGCCACCGCGTTCGGCGCGATCGGCCCGGGCATCGGCGTGGGTTACCTGATGGGCAAGACGGTCGAGGCCGTCGGCCGTCAGCCCGAGCTGCGCGGCGAGCTGACCTCGCTGATGTTCCTCGGCCTGGCCCTCACCGAGGCCATCGTGTTCTACGCGCTGCTGATGGGCTTCGTCGCCTTCTTCATCGGCTAGATCGGACATCTGATGGTCTCACTGCTCGCGTACGCGCAACAGCTGCCGCTCCAGGCCGCCGCCGAGACGACCAAGGAGAGCGACAACCCGCTCCTCGCGATCAGCCCTGGGCTGATGATCTGGACGCTCGTGATGTTCGGAATCACGTTGTTCATCATGAAGAGGTACGTGTTCGGGCCCCTCGGCGAGGCCATCGAGAAGCGCCGCGCCCACATCGCGCAGAGCCTCGAGGAGGCCGAGCGCAGCCGCGACGAGGCGACCTCGATGCTGGACGACTACAAGGCCCGCCTCGTGGACGCCCGCAAGGAGGCCGACTCCCTGCGCGAGCAGGGACGCAAGGAGGGCGAGCGCCAGCGCGCCGAGCTGCTGGCCGACGGCCAGACCCAGCGCGAGCGGGTCATCGCCGACGCCGAGGTGCAGATCCAGGCGGAGGTCCGTCAGGCCGCCGGCGGCCTGAGGGACGAGGTCGTGAACCTGGCTCTGGCCGCTGCCGAGAAGGTCTCGCGCAGCACGCTCACCGACGCCGATCACCGGCGCCTCATCGAGGACGCCATCTCGGAGGCCGACCTCTCCTCGATCTCCCTCAGCGGGGGTTCGAGCAGCTCGTGAGCGTCGCGGACACCTACGCCGAGGCGGTGTTCGAGGCCGCGACCGATCTCGGGGCGGTCGACGACGTCGGCCGTGATCTGAGGGCGTTCGCGGACGCCGTCGCCGGGTCGGAGGATCTGCGCAACGTCCTCGACGACCCGAACGTCGACACGAAGGTCAAGAAGGCCGTCGTGGCGAGCATCACCGAGGGCTCCGTCCCCGTCGTGGGCAACGTCCTCCAGGTGCTGCTCGACCGGGGCCGGATGCCCGACTTCCCCCACATCCTCGACGCCTTCGAACACCACGTCGCGGCCGCCGCGGGCCGTCTCGAGGTCCGGGCGATCACCGCGGTGCCCCTCCCGGACGACCTCCGTGCGCGCATCGTCGCGCAGATCCAGGAGAAGACCGGCGCGACGGTGGACCTGCAGGAGTCGGTCGACCCGGAGATCGTCGGCGGTCTCGTCCTGCAGGTGGGCGAGTCGGTCGTCGACGGATCCGTGCGCCATCGCATCGACGAGCTCCGCCAGACCCTGCGCGCCAGCCGGGTCGACGCGGCCGTGACCAGCTGATCCCCGTGCCACACGCAATCCGACCTGAGCTGAGAAAGGTGACCACCCCCGTATGAAGCTGCGACCCGACGAGATCACCAAGGTCCTCCGGGACCAGATCGAGCAGTACTCGGGGACCGTGGAGGTCGAGGAGGTCGGCACCGTCCTCCAGGTCGGAGACGGCATCGCCCGCGTCCATGGCCTCCGGTCCTGCGTGTCCCTCGAGATGCTCGACTTCCCCCACGGGGTCACCGGCCTCGCGCTGAACCTCGAGGAGGACAACGTCGGCGTCGTGCTGCTCGGCGACGACACCCTCATCAAGGAGGGCGACACCGTCCGGCGCACCGGCAAGGTCATCCAGGTGCCGGTGGGCGAGGCCCTGCTCGGGCGCGTGGTGGACCCGCTGGGCAACCCGCTCGACGACCGCGGTCCGATCGAGCACGGAGCACTACCGTCCCGTGGAGTTCAAGGCCCCGGGCGTCGTGCAGCGCCAGCCGGTCAAGGAGCCGCTCCAGACGGGCATCAAGGCCATCGACGCCCTGATCCCGATCGGCCGCGGCCAGCGCGAGCTGATCATCGGCGACCGCCAGACGGGCAAGACCACCATCGCGGTGGACACGATCATCAACCAGCGCGGCCAGGGCGTGATGTGCTTCTACGTCGCCATCGGCCAGAAGGCCTCCACGGTGGCCAGCGTCGTCGAGCGCCTGCGCGCCGCCGGCGCCATGGAGTACACGACGGTCATCGCGGCCACCGCCTCGCAGTCGGCGCCGCTGAAGTACCTGGCCCCCTACTCGGCCGCCGCCATGGGCGAGTACTTCCTCTACGGCGGCCAGCACGCCCTGTGCGTCTACGACGACCTCTCCAAGCAGGCCGACGCCTACCGGCAGATGTCGCTGCTCCTGCGGCGCCCGCCGGGTCGCGAGGCCTTCCCGGGAGACGTCTTCTACCTCCACAGCCGCCTCCTGGAGCGCGCCTGCAAGCTGAGCGACGACCTCGGCGGCGGCTCGCTGACGGCGCTGCCGATCATCGAGACGCAGGCCGGTGACGTGTCGGCCTACATCCCGACCAACGTGATCTCGATCACCGACGGGCAGATCTTCCTGGAGAGCAAGCTCTTCTTCTCCGGTGTCCGCCCGGCGCTGAACGTCGGCATCTCGGTCAGCCGCGTGGGTGGCTCGGCCCAGATCAAGGCGATGCGCAAGGTGGCCGGCAAGCTGAAGCTCGAGCTCGCCCAGTACCGCGACCTCGAGGCGTTCGCCCAGTTCGGTTCCGAGCTCGACGCGGCGACCCAGCGCACGCTGGCCCGCGGCGCCCGCTTCGTCGCCTCCCTCAACCAGCCGGCCTACGCGCCGTGGCCGGTGGAGGAGCAGGTGGCGATCATCTACGCCGCCAACCAGGGCCACCTCGACGCGGTCCCGGTGGCCGACGTGCCCGAGGTGAACGAGTCGATCCGCCGTGAGCTGCGCGAGTCCGGTTCGGCCCTGCTGGCCGCGATCCGCGACTCCAAGGAGCTCTCGGACGAGACCGCCGCCGGGATCGAGGCGATCGTCAAGAAGGTCGTTCACCAGTACGCCCCGGCGGACGCCCCCGCGGCCGCCGCGCCGGTCGATGAGCCGGCCGCCGAGGAGGCGACCGAAGCGGCCCCGGCCGCCGTCTAGGCACTCATGGCGACCACCCGCGACATCAAGCGGCGGATCGAGTCCGTCCGCAATACGCGCAAGATCACCCGCGCCATGGAGCTGGTGGCCTCGGCCAAGATGCGCCACGCGCAGGAGAACATCGAGGCCCTGCGCCCGTACGCCACCGCGATGCGGCGGCTGATGGCACAGGCCGCCCGCCAGAGCGGCGGCGTGGCCGGGGAGCCCCTCCTCGAGGAGCGCCCGACCGAGGGCACGGCCGTCGTCGTCGCGATCACCGGCGACCGCGGCCTGGCCGGCGCGTTCAACGTCAACATCGTGCGCCAGGCGTTCGCCGTCGCCGACGAGTTGCGCGCCGCGGGCTTCACGGACCTGGAGTTCACGACCGTCGGCAAGAAGGGCGCGGGCACCATCGCGTTCCGCGGCATGACGATCGACCGCTCATTCCAGGGCTTCTCGGTCGAGCCGACCTTCGCCGACGCCGAGCAGGTCACCGAGCACCTCGTGCGCCGGTTCACGGCCGGTGAGGTCAACCGCGTCGTGATCGTCTACAACGCGTTCAAGTCGGTGCTCGAGCAGTCGGTCTCCACCGAGCAGCTCCTGCCGGTGGAGCGGGTCGTCGTCTTCGATGAGGACGGCGACGGCGAGGACGACGCGCCCGAGCTCCGGCAGCGGTGTGGCGATCTTCGAGCCCGACGCCGAGGAGTTCCTCGGCAAGCTGCTGCCCGACTTCCTCGACACCACCATCTACCGCGCGCTGCTCGAGAGCGCGGCCGCGGAGCTCGCGGCCCGCCGGACCGCGATGCGCAACGCCACGGACAACGCCGGGGCGCTGATCGACGACCTCACGCTCGCCATGAACCGTGCACGCCAGGCCGCCATCACCCAGGAGATCCTGGAAGTGGTCGCGGGCGCCGACGCCCTTCAGTAACGCCCAGCCCCGAGGAGAGATCTCAAGAATGTCTGACGACGCTCGAAGCACCGGCACGATCATCGAGATCAAGGGGGTGGTGATCGACGCCCACTTCCCGGACGCGCTGCCGAGCATCTACAACGCGATCGAGATCGACCGCGGGTCGGACGCCCCGCCGCTGGTGGCCGAGGTGCAGCAGCACCTGGGCGACAACCGCGTGCGCGCGGTCGCCTTCGACACGACCGACGGCCTCGCCCGTGGTACCGAGGTTCGTGACACCGGCGCGCCGATCTCGGTGCCGGTCGGCGAGCGCACGCTCGGGCGGATCTTCAACGTGCTCGGCGAGACGATCGACGAGGGCGCAGACGTGGCCGAGGGCGAGCGCTGGCCGATCCACCGCAAGGCGCCGGCCTTCGACCAGCTGAACCCGACCGAGGAGATCTTCGAGACCGGGATCAAGGTGGTCGACCTGCTCGCCCCGTACGTGAAGGGCGGCAAGATCGGCCTCTTCGGCGGCGCCGGCGTGGGCAAGACGGTGCTCATCCAGGAGCTGATCAACAACATCGCCCAGGAGCACGGCGGCCTCTCGGTGTTCGCCGGCGTCGGCGAGCGCACCCGCGAGGGCAACGACCTCTGGATCGAGATGAAGGAGAGCGGGGTCATCGACAAGACCGCGCTCGTCTACGGCCAGATGAACGAGCCGCCGGGAGCCCGCCTGCGCGTCGCCCTGTCGGGCCTCACGATGGCCGAGTACTTCCGCGACCAGGGCGGCCAGGACGTCCTCCTGTTCGTGGACAACATCTTCCGGTTCGTGCAGGCCGGTTCCGAGGTCTCCGCCCTCCTCGGCCGCATGCCGTCCGCCGTGGGTTACCAGCCCACCCTCCAGAGCGAGATGGGCGACCTGCAGGAGCGGATCACCTCGACCCGCTCCGGGTCGGTCACCTCGGTGCAGGCCATCTACGTCCCCGCCGACGACCTCACCGACCCGGCCCCGGCCGCGTCGTTCGCCCACCTCGACGCCACCACGGTGCTCTCGCGCGCCATCTCGGAGAAGGGCATCTACCCGGCCGTGGATCCGCTCGACTCCACCAGCCGCATCCTCTCCAAGGACGGCGTCGGCGCCGAGCACTACGAGGTCGCGACCCGCGTCCAGGAGATCCTCCAGCAGTACAAGGACCTCCAGGACATCATCGCCATCCTCGGTGTGGACGAGCTCACCGACGAGCAGAAGCTCGCCGTCTCGCGCGCCCGGCGCATCGAGCGCTTCCTCTCCCAGCCGTTCCACGTGGCCGAGGCCTTCACCGGCCGTCCCGGCGCGTACGTGCCGCTGTCGGAGACGATCCGCGGGTTCAAGGAGATCGTCGAGGGCCAGCACGACGACCTCCCCGAGGAGGCGTTCTTCCTGGTCGGCGGCATCGATGAGGCCGTCGAGAAGGCCGCCTCCCTGAAGAGCCGGTAGCCGGGATGAGCACCGCACTCGGAACGGAGCGCAAGCGCCTCGGCGTGCGCCTCCTCACGCCCGAGGGCGCGGTCTTCGACGACCTCGCCTACATGGTCATCGCCCCGAGCGTCAGCGGTGAGGTCGGCATCCTGCCGCGCCACACCCCGTTCATCGCGTTCCTCCGCGTCGGGGAGACCCGCCTGAAGCTGATGGACGACACCGAGCTGGTGTTCGCCACCTCCGAGGGCTACCTCTCGGTGGAGGAGGACCGCGTCCTCGTGCTGGTGCAGCAGGCCGAGCGGGCCGACCGGATCGACCCCGACCGCGCGAGGATCGCCCTCGAGCGGGCCGAGGCCCTGCTCGCGGAGGCCGGCGACGACGACGTCGCCCGGGTCGCCGCCGAGAGCGCCCGGCGCCGCGCCGAGAACCGCCTGACGGTCGCCAACAGGTAGATCCCGCCGGCACCCTGGGCCGCGGCCCAGGGTGCCCGGGCGACCGGGTGCAGGCCCCGTGCCGGGATCAGAGGTAGCGGTTGCGCTCGAGCCAGCTCAGTGCGAAGAAGCCCCAGAGCGGCGGTAGGTAGAAGGTGGCGATCCGGTAGAGCAGGACGGCGGCGAACGCCGTCTCCTCGGTCATGCCCGCCGCGGCCAGCCCGACCGTGAGGCCGAACTCCGCGACGCCGATGTTGCCGGGGACCGGGACGAGGCTCCCGAGCAGCGAGACCCCGATGTTGATCACGAGGAGCTCGGTCAGGCTGATGCTGTAGCCGAAGCCGTGGGCGAAGATGCCGAGCGCCGAGGCGAAGAGCACCTCCGTCGCGAGGCTCCCGAGGATCAGCAGTCCGAGCTTGTCGGAGGAGCGGAGCCCGCCGAGCGCATCCCGGACCTCCGGCCACCACCGCCGCACGTGGTCCTCGATCCGCCGGCGCACCCGCGGGACGAGGGCGATCACCAGTGCCGACACGAGCACCGCGCCGAGCAGGATCCAGAGGAGCGTCCTGGCCCCGCCCGAGGGGACCGGCAGGCTCACCTCGAGTGAGGACTCCGAGAACGTGACCAGCAGGATCAGCAGCACCGCCTGCACGACCGTGCTCGCGAACGAATCGATCGCGCCGGAGGCGACCGCTACCGGAGCTGAGAGGCCCTGACGCTGGAAGAAGCGGATGCTGACCGCCATCCGCGCGAGGTTCGACGGTAGGGCGACGTTCATGTAGCCGGTGGCGAGTTGCATCGCGTAGACCGGGCCGAAGGGCAGCGACGCCGGCACCGACCCGAGCGTGGCCGCCGCCTGCGTGAGACGGGGGAGCTGGGCCACCAGCAGGGCGAGGGCGATCCACCCCCATGAGGCATCGGCGACGGCCCTCGAGACCACGCCCCAATCGACTCCCGCCGCGGCGGTCAGGATCGCGTACGAGGCCAGGGCGAGCAGGGCCACCTGGATCGCCGACCGCCACGACACCCGGCGCAGCTGCACAAGCTCCGGGGCCTCGACGCCCACCCGCTCCGCGGCCTCCTCCCGGAGGGCGTCGACGTCCTGGCCATGGGCCTTCAGTGCCCGGCGCAGCGCGGGGGTGGACGCCGCCGACTGGAGGTAGGGGAGCAGGGTGGCGACCCCGTCGGTGCCGAGCACGGCGATCGCCGCGTCCAGGGCACGCCGCCCGCCGGCGAGGCACGCGGTCGCCATCAGGAGCTGCGCCCGGTCGGTCTCCAGCCGGTGCACGTCGGCAGTGACCGTGGCGTCCCCGAGGTCCGCGAAGCCCACCCGCTCCTCGAGCAGGACGACCGTCTCCGGGGAGATCTGCCCGTGGGTGATCCCGAGGCCGCCGAGCAGCATCAGCGCGCGCCAGGCCTCGCGCAGGACCTCGTCGTCGAGCCCTCCCGGCCCGAGGGACGCCAGCGGGCGCGCATCGCCCCTCAGGACGAGCAGCGCATCCTCGGTGGCGGTCGTCCCCGCGGTGACCACCTCGTGGGTCGCCAGACCCGCATCGCGCGCGAGCAGGATGATGAACGCCTCGTGCTCGGCCACCTGGAGGCGCCCGACCCCGATCGGCGTGTCCACGCCCCGGTACCAGAGGCGCCGCCAGGACCGCGCCACCAGCTGGGTGTCGTAGGCGTCACGGCCGTAGACCTTCACGGTCAGCGCGCGCCCATCGTCGTCCGAGCAGCGCACCTCGAACACGCCCGCCACCTGACGGTCGGCGGCCTCGAGATCGCGTGCCGCGACACCGAGCTCCGCCAGGCCGGCGGCCACGTACTCCAGCGGCGGGCGCCCGATCGAGGTGCCCGTCGCCAGTCGGACCGCCGCCGCGGCGGCCACGGCGATGAGGAGCGCGGTGAGCGTGCCCATGGGCGTAACGCCGCTGATGACCGCAGCGCCGACGACACCCAGGGCGAGGATCCAGCGGCCGAGCACCCGCAGGGGGCGTACGAGGTGGGGGGCCACGGTGATCACCACGGCGGCGGCCAGGGCGACGCGGACGTTCGGGAAGGGGGGTCCGTCGACCGTCCCGGCGAGCGCCGAGGCGACCTCCGGCCACGAGCCGATCGCCAGCCGCGCAGCGACGAGGCCGATCAGTGCGGCGAGGGCGAGCGCGGCGAGCGCCTGGACGGCGACGCCGACGCGTCGTCGCACCAACGCGGCGAGCGCCAGCACGATCGACCAGAGCCAGAGCACGTCCGCCATGAAGCCCCAGACCGGGTCGAGCCATGCCGGGACGCTCGCGAGGAGCGCCTGGAGCGAGCTCTCGAACCCGGAGGGCGGGTAGGCCAGGACCGCCAGCACCACGCCGATCAGGGCCGGCACGAGCAGCACGATGTCGGTCGCGCGCCGCGACCGGGGTTGCCCCGCAGGGACCGCGAACACCCTCAGCCCCGGCGCCTCCGGTGTGATCAGGCCCCGGTCGGCGCCGGGGGGCGCGGCGCCCGCGGGCGGGACCTCAGCCACGCTCCGCGGCCCAGGACGCGCGGACGGACCGCCTCAGCCGGTCCGCGTCCCGGATCTGCAGGACGATGCCCGCGACCGCGAGCCCGGCGTACACGGCGTACCACCACCACCCGTCGCCGGCGCGCGTGGTCAGGTCGTCATCATCGAAGTCGCCGGTGTCGATCGTGCCGGCGAGCAGCATGACGCCCGTCGTGATCGCGCTGGCGCCACCGAGGGCGCTCAGCACCACCAGCAGGACCATCGGCAGGTCGACCACGATCGCCAGGGCTGCCAGCAGGGCCCCCACGACCACGCCGACGAGCACCACGAGCCACGTCCAGGAGACGTCGAGGGCGACCATCGCGCTCGTTCCCAGGGCGAAGCCGATCGACACCATGCCGATGACGATCGCCACCTCGAAGTAGAGGTAGGCGAGCACGGCGAAGACCACCGCCGCGGCGAGGCCGACGGCCCAGGCCACGCCGGTCCGCAGGAAGCCGTCTCCGGTGATCGAGGCCACGAGGCCGGCGCCGGCGCCGAAGCCGACGAACGCGCCCCAGGCCGGGATGACGATCCGGAAGGCGAGATAGCCGCGGAAGCAGAAGAGCGCGCCGGCGGCGATCGCCGCGAGCCCGAAGATGACGTCCTGCACGGCGGCTCCAGTGTCGCGATGCCCGGCGGTGCCTCACGGCGCCGAGAGTCTGCCCGACGCCCGCGATCCGCGTCAACGCCCTCCGCCGGCCGGCCGGGGGGGCGAGGCCGTGGTTGTCGCGCCGGTATCCTCCCGGCGATGCCGCGCACGTACCTCCTCCGTGGCCGGCGACCGGCCGGACGCCTCCTGGCCATCCTCGGCTGGGCCGTTCTTGTCGCGGCGCTGTGGGTCGTGCCTGCGCTGCCCGCCGTGGCCCAGGCGCCGGCTGCGGCCCCGGCCGCCGGCGCCGACGAGATCACTCTGGCCGAGGCCTACGCCCCGATCGTGAAGCTCCGGGACTGGCCCGACGCATGCGCGGACGATGGGCCGCCCTATCTTCCGATCGACGTCGACCTGCTGCTGGGCAACGACGAGGTCGCGCTGCGCGGCCCGTGGGACCGGACGAACCTGGTCGGCGTGGCGCCCGATGCCGAGGACCTCTCGCGGGGGCTCTTCGACTACCACCTCGACTTCCCCGGCGACACGCTCGACCCGGGATGCACCTTCGAGGAGTGGGCGGCCCGCATCCAGGCTCTCGCGCCTCCCACGACCTACGCGCGGGTGGCGACCGAGGAGGCCTATCCGGGCAAGCTCGCGCTCCAGTACTGGTTCTACTACGTCTTCAACGACTGGAAGAACAAGCACGAGGGCGACTGGGAGATGATCCAGATCGTCTTCGACGCAGACACCCCGGCCGAGGCGCTCGCCCGTGGGCCCGTCGAGGTCGGCTACAGCCAGCACTCGAGCGCCGAGCAGGCGGACTGGGGCGACGACAAGCTCGAGATCGTCGACGGGACCCACCCGGTCGTGTACCCGGCCCAGGGTTCCCAGGCGAACTTCTTCGAGTCGCGGCTCTACCTGATGCGCAGCCAGGCCGAGGGCGTCGGCTGCGACAACACACTCGGCCCCTCCACGACGATCCGCCCGGTGGTCGACACCATCCCGAGCGACCGGGCCGACTACCTCCGCAGCCACCCGTGGCTCGGCTTCGATGGGCGCTGGGGCGAGAAGCAGCGCTCCTTCTTCAACGGGCCGACCGGCCCGAACGAGAAGACCTCGTGGACCCAGCCGATCACCTGGTCCAAGGAGAGCTGGCGCGCAGACGAGCTTCGACGTCCCCGCCGGCGGCGTCGTGGGCACCCAGGCGACCGACCTCTTCTGCGGGTCGGTGGAGCTCGGCTCGGAGGTGCTGCGCCAGGTGAAGGTCAACCCCGGCCTGTCGGCGGCGATCCTCGGCGGTCTGGGCGTCCTGCTGCTGTGGGCCCTCTCGCGCACCCGCTGGGAGCCGGTCTCGCCGCTGCGGCTGTCCCGCCGACGCGCCTGGGGGCAGATGCTGAGCGCCTCGGCGCGGATGCTCGGCTCCCACCCGCGGGTGTTCCTGGGCATCGGGCTCCTGTTCGTGCCGCTCGGGATCCTGATCACCTTCCTGCAGTGGCTGGTCTTCCAGGTCGCCTTCCTCGCCCCACTGGTCGACGAGGCCGGTGAGCGCAACGCGTTCGTCGACGCCCTGGTGTTCGGGCTGGGACTGGCCTTCACCGTGCTCGGCTTCGCCGTCGTGCAGGCGGCGACGGCGCGCGCCCTGGTCGAGATCGACGAGGGCCGTCCGGTCACCGCACTCTCGGCCTACCGCTCGGTGCTCCCGCGCCTGCGGTCCCTGATCCCGGCGCTGGCGATCCTGGCCGTGGTGCAGATCTCCCTCGACCTCACCGGTGTGCTGGTGCCGGTCGCCGTCTTCATCCTCGTGCGCTGGTCGATGCTCGGCGTCGTGGCCGCCGTGGAGGGCGGGTCGCCGATCGCCCTCCTGCGCCGCAGCGCCGCGCTCGCGCGCGGGTACTGGTGGCGGGTGGCGAGCGTCGCCCTCGGCGTCACGGCCGTCGCCCTCCTGCTCGGCCCGGCGATCGGGATCCTCTTCCTGCTGGTGAGCGGCGCGGCCTTCGACCTCGTCAACCTGATCGCCGCCCTCGTCTACGTCACCGCCCTGCCCTTCGCCGCGATGGCCATGGCCTACCTCTACTTCGACCTGCGCGTCCGCCACGAGCTCGAGCCGGCCGAGGAGCGCACGGCGGCCGGCGACCTGCCCCCGGAGCTGCCGGCGACGGCCTGAGGCCTCGGCTCAGGCCTCGGGCCGTGAGAGGAAGAGGTCCAATCCGAGGCTCCGGGCGAGGAACCGGGCCACGAGTTGCCCCCGGACGCTGTTGCCGGCCTCGTCCAGGGGTGGCGAGAAGGTGCCGAGCCCGCCCTTTCCCGGCGAGACCGTGAGGATCCCGCCGCCGATGCCGCTCTTGCCGGGAAGGCCGACCTCGTAGAGCCAGTCGCCCGAGGTCTCGTAGAGCCCTGCGGTGGCCATCACGCTGAGTACGTGCCGGCACACGATCGGATCGACCACGGGCCGCCGGGTGATCGGGTTGACACCCCCGTCGGCCAGGGTCGCCGCCATCACGGCGAGATCCTTCGCGGTCACGCTCACCGAGCTCTGGCGGGTGTAGAGGTCCACGACCTCACCGGGATCCACCGAGAGGCGGCCGTAGTCGTAGAGCAGGCGCGCGGCCGCACGGTTGCGATGGTTCGTCTCGGAGGCCGAGGCGAACACCTCCTCATCCAGCTCCAGGGGGCGGCCGGCGAAGCGCGACAGGCCCTCCAGGAGGACGCTCCAGCGCTCGGCCGGGGTGGCGCCCGGGATCAGGCCGGCCGTCGCCATCGCCCCCGGGTTGACCATCGGATTGGTCCGGCCCCGGGGGTCGCGCTCGATCGCCGTCACGGAGTTGAAGGGGAGTCCCGTGGCGTTGACGCCGATCTCCCTCTGGACCGCGTCGGGGCCGAGCGCCTCGCACACCAGCGCGAGGGTGAAGGGCTTCGCCACGCTCATGATCGGGAACGCGACCTCGGCGTCGCCCGCCGAGTGGACGGCGCCGTTGACGCCGACGATGCAGACGCCGAAGAGCTCCGGCGGCACCCGCGTGAGCGCCGGGTACACGCGCGAGGTCTCGCCGCCGGCCTCGTGCCGGTGGCGCGCGAACGCCTCGTCCACCAGAGCCTGCACGCGATCGCCGTCCGGGAGCGATCCGGTGGAGACGAACGCGGTCACGCGATCGTCGCCGGGGACGTCTGCGTCGCTCATGAGGGTCCCTTCGATGGGGGCACTTCGGGGCTCGTGCCCTCGGTCCGGAGGCAGCGGATGCCGTCTTCGGCGGATCGTATTGACTGGGGCGGGCGCCGGCGCGATCCTGCGGACCGCCGTGGTGTGACGCCGTGGCGCGAACGGCGTCGGCGCCGTTCGCACCCGATGGGGAGTTCGCTCCGCGGGCCTCCGTCGCGAGTGTCCTTCGTGTGCTCTTCCGAGAAGGGAACTGTGAGATGCACGACAAGGTCGCCGCGCTCCTGCCGGATCTGAAGGCGTTCTACGAGGATCTGCACGCCCACCCCGAGCTCTCCTTCGCCGAGCACAGGACGGCCGGCCTCATGGCCGATCGGCTCGAGGCCCTCGGCTACGAGGTCACCCGCGGCGTCGGAGGTACCGGTGTCGTGGCCATGATGCGCAACGGGGAGGGGCCCACCGTCCTTCTGCGCGCCGACATGGACGCCCTGCCCGTCGAGGAGGCGACGGGGCTCCCGTACGCCAGTCGCGTCACCGCGACCGACCCGTCGGGTGCCGAGGTGCCCGTCGCGCACGCCTGCGGTCACGACATGCACGCGACCTGGATGATCGGTGCGGCCACGATCCTCGCGGACGACCGCGACAGCTGGAGCGGCACCGCCCTGCTGGTCGTGCAGCCGGCCGAGGAGATCGGCGCCGGGGCCGCCGCGATGATCGACGACGGGCTGTTCGAGCGGTTCGGCACCCCCGACGTCGCCCTCGGACAGCACGTGGTGCCCTTCCCGGCCGGCCAGTTGCTCTACCGCGCCGGCCCCGTGATGGCGGCGAGCGACGCGCTGAAGATCGTGCTGCACGGCCGGGGCGCCCACGCGTCGGCCCCCGAGCAGTCGGTGGACCCCATCGTGATGGGCGCCGCGGTCGTCACCCGGCTGCAGACCGTCGTCTCGCGCGAGGTCGCCGCGACCGACGCCGCGGTCGTGACGGTCGGGTCGTTCCACGCGGGCAGCAAGGAGAACATCATCTCCGACAGCGCCGAGCTCCAGCTCAGCGTGCGGACCTTCGATCCGGCAGTCCGCGAACACGTGCTCGACGGCATCACCCGGATCACCGAGGCCGAGGCCCAGGCCTCGGGCGCGCCGCAACCGCCCGAGATCACCTCGATGTACGCCTTCCCCGCGGTCTCCAACGACGCCGAGGCCACCGAGAGGGTGGCGGCGGCGTTCACGGATCACTTCGGCGCCGAGCGGGTCGTGCCGGGGCCGGTCGCCTCGGCGAGCGAGGACTTCTCCCTGTTCGGCGACCGGGGCGACTTCCCGTACGTCTTCTGGTTCGTCGGAGGCACCGACCCCGCGATGTTCATGGCGGCGCTGGAGGCGGGGCGCATCCAGCAGGACATCCCCTTCAACCATTCGCCGCTCTACGCGCCGGTGCAGGACCCGACGATGGCCACGGGCATCGAGGCCCTCGTGACGGCCGCCCGCGTCTGGCTCGGCTCCTGAGGCGCGAGGGCCCTCCGCGGCCCGCGGCTCAGCCGAACAGCAGCCAGGTCGCCAGCGGCACGCCGATCCAGGCGACCACGGTGAGGGCGATGCCGTAGAGCGCGAAGTGGTACGACCGGTCCGCGGGGGGCGGCCCGCAGGAGCCGATCGCATCCCAGAGGGAGGCCATCGGCCGATCGGTTGACAGGCGGATGCGCCGCCGGGCGACTCCCGCCGCGTAGAGCGCGCACCAGGCGAGGCCCGCGAGGACCGTGCCGATCGTCAGGGAGACGACGATGATGCCGAGCGTCGTGCCGAACGCGGTCCTCAGGGCATCGTCCAGAACCGAGACCACGGTCGAGAGCGCGACCCCGCCCAGCAGGAAGGTCGGTATCGCGAACGGCCGCTCGCGGAAGCGCCCCTCCATCATCTCGCCCTGGATGCGTGCGCTCCGGAGCATCCGGCGCTCCTGGGTCCCCGCGATCGACGCGGCCTCGCGGGCCGAGTAGAGGCTGAGGATCCGCCGGAGCAGGGTGTTCTTGTGCCCCCGCGCGATCAGCCTCGTCATGAGCGACACGGTGGTCGCCACCAATGGGGTGAGGGGACCGACGCGCGGGACCACGGGCCGGCGGGGGGCGTTCCGGTCCAGCACCTCCAGCGCATGCATGGCCGATCGATGGGCCGCCTCGAACCGGTCGGGGTGACGCAACGGCTCGGCGGCACCGAGCTCGGCGACGATGTCGTGTTCGGGTGCGCCGAGAGCGGCCACCTCCTCGAGGGCGGCCCCCTTGGCGGAATCGTCGGCCCGCAGGACGCGCAGGACATCGATGCGATCGAGGAGGCCATCGTCCTCGTTCGATTCCTTCCACGACGGGAGGCCGAACCTCATGGCCGCGGCGCTCGTCGCCGCAGAGCCCGGCCGAGGACCGGGGTGAGCGCTGCGACCATCCTCGTTCGCCCCCTTCTCATCGATCCCCTGATCACCCGCCGGTCAGTGCGAGGCCCTTGCCGATCAGGGCGGCGCCGATCAGGACGAGGAGGACGGTGCTGATCGCGGTCAGGTTGGTCAGCAGCCAGGCCTTCAGCTCGATGAGCGGTTCCCGGCTGCGCTCCCCGAGCGCAGCGACGCCGATCAACGGAGCAAGCACGCCGACGGACGCGACGAGCGCGAACACGAGGAGCGCGATCCCGCCGCTCGACCCGGAGACGTCCGACTGGGCCAGGCTCGCCCCGGCGCTCAACGCGAGCGGGGGCGTCTTCACGCTGACGACGGCCGTGAGGACGCCGGCGGACAGGGCGCCGAGGGCCGAGAGGGTCGCGACCTTCGAGAAGATCTTCGGCTCCGGTCGCTGCTCGCCCGGCGCCGGACGCCGGTGCCACTCGAAGGCGGCCAGGGCCCAGAGCCCCAGCCCGAGCACGATCCGCGTCACATCGATGCCGTCCGACGTGCTCTCCTGCGTGCCGGCATCGCCGAGATCCGCCAGCCCGTACGCCGCGAAGGCGATGCCGAGGATGCTGACGAACCAGCCCATCGCGAAGGCGACTCCGTTCGACCGGGCCCGATCCGAGAGCAGGATCAGGATCATCAGCACGATCGCGAGCGGATTGATCGCGATCGCGACCGCGAGGCTCAGGACATCGCCGATCGCCTGCACGAGCATGGGACTCTCCTCGGGGGCACCGGTGGACGGGGCTACGCTACGCCCATCCGGGCACCGGCCGCGATGGGATCCGTCCGTCGATCCGCCGCCTCATCGCGACGACCGCGCCCTGACGCCGAGGATGGCGAAGCTGATCGCGATGTCGCCCAACGCTCACGGCCTCCGCCGGCGGCACACCTGCACCCGCGGCGTCCTGGCCGCACCGCCTCATCCGCGGTGCGGCCACCTCACGACGCTCACACCGGCGATCCCGGCCCGAGGGGTATCCCGACCAGGTACCAGGCGGCGAACAGCAGCGTCCATCCGACGGTCAGGATCAGCGCGTAGGGGAGCATCAGGGCGATCACGGTGCCGATGCCGGACTTCTTCTCATAGCGTGCCGCGAAGACGACGATCAGCGGGAAGTAGGCCATGATCGGCGTGATCACGTTCGTCGGCGAGTCGCCGACCCGATAGGCCGCCAGGACCGTCTGCGGCTCCACTCCGAGCCGGATGAACAGCGGGATGAAGATCGGCGCCAGGAGCGCCCACTTGGCGATCGACTGGGGGATGATCAGGTTCACGATCAGGGTGACGATCACGACCCCGATCAGCAGCCAGATGTCGCCGATGTTGACGTTCTCGAGGGCGTCGCCCATCTTCACCGCCGCGACCGTCGCCATGTTGCTGAAGTTGAAGTAGGCGATGAACTGGGCGATCAGCAGGAAGAGGAAGAGCAGGCCCGCGAGGCTCGCCCACGACTTGGTGATTGCGTTGATCGCGTCCGTGCTGGTCTTGATCGTCCCCACCGCCCGGCCGTAGCAGAGGCCGGCGGCGAGGAACATCAGGGAGATCATCACGACGAGGCTGTCCATGAACGGCGAGGTTCCGATGACGTCGCCCGTGACCGGGTCGCGCAGGGGGCCGCCCGAGGGGATCGTCAGCGCCGCGATCAGGATGATGACGCCGAGCAGGCCCACACCGGCCCAGCGCAGGCCGCGTGACTCCTCGGCCTCCGAGAGCGCGTGGGCGGGATCCGAGGCCTCGCCCTCGGCCGCGTCCGGGGCGGATACGGCGGCGTCGTAGACGCCGAGCCGCGGCTCGACGAGGCGGGTCGTCGTGATCGCGCCGATCAGCGTGATGAGGATCGTCGAGCCGATGCCGAAGTAGAGGTTCGAGGTGAGGTCGATGGTGCGCCCCGGGTCGACCAGCCCGATCGCCTCGTTGGTGATCTCGGTGAGGATCGCGTCGGTCGGGGTGATAAGGAAGTTCACCCCGAAGCCGCCGGCGACGCCGGCGAAGGCGGCGGCGATCCCGGCCAGCGGGTGGCGCCCGACGCTCATGAAGGCCGCCGCGCCGAGGGGGATCAGCACCAGGTACCCCGCGTCCGAGGCGATGCTCGAGATGACGCCGAGGAACACGATGATGTACGTCAGTGAGCCCTCTGATGAGATCGCGACCAGCTTGCGGATAAGCGCCCCGATCAGCCCCGAGCTCTCGGCGAGGCCGACTCCGATCATCACGATCAGGATGATCCCCATCGCTGTGAAGCCCATGAAGTTGCTGACGAAGGAGGTGAACAGGAACCGCACGCCGTCGGCCGTCAGCAGGCCCTTCACCTCGACCGTCTCCGTCGTGACCTCGTAGTCCTCTGCGTCGGCCGCCTCGGCCGGGAGCACCTCCCCGGGCTCGACCGACCCGCCGATGTAGGTCTCCTCGACGAGCGCGGGTGGCGGCTTCACCACCTGGTAGGTGACCCCGGCGCCGGCCCAGTAGAGGATCTGGGACACCCCGATCAGGATCACGATCAGGGCCAGGAACAGGATCGCCGGGTGGGGGACCTTGTTGCCGACGCGCTCGATCGTGCCGAGGAAGCCCTTCATCGGTCGTCACCCCTCGCGGCGAGGGCGGCATACCGCCCGAGGAAGTCGGCCTCGGCGACGACGGCCCTCTCGAACTCGTCGAGCAGGACGCGCTCGTCCGGTCCGTGGATGTTGGCGTAGCCGTCGGTGGTGCCGACCAGCAGCATCTCGGCCTCGGGGACCGCGACCTGCAGAGCGTTGACGAGCGGGATCGATCCCCCGACGCCGGCCGTGACCGCCTCGCGGCCCCACGCCGCCGCCCAGGCGGCGCGCGCCGCGTCGTAGGCCGGTCCCGTCGTCGTCGCCGCGAACCCGTTGCCGGTCGGGCCGGGGCTGACCGTGACGGGGATGCCGAAGGGCGCGACCCGCTCGAGGTGGCGCATCACGGCGGCCTGCGCCTCGGCGGCGTCCTGCTCGGGGTGCACGCGCACGTTGATGATCGCGCGCGCCCTCGGGTTCACCGCGTTCAGGGCGCCGTCGACCGGAGCCGCGTCGATGCCGATGACCGTGATCGCGGGGCCCGACCACACCCGCGAGCCGAGCGTGCCGGTGCCCAGCAGGGGCAGGCCGTCGCGGATCTCGGCGAGCTGGCGGAACTCCTCCTCGGTGTTGCCCCCGCCGGTCCACTCCTCGCGGCGCAGCCCCTCCACGGCGACGTCGCCGTTGGCGTCGTGAAGCGAGGCGAGGGCGTGGAGCACCACGAGGAGCGCGTCGGGGGCGGCGCCCCCGTACTGGCCGCTGTGCTTGGCCGAGGCGAGCGTCGTCACCTCCAGCGTCACGTTCGCCATGCCGCGAAGGGCCACCGTCAGCGTGGGGACGCCCGGCCGGACGCTGCCCATGTCGCCGATGATCATGGCGTCGGCGGCGAACATCGCCGGGTTCGTGGGCGGGTAGGTGGTCAGCGCCCCGCCGCCCACCTCCTCCTGCCCCTCGATCACGATCCGGATGCCGACCGGCGGCCGTCCGCCCCAGGCCCGGATCGCGCCGACGTGGGCGATGATGTTGGACTTGGTGTCAGCGGTGCCGCGCCCGAAGATCGCCCCGTCGCGCTCGGTGGGCTCGAAGGGGGGTGAGGTCCACTCCGACTCGTCCCCGGCCGGGACGACGTCGTAGTGGCTGTAGAGCAGGACGGTCGGGGCGCCCTCGGGCGCCGGGATCTCGCCGATCACGATCGGGTTCGTCCCCGGCAGGTCGAGCGTGCCGACCTCGGGGACCCCCGCGTCGCGGAAGAGCTTCGCGACCAGGTCGTGAGCCTCGCGGATGGGGCCCGCGGGCATGCCCTCGCCCGAGATCGACGGAATGCGGACGAGCGCCTCGAGGTCGCTCCGCAGCTCCGGCATGAGCGCGTGGACGCGCCCGGCGTGCTCTGAGTCCTCGTTCGTCCCCGGTCCCGACATCGCGTTCTCCTCTGGAGGCCCGCCCTGAGCGGCGGCAGACTCTCAGACGCTCCGCCGGTTTTCCAGATCATCCGCGGGCGAATGCCCACCCCGCGGCCCGGCGACCGGACGGCGAGCTCCGCGACCGCTCCGCGGAGCAGAGGGGTTGCGTGGTGGCACGGATCCACGGTGGGGCGCGTGGTGGGATAGTCGGGCCGTGCGCTGGCCCCTCGTCGCGTCGTGGACCTGCGCGGCCCTCGCCGCGGCCGCGCTGGTGGCCGCCCTCATCCTGCGTGCGATCGATCCCGATCCCGCCGAGTCGGCCGTCTCGGCGCTCGTCATCAGCGCGATCGCGGCGCCCGCCCTCGCCGCCGGGGTCGCGATCACGCGGGGCGCGCCACGGAACCCCGTCGGCGCGATCGTCGCCCTCCTGGGCCTCCTCCCCGTCCTCGACCTGCTCTGGAGTTGCTGGGCGGGCGCCGCGGTCCACGAGGAGGTGCCCGGCGCGTCGTGGGCGGTCCTCGCCTACCAGGGCGACTGGATCCCGGTCTTCGGGGCTCTGGCGCTCCTGCTGCTGCTCTTCCCCGACGGGCGTCCACCGGGCCCGCGCTGGCGCCCGGCCGTGGCGCTCACGGTCGCGGCCACCCTCGCCGCCGCCGCCGTCAGCTCCCTGCGCGACACGCCGTTCGACTCGCCCTACGCGGGGGTCGGACGGCCGATGCCCGTCCTGCCGGACCCGGGCGTCCGGCGTCCTGACGACCGTGGCCCTCGTGGCGCTGACCGCGGCGCTCGCGCTCGCGGCCGGCGCGATGATCGCTCGCTTCCGGCGCTCCCGCGGGGTCGAGCGGATCCAGCTGAAGTGGCTCGCCGCCGCGGCGGCGCTGCTCCCCCTGGCCATCCTCGCCGGGACCCTCGACGGGATCCTCGGGGAGGAGCCCGGCCTCCTGACCGTCGTCCCGTTCGTGGCCGTCTACCTCGCGCTGGTCGCCGCGGTCGTCGTGGCGATGCTCCGCCACGGCCTCTACGACGTTGACCGGGTCATCAGCCGGACGATCGCGTGGATGACGCTGACGTTCGTCCTGGCCGCCGCCGCCGTGCTCCTCGCCCTCGTCGTCGCCGACCTCCTCGGCGGGGGCACCACGGCCGGCGCCGCCGTGGCGGCCGTGGCGGCCGCCCTCGCGTTCGACCCGCTGCGGCGCCGGCTGCAGCGGGTCGTGGATCGCCGCTTCGACCGCGACCGGTCGCGTGCGGTCGAGCGGGTCGAGGCGTTCGCCGCGCGCCTGCACGACGGCGAGGCGGCGCCCGAGGGCATCGAGCAGGTCCTCCAGGAGGCTCTCGGCGACCCCGGCCTGCGTCTCTACGTCTGGCTCCCTGCGGAGGGGGCCCACGCGGACCTGCGCGGGAACCCGCAGGAACTCGGCGAGCCACCCGCGGGGCGGACCATCACCCGGCTCGGACGGGGCACCGCCCCGCTGGGTGCGGTGGTGCACTCCGAGGCACTGCTCGGGCGGCCGGGCCTGCTCACCGACGTCCTGCGCGCCGCGGCTCTGCCGGTCGAGATCGCGCGGCTGCGCGGCGAGCTCCGCGGACGCCTGGAGGAGGTCGAGGAGAGCCGCGCCCGGATCGTGCGCGCCGGCTACGAGGAGCGCCGGCGCCTCGAGCGCGACATCCACGACGGGGCCCAGCAGCGCCTGGTCGCGCTCGGCATGGCGCTGCGGCGCGTCCAGCGGCGGCTGGGGGGCGACGCCGAGGCGGTCCGCGCGCTCGACGAGGCGGTGGACGACGTGGCCGAGGCCGTGCGCGATCTGCGCGAGATCGCCCGCGGCCTGCGTCCGGGGATGCTCGACGACGGCCTGGGCCCGGCGCTCGCCGACCTGGCCCGCCGCACCCCGCTCGAGGTGGAGGTCGAGGCGCCCGAGGGGCGCGTTCCGGCCGAGATCGAGACCGCCGCCTACTACGTCGTCAGCGAGGCGCTCGCGAACGCGGTCAAGCACGCGGGTGCGACCCGGGTCAGCGTCACGGCGCGCCGTGACGACGGCCACCTCGTCGTGAGCGTCGCGGACGACGGATGCGGCGGCGCCGCCGCCGAGCCGGCCGGAGGGCTCGCCGGCCTGGCCGACCGCGTCGCGGCGCACGGGGGCGACATGGCGCTGACGAGCCCTCCGGGCGAAGGTACGCGTCTGGAGGTGGTGCTGCCGTGCGGATCGTGATCGGAGAGGACTCGGCGCTCTTCCGCGAGGGGCTCGTGCTGCTCCTCCGCGACGCGGGGCACGAGGTCGTCGCGGCCGTGGGCGACGCCGTGGCGCTGGTCGATGCCGTCGCGCGCGAGACGCCCGATCTCGCCATCGTCGACATCCGGATGCCCCCCGGCGACGAGGACGACGGCGCGCGCGCCGCCGCGCAGATCCGCCGCGACCGCCCCGATGTCGCCGTGATGCTGCTGTCCCAGCACGTGGAGACTCGCCATACGCTCGACCTGATGGCCTCCGGGGGCTTCGGCTATCTGCTCAAGGACCGGGTCCTCGACGTGGACGATTTCCTGGACGCCCTGCGGCGCGTGGCGGGCGGCGGCTCGGCGCTCGACCCCGAGGTCGTCGCGGCGCTCGTGTCCGGCCGCCGGGGCGATCCGCTCGCGGCCCTCAGCCCGCGCGAGCGGGAGGTGCTCGGGCTGATGGCGGAGGGCCGCACCAACGCCGGCATCGCGCGGCGCCTGTGGCTGACCGACCGCACCGTCGAGACCCACGTGCGCAGCATCCTCGGCAAGCTCGGGATCGCCGCCTCCGACGACGATCACCGGAGGGTCCTCGCCGTCCTCGCGCATCTCCGCGCCACCACGTAGCGACGACCCGCGCCCGCCACGATGGCGGGGACGACCGCTGTCGCGAGGATCGCTCCACGTCAATCCGTCGCATCGGAGGAGCATCAATGAGCACCGGCACCCGTCACATCGAGATCGCCCCGGCCCGTCGCTGGGGTCACGGCCACGCGGCGATCGCCCTCGGGGTCGTCGCCCTCGTCCTGAGCTTCGTGGCGTGGGACTGGTTCGCCTGGGGCGGCGTGGTCCTGGGAGTCCCGCTCGCCATCGCCACCGCCGCGCTCGGCGTGCGCGCCCGCCGCGCCGGCGGGTCCGCGAGGGCGCTCGGGACGGTCGCGATCGGCCTCGCGGCGATCGTGGTCCTCATCCCGGTCGCATGGATGATCGCCGGGATCGGCTGACGCCCGGCCGGTCGCGCCCCGCCGCCGTCGCGGGGGCGCGACCGGCGCCGCGCTCACCCGCGGGTGAAGGACACGAGCTCCGCACGGCCTCCGGCGCCGTCGGTGTGGACGCTCAGCACCGGGCCGACCCCGGGTGCGTAGAACTTCAGCTCCTGCACCTTCGGTTCGGTGGGCACGAGGTCGCGCGTCATCAGGACCCGGCGGGCGAAGTGGCCGAAGGGCACCTGCACCTGCTCCTGGCCCACGGTGATCACGGCCGCCTTGTCCTCGGCCTCGCCGGCGTAGTACTCCTGGCGATAGGAGAGGCCGGGAACGGGCTTCGCGGGCATGGCGATCCCTGGCTGGGCGCCGTCGACGCCGGCCTCGAACGACCCGGAGCGGCTCACGAGTTTCCCGTTCTCGAAGTTCTGCACCGCCTCGCCGAGGTACCAGATGTTCCCGGCCTTGTCCTGCGCGTACCAGTCGTCGGTGATCTCGACCGGCCTGCCCTTCTCCGACACGACGTCGCGGATCACCCGGGCGGTGATGCCGTTGGCGATCAGCTTGGTCTCGTTGGTGACCGTCACGACCGCCTTCTCCCGCTTCCCGGTGGTGTCGGTCTCACGGTAGACCCAGCGGTTGCCCGGCTTCATGGGCCAGTAGGGGTTGTCGATCGTCGTGGTGAAGTCGGCCGGGTCCAACCTCACCGGCTCGCTGCCCTGGGGGAGGCCGCCGGTGGAGGCCGGCCGGGCCATCAGCGTCGCCCGTCGCGCGTCGACCGTCGCGGCCTCGTCCTCCTCGGCGCCCGATTCACCGCGGTCATCGTCCCTCTCGTCACCGATCACCCTGAAGGCCGAGTCCAGGCGGACCTCGAGCTGCGATCCGTCGGGACGGCGCACCTCCACGTCGTAGCGCGCGCCGCCGTCACCGGTCTCGGCCTCGGTGATCACGCCCGGGCCGGCGTGGGCGAGCGCTGCCGCGCCGGCGCGCTCGAGTGCCGCGCCCGTCAGGGCGTCCTCACCGGATCCTCCGCTGGCCGCTCCGGCGCCCAGGAGCACCGCCGCGCCGACGGCGAGCGCCCCCGCCGTCCCGCCGATCGTGATCGTCCGTCGTGTGCCCATCGGGGCTCCCCTCACGTGGTTGACCTGCCGCCGCCCAGGCAAGAGGACCCCGATGAGACCGACGTGAGAGTGCCGCCGCCCCGTCTCTCATCCCGCTCTCATCCCCGATGCGCCAGGATGGTGCGCGGTGCACCCCGGGGACGCGGAGACACGGATGCGCGTGCTGATCGTCGAGGACGAGCCCAAGATGGCCGATCTGCTGGCGCGCGGCCTGGCCGCCCAGGGGGCGGTCGTGGACGTCGCCGGCGCCGGGGAGGAGGCCCTCTGGCGCGCGGTCCCCGGCCGCTACGACGCCATCGTGCTCGACGTGATGTTGCCCGGCATCGACGGCTTCGAGACCTGCCGGCGCCTGCGTGAGTCCGGGATCTGGTCCCCCGTTCTGATGCTCACGGCGAGGGGCGAGGTGGGCGACCGAGTCGAGGGCCTCGACGGCGGCGCCGACGACTACCTCGCCAAGCCGTTCGACTTCGCCGAGCTCGGGGCCCGCCTGAGGGCCCTGGCGCGCCGGGGCGCGCAGGAGCGGCCGGCGATCCTGGAGGTGGGGGACCTGCGCCTCGATCCCGCCGAGCGGCGTGTGCGCCGCGGGCGAGGTGGAGATCGCCATGTCGCCCACCGAGATGGCCCTGCTCGAGGCCTTCATGCGCCGCCCCGGCCAGGTGCTCGGTCCGCTCGCGCTGCTCGAGGCCGGGTGGCCCGACGCCTACGAGAACCGCTCCAACATCGTCGCCGTCTACGTGGGCTACCTGCGCAACAAGATCGACCGGCCCTTCGGTCGTGACGACCTCGAGACCGTGCGCGGCGCCGGCTACCGCCTGCGCCGGCCCGCCCGGTGATCGCGCGGATCCCGATCCGCTGGCGGCTGGCCCTGGCCTTCGCCGCCGCGATGGCGGTGCTGCTGCTGGGCGCCGGGTTGTTCCTGCGGTTCAGCCTGGCGGAGGAGCTGGAGGACGGTGTCGAGGAGTCGCTGCGCACCCGCTCCGACGAGGTCGCCGCGCTCGTGGCGGGCACCGGCGGGGACAGCCTCGGCGACCTCGGCCCCGTGCGCATCTCGGACGCCGAGGAGAGCGTCGCCCAGCTCCTCGACACCGGCGGCCGGGTGCTCGATGCCTCCACGCCGGTCCTGGGCGGGCCGCTGCTCGACGGGGACGCCCTGCGCCGGGCGCGCCGGGGAGCGGTCTTCTCCGACGTGGCGTCGATCCCCGGCGTCGCCGGCCGCGCGCGCCTGCTGGCGCGCCCGGTCGACACCCGGGGGGCGAGCGGATCGTGGTCGTCGGCGGATCCCTGGAGTCGCGCGACGAGGCGGTGGCCGGGCTCGTCCCGTTGCTCCTGGTGCTCGGCCCGGTGGCTCTGCTGTTGGCCTCCGCCCTGGGCTACGCGGTGGCCGCCGCCGCCCTGGCGCCGGTGGAGGCCCTGCGCGCGGGCGCGGCGGAGATCTCGGGCACGTCGCCCGGCGCCCGCCTCGCGGTGCCGGCGGCCCGCGACGAGCTGCGCGACCTCGGGGAGACCCTCAACGCGATGCTGGAGCGCATCGACGGCGCCCTGCAGCGCGAGCGCGACTTCGTCGCGGACGCCGGTCACGAGCTGCGGACGCCCATCGCGATCCTGAAGGCCGAGATCGACCTGGCCCTGATGGGCGACCGCCCGGCCGCCGAGCTGCGCGCCGCCCTGGCCTCGGCGGGAGAGGAGACCGCCCGCCTCGCGCACCTGTCCGACGATCTCGTGGAGCTCGCGCGCACGGATCACGGGCCGGCGGCCCTGCTGCCGGAGGTCGTGGGGGCGCGCGAGCTGCTGGACGGCGTGGCCCGCCGCTTCCGAGCCCGCGCGGCCGCCGCCGGGCGCGGGATCGAGGTGGACGCGCCGGAGGACCTGACGCTCACGGCCGATCGCGGCGCGCATCGAGGGCGCCCTCGGCAATCTCGTCGACAACTCCCTGCGCCACGGCGGCGGTCCGATCCGGCTCGAGGCCTCCCGCGGAGAGGGCGGCTGCGACCTGTCGGTGAGCGATGGGGGACCGGGGTTCGACCCCGCGTTCGTGCCGCGGGCGTTCGAGCGCTTCTCCCGCCCGGATCCGGGCCGCTCGGGGGGTGGCGCGGGTCTCGGCCTGGCGATCGTGCGCGCGAGCGCCCGCATGCACGGGGGCGACGCGCAGATCGCCGTCTCGCCGGCGGGTTCCCGGGTGACGATCCACCTGCCCTGATCGACGCGGGCGCCCCGGGGACGTCCGCCGCCGCCGCCGCGATACTCCTGCGATGCGCTTCGTCCCCGAGGTCCTCCGCGTCCGCGCCTTCCGCGACGTGTGGCTCGCCAGCATGGCGTCGAACGCGGGCAACTGGCTGCAGATCGTCGCGAGCGGCTGGCTGATCCTGGAGGCCACCGGCAGCCCCGCCGCGGTCGGCGCGCTCGCCCTCGTGACGCGCGCCCCGGCCATCGCGCTGTCGGCTCTCGCCGGGCGGCTGGCCGACCGGTACGACCGCCGCCTGGTGGGCATCTGGACCTTCCTGCTGCAGGCCGCCGCCGCCGCGGCCCTCGCGGTGATCACCTTCACCGCGGGCGTCAGCGTGGTGGCCATCTACGCCCTCACCTTCCTCGTGGGGGTCGGCTTCGCCCTCGGGCTGCCGGCGATGCTCGCCCTGATCCCGTCGCTCGTGCCGCGCTCGCAGCTCTCCCAGGCGGTCAGCCTGAACGCGGCGGGCATCAACGTGGCGCGCCTGCTCGGCCCGGCCATCGGCGGGCTCACGCTGGCGGTCTTCGGCGCCACGACCTGCTTCGCCCTGAACGCCCTCTCGTTCCTCGCGCTGGTGGCCGTGCTGCTGCGGCGCTGCCCCCGCGCCCGGCCGCGGCGGGGCAGGCGGGGGCGCGGATGCGCGAGGCCTTCGGCGTGGCCATGCGCGATCGCGCGCTGCGGCGCCTCCTGCTCGGGATGGCCCTGTTCACCGCCCTGGCCTCGCCGATGCAGGAGCTCGCCCCGGTCGTGGCCGACCGCCTCGACGCGGGCGCCGGCGGCCTGGGCCTGCTGCTGGGCGCCATGGGCGGGGGCGCGCTGGTCGGGGCCTGGCTGCTGGAGCGCCTGGGCGCAGCCGGCATGCCCCGCCACCGGGCGCTGCCGATCGCCACCCTGACCTTCTCGGCAGGGCTCGCGGTGGTGGCGCTGACGCCCTGGTTCATCCTCGGGCTCGCCGGGATGGCCTTCAGCGGGGCCTTCTGGATCTGGATGTTCGCCGCCACGAACACCGCGATCCAGCTGCTGTCGCCGCCGCCGCTGCTCGGGCGGATGCTCGGCCTCTACCAGCTCTCGGTGATCGGGCCGATCGCGGTGGGGTCGACCCTCGCCGGGGTCGTCGCCGAGCACGCCGGCATCGAGGCGACCCTGGCCGGGTGCGCCGTGCTGCTGGCGCTCTGGGGCGCCTGGAGCCTTCGCTATCCGGTGGTGGAGATCGACGACCACCATCCGCCGCCCCCGCCCGCGGGGTCAGGTCGACGAAGGCGGCCACCGCGTCGAGCATCGCGGCGGGGACCCGGCCCTCGACCTCTAGGAAGTGCCCCACGCCGGGCACGGCCAGGGTGCGGGTGGGCAGGCCGGCCGCCCGGCGGGCGCCGGCCAGGCGCGCCATGTCGGAGATCGGCACGGTCCGGTCGCGGGTCCCGTGCAGGAGCAGTGCCGGCTGGCCGGCCCGGGCGGCGTCGCGCGCGCGGGTCGCGGGCGAGGGTGGCGCGGGCGACCTCGGGCCCCACCAGGCGGTCGAGGAACCGTCCCGCGACCGCCCGAGACGCGCGGCAGCCGCGCCGAGCGGGCGTCCCGGCGCGGAGAGCGTCACCACGCGCGTCGCCGGGGCGGACGCGGCGCCGCCTGCGAGCGCCAGGTCCCCTCCCTGGCTGTGGCCGATCAGCGCCACCCGGGCGGGGTCGACGCCGGGAAGGGCGGCCAGCGTGCGCGCCGCGGCGCACGGCGTCGCCGGCGAGCGGGCGGGCGTCGAGCCAGCTGAGCGCGGGTCCGCCCGAATCGCCGATGCCGCGCTTGTCGTAGCGCAGCACCGCGACCCCCCGGCGCGCCAGGCCGAGGGCGATGCCGCGGTAGGCGCCGCCCGCCACCGTCGCCGAACGACCCGTCGCGGTTGGTCGGGCCCGAAGCCGCCGACGAACACCGCCGCCGGGAAGCGGGCCGGGGCCCGGCGGGCACCGTGAGCGTGCCCGACAGCACCACCCCGCCGCCGGCCGGGATCGCGACGGGACGCTCGACCGGCGCGGGCCGAGCAGGACCAGGGCGCTGACGAGGGCGGCGAGCACCTGTCGAGGTTAGGGCGGCCGTGTTCGGATCCGGTGAAATCCCGGTCCGACGGAGCGGCCAGCGCCCGCGCCGGGAATCCGGCCCGCGCCCGGCCTCGGCTATCCTGGCCGGGTGGACGAGGTCCTGCTCGCCGAGCGGCTGATCGCCTACGACACCTCTCGCCGCTCGGGCATCGGCCAGGCCACGGACTTCGTGGCGGGATGGCTCGAGGCCCGGGGGGCGTCCGTCGACTCCGTGGAGACGGGCGGCCGGCGGAGCCTGGTGGCGCGGGTCGGATCGGGCCCGCTGCGGCTCATCTTCCACGGGCACCTCGACGTCGTGCCCGGCCACCCGGAGCAGTTCGCGCCCCGGATCGACGGGGGGCGCCTGTATCGGCCGCGGCGCCTACGACATGAAGGCGGCCCTCGCGGCGATGATGCTCGCGGTGGCCGACCTGGCCGACGGGCTCGCACGGCGTGCAGGTGGAGCTGATCGTCGTACCCGACGAGGAGCGCTCCGAGCCGGGCGAGAACTGCACCCAGATGATGGTGCACGAGGGCCTGCGCGCCGACTTCGTCGTCTGCGGCGAGCCCACCGACATGCAGGTCGGCGTGCAGGCCAAGGGCGTGCTGATGATGCGCGTCGACGTGCCCGGAACCGCCGCGCACGGCGCCACGCCCTGGTTGGGCGACAATGCGGTCCTGCGCGCCGTCGACCTCTTCCGCCGCATCTCCGGCCTCCCGTTCGCCTCCGAGTCGGCCCCGCTCTTCGAGCGGCCGTCGATCAACCTCGGGCGCATCCAGGGCGGCGACGCGGTCAACAAGGTCCCCGACCTCTGCCGGATGGACGTCGACGTCCGCTACCTGCCCGGGCAGTCGCCGGACGAGGTGCTGCGCCAGGTGCGCGCGCTCGACGCCGAGGCCCGCCTCGAGGTGCTCCTCGAGCGGCCGCCCGCCGACGTCCCGCCCGACCACGTCTTCGTCCAGGCCCTGCTCGCCGCCGCGAGCGCGCCACGAGCCGTCGGCCACCTCGGTGGGGCGCGACGGCGCCTCCGACGCCGTGGCCTTCCTCGAGGTGGGCGTCCCCGCGGTCGAGTTCGGCCCGCGCGGGGCAGGACACCACGGCCCCGAGGAGTACGTCGAGATCGAGAGCCTGCCCCTCTACCGCCGCGCGCTCGCCGACTTCGCGCGTCGCGTGGCGGCCCTGCCCGCCACCGGCCGTCGACCCCGAGGTCGCCGCCGCGTGACGCCGCCCGCCCGAGCCGCCGCACCAGCGCGCCCGCTACTGGCGCGTCCCGCGCCGCCGCCGCCGGTGGCTCTCGGTGGTCGGCTGGTCGCTTGTGGGCGATCGTCGGGCTCGGCGTCTCGGTGCTGGCCGGCGGCTACATCTACCTCGACGACACCCTCGAGGCAGGCCGCGCCCAACACGCCCCAGGCCAAGGCGGCCCGGGCGGCCACCAAGCCGGTGCTCCCGGGCGAGCCGACCAACATCCTGCTGATCGGCTCGGACACGCGCCCCTCCGAGGGCGACCCCGGGCGCAGCGACTCGCTGATCCTGGTGCGGATGGACCCCCAGCGCGACTTCATCTCGATGCTGTCGTTCCCGCGCGACCTCTACGTGCCGATCCCCGGCTACGGCACCGACAAGATCAACGCGGCCTACTCGCACGGCGCCGACGTCGACGATCAAGACGGTCGAGGAGCTCACCGGCCAGCCGATCAACGACTACGTGATCATCGACTTCACCGGCTTCGCGAAGCTGGTCGACGCGGTCGGCGGCGTCTACCTCGACGTCGACCGCCGCTACTTCAACCAGAACGTCGGCACGGCGGCCACCAACTACGCCAACATCGACCTGCAGCCCGGGCTACCAGCGGCTGAACGGCGTCGGACGCGCTCGCCTACGTGCGCTACCGGCACACCGACTCGACCTACTCGCGCGACGCCCGCCAGCAGACCTTCCTGTCGGAGCTCAAGCGCCAGACCAAGGACCTCGGCAACCTCACCAACGTCACCAACTTCCGCAAGATCTTCGGCGAGAACATCGAGATCAGCATCCGCGACCCGCAGAAGTTCCTCTCGCTGCTGGAGCTCGCGCTGGTGACGCCCAAGGACCGGATCGCCCGCGTCTCGATCAACGCCGGCAGCGACATGACCGACGGCCGGCGCGTCGATCCAGGTCGCGAGCCAGGCGGCGATCGACGAGGCCGTCGCCGCCTGGAAGGAGCCCGAGTTCGAGTTCGGGCGCAAGGACGACCGCCAAGCCGATCGACCCGGCGTCGGTCGACGTGACCGTGCTAGAACGGCAGCGGCCGCCTGCTCGCGGCCGAGGACGTCGCCGAGGCCCTGTCGACCAAGAAGTACCGCACCTCGGTGGGCGGCAACGCCGACACGTTCGACTACGCCTCGAGCGCCGTCTACTACGCGCCCGCCTTCCGCGAGCCGGCCCGCAAGATCGCCGCGCTGCTCGGCCCGAACGCCACGATCGGCGCGCTGGCGGGCTCCGCGAAGGCGCACGGCAACGAGGTCGTGGTGATCGCCGGCGCCGACTTCACCGGCGAGCTGGCCCCGCCGCCGCCCAAGGAGACCGCGCGCCGCGGCCGAGACCCTCGACACCACCAGCCTCGTGGACCCGCTGCGCGAGGCGCGCAAGCAGGTGCCCGGCCTCGCGGTGATGGCGCCCCTCAAGGTCGCCTCGAACTCGAGCGTGAGGATCGTCCGCCCCTACTCGATCAACCGGTCCGACAGCGGCGGCCCGCCGGCGATCAAGATCGTCTTCGAGCACGACTACCACGAGTACTGGGGCATCTCGATGACGACGATGAAGAACCCCCCGATCCTCCAGGGCGAGACCGGCTCGTACGACTCGGGCGGGCGCAAGTACCTCACCTTCTACGACGGCAAGAACCTCCAGCGCCTCGCCTTCCAGTCGGGAGGGGTCACGTACTGGGTGTCCAACACCCTCAACAACGACCTGAGTGCCAAGACGATCGAGGAGATCGCCAAGTCGATGCGCCCGCTCAACCGCGCCACGCTGAAGAAGGGCCGCACCGACACGGCGATCTCGGTGGAGACCGAGGGCTCGACTCCGTGAGCGAGGCGCGAGGGCGAGGCGAAGCCCGCCGCGCGCGAGCGCATCGGGGTCATCGGCGCGGGCTACGTCGGCCTGGTGACCGGCGTCTGCCTGGCGTCGATGGGCTACGAGGTGACGCTGCGCGACATCGACGCCAACAAGGTGGCGGCGCTCAACGACGGCCAGGTGCCGATCTACGAGCCGGGCCTCGAGGACATCATGGCCGAGCACGCCGACCGGCTCACCTACACGCTCTCGCTCGAGCGGATGCTCGATCGCTCCGACATCATCTTCATCGCGGTCGACACCCCGCCGACCTACTCGGGCGACGCCGACCTGTCGCGCGTGATGAGCGTGGTCGAGGAGCTCGAGCGGTGGGCGCCGACGCGCGCCACGTCCTGGTCATGAAGAGCACCGTGCCCGTCGGCACCGGCGAGCGGGTGCGCGCCGAGCTCGACGCGCGCGGCCTCGGGGCAGGTCGGCTACTGCTCCAACCCCGAGTTCCTCAAGGAGGGCGCGGCGATCGCCGACTTCCTGCACCCCGACCGCGTGGTCATCGGGTCCTTCGAGGCCGCCCACGGCGACCGGGTCGCCGCCCTCTACGCGCCGCTCGGCGCGCCGATCGTGCGCACCACGGTGCCGACGGCCGAGATGGTCAAGTACGCCTCGAACGCCTTCCTCGCGACCAAGATCAGCTTCATCAACGAGATCGCCAACGTCTGCGAGGAGGTCGGCGCCGACGTCGCCGTCGTCGCCGACGGCATGGGCCTCGACTCGCGCATCGGCGGCGCGTTCCTGCGCGCCGGCATCGGCTTCGGCGGCAGCTGCTTCCCCAAGGACGTCTCGGCCCTCAAGCAGCTCGCCGGCAACTCGGGCTACCACTTCCAGCTGCTCACCTCGGTGATCGAGGTCAACGAGCTCCAGAAGCGGCGCGTCATCGGCAAGCTGAAGAAGCACCTCGGGACGCTCGAGGGCAAGCGGGTCGCCCTGCTCGGGCTGGCCTTCAAGCCGGAGACCGACGACATGCGCGAGGCGTCGAGCCTGGTGCTGGCGGCCCGGCTGCTGGCCGAGGGCGCCGAGGTCCGGGCCTTCGACCCGATCGTCGACATGTCGACCGACCGACTGAAGGGCGTGACCATGAGCGCGAGCGCCGAGGAGGCGGTGGCCGGCGCCGACGCCGCCGTGCTGGTGACCGAATGGGCCTCGATCGTCGGGATGGACTGGGACGCCGTGCGGCCGACGATGCGCTCGGCGGTCGTGATCGACGGGCGCAACGCCCTCGACCCGCTCGAGATGAGCCGGCTCGGCTACGCCTTCGAGGGCATCGGGCGGATCCCCGCGCACGTGGACGTGCCGCGCGTGACCCAGGCCGTCGTCCTCGTCGGCGGCGACGGGCACCCGCCTGCGGCCGCTCACCGACACCCGCCCGAAGCCGATGATGGCGCTGGTCGACCGGCCCTTCGTGGCCCACCAGATCGACCTGCTGCGCCGCCACGGCATCGACGACGTCATCTTCTCCTGCGGCTACCGGCCCGACGCCCTGCGGGCGCACTTCGGCGACCGGCTCGCCCGAGGGCGTCCGCTTCCGCTACGTCGTCGACCCCGAGCCGCTCGGCACCGCCGGGGCGGTGAAGAACGCCGAGGAGCTCATCGACGACGCGCCGTTCCTGGTGCTGAACGGCGACATCCTCACCGACCTCGACCTCGACGCCTTCATCCGCGCGCCACCGCGAGACCGGCGCCGCCGGGACGATCGCGCTGACGCCGGTCGAGGATCCGAGCGCCTTCGGGCTGGTGCGGCTCTTCGAGGGCGGCGAGGTGGAGGCCTTCGTCGAGAAGCCCGCCCCCGAGGACCTGCGCCCCGGCGAGCCCTTCCGCATCAACGCCGGCACCTACCTGCTGGAGCCGCGGGTGCTCGACCGCATCCCGGCCGGCCGGGCGTGCTCGATCGAGCGCGAGGTGTTCCCGCTCGCTGGCCGGCGACGGGCGTGCTCTACGGCTTCCCGAGCGACGCCTACTGGCGCGACATCGGCACGCCGGCGTCGTACCTGTCGGCGATCCACGACGTCCTCACCGGCGCCCTGCACACCGAGTCGCCGACCGGCGCCGCGTACCTCGGCCCGGGCGCCGACGTCGATCCCTCGGCCACGGTGGACGCGCGCTCGAGCATCGGCGCCGGCGCGGTCGTCGAGGCCGGGCGCCACCGTGCCGGGCCAGCGTGCATCGGCGCGGGCGCGCGGATCGGCGCCGGCGCGGTCATCGACGGCGCCATCGTGGGGGAGGGCGTCACGGTCGGCGCTCGGGCGCGCACCTGGGCCCGGGCGTGATCGTGGGCGACCGGGCGAGCATCGCCGCCGGCGCCCGGGTCGATCCCTCCGTGCCGGTGCCCACCGACGGCGCGGTCGCGTGAGCGCCGCGGCGCTCCGATAGGCTGACGCGATGTTCGGACTCGACGGACCCGACGCGATCGCCGGCGGACAGCCTCGGCCTGATCAGCGGGCATGGCCGACTCGGTGGCCGCCTTCGACGAGGCGCGCGCCGCCGCCGAGGGCGTGGAGCTGCGTCTACCCGCCCGCGGAGATCCGCGACGTCGCGATCTGCGGCATGGGCGGCTCGGCGATCGCCGCCGACCTGGTGGTCGGCGCCTACCGCGAGCGCCTGCGCGTGCCGGTGACGGTGGTGCGCGACTACTACCTGCCGGGCTGGATCGGCGAGAACACGCTGGTCATCCTCAGCTCCTACTCGGGCGGCACCGAGGAGACCCTCACCTGCGCCTCGCAGGCGACTCGAGCGCAACTGCCTGTGCGTGGCGGTCACCAGCGGCGGCAAGCTCGGCTCGCACTACGCCGCACGAGGGCGTCCCGGTCGTCCCGGTGGTGCCGGGCCTGCAGCCGCGCGCGGCGATCCTGCGGATGCTGATCCCCCTGGTGGTGCTCTTCGACCGCCTCGAGGTGCTGCCGTCGATGACCTCCGACCTCGAGGAGGCGCGGGCGACCATCGCGAGGTCGGTCGCCACCCTCGGCCCCGGGATCGACGAGAGCGACAACCCGGCCAAGCAGCTCGCCCGCTCCCTGCAGGCGGCGGTGCCGCTGGTGTGGGGCGCCGAGCTGACCGCGCCGATCGCGGCCCGCTGGAAGGGCCAGTTCAACGAGAACGCCAAGGTCCCGTCCTACAGCTCCACCCTCCCCGAGCTCGACCACAACGAGATCGTCGGCTTCGCCGGCATGCCGGCCCCGCTTCAGCGATCTGGCCCAGCTGATCCTGCTGCGCGACGAGCGCCAGCACCGCCAGGTGCAGCGGCGCTTCGACCTCACCCGCGAGCTGGTCGAGTCGCACGTCAGCCGCGTGCTGTCGATCACCGCCGAGGGGCAGAGCGCGCTCGCGCGGATGCTCGACCTGGTGATGCTCGGCGACTACGCCTCGCTCTACCTCGCCCTGCTGCGGGCGGTCGATCCCGGCCCGGTCGAGGTGATCGAGCGGCTCAAGGAGCGGCTGGCCGAGACCGGTTACGGCAGGAGCGCGGACCCGAGCGCGTGAGCCGCGCGGCTCCGGGCCCACGGCACGACGTCGCCGACCTGGGCCTCGCCCCGCTCGGGCGGCGGGGCATCGAGTGGGCCGACCGCGACATGCCCGTTCTGCGCTCGATCCGCGAGCGCTTCGCCCGCGAGACGCCCCTGGCGGGCCTGCGCGTGTCGGCCTGCCTGCACGTCACCACCGAGACCGCCAACCTCGTCCGCACGCTGAGCGCCGGCGGGGCCGAGGTGGTGCTGGTGGCCTCCAACCCGCTCTCCACCCAGGACGACGTCGCCGCCGCGCTGGTGCGCGAGCACGGCATCGCCACCTTCGCGCGGCGCGGTGAGGACGACCGCACCTACTACCGCCACATCATGGCCGCGATCGACCACGCCCCCCACATCACGATGGACGACGGCGCCGACGTGATCGGCGTGCTGCACGGCGAGCGCCGCGAGATGCTCGACGGGCGTGATCGGCGGCACCGAGGAGACGACCACCGGGATCATCCGCCTGCGGGCGCTCGAGGCCCAGGGGGGCCTGGGCTTCCCGGTGGTGTCGGTGAACGACGCCGACACCAAGCACCTGTTCGACAACCGCTACGGCACCGGGCAGTCGACGGTCGACGGGCTGCTGCGCGCGACCAACGTCCTCGTCGCCGGCCGGCGGGCCGTGGTCGCGGGCTTCGGCTGGTGCGGCCGCGGCGTCGCCAGCCGGCTGCGCGGCATGGGCGCCAACGTGATCGTGCTGGAGGTGAACCCGCTGCGCGCGCTCGAGGCCGTGATGGAGGGCTTCCAGGTGATGCCGGTCGCCGAGGCCGCGCGCGTGGGCGACATCTTCATCACCGCCACCGGCGACGTGAACGTGGTGCGCGGCGAGCACGTGGCCGTGATGAAGGACGGCGCGATCCTCGCCAACACCGGGCACTTCAACGTCGAGATCGACCTGCCCGGCGCTGGCCGCCCTGGCCGTGAGCGTCACGCGAGGTGCGCCCCTCGGTGCAGGAGTACCTGATGCCCGACGGGCGCCGGATCCACCTCCTGGCCGAGGGGCGCCTGCTCAACCTCTCCTGCGCCGAGGGCCATCCGGCGTCGGTGATGGACATGAGCTTCGCCAACCAGGCGCTGAGCGTCGAGTACCTGGCCCGCGAGGGCGCGGGCCTCGAGCGGCGCGTCTACTCGGTGCCGCGGCGCATCGACGACGAGATCGCGACGCTGAAGCTGGCCTCGCTCGGCGTGGAGATCGACGCGCTCACCGACGAGCAGCTCCGCGTACCTCGCCTCGTGGGAGCAGGGCACCTGAGCGGCTCCTGCCCCGGCGGCGGCCTCGCGCCGCACGAGGTCATCCGGCCTCACCGGCGCCGGCGTCGAGATGCTCGACCAGACGCTGCTGCCCGAGCGCGAGGAGACCCTGGTCTGCCCGGCGTGGCCGCAGGTGGTCGAGGCCATCCGCCGCCTGTCGATCCGCGGCGCCCCGGCCATCGGCGTGGCGGGCGCGATGGGGGTGGCCCTGGCCGCCGCCCGGGCCGACGCGTCCGACCTGCCGGCCCTGCGCGCGGAGATCGGCCGCGCCGCCGCCGCGCTGCGCTCGGCGCGCCCGACCGCGGTCAACCTCGCGTGGGCGGTCGACCGCATGTGCGCCCTCGCCGACGCCCACCCGGGGCCGGGCGACGCCCTCGCGGCCGCCCTGGCCGACGCCGCGCGCGCGGTGCACGACGACGAGGTGGCGCGCTGCCAGCGCCATCGGGGCGCACGCCCTCCCGCTGATGGGGCGCGGCGCGCGGATCATGACCATCTGCAACGCCGGGGCGCTCGCCACCGGCGGCTACGGCACCGCGCTCGGGGTGGTCCGCGTCGGCGCACGCCGCCGACCCCTCGGTGCGCGTGATCGTGCCGCGAGACGCGCCCGCTGCTGCAGGGCTCCCGGCTGACGGCCTGGGAGCTGGCCCGCGACGGCATCTCCCACACCCTGATCACCGACTCCATGGCGGCGGCGATGATGGCCGCCGGGGCGCGTCTCGCACGTCGTGGTCGGCGCCGACCGGATCGCCGCCAACGGCGACGTCGCCAACAAGATCGGCACCTACGGGCTCGCCGTCCTGGCGCGTGAGCACGGGATCCCGGTGATCGTCGCCGCCCCGACCACGACGGTCGACCTCTCCACCCCGGCCGGCCGCGACATCCCGATCGAGGAGCGCTCGGCCGATGAGGTGCGGGGCCTCTCGCTCTTCGGGCGGGCCGCCGCCGGGGCGGCGACGGCCGTGGCCAATCCCGCCTTCGACGTCACGCCGGCGCGTCTGGTCGCAGCGATCGTGACCGAGGCGGGCGTGCACCGCCCGCCGTACGAGCGCTCGCTCGCGGCGGCCGTCCGGGGGGCCGGCGCCGGAGTGTGAGGTGGGCCGGCGCGCCCGCGCGCGCCATCCGGCACGGAGCGGCGGCGCGCCGTGACGGTGCCCGGGCCTAGCGTGGGGGCATGCCCATCGGAGCCCTCCTCGACGTCATCCTCCCACCGGCCTGCGCCGCCTGCGGCCTGCCCGGGGCGTCCGCCTGCGCGGGCTGCCTGGCCTCTCTGAGTCCCCTCCCTCCGCCGTGGTGCGACGGCTGCGGGGCGCCGGTCCCGGTGCCCGTCACCCGGTGCGGCGCCTGTCGCGGGCGGCTCGCCGGAGCGCGCCAGGCGGTCGCCTACGAGGGGCCCGCCCCCGCGTTCGTCGCGGGGCTGAAGGACGACCGCCGCCGGGGCCTGGCGGACGTCCTGGCCGCCGCCATCGTGGCGGCGGTGCCCCCGCCTCCCGCAGACGCGGCGCTCGTCCCGGTGCCGCTCGGCCCGCGCCGGGTCCGCGCGCGCGGGTTCAACCAGAGCCTGCTGCTCGCCCGCGCCCTCTCGCGCGCCTGGGGACTGCCCATCGCCGACGCGCTGCTGCGCACGCGCGAGGGCGCCGACCAGCGCGGCGCGCGCAGGACGGCGCGGGCGCGCCAGGCGGCGGGAGCGTTCGCGGTCCGCGCGGGGGCCGCGCCGCCGCCCACCGCCTGGCTGGTCGACGACGTCCACACGACCGGAGCCACCCTGGCCGACTGCGCCCGGGCCCTGCACGGGGCGGGCGTGCGATCGGTCGGTGCCACCTGCTTCGCGCGGGTCCTCGACGGGGTTGCACGATGAGCGGCGGAATCTCCGTCCCCGGGCTCCGGAGGCCCCCCGGGGGCGCTACTGTCTGGACACCCGGCAGCAACGCGAAGGGGGCAATCATGCAGCTTCAGGTCAAGGGCAAGGGACTCTCGGTCACCGACGCGCTCTTCGATCACGCCGAGCAGAAGCTCGAGAAGCTCGTGAAGATCTTCCCGCCGTGGGACGACGCCACCTCGGTCGAGCTGGAGCTGTCGGTCGAGCGCAACCCCAAGATCGAGCGGGCCCAGATCGCCGAGGTCACCGTCCGCACCAAGGGGCCGGTGCTGCGGGTGCGCGAGAGCGCCGACGACATGTACGCGGCCATCGACCTCGCCGCGCACAAGCTCGAGCGCCAGGCGCGCAAGTACCGCGACCGCCGCAAGGAGCACCACGTCGCTCCGCCGGTCGACGCCCTCGCGGCGCCGGCCTCCGCCGAGGCCCCGTCCGAGGCGGCCGACGACCGCACGCCCAAGCTGGTCAAGAGCAAGAGCTTCGAGATGAAGCAGATGGGGCCCGAGGACGCGGCGCTCGCGATGGACATGCTCAACCACGACTTCTACGTCTTCCGCAACGACGACGACGGCCAGGTCAACGTGGTGTACCGCCGCCGCGACGGCGACTACGGGCTGATCGCGCCCGAGGCCTGATCACCGCCCCCGTGCCCGGGCGCTCAGCCCGGGCACGGGGGCGTCGATGAAGCCCTGCGCTACGATGATCCGCGTTGTGCCCACGACCTCCCGAGCCCGCCCATGAGCACTGATCTCCTGAACAAGGTCCTGCGCGTCGGCGAGGGCCGGGCGATGAAGGGCATGCAGGCGCAGGTCGGCCGCATCACCGCCCTCGAGCCCGAGATGGAGAAGCTCAGCGACGAGGAGCTCCAGGCCAAGACCCCGGAGTTCCGCGCGCGGCTCGAGGCCGGCGAGACGATCGACGACCTTCTCATCGAGGCTTTCGCGGTCGTGCGCGAGCTCGGGCGCAGGGTCCTCGGGATGCGGCTCTTCGACGTCCAGATGATCGGCGCGATGACGCTCAACCAGGGCAAGGTCGCCGAGATGAAGACCGGCGAGGGCAAGACCTTCGCGGGCGTCCCGGCCGTCTACCTGAACGCGCTCACGGGGCGCGGGGTGCACGTCGTGACGGTCAACGACTACCTCGCCTCGCGCGACGCCGAGTGGATGCGCCCGCTCTACGACAAGCTGGGCATCAGCATCGGCGTGATCGCGTCGATGATGCCCGAGGACCAGCGCCGGGCGGCCTACGCGGCCGACGCCACCTACGGCACCAACGCCGAGTTCGGCTTCGACTACCTGCGCGACAACATGGCCGTGAGGCTGTCCGACTGCGTGCAGCGCGGTCACTACTTCTGCATCGTGGACGAGGTCAACTCGATCCTCATCGACGAGGCCCGCACGCCGCTGATCATCTCCGGCGTCCCCGAGGCCGCCACCGACACCTACTACCGGTTCGCGCGCATCATGCCGACGCTCGTCGTCGCCGACCGCGAGCGGTACGAGAACATGAACGACACCGGCCTGCGCCAGGCGCTGGTCTCGCAGGTCAGCATCAAGTCGAACGAGCTCGTCGCCCGAGCCCGCCAGGCCGGTCTCGAGGTGCCCGACAAGATGTCGGCGGCCGAGCTGATCGACGCCGTGGAGGCCGACTTCCCGCGGCTGATCTCCGAGGACCTGATGGCAGGCCTCCACCCGGAGCTCGACAGCAAGCTCGCCGGCGCGCGCATGGACGTCTCGGCCGGGCGCTGGAACGGGTCGTTCACCCGCGATCACATGCTCGAGGCCGTCATCGGCGACTACGACGTTAACGAGAAGCACCGCGCCGCCTCGCCGACCCTCAGCGGCGTGCGCAAGGTGGAGAAGGCCCTCGGCATCGACAACCTCTACCTCGACGTCAACGGCAACCTGGTCAACCACTTCATCCAGGCGCTGAAGGCGCACGCGCTCTACCGCAAGGACAAGGAGTACATCGTCCGCGAGGGCGAGCTGCTGATCGTCGACGAGTTCACGGGCCGCGTCCTCGAGGGCCGCCGCTACTCGGAGGGCCTGCACCAGGCCCTGGAGGCGAAGGAGGGCCTTCGCATCCGCGAGGAGAACCAGACCCTCGCCACGATCACGCTGCAGAACTACTTCCGCATGTACGAGAAGCTCTCGGGCATGACGGGCACGGCCTCCACCGAGGCCAACGAGTTCCAGAAGATCTACGAGACCGACGTCACCTCGATCCCGACCAACCGCCCGATGGTGCGGGTCGACGAGAACGACTTCATCTTCAAGACCAAGGACGCGAAGTTCCGCGCGGTGGTCGAGGACATCCTCCAGGCGCACGAGCGCGGGCAGCCGGTCCTCGTCGGCACGATCTCGGTCGAGATCTCCGAGATGCTCTCGGGGATGCTCACGCGCCGGGGCGTCCCGCACAACGTCCTCAACGCGAAGAACCACGCCCGCGAGGCCGAGATCATCCTCGGCGCCGGTCAGCCCGGGGCGGTCACGATCGCGACCAACATGGCCGGCCGAGGCGTCGACATCAAGCTGGGGGAGGGGGTCGCCGACGCGGGCGGCCTCTACATCCTCGGCACCGAGCGCCACGAGAGCCGGCGCATCGACAACCAGCTGCGCGGCCGCGCCGGGCGCCAGGGCGACCCCGGGCGCTCGCGTTTCTTCCTCTCCGCCGAGGACGACCTGATCCGCATCTTCTCCGGCGACCGGATCTACAAGATCCTCGACCGCCTCGGCCCGGGGGACGACCTCCCGATCGAGGCGAAGATGCTCTCCAAGACCGTGGAGGGCGCCCAGAAGAAGGTCGAGGAGCAGAACTTCAACATCCGCAAGCGCGTCCTCGACTACGACGACGTGCTCAACAAGCAGCGCGAGGTCATCTACTCCGAGCGCCGCCGCGTGCTCGAGGGCGAGGACCTGGGCGAGCAGGCGCGCGACTGGATCGCCGAGACGCTCGTCGAGGTGGTCGATCAGTTCGCCGACGACGACTCGCTGCCCGCCGACTGGGACCTGCCGGCGATGTTCACGGCGCTCCACGCCTACTACCCGATGGGCATCTCGCTCTCGGACCTGCAGGCCGACCTCGACGACGCCGAGGATCCGCTGACGCGCGAGGAGCTGCTCGACAAGCTCGAGGACGACATCATGGACGCCTACGCGCGTCGTGAGGACGAGCTCGGCGCGACGCTCGTTCGCGACCTCGAGCGCTGGGTGCTGCTGCAGCTCATCGACCAGCACTGGCGCGAGCACCTCTACAACATGGACTACCTGCGCGAGGGCATCCACCTGCGCGCGCTCGGCCAGAAGGACCCGCTCTCGGAGTACCGCCTCGAGGGCCACACGATGTTCGACGAGATGATGACCCTCGTGAAGGGCGAGTTCGTCCGCTACATGTTCCACATCCAGGTCGACCAGGCTCCGGAGGCCGAGGAGCAGAAGGTCGCCGACGTGGACTACTCGTACCAGAGCGATCCGATGCAGGGCGGCTTCGCCGCGGCCGAGGGCGACGGCGCCGAGTTCGACGCCGAGTACGAGGAGGAGGCCGCCGCGCCCCGTCGCCGTCGTCGAGCAGAGGGTGATCGCCGACGAGGACAAGGTGGGTCGCAACGATCCCTGTCCGTGCGGCTCGGGCAAGAAGTACAAGAGGTGCCACGGGGCATAGGCCTCGCGCGCGGCCTGCTTCGCCCCGGACTCCCATGAGCACCGACTCGACGCTCTCGCTCGACGACCTCGTCCAGCGCGCCTCCCGCCTCCGGGACCGTGCCGGCGTGCTCGGCGAGTACCTCGATCCCGCCGCGCTCGAGCGCCGGGTGGCCGAGCTCGAGCACGAGATGGGCGATCCCGGCTTCTGGGACGACCAGGCGAACGCGGCCCGCGTGTCGGCGGCCCACGCCGCGGCCAGCGGCCGCCTCACCGGCTACCGGTCGCTCATCGAGGAGATCGACGCCTTCACCGAGATGGCCGACCTGCTGCGCGAGGAGGAGCGCGCCGGCGCGCTCGACATGGACATGCTCCGTGAGCTGGCCGACGGCCTCGGCCGCTCGGAGGAGGTGCTCGCGGGCATGGAGGAGGCGCGCCTGTTCTCGGGCGAGCACGACGCCGGCGACGCCCTCGTGTCGATCAACTCCGGCGAGGGCGGCACCGATGCCCAGGACTGGGCCGAGATGCTGCTGCGCATGTACCTGCGCTGGGCCGAGCGCCGCGGCCTGAGGACCGACCTGAAGGAGATCCAGGAGGGGTCGGAGGCCGGCATCAAGTCGGTCGGCTTCACCGTCCACGGCGAGAACGCCTACGGGCTCCTGTCGGCCGAGCGCGGCGTGCACCGGCTGGTGCGCCTGTCGCCCTTCGACTCGGCCAACCGCCGCCAGACCTCGTTCGCCGCGGTCGAGGTCGCCCCCCTGGTGAGCGAGGACGTCAACATCGAGATCCTCGACAAGGACCTCAAGATCGACACCTACCGGGCCAGCGGCGCCGGTGGCCAGCACGTCAACAAGACCGACTCGGCCGTCCGCATCACCCACCTCCCGAGCAAGATCGTCGTGCAGTGCCAGAACGAGCGCTCGCAGACGCAGAACCGGGCCACCGCGATGGCCCTGCTGCGCTCCCGGCTGGTCCAGGCCGAGCTCGATCGCCGCGACGCCGAGGCGGCCCGCGACCGGGGTGAGAACCAGAGCAGCATCGGCTTCGGCAGCCAGATCCGCTCGTACGTGGTGCACCCCTACACGATGGTCAAGGATCTTCGTACCGGCCATGAGACCGGCAACGCCCAGGGTGTTCTCGACGGCGATCTCGACGGCTTCATCCGCGCCGAGCTGGAGCGCCGCTCGCACGGCGATTCCCCGTTCGCGAAGCCGATCCCGGACCCCGCCGGGGAGGACTGAGACTGCTCTCGTCGAAGGCCATCACGTCCGCCCAGGGTGCCGGTTTGCGGCGCCTTCTCCGGTTTGACCTCCCGAGGGGCACGGGGTACCCTCCCCGGGCTTCACGGGACGGTCGCATCCGCCGAAGGAGTCCCTGACGGTGGATCGCCCCTCATCTCGCCTCCCGAAAGCCGCGCGCTCGACGCCCTCATGAGCACAGACGCCCCCTCCACACCCTCCGAGCCCGACACGCCCTCATCCCGCGTGCGCGAACGTGCGCGCCGGCGCGGCGAGTCGCTGCGCTCGAGCGATCGCCGCTCGGTCCTGCGCCCCGGCGACGGCCCGATGGTCATCCTCGACGGGGTCAAGAAGGCGTACACGACGGACGCGATGGGGCTCGACGGAGTCACGCTCTCGATCGAGAGCGGCGAGTTCGTGTTCCTGGTCGGCCCCTCGGGCTCGGGCAAGTCCACCTTCATCCGCCTGCTGATCAAGGAGTTCGAGCCCACCGAGGGCACGATCACCGTCGGCGGCCGGAACCTGCAGCGCCTGCGTCGCTCGAAGGTGCCCTACCTGCGCCGCTCGATCGGCTGCGTCTTCCAGGACTACAAGTTGCTGGCGGGTCGTACGGTGTACGAGAACGTGGCGTACGCCCTGCAGGTGATCGGCGAGAACCCGCGCTCCACACGCCGCAAGGTGCCGGAGATCCTGGCTCTGGTGGGCCTGTCGGACAAGTCCGACCGCTACCCCAACGAGCTCTCGGGCGGCGAGCAGCAGCGCGTCTCGATCGCGCGCGCGTTCGTCAACCACCCGCGGCTGCTGATCGCCGACGAGCCCACCGGGAACCTCGACCCCGAGACCTCGATCGGGATCATGCAGCTGCTGTACCGGATCAACCGCACCGGCACGACCGTGATCATGGCCACGCACGACCGCGAGATGGTCGACAAGATGCAGATGCGGGTCATCGCCCTCGAGAGCGGCAAGGTCGTGCGCGACCAGCGCCAGGCGAGCTACGCCCGGGCGGACAGCTAGCCCATGAGGATCCGCTTCTTCATCGCCGAGGCGCTGCGCTCGATCCGCGCGAACGCGGCCGTCTCGGTCGCCGCGACGGTCACCGTGCTGATCGCGGTCTTCATCCTCGGCGCCTTCATCCCGTCGTTCCTCTACGTGCAGTCGACGGTCGACTCGCAGAAGAGCCGTCTCGACATCGACATCTACCTCGCCGACTCGGCGACGGTGCAGCCAGATCAACGGTGTCAAGACGCAGCTCGACGCGCTCCAGGACGCGCGGCGACATCATCTCCTACAGCTACGTCTCCCCGGAGGAGGGCCTCGAGGCCCTGCGCGCGCGCCTCAGCGACCCCTCGATCCTCGACGAGCTGCCCAGCAACCCGCTGCCGGCCAAGTTCAACGCGAAGCCGACCGACCCGGAGCGCTCGCAGGCGATCATCGACTCGCTCGAGGGCGGCCCGGCCATCGACCCGGACCTCGGTATCTCCTACGGCGAGAAGACCGCCGACAAGCTGCTCACGGTGGCCCGCTTCATCCAGTGGGCCGGCCTGGCGCTGATCTCGATCCTGCTCGTGGCCTCGATCCTGCTGATCGGCAACACGATCCGCCTGTCGATCTTCGCCCGCCGTCGCGAGGTCGAGGTGATGAAGCTCGTCGGCGCGACCAACTGGTTCATCCGCTGGCCGTTCGTCATCGAGGGGATCGTCTGCGGGCTGATCGGCGCGGCCCTGGCGGTCGCGCTGCTGTTCGCGATCAAGATCACCGTCGTGGACACCTGGATCAAGGGCGCCGACAACGCCCTCACCCGCGACCAGGCGACCGCGATCGCGTTCCCGCTGCTCGGGCTGCTGCTGATCGCCTCGGGCGCCGTCGTGGGCGCCCTCGGCAGCGGCATCACGCTGCGCCGCTTCCTGAAGGTCTGACGGCCGCCCTCTCCGGGGCACCGGGCTTCCGGGCGTCCCGCGCGCCGCGGTCTACAATCCGTCGTCCGACCGTGCGACGAATCCACCGCCCATGAGCCACGGCCGTGTGATCCGCGTCGCGGTCGCCGTCCTCGGCGTCATCGCCGTCTTCCTCGGCGGCGTCGCCGTGGGCGGGCACGCCCAGGCGACCGGCCTCACCCAGCTCTCCGATCCGCTGCGCAGCGTCCTCCTCGGCGACAGCGGCGAGCTGCTGACCGCGCAGGTGCTCGAGGTGCTGAAGGACGAGTACTACGTCGACGTGGACCCGTCCGCGCTCGAGCGGGACTCGGTGCAGGCGATGGTCGATGCGCTCGAGGACCCGTACACGGACTACCTCGACCCGGACGAGCTCGAGGCGCTGCGCGCGCGCAACGACGGCGCCTACTTCGGGGTGGGCCTTCAGGTGGCCGAGCGGGACCAGTCGATCGTCGTGACCCGCGTCTTCGACGACAGCCCGGCCGCAGCGGGCCGAGGTGCGCAGAGGTGACCGGCTGGTGTCGGTGGACGGCACGGCAGACCGACGGGCCGGGGCCTCGAGGCCGTCGTCGGCGACATCCGGGGCCCGGAGGGCTCCACGGTGCGCATCGGCGTCGTCACCGGCGACGCTCCCGCGCGCGAGCTCGAGCTCACCCGCGCCCGCATCCGCGTGCCGGCCGTCACCTCGCGGATCGAGACGGTCGACGGCGCCGCAGCGTCGGCTACGTGCGCCTGGCGCAGTTCACGCGCGGCTCGGCCGAGGCGCTCCGCGATGCCATCACGGCGCTGCGCGACAAGAAGGCCACCGCCCTGGTGCTCGACCTGCGCGGCGACCCGGGCGGCCTGGTGACCGAGGCGGTGGGCGTCACCGGGGCCTTCCTGCCCGACGGCGCCGAGGTCGTCGTGACCCGAGGGGCTCCACTCACCGCGCCAGGTCTACCGCACCGACTCGTCCCCGGTCGCCGGCGACCTGCCCCGTGGTGGTGCTGGTGGACCGCGGCAGCGCCAGCGCCAGCGAGATCGTCGCCGGGGCCCTGCGCGACGCCGATCGGGCCGAGCCTCGTCGGCGAGCGGACCTTCGGCAAGGCGCTCGTGCAGAGCACCGTGCTGCTGCGCGACGGCGGTGCGCTCAAGCTGACCACCGCCCGCTACCTCACGCCCTCCGGCTACGACCTCGCCAAGCGCGGCCTGCCGCCCGACGTGAAGGTCGCCGACGACCCGGCCACGCCGCGCCGACGAGGTCCTCCAGCGGGGCCTCGCGCTCGCGGCGGCCGGATGAGCCGGGGCGGGCCGGCCGCCGTCCTGGTGGCCGAGCTGGTGTCCTCGGGCCGCGGTGCGGCGGCGCAGCCGGCCTTCGAGCCCGGCCTGCGCATCCCGCTGGCCAAGGGCGCCCGCGGCGGCGCGGTCGTCGGCGACCTCGTCACGGTCACGCTGCGCGGCCGCGCAGCCCGCGTCACCGCGGTGCACGGGTCGGCGAGCTCGCCGACCGCCGCCCTGCGGGCACTGCTGGTGTCGGAGGATCTCGCCCGGCCGTTCCCGCGCGCCGTGCTCGAGGAGGCCGAGGCCCTCGACGAGGGCGACGTCGGCGCACGACCGCGGCCGCCGCGACCTGCGCGACCAGCGCGTCATCACGATCGATCCCGCACGGCGCCAAGGACCACGACGACGCCATCGCCGTCGCCGACGAGGGCGGCGGGGCGACGCGCGTCTGGGTGCACATCGCCGACGTCGCGCGGTTCGTCGCGGCGGGCGGCGCGATCGACCGCGAGGCCGCCCGCCGCGGTTGCTCGGTCTACGTGCCGGGCATGGTGACCCCGATGCTGCCGCCCGCGCCTCTCGTCCGACCTCTGCAGCCTGCGCCCCGGAGGCCGATCGCGCCGCCGTGACCGTCGAGATGGTGATCGACGCGCGCGGGCGAGGTGGGGGAGACCCGCTTCTCGCGCTCGCTGATCCGCTCCGAGCGCCGGCTGACCTACGGCGAGGCCGACACGGTCCTGGCCGGCGGCTCGCTGGGCGACCCGGCGATGGAGGCCGACATCCTGCGGATCGCCGAGGTGGCGCGGGCCCTGCGCGCGATGCGCATGGCGCGCGGCGCGCTGGAGGCCGACTCGGGCGAGCCGGTCGTCCGCTTCGAGGGCGACCGGGTGGCCGAGATGCACCTGGAGGGATCCGACGCCCGCGCACTCGCTGGTGGAGGAGTGCATGATCGCCGCCAACGAGGCCGTCGCCCGCTACCTGATCGCCCGGGGCCGCCCGACGGTCTTCCGCCACCACGAGGATCCGGCGCAGAGCCGCCTCGAGACCCTCTACGAGCAGCTCGACGCGCTCGGGGTGGCCACCCCCCCGCTGCCCGACGGCAACCTCGGCGGTCCTGAGCGGCGCGCGGCGGCCGTCGGCCGCCGCGGCGGCCGTCGCCCGCCACCTCGAGTCGGGCGGCCCGGGCGGCGCTGTCGCTCTGGACGCTGGTGCTGCGCACGCTGCGCCAGGCCCACTACTCGGCGAGCCGAGACCACGCCACTCGGGCCTCGCGAGCCCGGCCTACCTGCACTTCACCTCGCCGATCCGCCGCTACCCCGACCTGCTCGTGCACCGGGGCCTGCTCGACGCCCTCGGCCTCGGCGGCCCGGGGCCGGAGCTCACCGAGCTCGCCTCCGAGGCCGACCACAGCTCGGCCACCGAGCGCGAGGCCTCGACCGTCGAGCGCCGCGCCGACGACATCTGCGCCGCCTTCCTGCTGCAGGACCGGCTCGACCGCGACGGCTGGGACGCCCCGGTCGAGGGGCGGGTGACCGGCCTGATCGACGCGGGGCTGTTCGTCACCTTCGACGAGGTCTTCACGGGCTTCCTGCCCTCGCGGCGGCTCGAGGACGACCACTACCGCGCCGACCCGCTCGGGGTGGCCCTGATCGGCGACGCCAGCGGGCGGCGCATCCGCATCGGCGACACGCTGAGCGTGCGGGTGGTGCGGGTCGAGCCGCTGCGCGGGCGGATCCAGCTCGAGCCGGTCACCGCGCCGGGCCGGGGCCGGCCGGCCCCGGCGCCCCTGGGCTCGCGCGCCCGCCGTTCCCGGGCCGGCGCGCGCCCGCGCTAACATCGCCGCCCCATGGCGACCGCAAAGAAGAACGCGAAGAAGGACGACCGCTTCCGCGACGTCGCGCAGAACCGCCGCGCCCTGCACGAGTACGCGATCACCGACCGCTTCGAGGCCGGCATCGTGCTCCAGGGCAGCGAGGTGAAGGGCCTGCGCGAGAGCGGGGCGACGATCAGCGACGCCTACGTGCAGATCCGCGAGGGCGAGGCGTGGCTGATCGGCGCCCACTTCTCCGACTACGAGAACGCCGGCTACGCCGGCCACGACCCGCGGCGCACGCGCAAGCTGCTGCTGCACCGCAAGGAGATCGAGCGGATCGCCTCGGCCCTGGCCGAGAAGGGCCTCTCGCTGGTTCCGCTGCGCCTCTACTTCAAGGAGGGGCGCGCCAAGATCGAGCTGGGGCTCGGGCGCGGCAAGACCCTCTACGACAAGCGCCGCACGATCGCCGAGCGCGACGCCAAGCGCGATGCCGATCGCGCCACCAAGGCCGTCCGCCGCCGCTGATGGCCCTGGACCGCGAGGGCGTCTCCCGCTGGATCGCCGCGTACGAGGGCGCATGGCGGCGGGGATCGACGGGCGATCTCGGCGCACTCTTCACCGACGAGGCCACCTACCGGCCCACTCCCGGCGCGGAGCCCCTGCACGGCATCGACGCCATCCGGCTCTGGTGGGAGTCCGAGACCGACCCGGCCGAGCGCTGGCGGCTCACCTGGGAGGTGCTCGCGCTCGACGGGGACCTCGCGATCGCCCGCCTCGACGTGCGCTACGAGGCTCCCGACGAGCGCCGCTACCTCGACCTCTGGATCCTGCGCTTCGCCCCCGACGGCCGCTGCACGGCCTTCGAGGAGTGGTACTGGACCCCGGAGTTCCAGGCGTAGGACCCGCGGGCGCTCAGGGCACCAGCCGCATGTTGGCGACGCGCAGGGTGACCTTCAGGTCGTGGCCGCCGCGCCAGGGCTTGGGCACCGCGCTCTGGATCCCGAAGCGCAGGTAGCGCACGTTGGTCATGCCGCGCATTCCGGCCAGGCTCATCCGCACGAGCTGGGTCCGGTTGCCGACGGCCACCTTGCTGGCGTTGCGGAAGTGCCCGCCGGGGGTGACGATCAGGTGGAAGGCGCGGTCGGTCGGCGGGCGCTTCTGCACCTCGGCGGTGAACTCGAGGATAGCGGTAGCGCGACCAGTCGCGCAGCGGCGCGCTCGCCTTCCCGGCCTTTCCGGTGGGGTAGAAGGCGTCCACCGAGGGCGACACGTTGCCCGGGTAGACGACCTCGTCGCCGTTGGCGTGGTACCTGCGCCCGAGCGTCATCGTCACCGACTGGCCGCGCGTGCGGGCGCGGGCGGGGGCGATGCGCCCCGAGAAGCGCGGTGAGGCCGCCGGGGCGGATCACCGCGTCCGAGGGCCAGAGCGGCATCGGCGGCGTGGTGATCCGGATCGGGCCGGTCTGGGCGAGCGTCGCGGCGTCGATGGCCACGCTGGCTCGGTCGACCCTGCCCACCGGGTCGCGGCTGATGGTGAGGGTGCCCGGGGTCGGGCTCACGTCGGCGAGCGTCCAGCGGCCCTTCGCGTCGGTCACGGTCGAGAAGGCGCCGAAGCGCACCGCCGCGCCCTCGACGGGCGTGCCGGCCAGGCCGATGGCGCGTGCGGTGGCCTTCCGGGAGCGGCCGGTCAGGGCGGCCCCGTAGACCACGGTGCCCTGCAGGGTCGGTAGCGGGGTGGCCGACAGGCGGGCGAGCACGGCCCGGCGCGCCCCGTCCACGGCCGCCGGGTCGGTCTCCACCACAGGCAGGTACGAGGGGCGTCCGTCGTCGTTGCAGCCGGTGCTGCGCCCGCCCTCCGAGCGCCCGGTGTAGGGGGTGCTGACGCCCTCCATGACCTGCGCGTAGTAGGCCGGGTCGAGCGCCTGCAGGGCGCGCAGCAGGCTGTGATCCTCGGCACCGTCGCGCAGGGCCTCCAGGCGCAGGCTGCCGATCGCGGGGTCCGACGGGTTCGCCGGTCGGGTAGATCAGGCTCGCCTCGCCGTTGCCGCCCACCTCGCCGCCGCCGGCCGCAGGTGTCGGCGGCCTTGGTGTGGCTGAGGTACCAGGGGTCGTCGAAGGGGCTGTGGTAGTTCTCGCCGCCCCAGTTGTTCAGGCCCCAGTAGAAGAAGCCGTCGACGCCCTCCTTGGCGGCCAGCCAGCCCATCACGCGCGGCTCGGTGGTCGGCTTGTCGATCAGGACGTTGGGCGTGTAGCGCTGGGTGTCGCTGCCGTACGTGTACCACCAGACCCTCTTGCCCTTGGCCCGGACGCTCGCGACGCCCTTGGGCACCTTGAACAGGTCCCAGATCGGCGGCGCCCAGATGTTGACCGACCTGCCGATCGCCTTGAGGGCCTCGGGGTGGGGCGCCTCGGTGGCGAGCACCGGGATGCGCGGCGTCGCCGAGGCCAGCTGGGCGGCGGCGCGGTTCAGCTGCGCGTAGGTGCTGCGGCGTTGGGCTCGTCCACCGGCAGCGCGAAGGTGCGCCCGGAGATCGGCGCGAAGCGTCGATGCGAAGTCGCGCGCGGCGGTGCGCCGCTTGCCCTCCTGGGTGTAGGCGCGATCCTCGCCGCCGGCCTGGGGGAAGTTCGGCAGGAAGGGCACCTCGACGGCGGGGAAGCCCATGCCGAAGAAGGCGTTCAGGTTGGTGCGCCGGGCGGTGCCGAAGGGGCTGTCGGCGTAGTCGAGCGCCCAGGTGGCCGGATCGACCTTGGGCGCCGTGTGCGGGGGCTTGCCCGGGTTCACGCCGTGCGCGCGCAGCATCGGCAGCAGCCGGTCGTACACGCCGCGCACGAAGCGCGCGTCGTCCTCGCTCACGCCCGAGGCCTTGGCGAGCTGGATCTGGTTGAGGCGCGCGACGATCGTGTATCCGTCGCGGCCGGCCGTGACCGGGGCGACCTCCACCACGAGCGGCACGACGCCCGCCGCGTCGAGCTCGAGCGTTCCGGTGTAGCGGCCTGCGGTCGCGTCCGCGGGGACGTGGACCAGGGCGTAGACGCTGGTCGTCTCGCCGGCGGGCACCGCCAGCGTCCCGGTGATCGGGAAGAGGGGGTCGGGGTAGCGTCCGTCGCCCTCGAGGGCGTCGACGCCGGTGCTGACCCGCTTCAGCCCCACATAGCCGACCCGCAGCAGCTCGACCGCCGACGCGGGGATCGTCCCCGGCCCGGTCAGGTCGCTCACGAGCGGGGTGATCTCCAGCGCGACGTCCGAGCGGATCGCGATCTGGGCGCCCTCGTACTCGTCGCGCGCGGCGCCGATCACCGGTCCGGCCGCGGCTCCCGCAGGCCGCGTGGAGGCGGGGAAGACCTTGTCGCCGGGGGTCGCGGGCCAGGTCTCGACGGCGCCCGACGCGGCGGCGGGGGCGGCGGTCGCGGCGAGGGCGACGGCCAGGCAGGCGAGGGGTGCGCGGCGCAGGGGGGAATCCTTTCCCGGACGACGGTCCCCACATGGATCGGCCCGCCCGCGCCCGGGCATGAGCGCCGGCCCTCAGCGGTCGGCGATCACCAGCACGTGGAGGCCCTTGGCGCCGTGCGCGCCGAGGGTCGAGATCTTCTCGATGTCGGAGGTCCGGCTGGGCGCCGAGACCAGCGACACGGCCGACGACGGGCGCCCGTCGCGGGCGTAGGTCTCGACCAGCGCCTCGGCCAGCGTCGCGCGGATCCGCGATGCCGGCAGGATCGCCAGGTGGTACATGCTGACCACGTCGATCGAGCGACCGTGCCCGGGCCCGGTCTCCAGCACGAGGGTGCCGCGCTCGGCCACCCCCAGGCGCGGGCACGGTGACCCCCATCGTCAGCTCCGGTCCCTCCAGGCCGAGCAGCTCGCGCCAGCCCCGGCCCGCGCCCGTCCGGCCACACGCAGCACCTCGTGGCCGCCGGCTCCGAGCGCGAGGCCGGGGCCGACCTCCAGCTCGTCGAGCACGGGATCGTCGGCCAGCAGCGCCCGCGCGACGCCCCACTCGCGGCCACGGGCGACGGCTGCCGCGGCCACCTCCCGGCGACGCTCACAACGGCGCCGGTCGCCCGCCGGCGCGCCAGGGCCGCGAGCAGGCCCTCGCTCAGCGCGGCGGTGTCGGCGGCCATCGCGTCGGGAGGTCGCGCTGGGAGGTCCACTCGGCGCCGGGGCCGGGCAGGCGGCGCGCCCACCCGCGCCGGCCGGCCAGGCGCAGGCCCGAGCCGCGCCAGCGCCACCGAGGCGCGGTAGGCGGCCGGGCTGCTCCACGCCCGGCTCCAGAGGCGGAAGCGCGCCCGGTCGCGGCGGTGCGCCGCCGTCGTCACCCGCGCGCGCACCCGCACCAGCAGGTCGTGCAGCGGGATCCCCACCGGGCAGGCGTCGTGGCACGAGCCGCAGAGCGACGACATGAACGGCAGCTCGCTCGAGCGCTCGCCCTCCATGCCCTCCAGCAGCGGGGTCAGCACCGAGCCGATCGGGCCCGAGTAGGGCGAGCCGTAGGCCTGGCCGCCCACGCTGCGCCACATCGGGCACGAGTAGAGGCAGGCGCCGCAGCGGATGCAGTCGAGCGCCTCCTCCAGGTCCGTGCCGAGCAGGGCCGAGCGCCCGCCGTCGAGGATCACCAGGTGCAGCTCCTCGGGGCCGTCGGCCTCGCCGGGCGCGCGCGGCCCGGTGATCAGGTTGACGTAGCCGGCCGCGTCGTCGCCGATCGCCGCCATCGGCAGGATCTGCAGGATGTGCGCGGCCTCGTCCCAGTCGCGCACCACCCGCTCCATCCCCATCACGGCGACGTGGATGCGCGGCAGGGCGGTCACCAGGCGCGCGTTGCCCTCGTTCTCGACGACGCAGATCGTCCCGGTCTCGGCCACGCCGAAGTTGACCCCCGAGATGCCGATGTCCGCGCGCGCGAACACCTCGCGCAGGCGGCGTGCGCGCGTGGGCCACCAGCGCCTCGCGGTCGGTCGGCAGCTCCCAGCCGCTCTCGGCCATCGAAGCACCTGGCGCACCTGCTCCTTGTTGAGGTGCACCGCCGGGGCGACGATGTGGCTCGGGTGCTGGCCGGCCAGCTGCAGGATCCACTCGCCGAGGTCGGTCTCGACCACCCGCAGCCCCGCCTCCTCGATCGCCTCGTTGAGCTTGATCTCCTCCGTGGCCATCGACTTCGACTTGGCCACCAGGGTCGCCCCGCGCGCCGCGGCGAGGTCGGTGATGTAGCGGCAGGCCGCGTCGGCGTCGGCCGCGCGGCGTCACCACGCCCGCCGGCCGCGGTCGACCCGCTCCTCGAGGCGGTCGAGCAGCTCGGGCAGGTCGCCGATGTCGCCGCGGCGGATCTCCCGCGCCCGCGATCGCGCATCTGCGCGAACGGGTTCTCGGCCGCGATCCGCGCCCGCGCCGGCGCCCCAGCTCGCCGCCGGCCGCGCGCAGGTTGCCGCGCAGCTCGTCGTCGGCGAGCGCCTCGCGGGTGCGCTCGCGCAGGGGCGCGGTCGTGTCCGGGTAGACGACCGGCCGGCGGTCCGCTCATCCGGCGAGCACCTCGGCGATGTGGCGCGCCCGCAGGGGGATGCCGGTGCGCCGCGCCCGGCCGACGATGTGCAGCAGGCACGAGAGGTCGCAGGCCACCAGCTCGTCGGCGCCCGGTCGCCGCGGCGTGGCGCGCCTTCTCCTCGCCGAGGCGGCCCGACACCTCGGGGAAGTTGACGCTGAAGGTGCCCCCGAAGCCGCAGCAGACCTCGGTCGCCTCCATCTCGCGCAGCTCCACGCCCTCCACCGCGCGCCAGCGCCGCCCGGCCGGCTCTCGCGCTCGCCGAGCAGCCGCAGCATGTGGCAGGAGTCGTGGTAGGTCGCCGATCCCGACCCCGCGGGCGCCCGCGCTCGAGGCCGCGCTCGGCGATGAACTGGGTCAACTCGAGCGTGCGCCCGGCCATCGCGAGGGCGGCCTCCTCCTCGGGCCGCCCGGCGAAGAGCTCGGGGTAGCCGTGGCGCACCATCGCCGCGCAGGAGCCCGAGGGCACGACCACCGGGTCGTCGCCCGCGAAGGCCGCGAGGGCGGTGCGCGCCACCGCGCCGCGCCTGGTCGGGATGCCCCGACGACCAGCCCGGCTGACCGCAGCAGGTCTGGCGCGCGCGGCACCGCCACCTCCACGCCGGCGCGCTCGAGCACGGTGCGCGCGGCGCGCCAGACCGACGGCGCCATCACGTCCGACAGGCACGTCCGCATGAGCATCGCGCGCATCGGGTGATCGTAGCCCTCCGCGGTGCTACCCTCGCTGGGCAGGACGCATCACGGGCCCGATCCAGTTTCGACGGAGCGGTACCGCATCGGTAAGCGAGCCGCGGACCCGGTGGACCGCGTTAAAAACCGGGAAACAACGGAGCTGCGGAGAACTCTCCCAAGCTCGCTCTCGCTGCCTAAACAGCAGTAAATGAGGGCCATCGGCCTCCCTTCGGATCGTGAGGGAGATCACCGGTGTCAACTAGCGATCCTGGCTCCGATGCAACGGCACTCGGCGGAGGAGCGAGAAACAGGAGAGCCTGGCGGGGAGGCGGTTGGTCGCCGGTGACGTCCCTCGCGAGATCCTCACTGACGACTGCGCTCGGAGAAGCCGATGGGGCAACGCTTTCGGACGCCGGGGCAGTGCCGGCCGGGTCCACTGCACGTGAGAGGGAGTCGGGACGGCGGAGACGCCGGACCGGCTCCCTCTCTCGTTCTCGGGCCACCGCCGATCGATCCGGCCACCGGAGCGGCGACCGCCGCGGCCGGGGGCGCGGCGCCGCTTCTGACGAAAGGGCGCTCGGCCGCGAGCCCCTGCGCCCGGCGGGCGTGCCTCCCACGGGTGGAGCCGGCGCGTGACCGCGGCAGATCAGCCGCTCTCAGCGTCCCCCGCCGTGGAAGTAGGTGATGTCCCGGTCGGGCGGGTTGATCTCGGCCTGGCGTCGTTGCTCGATCTGGCCGGCCCAGCCCTCGTCGATCACCGGCCAGCGGTCCAGCACGTCCTTGTGGCGCAGGAACCACAGCAGCTCGGGGCGGCTCCGGTCTCTCGCGGTGTGGAAGGCGGTGTCCACGAAAGCCTCGGCCATCAGGCGAGTATCGGGTCGTCCCCACGGCCGCGACAAGGGGATCGGCGCCCGGGCGCGGGCATCGCCGGACGAACCGGGTCCCCGCTCGGGTGCCCGGCCGGGCACCGGAGCGCCGCCCGCGCGGTAACCTCGGCCGGGTGAGGGAATTGGGCACAGAAACCCCGGACGGGGACGGCATCCACCCGCTGCTGTCACGGCAGCTCAGCCGCCTTCGCCTCGGCCTCGACGCGGCGCCGGGCGACGCGGACTGGCGGACGCTGCTCGAGCGGATCAGCAGCGCGTACGAGAGCGCCGATCAGGGGCGGTACCTGCTGGAACGCTCGCTTGCGATCTCCAGCCGCGAGATGAGCGAGCTCTACACGACCGTCGCCCGCGGCGAGGCCGAGCAGACGGCGCTGCGGCAGGTGGCCACGGCGGTCGCCGCCGAGGCCCCCCCGGAGGAGGTCTTCGGGCTCGTCGCCCAGCAGGTGGCCGCGATCCTGAAGGCGTCCTGCGGGTTCGTCGTGCGCTTCGAGGGCGGGGGCAACGGCCGCGTGGTCGGCTCGTGGAAGCATCAGGAGGCGGCGCTGCCCTCCCAGCAGGTCTTCGAGCTCACCGACGCGAGCGCCGCGGGGCGGGTCTTCCGCTCGGGTGCTCCGTCGCGCGTGGACGACATCGCCTCGGCCGACGTGATGCGGGTGGCCGGGCTGGCCGGGACGCTGCGCGCCAGCGTCGCGGCGCCCGATCCGGGCCGGCTCGGGCCTGTGGGGGGCGGTGGTGGCCGCCAACGAGCAGCCCGACTCGTTCCCCGAGGGCGCCGAGCGTGGCTCTGTCCGAGTTCGCCGAGCTGGCGGGCCTCGCCGTGGTCAACGCCGAGGCGCGCGCGCAGCTCGCCGTGCGGGCCTCGAACGACCCGCTCACCGGCCTCGCCAATCACCGCACCTTCCACGAGCAGCTCGCCGCCGAGACCGAGCGTGCCCGCCGCCACGGCCGGGATCTCGCTCTCGCCCTGTTCGACCTCGACCACTTCAAGCCGATCAACGACCGCTACGGCCACCAGACCGGGGATCAGGTGCTCGTGGAGACCGCCCGCCGGCTGGCCGAGTGCGTTCGCCCGGGCGACGTCATCGCCCGGGTCGGCGGGGAGGAGTTCGCCTGGCTCCTGCCCGAGTGCGACGCCTTCGACGCCTGGGAGGCGGCCGAGCGCGCCCGGCGCGCCATCTCGGAGGCGGCCTTCGCGGTGGTCGGGCGGATCACGATCTCGGGCGGGGTCTGCGAGCTGGCCCAGGCGCGCGACGCGGCCGACCTCTATCGCCTGGCCGACGGCGCCCTCTACTGGGCCAAGGCCCACGGGCGCGACGTCTGCTTCCGCTACGCCCCCGAGATCGGTGAGGCCCTCGCCGGGCGCGAGCAGACCGAGCGGCTGGAGCATCAGCAGGCGCTCACGAGCGTCCGGGTGCTCGCCCGGGTGGTCGATGCCAAGGAGCCGGCCACGCGGCGCCACTCCGAGCGCGTCGCCGAGCTCGCCGTGCGCCTGGCGACCGTCCTCGGCTGGCCGGCGCGTGCGATGCGCCCAGCTCCACGAGGCCGCGCTCCTGCACGACGTCGGCAAGATCGGCGTCCCCGACCACATCCTCCTGTCGCCCGGCCGCCCTCACGCCCGAGCAGTCGCCAGGTGGTCGAGACGCACGCCACGCTCGGCGCGCAGATGCTCGAGGACGTCATCGGGGGCGAACAGGTCGTCGTGGGTCCGCGGCCACCACGAGCGCTTCGACGGCACCGGCTATCCGGACGGCCTGGCCGGCGCGGCCATTCCGGACGGCGCCCGCATCCTCGCGGTGGCCGAGGCCTGCGACGCGATGACCACGGAGCGCGCTCATGCGCCGGCACGCTCGTGGGAGGAGACCGCCGAGGAGTGCGCGGGCGAGGCGGGGCGCCAATTCGATCCCGAGGTCGTCGGGGCTCTGGGTCGTCTGCTCGACAGCGGAGCCCTGTCGTCGGAGGCCGGCCGGGGCTGACATCGCCCGGCGCCGATCCCCGGCGGCCGCCGGGCGTGCGGCGGTACCGTCATCCGATGGGACTCCGTCGAATCGGTGCGGCGTTTGCGATCCTGGCGCTCGCCGCCGACCGCCGCTCTGGGCGCGCCCGGGCTGCGGACGGCGACCCCGTCCGACGACGGCGCGCACCCGGGCGAGGGCGATCGCACCGAATGGTGGTTCGTCAGCGCCACGGATCCGGCTCAGGGGTTCTCCGTGGCCGCCGCCCTCGGCGGCGGCCTTCCCGGGCAACCCCCCGGCGACGGTCGTCTTCCTCTATCTGCCCGGGGGTGAGGTCCACACGCTCGCCGCCGCCCGTTCCCTCGACCGCGCTCCGGCCACCGACCGCGCCGACGTGCGCCTCGGACCCGACCGGCTCTGGTCGCCGCGCCCGGGCATCACCCGCGTGCGGATCGACATGCCCACCGGAATCCCGCTGTTCGGCGGATCCCCCGGTCCGGTGTCGCTCGATCTGACGTTGCGCGCCACGAACCCCGGGTTCGTGGCCGGCCCGCTCTCTCTGCCCGAGGGGCAGGACCTCTCGTGGACGGTCGGTGCCCCCTCAGCACGGGTCAGCGGCGTGGTTCGGGTGGGCTCGCGCGTGATCCGCCTGCGCGACGCCCTCGGCTACCACGATCACAACTACGGCGAGTTCGACCTCGCCGACGACGCGCACGGCGGCTGGGACTGGAGCGCGATCCACCTGCCCGGCGGCCGCAGCCTGGTGAGCGGCATCGTGCGCCCGGCCGACCCCTTCCCCCGCGACGGCGTGCTGGTGCTCTCGGACGCCCGCGGCCGGCTCGGCTCGGCCCGCGCCGAGGACGTGGTGATCCGTCGATCGCGCTGGTCGCGCGTCGGCCTCAACGCCTATCCGCGCGAGCTGGAGCTCGAGGCGCGGCTGAGCGGGGGCTGGAGCGCCACGCGTGCGCTACCGCGCCCGCCGCGCCGCGCCCCTCGGCTTCCGGCTCGACGGCGCGAGCGCCCTGGTGGAGATCGAGGCGCGCACCTCCGGCGTGCTGCGGCGCGACGGAGAGGTGGTCTCGCGGTGGTCGGACGCCCCCGGCTTCTACGAGTACGAGTCCACGCCGGTCACCCGCCAGCGCGACGCCGCCCCCGGAAGCGCCGCCTGGGCGGGTCGCCTGGTGAGCGGCGCCGCGGAGATCCTGGGCCGGGCCGGCTGAGGTCCCGGCCGCGTCGTAGGCGCGACCGGGTGCCTCGCTCCGCGCCGTCAGCCTCCCAGCAGGTGCTCGCGTGAACCAGTCGATCGCCGCGCCCGCCGCACCGTCGAAGCCCGCGACGTAGGCGTCGAAGTGGCCACCGGGGAGGATCACCAGCCGCTTGGGCTCGCGGGCCTGCTCGTAGGCCTCGATGGCGAGGTCGGAGACCGTCAGGTGGTCGCCCCTGGCGGCCACGATCAGCAGCGGCGTCGGCGAGACGTACTGGACGTAGGCGCCGGGCTCGTACTCCCAGAACATCTCGACGCTCCGCAGCGTCACCTCGTTGCGCCACGAGGGCGCCCGCGTCGCGCCGGTCTCGGTGAACCAGGTGTAGGAGTCGGGAGTGGGGAGGGCCGAGGGCGCCATCGGGTCGGCGTCGACGACGGGGATCATCGCCGGCGGCTCCCCGGCGTAGCGCTTCGCTCGATCCTCATCGAACATCCCGCCCACCGGGGCGATGAAGTCGGCCCTCACGATCCTGCGGGCGTTGCGGTGGCCGCTGATCAGCGGCACCTGGCCCGACGACGCACTTGACCCGGCGATCGATCGCGCCGACCACCAGCACGTGCCCGCCCGAGTAGCTGGAGCCCCAGACTCCGATGCGGTCGCCGTCGACCTCGGGCAGGGTGCAGGCGTAGCTGATCGCGTGGCGGTAGTCGCGGACCTGCTCCCAGGGGTCGATCTCCTGGCGCGGCTCGCCGTCGCTGGCGCCGAAGTTGCGGTTGTCGAAGACCACCGCCCCGAGGCCGGCCGCGGCGAAGGCCTCGGCGAAGCGGTCGAGGTACATCTCCTTGACGGCCGAGAAGCCGTGGGCCATCACGATGGTCGGGACCGGCCCACCCGCACCATCGGGAACGTAGTGCCAGCCCCGCAGCAGCACGCCCTCGGCGTCGAACTCGATATCGCGTCGCATGTGTCTCCTTCGCCCGGGAGGATCCGGCGGGTGCCGTGGCGGCACGCGCCGGCAGCCATGCGACCCTATGGCCGAGGCATCGCTGGGGACAAACGCTTTCGCAAGCCTCGCGCAGGCCGGGTTGCACGTGACCCGATCCCGGTTCAGGATCACCGGCATGGCTCTCTCGGGTCTCGCCCTACCGGGCGCATCGGGCTCGGCGCGGCCGCTCCGGGTGACTCGCGGCCTCGAACGCTGGGCCCTGTTCGGGGCCCTCGTTCTCGGTCTGCCGGCCTGGGGGGCGTGCGTTGTCCTGTTCCGCGTCCTGTCGGCCCCGCCGGCGGACGCCGAGTACGCGTGGCTCGGGCAACTCGTTGCCACCTTCGCGAGGACCTTCGCCGCTTCGTCGGTGGGGGCGCTCATCGCGGTGGCGTTCGCGCTCGCCCGTTCATGCGATGCGGAGTTGCGGCGTCCGCGGGTCGTCGTCGTCATGGGTGCCTTCGCGTTCGCCATCACTCTCGTGCTGGCCTTCTCGGGGCTGTTCCTCAGCGTCTGGTTCACGGACACGGCGGTAGCCGGGGTCTCTGCAATCGCCGCCCCGGCGCTCGGTGTTCGATGGGGGCTGCGCGTGGGATATCCCTCAGTCCTCCCCGGCGACGCCGGCGCGCTGATGGCCGGGCCGTCTCGCGCGCGGTCCGCTCAGCCCAGGTGCTCGTCGATGTAGCACCAGCGCCAGGCCTCGCCGGGTTCGATGCTGCGCATCACCGGGTGGCCGGTCTCGTGGAAGTGCAGCTCGGCGTGGCGGCCCACCGACGAGTCGCAGCAGCCGACGTGCCCGCAGGCGAGGCACATGCGCAGGTGCACCCAGCGGGTGCCGTCGCGCAGGCACTCCTCGCAGCCGCCGGGGGTGCGGGCCACCGCCACCCGGGGCGCGTCGCGCAGGTGCTCGCAGTCGCCCGTGCGGGCGCGCGGCGCCGTCAGCTCGGAGTCGAGCCGGGCCTGGGCGTCCTCGATCCGGTCGAGAAGCGACTCCTCGAGGTCGACGGCCGCCATCGCGGCGCGCAGCACCTCGTCATCGACCGTGCCGGCGTCGCGGGCGCGGATGATCGTCTCGCGCTCGGCCGCGAGCATCTGCGTGCGCAGGCGCCGGTAGGCGATGGAGGGCGGCTCGATCTCCGCGTGCGAGCGGCCCGAGGCGCTCCCAGACCATGTTCGAGCGCCGCTCGGCCCGCTGGCGCAGCTGGTCGATGATCTCCTCCGGGTCGTCCGAGGTGCGGATCTCCTCGAGGCGGGCCAGCCCCGCCCGTGAGGCCTCGGTCACGAGCGAGGCGGCCTGGAGCGCGTCCTCGGCCGGGTCGGGCGCCGGCAGCCCGAGCCGCCGCACGATCCAGGGGAGGGTGGTGCCGTGGATCAGCAGCGTCCCCGCCACCACGGTGAAGGCGGCCAGGCGCAGCACCTCGCGCTGGGGCGTCTCCTCGGGCAGCAGGAACACCGCCGCCAGCGTCACCACGCCGCGCATGCCCGCCCAGGAGACGACGAAGCCGGTGGCCCAGCCCCACGACCGGGCCCGCAGCCGCGCCGGCCCCTTGGCGTAGAGCGCCGTGATGCCCATGACGTAGGCCAGGCGCACGGTGATCGTCGCCACGAGGATCCCGCCGCAGATCAGTGCGACCCGGGCAGCGCCCAGGTCGGTGTCGGCGACGTCCTGGACCAGGCCCTTCACCTGCAGGCCGATCAGCAGGAAGACGGCGTTCTCGAGCAGGAACTGCACCGTCGCCCAGTTGGTCGTCTCGGCGATCCGCGAGGACGCCGACTGCAGCGTCGGGGCCTTGTGCCCCAGCAGCAGACCGGTGATCACCACCGCCAGGACCCCTGAGGCGTGGACCGCCTCGGCCGGCAGGAAGGCGATGAAGGGGGCGGTGAAGGAGAGCGTGGTGTCGAGCACCGGGTCCTCGATGTGCCGGCGGACGCGCGCGAGCAGCCAGGTCGCCGCCAGGCCGATCGCGACGCCGCCGACGGACGCCACCAGGAAGTCGGCGCCGACCGAGGCGACGGTGACGCTGCCGGTGATCGCGGTGATGGCGGCCGAGAGGGCCACCAGCGCGGTGGCGTCGTTGACCAGGCTCTCGCCCTCGAGGATCGTCACGATCCGGCGCGGCAGCCCCACGCGCCGGGCGATCGAGGTCGCCGCCACCGCGTCCGGGGGGGCCACCACCGCGCCGAGCGCGATCGCCGCCGCCAGCGACACCGAGGGCACGATCAGCCAGGTCACCAGGCCGACGGCGAGGGTGGAGACGATCACGAACCCCACCGAGAGCCACATGAGCGCCTCCTTGGTGGAGGCGAAGTTGACCAGCGAGGTGCGGATCGCGGCGGCGTACAGGAGCGGCGGGAGGATCCCGACCAGCACGAGCTCCGGGTCGAGCTCGAACGACGGGATGCCCGGGATGAACGAGCCCGCGATCCCCAGCAGCACCAGGGCGAGCGGGGGCGACCAGCCGAGGCGCCGGCAGGCCCCGGCCGCGAACGCCACCGTCACGACGACGGCGAGGATCTGGAGGGCGCTCTCCACGCGGCAATGATGACGCGGGCGACCGCCGCGCGCCGCCCGTCCCTAGGGTGCCGTCCCATGCGCCGCGCCCCGGACGTCACCGAATGAGCACGGTCGTGCTGCTGCCCCCCTCGGAGGGCAAGGCGCCCGACGGCTCCGGTCCGTCGTGGCAGGCGGCGCCCCAGGTCTTCGGGGGACTGCGCGAGGACCGCGTCGCCGTCCGCGAGGCCGTCCGGGCCGTGCTCGCCTCCGGCGGGCCGGCCGCCGGGCGCCTGCTGGGCGCGCGCGGTCCGTACCTCGCGCGGGCCCTCGCGGAGTGGGACGAGCTCGACGCGGCGCCGACGCTTCCCGCGTCGGAGCGCTACAGCGGCGTCGTGTGGGCGGCGCTCGATCCGGCGTCGCTCGAGCGGGCCGCCCGGCGGCGGATGAACGCGCGCGTGCTGGTCCCGTCCGGGCTCTGGGGACTGGTCGCGGCGGGCGACCCGGTGCCGGCGTACCGGCTGAAGATGGGGGCGAGCGTGGCGCCCATCGGCCCCCTGGCGGCCTTCTGGCGCCCGCGCATCACCCCCCTGATCGACGTCCGCGCCGCCGGAGGGTGGGTGATCGACCTCCTGCCGCTCGAGCACGCCGCCGCCCTCGATCCCGCTCTTCTGCGGGAGTCGCGGCACCTGCGGGTGTCCCTCGTGGAGGAGGGCGAGGGCGGCGGGAGGCGCGCGGCCGGGCACGCCGGAAAGCACCTCAAGGGCCTTCTGGCGCGGGCGATCCTCGTCTCCGGGGCGTCCACCCCGCGCGCGGTCGCGGCCCTCGAGGTGCCCGGGCTGCGGTCGGAGGGCGTCGTGCGCGCGCCGGGTGGGGCGAGGGTGGTCTTCACCCGTGTCGAGCCCGTGTCAGAGGTCCCTCGATGACGAATGGGGGGTGGGCCGCCGCCCGCCCCGTCGAATATGCTCGCGACATGAACATCGTCATCTCCGGCGGCGGCATGGTGGGCATGACCCTTGCGCGCCTCCTGCGTCTGCGGGGCTTCGAGCCCATCGTCCTCGAGCGGTCCCCCGAGGGGCACTACATGCCCCGCGGGTACATGCTCGGCTTCCAGGGCTACGAGCCCCTCGAGGAGGTGGGCGTCTACGAGGAGGTCCGCGGCGCGGGCCGCCCCATCGCCCCCCGTCCCGACCAGCCCCCCGTCGCGGTCGCGGTGCGCTTCGGTGCCCTGATCGAGGCCCTGGCGCGCGATCTGCCGGTGGTCTACGAGCACACCGTCGTCGACCTGGTGCGCGACGCGACCGGCCGCGTGACCGGCGTCGTGGCCGAGGGCCCCGAGGGCCGGGCCACGATCGAGGCCGACCTGGTCGTCGCCTGCGACGGCATGTTCTCGCCGGTGCGCGGGATGGCGGGCATCGAGCCGCGCTTCGAGCCGCTCGCCGATGCCGCCCTCACCTTCATGAGCGCGGTGCCCGCCGAGACATCCTTCGCGATGCGCTACATGTCCGACGGCGGCCACATCGGCCTTCTGAGCTGGTTCGAGGGCTCGGCCGGCTGGCGCAGCATCGACAAGGTCGGCGAGGAGGCCGCGAAGGCCCCGGGGCTCGATGCGATCAAGAAGATGTGGACCGAGCTGCTGCCCGAGTCGGCCACCGCCGTCGCGGGCGTCACCTCGATGGACCAGATCCGCTACTCGGAGCCCCAGCTCCTGAGCTGCCAGCAGTGGTGGGTGCCGGGACTGGTGCTCATCGGCGACGCCGCCCACTTCTTCGGCCCCGAGACCGGCGTCAGCTCCGGGATCGGCCTCGGCGACGCGCACGCGCTCGCGCAGGCCGTTCTGCAGAACCCGGCCGACGCCGACGCCGCCTGCCGCAGCTACGAGCTGTGGCGCCTGCCGGTGGTGCGCCCGTACGAGGCGATGGATCCGAGCCGCCAGCGGATGGTGACCGCCGGCAACGTCCGCGGGCGCCCCGACGAGGTCTGGCCGCCCGAGGACTGAGCCTGTCCGCTCCGGCCGGGGTTCAGACCCCGAGCCGGGGCATGTGGGACGCCGGGATAGCGCTCGCCGGACGCCGCGCCCCGCGGGGCGAGGGCGTCGATCGCCGCCAGGTCGGCCGCGCTGAGATCGATGGTGAGGGCCTCGAGGCCGCGCTCGACGTGGTCGGCGCGGCTCGTGCCGACGAGCGGGATCAGATGCCCGCCCTGGGCGAGGATCCACGCGATCGCCATGGAGGCGACCTCCACTCCCCGTGCCGCGGCCATCTCGGCCAGCCGCGCGGTGACCGCGAGGTTGCGCTCGAGGTTGCCCTCCTGGAAGCGCGGCACCTGGCGGCGCCAGTCGTCGGGCGCCAGGTCGTCCGGCGCTGCGGATGCGCCCGCCCAGTAGCCCGCGCGAGAGCGGGCTGTAGGCCACGTAGGCGATGCCGAGCTCCCGCGTGACCGGCAGCAGGTCGAGCTCGGGCTCGCGGTGCAGCAGCGAGTACTCGCTCTGGAGGGCGGCGATCGGGTGCACGGCATGGGCCCGCCGGATCGTGCCGGCGCCGGCCTCCGACAGGCCGATGTGGCGCACCTTGCCCGCCTCCACCAGGCGGGCCATGGCGCCGACCGACTCCTCGATGGGCACCTCCGGGTCGACCCGGTGCAGGTAGTAGACGTCGATGTGGTCCACCCCGAGGCGCGCCAGGCTCGCGTCGGCGGCCGCCCGGAGGTACTCGGGGGCGCCCCGGCTCGATTTGGTCGCCAGCACCACGCCGTCACGGCGATCGGCGATCGCGCGGCCGACCAGCTCCTCGTTGCGCGCCGTCGCCGTAGACCTCGGCCGTGTCGATGAGCGTGACCCCGAGCTCGAGCGCCCGGTGGATGGTGCGGATGCCCTCGGCCTGCTCGGCGGCGCCGTAGTAGCCGGCGAAGCTCATCGCGCCGAAACCGATCGGGCCGACCCAGGGTCCGTGGGCGCCGAGCCTGCGCTGAGCCATGTCGCGCTCCTCACGTCGGGGTTCGCCCACCACCGTAGCCGCGCCCCGGCCCGCCGCGCCCGCCGCCTGCGATCCTGGCGGCCGTGGACGACCTCACGCTCCCCGACTTCCCCCGCGACATGGTCGCGATCCTCGCCACGGTCGGCCCCCGGGGCCCGGTGGCGATCCCCGTCAGCGCGGTCCTCCGCTCCGGACCGCGGGCGGTGCTGCTCGGTCTGGCGGCTCGCCGGGGGAGCCTCGTCCGCCTGAGGGCCGACCCCCGGGTGGCGCTCTCTCTGAGCGGGCCCGGCTTCTGCCTGGCCGTCGAGGGTGAGGCGGCGGTCGCCGCCGACCCTCTGCCGGGCGTGGAGCGGATGGTGGCCGTCGCGGTGCGCGCGGCCGCGATCCGCGACGCGCGCGGCTCCTTCACGGAGGTCGACGCGGGCATGAGCTGGCGCTGGACCGACGGCGCGTCCGGCGCGCGTCACCGCGCCGTGATGGCCGCGCTGGCCCGCCTCGCGGACGCGTCGATTCCCTAGAGGTCTCTCACGGGTGCCCTTACCCGGAGGCCCCTGCGGGCTGATGGTGATCACATGGGATTCACCACGACCATCCGCTCGATCGTCATGGCGGCGGCGGTCGTCCTCGGAGCGCCCGCCGCCGCGCTCGCCGCCCCGGCGCCGCAGGGCTCCGGCCTCCCCGACGCCGGCGTGCTGGTCGTCGGGGGCGCCCCGGTGGCCGACGCCTCGTGGCCGTCGATCGTCGCCCTCGTCCCCGTGGGCGGCGCCCCCGAGCTCAGCACCTTCTGCGCGGGGCACGCTGATCGCTCCCACCGTCGTCCTGACCGCCGCCCACTGCGTCGTCGACGACGCCGGCACGGTGAAGCCGGCCGGCTCGATCGAGGCGCTGCCCGGGGCGGAGGACCTCCTGGCCCCCGGCGAGCGCATCGCGGTCTCCGAGATCCGCGTCCACCCGGGCTACCGCGTGGAGGGCGACGCCCCCGACGCGGCCCTGCTGGTGCTCTCCGCGCCCCTCGGCCGCCCCCGTCGCGGCCTACGCCGCCGCCAGCGCGCAGGACCCCGACGCGGAGCGCCCCGGCGCGATCGCCGGATGGGGCGAGGAGGGTGAGGACACCGCCGCTGTACCCGACGCGCCTGGTGGCCGCGCCGGTCACGATCTTCGCCTCCGCCCGCTGCCGGGAGATGCTGGGCGGCGCGTTCCACACCGGCGGAGCCCTCTGCGCCGGCCGCCCCGAGGGCGGGGTGGACACCTGCTCGGGCGACAGCGGCGGCCCCCTGCGCGACGCGACCGGCCTGGTGGTCGGGATCACGAGCTGGGGCGTCGGGTGCGGGCGCCCCGGCCTGCCCGGCATCTACACCCGGATCAGCGCCGTCGCCACCTGGGTGGCGCGGGCGCATGGCCGCTCCGGCCGGTTCGCCGTCGCTCGCGGCATCGCCCGGCCGGGCCCCCCGCGTCCGCGCGCTGGCCGCCCGCGGCCGGCGCGGGGCGACGACCCAGCTGCGCTACCGGCTGCTCGGCCGGGGCGAGAGCACGCGCGAGGCGATCGTCGTCCGCTCGGGTGCCCGGCGTGATCGCGCGCATCCGCACCGACGCCGGTCCGGCCCGCTCCGACATCGAGTACTCGGTCGCGTGGAGGGTGCCGCGCGCACCTGGGGCCGTCGGCCCGGATCAGCTTCTGCGTGGCCACCCGGGTGGTCGCCGGGCCGAGCGGCAGGGCGCCGTCCTGTGCCCCGGTTCGGCTCAGGTGAGGTATTCCGCTATCGGCCGTCCCGGCGATGTGAGCGTGCTCACACTCGCCTGAGGCGACACCTCTCCCGCGCTGCGGCGAGGCCGGCGCCCGCCGGTGAGCGCCGGGTGTTCTACCTGCAAATGGCGGTTTTTCCGGCATCCGGGGGACCGGCCCCCGTGGCCGGCGTCGGCCGGTTCGCGCCGGCGGATCGCAGCCGGCGGGCGCCCGGACCGGTCTCCTTGACAGAGAACCGCGCTACGACGGCGATTTCGTCCGAACACGCTGCTAGGTTGGCCGCGCGGGGAGGCCTGCTCCCGCACACTTCGAGCCAGGGGGTCTGCAGTGAACAAGACCGAGTTCGTCGCCAAGGTGGCTGCCAAGGGCGACATGAGCGGTGCCGAGGCCGGACGCGCGGTCGCCGCGGTGCTTGATGTGATCCAGGAGGCCCTGAAGGGTGGCGAGGACGTCGCCTTCGCCGGCTTCGGCAAGTTCTCCGTCTCCGCCCGTGCCGCCCGGACCGGGGTGAACCCGCAGGACCCGACCAAGAAGGTCCAGATCCCGGCGCGCACCGTCCCGCGTTTCACGCCGGGTGCCGTCCTCAAGGAGGCCGTCGCCGCAGGCAACAAGGGCAAGAAGTAGCGACACCGACGCAGGCTCTCGGGGCGCGCGACCCGTCATCCGGCGGGTCGCGCGCGCCGTCACCTGACACGGACGGGCACCGGTGATCCGGTGAGCGTCCGCGACGAGGTCACCCGGGCCGGGAGCGCCGCGCGCGCCGCTCACCCGGGTCTCGCGACGGCCGCGGCGACGGCCGTCGCCGAGGCTCTCCACGGAATGGCGCTGGGCCTCCGGGACCGGGCCGACGCCGTCCTCGCGGCGAATGCGGCCGACGTCGCCGCCGCCGAGGGCTCCTTGGCTCCGGCGCTGGTGGACCGGCTCCGGCTCGATCTCGACCGCCTCGGGCGGATGAGCGACCAGATCGCCGCGCTCGCCGCGCTCGGCGACGTCGAGGAGCTGGTCGGCACGCGCGCCCTCCCCGGCGGGCTCGTGATGCGCGAGCGCCGCCGCCCGGTCGGGGTGATCGGCGCCAACTACGAGGCCCGCCCGAACGTGACCGTCGACGTCGCGTCCCAGCTGATCAAGTCGCGCAACGCCGGCGTGCTGCGCACCGGCGCCGCGGCGCTGCGCTCGGCGATCGCCCTGCGCGACGAGGTGATCGCGCCCGCCATGGAGCGGGCCGGACTCGACCCGGCGGCGATCCAGCTCGTGCGCTCGCCCGACCGCGAGGCGGCGCGCGCCCTCGTGTCGCTGCCCCGCCTGATCCCGCTGGTGATCCTGCGCGGAAGCGGCGAGACGACCGCGTCGCTCGCGCGGGAGGCGGCCGCGCACGGCGTGCGCACGCTCGCGCACGCCGAGGGGGGAGGGGTGCTCTACATCGACGCGCGCCGCCGACCGCGCCCGGGCGCTCGCCCTCGTCGAGCGCAGCCTCGACCGTCTCGGGGTCTGCAACCGCCTCAACCTCCTGCTGATCGCCGAGGACTGCTGGGACGAGCTGCTGCCGCTGGTCCTGCCGCTGCTCGAGCGGCTGGGCATCCGCGCCGGCCTGCCGCCGCACGGCCACCCCCTCGGGCACGAGTGGGCCCTCGACGACGGCAACGAGGCGACGGTGACGCGTGGCGCCCGCCGCCGGGCCGCTCGAGGCGGCGCGCATCGCCAACGACGAGACCTCGGGCCTCGCCGCGGCGATCGCCACCGAGGATCCCGCTCGCGGCCGAGGTCTTCCTCGCCGCCTACGCGGGGACCGGCGCCTTCTGGAACGCCACGACGCGGCTGCTCGACGGCTTCGAGCTGCTGGGGGCGCCCGAGACCGGTATCAACGTCGACCACGTGCCCGGGCCTCGCGGGCCGGTCACCTTCCGCGACCTGCACCTGCGCCAGTACGTCGTCGGTGCAGGGATGAGATCCGCCGGATTCCCGCCTGGGCCGAACCGCTTGCTATTGTCTCCCGACTCGCCCGGACGGCGGGTCCCATCTCATGACAGACACCCTCCCCACCACCGAGCCCCGACGCGCACCGATGCGCGTGCTCTCGCTTGTCGGGGGATCCGTCTGAGGCCCGTCACGGTGCTGTTTGCCCCCTAGGCGCGGACCAGATACCCGCCCGCCGGCCGGCCCGACGACTCGCATCAACGAGGCGATCCGGGTTGACACGGTGCGGCTCATCGACGCCGAGGGCGAGAACCGGGGCGTCGTCCCCCTCGCCCAGGCGCAGGAGATCGCGAACACCGCAGGCCTCGACCTCGTCGAGGTGGCGGCGGACGCGCGCCCGCCCGTCTGCCGGATCATGGACTACGGCAAGTGGCGCTACGAGCAGGAGCAGAAGGCCAAGCAGGCGCGGCGGCACCAGAGCACGATCACCATCAAGGAGATCAAGTTCCGGCCGAAGATCGACCCGCACGACTACGCGACCAAGAAGGGTCACGTCGAGCGGTTCCTCAAGCACCGCGACAAGGTCAAGATCACCATCATGTTCCGCGGGCGCGAGCTGCTGCACCCCGAGCGCGGTGAGGCCATCCTGCTGCGGCTCGCCGACGAGCTGAAGGACATCGCCCTCATCGAGAGCCGCCCGAACCTGGACGGCCGCAACATGGTGATGATGATCGCCCCGCTCAAGAACCCCGTCGTGACCGCGGAGAGCGACTCCGTCGAGGAGCCCGGCGCCGACGCCGGCCCCACGGCCGAGGTCACCGTGGAGGCGCCGGCGACGCCCGCCCCCGAGGCCGCGGCCGTCGAGGCCCCCGAGCCCGCAGAGGCCCCCGAGCCCGCAGAGGCCGAGGCCACCACCTCCTAGTCCGCGCGCGGCCCTCGTATCGAGGGGCCGCGTCGTCTATCGTGTCGGCCGGCCCGACGCTCCCGAGGAAGACAGACGCATGCCCAAGATGAAGTCCAGGAAGTCCGCCACCAAGAGGTTCAAGCTCACCGGGACGGGCAAGGTGAAGTTCCAGCGCGCCGGCATGCGGCACAACCAGGAGCGCATGACGGGCAAGGAGCAGCGGCACCTCTCGAAGGAGGTCACCCTGGCCCCCGAGATGGTTCCGGGAGTCAAGCGCATGCTGGGGAAGAGGTAGTCAGATGGCACGGGTGAAGCGTTCCGTCGGCGCTCGCAAGAAGCGCCGCAAGGTCCTCGATCAGGCGAGCGGTTACTGGGGTACCAAGCACTCCTCCTATCGCCGCGCGAAGGAGCAGGTCCAGCGCTCCCTGCGCTACGCCTACCGCGACCGCCGCGTGCGCAAGCGCGATTTCCGCCGCCTCTGGATCGCCCGCATCAACGCCGCCGCGCGTGAGAACGGCCTCACCTACGGCCAGTTCATCCACGGGCTGAAGCTCGCCGAGGTCGAGCTCGACCGCAAGATCCTCGCCGAGCTCGCGACCCACGAGCCGGCGGCGTTCGCGGCGCTCTGCACGCGCGCCCGCGCCGCTCGAGAGAGCGCGCCGGTCAGCTCATAGCCCCGGGCGGCAGCCGGCTCCGCCTGGCGAGCTCGCCGCGCAACCCCGCGCTGCAGCTCGCCCGGGCACTCCAGACGAAGAAGGTCCGGCGCGAGCGCCGTCTCCTGGTCGCCGAGGGCGAGGACCTGGTGGACGGCGCGCTCGCGCGCGGGATCAAGCCCTTCGCGATGCTCTTCAACGCGGAGGAGCTGCAGGAGGGCGATCCCGCGCGTGGCCGCGACCGAGGGCCTGGCCGAGCGCTATCTCGTGCCGCCCAAGCTCATGGGCTACGCCAGCGCCCTCGCGGCGGCGCCGCGGGTCATCGCGATCCTGCCCCAGCCGGCCGTGCGCAGCTTCCGCGACGTGCGCTTCCCGCCGTCGCTGGGGGTCTACCTGGCCGGTGTCGCCGATCCCGGCAACGTCGGGACGCTGGTGCGCACCGGCGCCGCGCTCGGGGCCGATTGGCTTGCCCTCGGCCCGGGCTCGGCCGACGCCTTCCATCCGCGCGCCGTGCGCGCGGCGATGGGCTCGACCTTCGCCATCCCCGTCCTCGAGGGGGTCACGCCCGCCGACCTCGCCACCCGCGAGGGCTTCGCGGTGGTGGCGGCCGTGCCGCGCGACGGGGTGCCGCCGTGGGAGGCCGACCTCACCCAGCCGCTCGTGCTCGCGCTGGGGGCCGAGCGGCTCGGCCTCGGGCCCGGCGCTCGAGGGCCTCTCGGACGGCCGCGAGGTGGTCCGGGTGACGATCCCGCAGGCCCCCGGGGCGGAGTCGCTCAACGTCGCCGCGGCCGGCGCGGCCCTCCTCGCGGAGGTGGTGCGCCAGCGCGCCCTCGCCCCCGTCCCCGCGGAGGGCGGCGTCTCGGATACCCTGCCGGGTCGATGACCGACCCGGACCTCGCGAACATCCAGGAGCGCGCCCTCGCGGACGTCGCCTCGGCCTCGACCCTGGCCGAGCTCGAGGCCGTGCGGGTGGCCCACACCGGCCGCCGCAGCCCCCTCGCGGAGATCCTGGCGGGAATCGGCGGGCTGCCGCCGGAGAGCCGCGGCGTGGTCGGCAAGGCCGCCAACATCGCGCGGCGCGCGGTGGAGGAGGCCCTCGCCTCGCGCACCGAGCGGCTCGAGGCCGAGGAGATGGGCGCCGCGCTCGAGCGCGACACCACCGACGTCACGCTGCCCGGCGACCCGCACCCGCTCGGCGCCCTCCACCCGATCACCCAGGTGCGCCAGGAGATGGAGGACATCCTCCTCGCGCTGGGCTACCGGATCGCCGACGGCCCCGAGGTCGAGACCGAGTGGCACAACTTCACCGCGCTCAACACGCCCGCCGGCCACCCGGCGCGCTCGCCGAGCGACACCTTCTTCGTCGACGGCCGCCCCGACCGGATGCTGCGCACCCAGACCTCGCCGGTGCAGGTGCGCGAGATGCAGCGCTCGCAGCCGCCGATCTACCTCGTGGCGCCCGGGCGTGGTCTACCGCCGCGACGACATCGACGCCACGCACAGCCCGATGTTCCACCAGATGGAGGGCCTGGCGGTGGACGAGGGCCTCACCATGGCCCACCTCAAGGGCACGATGCTCCACTTCTTCCGCGAGCTGCTCGGCTCCGAGCGCGAGATCCTGCTCCAGCCCCACTTCTTCCCGTTCACCGAGCCGTCGGTGGACGTCCAGGTGTCGTACATCGACAAGAACGGCCGCTCGGCCTGGCTCGAGCTGGCGGGCGCCGGGATGGTCGATCCGAACGTGCTCGAGGCCTGCGGCATCGACTCGGAGCGCTACACCGGCTTCGCCTTCGGCTGCGGCCTCGACCGGATCGCGATGATCCGCTTCGGCGTGCCCGACCTGCGGCTCTTCTTCGAGAACGACCTCCGCTTCCTGGAGCAGTTCTCGTGAAGGTCCCCGTCTCGTGGCTGGCCGACCACGTCGATGCCGGCCTCCCGCCGGCCGACCTCGCGCGGCGGCTGTCGGGCAGCGGCACCCTGGTGGAGGCGATCCACGCGATCGGCGTGCCCGATGCCGACGGCAACCTGTCGGCGTTCCGGGTGGGGCGGGTGCTCTCGGCCGAGCAGCATCCCGAACGCCGATCGCCTGCGCGTCTGCACGGTCGATCTCGGCGACCCCGAGCCCGCCACCATCGTCTGCGGCGCGCCCAACGTGGCCGCCGGCCAGACCGTCGCCGTCGCGCTTCCCGGCGCGCTGCTGCCGGGGGCCGAGAAGCCGCTGGGCGTGGCGAAGCTGCGCGGCGTCGAGAGCCGGGGGATGATCCTCTCGGCCACCGAGCTCGCCCTCGGTGCGGACGCCGACGGGATCATGGTGCTCGACGAGGGCATCGCCCCCGGCACGCCGCTCGCCGAGGTCCTGCCGATCGCCGAGACCGTGCTCGAGCTGGAGATCACCTCCAACCGGCCCGACTGCCTGTCGGTGTGGGGCGTGGCGCGCGAGGTGCACGCGGTGACCGGCGCGGCGCTCACGCCCGCTCGACGAGTCGGAGCCGCCGGCCGAGGGGCAGGGCCGCGTGGAGGACCTCGCCGCGCTCGAGATCCAGGCCCCCGACCTCTGCCCGCGCTACATGGCCCGCGTGCTCACCGACGTGGTCGTCGGGCCTTCCCCGATGTGGCTGCGCGGCCGCCTCGAGGCGGCCGGGATGCGGTCGATCTCGAACGTCGTGGACGTGACCAACTACGTCATGCTCCTCACCGGCCAGCCGCTGCACGCCTTCGACCTCGACCGGCTCGCCGGGGGCCGGATCGTCGTGCGCCGGGCGACGGAGGGCGAGCGGATCGTCACCCTCGACGGCGTCGAGCGCACCCTCGACGCCTCGATGCTCGCGATCTGCGACGCCGAGCGCCCCGCCGTGATCGCCGGTGTCTTCGGCGCCGAGTTCGCCGAGGTCTCCGAGGGCACCACGCGGGTCCTGCTCGAGTCGGCGAGCTTCGACGGCCCGACCATCCTCGAACACCTCCCTGGCGCTCGGGCTGCGCAGCGAGTCGAGCGGGCGCTTCGAGAAGGGGCTGCCGCGCGAGCTGCCGACCCGCGCGATGGCCATCGCCTGCCGGATGCTGATCGAGCTGTGCGGCGCCCGCCTGGTGCCGGGCACCCTCGATGTCGGCGAGCCCGCGCCCGAGCGGCCGCCGGTGCGGATGCGCCACGCCCGCGTGGAGCGCATCCTCGGCGTCGACGTCGCTCCCGGGGAGTCGGCCGCGATCCTCGAGCGTCTCGGCCTCGGCGTGGATCTGGCGACCGAGCGGGAGGCGCTGACCGCGCGGATCCCCTTCGAGCGCGGCGGCGACCTCACGCGCGAGATCGACCTGATCGAGGAGGTCGGCCGCATCCGCGGCCTCGACGACATCCCGGCCGAGCTGCCGCGGCTGGTCGGCCGCGGGCGCCTCACGCCCGGCCAGGCGCTCGAGCGCCGGCTGTCGCGCCTGTGCGCCGACCTCGGCCTCTCGGAGGCGGTCACCTACCGCCAGGTGCCCGACTCGGACGCCGACGCGATGCTGATGGCCGACGACGATCCACGCCGCACGCTGGTGCGGATGGCCCACCCCATGAGCGCCGAGATGGCCGTGATGCGGCGCTCGATGCTGCCGGGCCTGCTGCGCGCGGTGGCGCGCAACCAGTCCTACCAGCGCACCGACGGCGGCCTGTTCGAGATCGGGCGCACCTACGCCCCGCGCGAGGACGGCCAGGCCGACGAGCGCACGTGGCTGGCGGCGGTCGTCTTCGGCCGGTTCGGGCCCGACGGCTGGCGCGACACCCCGCGTCCGGTGGACGTCCACGCCACGACCGGCCTCGCCTCCGCGCTGGCGCGCGCCGCCGGCGTGCGGGTTGAGGCCGGCCCCAACGCGGCGCGCTACTTCCACCCCGTCCGCCAGGCCCGGCTCACCGCCGGCGAGGCGGTCATCGGCTGGGCGGCCGAGATGCACCCCCTGGTACTGCGCAACTTCGGCGTGTCCGGGCCCGTGGGCGCGGTGGTGCTCGACCTCGAGGCGCTCCTGGCGGCCTCGCCGCCGCATCCCTCGTACGAGGACCTGCTCACCGTGCCGGTCTCAACGCGCGACCTCGCGCTGGTCGTCGCCGAGGGCGTTCCGGCCGCCGATCTGGTCGGGGCGGCACGCGATGCGGGCGCGCCGCTCGTGAGAGAGGTGCGGGTGTTCGATAGGTACTCCGGTGAGCAGGTCGAGGCGGGTCATGTCAGCCTGGCGTTGCGGCTGAGCCTGGCCGACCCCGGCCGGACGCTCACCGACGAGGAGATCGAGGCGGCCGTCGGGCGGGTGCGCGACGCGCTCGCGAGTCGCGGTGCGCACCTGAGGAGCTGATCGTGCCGACTGTCCACGTGTTCGGGGCCGCCGGGTTCGCCGGAGCCCAGCTCGCCTCCCTGATCGATCGTCACCCGGGCTTCGAGCTCGGCGTCATCACCGCCCGCGGCGACGCGGGCAGGCGCCTCGTGGACGTCGCCCCCGAGTACCGGGTGACGCGCGTCCTCGAGGTCCCCGACCCGGACTCCGTCTCGGCCGGTGACTTCGCCGCGGTCTGTTATCCGCACGCCGAGGCGGCGCCGCTGGTGGCGGAGCTGATCGACCGGGGCGCCCGCGTGCTCGACGTCTCCGCCGACCACCGGCTCCACGACGCCTCGCTCTACCCGCCGGTCTACGGCTTCGAGCACCCGCGCCCCGACCTGCTCGCCGAGGCGGTCTACGGGCTTCCCGAGCGCCACCGCGAGGCGATCGCCACGGCGCGGCTGGTCGCCAACCCGGGCTGCTTCCCCGAGGCCAGCATCCTGGCCCTGCTCCCGCTGGCCGGCGAGCTCGCCGATGTGGTGATCGACTCCAAGAGCGGCGTGAGCGGCGCCGGGCGCACGCCGACGGCGACGGTCCACTTCTCGCACGCGGCCGACAACGTCACCGCCTACAAGGTCTACGCCCACCGCCACCGCCCGGAGATCGAGCAGGAGCTGGGCGTCGAGGTCACCTTCACGCCCCACCTCGTCCCCGTCGACCGCGGCCTGCTGTCCACCTGCTACGCCCGGCTGACGGGGGAGACGCCCCACATCGACGACCTGCGCGAGCGCTACCGGGCCTTCTACGCCGACCACCCCTTCGTGGAGGTCGTGGAGGAGCCGCCGGGGATGCGCGCGGTGCAGCACACCAACTACGCCCAGGTCTGCCCGGTGGTCGATCCGCGCGGCGGGCGCGTCACGGCGTTCGGGGTCATCGACAACATCGGCAAGGGCGCCGCCGGCCAGGCCGTGCAGAACCTCAACCTGATGGCCGGCCTGCCCGAGACGGAGGGCCTGCTCTGAGCCTGCCCCCCGTCATCCGCACCGACTGGCTCGACGCCCCCGAGGGCCTGACGCCGATCCCCGGCGGGTCGGTGAGCACGACGCCGGGCTTCCACGCCGCGGGTGTGGCGTGCGGGCTGAAGCCGTCGAACGCCCTCGACCTGGGCGTCCTGTTCGCGCTCGCCCCGGTCGCCACCGCGTTCGTCGACACCACCAGCGCCCTGCCCTCGGCCCCGGTGATCCGCAACCGCACGCTCGACCGGTCGCGGCTGCGCGCGATCGTGGTCAACGCCGGCAAGGCCAACGCGGCCACCGGCTCGCCCGGTCTCGAGGACGCCTACGCGATGGCGCGGCGGGCGGCGGCGGCGCTCGACATCGACGAGGGCGAGGTCGCGGTCTGCAGCACGGGCACGATCGGCGAGCGGATCGATCTCGACGTCGCCGGGCGCGGCATCGTCCACGCCGTCCGCGAGCTGTCGTCCGACGGCGGCGCCGAGTTCGGGCGCGCCATCTGCACCACCGACCGTGCTCCCAAGGGCGGCGCCTTCCGGCTTCGCCTCGGCTCCGGCGAGGTCACCATCGGCGCCGCCGCCAAGGGCGCGGGCATGATCCGCCCCGACATGGCGACGATGCTCGCCTACGTCACCACCGACGCCTCCATCGCGCCCGAGGACCTCGAGGCGATCGTGGCCGACGCGGCAGCCGCATCCTTCAACCGCATCAGCGTCGATGCCCAGATGAGCCCCTCCGACACGCTGCTCGTCATGGCCGGCGGTCCGGGGCCGGTGCTGACCGGCGAGGACCGCGACACCTTCGCCCGGGCCCTTACCGCGGTCTGCCGCTGGCTCGCGATCCAGATGGTCAAGGACGGGGAGGGCTCCGAGCATGCGGTCCGGGTGGTCGTGAGCGGCGCCCGCGACGACGCAGGAGGCCCACGCCGTGGCCCGGGCCATCGGCGAGTCGTCGCTGGTGAAGACCGCGATCCACGGCCAGGACCCCAACTGGGGCCGCATCTCCCAGTCGGTCGGGCAGGCGCTGGCCGGCAGCGTCGGCCCGGTCTCCGAGCCGGTCGTCTCCGTGGACGGCGTCTCCTTCGGTTCGGCCGGGGCGCTCGAGGTGCTGGCTCGCGAGGAGTACGACCTCGAGGTCGCGCTGGGCCGCGGCGATGCGACCGCCGCGCTCTGGGTCTCCGACCTCGGTCACGCCTACGTGACCATCAACGCGGACTACCACACGTAGATCTGGGAGGATCGCGGGCATGAGGTGGTCCGCGATCTCCGCCATCGCCATCGCGCTCGGCCTCACCGTCGCGCCCGCCGGCGGGGCGCCCCCCGCTGCCCCGCTCCCGGTGGGGCCGGTGGTGGTGCGCACGATTCCGATGCCGGGCGAGCCGCGCGTCGCCGCGGTTTCCGGAACCGCGCTCTGGGTGCTCGTGGACCGGTCCGGGCAGCGGCGCCTCGTGGAGATCGGCCCAGCGGGCCGCCGCACCGGCCGGGACGTCCTCATCGCGACCGGCGTCCCGCGCGACTTCCCCTTCCTGGTGCCCAGCATCGCGCGGCCCTCTGTGGCCGTCACGCCGGGTGCCCTGTGGACCGTCGACCCCGTCGCGGGCTCGCTCGTCCGTGTGCGGACCTCCGACGCGCGCGTGGACCGCTTCCCCGTGGGAGCGCGCTACGTCGCCGCCGGTCCGGCAGGCCTGTGGGTGCTGCCCGGCGACGGCGTTGCCGCTCCGGGAGGTGGTTCGGGCCTCGTCTACCCGCTCGCGCGCATCGAGCCGGAGAGCGGTCTCGTGGCCGAGACGCGGCCGGTCGGACCTCCGTACCCCGCCTTCGGCGGCCGTGGCGGAGGGCTCGGCCCCGTCGAGCTGGCTGTCGCCGGCAACCGGTTGCGGCTCTCGTTCCCTTCGCCCGAGCGCTTCCCGAGAGTGCTGGACCTCACGACGGGCGCGCTCACCGCGGGTGACGGCTTCGCGTGGCAGCTGGCGGCACGAAGGACGACGATCGCCGCCACCCGGCGCACCACATGCGACGTCCACGTCGCCCCGGAGACGGGCCCGGGCCGGCGGATCGCGATGATGGGGAAGGCGGCCTGTCGCCGTTCGTATGTCCGCGATGTCGCCCTCGGTCCGCGGGGGGCGGTCTGGGCGCTGTTCGACCGGGGCACGGCCCCGGGCATGCTCGTCGGGCGCACGATCGGATCGGCCGCCCGCGGCGTCGCGTTCCTCGTCGGCACGGATCCCGTGGACGTCGTCGCGTCCGGCCGGGTCGTCTGGGTACTCGACCGCACGGGGCGGTCGGTGACGCGGATGGAGCTCGTCCCCGGCTGACACGCCGGCCGCGGGCTCAGCCCAGCAGGGTCTGAGTCAGCAGGAAGCCGTTCAGTGTCACGATGAGGACCACCACCACGGTGGCCACGGCGGTGGTGGCCCGGTGGTTGACGAGCCCGCCCATGATGTCCCGGCTGCGGCAGAAGTGCAGCAGCGGGATCAGGGCGAAGGGGATGCCGAACGAGAGCACCACCTGGCTGAGCACGAGCGCGCGGCTCGGATTGACCCCGATGGCGAGGACGATCAGGGCCGGCGCCATCGTCAGCCCGCGCCGGATGAACAGCGGGATCTGGCGGTCGATGAAGCCCTGCATCACCACCTGCCCCGCGAGCGTGCCGACCGATGATGACGAGAGCCCCGACGCCAGCAGGGCGACGCCGAAGGCGATCTGGGCGTTCGAGCCGACCAGGTCGCCGAGCCGGTCGAAGACCTCGTCGATGTCCTCGACCCCGGTGAGCCCGCGTGCGTGGAAGACCCCGGCCGCCATGATCAGCATCGACATGTTGATGACGCCGGCGATCGACATGGCGATGATCACGTCGATCCGCTCGAAGCGGAAGATGCTGCGGCGCTCCTCCTCGGTGCGCCCCACCACGCGCCGCTGCGTGAGCGCCGAGTGGAGGTAGATCACGTGCGGCATCACCGTGGCGCCGAGGATGCCGGTGGCCAGCAGCACGCTCTCGGTGCCCTCGAAGCCGGGGATCACCAGGCCCTTGGCGATACCCGAGGGCGATGGATCGGACAGGAAGAACTGGATCGCGAAGCCCACCAGGATCACGCCGACCAGCATCGTGATGACGATCTCGAGCGGCCGCGCGCCGCGTGACTGGAGCGCCAGGATCGCGAACGAGAAGATGCCGGTGAGCACGCCGGCCCAGAAGAGCGGGATGCCGAACAGGAGGTAGAAGCCGAGCGCGGCGCCGAGGAACTCGGCCAGATCGGTGGCCATCGCGATGATCTCGGCCTGCACCCAGAGCGCCCGGGACACGGGCTTCGGGTACTGGGCCCGGCAGACCTCCGGCAGGTTCATCCCGGTGGCGATGCCGAGCTTGGCCGACATCGTCTGGATCAGCATCGCCATCAGGTTCGAGGCGAGGATCACCCACAGCAGCATGTAGCCGAACTGCGAACCGGCGGCGACGTTGGTCGCGAAGTTGCCCGGATCGACGTAGGCGACGGCGGCGACGAACGCCGGGCCGAGGAACGGAAGCACCGCGCGGGCGCCCCGCGTGCGCCCGGCGAGCGAGCGATGGGCGGCCTCGGCGACACGGGCCTCCCCCGGCAGGACGGCCTCGATGATGTCGGGGAGAGGGGTGGGGGGCGTCGTCACGGAGTCGGTGGCGGATGGTATCGGCGCCGGCGGGCGACCGGCGTCCGGCGTACGGATCCGGCCGCGCGTCGGTTCACCGCGGCGCGCCCTTGAATCTAGCCATGACTAACACTAGAAGTAAGTCATGGAAAAGAACGGACTCACCCGCCGCCAGATGCTGATGGGCGCGGCCCCCGCGCTCGCGGCCATCCCGATGGCGGGGCTGGCCGTGGCGCCCTCGCTGCTCGGCGCCGAGGCCGCTCCACCCCCGCCCTCCTCTCACGCGCACCCCGTCGGCGGGCACGCGGCGATGATCGGCGACGGCGTGCCGGCGGTGGGGGAGGCCGGCGATCTCGACCGCCTCCTGTACCCGCCGCCCGCGCTGCCGTACGAGCCGGGGCGGGTGCGCCGGTACACGATGGTCGCGATCGATCGCGAGGTGGAGGTCTTCCCGGGCGTCTTCTACCCGGCCTGGACCTACAACGGGACGGTTCCGGGCCCGGTGATCCGGGCCACCGAGGGCGACATCCTCGAGGTGCTGTTCGTCAACAACGGCTCCCACCCGCACACGATCCACTTCCACGGGATCCACCCGACCAACATGGACGGCGTCTTCGAGATCGTCGAGCCGGGCGGCTCGTTCACCTACCGCTTCGAGGCGCGCCCCTACGGCATGCAGCTCTACCACTGCCACTCGACGCCCCTGAAGAAGCACATCTACAAGGGCCTCTACGGGGCCTTCATCATCGACCCGCGCACCCCGCGCCCGCCGGCGCAGGAGCTGGTGATGGTGATGAACGGCTTCGACACCGACGGCGACGGCGCCAACAACTTCTACGCGGTCAACGGGCCGGCGTTCTTCCACGCCAAGCACCCGATCCGGGTGAAGCGCTCCGAGACCGTCCGGATCTACCTCGCCAACCTGACCGAGTTCGACCTGATCAACTCGTTCCACCTGCACGGCGAGTTCTTCCGCTACTACCGCACCGGCAGCACCGACCAGTTCGACTACACCGACACCGTGATGCTCTGCCAGGGCGAGCGCGGCATCGTCGAGATCGACTTCCACAACGCCGGCCTGTTCATGTTCCACGCCCACCAGTCGGAGTTCACCGAACTCGGCTGGATGGGCTTCTTCGACGTGCAGGACGCATGAGCACCGAGACGGTCGACCGGCCGGCGCGCGCCTGGAGCGTGCGACTGCTCGCGCTCGTGCCGATCGTTCTGCTGGTCGGCATCGCGGCGCTCTTCGTGTCGTCGGGGAGCTCGATCACCGGCCTGGTGGGCGACAACCCCCCGGCCGCCGACACCTTCGAGGTGCGCCGGGTGCAGTTCGTCCCCGGCGAGGTGCGGATCCAGGTGCGCAACCCCCAGCCCGAGGACCTGACGATCGCCGCCGTCACGGTCGACGACGCCATCTACCCCTTCACCGTCGACGGCCCGGCGACCCTCGGCCGCCTGCGCTCGGCCACCATCCGTGTGCCGTTCGACTGGGTCGAGGACGATCCCTACGTGGTCGGCGTGACCAGCTCGACCGGCATCGAGACGCCCTTCGCGGTGGCGGCGGCGGTGCCGGCGCGCACGGCGAGCGTGTCGAGCGTGGGCGGCTACGCCCTGATCGGGCTGCTGGTGGGGGTGATCCCCGTGGTGCTCGGGATGCTCTGGCTGCCGTCGCTGCGCGGCGCCGACCCGCGCTGGCTGGCGGGGTTCATGGCCCTCACCGGCGGGCTGCTGACGTTCCTCGCGATCGACGCCCTCTCGGAGGCCCTTTCCCTGCAGGGGGCGCTCCCCGGCGCCCTCGGCGGGCCCGGCCTGGTGCTCGCCGGCGTCGCGGTGAGCTACCTCGGCCTCACCTGGGTCGCCCAGCGCCTGTCGCGCAGGGGCCCCTCCGCGGAGGCCGGCGCCCCGCTGACCGGCCTGGCGCTGGCCACGATGGTCGCCATCGGCATCGGGGTGCACAACCTGGGCGAGGGGCTCGCGATCGGGACCTCGTTCGCCCTCGGCGAGCTCGCGCTCGGCACCTTCCTGGTCGTCGGCTTCATGGTGCACAACGTCACCGAGGGGCTCGGCATCGTGGCGCCGATCGCCGACGGCGGGCGCGCTCGCCCGGTGCGCCTGGGGCTGCTCGCGCTGATCGCCGGGGCGCCGGCCATCCTCGGTGCCTGGATCGGGGGGTTCGTCACCAACGAGATCCTGGCGGTGCTGTTCTTCTCGCTCGCCGTGGGCGCGGCCCTGCAGGTCGTCGTCGAGGTGGGGCGCTACGTGGCGCGGCGCGCGCCCGGCGGCCTCGGCTCGGGAGCCGTCGTGGGCGGGTTCCTCGCCGGCATCGCGATCATGTACGCCACGGGGATCCTCGCCGGCTGAGCGTCGCTCCGTTTCAGGCGCGGCACGGCCCGGCCGATGGTGCTCGGACGATGTCAGCGAGCGGAGGACCCATGTGCAACGATCCCCGGCCGATGGCCGACTCCGTCAACACCGAGTAGCCGATGTCCGCATCCCCGTCCGATCTCGAGCCCCGCGTCGGCGTCCTCCTCGAGGCGCTCCCGTACATCCGCGAGTTCGCGGGTGAGACCGTCGTGATCAAGTACGGCGGGGCGGCGATGACCACCCCGGAGCTGAAGGCCTCCTTCGCCCGCGACGTCGCCCTGCTGAAGCTGGTCGGGATGAAGCCGGTGATCGTCCACGGCGGCGGCCCCGACATCTCCCGCTACTCCGACCGGCTCGGCCTCGAGGTCCGCTTCGTCCAGGGCCTGCGGGTGACCGACGCCCCCACGATGGAGCTGGTCAAGATGGTCCTGGTGGGCAAGATCAACAAGGAGATCGTCGCCCAGCTGCACGTCGCGGGCGCGCCCGCCGTGGGCCTGGCCGGCGATGACGGGGGCCTGATCACCGCCGCGAAGGCCTCGAGCCCCGACGGCGACCTCGGCTTCGTCGGCCGGGTGGCCGGCATCGACCCGCGCGTCCTGGAGCGCCTCTCCGACTTCGTCCCGGTGGTCGCCTCCGTCGGCGTCGACGCCGACGGCCAGAGCTACAACATCAACGCCGACACCGTCGCGGGCCACCTCGCGTCCGCCCTCGGCGCGCGCAAGGCGATCTTCCTGACCGACGTCGAGGGGATCTTCCGCGACTTCTCCGATCCCGGCAGCCTGATCAGCGAGTGCCGGCTGCACGACCTGCGCGAGCTGATGGCCTCGGGCGCGGTCGGCGCGGGGATGATCCCCAAGCTCGGCGCCGTGGTCGACGCCCTCGAGGCCGGCGTGCCCGAGGCGCACATCGTGGACGGGCGCGTGCCCCACTCGGTGCTGATCGAGATCTTCACCGAGACCGGAGTCGGGACGAAGGTGACCGCATGATCGACGAGGTCCTGGTGCAGCGCGAGGCCGCCGCCCTGATGCCGACCTACCGGCGCCAGCCGGTGGCGCTTCGTGCGCGGCGAGGGCGCGTCGCTCTTCGACGCCGACGGGCGCCGCTACGTCGACTGCATGGCCGGGATCTCGATGAACAACGTCGGCCACTGCCACCCGGCGGTGGTGACCGCGATCGCCGATCAGGCCGCGCGCCTGATCAACGTCTCGAACCTCTACTACACCGAGCCGATGGTGGCGCTCGCCGAATGGATCCGCGACCACTCGCTCGGCGGCCGGGTCTACTTCTGCAACTCCGGCGCCGAGGCCAACGAGGCCGCGCTGAAGCTCGCCCGCAAGCACGGCGGGCCGGAGCGGACCGAGGTGGTGGCGCTGGTCGACGGCTTCCACGGCCGCACCTACGGCGCCCTCTCGCTGACCGGCCAGCCCGGCAAGCAGGAGGCCTTCCGGCCCCTGGTGCCCGGCGTGCTCCACGTCGACCGCGACGACCTCGCGGGCGCTCGAGGCGGCCGTCGGCCCGCGGACCTGCGCGATCTTCCTGGAGGTGGTGCAGGGCGAGGTCGGCGTCCACCCGGTGCCCCACGAGATGCTCCGCCTGGCGCGCGAGCTCGCCGACCGCCACGGCGCGCTGCTGGTCATCGACGAGATCCAGACCGGCCTCTCGCGCACCGGCCCGCTGTTCGCCTACCAGGACGTCGGCGTGACGCCCGACGTGATGTGCCTCGCCAAGAGCCTCGGCGGCGGGGTGCCGATCGGCGCGCTCGTGGCCACGCCCGAGTTCGACGCACGTCCTGCAGCCCGGCGACCACGGCTCGACCTTCGCCGGCAGCCCGCTGGCCTGCGCGGCCGCCCTCGCCTCGTGCGCGGTGCTCGGCGACGCCGAGTCTGCAGCAGTCGGTGCGGGTCAAGGGCGCCGAGCCTGCTCGCCGGCCTCGAGGGCCTCGTCGAGGACGGCCTGGCCACCGAGGCGCGCGGCCGCGGCCTGATGTGCGCCATCGACCTGCCCCGCGCGCGCGGCGCCGAGGTGGTGGCCGGGATGCTCGAGCGCGGCTTCCTGGTCAACAACACCTCCGACCGCACCATCCGGATGCTCCCCCCCCTGGTGGTCGACCAGGAGGACCTCGACGCCCTGGTGGCGGCGTTCCGCGAGGTTTTGCCGACCGTTTAACGCGCGTCGCCGACGGTCTGAGCTAGGCTCGCCCGCGTGAGCGGACCGGAGGTGATGCAGTGAGCGCGACGACGGCGGCGTGGCGACCGCCCCCGCGGCGCGGGCGGTGGGCGCGACCAAGATCTACGGCGCAGGGCGACGCCGAGGTGCGCGCGCTCGACGGCATCGACGTCGAGTTCGCCCCCGGCGCCTTCACGGCGATCATGGGCCCCTCGGGCTCGGGCAAGTCGACGCTGATGCAGTGCATGGCCGGCCTCGACCGGCTCACCTCGCGGCCAGACCTGGATCGGCGACGTCGAGCTGACCGGCCTGTCGGAGAAGCAGATCACCAAGGTCCGCCGCGACCGCGTCGGCTTCATCTTCCAGGCCTTCAACCTGGTGCCGACCCTCACCGCCCTCGAGAACATCCGCCTGCCGCTCGACATCGCCGGCCGCGACCCCGAGGGCGACTGGCTCGACCAGGTCGTCGACGCCCTCAACCTGCGCGACCGCCTCAAGCACCGCCCCTCCGAGCTCTCGGGCGGCCAGCAGCAGCGCGTGGCCGCCGCCCGGGCGCTGGTCTCGCGCCCGGACATCGTCTTCGCCGACGAGCCCACCGGGCCAGCTCGACTCCCAGTCCTCGGCGGAGCTGCTCGACTTCATGCGCCGCGCCGCCGACGAGTTCGACCAGACGATCGTGATGGTCACCCACGAGCCGAGCGCGGCCAGCGCGCGCCGACCGCGTCCTCTTCCTCGCCGACGGCCGGATCGTGGACCAGATGGACGACCCGACGCCCGAGTCGATCCTCGACCGCATGAAGACGATCGGGGCGGGGCCGAGGACATGATCGTCCGGCAGGCCTTCCGGAACCTGCTGGCCAGCAAGCTCCGGCTCTTCCTCACCTCCCTCGCCGTCGTGCTCGGCGTCGGGCTTCGTCGTGGGCGCCTTCGTCCTCGGCGACACGATCAACAAGGCCTTCGACGGCGTCTTCGAGACCGCCAACGCAGGGCACCGCCGTGCAGGTGCGCGGCGTCAAGACCGTCTCCGAGGCCGACCGCCAGCCGGTGCCCGCGACGCTGCTGCCCGTCGATCCGCGCGGTCGACGGCGTGCGCTCGGCCGAGGGCACGGTCGTGCGGCACCGCCCAGATCATCGGCAAGGACGGCAAGCCCGCCGGCATCTCCGGCCCGCCGGCGCTCGGCTTCAGCTGGTCCGACGACCCGGAGCCTCAACCCGCTGCGGATCACCGCCGGGCACGCCGCCGCGCGGCCCGGACGACGTCGTGATCGACAAGACGACCGCCGACGACGAGGGCTTCGCGATCGGCGACACGGTCCGGATCATCACCGTCGACCGGGTCCGCCGAGTACCGCCTGGTCGGGCATCGTCGCCTTCGGCGACCAGAACAACCTGGCCGGCGCCACGCTCGCCGGCGTTCACCACCCGCGACCGCGCAGCGGGTCTTCGACTCCGCCGGGCGCTTCTCGACGGTCGGCGTCACGGCGGACCCGGGCTGTCGCCGACGCCGCCCTGGCCGCGCGGGTCCAGGCCGCTGCTGCCGGCCGGCTACGAGGCCATCACCGGCGAGACGGCCGCCAAGGAGGCGAGCGACCAGTTCAAGCAGTTCGTCGACATCTTCCGCAACTTCCTGCTCGGCTTCGCCGCTGATCGCCCTGTTCGTGGGCTCGCTTCGTCATCTTCAACGCCTTCAAGATCACCGTCGCCCAGCGCACGCGCCAGATCGGGCTGCTGCGGGCGGTCGGCGCCTCGGGAAGCCAGGTGGTGCGCTCGGTGCTGCTCGAGGCCCTCTTCATCGGGCCTCGTCGCCTCGATCATCGGGATCATCTTCGGCATCGCGTTCGCGGCGATCCTCGCGGGCCGGCTTCAACGCGGTCGGGGCGTCGCTGCCGCCGACCACGCTGCAGGTCGAGCCGCGCTCGATCATCGTCGGCCTCGTCGTGGGCATGGTCGTGACGCTGCTCGCCGCGCTCATGCCGGCGCTGGAAGGCCAGCCGCGTGCCGCCGATCGCCGCGATGCACGACGTCCGAGATCGACGGCTCGCCGCGGGCGCGCCTGGTCGTCTCGATCGTGCTCACCGTGCCTCGGCGTCGCGCTCGTGCTGCTCGGCCTGCTGGCGTCGCTCGGCGGCCTCGCGCAGCGCTTCACCCTGCATCGGCGTCGGCGCGGTGCTGCTGTTCATCGGCGCGGCGATGCTCACCCAGTACGTCGCCCGGCCCCTGGCGCGGGTCATCGGCGCGCCGATGGCGCGGCTCGGCCTGGCGGGGCGGCTCGGCCAGGAGAACGCGATGCGCAACCCGTCGCGCACCGCCCAGACGGCCGCCGCCCTCACGATCGGCGTCGCGCTCGTCACCGGCGTGACGGTCTTCGCGGCATCGCTCAAGCGAGACGTTCATCGGCACGCTCGACAAGCGCGTGCGGGCCGACCTGGTGATCTTCTCCAGCAGCCAGCAGCCGTTCAGCCCGGCCGCCGCGAGCCGCGCTCGCGAGGACGCCCGAGCTGCGCGAGCGTCACGGCCTGGCGCGACGGGGAGTTCAAGGACGCCGACGGGCGACACCCAGGACGTCTCGGGCGTCGATCCGGCGCAGCTCGCCGACGATGTACGACCCGGGCGTGACCGACGGCGCGATGACGCGCGCTCTCGGCCGCCGGCACGGTCGCGGTGCAGGAGGACTACGCCAAGGACCACGACCTGGCGGTCGGGTCGACGCTGCCGGTCCTCTTCGCCAAGACGCGGGACCACCACGCTGCGCGTGGCGGCGGTCTTCACCGACGACACCTTCGGCCAGTTCTTCGTCTCGCTGCCCGAGTACGAGCGCAACTTCACCACCCAGCAGGACACGGTGATCCTGGCCCGCGCCGCCGAGGGCGTCTCGCCCGAGCAGGCGAAGGTCGCCGCGGAGCGGCGATCTGACGGACTTCCCCAACCTCGACGTCGCACGAAGGCCGAGTACAAGGACTTCGTCGCCAGCCAGATCAACGACTTCCTGCAGCTCTTCTACGTGCTCCTCGCGATGGCGTCATCATCGCGATCTTCGGCATCGTCCTGACGCTGGCGCTCTCGGTGTTCGAGCGCACCCGCGAGATCGGGCTGCTGCGCGCCGTCGGCCTGTCGCGGCGCAGCGTGCGGGCGATGATCCGCTGGGAGGCGATCATCGTGGCGCTGATCGGCGCGCTCGTCGGGCCTGGTGCTGGGGGTCTTCCTGGGAGCGGTCAGCGTCTCGGCCATCCCGGAGTTCAAGGCCGTCGCGATCCCGTGGGGCTCGATGCTCGTGTTCCTGGTCGTCGCCGGCGTCTTCGGCGTGCTCGCGGCGATCCTGCCGGCCCGGCGGGCGGCCCGGCTGAACATCCTCGAGGCGATCCAGAACGAGTAGCCGCGCCGGCGCGGCGCGACGGTGCCCGCGTCGCGCCGGCGAGGTGCCGCGTCTACTGCGCGCTCGAGGTGCCGTACCGCCGTCGCGCCGGAGCGCTCGAGCGCATCGCCCCGCCGGCCGGGCGCGCCCGGGCAGTCGCCGTCCTCGGCGGGGGTCGTCGTGGCGCCGTCCTGGGCGGTGGCGGCCGGCGTGGTCGCGGTCACGGCGGCCGCTCGTCGTCGCCGGCCGCGGCGGAATCGCCTCCGCTCGCCGCCATCGCGGTGGCGCCTCCGGCGACGATCGCGAGCGCGGCGATCGCGGCCGTGAGGGTACGGGGCATCGTCATGTGGGCATCCTCCCTGTGGGATCGTGGATGCATCCGATTGAAGGGGGGCGCGCCTCGGAGGAGCGATCGGAGGCGGCCGGGGAGTCGCATCGGCGTCGCGCGCGGCGACGCGGCGGATCGGCCCTCAGGCCGCCCGGGCGGGCACGGCCGCAGGGCGTGCCGGCGTGGTCGGCTCGGCGGCCCGGTCGCGCAGGAAGCCGACGTCCACCTCGGTGCCGTCGCCGCGCGCGCTCAGCTCGAAGTCGTCGGAGAGGCGGCTGATGATGATCAGGCCGCGGCCGCGCAGGGCGGTCGGCGGGGGCGGCTCGGTGGGGACCACCGGCAGGGGCTCGCCGGGGTGGCCCTCGTCGAGCACCCGGATGTCGACGCGGTCGGCCGTGACCGAGAGCTCGACCTCGACCGCGCCGCCGCCGGGCGATCCGTGCTCGATCGCGTTGGTCAGGGCCTCGGTGGAGGCCAGCAGGACGCGGCCGGCGCCGTCGGCGGGCCACTCCTCGCGGGTCAGCACGCAGGCGAGGGCGGAGCGCACGAACGAGACGACCGTGAGGTCGGCCGGGACGCTGAGGCACGAGTGGACGCCGTGGGTCACGGGGCTGACCTGGTCGTGTCGGAGTGTGCGGGGCTCATTGCAACGTTATCGGCGGTATACGACAGAACTGGACCCTCTCGGTACCCCCGATCGTCGAGGCTCGCGCCGGGCCCTCCCGCCGGGTGGCGTGGCCGACTAGACTTCGCGCGCGCCCATTCCGACCGGAGGATCCAGCGTGCCCGAGCACCGTCCGTCACCGCCCATCGCCGGGTATCTCGCCCAGCCCCACGAGGTCCACCGCGTGGTGCTCCTGTACTCGGGCGGCCTCGACACCTCGGTCATGCTCAAGTGGATCCAGGACGAGTACGACGCCGAGGTCGTGGCGCTGTGCATCGACCTCGGCCAGCCGGCCGACGACTTCGACGCGGTCCGCCAGAAGGCGCATCGACCTCGGCGCCGTCGAGAGCCTCGTGGTCGATGCCAAGGAGGAGTTCGCGCGCGACTACGTGGCGCCCGCGATCCGCGCGAACGGCCGCTACCAGGGCGGCTACCCGCTGTTCACCGCGCTCGGCCGCCCGCTGCTCGCCAAGCTCGCCTGCGACGCCGCCCGCACCTACGGCGCCGACACGATCGCCCACGGCTGCACCGGCAAGGGCAACGACCAGGTGCGCATCGAGGCCACCGTCGCCACGCTCGCCCCCGACCTGAAGGTGATCGCGCCCGTGCGCGAGTGGCAGATGGGGCGCGACGAGGAGATCGCCTACGCGCATCGAGCACGGCATCCCGATCAGCTCCAGCGTCGAGCGCCCGTACTCGATCGACGACAACCTCTGGGGCCGCTCCAGCGAGGGCGGCGTGATCGAGGACCTCGACCAGCCCCCGCCCGACGACGTCTTCCAGCTGGTCACCCACCCGACCAGGGCGCCCGACCGCGCCGAGGACGTCGTCCTCGGCTTCCGCGACGGCCTGCCGGTGAGCCTCGACGGCGAGGAGCTCGGCGCTGGTCGAGCTGATCCGGCGCGTGGCCGAGGTCGCCTGCCGCAACGGCGTCGGGCATCCTCGACCACATCGAGGACCGGGTCGTGGGCCTGAAGGTGCGCGACCTCTACGAGGTGCCGGCGGCCGAGGTCATCCTCACCGCCCACCGCGAGCTCGAGAAGCTGGTCTGCACCGGTCGCGAGAACGCCCTCAAGCCGACGCTCGACGCGCTCTGGGCCCAGCTCGCCTACGAGGGCCTCTGGTACGAGCCGCTGCTGGCCGACATCAACGCCTTCATGGAGCGGGTCAACCAGCGCGTCGAGGGCGACGATCACGATGCGCCTCTACAAGGGCACCGCCACGCGCGGTGACCCGCTCGCTCGCCGAACGCGATCTACGACCGCAGCCTGGCGACCTTCAACGCCGACGCCTCGTTCTCGCAGGGCGCGGCGCCCGGCTTCATCGAGCTCTTCTCGCTCCAGAGCAGGATGGCCTACCGCATCGCGCAGGCGCGGGAGAAGGGATGAGGCGCGGCGGCCCGCCCATGCTCGCCGGTCGACCCGGCCGCGCGTCCCGCCGTTCTCGCGCGTCGAGCGCGGCGCCCGCGGGCTGCGGTTCGCGCCGCCTGGCGCCGCCGGACGACGCGTCCGCCGCAGCCGGGCGCGCCGCTGCGCGTGCAGGCCGCGGCGCCCGGCCGGGATGCGCCAGGCGGAGCGTCGTGGCCGACGGGGCGCTGGTGCTCGCCGCCGGCGTCGGGCGTCGCCTTCAGCCTCAGCGGCGCCGCGGATGCAGGTGGTGCACGACCGCCGTCCGCCCGGCCTCGACCGCGTCATCGGCGCCGCGGGCGCCAACGCCGGCCTGATCCACGGCGCCGACGGCTGGCGCGCGGTGGTGCTGCCGAGCCTCGGCGACATCGCCGCCGACCTCGGCGAGGGCCCGGTCGCCATCCGCGCCGACGGCCGCCGCATCGCCGTCGCCGTGGACGGGGCGATCGAGGAGCACGACATCGGCACCGAGGGCGCCGCCGCGCGCCACGACGGCGCGGCCGGCGCGCTCTGCTACTGCGGCCTCGGGCGATCTGGCCGCGGCCGCGGGTTCCCGCGTCGGGCGCGCCGGGCGCCGCCGCCGGCGACGGATCTCCCGTCGTCGAGCTGTGCTCGGCCGCGCGCCGCCCCGCGGGTCGCGGCGCGCCACGCCGACGGCGCCGTCAGCCTCTGGGAGCCCGGCGCCGCCGAGCCCCTCGCCATGTGGCCCGCGCCGGTCGCCGATGCCGGGGCGATCGCGCTCTCAGCGCCGACGGCGCGCTGGTGGCCGTCGGGAGCCCCGACGGCGCCGACCCGTCGGCCTGCCTGTGCGACGCCCTCGACCGGCGCGCAGGTCCGCCGTGTGGACGGCGCCCGCCTCATCGCCCTCGCACCCGAGCCCGGCGCGCTGCTGGTGGCCGGCGACTGGGGCTGTGCCTGGATGAAACCACTCGAGGAGGACTCATGAGCACCCGCCCCCTGCCCGCACCCGCCGTCCTGGCCGACGATCCGGGCCCGTGGAGCGTGGTGAGCTCCGTCTTCTCGCAGGCGGGCCGCCCCGGCCGCCGCCGGCCCCAGCCGCCCATGGGCCTGATGCTCTCCCCGGCGCCCGAGACCCACCTCGCCCTCGCCGGGCTCGATCCGGCATCGCCCGTCGCCGGCCTCGGCCCGATGCGCGTGGTCGCCGCCGCCCGCGAGCCCGCCTTCACGCTCGCGTTCGACGAGCAGGGCGTCCTGGTGCGCGGCGTCAGCCCGTTCGTGGTCCGTGCCTGGGCGGTCCCGGCCCTGTCCCTCCACGTCGAGGAGCGCCCGGGAGACGACCCGGCCGCCGAGCTGCCCCCGCCGGTCTCCCCGGACAGCCTCCACGAGAAGGACCTGCCGGTCGTCGCCACCGCGCCGGGCGGCGGGCTGGTGGCCGTCCACAGCCGCGAGGGGCGCTCCGACGTGATCGCCGTCATCCGGATCTCCGACGGCTCGCTGGCGCGCTGGGTGCGCGGGGCCGCGCGCGGCCGCGTGGTCGGCCGACGGGCGCCACTTCGCCCTCGGCGGCCCCTGGGGCGTGCTGCTCGCCGAGACGACCGTCAGCGACGACTGAAGCGACCGTGGCCGGCGGGCCGGGCCTCGTCCCGCCCGCCGGTCAGGATCGTCCGTGCCGCGCCCCGGCGCGGCCGCGGCGCACCCGGTGGGAGCGCGTCAGCCGAGCGCCCCGATCTGTGCGAGCAGGCTGAGCACGTCGAGGTGGTGGGTCACCTCGCAGACCCTCCCGTCGCGCGAGGCCACCCAGAGCGTGGCGACGATGGTCACCTCGGCGCCGGTCGCCGGGATCGGCCCGGAGGGCGTCGGGAGCGGCCCCTGGTGGGTGCCCCTCCAGAGGACGTCCTCCACGGCCAGGTCGCCCTCGGCGACGGCCCGGCGGACGGTGCCGTGGACGTCGGGCAGCGCCGCCTTCCACGCTCGCAGGCCCTCCAGGTAGGCCTCGATGCCCTCGAGCCGGCGTCCCGTGCCCGATTCGGTGTAGACGACGTCCTCGTGGCAGAGCTCCCGGAAGGTGTCCCAGTCGGCGGTGTTGAAGGCCTCCAGCGTGCGCGAGGCGAGCGAGAGGGCCGCGGTGGTGCTCATCGTTCCTCCTGACGTGGTTTGCGGGGTGCCGCGCGAACCTATTCCGGCCCGTCGGCGTCGCGAAAGCCCCGGATCGCCAGGTGAGACGATCAGCCGCGCAGGGCCAGGGCCTGCCGCAGGAAGGCCTCGATCGCCTGCGCCGTCGAGGCGTCCGGCGCGGCGATCGTCAGCGTGCGGACCTGGCGGCCGTCGCCCTCGAGCAGCCCCTCGGGGTCGAAGAGCTCGATGCCGTGCTCCCACACCACGAAGGCCCGGGCCGGATAGGTGAAGATCCCGGCGACGTAGCCGGCCGAGGGGTGGTGCAGGGTCAGCGCCCCCCATCCCCGGGCGACGCGTTCGCGTAGGGCCGGCTCGGCCCCGGTCAGCACCCCGCGCGCCCAGAGGGCGGCGCCGGCGTGCGGGCGCCTTCCGAGGAAGGCGACGGCCTCCTCGGGGGTGGCCCAGCGCGGCGTCACCCGGGCCCTCCGGCGGCCGGCGGCGTCGCGGCTGGAGGGGTCGTCCGGGCCATGCCCCACGATATGACACGTGCGCGGTGCCCGTGTGGGCGTCATCCACCACCCCTGGGGTCGGCGTCCACCGGGAAGCCCCGCATCTAGCGTGGACGCCACTTGTCCGACCCCCGACCCGCGGTTAGCCTGGGACGCGATGCCACCGACCTCCGATCCGCCCTTCGTCCACCTCCACGTCCACTCGCACTACTCGGTCCTGGACGGCGCCTGCAAGATCGACCGGCTGCTCGACCGGGTCGAGGAGATGGGCCAGAGCGCGGTCGCGCTGACCGACCACGGGGTGATGAGCGGGGCGGTCGAGCTCTACCGCCAGGCCACCAAGCGCGGCATCACGCCGATCGTCGGGCTCGAGGCGTACGTGGTCGACGACCACAAGGCCCGGCCGGCCAAGGAGCGGCGCAACCACCTGACGCTGCTCGCCGAGACCACCGAGGGCTACTACAACCTCATCAAGCTCTGCTCGGCCGGCTACCTCGAGGGCTACCACCGCAAGCCGCGCATCTCGCACGAGCTGATGGAGCGCTACTCCGACGGCATCATCGCCCTGTCGGGCTGCCTGTCGGGCGTCGTCTGCCAGAGCCTCGAGCGCGAGGACGTCGTGGCGGCGCGCGCCGAGCTCGACGCCCTGGCGAACATCTTCGGGCGCGACGACGTCTACGTCGAGATCCAGCACGCCGGGCTCGACGTGCAGACCGGCATCAACGTCCACCTCAAGCGGATCGCCGCCGAGGCCGGGCTGCCGATGGTCGCGACCTGCGACGCCCACTACCCCTGCCGCGAGGACGCCGACTCGCACGAGGCGCTGCTGGCGATCCAGACCCGCGACGTGCTGAGCAACCCGAAGCGCTTCCGGTTCACGACGAAGGAGTTCTACCTCAAGACCGGCGCCGAGATGGCCGCCGCGCTGCCCGACTTCGTCGACATCCTGCCGGTCTCGCTCGAGGTCGCCGAGCGCTGCAAGGCGCTCACGCTGCCCCTGGGCGACATCAAGCTGCCGCGGTTCCCGGTGCCGGGCGGCGAGACCGACGAGGTCTACCTCGAGCGCCTCTGCCGCGAGGGCATGGCGCGCCGCTACCCCGGGGGCCAGCCCGCCAACGCCGAGGAGCGCCTGCGCTTCGAGCTCGGCGTCATCAAGGAGATGGGCTTCGCCAGCTACTTCCTGATCGTCTGGGACTACATGCGCTGGGCGCGCGAGAACGGCGTCGGCGTCGGCCCGGGCCGCGGTTCGGCCGCCGGCTCGCTGGTGGCCTACTCGCTGCGGATCGTCGATCTCGACCCGCTCGAGCACGACCTGCTCTTCGAGCGCTTCCTCAACCCCGGGCGCAAGAGCATGCCCGACATCGACACCGACTTCGCCGTCGCCGGCCGCGACCGCGTGGTGCAGTACGTCACCGAGAAGTACGGCTCGAGCGCCGTCGCGCGCATCGGCACCTTCGGCAAGCTGCTCGCCCGCGCCGTGGTGCGCGACTCGGGCCGCGTGCTGGGTCACACCTACGGCCAGGTCGACCGCCTCGCCAAGCTCGTGCCCGAGCGCCCGATCGGCATCAAGCTGGCCGACGCCATGAAGCCGGGCACCGAGCTGGCCCAGGCCTACGCCGACGACGCCGTCGTGCGCGAGATCCTCGACACCGCGCTGCCGCTCGAGGGCCTGGTGCGCAACGAGGGCGTGCACGCCGCCGGCGTGGTGATCGCGCCCAGCGACATCACCGACTACCTGCCGGTGCGCACGGACGACGAGGGCAACGTCGTCACCCAGGTCCCCGACCACGACGTGGAGGCCCTCGGCCTTCTCAAGATGGACTTCCTGGGCCTGCGCAACCTGGACGTCATCCAGGGCGCCCTCGAGCTGATCGAGGACCGCGGCGGGGCCCCGCTCGACATCGAGACGATCCCGCTCGACGACCCGGGCACCTACGCGATGCTCGCCCGCGGTGACGCCATCGGGGTGTTCCAGTTCGAGTCGAGCGGCATGCGCGAGGCCCTGCGCGAGGTGCGCCCGACCGAGTTCGCCGACCTGATCGCCCTCGTCGCGCTCTACCGGCCGGGCCCGATGGCCTTCATCCCGACCTACGCCCGCAACAAGCGCGACCCCTCGCGGGTCACCTTCGAGGACCCCCGCCTCGAGCCGATCACCGGCCCCACCTACGGCGTGGCGGTGTACCAGGAGCAGCTGATGGCGATCTCCCGGCAGCTCGCCGGGTTCTCGCCGTCGCGCGCGGACGACCTGCGCAAGGCCGTGGGCAAGAAGGACAAGGTCCTGATGGCCTCGCTGAAGGACGAGTTCGTCGCGGGCTGCATCGAGAACGGCACCGACCGGAAGGTGGCCCAGAGCCTCTGGGGCCTCTGCGAGGCGGCCGGCGACTACTCCTTCAACAAGAGCCACGCGGCCTGCTACGCCCTGCTGGCGTACCGCACCGCCTACCTCAAGGCGAACCACCCGGCCGAGTACATGGCCTCGCTGCTCAGCTCGGTGATGGACACCAAGGACCGCGTGCCCTTCTACGTCGCGGCCTGCAGCGACATGGGTCTCTCGGTGCTGCCGCCCGACGTCAACCTGAGCCGCTCCGACTTCGCGGTCACGGGGGAGACCGAGATCCGCTTCGGGCTGTCGGCCGTGAAGGGCGTCGGCGAGAACGCGGTCGCCGCGATCATCACCGCGCGCGACGACGCCGGCCGCTTCGAGACGCTCTGGGACTTCTGCCGCCGCGTCGACCAGGCGCAGGTCAACAAGCGCGCCCTGGAGAGCCTGATCCGCGGCGGCGCGCTCGACTCCACCGGCGACACCCGCCTGGGCATGCTCGACACCATCGCCGCCGCGGTGGGCCAGGCCACGCGTCGCCGCTCCGACATGGCGGCCGGGCAGGAGTCGTTGTTCGGGGCGATGGGCAGCCCCGATGCCGCCGTCGAGCTCGACCCTCCGATCCCCACGCGCGAGATGCCCAAGGACGAGCTGCTCGCCGCCGAGAAGGAGGCGCTCGGCCTCTACGTCTCGAGCCATCCGCTTCAGGACTGCCGTCAGCAGCTCGCCCGCGCGGTGACCTGCGGCATCGCCTCACTGGGCGAGCGGGCCGACGGCGAGCCCGTGACCGTGGGCGGCATGCTCGGGGCGGTCAAGAGCATCACCACCCGCAAGGGCGACCCGATGATGTTCGTCCGGCTCGACGACCTGGAGGGCTCGGTCGAGGTCGTCGTCGTCCCCGCCGTGATGACCGACGCCCGCGACCTGCTGACCATGGACGCGATGGTCCTGATCACCGGCCGGATCGACCAGAAGGGCGAGGGCGAGACCAAGCTGGTCGCCCAGTCGGTCCGCGCCTTCCGTCCCGAGGAGGGCGGCGAGCAGGAGCGCCTCGTGGTGAAGGTGGACGTGGCCCGCCTGGCCCAGACGCCCCTCGGCGAGCTGCGGCGCCTGCTGGTCGACCACCAGGGCGACGCCGCGGTGGTCATCGACGTCACCACCAGCCAGGGGCGCCGGCGCCTGTTCCTGGGCGAGGAGTTCAAGGTCAACCCGCGCGCGAACAGCCTCGTGGCCGAGCTCAAGACCCTCTTCGGCGAGCGCTGCCTGGTCTGATCGGCGCCCGCGCGCCGCGCCGGGCCGACCCGCTTGACCGGGCGCCGGGGGAGGGCCTTAATACGCCGATGCCCCGGGCTCCTCGACGATGACTCCGAGCGCCGCCGCCACCGCCCTGGTGGCCGGATCGTGCCGCCAGTGCCCTGTCTCCTGCGAGCGGGTCGTGCAGCCGGCCGGGTGCGTCGAGTCGGGGTGCTCGCGCCTCTACTCCTACGAGCGCGACGGGAGCACCTGGATGGGCTGCCTCGAGGGCGTCTACCAGGTGGAGATCGAGGTCGACGGCTTCCGGCGCCTCCAGCGGACGGCCGCGGGCTTCGGGGCCCTGCGCGCCTCGCGCGAGCCGCTCGGCATCTGCCGCTCGGCGGTCGAGCGCACCTTCGAGCACCGCGGCGCGGCGACCTGCGTCAACCCCGACTTCCTGCTGTCGGCCGTCGATGACTACGTCGTGACGGTCACGCGCCGGGGCGCCGACCGCCGCGACTGAGCGCGATTCGGGCCGAGCGCCCCCCGCGCTTGCCCGGCGGCGAGGGGGCGGGATAAGGTCGGCCCCCGATCGAGGGGGGTCGTGTGTCCAGGTTCCGCCGTCCACCGACCGCCCTGGTGGCGCTGATCGGCCTCGCGCTGCTCGGGACGGACTTCGCGGCCCCGGTGCCCACGCCGGTGATCCCCCCGATCGGGGCGATCCCCGGCGCGCAGACCGCCAGGTTCAAGGTCATCGTCGAGGGCAAGGCCACCGCGACGCAGGATCTCGCCGGAGGATCGATCAGCCCCGTGCGTGATCTCGCTCCAGGGCCGTGTGGACGAGACCACCACCTTCCAGCGGGGCAAGAACGTCGTGATGGAGTTCACGCGCGTGGGCGCGGCCGTCTTCGTGCACCGCAAGGGCCGCCTGACCGACGCGTCGCTCAACCTCAAGGTCCGGACCACGCGCACCGCGAGTGGCTCTGCGTCGCGGGCCGACGTCCCCGGGCGCCCCCGTATCGATCTGCGCCGCCCTGACCGAGGACCTCTCCCAGGGTGCCGGATTGCGGCAAGCCCCAGGTGGTCAACGTGAGGGCGGGGCTCCTCTACGAGAGAGGGCACCTGCGCCTGGCGCTCAACGGCGCCGACGGCCTCGCCTTCACGGCGCCCGACTGCCCGACGAGCCAGATCGCCGGCGGCCTCGACAGCCTCCGCTTCGGATGGCCCGAGCCGCCGGCCGCCTCGCAGATGACGGTTCTTCATCCCGCCGGCGCAGATCTTCGGCAGCGCGACGGTGAAGCCGCCGCAGGTCATCGTCCAGCACCTTCGCGGGTCACGCCCTCGTCCCAGGAGAGTGGGGCCGCAGACGTTCGGGCCTCCGGGGAGCATCGTCAGGCTGACGGCCACCGACTTCGGCACGCAACAGCGTCACGATCCGCCTGATACGGGTGCGCTGAAGGAGGATCCCGGCCCCGGGTAGGCTCCGCGGGTGACCGACCCCGCTCCGATCGGCCTCATCACCGGCACCGGGCTCTACGAGCTCGAGGGCCTGGAGGACCGGCGCACCGAGGAGGTGACGACGCCCCACGGCACGGCGACCGTGACCCTGGGCACGCTCGCAGGGGTCCCGGTGGCGCACGTGCCGCGCCATGGCGCCGGGCACGCCCGCCTCTCGCATCAGGTGACACCGCGGGCGAACGTCGCGGCGATCGCCGCGCTCGGAGCCCGGGCGCTGGTCTCGACCACCGTCTGCGGCGCGGTCGATCCGTCGCTGGAGCTGGGGCAGCTGGTCGTGTTCGACGACCTGCACTTCCCGTCCAACCGCCTCGCCGACGGGTCCCTCTGCACGCTCTTCACCGGCCCGGAGATCCCGGGCCGGGGCCATTGGATCTACGAGCTGCCCTTCGGGCCCGGGGTCCGCTCCGGCCTGGTCGAGGGCGCGCGCGCGGCGGGGCTCGACCGTCCGCGACGGCGGGACCTACGGGCACGTGGACGGGCCGCGGCTGAACACGGTCAGCGAGATCGCCCAGCTCGCGGCGGCAGGCATCGCGGCCGTCAGTCAGACCGGTGGTCCCGAGACGGTCCTCGCGGGGGAGGCCCGGCTGCCCTTCGCCCTGGTGGGCTTCGTCACCGACCACGCCAACGGCGTGATGCCCGAGCTCACCCCGGCCGAGACGCTCGCCCGCCTCTTCGGTGAGAGCGCGGGCGTCTTCCAGCGCGCCCTGGGCGCGGCGCTCCCGGTGATCGCCGCCGACCCGGGCCCGCCCGCCGGGTTCGTCTTCTCCCTCTAGTGTCCTGATTCAGAAGTTGGCGAGCAGTTCCCGAGCGAATCTCCCGCGAGGCAAGGACGCAGTTCAGCCCCAATATCGGGAATATTGGGGCTGCCGAGGACGCCGCGTCGCGTTGAGATGCAGCCGGGAAGTGCCGCCGAACTTCTGAATCAGGACACTAGGCTCCGGCCCGCCTCGCCGCGGTGTCCTCGCGGGCGAGCTGCTCGGCCCGGTCCCTGATGGTCGTCAGCATCTTGCGCTCCATCACCCAGGAGCCGGGCTCCATCACGGGATAGCCGAGCCAGTCCTTGGCGGTCCAGGCGCCACGGTCGATCCGGTTGCGGCTGACCAGGCGGGTGCGCTCGCCGACGGGGCGCAGCTCGAAGGCCCAGACCCATGCGCCGTTGCTCGATCGGACCACCATCGCCCGCTCGCGGTCGAGGCGCTCCACCCGCATCGCGTAGCCCGGCATCGGGATCTCGTCGCCCACCGCCAGGCCCTGGAGCTCCGGCACCACGCGGTCGACGTTGCGGATGTCGATGCCGAGGCGGCGCTCGATCCAGTCGTAGGTGTACGCCCCGCCCCGGCCGGGGCCCATCTGCACGAGCCAGGGCCACACCGCCCACGCGGGGGCGTCGATCTCGACCACCCGCGTCGAGACGATGTCGGCGTCGGGCAGCAGCTCATCGCCGGCCACCGCACCCGCGGCCTCGTCGTCGGTGGCACCCCAGGCGAGGTGGCGCGGGCGGAGGACCAGCATGTAGAGGGCGGCGGCCCCGCTGAGGGCCGCGACGGAGCCGAGCCGGGTATTCATGTCCTCAGCATCGCCCCCTCGATGCCCGGTGCCATCCGTAGTTCACCCACCTCCGCATCCAGAGGGCGACTGATCCCGCCGGAGGTCCCGCCGGCGCGCCTTGCCGCGCCGTCCGGTAGGCGAGGGCCGCGGCGCCGATCGCGGCGAGCGTCCACGCGGTGTGGAGCACCCAGGTCATCGGGGTGACGTCGAGGTAGTCGGGCAGCAGCGTCCGCCAGGCGCGGTAGAGCGGGTTGGCCGTGTCCTGGAGGTTGATGACCCAGGCCACGTCGCCCCGCAGGCCCTCGACGACCACCCAGGCCTGGGCGAGGATGCCGACCGCGCCGAGGCAGAGCGCCGCGGCCAGGCGCCGGCCGCCCTCTCGGGTCCACCACGCGATGGCGAGCACCGCGAGCGGCAGCACCACCACGAGCTGGCGGCCGGGGAACCACCAGCCCTGCATCGTCAGGGCGACGAAGGTCGCGACGAACCAGCCGGCGGCGAGAGGGAGGGCGATCGCCGCCGCGCCGCGCGGCCGCCGCGCGGCCAGGGCTCCGAGGGCGGGAACCATCAGCAGCCAGGCCGGCTGCCAGGCCGCGATGCCGAAGTCGCGATCGACCAGCAGCCCCACGATCCTGCGGGACCGGCCCGGGTAGTCGGGGTCGGATCCGACCACCGTGAGCTGGCCGTCCACGAAGAACGAGCCCGCCGCGTAGGGCGTCACGCCGCCGTAGAGCGCGTGGTGGGCGATCACGTAGGCGAGGGCGGCCGCGGCCAGCGCGGTGCCGGCGACCAGCGCCTCGCGGGTGCGGCGCGACCGCGCGAGGCGCCACAGCCCGAGCGCGGCGAGGGCGACCGCCACCGGCGCGTACTTCACCGACAGCCAGGGGAGAGCGATCACCGCCAGGCCGAGCGTCAGGAGGCCCCCGCGCCCGAGCGGCCCGGTGAGCGCGGCGACCGCGCTCGCCACGACCAGCGCGGCCACGATCTCCGGGTAGACCTGCGATCCGTAGGCGGCGAGAGGGGCCGACGCCGCCAGCACTCCGGTCACCGCGGCGGCCGGGATGACCGGGACGTCGAACCGGCGCACCGCGATCCAGAGGGTCAGCGCCGCGAGGGCCCCCGCGGCGGCGCAGAGCACCAGTTTGGCGAGCACCCATCCGCCGAGCGCGGTGGGGGCGGCCAGCAACACCGGCAGGAGCGGGTCGTGGGGCTCGACGAGGCGGCCGTCCGCGCCCGCCCGCGCCTGCGGCGCGAGCTCGAGCGCGTGGAAGGGCAGGTAGTCGCGCCGGCGGAACTGGTTCGCGACGTCGAGGTCGCCGTCATGCGCGAGGCTGAGCGCCGTGATCAGGTAGTGCGGCTCGTCGGCGGTGGTCTGGACGCCGAAGGTCGCCGGGGCTCCGACTCCGGCGGCGGCGGCGCCGAACCCCGCCAGGGCCACGAGCGCCATCGCGAGGCGCAGGGACAGCGTCCGCCTCAGGAGAACTCCCGCTCGCGGCGCACGACCAGCAGCCAGGTGAGCACTCCCGAGAGCACCACCAGGACCAGGGCCGCGAGGCTCGCGTCGGCCCAGAAGGCGTCCTCGGCGGCGCTCCAGACCCGGGTGGCGAGCGTCGGGAACCCGGCCGGGGCCAGGAGCAGCGTCACGGGCAACTCCTTCATGGCCGACAGCAGCACGAGCCCGGCGCCGGCGGCGAGCCCCGGCGCCATCAGGGGGAGGTCGACCGAGGCCAGGCGCCCGATCCGCCCCCGTCCCAGGGTCCGCGCGGCGTCGTCGAGCGCCCGGGGGACGCCGGTCACGGCGATCCGGGCCGGGCCGAGCGCGAGGGCCCCGAAGTGGAGGGTGTAGGCGCCCACCAGCAGCGGGAGCGTCTGGTAGAGGGCGCCGATGGCGCCCGGGCTGTTGAGCGTCCAGAAGGCGAGCGCCAGGGCGATCACGATCCCCGGCAGGGCGAAGCCCCCGGTGATCAGGGCGTCGGCGGCGGTCCCGAGGCGGCCGCGGTGGCGTCCCGTGAGGAACGCGACCGGCAGGACGACGGCGACGGCGGCGAGCGCGGCGAGCCCGCTGGCGAGCGACGTGTTGAGCGCGGGCTCGATCAGGCGCTCCGGGTTCGCGATCAGCGAGGACGGCCGCGAGGATCCCTCGGCGACCCCCCGGATCGTCCAGTAGGCCAGCACCGCGACGGGTGCGACCAGGGCGAGCGTCAGCAGCCCGCCGACGAACGCGAGCGCCGCCGCGCGCCAGCGCCCGAGGGCGACCACCAGAGGGCGCCCCTCCCGGCGCGCGTCGGAGCGGATCGCCCCCGCCACCGAGCGCTGGCCCACGACCACCAGGATCGCCAGGAGCCCGAGCGCGAGGCTGAGGGCCGCGGCCACGGGCGGGTCGACGAGGCGGTTGGAGTAGATCGCCCGGGTCAGCGTGTCGTAGTGCAGCAGCTGCACGGCGCCGAAGTCGGCGACCACGTAGAGGAAGACCAGCAGGCCGCCCGCCGCGATCGCCGCCCGCGCCTGCGGGAGCACCACCGAGCGGAAGGTGGCCAGCGGCCCGCTGCCGAGCAGTCGCGCCGACTCCTCCATGGCGGGCGAGAGCTGGCGCAGGCGCGCCGCCACGGGCAGGTAGACGTAGGGATAGGTCAGCAACGTCAGCACGGTGAAGGCTCCGGCGAAGCCGTCCACCCGCGGCAGCTCGCCCACCCCGAGGGGCTCGAGCAACCGCTCCAGCAGACCGCCGCGCGCGAAGGCCGCGATCAGGGCGAAGGCCCCGATGAACGAGGGGAGCACGAGGGGCAGCGGCAGGAGCAGGCGCAGTACCCCGCGGCCCGGCAGATCGGTACGGGTGACCAGCCACGCGGCGGTCGTGCCCACCACCGAGGCCGCCAGCGCGACGGCGCCTGCGAGCCCCAGGCTGCGCCCGAGGGGGCCGAGCAGCGCGGCGTCGCCGGCCGTCTCGAAGAAGCCGCCCTCGTCGATCGTGCGCACTAGCAGATACGCCAGCGGCGCCGCGAAGGGCGCGGCCAGCAGGAGCACCACCAGGCGCAGGCCGGCCCCTCGCGGATTGCATGCTCAGTTGAGCCCGCTCTCGGCGATCAGCTTGCCGGTGCCCTCGATGTCGCCGAGCTGGTCGGCCTGCTCGCCCGCGGGGGGCCTCAGCGTCGACAGCGGTGGCACACCGCTCGCAGCCGGGACGTCGTCGGCCAGCGGATACTCGAAGGTCTCCTCCGCGAAGTAGCGCTGAGCCTCCTCGGAAAGCAGGAACGCGATGAAGCGCTCGGCGTCCTCGGTCGCGTCCGAGCTCGCCAGGATGCTGGCCGAGCTCGGGATCACCAGGCCGCCGATGTCACCGGCGGCGAACTGGTGGTTGCGGCTCGGCAGGCCGGGGTCCTCGGCCAGGAACTGGAAGTTGTAGTAGTGGTTGACCAGGCCCATCGGGATCTCTCCGCGGCCGACGGCCTCGACGATGGCGTTGTTGTTCGCGTACGTCCGGGCGTCGTTGGCGGCCATCCCCGTGAGCCACTCCCGCGCCGCATCCTCGCCCTCGAGCACCCGCATGGCCGTGATGAAGTCCTGGAACGATCCGTTGGTCGGCGCGAGCCCGACCTCACCCGCGAAGCGCGGGGCGGTCAGATCGTGCACCGACTCCGGCAGGTCGGCGGCGGCGACCAGGTCGCTGTTGTAGACCAGGACGCGCTGGCGTCCGCTGATCCCCACCCAGCGTCCGTCCGGATCCTCGTAGGCCGGCTGCACGAGGTCGAGCAGATCCTGCGAGATGGGTGCGAGCAGATCCTTGCCGGCCAGGTACGCCGTCGCGCCCGGGCTCTGGCCCCAGTAGACGTCGGCCGGCGAGCGGTCGCCCTCGGTGTCGAGCAGGAGCGCGAGGTCGTTCGTGTCGCCGTAGCGGACGTCGATCGAGATGCCGCTCTCATCGGAGAACTGCTCCAGCAGCGGGCCGACGAGGCTCTCGGTGCGACCGGTGTAGATGGTGAGGGCGTCTCGGTCTGCCGCCGCAGCCGCTCAGGCCGAGGACGGTCAGCACCGCCGCCGCCATCGCCGCCACCGTCACCGCAGCTCGCCTCATGCCCATCCTCCGGTCGTCTCGACGGCCCCGCGGCCGGGCGCCGGACGGCGCCGGAGCGCAGTGTAAGGTGCACCGCCGTTGGATATAAGGTGCACCTTACGAAATGGAGTCGGACGTACCCCGCCGCCTGCCGCTGATCGCCGCGCTGATCGCGTTCCTCGCGAGCGTCGTCTACGTCGCGCTGAGCATCGACCTCGGCGCCGTCGGCGGCGTGCTCGCCGCCGCCGCCCGGGATCCGCTCGGTCTGACGATCGCTCTGACGGCCTACGCCGCGGCCTTCGTGGTGCGGGCGGGTCTGTGGTGCCGCGTCCTGCCGGGCCTGTCGTTCGGGCAGTCGCTGGCGGCGATCCACGTCTCCCTGGCGGGCAACCATCTACTGCCCCTGCGGCTGGGGGAGCCGCTGCGGGTGATCTCGGTGGTCCGGCGGGCCCGCGTCGGCGTCGCCGACGCCACCGCCTCGACCGTGCTGCTGCGCTCGGCCGACATCCTCGCGGTGGTCGCGCTGGCGGCGCTGCTCGGTCCGCGCCTGGCCGAGCGGCTCCTCGGCGGGGCCGGCCTGCCGCTCGCGGCCGGGGCGGCCCTGCTGCTCCTTGCCGCCGCCGCATGGCTGTCGCGCCGGCTCCGGCGCTCCGGCGGCGCCGGCGCCCTGGGGCTGGCGGCCGTCGTGCCCGGTGCGCTGGCGGCCTGGTTGCTCGAGAGCGTGCTGGTGTGGTCGTGCGCCGGATGGGCGGGCATCGCACTCTCGCCGGCGGACGCCGCGCTGGTGACCGCGGTGACGATCGCGGCCCAGATCGCGGCGATCGCCCCGGGGGGCGTCGGCACCTACGAGGCGGCCGCCACGGCGGCGCTGGTCGCCCTGGGGGCCGACCCGCGCGCCGCCCTGGCGGCGGCGATCGCCATGCACGCGCTGAAGACCCTCTACGCGCTCGTCGCCGGGGCGATCGGCGCGCTCGCCCCGGCTCCGGGCCTGCTCGGGCACCTGCGGCTCGCGCCGGCGGCGAGGCCGGTGGATCCGGCCGGTGCGGCGGCCGAGGCCGGGCCGGTCGTCCTCCTGCTGCCCGCCCACGACGAGCAGGAGACGGTGGGCGCCGTCGTCGCACGCGCGCCCGCCACGATCGCGGGACGTCCCGTGCGGGTGGTCGTCATCGACGACGGATCAACCGATGCGACCGCCGCGCGCGCCGCCGCCGCGGGCGCGCGCGTGGTGAGCCTGCCGGTCAATCGCGGGCTCGGGGCGGCGGTGCGGCGCGGCCTGGCCGAGGGGGTCGCGGAGGGGGCGGCCGCGATCGCCTTCTGCGACGCCGACGGCGAGTACGCGCCGGAGGACCTGGGCGCGATGGTGGCGCCGATCCTCTCCGGCGAGGCCGACTACGTGGTCGGATCGCGCTTCGAGGGCTCCATCGAGCGGATGCTCCCCCACCGGCGGTTCGGCAACCGGCTGCTCACGATCGCGCTGTCGGCCGTCGCTCGTAGGCGCATCTCCGACGGCCAGAGCGGCTACCGGGCCCTCTCGCGGTCGGCCGCCGCGCATGCCGAGATCGTCCACGACTTCAACTACGCGCAGGTGCTGACGCTGGACCTGCTGGGCAAGGGCTACGCGTACCAGGAGGTGCCGATCCGGTACCGCTTCCGCGAGCACGGGACCTCGTTCGTGCGCCTGCTGCCCTACCTGCGGCGGGTGATACCGGCCGTCCACCGCGAGCTGAACGGGGGTGCCGCGGCGCCCGCTTCCGCCTCAGTCCTCCACGACGTGCTGGGCGAAGCGCAGGCGCGCTGAGTTCCAGGCGGCGTCGTCGAAGGCGCCGCCCGGTCCCAGGCACTCGACCGCGGCCCAGGCCATCGCGAGCGCGTGATGGGCGTTGTCGTGCACGAACAGCCCCTGGCGGCCGAGCGTGAGCAGGGCGGGTTGCGCGCTCGCCCAGTCGTCGAGCCGGGCGAGGTGCGCCTCGAACCCCGCGCGCAGGATCGGGTACGCGTGGCGCAGGCGGGCCACCTCGACGTGCGACGGGGCGGCCTCGGGCAGCCCGCACTCGGCGAGCGCGCCGGCGACGATCGCCGCGAGCTCCCCGTCGCCGGCGATCCAGAGCGCGTCGCCCTCGTCGCAGGGGATCTCCGCGCAGAGCACGGTCACGCCGGCCGGGTCGCCCCCCTCGCGGTAGTTCTTGGGCTCGGAGATCCGCGTCACCGGCGTCGATCCGGCGGGGAGGTAGTGGGCGTCGAACCCGGTGTAGCGAGGGCGGTCGAGCACCAGGTAGACCAGGAGCATCGCCCGGAACGCGAGGGCGCCGGCCGCCGCGAGCGCCGCGGGCCCGGGGGCGGGATGCGACATGCGCGCGAGCGCCGGCAGCGGCACGGTCGACCAGAGGCGGCGGGCCTCGAGGCGGCGCCCGTCCTCCAGCTCGACGGCGGCCCCGCCGGGAGCGAGCTCGACCCTGCGCGCCGTCGCGCCCGTCAGGATGGTCGCGCCCGCGCCGCGCGCGCCCTCGCCGAGCGCCTCGACGATCCGGCCGTAGCCGCCGCGGGGATAGAGGAACGTGCGCTTGCCGGCGTCCCCGCGCGACACCACCCGCCTCAGGATCCGCCCGGGAGACGCCGCCCCCACCCGCCGCCGCGCCTGCTCGCCGGCCAGCAGGCCGGGATCGACCCCCCAGATCTTGCGCGCGTAGGGCAGGTAGAAGCGCGTGCAGATCGCCGGGCCGAGCGCGGCGCGCAGGACGTCGGCGAAGCTGTCGCCGCGCGGGCGGCGCAGCGGCCCCAGGGCGAGGTCCCGGGCGATCCCGAGGGCCATCGCGGGCGGGAGCGGCGCGCCAGGTCGCCGGGGCGCAGGGGGAACGCGATCCAGCGCCCCTCCAGGCGGATGCGGCCGTTGCGGGGCCGCCGCTGGAGGTCCCCCCCAGCAGCGCCTCGAGCTCGGCGAGGATCGCCGGGTCGATCGAGGGGTGCAGCCGATGGCTGCCGAGGTCGACCCGGACACCGGCGACCGTGTGGCTCGCGGACGCCCCGCCGAGGTGGTCCGCCCGCTCGACGAGCGTCACCGAGTGCCCCGCCCGGGCTGCCCGGTAGGCGGCTCCGACCCCCGCCGGGCCCCCTCCGAGGACGAGGAGGTCGACGCCCCCCGGGCTCAGGCTGAGGCGGCGACGACCGCCGGCGACGCGGCCGCGGCATAGGCCACCGTCGGCTCGCCCTGGAACTCGAGGTCGACGCGGTCGCCGGGCCCGAGGCGCGGGGCCCCGATCACCCGCGAGCGGACGGTGGGCCCGGCGTCGATGCTCACGAGGTAGACCGCGTCGTGGCCGTAGTACTCGACCCCGGTCACGGTGGCGCAGTCGCCGGGCGTCGCCAGGATCCTCTCGGGCCGCACCATCACCTCGACCGGGCCGGCGGGGCCGCGGTGGAGGGGGATCAGACCGATGGGGGTGGCGGCGGTCTCGCCGTCGGCCTGTCCGGGGATGAAGTTGGCGTCGCCGATGAACTCGGCGATCTCCCGGGTGGCGGGCCACTCGTAGAGGGTCGTCGGGCGCCCCTGCTGGACCACGCGGCCGTCGTCCATGACGGCGACCTCGTCGCCCACCATGAACGCCTCCTCCTGGTCGTGCGTGACGAAGATGGCCGTCGCGTCGATTGCGGTCAGCATCCGGCGCACCTCCAGCCGCAGCTCGGCGCGCAGCGGCGCGTCGAGGCTGGAGAAGGGCTCGTCGAGCAGCATCACCGAGGGGCGGGGGGCGAGCGCCCGGGCGATCGCGACCCGCTGGGCCTGGCCGCCCGACAGGGTTCCGGTCGCGCGGTCCTCGAAGCCGGCCAGGCCGACCAGCTCGAGCGCCTCGGCCACCCGCGTGCGCCGGTCGGGATCGCGTCGCGGCAGGCCGTAGGCGACGTTGCGGGCGACCGTCAGGTGGGGGAAGAGCGCGGCGTCCTGGAAGACCATCCCGATGCGCCGGCGCTCGGGGGGCGTGAAGGCGCCGGGGCCCGACAGGACCCGGTCGGCGACCCGCACCTCGCCGGCGTCGGGGTGCTCCAGCCCGGCCACCGCCCGTAGCAGCGTCGTCTTGCCGCAGCCGCTCGGGCCGAGCAGCGCCACCAGGGACCCGGCGGGGACGGTCAGGTCGACCCCCTGCAGGACCGGGGTCGTGCCGAAGGACTTGGTGAGCCCCGCGACGAGGACGCTCTCAGCGGCCGCGGGACGGCCCTCCGGCGATCGGAGCGTGTGGTGTCTGAAGAGCGGGCATTCGGTGGACCTTATCGCGCCGCCCCCACGAACGGGAGCGGCCGGGCCGCTATCCGGGCAGGACGTAGAGACCGGCGGCGGCCCGCTCCCCGATGACCCGCTCCTCGCCGGCGACCATCACGGTGAGCTGGCCGGCGGCGGGATCGACGCGCAGCACCTCGACCTCGGTGCCCGGCACGAGGCCCTGCTCGTAGAACCAGTGGAGGAGGTCGCCGTCGTGCTCGGCCAGGCGGACGATGCGCGCCGGCCCGGAGGCGATCTGGGCCAGGGCCCGCAGATCCCGGTTCTCCTCCTGCTCGTGCGAGGTGTCGACCGGCCATCCGTGCGGGCAGCGCTCGGGGTTGCCGAGCTGCACCGCCAGGCGCTCGACCATCTCGTCCGAGAACGCGTCGCCGAGCTCGTCGGCGTGGACGTGCGACTCGGCGGCCGTGTAGCCCATGAAGTCGGTGAGGAAGCGCTCGATCACCCGGTGGTGGCGCACGACCCGCTCGGCCTGCGCCCGTCCGCGCTTTGTGAGCAGCGGGCCCTTGCGCGGACCGCGCTCGATCAGCCCCTCCGACTCCAGGCGCTTGAGCATCTCGCTGGCGGTCGGAGGCGTGACGCTGAGCATCTCGGCGACCCGCGCCGCGGGCACCGGCGCCTCCTTGACGACGGGGCCGTACTCGCCCACGGGGGTCGCGAGGAAGTAGATCGCCTCGAGGTAGTCGTCGATCGAGTGCGCGCGGGCCATGAGGCCATGCTACCCGCACCCCCGGTGAACCGACCACCATCGGCGAAAGGGGTCTGGCGCGGCGGCCGGATCAGCGTTACATTCGCCGCATGAACTCGCCACCAGGCAACTGGGCGAGACCCCGGAGGATCCTCGTGATCGCCAACGAGACCTGCGCGGCGCAGGGTGTCGTGGACGAGGTCCGGTACCGGGCGGGGGACAGGGGCGAGGTGCTGGTCGTCGCGCCGGCCCTGGCGCGCACGCGCCTTGAGCACTGGCTCACGTCCGACCTCGAGCGACGCCAGGCCGAGGCCGGTGTCCGGCTCGAGTCGTCGGTCGGCGCCTTCACCCGGGCGGGCCTGAGCGCCCGCGGCCACCTCGGCGACGCCGACCCGCTCCAGGCGCTCGACGACGCGCTGCGCATCTTCGACCCGGACGAGGTGGTCATCTCCACCCACCCGCACCACCGCTCGTCCTGGCTCGAGCGCAACGTCGTGCGCCGCGCGCGCGAGCGCTACGACCTCCCGATCACCCACGTGGTTGTGGATCTGGAGCACGAGCGGACCACGCCCGACGCGGACGCCCGCCACCGCGGGCCCGAAGCGCCGCGGCGGGTGCGCCTGTTCCACGCGAGCGACTACGACGAGGCCATGGCGATCCAGAGCGGGGGCTTCCACGACCGGCCGAGCCCCGGCAGCACGGCGGGCGTGTGGCTCACCGACCGACCCCCGGTCGCGGCCGATGCCGGCGACGAGTGGGTGGTGTTCTCGGTGGAGGTGCCCGAGGAGGTCGCCACCGCGCATGAGCGCGGCGCCGAGGGTGACGCCCGCCGCTACTTCCTGCCCGCGGACCTGCTCAACCGCCACGGGCCGCCGGTCTCCGAGGGCGACTGGTCGGAGTGACCCGGGCCCGTCAGGGGCCGGTGATCGTCACCGAGTCGATGTAGATCGGGCTGGAGGGCGTCTGGGCCGCAGTGTCCCCCGGGTCGGCCGCCGGATCGGCGAAGCCCTCGATCGTGCGTGCCACCTCGAGCCCCTTCACCACGCGCCCGAACCTGGCGTAGGCGTTCGGGAGCGCCGAGGCGTCGCCGGTGACGATGAAGAACTGCGAGCCCGCCGTGTCGGGGCCGGCGTTCGCCATGGCCACGGACCCCGGCTGGTAGCCGTCCTCGGGCAGCTCGTCGGGGATCGCGTAGCCGGGGCCGCCCCGGCCGGTGCCCTCCGGGTCGCCGCCCTGGATGATGAAGCCCGAGACGACCCGGTGGAAGGTCAGCCCGTCGTAGAAGCCCTCGCGGGCGAGGAAGACGAAGTTGTTCACCGTAGTCGGCGCCTTCGCGGCATCGAGCGCGATCACGATCGCGCCCGCACGAGGTCTCGAGCGTCGCGCGGTAGGTCGCGGCCGGGTCGATCGTGAGCTCGGGGGCCGCGGAGTAGGTCTCCGGGCTCGGGGCCGGGTCGGGCTCGCGCGACACGCAGGTCTCGCCGGCGGGCGAGGTCACCGTGGCGCCGGCGGGCTCGCCCGCGGACGCGGGAGTCGTCGAGGGGGGCGAGGCGACCGGCTCGGCGTCGTCGCCGCAGGCGGTCGCCGTCGCGATCAGCGCCGCACACGCGGCCACGGCGAGGAGTCGTCGCGGGAGCATCATCGGGCCGAGTCTACCCACGCGCCCGGCGCTCTCGTCAGGTGCGGATGCCGACCCCGCGCACGAAGGTCACCCAGGCCCAGCCCAGCATCACCGCGGCGAGGCCCAGCGTCACGCCCACCGAAAGGAGGGGGTCGACCTCCGAGGAGCCCAGCATCCCGTGCCGCGCCGCGACCACCATGTAGAAGATCGGATCGGCGTGGGTGAGGGCGCGCCAGGGCTCGCCGAGGGCGTCGATCGAGTAGAAGACCCCGCCCAGGAAGACGAGCGGCTGGATCACCAGGTTGCCGACCACGTTCTGCTGGTCCCAGCCGGTCGAATAGAGGCCCGACCACGATCCCGAGCGCCGAGAATGCGAGGCTGGCGCCGATCAGCGACGGCGGCCAGCACGGCCGGGTGCTCCAGGGGGTAGCTCACGAAGATGCGGGCCGCCGCCGAGGGTGAGCACGCCGAGCAGCAGGCTGCGCACCACGCCGCCCGGCGAGGTAGCCCGCGAGGAGCTGCGACGCGGTCATGGGACTGCTGACGGGGTCCTCGATGAAGCCGTCGTTGCGCGCCTGGTAGATCGAGGTCGCGTTGTTCCCGAACGCCGACGTGGCGACGCCCATCAGCACGAGGCCCGGGACGATGAACCGCTCGTAGGGCACCCCGTCGATCAACCGGATCTGGCTGCCGAGCGCCACGCCGAAGACCACGATGAACAGCGACGCCGAGACCACCGAGGGCGCGATCGTCTGCCGTCCAGAGGCGCATCACCCGCAGCACCTCGCGCTCGGCGAGCGCGGCGGTGCCGCGCCGGCGGGCGCGCCGGGCGTCGGCGGCGGTGCTCAGCGCCCCACCAGCTGCAGGTAGACATCCTCGAGGCGGGGCGCCCCGAACTGCTCGAGCAGGTCGGGCGGGGCGCCCTCGGCCACGATGCTGCCCGCCGCGGATGAAGGCGACCCGCTCGCAGAGCGCCTCGGCCTCCTCGATGTAGTGGGTCGTGAGGAGGATCGTGGTGCCGTCGGCGTGCAGGGCCCGGATGTAGTCCCACAGGTCGTGGCGCAGCTCGAGGTCGACGCCCGCGGTGGGCTCGTCGAGGATCACCAGGCGCGGGCGGTGCAGCAGGGCGCGCGCCAGCAGCAGACGCCGCCGCATCCCCCCCGAGAGCATGTGGGCGTAGCTGGTCGCCTTGCCCGAGAGGTCGAAGGCGCGGAGCATCTCGTCGGCCCGCAGGCCGGCGTCGCGGCGCGACATGCCGAAGTAGCGCCCGTGCAGCGACAGCAGCTCCCGCACCGGCACGAAGCGGTCGAGGGCCACCTCCTGCGGGGCGTACCCGATCGCCTGCCGCGCCCGCGCCGACGACTCACCCCAGGCCGGGATCCCGAACACCGCGATGTCGCCGCCGCTCGGGCGGGTGAGGCCCACGATGCTGCGGATCAGCGTCGTCTTGCCGGCGCCGTTCGGGCCGAGCAGCCCGAAGAAGGCCCCCTCGGGGACCGCGAGGTCGAGGCCGGTCAGCGCGTCCACGCCCCCGGCGAACGACTTGCGGACGCCGGTGCACAGGAGGGCGGGGGCGGGAGGGGCGGCGTCGATCACGACCCGCGACGGTATCGCGCCGCGCCGCCTCCCGCCTCCCGCAGGTTCAGTCTGGATCCGTCGCAGATCGTGGATGCGGGGGACGGAAGCGCCACGTGAGGGGGGATCCGGGGTCACACCCGCAGGGTGACCCCTCGGGGTGCCCCGGATCCCGCCTCACGTGAGCATTTTCGTTCATCCGCGCCGCGAGATCGACGGATCCAGGCTCAGATGGGGTCGCCCCCGCCGCGCAGCTTGCGCAGCACGATGGCCACCGCGCCCGCGGTGGCGCCCACGATCGCCACCTTGCCGGCGAGGCGCCGGACGCAGCCCTTCTTCTTCTTGGGCGTCTCGACCAGGCCGCTCACGGCCTTCTGCAGGTCGAGGGCGGAGGTCTCCACGCGGCGCTGCAGCTTGCGGTCCCGGGCGAGGCGCTTGGCGGCCTTCTTGGCCGGCGTGCCGTGGATCTCGCCGGTCACCTCCCGGCCCGTGGCGAACGCCTGGCGAAGGGCCTCGTGGAGCTCGGGGTCGTTCATCGCCTTGGTGACGATGGGGCGCACCGTCTCCACCAGCGCGGCGGCGCGGTCCGCGGCCGCGGATCTCTTGAGCATGTGTCCTCCCTCGAGGGTGTGACGTGTACCCGGACGCAGCCCGGAGAGGCGACGGCGCACCTCGTGGCGCGCCGCCCGCCGCGACGAGGCGGAACGTGATGTAGCCGATGACGGCCTGCCGGCGATTGAGCACTCGTCAACTGTAGTGCCGCGACCGCGGTCCGGCGAAACACCCGGGCCGTTAGTCTGGAACGCGATGTCCGTCGTCCGCAGGTTCGTGTTCGCCCGGCACGGGCGGACCGACTACAACGCGCTGCACCGCCTGAACGGCGACCCCGCTGTCGCCGTCTCCCTCGACGACGAGGGCCGGGCGCAGGCGCGCGGGCTGCGCGAGGAGCTCGCCGCCCTGCCGATCGACCTGGCCGTGCACACGCGGTTCCCGCGGACGCTGCAGACGCTCGAGCTCGCTCCTGGCCGGTCGCGACGTCCGGCGGGTGGAGTGCCCCGACCTCGACGACGTCGCGCTGGGGGAGTTCGAGGGGGCGAGCGCCGGCGAGTACCGCGCGTGGCGCCTGTCGCTGCCCCAGGACGCGCGCCCGCCCGGCGGCGGGGAGAGCCGCGTGGACGCGCTGGTGCGCTACATCCGCGGCTTCGAGCGGCTGGTGGCCTCGTCCGCCGCCGCCGCGCTGGTGGTGACGCACGACATCCCGATCCGCTTCCTCGCCAACGCCCTCACCGGCGACGATCCCCTCGACGGGCCCGTCACGGCGGTCGCGAACGCCTCGACCCTCGCCGTCGACGGAGGCCGATCTGCGGCGCGCGCTGGGCGTTATGCGGCGACGGGTGCCGCGAGGGGCCGGGTGAGCTACCATGCGCGGGACTCCGCGCAGCGGGGCGAGCCGTGCGTACAAAAAGAAGGATGACCAATGGCTGAGGGTGTCGTTAAGTGGTTCTCGTCCGAGAAGGGCTACGGATTCATCACGCCGGATGACGGCGGGAAGGACCTGTTCGTCCACTTCTCGGAGATCCAGGGCTCCGGCTACCGGAATCTGGAAGAGGGTCAGCGGGTCAGCTACGAGGCGACCGAGGGCCAGAAGGGCCCTCAGGCCTCGACCGTGCAGGCGCTCTAGCCGACGCGGGTAGTCCTTCCAGGCATCGAGAGGAGACGTTCTGGCGACAAAGCAGAAGGAAGAGGCGATCGAGGTGGAGGGTGAGGTCACGGAGGCCCTCCCGAACACCATGTTCCGCGTGATCCTGGACAACGAACACGAGGTGCTGGCGCACATGGCCGGCAAGCTGCGGCGGTTCCGTATCCGGATCAACCCGGGCGACCGGGTCAAGGTGGAGCTCTCGCCCTACGACCTCAACAGGGGTCGGATCACCTTCCGCCTGAAGTAGGTCCGCCAGAGATCGGTGCCCGTCCCCGCTCGCCGTCGCGCTATCGCGCGGCGGCGAGCGCGGGCCGTACGCCGATGGGATCGCTTTGCGCGGCGGCCCGCGCGGCCCTGACCGCGTCGGGCCGGTCCAGCACCACCGGGCGCAGCGGCGCCTCGATGACGCGCTCGCCCGCCATGCCGACCCGGTAGGCGCGCGGACCCTGACGCGATGCCACCACGGCCGCCAGGCGCCGGTCGACGAAGTGCAGCGCGACGCCGTCCTCGGCCGACACGCCGGGTGCCATGCCCGCCGCGCAGCGCGTCCATGTAGGCGTCGCGGCGCTGCGCGTAGTGGGGGCAGTTGCTGCCCGGCAGCAGGCCCGAGCCCGCCCGGAGAACGGCGCCATGCGGGTTCCGAACGACGCCGTCACGCCGCTCTCGAACCAGCACATCGAGCCGGCGCACAGGCCCGCCAGCACGATGCCGCGCTCCCACGCCTCGCGCAGCACGACATCGACGCCGTGGGCGCGCCACACGGCGAGCAGGTTGACCGTGTTGCCGCCGCCCACGTAGATCACGTCCTGCGCCAGCAGCACCGCCCGCAGGTCGTCGATCGTGCGGTTGAACAGGCGGCAGGTGGCTCGGCACGCAGTGGCCGCCGGCGAAGGCGGCGTAGAACTTGACGACGTAGCTCGAGTTGTCGCCTCCCGCCGTGGGCAGGAAGCAGACCCGCGGGCGCGGGCTGCCCGAGGCGTCGAGCACGTAGTCGTCGAGGGCGGTGTTGCCCGGCTCCTCGCTGAACCCGCCGCCGCCGAGCGCCACGATCTGGCGCGGCCGCCGGGATCGGGCGGCGGGTCGCCCGGCGATGAGGTCGGGCGGGCCATGGCGCCGATACTCGACGCGGCGCCCGGGCGGCGCGGCAGGGACGCCCGCACAGAGATCCCGCCCCCCGCGCTGGCCCGGCGCACAGTTTCGCGGCCGGTAACCTCCGGCCGGATGAGCAGACACATCGTGGCCTGCGGGGGCGGGGGCTGGTCCTCCGACACCGGGCATCGGTCCCCTCGAGCGCCACATCCTGGGCCTCGACGCGGCGCCGACGCGCCCGCGGGTCTGCCTGCTGCCCACCGCCAGCGGCGACTCCGACTGGCTCGTGGCGCGCTTCTACGAGACCTTCGCCCGCGGCCGTGCTGCGAGCCGAGCCACCTGCCGCTGTTCCGCTCCCACCCCGAGGGGCTCGAGGAGTACCTGCTCGCGCAGGACGTGATCTACGTCGGCGGCGGCAGCAGCGCGAACCTGATGGCCGATCTGGGCAGGTCCACGGGCTCGGGGCCGTCCTGCGCCGGGCGTGGGAGGCGGGGCGTCGTGCTCTCGGGCGTCAGCGCGGGAGCGATCTGCTGGTTCGCGGGCGGCCTCACCAACTCCCTCGGGCCGGGGTTCGCCCCGGTCGCCGGGCTCGGGTTGCTGCCCGGGGGCTTCTGCCCGCACGCCGACAGCGACCCGGGCCGCGTCGTGGCGCTGCGCGCGCTGATCGGCCGAGGGGCGGATGCCGGCCACCTTCGCGGTCGACGACGGGGCGGCGGTGCACCTGGAGCGACGGCGCCCCGCCCCGGCTGGTCACCGAGACCGCCGGCCGCGGCGCCCGTCTGATCCGGCCCCGACGGCCCCGACGAGGTCGCTCACGCCACTGCCGTGACCCCCGCGGCGGCCCGCCGTGTCGTCGAAGGCCGACTCCACCGCCGCCCGGTCGGGTCCGCTCACGATCAGCCACTCGGTCGCGCGCACGTGCGAGACGGCCCCGACCCGCACGCCCGCCGGGTTGTGGATGCCGATGCGGGCCCCCACGTAGCGAGGCACGTCCATGGCGAGCGCCGCCACGTGGCCGCGCTCGCCGAGCAGCTCGGCCACGGCCGCCGGCTCGTGGAAGCCCTCGTCGTTGATCGAGAGGATCACCCAGGGCGTGCGCAGCGCGCCCACCAGGTCGACGAGCGCCGGCCAGGCCTCGCGCGATCGGTTGAAGGGGCTGCGCGTGGTGCGGCAGTCGATCCGCTTGCGCGCCACTCCGTACGGCTCCGGGCGGTCTCCGCGGGTGATCGTCTCCCACGCGTGGTAGTTCGAGAAGTAGGAGTGCTGGTTGTAGGGCGGGTCGAGGTAGGCGCAATCGACGCCGTCGAGGCTCCGCGCGAGCTCGTTCGCGGCCGCGCGGCGTCACCGTCCCCGCGGGCCCGGCGACCGGCTCGGGCTCGCGCAGGCGTCAGGGGCTGCAGGCTGCGCGGCGCGGGCCGCTTCAGGTAGGCCATCTGGAGGCCGCAGGTCGAGTCGACGCGGTCGGCCGCCTCGATCAGGCTCGTGAGCAGGCACCCGCGGACCGCCGGGTCGAGGTCGAGGCGGTCGATCTCGGCGCGGATCGCGTCGATCCGGGCGCCGTTGGCCGGCGAGAAGTAGCGCGCCTGCAGGCAGAAGGTCTCGGTGACGTAGCCGGGCGCGCCGGGCAGCGCCTGCAGATGGTCGATCAGGGCGCGCAGGCGGGCGCGGTCGAGACGCTCGTCGGCGGCGATGTAGGCGCTGCCCGAACGCCTCGGAGTAGCTGGCCAGGTCGTTGGACACCACGCGGCACCCCGCGCGGCGGAAGGCCTGCCCGACCCGGGTGGTGCCGGCGAAGAGGTCGCAGACCGAGGAGATCGGCAGCCGGCGCGCGAGACCCTCGAGCATGGGGACGACGGCGCGCTTGGAGCCGATGTACTTGATCACGCCCCGGAGCCGACCTCGGTGCTGCCCGGATCCTCGATCGCGTCGGCGATCCTCCGGGCCCAGTCGGCCGGGTCCTGGCCGGTCGGAAGGCGCGGCGGCTCGCCGGCGATCGGCCGGGTCTCCAGGCCGGTGTCGAGGTGCGGCGGGCCGCACGTCGATCAGGCGGATCCCCTCCCGCCGCAGCTCGCGGCCGCCGGCCCGGTCGAAGGCCGTCAGCGCCGCCTTCGACGCCGAGTAGGCGGCCATCCCGGCCGTGGGCATCTCGGCGACGATCGCCGAGATGTTGACGATCACCGCCCCGCGCTCCATGCGGGCCGCGAGCGCCCGCGTCAGCCGCACGGGGACCTGCAGGTTGACCTCCATCAGCGTCGTCAGCATCGCGTCGTCGAGCGCCTGGGCCGGCCCGAAGGCGACCACGCCCACCGCGCAGACCGCCGCGTCCAGCCCGCCCAGGGCGGCCGCCGCCTCGGCGACCACGCGCTCGGGCTCGCCCGCCCCCGTCAGATCGGCCGTCGTGGCCGATTCCGCCCCGATCTCGGCCGCGAGTGCCTCGAGCCGCGCCCGGTCGCGCCCGTGCAGGGCCAGGCGCGCCCCGCGGCGGGACAGCTCGCGGGCGATCTCCCCTCCGAGCGCCCCGGTGGCGCCCGTCACCAGCACGCGGGTCATGCGCCGCCGCCGGTGATCAGGTCGAGGGGCTCGATCTCCACGCCCGCATCCTGGCGGCGACGCGGGTGCGGGTAAAGGGCGTCGGCGGGGCGGTCACGATCCCGAGCCGGTGCGCCGCGCCGACGACCAGCGCGGCGATCGCGAGGCCGAGCACGGCGCCTGCGACGACGTCCGCCGGATAGTGGACGCCCAGGTACACACGCGAGACCGCCACGAGGGCGGCGAGCGCCGACGACCGGCGGCCCCAGGCGCGGATGGAGCGCGGCGACGACGCCGGCCGCCGCGAACGCGGTCGTCGCGTGCCCCGAGGGGAACGACGCGTCCGGCGGGCAGCGCGACCAGGGCGCTCACGGTCGTGATCGGCGAGCGGCGGGCGGAGGCGGCCGACGAGGTCCTTCAGGGCGCCGCTCGCGAGCGAGGCCAGCAGCAGCGCCGCGCCGGCGAGCAGCGGCGTCGGCGGAACGCGGTGGGCGCGCCCGCGCAGATCGGCGGCGGTGCCGATGCCCGCGATGAGGAGCCCCTTCACCCACCAGGCCGAGAGGAGGGTCATGACCGCCGTGAGGGGCGCGCTTCGCAGGCCGGCCGCCGCCGCGATGATCGCCCGGTCTGCGCTCGTCACGAGATCGGTCAAGGGCACCGGGGCAGGGTAGCCGACCCCCCGCGGCGAATGGGTCGGTGCAGGCACACGCAACCGAGGAGCCCGACGTGGAGCGCATCCTTCCCCCGCTGCACCCGCTGGTCATCGCCGTCCTGGGCGTCGCGCTGCTCACGGTGGGCTGGCTGCTGGGCCTCGCGGGGTAGCCACCGGCGGTTCCCGCGCGACACCGTCGTGTTCGGCCGCCCTCACATCGGTCGTTCGGTCGCTATGGTGCCCGTCGGATGGCGGCCGCCGGCAAGAAGAAGAAGCGGGTCAAGGTCAAGAAGCGCTGCTGCGACTCCGCGCGCATGTGCGCCGGCTGCCCTCTGCGACCCGAGAACCGGAAGCGGCGCAAGCCGAGCTGAGCCTCGATCCGCCGCCCGTCCGGGCTAAGGGGTCGCGGCGGGGACGTGGTCCCCGCCGGTGAGCCGCTCTCCGATGCCCAGGCAGCGAGGGGCACGCGCCGGCGACGAGACGGCCGTGCTCGGCCGACGTCGTGAACAGCGTGCGCTGACCCCAGCAGGTCCCGCAGGGGACCCAGACGTCGCGGTCGTGGTGGTGTTCGCGCGGGTTCCATGTCATCGGTCGAGTGTGAGCGCCGATCCGCGGCGATCCCTTTGGCCCGATGGCCAACGATCGCCGCCCGGCGGCCCTCCGGCCGGGCGGCGTGTAGCGTGCCCCCCGATGCGAGCCGTGAGCGTGGTCGAGTGGGGCGCCGCCCCGGTGGTGGGCGAGGCCCCCGAGCCCTCGGCGGCGCCCGGGCGGGCGCTCGTGCGGATGCGGGCCGCGGGCCTCAACCCGGTCGATCTCGCCATCGCCTCGGGGCGCTTCTACATGCCGCTTGCCCGATCCGCCCTTCACGGCCGGCGCGGAGTGCATGGGCGAGGTGATCGCGTCCGCGACGCTGCCGGCCGGTACCCGGGTGTGGTGCCTGCCCATCACCGGCGCCTTCGCCGAGGTGGTCGGCGCGCCGGAGGAGTCGCTGGTCGCCGTGCCGGACGGCCTCGGGGACGTGCTCGCCGGCGGTCTCGGCGTGGCGGGGCTCGCCGGGTGGATGTCGGTGCGCGACCGCGGCCGGCTCGCTCCGGGCGAGACCGTCGTCGTGCTCGGCGCGAGCGGCGTGGTGGGCCAGGTCGCGATCCAGGCCGCCCGCCTGGGAGGGCGCCCGCTGGGTGGTGGCGGTGGCGCGCAGCGCGTCGGGGCGCGAGCGCGCGCTCGCGCTCGGCGCCGACGTCGCCCTGCCGACCGGCGACGGCCTGGCGGCGGCGCTCGCGCGAGGCGTGCGCGCCGGGCGCCGACGTCGTGGTCGACGCGCTCTGGGGCGACTCGGCGGGTGCGGCCGTCGGCGCTCTTCGCCACGGCGGGCGCCTCGTCCAGGTGGGCAACGCCGAGAGCCCCGCGATGACGATGGTCGCGGGGCCGCTGCGCGGCCGGCGCATCGACGTGCTCGGGTTCTCCGTGCTCGTCGAGGATCCGGCCGGCGTGCGGCGCGCCTACCGCGAGCTCGCCGAGGTCGCCGCGGTCGGCGAGGTCGTCGTCGAGACCGAGGCGATCCCGCTCGCCGAGGCGGGAGATGCGTGGGCCCGCCAGACGACCGGCACCGGTGGCCGTAAGCTGGTGCTCGTCCCCTGATGAGCACATTCCACGACGACATGGCCGCCGGCTACGGGTTCACGGTTCCCACCGTGCGCCTCGGGCGCCCCTACGCGGTGCCCACCGAGCCCGACACGGCGGTCGAGGTCGGCATCCCGCTGCGGTTCCTCAACCGCCACGGCCTGATCGCGGGGGCGACCGGCACCGGCAAGACGCGCACCCTGCAGCTGATCGCCGAGCAGATCTCCGCCGCCGGCTGCCCGGTGTTCGCGGCCGACATGAAGGGCGACCTGGCGGGCGTCGGCGCCGCCGGGCTCGCCCGACGAGCGGGTCACCACCCGCGCCACCGAGCTCGCCGACGCGTGGGCACCGGCGAGCTGCCCGGTGGAGCTGCTGTCGCTCACCGGCGCCGACGGCGTCGCGATCCGGGCGACGGTCACCGAGTTCGGGCCGACGCTGCTGGCCAAGGTGCTCAGCCTCAACGAGACCCAGGAGTCGAGCCTCGGGCTGATCTTCCGCTTCTGCGACGAGAAGGCGCTGCCGCTGATCGACCTGGAGGACCTGCGCGCCGCGCTCGCCTACCTCACCGGCCCCGGCAAGGCCGACCTCAGGACCCTCGGCGGCATCTCGGCGTCCACCGCCGGGGTGCTGCTGCGCAAGGTGTCGCAGCTCGAGGCCGAGGGCGGCGACGTCTTCTTCGGCGAGCCGGCGTTCGAGGTGGGCGACCTGCTGCGCGTCGCGCCCGACGGCCGCGGCATCGTCTCGGTGCTGAACCTGGTCGACGTCGCCCGCCAGCCGGCCCTCTTCTCGACCTTCCTCATGTGGGTGCTCGCCGAGCTCTTCGAGCGCCTGCCCGAGGTGGGCGACCCCGACAAGCCGACCCTCGTCTTCTTCTTCGACGAGGCCCACCTGCTCTTCGACGGCGCGTCGAAGTCGTTCCTCGACTCCGTGGCCCAGACCGTGCGCCTGATCCGCTCGAAGGGCGTCGGCGTCTTCTTCATCACCCAGCTCCCCACCGACGTGCCCGACGAGGTCCTCGCCCAGCTCGGCCACCGGGTGCAGCACGCGGTGAGGGCCTTCACGCCCAAGGATGCGCGCGCCCTCAAGTCGGCGGTCGAGACCTTCCCGGTGACCGAGCACTACGAGCTGGCCGAGACGCTCCAGTCGCTCGGGGTCGGCGAGGCGGCCGTGACCGTGCTCGACCCCCGCGGCGTTCCCACGCCCGTGGCGGCGACGCGCCTCTACCCGCCGCGCTCGCGCATGACGCCGCTCTCGCCCGAGGAGCGGGCCGCCACGATCGCCGCCTCACCGCTGCGCCCGCGCTACGCCGAGCGCCTCGACCGCGAGAGCGCCGCCGAGCTGCTGGAGGCGCGCATCTCCGGCGATGTCGCGAAGGCCGAGGAGGTGCGCGAGAGGCCGCGCCCCGCGCCCGCGCCGCGCCGCCGCGAGCCGAAGCCCCCCGAGACCCTGGCCGACCAGGTGCAGGACGTGCTCGGCTCGAGCATGGCGCGCCAGGTGACGCGCGAGGTGGTGCGCGGGATCTTCGGGATGCTCCGCCGCAGGTAGCGGTGAGCGCCCGCCCGCCGCGCGCACGGCGCAGCTGCCACGTGGTGCCCGGCTCCAGCGCGAGGATGCTGGCCAAGGCCGCGGGCCTGGGCGCCGACGAGGTGATCCTCGACCTCGAGGACTCGGTCAGCGCCGGCGAGAAGGGGGCGGGCGCTCGCGAGGCGGTGGTCGCGGCCGTGCTGGCGGGCATGCGGGCGCCGACGGTCGCCGTTCGCGTCAACGCCGTCGACGACCCCCACTGCCACCGTGACATCGTCGCCGTGGTCGGCGGCGCCGGCGCCGCGCTCGACGTGATCGTGCTGCCCAAGGTCGACGACCCCAGCCACGTGACCTTCGCCGACCACCTGCTGAGCGCCGTGGAGGGCGAGCTCGGCCTCGCCCCGCGCAGCATCGGCCTGGAGGCGCAGATCGAGACCGCGCGCGGCCTCGCGGCGGCCGACGCCATCGCGGCTGCCTGCCCGGCCCGGCTCGAGGCGCTGGTGTTCGGCCCCGGCGACCTCGCGGCGTCGCTGGGCATGCCCCACACGGCGATCGGCGTGCCGGTGCCGGGGTACCCCGGTGACGGCTGGCACCACGTCCTCGGCCGGATCCTCGTGGCCGCGCGGGCGAACGGCCTGCAGGCCATCGACGGCCCCTACGCCGTGCTCGCCGACGGGGAGGGGCTGGCCGCGTCGGCCGCGCGCTCGCACGCCCTCGGCTACGACGGCAAGTGGAGCATCCATCCCTCCCAGATCGATCCCCTCAACGAGGTCTTCGGCGTGGATGCCGCCCAGGTGGCCCGCGCCCGGCGCGTCCTCGACGCGCACGCCGCCGCGGCGCGGGCGGGCTCGGGGGCCGCGGATCTGGACGGGGAGATGATCGACGACGCGACCCGCCGGATGGCCGAGAGCGTGATGCGCCGGGCCCGGCTGACCGGGGCGGGCTGAACGGCCGGCGGGCCCTGCGCGCCGCTGCCGGGATGACGGGGCTTGCTATCGGACCGTCATAGTACGAATCTCCGGACGTGTCGTCCGCCGAACACCCCGGGATCCTCCTCCTCGAGGATCGTGAGGGCCTCGGAGACGAGGTCGCCGAGGTGCTCCAGGGCGCCGGACTGGGCGCACGGCGTGTCACGGGCGGCCCGGACGCCCTGCGGGAGGCCCTGGTCGCCGGGGGGACCGATCTGGTGGTCGCCGTCTGCTCCGATCCGGAGGCGCTCGGTTGCCGCGTGCTGCAGGAGGCCTGCCGCCGCGACCACGCCACCGCCTGCGTGGTGGTCTGCCCCGAGCCGGCCCCGGCGACGATCGTCGAGCTGATGCGCGGCGGGGCGGCGGAGGTCGTGCCGGCATCCGACCTCGCGCGACTTCCGGCCGCCGCCGTGCGCGGTCTCGAGGACGCCGCCGAGCGCGCCGTGCGGCGGCGCGCGGAGGCCGAGCGGTCGCGGCTGACCGACCGCCTCTCCGGCCTGATGCGCGGCGCGGCGGGCTTCCTGGCGGTGGTCATCTCCGACCGGAGCGGCGTGGTCACCGAATGGGGCGAGGGCGCCGAGAGGATGCTCGGCCATCCGGCGGCCGAGGTGGTCGGGGTCGCGGACCTCACCCTGGGGCACGACCCCGACGAGCTGGCCGCGCGGGCGCGGGAGCTCGGCGCGGCCGGCGGGCTCGAGGCGCTGCTGGCGGATTCCCGCGAGGGCGGAGCCATCCAGCGCGAGTGGTGGCAGGTGCGTCGCGACGGCTCGCGCTTCCCGGCCGCGCGCGTGATCGCCCCCATCGTCGACGACGCGGGAGGCATCACCGGCTATGTCGCGCTCTGCCGCGACGTCAGCCGGCGGCGCCGCAACGAGGACGAGCGTGCCGCCCTGCAGCGCGTCGCCACGGTCGTGGCGCGCGAGGGCGAGGACCAGCTGATCTTCGCCCGCGTGGCGCGGGAGGCGGCCACCATCCTCCATGGCGACGCAGGGGGCGTCAGCCGCTTCGACACGGCCGACGCCGTCGAGGTCGGCACCTGGCAACGGGAGGGCGTGGCCGGGAAGCCCCTCGGCGCGCTCACGCCGCTCGCCGGCGGGAGCGCCGTGGCCGCCGTCCACCGGACGGGCCGCGGGGCGTGGATCGGAGACATGATCGAGGCGGTCGACCCGGCGACGTTCGCGAGCTGGGGAGGGCCGCCCGGGTTCCGGGCGGCCGTCGCCTGCCCGGTGCGGGTGGCGGGCAGGGTCTGGGGGGCCCTCTGGGTCGGCTCGGTCCGCCCGACGGCCTTCGGCGCCGAGGACGAGGCCCGGCTGGGCCGGTTCGCCGATCTGGCGGGCCTGGCGATCGCGAACGCCGAGGCGCGCGAGCGCGTGGTCAGCGACGCCCTCGCCGGCATGTTCCGCGGCGACCTGGATCTGGACGGCACGATCGACCTCGTCGTCTCCACCGCGCGGCGGGCGATGGCCGCCGATCGCGCCACCTGCTACGTCCACGAGGAGGGCGGATCGGCCGTGGAGTCGGTGCACACCACCGAGGCGGATCCCGGGCTGCGGGCCTACCTCGAATCGTCCCGCGGGCTCACGCGGTCGCAGCTGCCGATGTGGCAGATGATCGCGGCCGGCGCGAGCCGGACGATGGTGATCGAGGACGTCGCCGCCGACGGGGCGATTCCCCCGTCCATGTCCGGCAGCCTCGGCGCCGGGGCGATCGTGGGCATCCGCCTGGAGCACCCGTCGGTGCGCCGCGACGGCGTGGCCGAGCTCCTGGGCACGCTGTTCCTGTCGTACCGCCGGCCGCGGCGGTTCTCGGCGCGCGAGCGGGCGGCGGCCGAGAGCCTCGCGGGAATGGCGTCGGTGGCCCTCGCCAACGCGCGGCTCCACGCCGAGTCCCTGCGCAGCGCCATCGAGGTCCGGGCGCACGCCACCACCGACCCGCTCACCGGCCTCGCCAACCACCGCACCTTCCAGGAACGGCTGGCCCACGAGGTGACGCGCGCGCGCCGGCACGGCAGGAGCCTCTCGCTGGCGCTGATCGACATCGACCACTTCCGCCGCGTCAACGAGCGCAACGGCCACGGCGCCGGCGACCGGGTTCTGTCGGAGATCGCCTCCCTGCTGCGGGGCGCCGCCCGCCAGGCCGATCTGGTGGCCCGCGTCGGAGGCGAGGAGATCGCCTGGCTGATGCCCGAGACCGAGGCGATGGAGGCCTGGCAGGCGGTCGACCGGATGCGCGAGACGGTGGCGCGCACCACCCTCGGCGAGGGCGTGCACGTGACGGTCTCGTCCGGTGTCTGCGACCTCGCCCAGGCCGGATCGGCCGGCGACCTGCTGCGGCTGACGGAGGGGGCCCTCTACTGGGCCAAGCAGCACGGCCGCGACGTCGCCTTCCTCTACTCGCCGAGCGTCGTCGAGGAGCTCTCGGCGGAGGAGCGTGCCGACCGCCTGCAGCGCGTCCAGGCGCTCCAGAGCATCCGCGTCCTGGCCCGTGCGGTGGACGCCAAGGACCCCTCCACCCGCGAGCACTCGGAGCGGGTCGCCGACCTGGCCGTCTCGCTCGCGGCCTCGATGGGCTGGGACGCCGACCGGCTGGTCCGCCTGCGCGAGGCCGGCCTGGTGCACGACGTCGGCAAGATCGGGGTGCCCGACAGGGTCCTCTTCAAACCGGCCCGGCTGACGATGGAGGAGTACGCCGAGATCACGCGGCACGCGGCCATCGGCGCGGAGATGGTGGCCGACGTGCTCACCCCCGAGCAGGTCTCGTGGGTGCGCGGCCATCACGAGCGCTGGGACGGCAGCGGCTACCCGGACGGCCTCGCGGGCGAGGCGATCCCCGACGGCGCCCGCGTGCTCGCGCTCGCCGACGCCTGGGACGTCATGACCTCAGAGCGCTCCTACCACGTGCCGCTGACGGTGGCCGACGCCCTCGCCGAGTGCCGGCGCTGGACGGGTGCGCAGTTCGCCGCCGACCTCGTCGACGCGATCGATCGGCTGGTCGGCGCCGGGGCGGTGCTGCCCTCGTCCTGAGGTGCGGTCGCCGTCTCGCAGGCGGCGACCGAGGTGTCGCGCAGGCCCAGCGTCGCGCGCACCCTGCGGTAGCCCGCGTACGCGAGCGGTCCGCCGATCACCGTGGCCGCCTGGAATGCGGTGCCGAACGCACCGACGCACTGCATGCACATGGACGCGCCCTCCGCTCGGGTCCGGCGCACGCCCGCGCGCCGGCGGGGACGATATCGCGTTCCGTCGGCACGGCGTTGCGGCCGGATGCGCCTGAGAGGGCATCCGGACGGGCAGGATGGTGGATGTGGGTGAGGAGATCGCGATCGAGCAGTTCCCGCCGGGCGACCACCACCGGTTCGCCGAGCGCTGCCGCGAGGGGCTCGCCGCCCTCGGCACCATGATCTCCCGGCCCGGGTTCGGCGACGGCGCGCCCTCGATCGGGGCGGAGCTCGAGATCGGCCTCGTTGACGGCGGCGCCCTTCCCGCGCCGGTGAACGAGGCGGTGCGGGCGGCGGCCGACCGGGAGATCGACCTCGAGCTGGACCGCTTCAACCTGGAGATCAACTCCGACCCCGTGCCGCTCGCCGGCCGGCCGATGTCCGCCCTCGGCGACGACCTCGCGCGCGGTCTCGCCGCGGTGGCCCGCGGGGCGGCCGGGGAGGGCGCGCGCCCGGTCGCCGTGGGCATCCTGCCGACTCTGCGCTTCGGCGATCTCGGGCCGGCCGGCATGAGCGACTCCCCCCGCTTCCGCGCCCTCAGCGAGGGCCTGCTCGGGCTGCGCGGCGAGCCGTTCCACATCGACATCGACGGCGACGAGCCGCTGCGCATGGAGTGGGACGACATCACCCTGGAGGGTGCGGCGACCGGACTGCACGTGCATCTGCGCGTGCCGCCGGGCGCGTTCGCCGCCGCCTTCAACGCGGCCCAGGTCGCGGTCGCCCCGGTGCTCGCGGCGTCGGGCAACTCCCCGCTGCTGCTCGGGCACCTGCTCTGGCAGGAGACCCGGGTGGCGCTCTTCGGGCAGGCGATCGACGATCGCGCGCCCATCGGCGGCGCGTGGCTGCCCTCGCGCGCGTCGTTCGGTCACGGCTGGATCGCCGGCCCGCTCGAGCCCTTCGCCGAGAGCGTCGCCCTCCATGTGCCGATCCTGCCGGTGGTCGGCGACGAGGACCCGGCGGCCGTCATCGCGGCGGGCGGCTCGCCGGCGCTCGATGAGCTGCGCCTGCACCACGGCACGGTCTGGCGCTGGAACCGGGCGGTGTTCGCGCCGGGCGACGACGCCCACCTGCGCATCGAGATGCGCGCCCTGCCCGGCGGGCCCTCGATGATCGACATGCAGGCCAACATCGCCTTCCTGGTGGGGCTGACCGTCGCGCTCGCCCCGCAGATGGAGTGGATCGCCCGCTCGATGCCCTTCGATTTCGCGCGCCGCAACTTCTATGCGGCCGCGCGCGATGGCCTGGACGCGATGCTCCTGTGGCCGTCGCGGGAGGCGCCGTCCCCGCGCCCGGCGGGTGCGGGTGAGCTCGTGCACCGCCTGCTGCCGGTCGCCCGGGTCGGCCTGGTCGGGTTCGGCGTCGACGCGGACGAGGCCGACGTCCTGCTCGGGGTGGTCGCCGAGAGGGTGGCGAGCGGGGTGACCGGTTCGGTCTGGCAGCGACGTGCCCTGGCCGCGCTCGAGCGCGGGCGCGACCGCACCGCGGCCCTGGCCGCCCTCACCGAGGCCTACATCGAGGGCTGCGCCACCGGCGTCCCCGTGCACCGGTGGGACCTCCCCGGGTGAGCGGGGGCGCGCCTCAGGCCCGGCCCGCGGCGTCCTCCTCGGGTGGCACGGGCACCGGCCGCCGGTCGGCGCCGACCGCGACCATCGTGAAGTGCCCGACCGTGCAGAGCTCGCTCGTGCCCTCCAGCGCGTCCTCCTTGCTCACCTCGACGCGCACGCGCATGCTGGTGCGCCCCACCGAGACGACCCGGGCGTACACCGCGACCAGGTCGCCCTGGAGGATGGGCACGTCGAATGCGATGTCCTCGATCGCCGCCGTCACCACCACCGACCGCGCCCGTCGCATCGCCGCGAAGCCGGCGGCCTTGTCCATCCAGGAGACCAGCGTGCCCCCGAACAGGTTCCCCCGTGGGTTGGTGTCGGTGGGGAAGACCGACTCCAGAAGACGCGCCTCCATCCCGTCCCTCCTCGTCCGTGCGTCCCGCTCCGGCGGCGGCGACCGGCGCAGGCTATCCCCGTGATCCCCCGCGAGGTCCGGGCGGTCGTCTTCGACATGGACGGCGTGCTGATCTCCTCGGAGGAGCTCTGGGACGTCGTGCGCGAGGACCTCGCGCACGAGCGCGGGGGCCGCTGGGGCCCCTCGGCCCACCACGACATGATGGGGATGAGCACCCCGGAGTGGACCGGCTACATGCGCGATGCCGTCGGCCTGGAGATGTCGCCCGGCGAGATCGAGGCCGAGGTCGTGCGCCGCCTGATCGGCCGGTACCGCGCCGCGCCGCCCTTCATCGACGGAGCGCGCGAGGCCGTGCTCGCCCTCGCCGAGCGGGTGCCGCTCGGCCTGGCCACCTCGTCCACGCGGGCGCTGATCGAGACGGTGCTTGAGATCGGCGGCCTGGCGCGCGCCTTCACCGTGACCGTCTCCTCCGAGGAGGTGGCGCGCGGCAAGCCGTCGCCCGACGTCTACCTGCGGGCGCTCGAGGGGCTCGGCATCGCACCCGCCGACGCGGTGGCGGTGGAGGACTCGGGCGCGGGGATCCGGGCCGCCTCCGCGGCCGGCATGGGGGTGGTGGCGATCCCGAACGCCCTCTACCCGCCCGCGGTGGAGGCCCTGGCCCTCGCCGACGTCGTCCTCGCGTCGATCGGCGAGCTGACCCACGGGCGCATCGCCGGCGGAGCCTGAACCCACCGCGCCGGCGGCATCCGGGCAGACTGCGCCGATGGGCACGGGCATCACCACCGGCCGGCCGGTGCTCGAGGGACGGGCGCTCGCCGCCGCCACCCTCGCCCTGCTGCTGGGGGTGTTCGCCGTCGGCTCCGAGGCGCTCGTCATCTCGCCGCTGCTCGAGGACGTCGCCGAGGACTTCGGAACGGGGGTGGACGCCGCCGGGCTGTCGGTGAGCGTCTACGGGCTGGCGGTGGCGATCGTCGCCCCGGCGGCCGGCTGGGTCGCCGACCGCACCTCGCGCCGCGGGGCGATCCTGCTGGGCCTGGTGATCTTCGCCGTGGCGGGGCTGCTCTGCGCGGTCGCGCCGAGCCTGCTCTCGCTGCTCGCCGGGCGCGCCCTCTGCGGAGTGGGCACCGGGCTCTTCCTCCCGGCCGCCTACGCGTGGGTGGGCGACGAGGTGCCGTACGAGAGCCGGGCCCGGGTGATGGGCTGGGTGATCTCCGGGTGGGCGCTCGCCCTCGTCGCGGGCGTGCCGCTCGGCGGGCTGATCGGCCAGGTCGCGGGCTGGCGCGAGGCGCTCGCGGCGCTGGCGCTGCTGGCGGCCGTCGCCACGGTCATGGCCGTGCGCCTGCTGCCGGCGGCGGCGGCGCGGCCCGAGGGCGAGGAGGCGCCCGCCCGCGTCGGCCTGCGCGCGGCGCTCGGCGTGGGCGCGGTGCGCTGGCTCCTACTGGTCAACCTGCTCGACATGCTGGCCTTCTACGGCGTCTACACCTACCTCGGCAGCTTCCTGCGCGAGGAGCTCGACGTCGGGAGCGGGCCGGCCGCGGGTCTGATCCTGTTCTACGGCATCGGGGTGGCGGTGATGTCCGCCAACGGCTGGGTCATCGACCGCATCGGCAAGGCGCGGGCGGTCACCCTCACCCTCCTGGCGCACACCGTCATCTTCGCCGTGCTGCCGTTGACGACGGCGGTCCCGCTGGCGCTCGGAGCCGTCCTGGTCGTGATGGGCACCCAGCAGGCGGGCTTCCTCATCGCCATGGCGACCGTCGCGACCAACGCGATGCCCGACGGCCGCGGCGCCGTGGTGGCGCTGATGAGTTGCACCACCTACATCGGCGTGATGCTCGGAGCGGCGCTGATGGGGCCGGTCTTCGAGGGCCCCGGATACCAGGTGATCGGCCTCACTTGCGCCGCGATCTCGCTGGTCGCTGCGGTCTGCTCGCTGCAGATGCGCCACGAGGCCCCTGCCTGAGCGCCCTTGACCTGCGCGCGGGCGCACCGTAGAGAGGGCCCCGTGCCCGTCCACATCACCCCGCTCACCCCGCTGGCCTTCCTCGAGCGCTCGGCCGACGTGTTCCCCGACGCGATCGCCGTGGTCCACGGGGACGAGCGCATCACCTACCGGGAGCTCGCCGCGCGGGTGACCCGGACGGCGCAGGCGCTGCGCGCCTCGGCGATCGGGCCCGGCGACCGCGTCGCCTACCTGTGCGCCAACACGCCGGCGCTGCTCGTGGCCCACTTCGCGGTGCCGCTCGCGGGGGCGGTGCTGGTGGCGCTCAACACCCGCCTCGCCCCGCAGGAGGTCGCCGCGATCTGCCGCCACTCCGGCGCCCGGATGCTCGTGGCCGACACCGCGCTCGCGGCCTCGGTGGAGCCCGTGGCCGACGCCCTCGGCGTCCACGAGGTCGTGTGGGACGACGACACCGGCATCGGCGGGCCGCAGGGCACGACGCTCGCCGAGCTGCTCGCGCGCGGCTCGGACGACGCGCTGCCCTGGACCGTGGAGGACGAGGACGCCACGATCGCGATCAACTACACCTCGGGCACGACCGGTACGCCCAAGGGCGTGATGTACACCCACCGCGGCGCCTACCTGAACGCGCTCGGGGAGAACGTGACCGCCGGCCACGACATGCGGACCGTCTATCTGTGGACGCTCCCCATGTTCCACTGCAACGGCTGGTGCCACCCCTGGGCGATCGTCGCGGCGGGCGGCCGGCAGGTGTGCATGCGGGCGGTGCGTGCCGACGAGATGTGGCGGCTGATCGACGGGGAGGGGGTGAGTCACCTCAACGGGGCCCCGATGGTGCTCTCGCTCCTGGTGAACGCCCCGGAGGCCCACCCGCTCGCGGGCGGTCTCACGGTGATGACCGCGGCCGCCCCGCCCAACCCGACGACCCTCGCCCAGACCGAGGCGCTCGGTGCGCGGGTGATCCACGTGTACGGGCTCACCGAGACCTACGGGCCCCACACCGTCTGCCAGTGGCAGACCGCCTGGGACGACGAGGAGCCCGCCGGGCGCGCCCGCCTGCTCTCGCGCCAGGGCGTCTCCATGGTGATGGCCGATCCGATCCGGGTGGTCGATCCCCTCGGCGCCGACGTGCCGCGCGACGGGGTCGCGGTCGGCGAGATCGTGATGAGCGGCAACAACGTGATGAAGGGCTACTTCGGCGATCCCGAGGGGACGGCGGCCGCCTTCCGCGGGGGCGTCTTCCACTCCGGCGATCTGGGGGTGTGGCACCCGGACGGGTACATCGAGCTGCGTGACCGGGCGAAGGACGTCGTGATCTCGGGAGGGGAGAACATCTCCACCATCGAGGTCGAGCAGGCGCTCGGCAGCCACCCCGCGGTCCTCGAGGTGGCGGTCGTCGGCGTGCCCGACGAGCGCTGGGGCGAGCGCCCGAAGGCATACGTCGTGCTCCGCGAAGGCGGCGAGGCCGACGACGCGGTGCTCGCCGCCCACGTCCGCGAGCGGCTCGCCGGCTTCAAGTGCCCCGACCGCTTCGAGTTCCTCGCGGAGCTCCCGAGGACGTCCACCGGCAAGGTCCGCAAGTTCGAATTGCGCGAACGTGACTGGATCGGACACGAACGGCGCATCAACTGACGGAGCCCCACCCGCTCTGCTGGGCGCGGACTAGGCTCCGCCCCGTGCCCACACATGACGGGAGACAGACGTGAAGAACGCAACCAAGGATTTCAAGGAGTTCGTCCTCAAGGGCGACGTCGTGGCCCTCGCGGTCGCGGTCATCATCGCCACGGCCTTCGGTGCGGTCATCGCCGCATTCGTCGCCAACATCATCACCCCGCTGCTCGCCGCCATCGGTGGACAGCCGGACTTCAGCCAGCTCGACTTCACCATCAACGGCAGCCGCTTCCAGTACGGCGCCTTCATCAACGCCGTGATCACCTTCCTGATCATCGCCGCGGTGGTGTTCTTCATGGTGGTCCGTCCCTACAACGCCTTCAAGAAGCGCGCCGAGAAGGGCGAGGACCCGGACGCCCCGACGCCCGAGTACGCCGTGGAGACCGGCACCGGCGAGAGCCTGCCGGCCGCCCTCAACGCCCGCGCGGCCGACGGCTGGAAGGTCGTCTCGGTCAGCGAGGGGGCCGGCGGAGCGCTGTCGGCCGTGCTGGTGAAGGGCGACTAGCTCCACCGGCTCCACGAGGTCCCCGTCGGGGAGGCGGGGCACGCGATTGCGGATTCTGGCGGATCCGCGCGTGCTCCGCCTCCCCCGTCGGTGGGATGATCGCGTCCCGATGCGAGGCTGCACCCCGACACCGTGACCACGACGGCACCCGATGACGCCGCGACGCCGGCCGCTTCCATCGGCGTGCTGCGCACCCGCCTGCTGCCCCCGCGGCTGCCCCCCAACAGCGTGGCCCGGCCCGATCTGGTGGCCCGCGTCCACCGGGGCCTGGAGGGGAGGGTCCTGGAGCTGGTCGCCGGCGCCGGCTACGGGAAGACCACGGTCCTGGTCCAGGCGCTCGAGAGCTCGCCGATGCCCTCCGTGTGGCTGTCGTGCGACGCGCGCCTGCGCACCCCCGACATGCTCATCGCCCACGTCGCCGCCGGCATCGCCGAGGCCTTCCCGGGCGTCGCCTCGGCGCTGCCGCGGGCCGAGACCCCCGAGCGCCGCATCGCGGCCCTCGCGAACGAGGTCGTCGAGACCATCCCCGACGACTTCGTCCTCGCCCTCGACGACGTCCATTCGCTCGAGGAGCCCGACGTCCTCGAGGCCCTCGGCCGCCTGACCACGGACCTGCCACCCAACGTGCACCTGGCCATGACCAGCCGGCGCGAGCTCGGCGCGTCGCGGCTGGTCGCGGGCGGCGCCACGGTCATCGGTGAGGGCATGCTCGCGTTCAGCTTCGAGGAGGCCTCGGAGCTCCTCCAGGACGCGCCCACGGCCTTCGGCGACGACGAGATCGGCGAGCTCCATCAGCGCACCGAGGGATGGGTGGCCGGGCTGCTGCTGGCGACCCGGTCGGGACCGGGGTCCGCGCGGCCCCAGCAGATCGCGACGGCCGGGCCGCACTTCGACTATCTCGCCGAGGAGGTCCTCAGCGGCCTCCCCGGCGATGTGCAGCGCTTCCTGCTCGACACGTCGGTGCTCGAGCGCTTCACCTCCGCGCTGGCCGCGGTCGTCGCCGAGCGTCCTGACGCGCGCGAGGTGATGCGCGGCCTGGTCGCGTCGCACCTGTTCATCGTCCAGGCCGAGGGCGGCTGGCACCGCTACCACCACCTCTTCCACGCCTTCCTGAGGCGGCGCCTGGCCGAGCGCGAGCCCGAGGCCCTGGCCGTGCTCCACCTCAGGGCCGGCCGGGCGTGGCAGGCCGCGGGCGACCACCAGGAGGCGGTGCGCCACTTCCTGGAGGCCGGGGCGGTGGAGGACGCGGCCTCCGCACTCGAGCCGATCGCCGAGTCGATGGTCCCGACCCCCGAGCGGCAGACCCTGATGGGCTGGCTGGCGCGGATCCCCGAACCGGTCTGGCGGTCGCGCCCGCGCATCGAGCTGGCGGGGGCCCTGCTCGCGTACCTGGGCGGCGATCCGCGCACGGCCGTGGAGACGTGGGCCGACGCCACGGCGCGGCTGGTCGCCGAGGGCGACCTCGCGGGGGCGGCCGGCGCGGTCTACCGCTCCCAGCAGGCGATGCTGACTCTCGGGCATCCGCCCCTCCGAGAGGATCGCCGCCGCCGCGCCGCACCTCGAGAGCCTGGCCGCCGCCGGGCCGGCCGGGTCGATGGCGGAGATGATCGTCGCCGTCGCGCACGCCATCGGCTGCCGGCCCGGCGATGCCGAGCGCCTGATCGACACCGCGCTCGCGGCCGCCGGACGCCGCGAGCGCGCGCTGCTCGACCCCTGCGCCGAGATCATCCGCGGCTTCTACTTCGACTACCCCGGCGGCCGCGTCGCCCAGGGGCTGGCCCGCATCGACGAGGGGCTCGCCCGCCTCGAGCCGATCGAGGTCGAGGACTCCCGCATGCTGCAGGCCGTGGGCCGGGGCTTCCGGGCGGCGATCCTCGCCGACACCGGCCGCTACCGGGCCTGCCTCGAGGAGGCCGAGGCCGTCCACGACCTCTCCGCGTCGGTCGGGATGGGCTCCGCGCCCGGTCTCGTGAGCCTCTGGTGGCGGCTCACATCGCTCGGCCGGTCTCGGCGACTGGGACGGCCTCGCGGCGCTCGAGCCCGAGGTGCGCCGGGCGCTCGCGGCCGGCGCGGGGACGAACGTCATCTACCGCATGAACGCCGGGCTCGCGCGTGGCGCGGCGGCACGCGGCGACACGCGATGCCGCGTCGGCGCGCATCGCCGCCGCCCGCGAGTCGATCGCCGGCTACGGCGACTCGTACGAGATCCCGACGGTGCTGTGCGAGCTGGCGCTGGCGGCCGGGGACGTGCGCCGCGACGACCTCGCCCGGGAGCTCGCCGAGGAGGCCGTGGCCACGGCCGCCCGCCATGGGGCCGACTGGTTCCGCGCGCGCGCCTGCCTGCTCTCGGCCCACGCCCACGCCGGCACGCCGTCCGGGGACGCGCGCCTGTCGGAGGCGCTGGAGCTCACCGCGCGCCACGACCTGACCGTCCTCTGGACGCGCCGGGAGCGCCCGCGGGCGGCGGCGCTGCTCGCCCGGGCGCTGGCGAGTGGGCTGCCCGGGCGCGGACACCGCGGCCCGTCTGGCCGCCGCGGCCGGGCGGCGAGGTGCTGCACGACTGCGTCGTCGCCCTCGGCGACGGCGCCCCCGCGCGGGCGCTCCTGGCCGCCGCGGTGGGCGAGGAGACCGACGTCGACGCCGAGACCATGCGGATCCTGCTCGGCCGACGGCGAGCCGGCGGTCGCCGCCGCCGCCGAGCGGACGCGGGTCGTGCTCGAGCGCCGTCCCCGGCCGGCCGTCCGCATCGAGACCTTCGGCGGGCTGCGGCTCTACCGGGCGGGTGCCCGCGTGCCCGACGGAACCTTCGGCCGCGCGAAGGCGCGCGCGCTGCTCGGCGCGCTGGTCTGCGCCGACGCGCCGCGGCATCCACCGCGACCGGCTGCTCGACCACCTCTGGCCCGAGCTGGCGCCCGAGCGCGGGGCGCGCGCCCTCGACACCACCCTCCACGAGCTGCGCCGCACCCTGGAGCCGCTGGCGCCGCCGCGCTCGGGCGGCTCGCTGATCGCCCGCGAGGGGGAGATCTACCGCCTCGCCCTCGGGGACCGCGACTCGTGGGACGCCGGGCGAGTTCGTCCGGCTCGCCCGCCCCGCGCCCGGCGCGGCCGGCGCCGTCGACCTGGCGCATGCTCAGCGCCGAGACGCTCTGGCGCGGCGACTTCCTGCCCGACTTCCCCTACGAGCCCTGGGCCGAGGACACCCGCCGCGAGCTCGAGCGCGAGCGCGTCGCCCTGCTGGAGCGCCTCGCCGCGGCGCTCGCCGAGATGGGCCGCCCGGCGGCGGCGATCGAGCGCTACCGCCGGCTCATCGACACCGACCCCGAGCGCGAGGGCTGGCACCGGGCGCTGATGCGCGCCTACGCCCAGGCCGGCGAGCGCCCCCTCGCCCTGCGCCAGTTCCACGCCTGCCGTGCCACCCTGCGGGCGCGGCTCGGCATCGAGCCGAGCCCCGAGACGCGGGAGCTCTACCGCTCGCTCCTGCTGAGCCCGGATCAGCCGCGGATCAGCAGCTCGCGCACGGCGGCCGCGGCGTCGTGGGTGATCGGCGGGCCGTGCCCGGTGCCGATCCACTCGACGTCTCCCACCGTCGCGAGCTCGGCCAGCGAGCGCCGGTTGCGGGCCGTGTCGGTGGTGAGGCCCCGCCAGCCGATCTCGAGGCGCGGCCAGGTCACCAGCACGTCGCCGGTGAACAGGGCGCGCTCCGCGGGCCAGTAGAACGACATGCTGCCGTCGGTGTGCCCGGGCGTGTGAACCACCTGCAGCGCGCCGACGCTGTCGCCGTGGCGGATCTCCGCGTCCACCTCGAAGGGGGGGTTGGCGAAGACCGTGAAGCGCTTCCAGGCCCGCTCGACGTAGTAGCCCAGGGTGAGGCCCGCCTGCAGCGTGTAGACGCGGTAGGGGCGCCGCGGCCAGAAGCCGGTCGGCGCCGAGGGGCGCTCGCCGGCGATCACGGAGGCCTCGAACGGGTTCGCGTGGATCGTGGCCCCGCTCATCGCCCTCAGCCGCTCCGCGCCGCAGACGTGCGAGCGGTGGGCGTGGGTCAGCAGTATGCGCCGCAGGTCGCCGACGTCCCTCCCGATGGCGGCCAGCCCGGCGACGATCGCCGCGCCGTCGGTGCCCGAGAGCGCGTCCACCAGCGTCACGCCGTCGTCCTCCTCGAGCAGGTAGGCGTGGACCCGGCCGGCGGTGCCGTCGGTGAGCGGGTGGATGCGCGAGCTCATCGGTCCTCCGTACGTGGCGCGAACGGGGCGGTGGCGCCCGAGCGCCGGTTGGACGGGCGGTCCCAGGGTGCGAAGGGGTTGACCACGTCGGCGACGACGCCGGCGAGCGCGGGGGTGTGGCGGGCGATGACGCCGGCCATGGTCGCGTCCTCGATCCATGCCAGCCCCTCGGCCGTGTAGACCTCGGGCCGGAAGTCGTCGGTGAAGACCGGGTCCGACTTCAGCCGGCGTGAGGCCATCAGGACGAAGATGCGGAAGGCCGTCTCGCTGAAGCCGAAGCCCTCCGGCGGCGGCTCGGCGTAGAGGCCGACCATCAGGTCGACGTCCTCGACGTCGCGGTAGACGCCCGCCAGCTCGTCCGCGAGGCCCGCCTCCGCCGGTGAGTGCGAGGAAGTCCGCGGCCGGCGGGAGCCGGAGCATCCGGCGGAAGTCGTTGTAGCGGGGCACTCCCCGCTCGCGGTCGCGGACGATGTCGATCGCGCCGAGGTCGATCTCCCGCGCCGCCCCGGGCGCGGCGTCGGCGCGGCTGCGCGAGAGGGCGCGCATGGCGTCGGGGTAGTTGTGGAGCTTCAGCAGCCCGGGACGGCCGACCGCGAACGAGGCGATCAGGTCCTCCCGCCGGTGGCTCTCCACCACGCCGCGCGCGGCCGCCCCGGCCATCTCGGCCATCGTCCTGCTCTCGAGCGGCACGCCGGTGCGGGCGCTCAGCAGCAGGAAGTCGTCGGGGATGAGGGGGTGCATCCGGTAGACCGCGACGAACTCCTCGGTGAGCGCGTAGGGCACGCCGTGGTCGTCGCAGCGCGACCCGGGGATCCCGATCAGGGCGTCCGAGCGCGTGAAGCGCCGCATCACGCGCGCGCCCCGGGGGCCGAGGAGGCCGTACCAGTTGGCCCGCATCGCGGCGACGACCGTACGGTGGGGGATCACGGCCGGCGTCCACTCGACGGTGTGGATCTTGGCCATGACCGCCGCCGTTGATCCTGCGGGCCGTGGTGAACAGGCGCTGGTCGTCCCAGCCGGGATGGGCCTTCGCCAGCATGCGGCACACCGCGTTGTGCTCGTGGGCGAAGAGCGTGTGCATCACCGACAGGCCGACCCACCAGTTGCCGTTGACCCCGGTCAGATCGACCCCGCGGCGCTCCTCCACCGGCAGCAGGCCGTCTCCGCCGATCGTCAGGCGCCCGCCCGTCGCCCGCGCGCAGGAGGGCCTCGCGCTCGGGGCTGCTGCCGTACATCTGCGAGCCGTCCCACCACGCGGTCTCGGTGTTGTCGAAGACCGGCGGGCCGCCGGCCGGCGCCTCGGCGGCGCTCGGCCGCGAGCGCCGGATCAGCATCTCGTCGCCGGGCGAGCGCGCCTCCCAGTCGTCGTCCCCGGCGAGGGGCACCCGGATCTCCTCGCCTGGCACGCCCGATCCGTGGCTCATCCAGTCGTGCACCATGAACTGCAGCCAGGCCGCCGCGAGCAGGTTGAGGAACGGCACCTCGAGCATCGGTCCGGTGCGCGCGAGCAGCCTGCGGCTCACCTCGCGCGGATTCGGCTCCAGGATGCTCGCGGGCGTGGGGCGCGGCGCCGCCCACAGGGGCTGGTTGCGCCCGAAGTGCCGCCCGGCGGCGCCGGGCGGGGTGCCGGTGCCCTCGGGCGCCGGGTCGTAGAGGTTCTGGTGGCGGAGCTCGGTGCGGATGGCCATCAGGCAGAGCAGGCCGAGGGGCCGGGGCAGCCGGTGCCACGGTGCGATGCGCTGCAGCAGTCGCGCCAGGCGGATGATCAGCCGGTCCGCCCACGTGAGCCTCATCGATCCCTCCAGTCGTGCGCGCCGACGGGCACCGGCCCGGCGACCCGCGTCAGGACCGCGCGCCGGGAGTCGAAGCGGAGCCCCCGCCGGTCGGCGAGCATGTCGATGATGACCTCGAAGTCGTCGATGTCGTCAACATCCGCCCGGGCCACGGTGTGCCCGTGATCATGGAGCGAGACCCACCCGCTCCCGCGGTGGACGTCCCACACGGCGAAGTGCTGCGAGATGGGGATGAGGCTCTCGGACATCTGCGTCTCCCTCGGGCTCGGATGACGGTGCGCCGCGAGTCCATCAACCCCCTCTCACGGGGGACTCACGGGTTCATCACGAGCGCGCCGATCCGAGCCACCCGCCCGCCCGGGGCGGAGTGGACCACCCCGCTTTGCTCGGGACGACGCTCGACCACCCCGAAGCGCGACCACCCCGGAGCTGAACCACCCCGCTCTTGCTCAGGACGAAGCTCGACCACCCCGAAGCTCGACCACCCCGAAGCTCGACCACCCCGAAGCTCGACCACCGTCGCGAAGCTCGACCACCCCGAAGCTCGTACCACCTTCGCCTTGCTCGGGACGGAGTGGTCTCACTCCACCCTGCTCAGGACGGAGCTGGACCACGCCCGGAGCTGAACCACCCCGGAGCTGGGCCACTTCGGAGTGGTCGTGGCCCCACTCCTCGGGACGATCGTCTGGGGCGTCCATGGCACGCGGTGCCCGGGAGTACGACCTGCTCAGGACGGAGTGGTTCTGGCCCCACTCTTTGGGACGATCGTCTGGGGCGTCCATCGGAACGCCTTACCCGGACGTGCGTCAACGCACTGATCTCCCACTTGCGGGGAGATCAGGGCGACAAAATGGCCCCTGGCCGGGGCCATTTTGATTCCGCTCCTCCGGGCTTCGCCCGGGGTACGTCGCGGTCAACCAATCACAGTGGTCCGCAAGACGACGAACCCTGTTTCACGCTTTCAGGCCTTCACCCACGTCAGAGAGCCTGGGAGGCCGTCGGCGCGCAACCCTGCTGCGATCCATGGCGGTCCTCCCCGGTGCCTGTGATCTTCGGATCGTCTGTGGCGCGCACATCCGAGGTGGTCGCGATCATGAAAGCAGGCGCGGCGCGATGTGATCGTCTGGGCGTAGCCCCCGGAATCGTCCTGTGTGGCCGTCCCTGGTGCCTGATCGTCTCGGTGTTCCAGAGGCCATCCCCGCCGAAGGCGGTGCCTGCTGGGTGCAAATCGCCTCGGTAGAGGCGATTTGCCGCCCTGATCTCCCCGCAAGAGGGAGATCAGTGCGTTGAACGCACGTCCGAGGACCGATCGCGTCCCCGGCACGGCCATCGTCCCGCGCAAAGGGAGTGGAACCACTCCGTCCCGCGCAAAGCGGACTGAGACCGCTCCGTCCCGCGCAAAGCGGAGTGAGACCACTCCGTCCCGCGCAAAGCGGGGTGAGATCCGCCCGGAGCCGGGCCACGAGTCAGGGGGAAGCGGGCGGGGGGGATCGAACCCCCGTCGATGGCTTGGAAGGCCATTGCTCTACCATTGAGCTACGCCCGCGGGACCTCCGGGTCACTGTACCAACGCGCCCCCGGGGCTGAGGCTCAGGCCGGAAGCGGCGCCGCCAGGCCGGTGGCCGGTGCGAACCGCGAGACCACGTTGCGGCCGCGCCCCTTCGATTCGTAGAGCGCCGCGTCGGCGTTGCGCAGCAGCGTCTCCGTGTCGCCGGCGTCCCGCGGGAACGTGGCTACCCCGAGCGAGGCGCTGACGCCCATGTCCGGCGCGACGCGGGCAGCCACCTCGAGGACGCGGGCCCGCGTGCGCTCGGCGACCACGAGCGCACCCGCCGCGTCGGTGGCGGAGCAGAGGATCAGGAACTCGTCGCCGCCCAGGCGACAGAAGACGTCGCTCGTGCGCAGGCTGCCGCTGATCGCGGCCGAGGTCTCGCGCAGCAGCCGGTCGCCGACGTCGTGGCCCAGCCGGTCGTTGACCTGCTTGAAGCGGTCGAGGTCGAGGGCGATCACCGACAGCGGCTCGGCGCCGCGCAGCGCGCGCGCGAAGGCGCGCTCGATCTCCTCGGCGAGGAAGCGCCGGTTGTAGGCCCCGGTGAGCGGGTCGGTCACCAGCAGCCGGTCGCGCTCGGTGAGCAGACCCCGGCCGACGCGCAGGGCCGCCATCGCGCGGATCGCCATCATGCCGGAGACCAGGACGGCGGCCGCCCGCAGCTCGGCGTCGGGCCGCAGGGCGGCGAGGCCGGCGACGCCGATGCCCACCAGGAACGGGACGCTCTCGCTCCAGACCGGCGGGCGGTCGTGGGTGCCCGCGGCCCAGGCGCGCTGTGGGGCGCGGGCGCGCACCACGCCCGCGGTGATCCAGCACCAGCCCGCCCCCATGAAGGCCGCCGTCGCGACGATCTCCAGGTCGTGGCCGGGCAGGATCGTGATCAGGTAGGCGACGCTCGCGAGCGATTGCAGGCAGAACGCGGCGACCACCCAGTAGAGCCACACCGGAGCCCGGCGCTTGTGGCGCAGCACGATCCAGCCGAGGGTCGTCAGGCACAAGCAGGTCGAGGGTCGGGTAGAGCGCGACGACCAGGGCGCCGAAGAGCCCGCCCCTCGCCGAGGGGGCCGCCTCCTGCAGGAAGGCCGTCCAGGCCAGCGCGGCGACGCCGGTCGTGATGATGAGGCCGTCGATCGGCCCCTGGGTGCCGCGCTCGGGCCGCAGCCTCAGGTAGAGCAGGATCGCCGCGAGCCCCGCGGGTGCGTAGAACGCCAGCCAGCCGATGTCGAGCGGGCTCACCTCGGGCACCTCGGCTCCCGCGATCTGCATCGCCGCGAAGGTCGCGTCGGTCGCCGCCCAGAGGCCGACGGCGAGGGCGAAGAGCCCCCACACCTGCCGGGCGCGGCCGCGGGTGTGGATCGCGGCGGCCAGGCAGGCGACGGCCCCGCCGAGCTCGGTCGCCGACTGGGCCCAGGTCGAACAGGGCGATGCGCTCGCTCCACTGCGGGGCGAGCAGCATGGCGACGACGACCGCGGCGATCGACAGGGCGGCGCCGGTGGCGAGTGGGCGCCAGATCCTCATGAATCAAGACATCGGCCGGTGGAGGGTCGGATCTGACCCGTCCGGGGGCCGTCAGGCAACGCCGAGATTCAGCGGGCGGCGAGGCCCTCCGCGTGGAGGCGCCGGACGCGCGCCATGTTCTCCGGGTCGGGTCCGTTGCCCTCGAGCCCGGGTACCTCGAGGATCACCGGCAGCCCCTGCAGCTGCGGGGCATCCGAGGATGCTGCGCATGCCGTCCTCGCCGATCTCGCCGTCGCCGATGTTCTCGTGGCGGTCGCGGTTCGATCCGAAGGCGGTCTTGGAGTCGTTGAGGTGCAGGCAGCGCAGCTTCTCGAGCCCGACGACGGTGTCGAACTCGTCGAGCACGCGATCGATGCCGCCGGGCTCGTGCACGGGGTAGCCCGAGGCGAACAGGTGCTGGGAGTCGAGGCAGAAGCCGAGCCGCTCGGGCCTGGCGACCGCGTCGGCCACCGCCCGGAGCTGGGCGAAGGTGCGGCCGATGGTGTCGCCCGCCCCGGCGGTGTTCTCGAGGAAGACGCTGCAGGCGCCGCCGGCGGTCTCGAGGGCCTCGGCGATGCCCGCACCGATGCGGGCGATGGCCTCTTCCTCGGTCGACCCCTTGGACGAGCCGACGTGCAGCACCACGCCCTCCAGCCCGAGCGCGTCGCCGATCACCAGATGCTGGACGAGGCTCTCGATGGAGGAGCGGTAGATGTTGCGCGTGCCGACCGCGGGCTTGCCGGGCGGACCCGTGGGCACCTCGCGGTCGGGCGCACCCAGGTTCATGAGGTAGAGGCCGTGGCTGACGAGGGGCCCCATGCCCGCCTCGGCCGCCTGGGAGCGGAAGGAGGCGATCTCCTCGGGGGCGTGGTCGATCGGCTTCCAGGTGCGCGGGTTGTGCGTGAACACCTGCAGGCTCTCGCAGCCCAGGTCGCGGCCGCGGCCGATGGCCTTGCTGATCCCGCCGGAGGACGAAACGTGGGCGCCGAATCTCACCTCGCTAATCTACCGGCGTGGCGAGAGACCCCCGACCCGAGGTGACCGGACCGGCGCGCGTGCGCTTCGCGCCCAGCCCCACCGGAAGCCTCCACGTGGGCGGCGCGCGCACCGCGCTCTTCAACTGGCTGATCGCCCGTCACACCGGCGGCACCTTCGTGCTCCGCCTCGAGGACACCGACCGCGAGCGCTCGACGCCCGAGAGCGAGGCGGAGATCCTGCGCTGCCTCACCTGGCTGGGGCTCGACTGGGACGAGGGTCCGCAGCGCCAGAGCGAGCGCGGGCCGGTCTACGACGCGGCCATCGCGACGCTGAAGGCCTCCGGGGCGATCTACCCGGCCTACGAGACCGACGAGGAGCTCGAGGCCCAGCGCGCCGCCGCGCGCGCCGACAAGCGCGCCCCCGTGGTCCGGGGCAACCGCGACCGCACGGCCGAGGAGATCGCCGCCCTCGAGGCGGAGGGCCGCACCGCTGCCTGGCGCTTCGCCGTGGAGATCCCCGGCGAGACGGTGATCCACGACTACGTGCGCGGCCCGGTGACCTTCGACCACGCGCAGATCGAGGACTTCATCGTCGTCCGCTCCGACGGCACCCCGACCTACAACCTCGCGGCCGCCGTCGACGACGTGGACATGGCCATCAGCCACGTCATCCGCGGCGAGGACCACATCTCCAACACGCCCAAGCAGATGATGGTGATGCGCGCGCTCGGCGCGACGCCGCCCGACTACGCGCACATCCCCCTGATCCTCGGCGAGGACCGCAAGCGCCTCAGCAAGCGGCACGGCGCGGCCTCGGTCGAGGACCTCGAGGCGGCCGGTTTCCTGCCGCAGGCGGCCGTCAACGCCCTCGCCCTACTCGGGTGGAGCTTCGACGACAAGACCACGATCTTCACGGTCGACGAGCTGGTGAAGGCCTTCTCGGTCGGGCGGATCTCCAAGAGCCCGGCGATCTTCGACCTGAAGAAGCTCCAGGTCATGAACGGCCGCCACCTGCGGCTGATGCCCGCCGACGATTTCGTCGAGGCGCTGGTGGGGTGGCTGCGCTCGACGGGCTACCTCGAGTCCCGCGGCCCCCGCGCCGAGGAGCTCGTGCGCGCCAGCGCGCCGCTGGTGAAGCGCAAGATCAGCAGCTTCGCCGACTACGACGCCCTGGCCGGCTGGCTGTTCACCCCGCTCGAGATCGAGCCCGAGGCCTGGGAGCTGCTGGCGCGCGACGTCAAGCACTCGATCCAGGTGATCGGCGGGGGCCTGGGCCGGCTCGAGTCGCTGCCGGAGTTCACCGTCGACACCGTCAAGGACGCCCTGCAGGACCAGCTGCACATCATGGGCGAGGCGGCGCGCGACTTCCTCGAGCCCCAGCGCATCGCCGTCACCGGACGTCTCGTGTCCACGGGCACCTACGAGAGCCTGGCGCTGCTGGGGCGCGAGGAGACCTTCGCCCGCTACCGCGCGACGCTGGCGCGCCTGGCGGAGATCTGGGAGACGGCGTGAGCTTCGGTCCGGGCACGCAGCGCACGTTGATGCTCGCCGCAGCCTGGATCTTCGGGGCCTTCTTCGTCGTCGCGGCCGTCTTCCGCGGCCTCGACGCCTCGCAGGAGACGCTGGGGGTCGTCGCAGGCTTCTTCGCCTACGGCTTCATCGCGGTCGCCGCGGTCATCCTCGTGCGCGGCTGGCGCCGCCGCGGGCAGGACGCGGCGCTCGCGGCACGGCGCTTCGTGGAGGGCCACCCGGCGGTCCTGTCGGCTGTCGGCCGGCCGGCCGAGGTGGGGCGGCCCGAGGGCGAGATCCCCTCCGGCACGGGCGCCGCGCAGGCGAACCTCGTCGTGCCGGTCTCAGGCCCGGCCGACTCCGGGCAGGTCGACCTCGTGATGGCGCGGATCGCGCGCGACTGGGAGGTGCTGTCGGCGACGCTCGTCGTCGACGGCGACCGTGTCAGGCTCGCCGAGGGCCTCTCCGACGACGCGGACGACGACTAGCCGATCCGGGCATGGGCCTGTGCGGGGATCGCGGTGATCTCCCGCCGGGGCGCTGGATCGGCGCCGCGGATCGTCTCGCTCGCAGCGTGGCGCCGGCCCCGGCGCGCGCTCGCTGACCCGCGGTCCCGTCCGCTAGGATCCCCGGACCGCAAGGGGAGTATCCCGAACGGCATCGTCGTCAGTACGGCCCGCGGGCCCGGTGATGCAGGCCTCGTCCGGATGACGTGGCGGGAGAGACCTTCGGCGCACGCCCGTCGTCCGCCTCGAAGGAGCCACCCCGCATGAATCCGCCCCTCTGGGCATGGTTCGCCCTGATCCTCGCGGTGCCCGTGCTCGCCGCCATCGACCTGCTCGTCTTCGGTCGCGGCCAGAAGGAGGTGGCGGTGAGGACCGCCGCCCTGTGGAGCGCCGCCTGGATCACCCTCGGCCTCTCGTTCGCCGCCGTGATCGGCATGACACAGGGCGCCACGGCCGCCGGCGAGTATCTGTCGGGTTACCTGATCGAGTGGAGTCTCTCGATCGACAACCTGTTCGTCTTCGCCGTGATCTTCGGCTACTTCGCGGTGCCCAAGGAGGTCCAGCCTCGGGTCCTGATGTACGGGGTGCTCGGCGCCCTGGTCTTCCGCGGCCTGTTCATCGCCGTCGGCGCGGCCGCGCTCAGCGCCGCGAGCTGGGTGATCTACATCTTCGGGGCCTTCCTGATCTTCACGGCGTACCGGCTCGCGCGGAGCACCGGGGATCACGTCGACCCCGGCAGGAACAAGCTGCTGCTGCTGGTGAACCGCTTCGTGCCCACCACCAAGGGCTACCGGGGGACGAAGGTATTCGTGCGCGATGGCGACCGGCGCCTCGCGACGCCCCTGCTGGCGGTGCTGCTGGTGATCGCGAGCACCGACGTCGTGTTCGCGATCGACTCGATCCCCGCGATCTTCGCCGTCACCGACGAGGCCTTCATCGTCCTGGCGGCCAACGTCTTCGCGGTGATGGGTCTGCGCGCGATGTTCTTCGTGATCGTGGGGATGCTGAGCCGCTTCAAGTACCTCAACTACGGGCTCGCGGTCGTGCTGGGACTGGTCGGGCTGAAGATGCTGCTCAGCGACGTCTACCACCCGCCGATCTACGTCACCCTGGGCGCGGTCGTCGTGGTGCTCGGCACCGCGGTCCTGGCCTCGCTGTGGGCGACCCGCGGCGAGGGCGACCCGGAGGAGATGGAGCTGGGCCCCGCCACGCGCGTCCGCGAGGACCCCACCTGATCCACGGCCCCGCGTAGTCATCCGCAAGGGCGCATCGGGGCCCTCCCGATGCGCCGGCGCCCCTCGTCGGGGACGATCGGGTCCCCAAGGGGAGGCGTCCGATGCCCGGTTCCCGCCCTCAACCCGTCACCCGCCGCCGCGTCCTGCTGCTCGCGGTCGCGGCGCTGCTCACCGCCTCCGCGCTGCTCGCCGTCGCGATCCTGCTGGTCGGCGACTTCGGGACGACGCAGGCGAGGATTCTCGGCACCACCGCGCTCCTGGCCGGCTACGGCATCCTCGCGCTGCCCGCGATGATGCTCCTCGACCAGGGGCGTGCCCGCGGCCTGGCGGCGGGTCTGGTCGCCGCGTGCGCGGCCGCCGCCGGTCTGGCGGTGGCGGCCGTCTGGCAGGACGAGGCGCCCGTCTGGATCGGGAAGGCGATGATGACCGCGACCGCGATGGCCGTCGCCGGCGCCATGACCGCGGCGCTGGCCGCCCGTCGCCGCGACGTCGAACCGCCGGTCGTCCGGGTGCTGTTCGTCGCCTCGGCCGTTCTCGCGGCCGCCGCGGTCGCGCTGTTCTCGATCCTCATGTGGTCCGAGTCGGAGGACGTGGGCGCCTTCCGGATCCTGGGCGTGCTCGCCGTGCTCGCCCTGCTCACGGCCGCGCTGCAGCCGCTGCTCGCCCGCGCCCGCGCCGCGGGGGTGCGGGTGCGGATGCGGATCACGCTCGCGCCCGGGGCGGTCGAGGAGGTTTCCGCCGACGGCCGAGACGTGGCGGCGGCGGTGGCGGCCGGCATCCGCGGGGCCGAGGAGAGCGGTGGCCAGGTGGCGGCCGTCGAGTTGCTGCAGCGCTCGGAGGTGCCGCCCGCCTGACCCGGGTCCCTGTTCCATTTCCCGGGGACCTGTGAGACGGTTCCGCGGTCCGTGAGGCATCTCCCTGGGGGTCGAGGATGCGCCGCTCCACCGTCGTCGCTTCGTTCGTGGCGGTCGCCGTCGCGATCGGATCGTCGTCCCTCGCCGCCGGGGCGCCCTGGAAGAAGCTCTCGGGCGACGACGTCTCGGGCATCGACGGGTCGGCGCTCGTCGTCACGGGCGGCCGTGTCGTGGCCGCCTGGCCGAGCGGATCGGGCAGCGACCTGGCGGGCGCCGTCGCGTTCCGCGGCTTCGCGCCCACGCCCACCGCGCCCCTGGCCGGCGCCGGGCCGATCGCCCTGGCCGCCTCCGGCTTCACCAACGTGTCGGGGCGCCCGGGGATCGTGGTCGGCGGCTCACCGTCGGGCCTGCGCGTCGTGACCGGCGGCACGGTCGCCGGCAACGACTTCGTGCACCTGACGCCCCCGCTCGCCGAGGGCACCGCGGGCGGCGCGCCGGCGGTCATCTCGACCGCCATCAACGGCGACCTGGACGCGGTCGGCCTGCCGGGCGGTGGAGTGGTGGTCGCCAACGGCGAGAACGGCGTCCTCCACACGTTCCGGGACGCGGTGCCGGTGGACGGGTTCGACCTCCAGGCGCAGCTTGGCGGGTGCTGCTCGTACCACCCGGCGATCGGCGTCGACGGCACGGGCCGCGTCTGGGTGGCCTGGTACTCCAACGCGACCGGCCGCGTCGGCATCCACGTCCAGCAGCTCGATCCGGCCACCGGCGGCCCGATCGGCGCGCCCGCGCTCGCCTACCAGAGCGCCTCGGTCTCGAACAACACCAGCCATCTCGCGCTCGCCTGCGGTCCGGCGACCTGCCGGATCGCGTACCTGGCGCAGGCGACGGCCGCCGGTCCCCAGAGGGTCGTCTCCTGGGCGGTGGGCGAGGCCGCGCCGACGACGATCGCACCGGCGACCGGCGTCGGCGTCAACGGCAACCTCGCCGCGGCGATCAGGCCCGACGGGCGCATGTGGACGGCCTGGTACGACCCGGGCGTCACGGCCGCCCAGACCGGCTACTACGCGACCCTCGGCAACGCGAAGGGCGCCGGCGGCGAGCGGACCAACCTCAAGCGCCCGCCGGGCTTCGTGGACGACGCCGACCTCGAGGCGGTCGTGCTCGGCGACAACCTCGTCCTGGTCGGCACCGTGAGCACCGGCAAGCCGCGGGCGGCCCTCTGGACGACCGTGGTCCAGCCGCCCGACCAGGTGGTCGACAACCCGCGCACCATCCGCAACGGCCCCGCGACCGTGGTCGCCCCCAAGGGCGTCCTGCTGACCAAGCTCAAGCGGACCAAGTGCGTCAACGTGCGCGTCACGGTCACCGAGCCGGCCCGCGTGCTCGTCGCCATCTTCTCGGGGGCCAAGAGCATCCGCGTCTTCGGTCAGAAGGTCGTGAAGTTCACGGCCGCGGGCTCGAGGGTCGTCTGCGTGAAGGTGCCCTTCCGGGCGAAGACCTTCAACGTGCGCACTCCCGCCAAGATCGCGATCGCCGTCCGCAAGGGCGCGACCCCGCGCAGCGGCGAGGCGCCGGCGAAGGTCGTGACGAAGGGCTTCCGCTTCTTCTGAGCCCGGGGCGCCCGCTCAGCCCACGACGCGCAGGCGCGGTTCCTGGAGCCAGCCGCTGCCGAGCGTCCCGGGCTGGGCGAGCGCGCCCGCGGTCTGGCCCTGGAGGCGGAAGTCGAGCCCGCCGCCGTCGATGTCGTCGTACCAGAGCACCGCGCGCAGGCGCGGGTAGCTCCTGGCGCAGCCGCTGGAAGGTCTGGCGGATCCACAGGCGCGGCGTCCCCGCCGACCCCGGTGGTCCCGATCTCCGAGATCATGATCGGCTTGCCGAAGCGCGCGAGCGCCCGGTAGGTGTCGCGGTAGAGCGGGTCGGCGGTGCGCCACGAGCTCCACGAGTAGGCGTCGCCCCAGTTGAAGCCGCTGGTCGACACCCAGTCGACGAAGCGCTCGCCGGGGTAGTAGGCGTCGATGTCGTGGTTCTCGCCCTCGATGCGCTCGAGGTTGTTGATCGACCAGATCCAGCTCACGTTGCGCGGCGCCCGCGTCGTCGAAGATGCGGTGCACGCGGCGCCAGGCCCGGACGTAGGCCTCGGGGCGTGTTGCCGTTGGTGAGGACGCCCCACGGGTACCAGTCGCCGTTCATCTCGTGCATCAGGCGGATCATCACCGGCCCGCGGTACGCCGCGACGTCGCGGGCCCAGGCCCGGATGTAGCGGTCGTGCGCGCCCCTCGGCGATGCGATCCAGGCTGACATCCGGCTGGAGGGCGACGTGCTTCTCGCCCGCGGGCGCGCTCCAGGGCTCCCAGGTGATCATGGGCACCGCGCCCGAGCGCGCCACGCGGCGTGCCCAGTCGGGGCGGAAGCGTCTCTCGCCGCTCAGCCACTGCTGGAACCAGTTCACGATGCGCGGGCGGGCGCCGTTGGCGGCCGTCCAGTCGGCGACGGCGCCGGTGCGCTCCACCAGGCCGAAGTTCGACACGCCGAGGTAGACGCCGCTGCGGCGGGCGCGAGCACCTGTCGCATCGGCTCCCGCGGGTCGCGCTCGGGGTCGGGCACGGGGACCGTGACCGGATCGGCCAGCGGACGCCGAGGGTGGCGGCGGGCGCCGGGTCGGAGGCGACCAGGAACGGCACGGCGAGGACGCCGGCGACGAGGGCCGCGATCGACCGCGCCCGCCGCCGCGAGCGCCAGCCGCCGGCGCCAGGGATGCGGATCTCATCACCCCGCACCTCGGCACGGCGGGCCGTGGACCTGAGCGCGGAGGGCCGCCCGACACGGACTGTGAGGTTTCCATAGTCTTCAGTCCGCCGCACGGCGTGCCGATATCGGCGCAACGTGCCCGTCATCCGCATACGTGCCCCTCATCCGCCAGCGCCGCGTCCGGCGCCTCACGCTCCTGCTCGCCGTCGCGTGCGTGGTCTTCGCGGGCGCCGGAACGGTCGCTGGCGAGCCCGCACGGCGGGCCCGGCCGGCGGCGCCTCCGGCGCCGGGGCGACCCGCCGGGCGGGACGCGATGGCGCTGTCGGGGCCCGCGGCCCGGGTGAGCGTCCTGCGCGACCGCGCCGTGCGCCGCACCCGCCGCGCGAAGGCGCGTGAGGTCAACCCGCTCGCCGGGCTCCCCCTCTTCGTCGAGCCCGGCGGCCCGGCGCGGGCCCAGGCGAGGGCGTGGAGGGGCTCGCGGCCGAGCGACGCGGATCTGATCGACGTCGATCGCCGAGCAGCCCCAGAGCCTCTGGCTGGGCGACTGGCGCTACGACGTGCGGGCCGAGGCGGCCAAGCGGGTGGCGGCCGGGCTCGGTCGCGGGCGCCGTGCCGGTGATCGTCGCCTACAACGTGCCCAACCGCGACTGCGGCCAGCACTCCTCGGGCGGCGCCGCCGAGCGCGCGCCGCACTACCGGCGCTGGATCGACGGACTCGCCGTCGGGCATCGGCGCCGCTCCGGCCATCGTGGTGCTCGAGCCCGACGGGCTGGCCGGGCATGGGCTGCCTGTCGCGCCGCCCAGCGCCGGCGAGCGCATCGAGCTCATGACCGACGCGGTCGACCGGCTCTCGCACCTTCCGGCGACGGCCGTCTACATCGACGCCGGCAACCCGGGATGGGTGCCCGCCGCGGTGATGGCCCGCCGCCTGCGCGCCGTCGGCATCGTCGGGCGCGCGGGGCTTCGCGGTCAACGTGTCGGGCTTCGAGACCACGGCGCGCGCCGCTGGCCTTCGGGCGCGCGATCTCGCGCCGCACCTCGCGGCGCGCACTTCGTCATCGACACCAGCCGCAACGGCCTCGGGCCGCTCTCGCGCCGGCGAGTGGTGCAACCCGCCGGGCGCGCGCGCTCGGCGAGCGGCCCGGCACCGCGACCGGCGACCCGCTGGTCGACGCCTTCCTCTGGGTCAAGCGGCCGGGCGAGTCGGACGGGGTCTGCAACGGCGGCCCTCCCGCCGGGAGCTGGTGGCCCGAGTACGCCCTGGGCCTCGCCCAGCGAGCCGCCACGCCCTGACCCACCGCGGCTCGGCGGGAGCGCCCCGCAGGCTGACCCGGCGCGAAGGTCGGGCGCCGGCGCGCCGATAACTGACGTCCAGACCCACCGCTCGTCACATGAACGACCGAGGACGGCACGGATGCCCCCACTCACCTCCAAGACGGCCCGGACCCCTGCGGCGACGACCCGCCGGCTGCCGTCGTCGGCGTCCCGGATCGCCCAGATCCTCTCCCTGGCGGCGCTGCTGGCGGCCGGTGGCTACCTCGTCTGGCGGTGGGGCTTCACCCTCGAGGGCTCGGCGCTGTGGCTCGGCATCCCGCTCGCGCTGGCCGAGACCTACGGCCTGGTGATGCTCGGGCTGCTGACCTTCTCGTGCTGGCGCCTCGCCGACCGCCCGACGCCCGAGCCCCTCGACGGGCCGTGGCGTGGCCATCCTGATCGCGACCTACGACGAGGACGAGGACGTGCTGCGCCCGACCGTCGTCGGCGCCCTGGCCAGTGCGCAACGACGTCCCGCCGGAGGTCTGGGTGCTCGACGACGGCGGCCGCCCGTGGGTCGAGGAGATGTGCGCGTCGGTCGGCGCCCGCTACCTGAGCCGGCCCGCGCCCCGCCGCCACGCGAAGGCCGGCAACATCAACCACGCCCTGCGGCGCGTGGACGCCGAGTTCCTCGTGACCCTCGACGCCGACCACGTGCCGCGTCCGGAGCTGATCGAGCGGATGATCGGCCACATGGCCGATCCGAAGGTCGCGGTGGTGCAGGGGCCGCAGGCCTTCTACAACCGCGGCTTCGGCCACCCGCGCGCGCGTCGACGACCCCCTGCGCAACGAGCAGAGCATCTTCTTCGACATCGTCTGCCGCGGGAAGGACCGCCACGGGGCGGCCTTCTGGTGCGGCTGCCCCTCGCTGCTGCGCCGCGACGCCCTGCTGGAGCGTCGGCGGCGTCGCCGTCGAGACGGTCGTGGAGGACGCCCACACCAGCCTGAAGCTGAACGCGCGCGGCTGGAGGGTCGCCTATCACCACGAGGTGATGGCCCTCGGCCTCGCCCCGGAGGAGATCGGGGCGTTCGTGGTGCAGCGGGCACGCTGGGCGCGCGGCTCGCTCCAGATGCTGCGTCTCGAGGCTCCCCTGTTCAAGCGCGGTCTCACCTGGGCCCAGCGCCTCGAGTACACCGCCAGCTGCCTCCACTTCCTGGAGGGCCCCCAGCGGCTGATCGGGCTGCTGGTGCCCCCGCTCGTGCTCATGACCGGCGCGGTGCCGATCGCGGCCGACCCGCTCCTCTACCTGGCCGTCTTCGTCCCGCCACTTGGTCCTGGTGCCGCTCGCCTCGATCGCCCTCACGCGCGGCCACTACCGGATCCTCGAGGGCGAGCGCTTCTCGATCGTCCGCATGGAGGCGTACCTGCGCGCCCTGGCCGCGCTGCCCCGCGGGCGCGGCGCCGGCTTCGCGGTCACCCCCAAGGGGGCCCGCTCGGGCGGCTCGCCCGTGGCGCGGGCCCTGCGGCTGCCGATCGCCCTGGCGGCGCTGAGCGCCGCCGCGATCGGCTACCAGACCACCGCCCAGGTGCTCGACCTCCCCGGCCGGCTGCCGCCCATGCGCATCGACGATCACCACCCTCTGGGCAATGGTGAACATCGCCCTGGTCGCCTCGGTGGTCGATGTGGGCCCGCGGGCGTCCAGCACCGCCGGCGCAGCCACCGCTTCCCGGCCCAGATCCACGCGGCCTACTCGGCCGACTCGGGCGTCGTGCCGTCCCTGGTGGGGCGCACCACCGACCTCAGTCGCGCCACGGGGCGCGCATCGCAGTCGGCGACGCGCGCGAGCCGGGCGAGCGGATCCGCCTCGTGCTGCTGCTCGACGACGGACCCGATCGAGGTGGGCGGGGTCATCGCCACGGTGGCGGCGGCCGGCGACGGCGAGGGCTGGGTGGTGGGCGTCGACTTCGAGGACCTCGATCGCGACGTGTCGCCGACGCCATCGTGAGCTGGTGCTTCCGCTTCCCGTTCGGCCCCGACTGCGCGGTCCTCCCCGACCGCGAGCCCCGGCGTCGCGCCCGCGCCGGACGATCTCCTCGTGGCGCGGCCGAGGACTCCCCGCTGCTCGCGGCCGCGGAGGCGGCCGCCGCCTCCGAGCGACGAGGACGAGGCCGCGCCCGGGCCGGCGGGCGAGGGATCGGCGTAGGCGCTTTCGGCTACCCTGGGCACCCGTTTCGGGACGTAGCGCAGCCTGGTAGCGCACCGCCTTTGGGTGGCGGGGGTCCCCGGTTCGAATCCGGGCGTCCCGATCAGTTCGTATCGATGGTGTGAGGGTTTGAGCGTGTCGTCCGGCGGATCGCGCTACTCTGCTCGCGGCGGCCCCATCCGGGGCTGGCTAAGAAACGCGTGGATGAGCGACGACTTTGGTGGGCCTTCGAGCTCGGCGGGTCTTCGGTTCCTCGCTGAGCGATAAAGGATGGGTAATGCCCGAAGGCGTCGTTAAGTGGTTCTCGCAGGAGAAGGGCTACGGTTTCATCACCCCGGATGACGGGGGCAAGGACCTCTTCGTCCACTTCTCCGAGATCCAGGGCTCCGGCTTCCGGAACCTGGATGAGGGCCAGAAGGTCAGCTTCGAGAGCCAGGAGGGCCCCAAGGGTCCGCAGGCCGCGAAGGTCTCCCCGCTCTAAGGCCAATCGAGGCCGATGGGTATGACCGCGAGGCCGTCCTTCGGGACGGCCTCGCTGCATTTCCGGGCAGAGCGGGCCGGCCGGTTCAGATCTCCGTGAGCCCCGCGTAACCCCGGCGCAAGGCCCTCTTCGTATCCCTGGAGGCGACGGCCGCGGATCGTCCGCGGCGGGAGTCGAAGGGGAGAGCATGAAGCGCACGAGATGGTGGGCCGTGGCGGCCGTTGCCGCCGTATCGCTGGCGGCGATCGCGGCCGGATGCAGCTCGGACGACGATGACGGAGCGGCCACGGGTGGCGGTGGCGCGACGACGACGGCCGCCGTGGGCGCCCCGGCCGACGGGCAGCTGCTCGCCAGCGCCACCGCGATCGACGATGCGGCCGGTACGGCGACGATCCCGCTCTTCACGGGAGTCGGGCCCGGCGGCGACGATGTCGGCTACGTGGTCACCGAGTCGTCGGACCGGGCGGATGCCGAGGAGCGGGGCGTCACCTACGCGCCCAAGCTCGCGAACGCGCTCGGCACCAAGGCGGTCCAGAAGGTGACCCTCGATGGCGACGTCGTGACCTTCGCCGGCACGGTCGACTTCTCGCCCGAGCGCGCCGTCACGCCCGGTCCGGAGGGCTTCCCGCCCGCCGCTGTGACGCCCGGCCAGGTGGGCGACGCTGCGTACAGCCCGCTGATCACCGCCGACGGCGCGATCGTCCTCAACGCCTCGCAGGTGCGCAACGACAGCGGAACCCACGACAGCGTCGTGGACATCGACGCCGAGGCGGGCACCGTCACCCTGAAGACGCTCCACGGCTTCTTCAACGGCGCGCTCGTCAGCTACTTCCGCCTCGACGCGTCGGTCGATGTCGTCGCGGCCCTCGAGGAGAGCACGCTCGCCCCCAACCTCGACGCCGCCCCGGGCGCCGGCTCGAACGGCGCCGAGTCCTCGCGCTCGGCGATCGTGCCGATCGTGAACGGCATCCGCGCCAAGGGCGACCCCGACCGCCAGGGACTGCAGTCGGCCGTGCTCGGAAACGGCGAGCCGTTGAACATCACCCAGTCGCTGCCCGGCGCGCCGGACTACAGCCCGCTGTGGGACGTCACCCCGGCCGTCTGGAGCGAGCGGGCCATCGCCGACGGCGAGCGCACCCTGGTCACCACCAACGAGCAGATCGCCACCCTGGCGTCCGCGGGCGCCCTCACCAGCGCCGGCGAGGGAGTCCCTCACGCGAGCTCGGGCGGCCTCAGGACGCTCGGCGCGGTCAGCAACTGCCCGACGATCGCGATCGACGCGGGCTGAGCCCGGTTCGAACGCCCGGATCGGCCCATGCCGCGACGAAGAGCCGATCCGGGCGAGAACGTGACCGATCTTTCGTTAGGGATGCCCCGGATGGGGGAACATGGCAGGGGTTCATCCAACGAAGGAGCACGCAGTGGCATCCAGCGGCGGCAGCATCGGCGGCATCGGCCTCGGGGGCATTCTGGTGATCGCCGGGATCCTGGTCGTGATCTTCGGGAGCAACGTCCTCGGCATCATCATCGCGCTCGTCGGCCTCATCGCCTTCGGCGGCTTCGCCAAGGGCAAGTGGTACTGAGAACCCGCTCTGAACCACTCCGGGGCGCAACGCGCCCCGGAGTGGCCGCACCTCGCCTTGCGCGGGACGGAGTGGTCTCACTCCCTTTGCGCGGGACGATGGCCGTGCCGGGGACGCGATCGGTCCTCGGACGTGCGTCAACGCACTGATCTCCCTCTTGCGGGGAGATCAGGGCGGCAAATCGCCTCTACCGAGGCGATTTGCACCCAGCAGGCACCGCCTTCGGCGGGGACGGCCTCTGGAACACCGAGACGATCAGGCACCAGGGACGGCCACACAGGACGATTCCGGGGGCTACGCCCACACGATCACACTGCGCCGCGCCTGTTTCCATATCGCGACCACCTCGATTGCGCGCCACAGACGATCCGAAGATCAAAGGCACCATGAGGCCCGACCTGGATCGCCGCGGGTTGCGCGCCAACGGCCTCCCAGGCTTCGACGTGGGTGAGGCCTGAAGCGTGAAACAGGGTTCGTCGTCTTGGGACCACTGTGATTGGTTGACCGCGACGTACCCCGGGCAAAGCCCGGAGGAGCGATGCTCCTATGTCGTGTCAAGCACTCGTGGCGGTCGCCTCCAGGAGTCGGAAGAGGTGGCGGGCGAGGTAGCGCTTGAGGCAGCGGGTGGCATCGCGGCGGCTCTTTCCCTCGCCCACACGCCGCTCGATGTAGGCCCGGGTGGCCGGGTCGATCCGCTTTCGCACCAGCACGATGGCGTGCAGGGCGTAGTTGAGCTGGCGATCGCCACCACGATCCAGGCGATGGCGCACCACCTGACCCGATGAGGCGGGGATCGGCGCCACTCCGCCCAGGCGTGCGAAGGCGGCCTCGGAGCGGATCCGCCCCCGATGCGACCAGCTGATCAGAAGGCGGGCGGCGTTGATCGGGCCGACCCCGACCTCGCCAAGGAGCGCCGGGGCGATCTGGGTGACCTGCAGGGCGATCGCCTGCTCGAGCTCGCGGGCCTCGGCGCTGGCGCTGAGGATCCTGCGCGCCAGCGCACGCAGCGCCAGGGCGACGGCGCCCGTCACCGGATCGGTGTGGGCCTGGGGCGCAGGCCCGCGCAGCGGGTAAGGAGCGCCTGGCGGGTCAGCCCGCGAAGCGGCTCACGCAGGCCGTCGGGGGCGGTGAGGACCATTGCCCGCAGCTGGCACAGGGCGGCCCGGCGGATGTCGATCGCCCCATCGCGGGCGAGCATCAGGACGCGCAGGATCTCGCGCGGCCCATCGGCGCGCGGCTGCGTGTCATGGACCGCCCCGAGCACCGAGCGGGCGGCCCGCACCGCATCCAGGGCATCGGACTTGGCCCGCACACCGGGCCCGGGAGGGCCCGCTTCCACGACCAGCTCACCGGCCCGGGCCAGGTGACGCCACAGGCCCGCCCCGTAGGAGCCGCAGCCCTCCACGGCCCAGGCGCGCTCGCCGCGCCCCAGAGCCTCAACGCGCGCGAGCGCGCCCCGGTAGCCGGCCGGATCGGCCCGGATCACGAACTCGGCGATCACCTCGCCCGTGCCTGCGCCCACCACCGCCAGGGCATGCGCATCACGGTGGGTGTTGACGCCGACCACGACATCGATTGACTGTGCCACCATCTGCTCCACCTCCAGACTCCGCTTTGGGGGGACGGCGTCCGGCCTGGGGCTGGGAAACCGCACGGCAGACCTGTGACGGGTCACGCCCCGAGGGCGGACAGGCTCCTGATCAGGCCACTGCGGCGGGCACCAGGCCGGCGCCGAGCGACCGAGCGGACACATCGATCCAAGGACACCGCCCAGGCGGGTCAGGAACCAAACGGGTCACGCCCGGCCACTCGCCACCAGCCTGGCAACGACGGCCCCAGACACGAAACCGTCACCGCGCAGACTCACAGGAATCAAAATGGCCCCGGCCAGGGGCCATTTTGTCGCCCTGATCTCCCCGCAAGTGGGAGATCAGTGCGTTGACGCACGTCTGGGTGAGGCGTTCCGATGGACGCCCCAGACGATCGTCCCGAGGAGTGGGGCCAGAACCGACACTCCGAAGTGGTCGAGCTTCGGGGTGGTTCAGCTTCGGGGTGGTTCAGCTCCGTCCTGAGCAAAGCGAAGTGGTCTCACCCCCAAGTGGTCTCACCCGGGGGTGCTCACGCGCCGACGGCGGGCAGGATGAACGAGACCCTCGCTCCGCCTCCGGGGCGTTGCTCGGCCCAGATGCGGCCGCCCTGGGCCTCGACCAGGCCGCGGGCGATCGCGAGGCCGAGGCCGGCGCCGGCGCCGTCGCGCCGGCGGGCCGAGTCGGCTCGCCAGAAGCGCTCGAAGGCGCGCTCGAGCGCCTCGGGGGCGATGCCCTCGCCGGTGTCCTCCACGCTCACGCGCACGCCGTCCGGCTCGGAGGCGACCAGCACGGCGACCGAGCCGTCGGTGGGTGTGTGTCGCAGGGCGTTCGTGAGGAGATTCAGCAGCACGCGCTCGAGGTGCTCGGGCGCGCAGCGCACCGCGGGCACGCCTCCGTCGACGTGCGACTCGAGACGGACCCCCCGGGCGTCGGCGCGCGCTTCCACGCCCCGCACGCAGCCCTCCACCAGCCCCTCCAGGCGCACCTCGCGCAGCTCGAGGGTGAGAGCGCCGGCGTCGATGCGGGCCAGCTCGAAGAGGTCGTCGACGAGTCCGCTGAGGTGCCGGACCTGGTCGTGCATCGCGGGCAGGTAGGTCTCCGCGGGCACGAGGCCGTCCTCGATCGCCTCCAGCATCGCCTGGAGGGAGGCCAGGGGGGTGCGCAGGTCGTGGCTGGCGTGGGCCACCAGCTGGCGCCGGGCGTCGAACAGCTGCTCGAGCTCGCCGGCCATCACGTTGAAGGCGGCGCCCGAGCTGCGGCGACCTCGGCGGGGCCGTCCTCGGGTGCTCGGGCCGAGAGGTCGCCGTGCGCCAGGGCCTCGCTGGCGGCGCGCACGCGGCCCACGGGCTCCAGCACCGAGCGGGCGACCAGGAGCGCGCCGACGAGCGCCGCGGCGCCGGCGGCGCTGGCGACGGCGAGGACCGCCAGGTCGTGCTCGGAGTCGAACATCAGCAGGCCCGATGCGAGCACCACGGCCAGCGGGAGGATGACGGCCCCGAGGGTGAGGGCCACGACGCGCTGGCGCAGCGTCGGCAGGCGGCGGGCCACCAGCGCGACCGCGACGCCCGCGGCGAGGGTGGCCCCAGCCGAGCGCCAGCGCGGGGCCGATCACGGCACGAACCGGTAGCCGACCCCCCACACCGTCTGCACGTGGCGGGGGCGGGAGGGGTCGTCCTCGATCTTCTCGCGCAGCCGGCGCACGTGGACGGTGACGGTGCCCGTGTCGATAGGCGGCCTCGTAGCCCCACACCCGGTCCATCAGCTGGTCGCGCGAGAAGACCAGGCGCGGGTTGCCGGCGAGGAACCAGAGCAGGTCGAACTCCTTGGCCGTCAGCTTCAGCGGCCGTCCGTCGCGGGCGACCTCGCGGGTGCCGGCGTCGATCACGAGGGGTCCGGCCTCGATGCGCCGCGCGCCCGGACCCCCGGGGGAGCGCCGCAGCACCGACCGCACCCGCGCCACGAGCTCACGCGGGGAGAAGGGCTTGGTGACGTAGTCGTCGGCGCCCAGATCGAGGCCCACGATCCGGTCGGCCTCCTCCCCCCGGGCGGTGAGCATGATCACCGGGATCTCGGATCGCGCCCGGATCCAGCGGCACAGCTCCAGGCCGTCGATGCCCGGCAGCATCACGTCGAGCACCACCAGCTCGGGCTGGGTGCGCTCGATCAGGTCGCGGGCGGTGATGCCGTCGCCGGCCTCGAGGGCGCGGTACCCCTCGCGGCGCAGGTAGGTGGCGACGATCTCGCGCACGATCGGCTCGTCGTCGACGACCAGGACAGTCGCGACCGGAGTCTCCGAGCGGGTGGCGGGCTGCTCCATCGTGTGCGTCTCCGTGCTCATCGGCCGATGATGACCTGTCGCCCTTGCGGAAGTGTTACGCGCCATCATCAAGGGCGTCGATCGCCTCCTGGCACCACGCGGCGAAGGCGCTCTGCGCGTGCACGCCCTTGCGCAGTGCCAGCGCGAGATAGGGGCCTGATCCCTGCGGCAGCGCGGCGATCTGCGCCTCGAACTCCTCGCGCCGGCGCTCGTGCGCCTGCTTGAGCCGGCGCAGCTCGGCGACCACGAGCGGCGGCGGCAGCGGATCGGCGAGCGTGAGCTTCACCAGCGACTCGTCCTTCAGCGACGCGAGCCCCCAGGGCTCGCGCAGCCAATCATCGAGTGCCCGCCGGCCGGCGGGGGTGATGGTGTAGACGCGCTTGTTGGGCCGGGCGTCCTGCAGCACCTGCTCCTCGCCGGCCAGGCCGAGCTCGCTGAGGCGGCGCAGCTCGGCGTAGATCTGCGAGTAGGAGGCGTGCCAGAAGTGGGCGGCGCCGCCCTCCAGCCGGGCCTTGATCTCGTAACCCGAGCTCGGGCCCGCCGCCAGCTGGCCCAGCACCGCGAAGGTCGTCACAGGAAGCGCCCGCATCCACTCGTCCCTTGACCGCGTGTTTCGAACTCAGTGTATTCCTAGTCGTAATATTAGATGTCGGCAGATCGGAGCGCGAATGCGCCTCTACCACCGCTGGAAGTGCCCCTGGTGCGCCGCGGCCCGCCAGGCCATCGAGAACGTGGGCGCGGAGGTCGAACTGGTCGAGGTCCCGTATCCACGCGACGAGAGGATCGTCGTGCGCGAGCTGAGCGGCCAGTCGAAGGTGCCGGTGCTCGTCGACGGGGACGAGGTGGTGGTCGACTCGCGGCGGATCGTCCGCCACCTGTACGAGCGCTACGGCGGGGTGGGCTTCGCCCGCTCGGCGGCCGAGCTGGCCGACGAGCAGGCGGGCGATCCGGACGGCCTCGGCGAGCCGGAGGCCTGCGAGATCGGATCGGCGGGAGATCGACGATGAGCGACGATCCCTTCCGCCGCATCGGCGCCGATGAGGTGCCCTTCCGTGAGCGCCGCGGAGGCGGGCCCGCCTCGAGCGACATCGCCGGCGCCCTCGGCGCCGAGCATCTGGCCCTCAGGGTCTGGCGCTTCGGGCCCGGCCACGAGATGGCCTACCACCGTCACCGCAGCCAGGAGGAGGTCTACACCCTCGTCTCCGGGGGGCCGCAGGAGGTGCTGATCGCCGGTGAGGTGGTCGAGGTGGCCGATGGCGACTGGCTGCGGCTGTCCCGTGACACGCCGCGGCGGATCCAGAACCACACTGAGCGCGAGGCCGTCTGGATCACGATCGGCGCGCCCCCCGGAGAGGGGATCACCGACGGCGTGCGGCTCGACCCCGGGACGGGTGAGGAGATCCCCCGCACCGGCTGAGCCCTCCGTGGTGCCGGCGGGCCGGCCGCCCGCCGGCACCACGGCGATCAGCCGTCGCCGATCGCCGCCAGCCGCCCGCGCAGGAAGCCGAGCGCCGTGCCGCGCTGGTCGGCCGCGCCGGCGAAGGCCGGGAGGGGGAGCGCCGCGCCCGTGAAGCCGACGGCGTTCCACACCTCGTCGCGCGGCACGGGGCCGGGGGGCAGCACGTAGAGGTAGGGCGCGTCGTAGGTCGCGTCGCCGGGAGACGCGCCGAAGGTCGCCCGCCCTCCCGCGACCGCCGCGTCGAAGGCGGCGTCGAAGTGCTCCGGCCAGAGCTGGATCTCGCTCGGATCGTCCAGACCCGGTCCGTCCCGCAGGGTGCCCAGCACATCGAACGCGAAGGCGTACCAGGCGGCGAGGAACGCGGACGCATCGCCGCCGATCGCCAGGGGCGCGTCCGGGTCGCCCGGCGGCGGGACGTCGAAGCCCTCGGCCCCCTCGGTGTCGGGCGGGCCCCCGAGCACGAAGGCCGCCGCCGCCGCGAGGGTGGTCACGGGGGCCGATTCGACCGAGCCGGCGCGCTCGCGCACCAGGCGGCCGAGGTCGAGCCGCACCCGCTCGCCCTCGCCGAAGGCCGGGGTGGCGAAGCCTCCCGGGCTCGCGCGCAGGCCGATCCTGCCGGTCGCCCGCCGTCGCGCCGGCGCGATCACGTAGACCGCGAGGCGGTGGGCAGCCTCGCGGGTGGCGGCGAATCCGGCAGGGAGCGTGGGGAGGGGGGGCTCGGTCATGTGTCGTCATCGTCTCCGTCGGGCGACGGACGTTACGCCGTGCCGCCCGTCACGGCCCGCCGTCCGGCCGCGGGACGCCTGCCGAGCTCCCTCCGCAGGGGGCTGGTCGCGTCGGCCCGCCCGTGCGATGGTGGCCCGATGAGCGTCCCGAGTGGCCGCCAGGTCCTGCTCCGGCACGGGCCCTGGGCGGCGACCGTGGTCGAGGTGGGCGGCGGCCTGCGCATACTCGCGCGGGCCGGAGTGGCCCTGGTCGACGGTTACGCGGCCGAGGAGATGGCCGGCGGCGGCCGCGGCCAGCCGCTCATCCCCTGGCCCAACCGCCTCGCCGGAGGCGCGTACTCCTTCGGCGGGCGCAGCCTGCAGGCGCCGATCAGCGAGCCGTCGGCGGGCAACGCGATCCACGGCCTGGTGCGCTGGGCGAACTGGCGCGTCGCCGCCAGCGAGCCGTCGTCGTGCACCATGGCGCTGCGCCTGCATCCGCAGCCCGCCTATCCGTTCACGCTCGACCTGCGCCTCGACTACGCGCTCGATGACGAGGGCCTCACGGTCACCCTGACGGCGGTCAACGCCGGCAGCGACGCCCTCCCCTTCGGCGCGGGGTTCCATCCCTATCTCACCGTGGGCACCCCGGCGGTCGACGACGCCCGGCTGACGCTGCCCGCCGGTCTCTGGCTGCCGACCGACGGCCGGTCGATCCCCACCGGAGGGGCCCGCCCCGTGGAGGCGGCTCTCGACTTCCGCGCCGGGCGGCCGATCGGAGGCACGGTGCTCGACCACTGCTTCACGGGGCTGACCCGCGACGCGGACGGCCGGGCGAGGGTGCGGCTCGAGGGGCCGTCGGCGACCGCGACGCTCTGGATGGACGAGGCCTTCGGCCACGTCATGGTCTTCACCGGCGACACGCTCGCGACCGACCGGCGCCGTCGCGGCCTGGCGGTCGAGCCGATGACCTGCGCGCCGGATGCGTTCAACTCGGGAGACGGCCTGAGGGTGCTGGCGCCCCGGCAGGAGCTGGTGGCGCGCTGGGGGGTCGGGCTCTGAGGCCCGCCGGGCCGCCCGTCTGACGCGGGCTCCGACGCGCGGGCGCCCGCTCTGCGAGTATGCCGCGCGTGCGCCGACGGGTCGTCATCACGGGGGCGGGTGTCGTGAGCCCGATCGGAGCCGGCGTCGGGGCGTTCTGGGACGCCCTCGCCGCGGGCCGCTCGGGCGCCGCCATGGTCGACCATCGAGGGCGTCGGGCGACATCTGCGCCTTCCCCGTCGTCGAGGGCGAGGACGCCCGCGAGCGCTTCGGCCAGCGCGACGCCCGCCGCATGGACCGCAGCGGCCGGATGGCCGCGGTGGCCGCCGCATGGGCGCTGGAGGACGCGGGCGACCTGGGCCTCGACCCCGAGCGCATCGGCATCTCGGTCGGCAGCGTCCACGGCGGCGCCGACGCGCTGCTGGAGGCCCACCGCGCGCTGCTCGAGCGCGGCGCCGACCGCGTCGGGCCCGCTCGCGATCCCGATGTCGCTCGCCAACCATCCCTGCGCGGCCGCCGCCCGCGCGCTCGCGCCTGCGCGGCCCCTCGGCCGCTCCGGCCACCGCCTGCGCGGCGGGCTCCGACGCCATCGGCACCGCCCTGTCGGTCCTGCGCGAGGGCCGCGCCGACGCGATGGTGGCCGGGGGCGCCGACGCGCCGCTGTCGCCGCTGGTGATCGCCGGCTACATCAAGGTCGGCGCGCTCACCGCCGAGCGTCCGCCCGCCCCTCGAGGCCTCGCGCCCCTTCGACGTCGGCCGCGACGGATTCGTGATGGGCGAGGGGGCGGGGATGCTGCTGCTCGAGGAGCGCGAGCACGCCCTCGCGCGCGGCGCCCGCATCTACGCCGAGCTCGCGGGCTACGGCAGCTCCTGCGACGCCGGGCCACCCCACCGACCCCGACGCGACCGGCGCGGGTCCGGCGCGGGCGATGCGGCATCGCGATGGAGGACGCCGGGCTCACGGCCGTCCGAGGTCGGCTACGTCAACGCCCACGCCACCTCGACCACCGCCGGCGACATCGCCGAGGCGCGGGCCATCGCGCTCGCGGGCCTCGGCGGCGCCGCGGTGTCGTCCACCAAGTCGGCGCACGGGCACGCGCTCGGCGGCGCCGGGGGGCCTCGAGGCGGTGGCGACGCTGATGGCCTTCGCGCGCGACATCCTGCCGGCCGACGCTCAACCTCGAGGACCCCGAGCCCGAGGCGCCCGTTCGACCATGTGCTGAGCCCGCGGTCCGGCCGCGCATCGGCGCGGCGATCTCCAACTCGTTCGGCTTCGGCGGCCACAACGCCTGCCTGGTGTTCACCCGGCACGAGGGATAGGCCGGCGGTCGGTGAGGCCGCCCGACGACCTCTGGGCGATCGCCGGGCGCGTGAGCTGCTCGGCGATCTGCGACGCGATGATGCGCCGCCACGACCACCGCGCGCACGTCACCGACCTGGTCAGCCCGGCGCCGGAGCGCTGGCTGCTCGGGCGGGCCCTCACGATGCAGTTCCTGCCGCTGCGCGCCGACCTGCTCGAGCCCGCCCGCCACGACTTCGGCGCGCTGCTCGACGAGGCGGTGGCCGACGTCGATCCGTCGGGCGCGGTGCTGGTGGTGTCGAGCTGGGGGCACCCCGACGCGCCGATCGCCGGGGGCAAGAAGCTGTCGCGGCTCGCCAACCTCGGGCTGGCCGGGCCTGGTCGCCGACGCCCGGCTGCGCGACTTCGCCGAGGTGGTCGACCTCGGCCTGGGCGCCTGGTGCCGCGGCGAGACGGTGCGCCAGGGGGGCGACACCGTCATGCCCTTCGCGGCCGAACGTCCCGGTCGCCGTCGGCGGGGTCACGCGTGGTCCCCGGCGACTGGGTCTACGCCGACGCCTCGGGTGCCGTCGTCATCCCGTCCGACGACCTGCGCGCCGATCCTCGAGGAGGCGGCGCGCATCGAGGAGCGCGACGCGGCCGAGGTGGCGCGGATGCGCGCGGAGGACCTGGCCCGGTGATCACCGCGTGCTGCTGCTCATGGGCCTGCAACATCGCCGCGCTGTTCGCCGCCGACTGGCTGTTCGGGGGCATCCGCATCGATGACGGGTGGGTCGTGGTCGTCGGCCGGCGCGGTGTTCGGCATCGTCAACTGGCTGCGTGAAGCCGCTGGTCACTTTCCTGGCGATCCCGCTGATCATCATCACCCTGGGCGTGGCGTTCTTCTTCGTCAACCTGCTGATGCTCACCACCACGGCCTGGCTCGTCGACGGGTTCACGATCGACGGCTTCTGGACGGCGGTGGGCGGCACGATCGTCATCTGGATCGTGAACTCGCTCCTGGCGATCCCTGTTCGGCCTCGACGACCGCAACGACCGCCGCCGCCAGGCCCGCGAGGCGCGTCCAGGATGAGTTCAGGAGCGCGCGGACACGATCACCCCGGCGGGTCCGTGACCCCGCTCTCCGATCACGGACGCCCCGACTCCTCCGGACCTGAGACCTCCCGGGCCTCAGGTCCCGGGCCCGTCGGCCACCCCGGCCACCTCGCGCAGCGCGGCCCCGCGGCCACAGCCCGGCGGGCGCCTCTCTGACCGCGCGGCCCACGCGCGCCCGCGGTGGCGTCGCCGCGCAATATCCCCCACCCGGGGGATCAACAAAAACCTTGAGGAGACGATGACCCTGGTGCGGGACGGCGCAGGCGGTCGGAGGTCGAACTCCAGGCATGCCGCGTCCCCACTGGCATCCGGAGGGCACCCGGATCGCCGGACTACCGCAGGGGGCGGGCGGGACCCCGCCCCCTGCGGACAACTTTCCCCGGCCCTAGCCGGGCAGGTTGACCAGCACCAGCTTGCGCTCGGTCATGTGCTCGACGGTGAAGCGCGGGCCCTCGCGGGTGTTGCCGCTGTCCTTCACGCCGCCGTAGGGCATCTGGTCGGCGCGGAAGGTGGGGGTCTCGTTGATCAGCACGCCGCCGAAGTGCAGGCGGCGCGCCCATCCGAGCGCCGCGTCGACGCGGGCGGTGAAGATGCCCGCCTGCAGCCCGAAGGGCGAGGAGTTCGCGAGGTCGATGGCCTCGTCGATGGTGGCGTAGCCGGCGAGGCCGACCACCGGGCCGAACACCTCCTCGCACGACACCTTCATCGCCGGGTCGATCCCCTCGAGCACGGTCGGGTGGAGGAGCCCGTCGCGCACCTCGCCGCCGGTGCAGCGCCCGCGCCCCGCCGCGCAGCGGCCTCGTCGATCCACCCGGACACCCGGTCGCGGTTGGCCGTGTCGATCACCGGGCCGACGTCGGTGGCCTCGTCCATCGGGTCGCCCACGCGCAGGCCGCGCCACGGCGGCGAGGAACAGCTCGCGGAAGCGCTCGAGGACGGCCGCCTGCACGTAGACGCGCTGCACCGAGATGCACGACTGGCCCGCGTGGGTGTAGCCCGAGGCGGCCAGCTTCGCGGCGGCCGTCTCGAGGTCGGCGTCGGCCTCGACGATCACCGGGGTGGAGTTGCCGAGCTCGAGCGCCACCTCCTTGCGCGGCTGGCGCCGGCGGATCTCCCAGCCCACCGGCGGGCTGCCGGTGAACGAGATCATCGGCGACGTCCGGGTGGTCAACGATCGCGTTGCCCACCGTGCCGCCGCCGCCCGACCACCACCGACAGGAACCCGGCCGGCAGGCCGGCGTCGGCCAGGGCCCGGGCCAGCAGCAGCGCCGACAGCGGGCGTCGGCGATGCCGGCTTCAGCACCATCGGGCAGCCCGCGGCGATGGCGGGCGCGACCTTGTGGGCCACCAGGTTGAGCGGGAAGTTGAAGGGGGAGATCGCGCCGACGACGCCGATCGGCTCGCGCACGATCATCCCGAGCTTGCCGGCCCCGGCCGCGCTCGCGTCCATCGGCGACCATCTCGCCGGCCAGCGTGCGGGCCTCCGACCGCCGAGAAGATCAGGGTGTCGATGCAGCGCGCCGTCTCGGCCGCGCGCCTGCGTGAGGGGCTTGCCGGCCTCCAGGCAGATCGTGCGGGCGAAGGTCTCGGCCCGCTCGGCGACCAGCGCGCGCCGCGCGCTCGAGCACCTCGGCGCGCTCGACGGCCGGGTGCGCGCCCAGGTGGCGCCGGGCGCCGGCCACGGCTGCGGCGACGTCGTCGGGCGTCGCCCACCGCGACCGTCGCGATCGTCTCGCCCGCCGTACGGGTTGGTCACCGTCGAGATCGCTCGTCGCGCTCGTCGAACGCGCCCTCCAGGAAGAGGCCGGTGGGCTGGGCCGGGATCGAGTGCCGGGCTGTGGATCGCCATGGCGGGACCTCGGTCGTCGGACTGCTGCGGACGACGCGGAGGATATGACCCGCCGCGCCGCCACGGCCCGGGCGGGTACCGCCGTGCACGGGTTACGCCCCGAGCTGCGCGACGTGGCGGCCGAAGGCGGTGGCCGAGGGCCAGTAGTCGGCGAGGTGGCTGAGCGACACCCCGCCGCGCGAGCCGGAGGAGTGGACCATCCAGCCGTTGCCGAGCGCGATGCCGGTGTGCGAGATCGAGCCGCGCGGGCTGGCCGGGCCCGCCGGGGCCGAAGAACACGAGGTCGCCCGGGGCCAGGGCGGCCGACCGGCGTCCGCTCGGCCGGCCGCTCGAACGCCATCGCGTCGGCGGTGCGGCCGAGCAGGCCGGAGCCGAGCGACATCTGGCTCGGGCCGGTGCTGCCCTTGAAGGCCCACCACACCAGGCCCGAGCAGTCGAAGCCGCCGTGCCCCTGGGCGCCCCAGGGCGAGCGGACGCCCGGCCAGTCGCCGCCCCAGATGTAGGGCTGGCCCACCTGCCAGAGGGCGGCCTGCACCACGGCGAGGCGCTGCGGGCTCATGGCCGGCAGGCGGATGTCGCGGTAGCGGGCGAGCTTCGCGCGCTGCCAGGGACCGACGGCGCGGGCCGTGTCGAGCATGAACACCAGGTCGGCCAGGCGCATCGCCTCGCCGCGGGCGCGCTCGCGGGCGTCGCGCGAGGAGGGCTGGTTGTAGACGAACCCGAGCTCGCGCACGAGGATCTCGGCCGCCGCGCCGCGCGGCATGCGCAGCGCGCCTCCGCCATCGACGGCGATGCGGGAGATGCCGCGCATCTCCGGCTGCAGGCCGAGGGCGCGCACGACCAGCAGATGGGCGGTCCCGACGCTGAGCGGGGCGGCCGGGTCCGGGCTCGCTCCCGGCGTGCCGGTGAGGATGCCGATGGCGCGGTCGAGGTCGCCGCGGGTGGCGTCGCGCGAGAGGTCGGCGGCCGCCAGCTCGGGCCATGATCCGTCGGCCGCGAGCCGCTTGGCCGCGGGCAGGGCCCAGGCGTCGAGGCCGGCGGCCGGTGCCGCGGGCGCGGGCGAGGCGAGCGGGGGCGGGGGCCGCCGGCGCCGGGGCCACGACGGGCGCGGGCGCCTGGGCCGGAGCGGGGGTCGTGACGGGCGCCGGGGCGGTGGCCGCGGGCGGAGGCGGCTGTGACGCTGCCACCGCCGCGCCGGCTCCCCAGAGGGAGCCGAGCGCGACGGCGGCGGGCAGGAGGAAACGTCGCGTCACTGCTCTTTTGTCGGCGTCCGGCCGCCATTCCTTCAGCTGTACGGTCGTGGGGGAACCCTCGTGTGCGACATTCCCAGGAGACCCGCGTACCCGATAGGGGAGGACCAGATGGCCGACGATCCCGACCAGCGCGACGCCGCAGTGGCGCGAGCGCCTCACGCCCGAGCAGTACGCCGTCACCCGCCAGGGCGCCACCGAGCGGGCGTTCACCGGGCGCCTTCTGGGACCACCACGCCGACGGCGTCTACACCTGCGTCTGCTGCGACGCGCCCCTGTTCGACTCCCAGACCAAGTTCGAGTCGGGCTCCGGCTGGCCGAGCTTCTTCCAGCCCGCCGACCCGGAGAAGGTGGAGGACCGCACCGACACCACCTACGGCATGGTGCGCACCGAGGTCGTCTGCCAGAGCTGCGGCGCCCACCTCGGGCACGTCTTCGAGGACGGCCCGGCGCCGACCGGCCTGCGCTACTGCATCAACTCGGCCTCGCTCGACTTCCAGGAGCGGGGAGAGGGCTGATCGGCGGCGTCCTCGCCGGGCTCGTCGGGGTCGCCGTGGCCGGGATGGCCGCCGGCGCCCCCGCGGCGCCCGCGTCCGATCTCGCCGCGCTGACCCCGGCCCAGCTGGCCGGACAGCGCATGGTCTACGGCTTCCCGGGAACCACTGCCGCCGCCCGATCTGGTGCGGCGCATCCGGCGCGGAGAGGCCGGCGCCGTGCTGCTGCTCGGCGGCAACGTGCCGACGCGGGCCGCGGCGCGGGCCCTCACCGCCCGGCTGCAGGTCGATACCCGCGGCCGGCCGCGGTCGACGCCCCGCTGCTGGTGATGATCGACCAGGAGGGCGGGCTGGTGCGCCGGCTGCCCGCGCCGCCCACGCGCTCGGCGGCCGACCTCGGCGCCGAGGGGCCCCGCGCCGCGCGCGCCGCCGGCCGGGCGGCGGGCCGGGCGCTGGCGGCGGCCGGGATCAACGTCGATCTGGCGCCGGTGGCCGACGTGGCCCGCCCGGGCTCGGCGCTCGAGGCCGACGGGCGCACCTTCGGCCGCTCGCCCGGGCGCGTGGCGGGAGCGGCGACCGCATTCGCCGACGGCCTGCGCGAGGGCGGCGTCGCCGCCGCGGCCAAGCACTTCCCCGGCATCGGCGCGGCACGGGTCAGCACCGACGAGGCGCCGGTGCCATCGCCCTGTCGGGGGCGGAGCTGCGACGCGTCGACCTGCGCCCGTTCCGCGCCCTGATCGCCCATGACGTCCCGATGGTGATGCTCGGCACCGCGATCTACCCGGCGCTCGACCCGGGCGTGCCCGCCGCGCTGTCGCCGGCCGTCGCGACCGACCTGCTGCGCGGGGAGCTCGGCTTCGACGGGGTGACGGTCACCGACGCCCTCGACACGCCGGCGCTCGCGCCGGTGGGCGGGCACGGGCGCGGTCGCCGTGCGCGCGGCGGCGGCGGGCTCGGATCTGCATCATCCACACCGGCTACGCCAACGGCGCCACCTCGGCCGCCGCGTTGACGCGGGTGATCCGCTCGGGCGCCCTGGCGCGGCCGCGGGCCGAGGCGGCGGTGGAGCGGATCCTCGCGCTGCGGAGGGCGCTCCCGTGAGCCTGCGCGACGTCACCTTCGACGAGGCCCGCGAGGAGATGCGCTCGCGGGCGCCGCTGCCCGGCCCCGAGGTCGTCCCGCTCGAGGACCTGGTGGGCCGCCGCCTCGCCCGCGACCTGCGCGCGCGCATCGACACCCCGGCCTTCACCAACTCGGCGATGGACGGCTTCGCCCTGCGCGCCGCCGAGGCCGCGGCCGGGGCGCCCCTGCGGATCGTGGGGGAGAGCCGCGCGGGCACGCCGTTCGCGGGCACCATCGGCCCGGGCGAGGCGATCCGCATCTCCACCGGCGCGGTGGTGCCCGAGGATCTCGACGCCATCCTGCGCAAGGAGGACGCCGCCGAGGCCGACGGTCACGTCGTCGCGAGGGTGCCGCCCGCGCACGGGACGTTCGTGCGCCGGCGGGCCGAGGACTCGCGCCGGGGCGACCTGCTCCTTCCCGCCTCGCACCACGTCGCGGCCCACGAGATCGCCGCGATCGCGGCGATGGGCATCGGCGAGGCGCTCTGCGACCGCCGCCTGCGCGTGACGGTGCTCGGCAGCGGCGACGAGGTCGTCTCGCACGAGAAGGTGCTCGAGCCCGGGCAGGTCTACGACGCCAACCGCCCCGGCATCGCCGCCCAGGCGATCGCGGCGGGGGCCGAGGTGCTGGCGAGCGCCGTCGTCGCCGACGACCGCGAGGCCACGATCGCCGCCGTCCGCGCCGCGCTCGACGCCGACCCGGCCCCGGACATCCTCATCACCGCCGGGGGCGTCTCGGTCGGCCCCCACGACCACTTCCGGCCCGCCTTCGAGGCGGTCGGGGTGCAGGAGACGCTCTTCGGCGTCCAGATCCGCCCCGGGCACCCCCTCTGGCTCGGCGTGCGGGGGGCGCAGGTCGTGATCGGCCTGCCCGGCAACCCGGTGAGCGCCGCCGTCTGCTTCCACGCCTTCGCCCGGCCGCTGCTGAGCCACGACGACGACTGGGCCACGACGCGCCCGCTCGGAGCCGCCTACGCCAAGGCCACGCCGCGCACCGAGCTGATCCGCTGCACCGAGGTCGCGGGCGCCCTGCATCCGATGCCGCGCCAGGCCTCGCACGACATGAGCTCCCTGGCGGGCGCGACCCACCTGGCCGTCATCCCGGCCGAGGCCGAGCGCCTCGAGGCCGGCGAGCTCGTGCGCTGCTGCCGCCTGGCCTGACCGGCCCGCTTCTTGACCCGGCCTGAACCGGACGGGCTCGGAACGGCGCGCCGCCTGCCGATGATGTCGGGGAGGGGCGTGCCCGCGAAAGAGGCGGATCGCGGGCGACCCACCTACTCTCGGTAGGCGGCACGGGAACCCCGGGTCGCCCACCATCCGCATCGCACACCCCCGGCCGGCGTCCATCGCCGGCCGTTCGTCGTCCAGGACCGGATCGCAATGAACCGCACGCACTCCTCAGACCCGCGCATCGAGCGCCACCGCATCTGGTGGGCGCAGTTCCTGTGCGCCATGGGCCAGGGGATGGGGACGGTCCTGATCGCGATGACCCTCCTCGCCGGATCGCACGGGCCGGGCGCGATCGGCCTCTGCGTGGCCGCCGGCCTGCTCCCGGTCGCGATCGGCGCCGGGCGCGCCGGCCGCCACGCGGAGCGCCGCTCGCGCCGCGGGACGCTCGTCGTCTCCCAGCTCGCCCTCGCCGCCGTGGCGGCCGCGCTCGCGGTCGAGTCGTCCCCGCGCCTCGGCCTGGTGGCGATCGCGGCGTTCGGGTGGGGGATCGCGCGCCTCGCGTTCGACGCCTCGTGCCTGTCGTCGCTCCACCACCTGGTCGCCGAGGACCGTCTCGGGACGGCCGCGCGCGACCTCACCGGGCAGTTCCACGCCGGATACGTCTGCGGCCTCGGCCTGGCCGCGGCCGGCGCGCCCGGCTTCGGCCCCCAGGCCCTCTTCCTCGTGGCCGCGACGGTCTTCGGCGCGGGCGCGATGGTGTCGGCGGGCCATCACCGCGACATCGACCTGCGGCCCAAGGCACGCCCGCCCCTCGATCACGCCGTCGCCCACACCTCCCGGCTCCTGTGGGGCGAGCGCCCCCTGCGCGTGCTCACGATCGCGGGCCTGCTCGCCAGCGTGATCGCGGGCGGCGCGGGCGCGCTGATCCTGCCCTACCTGCGCCTCGACCTCGGCCTCGGGCCGAAGGTCCAGCCGGTCTTCCTGATCGGCATCGTCGCCCTCGGCATCACGACCGTCGTCGCTCCTCGCGTGATCGGCCACGTGCCCTGGAAGACGGCGCTGGTCTGCGCCCTCGCCGCACAGCCGCTCGCCCTGGTCGTCCTCGCGCTGGCCGACGGCGCCCGCCAGGCGGCCGTCGGCTACGGCGCGCTGCTCGGCGCGAGCGCCCTGGTCGGCCTCGTCGTCAACTCCCGGCGCGCCGGCCACGTCCACCGCGAGCTGCGCGTCCCGATCGGCCTGGCCGGAGGCGCCGTCAACGCCCGCGCCGGCGCCCTCGGGGCCCTCCTGGTCGGCCTGTCCGCCGTCCCGCTGGGCGAAGCGAGGGCGTACCTCGTCCTCGCCGCCATCAGCCTGGTCGCCGGCGCCGCCGCGCTGATGCTGGCCCGCCCGATGGCCACCGCCACCTGAGCCGCCCGCGGGACAGCCCGAGCCGGGATGGCGATAATGGAGACCACCCGCCGGAGTAGCTCAGCTGGTAGAGCAGCCGCCTTGTAAGCGGCAGGTCAGGGGTTCGAGTCCCCTCTTCGGCTCTCGACTCTTCGGAGCGTCCCGGAGAATTCCGTGACGGGGAGGGCGCTCGCCCGGTTTTCAGCCGATCGCCGACCGGGGTATCCTCGGCTCCCGACGATCCGGAGGCGGTGATGGGCACCTCAGGAGTGGCCCGGTCAGACGGGCCGGGGCAGCGGATCCACGACGTGGCCGACCCGGCGAGCGGGGTGGTGAACTCGTTCCCCGTCCCCGGCTCGCTCAGCGCGTCCACGCGGGCCGCCCGCATCCGCCAGCTCGGCTTCGGCGCGACGGCGTCGATCTTCGGCACGGCGTCGCACCGGCTCTCGCCGCAGGCGCCGTATCAGGCGAACCCGAAGGCCTGGGTGGACGCGTTCGAGGGAGATTGGGGCGCGGGGCCGGGCAACGACCAGGTCTGGTGGCGGCTCCCGGCGACGTTCCCGACGGAGTTCATGTCGGGCATCAACCTGAACTTCCAGGGCGTCGGGCAGGGCGCGAGGCTGGTCAGCCTGACGGTCCAGACCTGGCCCTACACGGGAATGACCGGAACCGTCGTCATCGAGATCGGCGCTCTGCGCACCGAGATCCCGATCTCGGTGGCGGCCGAGCACATCATCGACATCGCCTTCGTCCACGGTGGCGGATTCATGGACACGCGGATCTTCTGGCGGCCCGGCATCTTCGACTTCGTCTGGAAGCGCGGCGCGATGCGGAGGGGCCTGACGGCGCCGGGCGCGTAGCCCGGGAGATCAGGACCGGTGGCCACATTCGCACTGATCCACGGCGCCGGCGACGTCGGCTGGTACTGGCATCTGGTTGAGGCCGAGCTGCGAGATCGAGGCCATGAGGTCGTCGCGCCGGATCTTCCTTGTGACGACGATTCCGCCGGCCTGCCCGAGTACGCCGACACGGTGGCCAGGGCGATCGGGGACCGGACGGATGCGATCGTCGTCGCGCAATCGGCCGGCGGACTCACCGCTCCGCTCGTCTGCGACCGGGTGGCAGTGGGGCTGCTCGTGCTCGTCGCACCCATGATCCCGGCGCCAGGGGAGGCGCCCGCCGACTACTGGGCCAACACGAGATACGGGCAGGAGGCGCGAGACGTCTACGACGACCCGATCGCCCTCTTCTACCAGGACGTGCCGCCGGAGCTGGCCGCCGAGGCACTCGGGCGGGGGCGCACCCAGTCGGAGGCCCGCATGGGGGACCCGTCGCCGCTTCGGGCGTGGCCCGGGATCCCCACCCGGATCGTGATCTGCCGCGACGACCGCCTGTTCCCGGCGCGCTACCTGCGCCGCGTCGCCCGGGAGCGCCTGGGCATCACCCCCGACGAGCTCGATGGAGGGCACACCCCCGCGCTGAGCCGCCCCGACGAGCTGGCCGACCTCCTCGAGAGCTACGCCGCCGACGAGGGGTTGCTCGCCGCCCGCGCGAGGTGATGCTCGACCGCGTTGACCGCGTCGACCGCTTCGGGCGCAGGTCGGTGTAGCTGCCCCAGGGATCACCCCGACGTCGCCCCCGCCGATCGAGGGCCGGGACCGCCCGACCCACCGTCGACCGGGGAAAGCCGAGTCCCGTCTGCACGAAGTGCGGATGGCACGGGGGTCACACAGGCCCAGACTCGACAGGCAGGGCGACGAACGCCCGCGTCGAGGAGGTTCGTGATGAGCACCCAGATCACCCCCCGTCCCCTCGGGGACGTCATCCAGTCGGTCAAGGACGACGCCGTGAACGGGCGCTTCGTCATGGCGGCCAGCGGTGCGAACGTGGCCGGCGTCGCGTGTCACGCGGACATCCGCCAGCACGCGCTCACCATCGACGAGCCGACGGCGCTCGGTGGCACGGACACCGGTCCGAACCCCGTCGAGATCGTCCTCGCGGCGCTCGGGACCTGCCAGGCGATCACCTACCGGATCTGGGCCGGCCTGATGGGCATCGTGCTCGACGAGGTCCGGTTCGAGACCGAGGGCGACATCGACATCGCCGGCCTGCTCGGCCTGCGCGAGGGTGTCCGCGCCGGGTTCGGGGGGATCCGCCACCGCGTGATCCTGATCGGCCCGGAGACCGAGGAGCGCTACCGCGAGCTGATGGCCGCGGTTGACGCCCACTGCCCGGTGCTCGACATCATCGCCAACCCCGTCCCGATCGAGCGCGTGCTCGAGGTGAGGGCGACCGCCTGAGGCGAGCCGCCCTCCGGCCCGGGCCTCCCGGGCCGGAGGGCGGGCACGGCGCGCGGTGAGCGCCGGCCGTCACGCGATGCCGAGCGCGATTTTGGCGGTTCGGGTGTTGTTTGGCACAATCCCGCCGATCGTCGCCGGCGAGGCCCTTGTCACGGCCGCCTCCGGGGCGGGGATGCCCGCCTGCAACCGCCCTCGGAGGTCGTGTCTCGTGAATCGCCTTGTCGCCGTTCTCGCGTGTGCGGTGCCGTTCATGATCGTCGGGGTGGCCGAGGCGGCGACGGTCGCCGACCTCGGGCCGACCTCCGCCTACGCCTGGTCCGCGGTGAACGACGCCGGTCAGGCCGCCGGGACCGAGTTCGGCGCCGGACCGGTGCGGTTCTCGGGCGGGGTCACGACCCGGGTCGGCGGTTCGGCCGCATCGGGTGCGGTGGCCATCGACGGGACCGGTCGGCTCTTCGGCTCGGAGGCGCTGCCGAGCGCGAAGAGCCCCGTCTGGTGGGATGTCGCCAACGGCCAGCACAACCTCGCGGGCATCCGGTCCGAGGCGGCGGGCTTCAAGGCCGCCAGCGAGAACGGGACGGCGCTCGGTTTCACGTCGGGCGGCCCGTTCATCCAGACGCCCGCGAACGGGTTTCTCGCGCTCCCGTTCGGCGAGGCCGCGCTTCCCGTCGCCGTCAACGACGCCGGGCACGTGATCTACGCCGGCGCGGGCGCGACGTCCTTCTGGAACGGGCAGACGTCCACTCCGCTGCCGGTCGCGGTCAGCGGCGGCAAGGTCCTCTCCTCGAGCGACGACGTCGCAGGCCTCCTGGCGGGCGCGCCGGTCATCCGGCACGCGAACGGATCGACCACCCCCCTGGCGGCCGCGCCCGATGGTGCCTCGTCGGTCTCGCTGGCGGCGATCGCCGACGACGGCACCGTGGTCGGCTCCGCCTACCCTCCCGGGGCCGGCGCCTCGCGCGCGGTGATCTGGCAGGACGGCTCGGCGCGTTTCCTCGATGAGCTCTTCCCCGCGGGGTCGGGCTGGGCCGCCCAGTCGGCGCTCGACATCTCCAACACCGGCAAGGTGCTCGGCGTCGGCACCCAGGGCGGCGTCAGCAAGGCGTTCCTGCTCGACCTCGGCGTCTGCTCCACGGCGTCGTCCGCGTCCCTGAACGAGTTCTCGGCCTCCCAGAACGCCGCGGGCTGTGGCGCGGAGGGCATCGACTGGACCGTGCCGGATCGCCTCAAGGACATCCAGGCGACACGGGCGGCGGGAGGGCCCTGGGGCGCCGCGCAGACCGCCTACGTCTTCCCGGGCAAGTGGCACGCCGACGTGTTCCTGACGGCCGGCAGGCAGCCGTTCGCCAAGGCGAGCGAGTGCGCGAACTCGAACGTGGAGTGGCGCTGGACCGTCACGCCCGCCCCGATCAAGAAGCCGCGCACCGGCTGCAAGATCGGCATCGACGTGAAGAAGCTCGGCAAGTACGCGGTCCTCGCCAAGCGCTACGAGCGCACGAAGCCGGGCGCCCGGTGGGTCTACAGCAAGGAGAAGTTCACCAAGACCGTCGAGGTGAAGGACTGGGTGATCGTGGGGATGGGCGACTCCAACGGCTCGGGGGAGGGCAACCCGGATTGGATCTACCCGCGCTGCAACCGCTCGCGCGCCTCCTACCAGTTCCGCACGGCGCTCTTCCTTGAGACCCAGGACCCCCACAGCAGCGTGACCTTCGTCTTCACCTCGTGCTCGGGCGCCTCCATCGAGCATCTCGTGTCGACCCCGTACCGGGGCATCCGGCCGCAGACTCCCGCGTTGCCGTCGCAGATCGATCAGGTCGAGGCGATCCTCACGCCGCCGAACCCGTCGCTGCCCCGGCGTCGCGCCGACGCGGCGATCGTCTCCATCGGCGTCAACGACCTCGCCTTCGGCGCCGTCGGGTTCTTCTGCGCCACGCATCCCTCGCCACCCCTGTCGGTGGGCGGCGGCTGCGAGACGACGAAGGTGAAGCTCATCATCGACCGCGCCAAGGGCACGAGCGCGCTGGTGGCCAACCCGCGCAGCGCGCGGACGGTGAACGAGCAGGTCGGCGTGCGGCTGAGCCTCCTGCCCGGCCTCTACAGGACGCTGCGCGCGGGTCTGCTGCGCAGCAGGCTGGGGCTCCCGCTGCACCGCGTGCACCTGACGCCGTACCCGGACTTCGCATCGGACGAGTCCGGGGCGATGTGCAACACGACCGGCTACGCCGGCTCGGTCATCCGCTGGAACACGGAGACCTGGGCCTGGTTCTCGAAGCAGTCGGGGCTGCTCAACAAGAAGGTCCGCCAGAGCGCCTCCAACGGCTGGCAGGTCTCTCCGCTGAAGGACGACGCCTTCTCCGGCCATGGCTACTGCGCGGGCGGGCTGCCGACCTTCGCCGCCTCGTACATCCGGGGAGTGGCGAACGCGCGCGCGACCGACGATGCCGCCGGTCCGCTGCACCCGACCGGCCCCGGGCACCAGCTGGAGGCCGATGCGCAGAGCGGTCAGCTCTGCGCGACGCTCTACCGCAACACCGTCTGCGTCGGGAAGTGGCGCTAGGGAGCGCACCCGGCGCGACGCGGATCGACGGGCGGGCAGGCGACCAGGATCGGTCGCCTGCCCGCCCGCGAGTCCGCGGCGGCTCTGACTAGCGGCGACCCTTGTGGTCGTCGCCGCGGTCGCCGTGGCGGGAGCCGGACTTCTGGCCCTTCACCTTGATCTTCTTGGCGACCAGTGCGTCGTCATAGGACTTGCACTCGAGCTTGGCCGTGTCGGTGCCGACCACGGGGAGCCCGCGCAGGCGGGTGCGGTCGGTGATCGAGCAGGTCACGGCCGCAAGGCCGTTGCCGGGGTTGACGGTGATCGAGCCGACGGCGGTCGTCGTGGTCGTGCCGGGCGCCGCCGGGTCGGCCGGAGTGGCCGGAGTGGTCGGGTCGTCGCCCGACTTGTCGAAGAGCGACGGGGCCGGCGTCTTCGGCGTGGCCGGGACTGCGGGGGTGGCCGGGGTGGTGGGCGTCGTGGTCGTGCCGGCCGCGGTGAAGGCGGTGACCAGGCCGGTCGCCTCGATCTTGACCCTGCCGGTGGTGTCGTCGGTCGTCCGCAGGCGCTTGGCGGTGAGGACGCCGTTCCTCACGCGGCACTTCATCTTGACCGTGGTCGTGTTGGCGATGACGCCGGTCGTGTCGGCGCCCTCGCGGAGCGCGCAGGTCCACGGGGCGAGCGTGCCGCCGGGGGAGACGGTCACCGACGCGGGCGTCGTGGGCGTGGCGGCGGTCAGCGCCGTCACCATGCCCCGCACCTCGACCTCCATGCCGGACTTGCTCCCGTGGTGGCCTCCGCCGTGCGCCATGGCACCGCTTGCGAGTACGGCGCTCGTGGCGCACGAAAGACTGATGGCGAGCGAGAGCTTCGACCGCTTGCGCATAGGAACCTCCTGGTTGGGCGGCAGAGTGAGGCCGCGTGGTGACTCGGCCTGGACCACGACCAGCCTGCCCTCCCCTTACCGGGGTCCGTGCAATGAAGGTGTAAGAGGACTGGGACGGATCGGTGCGGTGGCACGACACCGGTCCGGGTCACACGGAGTCGCCGGGTGCGTCGTCCATCGGCCGGTTCCGCGCCCTGCCGGCCGGAGGTCGCACCGGCGCAGATCGCCGGGGCGAGGGCGGTTCACGCCCCGGCGCCGGCGCTCGGTCCGCCCCGGGGAACTCGCGCGTCGCGCTCGCAGGGCGGGGGGAGGATCGGGCCCGATCCTCCCCCTCGGGTGGCGCTTTCACTCCGGTGAGGAGACTGTAAAGAGCGCCGCCGCCTTCAGCTCAGCCGCTGCTCGGCCGGGCGGCGGGCTGCGACGATATGGCCTCGGGGCTGCGGTAGGATTCGGGGCGATGAGCGGCGGGTCGCTCGCGCGCGATCAGGGTGAAGTGCGAGGCCCCGGCCGGCTGGACGATCGGGCGCGGCTGGGGCGGGCGGCGTCGCGCATGCCGCGGCTCGAGGCGAGGTGGATGATGTTGTACATGGCCTTCTCCTCGGATTGGATCCAATAGAACCAGATTGGACTGCAGATAACCGCTGGTCAGCGGATCTATTGGACTCAGAATCTCGCCTCCAGGGCTTCCCAACAAGAGCCTTTCGTGGCACATTGGATCTTATGAAGATCAGCCCCGCGCGCCTGGCGATGCTCCTCGGCTCCTGGTCGGCCGCCGACGGCGCCCTCTACACGGCCCTCGCCGAGGCCCTGCGCGGAGCGATGGAGCGGGGTGAGCTGCCCACCGAGACGGTGCTGCCTCCCGAGCGCGAGCTGGCGCGGCGCCTGCGCGTGAGCCGCACGACCGTGGTCGGCGCCTATCGCGCCCTGAAGGACGAGGGTCTCCTCGACAGCCGTCAGGGCCGCGGCACGTGGGTGGCCGGGCCCACTCCACCGACGCCCTCGTCGGACGCGGCCTTCTCGGGCGAGCTCTACTCCGATCTGATGGGCGGCGGGGGGGACCTGATCGAGCTCTCGGCGGCCGCTCCCCTGCCGACGACGGTCGTGGCCGAGGAGATCGCGCGCCTGGGCGCCTCGCTGGCCGACGGCGTCACCGGATCGGGCTATCTGCCCGCCGGTCTGCCCGAGCTGCGCGAGCGCATCGCCGAGCTGCACACCGGCCAGGGCCTCCCCACCCGCGCCGACGAGGTGCTGGTGACGACCGGCGCCCAGCAGGCGATCGGGCTCGTCACCACGCTCCTCGGGGAGGCCGGACAGGCCGTGCTGGTGGAGGAGGTCACCTACCCGGGCGCGCTCGACTTCGCGCGCGGCGCGGGCATGCGGCCGGTGGGCGTGCCCCTCGACGGCGGCGGCGTGGTGGTCGACGCCCTCGAGGACCTGCATGGAGCGCGTTCGCCCGCGCTTCGTCTACCTGGTACCCGTTCACCACAACCCGACCGGCACGGTGCTCTCGGAGTCGCGCAGCCGCCGGGTCGCCGAGCTGTCGGCCCGCTACCGGGTGCCCGTCGTCGAGGACCTCGCCCTGCGCGACCTGCCGATGTCCGGCCGGCCGATCCCGGCACCGATCGCCTCCCACGATCCCGACGCGCTGGTCATCACGATCGGCTCGATGAGCAAGGTCTTCTGGGCGGGGCTGCGGGTGGGGTGGATCCGGGCGCCGCGGCCGATCGTGGAGCGCCTGATGCGCCTGAAGATCGTCGCCGACATGGGCACGGGCATCCTGTCGCAGGCGATCGCCGCCGCCGCCCTCCCGCGCCTGGCCGAGGCGACCGCCGAGCGTCGCACGGGGCTGATCGAGCGGCACGCGATCCTCGCGGGCGCCCTCTCGCGCCGCCTGCCCGAGTGGACCTGGGAGGACCCGCCGGGCGGCTGCATCCTCTGGGTGCGCCTGCCGCGCGGCGACGCGCGCGAGTTCGTCCAGGTGGCCCAGCGCTGCGGGGTGAGCACCGTCCCCGGGCAGGTCCTGTCGGCCGACGGCGGCCATGCCGACCGGCTGCGCCTGCCCTTCGTGGCCGAGCCGGCCGTGCTGGAGGAGGCGGCCCGGCGGCTGGAGCTGGCCTGGGGTCTCTACTCCGGGGGGACCTCGCGGGCGGAGGCGCCGGCGACGGTCATCGTCTGAGCAGCGGGCCCAGGGACACTAGGCCGCGGTGATCGTCCTGCGCATGAGGACGTGGTCGATGCCGGCGTCGACGAAGACCGCCCCCTCGGCGGTGTAGCCCGCCTTCTCGTAGAAGCCGCGCACGGTCACCTGGGCGTGCAGCTCGACCTGCCGCGCCCCGGCCCGCGCCGCGATCTCGTGCGCACGCGAGAGCAGCAGCGCCCCGAGCCCCTCGCCGCGTCGCTCGCGCGCGACGGCCATCCGGCCGAGGCGGACCACCTCGCCGGCGCCGAGCAGCCGGCAGGTGCCGATCACGGCGCCGCCGTCGTCCAGCACCAGGTGGAGCGCCGTGGCGTCCTCGGCGTCGTGCTCCATCTCCTCGGGCACGCCCTGCTCCTCGCAGAAGACCGCGAATCGGAGGGCGAGCACGGCGGGCATCTCGTCGTCGCGGGCGGGCCGTGCCGCCGGGGCCGGGGTCGTGTCGTCGCGGGTCTCGGCCATCGGCCCATCCTCGCAGCCGCGCACTCGCGCGTCAGTAGGCTCCGGGCGATGCGACTCGGGCTGCAGCTCGGCTACGACGATCCGGTCTTCTGGACGCAGCTCGGCGTGGAGGCCGAGCGCTGCGGCGTCCACTCGGTCTGGACCTCCGAGGCCTACGGCTCGGACGCGATCAGCCCCCTCGCCTGGATCGGCAGCCGGACCAGCCGGATCCTGCTGGGCACGGGCATCGCGCAGATGCCGGCCCGCTCGCCCGCCACGACGGCCGCCACCGCCGCGACGCTCGACCTGCTCTCGGGCGGGCGTGCCCTGCTCGGGCTGGGGACCTCCGGGCCCCAGGTCGCCGAGGGCTGGCACGGCCAGGCGTGGGGGAGGCCATTGGAACGCACGCGCGAGTACGTCGAGATCGTGCGGGCGGTGCTGCGCCGTGAGGAGCCGCTGGAGCACCACGGCCGGCACTACGACATCCCCTACCGCGGAGACGACGCGAGCGGCCTCGGCGTGCCGCTGAAGATCATCGTGAAGCCGCTGCGGGCCGAGATCCCCATCCATCTCGCGGCGATCGGGCCGCGCAACGTCACGCTCGCCGCTGAGATCGCCGACGGCTGGCTGCCGCTCTTCTTCTCGCCCGAGCGCTTCGCCGGGGTCCACCGTCCGTCCCTCGATGAGGGTTTCTCCCGGCGCGGGGGCCGGCCGGCCGGGTGGGACCTGGCCCCCTACGTGCCGGTGATCGTCTCCGGCGACCTGGCCGGCGCCCGCGACGAGCTGCGGCCCATGCTGGCGCTCTACATCGGGGGGATGGGCGCCCGCGGGCGCAACTTCTACAACCGGCTGGCGGTGCGCTACGGCTTCGGGGCCGAGGCCGCCGCGATCCAGGAGCACTTCCTGGCGGGCAGGAGGGCCGAGGCGGCGGCCGCCGTCCCCGACGCACTGATCGACGAGATCGCGCTGATCGGCGACCGCGCCCGCATCGCCGACCGCCTCGCCGCCTTCCGCGACTGCGGCGTCACGACTCTGGTCGCCCAGACCCGCCGGCCCGCGGACCTTCGCCTGCTCGCCGAGCTCCTCGCCTAGGCGTTCTCAGCCCGCCACCACCCGGGCGACGCGGCCCCCGAGGGCGCGCGCGGCGGCGAGGCTGACGCCCCGCGAGTCGTAGGTCGCGAGCACGGCGATCACCGGCCCGCGGGGCGTGTAGATGATCCCGGCGCCGAGGCGGGCCGAGTCGATCCAGCCGTTCTTCTGGGCGATCGGCAGCCCGGGCGCGCCGCCGGAGAGAAGGCTCGTGTTGTCGTCGCGCTGCTCGGAGGCCAGCAGCCAGCCGAGGAGCAGCCGCGACTGGTGGGCCGTGAGGCCGGTCCGGGCCCGCGCCCCCGGGGCGCCGGCCGCCGAGGCGTGGATCGCGTAGAGCATCCGCGCCAGGTCGCGCGCGGTGGTCACGCGCCGTGAGACGCGCGGGGGCGCCGCCGTCGAGGTGCCGCCGGGGAGCGCGGGCTGCAGCTCGGTACCGACGATGTACTCGCCCGGGAACGTGCTCGAGCGCGCGTCCAGCCGCCGCAGCCCGTCGGTCGCGGTGGCCACTCCCCCGAGGCGCCGCAGGATGCGGTTGGTCGCCAGGTTGCTCGACCAGCCCGCGATCGCACGCAGGTCGTGGGCGTACGCCGATGTCTCCGGGCTCGCGCCCAGGCGTGCCAGGGCCCCCGCCATCAGGCCGAGCTTCACGGTGGACGCCGCCGGGAAGGCCGCACCGGCGTTCACCCCGGCGGCGCCGCCCGTGGTCAGGTCCTGCACCCAGGCGGCGCGGTAGCGCGGGCCGCTCGCGAGCGCCCGGGCGAGGGCGGCCGAGAGCGCCGGCGTCGTGCGGGTGCCGGGCAGCGCCCGCAGGGCGCTGCGATCGAGCAGCCGCGCCGCGCTCGCCTGCGCCGTGCCCACCTCGAGGCCGCCGCGGGTGAAGACGACGCGCACGTCGTGGGGCCCCGCGGGGGCGTCGATCCGGAAACGCGCCAGGCCCCCGGTCACGGCGCCCCCGCCGGCCGGTGCTCCATCCAGCGACAGCTCGGCCGTGTCGGCCCCTCGGGGAGCTCGGGCCACGATCGTCCCGAAGAAGGCCTCCCCGTCGGTGGGGCTCATCGGCGAGGCGTGGGGTGGGTGTCCCGCTGCCGGTCCCCGGACAGGCCGGAGCGGCCGGCCGGATCCCCCGGCGGGCCTGCTCGGCGGCGCCCCGCCCGGCGGCGGTGTCGGCGGCGCTCGGGCGGTCGACGCCCTCCATCTGCAGCACCCGCCCCGACGCGTAGCGCGTCAGGGCCACGAGCAGCCGCCGGCACGGGACGCTCACCGGCCGGCTGCGGCGCAGAGCCTCCTGCAGGTCCCGGGCGGCGTCGTAGGCCGACTGGGTCCCCTCCGATCCCGAGGCCCGCTGGGCGGCGATCTCGGCGCGCGGGTAGGCCGACCGATGGGCCGTGAGCAGCGCCGCGTCGGCGGCGCCCGCCGACGGCGCCGAGCCGGCCAGCCCGGCGCCGAGCGCCACCGCGAAGCAGCAGCCGAGCCCCCGGCGGTTCGTCGCGGTCGTCACGAGGGCGATCGTGGCACCGCCCGCCCGCTCCGGCAATCGCCCCCGGGTCCGGTCAGCCGCGTCTCAGCAGGAGGACGAGGCTCACCAGCAGCAGCCCAAGGGCGATCAGGCGCTCGGGATTCCAGGGGATGCTGGGCACGCCGAGCCAGCCGTAGCGGTCGATCAGCGTCGCCGCGGCGACCTGGCCGGCGACCACGGCGACGAACGTGATGGTCACGCCGATCCGGGGTGCGGCGAGGAGGGTCGCCACGACGAAGAACGCCCCGCAGAGGCCGCCGAGGTAGGCCCACCAGGGGCCGCCCCCGAGGTTGCCGAGCACGCCCGCGCCGTCGCCGGAGATCGCCACGGCTCCGAGCAGGATCACCGTCCCGATCAGGAACGAGATGAGGGCGCTTCCGACCGGCGAGGCGAGCGTCAGCCGCAGGCGCGCGTTGATGGGCGCCTGGGCGGCGATGAGCACTCCGCCCGCCAGGGGCAGGAGCGCGTAGAGGACACGGGACACGGGAACCTCCGGGTGGGTTCGAGGCCCCGCGAGCCTAGTGGGGGCGGTCGCCCTCCGGCTCAGCGCTCGCGTTCGCTCGAGCGCTCCTCGTCCGCCTCGCCGTAGACCGCCCGGTCGCTCTCGGCCTCGGCGCCGAAGGCGTCGCGCAGGATCCTCTCGGTGCCGTCGATCGGTCCGTCGGAGGCGTTGTTCGACCAGCTGGGCCTCCGACTGCTCGAAGCCCTCGGCGACTCCGCCGCCGGCTTCGATCACCGGGATCATGGCCGGATCGAGCGGCTCGTCGGACTGCGCGCCGTCGACGGTGCGGAACGAATCATCGTCGAGCTCGCGCTCGGCGAGGCCGAGCTCCTCCTCGAGGTCGTCGGCGTCGAGTTCCGCATAGGGGTCGTCGGGCTCGGGTGTCACGCGGGTGCTCATCGTGGGCTCCTCGGGATTACCGTCTGGGGTGAGCATGCCTCCCCTGTGGCGAAATCGCGTCCGGGGAAACCCCTGATGCGTGTGCCGCGATCCCGCCGGCCTCCGGGGCGCGCGCTGGTAGCGTCGGGCGATGCCCCTCCTGCTCAACGAGGCGCGCTTGGCCGAGCAGGCCGCCGCACCCCGCCCCGGGCTCTACTCCGGCATCGCGCGCGGTTGGGTGCGGGCGCTGCCCGCCGCCGCCGACCGCATCCGGCAGGCCGGCGTCGCCGAGCTGCCGGCGGCCCTCCATGAGCTGCGCTCGGGAGCGGTCGCGGTCGGGCTTGCCGGGCTGGCGGCCGAGCTGGCGCAGATCGAGCAACTCGCGGAGGCGGGGCGGCCGCCGCGGCCCGGCGAGCTGGACGCGGCGATCGCGCTGGCCGAGCGCTCTGCGGAGGCTCTTGGCGCATGGTGGGACGCCGCCGGGTGAGTTCGCGGGCCGCCGCGCGGGAGCGCCCGCCGACGCGCTAGCGTTCGCGGCCCCCACCGGAGGACCGACATGGCGCTCACGTCCGTCACACACGAAGGCGCGCAGCGCTTCGTCCTCAACTGCGATCAGTGCGACTCGCCCATCGTGGAGGCGGCGCAGGGCACCACCGTCTGGCGCGAGGACGAGGGCACCGGGCCGGCGTTCACGGTCCACAAGGGCGACTGCCAGCGGGCCATGGCCGCCGCGCTCGGCGTCGATCCCATGCGCCTCGGCCAGGACGAGCTCGCCTACCTGCCGACGCGCCTCGAGGCGATCCTGCGAATCAACGGGGAGGAAGCCCGCAGCCAGGCGGCCTTCCTCGATCGCCTGCGGGCGATCCCCAGCAAGAAGACCTGAGCCGGCTCAGCCGCCGCCGACGAGCGCCAGGGTGACGGGGACGCTCGCCACGAGCGGTTGCTCCTCGGGGACGAGCTCGCCGAGGGTCTCCTCCATCTCGGCGGCCTCCATCGCCATCGCCCGGATGCCGATGCCGCGCTCGTAGGGGTCGGCGTCCGCGGGCGCCTCGCCGATCGAGAGGACCTCGCCGCAGCGCATCCCGGCCGCGCCCGCGAGGCCGGCGGCGCGCTCCAGCGCGTCGCGCACCGCCTCCTGCTCGAGCTCGCGCAGGGTGGTCCGGCGCAGGACGGGGCCGATCGCGAAGCCCGGGGAGACCCGCGTCACATCGGGATGCGTTCCCACGACGCCCATGATCGCCGCCGCCCGCCCGGCCTCCGACTCTGCGCGCAGCTCGCAGACACCCATGTACCCGCGGACGACCGTCCGGCTGGTCGTCCGCCCGCGCGCGTCGGGCTCCTCGACGTGTTCGTGCTGGGCGACCGTCGTGACACGGGCGTCGGAGATCGTCGCCTCCGGCGCCCCCGACGCCAGCGCTCCACGCACGCGACCGCGTGCGGCGACTCCGAGCGCGAGAGCCTCGGCCGGAGTGGGGAGTACCGGCGTCCGGATCGTGATCGCCACGATCACCCGGTCGGGAATCACGCGCCGCTCGGCCTCTCCGACCACATGGATGCTGGCGGGGTTCGGGCTCACCCGGACGAGTCTAGGCGACGCAGGCGGTCGTCTATCGTCAACGGCCGTGGCCGGAATCGACCCGACGACGGATCCGCGCGGCGCCCGGTGGGAGCGCCGCCTGCGGCGTCCCGTACTGGCGGCGGCCTGGCTCGCGATCCCGACCGTCCTCCTCTACTTCTCCTCGCTGGAGGGCGGGGTGGCGGCGGTTGCCATCACCCTCGCGTGGTCGATCTGGCTGGTCTTCCTGGCAGAGGCCGTGATCATGCTGAGCGTGGTGCGGGACCGCGTCGGCTGGGCCCGCGGCCATCTGTTCGGCCTGGTGATCCTGCTGGTCACCTTCCCTCTGCTGACGAGCATCCTCGAGGGTCTGCTCGCCGCACGGGCGCTCTCGGGCGTCCAGGGGCTGCGGGTGCTGCAGGTGCTCTACCTCGCCAAGGCCGCCAAGCTGATCAAGTCGGCGATGATCCTGCGCTCGAGTGGGGCCGCCCCGCGCCACCCGGCGCTCCTGACCCTCGCCGCGCTCGTCGGTGCGAGCGCCCTGGTGGGCATCGGCGACCGGATCGTCTCGGGTGAGAAGCACCCGACGCCGTTCCACGGCACCCTCGACGTCATCCGTGACATGTCGGGGTGGGCGCTCGTGCTCGGCGCGGCGGCGGCCGTGGTCGCGCTGGCGCTCGCCCGCACCGCCCGGCGCGGAAGCGCCTGAGATCCGGCAGCACACCGCGCGCCTTCGTGCGTGTGTAGAGCGCGTCGTCCATCACATACCGAGGTAGCCCGGGATTGTTGTGACATGAATCTCTGCCGGCCGTCGTCGGTAGCGCACAACATGGGGCCGTTCGCATGAAGGCACATGCCGGCGCCACGAGTGTGCACACGCACTTGTGCTGTGTCATGCGGGCAAATGTGGCAACAGCAGGTCACGAGTGCCGAAGGAGGTCGGGTGCGCTCGCGTACCGGCAGCCGAGTTGCGGCAACAGGTGCCCCCGGGGCGCTTCGGCCGGTCGTGTCGGAGTGTGTATTCCGGCTCGGCCCACCACATCTGTGGTCCGCGACACTCGTTTCGGAGTAGTCGCATACGGCGTAAGTGCCGGCCGACGCGGACTGGGCGCCGGTGCGGCGATCCGTCGCCGCCCGCGCCGGCGCGGGCGGCCGCCCACGGGCTGACGCGGTCGCCGGCCCCGGCTCCGGCGCTCGTTCCACCGGCCGTGCGCTCTGACCGTTCCCCCTCTGATCAGCCGCCGGACACGAGGGCCGAGCGTCGTCGCCGGAAGCGGGGCCGCGCAGGGAGGTATCGAGGGTGACAACCCTCGACTCACTTTGGGAGGGTATGAGAGATGAAACCGTCGTTGGCCGCGTTCAGCCGATGGCAGAAGGGATCCGGCCGGTCAGTGGCGAGCCGGCTGGATGCTGATAACCCTCATGTGCTGGTCGAGGGTTACGGCCCATCCGGCGTTACCTGCCTCACCTCGGCCCGTGCGCCCGGCCCCGGACGGCGGACAGCGAAGGGGTGCGCCGGGAACGGCAGCCCCGGGCCGCGCCGGCGAGCCTGCCCGGAGAGCTCCGCTCCGTGAGCTGTTCGCGTCCGGCGGCCGCCGTCGGTCTGCGAAGGGTGCGCGCACCACGGCCCGGAGTGTGGATCGCCCATCGCGTGAGCGGGCGCCGTGGCACGCCCGGCGATGCCCGGCTGCGTGATGTCGTATCCGGTAACCGGTTCATGCGTGTGATGGCGCGCCGTGTGACGTCGCCGTCTTCGTCGAGACGTTGCGAGGGGCGGCCGACGCACTGGTCGGCGCGTGGTGCGGGGTACCGTCGCCCGGGCGGGCGCGCGTCATCCGGCGCGGCCGGTCGCCGTGGTGGGCGCGCCGACAGCATCGAGCCGGTGTTGATGTGATGCCCGGCACATGATGTGCGATCACCTCGGCGCGGGCCGAGCTGATGTGTCACGACGACGAGGGGCATCGTCGATGATGGGCGTGCGCGATCGCGCGACGCGGGACGTGTGAACGGATCACCGCGGCCCCGGCGGCGCGTGGGCCTCAGCCCCGGCGGACCACCACCCTCAGCGTGTCGGTGGTGCGAGCCCCGGAGTTGTCGGTGACGCGGACGCCGAGCGTGCGCACCCCGGCCGGGAAGGACTTGAGCAGACGCTCTCCGCCGGCGTCGCCGAAGCGGCCGTCGCCGTTCGTGTCCCACTCCACGCGGGTGACGCCGCCGTCGTGGTCGGTGGCGTACGCCAGGTAGGCCGAGCGGCGGCCCGGGGCCGGGCGCGGGTCGGTGGCGATGATCTTGACGTCGGGCGGGATGTTGAGCGCGGGCGCTCCGAACGCCTGTCGGGCGGCGAAGCCGGTCAGGGTGAGACGCGGGCGCCCGTTCGCGAAGGGGGCGCCGGTGCCGACCGGGCCGAAGCGGAAGGCCTTGCCGGTGATGAGCGACACGCGGTAGAGGCTCGCCCCGGCCGCCCCGGCCGGCGTCGCCACCATGTAGGCCACATCGCCGACGTTCGGCACGAACACGATGTCGAGCCCCACCGCGTCGCCGATGTCGATGCCGAGCGCCTTGCCGTCGGTGAGGGTCCCGGCGTCGGCCGGGCTCTGCACCAGCACCTGGTCTGCGCCCGAGTCGATCGCGACCAGCGTCGTGGATGCCGGGCGCGTCGTGGAGAAGGTCGAGTTGGTGTAGCCGCTCGCCACGACGCGCGGCGCACCGGGGTTGAGGGGCGTCGCCGGGCTGCCGGGGGCGTGGGCGCCGGTCGCCAGGCTGAGTCGCGCGTTCAGGCCCGAGGTGCTGGTGATCCGGAGCTCGTCGAGGAGCGGGTTGACCTCGACGCCGAAGGCGGAACCGGTGAGCCCCGGGGAGGCCGCCGGGCCGAGCGGCCGGGCCACGCCGGAGTCGGGGTCGATCACGTAGACGACCCCGTCGGTGCCGGCGCCGATCAGCTGCCCCGTGGACGGCCGGAAGTCGATCCCGGCGAGGGCCGCGCCGGGCGTCAGCCCGGTGATCGTGGCGCGGTCGGTGATCACCTGCGGGAAGCGCGAATCGAAGCGGATCAGCGTGCCGTTATCAACGGTGGCGAACATGTCGCGCGCCTGCGCGGTGACGGGAGCCGCCAACGCGGCCGCCAAGGAGATGGCGGCCGCGAGGCGGACGGGTGAGGGGGTCATCGGCTAGGGGAGCGGAGGCGTGGCGGCGTTGATCGTCTCGAGGAAGCGGACGACCTTCAGCTGGTCGGCGGCGCTCAGCAGGACGTCGGGCCGGGTGTTGTTGGCCGTCCGGTGCCGGGCGTTGCCGACCACGCAGGCGAGGCTCTCGCAGGCGCCGTTGTGGTAGTAGGGCGGCAGCTGGAGGATGCCCAGCAGGGACGGCACGTTGAAGCCCGCGCCCTTGCCGTCGCCGTTGTAGTCGATGCCCAGCGCGTCCTGCGCCGGCTGGCTGGCGCCGGCCACGACCCCTGGGGCGGCCTTCTCCACTCCGCCGACGTTGAGCCCGATCGGGTTGGTGCCGCCGGGGACGCCGAGGTTGAACGAGCCGATGTCCTTCACGAACCGGCTCAGATACTGGGAGCCCACCGGGTTGCCGAAGGTCTGGGCCGGCGCCCGCTCGGTGACGAACTCGGTCGCCGCCGGCGGGGGTGTGAAGTCGAGGGTGCTGAGCGTCCACTTGCCGCCGTTGTGGCAGCTCGCGCACGACTGGGCGAACAGGGCCCGGCCGGCCGCGACGTCCTTGAGGACGGCGCCGGGGCGGTTCTTGGTCTCGCGCAGCGGGCCGTTGGGAGTGCGCACCGCGACCCGCGTCCACTCGCGCATCGCGGTCAGGGCGGGCACCGCGACGGTGCTGCCGGGCAGTGTCACCGTCACCTGCTGGCGCCCCGAGTTCTTCAGGGCGAAGTTGTTGATCGTGCAGGGCGCCTGGTTGATGTCGCCGCTGTCGGCGATCAGCAGGCCGTGGTTGGGATCGAAGAGGCTCGTCGCCGCGGCCGGCGCCGGGGGCGGTGCGGCACAGGCGAGCGCCGTCGCCAGGTTGCCCGGGCCCGAGACGTTGCGGATGTTGAGCTCGAAGTCCTCGACCTCGTCGCGCACCGGGGTGTAGTTGAGGATCCGGTTGTTGAAGCGCTGGTCGGCCGGCTGGTGGGGATCGTAGGTCCCGTTGAGCGGCACCGACTTGCGCGGGCCGTCCGGGAACGACCACACGACGCCGTCGGTGAGGCCCTTGAAGTGGCAGCTCGCGCAGCTCTGCCAGGCCTCGCTGGAGAGTCGGTCGCTGGTCGAGACCGTCGTCCCCGCCGGGCGGTTGAAGTTGCCGCGCGACGAGAAGAACATCTCGGCGCCGACCAGGACGACCTCCTCGAAGGAGCCCGGCGCCGGCAGGCGGGTCGTGCGGATGGTCGTGATCACCTGGTCGGTCTGCAGGTTCACGACGGTCACGTTGCGCGAGACGAAGTTGGAGACGTAGGCGCGCGTGCCCGCCTTGTTGATCACGATGCCCTGCGGGTTCTTGCCCGCGTCATCGCCGGCGGTGCTCGCGTTGACCGGGTCGTTGAGGTCGATGTAGCGCGTGGTGTCGGCGTCGATCGTGTTGGAGAGCTTGCCCGAGCCGTCGACCTTCACCTTGACCAGCAGGTCGCTGGCCGACGAGACGACGTAGGCGTTGCCCTTGGCGAAGGCGATCGCCCAGGCGTTGGCGAAGAAGAGCTTCTTCTTGCCGGGCTCCGGGTCGCGTGCGCCCAGGTGCAGGTTGACGAACTTCGTGGCGCTCTCGTCGCGGGCCGCGCCCGCGTTGACCTTGCCGATCACGTTGACGAAGGCGTGGGTGTCCACGTTGAACTTCAGCGGCCCCGTCGGCGACGCGGCGATGTTCGGCAGATAGGCGTTGTTGCCGCGGATCACGATGCTCTGGAGCTGGTTCGGGAAGGCCGAGGTGGCGTCGGGGACGGCGTCGCCGGTCGAGTCGATCGTGAAGCCGGTCACCTGCGGCGAGAGCTTCACGAGCTGCGCCGGCTTGTAGTCCTTCAGCTTCGACGACGAGGTCCGGATGTCGAGCCGGCAGACGGCGCCCTCGCGGCCGTTGTCGTCGGCCTGCACCCCGCCGGGGCGCGTGAACGACAGGAAGCGCGTCACGAAGAGGCGCTTGCTGTTGGTCGTGATCGCCATCGCGCGGGGCTGGAAGTGGCGGGTGCGGTCGGGGGCGTTGCAGAGGCTCGAGCGCAGGTTCACGTGACCCACCAGCTTGCGCGCCGCCACGTCGAGGACGGTGATCGAGTCCTGGCCGCTGTTGGAGACGAAGACCCGCAGTCCGTCGGGGGACGCCACGATGTCCCAGGGCTCGGCGCCCGTCGTGATCCGGCCCTTGGGACCGAAGCGCGGGTCGGGCTTGGCGGCGAAACGGCTCGGCTTGGAGTTGGTGATGCGGATCACCGTCATGCTGCTGCCGGCCGCGTTGGCGACGTAGGCGTAGCGGCCCGCCGGGTCGAGGGCGACGCTCTGGGGCTCGTCGCCGACCGTGATCTTGGCGACGACGCGATTCGTGTCGGTGCGGATCACCGAGACGCTGTCGGCGCTCGGGTTGACGGTCCAGACGAGCTTGCCGTCGAGCGACATCGCGATCGGGCTCGAGTAGGTCGGGCCCGCCGGGGTGACCTTGACGGGCGCCGGCACGGCGGGCGCGCCGAGCGCGCCGGCGGCCCCGAGTGTCCCGAGGAGCGCCGCGGCGCCGAGCGCGGCGGCGAAGGGTGAGCGGGCGCGATTACGCCGATGGAGCAGTTCCCGCATCTTCACTCCCCAGGATCTTGTGACGAACGGCGCGAACCTATTTCGGCACGCGCTCCCGCGTCAACGGGCCCGGCGCCGGTAATCTCGCCGCGTGGCAAATCAGACCGTCGACGAGATCGTCGCGCTGCTCGAGCCCCTGCGCGCCGAGGAGGGTCCCCGGCCCCCCTACGCGCGCGCGGCGCCCGAGGCCTACCGCGCCATGAGCCACGACGTCCTGCGCCAGTCGCACGCCCACGACGCGGCCGAGCGGCCGGACGCGTCGGCGTCCTACGTCCAGGACGAGCGGGCGATGCACCTGTGGACCCGCCAGGGGCCGGGCGACGCGCCGTGGGTGGCCCTGGTGACCAGCGTCACCCGCACCCGCGCCGGGATCGTGCTGAACGCCGGGTACCGCGTCGTCACCGAGACCCCCGAGGAAGCCGCGGCGCTCGCCCTCGACCCCGCCCGCGCGCTCGCGACGCTGGCGACGCGCTTCGGGGCCTCCTTCTACACGGGTCGCAAGCGCGTCTATCTGATGCCCGAGCACCTCGTGGAGATCGGGGGGCGCCTCGACTCCCTCGGGCCCGACCAGTTCGCCCGCGCGGTCGGCCTCGAGACACCGCCCGACGGCTCCAAGGTGGCCGTCAACGTGGTCGTGTCGCCGGGGGAGGGCACCACCACCCGCCTGTCGTGGCTGTTCGTGATCGACCTCACGCGCTACGAGGCCGGCTCGCGGCCCCGCGGCCGCTGATCCTGCCGTACCGCTCGCCGGGCTCACCGGGCTCCGGTTAGGTTGCCCCTGGGCCGCCGGCCCGCGAGGTGCGAGAACGGGAGGATCGGCATGGCGTCACGACGAGGGCTCGGTGGGGTGGCGGTGGCGGGAGCGGTCGCCGCGGTGATCGCGACCGGGTCGGCGGTCGCCCTGTCGCAGGGCGGGGACGAGGGCGGCCAGGACGCGACGGCCGTCCCGACGGCGGTCGCCAAGAAGAAGGCGCTCCGGGGCCCGCGCGGCCTGCGGGGCCCCCGGGGGCTTCGCGGCCTCGCCGGGCCGGCGGGCGCCGCGGGCGCGACGGGCCCCACCGGTCCCTCCTCGGCCGTCGCGGTCCTCGACGACAGCGGGTCGCCGTACGTCGAGATCCCGGCGGGAGACGCGGACACCTCCGTCCTGGTCGCCACCACCACTCTCGACCCCGGGGCGTGGGTGATCCACGCGAAGCTCGACATCAGTGGCGCCGGTGGCGCCCGGGTGATCTGCCGGCTCCAGTCCGGGGCCACCCTGCTCGACCGGGCGATCCTCACCTCGGGGACCGTCGCCGGCTACGTCTCCCAGGGGTCGATCGCGATGATGTCGGCGACCACCCTGGCCGCGACCAGCCAGGTCCAGGTGCGCTGCTACCGCGAGGGCGGCTCCAGCAACCCGTTCGTGTACCAGCAGCAGATCCTCTCGATGAAGGTGGCCTCGGCGGTCACGACCAAGGTCGAGTTCTAGGCGTGGAGCGCTCCGTCCCGCCGGCACCGGCCGAGAGCTTCGACCGCAGCGCACGCGTCTACGACGACCACGTCGCGTTCAACCGCGACGGGGCGCGGCGCCTGGTGGCCTCGATCCCCGAGGGCCGCTACCCGCGGCTTCTCGACGCCGCCTGCGGCACCGGCTTCGCCACGCTGGCGGCGATCCCGCGGCTGGGCGTGACGCACGTGGTCGGACGCGACGCGTCGGGGCCCATGGTCGAGGTGTTCCGGGAGCGACTCGCGGAGTTCCCGGGCGTGACCTGCGACCTGCGGGCGAGCGACGTCCTCGGCATGGGGCTCGATGACGCCTCGGTCGATCTCGCGCTCTGCACGATGGCGCTCCACTGGTTCCCTGACCGGGCCGCCGCGGTGGCGGCGATGGCCCGCGCGCTCGTGCCGGGCGGCGTCCTCGGAGTGCTCGCCCCCGGCCCGGGGCACGACCGCATGACCGTCGAGCGGATCCGTGACGACGGCGATGCCGACCTCGGGCGTCTGGCCGATTCGATCGAGGGCAACCAGGTTGACCCGCACCTGCTCCGCCGGTACATCGAGGAGGCCGGCCTCGAGCCCCTCGACGTCTGGACCGAGACGCGCCGGCGCACCGTGGAGTCGGCGTCGTACTCGGCCCGCCTGGACGCCGTCGCGAGCCATCTGTGGTCCGACCTGCCGCCCGCCGCCCAGAGGGGGGTCCTCGAGCGCATGCGCGCCCTGCTGGAGCGCTGCTCCGACGCCGACGGCCTCTACCGCTACGCCTTCGTCAAGACCTTCGCGATCGCGCGGATGCCCTAGCGCGGGGTGTCGGCCGACCGCCCGGCCGGGGTCGCCGGGCGAGCCGGCTGCCGCGGCGGGGGATCGCGCTCGAGCAGCTCGGTCACCCGTACCGGGCGCAGCCCCCGGGCGCGCAGCCCCGCGACGATGCGGGGCAGGGCCCGCGCCGTCGCCCCGCGTCCGCCCCCGCCGTCGTGGAGCAGGATGATGGAGCCGGGCCGCGCCTCGGCGAGGATCACCCGGGCGATGCGGGCGGCGGTGGCGCCCTCCTCCCAGTCGCCTCCGTCCGCGTCCCAGAGCACCGGCACCATCCGGGCGCCGGCGACGGCGGCGATGACGCGACGATCGACGGCGCCGTAGGGCGGCCGGTAGAGCACGGGCGCGAGCCCCGTGACGCGGGCGAGGACGTTGCGCGTGCCGAGCAGTTCGGCGCGCACGCGCGCTCGCGGCAGGGTGGTGAGGTCCGGGTGGTTCCAGGCGTGCACGGCCACGACGTGACCGTGCGCGACGAGCGCACGCAGCTCGCGCTCGCGCCCGTCGATCTGCCGGCCGATCACGAAGAACGTCCCGGGCACGCCCAGGCGGTTCAGCGTGGAGAGGATGCGCATCGTGCCCGGACCCGGCCCGTCGTCGAAGGTCAGCGCGACCAGCGGCTTGCGCTCGGAGCCGCGGTACACCGGCTCGGCCCGTCGCGACAGCAGCGCCATCGCGCGGCGGGTGCGGGCTTCCCCGCTCTCGGCCGGTCCGGGCGCGGCCGCGCCGGGGGCCCTCGCGGTCTCCGGCCGGGAGGCGGCCGGTCCACGGGGGGAGCCGCCGCCGCGCACCATGAGCGCCGACGCCCCCGCGAGGGTCGCGAGGGCGATCAGGAGCAGGAGCCAGGGGGCGGGGCGTCGGGACCTCACCGGACCACCTTCGACGCGGCCCGCCGAGGTCCCCGCCGGCGGGCGAGGATCCTCCGGTCGGACCCTTGACGGATCCGCCCGCGGGGGCCATGGTCAATGGGACGAGCGTGAGCCCCGGGGCACCGCTTCATCCGGCGCTTGCACGCTCGAACCGCGGGAATCGAGCGTGATCGCGATGCACCTCCACCAGTGCCACCGCCACGTAGACATCGCCTCTCGATGGGCGTCGCGCCCGGGTAGAGGGGGAGAGCCGTCGCACGGCTCACAGTGGGTGGACGCACAGGTGGCCGGGGCCGACGTCCGACCTCACCCGAAGCTCCCAGCGTGCGCCGGGATGCGGCGCAACCGACCGGGTCGATCTCATCCACGCGGCCGATCGAGCCACGCCCGCCAGGGCGCGGTGGCCGCAGGGAGGTAACGCCTATGGATGCCGCGATGAAGGGCGGTTCCGTCTCCTGAACTCCGGGATGATGGGATCGTCCGTGAAACCGACCAGCAAGGCGCTGGCGCAGGCGGCCCGACGACGAGCCCGCCGACGCGCCGGGCGTCGCGGACGGAGTTGAGGAGGGGTCGTCCGGCGCGGGTACTGCCGGGCGGCCCCGGGGTGGTTCAGGAGGCTGCGGCGGCGCCCGCGGGCGGAGGCGGGTCGAGACGGCAGGCCCGCACGCGCGGGAGCCTCTGGCAGGCGGCGAGTGCGGGCGGCGGCGATGGTCACCAGCAGGGCGTCGCCCTCTCCGATCGGCGTTCCCTCCGCCAGGGCCTTCCCGATGCGCTCGGCCTCCTTGGCCGACACCCAGCCGGGGATCGTGAAGACCGGTGGCAGGATCCGCCCCTCGGGTCGTGAGTAGCCGGCCGGAGCGTTCAGGTCGAGGCGGGGGGCCGAGCGCGAGCGGCGCCAGATGACGCCGGGCGGCAGCGGCGGGGCGACGCGGGCCTCGTCGGGGAGGGTCCCGTCGGCGATCACCGATCCCACCAGGGCCTTCAGGGCCTCGGCGTAGGTGGTGCCGGGCGGGAAGCGCAACGAGGGCCGGCGCGGGGCGGTCTGGATGAGCGGCGCACCCTCGGCCTGGAAGAGCCAGGGGGCGTTCGCGAGGACCCCCGACTCGCCGATGGCCGCGCGGGTCGCGGGCGTGGCCGGGACGGCCGGCTGCTTCTCGTTGAGTACGACGGCCGCCGTCGCGACGCCCGCGCCCGCGATGAGGCCGGCGACGGCGAGGGTCGCGAGTGCGCCGGCGCCGCCCGCGGGCCCTCCGGATGACGGGGGCGCGCGACGCCGCGGCGGCCACGGCCGTGCCGCGCGCGCTCGCCACCAGCTCGTCCGACGGCTCGGCCGAGGCGAACGTGTCGCGAAGCCGGTCCTCGAGGTCGTGGTCGGTCATGAGACCGGCACCTCCAGGGCGGCGCGGAGGTCGGCGAGTCCGCGGTGGAGCCGCGAGTGCACCGTCCCGACGGCGATGCCGAGGGCCTCGGCGGTCTCCTGCGGCGAGAAGCCGACGACGATGCGCATGACCACGACCATCCGCCGCTCGGGCGCGAGGCGGGTCAGCGCGTCGGCCATCTCGAGACGTGACTCGATCAGGTTCTCGTCGATGGAATGGCGGTTCTCGTCGAACTCCTCGGTGCGTTGCGCGCGCGACACGATCGACAGGGCGCGGTTGGCCACGATCCGGTTGATCCAGGGGGCGAAGGGCCGGGACACGTCGAACTGGTCGAGCGCCCCGAACGCCCGCTCGAAGCCGTCCTGCACCGCGTCGTCGGCCAGGTCCGGGCGCCCGGTGATCGCGAAGGCGGCCCGCCAGGCCTGGCGCACGTGCCGTGTCGCGAGCTCATCGGCGGCCCGGCGGTCGCCCTCACGCGCCCGGGCGACGAGCGCTCCATCGGCTGAGTGGCGTCGCATCCCGGCCATCGTAGTGGGCGGGTCGGGTGAAGATCGACCGGGACGGGAAGCGCGGGGGGGTCCGGGGAGTAGGGGGACCATGAGAAACCACTCCGCAGCACCTCATCGCGGCCGCCGGGTCCTCCGCCCGCTCGCCGTCGGCGCCATGCTCCTCCCGCTCGCCGTCGCCTGTGCCGAGGAGGCCGCAGTCGTCGCTCCCGCCGCCGCGCCGGCCGCGTCCGGCGACCTCCGCCAGGCGCCCTGGGCCGACCAGCCCGGCGGCGCGCCGTCGATCTACGACGTCGCCCCACAACCCTCGCTGGGCTTCCCGGCCGGTACGACCTACGCGCAGGCGCTCTCCCAGTTGCTCGTCTCCGCGGCGGCGACCGGCGAGCCCCCCGCGGGGACCACGCTGCTCGAACCCCTACCGGCCGAGGTCGTCTACGTGGCGCCGGCCGGCCCCGGTGACGGCATCCGCCTGTCGCTCACCGCCCCGTGGGGGTGGATCCCCGCCACCGGAGCCATCCGGGCCCCGAGCTACTCGCTGCCCGGCTCGCTCAGCCCCGAGGAGGCCGCCCGGATCGCCGCGGAGGCCGCCCACGGGTCGGGATCCGTGCTGCCCGAGGGCGCGGTGGTCGATGTGCCGGCGCTCCCCGAATGCGAGATCGCCCACGGCACCACCGCAGGAGCGTGTCCCGTGCGGATGACGCGCCGGGTCGCCGTGATTCTCGCCATGGTCGGCGCGGGGACGCTCGCCGCGACGGCCGAGGCGACCACCGTCACCTGCAACGTCGCCGCCTCGGGCGGTTTCGCCAACTGCCTGACCGTCTCCAACCCGACCTTCGAGCAGGCGAAGGCCCCGAACACCTCGGCGACCCCCTACCGCTTCCAGCTCACCCGGTTCTCCGACGGGGCCCGCTGGGGCTGGTGGGAGTGGAACGACACGAGCTACCACACGGTCCTGCTCTCGCTCAGCGGCAGCATCACCGGGCAGGTCGACAACCTCGACACCGGGACGCAGGGATACACCGTGACGCTGACGCCGTGACAGCGCGCTCCGGCCGCGACATCGGTGCGGGTCGAGCAGAAGCGGATCTGCAGCCTCAACTCCCATCTGCTCGGGGTGTCGCGGCGGGCGCTGGTCACGCCGGCCTTGCTGGACGTCCGGGCGCACGGCGCCCGGCTCCGGCAGATCGGCTTCCCGCAGCGGCTCGAGGTGGGGCAGGTCCTCCTGCCCGCCGTCGTCGGGCCGCGGAGCCGGTTCAACGCCGACGGTCAGGAGCGGGTGCACCGCGACCGGCCCAAGGAGTTCGTCACGCGCCTGGCCTGGGCCCGGTGGCTCGAGCGCCACGGCGACGACCAGCGTGAGATCCGCGGGGTGCGGCCGTGGAAGTACGAGCGCTTCCCGCGCACCCTCATCCCGGCACCGAACATCGAGCTGCGGGTGGTCGGGCTGGGGGGAGGCCGCCTTGCCGTCGTGGCCGAGACGCTGCGGCGCGGCGCCGACGACCAGCGACTGCTGCATTCGGTGAACCTGATGCTGGAGTTGTTCGGTGAGTGCCATCTGCTCGAGGGGCCGGTCACGCCGATCGCGCCGTCGCGGCCGACGCGGCTGAACTGGGAGCTGCTGGCGGATCCCGGGCTCCCCGAGGTGCCGTCGCGGCTCGAGGCCGTCGTGGAGCACCTCCCACGCAAGGACCGCCAGGTCGTCGACTACCGCATCGCCCGCGTCGGGGAGCTCGAGCCGGACTTCATCGCCCTCGGGCGCGCGGGGTTCCGCGGCTACGCGATGTTCGGCTTCGGCGACCGGGGCCGCTTCGTGCTCGAGAGCCTCTACTACGGCAACGAGACCGTGGTCAGCGATCGCCGCTGGCAGGAGCTGGAGTCGCTCGGAAAGGGCGAGCTCCTGCGCGAGTGCTCCGACACCCAGCGCATCGAGCACTCGCGCGGCTGGGAGTCGCGTCTGCGCGAGGCCGTCTCCCACCAGGCTGGGCCCGGGACCACCTAACCGCACCTGAACCGTCGGCGCCCGGAACGAGGGCCGGCCGCTGCCACACTCCCGTCGGGCGTCGAGGGGGAGAGCGTGGAGGCGGTGATCAGCGGGAATCGCGGGCGCACCGGAGCGGTCCTGCTCGCGGCGGCGGTCGCGCTCGCCTTCGCCGACTCGTCGATCGTGATGCTCGGGCTGCCCGAGATCTACGGCGAGCTCGACGCCTCGATCTCGGGCGTCTCCCTGGTCATCACCGCCTACAACCTGGTGGTCGCGCTCGTCGCGCTGGCCGTCGTGCCGGTGATCGGGAGGATCCGCCCGGCCCTGCTCGTCGGCGCCGGGCTCGTCGTGTTCGCCGGCTCCTCACTCGCCTGCGGGCTGGTGGGCGACCTGACGGCGCTGATCGCCCTGCGCGCGGTCCAGGGGCTCGGCGGCGCCCTTCTGCTCGCCGCGTCGCTGCCGGTCATGGCGGTCCTCACCGGATCGACCGCGGCGGGTCGCGCGTGGTGGGGCCTGGCCGGAACGCTCGGGGCGGTGCTCGGGCCGGCCGCCGGGGGCATCCTCACCCAGCTCTTCGACTGGCGCGCCATCTTCCTCGCCCAGGCCCCGGTGGCCGCCGCGGCGCTGCTCTGCCTGGTCGCGCCGGGGGTCCGCTCGCTCGCCCCCGAGGGCGGGCCGGTCCCCCGCGTGCGGCTGCTGCCGAACCTCGGACTCGTCTTCGCCTTCGGCGCGCTGGTGGGCGCGCTCTTCCTCGCCGTCCTGATGATCGTCACCGCGTGGGGGCTCGGTCCGCTGGCGGGGGCGGCGGTCGTGAGCGCGCTCCCGCTCGCGGCGGTCGCGGTGCGGCCCCTGTCGCAGCGCACGGGGCCGGCGGCCGGCGGTGCGACGGGCGCGCTGCTCCTGGCGGCCGGGTTGGTGGCCCTGGCGCTGCTCCCCTCCGCCGGCTCGGGGTGGGCGGCGCTGGCGCTGGCGGTCTGCGGAGCGGGCTTCGGGCTGCTGGTGCCGCCCCTCACCGTCGGCGTCGATCTCCGAGGAGCGCGGGCTGGCCGCTGCCGCCGCGGCCTCGGTCGGGGCGCGGCACGTCGGCCTGGTGGCCGTCCTGCTGATCGTCGCGCCCCTGCTGACCACCGACCTCTCCGAGGGTGGCGACCGCGCGACCCTCAACGCCACGCAGGTGATCCTCGACGCGCCGATCGGTTTGCCGCAGAAGGTCCCGATCGCGCTGGCGATCGCCGACGAGTTCGACCGCGCGCCGCGGGGGGAGGTCCCCGACGTCGGCAGGGCCTTCGACGAGAACGGCGCCGCCGACGACGCCGGCGTCGCCGCGGTGCGCGACGACCTGGTCGAGACGATCGAATCGGCCCTGACGCGCAGCTTCCGCTCGTCCTATCTGGTGTCGGCCCTGTTCGCGTTGCTTGCGCTGGTGCCGGTGGTGGCCGGGGTTTCGTGGCGCGGCGGCCTTCGTCGCCGCGGTCCGCCCGCGGCGACGACTGTGATGCTGGCGTCGCTGGTGGTCGGCGCCGGCGCGCTGGTGGGCGTCGAGGTGGCCGCGGGGGGCGCCGATCTCGGGCGCTCCACCACACGCGACCCCTGCGTGGTCATCCCGCGCGAGGGCGGGGGCGGCATCGACGCGACCCTTCAGGGGGTCGTGCTCGACGGGCTGGCCGGCGCCGCCTGCGACCTGCGCGTCTCACGCGAGGATCTGGTGCTCTCGTTCGGGTCGGACGCGGGCACCGAGCGCGTGCCGTGGAGCCCGGCGATGGTGGAGCGCGCCGTGCGCTCGGGCCTCGTGCGGGCGATCGACGACGCCGAGGACCGCGGCTCGCTCAACGGGGTCGTCGCCGACCTCCTGCGGGGGCTCGCCCGCCGCGCGCCCATCGACGAGCTGATCAGGGGCACCGCGGCCGCCGGCGATCTGGCGGGCGGCCTGGGCGAGATCGACCTGGGCGACGTGGTGGACGGCCTGCGCGACGCCCTTCCCTGACCGGAGGCGGGTGGGCCGGGGCCGGCGCGCGAAACGCGCCGGCCCCGGCCACCGCCGGTCCGTCGTGCCCCTACGGGCGGGGTCCGTGCCCCTCCCTGCCCGGGCCGTGGCCGCTGTGCGTGTCGTCGGCGATGTGCGCCGCGAGCTCCGCGACCCGCGCCGCCGGAACGCCGCCGGCCTTGAGCGCCGTGCTGATGGAGGCGATCAGGTCCGCCCGCGACACGCCCTGCGCCTTGGCGATCTTCGCCAGGCTCGAGCCGGCCTCGAGCTTGGTGCGCAGCTGGGCCTCGGTGAGATCCAGCTTCTTGGCGACCGGGGCGAGCACGTCGGCGTGGGGGCCACGGTGGCCGCCGGGTCCGCGGCCGAGGGCCCCGAGCGGGGGCAGGCCGGGCGCCGACTGCGCGCGCGTGAGCATCTCGTCGGCCTGGGCCTGCGTGATCTTGCCCGCGGCCACGGCCTCCGCGAGGTTGGCCTTCAGGACGTCCTGGTAGGCGCCCGTGACGTCGGCGGCGCTGATCGACGTGCCCGCCCGCTTGTTGATGGCGGCGGCCAGATCACCCGCGTCGTCGGATGAGCCGCTCGTCGCGGCCACGGCTCCCGCCGCGAGGCCCGCCGCGCCGACGGCGCCGATGGCCACGGCAACGATCTTGCGTCGTCCAAAGCTCACGCTTCGCCCCCTCGTCCGGTGGAAAGTCCACCACCGACACTAGGACCGTCGGATGTGAAAACCCTGAGTGCCGGCGAGGAGACTGCGGAGAATCGGGCCGGTCAGCGCGCCCGTATCCGCAGCGCCACCGCCCGCGTGGCGGGGCCGGTGGACGCCGTGAGGATCTTCACCCGCACCACATAGCGACCCACGGCCAGCCGCGCGCGCGGCGTGAGCGTCACGGTGCGGCGGCCGGCCTTCAGCGTGCGGGTCACCGGGGGCCCGAGGGTGCGCAGCACCACCCGGCGCGGGGTGCCCCGAAGGGTGCGCTTGAGCAGCGTCACGCGCACGCGGGCGCCGGCGCTGAGGCGCACCTTCACCGCGATCGCGCCCGCCTTCGTCAGCGAGGCCGACAGCCCGAGCAGCCGCGCGCGCGGCTTCGGCTTCGTGGTGGTCGCCGCCGTGCGGGTGACCGAGCGGGTCACCGTGGTGGCGTTCCCGGCCCCGTCGAGGGCCCGCACGGTGATCGTGTGGGCACCCACCCCGACGGCGACGGTGGTGGAGAAGCCGCCGGTGGCGGTGACCGGCAGCGCGGCGCCGTTGACCGTCACCGCGACGATGCCCGAGGGATCGGTGGCCGTGCCGCCGACCGCGACCTGCTCGGCCGCCTGGGAGGCCCCCTCGGCCGGGCCGCTCACGGTCAGGGCGGGGCCGGCGGCGTCGTTCGGCGCGAACTCCTTGGCGTGGACGTCCGGCTGGTTGTTCGTGTCCACGGCCGGCGCGGTGACGAGCTTGGTCGCCGCCCCGGCGTCGTTGAAGGTGAACGCGACCAGCCCGCCGTTGGCGGCGATCGCGGAGATCTCGCTGTCGGTCGACCCCTGGGTGGTCCCGTTGGTGCGGACGCTCGCGAGCACCGTCGTCCGGGCGGCGACGTCGCGCACGAACACGTCCCGCACCGCGGCGTTGGTGTTGACCGCCGTGAGGTCGGTCGAGGTGGAGGTGAAGGAGACGCGGCCTCCATCGGCCGAGATCGCCGGCCGCAGGCCGTCGGTGGCTGCCGGCCGAGTCGCTGGCGTTCCTGGCCGAGACGAGCACGATGATCCCGGTGCCCATGTCGCGCCGGTAGGCGTCGTTGCCGGCCGAGCCGTCGTTGCCGAGGTCGTACTTGTTGCCGGTCTCGAAGACCACGAAGCGCCCGTCGCCCGAGATGTCGGGGAAGCCCGAGCCCGTGGCGGCCGCGGGATCGCTCGCCGCCGAGAGCGTGCCGGCGCCGAGGTTGCGCACGAAGACGTCGTTGCCGCCCCCGGTGTCGTTCGCGGCCAGGTTGGTGGTGCCGACGGGCGCCTCGAAGGCGACCACCCGGCCGTCGGCGCTGATCGCCGGGCGCTCGGTGGTGCCGTTGGCCTGGACTCCCGCGGTGGTCTGCGCCGCGAGCACCGTTGTTCCGGCGGCGATGTCGCGCACCACGACGTCCGATCCGGCGGCGTTGGCGTCGGCGCCCGACGAGGTTGGTGGCCGCGCCCGAGCCGAAGGCCACCCGGTTGCCGTCGCTCGACACGTCCGGATCGCCGAAGACCGCCGCGTTCGCCTTGGCGCCGGCCGAGTTGACCGAGACCAGGGTCACCGCGCCGGTGGTGAGGTCCTTGCGGAAGACGTCCTTCAGGGCGTCGGTGTCGCCCGTCGCGAGGTTGGCGCCGGTCGACGCGAAGACGACGTAGCGCCCGTCGCCGGAGATCGAGAACTGGACGTTGCCGACGTCCACCGAATCGACGTCGCCGTCGGACGCCGCGCCGGCCGCCGACGACGAGGCGAGCACGGTGGTCCCGGCGGTCCGGTCGCGGACGTAGAGCTGGACCTTGCCGCCGGTGGGCGCGGCGGTGAGCGCCGCAGCCGAGGTGAACGCCACGAAGCGCCCGTCCGCCGAGACGGCGCCGGCCTCGGCCGGTGAGGCCCCCTGCGCGCCTCCCGACGAGACCGACACCAGGGTCAGGTCGCCGGGGGCCGCGAGCGCCAGGGCGGCGGCGCCCAGGAGGGCCGCGGCGCCGAGGAGCCCGGCGCGGATGTGCGGTGCGCGGGTCACGGGGGGCATGCTCCCCTCCGTGACCCGCGCGGCGCAACCCCTCGCGCGGGGGGGATCAGCCGGCGGCGGCCGCCAGCGCCTGGTCGATGTCGGCCAGGATGTCGTCGATGTGCTCGATGCCCGACCGACAGCCGCACCATGTCCTGCGACACGCCCGCCTTCTCCAGCTCGGCCTCGTTGAGCTGGGAGTGCGTCGTCGTGGGCGGGTGGATGGCGAGCGACTTGGCGTCGCCGATGTTCGCCATGTGGCTGAAGAGCCCGAGCGAGTCGATGAACTTCCGCCCGGCCTCGCGGCCGCCCTTGATCCCGAAGGTGAGGATCGCCCCGTAGCCGCCCGTCAGGATCCGGTCGGCCACCGCGTGGTACGGCGACGACGCGCAGGCCCGGGTAGGAGACCCAGGTCACCTGCGGGTGCGCCTCCAGGTGCTTCGCCACGGCGAGCGCGTTCTCGGAGTGGCGCTCCATCCGCAGCGGCAGCGTCTCGATGCCCTGCAGGAAGAGGAACGCGTTGAACGGCGACAGCGCCGCGCCGGTGTTGCGCAGCAGCACCGTGCGCACCCGGCCGATGTAGGCCGCCGGCCCGAGGGCGTCGCTCCAGACCACGCCGTGGTACGACGGGTCGGGCTTCGTGAGGCCCGGGTAGCGGTCGGCGTGGGCCGTCCAGTCGAAGGTCCCGTTGTCGACGACGATGCCGCCGATCGAGGTGCCGTGGCCGCCGATGAACTTGGTCAGCGAGTGGATGACGATGTCGGCGCCGTGGTCGCGGCCCCGCGTGAGGATCGGCGTGGCGATCGTGTTGTCCACGATCGAGCGGCAGGCCCAGGCCGTGGGCCGCCTCCGACCAGGCGTCGATGTCCACCACGTTCACGCGCGGGTTGCCGATCGTCTCGGCGAACACCAGCTTGGTGTTCTCGTCCACGTGCTGGGCGAGATCGCCCGGCGCGTCGGGATCGACGAAGCGGACCTCGATGCCGTACTGCGGCAGCGTGTGGGCGAAGAGGTTGTAGGTGCCCCCGTAGAGCGTCGAGAGCGCGACGATGTTGTCGCCGGTGCGCGTGATGTTGAGCACCGCGTAGGTCACCGCGGCCTGCCCGGAGGCCGTGACGCAGGCGGCGACGGCGCCCTCGAGCGCGGTCACGCGCTGCTCCAGCACGTCCCAGGTCGGGTTCATGATCCGGGTGTAGATGTTGCCCGGGCACGGCAAGCGCGAAGAGGTCCTCGGCGTGCTGGGCGTCGTCGAACGCGTATCCGACGGTCTGGTAGATCGGCACGGCACGGGCGTTGGTCGTCGGGTCCGACGACCTGACCGCCGTGCAGCGAGATGGTCTCCGGGCGCGGAGACGGGGACGCGGCGCTCATCGAGCTCCTCTCGGGATGAAAACACAGTAAAGCCAGTGAAGAATCCCGGGAATCGTATTGGCCGACTGCGGACCCGTCAAAGGCCCCGGAAGGAAAGCACCGGCGCGACGGCGAACATGTGTTCGACCGGGGCGCGAGGTAGGATCGCCGCCCCACACGGCCCGACGGAGGCACGAGACGATGGATGACGCACGGGGTGGTTCGCAGGCGCCCCGCCTTCGGGCGGTCGGCGACGGGCCGGTGTCCGACCCGGCGGTCCTCGAGGCCGCCATCGCCGTCTGCGTCGCCGTGACGCCGGGCGGGATCGTCACGCGCTCGCTCGTCGACGCGGTGGCCGGCGAGCTCGGCGTCGCACGCTCGGCGATCTCCGCCCAGGGGCTGTCCGTGGCCCTCGGCCTGATGATCGCCACCGGCCGCCTCGACGAGGTCGGCGGGACGCCTCGTGGCGGTCGGCCAGGAGCAGCGCCGGGCGGGCTGAGCCCCGGATGGGCTGTAACCGCACGCGGTGATCCGCCGCAAAGCGCGTAGCATCCCTCGGATGCCGACTCGAGAAGACCTCAGGAACGTGGCCATCGTGGCCCACGTCGATCACGGAAAGACCACGCTCGTCGACGCGATGCTCTGGCAGTCCGGAGCCTTCCGCGACAACGAGTCGGTGAACGAGCGAGTCATGGACTCGACCGATCTCGAGCGTGAGAAGGGGATCACGATCCTCGCCAAGAACACCGCCGTGAATCACGGCGGGCTCAAGATCAACATCATCGACACCCCGGGCCACGCCGACTTCGGCGGAGAGGTCGAGCGCGGCCTGCACATGGTCGACGGCGTGCTGCTGCTCGTGGACGCGTCGGAGGGCCCGCTGCCCCAGACGCGCTTCGTGCTGCGCAAGGCGCTCAGCGCCCGCCTGCCGGTGGTGCTCGTGGTGAACAAGGTCGACCGGCCCGGACGCCCGGGTGAAGGAGGTCGTGGACGAGGTCTACGAGCTCTTCCTCGACCTCGACGCCGACGAGTCGCAGATCGAGTTCCCGATCGTCTACTGCGTGGCGCGCGACGGCCAGGCCTCGCTGACGCCCGACGACCGCGGCACCGACCTCGAGCCGCTCTTCGACGTGCTGCGCACGCACATCCCGGCGCCGAGCTACACCGAGGGCGCGCCGCTGCAGGCGCTGGTCACCAACCTCGCCGCCTCGAGCTACGTCGGGCGGCTGGCGATCTGCCGGGTCCACGAGGGCACGATCGCCACCGGGCAGACGGTCGCCTGGTGCCGGGCCGACGGCACGATCGTCCCCGCCAAGGTGAGCGAGCTCTACGTCACCGAGGCGCTCGACCGGGTCCCCGCGAAGTCGGCCGGCCCCGGCGAGATCGTCGCCGTCGCCGGCCTGCCCGACGTCACGATCGGCGAGACCCTCGGCCGACCTCGACGACCCCCGGCCGCTGCCGGTGATCTCGGTCGACGAGCCGAGCCTGTCGCTGACGATCGGCATCAACACCTCGCCGCTCGCCGGCAAGGAGGGCAAGCGCCTCACCGCCCGCCAGGTCTCCGACCGCCTCGAGCAGGAGCTGGTCGGCAACGTCTCGCTGCGCGTGCTGCCCACCGAGCGCCCCGACGCCTGGGAGGTCCAGGGCCGCGGCGAGCTGCAGCTCGCCGTGCTCGTCGAGACGATGCGCCGCGAGGGCTTCGAGCTGACCGTCGGCAAGCCGCAGGTGCTCACCCGCGAGATCGACGGCAAGATCTGCGAGCCGATCGAGCGCGCCTCGATCGACGTGCCCGAGGACTTCCTCGGCGTCGTCACCCAGCTGCTCGCCCTGCGCAAGGGACGTCTCGAGCAGATCGTCAACCACGGCACCGGCTGGGCGCGCATGGAGTACCTCATGCCGGCGCGCGGCCTGGTCGGCTTCCGCACCGAGTTCCTCACCGAGACGCGCGGCACCGGGCTGCTGCACCACGTCTTCGACCGCTGGGAGCCGTGGCTGGGCGAGATCCGCACCCGTCCGCGCGGCAGCCTGATCGCCGACCGCTCCGGGCAGACGACCAACTTCGCCCTCTTCGGCCTGCAGGAGCGGGGAACCCTCTTCGTCGGGCCCGGGCGAGGCCGTCTACGAGGGCGTGATCATCGGCGAGAACGGCCGGGGGGACGATCTCGACGTCAACCCGACCAAGGAGAAGAAGCTCAGCAACATGCGCTCGTCCACGAGCGATGAGCTGGTGCGCCTGGTCCCGGCCGAAGCGGATCTCGCTGGATCAGGCGCTCGAGTTCGTGCGCGACGACGAGTGCGTCGAGGTGACGCCCTCGGCCGTGCGCCTGCGCAAGGTGGAGCTCAACGCCACCGGCACGCGCCCGGCTCACCAAGCGGTCCGCGTCCGCACCGGTCCCGAAGTAGGTCGACCCGCGAGTGGACCTGGCGCAGGCTGACCTGCGCCAGGTCCGGGCGGCCCTACGGAGCGACCCCGGGGGCCAGGTCGGCGGCCGTGATCGTGGCGGTCTTCAGCTCGCCGGCGGCCAGGCCCGTCAGCAGCGCGTCGCGGCTGGTGTTCAGCCGCCTGATCGCGGCCTGCCCGATCCTCTGATCGATGGCGAGCTGGGCCGCGCTGAGCGCGAAGACCACCCCGGTCTTCGTCGCCGCGGGCTTCACGACGGTGACGGTCCTGGCGGGCGGCGTCGCGGCCGGCGTGGCACCGGTGATCACGAGGATGTGCTGATCCGTCGTCAACCGCCCGGGGTGGTTCGCCTCAGGCTCAGCTCCCGGCGGCGGCCCCCGGGCAGGACGAGGCGTCCTCCTCGGCTCCGGGCAGGCGCCCGAGCAGTGCGACCAGCTGGTCGACCTCGGCGGGGGAGAAGCGCTCGGCGAAGATCGCCGCCAGGCCCTCCAGGTGCGACCCGGCGGCCCGCAGCAGCAGCGCGCGGCCCTCGTCGGTGATGGCCGCGTAGGTCACGCGGGCGTCGCTGGTGCAGTGCTCCTTGCGCACCAGCCCGGCCTTCTCGAGCCCGTCGAGCAGGCGGGTGATCCCCGAGGCCGTCAGTCCGACGGTCGGCGCCAGGTCGACCCGGCGCATCCTCCCGCCCTCGGCCGCGGCGAGACGGCGCAGGGCCTCGAAGTCGGTGACGGTGATCGCGCTCGAGGCCAGCAGATCGGCGTTGAACGCGCGCGTCATGGCGGCGTGGGCGCCCATCAGCCGCACCCAGGCCGTGACAGCGGCATCAACTTGTGGACTCAACACTTGACCAGTCAATGTGTTCTCGCTAGGTTGCTTGCGGAGTCAATCATAACCCACCGGGAGCGATAACACGATGAGCACCACCGAGCAGATCACCGCCGTACCCGTCGGCACCTGGACGAGCGACCCGGTCCACTCGACCTTCGGATTCTCCGTCAAGCACATGGTCGTCGCCACCTTCCGCGGGTCCCTCAGCGATTTCGACGCAACCCTGACGGGCGCCGAGGACGGCACGGCCCGCCTCGAGGCCGCCGGCCGGGTCGCCAGCGTCGTCACCGCCGATGACAACCTCACCGGCCACATCCAGTCGCCGGACTTCTTCGACGCCGAGCGCTTCCCCGAGGTCCGGTACGTCGTCGACCTCCATCGCCCGCGACGGCGAGGACCTGATCGTCGAGGGCGAGCTGACCCTCAAGGGCACCACGAAGCCGCTCCAGCTGAAGGGCAGCCTCATCGGCCCGGTCGTCGGGCTGAGCGGCGGCGAGGCGATCGGCGTCGAGCTCGAGGGCTCGATCGACCGCACCGAGTACGGCCTCAACTGGAACGCCCCGCTTCCGACCGGCGGCTTCGCGGTCGGCAACGAGGTGAAGCTCACCGCCCACCTCGAGCTCGGGAAGGCCTAGTCACATGATCGTCCTCGGAATCTCCGGGAGCCTGCGCGCCGACTCCCACAACACCCGGCTGCTGCGCGCGGCCGCCCGCGAGCTCCCCGACGGGGCGGAGTTCCACCTCTTCGAGGGGCTGCGCGAGGTCCCGCCGTACGACGAGGACGACGATCGCGACCCCGCCCCCGCAGCCGTCGCACGGCTGCGGGAGGCGATCGCGGGGGCCGATGCGCTCCTGATCGCCACCCCGGAGTACAACTCCTCGATCCCCGGTCAGCTCAAGAACGCGCTCGACTGGGCCTCGCGGCCGCGCGACACCAGCCCGCTCCGCTTCAGGCCGGTCGCCGTCATCGGGGCCAGCACCGGTGCCTTCGGGGCCGTGTGGGCTCAGGCCGAGCTGCGCAAGGTGCTGGGTGCGTCGGGCGCGCGGGTGGTGGAGGGCGACCTCGCCCTCGGCCACGCCCACGACAAGTGGGGGGAGGACGGCACGCTCGACGAGGAGACACGCGGGCAGCTGCGCGCCGTGCTCGACCAGCTCCTGGCGCAGGTCCGCCCCGCGAGCGTCGCGGCGTGACCGCGGCGCTCGCCCTGGTGATCATCATCGGGGCGGGCGCCGCGGTGGCCGGCCTGGTCGGCAGGGTGGACGCCGGGCCCGGTCGCCGACCCTGGTCAGCTCCCGGCGAGCGCCCCGATCGCGTCGGAGGCGAGCTTCACGGCGATCAGCAGGACGATCACCACCGTGATGACGGTGTGGTTGCGCAACATCCACTCACGCACGCCCGAGAGGGCACGCGATGCGCGCGCGCCGGCGACGGCCGTCGCCAGTAGGGGCACGCCCACGCCCGCGCACGCGACGAGGGTGAACACCGCGAGTGCCGCCGTCCGCGTCCCCCCGTCGTCGGTGCTCCCCGCGATGGAGGTCGCCGCGGCGGCGATCAGCACGAGGTTCTTCGGGTTGACGCCCGACAGCAGCACGCCCATCCCGGCCGCGCGGGCCGGAGTCAGCGTCTCGGCGGCGGCCATCCAGCCCGGCAGCGCCGGGTGTCTCGCCCGGGCGAGGACGTCCGCGCCACTTTCGGGCCGCCAGCAGCACCAGGGCGCCGGCGAGGCAGAGCTCCACGACCGAGACCCATGTGGCGGGATCCGCTCCGTCGGTCGGATCGGCCCGTGATTCGAGCGCGAGGATGAGGGCACCCGCGCCGCCCACCCCCGTGAGCGCTCCGCCGAGGAACGCCAGGCCCCGCGCGCGCCCGCCGGGCGCGGCCAGGATGAGGACGATGCCGATGATCGGGAACGGGCTGAGCGCGACGGCGAGGCCGAAGGCGACGGCGTGGGCGAGGGCCTCTTCCACGGACCCGGGTCAGCGCGTTGCCAGCGCGCGGGCGCGGCGAGCGAGGTCCGGGGCGTCGATGCGCCCGCAGAAGGCGTCGAGCCCGTCGTGCGGCCCGCGCCACTCCAGCTCCTCCACGCCCGCGTCGAGCACGCCGGGAGCGTCCTCGACCAGGGTGGCCAGATGCCGGAAGAGCGCGGCGAGCGCGCGTCCGTCCTGCAGCGCGTCCCCCAGGCGCGCCGCGCCGCGCACCCGCACGTCCCAGTCGCCGGGATCGCCGGGGATCGCGTCGATCGTCCCCCAGCGCGCGAGCACGGTCGCCGCGCTCTTGGCGCCCCAGCCCGGCAGGCCCGGGAAGCCGTCTGCCGAGTCGCCGACCAGCGCCAGGTAGTCGGGGATCGACGCCGGTCCGACGCCGAAGCGCGCCCACACGCCGGACTCGTCTCGCTCCGCCTCGGCCCGGCGGTCGAGCTGGACCACCCTCTCGCCCCGCACGCACTGGGCCAGGTCCTTGTCGGGGGTGCAGATCACGACCCGCGCCACCCGCTCGTCGGCGGCGGCCCGCGCGGCGGCCGTGGCGAGGGCGTCGTCGGCCTCGAGGTCGATCATCCCCCAGACGGTGATCCCGAGGGCCCGCAGGCCCTCCTCGAGCAGCGGGAACTGGTCGCGCAGCACCGGCTCGATACCCTCGCCGGTCTTGTAGCCGGGCCAGAGGTCGTTGCGGAACGACTCGATCACGCTGTCGGTCGCGACGCCGACGTGCGTCGCGCCCCCCTCCAGGAGGTCGAGCATCGAGCGCATCACGCCCCGGGTGGCGGCGCTCGTCGAGCGTGCGGCCACATCGCGCGGGAGTCCCATGTGGTGGCGGAAGATCTCGTAGGTGCCGTCGATCAGGTGAACCTGCATCGCCACATCATGTCCCACCGGCCGGTGTGACGACGCGCGTGCCGCCAGGGCGCTAACCTCGCCCCCGATAGCCGGCGCGGAGGCAGCCATCCCCGAGGACGACATGGCCGCAGGAACCGTCACCGCCCAACGCGACGGGCCCGTCGTCACGCTCCTGCTCGATGAGCCCGAGCGGCGCAATCCGCTCTCGTTGCGGACGATGGCCGCCCTGCGGGCCGCCCTGCTCGACGCCGCGGCCGACGCGGGGGTGCGGGCCGTGGTCCTCGGCGCCCGCGGGCCGGTGTTCTGCGCCGGCCACGACCTGCGCGAGCTGGCCACCGACGACGAGTCCGCCCTCTCGGCGGTCTTCTCCGCGTGCGCCGAGCTGATGCTGACGATCCATCGGCTGCCCGTCCCGGTCATCGCGCGGGTGCAGGGCCTCGCGACGGCGGCCGGCTGCCAGCTCGTGGCGGCGAGCGACCTGGCCGTGGCCGCCGCCGACGCCCGCTTCGCGACGCCCGGCGTGCGCATCGGGCTCTTCTGCAGCACGCCGATGGTCGAGGTGGTTCGCGCGGTGGGTCGCTCGCGCGCGGCGATGATGCTCTACACCGGTGATCCCATCGACGCGCCGACCGCCCGCGAGTGGGGCCTGGTGGCCGAGGTCGTCCCCGCCGGCGACCTCGAGGCGGCGACCGCCGGCCTGGCCGAGCGCATCGCCTCGGCGAGCCGCTCGACGCTGGCCATCGGCAAGCGGGCCATCGCCGACAACCTCGATCTGCCCCTCGCCGATGCGTACGCGCACGCGAGCGGCGTGATGTGCGTCAACGCGGTCACCGACGACGCCCAGGAGGGCATCGCGGCCTTCCTCGGCAAGCGGGCCCCGGTGTGGACGCACGGCGCCGGCGGCCGGTCCCGGTCCCGGGCGTGATCGCGTGAGCCCGCCGCGCACCGACCCCGCCGCCGACTTCGCGGCGCTGCGCACGGACCTCGGCGACCTCGCCGGGCTCGTCCTCGCCCAGGTGGAGCGGGCGGTGTCGGGGTGGGACGACTCGGACGCCTCGATCGCCGACCTCGTCGCCGCGACCGACCGGGAGGTTGACATGCGCAGCGCCGCGCTCGAGGAGCGGATCATGTCGCTGCACCGCAACTGGTCGGCGTTCGCGGCCGACCTGCGCCTGCTCCACGTCGGGCTGATCGTGGCCATCGCGCTCGAGCGGGTGGGGAACCTCGCCGTCCAGATCGCCCGGCTCGCCGGTTCGGTGCCGCCGCCCGAGGCGGAGCTCGACTCGGTGCGCCGTCTCATCGCCGAGATGGGCGAGCGGTCGGTCGATGCGCTGGCCGACGCCGTCCAGGCCGTTGCCCGAGGCGACGTGGAAGCGGGTGAGCGCGCCGTGCGCGACGCCAACTCGGTGGGTCCGATGCTCGACCGCGTGCTCCAGGCGGTCACCGTGGCGCCGAGCGGCCCCCGCATGCGGGCATGGTCGGCCGCCGCCGTCCTGGTTGCGCGCCACGTCGAGCGCGTGGGCAACAACGCCGCCGAGATCGGCGCCCGCGTCCGCTTCCTCGTCACCGGCGAGGCGGGCACGCCCGTCGAGTAGGTCCGCTCAGCCGCTCTCTTGGGCCGCAGGGCCAGTTCAGGAGGTTACGTTGCGCAGTAACGTGATCAAAGACAGCAGGAACGTGCCCCGCGCATAGAGATCCTGCCTGGGGGTGTCCTTGACGTTACCCTTACGCTCTAAGGTGCCGAGAAAGAAAGCTCTCGTCATAGGAACGGAAAGGGGGTAGCCCTCATCGATAACGCCAAGGCGATTGAGCCGCCCGTCAAACGTAAGCGCGGACGGCCTCGTGATCCGGGTGCGGATCGCCGGATCCTCCACGCGGCGCGTCTCGTGGCGGCGGACCTGGGTATCCAGGGAGCGTCGATGTCCGCGATCGCCGACCGTTCGGGCGTCGGCAAGCCGACGATCTATCTTCGCTGGGCCAATCGCGCCGACCTGATGGTCGCCGCGGTGGCGGATCTCCGCGAGCCGGTGAGCACCGAGCACACCGGGTTCGACGCGCGCCGATCTCCAGCGGGCGCTCAACGAGGATCACGACCTCTACGTCACCGGCGAGCACTCCCGGTTCCTGAGGTCGGTGCTGTTCGAGAGCGTCTCCGACACCGATCTGGCGAGGGAGCTCGAGGACAGCGTTTTCGGTCCTCGGCGCGCGCGCCTGAGCGAGATCATCGCCCGCGGCGAGGAGAGCGGCCAGATCCGCGAGGGAACCGACCCGGCCGCGACCGCCGATCTCCTGTCGGGTCCGCTGGTCCGGGCCATGGTCCTCGGTTCGGGCGGCTTCGGCCAGGACGCCCTGCGCGCCCACGTCGACGTGATCCTCGACGGGATCGCGGGACGCGCCGGGACCCCGGCGGGCGCCACCGGCTGATCCTTCCGCCACCCGCCGGCGGCGGGTGGCGGAAGGACGTGACGCGGCCGCGCCGTCAGGTCGCGGTGGGCGCCCGGAGCACCGAGCGCCCCGAGTGCGTCGCGACCCCGTCCTCGGGCTCCACCGACACGTCGATGTAGCGGAAGTCGGTGATGGAGAACGGGAGCGGCACCGTGAGGTCGGCCGTCCCCGATCCCGGCACGCGGAACGCGCCGAGCGACACGGCCTTGCGCGGCCCGTCGAGCAGCCAGAGCTCGTAGAACTGCGCCCCCTCCGAGGGCCGCAGGCCGTTGACGCGCAGGCGCAGCGCATCGCCCTCGGACGAGACGACCCGGGCGACGCCCGACGCGCCGGGGCCACCCTCGCCGAAGCGGGCCAGCGCGATCTCCGGCCCGGAACCGCCGGATCCGGAGGAGGTCACGATCGCGCCGATCGCGACCCCGATCGCCAGGACGGCCAGGCAGGCGGCGATCGCCATGGCCGGGCGCAGGAGGAGTCGCCGCTCCGACCTGCGGCCGTCCAGGGAGGCGATCGCCGGCAGGGGTGGGAGCGGCGGCACGGAGACGCCGGGCGACGCGCCCCAGCCCTCCTGCGGCAGGGTCTCCAGCTCGGCCACCAGCGGGCGCATGCGCTCGACCTCGTCGCGGAACGCGGCGTCCTCGGCCATCGCCCGCTCCACGCGGGCACGGCCGGGCGGCGAGAGCTCGCCGAGCAGGTAGTTGACGATGTCGTCGTCGCGGCTCATCCGCCATCCTCCATCAGGTCCCTCAGCCGCCGGAGCCCGCGCACCATGTGGGTCTTGACCGTGCCGAGCGGGATCCCGGTGCGGTCGGAGATCTCCGACTGGCTCAACCCCTCGTGGAAGCGCATCCGGAGCATCCGCGCCTCGTCGTCAGGGAGCTGCGCGACGAGAACGGCCAGACGCCACCGCTCGATCAGGGTGTCCGGGGATGCCGAGGGGTCCTCCACCTGCTGCATCACGGCCGCCCTCGGTCCCGCCGGATCGACCGGCTCGGGGATCCTCCTGCGCAGGTGGTCGATCGCCCGGCTGCGGGCGATCATCATGATCCACGTGCCCAGGGAGGCCCGGGCGGGATCGAACGACGGCCCCCGGCGCCAGACCTCGAGGAAGACCTCCTGGTGGACGTCCTCTGCGCTCGCGCCGTCGCGGAGGGCGCGGCGCAGGTAGCCGAGCACCGCGGCGCCGTAGGTGGCGTGGACCTCGGCCAGCGCGTCGGGATCGCCCCGCCTCAGCCTGCCGACGAGCGGGCCGGGCTCGGTGGGTCCGCTCCCGGGCCGGCGTCCGTGGCGGCGGCCGCCGATCACCGGGATCGCGCGGGGCCGGGCACGCAGATGGACGAGAGCGGAGGACACGAAACAGAGTACGGCCGCCACCGGGCGACTGGATGTCTCAACCGATCACCTTCCGCTGCCGGGTTCGCCCGACCACCACATCACATGGCCATACGCCTGTCATGCCCGTCGGGGCGCTCCCCCGGCTCAGGCTCAGGCCGGGGTCTCGGGCCGCGCTCCGAGGACGTGCTCCAGGGCCTCGGACAGCAGCTGGACGTGGGCCCAGATCGACGCCGCCTCGGCGACGCGCATCTCGTCGGGCTCCGGGGCGCTGGTCGCCGCGCTCATCGCCTGCTTGGTCCCCGGGGGCGGTCCGCCGCCCCAGGCGGCCCGGGCCTCGGCCTCGACCTCGCGGCGGCGGGCCTCCTGGCCGCGCGACCATGTCGCGACCCTGCGGGCGAAGTCCGGAGGCGACTCGGGCGACTCGATCAGGGGCTCCGACGAGCGAGGCGAGCATCTCGGCGAACAGGCGGCAGTGGGCGGCCAGCTCCACGTCGCGCTGATCGGCGTGGGGGTCGCCCGATGCGCCGCGGCGCTCCAGGACGGCCTGCTCCTCGAGCACGTGGGCCTCGAGCCGCTCGGCGGTGATCGGCGTTCCAGCGCGTCATCCGCTCGGGCAGGTCGGGGCTCGGCGCCCGGCCAGACCTCGGCGACGGCATGGCCCAGGTGGCGCATCCAGGCGCGGGCGCTCGCTGCCGCGTGCCCGCTCGATGCGGGTGGACGCGGTCGGGCAGCGTGCCGCCCTCGGCGAGCAGGAACTCCTCGTGGATCGCCCGCGAGCCCTCCTCGACCATCATCGCGTCGAGGCCCGTGCGGTTGTCGGCCATCCAGCGGACCAGGCGATCCGCCAGGCCCGATTCGGGAGATGTCGTCATGTCCTCACCGTCGTCGTCGGTCATGTCAGCCCGCTGATCGCCAGCGGCTCGCGCGATGCCCCGGATCATCCCGTTGAAGACGAAGCCGTGGATCGGCCAGATCGAGTACCAGTAGAGCCGTCCCAGCAGCCCGACCGGATCGAAGATCGCGGTCTGGCGGATGATGGAGCCCCCCGGGGACGGCTCCACCTCGAACTGCAGCCAGGCCCGTCCCGGCAGGCTCATCTCGGCCGCGAGGCGCAGCAGGCGGTTCGGCTCGATCGCCTCCACCCGCCAGAAGTCGACCGTGTCGCCGGGCAGCAGGTGCACCGGGTCGCGCCGCCCGCGCCGGGTGCCGGCGCCGCCGAAGGGCAGGTCGAGCAGGCCGCGCAGCCGCCACAGGCGCGTTGCCGTAGTACCAGCCCTCGCGCCCGCCGATGCGCTGGATCGGGCGCGAAGGCCTGCCTCGGGCGGCAGGGGCACGCGGGCGACGCGCGAGTCGACCAGTCGCGATCCGACGGCGGCGCCGCCGAACGAGCGCTGGCCGGGGCCCGACGAGAGGGCGTCCGACCAGCGCGTGGCGGCGAACTCGTGGTCCTCGTTCACCAGCGCGCGCGCGATCGCCTCCGTGAACGCCCCGCGGCCGGATCGGGAAGAGCTGGAGGGCCGCCGGGTCGCGGACGACGGTCTCGTTCTTGCAGGCCCTCGACCAGCGCGCGCCCGACCCGGGCGTAGACCGGCGTCACCAGGCCGAGCCACAGGCTCGAGAGGTGCGGCGTCAGCACCGGCACGGGGATCATCGCCCGGCGCAGGCCCTTGCTGGCGGGCGTACTCGCGCATCAGGTCGCCGTAGGAGACCTGGTCCGGCCCGCCGATCTCGATGACGCGGCTGCCCTCGACCTCGACGTCGGCGGCCTCGCAGCAGGTACTCGAGGACGTCCTCGATGGCGATCGGCTGGGTGCGGGTGTCGACCCAGCGCGGGCATGATCATCACGGGCAGGCGGTCGACGAGCGCGCGGATCATCTCGAACGAGTGCTGCCCGAGCCGATCACGATGGCCGCGCGCAGCTCGATGGTGGGGACGCCCGAGGCGGCCAGGATCGCGGCCGACCTCCTGCCGGCTCGCCAGGTGGCCCGAGAGGTCGGCGCCGCTCGCCGAGGCCCCCGAGGTAGACGATCCGCCGCACCCCGGCGTCGCGCGCGGCGGCGCCGAAGGCCTCGGCGCCGGCCCGGTCGGCCTCGCGGTAGTCGGCGCCGCCGCCCATCGAGTGCACCAGGTAGTAGGCGGTGTCGACGCCCGCGAGCGCCGCGGCGCAGCGAGGCCGGGTCCTGCACGTCGCCCGCCACCACCTCGGTGGTCGGGGCCGTGCGCGCGGCCATCTGCTCGGGGCGCCGGCTCATGCAGCGGATGCGCCGGCCGGCCTGCTCCAGGCGCTCGAGCAGGCGGCCGCCGACGTAGCCGCTCGCGCCGGTGAGCAGCAGCAGATCGCCCGAGGGCGGGACGGGGTCGGATCCTGGACGGCGGGCATTCCACCCAGGGTAACCTCGCGGCGTACGTGTCAGCCGGGGATCGGGAGTGCGGATGCGGGTCGCGGTGGTGGGGGCGGGCCTGGCGGGCCTCGCCGCGGCGCGGGAGCTGGTCGGCCGCCGGTCACGAGGTCGTCGTCTTCGAGAAGAGCCGCGGCCTGGGCGGCCGCCTCGCCGCGCGGCGCGCCGAGGGCGGCCGTGCTCGACCACGGCAGCCCGGCCGTCGCGGCGCCGCCCGGGTCAGCGCCCTGCGCGCGGCTGATCGACGGCGCTTCCGGCCGACGACCGGGTCGGACCTCGCGGACGGCGTCGCCTTCGCGTCGGGCGCCACCCGCCTGCCGAAGCTGATGGCCGAGGGGCTCGACGTGCGCCTGGGCGTGCGCCTCGCCGCGCTGCGCGCGCGCGGCCGGAGGCCTCGAGCTCGGCGACGAGCAGGGCAACACCCACGGCGTGGTCGACGCCGTCGTGGTCACCGCCCCCGCGCCCCAGGCGGCCGACCTGCTCGAGCGCAGCCCCGAGGCGCGGCGAGCGGGTCGCGCCGCTGCGGGCCGCTCGCCTACGAGCCGGCGGTGATGGTCCTGCTCGGGTCTGCGGCCTGGGCGACGCCGACGGCGTGGCCGCGTCCGGCGCCCGGCGTCCGGACGGGCCCGATCGGCGGAGGTGCGCCGCGAGGCGGTGAAGGGACGGCCGCCGCGTCGAGGGCGTGGAGCCGGTCGTCGTGCGCCTCGCGAGGACCCGTGAGCGCGCGAGCTGCTCGACGCCTCCGACGAGGACGTGCTCGCGCGCGCGCTCCCCGCGCTGGCCGCCGCGCTCGGGCCGTCGGCGGCCGCCGTCCGGCCTGGGCCCAGGTCAAGCGCTGGCGCTTCGCCGTGCCGCGCGGGCGCCTCGACGCCGGGGCGGTCAACCCGCCCGGCGCCCGCATCGTCGTGGCGGGCGACACGCTGACGGGCGCCGGCTTCGGTCGGTCCGGACCACCACCGCGTGGCTTCGACAGCGGCGTCGAGCCGCCCGCCGCGTCGCCGGGCTGATGGCGGTGACGCCGTGATCGACGCGCGCCGCCGTGCGCGGCGCCGCCGCCGGCGCCGCGGCCGCGGCCGCCTGGTCGGCCGTCGAGCCGCTCGCGGCCCGCGCCTTCGGCACCGACCTACACCGACGTGCGCCTGCTGGGCCGGCTGGTCTCGCCCCGGCGCTGGCCGGTCGCCGGCGCCGCGGTCCACGTGGCCAACGGCGCCGCGTTCGGCGCGCTCTTCGCCCTCGCCGGGGCGCGGCGGGCCGCGCGACGGCCTGGCCTGGACCGGGGCCGAGACCCTCGCCACCTGGCCCGGGATGGCGCTGATGGACCGCATCCACCCCGACCGCCGCTCGGGCCGCTGGCCGGGCCCTGCTCACCGACCGGCGGGTGTTCGCCCAGGAGGTCGCGATGCACGCCCTCTTCGGCCTGGTGCTCGGCCTGATGGTCGCGCGCGGCGAGCCCGGGCGGCGCGGATGATCGCGCTACCAGCGCTCCGGTACCGCGGGGCCAGACCCCCTGCGGCGCCATCGCGAGATGCGCGCGGCCTCGCGGGCGGTGTTGGGCTCGGGCATCTTCCGGCGCTCGGGCAGGACGACCTTCTCCTGCCGCGCCGCTCGGGGATGCGGTCGAGCAGGTGCTGGATGCAGTTGAGGCGGGCGCGCTTCTGGTCGTCGGCGTCGACGATGTACCAGGGCGCCTGCGGGGTGTCGGTGCGCTCCAGCATCTCGTCGCGCGCCGCGTGTAGTCGTCGTAGCTTCTTGCGGGCCTCGAGGTCGATCGGGCTGAGCTTCCAGCGCTTGGTCGGGTCGGTCGACGCGCTCCTGGAAGCGCTCCTCCTGCACCTCGGCGCTCACCTCGAGCCAGTACTTGATCAGGATCAGGCCGTCGCTCCACGAGCATCCGCTCGAGGTCGGGCACCGCCCGCAGGAAGTCCTGGGCCTGCTCCTCGGTGCAGAAGCCCATCACCCGCTCGACGCCGGCGCGGTTGTACCAGCAGCGGTCGAAGAGGGCGATCTCGCCCGCCGCCGGCAGCTGCTCGACGTAGCGCTGGAAGTACCACTGCGCCGCCTCGCGCTCGGTGGGGACGCCGAGGGCGACGACGTCGGTAGCGCGCGCGGGTTGAGCTCGGCGGTGACCCGGGCGATCGTGCCGCCCTTGCCCGCGGTGTCGCGGCCCTCGAAGACGACGGCCACCCGCATGCCCTCGTGCCGCACCGCCTCCTGCAGATCGACCATCTCGGCCTGCATCCGCGCCAGCTCCGCCTCGTACACCTCCTCGCCCAGCTTGCCTCGCCATCGCCCGGCCTCCCGTCGTCGCCTGGTCGGCTGACCATAGGGGCCTGCCCGAGGACTCGCGGCCCGCGGCGGCGAAAGTCAACCGCGTGACCGATCCGACGGTCCATCCACCCGCGCCATCCTGCGCGTCCTCGCCGTGCTCGGCGCGGTCGCGCTGCTCGCGCTACCTGGCTGCTGTGGGTCTCGCGGGGGGTCCTCACCTGGGTCGCGATCGCCGCCTTCCTGGCCGTCGCGATCAACCCGCTGGTCACCCTGCTGCAGAAGCGGCTGCGCCTGCGCCGGGCCGTGGCGATCCTGCTCGTCTACCTCCTGCTGCATCGGCCGTCGTGGCCGGCGCGGCGCTGCTGTTCGTGCCGCCGCTGATCGACGCCGGCCAGCAGGCTCACCGAGAGGTGCCCGACTACGTTGACCAGGCTCGCCGAGTCGAGCCTCGTGCAGGACCTCGACGAGCGAGTACGGCGATCCTCGACCGCATCGAGACCGAGGCCACCTCGGCGCTCGAGGGCATCGCCGGCCCCGACACCGCCTTCGAGCTGGCACCCGCGCGTCATCAACGGCCTGCGTCGCGCTCATCAGCATCGCGGTCATCTGCTTCCTGCTCAGCCTCTACGGGCCCGCGGCTGCGCGCCTGGACGCTCGCGCTAGCTGGAGGGGCAGCGCCGCGACCGCGCTCGAGCGGGTGCTCGACCGCATCTACCGGGTCATCTCGGGCTACGTGGTCGGGATCTTCCTGGTCGCCCTCACCGGCGGCTTCGCGGCCTGGCTCTTCCTCACCATCCTCGGGGTCCCGTTCGCGCTGCTGCTGGCGTTCTGGGCCGGCTTCGCCTCGCTGGTCCCGCTCGTGGGCGCGACCATCGGCGGCATCCCCTACATCGCGGTGGCCTTCTTCCAGGGCTGGCAGATCGGCGTCGCCGCGATCGTCTTCCTGGTCGTCTACCAGCAGATCGAGAACAACGTCTTCCAGCCGGTGATCCACCGCTTCACGGTGCAGCTCAACCCGCTCTGGATCATCCTGGCGGTGCTGGTCGGGGCCAACGTGCTCGGGCATCTTCGGGGCGCTGCGTGGCGATCCCGGTCGCCGGCATCGCGCAGGTGCTGATCCAGGAGTGGTGGAGCATCCGCAGGGCTCCGCGCCGGGCCGCCGGGAGCGGCGCCGCTGGTGCCCGCCGACCGAACAGGCGTCGCCCGGCTCCTGAGTCACTAGCATCGGCGCCGTGGACCCGCGGAGCGCCGAGCTGCTGGAGCTGCCCGCCGTGCGGGAGCGGCTCGCGCGGGCTGACCTCGTTCGCGGGCGGCCGCGCCCTGGCGCTCGCCCTGGCGCCCTCGGACGATGCCGCCGAGGTCGCCGAGCGGCGTGGCGAGGACCGAGGAGGCCCGTGCTCCTGCGCGACCGCGGCCTGAGCGGCCCCGGGGGCGCCTTCGACGTGCGCGAGCTCGTGCACCAGGCGGCGCGCGACGCGATCCTCGATGCCGAGATGCTCGCCGAGGTGCTCGCCACGGTGCGCGTCTGGCTGGAGACCGCCGAGGCGCTCGCCCCGCTCGAGGAGCTCGCGCCGCTGCCTGGCGGCGGTCGTCGCGGCGCCGCCGCCGACGGCGCCCGCGCGCCGCGTGGAGGCGGCCCTCGCGCGCGCCCTCGATCCCCACGGCGGCCTGCTCGACACGGCCTCGCCCGAGCTCGCCTCGGTGCGCCGGCGCCTCACCGGCGCCCGCCGCGCCGCCGCCGACCTGCTGCGCGACCTCGCGGTGCGGCTGCGCCCGCACCTGCAGGAGTCGTTCACCACGCTGCGCGGCGGCCGGCCGGTGCTCGCCGTGAAGGCCTCGTCGCGCTCGGCCGTGCCGGGCATCGTCCACGACAGCTCCGGCTCGGGCGAGACGATCTTCGTCGAGCCGATCGCGCTGGTGGAGGCCAACAACCGCACGCGCGAGCTCGTCGCCGAGGAGGCCGCGGAGCAGGAGCGCATCCTGCGCGCGCTGTCGCGCCTGGCGGGCGAGGAGCGCGAGACGATCGACGACCTCACTGGCGGCGCTCTCCGCGCTCGACCTGGCGCTGGCCTGCGCCGCCCTGTCGTCGGCGCCTGGAACGGCTGCCGCGTGGAGCCCGCCGGCGAGGTCGACCTGCGCGCCGCCCGCCATCCGCTGCTCGACCCGGCCACGGCGGTGCCCATCGACCTGCCGCTCACCGGCACCCGGGCGCTGGTGGTCTCGGGCCCCAACACCGGCGGCAAGACGGTGGCCCTGAAGACGCTCGGGCTGCTCGCGATGCTGCACCAGTGCGGGCTGAGGGTGCCCGCGCCGAGAGCGCCCGCCTGCCGGTGTTCGACCGCGTCCTCGCCGACATCGGCGACGACCAGTCGATCGCCGAGAGCCTGTCCACCTTCTCGGCCCACGTCCGCCGGATCGTCGCCATCATGGCCGTGGCGGGGCCGCGCTCGCTGGTGCTGCTCGACGAGCCCGCCGCCGGCACCGACCCCGACGAGGGCTCGCGCCTGGCCCAGTCGGTGATCGAGCGGCTGGTGGAGCAGGGCGCCCTCGTTCTCGCCACCACCCATCACCCCGAGGTGAAGGCCTGGGCCAGCACCTCAGCGACGGCCTCGAACGCCGCCGTGGGCGTGGACATCCGACACCCTGCGCCCGCTCTACTCGCTGAAGATCGGCGAGCCGGGGGCCTCGCATGCGCTCGGCATCGCGGAGGGGCTCGGGCTCGATCCCGCGGTCGTGGAGGCCGCCCGCCGGGCCGGCCCGCCCGAGCGGCGCGCGCTGGAGGCGCTTCTCACCGAGGCGGCCGGCGCTCGCGCCGCGGCCGACCGCGAGCTCGGCGCGGCCCGCGAGGCCCGGCTCGCGGCCGAGGCCGCCGAGCGCGCCGCGGCCGACCGCGCCGCCGAGCTCGAGCGCCGGATCGCCCTCTCGCGCGAGCGCGCCGAGTCGGAGCGGGCCGCCGCGCGGGCGCGGGCCGAGGCCGAGCTGACCGGCCTCACGCGCGAGCTCGGGGATCTGCGGCGCGCGATCTCGGCGGCCCGCCGGGAGGAGGCCGGCCGCGCCGCCGAGGACACGGCGCCGGCGGGGGAGAGGGCGCGCGAGCGCGATCGCCGCCTCGGTGCCGCGTCGCTGTCGGCCGCGCGCGCCCGCGCCTCGCTGCGCGCCCCGATCCCGGCGGCGCCCGCCGAGCCCGTGGGCGTGGGCGACGAGGTCGTGGATCCCGGGATGGGCTTCCGCGGCCGGATCCTGTCGATCGACGGCGGGCGGGCCGAGGTGCAGGGCGGGTCGGCGCGGATGCGCCTGCCGGTCGCCCGGCTGGTGCGCGACCGCTCGGCCGCGCGCCGGCCCGAGCCCGAGCCGCCGCCCCCGCCGCCGCCCTCAGGCCCCGTCGGCGTCCTTCGAGATCGATGTGCGCGGCCGGCGCGCCGAGGAGACGCGCGGCACGGTGCGCGAGCGCATCGACGCGGCGGCGATCGCCGGGCTGCCGTCGGTACGGGTCATCCATGGGCATGGGACCGGCGCCCTGCGCGCGGTGGTGCGCGAGGAACTGGTGAGGCACCCGCTCGTGGCGCGCGCCGAGCCGGCCCCGCCCGATCAGGGCGGGGACGGCGCGACGATCGCCTACCTCACCGACTGAGGGATCAGCCGGGGAAGGGGAGCTCGGAGATGCCCTTCAGGACGTTGACCTCGGGGGCCATCGTCCGGAACGCGTCGTCCTTCTGCAGGACGCCGACGGTCGAGACCGGCGTCTCCTGCATGCGCGAGAGCATCGAGGCGGCGTCACGCGAGCGCGGGACCGCCTTGTAGGTCGAGACCAGGATGGCGTCGTAGCCGCCCTCCTTGGCCAGTTCGAGGGGCTTGGGCCATGTCGGGTCCACGACCTCGACCTCCCAGCCCTTCTCGGTCAGCTTCTCGACGGCGGCCTCGGATCCGGGGAAGCGGACCTTCCCGTCCTTGTTGAGGACGACGTCGGTGGGAACGGTGACGAACAGTAGTTTTGGCATGGGTCGGGAGATTACCGGCTCGCGCCGCCCGACGTCGGGCAACCTGCCCGCCTTGTGCGAAAGCGCCCGCGCCGACAGGTCACATCGTTCGCAACGGTCGCCACGAGCGCGATCGCCGGTGTAGATTGCTCGCGCCGGCGGGTCCCGTGTGCAACCCGCCCTGCAGTCACACACGCCAGACGATGCGACCCCAGGGGGGCTCAATGTCCATAAGCGCAAGCGATATTCCCGACAAGACATTCCTGCAGACCGTCGGGGACCGGCGCAGCATCCGGTACTACGACCCGGACAAGAAGGTCGAGGACTGGAAGATCCAGACCATCCTCCAGTCGGCTCGTCTGGCCTCCTGCCAGGGCAACATCAACGCCACCGAGGCGATCGTCGTCGAGCGCGGCAACTCCGACCTCTGGGACGAGATCGAGGAGTGCGTCTCCGGCTTCAACGTCCAGATCATCAACCAGAGCTCGCACCTGATCTTCTGGCTGACGAACCTGAACGCCTGGTACGGCCGCGCCAACGACGGCCTGTCGTCCCTCTCGCTGTCGGGCGCGCTCACCAAGTACCACGGCTGGAACTACGAGTTCACGATGACGCAGACGGTTCCGCGCCTCATGAGCTTCCCGACCGAGCGCACGGAGACCCTCCTGCGCTTCGAGAGCGGCCAGGCGGCCGGTGCCGCGACGCTCGCCGCGTCGGCGCTCGGCCTCGGCAGCATCCTCATCGCCTTCGGCCGTAAGCCGGGCGGCGTGGAGAAGGCCTTCGGCCTCACGCCGAACCTGAAGTTCACCTGGGCGCACGCCTTCGGCTACCCGCTCGAGAACGCCAACGCCGGCGGCCAGCGCCCCCGCATCAAGTACAGCAAGCTCTTCCACAACGGCGCCTACGGCGTGCCGTTCGCGAACGACCCCGCCGTGGACGAGGCCCTGAAGGCCAAGGGCATGATCCAGGAGCAGGCCCCGGTGGCCGGCCGCGTCGAGGAGATCGACGCCCTCGCCGCCAAGTTCAGCCGTGACCCCGGCGTGGTCTCCTGGCCCGCCAAGGAGGTCACCCGCCTCATGAACGACGAGGACTGGGACTTCGGCCCGAACATCCGTGCGCGCGCCGAGGCCGTGCTCGCGCAGGGCGGTCTCCCGGACTACCCCGAGGAGATGACCGAGACGTTCAAGAAGCTCCTCGAGGAGCACAACATCGACACCACGAAGTACCTGGGCTAGCACCAGCCCGAGTACCCGCGGGTCCGCGGCCCCCGACCTTCTCGCGAAGGTCGGGGGCCGCTGTCGTTGTCGGATCCGTATCGTCGGGGACCTGCGCCGTTCCGCTCCCACATCCCGCCGCACCGCCCTCGGGGCGGGTGCCGCCGCACTGGCGGGCGCCGGCGCGCTCGCCCTCCGGCGCCGGCACGTCTCGGCCGCCCGGGTCGTGGAGCTCGCGGGCGTCACCGAATCGCCCGGCCTCGGCCCGGCGGCGATCGTCGTCAACCCCGGGGGAGGCAGCGCCGACGGCCTCGACCTCGACGGGGTCCCGCGTCCGCGAGCTGGCCGAGGGGGAGGATCTCGCCGCCGTGCTGCGCTCTCTGGTCGACGAGGGCGTCGCGGTCCTCGGCGTCGCCGGCGGCGACGGCTCCGTGGGCTGCGCCGCCCAGGTCGCCAGCGCCTCCGACCGCGTCCTCTGGGTCGTCCCCGGCGGCACGCTCAACCACTTCGCCCGCGACATCGGGCTCACGACGCCCGAGGAGGCCCTCGAGAGCCTCGAGGCCGGGCGGATCGCCGAGATCGACATGGGCGACGCCGGCGGCGTCGGCTTCGTCAACAACGCCTCGCTCGGCGTCTACGGCGACCTCGTGCGCCGCCGCGAGGCCCTGGAGCACCGGCTGCCCAAGCGCCTCGCGCTGCTGGTCGCCGCCGCCCGCACGTTGCGCCGGGCGACACCGATGGAGCTCGTGATCGACGGTGAGCGCCGCAGCGCCTATCTCGTCTTCGCGGGCAACAACTCCTACACCGGGGCCGGTCTCACCGCTCGCGAGTCCCTGCAGGAGGGGCTGATCGACGTGCGGGTGCTCTCGGGCGAGGGGCGCCTGCCGCGGTTGTCGGCCCTCTGGGCGATCCTCACCTCGCCCCAGGGCGGCTCGCGCTGGCTCACCCAGAGCCTGCGCCCCGGCGTAACCGTGCGCCTGGCCGCCCCCGCGACGCTGGCCCACGACGGCGAGGTGCGCGAGGTCTCCGGCGAGATCGTCTTCCGCAGCCGTCCTCGCTGCCTGCGCGTCCTGGTCCCCGCCGGGGCCTGAGATCTCGGGGCGCCCCGCGCGCCGTCCGATACCGTCCGCAGTCGAGCGCCCGTAGCTCAGCTGGATAGAGCAGCGGACTTCTAATCCGCCGGTCGCAGGTTCGAATCCTGCCGGGCGCGCTCAGGCCCGACGGGCGAGGGGGCCGCGTGGCCACCACCCCGCCCTCGCCCGCCCGTGCCCGGGTGCTAGTGCTTTTCGGCCTGCGCCTTCGCCTGGTCGTGGATGCGGGCGCAGGCGCGGTTGTATGTCCACAGGGCGAAGCCCGGGGCGCCGACCTCGATGGCGTCGATGCGCTTCACGATCGCCCTGAGCTCCTCGGCCCCCTTTTTCAGGTCCGGGTGATCGCATCGCAGGAACAGGTCGAGGTCGTCGCGGGCGACGCCGTAGGCGGCGGCGACCCGCCGGTGCTGTTCGGCGGTTTCCGGGAACTTGAAGGCGCCCTGGATCCCGCCGAGGATCACGACCGCCATCGCCGTGATGCCGGCGTACATGGTCAGCGTCCCGCTCGGGTCCGTCTCGGCCGACCTCAGCAGCGAGCTTCCGGCGAAGGCCGAGAGCAGGACCAGGGTGACCGCGATGGCGTAGTGCCAGATCCGCATGTGGTCGGCGGCGGCGAAGTGGGTGCGTCGCAACTCGTGGACGTGCTCGCGCTTGGGCTCGGCGATCGCCCTCAGGTCGGCTTCGCTCCTCGGCTCACCCGCGACCGGCGGATCCGGGTCCTCGCCGGCGATCGCGGGGACGTTCGACCCTCCATGCGCGAGCGGAGGTGACGTGGCGGAGGTGAGTTCGACGGTGATCATGGCCTACCTCCAGTCGATAGTTGCGTTAGTTCACTGAAACGCAATCGGGAGCGGGCCACATCAGGCTCGTGACGGTCGATGGGGTCGGCAAAGCCGCAACCCGATCGCGCGCGGCCGCCGGCCGGCACCCGGACGCGACGCGCACCGCCTCCGGCCAGCTCGGCGCGGGGCCGGTCGTCACCTCGGCGCCGCCGACGCGGGCGGCACCCGGGGTCAGCGCAAGGGGTACATCGATCAGAGGTCGGTGGCGGTGAGGCGGAGCACGTTGCCCGCCGGGTCGGCCGTACGCAGATCGCCTGCGGCCATCTCGTACGCCAGCCCCTGCGCATCGAGCCGATCGGCGATCGCCTCGAGCTGGGCCGGTCCCGGCACGACGAGGGTGGCCCGCCGCATGCCGGCCGTGCCGGCGGGCGGCTGGGCGGCGTGTGGGCCGTGCCAGGTGTTCAGGGCGAGGCGGTGGGGGAACCGGCCGCCCGCGCTCAGATCGGCCATCCCGATGGCCGGCATGTTCATGTGCTCGTCGAACCCGATGACGTCGCGGTAGAAGCGCAGCGCGACCGCGAGGTCCGGGACGTGGAGGTGGATGTGGCCGACCCGGGTCCCCGCGGGCAGCGAGCCCTCCAGGTCGCCGCCCGGCAGCAGCGCGAAGAGCGGGTCGAGGTCGAGCCGCTCGGTCGGCCCGCGGCGGCGCCCCTCGTGGTCGTAGAGGGCGATCCCGCGCTCCCCGATGTCGAAGCGCCCGAACCGCTCCGGCGTCTCCAGGGTGAACTCGAGGCCGATGCCGTCGGGGTCGGTCAGGTAGGTCGCCATCGAGAAGACGTGATCGGTCGGAGCCTGGGGAACGCGCGCCGTGGCCAGGCGCGCGATCAGGCGCGCGAACTCCGGCGCGCTCGGCAGGTGCAGCGCGAGGTGGTAGAGACCGGCCGCGCCTCTCGCCGCGCCGCGCTGCGCGCCGGGGTGGAGGACGACCAGTTCGCGGCTCCCGGCGCCGAGCCGGATGGCCTCGTCGTCGCGCGGGAGCTCGATCAGCCCGGCGGCGTCGCGCCAGAAGCCGAGCGACCGCCCGGCATCGACGACGTCGAGGTGCACCGCTCCGTGACCGATCCGGTCCCCCGGGTCGGTCACGGCGGCGGCGGCGAGGGCGTGGTCCATGAGGGCGTGGTCCATTACAGGCCTTTCGTCCGGGCGGTGTCACGCGGCTCGAGGGTCCTGTCGGACATCGTGCCGTGGCCGTCGCGGCTGAGCCGGCCGGATCGGAGCCCCGTGCGCCCGGCATTTAGTTGCGAGAGCAAGAGTATGCGGGCACTTGATTGCCCTGTCAAGTATTCGCGACACGGCGGCCGGCCGGGAAATCCTGCCAGCGATACGGATATTTCGGCGATTTTGGCGATTGAGTCGGTGCAACGCGCAATGAAGTGGTCAGAAGCTCCCATGTTGACACGGTCCGCGGCGGGGAGACTCCCTCGGGCCGTGTACACGACCACCACACCCCACTCGACGCGGGTCTTCGCCGACCGCGCCCCCGCCACTCCGGTCCGCGAGTGGCGCTGGATGAGGATCGCCGTGTGGACGACCATCCTCACCGCCTGCGTGGCGTTCTGGGCGGGCGTCGTGATGGTGCTGCTGGCCCTCTAGTGCCCTCTGGCCCGATCGGGCCCGGGGACACAGCGGACGCACAGGCGGTCTTCGGGGGAATCCCACGGGCCGGCCCTATCGTCGTGACATGACCGATCAGCGCACCATCCCACCTCATCCCCGGGCCGCGCGGCGACGCGACGCCCGGGTCCGCTCGGTGCGGCGCCTCACCGGCGCCCTCGCCGTCCTCAGCGTCGCGGCCACCGGCATCGTCGGCGCCCTCGCCGCCTCGGGCGACGCGGGCTCGTCCGCGCCGGACGGCACCGCCACCGCCCTCGCCGTGACCGCCACGACCCCGTCCGCCTCCACCACCGCGAGCGAGTCGCTCACCCCGGCGGCGACCCCCACGACCTCGGCGCAGACCCCGGTCGCCTCCTCCGGCGGGTCCTGAGCCGGGAGGCCGCGCCCCCGCGCGACACGGCCGGCAGCATCCCGGTCCGTGTCGCGCGGCTCGTGGGCCCGGCGTCCTAGCGGGAGGCTCCGTAGAACGTGACCGTGCCGCTCACCTCGTTGGCCACTACCACCAGGGGGCGCCGCGTGGGGCTGTCGTCCGCCTCGACGAAGTGGATGACCTCCGGGCCGGTGTCCGGTCCGGAGGGCGCCCGGGTGTAGTCGCGGTTGTTCGCCCACTGGACGAGCGCCGGCGCGGCGGGGTCGCTGACGTCGAAGACCATGAACCCGCCGACCCGCTCGAGGCCGACGAACGCGTAGGTGCGGCCGGCGATCCGCCCGACCGCCACGCCCTCGGGCTCGGGGCCCTTGTTGTCGCTGCGGTCGTCGCGGGCGTTCGAGTCGTTGTTGGCGTTGAAGCGCGGCGGGTTGCTCGGCCGCGACCCTCTGCTCGATCTGGTCGCCGCTGTCCCAGACGCGCCGGCCGTCCTGGCTCCAGATGGTGGCCGAGCGTGCGCCGAAGGCGTAGAGGGCCTCGTACTCGCCGTCGGCGGCCAGGCCGTCGGTCTTCGAGACGGTGAGACGGCCGAGCGCGGAGGCGGCCTTCAGGGCCGCCGAGTTCGGGAAGGCCGTGGGGTCGAGCGGCAGGGTGGACGCGCGCGCCTCGTCGGCGAAGCCCGGCCAGTCGCGCCCGTCGCCCTCGTTGGCCGTGATCAGGTAGCCACGGCCGCGCACCTGGAAGCTCGCGATCGCGTCGGGCATGTACATGCCCCGCACCGGCCATGTGCCGATCAGGTTGGCGCCGTCGCGATCGCTCGGGTCGAGCCCCGCGCCCGGGATCGAGTGGTCCTTGGTCCCGAGCGCGACGATGCGGGTGACCCGCGCGCGACGCAGGTCGATCTCGGCGACCGCGTTCGCCTCCTGCAGGGTGACGTGTGCCGTTCGGCCCTCCGCCGAGACGGTGATGTACTCGGGCTCGAGGTCCTGGGCGACCGAGGCCCCGGGGCCGTTCAGGCGGATGCCCGTGGGGAGCTCGCCGTGGCGGGGCGACCCCGTGTCGAACGCGCCGAAGCCGACGGTGCGCACCTCGGGGCCGCGCGAGCGGCCCAGGTTCCTCGTCGAGATGATCGACACGCTGCCCACGGGGTCGAGGGCGTCGGCCACCCCGTACCCCGAGGGCTCGCCCTCGTTCGCCACGATCAACTGGCGTCCCTCGTCGTCGAAGGTGACCATGTCGGGGAGTGCGCCCACCGCCACGTCGGCGACGTGGTCACCGTTCGCACGCAGGAAGACGACCCTTCCCGGCGCGGTCTTCGGGCTCGCCTCCACCGCGACGGCGACCAGGCCGTCGGACACATCGACGCTGTTCGGCCCGGCCCCCCAGGGGCTGAGGTTGACGCGCCTCACAAGCGCCGGGTGCGCGGGGTCGCGCGCGTCCACGATGTCGAGGCTGTTGCCGGTGCTGTTGGTGACAAAGAGGCGGCCCTTCGCGAAGGCCGAGCTCTCCCCGGACGTCCCGCCGGTGATGCCGGTCGCGTAGGTGCCGATCGGGGCGAACGACGGCGGTCCGGCGGGCGCGCCCGGTCCGGCGAGGGCTCCCGAGGCGATGACCCCGGCCCCTGAGGCGATGGCGGCGGCGCTGACCCAGGTCAGCGCGCGGTTTCTCGTGATGCGCATGCTCCCCCTGCTTCGACGGATGGCGAACCGGGGAGCGACGCTATGCGGCCGGGTCCGGGGAGTTGTTGCAGAGCGGTTGCAACGCGGCGGGCGTCGTGAAACGTCCCTCGTAAGTGCCCTGAGCGTGCCGTCTCGGTGGCGATTCGGCGGAACGGCTTACGGAAGGGCTGGGCGAATGGTAGAAACGACCCCCCGCGTCCCGCCGGCGCACGGCGCCGTTCCGCGGTAGTGCCCATCGCTTCCTGGAGAGTCCGTGAGTCCCATCGGCCGAACCCGTCGCCGCACCGCGCGACGGATCACCGCTCTCAGCGCGCTCGTCTGCGCCCTCGCCCTCGTCGGGTTCGCCTCGACCGCCTCCGCGGCCGAGCCGCCGAACCAGAACGACCCCTGCTCGACCGCCGGCCGCAACACCTGCGGCACGACGGGCGTCGGGTCGTACGAGCGCTACCGCTACGGCATCCGCTGGTTCGGCGACTACCGGGGCGCGGTCAAGGGGGCGGGGCCGACCTTCTGCATCGACCTGCGCTTCTGGTACCCGCAGGCGAGCTACAAGTACAAGGAGATCTCCTCCGAGGGCCTGAAGAACCGGGACGGCGCGGGCGTCTCGACCGAGAAGCAGCGTCGGATGGCCTACGCGCTGTGGCAGTTACGGGCGCAGCTCGAATCCGAACCAGCAGGCCGCCGTGATGCTCTACGTGCACTCGCTGATGGGCGACGGCGCGCCGGGCGAGGTCGACCCGACGGCGATCGGCCCTCAGGTCGCAGGAGCTCTACCGGATGGTCGCGAGCGAGAGCGCCCGCCTGCACGGCCCGTACCGCATCGACGCCGACATCCCGGGCGGTCTCAAGGTCGGCGAGCCCGCGACCGGCACGGTCAAGCTCATCGCCGCCTCGGGAGCGCCGGTTCCGGGGGTCGTCGATCTCGCTCGATGCGCAAGGGCGCGAACGGCGTCCCGGCGCGAGTGCGCACCAACGCCAAGGGCGTCGCCACCGTGACGTTCACCCCGACCGCGGCGGACGGCGTCAGCATCGAGGCCCGCAGTGAGTCGATCGCGTCGACGTTGCCGCGGGTCTTCACCCCGACCACCACGGCGGCGGCCCGCAACGGGCAGCGCCTGGCGGCGGCCGCCAGCCAGCGCGTCTCGGCCACCGCGACCCAGGTCTCGTCCAAGGCCACGGTGTCCATCTCGACGACCGCGTTCCCGGCGAAGGTGCTCGTGGGTCAGGCCAACCGCGACCGCGTGCGCGTGAGCGGCCTGCCCGCGGGGCGCAAGACGACCATCACATCGCTCATCCACGGCCCGTTCCGCACCAAGGCGGAGATCCGCTGCGACGCGACCCCCGCCTCGACCTCGACCTTCACGGTCTCGAAGTCGGGCACCGTGGGCACGCCCGTCGCGCGTATGGCCAAGCCGGGCTGGTACACGTACCAGCTGGTGATCGCCGGAGACGAGGACTTCGCGCCGGTGACGACGCCGTGCGGCGTCCCGGCGGAGACCTTCCTGGTGCAGAGGCAGCCGAAGGTGACCACGGCCGTCAGCTCGCTGCTGACGCGCCCGGGGACGGCGATCACCGACTCCATCGTGGTCGAGGGCCTCGCCGACGAGCGGGCGACGGTCAAGGCCTCGCTCTTCGGGCCCTTCGCGACCCGTGAGGCGATCCGCTGCGACACCCCGCCGATCTGGACGGGCACGGTCGACGCCCTGGGCGACGGCACCTACGTGACCCAGCCCTTCACGCTGACGGTCGGCGGCTACTACACCTACCGCGAGAGCATCGACGCGTCCGACTTCGTGCGCGCCACCGAGACCGCGTGCGGCGAGGCCGCCGAGACCTCCATCGCCGTCGGCTCCCCGCAGATCACGACGCTCGTCAGCGCCCTGCAGACGACGCCCGGCGCGCAGATCACCGACCAGGCCCGGGTGAGCGGCCTCGGCGCGCTGGCCGCCACCGTCAACGTCGAGCTGTGGGGGCCCTTCCCGACCCGCGAGGCGATCGCCTGCGTCGGCACCCCGTACTGGACCGGCACCTTCCCCGCCAACGGCGACGGCACCTACACGACCGCCCCGGTCACGCTCGACCGGGCCGGCTACTACACCTACCGCGAGTCGATCCTCGGCACCGAGGCCTACGACGCGGTGCAGACCGCGTGCGGCGAGGCCGCCGAGACCACGGTCGCCATCGGCGCCCCGGTCGTGACCACCATCGTCTCCGACGACGTGGTGAAGCCGGGCACCCAGATCTTCGACCGGATCAAGGTCAGCGGACTGGGCAAGACGCCGGTCGACATCGAGGTCGAGCTCTTCGGCCCGTTCGCCACGCGCGCGGCCATGCGCTGCACCGGCACGCCGTTCTGGAAGGGGACGGTCAAGGCGGGCGGTGACGGCACCGTGCGCTCGCCCAACGTCACCATCGCCAAGGTCGGCTTCTACACCTACCGGGAGAAGATCGAGGGCTCGTCGGTGGTGGGCAAGGCGACGACCGAGTGCGGCCTCACCGCGGAGACCTCGCTCGCCGCCCCGGCGATCAACACCGGCCGCGGCGACGCCGCCGGGCGCCACCGCGAGCTGCAGAGCTCCACCTCCCGGCCGACCCGCATCCGCATCTCCACGCTCGGCATCGACGCGCCGGTGGCCGCGGTGGGCATCGACCTCGCCAAGGGCGAGCTCGACGTCCCGGTGGCGATCTCGCGCACGGGCTGGTGGCGTGACGGCGCGGCTCCGGGCGACAGCGCCGGCGCCGTGCTGATCGGCGGCCACGTTGACAGCGCCCGCTCGGGCCCGGGGGCGTTCTTCAAGCTCAAGGACGCGACCTCGCGCGACAGGGTGCAGGTGGTGAGCGCCGACGGCAGGACCCGCACCTACCGGGTCATCTCCGTCCGCCGCATGGCCAAGGCGGCCCTGCCGAACGACGTCTACTCGCTCAAGGGCCGGGCGCGCCTGGTGCTGGTCACCTGCGGTGGCACCTTCGATCCCGCCTCCGGCCACTACCGGGACAACGTCGTGGTGACCGCCGTCCCGGTGTAGCCCGGAGGGGACCGCCTACTGGATGAGGATCCCGAAGCCCCCGTCCTGCTCGACCTTCTCGGCCCGCTCCTGGGTGGCGGGCCGAAGGCGCTCGTAGACGGCGTCGCGCCAGACCTCGCGCTTCCAGGGGCCGGCGGTGAACGGGAGGGTCCGCCCGCGGGCGAGGCGCTTCACGATGGGGTCGCTGGCGACCTCCTCCGGGATTGCGGCCTCATCGCCGGCGTCGGTCTCCGTGGAGGTGTCCTCCGGCGTCGTCGCGGGCGCGGTCGTCGTGGCCGCGGCAGTGGTCGTCGGAGGCTGGTCGGCGACGGCGGCCGGGGTCGAATCGCCACCTCCGCTGATCAGCGCGATCCCGAGCACGGCGACCGTCCCGGCGGTCACCAGCCACGGGAAGAGGGCTGCGATTCCCTTGCGGTTGTCGTCGTTGTCTGAAGACATGGGCACTCCGGGTCGTAAGGGGTTGGGCACCCCGGGCGCGGGACGGCGCCGCGGGCGAGCGGACTCTCCCACGACGCCGGGAGCGCCGAGGCCCGGGGCGTCACGGTTACCCGCATCGTGACTCCGGGTTTCAGCGGAGCGACCTGCGCCCGCTGAGGGCCGCCTCGTGGCGCCGGGGGTGGCCCCGGGTGCGCCGTGGACGATGCCGGGTGGCCCGGTCTCGCGGTGACCGTGGGGCGGCCGGCGGCCGGCGACCGGCCGGCCGGCGACCCGTCATGATGTCGGCTTCGGGCGGCACGAGACGAACGGGGCGCGTGTGAGCGAGCAGGTCGATGTGGCGATCGTGGGTGCCGGCCCGGCGGGATCGACCGCCGCCTACCGGCTGGCGCGCGCCGGCGCGCGCGTGGTGTTCCTCGACCGCATGTCGTTCCCCCGCGACAAGCCCTGCGGGGGCGGTCTCACCAGGCGCGCGACCCGGATCCTGCCGTTCGACGTCGGCCCGGTCGTCGAGGATGCGGTCGACAAGCTCGACGTGCGCCTGCGCTACTCCCGCATGGCCCACCAGGTGTTCCGCGAGCCGGTCGCCCTGATGACCCAGCGCCGCCGCCTCGACCAGTTCCTGGCCGAGCGGGCGGCCGATGCGGGGGCCGACTTCCGCGACCACGTGCGCGTGCGCGACATCGAGACCGGCGACGCCGGCCGGCCGGTGGTCGTGCTCGACGGTGGCGAGCGCATCACGGCGGAGGTGGTGCTCGGAGCCGACGGCGCGAACGGGGTGAGCGGCAAGGCGCTCGGGCTCGGTGCCGACCGCATGTTCGGCGTCGCCCTCGAGGGCAACGCCGAGATGACGCCCGAGCGCGAGCGCGCGCACCGCTCGCGGGTGACGCTCGAGCTCGACACCGTCCCCGGCGGCTACGCGCTGGGTCTTCCCGAAGGGCGACCACATCAACCTGGGCGTCGGCGGCTGGGCGAGCGAGGGCCCCCGGCTGCGCGACCACCTGCAGCCGGCTCTGCGCGGCCCACGGGGTGCGCGACGAGGAGCTGACCGCCGTGCGCGGCCACCGGATGCCGTTGCGACGCGCCTGGACCGGGGTGGCGCGCGGCCGCACCGCCGTCGTCGGCGACGCGGCCGGGCTGATCGACCCGCTCTCGGGCGACGGGATGTTCGAGGCCTTCCTCAGCTCCGAGCTGGCCACGGCGGCGGCGCTCGACGTCCTGGCCGGGCGCGCGCCCACGATGGAGCCCTACGGCCCGCGCCTGCAGCGCTCGCTGGCCGGGCACGCCGCCACCGCCTGGGTGGCGCGCGCCGCCATCGAGCGCGCCCCGACCCTCGCCTGGAACATCCTGCGCACCCGTCCGGCCGGGCGCTTCCTGGCCCATCGCCTCGCCAGCAGACCACCCGAGGTGGGGGTGCCGCTGATCGGCGGCGTCGAGCGGGCGGCGCGCCGGGTGCTGGGGCCTCAGGCCCTCTGAGCTCGTAACAGTGACACTCGCCCGGTGATCGGCATGCCGGAGCCGTAGAGTGCCGCCCGTGCCGGGCCGACGACGACGCCAGCAGGAGGGTCTCGAGCGGGTGCTCGGCGCCCCCGCCCTGTTCGCGACGGCCTACGGCAACGTCGGCTCGTCGATCTACTACGCGCTCGGCGTCACGGCCGCCTTCGCCCTCGGCCTCACGCCGGTCGTCTTCATCATCGCGGGGATCATCTTCGCGGTGACGGCGGCGACCTACGCCGAGGGCACGGTCCGCTTCCCCGAGGCGGGCGGATCGGCCAGCTTCGCCCGCCAGGGCTTCAACGAGGTCGTGAGCTTCGGGGCCGCCTGGGCCCAGATGCTCAACTACATCATCACGATCGCCATCTCGGCGTTCTTCGTGCCCCACTACCTGTCGATCTTCTGGACCCCGCTCAAGCAGAACCCCTGGGACGTGATCGTGGGCTGCGCGGTGATCGTGCTGCTGGTCGGCGTGAACATCGTGGGGGTCAAGGAGGCGGCCAAGCTCAACGTCTTCCTCGCGGTCGTCGACTTCGCGACCCAGGCGCTGCTGGTGCTGCTCGGCTTCGTCCTGATCTTCTCGCCCGAGGTCCTCACCGGCAACGTCGACCTTCGGCGTGGCCCCGCTCGTGGTCGAGCTTCTTCCTCGCGATCCCGGTGGCGATGATCGCCTACACCGGCATCGAGACGATCTCGAACCTCGCCGAGGAGACGCGCGACCCCTCGCGCGACGTCCCGCGGTCGATCCGGATGGTCGCGATCGCGGTCTACGCGATCTACTTCACGCTGCCGGCCATCGCCCTCTCGGCGCTGCCGGTCTCGCTGGGACCCGACGGCTACACGACGCCCCTCGGCCTGCCGCCCGAGCAGGGCGGCTTCGCCAACGACCCGGTGCTCGGGATCGTCGACAACCTCGGCCTCGAGGGCTTCGCGCTCAGACGCCCTCGAGATCTACGTCGGCGTGCTCGCCGCGACGATCCTCTTCATCGCCGCCAACGCGGGGGTCATCGGCGCCTCGCGCATCACCTACGCGATGGCCAGCTACCGCCAGCTGCCCGAGCCGTTCCGGCGGCTGCACCCGAAGTTCAAGACCCCCTGGCTCGCGCTGGTGCTGTTCGCGGGCGTCGCCTCGATCGTCGCGATCCTGCCCGGCCAGACCGACTTCCTCGGCACGATGTACTCGTTCGGCGCGATGCTCTCGTTCACGATCGCGCACGCGTCGATCGTCGCCCTGCGCGTGCGCCGGCGCGACGAGGAGCTGGTCTACCGGGCCAAGCCCAACCTGCGCTTCCGCGGCGTCGACTGGCCGCTGTTCGCGATCTTCGGCGGCCTCGGCACGGGGATCGCCTGGCTCGTCGTGGTGGTCCAGGAGCCGCTCACCCGCTGGGCGGGTCTGGGCTGGCTCGCGCTGGGCTTCGCCGTCTACGTCGTCTACCGGACCAGGGTCATCAGCGTCCCGCTGGCGCGAGACCGTGCGCGCGCCGGCGCTCGTGCTCGGCCCCTCGCTGCAGATCGACTACCGCACGATCGTCGTGCCGGTCGTCCGCTCGGCCGAGTCGGAGGAGGCCCTCGTGGCGGCGGCCCGGCTGGCGGCGCCGAGCGCGGGCCGCGCGTGGCCGATCGTGCACGTGCTCGAGATCCCGATGGACCTGCCGCTCACCGCGAGCATGCCCGAGGCCGAGCGGGCGGCCAACGGGCTGCTCGACGACGCGCGCGCGATCGTCGAGAGCTACGGCGTCCGCGCCGTGACCCGCCTCGAGCGCGCCCGCTAGCGCCGGGCCGGCGATCGTGGCCGACGCGATCGCCCGCAACGCCGACCTCGTGGTCGTGGGCGCGCCGCGTCGCGGCATCGGCCGCCGCGCGCCGGTCTTCGGCCGCACGGCGCGCCACGTGCTCAAGCACAGCCCGTGCCGCGTGATCGTGGCCGCCTCGAAGGTGGCCGCATGACGCGGCTCCCGCCGGCGCGCGCCGGTCGTCTTCTCCTGCCTGCTGATCGCGATGGGGCTGATCATCGTCGTCCGCACGATCTCCCTCGGCGTGGGCGGCGGCCTCGGGCTCCTGATCGGCGGCCTGCTGGTCCTCGGCGGCGCGCTGCGCCTCTACCTGGTGACGCGCGCGTGAGCCCGCGCTTCACCGAGCCGGTGCGGCGTGCTGCGCGCGCGCTCCCTCGCGCTGGTCGCCTACGGGGAGATCGGCTCGTCGCTGATCTTCGCGCTCGGGATCGTGGCCATCTACGCCGTGGGCGCGACGCCGTGGGTCCTGCTGGCGGTCGGCCTCCTGGTGCTCGTGGTCACCCTCGCCTACGCCGAGGGAGCGGCCTCGATGCCCGAGGCGGGCGGCGCGGCGACCTTCGTGCGCCGGGCCTTCAGCGACCTCGCCGGCTTCGTCACCGGCTGGGTGCTCTTCCTCGACTACCTCGTGGTCATCGCGCTCGCGGCGCTCTTCGTGCCCACCTACCTCGGCACGGCGCTCGGCTACGACGGGCTGGCGGAGCAGCCCTGGGACGCCATCGTCGGCATCGCTGGTCATCCTCGCTGCTGGCGGCCGTCCGGCGCGCGCGCAGGGTGCGCCTCTACTTCGTCGCGGTCGTGATGGCGGCCGTCGCGCTGGTGACCCAGCTGGCTGATCTCGATCCTCGGGCTGGCGCTGGTCTTCTCGTCGGACGCCCTCACCCTCGAGGTGGACCTCGGCTCCACGCCGTCGTGGACCTCGATCGCCCTCGCCCTGTCGCTGGCGACCCTCGCCTACACCGGCCTCGAGACCGTCACCAACTTCGCGGCCGAGGTGCGCGAGCCCGGGCGCACGATGCCGCGCAGCCTCTTCCTCGGCATCGGCGCGGTGGTGCTGATCAACGTGGCGGTGTCGGCGGTCGGCATCTCGGCCTACCCGGCCCAGGCCCGATCCGCAGGCGCCCGACGGCGTCGCCAGCGGCCTCGGCACCGACTGGCTGCAGGCGCCGCTGGTCGGCGTCGCGCGGGCGATCGGCGACGAGCTGCCGGCGGGGGCGCCGACGCGTTCGTCGGCTTCGTGGGCGTGGCCAACGCCCTCGTCCTGATCACGATCATCGCCACGGCGATGGCCGGGCGCCGAGCGCCTGGCCTACTCGATGGCCCGCTACGACATGCTGCCCCACGTCTTCGCCCGGCCGGAGCGCGGCTCGTCGCCCACCCCGGCCGCCACGCTCGCCGCCGCGGTGATCGCCCCGGCCCTGATCGTGCTGGCCGACGTGGTCGGCGACGGCGCCCGCTTCCTGGCCGGCCTCTACAGCTTCGGCGTGCTGATCGCGATGACCGCCGCCCAGATCGCCGTGGTGCGCCTGCGCGTTGCGCGAGCCCGACCTGGAGCGCCCCTTCCGGGTGCCGGGCAACGTGCGCTGGCGCGGGGCCGCTGATCCCGGTGCCGTGCGTGGTCGGCGCCCTGCTGACCTTCGCGCTCTGGGTGGCCTCGCTCTTCACCCACGGCGGCGCCTCGATCGCCGGCCCGGTGTGGCTCGCGATCGGCGCGGTGTCGTCTACCTGCTCTCGCGCCGGGCGGGAGGGGAGACGCTGCTTCGGGCGCGCCAGCCCGCGGTGGCCGACCTGGTGCCCGAGCGCGGAGGCCGAGACCCGGCGGATCCTCGTGCCGCTCAAGCTGGGGGAGATCGGCGAGGAGGTGCTGGCCACCGCGATCAAGCTCGCCGAGGACAGCGGGGCGGAGGTGCGCGTGATCCACGTGCTGCGCGTGCCGCTGTCGCTCCCGCTCGACTGCGCCGCTCGCGACGGAGGAGGCCGACGCGCTCGAGTCGATCGGCGACGTCCGCGAGATCGCCGATGAGCACGGGCGTCGAGGTCGAGGCGCGGGTGGTGCGCGTCGCGGTCGATCAGCGAGGCGATCGTGGCCGAGGCGGCCGCGGTCGGCGCCGACCTGATCCTGCTCGGCTCGGCCCCCCGCTGGCGCCGGCAGTCGCGCTTCTTCAGCCCGACGGTCGACGAGGTCCTGCGCCGGGCGCCGTGCGAGGTGATGGTCGTCACTTATCCCGAGGGCGTCCTCGGCGACGCGGAAGAGGCATGATGCGCACATGAAGGTGATCATGATCGGCTGCGGCCGCGTGGGCGCCGCCCTCGCCGCACTCGCTGTCGGACGACGGCTGGGAGGTCGTCGTGGTCGAGCTCAAGGAGGAGAACCTCAGCCGGCTCGGCCCCGACTGGCGCCACCCGCTCGTGCTCGGGCACGGCATGGACGAGAAGGTGCTCGAGAAGGCCGGCATCGAGGACGCCGACGTCCTGATCGCCGCGACCGACGGCGACAACACCAACCTGGTCGTCGCGCAGGTCGCCGTGCAGCGCTACAAGGTGCCCCACGTCGCCGCGCGGATCCAGGATCCGGCCCGCGCCGAGGCCTACGCGGACCGCGGCTTCGAGGTCATCTCGCCGGTGAAGATGGCCATCGAGGGCCTGGCGGAGTTCGCGCAAGCGCGCGAAGGAGGACGGCGGCCTGATGTTCGCGATCGTGGTCGGTGGCGGGAAGGTCGGGGCCAACGTGACGCGTTCGCTCGCCGAGCGCGACCAGGAGGTCGTGCTCATCGAGGGCAAGGCGAGTCGCGCCGACACCCTCGAGTCGGAGTTCGGCCACCGGGTCATCCACGGCGACGGCACCGAGCTCTACGTGCTCGAGCTGGCCGGCGTCACGCGCCCGCCCGACATCGTGGTCGCGGTGACCGGCGACGACGAGGACAACCTCGTCATCGCCCAGCTCTGCCGCGAGCGCTACGGCGTGGAGAAGGTGATCGCCCGCGTCAACGACCCGCGCAACCAGAGCCACTTCGACCTGCTCGGCGTGACGCCGACCGTCTGCCCGACCCAGCGCATCATGGCCCTGATCGAGCACGAGGTGCCCGAGCACGCGCTCGTCCACCTGCTGGAGCTGCGCAAGGAGAACCTCGAGATCATCGAGGTCGAGATCGATCCCGAAGTGCCCCTGCGTCGGCAAGGCGGTCGAACAAGCTCGGCTTGCCCGACGGGCTCGCGCCTGATCTCGGTGGTGCGCGGCGGCGTGGCCGAGATCGCGGTGGGCGCGACGGTGCTCGAGGTCGGCGACCAGGTGCTCGCGATCCTCGAGCCCGAGCGCGAGAACGAGGTCCGCAAGATCCTGCTCGGCCGGTAGCGCCGGCGGGGCGGCCGGGCTCGTCACGCCTGATAGCGTCGCGCCGTGACGACCGCCGAGCCAAGGAGCCATCGCCCGTGAGCATCCTCGACACCCTCGAGCGCTCTCTGCTCGACGACATGCGCTCGATCGAGATCGAGGAGGCGCGGGAGCTCGTGGAGCTGCCCGAGGTCGAGCTGCCGCGCCTGCTGGCCCTCGCGCACGAGGTGCGCCGGCGCTGGTGGGGCGAGGGCGTCGAGCTGGAGTCGCTGATCAGCGCCCAGACCGGCGGCTGCCAGGAGGACTGCGCCTTCTGCTCGCAGTCGATCTTCTACGACGCCCCCGCCCAGCGGCACGCCTTCCTGCCGCTCGACCAGGTGATGGCGGCGGCGCGCGCCACCGAGGCCTCGGGCGCGAGCGCGTTCTGCATCGTCGTCGCCGTCCGCGGACCGGACCAGCGCCTGATGAACCAGGTGCTGAAGGCCATCGAGTCGATCCACGCCGAGACCAGCCTCGACGTCGACTGCTCGCTCGGCCTCCTCACCCGCGCCGCAGGCCGAGGCGCTGCGCGACGCCGGGGTGCACCACTACAACCACAACCTCGAGACCAGCCGCAGCTTCTTCCCGACGATCGTGACCACCCACACCTGGGAGGAGCGGGTCGAGACCTGCATGCTGGTGAAGGAGCTCGGGATGGAGCTCTGCAGCGGCGGCATCCTCGGGCTCGGCGAGACCTGGGAGCAGCGCCTCGAGCTGGCCTACGAGCTGCGCGAGCTCGACCCCGACGAGATCCCGCTCAACTTCCTCAACCCGCGCCCGGGCACCCCGCTCGCCGGGCGCCGGCCGATCGAGGCCAAGGACGCGCTGCGGGCGATCGCGATCTTCCGCCTCGTCTTCCCGGACAAGATCATCCGCTACGCCGGCGGCCGCGAGCTGGTGCTGCGCGACGCCCAGGCGCTCGGCCTGGTGGGCGGCATCAACGGGATGATCGTCGGCAACTACCTCACCACCGCCGGCCGCCCCGCGGCCGAGGACGTGAAGCTCGCGGGCGACCTCGGGCTGCCGATCGTGCCCTCCACCCGGACCGCCGCCGAGACCGAAGCCCGGTGAACGGGCGCGAGATCCTCGCGCTCGACCGCCGCCACGTCTGGCACCCCTACGCGGCGATGCCGGCACGCCAGGCGCCGCTCCTGGTGGAGTCGGCGTCGGGCGTGCGGCTGACGCCTGGGCGAGCCCGCCTTCGGGCGCACCGAGCTGATCGACGGCATGTCGTCGTGGTGGTCGGCGATCCACGGCTACCGCCACCCGGCCCTCGACGCCGCCGCGATCGAGCAGATCGGCCGGATGAGCCACGTCATGTTCGGCGGCCTCACCCACGAGCCGGCCGTCGGCCTGGCGCGCCGGCTGGTCGACATCACCCCCGAGCCGCTGCAGCACGTCTTCCTCGCCGACTCCGGGTCGGTGTCGGTCGAGGTCGCGGTGAAGATGTGCCTGCAGTACCAGCGCTCGCGCGGGACGCCCGGAGCGCACGCCGGCTGCTCACCTGGCGCGGCGGCTACTACGGCGACACCCTCAGCCCGATGTCGCTCTGCGATCCCGAGGGCGGCATGCACCAGCTCTGGACCGGCATCCTGCCGCGCCAGGTCTTCGTGGACGCGCCGCCCGACGGCTTCGACGCGCCCGCTCGACCCGGCCTACGTCGCCCATGTGGCCGACGCCGTCGAGCGCCACCGCGACGAGCTCGCGGCGATCATCGTCGAGCCGGTGGTGCAGGGGGCGGGGGGCATGCGCTTCCACAGCCCTGCGCTATCTGACGGCCCTGCGCGAGATCGCCGACGCGAACGACGTCCTGCTCGTGTTCGACGAGATCGCCACCGGCTTCGGCCGCACCGGGGCGATGTTCGCCGCCGACCACGCCGGGGTCAGCCCCGACGTGATGTGCGTCGGCAAGGCGATGACCGGCGGCTACATGACGATGGCGGCGACGCTCTGCACCGGCGAGGTGGCCGAGGGCATCTCCGCCGGCGAGGTCCCCGTGCTGGCGCACGGGCCGACCTTCATGGGCAACCCGCTCGCGGCGGCCGTGGCCAACGCCTCGATCGACCTGCTGCTCGACGGCGACCCGGCGCGGCGAGGTCGCGCGCATCGAGGCCGGCCTGCGGGCCGGGCTGGAGCCGGCGCGCGAGATCCCCGGCGTCGCCGACGTGCGGGTGCTCGGCGCGATCGGCGTGGTGCAGCTCGACCGCGAGGTGGACATGGAGCGCGCGAGCCGGGCGGCGATCGAGGCCGGGGTCTGGCTGCGCCCCTTCCGCGACCTCGTCTACACGATGCCGCCCTACGTGACCGGCGACGACGACCTGGCGCGCGATCGCCGGGGCCGTGGTCGCGGCGGCGCGGGCCTCGTGCGGGGTGCCGGCGTGAGCGCGACCGGGCTCGGCTGGCTGCCGGAGGCCCTCGACGACCTGCGCGACCGCGACCTGCTGAGGGTGCTCACCTACTGCCAGGGAGCGCCCGACCCCGAGGTGCGCGATCGACGGGGTCCCGCACCTGCTGCTGGCCTCGAACAACTACCTCGGCCTGGCGAACGACCCGGCCGTCGTCGCCGGCGGCCCACGCGGCCCTCGACGCCTACGGCGCCGGCGCCGGGGCCTCGCGCCTGGTCACCGGCAGCCTCGACCTGCACCGCCGCCTCGAGGAGCGCATCGCCGCGCTGAAGCACTGCGAGGACGCGATGGTCTTCCCGACGGGCTTCCAGGCCAACGTCGGCACCATCCCGGCGCTGGTCGGGCGCGGAGACGTCGTCTTCTCGCGACGAGCTCAACCACGCCAGCCTGATCGACGGCTGCCGCCTCTCGGGCGCCGAGGTGGTGCGCTACGCCCACGCCGATCGCCGACGCGCTGGAGGCGGCGCTGCGCGACCGCGTCCAATTGGACCTCGACCGATGCGCCCAATTGGACGCAACGCCCCCGCGGCGCCTGATCGTCACCGACACGGTCTTCTCGATGGACGGCGACCTCGCCCCGCTTCCGGCGATCGTCGAGCTCGCCGAGCGCCACGGCTGCATGGTGATGGTCGACGAGGCCCACGCGACCGGGGTCCTCGGCCCGACCGGCGCGGGGGCCCTCGAGCACTTCGGCCTGGAGGGGCGGGTGCCCGTGGTGATGGGGACCCTCTCCAAGGCCCTCGGCGCCCAGGGCGGCTACGTCGCCGGCGACCGCGACCTCTGCGACTACCTGCGCACCCGCGACCGCGGGTTCGTCTTCACCACCGCCCTCGCGCCGGCCGCGGCCGGGGCGGCGATGGCCTCGCTCGACATCGTGCGCGACGAGCCGCGAGCGGCGCGCGCGCCTGCACGCGCTGGTGGCCCGCCTGGTCGAGGGCGCCCGCGCCCTCGGCTACACGGTGCTCCCCACCGACTCGGCCGTCGTCGGCGTGCTGATCGGCGAGGCGGCCGACGCCCTCGCGGTGGGCGCGTCGCTGCGCGCGGCGCGGGTCTGGGCGCCGGCCATCCGTCCGCCCTCGGTGCCGGTCGGCACCGCCCGGATGCGCCTCACCGTGATGGCGACCCACGAGGACCGCCACATCGACTGGGCCCTCGACGCCCTCGCCGAGGCGCGCTCGGTCGCCGGCTCGCTCGTCCGCGGTGGCCCGCTGATGCTCGACGAGCGCGGGATCTTCGTGATGGGCACCGACACCGGGGTGGGGAAGACCGTGGTCACGGCCGCGATCGCCCTGGCCGCGCGCGCCCAGGGGCGCACGGTGGCGCCGCTGAAGCCCGCGCAGACCGGCGACGACGGCACCATCGCCGGCGACGCGGGCTTCGTCGCCTCGCTGATCGGCCTCGACGAGCCCCACGAGAACCTCTGCCCGTACCGCCTGCGCGCGCCGCTCGCGCCGTCGGTCGCCGCGCAGCTCGAGGGCGTGCGGCTCGACCCCGGCGGTCGTCGTCGCGGGCGCACGCGGCCCTCGCCGAGCGCTACGACCTCGTGCTGGTGGAGGCCGCCGGCGGCGCGCTCGTGCCCTTCTCCGACGGCGTCGACATGGCCGCCCTCGCCGGGATGCTCGGCCTGCCGGTGGTCGTCGTCATCCGCCCGGGCCTCGGCACGCTCAACCACACGCTGCTCACCCTCGAGGCCCTGCACCGCCGCGGTCTCACCGTGCTCGGCACGGTCATCAGCGGCTACCCGGACGAGCCCGGGCTCGACGCACGTCACCAACCCGCAGGTGCTCTCGCGCGTGAGCCCGGTGCCGCTGCTCGGCGTGATCCCCTTCGACCCCGGGATCGACGTCGACGCCGGCCGCCCCGGCGACCTCGCCACCACCGGCCCCGCCGGCCTCGACCCCCTGCTCGGGGGCACCTTCTCGCCCGCCCGCTTCCGCCGCGCCAACGACGCGCGGCTCACCGCGCTGACCACCTGAACCCGAGGAGCGCCGAATGGACCCCACCGACGCCGCACACGTCATGCAGACCCCGGAGGAGTACGCCGACTTCCTCTCGGGGATGTCGTTCGACAAGCGGATCGAGATGATCAACAGCTTCCGCTGCGCCGAGCTGCAGGGCGCCGAGGAGCTGCGGGTGCTCTCGGAGACCACCGACGACCCCGACCTCGCCAAGAAGTTCGCCCGCCACGCGGCCGACGAGGAGAAGCACGGCGCCTACTTCGGCGAGATCATGGAGCGCCTCGGCGTCGAGCCCTTCGACCCGCCGGCCGAGCCCGACCACATCACCATCGGCGGCCGCCTGATCGTGGACACCCTCAACGACATCGAGGAGATCCTCCCCAAGCGCGGCGAGACGCGTCGGCCTCGACCGGGTCATCCCGATCCTCACCCTCTTCCAGGCCGTCGAGAGCCGCGCGCTCATCTCCTTCGAGGCCCACCGGCGCACCTTCGAGGCCGCCGACCCGGTCATCGCCGAGCGCATCGGCGAGATCATCGCCGACGAGAGCCACCACGCGACCTACGTGCGCACGCTGCTCGACCAGTGGGCGGCCGAGGGCTGGGCCGACGAGGTGAGGGCGGCCCAGGAGGCCACCGACGCGCGCGAGGGCAAGGCCCGCGAGTGGGCCGCCGAGCGCCTCGAGGCCGAGCGCCTGCGCGACGAGGGCGCGCTGCCCGCCGCGTGAGCCCCGACGCCGCCGAGCGTCGCGAGCGTGTCCTGGCCGCCCTGGTGGCGGCCGGGCCGGCGGGCGTGTCGGGCGAGGCGCTCGCCGAGGAGCTGGCCTGCTCGCGGGCGGCCGTGCACCGGCACGTCGAGGCGCTGCGCCGCGACGGCCTCGAGGTCGCGAGCGCCCACGATGGCTACCGCCTCGCCGAGGGCGCCGACCCGGTGGTCCCGCTGCTGGTCGTCCCGCGCCTTCGCGCGCCGCTCGCGGGCCCGGTCACCTGGCTCTCGGAGACCGGCTCCACCAACGACGAGCTGATCTCCCTGGCCCGCGAGGGCGCTCCCGAGGGGACGGTCGTCGGGCGCCGACCGCCAGAGCGCCGGGCGTGGCCGGCGCGGGCGCACCTGGCTGGCCGCGCGCGGGCATGCGCTGCTGGTCTCGGTGCTGCTGCGGCCCGGGTCGCGCCGGTCAACGCCGGGCTGCTGCCGATCGTCGTGGCGGTCGGGGTCGCCGACGCCCTCGCCGCCCGGGAGCCGGCCGGTGACGTGCGGATCATCTGGCCCAACGACATCCTGGTCGGCGGCCGCAAGGTGGCGGGCATCCTCTGCGAGATGTCGGCCGACCAGGACCGGGTGGCCTGGGCGGTGGCGGGGATCGGCATCAACGTCCGCTCGGCGCCCGACCTCGACGACGCCCGCTGGACCCCAGGCGCCCTGTCCGACCGCGGCGATCCGCCCGCCCGGGCCGACCTGCTGGTGTCGCTGCTCGGCCACCTCGGCCGCCGCTACACGGAATGGGTCGACCGACGGCCCGGCGGGCATCCTCGCCGCCTTCGCGGCGCGCGACGCCCTCGCCGGGCGCCGGGTCACGGTCAGCCTCCCCGACGAGGAGGTCGTCGGCTCCTGCGAGGGCACCGACGACCTCGGGCGGCTGCGCGTGCGCACCGAGGCCGGCGAGCGCCTGCTCGGCGCCGGCGAGGTGGTGCGGGTCTCCCCCTGACCCGGCTCAGGCCGAGGCCATGAGGCGACTCCAGGGCCGCCGGGTCCACGTCCGCCCGCAGCAGCATGCGCGGGCCGGTGCCGGCCCGCGCCCGGAGAACCCCCAGCAGCACGTGCTCGGGCCGAGGCCCGGCGTCCGGCCTGCGGGATCGACGTCCCCGTCTGCGTCTGACCTTCTTCAACCATGTGGTTGAAAACAAAGGCCGGCCGTCGTACGTTGCTGTTCAACCAATCGGTTGAACAGCAGAGGAGGTAGGACCGGATGGCGCCAGCCGCAGTTGCGGACCCGTTGTCCCGGGTGTTCTCGGCCCTGGCCGACCCCACCCGGCGCGACATGGTCGCTCGGCTCGCCGTGGCCGACGCCACGGTCAACGAGCTGGCTGCGCCCTACGACGTGTCGGTCCAGGCCGTCTCCAAGCATCTGAAGGTGCTGGAGGACGCCGGCCTGGTCAGTCGCAGCCGTGAGGCCCAGCGTCGCCCGGTCCACCTCGAAGCGGAGGTGTTCGACCTCATGACCACGTGGATCGAGCGGTACCGGCGGGAGGCCGAGCAGCGCTACCAGCGCCTCGACGCCCTCCTCGCGGAGCTGCCCGACGAGACCGAAGGAGAACCGGCATGAACGAAGCCGAGATCATCGTGGACGAGAAGGTGCCGACGGTGACGATCATCCGGGAGTTCGACGCCCCGCGCGAGAAGGTGTTCCGGGCCCACGTCGACTCCGACCTGTTCGCCCGGTGGAACTACCCTGACGGCTTCTCGGTCCGCTTCGACCACTTCGACTGCCGCACCGGCGGGTCCTACCGCATCACGATGTCCGGCGAGGGCATCGAGGGAAGCGTCCACGGCTCGTTCCACGACGTGATCCCGGACGAGCTGATCGTCCAGACCTTCACCCCCGACAGCGCCCCCGACCTCGTCATCCTCGAGAAGCACCGGTTCGAGGACCTCGGCGACGGCCGCACCCGGCTCACCGCGACCTCGCTCGTCAACAGCTTCGAGTTCCGCGACTCCTTCATCGCCGGCGGCCTGGCCGAGGGCTATGGCAGGCTCGACCGGCTGCTCGAGGACCTCTAGCCCTCGAGCAGCTCGGCTGTCGCCCTCGGCCGCCGGGTCGTTGTCGGAAGAGAACTGCCGGCTCCAGCGACGGTGCTCGAGGATGTCCTTCTCGGACTTCGTGAGCACGGGGCGGGGTCGGTACCTTGTTCGCCCAGATGAGGATGTCCTGGCTGACGCCGAGGCCGAGGATCTCAGCGCGAAGACGAACACGGGACGAGCTCCAGGTGCCGGGCCCGACCGCCGGCAGGATCTACGCGGGCCCCTCCACGGCGCGCTTCAGGCGGGCGAGGCGGTCGTCCCAGGCGGCGTCGGCCGCCGCCAGCCACGATGCGGTGGGGTGGAGGGCGCCGGGGCGCAGCCGGTAGCGCACCTCGCGCCCGCCCGCGCCCTCGGCGCGCTCCACCAGGCCCGCGTCGCCGAGCGTGGCGAGGTGCTTGGCCAGCGCCTGGCGCGTGATCGGGAAGGCCTCGGTGAGCGACGGGCACGCTGGTGACGCCGTCGCGCAGCAGCGCCTCGACGATCCCCCGCCGCGTCGGGTCGGCCAGCGCCCCGAACACCGCTCCGAGCTCGTCGGTCACACGCACACCGGCGAGAAGGCCGCCGCCAGGCGGGCGAGGGGCAGGAGCGGCCGGCGCGCTCTCGGTCACGACCACCCGCGCGCCGGCGGGCGCGGCGACCACCAGGAACTCCACGCGGGTGGCCGGGCCGTCGCCCTCCCACCACCACCACACCAGCCGGTGGGGCGCGTCGGCCGTCTCCACCAGGATCTCGCGGCCGGGCTCCGTCGAGCCAGCGCTCGCGCCCCTCGTCGGTGGCGAGGGCGTCGAAGACGTCCTCGGGGGTCGCCTCGACCTCGATCTCGCGCCGTGCCGGCATGGCGGCTCCTTTGACAATCGATTGGTTGCTATGGTGCGTGACAACCTATGAGTTGTCGAAAGGATAGCCGATGCCGATGGTGCCCATGGTCGTCGAGCAGAGCCCCCGCGGCGAGCGCTCGTTCGACATCTACTCGCGCCTCCTCAACGAGCGGATCGTCTTCCTCGGCACCGCCGTCGACGACCAGGTCGCCAACCTGATCGTGGCGCAGCTCCTGCACCTCGAGAGCGAGGACCCCGACAAGGACATCGCCCTCTACATCAACTCCCCCGGCGGGGTCGTCTACGCCGGCCTCGCCATCTACGACACGATGCAGTTCATCCGGCCGGACGTCGCGACGATCTGCTTCGGCGTCGCCATGAGCATGGGATCGCTCCTGCTGGCCGGAGGCGCCCCGGGCAAGCGGATCGCCCTGCCCAACAGCCGCATCCTCATCCACCAGCCGAGCGGCGGCTTCCAGGGGCAGGCCAGCGACATCGAGATCCACGCGCGCGAGACCCTCGCCCTGCGCGAGCGCCTCAACGAGATCTACGCCCACCACACCGGGCAGCCGGTCGAGCGGATCGAGGCCGACATGGAGCGCGACCGCTTCTTCACGGCCGAGGCGGCCCGCGACTACGGGCTGGTCGACCGGGTGATCAGCTCACACGAGATCTCGTCCACCCCGACCGGCTTCCGCGCTCCCGGCTGAGCCGCTGCCGGCTAGTGGTGATGCGGGGCTTCGCAGGACTCGTGGTGGCAGTGGCACTCGGGGGCCTTCGGGTTCTTCTCGCAGAACTCCGAGCAGAAGCGCTCGCCCTTCTTGGCCTGGCAGGTGCAGACCTTGTGCGCGCAGACAGCCATCGGATGACCTCCGGGGATCGTCGTTGACCGGCCCATCCTCGCATCCGCGAGGCGCCGGACGGGGAGCGGCGGCGCGGCGCCGCTCCCCGCCCGGGCGCTCAGGCCTGCGCGGCCTTCGCGATCGCGGCGGCGAGCTCGGCCGGCCGCGAGAGCAGGGGGATGTGGCCCGCGTCCACCTCGACCACCTCGGTGGCGTTGGCGGCCATCCGGCGCTGGAGCGCGGGCGAGAAGACCCGGTCCTGCGTCGTGAGCACGTACGTCGAGGGGTGCTCCTTCCAGCCGAGCGCCGTCGGTGCCTCGCCGAACACCGACAGGCGATGGGTGCCGAGCGCGGCGATGATCGGCGCGGCCTGCTCGTCGGAGACGTCGTTGAACAGGTCCCTCTTCGCGCCGTCGGGCGTCGAGGGTGGACAGCCCGTCGTCGCTGGCGACGATCGCCTCGCCCAGGGTGCTCGGGGTCGGGTCCCCGCCCATCAGGCTGCCGGTGGACTGTCCCTCCTCGGGCAGGATCGCGCAGACGTAGACCAGGTGCGCCACCGCGTCGTTGCCGGCCGATGCCTCGGTGACCGGGACCCCGGCGTACGAGTGGCCCACCAGCACGGCCGGTGCGCCGAGGCCGCCAGCGCCGACCGGATCGCCGCCGCGTCGTCGGCCATCGTGCTCGGCGCCGATCCGGCCGAGGGCAGGTCGATCGCCGTGCTCGCCACGCCGAGCTTCTCGAGCTCGGCCTGCACGAATCCCCAGGCCCAGGCCCCGCCCCATGCGCCGTGTACCAGCAGCACCGGTGCTGCGCTCATTCGATCCCCCTTGGACGCTCACATTGACCACTGCGTGCCGACGGAGACCCGGATCGGATCGCCGGTGCGAACGGAGCATGCCCGCGCGGGCACGTCGGCGCCCAGATCCCGGCCCCCGCGACCGCATAGGCTGAGCCACGTGATCGTCGCGATGTACCACGGGGCGGGCCGGATCGAGCTCGAGGAGCGGCCCGACCCGGTCGCCGGGCCGGGCGAGCTGGTGGTGCGGGTCCGCGCCTGCGGGCTCTGCGGCAGCGACCTGATGTCGTGGTACCAGGACCCGCGCGCCCCGGTGGTGCTCGGCCATGAGCCGGTGGGGGAGGTGGTGGAGGCCGGCGCGGGCGCCACCGTCGCCGTCGGTACCCGTGTCTTCGTGCACCACCACGTGCCGTGCATGACCTGCGATCTGTGCCGGGCGGGCCGGCACACCCTCTGCGCCACCTTCCGCGCGCACCCGCATCGACCCCGGGGGCCTGGCCGAGCTGATCCGGGTGCCGGCCGAGAACGCGCGCCTCGACGTCCTGGAGCTGCCCGAGGGCATCTCCGACGCGGCCGCCACGCTGATCGAGCCGCTTGGCTGCGTGCTGCGCGGCCAGCGCTGGGCGGGCGTGGGACCCGGCTCGCGGGTGGCCGTGGTGGGCTCGGGCGCGATGGGGGTCCTGGAGGTGGGCGCCGCGCTCGCCGCCGGTGCCCGCGCGGTCGTCGCCATCGATCCGCGTGAGGACCGGCGCGCGCTGGCGCGGGCGGCCGGGGCCCAGGCGCTCGCCGCCGGCGATCCCGCCGCCGTCACGGCGGCGCTCGGCGGGCCGGCCGACCAGGTCTTCGTCTGCACGAGCAACTCCGAGGCGATCGCCGGCGCCCTGCACCTGGCCGGCCCGGCCGGCGTGGTGCAGCTCTTCGCGCCGCCCGCGCCGGGCGCCCTCGTCGCGCTTGACCTCGGCGCGATCTTCTTCCGGGAGGTCACGATCCAGTCGACCTACTCGGCCGGCCCGCTCGACACGCGCGACGCGCTCGCCCTGATCGCCGACGGGCGGGTCGACGCCGACGCCCTGGTCTCGCACCGGCTCCCGCTCGCCGAGGTCGCCCAGGCCTTCCGCCTCGCGCGCTCCGGTGAGGCCGTCAAGGTGGTCGTCGAGCCCTGACGTTCGTAGGCTGGGGCTCCACCGAACAAGGAGTCCACACGATGGCGACCGCCGATCGACGCGCTGAGGTCCGCTGGGAGGGTTCGCTGGTCGAGGGCGCCGGAGCCCTCGAGCTCATCTCGAGTGAGGCCGCCTCCCTCCCGGTGACCTGGGCCTCCCGGGTCGAGAGCCCCGACGGGCGCACGAGTCCCGAGGAGCTGCTCGCCGCGGCCCACGCGTCCTGCTACTCGATGGCCTTCGCCGCGACGCTCGGCCGGGCCGGCAGCCCGCCCGAGTGGCTGCACGTGACCGCGGTTGTGTCGCTCGACCCCAAGCAGGGCGGCGGCTTCGAGGTGACCAACTCCGCACTCGATGTCCGCGGCGTGGTGCCGGGCCTCGACGCGGCCGCGTTCCAGGACCTGGCCGACACGGCCGAGAAGGGCTGCCCGATCTCGAACGCGATCCGGGGCAACGTCACCATCATCGTCTCGGCCACCCTCGAAGGGTGACGCCCCGGCCGGACCGGGCGCTCAGCGCGCCCGGTCCGGCCGTCGTGCGGCTATCCGGTGACCGCCGGCTGGTTGGGCCGCAGCCGGGCGATCAGCCGCGTGGGGACGACGTCGTCCACGCGGGCGGCGTTGGTCGCGATCGCCGCCGCCAGCGGCCGGCGGACCGTCCCGTTGGTCCCGAGCAGCCTCACCGTGAAGCAGACGCTGCGCCGGGCGCCGCGTGCGAGTGACGGACTGCTCCACACCAGCGCGCCCGCGCTCAGCCGCGCGCCGCGCGGCACCGAGACGAGGGTCGTGCCGGGGGGGATCGGCACCCGGATCGTCAGCGTCCGGGCCGTGACCCCGCCGCGGTTGGTCACCGTGGCGCAGTAGGTCACGGGCCGGTTGGTGCGGGCCGTGGCCGGACCGCGCAGGTCGATCGCGAGCCGGGTCTCGGCCGGCCCGCCGGTCACCGCCACCGTGGTGGGGTCGCCGGGGGTGACCGTCACCGGGTCGTCGGTCGCGACCGGCGGCAGACCGGCCGCACTCACCACCGCCTGGTTGCGGATCTGCGTCGTGCCGGCCGGCAGGTCGGCGATGACGCGCGCCCGGAAGGCGACGGTCGCCGAGGCTCCCGGCGCGAGGGTCCCGAGCTCCACCCGCAGGGCGGTCTGGCCGGCGGCGTTGCCGCTCGCCACGCTGCCCTGGGTGGTGGTGACCGAGCCCGTCACGAGCTGCGTCAGCGGGTCGAGGGTGTCGGCGAGCACCACGCCGGTCGCGGCCTGGTTGCCCGAGTTGGAGACCACCACCGAGTAGGCGAGCGTGTCGCCTGCGCTGGTGCCGCCGCTTCCGTCCGCATCGACGGCGAGGGTCGCCGCCTTGGACGCCGAGATGATCGGCGTCCCGACGACCGTCACGCTGACCGGCGCCGTCGTGTCGCGGAACGGCGTGCCGCTGGTGGCGCCGACGAAGTCGGTCGTCGCGGCGTTCGGGATCACGGTCCCGGCCGGGGTGGTGGAGGCGACCCGGACGCGGAAGCGCACGGAGGTCGACGCGCCGGTGTCGAGCCGGCCGCCGGCCGTCGCCGTGGCGCCGGCGCCGAGCCGGAACACCACGCCGCCGGCCCCGCCCTCGGCGAGGTCGTCGCCGGCGGCGTCGGTCGCGGCACCCGCGCCCGCGCCGCTCACGATGGCGAGCGATCCCGGCTCGTAGATCGTGCCGGGCGGGATCGGGTCGCTCAGGCGCACGCCGGTCGCGGCGTCGAGGCCCGTGTTGGTGAGCGACACCGTGTACTCGAGGACGTCGCCCGGCTCCACTCGGCCGCCGTCGAGGTCGGACACCGACTTCGTCGAGGAGAGCGTCGGCGCGAAGAGGTCGAACGCCGTGGTGACGACGCCGGGGTTGTAGCTCTCACCGCCGGTGGTCAGGGCGATGCTGGCCGTGGTCGCGCTGTTGGGCACCAGGCCGTCCACCGAGAACACGTCGGCGTCGAAGCCGAGCTGGTTGCCGTAGTTCGGGGCCTTGGCCGTGAGCGCCGCGCCGGTGCGCGTGATGGAGCTGTTGAAGACGTCGTCGGCCGGGTTCAGCCCGTCGCTGACCGTCGCCCCGTTGAGGGTCAGGCCGTCACCGACGAACTGCGAGCCGGGCGCGCCGCGGTCTCCGTCGTATGCCACCACGCCCAGGCGCGCCCGCACGGGGCCGCTGGGCGGGGCGAGGAAGCCGCTCACCGGGATCGTCACGGCCGGGTTGGTCCGGCTGACGAACTGGTAGCCGTCGAAGACCGAGAGGTTGCGCAGCGGTGCCACGGGGTCGCGATAGGCGACCACGAGCGACCAGCCGCCCCAGGTGTTGGTGCCGCGGCCGACCTGCACGTTCGACACCTGGTAGGTACCCGCTCCGCCGGCCTGCACGCGGGCGGTGACGTCGGCGAACGACTCGTAGTTGGCGCCGTTGTCGGTGGTCGTGCCGATCACGGTGCCCGCGACCGGCGACACGGCGCCGCCGGGCGCCGCCAGGCCGACCGTGGCGATGGCGCCCGTGTTGGGCGCGCCCGCGGCGCCGGGTGCCCCGCCCGCCGCGGTCCTGCCGCCCCAGTAGAGGCCGGCGAACAGCACCGTCGCCCCGGGGGGCAGCTCGAGCTGGGCCTGGCTCGAGTTGAAGGTCGCCGCGTCGGCGTCGACGTTGACGAACTGCATCCCGAACGAGTTGTTCTGGCCGACCGCGCCACCCTGGACGCCGGCGCACGCCGCGGCGCTGGCCGGGCAGGTCAGCACCGTGTTGCCGACGATCGCGATGTCGCCGGGCGCGTTGGCCGAGTAGCGCAGCGTGAACGGCGCCGGGGCGCCGAGCGCCGAGGGGGCCGCGAGGCCGATGAGCGCGGCCGCGAGCGCGAGCCCGCCGAGCGCGGCCGCGAGCGGCGATCGAGAGAGTCTGGGCAACGGGGGCACCTCCGTTGCGGGGCGGATGGTAAGAACCGGCGGATCCCCGCAGATCCGCCGGTCAAGGGCGTTCGCGACCCTACCAGCGGCCCCGGGGCGCTCTCAGCCCGCCTTGCGTCCGACCCCGGCCACGAAGCGCTCGCGATCGACCACGAAACGCTCGTGGGCGCCCTCGCAGATGGTCTCCCGCTCGTCCTCGGCGTGCGCCGAGAAGGTCAGCCGGCGGCCGTCGATCCGCTCCAGCCGCACCCGCGCCACGACCTCCATGCCGGGCGGAGTCGCCGCATCGTGACTGAGATCCACGCGTGTGCCGAGCGACATCTCGCCCTCCTCGAGGTGGGGGGCGAGGGCCTCCAGGCAGGCCCACTCTACGAGGCCGACCATGAAGCCCGTGGCGAACACCTCGGGCATCGCCGTGAACTGCGCCGACTCCGGATAGAGGTGGGGCACGGTCTTGGTGACCGGGACGACGAACCGCAACTCATGGGTGATGCCGGGAGCGAGGCTGCTCTTCACGGGTACTCCCTCGACGGTGACGGGGCGGGGCCGGCCGATGATCTCATCCCATCAGCCGCCGGAGCTCCGCGATGACGACAGCCGGGCGATCGACGTGGATGTAGTGGCCGGCGCCGGGCACGCGCACGAGCCGAGACCGCGGGGACAGGGAGGCCCAGTGCTCCTGGCCGCGGCTCCAGACGCGGTCGAGCCGGGCCTGCTGTCGCGGGACGATCCCCGGGAACGGGCGCTCGGTCGTGGTGATGACGGTCATCGGGAGCGATCCGAGTGATGTGACGGCCGCGACCCCCGCGGAGGCGGCCCGTCCATCGAGTCGCTCGGGGTTGAGCGCGGGATGCGTGAGCGATCGGCACATCCCGGCGAAGCCGCGCGCCGCCTCGGTGCCGTCGGCGGGCACGGCGCAGCCCGCGGCGATCCAGTCCGTGGGGCTCGCGTCGATCAGCATCAGCCCGTGCACCTCAGGCCGGAAGAGCGACGCGAACATCACCGCCTCGGCGCCACCCAGCGAATGGCCGACGATCGTGAACGGACCGTTCTCCCCGATCGAGCGGAGAAGGGTCCTCAGGTTCCTGGCGTGCGACGCGTGGGTCTGCGGCCGCGGCGCCGGATCGCTCGTCCCCGTTCCGAACCGCGCATAGGAGCAGACCCGCGCCGAGCGGGCGATGGGACGCTCGACGGTCCCCCAGTTCTCGCCCCCGTCTCCGAAGCCGGCGATGAGGACCACCGTGGCCTCGCCGGAGCCTGTGCACCGCACATGGAGCTCTCCGCCGCCGACCGCGACCATGGCGTCGAGCGCGGCCGGCGGCGGAGGGCCCGTGGAGGCCGGGTCCGTGGCCGCGGCACCGCCGGCATCGCCCGACCCGCCGCATCCCTGGATCACGAGTGCGGCCGAGACCAGCGCGGCTGAGAGGGACAACCGGGTCACCGAGGCGACGCTACCGCCGCACCCGGCGCGGAGGGTTAATCCCCGAGAAAGGATCGACGAGGGCCCGGGGCGGCGCTCCCGCCGGTCGTCCAGGCCCCCGCGGAAAACTCGCTATGCTGGCCGGGCGGGCCGATGGTCCGCAACGCGGTGGACGTAGCTCAGCTGGTAGAGCTCCTGGTTGTGGTCCAGGCGGTCGTGGGTTCGAATCCCATCGTTCACCCCTCGGGCGCCGGGTATCGGGCGGGTGTGGCGAAACCGGTATACGCGCTAGGTTTAGGTCCTAGTGGGGCAACCCATGGAGGTTCGAGTCCTCTCACCCGCATACATCCAACCGCGGTGACGCGGGAGTGCATATGACGCTGACCGCAGAAGTGACATCCCTGGAAGAGAACAAGGTCCGCCTGGACGTGGCGGTTCCCGAGGATGAGGTCCAGCGCCGCATGGAGCGCGCCATCCGCAAGCTGGGCAGGGAGGTCCGGGTCCCCGGATTCCGGCCCGGCAAGGCGCCGGCGGAGGTGATCGTCCAGCGCGTCGGCCACGACGCCGTCGTGCAGGAGATGCTCCGGGGCTCCCTCAGCGAGTGGTACTCGGAGGCGGTCAACGAGACCGGCATCGTCCCGATCGACGAGCCCGACCTCGACCTCGAGTCGGTGCCCGAGGAGGGCGACCTCACCTTCACCGCGACGGTCCAGGTGCGCCCCAAGGCGACGCTCGGCGACTGGTCGGGCCTGGAGATCGGCCGCGCCGAGGTCGAGCTGCCCGAGGGGGCCCTCGACGCCCAGATGCAGTCGCTGCGCGAGCGCGCGGCGTCGCTGGTGCCGGTCGAGCGCGCCGCCGGCAAGGGCGACTTCGTCGTCATCGACTTCGACGGCACCCTCAACGGCAAGGTCGTCCGCCAGGCCAGCGCCCGCGACTACGCGGTCGAGCTGGGCGGCGGCCGCCTGCTGCCCGAGTTCGATCAGCGCCTGCTCGGCATGAGCACCGGCGAGACGGTGACCTTCCCGGTGGGCTATGCGGCCACCGACGGCCGCCCGGAGCTCCAGGGCAAGACCATCGAGTACACGGTCACCCTCAAGGGCGTCCAGGAGAAGGTGCTGCCGCCCCTCGACGACGACCTCGCGCTCGCGGTCAGCGAGTTCGACACGCTCGACGAGCTGACGGCCGATATCACCAGCCGCCTCGAGGCCGTCGCCACCGAACGCGTGGACGAGCTCTTCCGCCGCATGGTGATCGACGCGGTCTCCGAGAAGTCGACCGTCGACGTGCCCCAGGTGATGACCGACCGGCGGATCGGCAGCATCCTGCAGCAGACCGCGCAGCAGCTGCCCGAGAACGTCTCCTTCGAGGACTACATCGCGGCGACCGGGCGCACCATCGAGCAGGTCATCGAGGAGCTGCGCCCCGACGCCGAGATGGCCGTCAAGCGCGAGCTCGTCGTGGAGGCGATCGCCGATACCGAGGCCATCGAGGTCACCGACGAGGAGATGGAGGAGCAGGTCCGCGCCGACGCCGAGGCCACCGGCCGCGCGCCCGACCGGCTCCTGCACGAGCTGCGCGAGCACGGCGGCTGGGACGCCCTGCGCCAGGACATGCGCCTGCGCAAGGCCGTCGATCACCTGATCGCCGGCGTGACCGCCATCCCGATGGCCCAGGCCGAGGCGCGCGAGCGCCTCTGGACCCCGGAGGACGATCGCAAGAAGGTCGCCGACAAGGCCGCCGCGCCCGAGGAGACGGCAGGGAAGCCGGCCCAGGCGGGGAAGCTGTGGACGCCCGGCGACCCCCGATGACCAGCACCACCGGAACGGAGCCCCTCGCATGAGCCCATTGATCCCCATGGTCGTCGAGCAGACCTCGCGCGGCGAGCGTTCGTTCGACATCTACTCGCGGCTGCTCAACGAGCGGATCGTCTTCCTCGGCACGCCGGTGGACGACCAGATCGCCAACCTGATCGTGGCCCAGCTGCTGCACCTCGAGAGCGAGGACCCCGACAAGGACATCTCGCTCTACATCAACTCGCCCGGCGGCTCGGTCTACGCCGGCCTGGCGATCTACGACACGATGCAGTTCATCAAGCCCGACGTCTCGACGATCTGCGTCGGCATCGCGATGAGCATGGGCGCGCTGCTGCTGGCGGGCGGCGCGGAGGGCAAGCGCATGGCGCTCCCGAACGCCAAGATCCTGATCCACCAGGTCTCCAGCGGCTTCTACGGTCAGGCGACCGACATCGAGATCCACGCCCGGGAGATCATCGACCTGCGCAAGCGCCTCGACGAGATCATCGCCAAGCACACGGGCCAGCCGATCGAGAAGGTCGCCAAGGACACCGAGCGCGACTACTTCATGAGCGCGCCGGAGGCTCAGGAGTACGGCATCGTCGACCGGGTCATCGAGAGCCACTAGCCGGCGGGCCGGTCACAGATGCCCAAGTCCCCCGAGTCGAACGAGCAGCTCCTCTGCAGCTTCTGCGGCAAGTCGCAGCGGCAGGTCAAGAAGCTGATCGCCGGCCCCGGCGTCTACATCTGCGACGAGTGCATCGATCTCTGCAACGAGATCATCGATGAGGAGCTGACCACACCGGTCACCTTCGACCCGGAGTCGCTCCCGCGCCCGCGCGAGATCTACGACGTGCTCAACGACTACGTGGTGGGGCAGGAGGAGGCCAAGCGCACGCTGGCCGTCGCCGTCTACAACCACTACAAGCGCGTCAACATGATGAACGCCGGGCGACTCGGACATCGAGCTGCAGAAGAGCAACATCCTGCTGCTCGGCCCCACCGGCTGCGGCAAGACGCTGCTGGCCCAGACCCTCGCGCGCATCCTCAACGTCCCCTTCGCGATCGCCGACGCCACGGCGCTGACCGAGGCCGGCTACGTCGGCGAGGACGTCGAGAACATCCTCCTCAAGCTGATCCAGGCCGCCGACTTCGACGTGAAGAAGGCCGAGACCGGGATCATCTACATCGACGAGGTCGACAAGATCGCGCGCAAGGCCGACAACCCGTCGATCACGCGCGACGTGTCCGGCGAGGGCGTGCAGCAGGCGCTGCTGAAGATCCTCGAGGGCACGGTGGCCTCGGTGCCGCCGCAGGGCGGCCGCAAGCACCCCCACCAGGAGTTCCTCACGATCGACACGACCAACGTGCTGTTCATCTGCGGCGGCGCGTTCGCGAACCTCGAGCAGATCATCGAGCGGCGCATCGGCCACAAGGGCGTCGGCTTCGCCGCCGACGTCCGGAGCAAGCACGATCACGACCCGCACGACGCCTTCAGCGAGGTCCTGCCCGAGGACCTCATGAACTACGGGCTGATCCCCGAGTTCATCGGCCGCCTGCCGGTGATCTCGGCCGTCCACCAGCTCTCGCAGGACGACCTGGTCCAGATCCTCACCGAGCCCAAGAACGCGCTGGTGCGCCAGTACCGGCGCTTCTTCCAGTTCGACGAGGTCGACCTGGTCTTCGCCGACGACTCGCTGCAGGCGATCGCCGACAAGGCGCTCGAGCGCGAGACCGGCGCCCGCGGCCTGCGCTCGATCATGGAGGAGGCCCTGCTGAACGTGATGTTCGAGCTGCCCTCGCGCGACGACGTGCGCAAGTGCGTCGTCACCCGCGAGACGATCGAGAAGGGCCTTCCGCCGACGCTCGTCACCGAGGCGCCCGAGCGGGCCGCCGAGGCCGGCGGGGAGTCCGCATAGCCTCTCCCGGTGAGGGCGAGCCCGTGAAGCCCGTGAGCCGGTTCGATCCCTCGGAGGTCGAGCCGCGCTGGACCGCGGCCTGGCGCGAGGCCGGTGTCGGTCACGCCGACCCCTCGGGTGAGGGTCCCGGCTACTCGATCGCGATCCCGCCGCCCAACGTCACCGGCGCGCTGCACATCGGGCACGCGCTCAACAACACCATCCAGGACCTGCTCATCCGCACCCGCCGCATGGCCGGCGACGAGACGCTGTGGATCTGCGGCACCGACCACGCCGGCATCGCCACCCAGGCGGTCGTGGAGAAGGCCCTCGCCAAGGAGGGCCTCAGCCGCAAGGAGCTCGGCCGCGAGGAGTTCGTGCGCCGGGTCTGGGACTGGAAGGACCACTCGGGCGGCACGATCATCGGCCAGCTGCAGCGCCTGGGCTGCACGCTCGACTACGAGCGCGAGCGCTTCACGATGGACGACGCCTACGCCGACGCGGTGCTGCACGTCTTCGTGGACCTCTACGAGAAGGGCCACATCTACCGCGACCGCTACATGGTCAACTGGGACCCGGGCCTCGGCTCGGCCATCTCCGACCTGGAGGTCGAGGAGCGCGAGGTGACCGACAGCCTCGTGAGCATCGCCTACCCGCTCAGCGACGGCTCCGGCGAGATCGTCGTGGCCACGGTGCGCCCCGAGACGATGCTGGGCGACACGGCGGTCGCCGTGAACCCGGCCGACGAGCGCTACCGCGACCTGGTCGGCAGGACGGTCACCCTGCCGCTGGTCGGCCGCGAGATCCCGATCGTCGCCGACGACTACGTCGAGGTCGAGTTCGGCACCGGCGCCCTCAAGGTCACCCCGGCCCACGACCCCAACGACTTCGAGATCGGCCGCCGCCACGGCCTGCGAGGCGATCAACGTCATCGGCGAGGACGGCCGCATGACGGCCGAGGCGGGGGAGGCCTACGCCGGCCTGACGCCGGCCGAGTGCCAGGTGAAGGTGGTCGAGGACCTGCGCGCCCTCGGGCTGATCCGCGCGGAGGAGCCCTACACCCACACGGTGCCCGTTCTCGCACCGCTCCGGCGCCCGCGTCGAGCCGCTGGTCTCGCTGCAGTGGTTCTGCGACATGACCCGCCTCGCCGAGCCGGCCATCGCGGCGGTCGAGGAGGGCCGGGTGCGCTTCACCCCGGCCAAGTGGGGCGAGGTCTACCTCGACTGGATGCGCGAGATCCGCCCGTGGTGCGTCTCCCGCCAGCTCTGGTGGGGCCACCAGCTGCCGGTCTACTACCGCGACGACGAGGTCTACGTCGGGAAGACGCCGCCCGAGGGCGACGGCTGGACGCGCGACGAGGACGTGCTCGACACCTGGTTCAGCTCGGCGCTGTGGCCCTTCGCCACCCTCGGCTGGCCCGAGCAGACCCCCGATCTCGCGAAGTTCTACCCCACGCAGGTGCTCTCGACGGCCCGCGACATCATCTTCCTCTGGGTCGCGCGCATGGTGATGATGGGCCTCGAGTACACGGGGAAGGAGCCCTTCTCCGACGTCTACATCCACTCGGTGGTCCAGGCCGCCGACGGCCGGCGCATGAGCAAGTCGCTCGGCACCGGCATCGACCCGCTCGAGCTGATCGACAGCAACGGCGCCGACGCCCTGCGCTTCGGGCTGATGATGATGTCGAGCACCCAGGACGTGCGCTTCAGCGCCGACCGGGTCGACAGGGCCGCCAGCTGGTCACCAAGCTCTGGAACGCCGCCCGCCTGGTGGTCGACCGCGGCGGCCGCGCCGGGCTCGACACCCCGCCGCCGCCACCCTCGCCGACCGCTGGATCGCCTCGCGCATCGCCGCCGCCATCGAGCAGTCGCAGGCCAACGTCGCGGGCTTCCAGCTCTCCCAGCTGGCCGACCTGGTCTACCACCTGGTCTTCGACGACTACTGCGACTGGTACCTCGAGCTGCTGAAGGCCGGTGAGGCCACCCCGGAGATGGCCGGCGACGCCCTCGAGCAGCTGCTGGCGCTGGCCCACCCGATGATGCCCTTCGTCACCGAGGAGTGCTGGTCGCGCACGCCCGGCGCGCGCGGGCTGATGGCCACCCACGCTCCGCCGCGCGCTCCAGGTCCCGCGCGATGACGCCGCCGAGGCCGAGATGGCCCAGGTGCAGGAGGTCGTCACGGCGCTCCGGGCCTACCGCTCCTCGCGCAACCTGCCCCCGCGGACCCCGCTGATCATGTCGCCGGCGCCGCATCCGTCGGTCGCCGCGCTCGACGCCGTCACCGAGGCCGAGGCGCAGGCGATCCCCGCCCTGGTGGCGACGCTGCTGGCGGACGGCCGCTCGATCCTGCTCGGCTCGAGCGCCCAGGACGTGGACCCCGCGATCGAGCGCGCCCGCCTCGCCGACGAGCTGGCGACGGCCGCCAGCGAGGCCGAGCGCGCGCGGCGCAAGCTGGCCGACACCCGTTTCGTCGAGCGGGCCCCGGCCCACCTGGTGGAGGCCGAGCGCGAGAAGGCCCTGCGCTACGAGGCCGAGCGGGAGGCGCTGGCCGCCCGTATCGCCGCTCTGGGCTGATCCTGCGATGACGGTCGGTGAGGCGCGGCGCTGGATCGCCGAGCTGGAGATCCTCGGGCATGCGCTTCGGCCTGGAGCGGATGCACGCCCTGCTGGCCGCGCTCGGGCACCCCGAGCGGGCCGCCCCGGCGCTGCACGTGGTCGGTACCAACGGCAAGTCGTCCACCGCGCGGCTCGCCTCGGCGGCGCTCGCGGGGGAGGGGCTGCGGGTGGGCACCTACGTCTCCCCGCACGTCACCGACTGGCCCGAGCGCATCCAGATCCAGGGCGCTCCGATCGACGAGCCGGGCTTCGCGGCGGCCGCCGCCGCGGTGCGCCGGGCCGCCGGGGCCCTGCGGCTGCCCGGCGGCGACGCGGTCACCCAGTTCGAGGCGCTCACGGCCATCGCCTTCTGGGCCTTCCGGCAGGCGGCCGTGGACGTCGCCGTCGTCGAGGCCGGGCTCGGGGGGCGCTACGACGCGACCAACGTGCTGCAGCCGGGCGCCGCGGTGATCCTCACCAACATCGCCCTCGAGCACACCGAGCTGCTGGGCGACACCGAGGCGGCGATCGCCGCCGAGAAGCTCGCGGTCTGCACCGACGGCTCCGAGCGCCTGGTCGTGGGGCGTCTGTCCGAGGCGGCGCGCGCGGCGGTCGGAGCCGAGTGTGACCGCCGCGGGTTGCGCGCGGTGCGCTTCGGGGAGGGCCTGCGGGCCCGCGAGGCTCCGGGTGGCATCGACATCGAGACCCCGCTCGGGCGCTACGAGGGGCTCGTCCTGTCGCTGCACGGCGGCTTCCAGCGCGACAACCTGGCGGTGGCCGTGGCCGGCGCCGAGATGGTGCTCGGCCGGGCGCTCTCGGCCGGCACCGCTGCGCCGGGCCGTGGCCGCGGTCGAGATGCCGGGCCGCCTGGAGATCTTCCCGGGCAGGCCGGCGGTGGTGCTCGACGGGGCGCACAACCCCGCCGGGATGGACGCGATGGTGGCCTCGCTGCCCGAGGTGGTCGGCGCGCGCCGGCCCGTGGTCGCCGTGGTGTCGGTGCTCGGCGACAAGGACGCCGCCCCGATGGTGGGCGCGCTCGCCGGCGTCGCCGACCGGATCGTCGCCACCCGCTCCAGCCACGCGCGCGCCGTGGCGGCGGAGGATCTCGCGGCGCTCGCACGTGGCCTCGGCGGGCCCGCGGAGGCCGTCGGCGATCCGGCAGAAGCCCTCGCGAGGGCCCGGGCCGCGGCCGGCCCGGACGGGGTCGTCGTGGTGGCCGGTTCGCTCTACCTGCTCGCCGATCTGAGGGCGATCGTGGCGGCGGGCGGCGGGGGACCCCCTGCTAGACTCGCGCGCGCCCGGAAGGGCATCGATGTCCCCGAGGCGAAGTAGACCGTCATGTCCATAGGCATCAGCGTCATCGGTCTGCTCACCGCGCAGGCGTCGGGCACCACGACCTCCGACAGCAGCGACCCGTTCGAGTCGATCTCGAGCTTCTTCGACTCCGGTCTGTGGGGTTTGATCACGGTTCTGCTGCGCGTCTTCGTCGTGCTGCTGTGGGTCGCGCTCGCGTACTGGACCTACCAGGACGCGCGCCGCCGCATCCAGTCGCCCGGCCTGGTCGCCGCGTGCGTGGCGCTGTCGGTGCTGATCCCCTTCCTCGGCTCGATCATCTACCTCATCGTCCGCCCGCCCGAGTACCTCGACGAGGCCCGCGAGCGCGAGCTCGAGCTGCTCGCCCTCGAGCAGCGCCTGGGTGAGCTCGGCGACGCGGAGGGCCAGCAGATCGTCGGGCGCATGCTCGCCCGCGAGGGCATGGTGAGCGGCGATCCGGCCAGCATGCAGCGCCAGCTGCGCCAGGCCGGGGTCGCCTCCTCCGACGAGGTCCGCGACCTCGAGAAGCGCCTCACCGAGCTCGAGTTCCGCATCCGCCTGTTCGACCGCACCGGCTCGGCGCGCGCCGCGGAGGCGCCCGTAGAGGGCCGTCCGGCGCGCCAGCGCGAGTTGCCCAAGCCCGCTGCCGACAGCAGCGGCGACACCGGCCGCACCGGCCGGTGGAGACGACCCCGTGATCAGGAGACGTATGACTGAGCGTTCGTTCGTGATGGTGAAGCCCGACGGGGTCTACGCGGGGCTCAGCGGGGAGATCCTCTCCCGCATCGAGCGCCGGGGCCTGGACGTCATCGCCGTCCGCAAGATCATCATGGACACGGCCGTCGCCGAGGAGCACTACGGCGAGCACCGTGAGCGGCCCTTCTTCGGCGAGCTGGTCGAGTTCATCACCTCCGGCCCGGTCTTCATGATCGCCGTGGAGGGCGAGGGCGCGATCGTCGCCCTGCGCACGATGATGGGCCCGACCAACCCGCTCGAGGCGCCCCCTGGCACGATCCGCGGCGACTTCGCGCTCGAGGTCGGCCAGAACGTGATCCACGGCTCCGACAGCCCGGAGTCGGGCGCCCGCGAGCTGGCGCTGCACTTCCCCGAGCTCTCCTAGCGGGTGATCCTCCTCGCGTCGGGCTCGCCGCAGCGGCGGACGCTGCTCGGCGCGCTCGGCGTGGAGTTCGAGATCGTGGTGTCGGGCGTGGACGAGGGGCAGGATCCCCGCGCCAACGCCCGCGCCAAGGCCGAGGAGGTGGCCGGGCGCCTCGGCGTGCCGGCGGGGGGCGCCGTGCTCGGCGCCGACACCGAGGTGATCCTCGACGGCCGGGTGTTCGGCAAGCCGGCCGACCGCGCCTCGGCGGCCGAGATGCTCGGCGCCCTCTCCGGGCGCCCGCACACCGTGCGCACGGCCGTCTGCCTGATCACGCCGGACGCGCGACGCGAGCTGGAGGACGAGACCACGGTCGTCGTGCGGCCGATCGACGACGCGCTGGCCGCCTGGTACCTCGACACCGGCGAGTGGCGCGAGCGGGCCGGCGGCTACGCCGTGCAGGGCTCGGGGGCCGCCCTCGTGGAGCGCATCGAGGGTGACTTCACCACGGTCGTCGGCCTGCCGATCGCCGCGCTGGTGGCTGCGCTGTCCGACCTCGGCCTCGCGCCCTGGTCCTGAGCGATACTGCGCGCGGGATCGGGACCGAGGGGGAGACCACAGTGACCGAGAAGCTCTACGCCATCATCCACGAGGCCGACGGCGACACCATCTGGCGCTGGCAGACCGGCCGCAAGGCCAAGTTCGTCGAGTACGGCGGCTACCAGAAGGCCCTCGCCCTGGCGGAGGCCGCCGGCTCCACCCTCGCCCTCTGGGGCTCGCAATACGGCCACCGCGGGGTCCCCGGCGACGCCCAGGAGGCTGACATCCTGGCCGCCGTCCAGTACGCCATCGAGCGCAGAGCCGAGCACTCCTAGCCATGTCGCGGCTCCGCGTGAACAGCTTCTCGATCTCGCTCGACGGCTACGGCGCCGGCCCCGGCCAGGACGCCGAGAACCCGATGGGGATCGGCGGCATGGCGCTGCACGAGTGGGTGTTCCCCACCCGCACCTTCCAGCGGACCCACGGCGGCGGCGACGGCGGTGAGACAGGCCCCGACGACGACATGCTCGCGCGCGGCTTCGAGGGCCTCGGCGCCTGGATCCTCGGGCGCAACATGTTCGGGCCGGTCCGCGGCCCCTGGCCGGACGACACCTGGCGGGGCTGGTGGGGCGACGATCCGCCTTACCACGTGCCGGTCTTCGTGCTCACCCACCACGCGCGCGCCCCGATCACGATGGAGGGCGGCACCACCTTCCACTTCGTCACCGACGGCGTCGAATCGGCGCTGGCGCAGGCCCGGAAGGCCGCGGGCGGGCAGGACGTCCGGCTCGGCGGCGGGGCGGCCACCGTCCGTGAGTACCTGCGCGCGGGCCTGGTCGACGAGATGCACCTCGCCATCGCGCCCGTGGTGCTCGGCTCGGGGGAGCACCTCCTCGCGGACCTCGGCGACGCGCTCCGGGCCTTCGAGGTGGTGGAGCACGTCCCGACGGCGCGGGCGACCCACGTGGTGCTGGCCCGGCGCGCCGGAGCGCCCGTCTGACCTCCGCGTCATCATCCGCCAAGCCATCCCACAATCATGCTAATCTGGGCCGATTGTTAGGTAGATTATTGGATCGGTGACATGAAGAGCTTCATCGACCTCGAGTCGCGTCTCGCCGGACAGCCCCCGCGGCTCGGGGTTCGCCTGGGTCGTATCGACACCGCCCGCGGGCGGGAGCAGATGTACCGCGATCAGCTGCCCCAGGCGCTCCTCGGCCTCGCCGAGCAGACCCGGGTGGCGTCGATCACCGCCTCCAACGCGATCGAGGGCGTCGTCGTGGAGGAGGGGAGGGCCGAGAAGCTCATCCGTTCGCAGCCGCCACGCTTCCGCGATCGCAATGAGCGCGAGTTCGCCGGCTACCGCGACGCGATCGACACGCTCATGCGGCAGGCCCCGCCCGAGCCGGTCTCCATTCCCGTCATCCTGGATCTGCACCGGCGCCTGTTCGGTCATGTCGACGGAGGCGGCGGGCGCCTGAAGACAGACCAGAACCTCATCGTGAGCTATCGGGACGGGGGCAGGGTGGTGCTCTTCACGCCGGCCTCTCCCGAGGAGACCCCGTTCCTCCTGGAGGAGCTCGTCGCCCGCCACCGGCATGCCGAGCAGGCCGAGGCGGCCCATCCCGTGCTGCTGACCGGCCTCTTCGTCCTGGACTTCCTCGCCATCCACCCGGTCGCCGACGGCAACGGACGGCTCGCGCGACTGCTGACCTCGCATCTGCTGGGCCGCGCCGGCTATGGCATCGCGCGCTACGTCAGCCTTGAGCAGCGGATCTTCGAGACGAAGGAGGCCTACTACCAGGCCCTGCTCGACTCGCAGGCCGGGTGGCACGACGCCCGGCACGACCCGTGGCCGTGGCTCGCCTACCTCGTGGGGGTGATCGATGAGGCCTATGCCTCGTTCGAGCAGCGCCTGTCGGCGACGTCCGCCGGCGCCTCCAAGCAGGACCGCGTCCGCCACTACATCCTCGATCAGGCGGGGCCGGACTTCCGCATCGGCGATGTCCGGCGCGCCCTCCCGGGCGTCAGCGATCAGACGATCAGGATCGTGCTCGCGGAGCTGCGCGACGAGGGCCGGATCGCCTCATCGGGGGGTGGTCCGACCGCGCGCTGGCTGCGGATCTGATCCCGATCCGGCCGCCCGGCTCAGAAGAGCGGCGGGTAGCGGTCCAGGAGGTCGGCGTGGCGGCGCTTGCGCTCGCGCTCGGCCACGAGGGCGGTGTCGCCGGCCTCCTCCTTGAGCCGGCGCAGAGTCGCGAGGATCTCGCTGCGGCGGGCCTCGCGGATCTTCTCCTCCTCCTGCGCCCGCCGCATCGCCCGGCGATACGAGCTGTTGTCGTCGGCGAAGAGGGGCGGCGAGGGCATCCGAAGAACGGTAGCGGACGGACCCACGCGGGCCCGGTGATCCTCATCACCGGTGGCGGGGAGGGCCCAAGGGGGGTACGGTAGGCGCCGACCCGGGGTGGAACGACCGGGATGTCCGGCCCGGGCGCGGTTCGGGTAGAATGCCGCGCTTTGCAGGGCTGCTCGCGGCCAGTACGCCACTTCCATGGGAGGCGACCAATCGGGTTCTGGAGCTACCTGACCGGTTTCGGCGGACGAGACATGGCCGTCGATCTCGGCACCGCCAACACGCTCGTCTACGTCCGCGGCCGCGGCATCGTCCTCTCGGAGCCGTCGGTGGTCGCCATCGACCAGCGCACCGGAGAGGTCCACGCCGTCGGCATCGAGGCCAAGCGCATGCTGGGGCGCACCCCCGGCAACATCAGCGCCATCCGGCCGCTCAAGGACGGCGTCATCGCCGACTTCGACGTGACCGAGCAGATGCTGCGGCACTTCATCCAGAAGGTCCACCAGAACCGCTGGGCCCACCCGCGCGTGGTGGTCTGCGTGCCCTCCGGGCGTCACCGGCGTCGAGAAGCGCGCGGTCGAGGAGGCCACCCTGTCGGCCGGCGCCCGCAGCGCCTTCCTCATCGAGGAGCCGATGGCGGCGGCGATCGGGGCCGGCCTGCCCGTGGCCGAGCCGACCGGGAACATGATCGTGGACATCGGCGGCGGCACCACCGAGGTGGCGGTCATCTCGCTCGGCGGCATCGTCGTGGCCCAGTCGATCCGCGTCGGCGGCGACGAGCTCGACGAGGCGATCATCAGCTACGTCAAGAAGGAGTACAAGCTGATGATCGGCAGCCAGACCGCCGAGGAGGTGAAGCTCGAGATCGGCTCCGCCTACCCCCTCCGCGAGGAGGTCCAGGCCGAGATCCGCGGGCGCGACATGATCACGGGACTTCCGAAGACGGTCGTGCTCTCCTCCGAGGATGTCCGCGAGGCCCTCGAGGAGCCGCTCGTGCAGATCATCGACGCCGTCAAGAGCACGCTCGACAAGACCCCGCCGGAGCTGGCCTCCGACATCATGGACCGCGGCATCATGATGGCCGGCGGCGGGTCGCTGCTGCAGGGGCTGGACGAGCGCCTGCGCCGTGAGACCGAGATGCCGATCCACGTGGCCGAGTCGCCGCTGACCTGCGTCGCGGTCGGCTCGGGTCGCTCGCTGGAGGAGTTCGAGGTCATGCAGAAGGCGTCGTCGAACGGCCGACACAGGAAGCGCTACTGAGCGAAGAGCCCGTCTGATGGCGGTGGCCGCGACAACCGGGATCGCGCGCCGGCGGGCCAACGTCCGCCGTGTGGTCATCGCCGTCCTCGTGATCGCCTGCCTGGCGATCTTCACCGGCTACTTCCGCGAGTCGACCGGCGGCCCCTTGCACGGTGCCCAGTCGACCTCCGCCAGCGTCGTGGCACCGGTGCAGGAGGTGGCCACCCGCGCCGTCGAGCCGTTCCGCGACGCGTGGGGCTGGGCCAGCGGCCTGCGCGACGCGCGCGACCGGGCCGCCGCCCTCGAGGTCGAGAATCAGGAGCTGCGCGCCCTCGCCGCCGACAACGTCGTCCGCGACCAGCGCCTCACCGAGCTGCGAGTCGCTGCTGGGCGTCGAGGCCGCTGATCGACGCCGCGTCGGAGCTCGGCGGCTACCGGCCGCGTCACCGGCCTGGTCGTAGACCCGCTCGATCACCGACTGGTACCGCAACGCCCGCATCTCCGTGGGCTCGTCCAAGGGCGTCGTGCGCAACTCCCCCGTCGTGGCCGGCACCGGCCGCGGCGCCGCCCTGGTGGGCGTGGTGACCGCCGTCTCGTCCGACACCGCCGACGTGGCCTTCATCACCGACGGCCGCACCGAGGTGGGCGCCACGATCCCCGAGGCCGGCAACCCGCCGGGCCTGGTGCAGTCCACGACCCCCGGCCAGCTGCGCCTCACCGGCGTGCCCCGCGCGGCGCCGGTCGAAGCTGAACCAGGTCGTCGTGACCTCCGGCGGTTCAAGGTGAAGAGCCTGCTCTCGATCTACCCGCCGCGGCATCCCGATCGGCCGCGTGTCGAGCGTCGGGGCAGCCAGGAGGTCGACGTGCAGCAGACGGTCCAGGTGACGCCCTACCTCGACCCGCGCAACCTCTCCTACCTCACCGTGCTGACCCCGCAGAGCCCCGAGGCCAAGCGCCGGGCGGCCGGCGGATGAGCAGCGACCCCGCCACGCGCGCCGTCGGGCCCGGCCACCGCCTCCCGCCGCACCCGCGCCGGCGGCAGCGGCCTGGGCTGGGTCGTCGGCATGGTGCTCGTGGCCGTGCTGCGTCGAGGTGTCGGTGATGCCCTACCTCAACGTGGCCGACGGCATCCCCGACCTCGTCGCCCCGACGATCGTCGTCGTGGCGCCTGCTGCGCGGCACCGCTGGTGGGCGCCGTCGCGGGCTTCAGCGCCGGGATCCTGCTCGAGCTGACCGCGCCGATCGGCACCCTCGGCGTGCTGGCCCTGCTCTACCTGATCGTCGGGCGCGTGGTGCGGGCGCTACTGCGAGAGCGAGGAGTCGACGAGCCTGCTCGCGCCGCTGGCGCTGTCGGTGGTCGCGGCGCTCGGCGTGCAGCTCGGCTACCTGGTCTTCCAGCTGCTGCTGGGCCACCACATGCCGGCCTCCGAGTTCGTGGGCCGCGTGCTGTTCCCGACGCTCGCGCTCACCGCCCTGCTCAGCCCGCCGGTGCTGCTGGTGGCGCGGCGCCTGCTGGGCGCCCCGCGGGTCGTCGAGCCCTACGCGGATGACCTCGTGAGCACCACCTATCCGCCCCGCCGCGGACCGCGCGTCGCGCGGGCGAACCGTCCCGCCGGAGGCTGGGCCCCGGCGCTCACGCCCAAGACCGCCGTGCGCATCGCCATCCTCGGCGGCATCGCGATGAGCCTGCTCGGGCTGCTGCTGATCCGCCTCTGGTTCCTGCAGGTGATCAACGGCGAGCAGTACGCCGACCGCGCCGACGGCAACCGGCTGCGCACGGTCATCGCCCAGCCCCCGCGCGGCAACATCCTCACCCGCGACGGCGTGCCGCTGGTCACCAACACCACCGGCGAGAACCTCGTGGCCCGGCCGCGCGAGCTGACCGGCGAGCGCCGCCGCCAGGTGCTGGCGCAAGCTCGCGCCCAAGATCGGCCAGACGCTGCCCGAGCTGATGGCCAAGGTGAAGGCCGGCGACAACCAGCCGCTGCAGTCGGTGGTGCTCGCGCGCAACATCGACCCGCTGCTCTTCCGCTTCCTGGCCGAGCGCCGGCGCGACTACCCGGGCATCTCCGCTCGAGGAGACCTACCTGCGCGCCTATCCCGCAGGGGCAGCTCGCGGCCCACGTCCTCGGGCTCACCGGGCCGATCACCGCCGAGCAGATCAAGGACTACCGCAAGCCGGGCTACGCGCGGCGACGAGACCGATCGGCGTCGACGGCATCGAGCAGCAGTACGAGTCGGTGCTCAAGGGCGATGCCCGGCGCGCTCGGTGGTGGAGGTGGACGCCGCCGGCGAGCCCCAGGGCCGCGAGTACGTCTCCTCGCGCAGCCCCGTGCCCGGGCGCGACGTGCGCCTGTCGATCGACAGCGACACCCAGCGCGCCCTCGAGGCCGCGCTCGCCGAGGCCGCGCGCGTCACCGGCGCCACGGGGGCCGCCGGCGTCGCGCTCGACCCCAAGCACCGGCGAGGTGCTGGCCCTCGGCTCGTACCCGACCTTCTCGCCCGAGACCTTCGTCACGCGCAAGGAGAAGGCGATCGACGGCGCTCCTCGACGACCCCGACAAGCCGCTCAACGACCGGGCGATCGCCGGCGTCTACCCGGCCGGGTCGACCTTCAAGCCGATCACCGCGGCGGCGGCCCTGCGGCAAGGGCATCATCACCCCCGACACCGAGCTCGAGTCGCCCTCGTCGATCGTGCTCTACAAGCAGCGCTTCCAGAACTTCGAGGAGAACTCGCACGGCTTCATCACGCTGCCCTACGCCCTGCGGGTCTCGAGCGACACCTACTTCTACCAAGTGGCCGACCGGCTCTACAGAGGCCCAGAGCGAGAAGAACAACATCTACCCGCTCCAGACGGAGGCCCGCGACTTCGGCCTGGGCGCCGACACCGGCATCGACCTGCCGGGCGAGGTCGCCGGCCAACGTCCCCGACCCGCCGTGGAAGAAGAAGGCCTACGCGGGTCCCGACTACACCGACTTCCAGCGCAGCTGGCTCGCCGGCGACACCATCCAGCTCGGGCGTGGGCCAGGGCTTCCTGCAGGTGACCCCGCTGCAGATGGCCGTCGCCTACGGCGCGATCGCCGACGGCGGCACCCTGCGCACGCCGACCGTCGGCATGCGAGGTGCAGGGACCCCAACGGCCGCGTGGTGCAGGAGCTCTCCAAGGGGCGGCCCACCCGCCAGCTCGACGTCAGCGCCGGCCGACCTCGACGCCATCAAGCAGGGCCTCTACGACGCCGCCAACGGCGAGCTGGGCACCTCGACCAGCGTGTTCGGCAACCTGCCCGAGGGCGTGAAGGTGGCCGGCAAGACCGGCACCGCCGAGCCGGGCGACGGCGGCGAGGACCACTCCTGGTTCGTCGGCTACGCCCCCTACGACGACCCGAGCATCGTCGTCTCGATCGTGATCGAGCGCGGCGGCACCGGCGCCAACGCGGCCGCCCCGGCCGTCTGCTCCACGATGGCGGCCTACCTCGAGTTCGACGCCCGGCCTGTGCGGCGCAGCCGGTGGCGAGCCGATGACCACCACGCTCGCCGCCCTCGCGCTCGCCGCAGCGGCGCCGCCGACCGCGTCCGCTCGGCCGTCTTCGGCCTCGACTGGATCCTGCTGCTCGCGGTCGCCGCGATCAGCGCTGTTCAGCATCTTCGTGGTGGGCGAGGCCACCGAGGGCGACGTCCGCCGGCTCGCGCTTCTACGTCGACCGCCAGATCCTCTTCATCGTCGGTCGGCGCCGTCCTGATGGTGCTCGCGCATGCGCCTCAACCTCGACCGCCTCGCGCGCTGGGCCTGGGGCCTGTGGGGCAGCCTGCTCGGCGCGCTCGCGGTGGTGTTCGTGGTGGGCAGCGCGGTCAAGGGCTCGAACCGCTGGATCGACATCGGCCCCTTCAACCTGCAGCCCTCCGAGATCGGCAAGGTGGCGATCGCGATCGTGCTCGCGGGCATCGCGATCGAGCGCATGGACGACGTCGGCATCGCCGCGCTTCACGCTCTTCCTCACCGCCGTGGCCGCCGTCCCGGCGGCGGTCGTGTTCCTGCAGCCCGACCTCGGCACCTCGCTGGTCTACGGGGCGGTGCTGGCGACGATCCTGTTCCTGGTGGGCGTGCCCTGGTCGCACTTCGCCGTGGCCGGATCGATCCTGGCGATCCTGATCCTGGCGGTGCTCTGGGTGCTGCCCAACGCCGGCGTGCACGGTGCTCCAGGACTACCAGGTGCAGCGCCTGACGGCGTTCATCGGCGCCGAGCGCGACACCAGCGACGCCGGCTACCAGCTCGACCAGTCCAAGACCGCCATCGGATCGGGCGGCGCGGTGGGCAAGGGCCCCGACGGCGCCACCCAGTCGTCGGGCAACTTCATCCCCGAGCACCACACCGACTTCATCTTCGCCGTCACCGGCGAGATGTTCGGCTTCGTCGGGGGAGGGCTGCTGATCCTGGCTCTACGCCCTCGTGCTCTGGCGGGGCCTGCGGACGATGGCGCGCGCCTCCAGCCAGGTGGACATGCTGGTCGCCGGAGCGATCGTCGCCATGATCGGCTTCCAGGTCTTCGTTAACATCGGCATGACCGTGGGAATCATGCCGATCACCGGAATCCCGCTGCCGTTGATGAGCTACGGCGGCAGCCACACCCTCACCACCCTGGTGGCGATCGGCCTGCTGCTCGGCATCCACCAGCGTCGCTCAGCAGTTCCCGGGTAAGGGGCGGGCCATGGGAGCAGTCGGCCTCGCCACGCGCGGAGCGAAGGTGGTGCGTCCCTTCGCGGACGCCGTGCGTTCGATCGAGGACACCACCGCAGGACGGCGGGCACATCGCCCTCGTGCCCGGCGACCCGGCCGCGACCGCGCGGCTGCGGGAGATCCTGGAGATCGCCGCGCCGGCTCCGAGCGAGGACGCGCTGGCCGTGATGGCCCTCGTGCGCGGCACCGAGCCCCAGCCCGGCGTCGCCACCCTCGAGCGCCGGCGCCACTCGGGCGCGGGCGCCCTGGCGGTGCTGGTGGGCGACGAGGCCGAGCGCGCCGAGCTCGAGCGCCGCGTGCTCGAGGGCAACCGGCTCGAGGTCTCCAACCTCGCCCACGTCCCCGCGCTCGACGACGACGGCCGCGATCTGGTGATCGAGGCGCTGATCCGCGCGCTCGGCGACGAGGCGGTGGCCGCCGCGCGCCGCAACCCGGGCCTGCGCCCCGCGGTGGGGCGCCAGCTCATCACCGCCGCCACGCGGCAGTCGGCCGCGATCGGGGCGCTACCGCTGCCGGGCGTCGACATGCCCGCGCTCGCGCTCATCCAGGTGCGCCTGGTCGCACAGCTTGCCGCACTCCACGACAGGCCCTTCGGGGCCGAGCGAGCCGTCGAGGCGCTCGCGATCGTGGGAGCGGGTTTCGGCTGGAGGGCGCTCGCTCGCAGCGCCACCGGCCTCGTTCCGGTGGCGGGGTGGGCCGTGCGAGGCACGGTCGCCTACGGCGCCACCCGGGCCGTCGGAGAGGCCGCACTTGCGCGCCTGTCGGCGGGCCATGACCTGATCGAGGGCCCGCCGTTGGACAAGGCACGCCCCGTGATCGACCGCGTCGTCGGCCGCTTCAGCCGCTGATGGCTCCGCCTGAGAGGTATTCCCTTTGAAGAAGCAGATCCTGGTGTCGGTGGACCGCGCCGAGACGCGCGTCGCGATACTCGAGGACGGCCAGACGGCCGAGGCCTACATCGAGCGCCGCGGCCACCGCTCCGTCGTGGGGCACGTGTGGAAGGGCCGCGTGGAGAACGTCCTCGCGGGAATGGAGGCCGCGTTCATCGAGATCGGCCTCGAGAAGAACGGGTTCCTCCACGTTGACGAGGTCGTCGCGATGGGCGTGCCCAAGCGCAAGCGCCAGATCGCCGAGCTGCTCAAGCGCGGCGACGAGGTGCTGGTGCAGGCCACCAAGGACCCGATGGGCACCAAGGGCGTGCGCCTCACGATGCAGCTCTCGCTGGCCGGCCGCTTCGTGGTCTACGTGCCCTACGGCGAGGGCGTGGGCGTCTCCAAGCGCCTGTCCGACGACGAGCGCACCCGCCTGCGCTCGATCTGCAACGCGCTGCCCATCGAGACCGGCGGGCTGATCGTGCGCACCGCCGCCTCGGGCGCGTCGGCCCGCGAGATCGCGCGCGACCTCGCATTCCTCAAGCGCCTCTGGCAGGCCCTGCAGGAGCGCGGCGGACTGGCGAAGGCGCCGATCGCTGCTCTACTCCGAGGCCGACATCTCGCTGCGCATCATCCGCGACCTCCTGAACACGGACGTCGAGGAGGTGCTGGTTGACGACGAGGCCCAGTTCGACCGCATCCAGGGCTTCCTGCGCCGCACCTCGCCCGAGATGGCCGACCGGGTGCGCCACTGGACCGGCGACACGCCGCTGTTCGAGGCGCACGGCGCCGAGGCCACCATCCGCTCCACGATGGAGCGCCGCGCCCCGCTGCCCTCGGGCGGCTACCTGGTGATCGACGACACCGAGGCCATGACGGTCATCGACGTCAACTCCGGCCGCAACGTCGGCAAGGGCGGCAACCGCCTCGAGGACACGATCACCAAGACCAACCTCGAGGCCGCCACCGAGGTCGTGCGCCAGCTGCGCCTGCGCGACATCGGCGGCATCATCATCATCGACTTCATCGACATGGACGACGAGCGCAACCGCAAGGCCGTGAAGGCCGCGCTGCACGCCGCGCTCGCCCTCGACCGCACCCGCACCTTCGTCACCGAGATCTCGCAGCTCGGGCTGGTGGAGATGACCCGCCAGAACATCTCCGACGGGCCGCGGGAGATCATGACCGAGGTCTGCCCGACCTGCGCCGGCGTCGGCGTGGTGCCGAGCGACGAGACCCACGCGATCACCATCGAGCGCGAGCTGCGCACCGAGCTCTCGGGCAGTTCCGCCGAGACCGTGGTGCTCGCGGTCAACCCGCGCATCGCGGCGGTCATGTCCGACGAGGAGGGCGCCCGGCTGGCCGACCTCGAGACGGTCGTGGGCGCCAGGATCACCGTCGAGCGCGACGGATCGATCCTCCCGGAGGCCCACCGCCTGCGCGCCGAGGGCGACCCGTCGGTCGGGGCCTCCAAGGCCCCCGCCCCGCCGGCCGGGCGCACGCCCACCAACCGCCGCCGGGCCTCCAGCCGCTCCAGCTCGTAGCGAGCCCGGCCTTCTGACCGCCCCGATGGGCGGTCAGAAGGCCGCGGTGAGGAGCGGGCGAGATTCCGCGCGACCCGACTGCTCGTGCTCGAACGCGGTCTCCATGCGATCGACCGAGTGGCGGTCAGGGCGGTGACGTACCGCCACTCGGAGACTGCCTCCTCGGTCCTCTCACCCGTTGGGGGAGCATCTCCTGCGACCGGAGGCGTCCGATGCGCGTCGCCCCCCCCTCAGCCCAGCAGGATCCAGCGCCAGTCGTAGGCGCCCTCGCCGGCGGTGCCGGGGGCGCTGAGGGTGCCCGAGTAGTCGCCCTCGCCGGCCACGGGCCGCGCACCCGAGGGCACGAGCCGGATGCCTCCGAGCGGGGTGGAGAAGGTCGTGCCGTTCTCGGCCGGGTCCTGGCAGCCCGACAGGGTGGCGGTGATGGCGGCCGCGGGCGCGCCGAAGAAGAGCTCGTACGTCTCGGGGTCGCCGTCGGTCGTTGACATGGCGAAGGCGGCCACCGGGCCCGCCCGCGGCAGCGCCAGATCAAAGCTCCCGTTGCCCGCAAAGGCACAGCCGCTCGCCTGGCCCGAACCCCGCAGGCTCACGGTGACGCTTCCCGAGCGCACCGAGTAGAAGACCACCGGGCTGAAGGGCGAAGCGATCTCCGGCTCGAGCACCACCGACCCGGTCCAGTCGAAGCGGGCGTCGCTCGGCAGGCCGGTTGACCGGTTGAGGTTGACCGATCCACTGAACGTGCCCGTGATCGGCGGCGGCCGGTCGCACAGCAGCGCGGCCAGCTTGCGCGCCAGGTCCTCCTCCAGCGCGATGATCGAGTCCGCGGATCCCGTTGCGCTGGTGCGGCCCAGGGTCCGCCCGTTGCTCCAGCGGTAGACCTCGGCGTTGACGCGGACACCGGTGCCGGTCACGGTGAACCGCCCGCGGATGCCGCGGGTCGGCGTCAGCAGCCGGCCCGGCCGGGGGGCCGTCGCCGGGTCGCCCCCGCGACTGGGGAGGGTGATCTCCACGCGGTAGGCGCCCATGAACCGCGCGCTGACGTCTCTCAGGGTGATCTGGCAGTTCGACGGGGTCCGGGCGATCGCCAGATCCGTGATCAGCATGTCGGTCATGGCCTTGTTGAAGACCGCGAGATCCCCGGTGAGCCCGCGGAACGCGTCGTCGGGGATCGACACGATCGGGCTGCGGGCCACCGCCGCCGCTGCGCGCACCGCCCGCCGTTGCCCCGCGCGCAGCCGCACGCTCGCGGGCTTCGGCCTCCGGAGCCGCTTCGGCTCGACGACGGTCTGCAGTACGGCGAAGTGGCCCTTCGGCACGACCAGCCGGAAGCGTCCCGATGCCACGAGCTCCCGCGCCGCTGCCACCCGGCCCGTGGCGAGGTCCACGGCCCGCACGACGGCCGCGCCGGCGCCCTCGGCCGGGATCAGCGTTCCGGAGACGCGCCCGGTGATCGTCGACGCGCTCGCCTGCGCGGGAAGCAGGGCGCCCGTCATCAGGGCGAGCACCATCGCGGGTCTGAGAGCCCGCCGAACCCCACGAGCTGGCCCCACGACACCCTCCCCGTCGCAGCCGCCGGCAGAGCCTATTCCCGGCGCTCGGCCGCCCACAAGCCGGCGCGTGCGCGGGGGTGCCGATCAGCCCAGCGACGCCCTCATCCAGAGGAAGCCGTAGACCTGGTGCGCCACGACGCCGCCGACGCGCCGTGAGGTGATGTCCGCGCGGACGCTGTTGGCGAAGGGTGCCCAGGGGGCGCGGTCGGCGACCGCCTTGCCGACCGCCCGCCAGGCGAGCGCCCGCGCGGCCGGATCCCACGTGCCCGCGGCCTGGTCGATGAGCGCGTTCACCCGCGCGTCGTCGAGCAGGGCGTAGTTGAGGTTGGCGCCGGCGCGGATGGCCGATCCGGCCAGCAGCAGCGGGAACCAGTCGGCGCCGTCGGGGTAGTCCTGCTGCCAGCGCGCGTAGCCGATCTGCGACTCGGCGCCCGGGTCGGCGAGGGTCGCCAGCATCGTCGAGCGGTCCCAGAGGCGCGGGGTGGCGCGCAGGCCGATGCGGTCGAGCGTGCGCTCCAGGCGGCGCGTGACGGCGGGGGAGGGGTCGCCGGTCGCGCCCCACACGCTCACCGGGGCTCCGGCGGCGCCCGCGCGGGCCACCAGCGCGCGGGCGGCGGCGATGTCGGGCGCGGGCGCCGGGTTCATCTTCGCCCGCCGTCCGGGGACGCCGGGCGGCAGCACCTGCGCGGTCGGTACCGCCTCGCCGTCGAAGGTCCGGGCGAGCGCCGCGCGGTTGATGGCGAGGTTCACCGCGCGGCGCACCCGGATGTCGTCGAAGGGCGCCCGGCGCGTGTTCATGAAGAAGTAGTAGGTCGCCCCCTCAACGTGGCGCCAGACCCGCAGGCGCGCCGTCGGCTTCGGCCGCGCGCACCTGGGCCGGCGAGGGCCGGGTCTGGAGGTAGTCGGCCTGCCCCGAGGCGATGCGCGCGAGCGCGTCGTCGGAGCCCACGCCCAGGTCCACGCGGATCGCGGCCGGCCCGGCGCCCGCCGGCCCGGCGCCGCCCGCGACGTAGCCCGGGTTGCGCACGAGGTCGATCGCGGTGCCCGGCCGGTACGAGGCCACCCGGTACGGCCCGGCCGAGGCGATCGCAACCCGGCTCTGGTCGGAGGAGGGCGTGCCCCTGGGCAGCACGAACGCGAACGGCAGGGCCAGCACGCGCAGGATCGCCGGATCGGAGCGGGTGAGGGAGATGTCGATCCGCCCGGTGGCGTCGTCGGCCCGGATCCCCGCGATGCCGGCGGCGGTGGGGGCGGCCTCGAACGCCTCCGCGCCCCGGATCGAGCGATACAGCCCGCGCCCGGGCGATCCGGCGAGGAAGATCCGCTCGAGGCTCGCCTTGACGTCGCTCGGGCGCACCGCCCGGTTGGCGGGCGGCCCGAACCGGGCCGTGCCGCGCAGGGTGAACGACAGGCGCCGCCCGCCGTCGGCGATCACGGGCATCGCGGCCGCGAGCGCCGGCACCACGTCGGCGCCCGCCACCCCGGCCGTGCGCCGGTAGGCCACCAGCCCCTCTCCGGCGTTCACCAGCACCTGCCAGCTCTCGGGCGCGTAGGCGAGGGCCGGATCGAGGCTGTCGGGGTCGCTCTCGCCGGCCACGACGAGCGTCGCGCCCACGCCCTGGCCCGCGACGATGCCCAGCGCGGCGGCCGCGAGGGCGATGACGGAGCGAGGGCCGGTTCTCACGAGATGCCTTCTACACCCCCTGCACCCCGGGTCAATCCCGCCCGGTGCGCCGGGCGTGGCAGTCATGGCGCCGATCTGGCGTGAATGGCGCCATTTCGCATGCTACGGTCGGGGCATGCCCAGCATCCAGATCAAGAACGTCCCCGACGAGGTCCACGCCGTCCTGCGCAGGCGCGCGGCCGCAGCGGGCCAGTCGCTCCAGGAGTATCTGCTCGCCGAGTTGACCCGCGCGACCCGCACGCCGACGGTGGCCGAGGTGGTCGAGAGGATCGGGCACCGCTCCGGAGGCCGGCTCAGCTTCCGTCAGGCCGAGAGGGATGTCCGCGAGGACCGGGACGGCCGGTGATCGTCATCGACGCTTCGGTCCTCGGGCCGTTCCTCCTCGACGAGGATGAGAGCGGCGAGCGGGCGCGCGCCCTGATCGTGGACGAGGCGCTGTGTGCGCCTCATCTCATCGACTGCGAGGTCGTCTCCACGATCCGGCGGGCACACCAGCGTGGTGACGTGAGCGAGGGGCGTGTGCTGCAGGCGCTGATCGACCTCGCGGACCTCCCGTTGCTCCGCCTCCAGCACACGCACCTCCTCTCGCGGATGTGGGAGTTGCACGAGACCGTCTCACCGTACGACGCGGCGTATGTCGCGCTGGCCGAGGCCCTGGACGCCCCGCTGCTCACGGCTGACCGGCGCCTCGCCCGTGCGCACGGGCCCACCTGCCGGTTCGAGGTCCTCTGAGCCCTTCGTATGGCGGTCGGCGGGTGAGACCGCTAACATCCGCCGTCGCTTATCAATCGGCCAGGACAGGAAACGTGCCGGACTACGCAGTGATCGCCCTCGGGGGCAAGCAGTACCGTGTTCGTGAGGGCGAGCGACTCCTGGTCGACCGCCTCCAGCACGAGGAGGGCGCGAGCTTCGAGCCGCGCGTCCTCGCGACCGGCGACGGCGAGGGGATCGCCGACGGCGGCACCGTCACCGCGACGGTCGAGGAGCACGTGCTCGGCAAGAAGATCCTCGTCTTCACCTACAAGCCGAAGCGCAACTCGCGCAAGCGTCGCGGACACCGTTCGCGCCTGTCGCGCGTCCGCATCGAGTCCATCACCGCCTGAGCAAGTAGGAGTCCGAGATGGCGCATAAGAAGGGTGGCGGCTCCAGCCGCAACGGTCGCGACTCCAAGCCGAAGATGCTCGGCGTCAAGGCGTTCGGCGGCCAGCTGGTCCCGGCCGGCACGATCATCGTCCGCCAGCGCGGCACGCGCTTCCGCCCGGCCGCCGGCACGGGCATCGGGCGCGACCACACGATCTTCGCCACGGTCACGGGCCGCATCGAGTTCACGACCGGCCGCAAGGGCCGCCGGATCTTCGTGCACCCCGAGGAGACCGCGCCGGTCTGACCGGCGTGGTCTGAGGGGTACTGCATGCCCTTCACCGATAGAGCGCAGATCAACGCCGAGGGCGGCACCGGCGGCATGGGCTGCATGTCCTTCCGCCGCGAGCCCAAGATCCCGCGCGGCGGGCCCGACGGCGGAAACGGCGGGCGGGGCGGCCGCGTGGTGCTCGTGGCCGACGATCAGGTGACCGACCTCTCGCGCTTCCGCCACCAGGTGCACCACCGCGCGCCCAACGGCGGCCACGGGCAGGGCAAGGCCCGCCACGGCCACGCCGGCCCCGACCTGATGGTCGCGGTGCCCCCGGGCACGCGCGTGATCCGCGACGGCCACGTCATCGCCGAGCTCACCCACCCGGGCGACAGCGTGCCCGTGGCCCGCGGCGGCAACGGCGGCGTGGGCAACAAGGCCTTCAAGTCGTCGACCAACCAGGCCCCGCGCACCACCGTGCCGGGCGCCCCCGGCGAGGAGGCCTGGCTCACCCTGGAGCTGCGCCTGGCGGTCGACGTGGCCCTGGTGGGCCTGCCCAACTCGGGAAAGAGCGCCCTGCTGGTGGCCCTGACCGGCGCGGCGGCCGTGGTGGCCCCGTACCCGCACTCCACGCTCGAGCCCGCCTTCGGGCCGCTGGAGGACGCCGACGGCAACCTGTTCCTGATCATCGACCTGCCGGGCCTCGCCGCCGACGGCACCCCGCGCCGCGACGCCCACCTCGAGCAGCTCGAGCGCGCCCGGGTGATCGTGCACTGCATCGACGCCACCGACCCCGAGCCCGCCGCCGACCGCCTCGCGCGCGCCCGCGAGGGGCTCGAGGAGTTCATGCCCGAGGACGTGGTGGAGATCGTGGTCGCCACCCACGCCGACGAGGCCGAGGAGCCGGTGGCCGAGGCCGACGTGTCGGTCGATTCGCTCGAGCGGCACCGGGCTCGACGACCTGCGCGCGCGCCTGCTGGCCGCGCTGCTGGCCCCCGCCGTCTAGCCCGATGGCCGTCCTCGTGGTGAAGCTGGGGTCCTCGACCCTGGTCGACGCCGACGGGCAGCTGCGCGACGACGTGCTGGAGGCGCGGGTGCGCGACCTGGTGCGGGTGCTCCGCCAGGGCCACCAGCCGGTGCTGGTGACCAGCGGGGCGATCGCCTGCGGCCTCGGCCGCCTGGGCATCCGCGAGCGCCCCACGGCCCTGCCCGACCTGCAGGCGGCCTCGGCCGTCGGGCAGGGGGTGCTCTTCCAGCGCTACTCCGGCGGCCTTCGCCCGGCACGACGTGGTGCCGGCCCAGGTGCTGCTCACCTCGAGCGACCTCGCCGCGCGCGCCTCCTACCTCAACGCCCGCACCACCCTGCGCCGGCTCACCGAGCTCGGCACGGTGCCGGTGATCAACGAGAACGACACCACCGCCACCGACGAGGTCACCTTCGGCGACAACGACGTGCTGGCCGCCCAGGTGGCGATCCTGCTGGGCGCGCGCTGGCTGCTGCTGCTCACCGATCGCGAGGGCCTCTACGGCCCCGGCCCCGACGGACCCGTGCTGCTCGGCGACGTCCCCGCCGGCACCGCCCCCGGCGACGCTCGCCCTGGCCGAGATGTCCGGCTCGGGCAAGCGGGCGCGGCGGCATCTCCAGCAAGATCGCCTCGGCCGCGCATGGCGACCGGCGGAGGGGTGACCTGCGTGATCGCCTCGGGATCGGCGGAGGGCGTCATCCCCGGCGTCGCCTCGGGACGCCATGTGGGCACCCGCTTCAGCGCCGAACGCCCGTCCCGAGCCGGCCTTCAAGCTCTGGCTGCGCCACGCCAAGCCCACCCTCGGGCGGGTGGTGATCGACGCCGGGGCGGCCGCCGCCCTGCGCGAGCGCGGCACCTCGCTGCTGGCGGTGGGGGTGCTCTCCACCGAGGGCGGCTTCCAGGCCGGCGACGCGGTGGAGGTGGTGAGCGGTCCCGGCCAGACGATCGTGGGCAAGGGCATCTCGGCGATGTCGTCCGACGAGATCGCGCATCGTGGCCGGGCCTCAAATCGGACGCGGTGCGCGAGCGCCTGCCCGATGCCGCCCCCCAGGTGATCCACCGCGACGAGTTCGTGCTCTCCGAGACTCACGGTGCCGACTCGGCCGCCGATGGCCGTGGTTCAATGCACCGATCGTGACCCAACTCGAACGCGTCATCGCCGAGGTGCAGGCCGCCAGCCGCGTGCTCGGCCGCCTGCCCGGCCACCACCGCGACGCCGCCCTCGCCGAGATGGCCGACGCCCTCGAGCGCCGCTCGGCCGAGATCCTGCGCGACAACGCCCTCGACGTGGAGGCCGCCAAGCGCGCCCACACCGCCCCGGGCGCTGATCGACCGGCTGCTGCTCGACGAGGACCGGGTGCGCGACATGGCCCAGGGCATCCGCGCCGTGGCCGCGCTGCCCGACCCGGTGGGCGAGGTCGACGACGGCCGGCGCCTTCCCAACGGCCTCGACATCGTGCGCCGGCGCGTGCCGCTCGGCGTGGTGGCGGTGATCTACGAGGGGCGCCCCAACGTCACCGCCGACGCGGCCGCCCTCTGCCTGAAGAGCGGCAACGCGGTGATCCTGCGCGGCAGCCGCCTGGCCACCCGCTCCAACCTGATCATCGCCGAGGTGCTCACCGGCGCCCTGATCGAGGCCGAGGTGCCGCGCTGGGCGGTGGCGCTGCTCGGATCCGACCGCGACGAGATGCGGCGGCTGGTGCAGATGGAGGGCGCGCTCGACCTGGTCATCCCGCGCGGGGGCGAGGAGCTGAAGGCGTTCCTGAAGGAGCACGCCCGCGTGCCGGTGATCTACGCGGCCTCGGGCAACAACCACGTCTACGTGGACGCCGACGCCGATCCCGAGATGGCCGTCAAGATCATCGTCAACGCCAAGGTGCAGCGGCCCGGGGTCTGCAACGCCGCCGAGACCCTGCTGGTGCACCGCGACGCCGCCGCGCAGGTGCTGCCCATGGCGGTCGCCCGCCTGAAGGCCGCCGGCGTGGAGCTGCGGATCGACCGCGCCGGACTCGATCTGCTGGGCGACGCCGCCGAGGGCCTGGCCGAGGCGACCGACTCCGACTACGCCACCGAGTTCCTCGACCTGATCCTGGCGGTGAGGGTGGTCGACTCGCTGCCACGAGGCCATCGAGCACATCGCCCGCTACGGCTCGGGCCACAGCGAGGCGATCGTCACCGAGTCGCTCGAGGCCAGCCGCGCCTTCCAGGCCGGAGTGGACGCCGCGGTGGTCTACGTCAACGCCTCCACCCGCTTCACCGACGGCGGCGAGTTCGGGATGGGCGCCGAGATCGGCATCTCCACCCAGAAGCTCCACGCGCGCGGGCCGATCGGCCTGGCGGAGCTGACCACCTACACGTACCTCGTCACCGGCCACGGCCACCTCCGCTAGCCGCGACCGGGCGCGCGCCCCGCGGCGCGTGGGGGTGCTGGGCGGCACCTTCGACCCGCCCGCACCTCGGGCACCTGATCGTGGCCTGCGAGGCCCTGTGGCAGCTCGGCCTGGACGAGGTGCGCCTGGTGCCGGCCGGCCGGCCCCCCCACAAGGACGACCCGGCCGTCGCGCCGGCCGAGCGGCGGGCCGCCTGGCTGCGAGCGCGCCGTGGCCGGGCGCCCGGGCCTGGTGGTCTCGCTGCTCGAGCTCGAGCGCGACGGGCTCAGCTACACCGCCGACACCCTCGAGGCGATGGCCGCCGCCGAGCCCGGCGTGCAGCTCTGGTTCATCCTCGGCGCCGACCAGCTGGCCGAGTTCCCCACCTGGCGCTCGCCCGAGCGGATCCTCGCCGCCGCGCGCCTGGCCGTGGTGGCCCGCGGGGACGTCGCCCAGGGCGACCTCGACGTCCTCGCCCAGGGCGTCGCGCCGGGGCGCGCCGACATCGTCGCGGTGCCGGTGATCGGCATCTCCTCCAGCATGATCCGCGAGCGGATGGCGGCCGGGCGGCCCGTCGGCCACCTGGTGCCCCCCGAGGTGGAGCAGGCGCTCCTCGCCGAGGGTCTGGTACCCTCGCCCGATCATCGCTGAGGAAACCCACGAGGATGTCGTCACCACCTCGCTCGATCTGACCCTGGCCGCCGCCGGCGTACGCGGAGTCCAAGAACGCCAGGGACATCGTGATCCTCGACATGCGCGGGCTGGTCGACCTACACCGACTACATCGTGGTCTGCACCGGCCAGACGCCGCGCCAGACCAAGGCGATCGCCGACGAGGTGCGCCTGCAGATGAAGAACGAGCACGGCGTCGTGGCGCGCAAGGTGGAGGGCGCCCGCGAGGGCGACTGGATCCTGATCGACCTGCTCGACGTGGTCGTCCACGTCTTCACGCCCGAGGCGCGCGACTTCTACCGCCTCGACCGCCTCTGGCGCGACGCCCCCCGCGAGCCCTTCGTGGCGGCCGCCTCCTAACCGAGCGCCGGCTCCCACCTCTGGCGGACCAGAGGTGATCTTGAGGTTCGCTGTTGACCCCGCTCCGCCCGCTGGGGAGGCTGGTCCCGAGAGGGAGGGACAGCTGGCGAACATCTGCCTCGAGTGCGGGCTCTGCTGTGACGGGACGATGTTCTCGCGCCTTCCCCCGGTGCTGGCGGACGCCGGCGACGCGTCGGGCGGCCCCGATGGCGGGCCCTCGATCGTCCACGAGCCCGGGCCGGCCCAGCCCTGCCCGGCCCACCGCTACGCGTGCACGGTCTACAAGGAGCGCCCCGGCGCCTGTCACGCCTACGAGTGCGCCCTGCTGCGGCGCCTGAACGCGGGCGAGGTGACCCACGACGAGGCGCTGAACCTCATCGACCGGGCCCGCACCCTGAGGGACCGCGCCCGCGCCGGCATGGAGGGGGTGCTCGGCGTCCACGCCGGCCTCGGCCTCAACGACCTGGCCGGCGAGTTCTCGGCGCTGGTCCACCACGTGCGGGACGCCCTGCACATGTACCCGCACCACGCCGATGCCCAGGAGCACCTCAGCGCCCTCGACCAGATCCTCGCCCGGCACTTCCACATCGCCGCAGAGGATTCCCCGCCCGGCGCCACCGAGCGGGCGCCCGCCTGATCGCTAGCGGCGGCCGGCCGCCACCCGCACGACCCGGCCGACCGTGAAGCCCCTTCTTGCCGGGGGTCGTGGCGCGCACCCGGAAGCCGAGGAACCCCCGGTCGCGGACGTCGAGCGCGACGGTGCGCGTGGCGTCCACCGTGAGCGTGGTGATGCTGCGCCAGCGCCGCGCGCGGTAGCCCTGCACGTTCAGCCGCGACGGGCCCCCGCTGAGCGTCAGCCCGACGCGGATGGCGAACACGCCGCGGCGCAGCGCCAGCACGGGCCTGGCGAGGACGACGCTGCCCACCGACGAGACCGCCGCCACCGGAAGGTCGAGCCTCGCCGCCTCGGGCGAGAGCACCACCGGGGCGACCCCGCCGGTGGCGGGTGAGGGGTTCGGCGTCGTGGGGGTGGGCGTCGGGTCGGGTGCCGGGTTCGGAGTGGGGTTGGGCGTCGGCCGTGGGTTCGGCGTCGGCGTGGGATTGGGCCGCGGCGTCGGGGTCGGATTCGGGATCGGCGTCGGGTTCGGCACCGGGGTCGGGTTCGGCGTGGGCACCGGCACCGGCACCGGCACGGGCACCGGCACCGGCACGGGCACCGGTGTGGGGATCGGCGGGGAGGGGTGATGGGACCGGTTCCGTCGTCGGTCCCGAGCGCCGTGAAGGCCGCGAGAGCCGGCTTCGGCGAGAAGTCGTTCCGCAGCACGCCCTCGTTCGACGCCCAGTCGCCCCGGTTGGTGCCGCTGTCGCGGATCTCGTACCAGAACATGCGCTCCACGAAGCCGCTCAGGTTGGCTCGGCGGTACTGGTAGGCGCGCTTCAGGTAGTCGGCCTGCTGGGCCTCGGTGGTTCCGTTGGCCGCCGAGACGTTGCACGGCGAGCAGGTGCTCCAGCCGAACTCCATGATCCACACCTTGCGGCCGGCATCGAACCCGTTGATGAGGTCGCGCAGGTAGAGCAGGCCCGGCAGCGTGTTGGCCGCGGGCACGCCGTTGGTCACCGGCGCCGACGACTCGGGCGGACCTCCCGGGTAGCCGTTCCAGCCGATCACGTCGGCGTACCCCTTCAGACCCGCCCGGTAGGAGCGCCGCAGGAAGTCGTATCCCGAGTTGACCCCGGCGAAGCGGCCCACCAGCGGGGCATAGATCACCGTCGCCGTGGGATCGACCGCCTTGACCGACGTGTAGGCGACCTTCTGGAGCGCGGTGAACGCCTCCGGGTTGACCGGGTTCCAGAACGCGACCCGGTTCGGCTCGTTCCATGGTGAGTAGGCGTCGATCTGGGGACCGAACCGCGTGGCGAGGTCCTTCAGGAAGTCGCCGTACGCACCGACGTTCGCCGGCGTAGGGGGATCGTCGCTTCCCGAACGACCGCTCGCCCAAGCGGGCGCGTTGGCGAGGCGGATCTCGACGCCCATGCCCCGGGACTTCGCATAGTCGAGTTTGACACCGAGGTCGTTCCAGACCGAGCTCCCGCCTCCGCCGGCGGTGCGGTAGCTATCGGGCTGCGGCTCCAGCTGTTCCCAGCCCGTGTTCAGGCTGACCCAGCGCGCGCCCGCTTGGCGGGCGACATCGATGCTGCGCTGCACCTCGGGGATGGACCCGTGGATCACGAAACCACCGTCCGCCACCACGGTCGCCGCTCTGGCGGGGCCGGCGATGCACGAACCCATGAGCACGATCAGGGCGAACGAGAGGCAGCGAGACCAAACTGACCGCATGGGCCCCCATCCGTAGCGTTTCGGGAAATACCCGCAACCCATACCCGCGAGAATGGCCGGGATCCTCACGTCGCGCGGCCCCGGTGGCGATCATTTCTCCGCACAATCCGGCAAACCGTCGGGACGGTTGTCGAGGGCGGGGGTGCGCTCCGCGTCTCCTCTGACCGCGCCGCCTTGGCGGCCCGAGCAAAGATGTCGCCGCACCGCAGCCGGCCGCGCCCGCGTGCTTCCCCCTCGCCCGAGCCTTCTCTATGATGCCCTCGCTCGGGGGATTAGCTCAGCTGGGAGAGCGCTACGCTGGCAGCGTAGAGGTCACCGGTTCGATCCCGGTATCCTCCATCCTTGTTTGCGGGTCGTTGCGCCTCGGGTCCGCCTCTGACGCTTCCACGCATGACCCGACGCGATCACGCATTACCGTCGCCGGGGCGCCTCCGGTCGGAACTAGGCACTCTGACGCCCCTTCGCCGCTTCAGGGCGCCCGCCAAGTTCCCAGCGACGATGGGGAGGCGCACCAGGAACGTCTTGGCGAAGGCCACCCGGAGGAGCAGAAGCCGAGAAGGCTGAGTCCCGTAGTGCTGGACAAAGGTCCGCGAAAACAGGTCGCCGGGAGCGTAGGAACCCTTCGGGACCCGCCGAGCTACCTGAGAGATGTAGAGCGGGCGGCCCGCGAGGCCAGCACCCAGGCCCCGTCGGAACGAGCGCCGCACCATCGGGCGCCACTTCAAGAACGGGGGCGCCGGATCTGCGCTCGTCGAACAGTAGACGAGGTTCACGCCAGCGCTTGTTAGGCGATTGCCATACTCGGTGTCCCCGCCGAGCGGATCCGTGCGTCGAACAGCCCGTGCGACTCGACGACTGAACGCCGCACCCAGAAGTTGCCAGCCGCGACGTGGCCCTCAGCTACGAAGCGACTCTGGTCATAGGCGGTCGCCATATCGAGACAGCTCGGACCCGGTGGGGGAAACCGGGACTAGTGGGAGGATGGCTCCTGCTAACACGCCGTCTTCTGCCCCCTCGATGCAGTTCAAGCCGTTGATCAACCAGTCGTCGCAGGGCACACAATCCGCATCGACAAAGGCGATGACGGGTGCTGTTGCTAGGGATGCCCCTGCGTTTCGCGCCGCGTACGAACCGCCTGGCGGCGGAGCTTCAGTCACCTGGACCCCGGGGAAGGCGCGGGAGATCTCTGCCGTGTCGTCACTTGACAGGTCGTCAGCGACGATGATCTGAAGGTCCTCGTCGGGTGCCTGCTGCTGCAGAGCGTGCAGCAGCAGGCCAATGGAAGAGGCCGCGTTCTTCGCCGGAATGACGACGGAGAGTGAGGGTGTGCCTGGGGTCTCGCGAGGTGTCAAGAGGACCTCCTTCAAGGGCCCGCCGGAGTCGCCGGGGGTCAACGCGGCCTAGAGCTGAGGACGCAGTTGGCGTTGGATCCAGCCTGATCCAAGAGCCAAGGTCGTGGAGAAGGCCAAGAGCAGGGCGAGGCCGGACAGGAAGAAGGCCGTGAGGCCCTCGAGAAGCAGAACGGCTGGGGCGGCCGCGGCGCAGCCGAGTAGTGTCGCCCCGACAGCAAGCGGTAGATCTCGAACGGACTCTTTCGACCAGAGCGTGCGCGTCCGCGCGAAGAGCAGCACTACAGCGGCGGCCTGTCCCATAGTGAATGCGATGGCGACCTCTTCGGCCGTCGAAGCGCCAAGGACTGGAAGCGCACCGAAGGCAACGGCGAATGCAGCAACGTTCGCCTCCAGAGTGACACGCGGCCGGCCTACCCCAAGGGCCACAGCGTTCAGCAGAACAAATGCTCCGCGGAAGAGGCCGTAGACCGCAAGGATTGCAAGGACACGCCGAATCGAATCCCAGTCGGCGCCGAAGAGGTGGCCTATGGCAGGGCCAACCACTATCAAGAGGCCCGCCGTAGCCGGAAACACTATGAGGCCCGCGTATCGGACGCCGTCAGACAGGCACCGCCCAAACCGGACCGGATCGTTCCGCGACGCCGCGAAGAGCGGAAAGAAGACCCTGCCGAGTGTCTGGGAGAGCAAGGTCGGCGCCATGGCGGCCAGAGAGAACGCGAGTGCGTATAGGCCAAGGCCATTGGCCCCCGCGACATGGCTGACGACGAGGTTGTCGGCGTTTCCGAACGCAAAGCCGACCGCTGTGGCAGCGGCTGCGAAGCTCCCGTATCGCAGCAGGGATGAGAGGGCACCGCCGTCAAGCGGCCCTGGAAGTCGCGGGCGAAGAGGAGCCGCACTCCATGAGACGGCGAGTACTAGAAGAGCCTGAACGAGCCGCGCCCAAACCAGCCCGAGCACGCCTGCGCCGGAGACCAGCAAGACCCCAGCGATGGCGGCGTAAGCGATCGCGCCCTGGAGGTTGACGAGAGCCCTCGATCGGAACGAGAAGGAGCCCTCTAGGAGCGCCTGCGGGATCTGTGCCAGCGTAGTTAGCGCGAGCACGATCGCCATGATGCGAATCACCGAGACGACGTCAGCCTGATCGAAGCTGGGGCCAAAGAATGTCGCCAGCATGGGGGCGAGTAGCACCAACGTGCCCGCAACCAGCGCAGCCAACACAGCTGCAAACGTGTTCGCGGCGTTAACTGACTTCCTTGATCGAGAGTTGGCCCCCACGAAGATCAGCGCGGGGCCGAGCCCGACGGCGCTGAGAACGAACTGCGCGTTGAAGAGAACGGTGGCGAGCCCCCAAAGTCCGAAGCCGGCGGGACCAACGGCCGCGGCAGCGACGATTGTCACGGCGGCTTGGAGGATCTGAGTTGTCGCGGTGGCCGCCGTCTGCCAACCCATTCCCCGCGCCGCGATCGTTCGGTCGCTCGGCGGATTCGGCAGGGGGGAGTCTTGGGCGCGTTCGTCTGGGCGCGCCACCCCCGGTCCAGTCACGGGAGATACCTTCTGCCCGCTTGGGAGGCCTGCTCTCTGGCATAACCTGCCATCTTGGCGATGTCTCCCACAATGAGCACGACGGGAACGAGGGCGTACGACTCCCAGCTCGCGTCGCGGTCGTGCAATCTCACGCGTCGGAGGTGTAGCCGGAGGCGTGCGGCCATGGCGATAGCGCCGAGCGGCAAGAGGACGCGCCAACCGCGAACTCTTCGGAGGGGGCGACAAGAGCGAAGTAGGTTGCATATCGCAGGGCGTGTCGCCGGGGCCACAGTTGGGCCTGTGCGTCGCCGCGGGCATACATGTAGTACTGGACGAAGAACTGTGCCAAGTTCGCACGAGGAAGCCAGACGATACCCGCCTCCGGCACGTATCCGATCAACCCGCCTGCCTTAAGGACGGCCCGATCGAACGCGAGATCCTCGGAGCGGATTAGGGTCTCGGGGAAGCCCCCGACCGTGTGCCAGGTGGCTCGGGGAAAGGCCATGGACGCACCCCCCGGAAGGAAATGCGCTGCCCGGTGCTCAGACTCGTGGGGGGTGATGATATGGGATAGATGCCGCTGGAATCCGGGGGGGCCGCCTGGAAGTGGTGGCCCACCGACGAGCGCGAACTGCTTCCCGGCAAGCAGCGGGCGCACGAGCCACTCGAGCCAGTGTGGAGGTAGAAGCGTCCCGCCGTCGGCCACGGCAACAATCGCCGCCTGAGTATGACGTATCGCGGCGTTGCGACTCGTGGCGATCGTTGAGCCCCTCGGAACTTGGAGGACGGTCACGCGAGGATCAGTCTCGGCGAAGGCCGCAAGCCGCGGTAAGGTTCCGTCGAGGGAGCCGCCGTTGACGATTACGATCTCGTCGGGGGCTTGGGTTTGAGCGAGGATCGACGCGAACCAAGCGTCCACTGTTTCGCACTCATCGCGTATCGCCACGACGAGCGCAATGCGCGTGGCCCTGCGGTTCAAGGTCAATGCTCGCGCTGCCCGTCTGCGGAGGCGCCGAGAGGCGCTAGGGAGCAGAGAAGAGCGCCCAGCGAAACCACGAACGGCACCGAGCCATCATAGTTGAAGATGCCCTCTGTGAAGGAGAGGAGTATGAGCGCGCCGAGCGTCACGAGACTGGCAAGAGCTAGGCCACCGTCAAAGGTATTCGGCCGAGCATGGTAGGCGCTAATGCCGCTCCTGAGGAACGTCGCTATCAGGCCGACGATGCCCAGAAGTCCGAAAAGCCCGAGCTTCAGCCAGTACCAAATGGCGCTGTTATGAATGTAGATGGTCTCCCAGGTGACGCCGTAGAGATGGTATGAAGGCGAGTAGCGGGGGCTCTGGAAGGTGATCGACGTGCCCAAACCGATGCCTTCGATTGGGCTGGCACGTATTGCCGAGGCGGCAGCACGCCACTCTGCCAGGCGGTGTTGGGCGGAGACGTCATCGGAGTAGGCGCCGATCGATTCGATGCGGCTGGCCCCCGATCCGAGAACGCTTCCCTGGGCTGAGCCGTCGCCTGTCGTAAGCACGGCGATGGAGGCGAGAACGAGCCCGAGCACGAGGACCCGTCCCGCGCGGACCTTCGCGGTGGGCGAGAGGAGCAGGAGCGCGACCGCGAGGGCGAGAAGGCCGGCTATCCACGCTCCTCGTCGAAAAGTGAAGAAGAGGCCGGTCGCGTTCAGGGCTAGGCAGCCCAGCAGCAGCCAGCGTGCGAGGAGCGACTCGACGAACAGGGCCACGATCGCGGAAAGTAGGGCGGCACCGAGGAGTCCGGTGTAGACGGCGTCGTCCGACGCGCAAGGCGTCGCCGGCAAAGAGGACCGCGACGCCGTCCCCGGCGAAGTACTGGTAGATGGCTGTCAGAGCGGCGACCGAGGACGCTGCGAGGAGAACAGTGAGAAGCTGGACGCGACGATGGTGTGTCGATAGCCCTGAGACGATCGGGAAGACTAGGAGATAGGCGAGTAGAGGGCGAGCCTCAAGGACGATGTCGTTTGCCCGAGTGTCCGCAAGACGGGCAGTCAGTGCTCCCATCAGCAAGGCAGAGATGAGAGCGGCTATTGACAGAACTAGGTGGCGCGGCAGCGGGCGTGCAGGGATCGCGCCTCGGGTCTTCGCCCAGAGATAGCCGCCGAGCGACGCGCCGATCAGGACGTCCGTGACCTTGATCCCGCCGCCCGGGGGCAGCCCGAATGCGAAGAGGGTGTCTCGAGGGATGGCGGTCGTGAGTGCCACGACAGCAAGTGCACCGGCGAACGGTCTCGCGAAAGCAGCGACGAGCGAAATCGAGCCGCACGCCAGCGCGAGGACCCCCAGAGGGTCCATGCGAGTGGCTAGACCCGCGGCAACGAATGACAGTAGGGTTGCGGCAAGCGAAAAGGCGAAGCGGAGGCGTGGTTCCGCAAGGGAAAGGCCGACCAGGCGGGCGGCCTCGTGTTCTCGGAGGGCTAGCGACAAGGGAGAGCGTCGTTCAGCGTCGGGATCGGGGAGACGCAGCCGTCGGCGCGACGTGGGCGAGCGCCCGCCGGGGTGACCGCGCTTGAGTAGTCAAAGCGCGCCGCTGGCTCTCGGCAGGTGAGCGAGCCCCGGCCGCTCGGCGTGCAGAGCCCGGGAATTGGGGCATCTGTGGAGCAGGTGAGGACGGGGACGACTCTGGTTGAAGGGAAGGCAAGTCAGCCGTGGAGTTGGGCGTGGTCGGCGCTGCGGTTGGAGTCCGTTTCGTATCCATACGAAACCGTTGAGTCCTCGCTCTGCTTGCCCGTCGCGACGAGACCCAGACTCTCGGCTGGCATCATTCCGAACAGGCGAGCGACATTGCGAAGCATTGGCCGACTCAGGCGGGTCGGGTTGACAACAAAGATGACGGAATCCACACAACGACTGATTGCAAGAGCATCACTCACGGCTAGGAGCGGGGGCGCGTCCACGATGATGTAGTCCACCTGCGGAGCGAGCTCGAGAAGCGCGTTGGCGAGCTGTGCGCTCGCGGCGAACTCTCCCGCGTTTCCTGGCAGGAGCCCGCAAGGAAGGACCCAAAGTGAGCCGCCGGCTGCGGGGGGCTGCCCCGCAACCCCGTTCTTGCCGCCGTTTGTCCCTGCATACGCCTCAAGGGGGATGGTGCGCAGCGCCGCCGCCAGGGGGAGTTTCCGGAGCGCGACGTCTGTAACACCCGGCTGGGGAGGTGTCTGCATTAGGCGATGAACACTCGGTCGCCGAAGGTCCAAGTTGACCAGAGCCACGCGAGCGCCGGAGCGGGCGAGTGCGACGCTGAGGTTCGCGGCCGTTGACGACTTCCCCTCACCCTCCACCGCACTCGTCAGCATGATGGACTTGACCGGATTCGTGAGGGCGAGGAACTCAAGGTTCGTCCTCAGCATCCGGAAGGGTTCTGAGCCCGGCCCGGCGGGATCCGCCAGCATGACTGGGCGTCCGTCCGAGGCCGGTCGCCCGGAGAGGGGTGGAATTGGCCGAGGAGGGGAAGGTCGAGAGAGTCGATGATCTCGTCGAGGTCCCGAACGCGGTTGTCGATGGCATCCCGGGCGACGGCAAGGCCCACGCCGACCAAGAGACCTAGGAGCGCGCCCAGAACCGCGTTGCGGAGAGGTTTCGGTCCGACTTGCGTGCTCTCGGACGCTTCGCGAACGACTACGAAGCTGGTAGCAGTGAGTGCGGAGAGGCCGGTGAGTTGCTGTTCGCGTTCCAGGAGCGTTGTGTACAGATCGCCGTCAGTGGCTCCGCGCTGGCGCAGGTCTGCCAGCTGCGCCCTCACCTGCTCAGCGACACGGTCGATGACTGACGCGTCTAGTTCTGAGCGGTACTGCGTGAACGCCTGTGCATACGCCGTGGCGAGGCTCGTGGCCCGCTCGCGCGTGGACTCAGTCACGGAGAAGCGCAGTAGATCAGCATTCGTCTGGGGCTCCGCAGAGGAGTCGGCGAGGAAAGCCTTGACGGTGCGATCGGGGACGCCGGCGATATCGAGGGCGAGGGTGACGACGGCGGGAACCCTGGCGAGCTTCGCCTGGGTCTCCGCCGCGCGGTCTGGCTGGGAGGGGGACGAGGCTTGCGGAATGCCCGTGAGGCTGGAAGCCAGATCCTGCTGAGCCAGGAGAACGTCGGCGTTGGCCTCGAATGTGGGGCTCTCGGTGAGGGAGAAGAGCAGGGTGAGCGCGGGAACAGCGATGACTACCGCGAGGACGAGGCCCTTGGACCGACGAATCGCGGATAGGTAGCTGACTGATAGGGAGCGGGGCACAGGCGGTGTCCTAGCGGTGAGTTGGGGGGACCATGCGTTCGTTGCAGCCGCGTCCTGAGCGGAGGCGGCCCGGCGTGGGGTCGGTGGCCATCACGGCGCCACCTTGAGCAAGGGGCTTCGTCATTCTCGATTTCGGCGGAAACGCCAATGGTGGCGGTTGGTGCGAGCGGAGCCCACCACGGCGAGAACCTCGTCCCAGTCTGAATCGGCGAGAACCGCCTCGGGGGCGTGACGCATTAGTCCTGCCGCACGATCTCGGCCGAGGCGATTACGTAGGGCCGCGTAGGCATCCTGGCCATCGGCGGCGCGGCTCGTCTCGTTGTGCGCGTCTGAGGCCACGACATGCGCGAGCCCGGTATCCAGCAAGTGCCACGCGGCGTCCTGGGCTCGCCGACCGAATCGCCCTGTGACGCTCGCGCCCGTGATCTGGATCAAGGCACCAGCTGAGGCGATCTCGCTTGCCAACGAGGGCTGGCGTTGGACGTGTGGATTCCGCTCGGGGTGGGCAAGCAGCACTCGGAAGCGTCTCAGCCGGAGATGTCGGACAAGGCTCGCCAAACCCGTTGGGTAGTCCGTATGTGGGGTCTCGAGAAGCAGCCAGCGTGTTCCGGAGAAGCACAGTTGTGCAAGCTCCGCTTCGCCGAAGCCTCAACGCAGACAGCATCGATACCTCGGCGCCGAGAACGAGAGCGATCGGTAGTTCGGCGGTACGGGCCGCCAGACCGAGCGCCTGAAAGGCCTCGGCGAGTCTCGGCGGTGAACTGGGGTACATCTCAGAGACATGCGAGGTCGCGGCGACTGTGATCACGCCGTTCTCAACCAGGGAGGTCAGGAGTCGAAGCGCCTCGTCAATCGACTCCGGCCCATCGTCGAACCCCAGGGAGAACGTGGGTGTGGATGTCAACCAAGGGAGCGCGCTCCGGGGACATCAGAGTGTCCTCGTCTTGTTCGCCTCTGTTGCTCTGCGGGCGGCGAGGCCGTGGAGATTGTCTCCCGCCGTGCTTCTGATCAAACGAGGCACGCGAACCCGTCCCCGAGCGGCAATCCTGCGGAGATGCGGCGTCAAGTGGGTGACGCACCTTCGGGTGGTCGGAAGGCGCCCCGTATCAGCCCGACGGCAACGGAGCACAGCATCCGAAGCCAGACTGCGAGAGCCACCACCAGGGTGCCCAGGGGCGTTGAGTTCCCATGGATCCGGTGAAAACGGATCATGCCCCGGTGGAAGGCGAGATTCGTCCGGAACGAGCGATGACCGCCACTCCCCCCCTTGACGTGTAGCACCACCGAACTAGGCCAGTAGAACACTCGCCACCCCGCCTTACGGAAGCGGGCGCACCAGTCAAGGTCTTCGGAGTACATCCAGTATGCCTCGTCGAGAGGTCCGACGGCCTCCAGTGCCTCGCGACGTACGAGCATGAAGGCGCCAGAGATCGCATCGACGTCCTCGGCCGTGTCGGGCCTCTGCGAAGCGCCGCGATAGCCGCCGAGCGGGTGCTCCCCAGAAACGAAGCGGTCGAGGCGCAGGAAGTAGCCGAGCGATGAAAGCGGTGTGGGAAAACCCCGCTTGCAGGCGTGGTCCAGTGTTCCGTCCGGGAGAAGAAGCTTGGCGCCCAACATCCCGATGTCTGGTTGACGCGCGATCTCGTGTAGTGCGCTCACCAAGGCGCCAGGCCCTACGACGGTATCCGGGTTGAGCAGGAGGACGTAGCGTCCACTGGCGGCCGCGATCGCTTGATTGTTGGCTGCGGCAAAGCCTGGGTTGCCGGCGGATATCGACACGTGGGGCCTAGCGCGGTGCTGTCGGATGGCCTCGACGGTTCCATCGGTCGAGCCGTTGTTGACTATGAGGATCTCGATCGCGTGGTTGGGGAAGAATGACATCTCCGCAACCAAAGAGTCGAGACAAGCAACCGTGAGCGCCCGGCAGTTGAACGTGACGATGACGACAGAGAGGAGAACATCCGTCCGCCTCCTGGGCTCGTACGCGTTGCTTTCGACGCCGCCTGTTCCGGTACCTATCACTTGACGAGAGCCTCCTGAAGAATCCGGACGCGGTTCTCGCGCGGATTGAGTTCAGCAGCTCGCGCAAGGGCGAGTTGCATTGCGCGGGGTTGATTCTGACGCCCGAGATGGGCGGCCCAGTCAGCGAATGTCACCCAATTGCGTGGCGACCGCTCGGCGGCCGATGCGAAGGCGCGGTTTGACGCAGTGCCCATTCCGATGTCCTGGAGAATCTGGGCGCGAAGTAGGTGGGGTGAAGGATCGAGCGGCGCGAGGGCCGCGGCACTATCAGCGCGTTCAAGCGCGGTCGTGGTCTGGCCGGCAGCAGCCTCTTTCCGCGCTTCTACGAGAGCCCCTGCAGACAGCGTCGGTCCGGCGACGAGGAAGATCGCGAGGAGTACGGCGCCGGCGAAAGCAGCGCGGGAGCTTAGGGCCGGCGCGCCGCCGCCTGGTCGGGTCAAAGCCATGGCTCCCAGGGCCCCGGCCGCGAGGGCGACGGCCGGCAGGACGATGGCGGGGAGCTGCCAGTCCCAGTCCCCGGCGGCGTGGATGCCGACAGGCCCGGCGGCGACAGCGCGACGGCGACGTTGCGGGCCTCGGCCGGCGGGGCCGGCGCCGGAGGCAGAGGACGAACGCGATCAGCGCCCAGCCGGAACAGTAGGAGCATCAGACCGATCACGCCGGTCTCGCCGAGCATTTCGAGATAGACCGAATGGGCGTTGACGACGGTGAGGTCGATCTCGCGATCCTGCTGCCAGAAGTAGAGGTAGTCGCCGGCGCCGGTCCCCGCGATCGGGCTCTCCTGGAACTCGTCTGCCGCGACGCCCCAGTTCTGCCAGCGCCCGGAACCTGCGGCGACCGCGAGGCGATCGGAGACCGACTCCGCCTCGGCGCGCGCGCCGGCGTCGTAGCTCTTGAAGCTGTTGAACTGCTGCTTGGTCCAGTCACCGGCCCCGGCGTCGGGCATCTTGACGATGAGGAGCGGCCGGCGACCCCGATCACGGCGCATGCCGCGACGGCCTCCCCGAGATGCGGCGGCGTGCCGGGGGGAGCCGGGCAAGGAGGGCAGAGGAGCCGCCGAGGTCGACGGCCGACGCGACCATGGTGGCGATGAGGATCAGCAGGATGCGCCTGCCGGCGGCCTCGTGGGGTGGCAGGGTCGCCGCTGAGCGCTGCGATCGCCTTCTCGCCGTTGGCGGTGACGAGCAATGGGATGCTGATCGCCGCCGAGGAGGACGGGTCGGCGAGGGTCTCGATCCGCCCTGGGGCGAGCGCGAGGAGCAGGCAAGGCCCACGATCAGGGCCGCGGCCGCGCCGCGCGAGTATGTGAGCAGCAGGGCCACGAGGAACATCGGTACGAGCCCGGCCGCCAAGGCCCGGGCCCAGCGGGGCGTCCCTGGGCGCCCCAGGCCAACGGCGAGGAGCGCTCCGAAGGCGACGAGGGCCCCGAGGCCGTTCCAGTAGGTGATGGGATTCGAGAGCCTCGCCGCCTCGTCGCCGCTGATGATCCCCGGCAGCAGGCGCGAGCCCAGCCCGATAGGCCGTGACGATCGCGCTGCCGGCGAGCGCGCTCCACAGCAGGGCGTCCAGGTCGGAAGCACGTCGCACGCCCACGAGAACCAGGGCGAACGCCGCTGCGTACAGCAGCGTCTGGTTCATCGCGTCGATCGCAGGGAGGGTTGGTATGCCCAGGCGCTTGAGATCCCCTGCCATATGCCGAGACCCGCCAGCCCGCCGAGGGCGAGCCCGCCCCAGCGCCCCCCAAGGGAGACGTCGAGGCTCAGGACGGCGACCGCGAGGATGGCGAGCAGCACGATGCTCGCGACGCCCCAGTCGGTGATGAAGTAGCCGCCCGAAGGGAAGGCGAGCAACACAGCGGCCACCACCGGAGACAGCCAGGCGATGCTCGAAAGCAGCGAGGCGGGCGTGAACCGTGCGCGCGACGCCGGCGACGAGGGGGAGGGGCGCGGTGCTGCTCAGTTCAGCCGCCGCCGCACCGCCATGGCGGCAGCCCCGACGATGACAGCGGCGGCGGCGCCCATGAGCACGAGCAGCCAGACCGGCCCGCCGGAGAGCGACGACGGCAGCGGCGAGCCCGCGCCCGAGTCGGCCCGGCGATCGCTGTCGTCACGACCTCGAGCTCGCGGCTGCCTTCGGAGCGTGGCGTCGGCCGGGGAGGGGAGCGGGGTCGGACGGCCGTTGCGGGATCGCTCGCGACCCCGGTGTCCGGCTGCCGCGCCGGCGCCGGCCGAGCTGCCGCCATTCGAGCTGCCGCCATTCGGCTCGCAGGCGGTCGGCGCCGGCCCCGCCGGCGGCGGGCGTCGTCGTGGCATCGCTGCGGTCTGTCGGGCCTGGGTCGAACTGCACGGAGACCGAGCCGTCCTCGAGCCCCGCCTGGCACGACGCCTCGACGTCCGCGTACTGGGCCGTCACGGCGCTCCCGGGGGTGGAATAGCGGGGCAGGTTCCGCTCGATGCACTCGCGCACGTCCTCCGGCGAGGGTGTGGAGACCGCGAGCGCCGGCAGGGCCGCCGCAATGACCAGCATCACAGGCCCGGGCGATGATTGCGCGGTGCCGATGCGCGGCGCGATTGGGGGTGTGGCTCATCTAACCGACCACCAGGTATCTTGGCAGGGATTCGCACCACTCGGCCGACCCGGAAGCCCGTGCGCCCGGGAACGGTGCCACGAAGGCGGAACCCGAGGAAGCCCTTGTCGCGGAAGCGCAGTGTGACCTTGCCGGAGCGGGGCACGTTGATCGTGCTGATCGACCGCCAATGCCGGCTTCGGTAGCCCTCGACCCGAATCTTCGTCGAGCCGCCCGCTGAGAGAGACCGTGAACGCTGAGCGTGAAGACGCCTCCGCGTGCGCTGACCCGCACCGGCCCGATGGCCACGCGGCCGCCGGGGGAGGTCGCGGCGGCCGGAAGTCGGATAGCCGCGGCCGCGGGCGGCAGTGCAGGGACAGGGCCCCGGGGCCGGTGCCCCCGCCGGGGGTGGCGGCGGCCCGGGTGACGAGGGGTCCGGCACCTCTATCGCCGAGTGCCCGGAAGGCCGCCAGAGCCGGCTTCGGCGAGAGGTCGGCGCGCACGACGCCCTGGTTCTGGAACCAGTCGGCGCGGTTCGTGCCGTCGTCGCGGAGCTGGTACCAGAAGATCTTGCTCGGTTATCCCGGTCAGGTAGCGCCGCCGGTAGATGAAGGCACGGGTGAGGTAGTCGGCCTGCTGGGCCTCGGTGGCGCCGTTGGCGGCCGAGACGTTGCAGGACACGCAGGTGCTCCAGCCGAGTTCCATGATCCAGACCTTGCGGCCCGGGTCGTACTCGTCGATGAGGTCGCGCAGATAGAGCTGCGCGGGGAGGGTGTTGCCGGCCGGCACGCCGCCCTCCGATCGGGCGAGGACGATTCGGGCTCCCCGCCCGGGTATCCGGTCCAGCCGATGACATCGGCGGAGCCCTTCAATCCCGGCCTGATACGCCCGGCGCAGGAAGGTGTACCCGAGTTCTGCGCCGGCATAGCGCCCGACGACGGGGGCGGAGAGCACCGTGGCCGTAGGATCGACCGTCTTGATCGCGGGATAGGCGACCTTCTGCAGCGCGGTGTAGGCCTGCGGGCTCACGGGACTCCAGAATGCGACCCGGTTCGGCTCGTTCCACGGCGAGTAGGCGTCGAGGTAGGCACCGAAGCGCTGCGCCAGGTCGGCGAGGAAGTCGCCGTAGGCCGCATGTTGGCCGCGGTGGGCGGGTCATCGGAGACGCCCTCGCGAGCGCTGGCCCAGCCGGGGCGTTGCTGAGTCGCAGCTCGACGCTCATGCCCTCGGGACCTGGCGTAGACGAGCTGTTCCTCCAGCTCGCTCCAGGCGGCGGTGCCCGGGCCACCCGCGGATTGGTAGCTGTCGGGCTGGGGTTCGAGGAACTCCCAATAGTTGGCGAGGCTCACCCAGCGCGCGCCGGCCTCATGGGCGAGGTCGATGCCCGCCTTGACGTCGGCGGTGGAGCCGTGGATGACGAAGCCACCGTCGGGCACCACGAGCGCGGCGCTCCCGGTCGCCGAGCCGCACGTGAGTGCCGCGATCGCGGAGGCCGCGGAGATCAACCGGCGCGCCTGGCGCCTCAAACGGCACCGTCCTTCTTGAGGACCGCGGGCAGGGTTCGCGCGAGGATCTGCAGGTCCGAGGCGAACGACCAGTGCGAGACGTAGGAGTAGTCGAGCTGCATCCGCTCGTCCCAGTCTGACGTTCGAGCGTCCGAGGACCTGCCAAAGCCCGGTGAGCCCCGGGCGGAGGTCCTGGCGGGCGACCTGCCAGGGGCTCAGAGCAGCCGCTTCGAAGGGGCGCAGCGGGCGAGGGCCGACAAGGCTCATGTCGCCGCGGAGGACGTTGAAGAGCTGCGGCAACTCGTCGAGGCTGGTCGTGCGGAGGAAGGCGCCCAGGCGGGTCACCCGTGCCTCGCTCGGTTCCTTGAGCTCGCGCACCAGCGCCGAGATGGGAGGCGGCTCCTCGTCGAGGGATCCGGCCCCCTCGTCGGCCACCGTCGCCACCTGCGCGAGCCCCGCTACGTCGCAGCCCACCGCCATCGTGCGGAACTTGAGGATCGAGAACGCCGCGGCCCTGCTGGCCGACGCGGATCTGCCGGAAGAAGATCGGGCGTCCGTCGCCGCGCCGCGACGGCGATCGCCGTCGTCAGCACGAAGGGCGCGAGGAGGACGATGAGCGCGAGGGATCCGACGATGTCGAGCCCTCGCTTGACGGCCCGCTGCGCGGGCGTCAGGCCTCGGCCGGGAACCTCGAGCAGAGCGAGGCCGCCGAGCGAGTGCGCCCGCGGCGCCGGGCCCACCAGGTCGAAGAACCGCGGCACCACGTCCACCTGGACTCCGGCTCCGATGCAGTGGCGGAGCACCTCGACGAGCTCGGAGTCGCGCCCCGGAGCGAATGCGACGATCACTCGATCGATTGCGTGGGTCCCGACGATCTCGGGCAGTCTCGAGAGTCCGCCGAGCACCGGGGGCCCCGGCGCGTCGGCGCTCACGGCGGCCGCGGGATCGACCTCGATGCGGCCGACCACGTCGAGGCGACGCTCGCGATGGCGGAGCGTGAGGTCGAGCACCCGCTGGGCCACTGTGCCGGATCCCACCAGCAGGATGCGCTCGGCACCGGTCGCCGGATGGCGGTCGCAGGCCCAGCGCCCGAGGAGCCAGCCGACCGGCAGAAGAGCAGAGAGAGCGAGCATCTGGGCGAAGTCGATCGGCCAGCCCATGATCGCCGACGAGATGAGGGCGATCCACGAGATCACCATCCCGACGACCCCGAGTCTCAGGGCGAAGAGGAGGCGACTGCCGCCGCGGCGGCGGCGGTGGTGGTAGGCGCCGGCCATCGCAAGGCCGATGGGGGAGATGATGGCCAGCACGAGGACGAGGGAGTCGGTGATGTCGGCCGCACCTCCGTTGAGCGGAGGGCCGAAGACACCCTCGAAACGGCCGGCGACCACGAGGAGCGCGGCCGGGACGAGGGCGTCCCACATCACCAGCCAGGAGAGGAGGCGCGACCGCGAGACCGGGCGCGCCAAGGCGAACGCGCGGCCTTCATGGACGCTTGCCGCGACCTCCGCCGTCCCTGCCGAATCGTCCCCGCCGAGTCGCAGCGGGCCACCTGCGTCGGTCGGGCCGTCGATCGTCAGGAGCGTCGCCGCGGCGCTTGGCTGATCGTCGGTGTTTACCTCGGCGGCTTTCACCGTGAGCGTCCCTCTCAGGGGTGTGTCGGCGGGCGCGGCAATGCGTTCTCAGACACCCCTGAGCTAGTAACCCACCAGGGGCCTCGGAGCTGCTACCCCCCGTCCGTTCAGACGCCCGTCGTGGGTATCCCCCATGGGTCGAGGTTGCTGTGTCAGATCCCCCCGAGGGGGGACTCCTGGGCGGAGAAGAGATGCGAGATGGCGCTTCTCTGATCTTCCAGCCTGGTCGGCAATCGACCGGGCGAGGTCCGCCGGCGTCTCCAGAGCCTCGCGTCCTCGGCCGCCCGTCCGCGGGGCCGCCCCGATCCCGTGACCGACCTCGTCCAGCTCGGCCCTCCTCCGGCGGGCCGGCCGGCATCGCCTCGCTTCGCGCCCGGCGCGACTCGACCTTCGGGCGGCGACTCGGGTGGTTCGACTGCAAGAAAGCCGTGACCGGGTGTGCGCGGTCGGACCTTCGTGATTGAATCCCTCCTGCAAGGAAATCCGCAAGCGCACGACGGCGAGGGGTGGAACGTGGCGGAGCCCAACGAGGCGGAGAACCGACGGATCATCGCGGCGCGCCAGCGGCGCATGGCCATTCAGATGAGCCGGGCCGGTGAGTCGATGGAGGCCATCGCGGCCCGCCTGGGCGTCACCCGTGGAGCCGCGCGCAAGATGGTCACGCGTGAGGCCAAGGAGTTCGCCGACCACACCCAGACCGACGACCGGCGCATGGTGCACGTCGAGGCGCTGATGGAGCTGTGGCGCACCCTCTACGCGCCGGCCATCGGGGGCGACCTCGACATGGTCAACCGGTTCCTGCGCGTCGAGGAGCGGCTCTCGCGCCTGCTCGCCCTCGACCTGGTCGATCTGTACGCGTCGGGCACCGTCAGCCGGCCCGAGGGGACCGTGGGCGCGCCGTCCGCCGACTCGATCGGCGCCGACGAGAGCCCCGAGCGCGTCGCGCGCTTCGCCCGCTCCGCCTCCGAGTAGCGGCGCTCGACCCTCCGGCCCCGCCCCCTGGCGGGCGGGGCGCGAGAGCAGGTGTCACATCCGCGTGACACCTGCCCGGTCAAGCCCTGTGCGTCGCGTGCCGAGGGACCGGCGTGGCCACTCGCCTGTCACGCTGGGTGCGCATGATCGCCCCACTGATCCTGATCACCGCGAGCGCCTTCGCCATGGTCACCCAGACCGACGGCGCGCAGGCGGGCGGCGGGGCGGCCGCGCTCGCGACGGCCGCGTCGGCGAGGTTGCACGCGACGCACCTTCCCGCCTCGTCCGAGCCGGCGCGCGGGGCTGCATCTGCGGCCGATCCGCCGGCGACGGGCCAGATGCCTGACGGCGTGTCAGGGCCGCGGATCGGCCTCGCCTACGGGGATGAGCTTCCCTGGATGGAGCCGACCGAGCTCGGCGCGGCCCTCGATGACGCCGCGGCCATCGGGGGCACGGTGCGTCTCGATGTCTCATGGGCGAACGTGCAGCACAACGGCCGTGAGGCCTGGGACTGGAGCGGCCTCGACCGAGTCGTCGCCGCCGCCCGCGAGCGCGGGCTGTCGATGATCGGTGTGCTCGCCTACACACCCGCATGGGCGCGCGCGGGCGGGTGCGACTCTGACAAGTGCGGTCCGGCCTCGGCCGGCGACTTCGCGCGCTTCGCGACGGCGGCGGTGACGCGCTACGGCTCTCTGGGCATCGACGTATGGGAGATCTGGAACGAGCCGAACTCCCCTGCCTTCTGGGCTCCGGCCCCTCGCGCGGACGCCTACGTGCGGTTGCTTGAGGCCGCGGTGCCGGCAATCCGGGCCGCCGATCCGGCGGCGACCGTGCTGTCGGGCGGCCTCGCGGCGGTGCCGGACGAGGGCGGAGCGATCTCGGCGGCCGTCTTCCTCGACGCGGTCTGCGCTGCCGGCGCCAACGGGCTGGTGGACGGCGTGGCCTACCATCCCTACACCTACCCGCTGCTGCCCTCCGACCGGCCCGAGGGCTTCGCGACCGCCTGGAACGCGATCCGCGACGCGCCCGTCAATCTCCGGGGCGTCCTCACCGCGCACGGCTCGGCCGCGATGCCGATCTGGCTCACCGAGTACGGAGCCCCCACCGGCGGGCCGGGCTCGGCGTCCGACGGCAGTCCGGCCTCGATCGACGCCTCCACCACCCACGTCACCGAGGCCCGTCAGGCCGAGATCGCCCGCGACAGCGTCGCGGCGGCCGGAGCAGACCCCGGCGTCCGGGCGCTGATCTGGTACTCGGCTCGCGACCTCGGCGGCTCGCGGGCGACTTCTGAGAACTTCTACGGGCTGCGCCGCGCCGACGGCGCCCCCAAGCCCGCCTTCGCGGCGCTGCGGGCGGCCGTCGCCGTCAGCCGCGCTCCGCGCTGAGCTCCGGGGCGGGCGTGAGCGAGCGGAAGAGCTCGAGGTAGCGCCCGAGGCCCGCCGACCAGCCGTGTGAGGCGAGCACCTCCTCGCGCCCGGCCCGGCCGAGGCGGTCGGCCAGCGCGCCGTCGCCGAGGATCCTCAGGCAGGCGGCCGTGAGCGCCCGCGTGTCGCCCGGGGGCACCAGCAGCCCGGTCACGCCGTCGTCGATCACCTCGGGGATGCCGCCGACGCGCGATCCGATCACGGGCCGCCCGCAGGCCATCGCCTCGACCAGCGTCATGCCGAACGACTCCGCGTCGGTGAGCGAGGGCAGCACCAGCACGGTGGCGGTGCGGTAGGCCTCCACCAGGTCGGCCCCCCCGCGAAAGCCCTCGAAATCGACGCTTTCGGCGATGCCGAGGGTGCGGGCGAGCGCCTCCAGGCCGGGGCGCGCGTCGCCGTCGCCCACCAGCCGCAGGCGCGCGCCGGGGGCCTCGCGGCGGACGCCGGCGAAGGCGCGCAGCAGGTGGTCGACGCCCTTCCACGCCGAGCTGCGCTCCAAGCGCCCCACGTAGAGCACTGACGGCGCGGCCGCGCTCGGCGGCTCGGCCCCCGGGGAGAAGGTCTCCTGGTCGACGCCCGGGGAGATGGTGATCGCTCCCGGCACCGCGTGCCCGAGCGACGCCCCCGAGACGGCCACCACCGCGTCGGCGTGGCGGAACATCCAGGGCAGGGTGTGGCGCTCGTACTCGCGGATCGCCAGGTTGGGCTGGCCGGGCTTGGCCATCGAGCCCGAGTGGTAGGTGAAGACCACCGGGCAGCGGGCGGTGAGGATCGCCGCGTCGGCGAGGAACGGCACCGGCGAGTGCACGTTGATCACGTCGATCGCGTGGCGCGCGAGCAGCCGGCGCACCGTGAGAGGCCACAGCGGGTTGATCGGCGTGTTGGAGAGCCGGAACCAGCGGCCCAGGCGGATCACCGTGACCCCGTCGATCGTCTCCACCACCCGGCGCCGGCCCGCGTGGTTGCTCGTGATCACCAGGGCGTCCATGTCGGGCGCGGCGGCGACCGCGCCGGCCACCTCGTGGGCGTAGTGCTCGACGCCGCCGGTTTTCGGCGGATAGTAGGGGGCCAGGATCGCCACGCGGCGACGGCCGTGCGTGCGTCGGATGACCGCGTCGGAGAAGACCTCCATGGTGCGGTCGGACTGGGTCTCGCGCGAGAGGCGCTCGGCCACCGCGGCCCGCCCGCGCGCGCCCATCTGGTCGCCGAGCCCGGGGGAGTCGAGCAGCCGCTCCAGGGCGCGGGTGAGGGCGTCGATGTCGGCGGCCGGGTAGAGCAGGCCGTCGGAGCCGTCGGTGACCAGCGACGGGATGCCCCCGACCAGGGTCGAGACCACCGGCCGCGCGCAGGCCATCGCCTCCACCAGCACGGTGGGGAAGCTGTCGTGGTGGGTCGGGTGGCAGACGATGCCGGCCTGCCGGTACTGGTCGGCGATGGCCTCGCGCCCCAGGTGGCCGAGGAACCGCACCGATTCGCCGAGGCCCAGGCGCGCGGCGAGCAGCTCGTGATCGGGCCGCGCGTCGCCGTCGCCCACCACGTGGAGGGTCGCCCGCGGGTCGGTCGCGCGGATCCGCCGCATCGCCTCGAGCAGGTCGGGCAGCGCCTTGTAGGCGGTCGTCCGCTCGAGCGAGCCCACGAACAGGATGCGCCGTGGCTCGGCGGTGCCGGGCCCGGCGGGCACGAAGGCCGCCATGTCGACGGCCGGCGGGATCACGACGGACTTGTCGCCGAACGCCCGCGCGAACGAGGTGGCCACGTGCTGCGACGAGCAGACGATCCGGTCGGCGCGGCGCGCGGTGGCCGGCAGCACCAGGCGCTCGTAGGCGTCGCCGATCATGGCCCGCAACCGCATGCTGCGGTCGATCGGACCGGTGTGGTAGGTCAGCACGAAGGGCAGGTCGCCCACGGCACGGGCGGTCAGGTCGGCCAGCAGCGGGACCGGGGCGTGCGCGTTCACCAGCACCGCCCGCTCCTGGCGGATCAGGCGCCGCATGGCCCGCGCCCATCCGAGTCCGACGGGCGTGTTGAACACCCGCGCCGGCGCCGGCAGGCGCCTCACCGTGAGCTCCGAGTCGCACGGGGGCTCGTCGCCGGCGCCCCGGGGCGAGGTGGTCACGATCACCGGACGCAGGCCGTGGCGCGCCCGCAGGGTCTCGGCCAGCTGCTCGACGTACTGCTCCACGCCGCCGACGTGCGGGCGAAAGTGCGGGGTCACCAGCAGCACCGATTGGCCGGCCGTCGGCCGCCTAGGCACGCGCGCCCTCCCACAGGGCGGGCTCACGGCGGTGGGAGGCGATCAGGCCGATCGAGGCGATCAGCCCGCACACCGCGTTGCCCACGCCCCACATCACCGCCAGCCACACCAGCGAGCGGTCCGACAGCCACTGCGATCCGCCGATGATCACCACCGCATAGACCACGTGCGACCAGATCAGCCAGCTCATCCCGCCCGGTGTGAGCTTGAGAAGCGTGCTGGTCCATGTGTTGAACGCGACGCCGATCGATCCGGCGGCGAACACGATGAGCACGTTGGTGGCCTGGTCGGCGTAGTCGGATCCGAAGAAGCTCAGTGCGAGCGGAGCCGCGATCGCGATGATCACCGCGCCCGCGGCCTGGGTGGTGAACACCAGCCGGCCCGAGCGCCGTGCGACGCGGCCGAGACGTCCCTCATCATGTGCGCCCTCGGCGAAGGTCGATTCACATACGGCGTATGAGACCCCGTTCAGGAGCATCGCGATCTGGAAGGCGACGAAGTAATAGCCGGCCGCCTCCGCGCCTTTGGAGTTCAGCACGATCAGAGGCACGGCGAGAATCGGAAACAGGTTCAGGCAGGCCGACACATAGGTGCCGCCCGAGTATCCGAGATAGGGCCGCAGGGTGCGCCGGTTGCCGAGCTCGGGGCGTATATGCAGCATCCGCCGCAACAGGGTGATGCTGAGCGCCACCGCCACGAGTGCGCCGAGGCCATATGCGGTGAATACACCGAACGCACCGAAGGCGACCAGCGGCGCGACCAACGCCACCTTGATAAGGCTCTGTATCACGCCGTCCACCAGCAGGTTGTACTTGGCGGCCCGCAGCGCGATGAACACCGAATCGGTCAACAGGTTCGCCGCCGCCGCGGCCGTGAGCACGACGAACAGCACCGAACGCGTCACATCGCTCGAGAGCAGATCGAGCCGAGGGGCGATCAGCGGTGCAACGAGGGCGTAGGCGGTGGCGATCAGCAGGGCGATGCCGGCCGTCGCCAGGACGGCCTGTGTCACCTCCGGGCCACGGTTGTCCGACAGGGGCAGAAAGCGCACCAGGCTGTTGTTCAGCCCGAGAAGGCTCAAGTAGGCAATGAGGGTTGTGGCGGAGATCAGCGTGGATGCCACGCCGATCTCCGCGGGGGTGTAGAGGCGCGCCGCCACGAGCCAGAACGCGAAGCCGATCGCCGACGCCGACAGCGTCGCCGCCATCAGGAACGCCGAGCCGCGTAACAGGTGATCGGTGGTCCGCGTGCTCTGGGCCGGTGCGCTCACGCGTGTGTTGCCCCATCGAGGATCTCGTCCCACAGGGCCTCGAGCTTCGCCGTGTGCTCACGCCATGCGAAGTGTGTGCGGGCGTGATCGAGAGCGGCCTCGCCGAGCTCCCGGCGCCACCCCTCGTCTGCCGCCAGGGCCGACAGCTCGTGGCGGATCGACGCCGGGGAGCCGTCGATGAATCGCACGCCGACGTCCTCGAGGGCGTAGGGGTCATAGCCCTCGTCGTGGCGCAGGACGACCGGCAGGCCGGAGGCCATCGCCTCCTGCGCGCTCAGCGGGAAGCCCTCCGACTCGGACGGCAGCACGAACATGTCGACCGCGCGGTAGACCTCGCCCACGCGGTCGGGAGCCAGCGAGCCGAGGAAGACCGTGCGCCCGTCGTCGGGGACGTGTGCGGGTCGCTCCCCGCCGGCGAGCACCACCACGTAGTCGTCGCCGAGGGCCGCGAGCAGCCTGTCCACGCCCTTCTTGGGCACGAAGCGCCCCACGAACAGCGCGAGTACCGTGTCCTGCGGCAGCCCGTAGGCGCGCCGTAGCTCCTCGCGCTCGCCGGGGGCCGGCGGCCGGAAGCGGGTGGTGTCGACGCCGTTGGGCAACAGGCGGATGCGGTCCGGCCGCACCCCCTGCTCGGCGACGAAGCCGGCGACCCGCCCGTTGAGCACCGTCACGCGCTCGGCCCCGCGCAGGATGCGCGAGCCGGCAGAGCCGTAGACGGCGCGCTGGGCCAGTCGCGTCGCCGCGGAGGTGTGCGCGACCGTCGCCACGTGCTGGGTGACGATCACCGGCCGGCCCGCCCGGCGCGCCGCCCAGGCGGCCGCCCAGCACGGCATGTAGAGGACGTCGTGTATGTGCACGAGATCGGCCCAGCGCACCAGGCGCCGCGTGGTGGTCATCAACGATCGGCCGCTCACGGGGAAGGGGATGCCGCGGTGGCGCTCCAGACCCTCCCATGCCTTCACGCGCACGATGCGGTAACCCTCGGGCGTCATCATGGATGAGGCCCGCTCGCCGTCGGTCGTCAGCACCGTGACCTCGTTGCCGCTCGCCACGAGGTGCGCGGCCTCCGCGGCGGCGACGTTGCCGATGCCGCTGACGTGCGGTGGGAACTGGTGCGCCACCATCAGGATCCGGCGGGGCTGCAGGAGCACCGTCGGGTGCTCGGGCGGGTGGCCGTGCTCGGCCGGGAGGTTGGTGCTCATGAGTTCCTTCGCATGTCGTCGATGCACGCCGGGAGGTGGGTCGTCCTCGTGCTGCGTGAGAGCGCTCGGCGCGGGCGGTCGCTCATCGGTAGACCAGGCCGCCGCTGCTCGCATAGATCAGGTCCTTCTGTGCGTCCAGCAAGGCGAGCGGATACCGATAGGTGATGCGGTCGTTGCCCTCGGGCAGCGCGGCCCGGCCGCGCTGCACCACCGACTCCCCGAGGAACACGAATGAGTCCGGCCGCAGCACGGTGGGATAGATGTCGTCGGAGATGCTGAATGAGGCGAAGGCCTCGGGGTCGGCCGAGCGATAGCGATCCGACTGCAACTCGGACTGCACCTCGGTGGTGCGGTCGACGCGTTGTGACAACCACCGGAACGCGGCACGCTCCTGTGGCTGCACGTAGTAGAGGTCGTAGTACTCACCCGAGTTCTCCAGGTGCAGCTGGGCCGGATAGCCGCCGAGCAGGGTCGGCAGCACGCCCGTGAGCGAGATGAAGAAGCAGGTGCCGATGACCGCGGCGACAGTCGTGGCGCGGCGCAGGCCGAGCCATATGAACGGGGCGATGCTTCCGGCGACCAGGAACGGCGCGAGCACGAACAGGCCCTGTTGCACCGAGCGCAGCAGCCCGTACTCGACCGTGAGCGCCGGTAGCAGCACCTGTGTGATCACCACGCCGAAGCTCGCGGCCGCCAGCAGGAAGAACTCATGTGTCACGCGGAACCACTGCACCAACCCGAGCCCGGCAACCACCAGCCCGATGATCACGAACACCTGGAGCAGTCGTGCGAAGCCCGCGCGCATGATCGAGTTGAACAGCGGCACGCTGACGCCGGTGCTCGAGACGGCGTCGCCGAGTGCGGTGATCGGGAGGTCGGGCTGCTCGAGGGGCGGGGTGGCGTAGCGGTCGACCACGCTCAGCGGGTAGTAGGTGCCGGCGGCCCGTGCCGTCGCGCTGTCGTCGAGGGTCGTGGCCCGGTACTCGGCGATCCTCTCCTCGAGGGTCTGGGTCTGGCCGGCCAGCAGGCTGTAGGAGACGTCGGAGGAGCGGTTGCCGAGCAGATCGCCCGACAGGATCCCCTGCGCCGAGTCGATCGCGGTCTTCTCCAGCTGGCCCGATGTGCCGGTGAGCGGGCCGGTCCAGACCGCCACCAGAACCCCCAGCGCGATCACGATCGGCCAGCTGACGACCAGGGGGTCGCGGCGCACGCGCAGCCGCGTCCGCGGCTCGCGTGAGGGGCGAAGGCGGGCCACGAGGGCCGGGATCCGGGCCGCCAGGAGGGCCATCGCCATGACCCCGAGAAGGACGTAGATCGTGGAGTAGTGCGAGAAGACCACCCCGACGGCCATCACCAGCAGCCAGGACCGCCGCCTGCGCAGGCTCTGTTCGCTCTCGGTGATAACGAGGAAGGCCGCGCCCAGGAAGATGAAGGCGACCTGCTGCCGGGTGAGGAACGGCATGTCGGTGAAGAAGGTCGGGAACGCCATGAAGTAGACGGCCGACAGGATCGACGGCGCCACGCCCACGAACCGCCGGGCGAGGCGGTAGACCACGATCGGGCAGACGGCGAACAGGAACGGGATCACGACCTTCAGCACGTAGGGGTCGTGAAGGTGGGCCACCCGCCCGATCAATGCCGGGAGGATCGTGATGCTCAGGCAGGCGTTGTAGGGCTCGCGAAAGAGCGAGACGTCCCAGATGCCGTTGGCCGAGGTGAGGCCGAGGGCGTGGAACTCCTGCTGGATGTCGTGGCCGATGATGTACCAGCCCCGCAGCGAGGTCATCAGCGTCAGGGCCAGGGCCAGCAGGTAGAGCACGGCGCAGATCACGGCGTCGTCGAGGGCCTCGCGCCACACCAGCAGCGCCACCACCACGAGCGCGGCCACCACGAGCATGGCGAGCGCCAGCCCGCCCGAGGCGCCGTTGTTGAGGCGGATCGCGCCGGCGATGGCGCCCAGCACCACGATGGCCCCCACGCCCAGCAGCCCCCATTCGCGCACCTGGAGGGCCGGCATCGCCAGGGGCCGGCGCTCGTCGGCGCGCCAGGCCATCAGGCCGGCGAGCGCCAGGAGGAGGCAGATCGTCACCGGGACGCGGTCGAGCGGGCGCTCGATGCCCAGGAGCGGGCCGATCTGGTTGAGCGCGAGACCGCCGAGCATCAGCCCGAGCAGGGTCACGGCCAGGCTGTAGACCAGCGCCTCTGCGGTGTTGGTCGTCGGCAGATCGAGCTTGTGCAGCAGCAGCAGCGCCGGCAGCCCGATGCAGAGCCACAGCCCCGCCACGGGCACCAGCCCCGGCACGCCGGGGGAGGCGACGACGATCGCGGCGGCCAGCAGGCCGCTCGCGGGCAGGCCGAGCGGCACGGCGGGAAGCCGGTCGCGCAGGCCCCCGAGGGCCGCCGGGGTCCTCATCGCGCCATCTGGGCGTAGACGTCCTCGAGCACCGCGAGGCGCGACTCCCAGGAGTGGGTCGCCGCGCACGCGGCGCTGCGCCCCGCCAGATCGGCGCGCAGCCCGGGCTCGGTGGCGATCCGGTCGATCGCCGCGGCGAGCGCGGCGGGCTCGGGGGCCGCCAGCAGGCCGACGCCGTCCACGAGCTCGCGGGTGCCCGGCACGTCGGTCGCCACGACCGGCAGCCCGGCGGCCATCGCCTCCAGCACCACGAGGGGCATGCCCTCCTTGTCGCTCGCCAGCACGAAGGCGTCGGCCCAGCGGTACCAGGCGGCGAGGGCGCCGTCGCGGCGGGGCCCCACCACCCGGACGTTCGCGAGCCCGCGCTCGGCCACGGCGCGCTCGGTCCACTCACGCAGCTCGCCGTCGCCGACGATCGCCAGCACCACGGGCGCCCTCACCCGGCTGAAGGCGTCGATCAGGCGGGGGATGTTCTTCTGGGCGGCCAGGCGCCCCACGTAGAGCAGCCGCAGCATCCCGTCGTCGTCCTCGCGCACGCCCGTGCGCTCGGCGGGGTCGGGCTCGCGCGGGGCGCCGACGCCGTTGGGCACGATCACCACCCGCTCGGGGCGCACGCCGTAGCGCTCCTGCACGAAGTCGGCCTGCTCGCCCGAGAGCACCACGACCCGCTCGGCCGCGCGCAGCACCCGGGCGAAGATGAGCGCCTTGTAGGCGGGCAGCACGATCCCGGCCGGGCCGGAGGCGTCGATGTCGAGGTGGAAGTGCACGATGTAGCGCCGCCGGCGGATCAGAGAGGTCAGCCAGACCGCCTCGGGGGTGAAGGCCTGCGCCACGTGCACGTGCACGATCGCCGAGCGGGGCGCCCGCAGCAGGCCCGCCACCAGGCCGGGGGACAGGGGCGTGTGCGCCACCTCCAGCGAGCGGTGGCGGCGGACGGTGAGCGCGCCCCGGCGCTCGCTGCGCGGGGCGCCCCCGGCGCCCGCCGTGGTGGTGATCACGTCCACCCGCCGGGTGCGGGCGAGCGTCTCGGCCATGCCCTGCACCACGTTCTCCATGCCGCCCAGGTGGGGCGGGTAGACCGACGAGACCATCACCACCGGCGGTGTCGCGACGATCGCGATGTCGCTCACGCGCAGACCCGGAGCGCGAGCTCGGTGTTGTCGAGGTAGGAGACGCCCTCGTGCCCGGCGATGTGGGCCATGACCCGGTCGAGCCGGTCCCAGTCGCCGTTGCGGTCGATCTCCCAGCTGTGGCCCCAGAGGTGGTAGACGCCGCCCTCGGCCATCACCTGGTCGAACAGGCGGATCGCCAGGACGTCCCAGTTCATGTAGAGGCGGGCCGCCAGCCGCAGGTTGCCGCGGGCCGAGCGCATGATGGGGCGCCCGTCCACCAGGTGGCGGTACCCGTGCATCGTCGTCGCCATCTCGAACACCGGGGTCGGGCTCGAGACCCAGCGCTCGACCGTGCGCGCCATGGTGAAGCCGGCGTCGGCGACCATCGGGGGGTGCTCGGGGCCGTAGAGGCCGCCTGGGTAGCAGAAGCTGGTGACCGGCTCGCCGATCGTCTGCTCGAGCGCGTCCTTGCCGGTGACGATCTCCCGGCGGGCCTCCGCGGGCGACAGGTGCCCGAGGCGCAGGTGGTAGAGCGTGTGGCCGCCGATCTCGAACCCCGCCGCCAGGTCGCGGGTGGCCTGCTCGTCCAGGCGCTCGCGCGGCTGCAGCTCGACGTTGCGCGGGGCCACGTAGAAGGTGCCGGGCAGGCCGTGCCGGTCGAGGAGCTCGGCCATCCGCACGTCGAGCACGTGGCCGTCGTCCCAGCTGGTGGTGACGTGGACGGCCCGCGAGCGGGCGCCGGTGGGCGTCTCCGGCGCGATGGGGGAGGTGCGGGTGCTCATCATCCTCCGGGGGAGGTCGTGGGGCTGGTGAAGTGCAGGCGCTCGGCACGCCCGGGCAGCGCGACCGAGATCTCCCAGCGGGCGCTGCCGGCGGGGATCGGGGCGCTCAGCACCACCGTGCGGGCCTCGCCGGCCGCGAGGTCGATCGTGCGCCGGCGGGTGACCGTGCGGCCCGCGCCGGCCACCTCGAGCACGACCGCCTGGTCGCGCAGCGCCTCGGCGTGGGCGTGAAGCCGTACCGGGACGCGCACGCTCGCCGCGCCCCCTGCCGAGTCGATGCGCGCGAGCGGTGCCGCGAAGGAGATCTCGAGGTACTCGGCGGGCTGGCGGGTGAACGAGAGCGCCAGCTGACGGCGCGCCGACGCGGAGGTGGCCACCACGGCGACGGCGCCCACGATCAGGCACGCGACCAGGGCCGCCGCCGCGATCCGCCGGATCGGCGGCCGCCCCCGCCGGGCGCGCTCGCGCTCGCGCGCCGCCTCGATCTCGAGCAGCATGGCCGTGAGGCGATCGGACGCGGGCGTCCGGTCGCCGGCCGGCGCGGCGGGGGTCCTGGTTATGGCTTGTTCGCGCCCCCCGCGCCCCCGCGCCGCCTCGATCTCGAGCAGCAGCGCGGTGAGGCGGGCGGCGGCGGGCGGCTGCGTGAGCGGCCGCTCCTCGGTCTCGACCGTCAGATCAGAAGAGGTCGTCGGCGAGCACGAACTTCGTGCCCGCGGTCCGGGGGTCGGCCGTCGGGGAGGGCATCTCGTAGAAGCGGGGCCGGCGCGCCGCGGCCGGCTGCACCGGCAGGGTGTCGAGCCCCGTGCCCCAGATCCGCGGGGAGGCTCCCCTCACCTGGGGCGCCTCGCCCGTGAAGCGCTTGACGCCCAGGATGCGCACGCAGTCGACCGCGTCGCGCCAGCCGATCTTCTTGCCCTCCTCGTGGGTGCGGGCGTAGTAGGAGATCGGCACTCCGAACGGCCGCACCCCGGCCCGCAGCACGCCCGCCGTGAGCTCGGTGTCGAGCCCGAAGCCGGTCTCGGAGAGCTCGAGCGAGTGGAAGAGCGGCAGCGGGACCAGCTTCAGGCAGGTGTGCAGGTCCTTGAGGGCCGAGTCGTAGAGGACGTTGGCGAAGAGGGTCAGGGCGCGGTTGCCCATCGCGTACCGGAACGACTGGTACACGGTGTTGGCGCCCAGCGTCCGCGATCCGAAGACCACCGCGGCGCGCCCCTCGATGACCGGCGCCACCAGGCGCGGGACGTCGGCGGGGTCGTACTCGCGATCGGCGTCGAAGGGGAGGATGTGCGTGCCGGTGGCAAGGGCCGCCCCGGTCATCAGCGCGGCCCCCTTGCCGCGATTGCGGGGGTGGCGGGCGATGCGCAGACGCGGGTCGCGGATCGAGGTGAGGCGCGCGAGGGTGTCGTCGGAGCTGCCGTCGTCGACGACGATGAACTCCGCCTGGAAGGGCATGTCGGCGGCCAGGAGCTCGCGCACCGCGTCGACGATCGTTCGCTCTTCGTTGTACGCGGGCACGACGATGGAGATCCGGAAGTCCGGCAGGTTCATGTATCGCCTTCCGATGAGGGAGTGCGGGGCACGGAGGTCGCCTCGGGACAGACGCCTCCCTGGCGATTATGGGACCGGCTCAGCGTCGAAGGTGTGCGATTCGCGTGAACGGTTTGGGACAATTGGTCGCGCTGCGTGATCGGCGGGTGGCCGGTTCGTGGGGACACCACCCGCGTCGGTCAGGGTTCTACCGGCTCATCACCCGAATAGGTGATGGCTCAACGGATTCGCGACGCGCTGAGTGTCGCTTCCGCCGAGGCAACCCTGAACGCAGGTCCAAGGTGTGCCCGGTCATGGAATCACCTCGCCGCGAGCTCGGACCCCTCCCAGGGGCCAGATTTCATCGATGATCTCAGGCCCGTGGGGCACTGCACGACGGCGTCGGCGCCCCGCGGAGTTTCTGGCTGGCGGTCGAACGACTCGCGCTTTAGCGGCAAAAGCGCAACTCATTGGCGAGACCGGCGCGATGCGCCCTCGCCGGGCCTACGGGCGGGTGCGGATGAAGGCGGTCAGCCCGTAGGAGGTGACCGGCACCATGCCGAGCCGCCGGTAGAAGCCCTCGGCCCCCCGCTCGGCCACCAGCACCTGATGGTGGAAGGTGTCCATGGGGTAGTGGTCGAGGATCGCCTCGGCGAGGGTGCGCCCGATGCCCTGCCGCTGCCGGTCGGGGCTGACGAGGATGTCGGCGATGTAGACCGCGAAGGCCTCGTCGGACATCGCGCGGGCGAACCCGACCACGCGCTCCTCCTCCAGCGCGACCACCGCGAACGAGGAGCGCTCGATCGCGATGCGCAGCCGGGCGGGGTCGCCGGCGTGGGTCCAGTCGTGCGCCTGGTAGAGCCCGATGATGCCGAGGAAGTGCTCGGCGACGTCGGCCTCGCGGATCAGCACGGGTGGGCGGGTCGTGGCCATGGGGGCAGTAAACCGTATGCGATACTCGCGCGGATGTCGGCGCCGTCGCGAATTCTGCCGGAACGTTACGACCCGGCGCCCGTCGAGTCGAAGTGGCAGGGCGTGTGGGAACGCGAGGGCGCCTTCGACGCGGCCGCCATCGCCCGCGACGGGGCGGTGACCCCGACTCCCGGACCGCCCCAAGGCCTACGTGCTCGAGATGCTCCCCTACCCCTCGGGCGAGATCCACATCGGCCACGCCAAGAACTACACGATGGGCGACGTGGTGGCGCACCAGCGCCGGCGCTCGGGCGCCGCGGTCTTCCACCCGATGGGCTACGACTCGTTCGGCCTGCCCGCCGAGAACGCGGCCATCCGCACCGGCGAGCCGCCGGCCACCGTCACCCGCGCAACATCGCCAGCATCCGCGAGCAGCTCAAGCGCCTCGGCTTCGCCATCGACTGGAACACCGAGATCTCCACGAGCGAGCCCGAGTACTACCGCTGGACCCAGTGGCTCTTCCTGCGCTTCTTCGAGCGCGGGCTGGCCGAGCGGCGCGAGGCCGCGGTCAACTGGTGCCCGAAGGATCAGACCGTGCTCGCCAACGAGCAGGTGGTCGACGGGCGCTGCGAGCGCTGCGGCACCGAGGTGGAGCTGCGCCAGCTGACCCAGTGGTTCCTGCGCATCACCGACTACGCGCAGGCGCTGCTCGACGACATGGACGAGCTGGTCGACTGGCCCGAGCGCGTCCTCACGATGCAGCGCAACTGGATCGGCCGCTCCGAGGGCGCGCGGGTGACCTTCCGCCTCGACGACGGCTCGCAGGAGATCCCGGTCTTCACCACCCGGCCCGACACGCTGTTCGGGGCGACCTTCTTCATCCTCGCCCCCGAGCACCCGCTCGTCGGGCACCTGGTGCAGGGGCGGCCCGAGGAGGCCGCGGTGCGCGAGTACGCGGCCGCGGCGGCGCGCGCGTCGGCGGCCGACCGCGGCGACGCGGACCGGCCCGAAGACGGGCGTCTTCACCGGGCGCCACGTCGTGAACCCGGTCAACGGCGAGGCGATCCCGGTATGGGTCGCCGACTACGTGCTGATGGACTACGGCACCGGCGCGATCATGGCCGTGCCCGCCCACGACGCGCGCGACTTCGCCTTCGCGACGGCCCACGGCCTGCCGATCCGCCGGGTGATCGCCGGCGAGGGTGACGACGCGGGCACGCCGCTCGAGGAGGCCTACACCGGCCCCGGGCGGATGGTCGGCTCGGGCTTCCTCGACGGGCTCGGCTCGGGGGAGGCGATCGCCGCCGCCGCGGCCTGGCTGTCGGAGAACGGCCTCGGCGAGGCCACCGTCGGCTACCGCCTGCGCGACTGGCTGATCTCGCGCCAGCGCTACTGGGGCGCGCCCATCCCGATCATCCACTGCCCCGAGCACGGCGCCGTGGCGGTGCCCGACGACCAGCTGCCGGTGCTGCTCCCCGAGATCGACGACTACGCGCCGCAGCGGCCGCAGCCCGCTCGCCTCCAACGAGGCGTTCGTGACGGTCACCTGCCCGACCTGCGGCGGCCCGGCCGAGCGCGAGACCGACACGATGGACACGTTCGTCGATTCGTCCTGGTACTTCCTGCGCTACACCGCGCCCCACCTGACGACCGCGCCCTTCGACCGCGCGACGGCCGACTACTGGCTGCCGGTCGATCAGTACATCGGCGGGGTGGAGCACGCGGTGCTGCACCTGCTCTACGCCCGCTTCTTCACCAAGGTGCTCCACGACGCCGGGCTGCTGAGCGTGCGCGAGCCCTTCGCGCGCCTGTTCACCCAGGGGATGATCTACCGCGACGGCGCGAAGATGAGCAAGAGCAAGGGCAACGTCGTGGCGCCCGACGAGATCGTCGCCCGCTACGGCGCCGACACCCTGCGCCTCTACGTCCTGTTCATGGGCCCGGCGGCCGACGACATGGAGTGGAGCGACCGCGGGGTCGAGGGCCAGCGCCGCTTCATCGACCGGCTCTGGCGGCTGGTGGGCGGGCTGGAGGCCGGCGGGCTGGCCGAGCGTCCGGCGCGCGAGGGGCTCGACGACCCGCTGGCGCTCGAGCTGGTGCGCAAGGCCGAGGCCACGATCGCGAAGGTCACCGAGGACATCTCCGAGCGCTTCTCGTTCCACACGGCGATCTCGGCCGTGCAGGAGCTGGTGAACCTCGGCACCAAGGGCGTCTCGGAGGGCACCATCGAGGGGGCCGAGGCGCGGGGCGCCCTGCGCTACGCCGCCCAGACGGCCGTGTCGCTGCTGTTCCCGTTCGCCCCGCACGTCACCAGCGAGCTGTGGGAGGCGCTCGGCGGCGAGGACCTGTGGCGCGCGCCGTGGCCGGTGGCCGACCCGGCCTTCCTCGAGCGGGCCAGCGTGACGGTGGTGGTGCAGGTCAACGGCAAGCTGCGCGAGCGCATGGAGGTGCCCGTCGACACCGCCGATGCCGACGCCCTCGCCATGGCGCGCGCCCTGCCGCGCATCGCCGATGAGATCGCCGGCGGGACCGTGGTGCGCGAGATCGTCGTGCCCGGCAGATTGGTCAATCTCGTCGTGAAGTAGACACGGGTGGGTGGCCGGACGTGCGTCGCCCGGGCCTAGCCTGGCTCGCATGGATCGACTGCTTCCCTGGCTGCGCCGCTCCGGCTGGGCCTACATCGCCGCTGCGGTCGTGCTCGCGCTCGTCGCGTGGCGCGTGGGATCCGGCCCGGCGGGCGCCGGCGGGCAGCCCGCGGCGGTGACCTCGGCGAGCGTCGCGGTCGACGCCGGGGCTCCGGCCGGGCCGCGCGGCATGGTGCACGTGGCCGGGGCGGTCCGGCGGCCGGGCGTCTATCCGATCGCCCCCGGCACCCGGGTGATCGCGGCCATCCGGCGTGCCGGGGGCCCCACCCGCAGGGCCGACATGTCGGCCCTCAACCTCGCCGCCATCCTGCAGGACGGCCAGCAGGTGCTGGTGCCCTCCCGGGCGCCCGCGGGCGCACCCGCCGGCGCCGCCACCGGGCCGGGAGCCGGTGGGCCGGTCAGCCTCTCGTCGGCCGACGAGACGGCGCTCGACGCCCTCGACGGCATCGGCCCGACCCTGGCCGCGCGGATCGTCGAATGGCGCACCGCTCATGGCGGCTTCGCCTCGGTCGATCAGCTTCTCGAGGTGCCGGGCATCGGGCCGACGCGCCTCGAATCGCTCCGATCCCAGGTCGTGCCCTGAGGTGGGCGGGATCCCGGCGCGGTCGTCTATCCTCACACCCACATCGGCGTCGGCGACGGCCGCGGCGCATCAGTACCGGAGAGGGAGCAGGGCTGAACAAGTTCCTCAAGAGCGCGGCCTTCCCGATCCTCATCGTGATCCTGCTGGTGTTCGTGGCCCAGCGCCTGGTCGTGTCGAGCGAGCCGTCGACGCCCTCTCCCACCTTCAGCCAGTTCATCACCGACATCGGCGAGAGCAAGGTCTCCAAGGCCACCATCGAGGTGGAGAGCCAGGAGGTGAAGGTCGTCAACAAGGACAACACGACCTACACCACCGGCTACCCCGACGAGTACTCCGAGACCCTGATCCAGGAGCTCGAGACCGCCAACGTGCCGTTCGCCGTGAAGGGCATCCCGAACGCCCCCTGGTGGTCGTCGCTGATCTGGCTCGCCCCCTTCGTCCTGTTCATCGGGTTCTGGATCTTCCTGATGAACCGCATGCAGGGCGGCGGCTCCAAGGTGATGAGCTTCGGCAAGTCCCGGGCCAAGCGGATGGCCGTCGATGCCCCCAAGATCACCTTCAAGGACGTGGCGGGCGTCGACGAGGCCGTCGAGGAGCTGCACGAGATCAAGGAGTTCCTCGAGAACCCCAAGAAGTTCCAGGCCCTGGGGGCCCGCATCCCCAAGGGCGTACTGCTCTTTGGCCCCCCCGGAACCGGCAAGACCCTGCTTGCCCGCGCGGTCGCGGGCGAGGCCGGGGTGCCCTTCTTCTCGATCTCGGGATCCGACTTCGTCGAGATGTTCGTGGGCGTCGGCGCATCCCGGGTGCGCGACCTGTTCGAGCAGGCCAAGCAGTCGAGCCCCTGCATCATCTTCATGGACGAGATCGACGCCGTCGGCCGCCACCGCGGGGCGGGCCTTGGCGGAGGCCATGACGAGCGCGAGCAGACCCTCAACCAGCTGCTGGTCGAGATGGACGGCTTCGAGGCCAAGGACAACATCATCCTGATCGCGGCCACCAACCGGCCCGACATCCTCGACCCGGCGCTGCTGCGGCCCGGCCGCTTCGACCGCCAGATCGTCGTCGACCGCCCCGACCGCGACGGCCGCGCCCAGATCCTGCGCGTCCACACCAAGGGCAAGCCGATCGCCAAGTCGATCGACCTGGCGGTGCTGGCAGGCCAGACCCCCGGCTTCACCGGCGCCGATCTGGCCAACCTGGTCAACGAGGCGGCGCTGCTTGCCGCCCGCAAGGGCAAGCGCGTGATCGAGCAGACCGAGCTCGAGGAGGGGATCATGCGCGTGATCGCCGGCCCCGAGAAGAAGTCGCGCATCCTCTCCGAGAAGGAGCGGGTGGTGACCGCCTACCACGAGATGGGCCACGCCCTGGTCGGCCACTTCCTGCCCGATGCCGACCCGGTCCACAAGATCAGTGTCGTCTCGCGCGGCCAGGCCCTTGGCTACACGATCTCGATGCCGACCGAGGACAAGTTCCTCACCACCCGCGCCCAGCTCGAGGACCAGATGGCGATGACCCTGGGCGGCCGCGCCGCCGAGGAGCTGGTGTTCTACTGAGATCACCACCGGCGCCGCCAACGACCTCGAGAAGGTCACCTCGACCGCCAAGCAGATGACGATGCGCTTCGGCATGAGCGAGAAGCTCGGCCCCCGGGTGCTCGGCCACAACCAGGGCGCGCCCTTCCTCGGGCGCGACATGCACTCCGAGCCCGACTACTCCGACGACCTGGCCCGCACGATCGACTCCGAGATCCGCCGCATCATCGAGGAGGCCCACCAGCGCGCCCGCGACATCCTCACCGAGCACCGCCAGGACCTGGAGCTCCTTTCCCAGGTGCTGCTCAAGCGCGAGACGATCGAGCGCGACGAGTTCCTCGGGCTCCTCGCCGGGGACCCCGAGGACGTCGTCTTCGCCGAGCGCGATGCCAAGGCCGCCCGCGCCGCCGCCGAGCTCGAGCGCGAGGCCGACAAGGACACCGCCAAGCCCAAGCGCGGCCTTCCCTACCCCGCCGCCCCGGAGGCGCTACCCGAGGGCTGAGGGACGGCGGCGTGCGGTGCCGCCACGGGTCGACTAGCCGAATGGGGGAAGACGCCCCCTGGCGCGCCGTCGTAGAAACGTCCTGGTGGCACGAGGGCGCCGGTGGCGGTTGTGCTGAGGAGTGTCGCGAGCCCCCACGGGCGTCGTAGGCTCCTCGCGCACGCGGATCCGGCGCGTCGCACGGATCCGGGGAGGGGGTGGCAGATGAGGCGACGACGCGGGGGATTGCTGAAGTGGGGCATCCTCGCGCTGTTCGCGTGGGCCATCTGGCGCCTGCTGCGCGCCCCGGACGCCGCGCCCGTGCCGAGGCCGGAGCCCGTGGCTCCGGAGACCTCCCCCATCATGGGTGCCCGCATGGCGCCGCCGCCCGCGCGTCGCCGCCCGATGCCACCCGCCCGTCGCCGCGCTGGGGCGGGAGTGCGTCCGGCGGTGCTCGGAGCGGCGGCGCTCGCAATGCTCGTCGTGGGCGTGGCCGCGGCCGGCGTGCGCGGCGACGGCCTGCTCGGCGCGAGCGAGCCGGTCGAGCCGACCGTCGGCCTCCTGCGCATCGGCGAGCCCCTGAGCCTCGGGGTCACGACGACCTGGGCTCCGGTGCTGCGTGCCACGCGGGCCCGGGCGCTCCCGGAGGCCGGCGCCGCGCCGGTCGGCCGCCTGGCGACCCGCACGCCCGAGGGCACGCGCAACCTCGTGGTCGTGACCGATCCCACCCCGTCGTCGTCGACGGGCGGCGCCTGGGTGCGGGTGCGGATGCCGGGGGCCGGAGAGCTCGGCTGGGTGGCGCGCTCGTCGCTGGGGCGTTTCTCGCGGGTCTACACCGAGGCGGTGGTCGACCTCACCCGGCGCACGTTCACCCTGGCGCGCCGGGGCCGGGTCGTGTTCCAGGCCCCCGCGGGTGTCGGCACCCCCGGTGCGCCGACACCGACGGGCGAGTTCTACGTGCGCAACCGGATCACCCAGTACCGGGGCGCCTTCTACGGGCCCCTCGCGTTCGGGCTCAGCGCCCGTGCGCGGGGGCTGAGCGACTGGCCGGCGGGCGGCGCGATCGGCATCCACGGCACCAACCGCCCGCAGCTGGTGCCGGGGGCGGTCTCGCGCGCGTCGATCCGGCTGCGCAACCCCGATCTGCGCCGGCTGGCGCGACTGATGCCCGTGGGGACGCCCGTCACCATCATCTGAGCGGCGGGGCGGGGCGGCGGATGTTCGCCGCGCGTGCCGGCATCGTCACGTCCGGGTGCTCACCCGCGCGCCGCCCCGGCCTACGGTCGTGTGATGGACGGATCGCGCAGGTGGGGCGGGGGAGGGGCCGGGCGCCTGCGCTTCGCGCCGCACCTGGTGCTCGCGCTCTTCTGCGCCGGTCTGGCCGCATCGCTGCCGGCCAGGTGGCCGGTCGCCGCGACCGCGGCGGCGTGCCTCGGGGCCGCGGTCGGCGCCGGCCTCTGCGCCCTCGCGCGGCGCCCCGGGGCCGCCATCGCCCTCCTGGGCACGGCGGCGCTGCTGGCAGGCGGGGCGTGGGGCAGCGCACGCCTCGCGCGGACCGAGGCCCCGGACCTCGACCTGCCGACGCTGGTGCGGGGCACCGTCGTGCTCGACACGCCCACGGTTCCCGACGGGCGAGGCGGTCGCCGGGGCCGCGTCGTCGTCGAGCGCCTCGAGGCCCGCGACGGTCCGCCGATCCCGTCCGGGACGCGGCTTCTGCTCGACCTCGACGATCCGGACGACCCGCCGCCGGTGGGAGCGCGCCTGCGGGTGCGGGGCAGGCTGGCCGCGGCCGCGGGGGCGAGCTCGCCGGACTGGTGGCGATCGTGGCTCGCCCGTCAGGGGATCGCCGCGCGCCTGCGCCCCGAGGCGGTCGCGGCGGAGGGCCGGCGCGGCGGCCTCGCGGGGACTCCGCGACCGCTGGAGGCAGTGGGCGGGCCGCAACGCGGCGGCGGGCCTCGGCGGCGACCGCGGGGCGATCGTGCGCGGAATGGCCCTCGGCGGCGGCGCCGGGCCTGTCGGAGGAGGCCGCCGACGACTTCCGCGACGCCGGGCTCTGGCACCTGCTGGCGGTCTCGGGGCAGAACGTCGCCGTGGTGGCGATCGCCGCAATCGGGCTGCTGACGGCCCTCGGGGTGCGGCGGCGGGCGGCCGTCGCCGGGGCCGGCGCTCTGATGGTCGCCTACTGCCTGGCCTGCGACGGCGGTGCCTCGGTGGCGCGGGCGGGCATCGTCGGCGGCCTCGGCCTGCTGGCCGAGCTGCGCTCATCGCCGCGCGAGCGCTGGTACCTGATGCTCGTCGGCCTTGCGGTGCTGCTCGCGCAGCAGCCCCGGTCGCTCGGCGACCCGGGCCTGCAGCTCTCGTTCGCGGCGGTGTCGGGGCTCTTCCTGCTGGCACCGCCGCTGGCGGCCTGGCTCGCGCGGCTGGCTGCCCGCCGCGCGTCGCCGACCTGGCGGCGCTGGCGGCGGCGGCGAGCCTCGCCACGGCTCCGGTGGTGGTCTGGCACTTCGGGCGCCTGTCGCTGGCGGGCCTCGCCCTCAACGTGGTGGCCGTGCCGCTGGCCGCGCCGATCGTCGTGCTGGCGCTGGCCGGTCTGGCGGCGGGCGCGGTGGTGCCCGCCGCCGGCGTCGCGCTGGCCTGGGTGGCGGGGCTCGGGGCATGGCGTGCTGCTGCTCGCCGCCCGGCGGCGCCGCCGCCATCCCCGGGGCGGCGGTGGACGTGCCGCCCGGCCGCCGCCCCGGCCTTCATCGCCCTCGCCGCTGGCGCCACTCGCCCTCTGGGGCGCGATCCGGCCCGGCGGTTCGACGCGGCGCGTCCGGGCGCTCCCCTGGGGGGCGCTCGCGGTGCTCGGCGGGGCGCTGGCCGCGGCGGGTCTGGGTGCTCGGCCGGCCACCGGCCCCGCCGCCGTGGCCCGCCACGCCGGCACTGACGGTGCTCGACATCGGCCAGGGCGACGCGATCCTGCTGCGCAGCCCCGACGGGGCCGCGGCCGTGCTCGACACCGGGCCGCCCGGCTCGCCCGCGCCCGTGGTGGCCGCGCTGCGGCGGGCCGGGGTGCGCCGTCTCGACGCTCCTCGTGCTGACGCACGACTCGCTCGACCACGTCGGCGGCGCGATCGACATCCTCGACCGGTTCCCGGTGGGCGCGGTGCTGCACCCGCCCGACCCGGCCGACGGCTGGCTGCCCGCCGCCCGGGCGGCGGTCGCCGCGGCGCGGGCGCACGGCGTGCCGGTGCGCGGATCCGGGCGGGATCGCGCCTGCGGCTCGGGGCCTGGCGCGTGCGCGTGCTCTCGCCCTCCGGCAGTCGCCCGGTGGGGGCCGATCCGAACCCCTACAGCCTCGTCGCGCTGGCCTCGGCGGGCTCCCTGGACGCCCTGCTGACCGCCGACGCCGAGAGCGACGCGCTCTCGGCGCTCGTGACCGGGCAGGTGGACGTGCTGAAGGTCTCCCACCACGGCTCCGAGGACGCGGGCCTGCCCGGGAGCTCGCGCGCCTGCGCCCGCGGGTGGCGTTGATCTCGGCCGGGGAGGACAACCCCTTCCGCCATCCCCGGCCCCGAGACGCTCGCCGCCCTCGCGGCGGGCGGGGCGTCGACCTGGCGCACCGACCTGTCGGGCGACGTCACGGTGAGCGCGCGGTCACGGTGTCGCTCGTCGTCGCGGGCACCCGCTAATCTGGCCGGTCGATGGCCCAGGAACCCCTGAAGCCCGCCTACGCCATCTGGGGCGAGGACCGGGCCACGATCGATCGCGCGGTGGCGCGGCTGATCGCGCGGGTCGAGCGCGAGGGCGGCATGCCGCCCGAGCGCCTGAAGGCCGAGGAGACCCCCGCCGGCGAGGTGGTGGCCGCCTGCGAGGCGCTCTCGTTCGCCGGCCTGCGCCTGGTGCTCGTGGAGGGCGCCGACGCCTGGAAGGCCGCCGACGCGGCGCCGCTGGTGGCGTACCTCGAGGCGCCCAACGCCGGCCAGCTGCCTGGCGCTGGTATCGGCCGGGCCGCTGACGCCCGCGCTGCACGGCGCCGTGGTCGGAGCTCGGCGGCGAGCTGCGCTACGGGCCCGACCCCAAGGCGAAGCGCGGCGAGCGGATCGAAGTGGCTCGTCGACCACTTCCGCGCCGAGGTGGCCCGGGCCGGCGGCTCGGTGTCGCCGGCGCTGGCGCGCACGGTGGTGGAGCGCGTGATGGTCGACACCGCCGACGCGCGCAAGGCGGGGCTGACGGCGATGGACCTGGCCCGCGAGGCCGAGAAGCTGGCCGCCTACGCCGACGGCGAGCCGATCAGCGCCGAGATGATCGCCGCGATCGTGCCGCGCCCACCCCGACGCCAAGGTCTACGAGCTGGCCGACGCCATCACGAGCGGCAACGCGGCCCCTGGTGTACGACCTGCTGCAGGACCTGGCCACCGGCGACCACCCGGCTGCCGCCGATCGTGATGCAGGTGCAGCTGGCCAACCGCTTCCGGCGCGCTCGCCCAGGCGCAGGCGCTCGGGCCCAACCCGTCGCCCGACGCCGTCGGCGCGGCGACCGGCATCAAGGGCTACCCGGCCCGGATCCTCGCCGAGCAGGCGCAGGCGCTGCCCCCGGGCGCCGCCCAGCAGGCCCTGGCGCGGATCGCCGCGCTCGAGCTGGACCTGCGCGTGTCGGCGCAGCTCGACTTCAGGCGCTCACCCGGTGACGGGGAGCGCCTGGTGCTCGAGACGGCGGCGCGCGACCTGCTCGCCCTGGCGCGCGGCGCGAGGCCGGCGCCGGACGACACGCGGAACTAGCTGGTGGCGCGGACCTTCTGGACCATGCGGGCGACGCGGCTCTTCTTGCGCGCCGCGTTGTTGCGGTGAATGACGCCCTCGGCGGAGGCGCGGTCGATCAGGTGCTCCAGCTCGCGGGCACGCGCGCCGATCTGGTCGCCGTCACCGGCGCTCGGCGGCGTCGTCGAGACGACGGAAGAGCGTCTTGATCGTCGAGCGGTACCTCAGGTTGCGGTCGCGCTGCTCGAGCGAGCGGCGGTTGCGCTTCTTCTGCTGCTTGATGTTCGCCACGCGGGGCGTCCTCCATGGGTCGGTCGGCGCTGCATGGTAGCGGCCCGGCCGGATCGCGGCCAGAGATGACGCGAAGACACGGCGCTCAGGCGGGCGCGGGCGGTCGACCGCGATCTTCGCGCTGTGGACCGGCGTGAGCCGCGATCGCGGGCCTCGCTGCGCGAGATCATCGCGGCGGCGATCTTCGGCACCACGGGCGCCATCAACGCCTTCGTGATCGCCTTCCAGGTGCCCGAACCTGCTGCGCAGCCTGGTGGCCGACTCGGCCCTGTCGGCGGCGTTCCTGCCGGTCTTCACCGAGCTGGAGGAGCAGGGCCGCGAGCGGGAGGCCCGGCGCCTGGCCGGCGCGCTGATCGGCGTGATCAGCGTGGCGCTCGGGCCTGATCAGCCTGCTGGCGGTCGTCGACCGCGCCGTGGGTGATGCCCCTGTTCGCGCCCGGCCTGTCGCCCGAGCTGGTCGACGAGACGGTCCGCCTGTCGCAGATCATGTTCCCGATCGTCGTGCTGCTCGGGCCTCACCGGCCTCGTCGCGGCGCTGCTGCAGGCCAGCGGGCGAGTTCGGGGCCACGGCGTTCGTCGCCGGTGCTCTGGAACATCGTGATCATCGTCGTGCCTGGCTGGCGGCGACGCCGTTCGTCGCCGGACGACCAGCGGATCACCGTCTACGCGGTCGCGATCCTCGTCGGCACCCTCGCCCAGCTGCTGTACCTGCTGCCCTCGCTGCGCGGCCTCGGGCCCTTCCCGTTCTCGCTGGGGCTGCGGCAACCGCGCACGTGCGGCGGGTGCTGGTGCTGATGCTGCCCGGTGACCCTCGGGCTCGGGCTGATCAACGTCAACCTGGTCGGTGGACGGCGCCTTCGCCACGCTGGTCAGCGACGACGCGGTGCGCGCGATCGACGCGGCCTTCCGGCTCTACCTGCTGCCCCAGGGCGTCTTCAGCGTGGCCATCGCCACGGTGCTGTTCCCGACCATCTCGCGCCTGGCGGCGCGCGACGACATCGGTGGGCATGCGCGCGCACCCTGGCCGACGGCACTGCGCCAGATCTTCTTCATGCTGCTGCCGGCCTCGGCGTTCCTGCTCGTGCTCGCCGAGCCGGTGGTGCGGCTGCGTCTTCCAGCGCGGCGAGTTCGACGCGACCAGCACGGCGCTCACCTCCGACGGCGCTGGTCTATCTTCGCCATCGGCCTGGCGTTCAACGGCGCGAGCCTGCTGGTCATCCGCGCCTTCTTCAGCCTGCAGATGCCCTGGTGGCCACCAAGGTCGCGGCGCTCGGGCGTCGTGCTGAACGTCGCCCTCGACGCCGTCTTCTACAAGCCGCTCGGCACCGGCGGCATCCCGCTCGTCGACCTCGATCTCGAGCATCGTGACCTTCGGGGTGCTGCGTGTGGCTGCTGGAGCGCGAGCTGGGCGGCCTGCACCGCGCCTGGATGCTCGACGGCGTCGCTGCGCAGCCTGCTGGCCAGCGGCGATCTCGGTGGCCTTCGCCTGGGCCGTCTGGCAGGTCGCTCGACGATGCGCTCGGGCGGAGCCTCCCGGCCCAGCTCGCTGAGCATGACCGCTCGCGGTCGCGCGCCGCGGCGCTCGGGCTACCTCGCGGCCGCCCAGGCCTTCGAGATGCCCGAGCTGCGCGCGCTGTCGCGGCTCAGGCGGCCGCTACGATGAGTCGGTCCCGTGGACCAGGCGCATCATCCGCAACTTCTGCATCATCGCCCACATCGACCACGGCAAGTCGACGCTGGCCGACCGCATCCTCCAGATCACCGGGGCGGTCAGCGAGCGGGACATGCGCAGCCAGGTGCTCGACTCGATGGACCTCGAGCGCGAGCGGGGGATCACGATCAAGGCGCAGGCCGTGCGCGTGCACTACACGGCCGCCGACGGCGAGACCTACCAGCTCAACCTGATCGACACCCCCGGGCACGTGGACTTCAGCTACGAGGTCTCGCGCAGCCTGGCCGCCTGCGAGGGCGCGCTGCTGGTGGTGGACGCCAGCCAGGGCATCGAGGCCCAGACGCTCGCCAACACCTACCTGGCCATCGAGGGCGACCTCGAGGTCATCCCGGTGCTCAACAAGATCGACCTGCCGGCCGCCGACCCCGAGCTGCACGGGCGGGCCGTGGCCGACCTGATCGGCGACGACCCCGACAACGTGCTGCGCATCTCGGCCAAGACCGGCGAGGGCGTCGAGGAGGTGCTGGAGGCGATCGTGGCGCGCGTCCCGCCGCCCCACGGGCGACCCGGCCGCCCCGGCCCGGGCCCTGATCTTCGACTCGGTCTACGACCAGTACCGCGGCGTCGTGGCCTTCGTCCGCGTGATGGACGGCGTCTTCGCGAAGGGCGACCGCCTGCGCTGCCATGCAGACCGGCCTGGTGGTCGAGTCGGAGGAGATCGGCGTCATGGCGCCGGTCATGACGCCGACCGGGCAGGCTCGCGGCCGGGGAGACCGGCTACCTGGTGACCGGCCTCAAGAACCTGGGCGACCTGCGCGTGGGCGACACCCTCACGCGCGTGGCCGAGCCGGCCGCCGAGGCGCTCCCGGGCTACCGCGAGGTCAAGCCGATGGTCTTCTGCGGGCTCTTCCCGGTGGACGCCGACGACTACCCCGACCTGCGCGACGCGCTCGAGAAGCTGTCGCTCAACGACGCCTCGCTGCGCTGGGAGCCCGAGACGCTCGCAGGCGCTCGGCTTCGGCTTCCGCTGCGGCTTCCTCGGCCTGCTGCACATGGACATCGTGCGCGAGCGCCTCGAGCGCGAGTACGACCTCGAGCTGCTGGCCACGACCCCGAACGTCGAGTACCAGGTCACCACCACCCAGGGCGAGGTGATCCGCCGGTGCGCTCGCCGGTGCGAGCTGCCGCCGCCCGACCAACATCGACGATGATCGAGGAGCCCTTCGTGCGCTGCACCATCCTGGTGCCGAGGACGGCGTCGGCGCGGTGATGGGCCTCTGCCAGGACCGCCGGGGCGTCTTCGTCACCATGGAGCCGATCGAGAACCGCCAGCAGATCGTCTACGACATGCCGCTGGCCGAGATCGTGCTCGACTTCTACGACCAGCTGAAGTCGCCGCACCCGCGGCTACGCGTCGCTCGACTACGAGATCGTCGGCTACCGCGAGAGCCAGCTGGTGAAGCTCGACGTGCTGCTGGCCGGCGACACGGTGGACGCGCTGTCGATGATCGTCCACCGCGACCAGGCCTACACCCGCGGCAAGCTGCTGGTGGAGCGCCTGTTCCGCACCATCCCGCGCCAGCTGTTCGACGTGCCGATCCAGGCGGCGATCGGCGGCAAGATCCTCGCCCGCGAGACCGTCAAGGCGCAGCCGCAAGGACGTGCTCGCCAAGTGCTACGGCGGCGACATCAGCCGCAAGCGCAAGCTGCTCGAGCGCCAGAAGGAGGGCAAGAAGCGCATGAAGCAGGTCGGGTCGGTCGAGGTGCCCCAGGAGGCCTTCCTGTCGGTGCTGCAGATCGGCGACGACGGAAACGGGCGGCAAGTAGTGACCTCGGCCCCGGTCCGCCACCTCTACGTGCACCTGCCCTTCTGCGCGTCGCGCTGCGGCTACTGCGCCTTCGTGGTCAACGTGGGCGCGCTCGGCCGCCGCGACGCCTACCTCGACGCCCTGCTCGCCGAGCTCGAGCGCGAGCGCGACGCCGGCCTGATCGGCCCGCTCGACACGGTCTACCTGGGCGGCGGCACCCCCACGCTGATGCGCCCGCGCCGGCTGCGCCGCGCTGATGGACGCGCATCCGGCCCGCACCTGGCCGACGGGCGCCGAGGTGAGCATCGAGGCCAACCCCGAGACGGTCGACGGCCCCGCCCTCGCGGCGCTGCGCCGCGACGGGCGTCAACCGGCTCTCGCTGGGCGTGCAGTCGTTCCAGCCCCACCTGCTGGCGGCCCTCGACCGCGCGGCGACCCCCGGCCAGGCGCGCGCAGCTCGTCGGCTGCGCGCGCGCGGCGGGGTTCGAGGACCTCAGCATCGACCTGATCTTCGGCATCCCGGGCCAGACGCCGGCCGACCTGGAGGCCGACCTGGCCGAGGCCCTCGCGCCGGGCCCGGACCACATCTCCTGGTACGAGCTCGAGCTGAAGCCGGGCACGCCGCTCGCGCGCGGCGGGCACGCCGGCCTTCGACGAGGACGAGGGCGCCGACGCCTACCGGCGCATCGTCGGCGGGCCTGGAGGAGGCCGGCTACCGCTGGTACGAGACGGCCAACTTCGCCCGGCCCGGGCACGAGTGCCGCCACAGCCTCGCCTACTGGGGCGCGGCCGACTACCTGGGCGTCGGCGTCGGCGCGGTGAGCACGGTCGCCGGGCGCCGCTGGCGCAACGCCGCCGGGCCTCGACGGCTACCTCGCGGCGCTCGGCGGCGGGGCGAGGCGCCGCCGCGCACGGACGAGCCCCTCGACGCCGACGACGTGCGCCGCGAGCGCTGGATGCTGGGCCTGCGGCTCGACCGCGGGCATGCCGCTCGCCTGGGCCGGCCCGCCGGACCGCCCCGGACGCCCTCGAGCGCCTGAGCGCCGCCGGCCTGCTGCGCCACGACGGCGACGAGATCGCCCTCACCCGCGAGGGGCGCTTCGTGCAGAACGCCGATCCTCCACGAGCTGATGGAGTACGCGTGAGCGACGACGCCGCGCCGAGACCCGCCGCTCGGGGAGCGCGCTCAAGCCCGCGCCAGGAGGTGATCCTGCGCACGGTCGTCGAGGAGCACATCGCCATCGGGCGACGCCGGTGGGCAGCAAGAACATCGCCGGCCGGCGAGGGGATCGACTTCGCCTCGTCCACCGTCCGCTACGAGCTGGCCCGCCTCGAGGAGCTCGGCTACCTCAACCACCCGCACACCTCGGCGGGCCGGGTGCCCACCGACCGCGGCTACCGCTACTACGTGGACACCCTCCTCACCCGCGACCCCCCGGCCCAGCCGCCGGCGCTGGTCGAGTCGGCGCTCGACCTCACCGAGATGCAGCGCGAGGTGGACGCGGCCCTCGAGCGCCTCGCCGACGTGGTGGCCCAGGTCACCAACCTGCTCGCCATCGTCACCGCGCCCGCCGCCGCAGACCTCCTCGGTGCGCCACGTCGAGGTGCTGCAGCTCCAGCCGCAGGTGGTGATGGTGGTGGTGATCACCTCCACGGGAGCCGTCACCAAGCGGGTCTTCGCGTTCGACGGCGCGGTCGACACGGGCCTGTGCGAGTGGGCCGGCGCCTTCCTCAACGACCGCATCGTGGGGCTGACGGTGGGCTCGCGGATGATCGAGGACCGGCTCGACGACCGCTCGCTGTCGGCGCAGGAGCGCGCCTTCCTGGCCGTGCTCGCGCCCGCGATCGCCGAGCTCGGCACCGGGGCCGCCGGCAGCATCTTCGTCGGTGGCCAGGCGCGGTTCCTCGCCGAGCAGCGCCACCTGGACCTGATGGCGATCGACTCGCTGATGGAGAGCCTGGAGGAGCGCTACGCGCTGCTCGCGATGCTGCGCGGCGCGCTCAGCCGCAACCAGGTCTACCTGCGGATCGGCGCCGAGCTGCCGGACCAGAACTTCGCCGGGCTCAGCATGGTGGCCGCCAACTACGGGGTGCCGCGGCGCAACCTGGGCACCGTCTCGCTCTTCGGGCCCGACCCGCATGGACTACCGGCTCGCGATGGCCACCGTCCGCGGGGCGGCCCAGATCCTGTCGCGTTACGTGGAGGGCGTTTATGAGTGAGGAGGACGAGGGGCCCCGGCCCATCGACGACCGCTTCGAGATCCTCGAGGTGTGGCGCCGCCCGCTGCGCGGCGACGGCGCCGCCGCCGTCCGCGTGCTGGCGAAGGTCGAGGCCGGCGCCTACGGGCCCGAGGAGTACGCGGTCGGGGTCAGCACGCGCCCCGACGCCCACCTCGCCCCGCTGCTCGACGAGGCCGACCTGTTCACCGGCCTGTCGTTCGCCGAGGCCCACTGGGTCGCGGCCGTGCTGGCGAGCGCGGCCGACCGGGTGGAGGACGCCGAGAGCCTGCTGTTCGACCTGCGCGTGCCGGTGGACCTCGCCTGGCGCGAGGTGGAGCTGGCGGCCGAGGTGATCGAGCCGGGCGGGCTGCGCTCGGCGCCGCTCGTGCCCTGGGAGCCCGAGGCCGAGTCGAGCAACCCGGGCCGCTACGCGATCGCGACCTTCACCCTCGACTGCGGCCACCAGGCCGTCGAGCTGCTGCGCCAGGACCCCGACGCCGCGCCCTTCTGGGTGGAGGACGGCTCGGTCGACCACCTGGCCGCGCGCGACGCCCGCAGCCTGACCCGGCTGCTGTACCGGGCCGTCAACCTCGAGGAGGCGCAGCGGATCATCGAGGAGGCCCAGGCCAACCTCGCCAAGCACCCTGAGGACGACGACCACGAGGACGACGCGCGCGGGGACCGATGATCGACCGGATCGTCTGGTTCCTCTCGCGGGCCCTCGTCATGCCGCTGCTCTACCTCCCGCCCCTGCGCATGCGCCGGCGGGGGGACGATCGCCTTCCGCGCAACGGGCCGCTGCTGATCGTGTGCACCCACGTGTCGATCGCCGACCCGCTGGTGCTGATGGCCGCCGCGCGCCCCCGGCGCACGCACATGATGACCAAGTCGGAGATGTTCAAGCACCGCCCGGTCGCCGCCTTCCTGCGCCTGGTCAAGGCCTTCCCGGTGCGCCGCGGCCAGGCCGACATCGGCGCCATCCGCCACGCGCTCGACCTCCTCACGCAGGGGGAGTGCCTGGTGGTGTTCCCCGAGGGGCACGTGAGCCGCACCGGCCACATGCGCCGGGGCCACCCGGGCGCCGGGTTCTTCTCGATGCGCCCCGGCGTCGTCACGGTGCCGGCGGTGGTGTGGGACACCCAGCTCTTCCGCGGGCCCGCCCGCATCGCCTTCGGCGACCCGATCGACATGAGCGACATCGTCGCCGGCCCGGGGCCGCGCAAGCGCCGCAACCGCGAGGCGACCGACCGCATCATGGCCGAGCTCGCGAGGATGGCGATCGCCAACGGCGCGCCGCTCCAGCCCGCGCCACTGGGCGAGCCCCAGGAGGAGGACCGCCGCCGCGGCCGCGTCACCCCCCGCCCCTTCCCGGAGGAGACGGCCCCCGCCGAGGCCTAGTGTCCTGATTCAGGAGTTCAGCGGCACTTCCCGGCTTTGCCGGCCGCCGGCCGGCCGGGGTCTCTCCGCGAGGCGGCGTCCTCGGCAGACCCAATATTCCCGATATTGGGTCTGAACTGTGCCCTTGCCTCGCGGGAGATTCGCTCGGGAACTGCTCGCCAACTCCTGAATCAGGACACTGGCTAGATCAGGCCGGCGAAGACCAGCAGGGCCACGAGCAGGCAGGAGGTGGAGATCCCGGCCAGCTCCAGGCGGTGGCGCTCGACGAATGAGAGCGTGGAGCGGTGGCCCCCCATGCGGATCGCCCGCAGCGGCAGCAGGGCGACGGCCGCCGTGGCGCCCGAGAGGGCCAGCAGCAGCAGGGCGAGCGTCGATTCGCGTCCGGCGCCGGACGCGGCGCTCGTGCCCGAGACCGCCGTGGCCCGGGCACTCTCGACGGCGCGCTCGGAGGTGGACCCCCAGCGCTCGAGGCCGGTCGAGGCGATGTCGAGGTTGGCCCCGACGCCGTCGCCGATGCGGCTGATGGCCGCGGCCTGCGCCGCGGCCTTGCGGCGCGCGAGCGCCGCCTTCCGGCGGGCCTGGGCGGCCGCCGCCGCGGCGGCGTCGCCCGCGCTCGGCGCCGCGGAGGCCGGTACGGCGGGGGTGGTGGCCGGCGCCGCCGAGGGGCCGGCCGGCGCCGGGCTCGCGACGGGCGGAGGCGTGGGCTCGGGGATCGCCACCGGGGGCGGCGGCGCGTCGACGGGCGGCATGTCGGGCTGGCCGAGCGCGGGCGCCTGGGCCGCGGCGCCAGCGGCGCCGAACGACAGCGCGACGGCCGCCAGGACGGCGGTCGTGGCGCGCAGGAGCCGCTTCTGCGCAGGGATCCGGGCCGAGCGAGAGCTGATCACGGAAGCCAGGCTATCGAACACCGGTGCACGAATGGTTGCGAATCCACCGGCGCAGAGGCGCGGTACGGCCTCCGGCGGGCGGTTTTCATCCCGATGCAGCTCAGAACTTTCACATCGATAACGATTGGGGCACGGCGTGTCGCGCCGGTCGCGGCTTCAGCTCGCGCATCCGCGGGCCGATGGGGCAGGGACGGGGGGCGCGGACCCCTTGCTAACCTGCGCGGGCGAACTCGATGAAGCGCGACTACTACGAGATCCTCGGCGTCCCCCGCGACGCGGACGAGGCCGACATCAAGAAGGCCTTCCGGCGTAAGGCGCGCGAGCTCCACCCGGACGTGAACCCGGACCCGCACGCCGAGGAGATGTTCAAGGAGGCCGCCGAGGCCTACGAGACGCTCTCCAACGCCGAGACGCGCGGCCTCTACGACCGCTACGGCCACGACGGCCTGCGCGGCCGCTCGACCGGCGACTTCACCGACTTCGGATCGTTCCAGGACCTCTTCGACGCCTTCTTCGGCGGCGACGTGTTCGGGCGCGGCCAGGGCGCGGCCGGGGGCGACGACGTCGGGGTGGCCGTCCAGCTCACCTTCGCCGAGTCGGCGCTCGGGGTGACGCGCCCGATCGAGTACGGGGTGGTCGGCGCGTGCGAGGTCTGCGAGGGCTCCGGCGCCGCCCCCGACAGCCACCTGATCCGCTGCACCACCTGCGGCGGGCAGGGCCAGGTGCGCCAGGTGGCCCGCGGCCCCTTCGGCCAGTTCCTGCGCACCCAGGTCTGCCCGGCCTGCCGCGGCGCGGGCGAGGTGCCGGCCGAGCCGTGCGCGTCGTGCCAGGGCGCCGGGCGCCGTCCGACGACCCTCTCCCTGACCGTCGACATCCCGGCCGGCATCGCCAGCGGGCAGCGCATCCGCATCCCGGGGCGCGGCGCCGCCGGCGAGCGCGGCGCGGCGGCCGGCGACCTCTACGTCCAGGTGCAGGTGGCCGAGGACGACCGCTTCCGGCGCGAGGGCCTCGACGTGGTCACCCGGGTGGCCGTGCCGGTCACCGACGCGATGGTCGGGGCCCAGGTGACCGTGCCGACGGTCGACGGCGAGGCCCACGTGGAGCTGCGCCCGGGCACCCAGCCCGGCGACGAGTACGTGCTGCGCGGCAAGGGCTTCCCGGCGCTCAGCGGCCGCGGCCGCGGCGACCAGCGGGTGATCGTGGAGGTGCGCGTGCCGCGCGTCCAGACCGAGGACGGCCGCCGTGCCGTCGAGACGCTGGCCGAGAAGCTCGACGCCCGCAGCTACAAAGAGGACGAGGGGTTCTTCGACCGTCTCAAGCACGCCTTCCGCTGACGCTCCACTGGTTCGCCTGACGGTGACCGCGCCCGCCGCGGACGCCGAGCTGGCGCTGGCCGAGGCCTGCGCGCTGCTCGGAGGCCGGCTGCCGCGAGCGCACCGGGCCGGGCGGCGAGGCCCTGCTCGACTTCTGGGTCGCCGCGCCGTCGGCGCGCCCCGCGGCCCTCGAGGCCGACCTGCGCGCCCGCGGCATCGACGCGCGGGTGGAGGCCCACCCCGAGGGCGACGAGTGGCGCACGGCGATGCTCGCCTTCCACCGTCCGGTGGAGGTCGGAGGGCCGCCTGCTGGTGCGCCCGCCCTGGGAGGCGCCCCGGCCGCCGCTGCTCGACGTGGAGATCGACCCGGGCATGGCCTTCGGCACCGCCCAGCACGCCACCACCCGCACGTGCCTGGCGCTGCTCGCCGGCCTGCCGGTGGGCGGGCCCGTGCTCGACGCCGGGTGCGGCACCGGGGTGCTCGTCGATCGCCGCGCGGCGGCTCGGGTTCGCCGACGTCACGGCCGTCGACTTCGACCCCCTCTCGGTGGACGCGACGGTGGCCAACGCCCGCCGCAACGGCGTGGCGCTGACGGTGGCGCGCCGCACGATCGGCGCCGACCGGCTCCCGGCCGCCGAGGTGCTGCTGGCGAACCTCACGGGCACCGTCCTGCAGGCTCCTGGCGCCCGCCCTGCCGGCGCCCGCGCCCGCGCTGGGTGATCGCCTCGGGGATGCGGCCCGAGGAGGTCCCGGGCGTCCACGAGGCCTTCGCCGCGATCGGGGTCCGCCCGGTCCGCGAGATCCGGGAGGAGGGCTGGTCGACGCTGCTGATGGAGCGCGGATGAGGCACGTCTTCCGCTACCTGGTGGCGTCCACGCCCCGCGCGGGGCAGGAGGTCGCCCTGTCGGCCGACGACAGCCACCACCTGGCGCGGGTCGTGCGCCGCGGCCCCGGTGACGCGGTCGAGCTGATCGACCCCGAGGGCGCGCGCTGGGCGGCCGTGGTGGTCAGCACCGGCCCGCCCGGCCACGGTGCGCGTCGACGGCGGTCGAGCCCGCCGCCCGCGAGCGCGGCGCCGGTCGCGCTCTACCTGGGGCTCGCCGAGTGGGGACGCCTCGACACGGCGGTGGAGAAGGCGGTGGAGCTCGGCGCGGGGGAGGTGACGCTGTTCGTCTCCGAGCGGGCCGGGCGGGTGCCCGAGGCCGGCGCCTGGGAGCCGCCGCCGCGAGCGGCTCGAGCGCGTGGCGCAGGCCGCCGCGCGCCAGAGCGGACGGGCCCCGCTGGGCCGGGTGCGGGGGCTGGTACCGTTCGCGGAAGTGATCACCGAGATCCCGGCCGGGGAGGGGTACCTGATCGACCCACGAGGCGACGCACCGCTGCTCCGAGCGCTCGCCGCCGCGGGCGGTCCGGACGCGCGTATCGCCGTGGTCGTCGGCCCCCAGGCGGGCTTCTCCGAGGGCGAGGTCGCCCTCGCCCGGGAGGCCGGGCATGCCGGTCTGCACGCTCGGCCCGTCGATCCTGCGCGCCGAGACCGCGGCCATCGCCGCCGTGGCCATCGCCGGCGCGGCGCGGGAGGCGCGGTGAGCGACTGCCTCTTCTGCCGCATCGTGGCCGGCGAGATCCCGGCGTCGATCGTGCGCCGCGACGACCGTTCGTCGCGTTCGCCGACATCGCCCCCAAGGCGCCGGTCCACCTGCTGGTGATCCCGGCCCGCCACGTCGACTCGATCGCGGGCGTCGCCGGCCTCGACGAGCGCCGAGCGGGCGGCGCATGCTGCACGTTCATCGCCGAGGTGGCCCGCGAGGCCGGCCTCGAGGAGGCGCGGCTACCGGGTGACGACCAACCACGGCGCCGACGCGCGCCAGAGCGTGTCGCACCTGCACTGGCACATCATGGGCGGGGCCCGGCTATCCGAGACGCATGTGAGCGCCGACCCGCCGCGAGCGCGTGGAGCAGGTCATCGAGCTCGACGACCGCGTCGCCGTGGAGCTGGCGGGCGAGCACGACCGGGTGCTGCGCGCCCTGGAGGAGCGCCTCGACCTCGAGATCTCCCTGCGCGGCAACCGGCTGACGCTGATCGGCCTCGAGCCGCGCGTGACGCGCGGGCGCCGAGGTCGTCGACCAGCTCGCCGGCCTCGTGCGCGCCGGGCATCCGATCGTGCCCGGCACCGTCGAGACCGTCGCCGACGCCGTGGACGGCGCCGAGGCCGTCGGCCCGATGCTCGACGACGTCGTCTGGCGCAACGGCCAGCTCGTCGTGACGCCGCGCACGGCCGGCCAGAAGCGCTACGTCGACGCGATGCGCGCCAACACGATCACCTTCGGCATCGGCCCGGCCGGCACCGGCAAGACCTACCTGGCGGTGGCCATCGCCACCGCCGCGCTGATGCGGCGCGAGGTGGCGCGCATCATCCTCACCCGGCCCGCCGTCGAGGCCGGCGAGCGCCTGGGCTTCCTGCCGGGCGACCTCGCGGCGAAGGTCGACCCCTACCTGCGCCCGCTCTTCGACGCCCTCTACGACATGCTCGAGGCCGAGCGGGTGGAGGCGCTCTTCGAGCGCGGCCAGATCGAGGTCGCGCCGCTCGCGTTCATGCGCGGCCGCTCCCTCAACGACAGCTTCATCATCCTCGACGAGGCCCAGAACACGACCCCCGAGCAGATGAAGATGTTCCTCACCCGCCTCGGGCTACGGCTCGCGGATGATCGTCAACGGCGACACCACCCAGATCGACCTGCCGGCGGCGCAGACGCTCGGGCCTGGTCAGCGTGCATCGACGTGCTGGAGGGCGTCGAGGACATCGCCTTCGTCCGCCTCGACCGGCGCGACGTGGTGCGCCACCGGCTGGTGCAGCGCATCGTCGACGCCTACGGCGCCGCCGAGCGCGCGCCGGGTCGCCGCGTGATCGAGGTCGAGGCCCGCGGCGAGGACGCCGACGACGGCGCCCCTGGTGGAGCGCCTCGTGTGGGCCTGCGGGCGCCTGGGCGTGGAGCGCGCGAGCCTCGGCCTGATGGTCGTCGGCCCCGACGAGATGGCCGCGATCAACGGCGAGCACCGCGGCAAGCCCGAGCCCGACCGACGTGCTGGCGTTCCCGGTGGACGGCCCCGAGGCGCTCGAGTGGCCGGCCGAGGGCCCGCCCCCCGAGCTCGGCGACGTCGTGATCTGCCCCGACGCCGCCCAGGAGCCGCTCGAGACCCTCGCGGTGCACGGCCTGCTGCACCTGCTGGGCTACGACCACGAGGTCGATGACGGGGAGATGCTCGCCCTGCAGGACCGGCTCGTGGCCGAGGCGCCGTGACCACCGCCCCGGAGCCGGCCGACCGCGCCGCCGGGCCCGTTCGCCCGCGCTCTTCCGGCGCGCGTCGCACTCGGGCCTGCCCAGCCAGGGGTCGCTGCGCTGGTCGTTCAACTGGGCCTTCGAGGGCATCGTCTACGTGCTCCGCACCCAGCGGAACATGCAGATCCACATCGGCGTCGCGCTGTCGTCGCGCTGGTGATGGGGCTCGTGCTCGACTTCTCGCGCCTCGAGCTGGTGGCGGTGATGGGCGCGGTGAGCCTGGTGCTGGTGGCCGAGATGATGAACACGGCCATCGAGGCGGCGATCGACGCCGTGGTCACCACCTACCACCCGCTGGTGAAGATCGCGAAGGACGTCGCCGCCGGGGCCGTGCTGGTGGCCACGGTCAACGCCCTGGCGGTCGGCCTACTTCGTCTTCTACGACCGCCTCACCGACGCCGGGCGCGACCTGCTGGGCAGCGTGCGCCGCTCGCCGACCCACCTCGTGGTGGTGGTGATGATCGTGACCGTGATCGCGGTGATCGCGATCAAGGCCTGGACCGGCCGCGGCACGCCGCTGCGCGGCGGGCTGCCCTCGGGCCACGCCGCCGCCGCCTTCGCGGCCTGGGCGTCGATCACGATCGTCGCCGAGCCCCTGCGGCACGCCGTGCTGGTCTCGACGCTCGCCTTCCTGATGGCGCTGCTGGTGGCCCAGTCGCGGGTCGAGGCCGGCATCCACTCGCTCGTGGAGACCGTCGCCGGCGCCGTGCTCGGCACCTGCGTGGCGATCGTCATCTTCCAGTTGTGGGGCTGATGGGCGCTCCCTACCGCTCCGGCCTGGTCGCCCTCGCGGGGCGTCCGAACGTGGGCAAGTCGACCCTGGCCAACGCCCTCGCGGGCAGCCAGGTGGCGGCGGTCTCGCCCCGCCCCCAGACCACCCGCCGCCGCATCACCGCCGTGGCGCACGGCGACGGCTGGCAGGCGGTGCTGCTCGACCTGCCCGGGCTTCCAGCGCCCGGCCGACGGGCTCACGGCCCGGATGCAGGCCACGGTCGACAAGAGCCTCGTCCGACTGCGACGCGGCGCTCTTCGTGCTGAACGCCTCCGAGCCGGTCGGCGGCGGCGACCGGTTCATCGCCGAGCGCCTGCGCGCCTCGCGGCTTCCGGTGATCACGGTCCTCAACCAGATCGACCGGCTCAGCCCGGACGAGGTGGCCGCCGCCATCGCGCGCGCCGCGACGCTGGTCGACTTCCTCGAGCTGCACCCGGTGAGCGCCCGCGAGGGCGACGGCGTGGCCGCGCTGCGCGCCGACCTGCCCCAGCTGCTCACCGAGGGGCCGCGCTACTTCCCCGAGGGCATGGCCACCGACCAGACCGAGGAGGAGCTGGCCTCCGAGCTGATCCGCGAGGCCGCGCTGCTGCGCCTGCGCCAGGAGATCCCGCACGCGCTGGCGGTGGACATCCAGGAGATCGAGCCGGCCCGCCACGGCGTGGTGGTGCGGGCCGCGATCCTGGTGGAGACCGAGTCGCAGAAGGGGATCGTCGTGGGCAAGGGCGGCGGCATGGTCCGCGACATCGGCGCGGCCGCCCGCTCGGCCCTCGGGCGCCTGTGGGGCACCGAGGTCCACCTCGACCTGACGGTCCGCGTGCGCAAGCGCTGGCGCGACGACGAGTCGATGCTGACGAGGCTCGGCCTCTAGCGGACCCCGCGGCGCGGGCGCTCGGGTTTCCCCGCAGCGCCCGACGGGACGACTCGGACGCGCCGGCCGGGCGCCGGTGCGAGGATCGCGCCGATGAGTGAACAGGGCTCAGCGGTCGCCGTGGACGCGCGGGTGGGCCACGCGGGTACGCGGATCGACCTCGACGACGTCACCCGGCGCTACCGCGTCGGCGAGATGGACGTGACCGCCATCGAGGGGATCAACCTCCACGTCGACGCGGCCTCGTTCGTCGTGATCCTCGGTCCCTCGGGGTGCGGCAAGACGACCCTGCTGAACATGATCGGGGCGCTCGACGCCCCCACCTCGGGATCGGTGAAGGTCGGCGGCGTCGATCTGACCCACGCGAGCCAGGCCGAGCGCTCGGCGGTGCGCCGCAGCACGGTCAGCTTCATCTTCCAGACCTTCAACCTCTTCCCGGGGCTGACCGCGTACGAGAACGTGAAGTTCGGCGCCGACGCCGCCCGGCGGCCCGGCGCCGGCGAGCGGGCCGCCGAGGCGCTCGCGCGCGTCGGGCTGGGCGAGCGGCTGCGCCACTTCCCGCATCAGCTCTCGGGCGGCGAGCAGCAGCGGGTGGCGATCGCCCGGGCTCTCGCCACCGGCAACCCGATCCTGCTGGCCGACGAGCCCACCGGTGAGCTCGACTTCCGCACCGGAGTCCAGATCCTCGAGGTGCTCGAGGAGCAGGCCCGGGCGGGCATGACGGTGCTCGTGGTCACCCACAACCGGGAGATCTCGCGGGTCGCCGACCGGGTGATCGAGCTCTCGAGCGGGCGGATCGTGGCCGACGGGCCGCCGCCGGGCGGAAGGGCCCGGATCGCCGACCTCCAATGGTGAGCGCACCGCCCGGCGGGCTCCCGAGCTCGCGCTGGATGTGGCTGAGGTGGTCGCTGCGCGACCTGCGTCAGCGCTGGGCGGCGGTCGTCGCGATCGCGCTGGTGATGGCCATCGGCATCGGCGTCTTCGCCGGCCTCGGCAGCACGTCGACCTGGCGGCGCCTCTCCAACGACGGGAGCTTCGCGGCGCTCGGCATGCACGATCTGCGGGCGTCGCTCAGCCCCGGCACCTTCGCCGATCAGGGCGCGCTCGCCGCGGCCGCCGCCGGGATCGGCGACGCCCGGGCGATCGCGGTGGCGCGCGAGCGGCTGATCGTGGACAGCCAGATCGACGCCCCGGCGCCGGAGGGCTCAGTGCTGGCCGCCGCCCGGCTGGTGGGCATGGACATGGCCGCCCGCCCCGTCGTCGACGGCCTCTGGATCCGCGAGGGCACGGCGCCCGGCGCGGCGGGCGCCGTGCCGCAGGGGGTGCTCGAGGGCACGTTCGCCGAGCACTGGGGCCTGCCCGCCCGGGGGCGGGTGACCCTGGCCGGCGGCCATCCGGTCAACTACACCGGCATCGGCGCCATCTCCGAGGACCTCTTCTACGAGGGCCCGGAGGGCAGCGTCTTCAGCACGGGTGAGCTGGCCCCGGTCTACCTGCCGGTCGCGGCCGTGCAGGCGATCGCCGGACGGCCGGGGCAGGTCAACGACCTCGTGCTCCGGCTCGAGGAGGGCGCCGACCGCGACCTCGTCCGGGCCCAGCTCTCGGAGGCGCTCGCCGGGCTGGGGATCAGCGCCACCGTCTCCACCCGCGAGCAGGCCGACGCCGTGCGCGTGCTCTACGAGGACATCGAGAACGATCAGGTCTTCTGGAACGCCCTCGCGGGCCTCGTCCTCGCGGCCGCCGCCCTCGCGGCCTTCAACCTGATCAGCCGCATCGTGGAGGCGCAGCGGCGGGAGATCGGCATCGGGATGGCGCTCGGGGTGCCCCGTCGCACCCTGGCGGTGCGTCCGCTGCTGGTCGGCCTGCAGGTGGCCGTGCTCGGCACCCTCGCCGGGATCGTGGTCGGGATCGTCGTCGGGCGCGCGATGCAGGACCTGCTGGAGTCGTTCCTGCCCCTTCCGGTCTACCGCACGCCCTTCCAGGTGGGCGTCTACTCGCGGGCCGCCCTGCTCGGGCTGGCGATACCCGTCCTCGCCAGCGTGATCCCGGTCTGGCGGGCCGTGAGCGTCGAGCCGATCACCGCGATCCGGACGGGCCACCTGATCGCGCGCGCCAGTCGCCTGACCGACTGGACCGGGCGGATCCGCCTGCCCGGGTCGAGTCTGACCCTGATGCCGCTGCGCAACGTGCTGCGGACGCCCGGCGCACCATCCTGACGGCGGTCAGCGTCGGGGCGGCCATCACGGCGCTGGTCGCCGTGCTGGGGATGCTCGACAGCTTCGGCCGGACGATCGACCTGGCCGGGGGCGAGTTCGCCAAGGGCGACCCGGACCGTGTCCTGGTCCAGCTCGACACGTTCCGCCCGATCGATTCGGAGGTCGTCTCGGCGATCCGCGACTCCCCGTCGGTGGGGGACGTGGACGCCGGCCTGCGGCTGCCCGTGACCGCCCTCGGCACGGGCGCGGCCGAGGACCTCGACCTGCTGCTGGGGCTCGTGGACCTGGAGGGCGCGACCTGGACGCCGACCGTCGAGGAATCGGCCGGCGCTCCGGGAGCCGGCCTCATCCTGGCGCGCAAGGCGGCGGCCGATCTCGGGGTGGGTCCCGGGGACGCGGTCACGATCCGTCATCCGGTCCGCCGGGCGGACGGATCCTTCGCGCTGGTCGAGTCGGAGATCGCGGTCTCCGGGATCCACGCCAACCCGCTGCGGGCGTTCGCCTACATGGACCGCGGCCAGTCCGGCCGGTTCGGGCTGGCGGGCGCGACCAACATCCTCGACGCCTACCCGGCGCCGGGCGCGAGCCGGGCCGACGTCCAGCGGGAGGTCTTCTCGCTGGAGGGCGTCACCCTCAGCCAGGCGGTGGGGCGCATCAGCGAGGGGTTCGACGCGGCGCTCGAGCAGTTCACCGGCTTCCTGTTCATCGCGGCCGTCGCGGTGCTGGCGCTCGCGCTGCTGATCGCCTTCAACGCCAGCCGGATCTCGGTGGAGGAGCGGCGTCGCGAGCACGCCACGATGCGCGCGTTCGGTCTGCCGGTGCGGTCGATCATGGGCGTGGCCGTGAAGGAGGGGGTGATCGTCGGCCTGCTCGCCACGGCGGTGGGACTCGGCGCCGGCGTCCTCTTCCTCGACTGGATGCTCGACTCGCTCGCGCAGACCACGGTGCCCGATGTCGGCATCGAGCGGTACGTGGCGCCCGCCACGGTGGGCATCGCCGCGGCGGTGGGGGTGGTCGCCGTCGCCGCCGCCCCGCTCTTCCTGACGCGGCGCCTGCGGCGGATGAACATCCCCGACACCCTGCGCGTCATGGAGTGACGCAGGCCGTCCTCAGGGACCCGAGCGCTCGGCGATGCGGGCCCGGGCGCGGCGCGCGGCGCCGGCGGTGACGAGCCGCCCGAGCGGCCCGCGGCGCCGCACCAGGGAGCGATAGGCGCCGTCCACGGCTCGCGGGACGCGCTCGGCGAGCCTTGCGGCGGGCGCTCCGCCCGGGAGGATCCGCAACAGGGGTGCGACGGCCGCGCCGGCCGAGGCGCGCCTGCCGTCGGCGTCGACCAGATGCCAGGAGGCCATGCGGGCCTCCTCGTCGAGACCGGCGAGCAGGGCCGCCCCCTCGGGGCCCTGGATCGGCACCGGCCGCAGCACGCGCCGCCGGTCGGCGCCCAGGACGCGGGCGACGCACCAGCGGCAGAAGCCGCAGCCGGAGTCGTAGAGCAGGGCAGCTCGTCGGGGACCGGCGCCGGCGGAAGTTGGGCCCATCAGGTGAGGAAGCGGCTCATGCGGCGGTCGCGGTAGACGCGTCCGCCGGTCTGGCAGGCGGGGCAGTAGACGAGGTCGTACTCGTCGAAGGCGACGTGCTCGAGCCGGGTGCCGCAGCGCAGGCAGGGCTCGCCGTGGTGCCCGTGCACCGCCGTGACGCGCGCCTCCTTGTTGGGCATGTCGGTGGAGATGCGCTCCCGGGCGCGCTCGAGCGCCTGGCCGAGCACGGCGTCGGCGGCCGGCGGCGAGCCGGGCCAGCTGGCGTCGTCGTCGAGCGAGCCGGCGCGGGCGAACGGGCGCGAGGCGCGCGGCCCACATGATGTCGCTGGCGTAGGCGCGCCCGATGCCCGCCACCCGGCGGCCGTCGCGCAGCGCGGTGTGCAGCACCGCCCCCGCGCCGCCGAGGGCGGCGCCGCCAGCCCGTCCACCGCCAGGCCGATCGGCTCCGGGCCGAGCCGGGTCGAGCGGGCGGTGCGCGGCCAGGCCGGCGTCGTCGAGCAGGTGCGGCCGAGGCGCGGCGCGTGGACGACAGCTCGCGCAGCCGCAGCGCCTGCTCGCCCTCGAGGTCGATGTCGAGCGAGGCGGTGCGCGCCGGGCGGCCGGCGGGGGCGGGCGCGAGCGACAGGCGGCCGGCCTGCATCAGGTGGATCACGACGTGCAGGCCGCCCGCGACGTCGAGCGCCGATCAGCTTGCCCCGCCGCCACACCCGCTCGATCGCGCGACCCGCGAGCGCCTCCACCGGCGGCTCGGCCGTCTTCAGCGTGGCGGGGTGGTGGACGCGCACGCCCGGCGATCACCCGCCCGGCCAGGGCGCCGTCGAGCCCCTCGGCGAGGGCCTGCAGCTCGGGCAGCTCAGGCACGGGCGCCGTTCGGAGGCGCCGCTATACTCGCGCCGATGAGCCTCACGCCACGCCCCGCGCGCTCCTGATGCGGGCCGAGGATCTCACCAAGACGCTCGACCTGACGCTCCTCGCGCCCGACACCACCGCCGAGGACGTCGAGCGCGCCTGCCTGGCGGCGCGCGAGCACCACTTCGCGGCGCTCTGCTCGTATCCGCGGTTCGTGCCGCAGATGTCCGAGCTCCTGCGCGGCTGCGACGTCAAGACCTGCGCGGTCATCGACTTCCCGGGCGGGGCCTCGTCGGCGCTGGAGCGCGCCCAGGAGGCCGACCGCGCGGTGGCCGAGGGCGCCGACGAGCTCGACGTGGTCATGAACTACCGGGCAATGCTGGCGGGCGACTTCAAGGGCGTGCGTGACGACCTCGTGCGGGTGGTGCGGGCGGTCCGCGGGCGGGCGGCCAACGACGCCCGCGGCGACGTCCTCGTGAAGGTCATCATCGAGGCGCCGCTGCTGAACGACAAGGTCAAGAGGCTCGCCTGCAAGATCGTGGTCGACTCGGGCGCCGACTTCGCCAAGACCTGCACCGGCGCGGGCGGCACCGCGGCCACGGTCCACGACGTCGAGCTGATGCGCGACGCCCTGCCCGAGGGCGTGGGCGTCAAGGCGTCGGGCGGCGTGCGCACGCTCGAGGCGGTCCAGGCGATGATCGGCGCGGGCGCCGCGCGGGTGGGCACCTCGTCGGCCGTCGCGGTGATGGCCGAGCTGGCCGCGCTGAACGGGACGCCTCATGACGGCGGGCGATGGCGGACGGCGGCTGATCGAGCGGGTGCGCTTCAACGACGACGGGCTGGTGCCGGCCGTGGTCCAGGACGCCGGCGACGGCCGGGTGCTGACGCTGGCCTGGATGAACCGCGAGTCGCTCGAGCGCACGCTCGAGCGCGGCGAGACCTGGTTCTGGAGCCGCTCCCGCCAGGAGCTGTGGCACAAGGGCGCGACCAGCGGCAACACCCAGGCGGTGCGCGTCGGTGGGCCTCGACTGCGACGGCGACGCGGTGCTGGTGCTGCGTCGACCAGACCGGCGTGGCCTGCCACACCGGCGCGCGCGACCTGCTTCCACGACCGCCCTCGACGACGCGGCGCCGGTCGAGCCGTTCGCCGCCCTCGCCGACCTCGAGCGCACCGATCGCCGAGCGCGCCGCCGCGGCCGACCCCGAGGCGTCGTACACCGCCCGGCTGCTGGCCAAGGGCATCGACACGGTGTGCAAGAAGGTGGGCGAGGAGGCGACCGAGGTCGCCATCGCCGCCAAGGGCGCGCGAGCACGACCAGGTCGTCTACGAGAGCGCCGACCTGCTGTTCCACCTCGCCGTCCTGTGGCGGGCCAGCGGGGTGAGCCTCGACGAGGTCGCGGCGGAGCTCGCCTCGCGCCGCGCGCCCGGCATGACCCGGCTGCGCCTCGAGGCGCCCGCCGGCCGCAGCGGCGCAGCTCGAGGTCGCGCCGAGCCTCGACGAGGTGCGCGCGATGGTGGGCGTGCACGGCCAGGTGCCGCTGGTCGCACACCTACATCGCCGACTGCGAGACGCCGGTCAGCGCCTTCCTGAAGCTGCGCGACGGCGGGCCCGGCGTTCCTGCTCGAGTCGGTCGAGCACGGCCGCCTCGGGCGCCACTCGATGATCGGCGTGCGCCCGCAGGGCCATCATCCGCGGCGCCGGCGGGCCGGCTGACGGTGACCGACGAGCAGGGCGGGACGCGCGAGCTCGACGCCGCCGACCCCTTCGGCGCGGTGGAGGACGTCGTGCGCGCGGTCGGGATGGCGCCGCCGCGCCGAGGCGCTCGTCGTTCTCGGGCGGCGCGGTCGGCTTCTTCGGCTACGACCTCGTGCGCACCGTCGAGCGCCTGCCCGGCCAGCCCGCGCGACGACCTCGGCATCCCGGACCTGGTGGCCATGATCACCGGCCCGGTCGTGGTCTTCGACCACCTGCGGCGCTCGCTGACGATCGTGGCGCCCTGCCGCCTCGATCCGGGCGGCGACGTCGAGGCCGCCTACTGGCGCACCGTGGCGACCCTCGCCGACCTGAAGGGCCGCCTGTCGGGCCCGGTGCCGCACCGCGCCGCGCGGGCCGGGCAGCCGCGCCTCGGCCCGGTGACCAGCAACGTCACGCCGCGAGCGCTTCGAGGCCTCGGTCGAGCGGGCGCGCGAGTACATCTTCGCCGGCGACGCCTTCCAGGTCGTGCCCTCGCAGCGCTTCTCGGCGCCGATGGACCTCGACCCGTTCGCCGTCTACCGCGGCCTGCGCACGGTCAACCCGTCGCCGTACATGTACTTCCTCGAGACCGACGAGGTGACCCTGGTCGGCTCCTCGCCCGAGATGCTCGTGAAGGTCGAGGACGGCGCCGTCGAGATGCACCCGATCGCCGGCAGCCGCCCGCGCGGCGCGACCGAGGAGGAGGACGACCGCCTCTGCGAGGAGCTGCTGGCCGACCCCAAGGAGCGCGCCGAGCACGTGATGCTGGTCGACCTCGGCCGCAACGACCTCGGGCGCGTGTCGCGAGATCGGCATCGGTGCACGTCGACCGAGCTGATGGACGTGCGCCGCTACAGCCACGTCATGCACATCGTGAGCTCGGTGGTCGGGGCGCCTGCGCCGAGGGCCGGCGCGCGTCCGACGCGCTGCGGGCGATCTTCCCGGCGGGCACGCTCTCGGGGGCGCCCAAGGTGCGCGCGATGGAGATCATCGACGAGCTCGAGACCACCAAGCGCGGCCCCTACGGCGGCGCGGTCGGCTGGCTCGGCTGGGACGGCGGCCTCGACACCTGCATCACCATCCGCACGATCGTCTGCCAGGACGGCGTCGCCCACGTCCAGGCGGGCGCGGGCATCGTGGCCGACTCGGTCCCCGCGACCGAGTACGAGGAGACCCAGAACAAGGCCGCCGCGCTCTTCCGCGCGATCGAGCTCGCGGCCGGGCAGGCGGACTGGTGAGCCGCGCGCCCCGGGTCGTCCTGATCGACAACTACGACAGCTTCACCTACAACCTGGTCCAGTACCTGGGCGAGCTCGGGCGCCGAGGTGCTGGTGCACCGCCACGACGCGATCGACGTCGCGGGCATCGCCGCGCTCGAGCCGACCCACCTGGTGATCTCGCCCGGGCCCAAGACCCCCGACGAGGCCGGCATCTCGGTCGAGGCGATCCGCGAGCTGGCCGGCAGGGTGCCGATCCTCGGCGTCTGCCTCGGCCACCAGGCCATCGGCCAGGCCTTCGGCGGCACGGTCGTGCGCGGCCGCGAGCCGGTGCACGGCAAGACCAGCCAGATCCACCACGACGGCCGCTCGGTGTTCTCGGGCCTCGACAACCCGATGGTCGCGACGCGCTACCACTCGCTGGTCGTCGACCCGGCGCTCGCGCCCGACCTGGAGCGCACCGCCTGGTGCGACGGCGACGTGGTGATGGGCGTCCGCCACCGCGAGCTGCCGGTCGAGGGCGTCCAGTTCCACCCCGAGTCGATCCTCACCGGCTCGGGCAAGGCGCTGCTCGCGAACTTCCTCGCCCTCCCGGCATAGGATCGCCCGGTGCCCGCCGCCGCTGATCTCGCGACGCGATCGACCGGCTCCTGGCCGGAGAGGACCTGACCGCGCGAGCGCGCCGCCGAGGCGCTCGAGGCCGATCATGTCCGGCGAGGCGGGCGACGTGCAGACCGCCGGCTTCCTGATCGCGCTGCGCGCCAAGGGCGAGACCGCCGAGGAGCTCGCCGGGCCTCGCGCAGACCGTCCGCGCCCGCGCCGAGCAGGTGACGCCGCCCAGCGGGCCCTTCATCGACACCTGCGGCACCGGCGGCGGGCGGCTCACGACCTTCAACATCTCGACCACGGCGACGTTCGTCGCGGCGGGCGCCGGCGTCGCCGTCGCCAAGCACGGCAACCGCTCGGCGACCTCCAAGTGCGGCAGCGCCGACGTGCTGGAGGCGCTCGGCGCGCGGATCGACCTGACCCCGACGACGTCGCGCGCTGCCTCGAGGAGACCGGGCTCGGGTTCATGTTCGCCCCGACCCACCACCCGGCCTTCCGCCACATCGTCCCGGTGCGCCGGGCGCTCGGCGTGCGGACGATCTTCAACCTGCTCGGCCCGCTGACCAACCCGGCGGGCGCCCCGCGCCAGCTGCTCGGGGTGGTCGACCCGGCCTACCTGGAGCGGATGGGGCAGGCCCTCGCCATCCTCGGCACCGAGCGGGCGCTGCTGGTGCACGGCCGCGACGGCCTCGACGAGGTCTCGACCGGCGCGATCAGCGACGTGGTCGAGGTGGCCGACGGCGGCGTGCGCGACCTCGACCATCGATCCGGTCGCGCTCGGCTTCTCCCCGCCCGCCGAGGGCGCGATCGCCGGCGGCGACCCGGCGCACAACGCCGAGATGCTGCGCGCGGTGCTCGGCGGGCGCGCCCGGGCCCGGCCCGCGACGTGGTGGTGCTGAACGCCGCCGCGGCGATCTGGGTCGCGGGCGCGGCGCCGACCCTGGCCGGACGCCGCTGCCGCTGGCCGAGGCCAGCATCGACGAGGGCGCGGCCACCGAGCGGCCTGGACGCCTTCGTCGCGACCACCCGGCGCCTCGCCCCCGTCCGCGTAGGCTGTCGCCGAGCGATGCCCACCTTCCTCGAGACCGTCGTCGAGCGCACCCAGGCCGAGCTGGCGGCGCGCAAGCGCGACGGCGCCCGCCGCCGAGCTGGAGAGCCGCCTCGGGCCCGCCCGCCGCGGCCGCCCCTTCTCGGAGGCGCTGATCGCCGAGGGGATCTCCCTGATCGCCGAGATGAAGCGCGCCAGCCCCTCGCGCGGGCCGATCCGGCCCGGGGCCAGCGTCTCGCGAGGTGGTGCAGGCCTACCAGCGGGCCGGCGCCCGCGCCGTGTCGGTGCTGACCGAGGGCGCCTACTTCGGCGGCAGCCTCGACGACCTCGTGGAGGCGCGCGGCCGCCTGCGAGCTGCCGCTGCTGCGCAAGGACTTCGTGGTCGACGAGTACCAGCTGCTCGAGGCGCGCGCCGCGGGCGCCGACGCCGTGCTGCTGATCGTCGCGGCCCTCGAGCCCGATCGCCTCCACCAGCTGATGGGCGGTCGCGTCGCGACCTCGGGCATGGACTGCCTGGTCGAGGTGCACGACGAGGACGAGGTGCGACGCGGCGGTCGATGCCGGCGCCGAGGTGATCGGCATCAACAACCGCGACCTCCACAGCCTCGAGGTCGACCTCGACACCACCTTCCGCCTGCTCGCCGACGTCCCGGCCGGCACCGTCGTGGTCGCCGAGTCGGGCATCACCGCGCGCCGAGGACGTCGAGAACCTGGAGAAGGCCGGCGTCGACGCGATCCTGGTCGGGGAGGCCCTGATGCGCGCCGACGATCCGGTGCGCGCCGTCCGGGAGCTGCTGGGCTAGAGGGCCCCGGCGCGCGGCTCAAGGGCGTCCGCGCACCGGTCCGATGGGCACGGCGTGAGCGTCGATTCCGCCTCGGGCCTGGCGGGCGCCCTGGCGCGCATCCGCGAGATCACCGGGGGCTCGCCGCGACGCCGGCCGCCGACCACGACTCCGCCGCGACCAGCTCGGCGGTCGCAGGCCGCCGTCCGACTTCGCCGCGGCGCTCAGCGGGCGCCCGCGCGAGCACGGCACCGGCGGCGGCGGTGGCCGCGGCGCCCGCCACGCCCGCGTCCGCGGTGACCGGCGCGCAGCTCGACGCCTGGATGGCGAAGAAGAACCCGGGTGCGCCGCTGGTCGGCCTCGGCGACGTCTTCGTGCGCGAGGGCGCAGGCCAACGGCATCGATCCGCGCGCGCTGGTCGCGATCGCCCGGGCCGAGAGCTCGCTGGGCTCCGACCCCGGGGCCCGGGCGCGCAACAACGCCTTCGGCTGGGGACCCACACAGACCTTCGCCAGCTGGGAGGACAACATCGCGACCGTCGCCAAGGGGCTCCGCAGGGGCTACCTCGACGACGGGCTGGTGACCCTGGCGGCAGATCCAGCGCCGCTACGCGCCGTTGGGAGTGTCGAACGACCCGACCAACCTGAACTCCAACTGGCTGCGCAACACCACCACCCTCTACGCCGAGCTGGGCGGCGACCCGAGCGGGTCGGTGGCCACGCGCTGAGGCCGCGGCCGGGGCGGGGGAACCTCGTCGCTGGAGGTTCACCCCCTCGGAGGGCGAATGATGGACGGGTGCGACGTCGCCGCCGATACGAGGTCGTGGTCGAGGGGCTGTCCGGACAGGCGGCGTCCCAGCGCAGCGTGATCTCCGAGCACCGCTCCGAGGCCGAGGCCCGCGAGAACGCCAGCCTCGAGCGCGCGCGCCTCGAGGTGATCTACGGCGACGGCGCCCGCTCGTGGCGCATCCTGGTGATGCGCGAGGACGAGATCATCACCATCGAGACCCCGCACGGGGGCGACGGACCGCGCCGGCGCGCGAGCGAGCGCGCTCCCCGTGCCCAGGTCGTCGCGCCCGAGCCGGCGCCGCAGGCGCCCCCGGCGGCCGAGGAGGCGCGGCGCCACGAGGAACCCGCCACCGATGACGAGACCGGCGACGCAGGCGGGCCTGCTCCCGCCGGCGAGCCCGGCGAGGACGCGGGCCCGGCCGACCGTCCCGGGCGGGTGCCCGACTGGCTGATCGCGCGCGTGGAGGAGTCGATCGCCCGCCAGCGCGAGCGCACCTACGGCGCGTCCTCCCAGGACGAGGACGACGAGCCCCGCCGCTGAGCGCCGCGGTGCCCGATGACCCGGCGCCGTCCGGCCCTTTGACCCGGGCCGTGGGCCCGCCGCTCGCTACTCTGGGGGCGTGGACGATCCCGTGACGACCCCCGAGGATGCTCCCGCCGAGGCCCGCTGGGACCGCCGGCGCACGATCGGCGCGGTCGTGGGCGGCGTGCTCGTGCTCGGCGTGGTCGTGCTCCTGGTCGTCGGGCTGCTCAACAAGGGACTCGGCACCTCGATCCAGGACGCGCTCGAGAAGGGCGAGCGGCCGGCCGCGCCCGATGTCACGCTGCCGGTGCTGAGCGCGGGCGACGGCATCGGCCCCGTGGGGTCCGAGTTCTCGACTGCCGACCTGCGCGGCAGCATCGTGGTGCTGAACTTCTGGGCCTCCTGGTGCTCCCCTGCGAGGCCGAGGCCCCGGTGCTCGAGGACGTCGCGGCGCGCTACCGCGGATCCGGAGATGTCGTCGTGCTCGGGATCGACGTGCAGGACCTGCGCGAGAAGGCGCTCGGGTTCATCGAGCGGCACCGGCGTGACCTACCCGTCGCTGCGCGACGGCGACCGACGACGCCCAGCACGCGTACGAGGTGCCGCGCGCTGCCCGAGACCTTCGTCATCGACCGCGAGGGGCGGATCGCCCTGAAGGTGGCCGGCCAGCTGACCCAGACGGCCCAGCTGACCAACGCGATCGAGCAGATCCGGGCGGAGGCGCCGTGATCCGCCGCGCGGTGGTGATCGCCCTCATCGCCCTGATGGCCCTCCCGGCCCTCGCGCTCGGCGCTGACGGTCGGCGAGGTGGCCCGCGAGGTGCGCTGCCCCACCTGCAACACGCCCCTCGACGTCTCCAACGCGCCCGTCGCCCAGGACATGAAGGTCTACATCGCCGAGCGCATCGACGCCGGCTGGGACAAGCAGCGGATCATCGACGGGCTGGTCGACGAGTTCGGCCCGCAGGTGCTCGCGACGCCGCCCAAGTCGGGCTTCGACCTGATCGCCTGGATCGTCCCGGCGCTGGTCGTCGCGCTCGGCCTGGCGGCGATCCCGTTCGTCACCCGCCGCTGGGCCCGCCGCCCCAAGGAGGCGGCCGCGCCGCTCCCCGAGCTGACCGAGGAGGAGAGGCGCCGCCTCGACGAGGAGCTCGGCCCGCCGATCTGACCTACGCGCTTCACTTCGGTCCCCGAGCGACCGATATCCCACGTGAGCGACGGCAGGAGGCCTTCGAGTGTCCGCACGGAAGCGGAGTGGGTGGAGCGTCGTCAGCCCTGGACGGCTGGCGGAGATCATCGAGCGGACGTCGCGCGAGCGGCGGCCCGAGCGCGTGGCTCCGTCCTGGCTCGCCGCGGCGCTGGCCGCGACGGGCGCCCGTGGCGGCCGCCTGATCGGCCCGACCCCCTCCGGACGCCGTGGGCTGCTCGCCGTGGACGGCGACGACGACCGACGGCGCCTTCTGCATCCGCGTCGACCTGCCCGGATCGCGACGGCGCGATCGGGCGCCTCGAGGTCTGGGGAGCGCCCGAGGAGGAGGACGCCGAGGCCGCGCTGAGGCTGGTGGCCGCCGTCTGCGCGCGCGGCCTGGACAACCTGCGCATCGAGCGCGAGCGCGCCGACGAGCGCACCCGCGCCCGGCGCCTCGGCGCCGCGGCGAGCGCCGTGCGCGCGCCACAGCGATCCCCGCGATGCCGTCGCCTGCGTCCTGTCGGAGGCGCGCGCCCTGGTGGGCGCGCCGGCCGCGCTGATGGTGGCCGCGGGCGCGCCGACCCCCGAGGTGGCCGCCTATGACGGCCTCGAGGCCCCTCTCGGGCGAGGATCTCTCGCCGCGCTGGTGTCGGCCGAGCGTCCGGGCCGCACTCGCCGAGAGGGCCGCACGTGGAGGGGCCCCCTCGACGCCGACGGCCCCCTGCGCGCGCGCTGGGCTTCACGACCGCCACCATGGTGGGCCTCGGCCCGCGGGCCGGGCTGGGCGTGCTGGCGGTGCTCGGGCACGATGAGCGGGCTCTCCGACGCGCGATCTCGAGGCCCTGGTCGAGCTCGCCGGGCACGCCGCCAGCGCCCTGACGATGTCGGTGCTCCAGCAGGAGGTCCGCGACCTCGGCGCCGTCGATCCGACCACCCGCTTCTACAACGCGCGCTACTTCCAGAGCCGCCTCGACCAGGAGTGCGAGCGCGCGCTGCGGGCCGGCGTGCCGCTGAGCGTCGCGATCATCTCGCTGGACGGCCTGGCCGAGCTGCGCGAGCAGGGGCGCGCCGTGGCGGCCGAGTCGGCCGTCGAGGCCCTCTCCAGGCACGTGGCCGACCGCCTGCGCACGATGGACGTCGGCTGCCGCGTCGGGCTCGACGAGCTCGCCGCGATCCTGCCCGAGGTGGAGGGGCTCGACGCCCTGCGCGTCGGCGAGAGGCTGCGGGCGACGCTCGGCTCGGTGCCGGGTCTCGAGGCCGGCTTCACGCTCTCGGTCGGCGTCGCGAGCTTCCCCTCGCAGGCCGGCCGCTCGGAGTCGCTCGAGATGCACGCCCGCACGCGCCCTCGACTGGGCGCGCGGCCACGGCGGCGACCGCACCTTCCTCTACCACGCCGACACGGCCGCGATCCTGCGCTCCCACGAGCGCGAGCAGGTGGCCGACGACGAGGCCGTGCTCACGACGGTCGCGGCCCTGGCGGCGTCGGTCGACGCCCGCCATCCCAGCACGGTCTTCCACTCGGAGAACGTCGGCCGCATCTCCGCCCTGATCGCCGCCGAGATCGGCCTGCCGGTCGACCGCGTCGAGGACCTGCGCGTCGCCGGCCTGCTCCACGACGTGGGCAAGATCGGCATCAGCGACGACGTCGTCGTGGCCGCCGAGCCCCTCACCGAGGCCCAGGAGCTGGAGCTGCGCCGCCATCCGGAGATCGGCGAGCGGATGCTCGCCGGCAGCCGCCTGGCGTCGATCGCCCCGTGGGTCCTGCACCACCACGAGCGCTTCGACGGCACTGGCTATCCGGCCGGCCTGGCCGGCGAGCAGATCCCGCTCGAGTCGCGCATCCTCGCGGTGGCGGACGCCTTCGACCGCCTCACGAGCGGCGGGCCCGATCGCTTCCCCGTGCTCGGTCGCCGATGCCATGTCCGACCTCGAGCGCCGCTCGGGGAGCGAGTTCGACCCCGTTCGCCGTCGCCGCCCTGCGTGCCCTGGTGGGTCGCGGCAGCGCCGACATCACACGACTGGGCTGAAGGAGGTCCACGGTGCCCACGTTCTCCGCCCTCGCCCCCGAGGCGACCCCCGACGGTCCCGAGCGCCCGCGTCACCGCGCGGATCGTGGCCGAGGCCGCCGAGCGCCTGGCCGCGCCCTCGACCGTCGTGACCAGCGTCCTGCAGCTGCTCGACTCCGGCACCGCCCCCGTTCGGCTGATCGCCGCGCGCGTCGTCGCAGAGCCCCGAGATCGCCGCCCAGGTGCTGCGCCTGGGCAACTCGGCCCTCTTCAGCGACCCGGTCGACACCATCGAGCGCGCCGTCGTGCGCATCGGCGAGCGCACCCTGCGCGGCGCTGCTGCTGGCGGCGAGCACCTACCGCCTGCTGGAGGGCGCGGTGGCCGGCTACGGCTTCCCGCGGCTCTACCTGGTGCGCCACAGCGGCGAGGTCGCGACGATGGCCCAGTCGCTCGCGCGCAAGGGGCCCGCGGCCTTCGTCTCGCAGGCCTACCTGGCCGGCCTCCTGCACGACCTCGGCAAGCCGATCCTCGCGACGGTGGCCGCAGGAGCGCGGGGTCGAGATCGGCGGGCGGGATCACCTCGATCGCCCAGGAGCGCGACCTCTTCGGCACCGACCACGCCAAGGTGGGCGCCTGGATCGCCCGCCGCTGGGGCCTTCCCGAGGACCTCTGCCTGGCCATGGAGCGCCACCACGACCAGGACCCGCCCGGCGAGGCCGTGGCCCGTCCGGTCTGGCTCGCCGACATCGCGGTGCACGCCGCCGCCGGCGACGCCGCCGGCCATCGCGCGCCTGCCCGAGGCCGCGGCCGCCTGCGGCATGGCCGCCGACGCCCTCGAGACGGTGCTGATGGCCTCGCCCGAGACCGACGGCCCGCGCCGGCCCGCCGGGCCTCACCGACCGCGAGGTCCAGGTGCTGCGGATGCTCGCCCGCGGATCGGCCGCCAAGCAGGTCGCCCACGAGCTCGGCTGCTCGGCCTCCACGGTCCACAACCACCTGCACCACATCTACCGCAAGCTCGACGTCTCCGGCCAGTCGCAGGCGCTCCTGCTCGCCCGGGAGAAGGGCTGGGTCTAGACGGCCTGCGGCCTCGCTCTGAGTGAGTGTCGCATGGCGCGCGACGTGCGCGTGGGGACGGCCTCCTGGACCGACCCCGAGTTCATCAAGGCCGGCTGGTACCCGCCCGACGTGAAGGGCGACGCCGAGGGGCGGCTGCGCTACTACGCCGAGCGCTTCCCGATGGTCGAGGTCAACGCGACCTTCTACGCGCTGCCGAACGTCGAGCACCACCGAGGCCTGGGCCGAGCGCACCCCGCCGGACTTCCGCTTCCACGTGAAGGCCCACCAGGTGATCTCGGGCCACCCCTCCGAGCCCGGGCGCCTGCCGCCGCCGCTGCGCGAGCTGCCCTTCCAGCCCGACTCGCACGGGCCGGATCCGCAAGCCCAGCCGCGAGCTGCGCGACGCCGTGATCGACTCGCTCCTCGAGGCGCGTCGGCCCGCTCGGGCGACAAGCTCGGGGCGATCCTGCTGCAGCTGCCGCCCTACGTCGTCTCGGGCCCCGCGCAGCGCGCCGAGCTCGCCCGGATCATCGACCGCCTGAAGCCGGCCCGCACCGCGGTCGAGTTCCGCCACCGCTCATGGGCCGAGCCCGGTGAGCGCGAGGCCGCGGCCGAGCTCCTGGGCGAGCGCGACGCCGCCTGGGTCGTGGTGGACGCGCCGCGCATCGACGCGAAGAACGTGATGCCGCCGATCGTCGAGGTCACCAGCCCGGCCCTCGCCTACCTGCGCCTGCACGGCCGCAACAAGGAGCCACCTGGAACACCGGCCGCACCGTCGCCGAGCGCTTCGACCACGTCTACTCCGACGAGGAGATGGAGGAGTGGATCGACCCGGTGCTCGACATGGCCGAGCGCGCCCAGGAGGTGGCGGTGGTCTTCAACAACAACGCCCGCGACTACGCGCTCCGCAACGCGGCGCGGTTCGGGGAGCTGCTGCGCGGGCCGTCCCCGGAGTAGTCGGCGCCCGGCGGGCGGTCCGGACGCGATCCAGAGCTTTACCTCCGTCAGTCGTATAACGCCGAGGGCCGCGGCCGCCGATGGGTTCCATGTGGCCATCGATCCGAATGCCGGGGTCCCGTTCCTGGAGGGTGCGCGTCCGAGCGCCGGCGTCCCGTTCCTGGAGGGAACGCGCGACGCGGCGCCCGCGCGGCCGGCGCCGTCCCCGCCGCGGACGCGGGTCGCCCCGTCCGAGCGGTGCGGCGAGGCGACGCGCCGGATCTGCGCCTGCTCCCTCGCTCAGTGCCCCGAGGCCCCGCCCGTGCGCGCGGCCGTCCCGATCCCCCTCGGGACGATGGCTGTCAGCAACGACCCCGCCGCGTCGCTCGAGGTGCCCGCGCTCGGCTCGTGCATCGGCCTGGTCCTGGTCAACGCCCCCGCGCAGGTGGCGGCCATGGCGCACGTCTTCCTGCCCTCCTCGCGGCAGGAGCGGAGCGTCGGCTGCGACCGGGGCATGTACGCCGACACCGTCGTCCCGGTCCTCCTCGAGGCTGTTCTACGGCTGGGCGCCCGCCGGGAACGCCTCGGTGTCTACGTCGCCGGCGGAGGGCAGCTGACCGGCGCGCGCCCCCTCGAGGGCGGGTCCACCGTCGGTGAGGCCAACGACGCCGCGGTGCGACGGCACCTGAGCGACGCGGGCCTTCGCCTCACCGCGTCACGGACCGGCGGTGCGCTCGCGCGCTCCCTGCGGGTGGACCTCGACGGCGGCGTGGTCACCACCCGCGCGATCGGTGGTCCGCTGGAGCGGATCTGAGGACCGTCGATGCCCCCGGGGTCGAGGGGCGGGCGATCACTACGGACGGACAGCGGCCGGGGTACCCCCTCGTGCGCTCCTCGCTGGGCGGTGGCAGCGGTCGTAGTCGATGCGGAGTGCGACGTACCACCCGCGACCCGCACCCGCCTGCTTGAGCGTGCGGCAGGTCGGGGGCGCCTTCGGCGTCGGCTTACTCGATCCGGCCTTCGGAGTGGCGGGGGTCGCCGGGGTACCCGAGGCGATCGGGCTCGCGGGCATCACCGGCATCACAGGGATCACCGGTGCCGCGGGCGCCCCGCAGGTCAGGGACCTGTCGGGCGTCCTGAGCGAGCGCCCCTCCCAGGCGAGGTATGCCGTGTAGTCGTTGATCGACTCGGTCGCAGGGGGGGTGATCGGCACCGTCACGGTCCCACCGGGGGCCACCTGGGTGAACTCACCCGAGGCGATGAGGGTCGCGTCACGGCGCACCTCGTAGCGGAAGGCCACCGGTCCCGACGGATCGACACCCGTGGTGGTGAAGGTCGCCGCGGCGCAGTCGATCGTGGCGGTCGCGCCGAGATCCGGATGTCCCATCGCCGCGGCCGGAAGTGCCAGGGCCGCGAGCCCGGAGAGCATGATTCCTGCTGTGCGCTTCACGATGATCTCCTGATGGTTGTCGAGGAGGCGGCCCTTCGCTCTTCGCCCGGATCCGGGAAGGGCGTCGTCCACTCGTGATTCGTGAGATGGGCCGCCGTTCTTGAGTCCCCCGGCCGGCGCCGGTCGAGCGGCCCGGGGCGTGGCCGGCCCGGGGTGGCGGCGGGCGACACCTAGGGGCTCTGTCGCCGGCGGCGGGGCCCAGCGGAGACTTGGCCTTGAGTACTTGCCAATCCGCCGAAAACGATATTGAGATGGATCTCGAGATTGCGCCCCGAGAGCCCGGCGTGGTGGGCTCGACACGAAGGAGGGGGACCGGGCGAGCCGGAGATGGACGCCCCCCCGACGGATCGCCCGGGGCATGATGCGCGGACCCTGGAACAAGTGGCGGGTCCCGGATCGATCCGGCGCCCGGCTCGCCTGGCCGCCGCCGGCGCATCGCGGGCCGGCTCCGCTCGCGCGCCGGGTGGCGCCGCAGGGGCCGGAACCCGTGCCCGAGGCGGTCCGGCCGCCCGACGTGACCGTGCGTCTGCTCGGACCGTTCGAGATCGCGATCGGGGCGGGTCCCGCGTCGCGCTGTACCAGCTTCAAGGGCCTGACGGTCCTCAAGTTCCTGCTGATGCACGGGGGCCGGGCCCGCCGGGAGGAGTTGATGGAGCTGCTCTGGCGCGGCTACCGCCCGCAGTCGGCGCGCAACAACCTGAACGTCGCCATCTACGCGCTCCGCCGGGCCGTGGAGGCCTCCTGGGGCGACGCGTCCCTGCTGGTCTACTCCGAGGGCCGCTACCTGCTGAACCCCGACCTGCTCTGGTGGACGGACCTCGAGGAGTTCTCCGCGGCGATCGCGGCGGGGGACTCCGCCTCGGCCCTCGGTGAGGCCCGGCCCGCCGCCGAGGCGTACCTCCGCGCGGCGGGGCTCTACCGCGGGCCGCTGCTCGAGGACGAGGCCCACGGCGACTGGTGGCTCGACGAGCAGCGGGTGGTGCAGGAGCGCTACCTCGCGGCCAGCGAGTCGCTCGCCGAGATCTACCTGGACGCGGGCGACGTCGGCGGCGCGGTGGCCGTGGGGGAGGACGTGCTGCGCACCGATCCCTGCCGCGAGTCGGCGCACCGGCTCCTGATGCGCTGCTTCGCGCTCCAGAGCCAGGGTCAGCTGATCGCGCGCCAGTTCCGGCGCTGCACCGAGGTGCTGGAGCGGGAGCTCGGCCTGCGTCCCGCGGGGGAGACCCTGCGTCTCTACCGGGAGCTCACCCGCACCTGAGCCCCACCTCCCGGGCGCCGCGACCGGCGCTCCGGGAGGTGGGGCCGCCGTCAGCCGGCGGCGTTGCCCCTCAGTAGGCCGTTGGCGGCGAGGTCCTTCGCCACCCGCAGGCCGAGCGGCACCCCGCCGATGTTGCGGCGCAGATCCATGTTCCCGCCGGCGTCAACGGCGAACGCGTCGAACACCCAGTGGACCCCGAGGTTGACGCGGCTGCGCCCATTGGCCTCGATCATCTCCCAGAGCCCGCCCGGGAACCGGCGCTCGTGGCGCGACCGGACCCATCCGCGCTCGTCCACGGCGTGCCCGTCGAGCTCGTCGGAGACGAAGGCGCCCGGGAAGAGGTCGTCCGGCCCGTCCTCGGTGACGCCGTAGAAGAGCCGCACCGACTGCAGCGCCGCGGCACCGAAGGTGGCGTGGCCCGACGGGTAGGCCGGGAAGTTCGGTGAGAGGGTCCGGGGCCCCGGCGCGGGAGCGGGCACCGGATCGCTCCACTGGGGCGGATTGGTGCGGGGGGCGCCGAGGGGCAGCCAACCGGGATCGCAGTCGTCGCCGATCCCGGGCCCGGCGACGGTGGTCGCCTCGGGGCCCATCGCGGGGTCGTGCTCGCGGATGCCCACCACGGGCCGCCACAGGTTGAAACGGTACTTGTCGGCCCAGGCGAGGATCCCCGCGTCCGCCATCGCCGTGTTGACGAGGGCGAACAGGCGGGCGTCGTCCTCCACCGAGTTCGCGTGGTCCTCCGACACGCGCCGGACGATCTGGTTGTAGAGCCGTGGAGGGGTGCCGATCCCCGCCGGGCCGTCGTACGCCCAGAAGAGGCCGACGAGGGTCTCGTCGGGCGTGCGGGGGTCGGCCCCCGGAGGGAGCGTGCCCGTCAGCTCGGTGGCGACGCCCTTCGCGCGGACCTCCCGCAGCGCCCGCAGGTACTCGTCGGAGTCCATGGGCGGCGGCGGGTCGAGATGGTGGCGTGCGGTTGCGGCGAAGCAGCGCGCGGCGCCGACGTGGGGCCCGTAGAAGCCCTGGCCGGGGTTCGCGGGGTCCACGCGGTGCATCCCGCGTCCGACCGGCGGCTCGTAGCCGCGGTGCCCGGCGTCGGGGTCGCCGGCCCGGTCGAGGAGGATCGCGTCGGCGACCGCGACGCCGTGCGCGTGGCCCTCGGCCACTCCGGGGCCGCCGATCTCGGGACGGTGGAACTCGGCGCGCCGGCTCGGGTAGAGCTCCGCGAGGGCGCGCTGGGCCGCGGCATCGGCAGCGGCCTCGGCGTCGGCACCTGCCGGGGCGGCGGCGTGGCCGGCCAGATAGGTCGGGTAGGTCCCCGTGATGGAGAAATAGGCGTCGTGCATCGCCAGGTGGACGATGGCGAGGGCCCGGGCGCTGCCCGTCGGGCCGTGGGCGCCGCGGTCCTCGCCGGTCGTGTGCGCGATCCGGTTCGCCTCGAGGGCTACGGCGTTCCAGTGGCGGATCACGTTGTCGGCGCCGCGTGCGGGTGGCGCGGGTGCGACGGGTGGCGGTGCGGTCATCGTGACCGCGGACCGGGGGGCCGGGTCTCCCAGGAAGGGCACCGCTGCCGGCCCGGACCCGGGCGGGTCGCCGATCTGGGCCCCGATCCATTGGCCGGCCGCGCCGGGGCTCCACTCGGCCTCGACGTGCTGCGCGGGCATCTCGCTCTCGGCGCGGGCGACGACCGTCTGGCGCTCCTCGCCGGTCGCGCCACCGGCGCGCCGCTCGAAGCTGACGACGAACGACGCCTCCCTGTCCCAGCCCGGGGATGGGGGCGACTCGAGGCGCAGGCGCCGCGCCCGGTCCTGCCAGTTGGCGATGTCGCCCATCGAGGGCAACGGCGCGACGCTCGCCGCCTTCAGAGCCGCACGGATCGTCGGCCGGGGGGCGAGGACCAGGTCCATCAGGGTGGTGATCCCGGCGTCGGCGAGGGCGGCCGCGCTGGCCTCCTCGACGCCGGTGACCGCGGTGAGCTCTCCACGGGGCATCGCGTCCTCCTCTCGGACGGGCGCCCGGCGCCCGCCGGGGGCGCCGGGCACGGTGTCGGATCAGCTGTTGTAGAACTGGAACTCGCCGAGGGACTGGTAGCCCACGACCGGCACCGGCTTCTTGCACGGGTCGAGCATCTGGAAGGTCGCACCGACCCGGTAGAGCTTGTTCTTCGGGCCCGCCGGAACTGTTCCGGCGGGGATCGTGACGACGACCCAGAAGTGGCGGGCCCTCGGCGCGCAGCCCTTCCAGTCGCGCAGCGAGAGCTGCGGCTCGATGTTGGCGAAGTCCGAGAGCGACAGCTCCGGCCCTCCGCCGATCGACTCGAACGACATGTCGAAGCACCAGTCGCCGCAGATGCAGCGCCAGAGATCTCCGGTCAGCCAGACGTGGAAGGCGACCACGAACGGGTCGTGCACCGAGATGATGGTGTTCGGGTCGACTCCGTGCTGGTCGCGCAGCTCGGCGCGCCAGTAGCCATCGAGCGACTGGGACGACGGCTTGCGGATCTCCACGACGCCCTCGGGCAGGTGGTGGAGGTCGGCGTTGTCGGGATAGAGGCTCTTGCCGATGGCCAGGCCGCTGCCGGCCGGGGCCGCCGCGGCGGCCGCGCCGCCGTTGCCCGCCGCCGGCGCGGCTTCGGGCTGGGCGATGGTCTGGGTCCCCATGATCATCCTCCGTATCCATGCCCGGCCGCCTGCCGGCCGAGCGGTGGAGTGAGCCTCGTGCGGGCCGCTTAGGAGGCGATGTGGCGCGTGGTGAGCGGGGAGGTCCCGCCGCGCCGGGGCCGTGGACAGGCGCTTAGGCGGCGGTGAGCCCCGCGGTGTGGTCGCGGCGGGAGGGCGGCGCGGACGTCGGCGCGAGCCATGTGGCTCACTGCCTGAGGGCCGCTGTGCCCCGGCGCGGGGCGAGCCGCCCGGGGCGTGGCCCACACGGAGAAGGGAATCCCCGCCGGACCCGGGGATCCTAGTGGGCGGGTCGCGCTACGGGATTTCCGAGAGACGGGTGCGGGGCGCCCCCGATGCCTCCTCCGGTGGCTCCGGGAGCATTGGGCCTCCCGGATCTTCCGTATCCACACGCCGCGCGAGTCGGTCTCCGACGCAGGGTGCCGGGCTCTGGCGAGGGATGTTCGAGGAGGTCCCACGTGGCGGTCATCCGGGGCGGATCGGCCGATGCGCTGAGCGTGAACCTGGCGCGCACCGCCGTCGAGGTGGTGATCCCCGCCGAGCACGAGGTGCTGCTCGAGATCACCGCGGGCTGGACCGGGCCTGCAGCAGGCGACGCGCGAGCTGCTGCGCGAGATGCACCACCGCTACGTGGGCTGGCCCCAGGCCCTCGCCGACCTCCACCGCCAGGCCGCCGGCGACCTGCACGTCTACGACCGCCACCCGCGCGGGGCCGCAGGCCATGGCCGTCTTCTGCGACCTCTACGCGAAGGTCGTGGAGGAGGCGGGCGATCCCGGCGTCTGCGCCGACGCGGTGCGCTTCTGGCTCGGATACCTCGAGATGATCGCGACGCGCTCGGGCGAGCACCTGGAGCGCAACCTGCCGGTGGTGCGGGACGCGCTCGCGCGGCTGGGCGCCGGCTTCACCGCCGCGCCCGAGCTCGCCGCCGCCTCGTCGCCCCGGCTGAAGCGGCTGGTCGCCGCGCTCGCCGCCGCGCCGCCCGCGGCCGCGCGGCCGCCCTCGACGACGCGCTCGGGCTGCTGGCCCAGAGCCTCGACGCGGTCTGCGCGCGCTGGACCGCGGGCGAGGATCCCGCCGACTGGTACCGCGAGGCGATCCGCCGGCGCCGGGCCGGTCCCGGCCGCGCGTCGAGCGCGATCTCGCACGGCCACCTGCGCGAGCGCGGCGGCCGAGATCGCCGCGCATGGCGCGCGAGCCCGGAGGCCCTGCGCGATCAGCGTCGACGCGCTGCTCGCGCTGCCCCGACGACGCCGAGATCACGCGCGGCTACGTCGACGCGGCCCGCGTCTTCACCCACGACTCGGACGACGCCGAGGGGCTGCTCGGGCGCATCCACTGGCTGCTGCGCGTGCTCGCCCGGCCGGAGCTCGACGCCGTGCACGAGACCGCCCTGCGCGACGTCGGGCGCTGCTGCGCGCGGCTGCTCGAGGAGCCGGCGGGGCGCGAGGACCTCGTGCGCGAGGTGTTCGGCCTGCTGCGCAGCGCCGACCTGCCGCGGACGCGGGCGCTCACCGATCTGGTGACCCGCCTGGGCTGCGCGGCCATGGAGAGCGGCGACCCGGGCCTCGCGGCGACGCTCATCGACGAGATGCTCGGCCTCGAGTTCGCCTACCCGGAGTTCTCGGGCTTCACCTCCGAGTGGGGCGTGCGGGTCAACCCCGCCCACCTGCGCCACATCCGCACCTACCTGCGCGATCATCGAGCACGAACCCGGCCCTCGCGGGGCGCCTGGTGGCCTCGCTGGTGGTCCACCTGCGGCTCGGCGGCGTGCTTCATCGCCGACACCGACCTCTTCCAGCGCGACGTCTCGGCGCTGCTGGGGTGCGAGATCCGGCCGGTCTTCCTCGAGGTCAAGCAGCTCCTGCGCGTCTTCCCGGTCTACTTCCGCGAGATCGGGGCCGAGGGGCGCCTGCGCGAGACCTCCACCCGCCTCGACGAGATCGACCACCGGCAGCGACCCGCTCTGCCACTTCCTGCGCAAGCAGAGCCACGTGGAGTGCAACCCGCGGCTGATCACCTTCGCCGACGAGATCCTGCGCTTCTGGGCGACCGGCGACACCGCCGCGCTGCGCGACTACGTGCCCGACGCCGACCTCGCCGCTCCTCGAGGCGGCGGCGCCGCGCCTGCGGGCGCTCCGCGACGACACCGCCGCGCTCGCGGCGGCGGCCGGGGGCGTGGAGGCCCTGCTGGAGCTCGCGCCCGACGACGTCCCGCCCCTGCTCGACGCCCTTCCCGCCGGGCGATCCGCTGGCCCGCGAGAAGATCTCCCTCATCTTCCAGGTGCGCGAGGAGCTGCGGCGCAAGTACGCGCTCGACCACTCCGACGTGATCGGGCGCCTGCACGAGTTCCGCCGGGTTGACGCGGCCGCGGTGCGCGACCTGGAGGCGGCCCTCGCGCGCGACGACTCCGAGCACCGCCCTGGATCTGACGCTCGATCTGCTGGAGCAGCTCCAGGCGATCGTGCTGCGCGCCCGGGCGAGACCACCGCGGTCGAGGACATCTACCTCAAGCGCCACATCGCCGCCGGCATCCCGAGCATGTACGGCTCCTACCGCGAGGAGCGCTTCGAGGCGGTCGGCCTGACGTTCCGGCTCGAGTCGCTCGGCGACCGCGCTCTTCGAGCGCGTCATCGACGACGAGGACCTCGGGCGTGCTCGACCGCGACCGGCTGCGGGAGGTCTCGCGGCTGGCTCCACCAGCTGCAGCGCGCCCTGCGCATCGACGGCTACCGGGCCCAGGGCCTGGCGCACTGCCTGGCGATGCTCGACGAGGCGCTCGAGGACCCCGACACGGCGCGTCGAGCAGTTCCTCAACGTCTTCCAGATGATCTCGCGCAACATCGAGACCTCGATCCGGGCCCGCATCCTCGACGCCTACGACGAGCCGGCCGACGCGCGCGCTGCGCCAGATGCTGCGGCGCGGGGTGATCGCGGGCGCCGGGCTCGGAGGACGAGGCGGTGCTGCGCCACTCCGAGGCGTTCCTGCGCGACCTGATCGCCGAGAGCTTCGGGCTGCAGCGGCTCGACGTCCTCGTCGGGCGGGTGCTGCACGCCCTCGGCGAGCAGCGCGGCGCCGCCGGCGCGCGGCCGCCGGGCCGCGCGCGCGCCCCGACCCGGCGCGCAGCGTCCTGGCCCTCGGCGGCCCCGGAGCGCGCGAGCGCGGGGATCGTCTCGCTCGGCAACAAGGCCTTCATGCTCACCCGCCTGATGGACATGGGCTTCCAGGTGCCGGTCGGGTTCGTCCTCACCACCGACCTCTGCCCGCGCGCCGGGCGAGGCGCGCGCCGCCCTGCGGCGACCAGCGAGGGCGTGGTGCGCCGCATCCGCGCGGAGGTCGCCCGGATCGAGCTCGCCACCGGCGCCCGCCTCGGCGACCCCGAGCGGCCCCTCCTGCTGTCGGTGCGCGGCGGGGCGCCGGTGAGCATGCCGGGGATGCTGGAGACCTTCCTCAACGTCGGCATCAACGACGAGACCGCCGATGGCGATCGCCACCGACGCCCCATCGGGCCTGGGCGGCCTGGGACGCCTACCGGCGCTTCCTCCAGTTCTGGGGGATGAGCCACGGGATGGAGCGCGGCCGCTTCGACGAGCTGATGCGCGAGGCCAAGACGCGCGCGTCGGTCGCCAAGAAGGCGCAGTTCTCGCCCCGGGGAGATGGCCGAGCTCGCCCTCGAGTACCGCGCCCTGCTCGAGGTCGGCGGCCTCAGCCTCGGTCGACGACCCGTGGGAGCAGCTGCTCGCCTGCATCGAGCGGGTGCAGGCCTCCTGGTGGGCGGAGGGGCCGCGCCTCTACCGGCGCGAGCTGCGGATCTCCGACGACTGGGGGACCGCCGTGATCGTCCAGGCGATGGTGTTCGGCAACCTCGGCGCCGGCGCTCGGGGACCGGCGTGATGCTCACCCGCGCGCCCGATCGCGAGCCGGACGTGGTCGAGCCCCACGGCGACTTCGTGATCCAGGGCCAGGGCGACGACGTCGTCGGCGGCGTGGTCGAGACCTTCCCCGATCAGCGAGCGCCAGCGCCTCTCCGAGCCCGGCGCCGGGGCGGTCTCGCTCGAGCACGACTTCCCCGAGATCCACGCGCGCCCTCAGCCGAGGCCGCCGCGGGTCCTGGTGCACGACCACGGGATGAACCACCAGGAGGTGGAGTTCACCTTCGAGGGCGAGGGCCGCGAGGACCTCTACATCCTGCAGACGCGCGACGTGATCGTGGCGCCGACCTCGGTCGGTGGTGGCCTTCGTGCCCGGCGAGGAGCTCGACGCGGCGCGGCTGGCGACCGGCATCGGCGTGGGCGGCAGCGCGCTCAGCGGCCGCGTCGCCCACTCGGCGGTGGACGTCGAGCGGCTGCGCGGGGAGTTCCCGGGCGAGCCGATCATCCTGCTGCGGCCCGACACCGTTCCCGACGACATCCCGCTCGTGCTCGAGGTCGACGGCCTGCTCACGGCCGTCGGCGGGGCCACCAGCCACGCGGCGGTGGCGGCCAAGCGCCTCGGCAAGACCTGCGTCGTCGGCACCCGCGCGCCTCGAGGTCGACGAGCGCGGGTCGCGCTCGCGCATCGGCGGCCGGGCCGTCGCGACCGGCGACCTGCTCTCGATCAGCGGGATCGACGGCGGCGTCTACCTCGGCGCGCACCCCGTCGCCGAGGTGCGCGTGCGCGGCACGGGCCCAGCAGTGACCACCACGACCGGGAGGCCAACCACCCGATGAGCGACCATCTCGACGCCGAGGCGCTGGGGATCAACGGCCTCGGCCGCATCGGCAAGCTCACGCTCTGGCACCACGTCGCGCGCAGGCACTTCCCGCGCCTGGTGGTCAACCTCGGCCGCGAGGTCGGGCGACGTCGCTGGAGGCGGTCTGCGGGGCGATCGAGAACGACTCGACCTACGGCAGCATCCACCGCTTCCTCGGCGGCGTCGCGGCGCCGCGGTGCGTGAGCATCGTCGACCGCGAGCGCGGCGTGCTCGACGTCGCCGGCATGCCGGTGACGGTGCTCCAGGAGGCGCGCAACCCGCGCGACATCGACTGGATGGGCAACCGGGTGCGGCTGGTGGTCGACACCACCGGGCGCCTTCGACGACCCGACGCGGTCGGTCGACGCCCCCGGCGGCGCGCTGCGCGGCCACCTCGCCGGTGGCGCCGAGAAGGTGATCCACAGCGCCGCCTTCAAGGTGCGGGCCAAGGGCCGGTCGCTGCCCGAGGACGCCGTCACCCTGATCCACGGCATCAACCACGTGGCCTTCGACCCGCGCCGCCACGACCTGGTCTCGGCGGCCTCGTGCACCACGACCGCGCTCGCGCACATGATCAAGCCGCTGCTCGACCGCTTCGGCGCCGACAGCGTGATGACCGCCTCGATGAGCACCGTCCACGCGGTGACCAACACCCAGAGCGTCCTCGACGCCGTGCCCGGCGCCGGGCGCGTCCGACCTGCGGCGCAGCCGCAGCGCCCTCAACAGCATCATCCTCACCTCGACCAACGCCGCCCAGACGCTCGAGCAGGTGATCCCCGACATCGGCTCGATCGGCTTCATGGCCGACTCGGTGCGGGTGCCGATCCCCACCGTCTCGCTGATCATCCTCAACATCACCTTCCAGACCCGCCTGCGCGACGACGGCGAGAGCGCCATCACCCGCGAGGTGCTGAACGCCGCGTTCGCCGAGGAGGCCGACGCCGCGCGGGCTGCTGGTCTACAGCGAGGCGCAGAACGTGCCCGCCGACGTCGCGGGCATGCGCGCGACGGTGGTGATCGAGGGGGTCGAGACGCACACGCGCACCGGCTTCGTGCGCGTCGACCTGACCTCGGTGCCCGGGCTGCCGCCCGGCGTGCTCGACGACCTGCCGACGCCGGTGCTCGAGGTGCCGGTGACCCACGCCAAGATCTTCGGCTGGTACGACAACGAGTACGGCAGCTACACCAACGCCCTCGGCGACCTCACCGTGCACGTCCACTCGAGCCTCTAACCTGAGGGAGTGCGTGCCGCCGCCCCCTTCTTCCTGATCGACGCCGCCCTGGTCGTCGGCTTCGCCGCCCTCGGGCGCCGCAGCCACGACGAGGGCGCGGCGCTGCCGGGCGTCCTGGAGGTGGCGGCCCCGTTCCTGATCGCCCTCGCCGCCGGCTGGCTGCGTGGCGCGCGCGTGGCGCGCCCCGGCGTCCCTGGCGGGCGGGGCGGTCGTCTGGGCCGTCACCGTGGTGGGCGGGCTCGCCCTGCGCAGCCTGGTCTTCGACCGGGGCGTCGCGCCCTCGTTCATGGTGGTCGCCGCCCTCACCCTCGGGGCGATGCTGATGGGCTGGCGCGCGGCGGCGCGGCGGACTCCGCTCCGCCGCGCGCTACCGCGCGCCTGAGGCCTAGAGGAGCTTCTGGAGCCGCTCCGCCAGCGCGCCCGCGTCGGGGACCAGCCCGTCGGGGGTGACCTTGTCGATGATCTCGGGCAGCAGGGCGGCGAGCCCCCCGGCCGCCTCGTCCTTCGACACGCCCGCCTCGTCGGCGACCCGCTGCACCTCGTCGTCGCCGAGCGCCTCGCGCACCTGGTCGGCCGACACGGCCTTGTTCTCGCCCGTGCCGATCCACGACGCGGCCACGTCGCCCAGCCCGCCGGCCTGGAACTTCTCGACCAACCCCTGGAGCCCGCCCGCCGATCCGCCACCGCCGACCATGCCGGCGATCGTCGCGGCCATCTTCATGGCCTGGTTGTTGCCGCCGATCTGTCCCATCACCTGTCCGAGCACCCCGTCGAGCAGACCCATGGTCATCCCCCCGTCGCATCGTCGTCCGGTCGGGTCGATGCTATGCGGCCCGGAGGGCCGGGCGGAACCGTGACCCTGGGCGGGTCAGGCGGGGGCGGGGCCCCCGGGCCTGTGGGCGGAGCGCGAGCGGTCGACCGGCGCCCCGGCCTCGGCGGCCATCCCCTCGATCAGGACAGCGGTGTCGACCGCGGCGGGCGTATCGGCGTCGGTGGCCGAGTCGGCCACGAACCAGGCCTCGCGGGCGAAGTAGGCGAGGCGGGTCGCGGCGTCGGGGCGCCCGGCGCTCTCGCGCGCCTGGGTCTCGAGGTAGTCGAGGATCTCCCGGCACTCGGCGCTCGTCCATCCGCCGCCGCCGCGCGGGTCGCGCCGCCGCGCGATGATCCACCAGACCACCGCCAGCAGGGGGAGCTTGATCAGGAGGAACGCGCCCGCCGTCCAGGCGGCGAGCGTCGCGGGGCTGCCGGCGTCGGCGGCGAGCAGGGCGGCGTAGGTGCCGACCGACAGCAGGGCGACCACTCCGATCGCCAGACCGATCAGCAGGGTGGTCCGCAGGTCGCCCTCGGCGGTCGGAGAACGCTCGCGCGAAGAGCGACCGCCTCGGATCCGGCGCTCGCGAGGGCGTTTCCACGGTCCCACGCTAGCAACCTCGGGCATCCTCACGCCCATCGGGTGGTGCCGGGCTCGTCCTATGGGGAGTTGCCGCCCGGTTGCCGCGGGGATACACCTTGTGACGATGCGATCCCGCTCCACGGGTCGCGGCCGGGCTCGGCCGCTCCCTCTGCTCCTGCTCGGTCTCGGCGCGGCCCTCTGCCTGCCCTCGACGGGGCAGGCCGGCCCGCTCGCGCGGGCGCTCGACCACCTCGCCGCCCGGCAGGACCCCGTCGCGCGGTGGCTTCGCCGTGGGTCCGGGAACCGATCCGACCTACACCGAGTGGGCGGCCCTCGCCGTCGCCGCCGCGGGGGAGGACACCCGTCGCTGGCAGCGCGGCCGCACGTCGCTGCGGGAGGCCCTCGTGCGGCCGATGCAGGGCAGCACCCTGGCCGAGGTCGAGCGCGCCGCCGTCGTCCTCGCCGCCGCCGGGATGGACCCGCGCGTCATCGACCGGGCGCAACCTCGTGCGCGAGGTGCTGCGCGCCCAGCGCACCGACGGCACCATCGGCTCCGATCCCTCGACCACGGCCTGGGGCATCCTCTCGCTGACGCGCGGGCGGGCTCGGCCGCGACTCGCGGGCGATCCGCGATGCCGGCGGAGCGCTCGAGCGCCTCCAGCGCTCGGACGGGGGCTGGTCGCTCAACCGCCCAGGATCCCCGGTCGGGGCCGAACACCACGGCGGCGGCGATCCAGGCGCTGGTCGCGGCCGGCCACGACCCCGAGGGCTCCTTCGCGCTGCGGCGGGCGCGGCTGTTCCTGCTGTCGGCGCAGAACGCCGACGGCGGGTTCCCGCCGGTGGTCGGCGGGCCGAGCACGGCGCTGACGACCGCCTGGGTCGCGCTCTCGATCCGGGCGCTCGGCGAGCGCTCGAGCCAGGTCCCGTGGGACCGCTCCGGCGGTCCGCTGGCCTTCCTCGAGACGCTGCAGCGCCCCGACGGCGGCGTGCGCAACTCACCCGAGGCGACCGAGGTGTCGGTGTGGGCCACGAGCCAGGCCGCGCTCGCGTTCTCGGGCAAGTTCCTGCCCCACCGGCGCCGGCTGGCGCGGCGGGTGCCGCTGCGCGCCCCGCGTGTCGTGTCGCGCTTCCCGTCCGCCGGCGGGCGCCTGGGCGGCGCCCTGATCGTCCGCTACCGCGACGACCTCGGCGGCACCGGAGTCGATCCGCGTGCCGTGCGGCTGCGCGTGGGCGGTCGCGACCTCACCTCACGCGCCGTGGTGACCGCCTCGACGCTGCGCCTGCCGCGCGCGGCGGTGCCCCCCGGCCGGCCCACGATCCGGCTGGTGCTGGCCGACCGGGCCGGCAACGGGCGCGCCGTGCGGTGGCGCATCGTCGCGCCGCCTGATCGTTAACGGGCGAACGAGCTTGCGGCCCCGGCGGGCCTTTGCCACACTCGGTCGGTCGTCGCAGTCCGCTCCCCGAGAGGTCGCCAGATGGTCACGCTCACCCAGGAGGCCAAGGACAAGCTGCGCAGCCTGATCGCCCAGGAGGCCACCGAGGGCTCGGGGCTGCGGGTGCAGGTGGTCCCGGGCGGCTGCTCGGGGTTCGAGTACGACCTGTCGCTCGCGGCGCCGTCCGAGGGTGACGAGATCGTCGACGGCGACGGCGTGCGGGTGATCATCGACCGCTTCAGCGTGCCGTACCTGCTCGGCGTCGAGCTCGACTACGAGGAGGGCTTCCAGGGCGCCGGGTTCCTGATCAACAACCCGAACGCCTCGGCCTCCTGCGGTTGCGGGAAGAGCTTCCAGGCCTGATCGGCGACCGGGGCGCCACCCGCCCCGCCGTCCGGCCTACGAGCCGTAGTCGGCCGTGAGGATCGTCGAGGAGCAGTCGTCGCCGCTCGCGGCGCCGGCTCCGGCCCAGCGGAACGCCGGGTTGAGCAGGTTGGCCCGGTGCCCTGGGCTCTTCAGCCACATCGCGACGGTCTGCGCCGCCGCGTCGGTGCCGCAGCCGGGGACCATCGCGAGGTTCTCGCCGAGGGCGCGTCCGCGCGGGAAGCCCGCGGCGATCAGGCGGGTCCAGAAGGGGGAGCCGTCGCGTCCGTCGTGGTCGAGGATGCCCTGGCCGAGGAGGTAGCGGCTCTGGGCGCGCGCCGGGCGCTGGAGGGTCGCGACGGCCCGCAGGGGCCGGCGGCCGCGCTCGGTGCGCGCACGGTTCATCTCGGCCAGGAGGGCCGACTCGATGCGCGGTGCGCTCGCCTGGGCCTCACCCGTACCGCTCGCGGGAGGTGTGTCCGCCGCGGCTCCCTGCCCGATGGGCACGAGGAGCGAAACGGCGAGGGCCGTCATGGCCAGCGCTGATCTGCATCCATGCATTCCCTCTTCCTATCGGCTGCCGGCCCCGGAAAGCTGAATGCCCGCCGGGTGCGGGAGTAGTTTCCGGTGACGTCCGTACCTCCGGGAGGGGTCAGTTGAGCGAAGCGGTCATCGTCGGCGCGGTGCGCACGCCGATCGGCGCCTTCATGGGCGGCCTCAGCACGGTCCCGGCGGTCCGCCTGGGCGCGATCGTGATCGCCGAGGCGCTCCGCAGGGCGGGAGTCGACCCCGCCGCGGTCGACGAGGTCCTGATGGGCAACGTGCTCTCGGCGGGGCTCGGCCAGAATCCGGCCCGCCAGGCGGCTCTCGCGGCCGGCGTCCCCGAGGTCGTGCCCGCGACCACCATCAACAAGGTCTGCGGCTCGGGCCTGAAGGCGGTCGCGCTGGCCGCCCAGGCGATCCGGGCCGGCGACGCCGATGTCGTCGTGGCGGGCGGCATGGAGAACATGAGCGCCGCGCCGCACCTTCTGCCGGCGCTGCGGGCCGGGCAGCGGATGGGCGACGCCCAGGCGATCGACTCGATGATCCGCGACGGCCTCTGGTGCGCCGCCTGCGACGTGCACATGGGCGTCACCGCGGAGAACGTCGCGGAGCAGGAGGGAGTGTCGCGCGAGGATCAGGACGCCTTCGCCCTGTCCAGTCAGATGCGTACCGCGGCAGCGGTCGAGGCGGGGGTGTTCGACGCGGAGATCATCGCCGTCAGCGTCCCCGCCCGCCGGGGCGAGGTCGTGGTCGATCGCGACGAGCACCCCCGGCCCGAGAGCACCGCGGAGGGCCTCGCCCGGCTCCGCCCGGCATTCGCCGGCGACGGCACGGTGACCGCCGGCTCGTCGTCGGGGATCAACGACGGGGCGGCGGCGACGGTCGTGATGAGCGCCGGCGCCGCCCGGGCGGCGGGCCTGTCCCCGCTGGCGACGATCCGCGGGTACGCCTCGGTGGGGGTGGCGCCCCGGGTGATGGGTCTCGGCCCGGTGGGGGCCGTCTCGGCCGCCCTGGAGCGGGCGGGCGTCGCGCTCGGCGACATCGAGGTGATCGAGCTCAACGAGGCCTTCGCGGCCCAGTCGCTCGCCGTCTGCCGGCGGCTCGGCCTCGATCCGGCCCGCACCAACGTGCATGGCGGCGCCATCGCCCTCGGCCATCCGATCGGGGCCTCGGGCGCGCGCGTCCTCACGACGCTGCTGCACGAGATGGAACGCGGAGGCCACCGCCTGGGACTCGCCGCCCTGTGCATCGGCGGCGGCCAGGGCATCGCGATGGTCGTCGAGCGGGCGCCCGTGGCGTGATCGCCCACGCCACGCCGCCGCCGCCGGTGATCTCGGCCCCGGCGGTCGGGTTCGGGCGCATCGCGGTGCGCGTGGGACCGGGGACGCGGCGGCTCGAGGTCCAGTCGGACGGCCGCATCACGGCGCGGCTCGCCGTGGCGCCCGGGCCGCGGCGGGTGTCGGTGCCGGTTCCCGTGGGTACCGGCCCGGTGCGCGTGCGGGCCGTCGGAGCCGGCGGGTCGCGGTGGTCGGCGACGGTGCGGGTGCGCACCCTGCCCGCGTCGGCGCGGCGGGCGGGCCGCATCCCCGGTTTCGTTGACGCGCGCCTGCAGGGTGACGTTGACCGGCTGATCGCGGGCATGCCCGCGATCGCGGGCGTCTACGTCCAGCACCTGATCACCGGCTGCGGGGCGAGCGCGAACGCCGATGCGCAGTTCCCCGCCGCGAGCACCCTGAAGGCGGCGATCCTGGTGGACGCCGTGCGACGGGGTCAGCAGGGCCGGCTCGGATCCCTGCTCGACCGCATGGTCATCGACTCCGACGACCGGGCCGCGAACGACGTCCTGGCGGCGCTCGGGGGCGGATCGGGCACCGCGGGTGCCGCGAGCGTCACCGACACCCTGCACCGGCTCGGCCTCACGCGCTCGCTCGTGCGGCGCCCCTACATCATCGAGGACGCGCGCCGGCCGCTGCCGGTCCGCACCACGGCCAGCCCGGCCCTCTACACCAACTTCATCACGACGCCCTTCGAGCTGGGGCGCCTGATGGTGGCGATCCACCGCGGGGCCGTCGGCGGCGGCGGGGTCGCGCGCCTCGGCATCGCGGGGCGGGTCGCGCGCGCCGAGCTCCTCGCCCGGCTCCTCGACGTGCGCGATGCGAGCAAGCTCGTGGCGGGCCTGCCCTCGGGGGTCCCCGTGGCCCACAAGACCGGATACACCGAGGAGACCAAGCACGACGGCGGGATCATCTACCTGCGCAGCGGCCCCGTGGTCGCCGCCGTGATGACCTGGAGCGCATCGGGGGTGGGCGACGCCGCGGGCGACCGTTTCATCGCCGAGGTGTCGCGGGCCGCGCGCGCGAGGCTGGCGGGCGGCGGCTCGTGCCACGGGCTCCCGCTCCCGCCGGCCCGGCGCGGCGGGTAGCGTTGGCGGCCGGTCAGATCCGAGGAGGCGGGGCATGGTGACAGCGGGCTGGTATCCGGACCCCACCCGTGAGGGACGGCTCCGCTACTGGGACGGCTCCGGCTGGTCCGAGCACGTCAGCGAGGGAGGCGGCACCGCGTCCGACCCGATCACGGGTGACGCCCCGGCTCCTCCGCGCCCCGACCCGCCCGCTCCGCCGAAGGCGCCGGCCGCGGCCGCTCCCGGTGCGACCGAACCCCTGGAGGGCGTCGCGGGCGCCGGACGGGGCGGCGCCTACCCTGCCACCCTGCTCGGCAGGGCGGGGTTCGGCGTCGCGGCGGTCGGCGGGGTGCTGGTGGCGGCCACCGCGGGCTCGACGGCCGTCACGCAGGAGGACTTCGCCAGCATCGAGGTCGCCGGGGGCTCCTGGCTCGGTGTGATCGCCGCGGTGCTCTGCGTGGCCGCGGCGGCGGCGCCCTGGGCGTGGGCGCGGCTCGCCGGGGTGGGCGTCTCGAGCCTCTTCGCGATCATCGTGGCCTTCGCGGTGATCGGCTTCCGGACCTCGGAGGACTTCCTGTCGGGGGTGGACGTGAGCCTGGGCGGCGCGGGCTGGCTGATGGTGGCCGGATCGCTCGTGCTGTTCGCCGGGACGGCGATCGCCCTGGTCTTCCTCCGCGTCCCGGTCCGCGGACCCGATCCCGGCGCGCGCCCTGCTCAGGGCAAGGGCGTCGCGTCCCTCGTCACCGGGATCGTCGGCGTCCTGCTGCCGTTCCTGGCGGCTCCGGCGATCGGGCTGGCGCTGTTCGCCATGGACGACGTGCGCGCCACCCAGGGCGCGACCGGGGGGCGCGGCCTCGCCGTCGCGGGGTTCGTCCTGGGAATCGTCTCGCTCTCACTCTGGGGCCTCGGCCTCGGTCTGGGGATGCTGCTCGCGCAGCCGTAGCCTCCGGCGCTCGATGGCCGCGCGCCAATCGATCCGGCCGAGCAGCCACAGCGACACGGCGACCGCGGCGAGGCCCAGCGCCGCCTGCCACGGCCCGGTGGCGGCACGGAGGCGGTCGCCGGCCTCGTCGGCGGCCGTTCCGGCCAGGCCGACGCCCAGTCCGTAGGTGGCGAGCCGTCCGGCGAAGCATGAGGCCCCGACCAGGATCAGGTTCACCCGCAGCACTCCCGCGGCCGTGTAGAGGGCGCCGGCCGGAGGGGGGAGAGGGCCAGCAGGGCGGCGACGCCGGCCGTCGTCCTGCGGCCGTGGAGGCGGTCGGCCAGGTAGCCGACGTTCTCGCGCGCGGAGCGGCTCATCAGCCGCGGCCCCAGGGCCCGGGTCCATGCCGCGAGCGCGGTGCGACCCACCGCCGCGCCCGCGGCACCCGCAAGGACGATGCCCGCCGGATGCACGTCGAGCTCCACCGAGAGGTACGCCAGCACGAGCCACGACGGCGGCAGCGGCACCGGGGTGACCGTCATGCCGGCCAGGATCGCCGCGGCCAGGAGGTACTCCACGCGGCCAGGCTACCGCCGCCGGGTACCCCCCGGGGCTCAGACCGTGAAGCGACCCACCAGTGCGCGCAGGTCGCGGGCGGCGTCGGCGATCTCGGCCACCCCGAGTCCCACCTCGGCCACCGCGGCGCTGGTCTGGTCGCCGGACGCGGCCACCTCCTGGGCGGCCGCGGCGTTCTCCTGCCCGACCGCCGCGACGTTGGCGATCTCCTGTCCGACCCGGGCGGTACTCCGGCCGAGCTCGTCGGTGACCGTGGTGACGCCCTCGACTCCCCCGGCGACCCGCGCGACGTGCGTGCGGATCTCGGCGAAGGCCTCATCGGCGGCCGCCACCGTCCGCGCGCCGCTCTCCAGGTCGGTGCGACCGGCCTCCATGGCCTCCACCGCGCCCCGGGTCTCGGCCTGGATCTCGGTGATCAGCCCGGCGATCGACCCGGCGGCCTGCTGGCTCTCCTCGGCCAGCTTGCGCACCTCGTCGGCCACGACGGCGAAGCCCAGCCCCTGGTCGCCCGCCCGGGCCGCCTCGATGGCGGCGTTCAGGGCCAGCAGGTTCGTCTGGGCGGCGATGTCGGTGATCGTGGAGACGATCTGGCCGATCGCCTCGCCGCGCGTGCCCAGGCCGCTGACGGCGCTCGTCGCACCGCCGACGCTCGCGGCGATCCGATCCATGGCGGCGACGACCTCGGCGAGGGTCGCGGCGCCCCGTTCGGCGGAGCGGTCGGCGTCCTCGGCGGCGAGGGCCATCTCGCCGCCCGCCTCGACGGCGCGGGCGGTGCATTCGGCGATCTCACCGACGGCGTCCGTGACGTCGTTGGTCGCGAGCGACTGGGAGCCGGCACCGCGCGCCACCTCCTCCATCGTGGTCGCGATCTCGGCCACGCCGACGCCCGCCTGCGTGGCCGTCGCGCCCATGTGCTCGGCGGTGCCCGAGAGGGCGACGGCCGAGGCGGTGATCTGGCGGCACGTGTCCTGCACCTGTGCGATGAAGCGGTTGAAGGCCTGGCCGAGGCGTCCGATCTCATCGTCGCGCGTCCCGTCCACGCGCTGGGTGAGATCGCCGTCTCCGTCGGCGATCTCCTCCATCCGCCCGCGCAGGGCCGAGAGCCGTCCATGGATCTGCGAGGCGAAGAGGTTGAACGCCCTCCCGAGCCCGCCGATCTCGTCGTCGCGGTCCTCGGGGACCCGCTGGGTGAGGTCTCCGTCCCCGTCGGCGATCTCCTCCAGCCGGGCGCGGATGGCCACGATCGGACGGACGAAGGAGCGCGCCACGAGCCATGCGGCGACGCCGATCAGCAGGGAGAGCACGAATCCGGCGAGCAGGATCAGGTTGCGGGCGGAGGTGGCCGCCGCCAGGGCGCGGCCGCGATCCTTGTCCGCGGTGAGGGTCCATCCGACGCCGGGGTAGGTGGAGAAGCCGGTGCTCGTGGCACTGCCCCTCAGCACCGGATCGCCGCTCGCGGCCGATCCGTCGGCCCCGACGGGGGGTGCGCCCGCCCCGCGGGCGGCCAGGACCGAGCCGGTGTTATCACGTAGAGCGAACATCTCGTCCTCGGCGCCCGCGAGCTTGTCGGTGAAGATCTGGTCGATGACGTCGGCGTTGAAGCGGTTCGACCACACGCCGACGATCGCACCGGAGTCGTCGAGGATCGGGTAGCTGAAGCTCATCGCCCGGCCCTCGGGCGCGTCGGCGCCGAACACCGCGGCGGTGAGCGGGTCGTCGGCGAGGTCGCCGACGGTGGTCACGGCCGGCTCGAAGTCGGCGATCGTGTCGGCGAACCAGGGGGCCTTGGCCACATCGGTGCCGAGGATCCCGCGCCGTGCCCAGCGGCTCGCCGTCGATGTCCACCCGGTTGGCGGCGATGATCCGCCCATCGCGGTCGGCCACGACCATCAGGTTGTAGATGGGGGTGTAGGTGCCCATCATCCGGTCCATCCACGACTGGAGGCGGGCCGGATCCATCGCCCGCGCCGGATCGCTCTGGGCGAACGCCTGGACGTCGCCGTAGCGCTCGAACAGGTTGCGGTCGATCGTGTCGATCACCGCATGGGCCTGCTCCTGCTGGGAGTGCGCGGCCTGGGTGCGGAGCTCGCCGGATACCGAGAGGCTGATCGCCGCCACCACGAGCATCGGCACGATGCCCGCCAGCAGGAAGGCCAGGACGAGCTTCGGGGCCAGGCGGGATCTCAGGTTCAGCCGCAGTGAGCTGACCCGGGCGGCGATCGACGACATCGGAGTTCCTTGCTCGAGGTGTGCGCGAGAGGTGCGGCGGGCCGGATCCACCGGGGAGGCGGCGGATCCGGCCCGGCCGGGGTCAGACCTTGAAGCGGCCGATCAACGCACCGAGCTCCTCGGTCGCGGCGGTCATCTCGCCGGCGGCCTGTCCGACCTCGGCGACGGACGCACTGGTCTCGGCGCTGGCGGCCGCGACCTCCTGTGCCGCTGCGGCGTTCTCCTGGCTGACGGCGGCCACGTGGGCGATCTCGTCGCCCACCCGCGCCGTCCCGCCGGCGAGCTCGTCGGCCACGATGGTGACGCGCTCGACCTCATCGACGACCTTCGCGACGTGCTCGCGGATCTCCAGGAACGCCTGGTTGGCCGCCGAGACGGTCTTGGAGCCCCCCTCGAGATCGGAGCGCCCCGCCTCCATGGTCTCGACCGCAAGGCGGGTCTCGGCCTGGATCTCGGAGATGAGGCCGGCGATCGAGCCGGCGGCCTCGTGGCTCTCCTCGGCCAGCTTGCGCACCTCGTCCGCCACGACGGCGAAGCCGCGACCCTGCTCGCCGGCCCGGGCCGCCTCGATGGCGGCGTTCAGGGCCAGCAGGTTGGTCTGGGCGGCGATGTCGGTGATCGTGGCGACGATCTGACCGATGGCCTCGCCGCGGGTGCCGAGCCCGGCGACGGCCGCCGCCGCGCCGCCGACGCTGCCCTCGATGCGGTTCATGGCCGCGACCACCTCGGCGAGCGTGTCGGCGCCCTGCGATGCCGAGCGGTCCGCCTCCTCGGCGGCGTCGGCCGCCTGGCGACCGGCGTCGGCCGCCCGCCCGGTGCCCTCGGCGATGCGCGCCATGGCGGCCGTGACGTCCTGGGTCGAGCTCGACTGCACGCCGGCCCCCCGGGCCACCTCGTCCATCGTGGAGGCGATCTCGCCGACGCCCTGGCCGGCGTGGGCCGAGGTCGCGGCCATCTGACGGGCCGTCGCGCCGAGCGACTCGGTGGCGACGGTCACCTGGCGGCAGGTGTCCTGGATCTGGGCGACGAAGCGGTTGAACGCCTGGCCGAGGCGGCCGAACTCGTCGGGGCGCGACTCATCGACCCGCTGGGTCAGGTCGCCGTCGCCGTCGGCGATCTCCTCCATACGGGCCCGCATGCCGGTGACCGATGCGTGGACCCCGCCGGCGAAGCGGTTGAACGCCTTGCCGAGACCGCCGATCTCGTCCTTGCGGTCCTCCTCGACGCGCTGCGTGAGGTCCCCGTCGCCGTCGGCGATCTCCTCGAGGCGTGCCTTGATCGCCAGGATCGGCTGGGCCACGACGCGGGTGAGCAGCAGCGAGAGCGCGACGCCCACGCCGAGGGCGATCACGGTGAAGACGATCAGGAAGATGCGCGCCTGGCCGAGCGCGCTGTTGGCGCTCTCCTGCGCCTGCGCGGCGTGCGCCTTGACCTCCTTGAGGATGATCCGGCCCTGGTCGATCTGGCCGACGACGTAACCCTTGGCGGCCTCCTCGGCGACCCGGGCCTCGGCGAGATCGCCGCGCTGGACGGCCGGGGCGATGCGGTCGAAGACGGTCGCGTCGTGCTTCTCGTCGAGCGCCGCCGCGGTCGCGACGGCCTTCTGGATCACCGGGTCGTCCGGAAACGCCTCGATGATCTTGGAGCGGCCGACGTCGGCGCGCGCGGCGGAGGCCTCGAAGTCCTTCAGGAGCTGCGCGTCGGCGTAGACGAAGTACTCGGCCTGGAGGGAGCGCTGGGTCAGCTGCTCCTCGGGGATCGACTGTGCGGCTGCAACCAGGTCCTGGTTGCGGTTGGCCTCCGCGTACTCGCCCGTCGGCGCGCCCCATCATCACGAGGGTGCCGATGAGCGCGATGGCGAAGAGCCCGAGTAGGGCGCCGGTGACGGCGGCGATCTTCCGACCGATCGGAAGATCCTCGACGAACGAGAGCACGGTATTACCTCCCCGAGGGTGGAAACATGTTCGGGGCATCGGACCGTTCCCGGGGCGACCTGAGTTACGGGGAGGGGGATCGGCCTAGCGGCGCCCCCTGCCGAAGCTCTGCCCCTCGGGTGCGGCGGCCCGCACGCGGGCCATCTCGGCGGCGTCGGCCGACGATCCGCACAGGGGCCCCCACCGGCGGATCGATGCGCTGCATCCGCGCCACCAGGACGTTCATGTTGCGGTCGCGGCGCTCCAGGCGCCCCCATGCCATCACCAGGGGGTCGGCCCGCACCACCGACCGGTGCCGCTCGTACACCTCGGGGCGCACGATGCAGTTGACCATCCCGGTCTCGTCCTCGAGGAGCAGGAAGACGATGCCCCCGGCGGTGGCCGGCCGCTGGCGTGCGACCACCATTCCGGCCACGCAGACCAGCGTTCCGTCGGGAGTGTCGCGCAGCTCCGCCGCGGTGAGGGTCCCTGCGGGCAGCCCCGGGCGCACGAGCGCCACCAGGTGCCAGCCGGTGGACAGCCCGGTGGTCTCGTAGTCGGTGATCGTGCGCTCGAACCGCCCGAGCTCGGGCAGCGGGGGAGCGGGGCCGGCCGGGATCGGCAGGGCCAGCTGGGTCCCCTGCGCCCCGGCGCGCGGGCGCGAGAGCACCCCGAGCTCCCAGAGCATCTCCCGCCGCGGCCTGCCAAGGGTGTCACAGGCGCCGGCCCGCACCAGCTGGGCGATCTGCTCGCGGCGCAGATCGGCGCGCGCGGCCAGGTCGGCGATGTCGGCGAAGGCACCCTCGTGCGCGCGCTCGCCCACCAGCCGCTCGGCCGCGTCGCGGCGCACCTCGCGCACGTATCCGAGGCCGATCCGCACGGACCCGTCCTCGATCGCGCAGATCGCCTGAGCGGGCGATGCAGGGCGGCAGCACCCGACACCCCGGCGCTGGGCGTCGCGGACCAGGCTGGCGGGGGGGTAGAAGCCCATGGGCTGGGCGTTGAGCAGCGCCGCCAGGAACTCGGCCGGATAGCGCTGGCGCAGCCATGCGCTCTGGTAGGCCAGCACGGCGAAGGCGGCCGAGTGCGCCTTGGGGAAGCCGAAGTTCGAGAAGCCGATCAGCTTGGTGAAGATCGCCCGGATGGTCTCGTCGTCCACGCCCCGCTCGCGCGCGCCGTCGCGGAAGTCGCGCCAGAGGGCGATCATCGCCTCGCGGCTGCGCTTGCGGCTCATCGCGCGCCGCAGCGCCTCGGCCTGGCCGGGCGAGAAGCCGGCCAGGGCCATCGAGACCTCGAGCACCTGCTCCTGGAACACCACCACCCCCAGGGTCTCCCGCAGGCAGTCGGCCAGCAGCGGGTGGTCGTAGGGCGGCTCGAACGACGGATCGGCCCGCAGGGCGCGGCGGTGCTTCACGTAGGGGTGCACCGCTCCGCCGCTGACCGGACCGGGGCGGATCAGCGCGACCTGGATGGTGAGGTCGTGCAGGTTCTCGGGCCGTGTCTGCAGCAGGCTCTGCATCTGGGCACGGCTCTCGATCTGGAAGACCCCGACGGTGTCGGCGTCCTGGATCTCGGCATAGACCGACGGATCGCTGAACCCGATGCGCGACAGGTTGACGCTCTCACCGCGCGAGCGGGCGATCAGGTCGATGCACTCCTCCACGGCCGACAGCATCCCCAGGCCGAGCAGGTCGATCTTCACGAAGCCCGCGTCGGCGCACGAGTCCTTGTCCCACTGACAGATCTGTCGGCCCGGGAATGCGGCGGGAACGACGGGCACCAGCTCGATGAGGGGGCGGGCGCTCACCACCATCCCGCCCGAGTGCTGTGACAGGTGTCGCGGCAGGCCCGCCGCCTCCCGCGCGAGGAACGCGAGCGCGCGCCAGCGGGGCGAGGCCAGCTTGGCGGGCCCGTCGGGCAGGCGCGCGAGCTCCTCCTCCACCGCGTCGGCCGACGACCAGCCGTCGGCCAGCCGGGCCAGGCGCTCCAGGTCGGCCTCGGGCAGCGCGAGGGCCGCGCCGAGCTGGCGGATGGCCATGCGGATGCGGAAGGTGGGGAAGGCGGCCACCAGGGCCGCGTGCTCGGGGCCGTAGCGGACGATGATCTCCTCGATCAGCCGCTCGCGGACGTCGCGGGGGAAGTCGAGGTCGATGTCGGGCACCGAGGCCATGTCGCGGTTGAGGAAGCGCCCGAGGAAGAGCCCGCTGTCAACCGGGTCGATGTGCGAGAGGCCGGTGAGGTAGCAGACGATCGAGCCCACCGACGAACCGCGTCCCCGCCCCGGCGGCAGCCAGCGGCGGGCGGATCCGGCCGGGCGCACCTGGAGGGCCACCTCGCGCGCCAGCTCGAGGATGTCGCGGTGGAGCAGGAAGAAGCCGGCCAGGTCGTGATGGGCGATCAGGGACAGCTCCTCGTCCAGGCGCTCCCGCGCCCGGGCCCGCTTGCCGGCGTTGGGATAGCGCGCCCCGAGCTGGTGGGCGCACAGGCGCGCGAGCGCCGACTGCGCCGTCTCGCCGGGGTGCGAGCCCACGAAGTCCGGGAAGCGGTAGCCCAGGTCCCGGGTGAGGTCGAACTCCAGGCGCTCCGCGACGCGCGCGGTCTGGGTCACCGCATCCGGGTGGTCGCGGAAGATCTCGGCCATCTCCGCCGGCGATCTCAGCACCGACTGGCGGTTGCCCCGCCGGGCGTCCTCGGACCCGTCGAGCGTGAGCCGGTTGCCGATGGCCACGAAGGCGTCCTGCAGCAGCGCCCGCTCGGGGGTGTGGGAGTGCGGGTCGCCGGTCGCCACGCATCCGACCCCGGCCGCGGCGGCCAGGTCCGACAGCTCGCGCGCCAGCCGCCGGTCGCCCCGCGAGCGCGAGAGCTGGATCTCCACGAGCACGTTCCGCGGCCCGAGGGTCGCGCACCAGGCCGCGCACCGCCTCCTGCGCCCCCCGCCGGTCCCCGGCCGCGACCAGGCGGGGCACCAGCCCGTGGCGGGCGCAGCCGGTGAGGCAGATGAGCCCCTCCGCGTGCGCGGCCAGGTGCGCCGGGTCGAGCCGGGGCGGGATCGGCCGCCGGTCGGGGGGAGGGCGCGTACCGGCGTGGGCGAGGGTGATGAGCCGGCACAGGTTGGCGTATCCCGCCGCCGTCGCGGCGAGCAGCGTCAGATGGGAGCCGTCCTGGAGGGTGACCTCGGCGCCCGTGATGGGCCGCACCCCGACGGCCCGGGCGGCGTGGGCGAAGGCCAGCGAACCGCAGAGCCCGTCGTGGTCGGTGAGGGCGAGGGCGGAATGGCCCAGCCGCGCGGCGGCCTCGGCCATCTCCTCGGGCGCCGAGGCGCCGTCGAGGAAGCTGAAGGCCGAGTGCGCGTGGAGCTCGACGTAGGGGGACCGGGCCATGCGAACACATGTTCGTATCACACCGGGGGCGAATCAAGGATGCGGCCGGAGTGGCCGATCGCCGGCTAGCGGGCTCTGCACGACCTGAGCCGCTGACGGCACTCGGGTCGCCCCCTGAAGGTCAGAGCCCCCTGCGCCGCTCGCAGGCCGGCGCGCGGTCGAGGCCCGGCCCGCCCTCGCAGCGGTCGCGCCCGGCTCCGCCGCTCAGGACGTCGCGCCCCGCTCCGCCCTTCAGGATGTCGCGGCCGGCCTGTCCGAGGAGCCGGTCCACGCCCGCACCGCCCACGAGCACGTCGCGGCCGGCGCCTCCGCAGATCACGTCGGCCCCGCCCAGGCCACGGATGACGTCGTCGCCGCCGAGGCCCACGATGACGTCGCCTCGCCGGGTGCCGCGGAGCACATCCGTCCGGGCGGTCCCCACGATCGTCGCCCGGCGACCCGAGCAGCGGGGCACCGCCGTGCCTCCGAGGGGGGCACCGCCGGCGCCGACCGGGCCGCCGCCTCCGGCACCCGGCGCGCCGCCGGGAGCGGCGCCTGAGGGCGGGTCGCCCTCCACGCGGCCGATGGCGAGGTCCTGTCCCCGGCCGCCCGCCACCAGGATCCCGCCGTCCGCCTGCACGGCGACGGCGCTGGCCACCGACTGCGGCGAGCTGCCCACGATGTTCGTCAGGAAGACGGGCCGCTGGCCGCTCGTGGCGAAGGTGGTGTCCGGGATCCCGCCCGGCTGGAGGCGCACGACGTAGGCACGGGACGCCGTGCCGTCGGTCCGCGTGACCGCCATGACGGGCTTGCCGTTGGCCTGGACCGCCAGCCCACGGGCCCCGGTTGACGCGTCGCCCCCCAGGGAGACGAGCGCGCGCCCGTTGGTCCCGAACCCCTCGTCCAGGATGCCCGTCGCCCCGGTGCGCCAGGCGACGACCGCCCCCGGCGCGGCGCCGGCGCGCCCGGCGACCACGATCGCGCCGTCGGGCAGGCGCACGAGCGCGTCGGCGTGGCCCGCTCCGAGCACCGCCACGCCCCCCTGGCCGAACGCCGGGTCGGGCGCGCCGCCCGGCAGGAGCCTGATGAGGTGCGCGGTGCTCCCGGCGATCAAGCCGAGCCCGTTGGTGCGGTTGGCCGCGAGCAGGATGCGCCCGTCCGCGAGGACCGCCATGTCCCTGGCCTGGTCGATCAGGCCCAGATCCACCCGCGCGACGCCGCCGGTGCCGAAGCTCGTGTCGGTGGTCCCGTCGGCGAGCAGCCGGACGACGGCGGCGTCGGTCTCGCCGGTGCCGGCCACGAGGATGCGCCCGTCGGACAGGACCCGGACGGTGTTCGCCTCGGCGACGTTGCCGATGGTGATCAGCTTCCGGCCGTCGTCGTCGAAGCCCAGCCGGAGGCCTCCCCCGATGCCGGTCTGGACGGCGTGCGCGTTGGAGATGCCGCCCGGGGCGGCGTCGAGGGAACCGCTGGAGGTGAGGCGCGCGACGGCCATCTGCATCGGGCCGCCGGGCAGGGTCGCCGACCCCGCGACGACGGTCTTCCCGTCGGGTTGGAGCGCGACGGCGCCGGCGCTCTCGTCCCCGCCGAACTCGACGCCGACCCGTCCCCCGGCGAAGGCCGCGTCGGCCGCGCCGCCCGGGAGTCTCCGCACGATCTGGAACCCCGCGCTCCCGGGGACGCCACTGGACCCGCCGACCGCGGTGATCGCGCCACCGGGAGCGACCACCAGCGCCCTCAGGACGTCGTTCCCGCCGGCATCGACGCTCACGGTCCCCTGGGTGCCGAAGGTGCCGTCGATGTCGCCCGGCGCCGCGAGGGCGCCCAACGACGCCGCGACGAAGGCGGTGGTCGCGACGAGGAGGGTGGCCCGGCGACGCATCGAGCGCGATCCAACGTCGTCACGACCGTCGCTGTCAACCACCCGCTCGGCCAGGGCATCGGCCCGTGCCGGGCCATGGCCGCGTCGCCGTGAGCTGCTCTGCCGATCCGGGCGCGCGCCTCGGTGCCCGGGCCGGCTCGGGGCTACCCGCCTCCGCAGCCCCCGCCGCATCCGCCGCCGCCTCCATCGCCGCCGCCACCACCGCCGTCGCCGGAGCCGTGTGCGCCGCCGCCGCATCCGGCGAACGCCCCGCCGGCGTACGACGCCCCCGCCGAGAGCGCCGCTGCGCCGCCTGCCGGCGTGCGTCCCTCCGCCCGGAACGGCTGCGGCGCCCCCGGGTCGGTGCGGAACCGGTATCCGTCCGCGGCGTCCACCCGGTCGTCGATGGCGAAGATGCGCGGCAGCCGGTCGGGGTTGCGCTCGTCGATGCCCTCCAGGGCGCAGGCGGCCCGCCAGGTGGCGAGCATGCCCTCCTCCATCACCCCGGGGTCGGGCAGTCCCTCACTCGGCGTGTGGTCGAGGTAGCGGCCGAGGGCCCGTCGGCAGAACCCCCGGTACGCGCGCGTCGAGAGGATGAACTCGTGCCAGGCGTCGTCCACGGTGGCGGAGGGCATCGCGAAGAAGGTCCGGCCCCGGCCGCTGCGGCAGATGGCGAACCAGTCGCGAAGGCCCTCCAGGGCGAGGGACCGGTCGGCCGCCCCCAGCTCGGGGCGGGCCGCCGCGAGCTTCGCCTCGACGGCGGGCGGGAAGGCGTAGGCATCGAGGAACCGCTCCCTGCGCCGCCCGAACACGGTTACTCCGTGGGGTCGGTCGAGAAGCTCGGGTAGCGGTCGGTCAGCAGGAACAGATAGCCGTTGGTCTGGGCGCCGAAGCGCACCATCCACGCGGTGAGGTTGCGCAGGCCGAGCGGCATCGCCCCCGTGAACAGGCAGGCGAACCACGCGAACAGCGCGACGATGAGCACCAGATAGCCGAGGATCTGGTTCACGATCTGCGCCGGGATGGCGAGGATCAGCCGGAAGGCGGTCTTCCAGCGGTTCTGCGGCGCGGCCGGCGCCACCACCAGGTCGGCCGGGTACTCCCGGTCGCCCAGGAATCCCGGGTAGGGATCGGCCAGGAACAGCATGTATCCGTAGAGCTGGGTGGTGTAGCGCAGGTACTGGGCGATGAAGTTGTGGAGGCCCGTCGGTGTCGTGCCGGCGAAGAGCGTGGCGAACCAGCTCACGATGACGGCGAGGTACACGACGATGCCCCACAGGCCCGCCCAGATCAGGTGCGGGATCGCGAGGATCAGGCGGAAGAACACCGTGAGGCGGGTCCGCTTGAGATCGTCGGAGAGGATGAGGGAGATTGGATGGCCCATGGGGGGCGACTCTAGGGCCGGCATGCCGCGAGGGCAAACGGGGCCCTGAAACGCCGAGAGGGGCGCCGGTGCCCGCGGCGCCCCTCTCGGGGGATCTGCGATCACCGGGTGCCCGCCGGTGTCGCGATGTGTGGTGCGTGTTCGCCCTGCACCACATGTTTCGTCGCCGGGCGGGCGACTCCATCGTGCACATAGAGATCGTGCCCATGCGATACGGCACGCAAACGCAATCGGCACCCGGCCGCGTTGGGGGGCCGCCGGCGCGCGGCTACGATGCCGCCGTCCTTCCGCCGGCCATCTCGTACGGGGAGCCCGTGACCCTCCGATCGCGCATCTCATCCTGGACGGCCGTCATCGCCACCTGCGTCCTCGCGGGCCCCGCGGCGGCGTTCGCCGCGCTGCCGTTCGTGGCGATCGACCCGGGGCACGGCGGCGGCGACACCGGCGCCGTCGGCATCCTGCCGGCCGGGGCGGTGACCGGGCTGCCGGCGCGCTCCGACGCGCAGGGGCGCAACCTGGTCTACGAGAAGGACGTCAACCTCGACATCGGCCTGCGCCTGGACGCCTGGCTGCGCGGCCAGGGCGCGCGCACGCTGCTCACGCGCACCCAGGACCTGGCCGGCGGCGACGTCCCGTACACCACCGAGGGCGCCGATCTGAAGGCGCGCGTGGAGATCGCCAACTCCGCCGCCGCCGACATCTTCGTCTCGGTGCACAACAACTCGCTGGGCGCGACGACCAGCGGCACCGAGACCTTCCACTTCTACTACTCGAGCGCCGCCGCACGAGCCCTCGCGAAGGACGTGCACGCCCAGATGATCGCCGCGCTCGGCCTGCCCGACCGCGGCGTGAAGACGGCCGGCTTCTACGTGCTGCGCAACACCCGGATGCCCGCGATCCTGGTGGAGGGGGCGTTCCTCTCCAACCCCACGGAGGCGCTGCTGCTGGCCGATCCGGCCGCCCGCCAGCGCATCGCCGAGGCCATCGGCCGCGGCATCGCCGCCTATGCGGCGCAGGGCGTCGCCGCCCCGCCGGCGCTCGCGCCCACCATCGGCCCCTGGGCGACCCGCCCGCGCACCGTCCCGGCCGGCTACCGGCTGGTCAGGACGGGCGCCACCAACCCGATCGGCCGCGGCGGCTGGCTCGCCGTGATCGCCGGGTTCCGTCAGCCCGCGCAGGCGGCGCTGCCGGCCACGATCGGCCCCTGGCGTACGCGCCCGCCGCGGATCCCCGCCGGCTACCACCTCGTCAAGACCGGGGCGCGCAACGCCGTGGGGCGCGGGGGCTGGCTGGCGATCATCGACACGGCCGTGCTGCCGGGGGCCGGGACCGCCGCCCCCTGAGCCGTCCCCGCGGCCGGGCCGCGGTTCAGCGGTGGACGAACCAGCCGCCGTCGCCGCCCTCGCGGTAGACCACCACCAGCCGCCCGGAGTCGAGCACCAGCTCGAAGTAGTGGCGGTCGACCGCCCGGTCGGTCCACCACAGGTCCTGGACCAGCCAATCGTCGCGCACGGTCATCACCCGGTGGGCGCGCCGGCCCTCGAGGGCCACCTCGACCGGTGTCCCGTCGGGCGCGCACGACACGGCAGCGGAGCGCGGGGCCCCCAGGGCGCGGAGGCTCACTCGGGCACCGGCTCGTAGGGCGTGAGCGCCCAGCGGCGCTCGGGCCGGCGCGACCAGGGCTCGATCTCGACGACCCGCAGCATCGCCTCGAGCCCCTGGGCGGCGCGCACCTGCCGCACCGCCTCACCGGCTCGTGTGCGGCGCTCCTGGGCCGGGGAGGGGATGGCCGTCAGCTGGTGGCCGCCGAGCGCCCCCGAGGCGTCCCCGCCGATCCACAGGTCGGTGACCGGGCCGGGGATCTCCCCGAGACGGGGCAGGGCCGCCAGGGCCAGGCGCTCGGGGTCGGTCGTCGCCTCGCGCAGGGTCAGGTCGCGCATCCACGATCCGCCGTCGGCGAGGCGGGCGCGCATCGCGAGGGTGCGCAGGGCCGCACCGCGCCCGCGCGCCGCCGCCGACAGCTCGCCCAGCAGCAGCCGCGCGGCGGCGTCGAGGGCGGGGCGTGCCCCGACCGGCTCGGGAAAGGTGATCGTGGCCCTCAGCGGGCGCGGCGGGGTGCGCGGGCGGGGGGCGCGATCGCCCTCGCCGCGCGCCAGCCGCCATGCGGCCAGGCCGGGGAAGCCGAGGCGGTCGAGCGCCGCGGCGCGGGGCAGGTCTGCCATCTGTCCGACCGTGCGCAGGCCGAGGTCGTGGAGCGCGCGGACCAGATCGGGCGCGAGGGGCAGGCGCTCGATGGGGAGCGGGGCGAGGAACCCGGCGACCTCCCGGGGCGCGAGGACGAGGGGCCGCCCAGGGGCGGCCTCGTGGGCCGCCTGGAGGGCGGCGAACAGAGAGGGGGCCGCCCCCACCTGCCCGCCGGCCCCGACCGGCAGCGCCGAGCGCACCCGGCGCAGCACCCCGTCCAGGCCGCCGTGGAGGCGCATGGTCCCGCGGGCGTCGAACGCGGCGGCGTCGATGCCGAGGGGCTCGACGGCGAACCCCGCGGCCTCCAGGCGCTCGAGGGTCCGCTCGGATGCGTCGGCGGCGGCACCGGGGTCGGCCACGACCAGATCGAGGCCGGGGCAGCGCGCGAGCGCCTCGCCCACCCGCAGCCCGGGACGCACGCCCTGGGCCTCCGCGGCCGGCGTGCAGAGCCCCACCACCTGCGGCGCGCCGGGATCGGGGCCGAGCGCGACCGGGGCGTCGAGCGGCCGGCGCGCGCGCAGCAGGGCGACGAGCAGGGCGAGGCGGGGGATGTGGACGGCGACGATCACCGAACACATGTTCGCTCACGCGCCGGACGTCATCAACCTCCCGGATCAACTCGCCCCCACCCGGCGCCGAAGGTCCCGGGGATGCACGACGATCGCAACGATCCCCCGCGCGAGGGGACCCCCGCGCCCCGGGGCGGGGGGGTCATCATGCCCTCGATCCTCTCCTGCCTTCCCGACGGTCTCGCGGTCCTGTCGCCCGAAGGCCGCCTGCTCGAGGTCAACGACGCCTTCTGCGCCATGACCGGGTTCGACCGTGCCGGCCCCGGCGGCCCGGGCGCGCCCGGCACCGGGCGGCGGCTGCTCGAGGACGCCCTGTCGCGATCGGCGCGCACGGGCGCCGGCGACCGCGATCTCGTGCTCTCGCGCATCGACGGCACCCGCTTCCCCGCCATCGTGAGCGCCGCGCCCGTCCGCGGCCCCGGCGGCGCGGTCGAGGCCCATGTCGTCACGGTGAAGGACGCCACCGGCCGCGTGCGCGCCGAGCGCGTGCGATCGGCCCTGCGACGGGTGGGGGCGGCCGTCTCGGTGGGCGCGGGCGTCGAGACCGTCATCGACCGGGTGGCGCGCGAGCTCGGGCTCCTGTCCGGCGGCGCCTGCGCCGGCGTCGTCCGCGGCACCGGCGCCGCCGCGGTCGTGGCGGCCGCATCCTCCGGGGGCCCGCCCGTCGGGGCCGCGCCGCCCGACCCACCGGCCGTCTCTGCTCCGATCCGCGTGGCCGACGAGCACTGGGGCGCCGTGGAGACCTGGGAGATCGCGGGAACGGCCCCGCGCGACGACCTGGGCGGCGCCGTGGTGACGATGGCCGGCATGGTGGCCTCGGCGCTCGCGGCCGAGCGCGGCCGCGCCCTGGAGGTCGCCGGCGCCGGCGCCGACCCCCTGGTGGGCCTTCCCGACGCCCGCGCCTTCTCCGAGCTGATGGAGCGCGAATCCGAGCGCGCCCGGCGCTACGGCCGCGCGCTGTCGCTCGTGCTCGTCGACATCGACGGCTTCCGCCAGATCAACGAGAAGCACGGGCAGCCCGCGGGGGACGCGGTGCTGCGCGAGGTGGCCTCCCGCCTGTCGGCGCACGTGCGCGGCTCCGACTGGGTCGGCCGCACCGGCGGCGACGAGTACGCGTGGCTCCTGCCCGAGACCGACGAGGCCGCCGCCCGCGACGCGGCGGCCCGCCTGCGCCGGGCGCTGGCCGAGGCCCCCTTCCCGGGGGTCGGATACCTCACGGCCTCCCTCGGCATCTCCTCGAGCGCGTCGGCCGAGGGTGCGGCCGACCTCTACCGGCAGGCCGAGGTGGCGCTCCACTGGGCCAAGGTCTCGGGGCGCAACCGGGCGGTCCTGTACTCGTTCCACGTCGCCGAGGAGGTCTTCTCGCGCCGGGGGGCGGAGCGGGCCGAGGCGCCGAGCCTGCGGGCGATGCGGGCGCTCGCCTGGGCCGTGGACGCGAAGGACCCCCACACCCACCGCCACTCCGCGCGCGTCGCCGACCTGGCGGTGCAGCTGGCGACGGCCCTCGGCTGGACCCTGACGCGAAGCGCCCAGCTCCGCGAGGCGGGGCTGGTGCACGACGTCGGCAAGATCGCCGTACCCGATGCGATCCTCTTCAAACCGGGCGCGCTCACCGACGACGAGTACGCCCAGATGGCGGCGCACGCCGACATCGGCGCGCGGATCGTGGCCGATGTCCTGTCGCCGGAGCAGGCGGGATGGGTCCGGGCCCACCACGAGCGCTGGGACGGCGGCGGCTATCCGGATGGCCTGTCCGGTGAGGACATCCCCGAGGAGGCCCGGCTCCTGACGCTCGCCGACTGCTGGGACGTGATCGTCAGCAGCCGCAGCTACAAGCCGAGCCGCAGCGCCGCAGAGGCCCTCGCCGAGGTGCGCCGCTGCTCGGGCACCCAGTTCTGGCCCGTCGCCGTCGAGGCCCTCGAGCGGCTCGTGGCCGCCGGCGCGGTCGCCAGCGGCGAGGTCGACGCGCCCGCCCCCCTGATGCCCGCGCCCGACGACGAGGCGCTCGTGGGCTGAGCGGGCCGGGTCACCGCCCGGACGGAAAGAGGGGCGCGGGAGCCAGAGGAGAGCGTCTCACCCGGTCAGAGACCGTGGCACGCGCGCGGCGGGGCTTTCATCTCAGGCGCCCCGCTCTTCGGTTCGGGCATCCCGCGCCCACTGCTGACGGTACTCCCGGTGCCGGTGGATCGTCCAGAGCGGATCGCCGGAAACGTTCCGTCGTTACGCCCGGGGCCGCCCCCAGCGATCGTCGTGGACCAGCGTCCGCCATGGGCGGCGGATCTTCTCGAGGGCCGGCGGCAGCCCGACCGGGAACTCCTCGGGGTATCCGAGCGGCGTGAGCAAGGGGATCTCGATCTCCTCGGGGATGCCGAGGAGCGCCCGGAACTCCTCCTCGAGGAACCAGTGGAATACGGTCGGGACGGTGCCGAGGCCCTTGGCGCGGGCGGCGACGTGGAGGTTCTCCATCATGAAGCCCACGGAGACGACGTCGGCGTCGCGCTCGAGCTGCGCCTGGTCGGCGGGGAAGAGGTTGCGCGGGACTCTCAGGCCGACGATCCAGACCGGCACCTGCGGATAGGTCCCGAGAGCCTGCTGGGCGTAGCCGCGCGCCCACTCGGCGTGCTCCTCCGGGCTCGTGCCCGGCGCGGCGGGGCGCATGAGGCGGAAGTACTCGGCGCCGCCGCGCATCACGATGTCGGCGAGCGCGGCGCGGGTCTGCGGGTCGCGCACCACGAGCAGGCTCCAGGCCTGCGCCATGCCGCCGGTCGGCGCCAGCAGCGCCAGGCGCAGGAGCTCGTCGACGTCGGCCGCGTCCACCGGCTGGTCGGTGTACCGGCGCACGCTGCGCCGTCTGCGGATTGCCTGAAGTGCGTCCATGTCTCCTCCGGGTCCCCCTCTGACGTGCCGCAACGTTATCCGGATCGGATGACGCGGGGCGCATGGCGGTCCTGGGGCGGGGTGTCCCGCCTATCGTGAGGCACCGGACCCGAGACCGCGCCCCAGGAGGCCCGATGAGCGACGCCCAGCAGTCCGTGTTCACCTTCCCCGGCCGGCAGATGGACGTGACCTGGGACCGGCGGCTGTGCATCCACGCCGGGGAGTGCACCCGCGCGGCCGGCGAGCTGTTCGTGAGCGGCCGCAACCCGTGGGGCGAGCCCGACCGCGCCTCCGCCGACGAGGTCGCCGAGGTCGTCGAGCGCTGCCCGACGGGCGCGCTCGTGCACGCCCGTCGCGACGGGGGGCCCGCCGAGGCGCCCCCGGCCGAGAACGTCATCGTGGTGGCCGACGGCGGCCCGCTGTACGTGCGCGGCGACCTCCGGATCGAGGGGGTCCCCGGCGACATGCCCGGCGTGCGGACCCGGGCCGCGCTGTGCCGCTGCGGCCGGTCGGCGAACAGGCCCTTCTGCGACAACTCGCACGCGGCGGCCGGCTTCGACGACCGGGGGGCGATCGGCGCGGCGGACGCCGGCGGGGCGCCGGCGTCCGGGCCGCTCGTGATCACCCCGTCCCCGGACGGGCCGCTGCTGCTGCGGGGGGAGGTGGCCCTGGTCACCGGCGCGGGCCGCCGGGCGGCGCGCATGTCGAAGGCCGCCCTCTGCCGTTGCGGCCAGTCGGCGAACAAGCCCTTCTGCGACGGCTCGCACACCACGGCCGGGTTCCGGTCGCGATGAGCGTCGGGCCGCCCATCGACCCCACGGTCCCGCCCGGGGGAACCGGCTGCGCCGACTGCCTGGCCGGGGACGGCCCGGGCTGGTGGTTCCACCTGCGCCGCTGCGCGGCCTGCGGGCGCATCGGCTGCTGCGACTCCTCGCCGGCCGGCCACGCCACCGCTCACGCCGAGGCGGCCGGGCACCCGGTGATCCAGAGCTTCGAGCCCGGCGAGGACTGGTTCTGGTCGTACGCCGACGACGAGTTCCTCGAGGGTCCCGAGCTGGCGCCGCCACGTTCGCACCCCGAGGACCAACCGGTGCCGGGCCCGGCGGGCGGGGTGCCCCCCGACTGGCAGGCCCACCTGCGCTGAGGTGCGTGCGCCAATTGGCGCAGCCGGTCGACGCCAAGTGGCGCATCCACCGATCGGCGGGGCGCAGCGGCTCGCCGGAGGGCTCTGCCAGACTGCCCCGATGGAACTCGACTGGGCCGACGGGGAGTACGCGCGCACCGCGCGGGTGCTGGCGCCCGCCTCGGAGACCGTGGTCGAGATGGCCGGCTGCGGGGCCGGGGACCGGGTGCTCGACGTCGCATGCGGGACGGGCAACGCGGCGATCGTGGCCGCGCGGCGCGGCGCGGCGGTGGTCGGGGTGGACCTGTCGGCGGGGCTCGTCGGGGTCGCCCGTGCGCGGGCCGCGGTGGCGGGCTTCGCCGACGCGGAGTTCCTCGTCGGCGACGCGTGCGACCTGCCGGTCGCCCCGGGCTCGTTCGATGCGGCGGTCAGCGTCTTCGGAGTGATCTTCGCGTCGGATCCGGCCGGGGCGGTGGAGCAGCTACTGGCCGCCCTGCGTCCCGGCGGGGTGCTGGCGATCGCCACCTGGATCAGCCGGGGTCCGGTCCACGGGGCCTCGGCGCTGCTGCGGGCGGCCTTCCCGGCGGCGGGCGACGCGCCCCGTATGGACTGGGCCGACCCCGAGTGGGTCAGTGAGCTGCTCGATGGCGCCGGCGCGCGCGAGATCGTCCAGCGCGAGCAGGAGCTGACGTGGGAGGCGGGCTCCCCCGAGGAATGGTTCGCCGACCAGGAGGGGTACCACCCCGTCTGGCGCCTGGCGCAAGAGCTCCTTACGGCCGAGCGCTGGGACGCGCTGCGCGAGGAGAGCGTCGCCCTCCTGCGCGCCGGCAGCGACGACCCGATCGCCTTCCGCGCCCCCGCGCCCTACATGGTCACGCGCGCCGTCCGCTGAGGGCGCCGGTCTGAGGTCGGGCGGGTCCGGACCGCGGCGGGCGCCCTCGCCCGGGTGGGTGCGTCAATTGGCGCAGTGCGTTCGACGCCAAATGGCGCATCCACCCGGAACCCGCTGCCCGTGCGGCATCTCATGACGCGACCCCCCGGTGCGGCACGCCGGGGTGGTGGTCAGGAACGGTCGCCGCGGACGATGGCGATGGCCTCGCGTGCCAGTCTGCGGAGCGACTCCGGATCGTCGAGGGTCTCCTCGGGGGCGCTGTGGTAGCGCCCCACGATGACCGTCCGCCCCTTCGCCTGGTAGGTGAACGGGACGGAGCCCGCCTCGATCAGCGCGGGGCGCGTGGAGTCGTCCACGACGAGGTAGAGCGTGTCCATGACGACGGCGAACTGGGCGCCGTCGTGGATCAGGGCCCAGCCTCCGAAGAACCGGCGCAGGTCCACCGGCATGCCGAGTTGATCGACCACGTGCTCGGCGAGTTCCCGCATGCGTCAGCGAGGCGCCCGCGGCCCGGGGCGCCTAGGCATCGTCGCCGGGGGAGCGCCGCCCCGACTTGATCCGGGCGCGGTGGGTCTTCTCCGCGAGCCGGCGCTCCTTCGCGGCGCGGCTCGGCTTGGTCGGGCGCCGTGAGGGGGCGGGTGGGGCGAGTGCCTCGGCGACCCGTCGCTCGAGGCGCTCCATGACCACCTCGCGGTTGCGCTCGCGCGAGCGCTGGGCCTGGCTGGTGAGGCGCAGCGGCCGTGTGTCCAGACGCAGGGCCGCGCCCAGGCGCGCGAGGTCGCGTTCGCTGAGTCCCTCCACGCCCTCGAGATCGGCGGCGCGGATCGTCAGCTCGGCGCGGGTCTCGGTCTTGTCGCGGCGCTGGCCGCCGGGACCCGACGAGCGTGAGAAGCCCCATGTCGCGCGCTCGGCGATCGCCGCCGCGACGCGCGCCGCCCGGGGGCTCAGCCTGAATCCGTCGATCTCGCGGCGCGGATGAACGAAATCACGCACGTGAGGCGGGATCCGGGGCACCCCGAGGGGTCACCCTGCGGGTATGACCCCGGATCCCCCCTCACGCGGCGCTTCCGTCCCCCGCATCCACGATCTGCGACGGATTCAGGCTCATGCCGCGGGGGTCGCCACCTTGGACGCCTTCTTCGCGGCAGCGGGGGCCTTCTCGGCGCCGGCCGCCGCCGCGAGCTCGACGCGGGCCTCCTCGAGCTTGGCCGTCGCCTCCTCGCGGGTGACCTCGGCGGGCTTGCCCTTCTCGCGCTTCCAGATGACGAAGCCGCAGCCGGGGTTCTTGCGGCTCTTCCAGCTGGTGCACCCATAGGCCCGGCTGTTCTCGACGATCTGCCCGGGGCACCCCGGGGTGGCGCAGGCGCCGATCGGCTCCTTGGCCGCGGTGGGGACGGCGTTGGTCTCTCCGGCGGCGACCATGGCGCGCGCCGCCTCGGGCTCCACCTCGCCCTTCACCCCGCGCACGCGCTTCCAGATGACGTACCCGCAGCCGGCCTCGGTGCGGCTCTTCCAGCTGGTGCAGCCGTAGCTCTTGGTGCGCTCGATGATCTGACCGCCGCAGCCCGGCGTGGGGCACATGCCGATGATCTCGCGCTCGTCCTCGAGGTCCTTGCTCGAGCGCCCGGCGGCGACGTGCTCGAGGGCCTCGTCGCGGGTGATCGTGCGCCCGTTCTGCTGCTTCCAGAGCGTGTAGCCGCAGCCCGGGTCGTCCTTGCCGTGGTACGTGTTGCAGCCGTAGCTCTTGGGGTACTCGACGATCTGGCCCTCGCAGCCCGGGGTGGGGCAGGGGGCGAGCGGCTCGCGCTGGATCTTGAGGTCGTCGCGCTCCTTGTCGGCGAACCACGCGACCACCTCGCGCGTGAACCCGTCGATCTCGGTGCGGAACGCCTCGGGCTTCTCCTCGCCCCGCTCGATGCGGTTGAGGCGCTGCTCCCAGCGTCCGGTCAGCTCGGGACTGGTCAGCAGGTGGTCGCCGAGCATCTTGATCAGGCCGATGCCCTTCTCGGTGGCCCGCAGGCTGCGGCCCTCGCGCTCGATGTAGTCGGCGTCCACGAGACGCTCGATGGTGGCCGCGCGCGTCGCCGGCGTGCCGATGCCGGCGTCCTTCATCGCCTCGGCGGCCTCGTCGTCGTCGACCAGCTTCCCGGCGGTCTCCATCGCCCGCAGCAGCGTGCCCTCCGAGAACCTCCCGGGGGGCTTGGTGCGCTTGGCGAGGGCCTCGGCGGCCGTGCACGAGACGACCTGACCCACGGCGAGCGCCGGCAGCGCCTGCTCGGCCTCGTCGTCGGTCCTTGGCCGGGGTGCTCTCGTCCTCGACGGGCGCGGGCTTGTCGACCGACTCGCCGTAGGCGGCCCGCCAGCCGGCCTCGATCATCACCTTGCCGCGGCTGCGGAACAGGTGCTCGGCGCAGCGCGTCTCGACCACGGTGCGCTCGAAGCGGGCGGCCGGGTGGAAGACGGCCAGGAAGCGGCGCGCGACCATGTCGTAGATGCGCTGCTCGTCGCGGCTGAGGCCCGAGAGGTCGTGGTCGCCCTCGGTGGGGATGATCGCGTGGTGGTCCGTGACCTTCGCGTCGTTGACCACGCGCCCGAGGGGCAGGCGGTCGAGGCCGAGCACGTAGCGGGCCGGGTCGGCGTACTCGCGGGCGGCCGCGCCGACGCCGCTCACCACGCTCTTGAGCTGGCCCGCCATGTCTCCCGACAGGAAGCGCGAGTTGGTACGCGGATAGGTGAGCAGCTTGTGCTGGTCGTAGAGCGCCTGGGCCGTCCCGAGGGTGCGGCTGGCCGAGAAGCCGAAGCGGCCGTTGGCCTCGCGCTGAAGGGTGGTGAGGTCGTAGAGCAGCGGCGGCTGCTCGACCTGGGGCTTGGTCTCGAGCGACTCGACCACGCCCTTTGCTCCCGACGCGGCGGCGGCGATCGCCTCGGCCGGGGCGGCCTCGGTGAGGCGGGTGGTGGAGCCCTCGTGCCAGAGGCCCTTGTAGTGGGCGCCGCCGGCGACCTCGAAGCCCGCCTCGACCTCCCAGAAGTCCTGCGGCACGAACGCGGCGATCGCCAGGTCGCGGTTGACGATCAGCGCGAGGGTCGGCGTCTGCACCCGTCCGAGCGACAGCACCTTGCGGATCGAGCCGGCCTTGGTGGTGGCGGCGCGGGTGGCGTTCATGCCCACGAGCCAGTCCGCCTCGCTCCGGGCGCGGGCGGCGGCCTCGAGGGGCAGCATCGCGGCGTCGTCGCGCAGCGAGGCGAACGCGTCCTTGATCGCCTTCTGGGTCATCGAGCTGAACCAGGCCCGCTTGACGGTCTTGCCGTGGGCGGCCTTGGGAGCGGTCTCGAGGATGAGCTTGAAGATCAGCTCGCCCTCGCGCCCGGCGTCGCAGGCGTTGATGATGACGTCCACGTCGGGGCGCTTCATCAGCGCGTGGAGCGACTTCAGCGTCTTGTTCGCCCGGGCGTCGCGGGGCTGGTACCGGAAGTGATCGGGGAGGATCGGCAGGTCCTCGTACTTCCACTTCTTGTACTTGTCGTCGTAGGCGTCGGGGTCGACCTGCTCGACCAGGTGGCCGACGGCGAAGGCGACGATCCCCTCCGGGCCCTCCCAGTGATCGCCGACGCGCTTGGCCGTGGAGCCGAGCAGCGCCTTGGCGACGTCCTGGGCGACGGACGGCTTCTCGCAGATGACCAAGGACGACATGGCGGCGGAGGTTAGCACCGGTCCCCGGCGACCCCGTCCCGGACGGCCCTCAGGGACCTGCGACGACCGCCTCGACCTGGCGGAAGACGTCCTCGGGGACCGTCTTGAGGACGCTCACGGCGTCGGAGAGGGGGATGTCGGAGACCGTGTCGCCGGTCAGGGCGACCATCCGGCCGAAGTTGCCGTCGGCGACCAGCTGGGCGGCGCGGGCGCCGAAGCGCGTCGCCAGCGAGCGGTCGAACGCGGTCGGCGTGCCGCCCCGCTGAACGTGCCCGAGGACGACCGAGCGGGCCTCCCCGCCGATCTTCTCCTCGATCTCCTCGGCGAGCCGCTCGCCCACGCCGACCTTGGCCAGCAGCGTGTGGCCGAACTCGTCGACCTCGCCCTCGTGGGAGCCCCCCTCGAGGATGACGCCCTCGCTGACGACCACGATCGCGTAGCCGCGTCCGCGCTCGCGGCGCCCGGTGATCCGCGGCGCAGACGGCGTCGATCGAGGCGTGCACCTCGGGGATCAGGATGACGTGGGCGCCGCCGGCGAGGCCCGACTCGAGGGCGATCCAGCCGGCGTGCCGGCCCATCACCTCGACGACGATGACCCGGTCGTGCGACTCGGCCGTGGTGTGGAGGCGGTCGATCGCGTCGGTCGCGATCTGGACGGCCGTCCAGAAGCCGAAGGTGTAGTCGGTGCCCGAGAGGTCGTTGTCGATCGTCTTGGGCACGCCGATCACGTTGAGCCCGAGCTCGTCGTGCAGACGCCGGGCCACGCCGAGGGTGTCCTCGCCGCCGATGGCGATCAGGGCGTCCAGGCCGAGGTCGGCGAAGGCCTTCACGCACTCCTCGCCGCCGCCCTCCGCCTTGAAGGGGTTGGTGCGCGAGCTGCCGAGGATCGTGCCGCCGCGGGTCAGGATGGGGGCGACGTCGTCACGGGCGAGCGGGCGCTCGTCGCGCTGGAGCAGGCCGCGCCACCCGCCGAGGAGCCCGACGTGCTCGTGGCCGTACTGCGACGAGCCCACGCGGACCGCCGCCGCGGATGACCGCGTTGAGTCCGGGGCAATCGCCTCCGCCGGTGAGCAATCCGACCTCGCATCGCGCGCAGCCTAACGGTCGGCGGCGCCGTCCGCGCCATTGTCCGAATCCGCACGTTGCAGGAGCGCCGTCACGCACGCGCCGAGCGCGGCGCAGGCGGCGCCCACCACCAGCGCGGCGGCCGCGAACGCGGTGCGGTCGTCGACGATCTCGCACCACGTCGAGCCGCCGGGCCGCCGTCACGCCCACCACGCCGGCGAAGGCGAGCCGCGAGGACCGCCGCGACGGCGCCGCCCAGGCGGCCGGCGCCCGCCCGGCGGTCCCGCGGGCCGGCGGCCACGTCGCCGGTCGCGACGAGGACGGCGGCCACGGCGGCCGTCCATGCCACGGTCACCAGGTACGCGCCCACGACCTCGCTCGGGCGGTGCCAGTCGAGGGCGATCACCGCGAACCCGACGCCGGTGGCGTAGGCGCAGCCGGCGAGGGCCGCCGTCCAGCGGGCGGCCGGGGGCACGACCAGCACCAGCCCCATCGCGAGGGACATCGCCACCGTCACGTGGCCGCTCGGGAAGGCCCCCGCGTCGGTCGCCGCGCCCCCGATGAGATCGGGGCGGTCGAAGCGGGCCTTCAGCGCCTGCGTGGTGATGTTCGCGCCGAGCACCACGACGCCGGCTCCGATCGCCAGCCGGGGGCGCCCGCGCAGTAGCGCGATGCCCATGATCCCGAGGCCGAAGAGGGCGAGGGAGGAGACGCTGATGGTGTCGAGGAGCCGCTGGGTCGCCGGGTAGGCCCGCGGGGCACCCGACGAGGACAGGTCGCCGCGGGCGGCGTCGTCGAGACGCTGGCCCGGCGCCGTGTGGACGGCGAGCGGCGAACAGGAGCCCCGCGGCGAGGGCGGCGAGGGCGGACACGGCCCCGAGCGACGCGGCGAGCGGGCCGCCGTCGGGCGGGCGGGCGGGCCATCGCCGCAACTCTACGGCTCCTCAAGTTCCGGGCCCGCCGAGGCCGACTCCGCAGGGGCATGGATGCGACCTTCCCGGGGCGCGACGGCGCCGCCGCTCGGATCCTCGTCGTCCACGGCGAGGCGTCGGTCCGGCATGCCGTGCGCGCTCCTCTCGAGCGGGCCGGGTACCACCCGGTCTCGAGGCCGCCGACGCGGCCGGGGCGCTCGCCGCCGTGGCCGACCGGCCCGTCGCGCTCGCCGCTCGTCGACCCCGCGCTGCGCTGCGCCGAGACCGGGCGCTCGCTCGTGTCGCGCGCTGCAGGACGACACCGGCACCGGTCCCGCGCGTGATCGCGATCGTGCGCACGGGCGACGAGGCGGGCGTGCTGTGCGGCCTTCGAGGACGGGCGCGGACGACCACGTGAGCATGCCCGGTCGTCGTCGCCCGACCTCCTCGTGCGCGTCCGCGCCTGCCTCCAGGGCGCGCCGGCGGCGCACGTCCCTCGAGCAGGCCGCCCTGCGGCGCATCGCCGTTGCGGTGGCGCGCGAGGCCTCGCCCGAGCGATGTCTTCGACCAGGTCGCGCGCGAGCTGGCCCGCGTCCACCGGGTCGCCGGCGGCGCCGTGGTGCGCTTCGACGACGGCGAGGCCGCCTTCGTCGGGCGCTGGTCGGCGCGGCCCGGTTCCTGGCCGCCGCGCGAGCTGACCGTGCCCCTGACCGAGCCCTCTCCCGTCGTCGCCTGCCGCCACCGGGCGCGCCGTCGCGCGCCGACGACTTCCGGGCCTTCGCCGGCGCCGTCCCCTGGGTGCTCGACCCGCGATGCCTTCCGCGGGCAGCGTCGCCGCGCCGGTGCGCGTGCGCGACCGCCTCTGGGGAGCCGTCGTGGTCGCCACCGAGTCGCCCGAGCCGCTGCCGCGGGCCACCGAGGAGCGCCTGGCGCGCTTCGCCGACCTCGTGTCGCTGGCCATCGGCAACGCCGAGGCGCGCGCCGAGCTGTCCTGGCGCGCGGCGACCGACCCGCTCACGGGCCTCGTCAACCGCGGCGTCTTCGAGGAGCGCCTCGCCGAGGAGGTCGGCCGCTCGCGGCGCCACGGCCGCGACCTCGCCCTCGCGGTGCTCGACCTCGACCGTTCAAGGCAGGTCAACGACCTCCACGGCCACGTGGTCGGCGACGCGGTGCTCCGCGAGGCGGCCCTGCGCCTGGCGTCCCGGGCGCGGGAGGGCGACGTGATCGCCCGGCTCGGCGGCGAGGAGTTCGGCTGGCTGATGCCCGAGACCGACGGCGATGGAGGCCTGGCAGGCCACCGAGCGGGCCCGCGCCGCGATGGCCGGGGCCCCGTTCCCGGAGGTCGGGCGCGTGACCGTCTCGGGCGGCGTCTGCGACCTCGCCCGCGCGGAGACGCGCTCGACCTCTACCGCCGGCCGACGTCGCCCTCTACTGGGCCAAGCGCCAGGGCCGCGACGTGGTCTTCCTCTACAGCGCCGAGGCGATGGACGCGATGGACGGGAGGAGCGCGCCGCCGAGCTGCGCCGCGGCCAGACCTTCCAGAGCATCCGCGTCCTGGCCCGCTCGGTCGACGCGAAGGATCCCTCCACCCGCCGCCACTCCGAGCGGGTCGCCGGCCTCGCGGCGTCGATCGCCGAGGCCTGGGCTGGCGCCGGGAGCGCGCGGCGCTGCTGCACGAGGCCGGGCTCGTCCACGACGTCGGCAAGATCGCCGTGCCCGGACGCCGTCCTCTTCAAGCCCGACAGGCTGGTGGAGGCGGAGATGGTCAAGGTGCGCATGCACGCCGCCCTCGGCGCGGAGATGCTCTCCGACGTCCTGACGGCCGAGCAGGCCGCCTGGGTGCGCGGCCACCACGAGCGCTGGGACGGCGAGGGCTACCCCGACCGCCTGGCCGGGCAGGCGATCCCGGAGGGCGCGCGCATCCTGCACCTGGCCGACGCCTGGGACGTCATGACCAGCAACCGCCCCTACGTCGAGCAGCTCGCCCCTGATCGCGCCCTGGCCGAGTGCCGGCGCCTGGCGGGCAGCGCAGTTCTGGGAGCCGGCGGTCGCGGCGCTCGAGATGCTCTGGCGCGACGGGCGACCTGGACGCCGCCGTGCTGGAGCGCAACGCCCCCGTCGAGCGGATCTAGTGTCCTGATTCAGAAGTTCAGCGGCACTTCCCGGCTTTGCCGGCCGCCGGCCGGCCGGGGTCTCTCCGCGAGGCGGCGTCCTCGGCAGCCCCGATATTCCCGATATCGGGGCTGACCTGCGTCCTCGCCTCGCGGGAGATTCGCTCGGGAACTGCTCGCCGACTTCTGAATCAGGACACTAGCCCGGCTCAGGCGGTCCCGGCCAGCTCCGCGTCGCGGGTGTAGCTGCGCACGGCGTTGCGCCCGTCGGCCTTCGCCCGGTAGAGCATCCGGTCGGCCAGGCGCACCATCGCGTCGGCGTCGCCGGCGGGTGCGAGGTCGCAGACGCCCGCCGAGATCGTCAGCCGGCCGACCCCCTCGAAGGGCTCGCCGGAGATCGCGGCCAGGGCGCGCGCGGCCGCGGCCGCGGTTCCCTCGGCATCGGTGCGCGGGAGGATCCAGGCGAACTCCTCGCCGCCGATGCGCGTCACGGCCTCGCCGCGGCGCGCGATCGCGACGAGGCGCCGGCCCACCTCCACCAGCACGCGATCGCCCAGCTGATGGCCGAAGTGGTCGTTGACGCCCTTGAAGTGGTCGATGTCGAGCAGGACCAGGCTCAGCGGGTCGTCGTGGCGGGACGCCCGCTCCGACCTCCGCGGCCAGCAGGGCGTCGAAGGTCCGGCGGTTGCCGAGACCGGTGAGCGGGTCGGTGCCCGCGAGCGAGGCAAGGCGCGTGCGGTCCTCGTGGGTCGCCGACGGCGAGGGCCACGAGGTCGGCGAAGGGCGCCAGCAGCTCGCTGGGCGTGGCGGGGCACCTGGCGCGCCGGCCCGGACACCACGATCGCCCCCCGGGCGCCGCTCCCGAGGTCGATCGGGCAGGCGGCCTCGGCCATCCCCGACGAGCGGATCGCGGCCGCCGCCCCGCTGCGGAGCGCCGCCGACAGGGCCCCCGAGGCGGGCAGCGACTGGCCGAGCGACGGCGCGGCCCCGCCGACCGCCGCCAGCACGCGGACGAGGGCCTGCTCGTCGCGGACCACGGTCGCCCCGTCCGCGCGCAGCAGCCACGCCGCCTCCTCGGCGATCTGCGCGGTCGCCCCGGCCAGGTCCGGCGCCGCGCTGATCGCCCGCATCGCCCGCCCGAGGGCCGCTCTGTCGCGCACGCCGGGCGCCTGCGCCCCGCGCGTCCGGCGCCGTCCCCAACCCCTGCCCCGCCACCGTGGATCCACGCCGCCTCCGTCAGGTGCCTCCGCCGAGCCGGGCGATTCTGCGGTATCGGTGGGTGCGCCCGATACCCCCGGACGCGAGGAGTTGCCCGCTCGGAGCGGTGAAGGGCCCTGACACGCCGCCACACCCGCTGTCAGCCGGGCGGTTCGACCCCGCAGCGCAGGTCCACCGGCAGGCCGGCGTCGGTGAGTGACTCGCCGGCGCGCAGGGGGCCGGCCACGATCCCGGCGGCGAGCGGGCCGAGGTCGGCGATCCGCATCTTCGCCCGGCACACGGGCTGGACGACGCCGGCGAACGCCTCCTCGGCCAGCCGCCGGGCGGCCTCCGCGTCGGGCGCCGCGACGATCACCTGCTCGTGCTGGAAGGGGCCCTCCCAGCCGCTGGTCGCGGCGAACAGGCGAAGCGGTGTGGAGTCGCTCATCGGCACACCGTAGCGACGCCCGCTAAGGAATCGCGGCCGCGTGTCGAATAGGCGTCGAGTCAGGCCGAACACGCGTCGAGTCAGCCCCGTCGAATGGAGACGAAGATGAAAGCCGGTCCGAGAGGCGCCGCGGTGGGCGTCGCGATGGCTCGTGGCCGCCGTCGCAGCGCCCGGCACGGCCGCGCGCGGAGCCGGCGCCGGCCGGGCCTCCACGTGGCCGCGTTCCAGGCGCCCGCCTCGCTCGAGCAGGGCGCGCGCGCCGAGATCTCCGGCCGCGTGTCCCCGGCCGCGTCGGTCCCCGTCGCGGTGGAGCGGCTGGAGGGGGGCAGCTGGACGACCGCTGGTCACCCTCACAGCTCGAAGAAGGGACGCTTCTCCGCCCGCCTGCCGCTGGCGCGCACCAGCAACCTGCGGGTGAGCGTCCAGCTGGCCGACGGAACGGTCTCCTCCAGCCGCCGCCGCTCGATCGCCCTGCGCCGGCGGATCAGCCTGCAGGTCGCCGCCGCGCCGCTCGAGAACATCGCGGGCCGCCCGTTCACGGTACGCGGCGCCGTGCGTCCGGCGGCGACGGGCGAGAAGGTCGCCCTGCAGGGCTCGGTGGACGGAAAGCCGTTCCGCACCATCACCACCCTCCGGGTCCGCGTCCGGGAAGGTCGCCGGCCGGTTCACGCCCCCCTCGGGCGGTTCCTGGCGCTTCCGCGATCGCCGTCGATCCGACCCCGGGCAGCGACGTGGGCGGCTCCGCCACCACCCCGGCCCTGAAGGTCTACGGGTCGAACCCCCACGGGGTGCCGGCCTCGGCGCCCCACTACCTGGTGCAGAGGATCTCCGAGTTCCACCTCTACTACTACCAGCGCGGGAAGCTGCGCCGCGTCTTCCCGGTGGTCTTCGGCAAGTGGTCCACGCCGACGCCCATCGGGCGCTTCGCCGTCTACTCCAAGACCTACGGCCCGAGCTCCGCGTTCGGCCCGCGGGTGCTCTGGTACCACCGCGGCTACGGGATCCACGGCACCAACCAGGAGTACCTGCTCGACGACACGACCCGCTACTACTCGCACGGCTGCACCCGCAACTACAACGCCAACATCCTCTGGCTGTGGCCGCGCGTGCCGGTCGGCACGCCGGTGATCAACCTGGCCTGAGGCTGAGCCCGGACGTGGGGGCGGCACGCCCCGCATCCGGGATCTGACGCCGGACCCAGGCTGAGGCGCAGCGCCCCGGCCCGCCCCGGAACCCCGGGGCGGGCCTGCTAGCGTCGCCCGCCATGCGGCTCCGGCACCTCATCGTCGGGATCGGGATCACGGCGCTGAGCCCAGCCGCCGCGTCCGCCGCCTGGCTGCCCCCGGAGCGGGTCACGCCCCCCGGCCCGGCGGCGTACGCCGCGCCGGACGTCGCCGCCTCGGGCTCGGGGCGGGCCCTTGCGGCATGGGTCCGGCTCCCGGCACCGGGATCGTCCACCGGTCGTGTCGAGGTCGCTCTGCGCAGAGGCCCGGCCGCGCCCTGGAGGGACCGCCGCAGGCTCTCGGGCGAGGGCGCGAGCGCTCCCCACGTCGCGCTCAACGCCCGCGGCGACGCCCTCGTGGCCTGGCTCAACGGCGGGGCGATCGTCGCGGGCGTGCGCCGCGCCGCCGGCGGCCCCTGGGCCGTGGCCCGGGTGGCGTCGGCCGGTGACGGCGGTCCAGGACCTGCGCGTGGCCATGAGCCCGGCCGGCCGCCCGACGGTCATGTGGAGCGAGCGCCGCGGCGACGGGTTCGTGGTGCGCCTGGGCGCGCGCGCCTCGGCCAGGGCCGGCTGGAGCGTGCGCCCGGCCCGGCTGGGCACGCCCGGCCCGGCCCCGCCGGCCCTCGCCCTCAGCCCCGGCGCCGGGGCGCTGGTCGCCTGGACCGAGGACGGTCACACGCTGAGCGCGCGCACCGTCGAGGGGGCGTTCGAATCGCCGCTCGAGGTCTCCTCGGAGGACTCGGCGTCGCCGGGCGTCGCGCTCAGCCCCGCCGGCTCCGCCCTGGTGGCGTGGGGCGCCGGCCTGCCGGGCGGCACGTCCGTGGTCCTCGGCGCCGGACGCGACCGACCCGGGCACCGACTGGAGCTCGCCCGAGGACCTGGGCATCGGCACGCTCGCCGCGGGCCGCGCTGAACGACCACGGCGACGCGATCGTCGCCTGGAGCCTCGCCGCCCCCGGCGCGCCGCAGGGCATCGAGGCGACGCACCCGCGCGCCGGGAGGGCGCCTGGCAGGCGACGACGGTGGTCAGCCGGCGCACCTGCCGGTGCGCGCTGCGTCGTGGCGGGCACGGCGATCGACGGGGCGGGCGACGTGCTGGTCGCCTGGCGGCGCGACGACGGCGCGGGCGTGGGCGGCGGGGGCGTGGCGGCGGGTCGCGCGGGCGGCGTCGGGCTGGACCCGCGCGGACGATCTCGCCGGGGCGGATCCGGCAGGCCCCGGCGGTCGCCGCCGCGGCCCTGCGGGGCGGCATCGCGGTCTGGGCGGAGGACGGGCCGGGCGGCGGCGTGCGCGCGGCATCTCTGACGGGGTGAGATCCGGTTTGGCTTCGGGCGGCCCGGCTGCTTCGATACCTGCGGATCCCACGGGGCCGAGGAGGCCGATGACCACGACCGCGCAGGCACAGCAGATCGTCTCCACCTGGCCGCTCGCGCGGCGGGTGGCGTCCGGATTCGCCCGGCCCGGCGGGCCCGCGATGGTCGCCCGCGCGATCGAGGGCGCCGCCCTCGACGAGGGCAGCCGGGTCGTGGAGCTCGCGCCCGGCCTCGGGCTCACCTCCGAGATCCTGATCGCCTGCGACCCCCGTGTCTGGACGGGGGTCGAGCCCGACGCGCTCGCCGCCGCCCACCTGGGCCGGTCGGTCGGCCGGCGCCGGCCGCGTGGTAGCTGGGGCCCCGGTCGACGCGACCGGGCTGGAGGACGGCGTCGGCCACCGTGGTCGTCGCCGACGCGCTGCTGAGCACGCTCCCGGCCGAGGGCCGCGCGGCCGTGCTCGCCGAGGCGGCCCGGCTGCTGCGCGCGGGTGGCCGCGTCGTGGTGCACGACCTCACCCCGGCGGAGGGCGTCTCCGGCGCCGCCGAGGCCCGCGCCGAGCTCGGGTCCGCGCGGGATCCACCTGCTCGGCGATCGCCGCCTGGCGGGCGGAGCTCGAGGCCGCCGGCCTCGTGGTGGTGGGCTCGCTCACGGGTCCGCTCGACCTGCCGGCGCCGCCCGCGCTGATGCGCGAGGCCGGGCCGCGGCTCGCGCTCCGGATCACCCGGGAGGTGGCCTCCGACGCCGCCGTCAGGGTGCCGGCGCTGGCGGCGCGCGACGCGCTCGCCGCCCACGCCCCCGCGCTCCGGTCGGCCGTCGTGGTCGCCGAGATGCCCCTCGATCTTGGGAATGCGCCGCCCGCGCCGATAGCGTGCGGGTGATGAACGCGCGGCGCACCCTCTCCACCACGGTCGTCTCGGCCTGCCTCGCGGCCCTCGCCGCCGGCGGCGCCCAGGCCGCCCCGTCTGCCGCGGCTCCGGCCGCGGAGGCCGTTCCCGCCGCTCCGACGCCGAAGCTCGCATGGGTGGGGCGGGTCCTCGCCCCGGTCGTCGCGCGGGCGGCGCCGCGCCGGTCGGGCCGGGCCCGGATGGTCGTCCAGCCGATCGCGCCGTTCGCCCAGGGGGCCACGAGCCTCCTGATCACGCGGTCGGTCGTGAAGGACGACGTGCGCTGGGTCGAGGTGCTGCTGCCGGTGCGCCCGAACGGGACGCGCGGCTGGATCCCGGCCGACGTCCTGTCGCTCACCACCACCCCGATGCGCATCTCGATCGACCTCAGCGACCGCCGGCTGACCCTGCTGCGCTCCGGCAGGCGCGTCTTCACGACGTCGATCGCCGTCGGCGCCCCCGGCACCCCGACCCCGACGGGCAAGGACTTCGCGATCGCCGAGCTCGTGCGCACCAACCAGCCCGGGGCCTTCCTCGGCCCCGTGGTGATGCCGCTCACCGGCTACTCGGAGACGCTCAACGAGTTCGCCGGCGGCAACGGCCGGGTGGCGATCCACGGCACGAGCGCACCCGGGCTGATCGGCTCGGCCGTGAGCCACGGCTGCATGAGGATGAGGAACGCCGACGTCCTCCGGCTCGCCGGCGCGGCGCGCCCGGGGACACCGGTCTCGATCCGCTCATGAGCGCCTGGTTGTCCCGGCACTAGTGCTGCCGCTCCCGCGCCTGGCCGACGACCGGGTGAGGCTGCGCCCCTTCCGGGACGAGGACGTGACCGTGGTGACCGCGGCGTGTCAGGACCCGCTGATCCAGCGGTTCACCCGCATCCCGCACCCGTACGACGAGGACGACGCCCGCGAGTTCATCGCCGGCGCTCCGGCGCGGCGCCTGCTGGGCGAGAGCACTCGACCTGGCGATCGCCTCGTGCGACGACGACCGGCTGGTCGGCGCGATCGGGCTCGTCATCGACCGCCACGACGCCTATCGCGCCGAGATCGGCTACTGGGTCGCCCCGGCCGAGCGCGGGCACGGGGCCGCGGGCCGCGCCCTCGCCCTCCTGTCGGCGTGGGCCGTCACCGACGGGGGCTTCGCCCGTCTCGACCTCCAGGCCGCCGTCGCCAACGGAGCGTCCATCCGGGTCGCCGAGCGCTGCGGCTTCGTGCGCGAGGCGACGCTGCGCAGCGCCTGGTACCGCGGGCCGGCGCGCACCGACATGGCGCTTGTTCTCGCTGCTTCCCGGCGATCCCCGGGCCCCGGGTCACTAGTGTCCGGGTCCGTGACCGGGATCCGAGGAGACGAGTTGAGCGGCGACACCGACGAGGGCGGGACCATCTGGGAGGACGGCCTCGGCCGCCGGGACCTCGACGCGCGGGTGCTCTGGGAGGGCGAGGAGCCGCTCACGGCCGATCCCCAGTCGGTCCGCTACGGCGACGGGCGGGCCCGCGTGGTCGCCCAGGCCGTGATCGGCGGCCCGGCGTTCCGCAACCGCCCGGCCGTGGATCTGCTGCTGAGCGAGGGCCTGAGGCCGGTCTACGCCCGCCTGAGCCCGGACCAGGCGCGGGCGGTCGCGGCGCTCCTGACCCGCGCCGCCGACCGGGCCGACGCCGGGTAGGCGACCCGCCGGCGGGCGCCGGGGCTCCTCCGGCACTGCGAATTCGACGGATTCGCTTTTGCGTAATCCGAAGACCCCCCTAATCTTGGGGCGATGTCGCCGCGACGCCTGACGGATCTTCCCGCCGGAGCCCTCGCCCGCGCTCTCTTCGACGCCGTGCCCGACGGAGTCCTGGTGCTCGACGCCGACGGGGTCGTCGTGGACGCGAGCGAGGCCCTCTGCGAGATCCTGGGCTATCCCCGCCAGGAGATCGTCGGCCGCACGCCGCCGCACCCCTGGTGGGTCGACGGGATGCTGCCGGCGGCGCCGCGCTTCGCCCCCGCGGGGGCGCGCGAGGCACCGGCCGTGCTGGTGCGCCGCGACGGCACGACGACGCCGGCGACCGTGCGCTGGGTGGCGCTGGGCGACGGGCTCGACGGGGAGCGGCCGGGGTCGGTCGTGGTGGTCGGGCGCGCCACGGCGGCCCAGGGCCTCCCGCTCGGCGACGACGGCTACCGCTCGGTGGTGGAGGCCGTCCGCGAGGGCATCGTCGTCCACGCCCGCGACGGCACCATCGTCTCGTGCAACCCCAGCGCGGAGCGCATCCTGCGCCTGAGCGCGGGCGAGATCATCGGCCGCGACTGGTCGCACTGGCGGCCGGTCCGCGAGGACGGCAGCCCGATCGGCGCCCGACGAGAGCCCCACGGCCCTCGCGGCCGCCACCGGGCCGCCGCCAGGCCGACGTCGTGATGGGGCTGCACACCGCCGACGGGGAGGTGCGCTGGATCGCCGTCAACGCCGAGCCCGTGCCCGGCGACGACGGGCACCCGTCGGCCGTCGTCGCGAGCTTCTCCGACATCGCCGAGCGCCGCCGCCGCCAGGAGCTGGTCGAGCCGGCTCGGCCGGATCCTCGAGCAGTCGCGCGACGAGGTCCACGTGTTCGACTCGCGCACCCTGCGGCTGGTGCAGGTCAACCGCAGCGCGGTCACCAACACGGGCTACTCGATGGAGGAGCTCCACGCCATGACCCCGCTCGACCTGCTGCCCGAGCTCGACTCCGACGCCTTCGGGGCGATCGTCGAGCCCCTGCGCAGCGGCGACGTCGAGCGGGTCCAGTTCGAGACGGTCCACCGCAGGCGCGACGGCTCGACCTACCCGGTCGAGGTGCGGATGCAGCTGGTCGGCTCGGAGACCCCGCCGGTGATCGCGGCGGTCGTGCTCGACATCACCGCCCGGCACGCCGCCGAGCAGGAGCTGCGCGGCCGCGAGGCGGAGAACCGCCGCCTCGCCTTCGAGCAGGGCGCCCTGCGGCGGGTGGCCACGGCGGTGGCCCTCGAGGACGATCCGCAGTCGGTGTTCGACCTCGTCTGCGAGGAGGCCGTGCGGCTGATCGGCGCCACCAGCGGGGGCCTGGTGCGCTTCGAGGAGAACCGCTCGATGTCGGCCGTCGGCGCCTGGTCGATGGCCGGGTCGGCCGCCACGTTCCCGTCCGGGGAGTCGCTCGACGGCCAGGGCATGGCCGCGCAGGTCGCGCGCACCGGCCGGCCGGCCGCGGATGGACGGCCCCGAGGGGATCGCCGGTCACGAGGTGGCCGTGGCCGTCCCCGTGCGGGCCGGCGAGCGCCTCTGGGGTGCGATCGGCGTGTCCGGCATCACCCACGACCGCGCCCTGCCCGACCCGATCGGGCGGCTCGGGCGCTTCGCCGAGCTGGTCGGCATCGCCGTGAGCAACGCCGAGGCCCGTGGGCGCCTCTCGGCGCTCGCCGCCACCGACCACCTCACCGGGCTGGCCAACCACCGCACCTTCCAGGAGCGGCTGGCCCAGGAGGCCGTGCGCGCCAGCCGCCACGGGCGCCGCTTCTCGCTGGTGCTGCTCGACATCGACCACTTCAAGCGGGTCAACGACGATCTCGGCCACCAGATGGGCGACGCGGTCATCCGCGAGGCCGCCCGGCGCCTCGACGCCCTGGGGCGCGCCGGCGACCTGATCGCCCGCGTGGGCGGCGACGAGTTCGCCTGGCTGATGCCCGAGACGGGCGGCATGGAGGCCTGGAGGGCGGCCGACCGGGCCCGCGAGGCGATCGCGGCCGAGCCGTTCCCGGGCGTCGGCCACCTGACGATCTCCGCCGGTGTCTGCGACCTCGACCAGGCGCCGCAGCAGAGCGAGCTGTTCCGCCTGGCCGACGGCGCCCTCTACTGGGCCAAGCAGCACGGACGCGACGTGGCGTTCCTCTACTCGCCCGAGGTCGTCGAGGTGCTCTCGGACGCCGAGCACGCCGAGCGCCTGACCCGGCTCCAGGCGCTCCAGAGCATCAGGGTGCTGGCCCGCGCGGTGGACGCGAAGGACCCCTCCACCCGCCAGCACTCCGAGCGGGTCGCCGAGGTCGCCAAGATGCTGGCCGGGGCGCTCGGGTGGTCGGCCGAGGACGCCTCGGCACTGCGCGACGCCGGCCTCGTCCACGACGTCGGCAAGATCGCCGTCCCGGACGCGATCCTCTTCAAGCCCGACCGGCTGACCCCCGACGAGTTCCGGCGCGTCACGGCGCACGCGGCCCTCGGCGCCGAGATCGTGGCCGACGTCCTCTCGGGCGCGCAGGTCGCGTGGGTCCGCGGCCATCACGAGCGCTGGGACGGGCAGGGGTATCCCGATCGCCTGGGCGGGGAGAACATCCCCGAGGGCGCCCGGATCCTCACCCTCGCCGACGCATGGGACGTCATGACCTCGGAGCGGCCCTACGGTGTCCCGTTGTCGCGGGAGGACGCCCTCGCCGAGTGCCGCCGCTGCTCGGGGGCCCAGTTCTGGCCGGCCGCGGTGGAGGCCCTGGAGCGCTCTGTCGAGGAGGGGCACCTCCCCTCCGACCGCTGATCAGCCCAGGGGCGGGGGGCGGAGCGTGCTCAGCGCGGCATCGACGGAGTGCTCGATGAACTCCGCCTCGATCGGCTGGCGCGCGATCATCGCGCGGTAGAAGAGGGGTCCGGCGAGGAGGGCGACGGCGCCCTCCAGGTCGAGGTCGGCCGGCAGTTCGCCGCGCTCTCCGGCGCGGGCGAGGATCTCCGTCAGCGGGCCGCGCCCGCGGGTGATGGTCGTCAGGTGCAGGCGCTCGAGCTCCGGGTCGCGGTTGGCGGAGTCCGCCAGCGAGGTGAGGGCCGCGCACCAGCTGGGGTCGTTGAGCTTGGCCGCCAGCCCCCGGAGCATCTCGATCAGGTCCTCGCGCAGCGAGCCCGTGTCCGGTGAGGCGAACGGGGGGCCCGAGCAGACGCCGAACGCCTCGATGAGCAGGGCCTCGCGGCTCGGCCAGTGGCGGTAGATCGTCGTCTTGGCCGCGCCGGAGCGCGCGGCGACGGCCTCGATGCTCACCCCGCAGAAGCCCTCCTGCGAGATCAGATCGGCGCAGGCATCCAGGATCGAGGCCTTCGATCGGACCACCCGCGGATCGGCACGCATCTCGTGGATGTAAACCTCCGGTCCCTTGCGCACTTCGCTACGGCGGCGTATCGTACCGCCCGTTCGCTACGGAACCGTATCAGAACATGCACCCGCATCCGACGTTGAGGAGTCATCCGGTGAGCTCATCCGACTCGCGCAAGTGGATCGCCCTGGTCCTCCTCTGCGCGACCCAGTTCCTGGTGGTCCTCGACGTCGCCATCGTCAACGTCGCGCTGCCCTCGATCCAGACCGCCCTCGACTTCTCCCAGGAGAACCTCCAGTGGGTGGTGAGCGCCTACACGCTGACCTTCGGCGGCCTGCTGCTGCTCGGCGGGCGGATGGCCGACCTGCTCGGCCGCCGCCGCGTCTTCATGGCCGGGCTGGTGATCTTCTCCCTCGCCTCGCTCGCCTGCGGCTTCGCCGGGTCCGACACCGTCCTGATCATCGCCCGCGCCATCCAGGGCATCGGCGCCGCGGTCATCTCGCCGGCGGCCCTGTCGATCCTCGTCACCACCTTCGAGGAGGGCGCCGAGCGCAACAAGGCGCTCGGCATCTGGGGCGCCATCGCGGGCATCGGCGGCGCGGCCGGCGTGCTGGCGGGCGGCATCCTCACCGACAGCCTCGGCTGGGAGTGGATCTTCTTCGTGAACGTCCCGATCGGGCTCGCGGTGATCGCCATGATCCCGCGCTGCATCGACGAGAGCCGCGCCGAGGGGGCCACGCGCAACTTCGACGTCGCGGGCGCCGTGTCGGTGACGGCCGGGCTGGCCCTCCTGGTCTACGCGCTGGTCAACACCGACAGCGCGGGCTGGGTGTCGGGGGAGACGATCGCGCTGTTCGCCGATCTCGGTCGCGCTGCTCGCGGCGTTCGTCGTCATCGAGTTGCGGGCCGCGGCGCCGCTGATGCCCCTCGGCATCTTCCGCCTGCGCAGCCTGACCGGGGCGAACATCGTGGGCCTGCTGCTCGGCGCCGCCGTCTTCTCGATGTTCTTCTTCCTGTCGCTCTACATGCAGCAGGTGCTCGGCTACTCGGCGCTGAAGTCGGGCTTCGCCTACCTCCTGGTCGCCGTCACGATCATCCTCGCCGCGGGCGCCTCCCAGGCGCTCGTCACCCGCTTCGGCACCAAGACGATCCTGGCGATCGGCATGGCCCTGCTGACGCTCGGGCTCCTCTACTTCACCCAGATCGACGTGGACGGCTCGTACCTGGTCGATCTCGTCCCCGGGTTCCTGCTCGTCGGCGTCGGGCTCGGGTTCGCCTTCGTCCCGGTGTCGATCGCGGCGCTGCAGGGCGTGCGGGAGCACGAGGCGGGGGTCGCCTCCGGGCTCATCAACACCTCGCAGCAGATCGGCGGCGCGCTCGGCATCGCGATCCTCTCGACGATCGCCACGACCCACACCGAGGGCGTCATCCGCGACGCCGGGGGCGACCAGGCGGCGATCGCGGGGGCTCTCACGGAGGGCTTCCAGTACGCCTTCGCCGTGGGTGCCGGGATGGCGGTGATCGGCCTGATCGCGACGCTGCTGCTGCTCGACCGGCGCGACCTCACGCACGCGGCCGTCGAGACGGTGCCCGCGGAGTCCTGACCGATCAGGCCCGGATGTCGGGCCCCAGGTGGATCGCCCGGGCGATCGGCTCGGCCTCGCGCACACGCGCCTCGGCCCAGCCGATCGCCGCGGCGACCTCCGCCAGGGTCTGCCCGGGGCCATGTCGATCGTGGCCGCCGCCAGGCCATGAACACCACGAGGGCGGCGACGAAGGCCCAGAAGCAGCGGTCGCGGCTGTGAGCGGGCCGGCGGGGAGTATTGCCGCGCGGCCGCCCGCGCAGCCGTGGAGGTCCGGGATCGGCGCCCGCATCGGCCGGGGGAGGGGGTGGGCCGCGGCGGGGGAGGGGCGGGCGCGACCGGGGGAGGGGCGGGGCGGGAAAAAAGAGGGGCGGGGGAGGGGCGGGAGGACTGGAAAACCGCGTGAAAACGCCGATCATGGCCCGCGTGACCACCCTTCCCGCATCCCGCGCGATCCATCTCCTCGCCCTCCTGTCGGCCCTCGTGGCCGGCCTCTGGCTGGCCGCGTCGCCGCTCAGGGGGGCCACCGTCACGGTCGCCCCCGGTGACACGCTCGGCGCCATCGCCGCCCGTAACGGAACCTCCGTCGGGGCGATCGCGCGCGCCAACGGGATCGCGGATCCGAACCTCGTGCGGGCCGGCCGGCGCCTGGTCATCCCGGGCTCGGGCGGAGGCGTCTCGTCCGGCGGTCGTCGTCCGACGGCTCCGTCCACCGCGTGCGCTCCGGCGACACCCTCAGCTCGATCGCGGCGCGCCATGGCGTCAGCGTCGGGGCACTGGCCCGGGCCAACGGGATCGCCGACGCGAACCTCATCGCCGCCGGGCGCCGTCTCGTGATCCCCTCCGGCGGCTCGGCGGCGGCGGGCTCCGGCGCATCCTCAGGGCCCTCGGGTGGGGGCTCCTACCGCGTCCGCCCCGGCGACACACTGGGCGCCATCGCCGCCCGCCATGGCACGACCGTCGGCGCCCTCGCGGCCCTCAACGGCATCTCCGACCCGGGCATGATCTCCGCCGGCCGCGTGCTCAGCGTTCCCACCGCCCGCCCCGCCGCCTCGGCCCCCACCTCGTCGGCGCAGGTCGCCGACCTGCTCGCCCGCCACTCGGCCCGCTACGGCGTCGATGTCTCACTCGCGCGGGCGATCGCCTGGCAGGAGAGCGGCTGGACCCAGAGCGCCCGCTCGAGCGTCGGCGCGATCGGCGTGATGCAGCTGATGCCGGCCACCGCCCACTGGCTGGGCACCGACGTCGTCGGGCGCCACCTCGACCCGGTGCGGCTGGAGGACAACATCGAGGGCGGCGTCGCCTACCTCGGATGGCTGCGGCGCCACGGCGGCGACACCCGCACCGCGATCGGCGCGTACTACCAGGGCCTCTCGTCGCTCCGCGGCCGCGGCCCCTACGACGACACCAAGGACTACGTGGCCAGCGTGCTCTCGCTCATGGGGCGCGTGTAGAGCGACCGCGCCCCGCCCGCGAGCGGGAAGCGCGCCAGCTCGCGGTGGATCTCCCGGCCGGTGGCGCGCTCGCGGTCGCGCAGCCAGGTGTAGTCGCGCAGCTCGGCGCCGCCCACCGCGCAGAGCAGACCGCCGAACACGGCGCCGAACGCCGGGCCGAGGCCCACGGCCAGCGCCACGAGCAGGAGGGCGACCGCCACCTTCACCAGGCTGCGCCGCGCGGTCGCCGCCGGGTCCTCGAAGCGGGCCCCGGACGGGGCCGGGCTGCTCTCGGCCAGCCGCAGCCAGCGTGATCCGTAGAGGCTGAAGGCGCCCATGGCGACGAAGGCCACCAGGAACGGCACCACCGCCCGCACCGGCTCGAGGTCGCTGCCGGTCAACGCGACCACCAGGCAGGCGAGACCGAGCGCGAACTGGCCGAGGCCCGTGACCCTCAGTTCGGCGGAGAGGCGGGCCAGGGGCCGCGCGGGGGAGGTCTCGGGCACGGGCTGGGATACTGGCACACGTGGCCCCCGAACCTGAGCCCGCGCTTCGCGAGTACCGGGAGCGGCGCGACTTCGGCGCCACGCCCGAGCCGGCGCCCGGGTCCGTCGCGGCCGCGGGCGGCAACCGCTTCGTGGTGCAGCGCCACGACGCCCGTGCGCTCCACTTCGACCTGCGGCTCGAGGTCGACGGGTCGCTGGCGTCGTGGGCCGTCCCGAAGGGCCTGCCCCTTCGCGAGGGCGTCAAGCGGCTCGCGGTGCGCACGGAGGACCACCCGCTCGAGTACCTGACCTTCGCCGGGGTGATCCCGGAGGGCCAGTACGGCGCCGGGCGGATGACGGTGTGGGACAGCGGCACCTGGACCGAGGAACTGCGCACCGACGACGAGTGGAAGGTGGTCCTCGAGGGCGGGATCCTGCGCGGCCACTACCACCTGGTGCGCACCGGCAGGCGGGGCGGCAAGGACGAGTGGCTGGTCTTCCGCTCCGGGAAGGGGCCGCCCGGGCCGCCCGATCCGGCGGCCCGGTTCCGCGATCTGCGCCCGATGCTCGCCACTCTGACCGACGCGCCCTTCGACGATCCCGCCTGGGCCTTCGAGCTCAAGTGGGACGGCTACCGCGCGCTGGCCCTGGTGACCTCCGAGGGCACCGCAGCTGCGCAGCCGCACCGGCAAGGACTTCTCCGCGGCCTACCCGGCGCTCGGCGACCTGCGCCGGTGCCTCACCTGCCAGGAGGCCGTGCTCGACGGCGAGATCGTGGTGCTCGACGCCGGGGGCGCACCCGACTTCGGGGCGCTCCAGGCCGGCCGGGGCCCGTTCACCTACGTCGCCTTCGACCTGCTGCACGTCGACGGGGAGTGGATCGAGGACGAGCCCTGGCAGCGCCGCCGCGCCCGCCTGGCCGACGTGGTCGCGCCCGAGAGCCGCCCCCTGCTGATGCTGAGCGACCACGTCGATGCCACCGGGACCGATCTCTTCGCCCTGGCGCGGGCCCGCGACCTGGAGGGGATCATCGCCAAGCGCCGCGACGCCCCGTATCGCCCGGGCCGGCGCACCGGCGACTGGCTCAAGATCAAGACCCACCGCGAGGCGACGGTGGTGATCGGGGGCTTCACCGAGGGGGCGGGCTCGCGGCGTGGCACGGTCGGCGCCCTGCTTGTCGGGCGAGCCGGGGGAGCGGGGGCTGACGTACCTGTCACATGTGGGATCCGGGCTCTCGGACGCCCAGGCGCGGGCGCTCTGGGATCGGCTGCGCGTCGAGCGAGGTGCCCGATTCGCCCTTCGTGAACGAGGTGCCGGCGGCCCCCGCGCGCCCCCGCTGGGTGCGCCCTGAGATCGCCTGCGAGGTGCGCTACTCCGAGCGGACCGCCGACGGGCGGCTGCGTGCGCCGGTCTTCCACGGGCTCGTCGAGCCGGCGGAGACGGTGCCCGACGTCCCCAGCGGCCCCTTCTCCGGCGACGAGGGCAGCCGCACCGTCCAGGAGGGCGGGCGCACCGTGACCCTCACCAACCTCGGCAAGCCCTACTGGCCGCGCGAGGGCATCACCAAGGGGCACCTGCTCGACCACTACCTGCGGATCGCCTCCGTGCTGGTGCCCCACCTCGAGGGCCGGCCGATGATCCTCAAGCGCTACCCCGACGGCATCGAGGGCGCAGTTCTTCTTCCAGCACGCGGTCCACGACGCGCCCGCCTGGCTGCGGAGGGTGGAGCTCTCGCGGGGCGGCAAGCCCGACGAGAAGACCAGCCCCTACGCGATCGTCGACGACGCGATGGCGCTGCTGTGGCTGGTGAACCTCGGCTGCATCGACCTCAACCCCTGGCAGAGCCGGGCCGACGCCCCCGACGAGCCGACGCACGTCCTCTTCGACCTCGACCCGGCGGACGGACTGCCCTTCACCCGCGTGGTCGAGGCCGCCCGCATGGTGGGCGACGCCCTCGAGGGGCTCGGCCTGCGCGGCTATCCGCGCACCTCGGGCGCCACGGGCATGCACATCCTCGTCCCCGTGATGCCCGGGCTGACCTTCGACACCGTGCGCCTCTTCGCGCGGGTCGTGTGCGAGGCGCTGGTGCGGGCGCGGCCCGACCTCGTGACCACCGTGACCGCGGTCGCCGACCGCGGCCCCCGGGTGTACCTCGACGCGAACCAGAACGGGCGCGGCCGCAGCATCGCCAGCGTCTACTCGGTGCGGCCCCGCCCCGGCGCGCCGGTGGCGACCCCGCTCCGCTGGGACGAGGTGCGCGAGGGCCTGGAGCCCGCGGGCCTTCACCATGGGCGTCGTGGCGCGCCGGGTGGAGCGCGAGGGCGACCTGTCGCGCGGGTTGATCGACGACCCCCAGAGCCTGGACGATGCCGTGGCGCGCCTGGGGGGCGCATGAGGACCGCGGGCCCCGGCGCTCCTCGCCGGGGCCTGCCTCGCCCTGGCGGGCTGCTCGTCGGCGACGCCGCCGGCCGGGACCGAGACCGGAGCCGCCCCCCACCGGGACGGCCTACTTCGTCGGCACCGGAGCCGACGGGATCGGGGCCTCGGTCGACCTGCTCGCCGACGACCCCGTGGTGCGCCTGATCGACGGGGCGCTGGAGGCCCGGCCGGGACGCCCCGGGGCCGAGGCCACGGTCGGCGTGGTCTCGATCGTCAACGACGGAGCGGCCGGGGATGGGCCTGCCGCGGTTCATCGCCGACCTGTCCACCGGCGGGGCGGTGCCGCTCCGCCACGCCGCCGCCGTCCTGCGCCCCGGCGACGGGCCGGCGTCCCGGCGAGCCCTCGCGCGCCTGCGGACGCTGCCGGGGCGCCTGCCCGGGGAGAGCGCGGCGACGGCCTACGTCATCCTCGACGGGGCCCTGCCGGCCGAGGTCGAGTCGGTGCGGATGGTCGTCGCCCGGGGCGGCGCCGATCACCCTCGCCGCACGTCGCCGGTAGGGGACCGGGCATCGACGGCGAAATGATGGCGCGTGCCCCCCGACGTCCACGCACTCGCCGAGCGACTCAAGCGCGACTACGAGCGCTTCAGCCCCGCCCAGCAGTCGCTCGCGCGCTACCTGGCCGACCACCTGGCCGACGTGCCGCTGCTGTCGGCGCACGAGGTCGCCCGGGCATCGCACTGCAGCCCGGCCACCGTGGTCCGCTTCGCCCAGGCCCTCGGCTACTCGGGCTACCCCGAGATGCAGCGCATCGTGCGGCGCGCCCAGCGCCCCGGGCTGCCGCCCCGCCCCGGTGACCGCCAGCTCGGGCTGCCCTTCTCCGCCGAGGGCCTCGACGCGGCCCTCGCCGCCGAGCGCCTGGCGCTCGACGACGCCGCCGAGCGGCTCGACCACCACCGGGCTCGGCAGCATCGTCGCCGCTCTCGCCCCGCGGACCCCCCTGATCATCGCCGGGGAGGGGCACGCGCGCACCGTCGTGACGCTCATCGAGGAGCGGCTGGCGCGCGCCGGCCGCCCGGTCGCGGCCATCACCTCCCTCGATCCCTCCACGCGCGCCTGGCTGGACGCCCTCGGGCCGGGCGGGGGCGTGCTCGCCATCGCCATCGGCCGCGAGTCGCGGGTGGCCCAGGCCGCCGTCTCGGCCGCCCGCAGCGCCGGGGTCCCGGCCGCGGCGCTGGTCGATTCGAGCCTCAACCCCCTTGCGCGCTCGCCCCTGGCGCGCGTCGTGCCGGCCGACTCGCGCGACGGGTCGCCGAGCCTCGTGGCGATGGTCGCCGTGGCCCAGGCCCTCGCCGGCGCCCTGGCGCCCATGCGCGCCCGCGCCGACCTGGCGGCCGTCGGGGCCTGACCGGCCGCGGCGCCCGGCGGGGCCCGCGGGGCGCGGCAGGGAGGTCCGCTAGACTTTCCGCCCTCGGACCCGACCGACGAGGGGATGCGCGTGGCAGAGGAGAACGGCCGCACGGGCACGATGCGAGTCAAGACCGGACTCGCGCAGATGCTGAAGGGCGGCGTCATCATGGACGTCACCACGCCCGACCAGGCGCGCATCGCCGAGGACGCGGGCGCCTGCGCCGTGATGGCGCTCGAGCGCATCCCGTCCGACATCCGCTCCGACGGCGGCGTGGCCCGCATGAGCGACCCGGAGATGATCGCGGGCATCCAGGAGGCCGTGTCGATCCCGGTGATGGCCAAGTGCCGCATCGGCCACTTCGTCGAGGCGCAGATCCTCCAGCCGCTCGACGTCGACTTCCTCGACGAGTCGGAGGTGCTGACCCCGGCCGACGAGGCCCACCACATCGACAAGCACGCCTTCACGATCCCGTTCGTGTGCGGTGCCACCGATCTCGGCGAGGCGCTGCGGCGCATCTCCGAGGGCGCGGCGATGATCCGCTCCAAGGGCGAGGCCGGCACCGGCAACGTCGTCGAGGCCGTGCGCCACATGCGCGCCATCCGCGGCGGCATCGCGCGGCTCGCCGGGCTCGCGCCCGAGGAGCTGCACGCGGCGGCCAAGGACCTGCGCGCGCCCTACGAGCTGGTCGCCCGGGTGGCCGCCGACGGCCGCCTGCCGGTGGTCCTCTTCTCGGCCGGCGGCATCGCGACCCCGGCCGACGCCGCCCTGATGCTGCAGCTCGGCGCCGAGGGCGTCTTCGTCGGCTCGGGCATCTACAAGAGCGAGGATCCGCCGGCGCGCGCCCGGGCGATCGTCGAGGCCGCGACCCACTTCCGCGACCCCGAGGTCCTGGCCCGCGTCTCGCGCGGCCTGAAGGAGGCCATGCCGGGCATCGAGATCTCCTCGCTGGCCCCGGCCGAGATGCTGCAGGGGCGCGGGTGGTAGGAGCGACCCTCGGGCGTCCCACGGGTCGGGGTCCTCTCGATCCAGGGCGCCTTCGCCGAGCACGCGCCGCTGCTGGAGCTCGTCGGCGCCGATCCGGTCGACGTCCGCGCGCCCGCCGACCTGGAGGGGATCGACGCGATCGTGCTGCCGGGAGGCGAGAGCACGACCCTCGGGCTCGTGGCCGAGGAGTCGGGGCTGCTCGACGCGCTGCGTGAGCGCCTCGCCGACGGCCTGCCCGCGCTCGGCACCTGCGCCGGGATGATCGTCCTCGCGCGCGCTGTCACCGAGGGGGCCCAGCCCCTGCTCGGCGGCATGGACATCGTCGTGCGGCGCAACGCCTTCGGCCGCCAGGCCTGCTCGTTCGAGGCCCCTGTCGAGGTGCCGGGCCTCGGGGACGGACCCGGTGGACGCGGTCTTCATCCGCGCGCCGTGGATCGAGGAGGCGGGTCCCGGCGTCGAGATCCTCGCCCGTCACGCCGGCCACGCGGTGGCCGCGCGCCAGGGCGATCTGCTGGTCACGGCGTTCCACCCCGAGCTGTCGGGTGAGCGCCGGTTCCACGAGTGGCTCGTCGAGCGGGCGCGCCAGCGCCGGCACGGCGTCGAGAGGAGGGAGCGTCATGTCGGGGCACAGTAAATGGGCGACCATCAAGCGGAAGAAGGGCGCCGCCGACGCGAAGCGCGGCCAGCTCTTCTCGAAGCTCTCGCGGGCGATCATCGTCGCGGCCAAGGAGGGCGGGGGCGACCCCGACGCCAACGCGTCGCTGGCGACCGCCATCCAGAAGGCGCGCGACAACTCCATGCCCAAGGACAACATCGAGCGCGCGATCCAGCGGGGCGCGGGCGGCGCCGACGGCGCCGACTACGAGTCGATGCTCTACGAGGGCTACGGGGCGGGCGGCGTCGCGGTGATCTGCACGATCCTCACCGACAACCGCAACCGCACCGCGAGCGACCTGCGCTTCATCTTCACCAAGAACGGCGGCTCGCTCGGCACGCCGGGCAGCGTCGCCTGGCAGTTCGACCGCAAGGGCGTGATCGTGGTCGAGGGCGAGGGCCTCGACGAGGACACGCTGATGGAGGTCGCGCTCAGCGGGCGGCGCCGAGGACATCGCCGAGGACGGCGGGCACTGGCAGATCACGACGGACCCCCACGACTTCATGGCGGTCCGCGCGGCGCTCGAGGAGGCCGAGATCGCCTACGCGTCGGCCGAGCTGACCATGGTCCCCCAGAACACGGTCGCCCCCTCCGAGAGCGAGGCCCGTCAGATCCTGCGCATGATCGACCAGCTCGAGGACAACGACGACGTCCAGGACGTCTACGCCAACTTCGACATCTCCGAAGAGGTGCTGGAGGCGGTCGCCGGCTGAGCGGTGGCCCGCTCCGCGCGCGCGGAGCGGGCCGGTCCGATCACGGCACGACGATCGAGAAGGCGATGTCCGTGCGGGCGAAACTCCCGCCGGAGAAATCGTCCGTGACGATGACCCATCCCTCGCACCCGGAGATCGGGGTCGAGATGAACTGGGCGATGTGTTTCGTCCCGGAGCCGTCGGTGAAGTCGGCGGTGACGATCGGCATGGCCGTCGCGCGCGTCACCCCGGACGCGGCCGTGGGCGTGACGCAGTAACTGACCGAGCTCGCCGGCGGGGCGGCGCTTGACCAGATCTGCGCCGATCCGATCGTGGCGCTGCTGCTGGTCGAGGCGCCGTAGACCGACCCGGCGACGGCGGCCACGAGGACCACGGTGCCGAGGATCGTGCCGGGGTGGAGCAGGTGCGAGCGTTTCACGGGGACCCCCTCGAGTCTGGCCTGGAGGGCCGCGACCCCATGTGAGGTTCCGGCGTTCCGCTCACTGCCCGTTCGGATGGCGCGCCGTCGGCCGGGGCCCTGGGCGCGCGGTGACCTGGTCACCCCGGCGTCGCGCGGCTCGCGACGCCGGCCGGTGACCAGGCCCGGGTGGACCGCGTCAGGGGATGATGACCATGAAGCCCATGTTGTCCTGGACGAACGCCCCGGCGGCGAAGCGATGGGTGATCACCGGCCAGCCCTCGGCGACCTTGCAGCCGATCTGGTCGACGATGCTCACCTGCGCGGACCGGCCCGGCGCGAGCCCGTCGCCGTGGGTAGGCGTCACGACCGCCGGCCGTGAGGCGGGGAGATGCCCGAGCCCGGGGCCGGCTGGACGCAGTAGATGCCCACTCCGCCCCCCGGAGGGATGGTGACGATCAGGTTCTTGGAGCGGGCGCCGACCACGCTGCCGTCGGCGTTGACCGTCGCGAAGGCCGTCGCCGTGCCGGGCGCTCCCGCCGCGCCGGTCGCCCCGGTCGCACCCCTGGGGCCCGCCGCGCCCGCGGCGACGACGCCCGGCGCGCCCGCCGGCCCACGTCGGCCGCGCAGGGCCTTCCGTGCGGCGGGGGAGATGTCGGCGACCCTGATGGAGCCGTTCTTGATCTGCGCCGTCCCGATCGTGGCGGTGCCGCTGGTCGAGGCCGCATAGACGGATCCGGCGAGCGCCGCGACGAGGACGACCGCCGCGAGGATCGTGCCGGGGTGAAGGAGGTGCGCGCGCTTCACGAAGGGCTCCCTGGGTAGGAGGGAAAGGGGCGCGAACCTATTGCAGCTTTCGGCGAGTCGTCCACCCCCCGAGCGGATGGTTGCGCCGTCCGCACCCGCGGCTTGACTACCCCCATGCCCCTCCGCCGCGCAGGATCCGCCCCTCCGGGCGCGAACCCCCCGACCCGTGTGGACGACATGGTGATCGGGATCGACCCGGGGCTCGCCTCGACCGGCTACGCGCTGATCGCGGGCCCGCCCTCGCGCCCGCGCGTGGTCGCCCTCGGGCACGGTGAAGACGTCGCCGCGCACGGACCACCCCGCTGCGGCTGCGCGCCCTCCACGACGCCATCGCCGGCCTGCTGGCCGAGCACCCGGTCGAGGCGGCGGCGATCGAGGCCTGGTTCGTGCACCCGGTGAGCCGCTCGGCGATGGGGATGGCCGAGGCGCGCGGCGCGATCCTGGTGGCCCTGGCGGGGGCGGGCGTGGAGGTGGTCGAGTACTCGCCCAACACGATCAAGCAGTCGGTGACCGGGTCCGGGAGCGCCGACAAGGTGCAGGTGCGGACGATGGTGCGGCGCCTCACCGGGGCCGCGCCGGAGACCGACCACGCGGCCGACGCCCTGGCCGCCGCGATCTGCCACATGAGCTCGGCCCCCCTGCGCGGGGCCATCCGCCGAGCGCGCTAGTTTTCGCGGCGTGATCCGCTCCATCAGGGGGCGCGTCCTGGCGCACGAGCCCGACGGCCCGGTGATCGAGGTCGGCGGAGTCGGCCTGCTGGTGCGCGTCTCCTCCACGACCGGCGCCACGCTGCCCGCCGCGGGGGCGGAGGCGACGCTGTCGACCGTCCTGGTGGTGCGCGAGGAGTCGCTCGACCTCTACGGCTTCGCGACCGCCGGCGGAGCGCACGCTCTTCGAGGCGTTCACGTCCGTCAGCGGCGTCGGTCCGCGCCTCGCGCTGGCGATCTGCGCGGTGGGCGAGCCCGACGAGCTGCGCCTGGCCATCGCGCGCGGCGACAGCGCCCGCCTCCAGACCGCGAGCGGCGTCGGCAAGCGCACCGCCGAGCGCCTGGTGCTGGAGCTGCGCGACCGGCTGGGCTCGCTGCCGGGCTTCGCCGGCCTCGGCACGGTCGCCGCCCTCGGCCGGCCGACCAGCACCTGTCGGCCCGCGACGGCCTGGTCGCCCTCGGCTTCAAGCCCGAGGAGGCCGACGCCGCCCTCGCCGACGCGCCCGGCCGGCCTCGACGCCGAGGGCCTCGTGCGCCACGGCCTGGCCGCCCTGAGGCGCCGGTGAGCGCCGCCGGCGACGACGAGGCGGCCTGGGGCACCGACCCGGACGCGATCCCGCACGACGAGCGCCTGGCCGCCGGCGAGGACCTCGGGGCCGAGGACGAGCTCGACACGCTCGCTGCGCCCGCGGCGGCTCGACGACTTCATCGGGCAGGACGGCGTCAAGCAGCAGCTGGCGATCTTCCTGCAGGCCGCCAAGGCAGCGCGGCGAGGCCCTCGACCACGTCCTGCTGGCCGGGCCCCCGGGGCTCGGCAAGACCTCGCTGGCGGGCATCGTCGCGGCCGAGATGGGCGTCGGCTTCCACATCACCAGCGGGCCGATCCTCGAGCGCAAGGGCGACCTGGCGGCGGTGCTCACCGCCCTCGAGCCGCACGACGTCCTGTTCATCGACGAGATCCACCGCCTCAACCGGGCCATCGAGGAGGTGCTCTACCCGGCGATGGAGGACTTCCAGCTCGACGTGGTCCTCGGTCAGGGGCCCTCGGCGCGCACCCTGCGCCTCGACCTGCCGAAGTTCACGCTCGTCGGCGCCACCACCCGCACCGGCCTGCTCACCACGCCGCTGCGGGCCCGCTTCGGCGTCTTCCACCGGCTCAACTACTACGAGCCCGCCGACCTGGCCGCGATCGTCCGCCGCTCGGCGCGCCTGCTCGAGGTGACGATCGACGACGAGGGCGCCGACGCCCTGGCCTCGCGCTCGCGCGGCACGCCCGCGGATCGCCAACCGGCTGCTGCGCCGGGTGCGCGACGTCGCCCAGGTGCGCGGCCGCGGCAGCGTCGACCGCGCGGTGGCCGAGGAGGCGATGGAGCTGCTGGAGGTCGACGCCCTCGGCCTGGAGGAGCTCGACCGCCAGATCCTGCGCCTGCTGGCCGAGACCTTCGAGGGGCGCCCGGTGGGGCTCGGGCACGCTGGCCGACAGCGTGGGCGAGTCGGCCGACACGATCGAGGACGTCTACGAGCCCTATCCTCCTGCAGGAGGGCCTGCTCACGCGCACCCCGCGCGGCCGGGTCGCCACCCCGCGCGCCTACCGCCACCTGGGCCTGACACCGCCGTCGGACCCGGCCCAGACCGGGCTCTTCTGATCGCCGGCGCGCGCGCACTGGCGCCGCGGCCCGGCGGATCGTAGAGTCGGCCGATGCCGCAGACCGTGAACGACGTGATGGGCCCGGTGAAGGTCCGCCTCGCCCCGGGCGACACGCTCCGCGCCGTGGCCGTCGCCCTCGCGGCGGCCCGCACCGGGCTCGGCGATCGTGGAGGTCGACGGGCGGAGGGGTCATCACCGAGCGCGACGTGCTGCGCGCGATCGCCGACGGCACCGATCTCGACACGGCGACGGCCGACGACGCACATGACGGCCGACCCGGTGTCGGTGCCGCCGTCGATGCCCCTCGGCGAGGCGTGCGACCTGATGATCTCCCGCAACGTCCGCCACCTGCTGGTGAGCGAGGGCGAGGCGCTGGTCGGCGTGCTGAACATGCGCGACGTCGTCGGCATCCTCTCGGGCGCCGCGGCCCTGGGGGCCGTTCCCCCGGCCCGGGGCTCCTAGCGTGCGGACCGCGCGCGTCCTCACGGTCGCCGCGGTCCTCGTCGGATTCCTCTGCGCGACGGCGACGGCGCAGGGGGCCTCGATCGGCTTCGACGACCTGCCGCCGGGAACCCGCGTGGCCGAGCAGTACGCCTCCCAGGGCGTCCACTTCGGCGTGTCGCCCTTCGTCGGGATCTCGGGCGGGTTCGTCGCCGCCGTCTCGGACCGGGGCGCGTCGGCCGCCAACGCGGCGGCGCTCGATTACGACTCGGGGACCGACTTCAGCTCGTCCTGGATCCGGTTCGACCGCCAGCAGGCGCAGGTCACGCTCCGTGCCTGCCGCGTGGGCGCGGCCGACCCGGCGACCAACGTGAACGTCCGGGCCCTGGACTCCAACGGCACCGAGGTCGCCAACCTGTCCGGGATCCTCTGCGATCCGCAGGGGCCGCTCCAGGCCGTGACCGTGACGGCCCAGAACATCACCTATCTCAACGTGGCCGGGACGGGCTCCGGATGGCAGCTCGACGACCTCGGGTTCGAGACGGATCCCGCTCCGCAGGCGCCGCCGGTGCTGCCGCCCACGCCACCGCCTCCGCCGCCCAAGAACTTCACGATCCGCTACGAGACGCCGCTGCAGCCCGCCACGATCGTCCTGACGCCCGGATCGCGGGTCACCCGGCGGATCGTCCTCGATCGAAGTGAGTCGTCGTTCGGGCCGGTCCGTTTCCGGCTGACCGGTGGGACGCCCCCGGGGCTCGCCGTCAACTTCACCCCGACGACCCTCAGCGGCACGGGCCGGGAGGTCACCACCCTGAGCGTCAGCGCCGAGCCGGACATGGCGCCGGCCTTCCTGGCCGACCGGCAGATCCGTGCCGAGCCGCAGGGCACCACCGCCGGTTCGGTGACCCGCGTCATCCCGATCGAGATCCTCGTCCAAGGGCAGCTGGCGGTTCACACGGAGGGGATCGAGATCAGTCAGGCGGTCCAGACCTACGATCAGCCGACCCGCGACCCCTATGCCGGCGTGGCTCTCGTCGCGCGCAAGACGACCGTCGTCAGGGTGTTCGCCGGCTACAGCGGGACGGTCCCGCCCGCCATCAGGGGCTACCCGCGCCGTCCGCCGCTGGGCATGGCCCTCACCGGTGTGGACGGGGGCGGCACGCCGCTGCCCGGCAGTCCGCTCAGCCCGGTCTGGTCGCCGCCCGCCGACAGCCTCTCGGTCAACGACTTCGGCCTGAGCTCCACAGAGCGGAACTCGTCATCGTCGGCGTTCGTCTTCGTGCTGCCCCCCTCATGGACCAACGGCCGCCTGGCACTGACGGCGCGCGCCCTCTCGCCGGCACCCTCGAGCCCGGTCGCGGCGCGCCTGCGCCCGGAGCCCGCCGCCGCCACGGTCTGCCTGTCCTTCCGCTGCGGTGCGGACCCCGTGCGCGGACTCGGGGGCATCACCTTCCGCCAGCCGCCCCCCGCGAAGGTCATCTCCGCCGTGTCGCTGCTCTACGTCAACGACGGCACCGTCAAGGGCGTGCCGCCGACCCAGAGGATCACGGGCGTCCCCGTCGATCCCGGCCCGGCGTTCGAGAAGCTGATCGCCCTCTCGCCGATTCCGCTGCTCTTCCTCGGCGCCGACGGCGGCGTGTCGCCGGTGCCCTCGTACCGCGCGGTGCGGTTCGCGCCGACCGGCGCCATCCTCGAGGCGACGCAGGCGTACGACGACGAGTCGGGGCGCCGCGGCGACTACGTGCTCGGGCTCTTCGCGTACCCGCCGGGGGCCGGCTACGCGCCGGGCCCGCGCTCGGGGGTGGCGGACGCCACAGCGGGGACCGGGGGTTATCCCCAGCGCCCGCTCACGACCGTCGCGCACGAGCCCCTCCACCTGCTCGGCCTCGGCCATGCCGACAGCTCCTGCGGGGGGCTCGGCGGCGGCTTCCCGACGCCCGAGGGCCGCATGTCCTCCGTCGGGATCGACACGACCTGGGGGAGCGGAGGGGCCTCCCCGGGGGATCCACCCTTCCGGGTCATCGCGGATGCGCTCTTCGGCCGGGGCTACGACCTGATGTCCTACTGCCAGCTCAGCGTGGGCGATCCCCGGCACTGGATCTCCGCCCGCAACTGGAACCGCCTTCTCGGGGTGGCCCCCGCCGTGGGCACTGAGCGGGTCCGCGCGGCTCATGCCGGCCCCGCTCTGACGGTCCGCGCGCGGACCACCGTCGCGGGTGCCGAGATCGTCGCCGTGCGGCCCGCCGGCGACCCGCCCGCGCCGCTCGGGGAGACGTCGGCGTACACACTGGTGGCGCGCGACGCGGCGGGCGCCGTGGTGGCGTCTGTGCCGATGTCGCAGCAGTCCGTGGAGGAGGACTCGCCCGGCGGCGCCGTCCACCTCGCCCTCGAGGGGGCGGTGCCCGCGCCGAGCGTCGCGCGCCTCGAGGTGGTCCTGTCGGGCGTCGTGCTGGCCTCGCGGGTCCGGAGCGCTGCCGCCCCGGCGGTCCGCATCGTGGCCCCCCGGGCGGGCGCGCGGGTGGGCGCCGCCGGCCGTCCGGTTGACGTCGTCTGGGAGGCCACCGACCCGGACGGCGACGCCCTCGCCGCCGCCGTCGAGTTCTCCGCGGACGGCGGGCGCACGTGGCGTCAGGCCGCAGGAGGAGCGGACCTCGGCAGGGTACGGCTCCCGCCCGGCCTGCTCACGCCGTCGCCGCGGGCGCGGCTGCGCGTCCGCGTGGATGACGGATTCACCGCCACGACCAGCTCCGTCCTGTCGATCGTGGTTCCCTCGCGTCCCCCGGCCGTCACGATCCTCTCGCCCCGTCCGCGCCAGGCGGTGCAGGCGGGGGCCGCGATCACCCTCTCGGGTGTCGCGACCGACGATCGCGGTCGCCGGATCTCCGGCGACCGGCTCCGGTGGTTCGCGGGGAATCGCCTTCTGGGGCGCGGATCGACCATCAGCGCGTCGCTCCCGGCCGGGACGCGCACGGTGCGCCTGCGGGCCACCGACGCAAGGGGCCGCCAGGGCGATTCCGCGGTGCCCGTCAGGCTGCGGCCCACGACCCCGTTCTTCGTCCGCCTCGAGGCCCCGGCGCGCATCGCGCCGGGGGCCGGGTCGCTCGTGGTGACGGTGTCGGCGACCCAGACGGCGATCCTCGGTGCCGGCGCGCAGCGCGTTCCGGTGGGCACCATCGCGCGCCGCGTGCGCCTGACGGTGCGCCCCGGGCGGGGGAAGCTGGTGCTGCGGCTCTCGCTGAGCTCCGGTGGCCGCCGGAGCGAGCAGTACCTGGTCGTCGCCCGGGGCTGACGCCGGGTGTCAGTCCCGTCCGGTGCGCTCCGCGCGGGGGAAACCGGCCCTGATGGCCGAGGGGATGTTCCTGACCAGGTCCACCGGGTTGCGGCGCAGGTTGTAGCGCAGGCCGATGGGCGGGCGCGGATCGGGGCGGGCGCCCTTGGACGCGCGGATCTCGTCGTAGACCGCCTCCACCTGGCGCGTCACCTCGGGCCAGGAGTAGCGCTCCACGACCACCTCGCGCCCGCGGCGGCCCCAGTCGGCGCGCAGGTCGGCGTCGTCGAGCAGTTCGGCGATCCCCGCCGCCAGTTCGCGCGCGTCGCCGGGCGCGACGAAGCGCCCGGGCACCCCGTCGCGGATCACCTGGCGGAAGCCGATGTTGTCGGCGCAGACGACCGGCGTGCCGCTCGCCATCGCCTCGAGCAGTACGACACCGAACGATGCGAGCACGCAGGGGGAGGCGAAGACGGTCGCCTCCCGGTAGAGCTGCGGGCGCTCCTTGTCGAGCAGCCCGAGCCAGTCGATCCGGTCCCAGACGCCGAGGTTGCGTGCCTGGAGGTGGTACTTCGGCCGCAGGGGCCCGTCGCCCACCACCTGGACGCGGAAGTCGCGCCCCTCGTCCTTCAGGATCCGGGTCGCCTCGAGGAGGGTGTCGAGCCCGTTGCGCGGGTCGAAGCGGCCCATGAAGAGGATGCGCGGGGGGCCGGCGGGGCGCGCCTCGCCCTCGGAGAGCGGCCGGTACAGGTCGGTGTCGACGCCGTTCGGGATGATGTCGAAGTGGGCGTCGCCGAAGTACGGCCGGAGGGCCGTGACGCACGCGTCGGAGACGGCGATCAGGCGGTCGGTCCGCGCCATCGTGCTGCGCACGTAGGCGAAGAAGTGCTTGTAGGCCCAGTGGCCGCCCTCGAAGTAGGTGTGGAAGGTGCCCACGTTCACCGGCGCCCGCGAGCAGCGCAGGGCCCACAGGGTGACCATGGGGGAGGCGAGCCCCTGGGCGTGCACCACGTCCATGTCGCGCAGGGCCCGGGCCACGCGGGCCTTCACGCCGGGGCCGACGCTCGCCCGGGCCACCGAGCCGTTGGAGACCAGGGGCATCGAGATGCCCACCCTGACGGTGCGGTAGCCGTGCACCGCGAGGTTCTCGGCGTCGATGGCCCGGGCGCGGGCCTTCATCCCGAAGGGCGCGAGGCTGGTGAGCACCGTCACCTCGTGACCGCGGGCGACGAGCTCGCGGCTGAGGTTGTGCACGTGCTCCGGGATCCCGCCGAGCACCGGGTAGGCGTACTCGGTGACCATCGCCACCCTCACGGCCCGGCGGGCCTCTGCCAGGGGCGCAGCATGTCCGGTCCGCAGACGCGGTCGACGATGAACAGGCCCAGCAGGACGCAGGCCGCCCCGCCGACCCCGTCGAGCCACCAGTGGTTGGCCGTGGCCATCACCACGAACAGCATCGCTGCCGGCCAGAGGAAGGCCAGCCACCGCCAGCGCGAGGGGGCCAGCAGGAAGAAGAGGGCGAGGCCGAACAGGATCGAGTAGCCGACGTGCATCGAGGGCATCGCGGCGAACTCGTTGCGGAAGGGCTGGAACCAGTCGAGGGAGCCGCCCAGCTTGAGGCTCTCCTTGGTGGGGTCGGCCAGGCCGAGGCCGGTGAGCCGCGGCGGCGCGAGGGGGAAGAGCCAGTAGCCGATGACGGCCAGGCCGTTGGTGACCCAGAACCAGTTGCGGAACACGGCGAAGTTCTCCCGGCGGAAGAACCAGACCCAGAGGAACATCGCGACGAAGCCCGTCGTGTGGGCGAGCGTGTAGCCCCAGGTGGTGATGAACTCGGCGGCGGCGACCGACTGCACCCAGTCGTGGATGTCGACCTCGACGAACAGGCCGAGCGCCTTCTCCATGTCCACGATGCGGCCCGCGTTGCGCAGGGGCCGGGCGACGTCCTCCACGGCGACCAGGTCGCGCAGCCATTCGTAGGCCACGTTCAGCAGGAGGAAGAGGGCGAGCTCCGCCGCGAACGGCCAGCGGGCGGTCCATGCGCGTGCGATCGGAGAGGGGCTGGCAGCGACCGTCACGGCGGATGAAGGTAGCACGCGACACGGCCGATCCCGGTCGCGACCGGGCCTGTCGGGGGCGGCCGGGGCCTTTGCTATCGTCGCCCGCGCCGGACGTGTGTCTCCGCCGGTCGACGTCCGCCGCCCGACGAAGGGCCTCCCGAAATGCCGGCTCTGCTGCTGCCGATCTACATCCTTGTCTTCATCGGGTTGATCTACCTCGTGGGAGTGCGCCCGCAGCAGCGCCGCCGCCGCGAGCTCGAGGCCATCATGGGCCGCCTCTCCCCGGGTGACGAGGTCGTCACGGTGTCGGGGATCTACGGCACGGTCACCGAGGTGGAGGACGGCGACACGCTGCTCCTCGAGGTGGCCGAGGACACCGACATCCGCATCGCCAAGGCGGCGATCGCCAAGGTGCTGTCGCCGGCCGGCCTCGACGCCGCCGAGGGCGACGACGCCGCGGCCGACCTCGCCTCCTAGGAGAGCCGCGTGAAGCGCCCCCTCCTCCTCCTGGCCGTCGTCATCGGCCTGGTCGCCGCCTCGCTGGTGGCGATCGCGTTCCGGCCGGCGGTGCTCGGCCTCGACCTGCAGGGCGGCGTCGAGGTCGTGCTGCAGGGCCAGGCGACCGACGAGAGCGAGGTCACCCCCGAGGCGATCGCGCGCTCGGTGGAGATCATCCGCAGCCGCGTCGACGCCTTCGGCGTCTCGGAGCCCGAGATCCAGACCCAGGGGGACGACCAGATCGTCGTCGCGCTGCCGGGCGCCGACAACCCCAACCAGGTCGTGACCGACCTGATCCAGCCGGCGCAGCTCGTGTTCATCAACTTCGAGCGCAACGTCGTCAACCCGGCCGGCGAGCCCGACCTCTACAAGGCCGTCCAGCTGGCGATCGACACCGAGCCCACGGGCACCCGCGGAAAGCCGACCTTCTACGCCTTCAAGGACAAGAAGGAGATCCCGGGCATCCCGCCCGGCGAGCGACCGGCTGACCCTGCAGGAGAGCTTCCCGGGCAACGTCGATCCCCGCCGACGTCGAGGTGCTGAAGGTGCCCAGGGGGCTCTTCCTCGCCTACGAGGAGGGGCCGCTCCTGCAGACCCGCGACGCCGGCACCCGCAAGACCTGGTACGTCTTCCAGAACACCCCGGGCCTGACCGGCGCCGACGTCACCGAGGCGCGCTCGACGCTGCGCACCGGCGGCGTCGGAGGGTCGCAGCGGGTCGTGACGCTGCAGTTCACCGGCGCGGGCCAGGACAAGTTCGCCGACATCACCCGGCAGCTCGCCCAGGACGGCCAGATCCGCGGGCGAGCTCCAGCGCTTCGCGATCATCCTCGACGGCCAGATCGTCTCGAACCCGACGATCGACTACGAGCAGTACCCGCAGGGCATCAGCGGCAGCAACGGCGCCGAGATCACCGGCGACTTCAGCACCGTCCGAGGCGGCGACCCTCGCCAAGCAGGTCAACTCCGGCGCCCTGCCGATCGAGCTGACCGTGATCAGCCGCAAGCAGGTCTCGGCGACCCTCGGCAAGGAGTCGCTGCGCCAGGGGCTCGTCGCCGGCGTCATCGGCCTCGTCCTGGTGATGCTGTTCCTGATCGCCTACTACCGCTTCCTCGGCGTCATCGCCGCGCTCGCGCTGATCGTCTACGCGATCCTGCTCTACGCCGTGGTCGTGCTCGTACCGATCACCCTGACCCTGCCGGGCATCGCGGGAATCATCCTGACCATCGGCGTGGCCTCCGACGCCAACGTCGTGATCTTCGAACGTGTGAGAGAGGAGGCCCGTTCCGGCAAGTCGCCGCGCGCGGCGATCCTCGCGGGCTACAAGAAGGGCATCACGGCGATCATCGACGCCAACGTCGTGACGTTCGCGACGGCCGTCATCCTCTTCCTGTTCGCCACCGCCGGCGTCAAGGGCTTCGCCTTCACGCTCGGCATCGGCGTGGTCCTGTCGCTGTTCACGGCCGTCGTCGCCACGCGCGCCGCCTTCAACGTCCTCGCAGAGACCCGCTTCCTGCGCGACGACCGCTTCCTCGGTCTCAACCAGCGCGAGATCCACTGGAAGATGGACTTCGTCGGCAAGTGGAAGCTGTGGCTCTCGATCTCCTTCGTCCCGCTGGTGATCGGGGCGGTCTTCATCGGCGTCAACGGGCTGAACCTCGGCCTCGACTTCGAGAGCGGCACCCGCATCACGACCTCGTTCGCCCAGCAGCCGAGCGAGGACGCCGTGCGCGCGGTCTTCGCCGATCAGGGCTACGGCAACGCCAAGATCCAGTCGTTCACCGAGGAGGTGGACGGGGTCGAGGTCCGCGGCTTCCAGATGCAGACCGAGACGCTGCAGCCGGCCGAGCAGACCGCCCTCGAGCGGGCGCTCGACGCCGAGTTCGGGATCAACCGCGACACGCTGCTGGTGGAGACCGTCGGCGCCACGTTCGGCGACCAGGTCATCCGCAACGCCATCTGGGCGATCCTGCTCAGCTTCGTCGTGATCATCCTCTACCTGACGATCCGCTTCGAGTACAAGCTCGCGATCCCGGCGCTGATCTCGGTGATCCACGACGTGTGGCTGTCGATCGCGATCTACTCGGTGACCGGGCGCGAGGTGACCAGCGCGACGGTGGCGGCACTGCTGACCATCCTCGGCTACTCGCTCTACGACGTGGTGATCGTCTTCGACCGCATCCGCGAGAACGTTCCGATCATGCGCAAGTCGACGTACCGCCAGGTGGTCAACACCTCGGTGCACGAGACGCTGACGCGCTCGATCATCACGTCGCTGATCACCCTCATCCCGCTGATGGTGCTCTACTTCTTCGGCGGCGACACGCTCAAGGACTTCGCGTTCGCGCTGCTGGTGGGCATCCTCTCCGGCGGCCTGTCGTCGATCGCCATCGCCGCTCCGATCGCCGCGCTCTGGAAGGAGCGCGAGCCGGAGAACAAGCGGCGCACGGTGAAGGCCGAGCGGCGCGCCGCGATGATCGCCTCCGATTCGGACGTGGTCGATCTGACGGTGCTCGCCCGCGCCGAGGCCGCCCTGAGCGCAGAGATCAACCTCGAGGAGGGCCGCGACGGGGGCGCGCCCGAGCCCGAGCCGCGGGAGAAGACGCCACGGGCGCTCGACGCCGGCGAGCCGGCGGCCGAGGAGGAGGGGTCCGACGAGACCACGCCCGATCCGGAGGCGCCGGCGGATGACGCCGACGCGGACGGCGAGGGCGACGGCGACGGCGGCGAGCCTGCGCGCGAGCCCGGGCCGGACCCGGCGCCCGAGGGCGGCGACGGCGACGACACCGGCACGGCGGACGGAAAGCCCACGCCGCCGCGCACGCGCGCCGACCCGAACCGGGTCCGCCGCCACCGCAACGTCCAGAAGAGGAGGCGCTAGCCATGACCACCGTGCGCGAGGGGATCGAGCAGGCGGTGCTGTTGTCGATCGGCGCGGCGTCGCTGACGCGCGAGAAGGCCGAGGCCGCCGTGGCCGAGCTGGTGCGCAAGGGCCAGCTCGGCGGCGAGGAGGGCTCGGTGATCGTCGACCGCCTGATGGCCCGGGTGCGCGGCGAGGGCGCCACGGGCTCCGGCATCGCCGGGCGCCTGGAGGGCGGCGTGCAGGGGGTCCTGCGCGAGCTGGGGGTCGTCACGCGCGCCGAGGTCGAGGACGTCCAGCTGCGCCTGATGGAGCTCGAGCACAGGATCGCCCTGCTGGAGAAGGCGCCCCCCTCCGCCGGCTGAGCCGCGGGGGCCCGGCGGCCTAAAGCCGGGGCGCCCGCACCCGATAGTGAAGGGGACGGCCCCCGACCGGGGCCATGCGTGCCCCGGCGTCGGGCGGAACGGAGACCCCCTTTGCGCAGCCGATTCGTGATCCCTGCAGCCCTGCTGGTGACGGTTGCGTACGTCAAGGGCCGTCTGGACGCGAACCTGTTCCGGTCGCCCGGGCCGCCCCCGGTGCCGGTGGCGACACCGCCCGTCGATCCGATCCTGCGGGCCGAGGCGGAGGCCGCCGACGCGCTCAGCATCGCCGAGGCCCAGACCGCCGCGTCCGGAACCGCCGTGCGCGAGGCGGCTCCTCGCGACCTCAGCCACCTCTCCGAGTGGCTCACCACACCGACCTGGGGCCCGGTTCCGCCGCGCCGTTCGCGTCCCAGGGACGCCTTCGACCCCGCGACCCTCGCGGAGTGGGCCACCGATCCTGCGTGCGGTCCGGCGCGGACGACGAAGGCACGGGCCGCCTTCGATCCGCTCCGGCTGGCGGAGTGGGTCACCAACCCGACCTGGGCACCCTCGCGGCGCACGACGACCCGGGACGTGCTCGACGCCGCCGCCCTGGCCGAGTGGGCCACCGACCCCACCTGGGGCGCCGAGCGCCGCGCGCGGACCCGTGATGCGTTCGAGGCCGCCGCGCTCGGGGAGTGGATCGGGCACGTCGCCCCGACCGCGCTCCCCGAGATGGACGGCTCTCCCGAGGCTCCGCCGGTGCCCGCTGCCGTCGCGCAGCCCGAAGCGGAGCTCGTGACCGGGACCGAGACCGAGGTGAGCCCGCCCGAGATCGAGAGCGAGATCGAGATCGAGATCGACGAGAGCGGGCGCTTCTCCCTGGGCGGATGGGCGGCGCAGCAGGGCCACATGGCCCTCTGCGGCGTCACCTTCCGCGACCGGCGCGGGACCCCCGTCGATCCGGGCGCGATCCGCCTGATCCCCGACGCGCTCAGCAACGTCGGCGACCGGCGGCCTCGTGGTCCTCGCCGATCAGGGGTTCGCCCCCGACACCGAGGGATTCACGATCCTGGTGGCGGCGGACGGGCCCGGCAGCTTCGCCGTCGCGGGCCGGTACGAGGTGCTCGCGGCCTGATCGGCTGCGCCGCGGCTCAACCATTGGCGGCGGCGGCCGATGAGGTGGTGAAGGTCGCCGACGTCGTCGGCGCCGACCTTGACCGAGCGCGGCTCGTCGCCGCACCCCCAAGGAGGCCGCGGGAATGTCCACCGTGAACATCGCCATCATCGGTGGCGTCGTTCTGCTCATCCTGGTACTCGCGAAGATGCGGCGCCAGAATGCCGCGGACCCGTCTCCGCCCACCCGTGGACGGGTGCGGGGAGAGCGCCGCCGCAAGCGCGGCAAGGACGCTCCGCCGGCCCCGCCCGAGCCCATGCCGCTCGCCGCGGCCGCCGGGCAGAGCGCGGCGACCGCATCGCCGTCCCCGATGAGCCCGCCGGCCGCCGAGTGGCCGCCGGCCGACGAGCCGGGCCCCGACCTGTGGCCGACCGCGGCGAGCGCCGACCCGGTGGAGTGGCCCCCGGTCGAGGCATCGCCCGCGTCAGAGCCCGAGCAGCCCCATGCCGCCGCTCCCGGCGACGACGACGACGAGTCGTCCGCGTCGTGGCCCGATGACGAGATCGTGACCGAGCCCGGCTGGCCCCTGCCGGGTGAGGTGGACGTCGCCTGGTCGCCTCCGCCGTCGGCGCATGAGGGGATCGGAATGGTCCCGCCGTCCGTCGAGCCGGTGGCCGCGCAGCCCGCACCGGCCTGGAACGACGAGTCGGCCGCGACCGCGGCACCCCCGAGCCTCGAGTGGCTGAGCACCGAGCCCGCCGACGAGGCGCCCGTCTGGGCACCCACCGAGAGCGAGCCCGAGCCGGTCTGGGCGCCCTCTCCCGAGGTCGCCGAGGCCGTCGGCGAGTCGTTCGCCTGGGGTTCTCAGGAGGACGCCGCCTCCACCGGGGCCGCCCCCGCCTGGGAGCCCGCGCAGAGCGACGAAGCCGGCTGGGCCGACCCGGCCGTCGACCACCACGACGCCCAGCCGACGGGCGAGATCCCGGTCATCCGGACGCCGGACGAGGCGCCGTACGAGACCGCGTACGACCCCGCTCCGGCCCCCGAGGCGGAGGGCGTCCACGCACCGGAGCCGAGCCGGTCTTCGCCCCGGCGCCCGAGATCGCGTACCCCGAGCCCGAGATCGCCTACACGGAGCCCGAGGTCGCGTACCCCGAGCCGGAGATCGCCTACACGAGCCCGAGGTCGCCTACCCCGAGCCCGAGTCGCCTACCCCGAGCCCGAGGTCGCCTACCCCGAGCCCGAGGTCGCCTACGAGCCCGAGGTCGCTACGAGCCCGAGTCGCGTACCCCGAGCCGAGATCGCGTACACCGAGCCCGAGATCGCCTACACCGAGCCCGAGATCGCCTACACCGAGCCCGAGATCGCCTACACCGAGCCCGAGATCGCCTACACCGAGCCCGAGATCGCCTACACCGAGCCCGAGATCGCCTACGGCGAGCCCGAGATCGCCTACGGCGAGCCGGAGCCCGAGGTCGCCTTCCCGCCGGTGTCCGAGGTCTCGTTCATCGCAGGGCCCGCGATCAGCGTCACCCCGGAGTCCGAGGTCTCGTTCATCACTGGGCCCGCGATCAGCTCCGCCCCGGAGCCCGAGGTGACCTTCACCCCGGATGCCGCGGTCGCATTCGCCCCGGAGACCGAGCCGGCGGTGCCGGCCGGGCCGCCCACCGCATGGTGGGACGAGGAGCCCGCGACGCCCCCCGTGGCGGTCGTGGCGACCGCGCGCCCCGATGAGGGCGCCTACACCGGGCCGCTTCGCGCTCGGCGGCTTCGCCATGCAGCCGGGCCAGCACTCGCTCGGCGGCGTCAGCTTCCGCGTCGAGCTGCCCGAGACCCCCAGGTCCTGGCGGGTGGCGGAGACGATCGACGAGGATGCGCCCTCCGGCACGCTCTCGCTGGTGCTCGACGGGGCGATCAACTGCGCCGCCGAGGGTCTCGAGGTCGTGATGGACCCGGGCTTCGCGCCCACCACCCAGGGCTTCACCGTGCGCGTCGCGGCACTCGCCGCCGGACCGTTCGCGGCCAGCGGCACCTTCAGGGTCCACTAGGAGCATCGCCATCGCCGCGCCCTGGTGACGGGGTGCGGCGGACGGGCCCGCCGGCCCGTCCGCCGCCCCTGCTACCTTGGCCCGCATGGCGCGGGGTGAACGGCGGGAGAACCTGGCGCGTCTCGGAGAGATCGCGCACGTCGCCGCGCGCCATGGCTTCGGATACGTCTTCGGGCGGGGGGAGGCGGACCCCGCCGATCTGACCGGCTCGGGCCGCAACCGCGGCCGGCGCCTGCGGGAGATGCTCGACGAGCTGGGGCCGACCTTCGTGAAGTTCGGCCAGCTGCTGTCCACGCGGCCGGACATCGTGCCGCCGGACATCCTCGACGAGCTGCGCGGTCTGCAGGACGACGCCCATCCGGAGCCGTTCGCGCGGGTGCGCGAGGTCGTCGAGGCCGAGCTCGGCCTCACCATCGAGCAGGTCTTCCTCGAGTTCGACGAGACGCCGATCGCGGCGGCCTCGATCGGGCAGGTCCACCGGGCGCGCCTGCCGGGCGGGCAGGAGGTGGTGGTCAAGGTGCAGCGCCCCGACGCCGAGCGCCAGCTCGCGGCCGACATCCAGTTGCTGCACCAGGTCGCCCGGGTCGCCCGCGAGCGGATCCGCAAGCTCCAGTTCATCGACCTCGTGGGCACCGTGGAGGAGTTCTCGCGCACCGTGCGGCGGGAGCTCGACTACGGCGTGGAAGCCCGTAACGCAGAGGTATTCCGCCGGAACTTCGCCGGCGATGACACGGTGTCAGTCCCGAGGATCTTCTGGCGTTACACCACCGAGCGGGTGCTCACCATGGAGCGCGTGGAGGGGACGCCGCTCGGCCAGATCGACCTGTCCACCTGGTCGTCCGACGACCGGCGCGCCCTCGGCCACCGGCTCACCGAGACGTGGATGCAGATGGTGTTCGTCCACGGCTTCTTCCACGCCGACCCGCACCCGGCCAACATCCTGGTGCGCGGCCCCGACGATCTCAGCCTGGTCGACTTCGGCATGACCGAGCAGCTCACGCCGCGCGACCGCGAGGCGGCGGTGCGGCTGCTGGTGGACATCCTCAACCAGGACTCCGAGCGCCTGCCGCGCCGCCTGCGCGCCCTCGGCATCCGCTACCCGCGCCAGATGGAGGAGGAGCTCGGCGACCGCCTGGGCGTCATCCTCCAGCGCTACTCGGCGAGCGCCATCGGCGAGATCGACGCCCGGGAGGTGCTGCGGGAGATCTTCCAGACCATCTACCGGATGGACATCACGCTGCCGGCGCGCTGGGTGATGCTCGACAAGACCCTCGCGACCCTGTCGGGCGTCGCCCTGGCGGTCTACCCCGACCTGAACGTCTTCGAGGTCGCCCGGCCCTACGCCATGCGCATGGCCGCCCAGCGGCTGCGCCCCGATCACATCGCCGACCGCCTGCGGGTGGATGTCGGCCGCTACGCCGAGGCCTTCCTCGACTACCCCTTCCAGATCTCGGAGCTGCTGGACGAGTTCAAGGACGGGGAGATCGAGATCACCGTCCGCCCCGAGGGCTTCGCGGAGGCGGTCGACAAGGTCCAGGCGAGCGCCAACCGCCTGGTTCTCGCCCTGGTGGCCTCGGCGCTGATCGTCGGCTCGGCGGTCATCGCCGTCTTCGCCCGCTCGGCCGATCTGGTGGGCCTGTCCCTGCTCGCCCTCCCGGGCGGCGCTGCTGGCCCTGGCCATCGTCGCCTGGCTCTGCATCGGCATCTTCCGCTCGGGCCGCTGGTGAGCTGGCGCACCTCGCGCGTCGCCTTCTCGCGAGGTGGCGGCGCTCCAGGCGGCCCTCGAGCTGCCCGAGCCGGTTGCCTGGGCGCTCGTGCGCCGGGGCCTGGGCGACCCCGCGGTGGCGCGCGAGTTCATGACCTCCGACGGCCCGCTCGCCCCGGCCGAGGACCTGGCGGGGATCGGCGAGGCCGCCGACCGGCTGGCGCGCGCCGTGCGCGCCGGCGAGCGGATCGCCGTGCACGGCGACTACGACTGCGACGGGATCTGCTCCACGGCGATCCTGGTGAGCGCCCTGCGCGGCCGCGGGGGCCGACGTCACCTCCTTCCTGCCGAGCCGCTTCACCGAGGGCTACGGCGTCGCCGTGCCGACGGTCGAGGCGCTCGCCGACCGGGGCGCCCGCGTGCTCGTGTGCGTCAACTGCGGCACCTCGGCCATCGAGGCGCTCACGCGGGCAGTCGATCTCGGCATGGACCCGGTCGTGCTCGACCACCACCTCGCCGGCGGCCGGCGCCCGCCGGGGATCCTCGCCAACCCCGCCCTCGGGCGGCCGGCCGACGACCTGCCCGCCGCCGCCGGCGTGGTGCACATGCTCGTCCGCGCGCTCGCCGGTCCGGCTCGACGGCGGCGGCCTGGCGCCCGACGCCGACGAGTGCATCGACCTGGTCGCCCTCGCCACGGTCGCCGACGCGGTGCCGCTGGTCGGCGACAACCGCCGCCGCGTGGCCCAGGGCCTGCGCGCCATGCGCGAGCGCCCGCGCCCGGGCATCGCCGCCCTCTGCGCGGCGGCGTCGCTGGAGCCGCGCACCATCGGCGCCCGTTCGCTCGGGTTCACCCTCGCGCCCTGCATCAACGCCGCCGGGCGCCTCTCGCACCCCGACCGGGCCCTCGAGCTGCTGCTGGCGACCGACCGCGAGGCGGCCGATCCGATCGCGCTCGAGCTCTGGAACCTCAACGGCGAGCGGCGCGAGGTGGAGCGCGCCATCGTCGACCAGGCGATCGCCCAGGTGGAGGCCGAGCCCGACGAGATCCGCCGCGCCGGCATCGTGGTGGCCTCGGGCGACGGCTGGCACGAGGGCGTCGTCGGCATCGTCGCCTCCCGCCTGGCCGAGCGCTTCGAGCGCCCGGCCGTCGTCATCTCGCGCCAGGGTGACACCGGCAAAGGGCTCCGGGCGCAGCGTGGCCGGGCGTCGACCTGCACGCGCTGGTCGGGCGCGGCGGCCGGCAGCCTGACCCGCTGGGGCGGCCACGCCGGCGCGGTGGGCCTGGAGCTGCCGACGGCGGCCATCGCCCGCTTCCGCGACGAGCTGATCGCGGCCGCCGAGGGCGCCCGCGGCGGCGATCGAGCGCGCCCGGGTGCGCACGGTCGACGCCGTGGTGGGCGGTCCCGACCTCACCCTGGCGACCGCCGAGGCGCTCGACGCGCTCGCGCCCTTCGGCCGCGGCAACCCGCCGGTGCGCCTGGTGGTGCCCGGCGCCGAGCTCGAGTCGCCCTCGCGGGTGGGCCAGGGCAAGCACCTGCAGGTGCGGCTGCGCTCGGCCGGCGTCCACGCGCGCGCGATCGGGTTCCGGATGGGGGAGCGGGCCGGCGGCCTCGACCTCGACGAGCGCCACGACGCGGTCGTCGTGCCTGGAGGTCGAGCGCTGGCAGGGCATCGTGGGGCCGCGGGTCTCGGTGGAGGCGCTCGACGTGGTCGGGCCCGGCGCGGCCGCTGCCCGGCCAGTGCGCCCAGGCGTGCGACGCGGCCTGCCCCGACCGGCTGGCCCTCGCCGCCCTGCGGGCGCTCGTGGAGGATGGCGACACGCTCCCGTCGCGACCCCCTCCGACCGGCGCGCCGCCGCTCGGGGTGCGCGACCTGCGCGGTCAGGGCGCGGCCCTGTCGGTGCTGGCCGGCCTGGCGGGCGCCGACCGGGGGGTCCTCGCCGTCGTGGCCGACGTCGCCCGCCGCCGCGAGGCGCTGGTCGCGGCCCTCGAGCCCGGGCGCCTCGGGGTCGAGGTCGCGGTGCTCGGCGGCGCGCGCTGCGATCCGGGCGCCATGACGGCGCGGCTGGCGCTCGCGCGCGGCGTGCCGGCGCTCGCGATGCTCGACTACGCCCGCCTCGCCGAGGTCGAGGTCCCCGAGGGGATGCACCTCGTGCTGGTCGATCCGCCCGCGTCCTCGGAGGAGGCCGCCTGGGCGGTCCATCGCGCCGGCGGCCACTGGCTGCACCTGGTCTGGGGCGAGCCCGAGACCGAGCTGGCGCTGCGCGTCGCCGAGGACGAGTGGGAGCTGCGCCCCGCCGTGACCTCCCTCTGGACCGGGCTGCGCGACGGTGCTCCGCGGCCCTGGGGCCCGGAGCTGGAGGCGATCCTGCTGGGCGACGGCGCCGCGTCGCGCCCGCCGCGGGTCGCGGCGCGCGCGCTGGCGGTCCTGGCCGAGCTCGGCCTGGTGACGGTGACCGCCGACGGGGTGCGCGCCCTGCCCGACCCCGAGCGCCGCGAGCTCGAGGCGTCGGCGACCTACCGGGCATGCCGCGAGCGCCTCGAGGATGCGCGCCGCCACCTCGCCCTCTCGGCGACGATCGATCTTGGCTCCGCGGCCGAGGAGGCGCCCGAGATCCTGGTCCGATAGGCCGAGGGGAGACGGCCGCCGATCGCGGTATCGTTGAGCCATGTCGAAGGATCTCGCAGACCTCGATCTCGCGCTCGACTCCGCCGTGCCGGAGCTCGATCAGGTGATCGCCGAGGTCGCCGGGCACCATGCCGACGTCGACCGCGACGCGCTGCGGCGGGCGTACGCCTTCGCCGAGGAGCACCACCGCACCCAGGTGCGCAACTCGGGCGAGCCCTTCATCACCCATCCGCTCGGCTGCGCGCGCATCGCCGCGGGCCTCGGCCTGGACGGGACCGCGGTGGTCGCGGCCCTCCTGCACGACACGGTGGAGGACACGAGCGCCACGCTCGAGGAGATCGAGGCCGGCTTCGGCGCCGAGACGGCGGCCCTCGTGGACGGCGTCACCAAGCTCTCGAAGATCCACTTCGAGAGCCAGGAGGCCCACCAGGCCGAGAACTACCGCAAGCTGATCGTCTCGATGTCGAGCGACATCCGGGTGCTCGTGGTCAAGCTGGCCGACCGGCTGCACAACATGCGCACGCTGGCCTACATGACCAAGCCCAAGCAGATCCAGAAGGCCAAGGAGACGCTCGAGATCTACGCGCCGCTGGCGCACCGCCTGGGCATCCACTCGCTCAAGTGGGAGCTCGAGGACCTGGCCTTCGCCACGCTGCACCCTCGCCGCTACAGCGAGATCCAGCAGATGGTCAACCAGCGCCGGCCCGACCGCGAGGCCTTCATCGAGGACGCCGGGCGGACGCTGGCCACGCTCCCTGGAGGACGTCGGCATCCTCGGCGTGGAGATCACCGGGCGGGCCAAGCACTTCTACTCGATCTACGAGAAGATGACCCGCAAGGGCAAGGAGTTCAACGAGATCTACGACCTCACCGCGATGCGGGTGCTGGTCGACGTCGGTGAAGGACTGCTACGGGGCGGTGGGCATCATCCACTCGCTCTGGAAGCCGCTGCCCGGGCGCTTCAAGGACTACATCGCGATGCCCAAGCTCAACATGTACCAGAGCCTGCACACGACGGTGATCGGTCCCGAGGGCAAGCCGCTGGAGATCCAGATCCGGACCTACGCGATGCACGCGACGGCCGAGTTCGGCGTCGCCGCCCACTGGCTCTACAAGCAGGACGGAACCGGCGGCCAGCCCGCCTGGGTCTCGCGGATGATGGACTGGCAGAAGGAGACGCACGATCCGGGCGAGTTCCTCGAGGCGCTGCGCTCGGACCTGTACTCCGACGAGGTCTACGTCTTCACGCCAAAGGGCGAGGTGCGCGACCTGCCCGCCGGCGCCACACCGCTCGACTTCGCCTACGACGTCCACACCGACGTCGGCCACCGTTGCGTGGGCGCCAAGATCAACGGGCGGATCGTGCCGCTGACCTACACCCTGCAGTCGGGCGACTTCGTCGAGATCCTCACCTCCAAGGCGGCTCGGGCGCCCTCGCGCGACTGGCTGCAGCTGGTCACCACCACCAAGGCGCGCTCGAAGATCAGCCAGTTCTTCCGGCGCGAGCGCCGCGAGGACGCCGAGCACCGCGGACGCGAGTCACTGCAGGACTCGCTGCGCAAGGCGGGGCTGCCCAGCCAGCGGGTGGCCGGATCGCCGCTGCTGCTCGAGGTCATCCAGGAGATGGGCTTCAAGAAGGCCGACGAGTTCTACATCTCGCTCGGGCTCCAGAAGACCTCCGTGCAGGTGGTGGTCAACAAGATCATGCAGCGCCTGAAGGCGGGCCAGGCCGTGGTCGAGGACGCCCCGGCCGGGGTCGAGCCCCGCGGCCGCCGGCCCCACACCTCGACCGCCTCGAGCGACCTCGGCATCGAGATCGACGGCCTCGCCGACGTGCTCGTGCGGCTTGCCAAGTGCTGCAAGCCGGTGCCGGGCGACCCGATCCTCGGCTACATCTCGCTCGGCCGCGGCATCACCATCCACCGCGAGGACTGCCCGAACGCCAAGGCCCTGAAGAAGAACCCCGAGCGGTTCACCCCGGTCACCTGGACCGGCGTGAACCAGCAGTCCTTTCGGGTTGAGATCGCCATCGACGCCTGGGACCGTGCCCGGCTGCTGGAGGACCTCTCGCGCGCCTTCGCCGAGGCCGGGGTCAACATCGTGTCCGCCAACGCCTCGATGGAGGACCAGATGGTCCACGACCGCTTCGTGGTCGAGGTGGGGGACATCGAGACCCTGAAGTCCTGCATCAGCGGCCTGCGGCAGGTGGAATCGGTCTTCGACGCCTACCGGGTGACGCCGGGCAACTGAGCCCGGCCCGGCCCGGGTCGCCCGGGCCACCTGATACGGTCCCGCGCCGATGGCATGGCTCGATCTCGTGGTCCCCTCGGCGGCCATTCTCGCTCTCTTCGGCGTCGTCGCCCTCGTGGTGGTCGCCGTGCTGCAGGGACGCAAGCTGCGCCGCCTCGAGGAGCGCCTGGCCCGCACCGGTGAGGCGGCCGAGGAGGCGCCCCTTCAGCGCATCGCCGAGCTCCAGGCCCGCCATTCGGTCTCGAGCGGCGTGCCGAGCGTGCGCGGGTCGCTGCGCATGGCGGGTGTGGTCGGCCTCGTCGCGCTGGCGCTGGTCGCCGCCATCGGCGGCGTCTGGTACCTGTTCGTCCGCGGCGGCGACGGTGCCGGCACGCAGGCGGGCGGCACGACGACCAGCACCGCCAGCACCGGCACGGCCCCCGTCGAGCCGCCCACGCCGGTCGACACCACGCTGGTGCCCGAGACGGTCGCCGATCTGCCGGATCGCAGCATCTACACCATCGCCGTCTTCAACGCGACGGGCATCGCCGGCGCCGCGGGTGATGTGGTGGCCCCAGCCCTCGTCAACGAGGGCTGGAACATCCCGGCCGAGCTGATCGCCAACGAGCCGAACGCGGTCACCGGGCTCAAGGAGTCGGTGGTGATGTTCACCCGCGGCAAGCGCAAGGTGGCGTGGAACGTGGCGAAGGACCTGGGCGTCACCCGCGCCCCGCCGCTCGACGGCTACACCGCCGACCAGATCGGCAACGCCGACGTCGTGGTCGTGGTCGGCCTCGACCTCGCCAACGGCGCCGCGACCGTCACCACGCCCTAGCTGCAGCCGGAGCGGCCCCCCGCGAGCGCCTGGGCGAGGTCCTCGATCAGGTCGTCCGGGTCCTCGAGGCCCACCGAGAGCCGGATCACCCCGTCGGTGATGCCGGCCGCCAGGCGCGCCTCGGGGCTGAGCCTGCGGTGCGTGGTCGTGGCCGGGTGCGTGACCAGCGACTTCGCGTCGCCGAGATTGTTCGAGATGTCGATGATCCCCAGGGCGTCGAGCATCGCGAAGGCCGTGGCCTTGGCCTCGGCGTCCCCGCTCGCCAGCCGGAATGTCACGACGCTGCCGCCGCCGGTCATCTGCCGCCGCGCCAGGTCGTGCTGGGGGTGGCTGGGCAGGAACGGGTAGCGCACCTCGGCGACCGCCGCGTGCGCCTCGAGCCACGCGGCGATCCTCAGTGCCGACGCGCACTGGTGCGTGACCCGCAGGCTCATCGTCTCGAGGCCCTTCAGCAGCACCCACGCGTTGAACGGGCTGAGCGACGGGCCGGTGTGGCGCATCAGGGGCTCGACGAAGCCGCGGATGTAGGAGCGGCGGCCGAGGATCGCCCCGCCGAGCACGCGGCCCTGCCCGTCGATGTGCTTGGTGGCCGAGTAGACGACGATGTCCGCGCCCAGCGCGATCGGCTTCTGCAGCAGCGGCGTGGCGAAGACGTTGTCGACGATCACCTTCGCGCCGGCGGCGTGGGCCAGCTCGCAGACCGCCGCGATGTCGATCAGCTCCTGCATCGGGTTGGAGGGCGACTCGAAGAAGACGGCCGCCGCGGGCGTCGCGAGCGCGTCGCGCCACTGGTCGAGGTCGTGCCCGTCCACGAACGTCGTCTCGATGCCCCAGCGCGGCAGCAGGTCGTTGAGGATGATGAAGCACGAGCCGAACAGCGCCCGCGAGGCGACCACCCGGTCGCCGGTCTCGAGGATCGCGATCAGCGAGTTGAAGACGGCCGCCATGCCGCTGGCGGTGGCGAAGCAGTCCTCGGCACCCTCGATCAGGCGCAGGCGCTCCTCGAACGTCGTGACCGTCGGGTTGCCGTAGCGCGAGTAGACGTAGTGATCGACCTCGCCGGCGAACGACGGCCTCGGCCTCCGCCGCCGAGGCGTAGGTGTAGCCCTGGGTGAGGAAGAGCGCCTCGCTGGTCTCGGCGAACTCCGTGCGGTGCAGCCCGCCGCGCACCGCGGCGGTGTCGGGTCGCCAGTCCTTCTCGCTCACTCCGGCTCGTCCGGGTCGCGCACGACCGCCTGGGCCACGATCACCCGCGACGCCGTCGAAGGTCAGCGCGGGGCCCCCGTGGAGGCGGTAGCCGTCGTCCAGGGCGGAGCTGACGCGCTCGCAGAAGGAGTGGTCGTCGGGTCCGGTGAGGACGCGGTAGCGCGGTGGCTGGTCGCTCGATCATCCCCGGCAGCTTCTCAGACGGCGCGGCCAGCTGCTGCGCCCCGCCGCTCAGGTCCGCGGCCGGCGCCCGTATCCGCCGCCGCCGGGGCTCTCGATGCCGATCACGTCGCCCGCGTGGACCTCTCCGCGCCACTTGGCCGGCAGCGCCCGCCCGTTGAGGGTCGTGCGGCCCGGCGGCCCGTCGGCGCCGCCCGCTCGGCCGCCCGGGCCGTGGGCCCGGCGCTCGGCGATCACCGAGACGTCGGCGTCCACCAGCACCCGCACCCGCCGCTCGATGCCGTCGCCGCCGCGATGCGCCCCCGCGCCGCCCGAGCCGCGCCGCAGGCGGTACGCCTCGACCCGCAGGGGATAGGCCACCTCCAGCGCCTCGACCGGGCGTGTTGAGCGTGTTGCTCATCGCCACGTGGACGCCCGAGGGGCCGTCGGCCCCGCGCGGAGGCGCCCTGCCCGCCGCCGATCGTCTCGTAGTAGGTGAAGCCCGGCGCCGCCGATGGTGAGGTTGTTCATCGTCCCCTGGCCCTGGGCGGGCACGTCCACCGCCTGGCCGAGCGCGGCGAAGACCGCGTCGACGATGCGGCTGGAGGTCTCGACGTTGCCACCCGCGACGGCGGCCGGCGGGCGCGCGTTGACCAGGGTGTCCTCGGCGGCGCCAGCACCGTGACCGGGGCGAAGGCGCCCGCCGAGGCCGGGATGTCGGGATCGGTGACGCAGCGCAGCACGAAGTAGACCGCCGAGCGGGTGACGGCGGGCGGGCAGTTGCAGTTGCCGGGGCCGGTCGGGTCGGTGCCGGCGAAGTCGACCGTCATCGCGTCACCGCGCGATCGTCACCGCCACGCGGATCCAGAGCTCGCCCTCGGCGACGCCGTCGCCCTCGAGCGCCTCGGCGGCCTCGTAGCGGCCGTCGGGCATCGCGGCGATGGCGGCACGCGTGCGCCGCTCGGCGTAGTCGAAGAGGGCCCCGAAGGCGCTGCGCACGCGGCGCGGCGCCGTGGCGGGCCGCCACCTCCTGCAGGCGCCGCTCGGCCAGGCGGTGCGCGGCGAGCTGGGCGCGCAGATCGCCCTCGCGCTCGTCCGGCGTGCGGGTGTTGGCCAGCAGGAGCGCCAGGACGTCATCCACCGGCCGCCGTCGCGGGCGATCCGGACCGGGGGGATGACGATGCCCTCCTGCAGCAGCTCGCGCGAGCCGGCGGGCATGCTGCCGGGCGCCATGCCGCCGACGTCGGCGTGGTGGGCGCGGGTGACGGCGTAGGCGGCCGTGCGGCCGCTCGAGGGCGATGGCGTTGATCATGGTGAGGTCGGGCAGGTGCGTGCCGCCCCGGTAGGGGTCGTTGACCAGCCACACCTCGCCCGGGACGGCGCCGCGGGCGCGGACGGCCTCGACCGCCTCGGGCATCGCGCCCAGGTGCACCGGGATCGACGCCGACTGCACCACCATGCGGCCGGCGTCGTCGAAGATCGCCGTGCTGCAGTCGCGCCGCTCCTTGATGTTGGGGCTGAAGGCGCTGCGCACGAGCGCCGCCTCCATCTCCTCGGCCACGGCGCGCAGGGCGTTGGCCATCACCTGCAGCGTGATCGGGTCGAGGCTCATCCGGCCCGCTCCATCCTGATCGACCCGAGCGCGTCGACCCGGGCGCTCCAGCCCGCGGCGACCCAGCAGGTCGCGCCGTCCATCGGGATCACCGCGGGGCCCATGACCGGGGGCCGGCCTCGCCCGCGGCGAGGACGGGGTCGGCCCCGGGCCGCTCGGCCGACAGGCGCAGGCTGACGGCCTCGACCGGACGGCCCGGATCGGCGTCGCCGTAGCGGTCGCGGTGCGCGGCGTGGAAGGCGTCGGCGAGGCCGGCCTCGGGCGCCGACGGGCTCCCACGGGATGGTGAGCGCGTGGCTCTGACCGGCGTAGCGGCAGTCGGCGGCCGCGCGCAGCGGCGCGCCCGGGATGTCGTGCCGGGCGCGCTCGCGCAGGGGCTCCAGGAGCCGCGCGAGGCCGGCGCCCCCGTCGACCGGGGCGAGGACGGTCTGTACGTAGTCGCGCCGCTCTCCGGCCATCACCAGGCCGAGGGCCGCGAGCACGCCGGCGGCCGGGGGGGCGATGACGCGTCCGCACCCCCAGCTCGTCGGCGACCGCGCAGGCGTGCAGGGGGCCGGCGCCCCCGAAGGCGATCAGGGTGGCCTCCCGTGCGTCCTCTCCGCGCTCCACGCTCACCAGGCGCAGCGCACGCACCATCTCCTGCACGGCGACGGTGAGGATGCCCTCGGCGCACTCCTCGAGACCCAGGCCGAGCTCATCGGCCAGCCGGCCGACCGCGGCCCGCGCGGCGGCGGCGTCGAGGCGGATCGCGCCCGCCCAGCGGCGCGTCGAGCGGCAGGCGCCCGAGGACCACGTCGGCGTCGGTCACGGTGGGCTGCCCGCCGCCCAGGCCGTAGGCGGCGGGCCCGGGCCGCGCGCCCGCGCTCTGGGGCCCGACCCGCAGCGCCCCGCCCGAGTCGGCCCACGCGATGCTGCCGCCGCCCGCCGACACCGTGGCCACGTCGAGCATCGGCAGGTGGATCGGGTGCCCGGCGATGACGGTGGCGCTGGTGCGCGCCGGCTCGCCGTGGGTGACCAGGGCGACGTCGCAGGAGGTGCCGCCCATGTCGAAGGTGAGGGCCAGGCGCCGCTCCTCGCGGGCCGCGAGCCGGGCGGCGCCGATGACCCCGCCCGCCGGGCCGCTCAGCACGGTCCAGGCCGCGTGCTCGGCCGACTCGGCGATCGGCAGCACCCCGCCGCTCGACTGCATGATCGCCGGCGCCGGCAGGCCGGCGTCGGCGGCCCGCTCGGCCAGCCGGCCGAGGTACGCGCGCAGCACGGGCGTCAGATAGGCGTCCACGACCGTGGTGGAGATCCGCTCGTACTCGCGGATCTCCGGCAGCACCTCGCTGGAGGCGCTCACGTGGACCCCCGGCAGCGCCGCGCGCAGGGCGGCCGCGACCGCCGCCTCGTGCTGCGGGTGGGCGAAGGAGAAGAGCAGCCCCACCGCGACGGCCTCCGAGCCGTCGGCGCGCGCCGCGGCGACGGCCCGATCCACGGAGGCCGCATCGAGCGGCACGATCACCCCGTGGGGTCCGCAGCGCTCACGGACCTCGTGCGTGCGCCCGTGCGGCACCAGCGGCGCCGGGTGGTGGGCGTCGAGGCGATAGAGGTGGGCGCGGTCCTGGCGCCGCAACTCGAGCACGTCGCCGAAGCCCTCGGTGGCGATGAGGGTCGTGCGGGCGCCGGTGCCCTCCAGGAGGGCGTTGGTGCCCACCGTCATGCCGTGGCCGAAGCGCGTGACGTCCGAGGGCGCCAGCCCGGCCCGATCGAGGGTGGCGAGCACGGCGGCGATGACGCCCTCGCTCTGGTCGGCCGGGGTGGTCGGCACCTTGGCCGTGATCAGGCGGCCCCCGGTGATCAGGACGGCGTCGGTGAAGGTGCCACCGACATCCACGCCCACGAGGTGCTCCGCGCCTATCATCGCGGCGACTCTAGTGGAGGAGCACCGATCCGCCTCGCGCCCGTCCTGGTGTCCGTCCTCGCGGCCGCCGCCCTCGTGCCCTGCGCCCGCGCCGCCCCGCCCGGCGGCGACCTGCGGGCGGCCTCCGTGGAGCTGTCGCCCGGACCGCCCAACGGCGATCTCGCGGCGGGGTTGGCGGGGTGGGCGGTGGAGGGGCGCGACGCGCCGGTCCTCCTGGCGCCGGGCGCCCGTCTGGTGGGCAACGTCACGCTCGTCTCACCGCCGCTCGCGCTGCCCGCCGGGGCGCAGACCCTGCGCGTCACCCTCCGGGCTCCGGGCACAGGCGGCCTGGTGGTACTCCGGGCCCGCACCGACGACGGCGCGCCGGACATCGAGCTGGCGACCCTCGAGCCGGGCTCGCTGCGGCGTTCATGGCCGGTGGGCGTGGCGGCCGCTGGCGGGGCGGACGGTGCGCGTGGTCGTCGATCCGGTTCCGGCCCTCGGCACGAGCGTCGAGCTGCTGCGGGTCGGTCCGGTGACGGCTCCGCTTCCGGGGTGGCTGGTCGAGCGGGGGGTCGCTGGAGGTGGTCGGACCGCGCGGCCGGCGCGTCCTCGCGGTCGCCGACGCCCCGCTGGCCGTCCGCTCCCCGGTCTACGCGGTCCCGGCCGGACCGCGCCGCCGCACGGTGTCGGTGGAGCTGCGGGGTGACGGGGTCGTGCGGCTGTCGGCCGGGGGCCGTACCGCGTCACGGCGCGCCACGGCGGCGTGGAGGCGGGCGGAGGTCGTGCTCCCCCGGAGGGGGCATGCCCGCATCGCGCTGGGCGTGGCCGCCACCCCGGGCGCGGGCGGCCTGCAGCTCCGCGCCCTCGGGGTCGTGCGGCGCGAGCCGGCTAGAAGCCCTGCACGGTCGGGCGCATCAGGATCTCGTTGACGTCGACGTGGGGCGGCTGGGCCACGGCGAAGGCGATCGCCCGCGCCACGTCCTCGGCGGTGAGCTGCTCGCCGCCGACCGGCTCGTCGTAGAAGGCGGTCTCGACCGTTCCCGGCGAGATCAGCGTGACCCGCACGCCGCTGCCCTCGAGCTCCTGCCGGGCGGCCTCCGACATCGCGGTCACCGCCCACTTCGTGGCCGAGTAGAGCGAACCGGGCGCCACCTTGCGGCCCGCCACCGAGCCCATCAGGAGCAGATGGCCGCGGCGCTCGCGCAGCTGGTCCAGGCAGGCGCGGATGGTCAGGGCGGCGCCGTAGACGTTGGTCAGCACCATCTCGCGCCAGTGCTCGGGCGACTCGGCGAGGAAGCCCCGCTTGGCCCCGAAGCCCGCGTTGGCGAAGGCGACGTCGATGCCGCCGAAGGCCTCCACGGCGCGCCTGGCCAGCTCCTGCTGCTGGTCCCAGTCGGTGACGTCGCATTCCACCGCGAGGGCGCGGGCGGGGCCGCCCAGCTCCGCGGCGAGCGACTCGAGGCGGTCGAGGGAGCGGGCGGCGACGACCACGCGGTGGCCCGCGGCCGCGGACAGGGCGCGCGCGGTCGCGGCGCCGATCCCGCTCGATGCACCGGTGATCAGGACGACGCGGCCGGATGTCACGGAGCTCACCCCTCGATGCGGCGGGCGTAGGCCGTCGGGAACTCCGGGCGGAGCTTGACGGCCTGCGCGATGGCGGTGTTCCGGGAGTCGTATGTGCCCGAGAACACCACCCAGTAACCCGGGCGGAGGTCGGAGAAGTCCGACGAGTACAGGACACCCGCCGGATCGCCGTCCGAGGAGACCCGCCCCTTGGCCGAGCGGGCGTCGGCCTCGTTGCGCGTCGAGGCCAGGATCGCCGTCCAGGCGGTGGTGCCGATGGGCCAGTCGGACGTGCCGTCCGCCTTCTCGGTGGTCGCCGGCGGCGCCTTGGTCGTCGTGGGAGCCGTGGTCGTCGCCGGCACCTTGCTCGTCGTGGGAGCTGTGGCCGGCACGCTGGTCGGGCCCGTGACCGTGTCGAAGCCGGTCGTGGGCAGCGTCCCCGGAGTGGTGAAGTCCGGCGAGGTCGGCGTCGTGAACGAGGTGTCGGCGGGCAGGGAGCCGGTCGTGGGCGCCGTCTCCGGCGGCAGGGGCACCGTCGGGACGGTGGCCGTGAAGGCCGGGTCGGTGGAGGTGCTGGGGCCCGCCGGCCCGTCGCCTCCGTCGTCGTCGCTGACGACCGCGTAGGCCAGCGCCCCCGCCCCGAGCCCGAGGACGATCATCGCGCCCGCGAGGATGGCGGCCGTCCGGCCCCCGCGCCGCAGGCGCGGGGCGAGCGGGGTGGGGGAGCCGCACTCGAGGCAGTAGGTCTGGTCGGCCTCGAGCTCCGCGCCGCAGACCTCGCACGACGGGGTGGGCGGGGGCTCGACCGGATCGCCGCCGCCGCCGGAGTCGCCGCCGGACGAGAACCAGCGGTCGGCCCCCTCCCAGCCGGTCGGGCGCGATTCGCTCACGCCGGGCCCGGGGTGGAGATCACGGCGGTCGGCTGGTCGTCGCCTCCGAGGGGAGGCGGCACGACCTGGGTGCCGCACTGCCAGCAGAAGCGCGCCTCAGGGCGGAAGGGGGTGCGGCAGACCAGGCAGCAACCCACCGAGGGGTCGGCGCTCTCCGAGCCCCGGCGCTCGCGGCGAAGCCGCTCGGCCTCGCTGAGCCGGACGTCGATGTCGCGGACCGTGTCGTCGAGCTGGGCCACCTCACCGGCGCGCAGGCGCATCACCCCGTCGGGCAGCTGGTCGCGCCGGTAGAGCTCGAACGCCAGGCCGCCGAGGTGGTAGACGGCCTCCTCGCGCTCGGTCAGCAGTCGTCGCCGGTCGCGGCGCAGGCTGCGGGGCCCCGCGGGGCGCGGCGGCACGGGGATCGCCTCGGTCGGCTGGGCGTCCTCGCCGGCGGGCTCGGCGGCGGCGTCGCCGGGGGCCGCGGCGGCCGCGGGTCGCGTGCGCCGCAGCGTCCAGCGCCGCGGGGTGCCGGAGGGGTCCGGCGCCTCGGCGGGAGGCGGATCCCCGGCGGGCGGGTCGGTCGGGCTGTGGTCGGCGGGCGGCAGGGTGCTCATCGTTTCGCGTGGCATCGTAACGGGCGCCCGCCGGCATGCTCGTAACGCGGTCGCGTCCGCGTGGCATATCCTGCGCCCCGTGAGCGCCGAACCCGCGCCGGCGTGGAGCATCCAGCCCTTCGGGGCGGCCCTCAGGGCGGCCCTGGCGGATCGGGGCATGAGCTTCCGCGACCTCGAGAGCCGTTCGCTGGTCCCCGTCGGCAACCTCCACGACCATGTGTCCGGAAAGCGCGGCATCCCGGGGGACGACCTCATGCGCCGCATCGCGGAGGGCGTGGGCGTGGAGCCGGCCTACTTCCGCGAGTGGCGCGAGCGCCGGCTGATCGAGGCGCTCCACGAGGTTCCCGAGCTGGAGCTCGACCTCTCGCGCCGGGTGGCCGAGGGGCGCCTGCGGTGGCCGATCGTGCCCGACTGAGCGCCGTCCGGGGGCGGCCGCGCGCCCCGGGAGGGCGCGCGCCTATACTCGGCCGCCGGAGAGGCGCCACTTGGCGGATGCGGCATGCGTCATTTGGCGTGCACCAGCGGCGAGGGACCGCGTCTCCCGGTCCGGGCGCCGCCATGAGCACGACCGATCGGGGATGGGCGTGATGCGATACGAGCGTCCGGCGCGGCGTCGCACGGGGTGCGCGCGCGCCGGCGCGTCGTGAGGGTCGCACTCGTCACCGGAGCGACGGGCCTGGCGGGTCAGGCGCTCGTCGCGCGGCTACGGGCCGAGGGCGTCCGCGTGCTCGCCACGGCGCGCACCCTGGAGGCCGAGCGGCTCGTGGTCGAGGCGGGGGCCGAGGCGCTCCACACCGACATCGCCAACCTGTCGGCCTGGGAGCGCGAGACCGCCGATGCCGAGGCGGTCTTCCACCTGGGCGTGCCCCGGCTCGATCCACCGCTGCGCGCGCGGGCGGCCCGCCGTCGCGCGGGGCCCGCGGGCCGCGCCGCTGCGGCGCTGGCGGCGCTGGCCGGCGGCCGCCCGTTGGTGATGCTCTCGAGCGGCCTGGTGTTCGGCGACCGGACGGCCCCCGCCGTCGACGACGCGCCGCTGGGCGCAGTCCCCGCCGCGGCCGCCGCGGCGCTCGCGGCCGAGCGGTCGCTCGCCGGCTGCGACCTGCGCGTCGTGCGCGCCCCCTGGATCATCGGGCCGGGAGGTCTCGCCCGCGATCTGATCGTGGGCCTGAGGATCGGCAGGTACCGGATCGTCGGGTCCGGCGACAACCGCTGGTCGCTGCTGGGCGCCGACGACGCGGCCGCGGCCCTGTGCGCGGCGCTCGACGCGCCCCCGGGGGTCTACACCGCCGCGGAGTCCGACGTCCCGACCCAGGAGGATGTCGTCAACCTGGTCTGCACCGTGCCCGGTCACCGTCACCCCGACCGGCTGCCGCCGCGCTTCGCCGCCCTCTCGATGGGCGCGGCCGTCAGCGAGGCCCTGTCCACATCGCTCTGGCTCGCCACCGGGCGGCTCGCCGATCACGGCTGGAGCCCGCGCCAGGACTGGCGCGCCGAGATGCTCAGGCTTGCGGAGGGCTCCCTGCCGCTTCCCCGGCGATGAGGGGGATGGAGGCCGACTGCGGGCGGCCGCCGGCCTGGTAGATGATGTCCAGCTTGTCGCCCTTGAGATCGCCGTAGACGCCGATGCCGATGGCCAGCATCACCGACCGGCCGAAGCCGAGCTTGGGCTGCGCCTTCAGGGGGCGGCTGAACCGCAGGTAGGGCTCCTCGACCGTGAAGTCGGTCTCCTGGGCCCATTCCTCGCCGTTGACGTAGACCTTGATCGGAGGCTGCGCGCCCGCGGGCAGGAGGACCGATCGGACCTGGTTGTCGGGCGTCATGAGGTCGGCACAGTACCGCACGGCTAAAGACCCGGCGCCCGGCACCGATTGGAGCCCTGTCGCACCTGCGCCCCGTGCGCGGTGGCGCTCCGATCCCCGATCCGAGGCACTCCACATGGCGTCCCTTCGCTCCAGATTCCTTCGCCGGTCAGCGACGACAGCGCTGCTGTCGCTCGTCGCGCTCACCGCCCTGCCCGGTGTCGCGGCCGCCGCGACGCCCGGAACCGTGCGGCTCGTGAGCATCGACCCGTCGTACAGCTCGACCGTCGTGACCATGCCCAACGGCACGAAGCTCAACAGCGCCCCGGGCCTGTTCACCCTCCGCGTCACCCCGACGGGCGGCACCGCCGTCGAGCGCCCGGGCTTCTGCATCGACGAGCTCCACGTCATCTCGCGCAACGTCAACTACGCGGTCAGCCTGCAGACGGCCGCCGACGACCCGCGCCTGGCGACCGCCGCGCTACGCCGAGGCCGGCTGGCTGCTCCAGCAGGCCCAGAGCCTGATCGCCGCGGCGCCCGCCGCCTCGCGCCCCCTCGAGGCCGGCGCCCTCCAGACCGCGGTCTGGCAGCTCACCGACCAGGCCCGCGAGGTCAACCCGACCGCCAGCGCCGCCCTCAACACGCGCACCGCCGAGCTCCGCGCCCTCGCGGCCGGCCGCGCCATCGGTGGCCCGGTGACCATCACGCCGGCCATGACGCGCGGCTGTGCCGGCCGCAGCGCCGTCACCCTCAACCTGACCGGTGTGCCGGGCAGCTCGGCCACCCTCGCGGTGACCGGCGGCGCGGGCACCGTCAGCCCCGCCGAGGTCCGCTTCGCCGCCGACGGCACCGCCCAGGCCGCGCTCACCTCGTCCACTCCCGGTACGGTCGCCGTCACGGCGCGCTCCGAGGGGGGCACCCTGACCCGCATCGCCCGCAGTGGTACGACGACGGCCACGCCGCAGGAGACCATGGTGCTGATGCCCCAGTCGTACTCGGCGAGCGCCTCGGTGGTCTTCGAGGACTGCCCGGTCATCCCCTTCGAGAACGGGCCGGGCACGACCCCGACGACCCCCTCCGACCCGGTGACCCCGTTCGAGACACCGACCCAGAAGCCGGCCGTGCCGGTCGTGCCGGTCAGCCCGGCCCCGCGTGCCCCGTCCCAGACGGGCCCGCGCTTCACCGTCACCAAGAAGGGCCCGAAGACGGTCGATGCCGGTGAGCGGGCGCGCTACACGATCACGGTCGCCAACCGCTCGGGCGCCACGCTGAGCGACCTGACGGTGACCGACGTGCTCCCCGACGGCATGTCCCTCGTCGGCTCCCCGGCGGGCTCGCGCCTCCGCGCCGGCAACCTGGTGTGGGACCTGGCGCCGCTGAAGGCCGGCGGCACCCGCACGCTCACCGTCAACGTCCGGATCGACTCGGACGTCTCGGGGCGTCGCTGCAACCGCGTCTCGGTCGCCCACCCGGGCACGGGCAGCGGTTCGGGCGCCGGCTCGGCCGCCGTCACCCGCACGGCGAAGGCCTGCACCACGGTGAAGGCCGTCACGCGGCAGGTCCTGCCCGCCGTCACCGCCTGATCCACCCCGGGTGGAGGGCGCCGCTCGCGCCCTCCACCCGGGTGGGGATCACCCTTCGGAGGCCGTCGCCTCGGCGTCCGGCTCCTCGGGAGCGGCGGGCTCGGGGACGGCCGCCGCGGGAACGACGTCGACCACGCCGACGTCGACCGTCGTCACGGTCAGCCCGGTCGCGAACTCCACCCGGTGGATGACCCGCGCGCGGACCTCGTCCACCAGCGCCGGGATGGCGACAGCATCGCGCACCACGAGGCGCAGATCGATCGACGCGGCTCCGTCGGCGACCTTCACGCTCGCGCCTCCCTGGCGCCGCTCGGACGCGCGCACCCAGCCGCGGCGGGCGGTTCCGCTGCGCAGGTCCTCGACGCCGTTGACCTCGCGCGCGGCCGACGCGGCGACCTTGGCCACGATCGAATCGGCGATCCAGGTCGCTCCGGGCGATCCGGGCGGGTCGCCGGCCTCGGCGACGGGTGGCGGCTCCTCCGCCGGCGGTGGGCCGGAGATGACGGTGGGGGCGGTGTCGGTGTCCACGTGAGACCTCCTCGGGGTTCTCCCCGAGTCTGACCGATCGCCCTCCACCCGCCACCTCGGACGGTCACGCCCCGGACACGCGTGCGCGTCCGGGGCGTTCCGTCCCCTGGCTCAGCCGCCGGCCATCACCACGCGCCGGCCCGAGTCGCTCTTGGCGCCCATCCGCTTCAGCCAGCGGGCGTGGGAGGCGACCGCGCTCCAGACCGTCTCGTGGCTCTGGTACCGGATCCCGTGGTCCTCGCAGGTCGCCCGCACGATCGGGGCGATGTCGGGGTAGTGGATGTGGCAGACCCGGGTGAAGAGGTGGTGCTCGATCTGGAAGTTGAGCCCACCCAGGTACCAGGCCAGGAAGCGGTTGCCCTGGGCGAAGTCCACCGTCGTCTCGACCTGGTGGCGGGCCCACTCGGTGCGCCCGGCCTCGCCCATGGCCTCGACGCTGGAGAACTCGGCCTCCTCGAGGCAGTGGGCCAGCTGGAAGACGATGGCGATGGTGAACGCCAGCACGAACGAGGTCACGAGGAAGGCGACGAGCGACGTGCCAGGCCGGGTGGAACAGGAGCGGGATGACGATCGACCAGGTGACGAACACCAGCTTTCCCGCGATCAGGCCGAACAGCTCACGGCCGCGCGGCCAGCGCAGCGGGGTCAGTCCCACCTTGCCGCTCATCATCAGGCCCGAGATCCCCGACGGTGTGCCACTTGACCGAGAAGAGGCCGTAGAGGGGCCAGATGTAGATGTGCTGGAAGCGGTGGAACCACTGGCGCCTCTGATCGGGCGCCAGGCGCGCGAGCGGCAGCTGCTCGATGTCGGTGTCGGCTCCGGCGATGTTGGTGAACGTGTGGTGGACCACGTTGTGCTTGATGCGCCACACGTAGGAGCTCGCGCCGATGACGTCGAGCGACCAGCGCATCGTCTTGTTGACGCGCCGGCTGGGGCTGTAGCTGCCGTGGTTCGCGTCGTGCGTGATGCTGAAGCCGATCCCCGCCAGCGCGAGGCCCAGCGACGCGCAGAGGAGCCCCGCCTGCCACCAGGTGGCCGCACCGAAGACCAGCAGCGCCCAGGAGGCGAGCGTCCAGGCGATCAGGATCGCGGTCTTCGCGTACATCCTGCGGTGGGCGCGCCGTTCGCGCCCCGGCTCGGCCAGGTGCGCGCGCACCCGTGCCTTGAGGTCGGCGAAGAACTCCCCGCCGCCGTCGAAGTCGATCGTTGAAGACAATCCGGGTCCCGTCGTCAGGTGCGTCGGGTCGACGCTCCGACGCGCATATTCGGTGTACCTAACTTGTACGCGGGGCAGTCTAGCGGCCCTCCCCGGACATGCGGTTTCGCAACGGCGAGTGGCGATCCTGGCGCCGGGCGCGCCAAGGTGCGAAAGTGCCGCGAACCTCAGTCGCCATCATCGATCTGGAGAAGCCCGGTGCGATCCACTCATGTTGCACGCCTCGCCGCGCTCGCCGCTGCCGCGACCCTCGTCCTCGCCGGCTGCGGGTCGGACTCCTCCGAGCCGGAGGCGGATGCCGCCGGCTCCACCTCCGTCGCCGCGGCCACCACCGCTCCGGCGACCACCGCCGCCGCCGAGACCACGGCGGCGGCGTCCGACTTCGGTCCGCCGGTCACCCTCAAGACGCTCAGCGGGGAGCCCCTCGAGGTGACGCTCCTCCAGCTCGAGGACCCGGCCGAGAGCGACGTCGGGGCGCTGGAGCCGGCCGAGGGCCGGCGTTACATGGCGGCCGAGCTGCGCATCGCGAACACCGGATCCCAGGAGTACGACGACACCCCCTCCAACGGCGCCGACGTCGTTGACACCGAGGGCGTCGAGTGGGCCGCGAGCGTCTTCGACCCGGTCGATCCCGGCTTCGGCTCGCTGACGATCCCGGCCGGGGAGACGGTGACCGCCTGGATCTCGTTCGAGGTGCCCGAGGGGGCCACCCTCGAGACCCTCAAGTTCGCCACCAACAGCGGCTTCGGCGGCCTGACCCGGTGGTCTCTGCGCTGATCCGGCGGGGCGGCGTGGGGCACGGCGGGCGAGCGCCCGCCGTGCCCGCGTTGGAAGGGGGGCCGAGCCAGCGGTTAGACTCGTGCCCATGACGCAGTCGAGCGACGTCGTGGAAGCGCGACCCCCGGAGGCACTCGACTCGTCGATGCTCCGGCGGGTTAACCTCTCCACGGTGCGCAAGGGCTACGACCCGGCGGAGGTCTCCGGCCTGCTCGGCGCCGCCGCGGACGCTCTCGACGAGGCGCGCGCGCAGGCCACGATCCTCCGTCACCGGCTGACCGAGGCCGAGGGCGCGGCGGCCGAGCTCGACGCCCTGCGCGCGCGGGCCGACCAGGCCGACCAGCGCGCCACCGCGCAGCAGGACGAGCTCACGCGGCTGCGCGCGGCGGCCGAGGGCCTCTCCGAGCTCGACGCGCTCAAGGCCGGGACGCGCGCGGCCCAGGAGCGGATGGAGGCCCAGCAGCGCGAGCTGCAGGAGGTCATCGCGGCGGCCGCCGCGAGCTCGGAGTCGCGTGACGCGGCCGTCGAGGCCCGCGACGCCGCGGTGGCGGAGCTCGAGCGCATGCGCGCCGCCCTCCCGACCGAGGACGACCTGATGGCGCTCGTCGGCGACGCCGCCGGCTCGGTGCTCAAGGCCGCCCAGGAGTCGGCCGCCAAGCTGAAGGCCGACGCCCTCGCCGAAGCCGAGTCGGTCGTCACGACGGCGCGCGCGACGGCGGCCTCGACGGTCAGCAGGGCCGAGGAGGAGGCGCTCGAGTTCCGGCGCGCCTCCCAGGAGCGCGCCGACGCGATCCTCGCCGAGGCACGCCAGGACGCCGAGGCGACGAAGCGCGAGGCCCAGACGGCGGCCCGCCTGAGTCGCGAAGAGGCCGACTACGAGACCACCGAGACCCGCCGCTCGGCCGAGGAGTACTCGTCCACGACCCGGCTCGAGGCGGACCGCTATGCGGCCGACGTCCGCGCGGGCGCCGACCGCGACGCGCGCCGCATCGTGGCCGAGGCCCAGGCAACGGCCACGGCCAAGGTGGCCGGGGCGGAGGCGCTCGCGGTGGAGACGCGCGAGTCGGCCGATGCCCGGATGCGCGAGCTCGTCGCGGAGATGGCGGCGCTCCGCGACCAGGAGCTGACGGCAATCCGCCACATGCGCGAGGTGCGCGAGGCGCTCACGCAGCACCTGTTCGCGACCCAGAACAACCTCGAGGACGTCCTCAACCAGGTGGTCAGCGACAGCTTCCCGGCCCTCGGCACCGGTGAGCCGGTCGAGCCCGAGGGCGAGGTGGTCGAGGAGATCGCGGCGCCTCCACCCAAGACCGCGACGCGGGCGAAGCGCACGACCACCACCCGGACGAAGCGGACCACCCGCCGCACCACCTGAGGCCCGCCGGGCCGGGCCCGGAGTCCGCCGCGCGCACCGCCGGCTCAGATCCGCCGGCAGGGCGCCGATGTCTGACAGCGTAAGGGTCGGCGCAGAGGGGGCGGGGATGCACACGGTGCAGGCAGGCGGCGGAGCGGCGACCACGGAGCGCGGCTTCGGCATCGATGAGCTCTTCTTCTCGACCACCGACGCGGGCGGGCGCATCCTCACGGGCAACCCGGTCTTCGTGCGCGTCTCGGCGTACACCGCCGACGAACTCCGCGGGAAGGCGCACAACATCGTGCGCCACCCGGACATGCCCCGCGTCGTCTTCCGGCTGCTGTGGACGTATCTGCGCGAGTCCTCCCCGGTCGCCGCCTACGTGAAGAACCGCGCGAAGGACGGCCGCCCCTACTGGGTGGTCGCGACGGTGGTCCCGATCGACGACGGCTACCTGTCGGTGCGCTTCAAGCCGTCGAGCCCGACCTTCGACCTGGTGCAGGGCCTCTACGCGGACCTGCTCGGAGTCGAGCGCGAGATCGAGAGCGGCGGCGGCACCCGCGACGCGGCGATCGACGCCTCCGAGGAGCACATGCGGCGCGAGCTCGCCGGCCTCGGCCTGCGCGACTACGACGACCTCATGCACCGCTTCCTCGTCGAGGAGATGCGCAGCCGGGAGGAGCTCCTGGCCGGTAGCCCCGCCTGGGCGGCCCTCTGGGCCCGATCCGGTGCCAAGCGGCAGACGGACCCCCGTCGGGCGGCGCTGGTCCGGACGCTGGACGGCTTCCGCGGGGCGCACGCCCGCATGGACGAGCGCTTCTCCGACGTGCAGGAGTACGCGCGGCTGAACGACGCCCTGGGAAACCGCTCGCGGGACCTGGTGGGGGAGATGCACCTCCAGTCGCTCAACATGGTGCTGGCGGCCGCGCGCCTGGGCGAGGAGGCGGCGGGCATCGGCGTCGTCGCGCGCCTGATGGGGACCGAGGCGGAGTCGGGCAAGACGCTCACGCTGAACCTCAATGAGCGCGGCGACGCGCTCGACGGGGTGCTGCGGGAGCTCGGCTTCCGGATCGCGATCGCGCGCCTGCAGGCCGAGATGGCGGTCTTCTTCACCCACGAGATGCTCGAACGGCCCGCCGACGCGGCCGACGCCCCAGACGAGGACCTCGCAGGCAGTGTCGCGGTGATGTCGGCGGCCCTGTCGGACAGCCTGCGCCACATCGGACGGGCGGCGAGCGAGCTCGAGCGCGCCCTCGGCCGCACGATGACCGACATCTCGGCCCTCGCCCGCCTGCTGGGCGTGCTCGGGGCCCTCCAGCTCAACGGCACGATCGAGGCCGCGCGGATCGACGGCGCCGACGGCGTCTCGCAGATGCTGGCCGAGATGAGCCACCAGGTCGTGGTCGCCCAGGCGGAGGTCAAGGAGCTCTCCAGCGCCGCGACCGCCGCCCGTGCGCGGGCGCGCAGCGGCGGCGATGACGACGAGCTCGAGAGGGACCTGCGCGCCATCGGCCGACAGGCGGCGCTGCTCTCGGCCTGATCCTCGCGGCCGCTGATCCACCACCACCGGCGACGGCCCGGGGAAATGCGCGCGGCAGGATTCGAACCTGCGACTCCGGCTCCCGAGCGGACTCGGAAGGGTGTTGACGGTCCGGAGCCCCGGGCTCGCCGGAGCGGACCTCGGCGCCGGCTTGCGCCGCCGCACCCGAGGCTCGTACGCTGGCACGGCTGTCACCCGACGGGGAAGATGACTCACATGGCGATCCTCCACCGCTGGGCTCGCGCGGGTATGTGGATGGCCGCGGCCGCCGCCCTCCTGGTGGCGGCGCCGATGGCGGCGGCCGAGCGGATCGTCCTCACGTCGAACTCGGGCTCGCTCAACGGCATCGAGAGCCTCACCGCGTTCACCGTCAAGGCCGACGGAGGCCTCGTGCCGGGCACGCCCGTCCCGGTCGGGGCCAGGCCCGAGGGCGTCGCCATCACGCCCGACGGCCGCCGCGCCTACGTCGCGACCAGCCAGAGCCCCGGCGTGCGCGGCTTCACGATCGGCGCCGGGGGGACCCTGACGCCGATCCCCGGCTCCCCCTCCGCGAGCGGCGGGATCAACACGACCGGCGTCGCCGTGACACCGGCCGGGGACCGGCTGCTGGTGACCAACCGCGGCACCGCTCTGAACAACGCGGTGGACCAGGGATCGGTCGCGGTCTACGACATCGCCCCGGGCACCGGGACCCTGACCGCCGTGGCCGGTTCGCCGTTCGCGATCACCGGCCTCGAGAATCCCCAGGGCATCGCGATCGCGCCCGACGGAGCGCGCGCCTTCGTCGCGGGCGACGCGGCGGGCGCCACCTTCTCGCCGCGGGTGGCCGCGCTGAGCATCGCCCCGGCGACGGGCGCCCTCGCGCAGGTGGCGGGCTCCCCCTTCGCCTCGGGAGGGACGCAGGCCTTCTCGATCGTGATCTCGCCCTCGGGCGATCGCGTCTTCGTGGGCAACATCAGCCTGCTGGCGAGCTCGATCTCCGCCCTCGACGTGACCGCGGCGACCGGGGCGCTCACGCCGGTGGCGGGGTCGCCGTTCGCCACCGCCGGCCGCGCCCCGATCGCCCTCGCCCTCTCGAGCGACGCGACGCGGTTGTACAGCGCCGAGCGCGGACCGGCGGCGACACCGGCCGCCCACGGCGTCTCCGCATACGACGTCTCCCTCGCGAGCCTCACCCCGGTCGCCGGCTCGCCGTTCTCCGCCGGCGGCGGGCAGCTGCAGGGCGTGGCCTCCACTCCCGACGGCCGGCAGGTCTACGGGTTCCTGAACGCCGACCCGGGCGGGGTCGCGGGCTTCTCCACCGCGCCCGGCGCCATCCTGACGCCGATCGCCGGATCGCCGTATCCCACGGGGGACAGGTTCGCCGGCTTCCTCTCGATCGCGATGACGCCGAGCCAGACCCCCGCTCCCCGCGTCACGGCCACCGTGGCGCCCCCGGGCGGGGCGACCGCCTTCGACGCCTCGGCGACGACGGTGCCCGGCGGCGTCGTGACCCGTTACGACTGGGACTTCGGCGACGGGAGCACGCTGGCCGACGGCGGCCCCACGCCGACCCACGTCTACGCCGCGCCCGGAGCCTTCACGGCGCGGGTGACGGTCAGCAACGACTGCGCCCGGATTCCCGGGTTCACCGGCGGGACCCGTTTCACGGGCCAGACCGCGCACTGCAACGGGCCACCGACCGCGAGCGCCGCGCTTCCGCTCACGATCACGACTCCGGGATCGACGACCGGGGGCCTCACGCCGACCGCCGGCACTCTCGGGCCGCTCACGCTCAGGATCGCCGTCGCCCGCACCGTGAGGCGCGGAGGCCGCGTCACCTTCGTCTTCCGCGTCCGGAACACCGCGGCCACCCCGGTCGCGGGCGTGATCATCCGCAGCACCCTCCCGAAGGGCGTCAGCATCGACGGGGCGTCGCGCAGGGCGAATCTGAGGGTGACGAGGAAGGCGCTCCGCTTCACCGGCCGCGGCCGCGCGCTCACCTTCAGGGTGGGCACGATCCTCCCGGGCAGGACCGTCGTCGTGCGGGTCGACGCGCGTATCGCGGCGCGGGCCGGGACGGGAACCAGGATCGGCACGGTCGTCCTCCGGGCGAGGGGCATCCGGCCCGTGAGCGCCACCCGCACGGTGATCATCCGGCAGTAGGCCGTCCTCTCACGGGTGCAGACCCGCGACGTCGCCATCTCGTCCCGGCGGCCGGCCACGGCTATGCCGCACTCCGGTTCGGAGGGCGCCCTCAGCGGGACGACGGAGTGCGCGCGGCAGGATTCGAACCTGCGACTTCTGGCTCCGGAGCGGATTCGGGAAGGGTGAGCGGAGGTGGCGAGAGGGTAAGAAGCGCCCGCATCGGGCCGCTTTCGGCGTCGCATCTGCCGAATCGAATCACCCCCGTCTTCCGGCCGTTGTTCCCACGTGGTTCCCACGGATCACCCGACCGTACGCCGCGCGCCTGAGCCGCGTACGAGCCAGTCACTTGGCGCGGAGGCCTCGGGCACCACTCGCTGCGCCACGAGCGCGAACCTCAGACTCCATGTGATGAGGCCTCCCGGAACGACCCGCCACGGCGGGTCGATGCGGGAGGTCACGATGGACACGATTCACGAGCGCGTCGCGGGCCTTGACGGGCTGAAGGACACGGTGGTGGCGTGCGTGCGCGTGCCCGGCCCGGGTGGCCGACGCGAGAGCTGAGCCACACCCACGAGTTCGGCACGACCACGGCGGGCCTGATGGGCCTGCGCGACTGGCTGGTGGCTCACGCGGTCACGCTCTGCGGCGTGGGGGCGTACTGGAAGCCTGTCTACTACGCCCTCGAGGACGAGATCGAGTGCTGCCTGCTGAACGCGCGCCACCTGCGAAACGTCCTCGGCAGAAAGACCGATGTCGTGGGATTGACGGTCTGAGTTGGCCCCACCGTGACGGGGCGCCCGTGCGGTAGCCGGTCGCCGACTCCAGGAGTACGAGGTCCCCCGCGCGGAGGAGGGGTTCCATGCGGGCGCCCCTCACCACCGAGGATGGGAGATGCGGGGTGACGGAATCACGACGAAACCTTGGGAGAGCGGTCACGGTCCGAGGTTGGCAGGGTGCGGATGTCCCGATCCCCACCTCGATTCGATGGGAGGAAAGGCATCGGCAGCGGGCATCTCGGTCTTGAAAGCCGGGATGCCCGAACCCCGACGCTCCAGAGGGAGTGCCGGGGTTCGGGCCGATGGGTGATCAGTCTGGGCGGGAGCTGTGGCTCTACAGCGCCCGGGGATCGACCCAGAAGTCGTCCACCTGGAAGCGGCTGGTCTTGCCGCCGGCGATGAAGCTGAACCGCACCTGCTGCCAGCCGGCGACGTTGCTCGGCTGGACGTTCATCGGGTTGGAGAGCGTCCAGGCGCTCTGGGCTCCGTGGAACTGGCCGGTGTTCTTGGGGCTCGTCCAGGTGCCGGCGTTGTTGTAGGAGACGTAGAAGAAGACGCCCTCGGATCCCTTGATGTTGCGGACCCGCAGGCGCGCGATGGGGAAGTCCTTGGTGATGCACATGACCGGGCTCACCGCGGTCAACTTGCTGGGCATGTCGAGCACGCCCCCGGTGGTCCCGTTGAACTGGGTGGTCTGGATGATCGAGGCGCCGCCGCTGAGCGTCCATCCGCCGCTCGCGCTGGCGAAGTCGCCTCCGGGCGCAAGGGTGTAGAAGTTCGCGTCACCCACGCCGAGGAAGGGCTGTGAGAGGGGCGGCGGCGCGCACGGGGCGGTGGCGCCGAGGGCGGGCGTGGCCCCCAGGGCGGCCGCGCACGCAATCGCGGCGACCCCGACCCAACGACCGAACAAGCGAGTGACCTTCATGGGATGACCCTCCTTGGTGTGTGGTCGGCGCCCGGGGCATCCTGCGCCCGGAGAGCCCGGCGCCCGAACCCACGTTGCGAGAGTGCCGGTGCCTGTCGCTATACGGAGTCTTCATCGGCACGGTCCGTCCGGCCGCCGCGCCCACTAGAGGTTGTGCCCACGGGCCCGAGGCAGCGGGTGGGCCGGGATCTCGGCGGGATCGAGCGCACGCGGGCTGCGTCGAGCGACCCCGACACCGTCTGCTCCATCCGAACTGCGACTCTGATCTGATACCGGTGGACCCGAATGTGGTTCCGTCAGAGGCGGGCCCGGTTGACGCTCCGGGTCCGACCTTGATCGAAGGCCTGGCCGGCGACGAACTGGTCGTCCACTGCCCGAGGAAGACCAGACCTCGAGCCGTAGCCCAGCTCCTGGGGCAGGTCGCGCCAGGCGATCCCGGTGTTGAGCACGTAGAGGACCCCGTTGAGGGCCTGGCGGTCATCGTGCGGCAGGCGCCCCGGACCCATTCCGAGCAGAGGAACTGGCCGGAGGCCTGACCGCTCCTTCTTTCTGAAACAGGTACTAAGACACGGTGCGCGACCCGAGGGTGTCGCCCTCAGCTGTGGGCGACACCCTCGGGTCGCCGCGTCCTGTCGGCGAGCACGGCGGCGAACGCATCGACGACATCGGGGTCGAACTGCACGCCGGCCCAACGACGCAGCTCCGCGACGGCCTGCTCGGGAGTGCGGGCAGTCGAGTATGGACGATCACTGATGATCGCGTCGAAGGCGTCGCATACCGCGATGACCCGTGCGCCGAGTGGGATGTGGTCGCCCGCGAGACGGTCGGGGTAGCCCGATCCATCGATCCATTCGTGGCTCGAGCGGACGATGCTCGCCACCTCGTGGAGCGAGGGGGCCGCCCGCAGGATCCGCTCCCCGATGGCGGGATGCCGCCTCATGATCTCCTGCTCCTCCGCGCTGAGGGGACCCGGCTTCATGAGGATCGCGTCCGGCACCGCCGCCTTGCCGATGTCATGCAGCCGTGCGGCCAGCCCGATCTGCTCCAGGCCCGCGTCGCCGATGCCCAGACGCCCGCCGGTGGCGATCGCAAGCTCCGCGACGCCGTCGGCGTGGTCGCCCAGATCAGGGTGGCGCTCGGAGAGCACCTGAAGCAGGGCGTTCGTCGTCTGGCGCTCGGAGGGGACTCGCCCGGAGTGCTTGAGGGCGTACATGCGCTGATCGGCGAGCCGCAGCGCGCCCTCGGCGTCGCACCCGTCCCCGGGCATCGAGACCAACCCGTGGGCGGCATCGATGGAGAAGCCGTCTCCCGACTCGGTCAACGCTGCGAGCATGCGGCTCACGACATCGTCGATCGACAGACGTGCGCCGTGCAAGAGCGCGCAGAACTCGTCTCCACCCATGCGGTAGACCGTGCCGTGACCGTCGATCGCGTCCAGAAGGCGCTGACTCAGCCGCACCAGCAACGCGTCGCCCGCGGCGTGCCCGAACGTGTCATTGTAGCCCTTGAAGCCGTTGAGGTCGAGGATGACCAGGCCGAGGGGGCGCTCCGGCCTGGCGGCGGGCGCGCGCTCGCGGAGGTCCCGCGCCAACCGACGCCGGTTCGGAAGCCCGGTGAGCGCGTCGGTGAGCGCCTCCTTGCGGCTCTGCGCGTAGGTGAGGGTCATGCGGGCGATCACCGCGAGGACGCACAGCGTCGCCAACGCGAGCGTGGCCCTGTTGATCGAGGCTGCGTTGCCGTAGACCAGCAACCCGAGCCCCACCAGCCCGAACGCACTGGGGACGACGATCAGGCGTTGGCCGTCTCGGGGGCTCTCCTGGCGCTCGGGGGCCGGTGTCAGTGCGGCGGCAGCGAACAGCAGGCTTGCGACCAGCCACCCCGTGTCCACGAGCCCCCCGCTCCGGTACTGATCGTGCGCCACCTCCCACAGGTAGCGACCGTCGGCCGCTGCGAAGACGAGGAGCCCGCCGCCGAGGAGCGACCAGGTCGGGCTGGACCGCCAGCCGTTGGCCGCGAGGGCGAAGGTGACCATGCCGAGCAGCACGAGGTCGCTGATCGGATAGGCGAGGTTCGTGGTGATCTCGGCGGCCGAGCCTGAGAGCCCCGCCTCCAAGACGCCCCCCACCACGAAGGACGCGCAGACGGCTCCGACCGCGAGCGCGCCGATCAATCCGTCGAGCCACATTCCGCGCCGAAGTCCCGACAGTCGCGATCGCATGATGAGGGTGATCGCGAGGTAGGCAGGCGGGTAGAAGGCGAGCCAGAGGGCATCGGCGACCGATGGGATGGGAGCCGGATCGAGATCCGCGACGAACAGTGAGTAGTACACGTTTGCGGCCGTCCACGACAGGAGCCCGAGGCCGAGCGCGAGCCACGCCCACCGCTCCCGTGCCACGGCCACCGCGCGCACGATGATCAGCACGACAGCCAGGCACAGGACGACGTTGTAGACGCCACGGTTGAAGAGGGGGTCGAGGTCGCTCCCCCCGAAACCCCCGACCGCGCGGACGGCGAAGCTGATCGTCAGGCCGACCCCGACGAGCAGGACTCCCCTCGCCGTCCGAGAGAGAAGGGAGCTGGGCATTCCCCCCTGATCGTCCATCGCGGGTCGTCTCTTTACTCCGGCGCCGCATTGCGTAGGACATGCCGATCGCCCGGGGGGGCCGCGAGGCCGGACGACGGAATCCGGACCGGCTGCCGCAGCCCCGGGCCCGCGGCCCACCCGTCGCCGGGCTCCGTGATCGGCCCATCACGCGACGGGCGGCGTCCGGCGCCGCTGAGGATCGCCCTCGAGCACCTCGCGCCCAGCGTCCTGATCGCGGGTTGGGGGCGAGGCCGAGTCGGCGACCACACGCGCTGCAGACCCATACCCACCGGGTGTCGAAGTCGCGGCCTTGCGCGATGCGCCGCTCGGGATCGGCGGCGTCGATTCGGACCTCGCCCCGCTCGCGTTGGACGTCCGGACTGCGGCAATCCCCGTACAGACAGACCCCCGGCTTCGGGATCGGCCCCCTCTCGGCACGGTAGCGCCGACGCACGCCGACCGGGCTCCGGGGCGCGCATCCGCGTGCCCCGGAGCCGGTGCCTTGTCGGTGATCCACGTCGCAACCTTCTGGCGACCCGATCAGGGCGCGCGGCCGTGAGATCGCTCGCTCGGCCCTGCGGGTCAGCTCGGTTGCCGGCTCGCCGCGATTCGTCCCGTCGCTTCGGTGGGCGTCGATGACTCGCGCACCGATGAGGCCGCGTGTGGCCTGGTGCGGGCATGTGAGGCGGCGCGCGCCGACCTGATGCGCGCCCGCCGCTCAGCCCGCCACGATGCTGCTGTGCGCGCGGTTGGGCTCTCGCCCAAGCGATGCCCGGCTGTACACCCGCCACCTCGACCGGCCCGCCGCCCAGGAGACTCCTCGTTCGACTACCAACGACTCGGCCTGCGTGGAGCCGTGGGCCGTGATCGCTTGGACGCCGCGATCGACGCACTCGCGGCGCCCGGATCTGGCCCAGTTAGCGGCCCGTCGCGCCTGCGCGGGGTGCGCGTCCTCCCCCGGCCCTCGCGGGCGCTCCGTTCAGATGATCTCGTGCACGCAGAGGATGTTGCCCTCGGGGTCCCGGAACCAGGCCGCCTTCTCGGATCCCAGTACGCACACGTGATCAACCGTCCGAAGCCCGGGCAGGTCGTAGTCCTCGAAGTCAACCCCCCGCGCCTGAAGTTCGCGGATCGTCGTGCCGATCTCAGACGTCTCGAAGCTGAGGGCCGTGTGCTCGGCCGCAGCGCCGGGCGGCTTCTCGAGCAACGCGAGCGTTCCGTCGGTACCGAGACGAAAGAGCTCTTTGCCGTCCCCGCTGAGGCCGAGGTACTCGAGCCCGAGAACCTCTTCGTAGTACCGCCGGGCCCTCGCCGGATCGCTCACCGGCAGGATGGTCGTCACAGCATGCCCTTCAAGCACCTCCGCCTCCTCTCGCTCTGGAGCCGTGCAGGTCCGGAAGGAGCCTACCTCCAGTCTCTAGTTCGCCGAGACCCAGTCTCACATGAAGGCACAGTTGCATCTGCTATGATGCGCCACGATCATGTTGACGTTACGAGCCGCCAAGGGGCCCGACTACTACGAGCGGGCCGAGTTCGCCCGCGACGACTACTACTCCGAGCGCGGCGAGGTCCGCGGCGAGTGGGCGGGCCGGGGGCGGAGGCGCTCGGGCTGTCGGGCGGACCCGAGGACGGCGACCTCGGGGTGCTCCTCGACGGCCGCGATCCGCCAGCGGCGCGGTGCTCGCCGGCACCGCGCGCCGCGCCGGCGGCAACGTCGCCTTCGACCTGACCTTCGCCGCGCCCAAGAGCGTCAGCGTCCTTGCGGCGGTCGGCGACGAGGCCGTTCGCGAGCGCGGTGCTCGACGCCCACGCGCGCCGGCGTGCGGGCCGGCCTCGACTACCTGGAGCGCCACGCCTGCTTCGTGCGCCGCGGCCGCAACGGGGTCACGGTGCTCCCGGCCGAGGGATTCGTCGGGGCGATCTACGTCCACGAGATGGCCCGCTCGGGCGATCCCCACCTGCACGCGCACCTGGTGATCGCCAACCGGGTGAGGGGAGCACGACGGGCGCTGGAGCGCCCCCGACATGCGCCCGGTCTACGCCGAGGCCAAGACCGCCGGCACGATCGCCGACGCGGTGATGCGCGCCGAGCTCTCACGATCCCTCGGCGTCGAGTGGGGCCCGGTCACCAACGGCATCGCCGAGCTGGTCGCGGTGCCGACCGAAGTGCGCGAGCACTTCTCGGCGCGCCACGCCGAGATCATGGAGGAGGCGACCGCGCGCGGGCTCACCTCGATGTCGGGCATCGCCGCCATCCAGCGCGAGACGCGCGATCGAAAGCGCGTCGATCGCGCGAGACGAGGCGGTCGCCGGCTGGCGCGCCCGCGCCGCCGAGCACGGCTTCGGCGAGCACGAGCTGCGCCGCGCCCTCGGCCGCGCGCGCGGCCTCACCACCTCCGACTACACCGCGCGCCTCGCGCGCAGGCGACGCACATGCTCGGACCCGAGGGCCTCACCCGCCAGTCCTCCACCTTCACCCGGCGCGAGGTGATCCAGCAGCTCGCCGAGGCCCACCCCGAGGGCGCACCGCCCGGACACCTCGAGCGCCTGGCCGACGACTTCCTCGCGCGCACCTGCGTCGCCCTGACGCGCGCAGGCGACGACGCGAGCGCCGGCCACCGCGAGACGCTCTACACCACCCCCGACATGCTGCGCGCCGAGGTGCGCCTGCTCGACGCGGCCACCGGCCGCGATCCGAACGGGCCGGTCGTCGCCGACACCCGAGCCGTCGACGCCGTGATCGCGTCACGCCCGAGCCTCGGCGCCGACCAGGAGCGAGCGGTGCGCCATCTCATCTCGCGGCGATGCCCGCGTGCGGGTGATGGAGGCCCGCGCCGGCACCGGCAAGACCTTCACTCTCGCCGCCGTGCGCGAGGCCTACGAGCGCTCCGGTGTCCCGGTGATCGGCGTCGCCTGGCAGGGCCAGGCGGCCGACGTCCTCCAGCGCGAGGCGGGGATCGCATCCCAGACCGCCGCCCTTCTCCTGCGCCGGATCGAGCGGGGAGAGGAGGACGCCATCCCCGCCCACTCCGTGATCGTGGTGGACGAGGCCTCGGTGATGCCGACGCGCGCACTGGAGCGCCTCGCCCACGCCGCCGCCTGGCGCTCGGCGCGCCTTGTCCTTGTCGGCGACCGGGCACAGCTCCCCTCGATCGACGCCGGCGGCGGCTTCGCCGCGCTCGCCGACCGCCTCGGGGCGGTCGAGCTGACCGAGAACCGCCGCCAGCAGACCGAGCTGCAGCGCGATGTCGCCGCCACCTCGCCGAGGGCCGCGCCGCCGACGCGGTGGCGCTGCTCTCCGAGAGCGGGCGCCTCCAGTCCTTCGAGGACGCGCGCGACGCACGCATCGCGCTTGTCGGCGCCTGGGCACAGGCAGAGCTCGACTCACCCGGGCGCAACCTGATGCTGGCCCACGACCGCCACGACGTCGCCGAGCTGAACCGCATCGCCAGGGAATGGCGCGAGCAGTGGGGCTTCATCTCGGATCGACGGATCACGGTCGCCGGAATCGAGTGGGCGATCGGCGATCGGATGGTGTGCCGCCGAAACGACTACTCACTTGGAGTGCGCAACGGCACTCAGGGCACGGTCGTCGACCTCGGCCGCCACGCCGAGCACCTGGATCTCTTCACCGACCATGGCGAGACGATCCGCATCCCGACCGACTACCTCGCCCACGCCTGCCACGGCTACGCCCTCACCGGACATGTCTCCCAGGGAGAGTCGGTCGATCGCACCTTCGTCCTTGCGAGCCCCGAGCGCGGCGGGGCCGAGTGGGCGTACGTGGCCGGATCCCGTCAGCGCCATGACCTGCAGGTGTTCGTCGTCCACCACGAGGCGGAGAACGTCGAGGAGGCCCTCGCCCGCGCCTGGTCGCGCTCGCAGGCCAAGTCTCTCGCGCTGGACCTCGTCGATCCGGCGGATCGAGGGTCGGCGATGGACGCGGTGCGGGCCGACCTCGACTCCGCGACGCCCGAGAGGCTGATCGCCCGAGCCGAGGAGCTGCGGGCGGCGCGCCAGGTCGCACGGTGAGGCGGCGGCCGCGCCCGGCCACGAGCTGGTGCGTGTCGCCGAACTGAGAGCAGCGGTGACACGCGCTGAGGCCGGGGCGAGCGAGGCGGAGTCCCGCGAGGCTCGGCTTGCCGAGCGACTCGACCGGCATCCCCGCCTGGCGCCGCGGTGAGCGTGCGGAGTTGGGCTCTGACATCGAGCGGGCACGGCGGGACGTCGAGCGCCACCGAGCCGACGGTCGGATTGCTCAGGGCGAGCTGGAACGTCTCGGGCCGGCGGCCGAGCGTGCTGCGGGCCTCGAGAGTGCGCGCCGGCGCGCCCATGGGCTCAGCGAGGAGTTGTCGTCGATCGAGTCTCGGCTCGAGATCGTGGAGCAGAGGCATCGAGCGCGCGGGCCGGTCAACAGCGGACATGGGCCGTGTCCGAGCGCCCGAGGGCCGCGACCTCGGGCGCGGACGATGAGCGATGCGGGGGCCGCGAGCCGGTCTGGCCGCGAGCGGTAGTCGACCGTCGATGAGCCGCGACGCCAGAGCGCCGTCGCCAGTGGCGCGACTACCGGCCGCGGCGGGGCGTCGGCCGGTCAAGGATTCCTCGATGACCTGCCCGATGAAGATGCTGCCGCGATTGCGGCGGCGATGAAGGATGTGCTCGTCAACCGTCTCGGCGTCGCGCGTCATCTGCGCGGTGACATCTCGCAGATGCGGGCCGATGCCGACCGGGTGATCTACCGGATCTTGTTCGCGACCGAGGGCCGCTACTCCCAGGTCTTCCTCGCCCTGGAGAGGTTCAAGAAGAAGACTCAGAAGGTCCGCCTGAGGTGAATCCGTCTCGCAGAGCGACGGCTTCGCAAGCTTGCGTGCGCATGCGCGCGCCGGGACTCGGCGAATCCGCCGCGGGGGTGGTCAGAGATGTGACCGTAGCGACTCTATCACTCGTGATGAGCATCTCTCCGATGAGATAGAGACATCGCACTAAAGGAGCGCCAGAATGGCCCGCAGCCGTCAGGACTTCCTCGATGAGATCGTCGCTCAGCGCTCCGCGGCAACCCCGGCTTTCCCAGATGGTCGAGGCGGCCTACGAGCGTCGTCGGCTCTTGCGCGCGCTCGCGGTCCTCGCCGCGAGGAGTTGGGGCTCTCCCAGACTCAGGTCGCCGCTCGGATGGGCACCTCCCAGTCCTCGGTCGCGCGCCTGGAGTCCGGCGAGGCCGACGCGCGCCTCTCGCACGATCGAGCGCTTCTGCCTCGGCGGTGGGCGTTCGGCTTCACTGGAGCCGGTACGCCTCGGTCCGCCGGCCCATTGGAAGTCCTTGCAGACGCCCTTCCGTCTTTACGTCCACTGATCGATGAGCGCATACTCGCTGCGTGAGCGCGTGCTGCCATGAGCGGAGAGCCACCGCAGCCAGTCCTGACGATCGACGAGGTCGCCGACTGGCTCGGCATGCACCGCAACTCGGTTCATCGCGCCGCGAGGCAGGGCCGCCTTCCGGCGCGCCGCGTGGGCAAGGAGTGGAGGTTCCTCGCCGAGGCCGTCGCCGCCCGCTGGACGCCGGGGCGCAGGTTGCGCGGCCCGGCCGAGCCGGCGCTCTCGGGCCCGGCCTTCCCGGAGTCGCCGGTCGAGCTGTCGGCTCTCGAGGCCGCCGAGTTCCTTCGCGTCGAGCCGAACACGATCTATCACGAGGCCGCCGCCGATCGCCTTCCCGCCTGGAAGGAGGGGCAGGAGTGGCGCACCTCTGCCTCGGCCCTTCGGCGAGTACCTCTCCTCGGATCCCGATCCAGCGGGGCGCTACGTGCGCAACGGGGGCAAGGACACGCAGTAGGCGGTTCTTCGTGGTGAGGCGCCGCCAGCCGCCGCCTCTCGCCTCCTCCGAGCACTACCGGGTGAAGGCCGTCGAGCAGACGCTCCAGATCCTCGACGTACTCGCCGAGTCCCCCGACCTGGCACTGCCCGAGATCGCCGCGCGGATCGGCCTCGCCACTCCGAACGCCCACAAGCTGATCCTGCACCTGCAGGAGGCGGGCCTCGTCGAGACCGGCCTGATCGACAAGCGCTATCGGCTCGGCGCCCGTCGCCTGGCTGAGCTGACCGAGAGGGCCATCTCGACCGTGAGCCACTGGGAGGCCTTCAGGGCGAGCGTGCCGGCTCTTCATGCGCTGACCGGCATGCACGGCCTGGTGGCGAAGCTCGTCGGATCGCGGGTGGTCTTCGTCGAGCAGACCCGCGGCCCCGACCTCGCCGCTCGGTCGCGCCTTCCCGGCCCATGCGACCTCGCTCGGCAAGGCCCTCCTGGCCGAAGCACCCACCTCGGTCCTCGATGAGGTGGTGCTCGATGCCTGGAGCTCCAGGACGATCACCGATCGCCGAGAGCTGGAGACAGACCTCGCCATCACCAGGGAGCGTGGCTGGGCCCTCGAGGACGGCGAGCTCGATGTTCGCCGCCGCTCGATCGGCGCGGTCGTGCGCGACCACCGGGGTGCGGCGGTCGCGGCGATCGGGATCGGTGGCCTCCTCTCCGATCTCCCCGACGAGCGCCTGCCCGAGCTGGCCGGCCACGTGCTCAGTGAGGCACAGAAGATCACCGACGCCCTCGGGGGGGCGCTCGGCGCGCTCGCGCCGCCTCGGCTCGACATCACGGTGATCGGGGCGGTGGAGCCGCCGGTGCCGCCCGTTCCCCGGACGGACACGCCCGAGGGCAATCGCGCCTCGAGGCGAAGCAGAGCGAGCGGATAGCGGTGTCGGACCGGCTGGCATCGCTCCTCGTCGGGGAGTTGCTCGCCCTATCCGACGACGACCTGCGCCCGCTGGCCGAGCGCCTGGCGCCGTTCCTCGACGGGGCGCGGCCCTCGGGCGTCTTCCTCAGCGTCAACCAGGCAGCCGCGCGCCTCGGCGTCCACCCCAACACGGTCTATCGGATGATCGTCGGGGGCCGGCTGCGCGCCGTACGTGCCGGGCGCCTCTGGCGCATCCCCGAGGCGGAGCTGGCGCGTGTCTCCTCGGGTCCGGCGACGGTCGCGCAGGGGCGCGCGCTCACGCCGCCGCGCTCCTCGCGGCGCTTCGGTGACCTCGTCCGCGATCTGCCCTACGCTGGGCCGGGATGAGCGTCCACCGCGAGACCCTGCCGAGCGGGCGGCGCGTCTACCGGGTGCGGTGGCGCGACGGCGATCGCAACCGCGCGCGCTCCTTCGACCGGCGCGCCGACGCCGAGGACTTCGATGCGGCCGAGCGCCGGCGCCAGCGCATGGGCGCCCACGGCCCCGCCGAGCCCTCGCGCGAGCGCCTCGACGCCTGGCTCGAGACCTGGGTGCGCCGCGACGGGATCGCCTGGGCGCGCTCGACGCGCCTTCACCGGGGATCGGTGATGGACAAGTGGATCGCCCCGCTGATCGGCGGCGTGCGCCTGCGCGAGCTCGGCCGGGCCCGGGTGCGCGACTTCCGGGCCGAGATGCTCGACCGCGGGGCCACCAACGCGACCGCCAACGGCGCGATGCGGGTGCTGTCGGCCGCGCTCGGAGCGGCGGTCGAGGACGGCCTCATCCCGACCAACCCGTGCCTCGGGATCAAGCGGCTGCCCCACACGCCCGCCCCGGCGCGTCCGCTGTCGCCGCTCGAAGCGGAGCGTCTGCGGTTCGAGCTGCCGACCCCGCGCGACCAGGTGCTGTGGGGCCTCATGGCCTACGCGGGGCTGCGGCCCGAGGAGGCCCTCGCCCTTCGCTGGGGCGACGTCGGCGCCACCCTCCACATCCACCGCGCCTACACCCACGGCGAGCTGAAGGACACCAAGACCGGGCGGGCCCGCAGCGTCGCGGTGATCGGCCCGCTGGCCGACGACCTCGCCGCGTGGCGCGAGCGGACCGAGTGGGCCGAGCCGGGCGATCTGGTCTGCCCGAGCCTCGGCCGCGCCGACCGCCCCGGCGACGCCACCCGCCAGGGCGGGTTCCTTCACCTGAGCAACTGGCGCAGCCGGGCCTTCCGGCCGGCGAGCGAGCGGGCCGGCCTTGCGGGCGTGATCCCCTACAACGGCCGCGACACCTTCGCGAGCCTTCTCATCTACGAGGGCCGGCCGCCGATCCTCGTGGCCGCCGCGCTCGGGCACGGCGACACCCAGACCCTCTGGCGCCACTACGCGGGCGTCTTCGCCGAGGCCGAGGTGGGGGTGAGGGTGCCGATCGAGGAGGCGGTCGCAGAGGCCCGCGAGGCGCGTCCGGTGGGAACGAAATGTTCCCACGTCGTTCCCACGCCGCCCTTCTGAAGGGCTTCCGAGGGCCTATCGGAGGCCCAGAAAGCGCCCTCAGCAGGGAAGAAGCGAATGCGCGCGGCAGGATTCGAACCTGCGACTTCTGGCTCCGGAGGCCAGCGCTCTATCCACTGAGCTACGCGCGCAAGGAGAGGGACTCTAGCCGACCCGGGCGCGCTCGCCGGGGAGCACTGTGGCGTGTGATGATCGCGGGCGATGGCCTCAACCGGCGAGACCGCGCATCACAGCCGCCCCGGCCGGGTGCTCGCGGTCGTGGTCGCGGCGATCGCCGCCCTCTCCTGCGCGGGGACCGCGCAGGGGGTGACGTGCGACTACGCGCAGAGCGCGCACGTCCTCGATGTGCGGATCCAGGACTCGCGCGAGATCGTCGTGCTGGATCTGGCGGGCGGCACGATCCGGGTCTTCGGCCGCTTCGGGCAGGTGAACTGCACGAGCAACCCGGCCGGCCTCACGCCCACCGTGACCAACACCAACGTGGTCACGGTCGCCGCCAACCAGGGCGTGGTCGGCACCAGCCTCACCATCGACGACGCGCCCGGCTTCGCGCCGGGCTTCTCGCCGGAACCGGACGAGACCTCGGAGATCGAGTTCTTCCTGAACCTGCGGGACCCGGTGGAATCGAGGCTGAGCGTGCGCAGCGGGGCCTTCTCGGGAATCATCCGCTTCGGCGATTCGGGCATCAACACCAACGCCGCCGAGCCCCAGTCCGACCGCGACATCACGTTGCAGAACGTCGGGCTGGTCGAGGGCGTGGCCGGGAACTCCACCTCGACCGGGTTCGACGCGTCGGGGGGCGCCGGGACGGGCGGTGCGCTCGACGATGCGATCCTCCTGGTGGGTAGCAGGGTCGACGACTTCCTGGTGGGGGGAGACGGTGGCGACGAGCTCCTCGCGTCGGATGGCGCCGACGCGTTGCGCGGTGGTCCCGGGGATGACGAGCTGAAGCCGGGCCTCGGGGACGACACCGTCGTGGGCGGTCCCGGCACCGACGTCGTTGACTACCTCTTCGCGACCACGAGCGGAATCGTGCTCGACCTCGCGCGCTCAGGGCCCCAGGCGACCGGCAGTGCGGGGGTCGACTCCGTCGAGACGGTCGAGGACATCAACGGCACGGCCTTCGTGGACGTGCTGAGCGGCGATGGCGGCGCGAATCGGATCTTCTCCTCCAACGGCGACGACTTCCTCGACGGCCGCGGTGGCCCCGACGTCGTCACCGCCGGCGCAGGGGCGGACACGGTCCAGGCCCGCGACGGCGTCCGCGACCAGATCGACTGCGGGGATGGCGTGGACTCGGTGACGGCGGACGCGGCGGGCGTCGACGCGCTCACCGGCTGCGAGAAGGTCACGTTCCCACCGCCGCCCCCCGCTCAGGGCGGCGGCGCGGGTGGTGGCGGAACAGGCGGCGGCGCCGGCGTGCCGCAGGGGCCGCCGGTCCTCCGATCGCTTCTCGTCGCGCCGCGCGGGTTCGCGGCGTTGCGCTCCGGCCCGAGCGCCCGTCCGGCCGGCCGCCGCGTCGCCGGAACCCTCGTCGCGTTCGGAACCGACCGCGCCGCGACGGTCACGTTCCGCGTCGCCCGGCGCGTCGCCGGCCGCCGGGCCGCGGGGCGCTGCCGGCCCCTGGCCCGCGCCCCGCGCACGGCGCCGCGCTGCACCCGGATCGTCCCGGTCCGCGGGAGCTTCACCCGGCCGGTGCCCGCGGGCGCCGCACGCCTCGCCTTCAGCGGGCGGATCGGCGGCCGCGCGCTGGCGCCGGGCGTCTACGAACTCCGCGCCACGCCGCGGGCGGACGGGCTGAGCGGCCGCACCGCGAAAGCGCCGTTCCGCATCACGGCGCCGCGGGCTCGCTGACCCCGGCGTGGCGACCGCGCCGGCGGTCACGGTCGCCGTCATCTCCGACACCCACATGCCGGGGCGCGGGCCGGGTGCTGCCCGCCGGCCTGCCTGGCGCGGCTGCGCGGACGCCGATCTGATCGTCCACGCCGGCGACTGGTCGGACATGGCGACGCTCGGGATGGTGCGCGGGCCTCGGCGCCGCCGGTGGTCGGCGTGCACGGCAACGTCGAGGAGCCGGCGGTGCGCGCGCGCGCTGCCCGCCACCGCCGAGGCGGAGATCGGCGGCCTGCGGATCGGGGTGGTCCACGACGCGGGTCCCGAGGCCGGCCGCCTGGAGCGCCTGCGGCGGCGCTTCCCGGGCGTGCGGCGCGGTGATCTTCGGCCACTCGCACATCCCGCTCCACGAGGTCGCCGCCGACGGCTTCTTCATCCTCAACCCCGGCAGCCCCACCGACCGGCGCCGCTCGCCGCGCCACAGCATGGCCGAGATCGTCGTGTCGCCGGGGCGGCCGCCCGCCGTCGTCCTTCCTCGCCGTGGACGACCCGCCCGGGCCGCTCGCCGCCGGAGCTGGTGCGGGGAGCCGCGCGACTAGGATCGCCGGATGGACCTGTTCGTCACCCTGATCGGCACCGCCGCGTCGGTGCCCACCTCGGCGCGCGGCACGGCGGCCACGCTGATCGCGCGCGGCGGCGAGCGCTGGCTGGTCGACTGCGGCGAGGGCACCCAGCGCCAGCTGCTGCGCTCGGGGCTGGGTCTGGTCGACCTCGACCTGATCCTCATCACCCACCTCCACGGCGACCACTACCTCGGGCTGCCGGGCCTCTTCAAGACCTACGGCCTGCGCGGGCGCGAGCGGCCCGCTGCGAGCTCGTGGGCCCGCGCGGCCTGATCCGGCTGATGGAGACCCTGCGGCCGATCATCGGCCGGCTGCCCTTCCCGGTCGACCTGGAGGAGATCGACGAGCCCGGCGCCGGCGGAGGCCGTGGCGGGGCGAGGGCTTCCGGATCGTGGCCTTCCCGACGCGCCACTCGGTGCCCTCGGTCGGCTACGCGCTGCGTGGAGGACGACCGGCCCGGGCGCCTTCGACCTCGACGCCGCGCGCGCGCTCGGCGTGCCCGCGGGCCCGGACTTCGGCGTGCTCCAGCGCGGCGGCGAGGTCGACGACGCCCGAGGGCCGCACCGTGCGCCCCGACGAGGTGCTCGGCGGCCCGCGCGCCGGGCCGCACGGTCGTGATCATCGGGCGACACCGAGCCCTGCGACGCCACGCGCGAGGCCGCCGCGCGGGCGCGGCGGTGCTGGTGCACGAGGCGACCTTCCTCGACGAGGACCGCGACCGGGCGCGCGAGACGCGGCACACCACGGCCCGCGAGGCGGCCGAGCTGGCGCGCGAGGCCGACGTCGGCCTGCTGGTGCTGACGCACCTCTCGAGCCGCTGCACGCCCGCGCGAGGTGCGCGCCGAGGCGGAGGCGGTCTTCCCGCGCGTCGCTGGTGCCGCGCGACTTCGACCAGATCGAGATCCCGTTCCCGGAGCGGGGAGCGCCGATCGTCCACCCGCTGCGCGGCGGCGGGCGCGCGCGCGGCGGGCCCTGACGTGGCGTCGGAGCCACCTGCTACGTTGCCCGCGGATCGACCTTTAACCCGGTCCCGCGAGACCGAGAAGGAGCGACGATGATCACCGTGCCGCCGATCGCCCTGCCCGCGCACGCGCGCGTGAGCGGCGCGGCCGGCAAGGTCCTGGTCGATCAGGACCAGGTCCGCCGCACGGTCGCCCGCATCGCCCACGAGATCGTCGAGCGCCACGCCGAGCCCGACCGGCTCGCCCTGGTCGGGATCCACACGCGGGGCGTCCCGCTGGCCGCGCCGCCTCGCCGGCCTGATCGGCGAGTTCGCCGGGCACCGAGCCCGCCATCGGCACCGTGGACATCGCGCTCTACCGCGACGACGTCGGGCTCGACGCCCGCCGCGGCGCCCTGCCGGTGGTGGGCGACACGGTGCTCGACTTCGACGTCTCCGAGCGCGCCGTGATCCTGGTGGACGACGTCCTGTTCACCGGGCGCACGATCCGCGCCGCCATCGACGCGATCTTCGACTACGGGCGGCCCGCCGCTGGTGCAGCTCGCGGTGCTGGTGGACCGCGGCCACCGCGAGCTGCCGATCCGGCCCGACTACGTCGGCAAGAACCTGCCGACCTCCCGCGTCCGAGCGGATCGCGCGTGCACCTGGCCGAGGTGGACGGGGTCGACGAGGTCGTGCTGGAGCGCGAGGGGGACGCGATGAGCCGCCGCTCGCTGCTCACCGATCGCCGACCTCGACCGGGCGGAGATCGCGCGCATCCTGCGCGTCGGCAACCGCTTCGCCGAGGTGATGGAGCGCGACATCAAGAAGGTGCCGACCCTGCGCGGGCGCACGATCATCAACATGTTCTTCGAGGCCTCCACGCGCACCTCGACCTCGTTCGAGCTGGCCGGCAAGCGCCTGTCGGCGGACGTGGTCAACGTCAAGGGCTCGGGCTCGAGCGTGGAGAAGGGCGAGACCCTCAAGGACACGGTCATCACCCTCGAACTCCTACCTGCCCGACGTCCTGGTGATCCGCCACGCCTCGGTCGGCGCCTGCCAGCTCGCGGCCCGCTACACCGACGCCGCGGTCATCAACGCCGGCGACGGCAAGCACGAGCACCCCACCCAGACGCTGCTCGACCTCTACACGATCGAGCGCGAGGTCGGGCCGCTGGACGGGCTGCACATCGCCTTCGTCGGCGACGTCGCGCACTCGCGGGTCGCCCGCTCGGGCATCCGCGGCTTCCAGATGATGGGCGCCGCGCGTCACCCTGATCGCGCCCGCCGACCCTGCTGCCGCGCGACGCCGAGGAGGCGCTCGGGCGTCGACGACCTCGACCGACATCCGCGACATCGCCGACGCCGACGTCGTCTACGTGCTGCGGATGCAGCTGGAGCGGATGGGCGCCGGGCGGCTTCGTGCCCTCGCTGCGCGAGTACGCCGCGACCTACGGCGTCAACCACGGGCGCCTGCGCCCCGGGCCAGCGCGTGATGCACGCCGGGCCCGATCAACCGCGGCGTCGAGATCTCCGGCGACCTGGCCGACGACCCCAAGACGCTCATCGAGCGGCAGGCGGCGAACGGGATGGTGGTGCGGATGGCGGTGCTCTACGACCTGCTGGCCGGACCCTCGGCGGGCGCCGAGCCCGCCGAGCACCCGATCGGCGCGGTGGCCGTCTGATGGCGGTCGCGACTGGTGCAGCGGCCCGGCCCGGCGCGCCTCGCTCGTGATCCGCGGCGCGCGGGTGCTCGACCCCGCCGCCGGCATCGACGAGGTGCGCGACCTGGTGGTCCGCGACGGCGTGATCGGCGGCGACCCCGACGGGCCTCGAGGTGATCGACGGCGGCGGGCATGATCGCCGTGCCCGGCTTCGTCGACCCCCACGTCCACCTGCGCACCCCGGGCCGCGAGGACCTCGAGGACATCGCCACCGGCAGCCTGCGCCGCCGCCGCGGGCGGCTTCGTCACCATCGTGGCCATGCCCAACACCTCGCCGGTGGTCGACAACGCCGCCGTGCTCGGCGCGCTCCTCGACCGCGGCGACGCAGGAGGCCGCCGTGCGGGTCGGCTTCTACGCCGCGATCACGGTGGGCCAGCAGGGCGAGGAGCTGACCGAGCAGGCCGAGCTGGCCGAGCTCGGCGCCGCCGGCTTCAGCGACGACGGCCACCCGGTGGCCGACGCCGGCGGTGATGCGCCGCGCGCTCCAGTACCAGCAGATCACCGGCCTGCCGCTCGTGCTGCACGAGGAGGACCTGCGCCTGTCCGGGCGCGGGCGTGGTGCACGAGGGCGCGGTGGCCAGCCGGCTCGGCCTCGCGGGCATCCCGCTCGATCTCCGAGAGCGTCGCCGTCGCGCGCGACGCGGCGCTCGCCGAGTACGAGGGCGGGCGGATCCACATCTGCCACGTCTCCGCCGTCGGAGACGGTCGAGGAGATCCGCCGGGCCAAGGCGCGCGGCGTGCGGATCACCGGCGAGGTCACGCCGCACCACCTGGCGCTCACCGACGCCGCGATCGACTCGCTCGACCCGGCGCGCCACAAGATGAACCCGCCGCTGCGCGAGGAGTCGGACCGCGCAGGCCCTGATCGCCGGCGCTCGCTCGACGGCACGCTCGACTGCGTGGCCACCGACCACGCGCCCGCACGACGCCGACGAGAAGGAGGTCCCCTTCGAGGAGGCCCCCTTCGGCGTCACCGGCCTCGAGACGGCCTTCGCCGTCTGCCACACGCACCTGGTGCGCACCGGCGATGCTGCCGCTCGAGCTGCTGGTGCGGCGCATGAGCACCGACGCGGCCGCGGCGCTCGGCCTGCCGGTGCCGACGCTCGCCGACGGCGCGGTGGCCGACGTCGCGCTGATCGACCCCGAGGCGACCGTGGTGGTCGGCGAGGGCGGCTTCCAGAGCAAGTCGCGCAACTCGGCGTTCGCTCGGCGAGGAGCTCCACGGCCGGGTCGACCTCACGATCGCGGGAGGGCAGATCGCATGGCGGACCGTAGACGCGCGGCACCCGGCGCTGCTCCGCCGCGAGGACACCGGGCTGATCCTGGTCGACGTGCAGGAGGCCTTCCGGCCGGTGATCGACGGCTTCGACCGGGTCGGTGGCCAACTGCGGCATCCTCGCCGAGGGCTTCGGCGTCCTCGGCCGGCCGGTGCTGGTGAGCGAGCAGTACCCCAAGGGCCTCGGCCAGACCGTCGCCGAGCTGGCCGAGCGGCTGCCCGAGGGCACGCCGGCCGTCGAGAAGCTGCGCTTCTCGGCCTGCGGCGTGGAGGCCTTCGACGCGGCCGCTCGCGGCCGCCGGCTGCACCGACCTGGGTGGTCGCCGGCATCGAGACGCACGTCTGCGTCAACCAGACGGTGCTCGACCTGCTCGCCCGCGGACTACGCGGTCCACGTCGCCGCCGACGCGGTGTCGTCGCGCGCCCCGGCCAACCGGGCCCTCGCGCTGGAGAAGATGGCCGCCGACGGCGCGCAGATCACCAGCGCCGAGATGGCCCTCTTCGAGATGCTCGAGGTGGCCGGCACGGACGAGTTCAAGGCGATCTCCCGGCTGGTGCAGGTGACGCCGGCGCTGGGTCGTGCTCGAGGACGGCCTCGTGCTCGAGGCCCGCGCCGTCGGCGGCCCCGGGCACCGCGCTCGGGGAGATGGTCTTCACCACCGGCATGACCGGCTACCAGGAGGCGGTCACCGACCCCTCCTACCTGGGCCAGATCCTGTGCTTCGCCGCGCCGATGATCGGCAACTACGGCGCCGGGCCGGGCCACGACGAGAGCGACCGCGCGCCTGGCCGGGCGCGGTGATCATGGCGCCGCGCCGGCGACGCGGCCGGCGCCGGCGGCCCGACGGGCTGGCGCGCGCTGGCTGCGCGAGCGCGGGCGTGGTGGCCGTCGAGGACTGCGACACCCGCCGCCTGGTGCGCCGCCTGCGCGACCACGGCGCGATGCGCGGCGGGCGTCACCACCGAGCTCGGCGCCCGAGGAGCTGCTCGCCCGGGTGCGCGCGCACCCGGTGCTCGACGGGCGCGACCTCGCCTCCGAGGCCGCCGGGCCGCGCCGCGGCCGCTGGGCGACGACGGCCCGCGCGTGGTGGCGATCGACTGCGGGATGAAGGAGAGCATCGCCGCGCGGGCTCGTCGGCGCCGGGCTGCCGGCTCGAGGTGGTGCCCGGCCGGGCACCACGCGCCGAGCGAGGTGCTGGCGCGCGATCCCGACGGGGTCTTCGTCTCCAACGGCCCCGGCGACCCGGCGGCGGTGACCCCGGTCATCGAGCGCCGTGCGCGAGCCTGCTCGGCGAGGTGCCGGTGTTCGGCATCTGCCTGGGCCACCAGATGCTCGCCCAGGCGCTCGGGCTGTCGCACGCGACAAGCTGGCCTTCGGGCACCGCGGCGCCAACCACCCGGTGCGCCGCACGCGACGACGGCCGGGTGGAGATCACGGTGCAGAACCACGGCTACGCGGTGGTGGCCGACGACCTGCCCGACGGCGTCGAGGTCACGCGCACGAGCCTCTTCGACGGCTCGGTGGAGGGCATCGCCGCGCCCGAGCTGCGCGCCTGGTCGGTGCAGTACCACCCCGAGGCGAGCCCCGGGCCGCGCGACGCGCGCTACATGTTCCGCCGAGTTCGTCGGAGTCGCTCGGGCGGTGGTCGGCTGATGCCGCGCCGCGACGACCTCCACACGATCATGGTGCTCGGCAGCGGCCCGATCGTGATCGGCCAGGCCGGCGAGTTCGACTACTCGGGCACCCAGGGCGCGCGCGCCCTGCGCGAGGAGGGCTACCGCGTCGTGCTGGTCAACTCCAACCCGGCGACGATCATGACCGACCCCGTCGGTGGCCGACCGCACCTACGTCGAGCCGCTCGACGTCGAGGCCGTCGAGGCGGTCATCGCGCATCGAGCGCCCGGACGCCCTGCTGCCGACCCTCGGCGGCCAGACCGCCCTCAACCTCGCGATGGACCTGAGCGCCGCGGGCGTGCTCGAGCGCTACGGCGTCGAGCTGATCGGCGCCGACGTCGCGGCGATCCGCCGCGCCGAGGACCGCGAGGTCTTCCGCGACACGATGGCCGCCGCCGGGCTGGCGGTGCCCGAGAGCCGCGTGGTCACCGACATGGCGGCGGGGCGCGCCGCCGCCGCGGAGCTCGGCCTGCCGGTGATCCTGCGCCCGGGCTTCACGCTCGGCGGCGAGGGCGGCGGCGCGGCCCACACGCCCGAGGAGCTCGAGCGCGATGCTCGAGCAGGCGCTCGCCGCGAGCCCGATCGGCCAGGTGCTGGTCGAGCGCTCGGTGCTCGGGTGGGCCGAGATCGAGCTCGAGGTGGTGCGCGACGTCGGCCGACAACGCGGTCGATCGTCTGCTCGATCGAGAACATCGACCCGATGGGCGTCCACACCGGCGACTCGGTGACCGTCGCGCCGGTGATGACCCTCACCGACCCCGAGCTGCAGCGCCTGCGCGACGCGGCGATCGCCGTCATCCGCGCCGTCGGGGTCTCGACCGGCGGCGCCAACGTCCAGTTCGCGCTCAACCGCGCGACCGGCGAGATGGTCGTCATCGAGATGAACCCGCGCGTGTCGCGCAGCTCGGCGCTGGCCTCGAAGGCGACCGGCTTCCCGATCGCCAAGATCGCGGCCCGCCTGGCGGTGGGCTACACGCTCGACGAGCTGCCCAACGAGATCACCGGGGTCACGCCGGCCAGCTTCGAGCCGACCCTCGACTACGTCGCGGTCAAGGTCCCCCGCTTCGCCTTCGAGAAGCTGCCCGGCGCCTCCACCGAGCTGACCACCCACATGAAGAGCGTGGGCGAGGTGCTGGCCCTCGGCCGCACCTTCGGCGAGGCCTTCGGCAAGGCGATGGCCGGGCGCGAGCTGGACGTGCGCGCCCCGCACGCCGGCCGACGCTGGACGAGGCCCTCGAGATGCTGCGCACCCCCTCCTGGGACCGCTACGACGTCATCCTCTGGGCGCTCGGCCGCGGGCGTCGGCGAGGACGAGATCCGCGCAGGCCACCGGCATCGACCCCTGGTTCCTGCGCCGAGCTCGGCCGCGCTCGCCGCCGCGCGGCGCGGCGGTCGGCGGCCCGCTCGAGGCGCCTCGACGCGCGACGCGCTGCGCGCGCGCGCGGCGCGCGGGCGTGGCCGACCGCGACATCGCCGACGGCCACCGGCGCGACCGAGCTGGCGGTCGGGCGACCGCCGCCGGGCGCTCGGGCGTGCGGCCCACCTACCACGCGGTCGACACCTGCGCGGCCGAGTTCGCCGCCGCTCACGCCCTACTACTACTCGGCCTTCGAGAGCGAGGGCGAGCTCGCCCGCGACGACCGCGCCGTCGATCGTCGTGCTGGGCTCCGGGCCCGAACCGCATCGGCCAGGGGATCGAGTTCGACTACTGCTGCGTCCACGCCGCCGAGACGGTCGCGCGAGCTGGGCTACGCGTCGGTGATGGTCAACTGCAACCCCGAGACCGTCTCGACCGACCACGGGGTGAGCGACCGCCTCTACCTCGAGCCGGTGACCATCGACGCGGTGCTCGACATCTGCGCGGCCGAGCAGCCGGTCGGCGTGATCGCCCAGCTCGGCGGGCCAGACGCCGCTGCGCCTGGCGCGCGCGCTCTCGGAGGCCGGGCGTCCCGGTGCTCGGCACCTCGCCGGACGCGATCGACCTGGCCGAGGACCGCGGGCGCTTCGGCGCGCTGCTCGACCGAGCTCGGCCTGCGAGGCCCCGCCGTGGGCCGTCGCGCACGGGCGGCGAGGAGGCCCTGGCCGCCGCCGAGGAGGTCGGCTACCCGGTGCTGGTGCGCCCCTCCTACGTGCTCGGCGGGCGGGCCATGGCGATCTGCGACTCGCCCGAGGCCGCTGCGGGCCTACATCGCGCGCGAGCGCCCCGAGGGCGTGCTGCTGGTCGACCGCTTCCTGGAGAACGCGGTCGAGCTCGACGTGGACGCCCTCTCGGACGGCGCCGACTGCTGGACCGCCGCGGTGATGGAGCACGTCGAGGCGGCCGGCGTCCACTCGGGCGACTCGGCGTGCGTGCTGCCGGCCCAGAGCGCCGGGCCCGGGCCTGGTGGCCGAGCTCGAGGAGCAGACCGCCGCCCTCGCCAGGGGCCTCGGCGTGGTCGGGCCTGCTCAACGTGCAGTTCGCCGTGCGCGACGGGCGCGTCTACGTCATCGAGGCCAACCCGCGCGCCTCGCGCACCGTGCCCGTTCGTCGCCAAGGCGACCGGCGTGCCGCTGGTGCGCCACGCCGTGCGGCTGATGCTCGGCGCCTCGCTCGGCGAGCTCGGGCTGCCGGCGGCCGCGCCCGCAGCGCCACGTGGCGGTGAAGGAGGCGGTGCTGCCCTTCTCGCGCTTCGCCGGCGCCGACCCGGTGCTCGGCCCGGAGATGCGCGCGACCGGCGAGGTGATGGGCCTCGGCGGCAGCTTCGCCGAGGCGTTCGCCAAGGCCCAGCGCGGCGCGGGCCAGGCCCTGCCGCGCAGCGGGCGGCGCGTTCATCTCGGCGCGCGACGCCGACAAGCCGCGAGGCGGTCGCCCTGGCCGCGCGCCTGGCGCGGCGCCGGCCTCGACGCTGCGTCGCCACCTCCGGGACGGCCGCGGCCCTCGTCGGCGGCCGGGCTCGCCGTGCGGGCGGTGCACAAGATCTCCGAGGGCGTCGCCGCACGTCGGCGACCTGATCGCCGGGCGGCGCGATCGACCTCGTGATCAACACGCCCCGCGGCGGCCAGGGCGCGCGGACCGACGGCTTCGAGATCCGCGCCGCGGCGATCCGCGCCGGCATCCCCTGCATCACCACGATCGAGGCCGGCGAGGCGGCGGCGGCGGCCGATCGCCGCCGGCGGCGCCGGACGCCCCGAGGCGCTGCAGGACGGCGGGCGCCCGACGCGCCCCGGGCAGGGCCTTCCGGCCGGGCTCGCGACGGTGGCATGAACGCTCAACTTGAGGCCGAGATTCTGTAAGGCCGTGATCAGGTAGCTTCGCCTGCAACAAGCGTGAAAACGACGTAAAACGGCTGCAAAGGTCGCCTTGCCAGCACGCGGATCACGAACCTAGAATGGCCCGCGATGGCCACGACCACTCCCAAGCCCCAATCGCAGGCCCCCGAGCGCTCGCTGGACCAGCGCATGGAGGCCCTGCGCCGGGCGAACGAGATCCGCTCGCGCCGGGCGCAGCTCAAGAAGGACCTCAAGAGCGGGCGACGTCCGATCGGCGAGCGTCATCTCCAATCCGCCCGAGTTCGTGCTGACGGCCAAGGTGTTTGACATGCTGATGGCCGTCCCGAAGTACGGGAAGGTCAAGGCGACCAGATTCCTGAACACCTGCCGCATATCGCAGGGGAAGACGATCGGGGGCCTGTCGGACCGGCAGCGCTCCGAGCTGCTGGAGCTGCTGCACCGGTAGCGACGCGACCCCGCGTCATCATCGTCTCGGGACCGTCGGGTGCGGGGAAGGGCACCCTGATCGAGGGCGTCCTGCCGCGCTTCCCGCATCTCCAGGTCGCCGTCTCGGCCACCACCCGCCGCATCCGCCCCGGTGAGGTGGACGGCGAGCACTACCACTTCCTCACGCCCGACGGAGTTCGAGGCGCGCGTGCGCGCCGGGCGAGTTCCTCGAGCACGTCACCTACGCCGGCAACCGCTACGGCACGCTGCGCTCGGAGGTCGAGCGCATCCTCGCGCGCCGGGCGCTCGCCGGTGGTCGAGATCGAGCTGGCCGGGCGCGCGGGCGGTGCGCGCGCATGATCCCCGACGCGGTGTCGGTCTTCATCGCGCCGCCCTCGCTCGCAGGAGCTGAGCGCCGCGCCTCGAGCGCCGCGCCACCGACACCGAGGGGGAGATCGCCGAGCGCCTGCGCGACCAGCCGCGTCGAGCTCGCGGCGCGATGACGAGTTCGACCACGTGGTCGTCAACGCCGAGGTCGACGGCGCGGTCGACGAGCTCGCGCGGATCGCTCGCCGTCGGTCGACCGGGAGGGCGCCGATGGCTGAGGTCCTGCTCGGCGTCTCGGGCGGCATCGCCGCCTACAAGTCGGTCGACGTGCTGCGGATCCTCCAGCGCCGGGGCCACGGCGTGACGCGTCGTCATGACCGCGCTCGGCCCAGCGCTTCGTCGGGCCCGCCACCTTCGCCGCGCTCTCGGGCCGGCCGGTCGGGCGTCGACCTGTTCGGCGCCGAGGAGCGGCCGGGCTACGACCACCTCGAGCTCGCCCGCTGCGCCGACCTGCTGCTGGTCGCGCCGGCCTCGGCCAACACCGTCGCGCGGATGGCCGCCGGGCCTCGGCGACGGCCTGCTGGGCTCGACGCTACCTGGCCTTCGAGGGGCCGGTGCGTGATCGCGCCCGCCATGAACACGCGCATGTACCTGCACCCGGCCACGGCGGCCAACCTGGCCGCTGCTGCGCTCGCCGCGGGGTGACCGAGGTCGATCCCGCCGGCTCGGGCCTGCTCGCCGACGGCGACGTCGGCGTGGGCCGGCTGGCCGACCCGGTCGACATCGCCGACGCCGTCGAGGCGCGCCTCGCCGGCGCGGGCACGCTCGCGGGCCGGCGGGTGCTGGTCAGCGCCGGGGGCACGCGCGAGCCGATCGACCCGGTGCGCTACGTGGGCAACCGCTCGAGCGGGCGGATGGGCTGGGCCGTGGCCGAGGCCGCCCGCCGCCGCGGCGCCGAGGTGACCGTGCTCGCGTCCAACGTCGACCTGCCCCGCCACGCCGACATCCGCTACGTCGACGCCCCGACGGCCGCCGACCTGCACGCGCGCCGCCCTCGCCGAGTTCCCGGCCTGCGACGTGCTGGTGATGGCCGCCGCCGTCGCCGACTTCCGCCCCGGGGCGCCGCGCGAGGGCAAGATCGACAAGGGCGCCGAGGGCGCGCCTGGCGCTCGACCTGGAGCCGACCGCCGACATCCTCGCCGACCTCGCCGGCGCGCCGGGAGCGCCAGGTGCTGGTGGGCTTCGCCGCCGAGCACGGCCCGGCCGGCCTCGAGCGCGCCCGCGCCAAGCGCGTGCGCAAGGGCCTCGACCTGATCGTCCACAACGACGTCTCGGTGCGACGGCATCGGCTTCGGCTCGCGGCGAGAACGCGATCACGATCATCGGCGACGGACGGCGAGGACGTCGCTCGCCGCGCATGAGCAAGGACGCCTGCGCCGAGCGCATCCTCGACGCCGTGCTCCCGCTGCTCGCCCGACCGGCTGAGCGACGCGCCCGGCGCGGGGCTCGCGGGGCCCGCGCGATGCATCTACCCTCGGCGGTGCGTCGTCGCCCGTCGCCACCCCGCCGCTCCGAGCCGGACGAGCTGGAGCCCGGCCACCGCGCTGGCCGGCGCCCTCGTGGACGCCTGCGCCGGCGCGGTGCGCGCCCCGCGCGCCAGCCATCGAGAGCGTGCGTCATCGCGCTCCTGTCGGGCGGGCACGTGATGATCGAGGACGTCCCGGGCGTGGGGAAGACGGTGCTCGGCCAAGAGCCTCGCCCGCGCCGCCGGCTGCGACTTCTCGCGCCTCCAGTGCACGGCCGACCTGCTGCCCGGCCGACGTCACCGGCGTCACGGTCTGGGATCAGAACGCGGCGACGTTCGTCTTCCGGCCCGGCCCGGTGTTCGCCAACGTCGATCCTGGTGGACGAGATCAACCGCGCGTCCCCGAAGACCCAGTCGGCGCTCCTGGAGTGCATGGAGGAGGGGCAGGTGACGGTCGACGGCGAGACCCGGCTCCTGCCGCAGCCGTTCATGATCATCGCCACCCAGAACCCGGTGGAGTACGAGGGCACCTTCCCGCTGCCCGAGGCCCAGCTCGACCGCTTCGCCGTGCGCGTGGCGATCGGCTACCCGGCGCCGGAGGACGAGGCCGGCGATGCTGCTCGACCTGGCCGGCCGACGACGCCGCTCGAGCGGGTGGTGGCCGGTCACCGACGAGGCCGGCATCATCGCCGCGCGCCGGGTGGTGGAGCGCGTGCACGCCGATCCGTCCCTCGCGCACTACGTGGTCGGCGCTGGTCGGCGGCCACCCGGCGCGACCCGCGCGCCGAGCTCGGCGCCAGCCCGCGCGCCGGCCTGGCGCTGCTGCGCGCCGCCAAGGCCCGGGCGGTGCTGGACGGGCCGCGCGCTACGCGCTGCCCGAGGACGTGCGCGCGCTGGCCCCGTCGGTGCTGGCGCACCGGCTGATCCTGACGCCCGACGCCCGCGCGCGCGGGGCCCTGGCCGGCGAGATCGTCGCCGACGCCCTGGCATCGGTGCCCGTCCCGTTGTGATGGCGCGCCGGGCGGCCCCTCCGGCCCGGGCTCTCGGCCTCGCCGGCGCGGGCGTGGCCGCGCTGGTGGCGAGCCGGGGCTTCGGCACCCCGGCCCTCGCGATCCTCGGCGTCGGCCTGGTCGCCCTGCCGGTGCTGGTCACGCGCGCTCGTCTGGGTCGCCGCGCGCCGGCATGCGGCTGGAGCGGCGCATCGAGCCGGCGCGCTGCGTGGCCGGGCGCCGCGGTGCAGCTGCGGCGTGGCGCGTCAGCGGCTGGCCCGCCGCGCCTCGGCCTCGACCGGCTGCTCGACGTGGCCGTCGACCCGGGCCTCGGCGACGGCGGCCGCCGCCGCGCCGGGCCGCCGGGCGGCGTCGTGGACGCTTCGAGGCGCGTGCGCGGCGACCACCGCCTGCCGCCCGCCGCGCGGTCGTGATCGGCGACCCCTTCGGCCTCGCCCGCGCGGACGCGCGCCGGCGGCGGGCGACGAGCGCCTGCTGGTGGTGCCCGGCGGCGCCGGCGCTCTCGGGGCGTCGCCCGTCGGCGCGCGCGCGCGCGGGCAGGGCGTGCGCCGCCGGGCGCATGGACTCCGGCTTCGGCGAGCTCGACCGGGTGCGCGACTACCAGGCCGGCGACGCGCTCTCGCGGGTCCACTGGGCGCAGACCGCCAAGCGCGGGCGCCTCCAGACCAAGGAGATGCGGGCCCCCGAGGGCTCGGGCCGCACGGTGGTGCTGCTGCTCGACGGCGCCGTGCCCGCCGGGGACGACTTCGAGACCGACGGTCACCGCCACGGCGGCCCTCGCGCGCCACCTGGCCGAGCGGCGCGAGCCGGTCGGCGCTGGTCCACACCGGGCGCACCCCGGCGCGCATCCCGGCGGCGCGGGCGACCTGGCCGGTGGTCGAGATCGCGCTCGCCCGGGTCGAGGCCGGGCGGCGAGCGGTCGCTGGCGCTGGCGCTGCGCGCCGAGGCGACCGCGCCCGACGCGCCCGACCTGATCGTCGTGATCACCAGCGGCGCCGACACCGGGCTGGCGGCCGCGGCCGCGCAGGCGCGCGGGCCTCGGGGTCGGGCGTCGCCGCCGTGCTGGCGGGGCCGGCCGCCGCCGCCGCGCGCCGAGCTCGAGGCCGGCGGGCGTCGATGTGGTCGATCGTGCCCGGCCCCGACCGGGTGGCCGCCGCGCTCAGCGACAGCGCGGGAGCGCGCCCGTGTCTCGTAGCGGCACGGCCGCCGCCGGGCGCGGTCGCGGGCGCCGGCGCTCGCCCTCGCGGTGCTCGCCATCAGCCTGGGCCGGCGCTCTACGAGGGCGTCGGGGGCGGGCGCCTGCTGGCTGCTCTGCCTCGTCGGCGCCCTGCCCGCGCTCGCCGCGCTGTCGCCGCGCGCCCGCGGCCGGCGGCGATCGCGGCGGCCGTCCTCGTCGCGCGTGCCGGCGGCCCTGGCGCTCGCCACCCGCGTCGCTCGGCCGTGGGCCCTCGTCACGCTCGACGGGGAGGCCTGGTCGGCCGTCGCGCGCGATCCTCCCCGACGGCCTCGCGGCCGGGCTCCGACGCGGGCCTTCCCGGTCGTCCCGGACCGACGCGCCCGCGCTGGTCGCGCTGCTCGACGCGGCGCTGGTCGCTGCTGGCGGCCGCGGCGGCATGGCAGATCGTCGTGCGGCGCCGGCCGGTGGCCGGCCTGGTGATCGTCGGGCGTCGGGCCTCGCCTACCGCTGGACCGTCGAGCCCCCCGCCTCGGCCGCCGCTCGCCGGCGCGCTCGGCCCTGGCCGCGCTGGCGATCGTCGCTCGCCCTCGCGGGCTGGAGCCCGGGCGGCGTCCGCCCGGCCGCTGCGGCACCTCGCGGGGCGCGCTGGTCCTCGGCGGGGTCGCCGTCGCCGTGGCCGCCGGGGCTCGGCGCCGGCCCGGCGCAGGCGGGCGACCCGTGGTGGGCGTGGAAGGACTGGGAGGTCGGCGGCTCGGCGTCCGGCGCCTCGGGCGGCGGCCTCGACCTGCGCCAGCGCTACGGGCAGCTCGACTGGCCCGCCACCCCGCGCGTCGCCTTCACGCGTCGCGACCGACCGCGCCCGCCCCCTGCGGGCGGTGAGCCTCGACGAGTTCGACGGCGTCGCCTTCACCCTCGCCGAGACCGGCGGCCTCGGAGGCGCTGCCCGTCCGCGGCGGCGACGATCGTCGGTGCCGGGCGGCCGGCCTCGGCGGCGAGGTCGTCACCCAGGACGTCGCCCTGGTGGGCGCGAGCTCACCCGTGATCGTGGCCTCCGGGCCGCCCCGAGCGGGTGACCGGCGCCGTTCACCGGCACGGCCGATCTCGTGGGCGACGCGATCCGGGTCGGCACCGCGCTGAGCCGGGCGACGAGCTACCGGTCCGGACGCGGATCCCGCAGCCCACGCCCGGCCGACCTGGTCGCGGCCGCGGCCCTACGACCCGGCCGAGGTGCCCGAGGGCAGCACGCGCCTGCGCGCGGCTCGTACTGGGGCGTCCCGGTCGACGTCCCGCTGTGGGGCAGCGGCGGCCCGGCGCCCGGCGACGCGCTCGCTCGGCCCCTACGCCGAGGTGCGCGCCCTGGCCCGCCAGGTGGCCGGCGACGCCGCCACCCCGTACGCGGCGGTCAACCGGATCGAGGCGTACCTGCGCGGCGACTACGTCTACGACGAGCAGCCGCCCTTCCCGACCAGCCTGCCCGAGGACTGGCCGGCCGGACGGCCCGCGGGCGCGCCGCCGCTGGTCGACTTCCTGCTCAACAGCCGGCGCGGCTTCTGCCAGCACTTCGCCGGGTCGATGGCGGTGATGCTCCGCTCGATCGGCATCCCGGCGCGGGTCGCGGTCGGCTACACCGGCGGCCGCTTCGACACCGATTCCGGACCGCTACCGGGTGCTCGACCGCGACGCGCACTCGTGGGTCGAGGTCTGGTTCCCGGGCTACGGCTGGCTGCCCTTCGACCCGACGCCCGGGCGCTCGGTGCCGAACCCCGCCTCGGTCTCGTCGCCCGACTACGCGCCCGACGACGATCGACATCGACCTCGCGGGACTGGCCGGCTCGGCGGTCGCACCCGCCCGCGGCCGACGCGCGGATCCCCGGCGACGCGCCCGGCACGCGCCGACGACGACCCGGCGGCCGCGGCCGGCCGCGGGCGCGAGGGGGGTGGCGGCGGTGGGCCGGGATGGCGCTGGGTGCTGCTGGGGCTCGCGCTGCCGCTCGGCATCGCGCCCGCCCGCCGGGCCCTGCGGCGCCAGCGCGGGCGGCGCGGCGGCGACGAGCGCAGCCGGGTCGTGGCGGCGACGCGCGAGCTCGAGGCCTCGCTCGGCCCGCTCGGGTGGGCGCCGCCCGAGTCGGCGTCGCCGAGCGAGCGCGCGGAGGCGATCCGGGTGCTGCACCGGGGTCGACGCCTCGGCCCTCTACCAGCGCGCGGCCCGGCGCGCGGTTCGCCCCCGAGCCGCCGGCACCCGGGGAGGCCGCGGCGGCCTGGAGCGAGCTGGCCGGCGTGCGGCGCGAGATCCGCCGCGGGGCCCCGTGGCGGCTGCGCATCCTCAGCGCGCTCGGCATCCGCGTGCCCGCTGCGCGATACCGTGGGGTGATGGCGGAACCCGTCGACGCATACGAGGCCTTCTGCAACGGGCAGTGGCTGCTGGAGGTGCGCGAGTACCGTCAGGCGGTGATCGCGCTCGAGCGGGCGAAGGCGCTGGAGCCCGACAAGGCGTCCATCCGGGAGGCGCTCGGCCGGGCCTACCTGGCCTCGCGCGCCTACCGCCGGGCGGCCGACGAGTTCGGCGTCGCGGTGGAGCTCCAGCCCGACCGACGGCTACGCCCACTACGGCCTGGCGCGCTCCCTCTCGCGCCTGGGCGACCCCCTGGCCCGCCGCCACTACCGGCTGGCCAGGTGCTTCGGGACGGGGCTGGACTAGCGCCGGATCAGCCGGGCGGCGGCCGGAACTCGGTGCCCTCGGGGACGTCGAAGCCCATCCGGACGATGCTCTCGTAGGTCTCGTCGATCAGGGCGCTGAGCGCGCCGAGCAGGCCGTCGAGCGCGTCGGCGTCGAGGCACGCCAGCGGGGCGTCGGCCACGGCGTAGACGTCGCCGTCGGCGTCGATGCCGAAGCGCCAGTCGCGGGTGGTCAGGTTCTTGCCGAGCAGGCGCTCGTAGACGCCCAGGTGGTCCCGGTCGGGCCCGCGCATCACGAAGGCGCGCAGCCCGAGGCTGCGCTCGCGCACGAGCACCTGGACGCCGATGCCGCCCCGCTTCTGCGAGGGGACGATCACGGTCCAGGCGCGCTCGCCCCGGCGGTCGGCCTCGACGCCGATCTCCTCCAGGAAGCGGGCGACGCGCGAAGGGGCGGAGGCGGCGTCCATCTCATGGCGATGCTACCCGCCCCGGCGCATACGATCACCGGGTGCGGATCGTGCTGCAGAGGGTTGCGTGGGCCCGGGTCGAGGTCGCCGGCGAGGAGGTCGGCGCGATCGGCCCCGGGCTGCTCGCCCTGGTCGGCGTCGCCGAGGGCGACACGGCCGACGAGGCCCGGCGCCTGGCCGACAAGACCGCCCGGCTGAGGATCTTCGCCGGCGACGAGCGCCCCTTCGACCGGGCCCTGGTCGACGTCCCCGGAGCCGCGCTCCTGTGCGTCAGCCAGTTCACGCTGCTGGCCGACCTGCGGCGCGGCAACCGGCCCGGCTGGAGCGGCGCCGCCCGCCCCGAGGTCGGCGGCGCCGCTGGTGGAGGCCTACGCCGAGGCCGTCGCCGCCCACGGGGTGCCCGTCGCCCGCGGGCGCTTCGGCGCCCACATGGCCGTGAGCCTGGAGAACGACGGGCCGGTCACGATCGTCCTCGACAGCGCGGCCTGATCGATCCGGGGCGGCGGGGTGTCATGAATCCCGTCGGCCGGACACTTCCCGGGTGATGGCCACCGTGGACGCTCGCCGCCTGACCTTCGACGCCCTCTGGAGCGCGCACGCCGATGCGGTGTTCGGGTTCGCCCGGCGGCGCGCCGATGAGCAGGCCGCGCGCGACGCGCTGGCCGAGACCTTCACCGTCGCCTGGCGCCGGCTCGAGGAGATGCCGGCGGATCCGCTGCCGTGGCTGCTGGGCGTGTGCCGGAGGATCCTCGCCAACCAGCGACGGGGCGACGGGCGCCGGCGCGCCCTCCTGGCTCGTCTGGCCGGTCTCGCCCCTGTCGCGCAGCCGGATACCGCCGAGCGCAGTGCCGACGCCGCCCACGTCCGGGAGGCGTTCCTCACCCTCGCGCGGCGCGATCGCGAGACGCTCGCGCTCGTCGCGTGGGATGGCCTGTCGCCCGCGGAGGCCGCCGTCGTGTGCGGGTGCTCGACGGGCACCTTCACCACCCGGCTCCATCGTGCCCGCACCCGGCTCGCGGAGCGTCTCGCGAGCGACGAGACGGCCCCCGCGGGATCCCCCGCGGCGGAGGAGGCACCATGATCGACGACCCGCAGGTGGACGCGCGGCTGCGCGCCCTCGACCCCTCGCCGCCGGAGGCGCGGGACAGCGTGGGCGACACCGACTGGGGCCGCGCGCTGCCGGCGACGATCACCTCCGGGACGACCGGGCGCGTACGCCGGCGCGCCCGGCGGGCGCTCGGTATCGCGGCGGCGGCTGCCACGGCGGTCGCGATCGCCGGCCTCATGACGGCGCTCTTCCTGTCCACGGGCCCCGGTGAGGTGCCGGTGGCGGACGGCCCGGCGGCTCTCGTGGCGACGCCGGTCCCCGGGGGGCCCGAAGTGACGCCGGAGTCCTTGCGGGCCGCGGCGTCGATCATGGTCGAACGCGCCGGACTGCTCGGCGTCGCGGGAGTGACGGCGATCCCCCGGGGCGCGGACGTGATCGACGTGACGATTCCCGACGGGGCGCCGGGCGACCTGCTGTCGCAGATCAGCGCACCCGGCCGGCTCATCATGGTCCCGGACCTGCCGGTCACCGGCAGGTCCGTGCTCGGTCTCGATGCGGCGGTGCGAACGGCGCAGGCCGCAGCCGGTGTCCCGATCAGGGGCGGCGGCGAGGAGGCTCTGCCCGATGGCTTCGTGGTGGTGCGCGAGGGCCCGGCGGGTGGCGACCCGGTGACGTCCGGCTACCTCGTCTACCGCCGGATCCTCCCGGTCACCGATGCCGCCGTCGGATCGGCACAGACGGCCCCGGCCTCGTCGGACCCCGCCGTCACCGTGCAGTTCACGCCGAGGGGCGCCAGAGCGTTCACCGCCCTCACGCGGCGCGTCGCCCGGGAGGGCCGGACGAACGGCCGCCTCGAGTCCGTCGTGATCGCGCTGGACGGCCGGCTGATCACCAACGCGGATGTGGACTACGAGCAGTACCCCGACGGGTTCGACGGGAGCAGCGGGACGCAGATCCCGATCCCCGGGGATCTCGACGCCGGGGTCGTCGCCGCGAGCCTGTCCAGCGGGGCGTTGCCGCTCGATCTCGCCCCGCAGCGTGTCGTTCCAGGGGACGACCTCGTCATCCGTTCCTATATGGGTGTCTCGTGCTCGCCGGCGAACGATCCCGGCTGCGACCGGGCCGGCCTCTCGGTGACGCTGCGCTCTCCGGCCCGGAGCATCGACGCCACGATCGGGGGACGGACGTTCCCTCTGGACGACCCCGTCTGGAGTGGCCCGAAGAGCGGAGGAACCGGTCGTGTGTTCGCCGGCTTCCTCAGTCCCGCCGGCTTCGGCGACGGCGTGCTCCGGATCCCGGGATACGGGGCACCCGGGTTCCGCTGGACCGGTGTGCCGCCCGTCGTGGCTCCGGTGCGCCTGGACATCCGAAGGGCGGATGGTGCGCTCACGACGATGACCATCGAGGTCGTCCTCTCGCCCGGCTGGGGATAGCTCGGGCGCCGGGGGGGCGACGGCTAGGCGACGGGCCCCAGGCCGAAGGGGCTGCCCTCGGAGTCGCGGCAGATCGCCCAGCGCTCGCCGGCGTGGATGACCGCGCCGCCGAGCTCGGTGACGCGCTCGAGGGCGGCGGCGACGTCGGGCACGGAGAAGTAGGGGAGGGAGACCCGGTCGCCCGGTCCGGAGGCCCGCGCGTGGACGCCGAGCGCGGCCCCGTCGCCGTCGCTCTGCCACCCCTCGCCCTGGTCCGCGCGGCGCGGCGCGAGCTCGGTCGCGAGCACGCCCTCCCAGAAGCGCAGGGCGCGGGCGGGGTCGTCGGCGGGGAACTCGACGAGCATGGGCGGGGTGCCGGGCACGCGCTCAGGGTAGCCCTCCGCGGGCCTCGCCGCCGGGACGGTCCGACGGGCGGAGTGCTATCTTGGGCGTTCCGCGAGGGATGACGAACGGTGGCGTACGGGAGGTGGGTGATGAACCCACCTTTTTTGTGGGCGCGCAGGATTCACGGGAAGGGGGTCTCGATGGTCGGACATGACAGAGCTGGAGCGTCGCGTGGAGGCGGCCCTCGCCGCCGCGCTGCCCGAGGTGGACCTGCTGGAGCTGACCGTGCTCACCGCGCAGGGCGGCATGCTGCGGGTCGTCGTGGACCATCCCGGCGGCGTCGACCACGGCGTCTGCGCCGACGTCACCAGGGTCGCTGGAGGACGCGGGGCTGCTCGAGGAGTACGGCGCCGAGGTCTGGTCGCCGGGCCCCGAGCCGCCGCTGCGCACGCCCGAGCACTTCCGCCGCGCCGTCGGCCGCACGGGTCCGGGTGCGCGTGGAGGAGCCCGCCGGGGCCGCGTTCGTACACCGGCACGATCCTGGCCGCCGGCGAGCACGTCCATGAGCCTGTCGTCCGGGGAGCGGGGTCGTGGAGATCCCGTTCTCCGACGTGCGCGCGGGCGCATGCATTCGAGGAAGTGGAGGCGGCCGGATGAGCGCGTCCACGATCGTCAACGCGGTCCGGGTCCCGGCCCGCGTCGTTCAGTTCGTTGGGGGGAGCAGCAGATGAACCGAGAGATCATCGAGGCCATCAAGCAGATCGAGCGCGAGAAGGGGATCGACTCCGAGACCCTGATCGTGGCGCTCGAGGACGCTCTGCTCGCCGCCTACAAGAAGACGCCCGACCCGGCCGAGTTCGCGCGCGTCGACATCGACCGCGAGACCGGCGAGATGCGGGTCTTCCAGGTGATCCTGCCCGAGGGCGAGGAGCTGCGGACGCTGCCGCGGGAGGAGCCGGTCATCCCCGAGGGCGTTGACCCCGAGGAGTACGAGCCGCCGCCGCCGGACATCGACTGGGCCGCCTACGACGACGAGCGAGATCGACGCCGATCGACGTGACCCCGGACAACTTCGGCCGCATCGCCGCGCAGACCGCCAAGCAGGTCATCCTGCAGCGGATCCGCGAGGCCGAGCGCGAGATGATGTACGACGAGTACGTCGACCGCGTCGGCGAGGTCGTGACCGGGATCATCCAGCAGTCCGACTCGCGCTACACGCTGGTCGACCTCGGCCGCGTCGAGGCGCTGCTGCCCGAGAGCGAGCAGGTCCACAACGAGCGCTACGACCACGGCGCCCGCATCAAGGCCGTCATCGTCGAGGTGCGCAGCTCGACCAAGGGCCCGCAGGTCATCGTCAGCCGCCGCTCCGACCAGCTCGTGCGCGAGCTCTTCAAGCTCGAGGTGCCCGAGATGGCCGACGGCCTGGTCGAGATCAAGGGCGTCGCCCGCGAGCCCGGCTGGCGGTCGAAGATCGCCGTCATCTCGCACGTGCAGGGCGTGGACCCGGTCGGCGCCTGCGTCGGCCCCCGCGGCTCGCGCGTGCGCATGGTCGTGAGCGAGCTGCGCGGCGAGAAGATCGACATCATCCCGTTCAACGAGGAGCCGGCGCGCTACGTCGCCAAGGCGCTCTCGCCGGCCCGCGTGCGCGAGGTGCTGGTGGACGACGAGGGCCGCCAGGCGACGGTCATCGTGCCCGACGACCAGCTGTCGCTGTCGATCGGCCGCGAGGGCATGAACGCGCGCCTGGCCGCGCGCCTCACGGGCTGGCACATCGACATCAAGAGCGAGTTGACCTTCGCCCGCGAGGAGGAGAGCGACGAGTTCGGCGACGAGACCGAGTCGGGCGTCTCGCGCTGCGCGGCGATGCTGCGCACGGGCAAGCGCTGCCCGAACGCCGCGCGTCCCGGGGACGCGCTACTGTGCCCTGCCCGCGCACTCCCGCTTCGTCGAGGTGGAGGCATCGCTCGGTCGCCCGCTCACCGCGGAGGAGACCGAGGAGGCCAGCACCGACGAAGGGCTGGGAGCGCATCTCGGCGCTCGCGGCCGCGCCGGTGGCGTGCGGCGCGAGGGCAGCGAGGAGGAGGCCGAGCGGTAGGGAGTCTCGACGCAACGCGCACGACACGTCCCCGAGCGACGGTGCCTGGGTTGCGGGGAGCGCCGGGCGAAAGCCGGAGCTGGCGCGCTTCACGGCGCTGGCGCACGACGGGGTCCACGTGCTCGTCCGCGACGACCGGTCCCGCCTGGCGGGCGCGGGCTCTACGTGTGCCGGCGGGGCGAGTGCTTCGAACGGGCGGTCGCACGCCGCGCGTTCCAGTCGGGGGGCGAGGGTGCGCGGAGAGCTGAGGATCGATCCGGAGCTTGGTGAGGAGTTCGAGAGTGGGGTCAATGGGGGACGCGATGGATAAGAAGAGGATCTACGAGATCGCCAAGGAGGAGGGGCTTCCGAGCTCCCTGCTCCTGCAGCGCCTGCAGCGCGCCGGGCGTCGACGTGAAGACGGCGTCGTCGACGGTCGACGTCGCCGAGGCGCTGCACGTCCTCAACCCGAACCGCTACCCCAAGCCCGAGCCCAAGCCCGAGCCGCCGCAAGCCGGCCGCGCCGCCGAAGGCCGCCAAGCCGGCCGCGCCGAAGAAGGCCGAAGGCCGCCGAGGCGCCCGCCGCCGAGCCCGCCGCCGAGGCGCCCGTCGCCGAGGCCCCCGAGCCGCGCCCGCCCGGCCGCCGCCGAGGCCGCCGCGCCGCCGGCACCGCGCCGCCGAGGCGCCCGCCGCCCCGCCGCGGAGCCCGCCGGCCGCGGCCGAGGCCGCCGCGCAGCCCGAGCCCGCGCCGGCCGCCGAGGCGCCCGCGCAACGGCGCCGGCCCCGCCCGGCGCCGAGGCGCCCGCCGCTCCCGGCCGCCGAGGCGCCGCGCCCGCGCCCGCCGCCGAGGCGCCCGCCGCCCCCGCGGCCGAGGCTCCCGCCGCCGCCGGCCGCGCCGAGGCCCCGGCCGCCCGACGCGCCCGCCGCGGCGACCCCGCCGGCCGCGCCGCGCCCGCGTCCCACCGGCCCCACCGGCCCGAACGCCAAGGGCCAGCTCCCCGGCACCCGCCCGCGCCCGACCGGCCCCACCGGCCCGAACGCGCGCGGCCCGGCGCAGGGCGACCGCCCGCGCCCGACCGGCCCCACCGGCCCGAACGCCGCGTCCGGCCGGCCCGACCGGCCCCAGCGCGCGTCCCACCGGCCCCACCGGGCCCGAACGCCCGTCCCACCGGCCCGACCGGCCCCAACGCCCGCCCGGCGGGCGGCGGCGGGGTGCCCGGCGCCGGCGGCGGCGGCCCGCGCGGCAAGCGCCGCCGCGTGGTCATCGACCCGCAGGCCGGCCGCCGCGGCCCCGCCGCCCCAGGGGCGCGACCGCCGCTCGGGCCGTCCCGGCCCGCGCGCCGAGGACAAGCCGGTCGTCGTCATCGAGCCGGCCGACATGCCGATGGTCGAGGTCCCCTCGGGCTCCACGGTCAAGGACTTCGCCGAGATCCTCGACGTCTCGACGGCGCAGATCATCAAGCTCCTCATGGGGCTCGGCGAGCTGGCCACCATCACGCAGTCGCTCTCCGACGACGCGATCGAGCTGATCGCCGGCGGAGATGGAGCGCAAGGTCGAGCGTCGTCCACGCCGAGGAGGAGGCCGAGCGGCCCGAGGAGTTCGACGACGCCGAGGAGGACCTGGTCGCCCGCGCCCCCGTGGTCGCGGTGATGGGCCACGTCGACCACGGCAAGACGTCGCTGCTCGACGCCATCCGCTCCACCGAGGTCGCCGCCGGCGAGGCCGGCGGCATCACCCAGCACATCGGCGCCTACCAGGTGCACCACGCCGGGCGCGAGATCACCTTCCTCGACACCCCGGGCCACGAGGCGTTCACCGCCATGCGCGCCCGCGGCGCCAAGATCACCGACGTCGCCGTCATCGTGGTGGCCGCCGACGACGGCGTCATGCCGCAGACGATCGAGGCGATCGACCACCTGAAGGCGGCCGAGGTGCCGTTCATGGTCGCGATCAACAAGATCGACAAGCAGGGCGCCAACCTCGACCGCGTCAAGCAGGAGCTCTCCCAGCGCGAGGTCATCCCCTCCGACTGGGGCGGCACGCACCGAGTTCGTGCCGGTCTCCGCGCTCGAGGGCACCGGCATCGAGACGCTGCTCGAGACCGTCCTGCTGGTGGCCGACGCCGACGCCGAGCCGCAAGGCGAACCCGACCCCCGAGGCCTCGGGGACCGTCATCGAGTCGCGCCTCGACCCGGGCCGCGGCCCGGTCGCCTCGCTGCTGGTGCAGCGCGGCACCCTGCGCATCGGCGACGTGATCGTCGCCGGCGACGTCTACGGCCGCGTGCGCGCCATGGGCGACTACCTGGGCGCCAACCTCACCGACGGCCGGCCCCTCGGTGCCGGTCGAGGTGCTCGGCCTCGGCGGCGTCGTCGACGCCGGCGAGCGCTTCCGCGTCGTGGAGAACGAGCGCGAGGCGCGCCAGCGCGCCGTCCGAGCGCAACCAGCGCCTGCGGGCCGAGGAGCTGGCCAACCGCCGCCCGGTGTCGCTCGACGACCTCTTCGCGCGCATCAAGGAGGGCGGGCTCAAGGAGCTCAACATCATCATCAAGGGCGACGTGCAGGGCTCGGTCGGCGCGCTGGCCGACGCCCTCAACAAGGTCGAGCAGACCGAGGTGCGCCTGCGCGTCATCCACACCGGCGTCGGCGCCATCAACGAGTCGGACGTCATGCTGGCGTCGGCCTCGGAGGCCATCATCATCGGCTTCAACGTGCGCCCCCGGCCGGAGGCCAGCATCCTCGCCGAGCGCGAGAAGGTGGACATCCGGACCTACCGGGTCATCTACCGCGCCATCGAGGACGTGCGCGACGCCCTCGTCGGCCTGCTCGAGCCGGACATCGTCGAGGACGTCATCGGCCACGCTCGAGGTGCGCGCCACCTTCCGCGCGAGCCGCATCGGCACGATCGCCGGCTGCTACGTCACCGACGGGCGTCATCCGCCGCAACGCCAGCGTGCGCCTCCTGCGCGAGGGCGTGGTCGTCCACGAGGGCAAGATCGCCTCGCTCAAGCGCTTCAACGAGGACACCCGCGAGGTGGCGTCCGGGCTTCGAGTGCGGTGTGCTGATCGAGAACTACAACGACGTCAAGGAAGAGCGACGTGCTCGAGGTCTTCGAGCTCCGCGAGGTCGCGCGCACGGCGCAGATGGCGGCGCCCGAGCCGCCGCCTCCGGCGGCCCCGGAGGCGTCGGAGCCCGAGGGGACTCCGAGCCGGCCGCCGAGACCGAGTAGGCCGGCGACCGCGATGGAGTGCGGGCACGTGGGCATCCTCACCGTGGACCTCCACCTGCCGGTGGGTTCCTCGCTGAAGGCGAAGCGCAAGGAGCTGCTGCGGCTGAAGAGCGCGCTCGGCCGCCGCTTCTCCTGCGCCGTCGCCGAGGTCGACCACCACGACCTCTGGCAGCGGTCGCGGCTGACCCTGGCGCTCGTCAGCCGCACGGCCGGCGAGAGCGACGAGCGCCTGGCCGAGGTCTCGCGCTTCCTGCACGCCGACGAGGCCTTCCAGGTGGTGGGTGAGGCCCGCGAGGTCGTCGCCGTCGAGGGCGACGCCGCCGGGATCCGCTTCTGATGGCCCGGCGACCGCGCAACACGCGCATGCGCCGCGTCGACACCGCCCTGCGCCACGTGCTGGCCGAGGCGATCGCCCGCGACCTCTCCGACCCGCGCCTGGGCTTCGTCACGATCACCCACGTCGAGGCGACCCAGGACGTGCGCGAGGCGAAGGTCTACTTCACCACCCTGCGCACCCGCGAGCGCCGCGGCAGCCAGGAGGCGCTCGAGTCGGCCCGCGGCCTGCTGCAGTCGCGCCTCGCGACCGAGCTGCGCTCGCGCAGCACGCCCCAGCTGACCTTCATCTACGACAGCACCCAGCAGGACGCGGTCGCCCTGACCCGCTTCATCGACGAGGTGACCGCGGACATGCCGCCGGTGGCCGACGAGGACGAGGACGCGGAGGGCCCGGAGGGTGACGACGCCCCGAGACGACAGACGAGCACGAGGAGACCGCATGACCGATCGTCCGCGACGCGACGCGACCCCGGCCGAGGTCGCCGAGGTCCTCGCCCGCCCCGGCGAGCGGTTCGTGGTCACCTCGCACCACAACCCCGACGGCGACGCGATCGGCTCGCTGCTCGGCCTGGCGCGCGCGCTGCGGGCCGCCGGGCAGGACGTGGTGCTGGCCCACGCCGACGACCCGCCCGTGCCGGGCGACCTCGCCTTCCTGCTGGCCGACGGCGAGGTGATCGTCCACGAGCTGCCGGCCGACCTCGGCGAGCGCGTGCTCGTGGCGGTCGACTGCGCGAGCGAGCTGCGGATGTGGCACACGCCGGTGCACGAGCGGCGCGCGGATGGTGATCGACATCGACCACCACCAGGACAACACCCGCTTCGGCGACCTCAACCTGATCGAGCCGCTCGCCTCGAGCACGGCCGAGGTCGTCTGGGACGTCCTCGAGGCAGGCCGGCTGGCCGCTCACCCGCGAGATCGCCGAGCCGCTCTACGTCGGGATGATCACCGACACCGGCCGCTTCGGCTACAGCAACACCCGCCCGCGCACGCACCGGATCGCCGCGGCGATGATCGAGGCCGGGGTCGACCCGGCGGTCATGTCGCGCCGGCTCTACGAGGAGCAGCCGCTCGACCGCCTGCTGCTGATGGGCCGCGCGCTCGAGCGCGCCGCGCCCGCTGGCGGGCGGGCGCATGCTGGCGGCCGTGCTGACCCGCGACGACTTCGACGCCGCCGGCGGGCGCGACACCGAGGGCATCGTCGAGGTGATGCGCGGCGTGCGGGGCATGCGGGCCGCGGCGCTCGTCAGCGAGGCCGGGCCCGAGGGCATGTACCGCGTCTCCCTGCGCACCGCCGACCCGGCGGTCGACGTCTCGGCCGATCGCCCGCGAGGAGGGCGGAGGCGGCCACCGCGCGGCCGCCGGCTTCAGCACCGCCCGCCCGCCCGAGGACCTGCTCGGCTGGCTCGACGCCCAGATGGGCGCCCGCCTCGACGCGCAACGGAGCCGATGGCTGACGCTCCGGCCGCGCCGGCCCCGGCCCTCTGGCTGGTGGACAAGCCGGCGGGGCCGACCTCGCACGACATCGTCGCCCGGGCGCGGCGCCAGGCTGGGCCGGCGCGTGAAGGTGGGCCATTGCGGGACGCTCGACCCCTTCGCGACGGGACTCCTGGTGGTGCTGGTGGGCCGGGCGACCCGCCTCGCCCCGTATCTTTCGGGTCTGGACAAGACCTACCTGGCAACCCTGCGCACCGGATTCACGTCGGCGACCGCTCGACCCCGAGGGGCCGATCGTGGCCGTCCGGGAGCGCCCGCGACGCGCCGCGCGGATCGCGCGAGGTGCTGCCCGGGTTCGTCGGGGCGCCAGGCCCAGCGGGTGCCGGCGCTCTCGGCGGTGCAAGGTCGACGGCGAGCGCCTCTACGCGAAGGCGCGGCGCGGGGAGGCGGTGGAGCTGCCGGTGCGCGAGGTCGACATCCACTGCGCTGCGCCTGGTCGACGACCTCGGCGACGGCGCGGTCGACGATCGAGGTGCACTGCGGCAAGGGCACCTACATCCGCCAGCTGGTCGCCGACATCGGCGAGCGCCTGGGCTGCGGCGCCTACTGCTCGGCCCTGCGGCGCACCGCCGTCGGCGCCCTCTCGGTGGACGACGCGGTCGCGCCGGAGGGGTCGGGCCCGCGCGGCGGGCTCTCGCCCGCTCGCGGGGCTCGGCCACCTGCCGGCGCGCGCGCTCGTCGACCGCGGAGGCCGCGCCGCGTGCTGCACGGCGGGCGGGTGCCCGACGCTGGGCATCACGGGAGAGGCCGTGGCGATGGCCTGGCCGAGGGGCGCCTGATCGCCATCGGCACCCACGACGGGGCCGGCGCGCTGCGCCCGTCGGTCGTCCTCGAGGACCCTCCGCGATGAGGCGCTACCACTCGCTGGGCGACCTGCCGCTCGGAGGGCCGCGCCGCGTGCTGGCGATCGGCACCTTCGACGGCGTCCACGTCGGCCACCAGGCCGTCATCCGCCGGGCGATCGCCCTGGCCGAGGAGCGCGGGCTCGGCTCGATGGCGCTCACCTTCGAGCCCCAGCCGATCGCCGTGCTGCGCCCCGAGCTGAAGCCGGCGGTGCTCACGCACATCGCCCTGAAGAGCCAGCTGATCGAGAGCCTCGGGGTGCGCGAGCTGCTGGTGCTGCCCTTCACCCGCGCCTTCTCGCGGATCCGCGCCGAGCGCTTCGCCGAGATGCTCGTCGCCCCGCCGGTGGGCGCCGACGCGGTGGTGGTGGGCGAGAACTTCCGCTTCGGCAACGGCGGCACGGGCACGGTCGAGATGCTCGCCGCAGTTCGGCCGCTCGCGGGCCCTCCACGTCGAGTGCCCGCCGATGGTCGCCAGCGCCGACGGCAAGCCGATCTCCTCGACCCGCATCCGCCGCCTGGTCGCCACCGACCAGGTGGCCGCGGTGATCCCGCTGCTCGGCCGGATGCACTCGGTGGAGGGCGTCGTCGTGAGCGGCGACGGCCGCGGCCGCGGCATGGGCCTCCCGACCGCCAACCTCGAGGTCCCCGCCGACTCGGCGTTGCCGAGCCGCGGCGTCTACGCGGGCCGCGCGGTGCTCGCGCACCGGGCGCAGCGCGGCCGCGATCAACATCGGCCTCGCGCCGACCTTCACCGCCGGCGCGAGCCGCGTGCGACGCGTCCGCCTGGAGGCGTTCCTGCTCGACCACGACGGCAGCGACCTCTACGGCCAGCACGATGCGGATCGACTTCATCGAGCGCCTGCGCGACGAGCGCGCGCTTCGAGTCGACCGAGGCGCTGATGGCCCAGATCACCGAGGACATCGCCCGGGTGAAGCAGCTCGCGGCCGGGTAGGCGGCGCGCATGGCACGGCTCGCACGGGCGGGATAGGGTCGCGGCATGAGCTCGCCGACGCTGGTCACCGGGGTCGATTTCGTGTCCGTCCCGACGCGCGACCTCCCGAGGTCGGTCGAGTTCTACGGCACGACGCTCGGACTGCGCGCGGTCGGTGTTCATGCCCGAGCGCAACTTCGCCGAGTTCGAGACCGGCACCGTGACGCTGAGCATCGTGGACCCCGAGCGGATGGGCATCGGCCCCTTCACCGCCAATGCGAGCCACATCGCCCTGCACGTCGACGACGTGGCGGCCGCGCGCGCGCTGCTCGAGGGGCGCGGGGTGTCGTTCGCCGGCGACATCTTCGACACCGGCGTCTGCCACATGGCCTTCTTCACCGACCCCGACGGCAACGCACTGATGCTCCACCACCGCTACGCGCCCCGGGTGACCGAGGCCTGACCGTCGCGGGCGCGCGCCGTCGCGTCCACGACCCACCGCAGGGCTGTCTCGGGGTCGACCCCCGGGCGTAGTCTCTCGCGGCCGCGCCGCCTGGAGCGCGCCCCTCGGACAAGGAGAGATCCCGTGCCCCGCGGACTCCGCCTCCCCAGCCCGGCCATGGCCGTGGCGCTGCTCGCGCTCGTCGCATCGACGACGGGAGTCGGCATCGCCGCCACCCAGATCGACGGCGCGACGCTCAAGGACCGCTCGGTCTCGACGCCCAAGCTGAAGGTCGGCGTGATCGCGCCCAGCAGCTCGCGACCGGCGCCGTCACCACGACCAAGATCAAGTCGCGCGCCGTGACGGCGGGCAAGATCGCCCCGCGGTGCCGTCACCACCGACGCCCTGGCCACCGGGACCATCCGTGCGGACGACCTCGGGGGCGGGTTCGGTCGGGTCGGCCCAGATCGCCGACGGGGCCGTCCTGGGCGCCGAGATCGCGACGGGCGCGGTCACCGACGCCAAGATCGCCAACGGCACCATCAGCCGTGCCAAGCTGGCCGCCGACGCGCTCGCTGCCGGCTCGTCACGGTCCGGCGCTCGGTTGACACCACCGTTCCCGGGAACAGCGATCGTCGAGATCACCGCGACCTGCGGGCCGGGCGAGCGCGCTGACGGGCGGCGGCGGCGCCGGGACGGCCATACCCGCGCTCATCGACGCTGACCGTCAGCGGCGGGGTCCCGTCGCCCAGCGGCGACGGCGAGACGCCGACGGCCTGGGTCGCGACCGTCGTCAACTCCAGCGGCGGCGCCCGCCGACGCCCGGGCGTACGCCATCTGCGCGCGAGCGGCCTGAGCCCGTCCCGCCGGCCGCCTCCGCCGGGGCGGGCGGGAGGCCGTCCGGGAGGTGTCTGCTAACCTCGCCCCGCGCCGAGGAATGCGGGAGCGCCCCCTGGACGGCTCCCCCTCGGCAGACCACAGACGACCCGGGTGCGGCCACGGCTGCGCCGCGGCTGAGCGAGGAGAACACGCATGCTGTCCAAGGACGCGAAGAGCAGCGTCATCGGCACCCACCGCCGCCACGAGTCCGACACGGGCTCGCCGCAGGTGCAGGTGGCCATCCTCACCGAGAGGATCAACGGCCTCACCGAGCACCTGAAGATGCACAAGAAGGACCACCACTCGCGGCGTGGTCTGCTCCAGATGGTGGGACGCCGGCGGCGGCTGCTCAACTACATGCAGCGCACCGACCTGGACGGGTACCGCGAGCTGACGAAGACGCTCGGCCTGCGCAGGTAGCCGCGCCCCGGGCGCGAACGGCACCACGAGCGACGAAGGTCGGCGCCGGGCGGCGCCGGCATCTAGAGGCGCCCCGGCCGAGCGGCGCGGGGCAGACAAGGGATGTGAAATGGCAGTAGAGAATGTGACCGTGCAGATCGGCGATTCGCCGATCTCGTTCGAGACGGGCAAGCTGGCCAAGCAGGCCAACGGCTCGGTGCTCGTCCGCTCGGGTGACACGGTGGTCCTGGTGACCGCGGTCGGCGCCCAGTCGCCGCGCCCGGGGGCGGACTTCTTCCCGCTCACCGTGGACGTCGAGGAGCGCATGTACGCCGCGGGCAAGATCCCCGGCGGCTTCATCAAGCGCGAGTCCCGTCCGAGCGACCGGGCGACCCTCACCGCGCGCATGACCGACCGGCCGATCCGGCCGCTGTGGCCCAAGGGCTACCGCAACGAGACCCAGGTCGTCGCGACGATCCTCTCGGTCGACCAGGTCAACGCGTTCGACATCCTGGCCCTCAACGGCGCCTCGATGGCGCTGATGCTCTCCGAGATGCCCTTCCAGGGCCCGGTCGGCGCCGTGCGCATCGGGCTGATGGGCGACGAGTTCATCATCAACCCGACGCTCCAGGAGGCCGAGGAGTCCGAGCTCGACCTCGTCGTCGCCGGCACCGCCGACGCCATCTCGATGGTCGAGGCCGGCGCCACCGAGGTCGACGAGGAGACGATGCTCGAGGCCCTCCAGATCGCCCAGGAGGAGATCCGCACCCTCTGCGCCGCCCAGCTCGAGCTGCAGAAGAAGGCCGGCAAGCCCAAGTGGGACGTCGCGCCGATCGTCGTGGACGAGAAGCTGGCCGCCAAGGTCGAGAAGTCGTTCGGCAAGGACCTCGCCGAGGCCACCCTCGAGCAGGCCAAGCTGCTGCGCCGCGACAAGGTCGCCGCCGTGCGCGCCGCCGCCGCCGAGTCGATCCTCGGCGCCGACGCCGACCCGGAGGCCTCCGCCGACTTCGGCCGCGCCTTCGACGCGCTCCAGAAGAGCATCATCCGCCGCCGCATCGCGGTCGAGAAGCACCGCCCCGACGGTCGCAAGGCCGACGAGATCCGGCCGATCACCACCGAGGCCGGCATCCTGCCGCGCGTCCACGGCTCCGGCCTGTTCACCCGCGGTGAGACCCAGGTGCTGACGAGCCTCGCGCTCGGCACCACCAAGGAGGCGCAGCGCATCGACGGCCTCGGCATCGAGACCACCAAGCGCTACATCCACCACTACAACTTCCCGCCGTTCTGCGTCGGGGAGACCGGCTTCATGCGCGGCCCCAAGCGCCGCGACATCGGCCACGGCGCGCTCGCCGAGCGGGCCCTGCTGCCGATGATCCCGGACGACGTCGAGTTCCCGTACACGCTCCGGCTCGTCTCCGAGACGCTCGAGTGCAACGGCTCCTCGTCGATGGCGTCGGTCTGCGGCTCGACCCTCGCCCTGCTCGACGCCGGCGTGCCCGATCACCCGGCCGGTGGCCGGCATCGCGATGGGCCTCATCAAGGAGGGCGACGACTACATCGTGCTCTCCGACATCCAGGGCGACGAGGACCACCTCGGCGACATGGACTTCAAGGTGGCCGGCACCAGCGAGGGCATCAACGCCCTCCAGATGGACTGCAAGATCTCCGGCGTCACCTTCGACATGCTGCGCGACGCGCTGGCCCAGGCGAAGGCCGGCCGCGAGCACATCCTCGGCAAGATGGCCGAGACGCTCACCGCCCCCCGCGAGGAGCTGTCGGCCTGGGCGCCGCGCATCACCGCGATCAAGATCGACCCGGACCGCATCGGCACCGTCATCGGCAAGGGCGGCGAGACCATCCGCGGCCTCGAGGCCGACTACGAGGTCGAGATCTCGATCGAGGACGACGGCACCGTCAAGGTGTACGGCGTCAACGGCGAGAAGGCCGACGCCGCCGTCGAGGCGATCCGCGCGATGACCAAGGACGTCGAGATCGGCGACACCTACCACGGCGCCAAGGTCGTCAAGACCACCACCTTCGGCGCGTTCGTCGAGCTCACCAAGGGCGTCGACGGCCTGCTGCACATCTCGAACCTCGGCAGCGGCCGGGTCGAGAAGGTGGAGGACGTCGTCAACCGCGGCGACGTCGTCGACGTCACCGTGGTCGAGGTCGACAAGGCGCGCGGCCGGATCGGCCTGCGCATCATCGGCATCGAGGGCGAGGACGACGGCGGCGGCTCCAACGGCGGCGCGGCCGTCGGGCGACGGCGGCGACGACCAGCCCCGGCGGCGGCGCCGCCGGCTGACCGCGGCCGAGTAGTGGCAACCGGACCGGCATCGGCGGTGTCGACGCCGGTCCAGGGCGTCACCTCGGGAGGGCTCCGGGTCGTCTCGGAGGCCCTCCCGGGCGTGCGCTCGGTGGCGATCGGCGTGTGGATCGGCGTCGGGTCGCGCTTCGAGCGCCCCGAGGAGGCGGGGATCTCCCACTTCCTCGAGCACATGCTCTTCAAGGGCACGCCGACCCACTCGGCGGAGGAGATCGCCCAGGCCTTCGACGGCCTCGGCGGCGAGGTCAACGCCGCGACGGGCAAGGACTACACCGTCCTCTACGCCCGCGTGCTCGACGAGCTCGCTCGACCGCGCGATGCCCCTGCTCACCGACATGCTCCAGCGGCCCGCCTTCAACGACCTCGATCAGGAGCGCGAGGTCGTGCTGGAGGAGATCGCGATGTACGAGGACGATCCCCAGGATCAGATCCACGACCTCGTCAGCCACGCGGTCTTCCCCGACCAGGCCCTCGGGCGCCCGGTGATCGGCACCGCGCGAGGTCATCGGCAGCGGTGCCCGAGGCCGGCGTCCGCGCCTACCACGCGGGCCACTACACGGCGCCGAACATGGTCGTCGCCGCGGCCGGCAACATCGCCCACGAGCGGGTGATGGAGCTGGCCGAGCAGCCTGCTCGGCGACCTGTCCGTCCACCGCGAGCACCGGCATCTACGAGCCGGCCCGCCCCGGCGCGCCGACGCTGGTGGTCAAGGAGAAGGCCACCGAGCAGTACCACCTGTGCCTCGGGGGCCCGGGCCTCTCGCGCAACGACCCCCGCCGCCACGCCCAGTCGGTGCTCGACACCGTCCTCGGCGGATCGATGAGCAGCCGGCTCTTCCAGGAGGTGCGCGAGAAGCGCGGCCTGGCCTACTCGGTGGGCTCGTACACGGTCGGCTACGCGGACGCCGGGCAGGTCGGCGTCTACCTGGGCACCCGCGAGGACAACCTGGCCACGGCCTGCGAGGTCATCGCCACCGAGCTGCGGCGCATCGGCACCGAGCCGCTTCCCGCGGCCGAGCTGCGGCGGGCCAAGGACCACCTGAAGGGCCGCATGATCCTCGGCATGGAGAGCTCGGGCACCCGCATGAACCGCATCGGTCGCTCGGTGCTGACCGGCACCGAGCTGCTGACCATCGACGAGATCGAGGCCCGCATCGAGGCCGTCACCGTCGAGGACGTGCATGGCGCTCGCCCTCGAGTACTGGCAGCCCGGGCACATGTCGGCTGCGGCGATCGGGCCGAAGGGCGACATCATCCGCACGGCCATCGGCATGCTCTCGGCGGAGCTCGTCTCGGCGTCGTAGGGGCTTCGCCCGGCGCGTTTGCCCCCACGGCGGCCGCCCTGAGAGGGTGACCCCCGGAGGCCCTCGGGGAGGCGGCGCGATGACCGAGCAGTGGCGGCGATGCGTGGCTCTCAGCGCCGCCGCGCTGGCCTTCCCGGCCGCGGTACAGGCGGCCTCACCGAGCTATCTCGCGCCGCCCGACACGGTGAGCGTGGGCGGGACGCCCGACTCCCTGGCGATGGCCGACCTGGATCGCGACGGCCACCTCGACCTCGCGACCGCGAACGCCACGACGGACACGGTCACCGTGCTCCTGGGCGACGGCGCGGGCGGCTTCTCGCGGAGCGAGTTCCCGAGCGGGCCCCAACCGCGCTCGGTCATCGCCGCGGATCTCGACGGCGACGGGGCGCCGGACCTCGCGACCGGCGATCAGGACCGGACGGTCTCGGTTCTGCGGGGCGACGGCGCGGGCGGCTTCGCGGCTCCGGTGCGCCTGCCGGTGCCCGGCATCTGGCCGCGGCTGGCGGCCGGTGACGCCGACGGGGACGGCCGGCCGGACCTGGTCGCCACCGACACCGATCTCGGCCGCGCGAACGTGTTGCTGGGGGCCGGCGGCGGGGCCTTCTCGCCCGGCGCGGTGGTCGACGCGCCGCCCGTCCCCTCCGACCTCGCCCTGGCCGATCTGGACGGCGACGGGCGCCTGGACCTGGCCCTCACCGCCCGCCAGTCGCGCGGGTTGTCGTGGTGGCGGGGCGACGGCACCGGTGCCTTCGCCGACCCGGTGAGCCTCCCCGGCGTGGAGGAGTGCCCGTTCGCGTTCGCGTCGGTCGCGGTCGCCGACGTCGTCGGCGGCGGGGCACCGGACCTCGTCGCGGCCACCGGTTGCGGCGTCCGGGTCTGGCGGGGGGAGGGCCGGGGCGTCTTCGCGCCCGGAGTCGATCATCGCCTGGAGGGGGTGCCGCTGCGGACCGTCGCCGCCGACATGGACGGGGACGGTCGTCGCGACCTCGTCTCCGTGCGCGCCTCACCCGCCGGCGTCTCGCTGCTCCTCAACCGCGGCGGCGGCGCCTTCGCGCTGTCGCCGGTCCCCGTCGTGCCCGGCGAGCCGGTCGCGATCGCCGTGGGCGATCTCGACGAGGACGGCCGCCTCGACATCGCCACCGCCAACCGGGGCGCCGCGTCGGTGGCGGTGATGCGGGGCGTCGTCCCCGCGGCACCGCCCGCCGTGATCCGCCCGGCGGCGGCGGCGCTCCTGGGGTCGCTGTCGGTCGTCCGCCGCGGAGCCGGCGCGGCGTTCGCGGTGGTGACGCTCTCGCGGGCCGCGGCGCTCCGGATCGGGCTCTCGCGGGTCGTCTCCGCGGACGCCCGCGGGCCGGTGCGCCTGCGGCCGCTCGGGGCGATCGCCCTGCGCCGGCCGGCCGGCCGTTCGCAGATCCGGCTGACGGGGGCGCTGGACCCGCGCCCGCTGGCGCCCGGCCTCTACCGGCTGGCGGTGCGGGCCACGGCCGCAGGGGCCGCGACGTGGCGCACGACGGACATCCGCATCACGCCGGCCGCACGGCGAACGCGCTGAGGCGCCCTGTGCCACCGTGCAGGTCGATGACGGTGATGCTGGCGTTGGGCACCGGCACGAGCTGATCGGGGGCGAGCCCGGCGAACACGGCGCAGGCGGCGCGCACGGGGCCGCCGTGGGTCACGACGAGCGCCCGCTCGGCGCCCGTGCCCCGCAGGGAGCCGACGGCGTCGGACACCCGCGCGCACATCTCGGCCCAGGTCTCGCCGCCGGGGGGGTCGGCGCGCCCCTCGCGCCAGGAGGCGAAGCGCCCCTCGGGGTCGGCGTAGAGCTCGGTCGCGGAGCGGCCGGTCCAGTCGCCCATGGCGCACTCGCGCCAGCGCCGGTCGGTGGCGCCGTCGGCGCCGCTCACCAGCACCCCCGTCTGCACGGCACGGCGCAGGTCGGAGGTGACCACGACCTCCGGCTCGAGGGCCCGCACCAGCGGCGCCAGCAGCCGCGCCTGGTCACGGCCCGCCGGGCTGAGACCGGGATCGGCCTGCCCCTGCACCTTCCCGGCGGCGTTCCACTCGGATTCGCCGTGGCGGACGAGGATCAGGCGCACCCGCCCACCCTACGCGGGTCGGCGGGCCCGCAGCACCGCGGCCGGACGGCCGGGACGTTCGGCATGGCCGGCGGCGCGACGGCACGGTCGTGACGTAGGATCGCGCTCATGGGTGAGCCCGACACGGACCCGCTGGCCGTTGACAGCCATGAGCTGGGCGTCTGGCGCTGGTACGCCGCCACCCGCCGCGCGATCTGGGCCGTGACCGTCGGGGCGGTGCCGTCGTCGTGGCCGGCCGTGGTGCGCCGCCCGCTCGCCGGGCTGGCGGGGCTGATCGCGATCCTCGCCACGCTCGTCGCCTGGGTGCCCATCACCATCATGATGGCGTTCAACCTGCTGGGGCGCCGGTCGCCCAGCGGGCGCTGAGCCCGCCCCGCCCGCACCCGCGCACCCGCCGGGGCCGATCGCGGGATCCCGCTGTAGGCTGGGCTCCGTGATCGAGGTATGCGTCTCCGGCGCCGCCGGACGGATGGGCCAGGCCGTCGTCGGCGCCGTCACCCGTGAGCAGGACATGCGCGTGAGCATGTCGGTCGATCCCGTTCTCGGCGACGCCCCCGGGGCCTATCCCGACCTGGCCTCCGCCCTCGCGGCCGGCAGCCCCGAGGTGATGGTCGACTTCACCGTCCCGGACACCGTGTTCGCGAACGCGCGCACGGCGCTCTCGGCGGGGGTCCACGTCGTCATCGGCACCACCGGCCTCAGCGAGGCCCAGGTGCAGGAGCTGCGCGAGCTGGCCGAGGGCGGGCGGGCCAACGCCCTGATCGCCCCGAACTTCGCCGTCGGGGCCGTGCTGCTGATGCGCTTCGCGGCCGAGGCCTCCCGCCACATGGCGAAGGCCGAGATCATCGAGCTGCACCACGACCGCAAGCTCGACGCGCCCTCGGGCACGGCCCTGCGCACGGCCGTCGCTGATGGAGGGCGATCCCGTGATCCACTCGGTGCGCCTGCCGGGCCTGGTGGCGCACCAGGAGGTGATCCTCGGCGGGCACGACGAGACGCTCACCATCCGCCACGACTCGCTCTCGCGCGAGAGCTTCATGCCGGGAGTGGTGCTGGCCGTGCGCGCGGTGCGCACCAGGCCGGGCTGACACTGGGGCTCGAGCCGGTCCTGTTCGGCGACTGATGGCCCCTCCGCCGGCCAGCCGACGGATCCGCAAGCTCCTCGTCGCCAACCGCAGCGAGATCGCGATCCGCGTGTTCCGCGCGGCGACCGAGCTCGGCCTGCGCACCGTCGCGATCTACTCGCTGGAGGACCGCTTCGCCCTGCACCGCTTCAAGGCGGACGAGGCCTACCAGGTGGGCCGCGGCGCCGAGCCGGTGCGCGCCTACCTCGACATCGACGACATCATGCGGGTGGCGCGCGACGCCGGCGTGGACGCCATCCACCCGGGCTACGGGTTCCTGGCCGAGAACCCCGACCTCGCGCTCGCCTGCGTCCGCGAGAACATCTGCTGGATCGGCCCGCCGCGCGAGGTGATGGAGCGCCTGGGCAACAAGGTCGAGGCCCGGGCCCTGGCCGAGCGCGCCGGCGTGCCGGTGATGCCGGCCACCGGGGCCCTGCCCGACGACCCGGCCGCGGTGCGGCGCCTGGCCGAGCGAGGTGGGCTTCCCCCTGATGGTCAAGGCCAGCTGGGGCGGCGGCGGGCGCGGCATGCGGATGGTCCACGACCCGGCCGCCCTGGACGAGTCGGTCGACGCCGCCCGGCGCGAGGCGAAGGCCGCCTTCGGCAACGGCGAGGTCTTCCTCGAGCGCCTGGTCGAGCGCGCCTGGCACATCGAGGTGCAGGTCCTGGCCGACGAGCACGGCGGCGTGGTGCACCTGTTCGAGCGCGACTGCACGGTGCAGCGCCGCCACCAGAAGGTCGTCGAGATCGCCCCCTCGCCGCGCCTCGACCCGGCGCGTGCGCGACGAGATCTGCGCGGCGGCCGTGCGCCTGATGCGGGAGGCGCGCTACCGGTGCGCCGGCACGGTCGAGTTCCTGATGGACGCCGACTCGGGCGAGTTCTTCTTCATCGAGGTCAACCCGCGCGTGCAGGTGGAGCACACGGTCACCGAGGTCGTGACCGGCATCGACATCGTGAAGGCCCAGATCCGGATCTCCCAGGGCGCGGCCGATCGGCACGCCCGAGAGCGGCGTCCCGGCGCAGGAGGAGATCCGGCGTCAACGGGTCGGCGATGCAGTGCCGCATCACCACCGAGGACCCCGAGAACCACTTCATCCCCGACTACGGGCGCATCAGCGCCTACCGCGAGGCGACCGGCTTCGGCATCCGCCTGGACGGCGGCACCGCCTACTCCTCGGCCGTCATCACGCCCTTCTACGACTCGCTGCTCGAGAAGGTGACCGCGTGGGCGCCGACCCACGAGGAGTGCACGCGCCGGATGGACCGGGCGCTGCGCGAGTTCCGGATCCGCGGGGTCACGACCAACCTGGCCTTCCTCGAGGCGCTGATCGCCCACCCGCAGTTCCGCTCGGGCGACTACACCACCCGCTTCATCGACGAGACGCCCGAGCTCTTCCGCTTCCGCCCGCGGCGCGACCGCGCCACCCGGCTGCTGGCCTTCATCGGCGAGGTGATCGTCAACGGCAACCCCGAGGTCGCCGGGCGCGCCGAGCCCGACGCACCTGCCGGCCCCGGCGATCCCCGAGGTGCCGGCCCGGCCCTCCGAGCCCTACGGCACGCGCGACCGGCTCCTCGAGCTCGGCCCCGAGGGCTTCGCCCGCTGGATGCGCGACGAGCGGCGCCTGCTGGTCACCGACACCACCTTCCGCGACGCCCACCAGTCGCTGCTGGCCACCCGCTTCCGCACGCACGACCTGGTGGCGCCCGGCCGCCTACTACGCGCGCGACCTCGCCGGGCTCTTCTCCCTGGAGGCCTGGGGCGGCGCGACCTTCGACGTGGCGATGCGGTTCCTGCGCGAGGACCCGTGGGACCGGCTCTCCCAGCTGCGCGCCGCGGCGCCGAACATCCTGATCCAGATGCTGCTGCGCTCCTCGAACGCGGTCGGCTACACCAACTACCCCGACAACGTCGTGCGGTACTTCGTGGCCCAGGCGGCCGAGGGCGGCATCGACCTCTTCCGGGTCTTCGACAGCCTCAACTGGGTCGAGAACATGCGCGTCGCGATGGACGCGGTGCTCGAGTCGGGGGCGCTGCTCGAGGCGAGCATCTGCTACACGGGCGACCTCACCGACCCGGCGCGCACGAAGTACGACCTCGCCTACTACGTGCGGATGGCGCAAGGAGCTCGAGGCGGCGGGCGCCCACGTGCTCGGCATCAAGGACATGGCGGGCCTCTGCAAGCCCGAGGCGGCGCGCATGCTCGTGTCGGCGCTGCGCGACGAGATCGGGATCCCGGTCCACTTCCACACGCACGACACCAGCGGGATCGCCGCGGCGTCGGTGCTGGCCGCCGCCGAGGCCGGTGTGGACGCGGTCGACCTCGCGATGGACCCCATGAGCGGGCTCACCTCGCAGCCGAACCTCGGGGGCGATCGTCGAGGCCCTGCGCGGCACGCCGCGCGACACCGGCCTCGGCGCGCGAGCCGCTGGCGCGCGTCGCGGCCTACTGGGAGGCCGTGCGCGCGGCCTACGCGGGCTTCGAGAGCGACATGCGCGCGGGCGCGTCCGAGGTCTACGAGCACGAGATGCCCGGCGGCCAGTACACCAACCTGCGCCAGCAGGCGCGGGCGCTCGGCATCGAGGCGCGCTGGCGCGAGGTGGCCCGGGCCTACGCCGACGTCAACCGGATGTTCGGCGACATCGTCAAGGTCACGCCCACCTCCAAGGTCGTGGGCGACCTGGCGGTCTACATGGTCACCAACGACCTCACCGCCGAGCAGGTGCTCGACCCCGGCACGGACATCGCGTTCCCCGACTCGGTCGTCGAGTACTTCCACGGCGACCTCGGCCAGCCCTACGGCGGCTTCCCGGCGGCCCTCCAGGCGAAGGTCCTGAAGGGCGCCGAGCCCGCTGCAGGTGCGCCCCGGCGAGGTGCTCGAGCCGATCGACCTCGACGAGGCGCGGGCGGAGGCCGAGAAGAAGGTGCGCCGCCACGTCTCCGACCGCGAGCTCGCCAGCTACCTGATGTACCCGAAGGTGTTCGCCGAGTTCGCCGAGCACCAGCGCCTGCACGGCGACGTCAGCGTGCTGCCGACGCCGGTCTTCTTCTTCGGCCTCAAGCGCGACGACGAGCTGTTCGTCGACATCGAGCGCGGCAAGACCCTGGTCATCCGCTTCCTCGCCATCGGGGAGGCCGACGACGAGGGCAAGCGGACGATCTTCTTCGAGCTCAACGGCCAGCCGCGCGAGGTGAAGGTGACCGACCGCTCGCTGGCCCCCACCGGGCCGGGCAGGCGGATGGCGCGACGAGGGCGACCCGACCCACGTCGCGGCGCCGATGCCCGGCCTCGTGGTGGCCGTCACCGCGCACGCCGGCGACCGGGTCGCGCCGCGGCGACCGCCTGCTGTCGATCGAGGCGATGAAGATGGAGACCGGCGTCTTCGCCGAGCGCGACGGCGTCGTCGGCGAGGTGCTGGTCGCCGCCGGGCACCCAGGTCGACACCAAGCAGCTGCTGATGGTGCTCGAGGACCGAGCGAGCTCCGCCGGGGGGTCTGAGGGCGGGGCTAGGATGGCGCCGCAGATCCGAACCCCGGGGGGAACCGATGAGCGAAGGCTGGAGCAAGGTCGCCGAGGGAGACGTCGAGCTGCGCGAGCGCCGCGGCGGCGGCGCCGGGTCGCGCGACCTCGCCGGGGCCCTCGGCGCGCGAGGGCATGGCGCTGCGCGTCTGGCGCTACGAGCCGGGCAACGAGATGGCCTACCACCGCCACCACGAGCAGGAGGAGATCTACCAGCTGATCTCCGGCGGGCCGCAGGAGGTGCTGGTCGAGGGAGAGGTCGTGACCGTCCAGGACGGCGAGTGGCTGCGTTTCGACAAGGGCACCGCCCGGCGCATCCAGAACCACACCGACCGCGAGTCGGTCTGGCTGACGATCGGCGCCCCTCCCGGGACGCGGCATCACCGACGGCATCCGCATCGACCCCGAGACCGGCGAGGAGATCCCGCGCACGTGACCGGCCGGGGGCGCTAGTGGGCCCGCGGCTGGTCGGCCTGGCCGCCATCCTCGCGCGCCGGCAGGGGGCCGCGGCGGCCCAGGCGCTCCTGCGCAAGGGGAACGCCTGGATGGCCGACCCCGGCAACGACGCCGCCCGCCAGGCCCTGGTCGAGCAGTTGCGCGTCGGAGCCGAGAAGGCCGGGGGCACGGCCGCCCGGCTCGCCGCCCGCCTGGCCAAGGAGATCGACAAGCGGCGGGTCTCGGTGGGCGCGTGGGAGCGCGACCTGATGGCGCTGCGCTACGAGGTCGCCGACATGGCGCCCGGGCCGGTGCGCGACGCCGCGCTCGACGCCTACGCGGCCCAGGTCTCGGCCGCCGTGCACCTGATCGGCGGGGCGGGCAATCCCGCCCGCGCCGCGGGCCGATGTCCTGCGGGCCCTCGCCGCCGAGGAGCGGATGCTGCGCCGGCGAGCGCCTGGGCGCCGACGAGCGCCGCAGGGCGCTCGAGGCGGTCGCTCGCCGCCCGGGCGGCCTGCGCCGCGCGCTGAGCCTGATCCGGGCCGGGCCGCGGGCCCGGGGACGGGGCGAGGGGGGTCACGCTCCCCGGTGCGGATGCCGATGAGAAGGGTGTCCCGTTCACACCGTTCGTCGCCGCGGCCTCCCCCCGCACCCAGGGACGCGGCCGGCTCGCATCCGCCGTCCGGAGGATCCCCATGTGCCCACCCCGTCCCCTCGCCGTCGTCGCCTCGCTCGCGCTCCTCGCCGGAGTCGCCGCCGCCGGCGGCGGGGGTCGCCGACGCCGCGCCGGCCCCGGTCACGCCCAAGCTGGCCAAGCAGCTGAAGGTGCTGCCCAAGCAGGCCAAGCAGCTCCAGACCCAGATGCGCGCCTTCGCGGTCCAGATGTCGGCGCTGGTCGAGCCGGGTGGAGTCGCTCGAGGCCCGCTTCTCGAAGGCCGTCGGCGCGGGCGGTATCGGCCCCGAGGGTCCGGCGGGCGCGGCCGGCGCGGCGGGCCCCGTCGGCCCGTCCGGCCCGCAGGGGCCCGTCGGGCCCCAAGGGCAACACGGGCGACACCGGCCCGCAGGGCGCGACCGGACCGCGCGGCCTGAGCTGGAGGGGCGCGTGGTGGAGCGGGACGACCTACGCCAAGGACGACGCCGTCCAGTACAACGGCTCCTCCTACGTCGCGACCGGCGACCGCGGCGGCCGGCCTCGTGCCGGGAGTGGCGCCGGTGTGGGAGCTCCTCGCCCAGAAGGGCGCCGGCGGTGGCGGCGCCGGCGCGATCACCGGATTCCAGATGGAGTTGCTCGACACCACCGTGGCCGCGACCGCCGACCAGAACGTCACGGTGGGCAAGACCTGCAGCGGCGGCGGCATCGCCACCGGCGGCACCTCGAGCCTGGTCAACAGCACCGACGGCGACGATCATCGGCGGCCAGGTCGGCGCCGACGTGGACGGCGTCCCGCGCAGCTGGTTCGTCGTCTTCCACTCCAACTTCACCAAGAACGTCCCGCTGAAGATCTGGGTGGTCTGCGCCACCACCAGCTGACGGGGACCCACGACGCGGGGCCGGGCCGCGTCGCGCCCTCGGCGGCCCGGCCTATCGGCGCCGGGCCGCCTCCAGGTCCTCGTTCTCCCGGATCCGAGCCGCGACGACCTCCTCGATGAGCCCGGCGGGCAGAGGGGCGGCCTCGGTGAAGTGGAGGGTCGCGCCGGTGCCCCGGATTGCGGGGGTGCCCTCCCGGATGCGGGCGCCGATCTCCGTGCTCATGACGTGCGAGGGAGAGGTGGCGGGCGGAGGCCGAGAAGCCGACGAGGTCCTCTGGCGAGGCGGACGATGGGGATGCCGTAGGCGACGCGCTCGGTCGCCCCGGGGGCGGCGCCGTGGATGATGTCGCGCAGCCGCTGCAGCGCCTCGCGCCGCTCCCCGGGGAGCGCGTCGAGGTAGGCGTTGACCGCCCGGGCGCCCTCGTCGGATGGGCTCATGGATCGCCTCCTCGTTCGTCTGCCGCGGCGACGTTACACCGGCGCCCGCGGGGCCCGTGGGTGGGGCCTCCGGGCGGCTCCCTATACTCATCGCAGTGTTCGGCGCAATCCTCACGGCCATGGTCACCCCCTTCGACCCGGATCTGCGGGTCGATGAGGCGGCGACCGTCGCGCTCGCCAACCACCTCGTGGAGCACGGCTCCGACGGGCTGGTGATGGCGGGGACCACCGGCGAGGCCTCGACCCTGACCGACGACGAGAAGGTCGCGCCTCTACCGGCTCGCGGTCCGCGAGGTCGGGCGGCCGCGCCAGCGTCGTCGCGGGCACGGGCAGCAACGACACCGCCCACTCGGTCCACCTCACGCGCCTCGCGGCGGAGGTCGGCGTGGACGCCGTGCTGGTGGTCACGCCCTACTACAACCGCCCGCCGCGGGCGGGGATCATCGGCCACGTGGCCGCGATCGCCGAGGTCGGCGTGCCGGTGGTCCTCTACAACATCCCCGGCCGCTCGGGCGTCAACATGGAGCCCGACCTGATCGCCGAGCTGGCGCAGATCCCGAACGTGGTGGCCCTCAAGCAGGCGAACCCGGACCTCGGCCAGTGCCGCGAGGTCGCGCGCACGACGGACCTCGCGATCTACGCGGGCAACGACGACATGCTGTTCCCCGTGCTGGAGATGGGCGGCGCCGGCGTGATCTCGGTCGCGTCCCACCTGGTGGGCGAGGAGATGGCGGCGATCGTCGACGCCGCGCGCCGCGGCGACCTGGACGAGGCGCGCCGCCGCGACGCGGCCCTCGCCGACCTGGTCGTCGCGCTCTTCGTCACCACCAGCCCCATCCTCATCAAGGCGGCCCTCGAGATGACCGGCCTGATCCCCTCGGGGCGCCTGCGACTTCCCCTGGTCGACGCGACGCCGGTGCAGCGCGACATCCTGCGCAGCGTGCTCGAGCGCCAGGGCATCCTTTCGCGGGCCTAGCGCCCGCACCTGCGACACAACAGGAGAGCTATATGGCGACCAGCGCCAGCGTGCGGGTCATCCCGCTCGGCGGAGCCGGCGAGATCGGCAAGAACATGTACGTGGTCGAGCACGGGGACCGGATGGTCCTCATCGACTGCGGCATCACCTTCCCGAAGAACGACCAGATGGGCGTGGACATCGTCCTGCCCGACTTCAGCTACGTGGTCGAGCGCCGCGACAACCTCGAGGCGCTGATCCTCACCCACGGGCACGAGGACCACATCGGCGCGGTGCCGTTCCTGCATCCGCGCCGTCGGCCGGATGCCGATCTACGGCGCGGCGCTTCACGCTCGGCGCTGCTGCGGGCCAAGCTCGAGGAGCACCGCCTGCTCGACAAGGCCGAGCTGATCGAGGTGCCCTACGGCGACCCCGGTCCAGATCGGGCCCTTCTCGACCGAGTTCGTCCCGCTCACCCACTGCACGCCCGACTGCGCCGCCGTCGCGCTCGCGACCCCCGCCGGCACGATCGTCCACACCGGCGACTTCGGCATCGAGTACGCGCCCGGTCGGCGGCCGCCGCAGCGACCTCGCCGCCCTCGCGCGGCTCGGCGAGCGGGGCGTCCAGCTGCTGCTGGCCGACTCGACCAACGCCGAGGAGGGCCCGCATGTCCTCGCCGCTGCCGACGCGCGACGTGCAGAACGAGCTGGCGCGCATCTTCGCCATCGCCCGCGGACGCGTGCTGGTGACGACCTTCTCCTCGCACATCCACCGCGTGCAGCAGGTGCTCGACGCGGCCTACGCCGACGGGCGCGTGGTCGCGCTGGTCGGCCGCTCGCTGACGCGCAACGTCGACGATGGCGAGCAACCTGATCGACCCGGACACCGGGCACGACCTACCTCACGCCGCCCGCCGGGCACCCTCGTGAGGCTGCGCGAGCTGGAGAGCCGCCCGCGCGACGAGCAGGTGCTCATCTGCACCGGCAGCCAGGGCGAGCCGATGGCCGCGCTCAGCCGCATCGCCCGCGGCGAGCACAACCAGGTGCAGATCGCGCCCGGCGACACCGTCCTCTACTCGTCGAGCACGGTCCCGGGCAACGAGCTGGCGGTCAACGAGATCGTCAACCGCCTCGTCCGCGCCGACGCCGAACTTCATCACCGAGCGCCACGAACCCGCAAGGTCCACGTCTCCGGCCACGGCAGCGCCAGCGACCTGCTGCTGATGCTGGAGCTGATCCGGCCGCGAGTTCTTCGCCCCGATCCACGGCGAGGCGCGCCACCAGCGCGCGCACGCCGAGCTGGCCGGGCGCCGTCGGCATCGGCGTCCGACCGGATCACGATCCTCGACAACGGCGACGTGCTCGAGGTGACGCGCCGACTCGGCGACCGATCGGTCGACCGCGTCCACGCGGGCCTCAGCTACGTCGACCAGGCCGGCGGCGGCGACATCACCGAGAGCGTCCTTCGCGACCGGCGCCACCTCGCCGACGACGGGCTGATCCTCGTCGTCGCGCGCGTCGACGCCTCCGACGGCGCAGCCGTTCGGCGAGATCGAGATCGTGACCCGCGGCTTCGGCTCCGGCCAGGACGAGGAGCTCATCGAGGAGACCCGCGCGGCGGTGGAGCGCAGCCTCGACCACCTCGGCCGGGCAGCGCGTCGTCGAGATCGGGCGTGCTCCAGCACCAGCTCCACGACACGTCGCCGGGCTGATCCGCAAGCGGACCTCACAGCGCCCGATGGTCGTCCCGGTGATCCTCGAGGTCTGATCTCCCGAGCCCGGCCCCTGCGGGACCATCCGGTCCGGCAGGGGCCGGGGCTCAGTCGTCCTCGGCCTCGTGCTCCGACGACAGGCGCTGATAGGCGATCGACCCGGCGACGAAGAGCGCTCCCACGACGACGAAGGCGACGGCGCGCGAGAGCGCGTTCAGCTGGCTGAGATCGAAGAGGAGCAGCTTCGCCAGAGTGACCCCGAGCAGAGCGAGGCCGGCGGTCCGCATGACGCGCGCCCGGCGGCGCAGCCCGAGTACGAGGATCGCGAGGGCGCCGACGCCCCAGACGATGCTCACGATCGCGTGCGACGCGCGGAACGAGTCGCGTGTGAAGGAGGCCAGCAGGCCGAGGTCCACGATCACGGTCGTGACGGCGTAGAGGATCGCCGCGATGGCGGCCAGCGCCGCCGGTCGCGCCGTCCCCTGGATCGAGGGGCCCCAGGCGAGCCGCTCGGAGCTCCAGGCGAGGGCCGCGGTCCCGAGCGCGAGCGCGAGCGCCGCGGCGATCGCCCCTGCGACTGCGCCGCCGTCCATGGCGGTTCCGGCGGCGTTCGCGAGGCTCTCGGGCGGGAAGATGAACAGATCGCGCGGCGGAGACGCCTCCGACACCGTCAGCAGCGCCGCCGCCAGCAGGTAGGCGGCCGCCGCCCACTGGACGCGGATGTCGCGGACCCGCGCCGCGACGAGCGCCAGACCCCCGCCCTGCAGGGCGATGATCGCCGCCCGGGTCCCGCCGCCGAACAGATCGACCATGGCGAGGAACACGGCGGCGACGGCGATCAGGGCGAGGGTGGCGCGCAGCACCTGGCTGGGGTGCCCGAGGGCCCGTGGCGCGAGGGTCAGGGCGGCGTAGGCGCCGGCGATCGCGAGCAGTGCCCACCCCGCGCCGGCGTCCGCGAACATCGCGCTCGCCCCGAACACGGCGAGGGCGCCGGCTCCGATGGTGAGCTGGAGCGTCTTGGCGAGATCGCCGTGGTCCTCCTGTCCCCTCAGCCGGTGGTGGGCGAGGGCGACGCCGGCGAGCAGGGCCCAGAAGAGCCCCGCCCCCAGCACGCTCTGCCAGAAGTCGTTCCATCCCAATCCGGTCTCATCGCGGTCGATGACGGCGGCCGCGACGACGAGGGCCAGGACGTAGACGCCGCTCAGGACCCCGCCGGCGATGGCGAGGACGGTCCAGCGCATGGTCAGCCAGAGCCACGAGACCGCGGCCGCGATGATGAGGACGAACGCGATCGTCGCGGGCCTGATGCCCGCGTCGACCAGCACGGGCGCCGCGAGTGCGCCACAGAGGCCGAAGGCCGCGACGACCTGCGACCTCCAGCGGCGGGCGACGACCACGGCGAAGGCGGCGACCCCCGCCGCGAGGCCCATGCCCGCCCAGGCCGGGATCAGGTCGAAGATCCGGGTGGCCGCGACGAGCGCGAGATAGAGCCCGGCGATGCCTGCGCCGACGGCCGCGATCGCGCCGATCAGGCCCTCGCCCCGCCGCTCGAGCGCCAATCCGGCGCCGATCAGGCCGAGGGACGCCGCCGCGCCGGTCAGCGTCCTGCCCTGCGGTCCGAGGACCCCCTGCTGGCTCGCCACGATGTAGAGGAACGCGAGCCCCAGCACGAGGATCGTCCCGCCGATCAGCGCGAGCCCGCGCGGACCGCTCAGCAGGACCTTCAGGGAGGGGGTTCTGCGGGCGCGCCGGCTCACGGCCGCCGGGCGGGGCCGCGGACCCGGGACGTGGCGTCGCCCGGGCGCGGGCTCGGGCGGCGGCGGTGCGGGCGGAGGGGGAGCGGTACCTGCGGTGAGCTCCCGCAGGCGCTGCTCGGCGTCGTCGAGGAGGCCGGAGATCGCGGCGAGCTGCGACCTCAGGCGCGCGATCTCGTCCTGGTCGCTCACGGCGTCGCCGTGCGGAACGCTGCCCCTCGGACGCTGCTCCTCATGCGGGGAACGCTACAGGGCGCCCCTCTCGCCCCCGGATCTCAGGTGCGGTCGCGCAGCCTCACGACGAAGCGCAGCGCCGACCAGGTCTCGTCGAAGGCGCAGACCTTGTTGTCGACGAGCCCCGCGGCGAGGCCGAGTCTGGCGCACCACGGCGTCGCCGAGGTCGGTGGGGACGCCCGAGGCGCGCTTGGGCCAGGCGATCCAGAGGCCCCCGTCGGGGCGCATGGCGGCCCGGGCGGCCGGGAGGCGCCGGCTCAGGTCGGCGAGGCGCTCGGCGAACAGGACGATCACGTCGAGTCCGGGGCGACCCGCGCGAGCAGGCGGGCTCCCTCGGGGAGCTCGCCCAGCGTCGCCCGGGCGCCCGGCGGGGCCCCGAGCAGGGCCACGCGAGCGCCCGGGCGGATGCCGAGCTTGCGGGGGAGGGGGGTGCCGGAGTATCCGGCCGCCGACGGTGCCTCCCCCGCGCCCACGCCTACAGCTCCTTCGCGATGCGCTCCCACTTGGCGCTCACGTCGGCCCAGTCGATGTTGGCGATGAACGCCTCGATGTACTTCGGCCGCGCGGTGGAGAAGTCGCGGATGTAGGAGTGCTCGTAGACGTCGAGCGCCAGGATCGGCGTCGCGTTCCACACCGGGAAGGTGTCCTGGGCGTCGCCGATGTAGAGGTCGAGGCGCGGCCCAGTCCCAGTCCCAGGCCACCCAGGCCCATCCGCGGGCGGCCATGCCGGCGGCGCGAAGCTCGGTGAGGAGGCCGTCCTGGCCGCCGAGGTCGCGCTCGACCTGCCCCGCGAGGGCGTCCGAGGGCGAGGAGCCGGCGCCGCCGAGGTTCTGGAAGTAGACCTCGTGGTTCTTGATGCCGCCGATGGCGAAGGTGATCGCCGAGCGGTAGGCGCGGTAGTCCGAGAAGATCTGGTTGGCGGCCGCGCGGTCGGCGCCGGCCAGCTTCTCGGTGATCTCGTTGTACTTCTTCACGTAGCCCTCGTAGAGCGCCCAGTGGGCCTCCACGGACTCCGCGGAGATCCCGTCCAGCTTCAGGATCTTGTCCGGCTTCGCGATGGCGGTGACCTGGTGCGGCGGGCACGTGTGCCTCCTCGTTCGAAGAACAGTGGTGGTGACCGGTAGAGCCTAGCCCGGCAGGAACGGGCACGCCTTGCGCCAATCCCTTACCCGCGGGCCGTCGGCCCGAACGTCCGGCATCCGGGAGGTGCGAGATCGGCACGCGCGTACAGGCATCACGACGGCGTTCCGCCGCACGCCCGGCCGGGGCCGCGCGCCGCAAGGGCTCGCGGCATCGACGCGCAGACCCGCGAGCTGATCGGCCTCGGCCTCGTCGCCCTCGGCATCTTCCTGGGCGTCTCCCTCTTCCTGGGCTTCGGCGCCGGCCCGGTCGGGGGCTGGCTGGAGGACGGGCCTGCGCCTGCTGCGTCGGGCCGCGCGGTGGCGCTCGCGCCCGGCGGCGCTGATCGCCCTCGGCATCGCCCTCATCCTCGACCACCCGCTCCTGGCCGCGCGGCCGATGCGGCTCGGCCTGGCCGATCGGCGCGGCGGCGCTCCTGATCGCGCTCGCCGGCGGCGGCCTCGGCCTGGGCGGCGCGGAGCGCGTCAGCCTGGTTCGACGCGGGCCTGACCGAGCGCGGCGGCTACCTGGGCGAGGCGGCTACTGGGCCACCAGCAACACCGTCGGCGGCTTCGGCACGGCGCTGATCGTCGTCGTGGGCCTGATGGCGGCGGTGGTGCTGATCTCGGGCGCCTCGCTCGGCCTGTTCGCTGCGCCGCGGCGGCGAGACGGCCGCCGTCGCCTCGCGCAGCGTCGGCCGCGGCGTCGCGACCGCCTCGGTCACCGCGATCCGCGGCGGCCAGCGCCTGCGCGAGCGCATCGACGCCATCGAGCCGCCGACCCTGATCGGCCGCCGCCGCCAGCGCGCGGCGGCCGTCGCACTCGCTGGTGGACGGCGCCGACAACTTCCCCGACCTCTTCGACGAGCCCTCGGAGCTGCCGCCCTCGCCGGCGCTCGGCCAGCACGACGATCTCGGCGAGCCCGCTCGTGGCCGCCGTCGCCGCGGCCCCGGCCTCGGCGACGCCCCGGCCGGCCGTGGCCCCGCGCGTCGAGCAGCTCGCGCTGGTCGACGAGGCCCCCGACCTGGAGCCGGTCTTCACGCCCTCGCCCGCCGACGCGGGGTCGCGGCGGCGCCTACCGGCGCCCGTCCGCGAGCCTGCTGCGCCGCTCGAGCGGGCCCGACCAGCCAGCCCGAGGACCTGATCCGCGCGCACCAGCCGCATCCTCGAGGAGGCCCTCGGCCACTTCGGCATCGAGGCGACGGTCGCCGACACGGTCAGCGGCCCGCGGGTGACCCGCTACGAGCTGCAGCTCGCCCCGGGCACCAAGGTCGGGCCGCATCACGCGCGCTGCGCGACGACCTCGCCTACGCCCTCGCGGCGCGCGAGGAGCTGCGCATCATCGCCCCGATCCCGGGCAAGCAGGCCGTCGGGCGTCGAGGTGCCGAACCCCGAGGCGTCGCTCGTCACGCTGGGCGACATCACCCGCGAGTTCCCGGCCCACGCCGGCCCGCTGATGGCCTGGCTCGGCCTCGACCTCGGCGGCAAGCCGGTCTACATCGACCTGGCGCGAGATGCCCCACCTGCTGATCGCCGGCTCCACCGGCACCGGCAAGAGCGTCTGCCTCAACGCCCTGCTGGCGTCGGTGCTGCTGCGCTCCACGCCCGACGAGCTGCGGATGATCCTGATCGACCCGAAGAAGGTCGAGCTGAACCACTACGAGAGCATCCCGCACCTGCTCACGCCGGTCGTCACGAACATGAAGGACGCCGCGGCGGTGCTCTCCAACATCGTGCGCGAGATGGAGAGCCGCTACGAGCTGATGGGCATGAAGCGCGCCCGCAACCTGCGCGACTGGAACGAGGCCCGCGCGGCGGCGGGCGAGCCGCCGATGCCGACCATCCTGGTGCTCATCGACGAGCTCGCCGACCTGATGATGGTCTCGCCGGCCGAGGTGGAGGACTCGATCATCCGCCTCGCCCAGAAGAGCCGCGCGGTCGGCATCCACCTGGTGCTCGCCACCCAGCGGCCCTCGGCCGACGTCATCACCGGGATGATCAAGGCCAACGTCCCCTCCCGGATCGCCTTCGCGGTCTCCTCGCAGGTCGACTCGCGCGTGGTGCTCGACGCCGGCGGCGCCGAGTCGCTGCTCGGCCACGGCGACATGCTGTTCCGCCCGGTCGGCACCTCGCGCCTCCAGCGCCTCCAGGGCGCCTACGTCAGCGAGGAGGAGATCCTCGCGATCACCGACCACTGGCGCGCCCAGGGCAAGCCGGAGATGCGCAAGGAGCTGATGGAGCGGCCCGAGGTGGTCGAGGACCCGCTCGACGCCGACGCTCGACGACATGCTCGAGCGGCGCGATCGAGATGGTCGTCGAGCAGGGCACCGCCTCGGTGTCGCTGCTGCAGCGCCGCCTGGGCGTCGGGCTACGCCCGCGCCGGGCGCCTGGTCGACACGCATGGAGCGCCTCGGGCGTGGTCTCCGGGCACGAGGGCTCGAAGCCGCGCACGGTGCTCGTCGGCACCGGGCGACGTCGACCGCATCCTGCGCCGGACGCCCGCCGGCGAGGACGCGGACGAGGCCTTCGAGGACGACGCGCTGGAGTAGGCCCGAGTTGCGCACGATCGCGCGGCCTGGGCTAGGGTGCGCCCGGCGGGCGGAGGCAACTCCGCTCGCCCGACAACCCATGTTCGAAATCGGAAACACACTCCGTGAGGCCCGCCTGCGTCGAGGATTGGACATCCTCGATTGCGAGGCCGAGACCAAGATCAGGGCGAAGTACCTCCGGGCGATGGAGGAGGAGCAGTTCGACCTCATGCCCTCGCCCACCTACGTGCGCGGCTTCCTGCGGACCTACGCGGACTTCCTCGATCTCGACGGCCGGCTCGTCCTCGACGAGTACGAGTCGCGCTTCGGCAGCTACCGCCTCCCGGCGGATTCGCCCGGCCGCGCCCGGCCAGGTCCGCCCGCCGACGGCGTCCCGCGCCGGCGGCGCCTCGGAGCCGCCGCGGCGTGGCGCGCCCGCGGCGGCGGCGGCGCACCGAGGTCCAGCTGCTCTGGCTGGCCATCGGCGGCGTCATGACGGTGGCCCTCCTGATCTGGCTGGGCGTCGGCGAGACCGACGCCCCCAGCGCCCTCCCGGTGCGGCGGCGCGTCCACCAGCGGCGCGGCCTCGTCTGCTCCGCTCGTCGCGGAGCCCGACACCGCGGCGACCGAGGCGCCGGTCGCGACCAAGAAGACCTCGATCGTGCTCCAGGGGATCGGCACCTACGGCTGCTACGTCGAGGTGCGCGGGCAAGAACGCCAAGGGCCGCCTGGTGGTCCAGCGCATCCTCGCCCCCGGCGACTCCGTCGAGTTCAAGGTCCTCGACCGGGCATCTGGGTGCGCGCGACCAACCCGGCCGAGCTGAAGGTGACGTCGCGCGGCAAGGCCGGCCTCGCTCGACAGCGCGACCGGCGGCACGTGGCTGATCACGACCACCGGGGTCAAGAGCGCCGGCTGAGCGACGGGCCGGCGCACCCGCGTGCGGCCATCCTGGTCACCGGCGACGAGATCCTGCGCGGGCCGGATCCAGGAGCGCAACGCCGGCATCCTCGCGCGCTCCCTCGAGGCGCACGGCATCGAGGTCGCGCGGGTCGAGATGGTGGGCGACGGCCTGGAGGCGATCGGCGGGGCGCTGACGCGCCTGCTCGCGCGCGGGTACGACCTCGTCTGCGTGTCGGGCGGCCTCGGCCCGACCCACGACGACCTCACGATGGAGGCCGTCGCCGCGGGCGACGGGCCGCCCGCTCGTCGCTCGACGCGCGCGCCCTGGAGCTGGTGAGCGCGCGCAGCATGGCCCTCCCGGGCGACCCGGCGGTCCTCGCCCGGCTCCGCGAGAAGCAGGCCACCCTTCCCGAGGGCGCGGTCATGCTGCCGCCGCCCGGCACGGCGCCCGGGTGCATCCTGCGCCACGGGGCGACCACGGTCGTCGTCCTCCCCGGTCCCCCGTGGGAGCTGCGGACGATGTGGGAGGGCGCGCTCTCCGAGCCCCTGCTGGCCGAGGTGATCGCGCGCGCCCCGGCGCTGGACGAGCGCGTCCTGCGCGTCTACGGGGTCCCCGAGTCGACCTTCGTCGCGGCGATCGCCGATCTCGATCCCGACGCCTGGCGCCGCCTCACGGTCGGCATCTGCGCGCGCGACGGGGAGCTCGAGATCACGGTGCGCTGCGCGCCCGGCGATTCGTGGGCGGCCGACGCCCTCGAGGGCATGGTCGCCGAGGGCGTCGGCGACGCGCTCTTCAGCCGCGACGGCTCGACCGTCGACGACGTCGTGGCGGGTGCGCTGATCGCCGCCGGGCAGACCGTCGCGGTCGCCGAGTCGTGCACCGGGGGCGGGCTCGGGGCGCGCCTCACCGCGCGGGCCGGTTCGTCGGCCTACGTCCTGGGCGGGGTCATCTCCTACGCCGACGCGGTGAAGACCGGGCGTGCTCGGCGTCGACCCCGAGGTGATCCGGCGCCACGGGGCCGTGTCGCCCGAGTGCGCGGAGCAGATGGCCCTCGGCGTACGGCGCCTGGTGGGCAGCGACTGGGCGCTCTCCATCACCGGGATCGCCGGCCCGGGGGGCGGCGGCCCCGGAAAGCCGGTGGGCCTGGTCCACCTGGCGCTGGCCGGCCCGGACGGGGTCCGCCACCTGGAGCAGCGCCGCGGCGGGGACCGCGAATCGATCCGCGCGAGGGCCGCCGCGGGCGCCCTGCACCTCCTGCGGCGGGCGCTCGCCGAGGGTCGCTGAGTGTGACCGCGGAGGTGCCGGAGTCGGCCTCCTACCGGCGCGAAGGGTACGAACGCGTGTTCGACGTCAGCCGACCCGCGCACTATGATCCTCCTCAGTCGCCGCGAGGGTCCGTCTCCGCGAGGGGCTCCGTCCGGTAGTCATCGAAACACCTCAGAGGAGGCCCTCCGTGGAGAAGCACGAGGCGCTCGGCTCGGCCGTCGCGCAGATCGAGCGGCAGTTCGGCAAGGGCGCCATCATGCGGATGGGGGACACTCCGATGACGGAGATGTCCTCGGTCCCGACCGGTTCCCTCGCCCTCGACATCGCCCTCGGCATCGGCGGCATCCCGCGCGGCCGGATCGTCGAGATCTACGGCCCGGAGAGCTCCGGTAAGACCACGATGGTCTACCACCTGATCGCCCAGGCCCAGAAGCGCGGCGGCCTGTGCGCCTTCATCGATGCCGAGCACGCCATGGACCCCGCCTACGCCAAGAACATCGGTGTGGATGTCGACGAGCTCCTGCTCTCCCAGCCCGACCACGGCGAGCAGGCCCTCGAGATCGCCGACCTGCTCGTGCGCTCCGCGGCGCTCGACGTGATCGCGATCGACTCGGTCGCGGCCCTGGTGCCGAAGGCCGAGATCGAGGGCGAGATGGGCGACACGCACGTCGGCCTCCAGGCGCGCCTCATGTCGCAGGCCCTGCGCAAGCTCGCCGGCAACCTGCACCGCGCCAACACCATCTGCATCTTCACCAACCAGCTGCGCGAGAAGATCGGCGTGATGTTCGGCTCGCCGGAGACCACTCCCGGTGGCCGCGCGCTGAAGTTCTACGCGTCGGTCCGGCTCGACATCCGCCGCATCGAGACCCTCAAGGAGGGCACCGAGGCCGTCGGGAACCGGGCCCGGGTGAAGGTCGTGAAGAACAAGGTGGCCCCGCCGTTCCGCCAGGCGGAGTTCGACATCATCTACGGCGAGGGCATCTCCCACGAGGGCAACCTCCTCGACCTCGGCGTCGAGCGCGGGATGGTGCAGAAGAGCGGGGCCTACTTCTCCTTCGGGGACGAGCGCCTCGGCCAGGGCCGCCACGCCGCGCGGGCCTTCCTCAAGGAGCACACCGACCTCGCGGCGCAGCTGGAGGCGCGGATCCGCGAGGACGCGGGCGTCCCCAACCCCAACCTGCTGCCGTTCGACCCGGCCACGGGCGAGGTGATCGAGCCGGACAGGACGGCCACCCCGAAGGCGGAGAAGGCCGGATCCAAGAAGTCGGAACCGGTGCTGGCCGCCGTCAAGGGCTGATGTAGCGCACAGCGGGTCCGGGAGACCCCGGATCCGCTGTGCGGGAGGGGCCGGATCCACGACGGGTCCGGCCCTGGTCGGTCCCCGACACGGGGATCCGCGACGAGGAGGCCGGGAGATGGGGCGACTGGTGGTCACCGAGTTCGTGTCGCTCGACGGCGTGATGGAGGCCCCGGGCGGAGAGCCCGGGTACGCGCACACCGGCTGGGTCGGGCGCGTGCCCGACGGAGGGCAGTTCTCGTACAAGCTGGAGGAGATCCTCGAGGCCGAGGTGCACCTGCTCGGCCGGGTGACCTACGAGAGCTTCGCCGGCGCCTGGCCCGACCGGACCGACGAGGCCGGGTTCGCGGACAAGATGAACGCGATGCCGAAGTACGTCGTCTCATCGACGCTCGACACCCTGGAGTGGAACAACTCCCACCTCCTCGAGGGCGATCCGATCGAGGCGGTGCGGGCGCTCAGGGAGCGGATCGAGGGCGTGCTCCTGATCGCGGGCAGCCGCTCCCTGGCGCAGGCGCTGCTCGCGGAGGGCCTGGTCGACGAGCTGCGCATGATGGTCTTCCCGGTGGTGCTGGGTTCGGGCGCACGACTGCTGCCGGACTCGCCCGATCGGATGGAGCTCGAGCTGGTCGAGACCCGGAGCTGGGATTCCGGGGTGGTCCTGCTCGTCTACCGTCCGGCGACGACCTAGCCGATCAGGCTCGCCCGCCGCACGAAGCGCCGTCCGTCGGCGGTGACCACGATCCGGTAGGGGCCCTTCGCGAGCCGGGCGCTCCGGAGCGTCACCGTCAGGGGCCCGGGTGCCTTCAGCCGCACCCGCCTGGTCGCCTTGGGGCGCTTCGCCCGGCCCTGGAAGAGCTCGATCCGGGCGGGTCCGGCCGCGGTGGCGCCGATCAGCACCACGATCCCGCGCCGGCGCGCGAGCGTCGCTGAGAGTCGGCGGGGGAGGATCGTGGTGAGACGCAGGCGCCCGGTGCCGGGGGATGCGCCGGCGCCGGCTCCCGCCGGCGGAGAGGCCGTCACCCTGAGCGTGCCGACGGATTCGCGGACCTGGCCGTTCACGACCGCGGTCAGGGTGACGTCGTAGTCACCGGGGCGGGCGTCGGCCGGCACGCCGATCCCCACGCGGGCGATCGTCGTCTCGGTGCCCGGCAGAGGTACGAGGGTGGCGGGGGTCACGGCGAACAGGGCGCCCGGGAGGGTGGAGGACGCCGACAGGCGGAAGGTGACCTGCGAGGTCGGCGCGCCGACGTACCTGACCGTGAAGGGCATGGTCGCGAGGCCGCCCTGCGGCGCGGTGGCGCTCGCTCCGGAGAGGATGCCGAGGTCGCGCAACGAGCTCTCGAACGCCGACCCGCCCGAGTCCTCGCAGATGTTCCACGCGTCGGTGGTCGCGCTCGGATCGTCGTCGTGGGGCTGTCTCAGGTCCGGTCCGCACGAGACCGGCCGGGTGGCGGGCGCGGTCGCGGTCACGGTGCGCGCACCCACGACGTAGCTCGCCTCGAAGGGGCCGCTGCGGGGGGCGCCGTCCGGCCCCCGCTGCAGCCGGTAGAGGAGCCGCACGGTGAACGACTGCAAGGGGCTCGCGGTGCTGTAGTTCAGAGGGATCGAGATGAACCCCCTCCACGCGCTCCCGGGTGGGGCCGGTCTCAGCCGCTCCAGCTCGGCCGCGTAGGAGGGGCTCTCCGCGAGCGTGACCGACGAGTCGAGCACCTCCGGGAGCCGTGTGGCGGGCGGGACCAGTGCCCCCACGAGGATCTGCCCGGGAAAGGTCATCGCCGGGGTGTTCGAGAAGCCCAGGCCGCTGCACCCCGCGGAGCCGGACGCGCAACCCGTGAATGTGATCGGCTTGTCGCCGATCGCGTCGATCTGCTCGAGCGAGCCGCCGGAGCTGATGGCGACGCAGCCCGTGACGAGCGGGGCGAGGCCGGCTGTGGCCGCCAGGCAGGCCAGGCGGGTCCGCCGGCGCGCGGTGGGTCTCGCGGTGGGGGAGGGCGTTCGTGGGGGCGGCAGGTCCGGCTCCCGTCGTCGGTCCCGCGAGTCTTCCACGGTCGCCGGCGCCTGTCACCCGGCGGGGGCGCGGCCCTAGGTGCCGGGGTCGGCGGCCGGTCCCTCCGGAGGGGTACCACCGATGCGGCCGTCCCGGCCGATCGCGCCGAACCGGGCCTGGCCACCGCGCATGTGGACCTCGCGCACCACGCCGCGCACGAACTCGGCCCGCTCCGCCGGGTCCATCTCCTCCAGCTGGCGCACCTGGTCGGCCGAGGCCTCGACGCCGGGCTCGTCCGCCAGGGCGCGCAGGGGATCGGCGATCAGCGCCTCGCGGAATCGTGGATCGGCGACTGCGCGGACCCAGATCGGCACGGCGGGGGCGGGCTGGGGCATCGGGCCATGCTCGCACGCGGGGCGGCGCGCGTCAGCGGAGCCTCGGGGTGGAGCGGTGGCATGCGGCGCGGCTCGGCCCCGGCCCGTCGCGGGCGCCTTGCGCCGAGGGCCGGTGGTGCGGGAGGGTCGCGCTCATGCCCACTCACCGGACGTCCCTTCTCGGCCTGGCGGCGTTGATCGCCTCCGGATCCCTCTCGGCGCAGGCCCTCGCGCTCCCGGCGGGCTGGGAGGCCCCCGTCGACCTCAGCGAGCCGGGTGTCGTCGCCCTGGCTCCGTCGGCGGCCAGCAACGCCCGCGGGGATCTCGCGGTCGGGTGGATCGCCGTGACGCCGGATGGCCGGCGACGCATCCAGGCGGCGGTGCATCCGGCGGGAGCGACCGAGTGGTCGAGGCCCTTCGGCATCGGCCCGGTCACCGACCGCGCGGATGGCGTGGCCGTGGCGCTCGATGCGGATGGGCGCCTCCTGGTCGCCTGGAAGACCGGCGCCCGCGCCACGCCTCGCCGGGTGGTGGCCCGGGCGGCGATCGTGTCGGCCGACGCCCGCCGGCGCACGGTGCGCGTACTCGGCCGTTCCGACGGGCGGTTTCCGGCCTTCATCGTCGCTCCGGCGGTCGCCTTCACGGGCACCGGACGTGCCGTGGTGGCGTGGACCGCTCCCGCTCCGTTCTCCAGCCGCCGGGCGTTCGTGTCCATCGCTCCCCGGGCCGGCGCGTTCGAGCCGGCGCGCCGGCTCGATCCGGCCCCCCGCGCGGGGGCGGAGCCGGGATGCGTCAGCGGCGGCGTCCGGTTGGCGGTCCGGCCGAGGGGCGGCGTGGTCGCCTGGTGGGACTGCTTCGACGACACCCGTGACTATGAGCTGACCGTCGCCTTCGCCGGCCCGTCCGGACGCTTCGGGGCGCCGGAGGGCACCGGGGTGGTCGGGCGGGGCAGCACCGGGACCGCGCTGGCACCGGGCGTCGGGAAGAGCGTGGTCGGTACCTGGGCCGAGAACGACGACGACGAATTCGGATCCCACCTGCGCAGCCTGGTCCGCACGGGGTCGGCGCGCTGGGACAGCGAGGACGTCCGCGTCGTCCCACCGGCCGGGCAATCCGATTCGACGCCGTTCCCGTACGCACAATCGCCGACGCTGGTCGCGGGGGCGCCGGCGACCGGTTACGTGTCGGCGTGGATCTCCCCCAACGAGGGCGGTGCCTACCGGGACCGGGTCTGGGCGGCGAGCGGTCCCGACGGGGCCGCGGCGTTCGCAATCGCCGGTCCGATCGGCCCCCTGGCTCCCGAGGCCGCCTCCGCGGATCTCGCCGGGGTGGGCCTCACCACCGCGCGCACGGCGGTCGTCGTCTGGGCGCAGGAGTCGGCGCTCCAGGCGGGGGCGCGCTCCATCTGGACCGCGGCCCGGCCGGGGCCGGCGGCCGCGTTCGGGGCGGCCGAGGAGGCCGATCTGGTGGGTGAGGTCATCGGCGCTCCCGCCTTCTCGCTGGGCTCCGGCGGCGCCGGCGCGGTCGCCTGGAGCCGCGGGCCTCTCAGCGACGCCACGGTGCGGGCCTCCGCGATCCGCGTTCCGTAGGTCCTGCGCGGCGCCGCCCCCGCCCGGCCGGGCGGGGGCGGTCTAGACTCCCGGGCCGATGCGCTACCACCTGACCACGTTCGGCTGCCAGATGAACGACCACGACTCCGAGCGGATGAAGGGCCTGCTCGAGGGGCTCGGCTACTCGGAGGCCGGGCGACCGCGACGACGCCGACCTGATCCTCTTCAACACCTGCACGATCCGCGGCAGCGCCGACGAGCGCTTCCTCGGCAACCTGGGCGACGCCAAGCGCGTGAAGCGCGAGCGCCCCGACGCGATCGTGGCCGTCGGCGGGTGCTGGGCGCAGAGCCAGAAGGAGGCCGTCTTCCGCGACTTCCCCTTCGTGGACATCGCCTTCGGGCCGGGCGAGGTCTCGCGCCTCGGCGAGCTGGTCGCCCGCGAGCGGATCGACGCGGTCGGCGCGTTCAGCTTCGACGGCGCCTTCAGCGGCAGCCTGCCCTCCAAGCGCGAGCGGCCGCACCAGGCGTGGGTGCAGATCTCGGTCGGCTGCAACTGCGTCTGCGCCTACTGCATCGTGCCGGCGGTCCGGGGGCGCGAGCGCAGCCGCCCGCTGGCCGACGTCGTGGCCGAGGTGGAGGCCCTGGCCGGCGACGGGGTCGTCGAGGTGACGCTCCTCGGCCAGAACGTCAACTCGTACGGGCGCGACCTGCCGCGCGCCGAGCGGGCGACCTTCGCCGAGCTGCTGCGCGCGGTCGCGGCCGTCGCCGGGCATCGCGCGCGTCCGCTACACCAGCCCCGCACCCCAAGGACATGAAGGCCGACGTGATCGCCGCGATGGCCGAGTGCCCCGAGGTCTGCGAGCACCTGCACCTGCCGGCCCAGTCCGGGCAGCACCCGCGTGCTCAAGGCGATGCGCCGCACCTACTCGCGCGAGCGTTATCTGGATCTGGTGACGCGCCTGCGCGACGCGATCCCCGATCTGTCGCTCACCACCGACCTCATCGTCGGCTTCCCCGGCGAGACCGAGGACGACTTCGCCGAGACGCCTCAGCCTGGTCGAGGAGTGCGGCTACGACGGCGCCTACACCTTCCTCTACTCGCCCCGGCCGGGCACCGAGGCCGCCGCGGAGCTGCCCGACGACGTCCCGGCCGAGGTCAAGCGCGAGCGCATCGGCGCGCCTGGTGGAGACGGTGCAGCGCGTGGCCGCCGCGCGCGCGGCGCGGTTCGTCGGCATCGACGCGCGAGGTGCTCGTGGAGGGGCCCTCGCGCACCGACCCGTCGCGGCTGCGCGGGCGCCTGCGCCAGAACATCGCGGTCAACTTCACCGGGTCGGCGGAGCCCGGGCTCGCTGGTCCAGGTCACGCATCGAGCGCGCGACCTCGACGACCCTCGTCCGGCCGCCAGGCCGGCGCGCCGCGGTGCAGGCGGACCTCGTCCACTCCTGAGCCCGAGGTCCTGGCCCTCGTCGGGCCGACCGCCTGCGGCAAGAGCGCCCTGGCCCATGCGGCCGCGCTCGCCCTGGGCGGGGAGATCGTCGTCGCCGACCCCTTCCAGCGCTACCGCGGGCTGGAGATCGCCGCCGACAGCCCCCGGGCGGCCGAGACGGCGGAGGTGCCGCCACCACGGGGTGGGCGACCTCGACGCTGACCCAGCGCTCGACCGCCGCCGGCTTCGCCGGCGCTCGCGCACCGGGCGATCGACGACGCGCTCGCGCGCGGGCGCGTGCCCGATCGTCTCCGGGGGGACCGGGCCTCTACCTGCGGGCGGCGATCGCCCGGACTGGAGCTTCCCCGCCGACCGCCGATCCCGGAGTGCGGGCGTGGGCCGAGGAGCTGGTGGCGCGCGACCCGGCCGGCGCGCTGGCGGCTCTGCGGGTCCGCGATCCCGCCGCGGCCGGGCGCGTGGACGCGGCCAACCCGCGCCGGGTGGCGCGCGCCCTCGAGATCGCCGCCGATCCGGCGCCCCGGCCCGCCGGCGCCGGGCTCTGGAGCGGCGACGTCCGCCGGCCGACCCTCGTCGTCGGCCTCACCCGCCCGCGGGAGGTGCTGGACCGGCGCATCGCCGCTGCGGGTGCGGCGGGAGCTCGACGAGGGCCTCGTCGCCGAGCTCGAGGCCGCCCTCGACACGCCCGGCGTCTCGCGCGAGGCGCTCCAGGTGATCGGCGCCCGCGAGGTCGTCGCGATGCGGGCGGGCGAGCTCGGGCGCCGAGGACCTGCCGAGCGCCTCGCCGCCCGCACGCGCCGTCTGGCGCGCAAGCAGCTCACCTGGCTGCGCAAGACCCCCGGCATCGTGCACCCTCGACCTCGGCGACGCGCCCGCCGAGCACGGCCCTCGCCGCGCCTGCTGGCCCTCTGGCGGGGCGCCGATCGCGATCCGGTAGCCTCCGGGGGATGAAGTTCGCCAAGTGGCACGGGCTCGGCAACCACCACCTCGTCGTCGAGCGCGCGGACGTGGCCGCTGGCCATCACGCCCGGCGCGCGCCCGGCGGATCCTCGACCCGAACGTCGGGCGTCGGCGGCGACGGCATCCTCGAGGTGTCCACCGAGGCCGACGGCACGCCCCGGATGACCGTCTGGAACACCGACGGCAGCCAGGCCGAGAACTGCGGCAACGGCATCCGGATCGTCGCGCGCCACCTCCAGGAGACCGGCCGGCTGCCCGCCGACGGGCGCATCCTCACCGGCGGCGGCCCCGTCGCGGTGACGGTGCTCGACGACGGCGCGCGTCGAGGTGCGCATGGGGCGCGCGCGTCTTCCCGTCGGGCGAGGTGCGCGAGGCGCTCGCCGTCGGCGGACGCCCGGTCGCCCTGGCGGAGGTCTCGATGGGCAACCCCCACGCGGTGATCGAGCACGACGCGCCCGACGACGTCGTGCGCGACGCTCGGGCCCCGCGATCGAGGTGGACCCGCGCTTCCCCGAGCGCACCAACGTGGAGTTCGTGCGCGCGCGACGGCCCCTCCGAGCTGACGATGCGCGTGTGGGAGCGCGGCGTCGGGGAGACGCTCGCCTGCGGCACGGGCGCCTGCGCGGCCGCCGTCGCCGGCGTCCGCCTCGGCGGCCTCACCAGCCCCGTGACGGTGCATCTGCTGGGCGGCGATCTCGTGATCGCCGTCGACGACGACCTGGAGGTGACGATGACCGGTCCGGCCGAGGAGATCTACCGCGGCGAGCTCAGCCCCGATCTGGCGCGCGCGCTGGAGGTGCTCTGATGACCCGGCCGGTCGGCGCCGCGCGCCTGCGGCAGCTCCCGCCCTACCTGTTCGCCCAGATCGAGCAGAAGATCGCCGCCAAGAGGGCGGCGGGCGTGGACATCATCTCCCTGGGCATCGGCGACCCCGACACCCCGACGCCCGGCTTCATCGTCGAGGCGATGCGCGAGCAGGTCGCGCGCCCCGACACCCACCAGTACCCGTCCAACCGCGGGCGCGAGAGCTTCCGCGAGGCGCTGGCCGGCTTCTACGCAGCGCGCTTCGGCGTCACGCTCGACCCCGCGACCCAGATCATCCCGGCGATGGGCGCCAAGGAGGCCGTCGCCAACATCAACCTGGCGCTCCTCGACCCCGGCGACGTCGCCCTGGCGAGCGACCCGGGCTACCCCGTCTACACCACCGGGCCCGCTGCTGGCGGGCGCCGAGCCGGTCCCGATGCCCCTGCTCGCCGAGCTCGGGCTTCCAGCCCGACCTCGACGCGATCCCGGCCGACGTCCGCGCGCGCGCCCGGCGTGATGTTCATCAACTACCCGAACAACCCCACCGGCGGCGTCGTCGAGGGCGACTTCTTCGCGCGGGTCGTCGATTTCGCCCGCGCCAACGACATCATCGTCGTGCACGACAACGCCTACTCCGAGATCACCTACGACGGCTACCGCGCGCCCTCGTTCCTCGAGACCCCCGGCGCGATGGACGTCGGCATCGAGATCTTCTCGCTGTCGAAGACCTACAACATGACCGGCTGGCGGGCCGGCGCCGTGGTCGGCAACGCCGACATCGTCGCCGCCTACTGGCAGCTGAAGACCAACATCGACAGCGGCATGTTCGAGGCCCTCCAGGAGGCGGCCGCGGCGGCCCTGCGCTCCGACCAGTCCTCGGTGGCCGAGATGTGCGCCATCTACCAGCGGCGCCGCGACGTCCTCGTCGCCGCGCTGCGGCGCATCGGCCTGCGACGTGGACCCGCCCAAGGGCGCGATCTACGTCTGGGCGCGCGTGCCGGACGGGGGAGACCTCGGCGAGCTTCACCGAGCGCGTGCTCGAGGAGGCGGCCGTGGTGATCTCGCCCGGGCGCCGCCTACGGCCCGAGCGGCGAGGGCTTCGTCCGCATGAGCCTGACGGTGCCCGACGACCGCCTCAACGAGGCGGCCGACCGCATCGCCGCCCTCGTCGGCGGGTAGTCGTGCAGCCGGATCTCCCGGTCCGGCGCCTGCATCCGGAGGCGGTCGTGCCGCGGCGCGCGCACCCCGGTGACGCCGGTCTGGACCTCGTGGCCGAGCGAGGCCCGCGATCTCGCCCCCGGCGCGCGCGCGGCGGTGCCCACCGGCATCGCCGTGGCGATCCCGGAGGGCCACGCCGGCCTGGTGGTGCCGCGCTCGGGCCTGGCCCGCCGCCACGGGGTGACGGTGGCCAACGCCCCGGGGCTGATCGACTCCGGCTATCGCGGGGAGCTGATCGTGCTCCTGGTCAACCTGGGCGACGAGGCCCACCGCGTCGAGGCCGGCGACCGGGTCGCCCAGCTGGTCGTCACCCCGGTCGCGCTCTGCGCGCCGCGGCGAGGCCGAGGAGCTGCCGCTCTCGGACGGACGCGGAGAGGGAGGCTTCGGCTCCACCGGAGCCTGAGAGGACCGCGGGCGCGGGAAGCGGCCGCAGGCGGAACGGGGCCGGATCCACCTCGGCCTCCGCCGCCCGGTCCCAGCAGTCGTTGAGGGCGCTCTGCAGGTAGACCATCTGGACGTTGAGGAGCAGGCCGAAGGTCACGGCCAGCGGGGTCCGCACCTCCGCGACGGCGCCGCCCAGCGGCGCCGTCATGCGCTGCAACCGCCGGATGCGGGCCGCGGTGTGGGCGATCGTGGTCAGAGGGGGGAGGATGAGCAGGCTTCCGGGGAAGAAGGCCAGTGCCCCGAAGGGCGGGGAGTTGCGGAACGGCTGCCCGACCGCGGCCGAGTAGTCGCGCAACTCGATGCTGATCCTGTTCCAGTGCGCCGCGCCGTAGATCCCGAGCGTCGCCAGGCTGAGGAGCCACACGCCCCAGGGGTTGCGCTTCTTGATCCGTACGCCCTGGATGGTGAGCACCTCGGCCATGCGTCTCCTCGAGCACCGATGGATCCCGACAATGATTCGTCGGCAGCGACGGCGCCGGGGTGAAGCCCCCCGCCCGGAACGTGACTCAGAGGGTCTTCGGCAGGTAGGTCGCGTAGGCCCCGATCGCGAGGCAGACGACCAGGGCGAGATAGGTGGCGAGGATCAGGCCCCGGTCGCGCGGGGAGACCGTGTGGAACCGGAGCGCCGACGGGTCCTTCGCCCTCCATGCCTTCACCCGTCCGTAGACCTCGCTGCCGCCGAGCAGGAGCACCAGGATCAGGATCGGGCTGAACCAGACCACCATCAGGACGGCGAGGGCGGCGAGCCCCGCGACCCAGACCCAGGGGGAGAGCGCCGCCATCGCCCGGCCGCCGTCGAGGGGGAGCACCGGCAGCAGGTTGAACAGGTTGAGGAAGAAGCCGACGAACGCCAGCGCCTGGAAGAGCTCGGCGCCGGTCAGCCACCAGAGCGCCAGCGGGGCGAGCACGCCGAGCGACCCGAGCACCGGACCGGCGAGGCCCACCCGCGCCTCGGCGGCCGCGTCGTCGGGGAGCTTCTTCATCGCGACCACCGCGCCCAGGAAGGGGATGAAGTAGGGCGCGCTCGCCGGGATGCCCTCGCGCCGGAGCTGGAGTACGTGGCCCATCTCGTGCACGAACAGGAGCGCGACGAACCCGATGGCGAACTTCCACCCCCAGATCACCGTGTACGCGGCGATCGAGACGAGCGCCGACAGGCCGGCCCCGACGAACTTGATCTTGGTGAGCGCGAGGACGAGCCACTTGAGCTTCGTCGCCGCGACGGCGACCAGCGCCAGCGGCCCGATCCAGCGGCGCCAGTCGCGTGTGCGCCCCTCGGTCTCGAGATCGCGCGGGTCGGCGTCGAGCGGTTCGAGGCCGTAGGGGTCGGGCTGGGGGATGCGGTTCATGCCACCGACGGTAGCGCGTCCGGGGCCGGCGCGCGACCGGCGCGGCCCGGGCTCAGCGCGAGCGGCGTCGCGCGGCCCGGGCGATGGCGGCCGCGTGGGCGGCGTCCTCCATCGAGTCGTCGAGCGGCTCCAGGGGGACGGCCGGCCGGTGCGGTGCTCGAGCGCCCATCCGATCAGCGTGTCGGCGAGCCAGGGGTTCTTCGGCAGCAGCGGGCCGTGGAGGTAGGTGCCGATCACCCGGCCCGTGACGCCGCCCTCGCAGCCCGTCCTCGCCGTTGTTGCCGTGCCCGTTGACGACCCGCCCGAGCGGGCGCGAGCCCGGGCCCGAGGCGGGTGCGTCCGGCGTGGTTCTCGAAGCCCGACCACGGTGCGCGTCTCGCCGTCGAGCTCGGCCTCGATCACGAGGTTGCCGATCAGCCGGGTCGTCCCGGCGACGGTGTCGAGGTCGAGGATGCCCACGCCCGGCATGCGCGAGCCGTCGATGCCCGTGTAGCCGTGGCCGGCGAGCTGGAAGCCGCCGCACACGCACAGGCCGGCGGCGCCGTCGGCGACCGCCGCGAGCAGCGCCGTCGGCCTTGGTCGTCGCGAGGTCCTCGGCCACGACGGCCTGGTCGCGGTCCTGGCCGCCGCCGAGGTAGAAGAGGTCGTGGGCTCCGGCGGCGATCCGGTCGCCGATGCCGATCTCCGTCACCTCGAGCGACAGGCCGCGCCAGGCGAGGCGCCGCTCCAGCACGGCGATGTTGCCCCGGTCGGCGTAGATGTTCATCTCGCCGGGGTAGAGGTGGCCGAGGCGCAGCGAGGTCACGCGGCCGCCCGGCAGCGGTGGATCTGGCGCTCGGAGTACGGGCCCGATCGGCGAGCCGTCGAAGTCGCCGGTCACGCTCGACCGGCTCGAGGCCGGCCGCGCGTCGAGCAGCTCGCCGATCTCCTCGGGGCTGAACAGGTGCACGCGGTGGTGGCGCAGGCGTCGCTCGGCGGCCTCGCCCGTCGGCGCGGCGCTCGCTGACGCGCAGCGTGAACTCCAGGGTGTGCGTCGCCGGGTCCCAGTCGTCGTACCAGGCCGAGTGGACCAGCGTCGCGCCGCTGGCGGCGTCGCGGTGGCTGCCCGCCGGAGCGCTCCACGCCCATCGAGGCGGTGATCTCCTCGACGTCGGGCAGCGCGACGTCGAAGATCAGCTCGCCGCCCTCGGCCGAGGTGCTCGCGGATGCGGCGCAGGCAGGCCGATGCCGGTCGGCGGGCTCGGTCAGCACCTGGAGGGTGTTCATCGCCACCAGCACCAGGGGGAAGCGGCGCCCCAGGTCGAGCGCCTGGAGCTCGCCCCGGACCGGGGTGACCCGCTCGCGCACCTCGGGGGGCTCGGCCTCGCAGGCGCCGCCCGATCTCGGCCAGCATCTCGCGGCGAGCGGTCGAGCGCCCACACCTCGTGGCCCGTCGCGGGCGAGCGGCGATCGACACCCGGCCGGCGGCCGCGCCCGAGGTCGAGCACCGGCGAGCCCAGGCGCTCGGCCGCGGCCGCGCCAGAAGGGCGAGGTCCTCGGTGTAGTGGGCGTGCTCGGCCATGAAGCGGCGGGCCTCGTCATCGCTCACGCCAGAACGCCTCCGCCGCGCCGCGCCGCACCAGCGTCTCCCGAAGGCCCAGCATCGCCGTGTAGGTCGGCAGGACGTAGAGCGTGCCGCCCGCGGGCGTGCGCCGCGACGGCGTGGTCGAGAGCGGCCTCGGGGTCGGGGATGACCGACATCGCGTCGGCCGGGTGTCCCGCGTAGCGCATCCGCAGGGCGAGGTCGTGCGCGCGGTCGCCGGTGAGGGTGAGCGAGGCGGCCCGCGCCAGCAGGGGCTCGTAGTCGACGTCCCAGATCCACGAGACGTCGTGCCCGTCGGCCGTGCGGTCGTTCAGGGCGATCAGCAGGTGCGGCGGCTCGGGGTCGAGCAGCACCGTGCGCACGGTCTCGTTCGCGCCGGTCGGGTTCTTCGCGAGCAGCAGCACCAGCTCGCGCCCGTCGAGGCGACACCCGCTCCCCGCGTCCGAAGGCGGCCGGGCTGGCGGCGAGGCCCCGGGCGATCGCGTCGGGCGCGATGCCCATCGCCAGGGCGGCCGCCGTGGCCGCGGTGGCGTTGTAGGCGTTGTGCAGGCCCGGGCAGGGGCAGCTCCGCCTCGACCGGCCCCTCGGGCGTCTCGATGCGGACGGCCACGCCGTGGGCGCCGCGCAGCTCGACGCGGGTCGCGCGCACGTCGGGGACGACGCGGCGCGCGCCGCAGCCCTCGCAGCGCCAGTGCCCGAGGTGGCCCGAGGGTGACCAGGTCGTAGGTGAGCGGGTGCGCGCAGACGCGGCAGCGGGTGGAGTCGGCGGCGTGGGGGAGGGCGGCGAGGGCGACCGAGGGGTCGTCGATGCCGAAGGTCATGACGCCCGAGGCGGCCGGCGCCGAGGGCGGAGATGGCCGGGTCGTCGGCGTTCAGCACCGGGATCGCCGACGCCGGCAGCTCGGCCACCATCCGCGCCCAGAGCGCCGGCGAGGTGCTCGAGCTCGCCGTAGCGGTCGAGCTGGTCGCGGAAGAGGTTCATCAGCACCAGCACCCGGGGCCGCAGCTGGCGGGCCACCTCGACGAGCGCCGCCTCGTCGACCTCGAACAGGCCGGCCTCGGGCGCCGGGCGTGCGCCCCTGGGCGTCCAGGAGCGCCGTCGCGACCCCCGACAGCAGGTTGGCGCCGGAGGTGTTGGCGACGAGGTCCCAGCCCGCCTCGCGGGCGCAGGAGGCCACCAGGCGGGCCGTCGTGGTCTTGCCGTTGGTGGCCGAGATCAGCGGTCACGCCGCGCGGCAGCGCGCCGCCCAGCTCGGCGAGCGCCTCGGGCCGCATCCGCAGCAGCATCTTGCCCGGCAGGCTGGTGCCGCCGCCGCGCCCCAGGCGTCGCGAGAGCCGCCCGGCGGCGCGCGCGAGTGTCACGGAGGGGGCGGTCACCCCCGGATCGTAGCGGCGCCCTCCGGCGGGCCCGCCGGATCGCAGCGCGCCGTCGGGCCGGCCGACCAGCACATCGGCGAGGGGGACGCGGAAGAGGCCGTGGTCCACCACCCCGGTCTCGGCGCCCACCCGCGTCGGCCACGGCGGCCCAGTCGGCCCCGGCCGGCAGGTGGAGGTCGAGGATCGCGAGGCCGTCGTCGCTGGCGCCCGGCCGGCGGGAGGGCGAGAGGTCGGCGAGCGCGCTGCGCCACCCTGCCGGCCCCGAACGGCATCGACGGCCACCGGCAGCGCGCCCCAGTCGTCGAGGGTCGGCACCACCTTCGGCCCGTCCACCAGCACCAGGAAGCGCGTCGACGGCGTCCGCCACGATGCGCTCGCGCACCAGGGCCCCGCCGGCCCCCTTGATCACGAGGCCGTGCGGGATCGACCGCGTCGGCGCCGTCGAAGGCGAGGTCGAGGGGCCCGCGCAGGCGGCCGATCGGGATCCCCAGCTCCCGCGCGAGGGCCGTGCTGGCCTTCGAGGTGGGCACGCCGGTGCAGCGCAGGCCCTCGGCGACGCGCGCGCCGAGCGCCCGGATGCCCGGCCGCGGCGGCGCGGCCGGTGCCGAGCCCGACCCGCATGCCGTCCTCGACCTGCGCGGCGGCGGCCTCCCCGGCCGCGCGCCCACGCGCGCTGTCGTTCGTCGCTCACGGCCCCGAAGGCTATGCGACGATCGACCCGTGCAGGAGGTCGCGCCCGGACATCGCGATGATCGACACCCTCCTCGGCGGGATGCCGGGCATGACCGCCGCCTACCTGGTGGCGGGCGAGCGGCCCGGCGCTGATCGACCCGGGCGCGCGCACCTCGGCCGCCGTCGGTGCGCGCCGCGCTCGCCGCGGCCGGGCTCGGCGCGGGCGACCTGCGCTGGATCGTCCTGACCCACGTCCACCTCGACCACTGCGGCGGCACCGGGATCCTGGCGGCCGCCTTCCCCGCGCGCGAGCGTGGTCGTCCACCGGCGCGGGGCCCGCCACCTCGCCGACCCGGCGCGCCTGGTGGCCGCCTCGGCGCGCGGTCTACGGCGCGCGCTGGTCGCTCTACGGCGGGCTCGACCCGACGCCCGCCGCCCGCGTGGTGGGCGTCGAGGACGGCCACCGGGTGGATCTGGGCGATGGCCGGAGCCTGGAGATGATCGAGACGCCCGGGCACGCCCGCCACCACATGGCGGTGCTCGACGAGGCGACCGGGACGATCCTCGCGGGCGACGCCCTCGGCGTGCGCCTGCCCGGATGCCGGCCTCTATCCGGCGCTGCCGCCCTCGGAGATCGACCTGGACGCCGGCGACGGCCAGCCTCGCGCGGCTGGCCGGGCTGCGCGCCGAGCGCCTCCTGCCTCGCCCACTTCGGCGATGCCGGCGAGCCCGCGGCGGCGCTCGACCTCGCCCGCCGGCAGCTCGCCGTCGTGCGCGAGGCGGCCCGTGGCGAGCCGTGCCGGCCGCGGCCTGGCGGCGGAGATCGAGCGCCGCCTGCCGCTCGCGGAGACCGTCGGCGACGCCCGCGCCCTCGCTCTCTGGCGGCGGCTGGGGTGGGCCGAGGCGAACACGGACGGCGTCGCCGGCTGGCTGGAGGCGCAGGAGGCCGCGCGACAATAACCCGGGATTGGGTTATTGTCGTTGTCACATGAAACCCGTGCGAACCGAGATCGTCGTGATCGGCGTCCGCGAGCGGCGGACGCACGCCCTGCTGCTGCGGCTCCCCGGCAGCGTGTGGGCGCTGCCGGGCGCCGACGTGCCGGCGGGAACGACCCTCGAGGCGCGCCGCCCGGGCTGCGCTCGACGAGCAGACCGGCATCCGCGGGAGCCGCACCTCGAGCAGCTCTACACCGTTCGACCGCGACGGGGGGAGGGGGTCTGCGTCGCCCATCTGTGCCTGGTCGCCGCCGGAGCGCCACGTCCTCACGCCCGGGCCCGGGCGTCGTCGAGGTGCGCTGGTTCCCGATGGACGACCTGCCGGCGCTCGACGCGGACGCGGTCGGGGTGCTCGAGTACGGCCGCTCGCGCGTGCGGGCGAAGGCCGCCTACGCGCCGATCGCCCTCCAGCTGCTGCCCGAGACCTTCACCCTCGGCGAGCTCCAGGTGGTCTACGAGGCGGTGCTCGGCCACGACCTCGACACCCGCAACTTCCGGCGCGACGTCCTGCAGGCCGGCATCGTCGAGCCGACGGGCGCCTCGCGGGCCGACGGCCCGGGCCGCCCGGCCGGGCTCTACCGCTCCGGCGGCGGGGACTTCCAGGTGCTCGCCCGCGAGCGGCGGATCGCCCGGGCCATCGCGAAGGCTCCGGCATCGGAACCCTCCGGAGGCGACGCGCGACGCCGGTGACGTTCCGCCCCCCGTGGGGGGTGTCGAGACGCGGTGAGGCGATCCGGGGCCCGTGGTAGCCTTGCCGCCGTTCGTCGACGGCTGGAAAGGACGATATGGCGCACAGCAGCGCAGGTCATCAGGATCTCCCGGCCACCTGGCCCTTCCGGGCCGCCGGCACGCTCCTCATCGTCGGCCATGGTGTGGTTCTGCGCGGGCTTCGCGATCAAGGACACGGGCGACGAGCTCCCCAACCACATGCCGGTGTTCTGGCTCTTCGTTCTCGCCGCGATCGTCTTCGTCGCCGGCGGCGCGGCCTTCAACATCCGCGAAGGAGAGGCGCCGCAAGCGGACCGCGTGACCTCCGGGCCGGTCGCCGGCGGGGCGACCCGCCTGGCGCGCCTGGTCGCCTGGCTCGACGACCAGGCCTGGAGCGATGATCTCGCGGCACTCGCCGGCGGACGGGCGGCTCCCCGAGCCCGCGCGGCGATGCGCCCGACCTACGGCGAGGTCGCCCGCGTCGGCACGGCGCTCGTCGTCGGCGCCTCGGCGAGCGCGGGGCGCTGGGACGAGGCCGGCGCGCAGGCGCGCCACCTGCGGCGCTTCTTCGGCGTGGTGGGCATGCGACCTGGGCCCGATCGCGGCACAGACCTTCGACGGGCTGCTCGCCGCGGCCTGGCCAGCGACCCGGACGAGCTCGACGACTTCGTCGACCTGATCGAGGAGATGTTCACGCTGAGCGACGCCCCGCCCGCCAGCCGCCACGGCCGCCTGCTGGTGGCCGCACCGGCGCTCGACGACCCCAACTTCCGGCGCACCGTCGTCCTGATGCTGGAGCACTCGGCCGACGGCGCCCTCGGGCTCGTGCTCAACCGCCCGACGCCGCTGGTCTCGCGGGAGGCGCTGCCCGCGGGGCCTCGCCGACGCTGATGCCCGAGGAGGAGCGCGTCTTCCAGGGCGGCCCGGTGCAGCCGGAGGCGGTGATCCTGCTCGCCGACTTCGAGGACGCCTCGCGCGCGGCCACCGATCGCCTTCGGCAGCGTCGGCATCGTCGACCCCGACGCCGAGCCGGCGCGCCACGGCGGCGTGCGCGCCATCCGCGCCTTCGGCGGCTACGCCGGCTGGGGGGCGGGTCAGCTCGAGCAGCGAGCTCGACGAGGAGGCCTGGGTCGACGTCGCCGCCGACGCCGAGGACGTCTTCACGCGACGACCACCGCGGCCTCTGGAGCCGCGTGCTCGAGCGCAAGGGCGGCTCCTGGCGCCTGATCGCGCGCATGCCCGACGACCCCACCCTGAACTGACGCCGATCGCCGGCGCCGGAGCCCCCGGGGGCGCCGGCGGGACGGAGTGATCTAGCCGAGCCGCCCGGAGTCGGGGAGGGCGCCCAGCTTCTGCAGCGACTGGCTCTCGACCTGGCGGATGCGCTCGCGGGTGACGTTGAACATCCGCCCGAGCTCGTCGAGCGTGCGGGGCTTCTCGCCGCGCAGGCCGTAGCGGAGCTCCAGCACGCGCCGCTCGCGGTAGCTGAGCTGGTCGAGCAGGTCGCGAAGCGCCTGCTCGCGCAGGCTGGTCTCCGCCGAGACCTCCGGGGCGATGCTGTTCTCGTCCGCCAGGAAGCGGCCGAGCTCGGACTCCTCCTCCTCGCCGACGGGCTTCTCGAGGGAGACCGTGGGCTGGGCGCTGCGGAGGATCTCCTCCACCTCGTCCGGCGGCAGGCCGGCGGCCTCGCCGATCTCCTCGACGGTGGGCTCGCGGCCGAGCTGCCCGATCAGCACGCGCTCGGCGCGGCTGATCTGGTTGAGCTTCTCGACGACGTGCACCGGGATGCGGATGGTCCGGCCCTTGTCGGCGAGCGCGCGGGTGACCGCCTGGCGGATCCACCAGGTCGCGTAGGTCGAGAACTTGAAGCCGCGCCGCCAGTCGAACTTCTCGACGGCGCGCACGAGGCCGAGCGTGCCCTCCTGGATCAGGTCCAGGAACGGCAGACCGCGCCCGCGGTAGCCCTTGGCGATGGAGACGACGAGCCGCAGGTTGGCCTCGACCATCTGCTGCTTCGCGGCCTGGTCGCCGAGCTCGATGCGCTTGGCGAGGCGGACCTCGTCGGCGGCGGTGAGCAGCGGCACGCGTCCGATGTCCTTGAGGAAGAGCTGGAGGGCGTCGGTCGTCTGCCTCGACGGTGGTCGTCGCGGCGCGGCGCGGGCGCTCGTCCTCCTCGGCGAGCTGGGCGGCCCGGGCGATCGCCTCGGACTGCTCCAGGAGCTCGACGCCGGCCTCCTCGAGGTGCTGGTAGATCGCCTCGACGGCATCGGCGTCCAGTCCGAGCCCGTCGATGACCTCGGCGACCTCCTCCATGCCGAGGAAGCCCATCTCCGCACCGCGGACGATCAGCTCACGGAGCTCGCCGTCGCGCGTCAACGCGGTCACCTGCTGCGTCGTCATCCGCCTCCCGTCCCCCCGTGGTGTCGTCGAACGTACCCGCCACTGCCCGCAAACCGCCGAGAGGGCGTCGTGCGCGAGGCCGACGTCACGGCGTGACAGAGGGTCGGTTCCCGAGTCGAGCGCCGCGGAGACCCGCAGACGGGACGACCGGCGCGAACACCGCGAGCCGCCCAGCGCCTCGACCGTCACCGGCCAGCCCGAGACTATGTTCTGGCGCGCCTGCCCCGTCAAGTGGCACATGCCCCTGGCGAACAGCCCCCTCATCGGTATCCGCAGACCGGCCAGGGCGCGGGCCCGCGGCGGGCGTAGAGCAGCGCGGCGATGCGGTCCTGCTCGGCCTCCGGGGCGGCCGCCGGGTCGCCCGAGCCGCCGAGCGACTGCCAGGTGCCCAGGTCGAACTGGTACTTGCCCCGGTACTGGCCGCTCGCGGAGACCGCCTGGGGGTTGCCTCCGGATTCGCACTGGGCGATCCGCTCGAGCGCGTCGGAGACGCCGCCCGAGGGCGCGGCGCGGCTCCGGCGGCGGCCGTCGGGGGCCGATGCGGCGGGCGCGGCGGGGTCGGCCCGGCGCAGCAGAGCGCGCTCGGCGGCGGCCTCGGCGGCGGCGGCCCGGGTCGCCGCCTGGCCGGCGCGACGCTGCTGGTCGCCCGTGACCAGGCGGTCCAGCGTCCGCTGGGCGTCGTCGAGCACGCGCCGGCGGTCGGAGATCAGGCCGCGCAGCTCGGTGAGGCGCGCCGCCGACTCGGTGACGTTCGCCTCCACGGCGGCGCGGTCGTCCTCCAGTTCGGCGCGCAGGCGCGAGAGCCGCTCGCGCGTGGCCTGGGTCTGGGCGACGATGCGCGCGTCCTGGTCGCTGACGGCCTCGAGGGCGCGCTGCGTGTCGACCGCGGCCGTGAGACCCCCCGAGGCGAGGACGATCTCCACCAGGGACGGGGGCTCCTGCGCGTAGAGGCCCACGATCCGCTCGGAGAGGCGCCTGCACCGCGACGGCGCGGGCGGCCCGCGCCGCCACCAGGCCCCGGCCGGTCTCGGCGATGCGGGCGCGCAGATCGCCGGCCCGCCGTACGGCCGCCGCGTGGGCGTCGGCCGCCGTCGTGGCCTGGGCGTCGATGCGCAGCACCTCCGCCTCGAGCATCCGGACCTGGCTCCGCTTGGCCCCGATCACATCACCGGGCGCGGCGCTCAGGTTCATCGCGACGGGCGAGCCCGCGGCCACGGCGAGGCCCAGCACCAGGAGTGCCGCGCGCAGACCGGTTCGGACCCGCGGGACCGGGCCCTGGAGGAATGGGGGATTCATCGTGGAAGAAGATCCTCTCCCGGGTCGATCGGGGACCGACCGGGAACCGAGGGACCGTACCACGGCCTCACAGGGGCGCGAAAGCCGTCATGCCCGGGCGCCGTCCGGCCGATCACTGCACTACGGGTGCCCGGTCCTCTTCCACATAGCCGGCGGTCCCAGCCCCTCGCTCTGGTGGTCTCCGACAGCGGCCTCGACCGCCACCGCCTGCGCAGCCGGCTGCGCAGGGCCGGGTCTCGATGTGCCTCCGGGCGTCGATCCGTGGGCCGCGAGGGAGCGGATCGGGCGGATCCGGTGGGACGTCGTCGTCTGGTCGGCGGCCCGCTTCGAGGGCGTCGCGCGCGAGCTCCTGCGACTCGGCCTCCGCCGCCGCCGATGCTCCTGGTGCTCCAGGGCTCGCGGCCCTCGGACGTGGCCGCCGCGCTCGCGGCCGGATTCGCCGACGTCGTCGCGGGAGGGGGCCGACGGGGGTGAGCTGGTGGCCCGGGTCCACGCCGCCGCGCGGCGTGGCGCGGAGGCCGGCGCGCTCGCGGCCGAGGTGGCGATGTTCCGCGAGCTCGCCGAGGGGGGCAGGGACCTCCTGGTCCGCCGGGGGCCGGAGGGGCGATCCGCTACGCGTCGGCGGCCGCCCGGGAGATCCTCGCCTGGGAGCCGGACGAGCTGCTCGGCCGGCGGGTGCCCGAGATCCTCCCGGAGGACGACCTCGACGCCGGTCCGGCGCCCCGCGTGCACCGCGTGCGCCGCCGCGACGGGGGCTGGGCCTGGATCGAGACCACCACCCGGGTGCTCCTCGACGCCTCGGGCCGCGTGAGGGAGGTGCACACCGACTCGCGGGATGTCAGCGAACGGGTGCGCGCGGACGCCGAGCGCGCCGCCGTGACCCGCGTGACGGCGGCCGTGGCCGAGGGGGTTCCGTTCGACCGGCTCGCGGCGCTGGTCACCGGCGAGGCCGTCGGGCTGGTGGGCGCGGAGTGCGCCGCCCTGGTGCGCCTCCACGCCGGGGAGGGGATGGTCCTCGGCGCCGCGGGGCCGCCGCTGGCCGTGGGGGACCGCATGGCGGCGTCCGACCTGACCGACGACGCACTCGTGGCGCCCGTGAGCGTCGAGGGCGCCCCGTGGGGCGTGATCCTGGCGCGTGGTGCCGGGCCGGGAGGGGACGACGGCGCGCGGACCGCGCGCCTGGGCCGCCTGGCCCCGCTCGTGGGCCTCGCGGTCGCGAACGCCCGCGCCCGCGAGCGACTGGTCGCCCTCGCCACGACCGATCCGCTCACCGGCCTCGCCAACCACGGCGCCTTCCACCGGCGCCTCGAGGAGGAGTGCGCCCGCGCCGCGCGCGGCGGCGCGCCCCTGTCGCTGATCCTGATCGACCTCGACCACTTCAAGCGCGTCAACGACACCTTCGGGCACCAGGTCGGCGACGACGTGCTGCGGGAGGTCTCACGACGCCTGCGCGACAGCGCCCGGCGCGGCGACGTCACGGCCCGCGTCGGGGGCGAGGAGCTCGCCTGGCTCCTTCCGTCCACCGATCTCGAACGCGGACTGGAGGCCGCCGAGCGCCTGCGGGCCGCGATCTCGGGCTCGCCGTTCCCCGTGGCCGGGCGCCTCACGGCCTCCCTCGGCGTGGCCGCGCTGGATGGGGGGGCGGCGGCCGGCCTGACGCGCAGGGCCGACCGCGCGCTCTACCGGGCCAAGGACGAGGGGCGCGACGCCTGCGTGGCCTGGCGCGAGGACGCGGTCACGGAAGCTCTGTTCGAGTGAATCTGCGGGTCGCGGCCCAGGCGCCCACCACGGTGGCGCCGACCAGCACGGCGATCGCCGTCGCCGCCGACGCGTCGGGGGCGTTGACGTCCACCACGCCCTCCACCGCGATCGCCCGGCCGTACGCCGCGATGGAGAAGCGGTCGGCCGAGGCCGCGAAGGTGGCGATCGAGCCCTCCCAGAGCAGGATGTAGAGCGCGCCGATCACGACCGGCCTGCGACTGAGCATCGACAGCCAGGCGGCGGCCGAGCAGTAGCAGAGGGCGCTCAGCGCCACGCCCAGGAGCGGCCACAGGATCTGCGAGGCCCCGGCGTACCCGCGCAGGCTGATCAGGCCCGCGGCGATCACGGCCGGCGCGAGCAGGAGCATCGACGCCGTCCACGCCGCGAGGACCTTGGTCAGCACCAGGGTCAGCCGCGACAGCGGCGTGGCGACCAGGTAGAGGATCGTGCCGTCCTCGCGCTCGTCGCCGATGGCGCTGGCGCCGAGGACGACGGCCACGAACGCGGTCACCGTCGGGATCACCAGCCGCTGCAGCAGCCGTGCCCAGAAGATCCTCGGGTCGACCTCGCCCGCGGCCGCGAAGACGATGCGCGGCGATGACGGGCACCAGCACGAGCACCGCCATCGCGAGCGCCTTGCGTCCGTCGAGGATGCTGCGCAGGGTCAGGCGGTAGACCGGCCAGGAGATCATCGTCCGACGCCCCGCGCCCGCTGGTGCAGGTAGGCGTAGACGCTCTCGAGGTCGTCCCCCACCGGCTCGACCCGGCGCAGGCGCGCCCCCACCTCGCGGGCCATGGCGGGGCAGATCGCGTCCGAAGCGCTCGACGTCGGCCGATTCCACCACGAGCGCCCCGTCGTCGAAGCGCACGGACTCCACCAGCCCGGCGCCGACCAGCTCCCGGGCCAGTGCGCGGCCCTCGGTGGCCTCCAGGCGGATGCTGCGCGGCCGGTCGGCGATCAGCTCGCGGATCGCGGCCGTCGACCCGCTCGCCACCAGGTGGCCGTTGACCAGCACCAGCACCCGGGGCGCCATCCGCTCCACCTCGTGCAGCACGTGCGAGGACACGAGAACCGTGCGCCCCTCCTCGCCGAGCCGCTGGATGAGCGAGACCACGCTGCGCCGCTGGGCCGGATCGAGGCCGTTGAGGGGCTCGTCCAGCAGGAGCAGCTCGGGATCGTGCGCGAGGGCCTGGGCGAGCTTCACCCGCTGGCGCATGCCGTGCGAGAAGCCCTTCACCTTGCGGTCCGCGGCGTCCTCCAGGCCCACCTCGGCGAGGGCCCGGATGGCCGCGGCGTCGGGGTCGGCGACCCCGCGCAGCTTCGCGCAGAGCGCCACCACGGCGCGGGCGGTGAGGAAGGGCCACAGGGCGTCGCGGTCGTGGGCGATGCCGATGCGCCGGTAGGCGTCCGGGCTGGCGGCGAGGTCGGTGCCGAGGACGCGCACCGTGCCGCTGCTCGGCTGGGTGAAGCCCGCGCACAGCTTCAGCGCCGTCGACTTGCCCGCGCCGTTGTGGCCGAGCAGGCCCGTCACGCCGGGGCCGATCTCGAAGGAGACGTCGGCCAGGGCGACGGTGTCGCCGTACCAGCGCGAGACCCCCTCGAACGACAGGGCGACGGCCTCGGTCACGCCTCGGAGCCCCGGCGGTAGCGGCGCAGCAGCACGGCGGAGGCGAGCCCGACGACCACGAGGAAGGCGCCGGCCCACGCCGCGGTGGAGTTCGGGATCTCCTCCGTGCCCGGGAACAGGGAGGCGGCGAAGTTGATCGGCAGCACCGACAGCTGCAGCAGGTAGGGCCAGTCGGGGTCGCCGAGGGCCTCGCCGATCAGCCCGGCGACCAGCGTCGGGGCGATCAGCACCAGCAGGTAGCCGCCGATCGCGAAGGCGCGGCGGCCCGGTGAGCGACGCCACCGCCAGGCCCACGAGGCCGTAGTAGACGGCCAGGATCAGCCCCGGCGGCGATGATGCGCGGCAGCTGCGCCCCAGTTGTCCTGGAGGTAGGCGACCGGGTGCAGCTCGAACACCAGGATGCCGCCGTAGAGCACGAGCAGCGGCACGAGGGTCACCAGCAGAAGGGGGACGCACGGCGGCGAGGATGCGCCCGGCGAGGTACTCGCGGCGGCTCACCGCGGTGGAGAAGTAGAGCGCAGGGTGCCGTCGCGCCGGTCCGGGCAGAGCAGCTCGGGGGTGGTGATCCCGCGAAGAGCAGGATCACGATGCCGATGATCGCCTGGTAGTCGGAGAAGGGCAGCGCGTCGGAGAGGTCGATGCCCGATCTGGTCGGCGAAGAGCGCCCGCACGCCCGAGCACGATGATGGCGGGCGCGACGGCGAGCAGGGCGAGCGTGATCGGGACGGCCTTCGCCTTCCATCCGCGCCGCGCGCCCAGGGAGCGCAGCGCGCCCCAGCGCGCGAGCGACACCACGCCCGGCCATGCGCCCCGCGCCGCTCGCCCGTCGTAGCCGCGAGTAGCGGACGTCGCGGATCTCGGCGTCGCCGGAGGCCGGGCTCACTCGAGCGCGTCCACGAGGGCGTCCTCGAGGGTCGGCCCGGCGGGGCGCAGCTCGCGCAGGCCCACCTCCGGCGTCGGCGGCGGCGTCGCGCACGGCGTCGAGCATCTCGCCCTCGGCGGCGCCGGTGACGATCAGGGCCGTTCTCGCGGGACTCCACGGTCAGGCCGCGTCCGCCGAGCGCGTCGCGGAAGGCCTGGACGTCGCCGGCGACGCGCACCAGGACGCCCCTGGTCCGCCGAGCCCCTCCATCTCGTCGATGCGCCCCGCCGTGACCAGGCGCCCGTCGCGCAGCACCACCACGGCGTCGCAGGTGCGGGTGACGTCCTCGAGGACGTGCGAGGAGAGCAGCACGGCGATGCCGAGGTCGCTCGACAGGCGCCGCACCAGCGACAGCATCTCCTCGCGGCCCGAGGGGTCGAGGCCGTTGGTCGGCTCGTCGAGCACCACCAGCTCGGGCGAGTGCACCAGCGCCTGGGCGAGCTTGGTGCGCTGCTTCATGCCGGTCGAGAAGGTCCCGATCAGCCGGGAGCGCTCCTCCTCCAGCCCCACCTGGAACAGGACCTCCGAGGCGCGCAGCACGGCCGCGCGCCGCGGCAGGCCGCGCAGCTCGGCCATGTGGACCACGAGGTCGCGGGCGGTCATCTCCAGCGGCAGGCAGTCGCGCTCGGGCATGTAGCCCAGGCGCCGCCGGATCTCGCCCGGGTGGCGGGCGGCGTCGATGCCGAGCACCTCGACGCTGCCCTCGTCGGGCGTGACCAGCCCGAGCAGCGCCTTCATGAGCGTCGACTTGCCCGCTCCGTTGGCGCCCAGCAGGCCGGTGGCCGTCGCCGTGAGCGCGACCGTGACGTCGTCGAGCGCCTGGACGGAGCCGAAGCGCTTCGAGACCCCGCTGGTGGCGACGAGGTGGCTCGTGCCGGGCGGGGTGGGGGTGAGGGCGGCGGACGTCACGCCGGCCCATCTTAGGCGGTGTCCCGTCGCCCCCACCCGCCGACCGGCACGGGTGGGGGCCGGGACGACCGGCTACGAGACGGTCGCGGCCGGGCTCCGGGAAGACCGCCGACAGGTTCGAGCCGTCGATGAACGCCTCGGTCAGCTCGTGGCAGAGCGAGTCCGGGTGCTGGATCGGCGGGCTCTTCATGAAGTACGACGACGGGCCCTCGAGCGTGCCGCCGATGCCGCGGTCGAGCGCCAGCTTGGCGCAGCGGACGGCGTCGATGACGATGCCGGCCGAGTTCGGGGAGTCCCACACCTCGAGCTTGAGCTCGATGTTGATCGGCACCTCGCCGAAGCCGGTGCCCTCGAGGCGGATGTGGGCCCACTTGCGGTCGGTCAGCCACGGCACGTAGTCGCTCGGGCCGATGTGGATGTCCTTCTTGTCGATCTCGTCGCCCATGACCGAGGTCACCGCGTTGGTCTTGGAGATCTTCTTCGACTCCAGGCGCTCCCGCTCGAGCATGTTGAGGAAGTCGGTGTTGCCGCCGAAGTTCAGCTGCGAGGTGTGGGCCAGCTTGACGCCGCGCTCGCGCATCAGGTGGACCAGCTGGCGGTGCACGATCGTCGCGCCGACCTGGCTCTTGATGTCGTCGCCGATGATCGGGAGCCCGCGCTCGCGGAAGCGCTCCTGCCAGTAGGCCTCGCGACCGATGAAGACCGGGACGCAGTTCACGAAGGCGCAGCCGGCGCGCGAGGATCTGCTCGACGTACCACTTGGTGGCGTTCTCGGAGCCGACCGGCAGGTAGCTCACGACCACGTGGGTGTTGGTGTCGCTCGAGGATCCCGACGATGTCGGCCGTCGGGCCGGGGGCCTTGGTGATGACCTCCGAGAGGTACTTGCCCAGGCCGTCGTGGGTCATCCCGCGCTGCGACCTCGACGCCCAGGTTCGGGACGTCGGCCAGCTTGATGGTGTTGTTGGGCTCCGCGAAGATCGCCTCGGACAGGTCCGTGCCGACCTTGCGTGACGTTGATGTCGAAGGCGGCCGTGAACTTGATGTCGCGGATGTGGTAGCCGCCGAGGTTCACGTGCATGAGGCCCGGGACGAACTCGTCCGGGTCGGCGTCCTTGTAGAACTCGACGCCCTGCACCAGGGACGAGGCGCAGTTGCCCACCCCGATGATGGCTACGTTGACGGTGTCGCTCACGGGCGGCTCTCCTCGCGTCGGTCGGTGCTCATACACAAATGTCTTTCGTGTTTTTACACGAAATCACCTTTAGTGTAAAGTGCCGCGCAGACATGGACCGCCCCCTCATCGCATACCTGCGCGTCGCCCCCCGGGAGCGCAGCGGGGAGCGGCCCGGCCTCGACGTCCAGCGCGCCGCCATCGCGAGCGCCGCGGCGCGCACGGGTGGGACATCGTCCGCAGCGAGGAGGACGTGCGCTCCGGCCGCACCCTGCGGCGTCCCGGGCTGCGCGCCGCGCTCACGGCCTGCCGGGCCGGCGAGGCCGAGGGCATCGTCGTCGCCCGCCTCGACCGGCTGACCTACTCGCTGATCGACCTCGCCGAGCTGGTGCGCGAGGCGGTCGACGGCGGCTTCACCATCGTCTCCCTGCAGCCCGACGTGGACCTCTCGGCCGACGGGGGCCGGGCGGTGGGGGAGGTGCTCGCCGAGGCGGCCACCTGGCAGCCGCGCGCGATCACGACCGCCGGACGCGCGCCTCGCCGGCCGCCCGGGGCGCCCGTCGTCCACGCCGGCCCGCCGTCGCCGAGCGCATCCGCGAGCTGCGCGGCCAGGGCATGACCCTCCAGGCGATCTGCGACACCCTGAACGCCGAGCGGATCCCGACGCCGCGCGGCGGCGCCGAGTGGCGCCCGACCTCGCTGCGCTCGGTCCTCCGCTGAGCCCGGACCCGGCGCTCAGCGCGCGCGGGGCAGCTGACGCCCGGCCGCGTCGACGTACCCCTGCCAGCGTGTCAGACGTCGTCGGCGAAGCCGAGGTCGGGGTAGGGCTCGGCCAGCTGGGCGAGCAGCCTGACGTGGTAGCAGTGGTAGTTGAGGTCGGCGAGGTAGGTGCGCCACGGCCGCCCCGGCGTGAGCAGGCCGTAGTAGCTCCACGAGCCCGAGTCGTGGTCGGGCAGGTGGCGCTCCAGCGACAGCGGCGCCCCGGTCGGCGAGGTCGCGGGCGAGGGCGGTGGCGGTGGCGGCGGGCTCGCCGCCGCCGGCGACGCCGTCGAGGATCGAGGCCGCGCCGCGCAGGTTGAGCAGGGTCACCATGAAGCCGTTCAGCGCGCCGCCCTTCCACGGGTCGTCGCCCGGGTAGGCGCGCTCGACGTACCAGGGCGTCGGGAGTCTGGGAGGGTGCGGTCCGCACCATGCTGCGGACGCCGCCGCGATCGACGTCCACCGTGAAGGCCGCGAGCGCGCCGAGGGCGGCCGTGGCGAAGCGCGGATCGCCGGTCTCGGCCTGGGCGTGGGCCATCAGCAGCGCGACCCGGCCTGCGCCATCCCCGAGGTGCCGGGGACGATCGCGGCCGGGTCGCCCTCGCGGTCGTAGTACTCCCAGGCCGTGAAGGCGCGCTCGCCGGCCCGCCGCTCGACGCCCATCTCGAGCAGCGGCTCGGCGAGCGCGGCCGCCGGAACGTCGTCGTTGAGGCCGCGCCAGCGGCCGGTGGTGGCGACCGGGTTCACGACGAAGCCCTGGCCGGCGCGGTAGGTCAGGATGATGCCGTCCTCGTCGCGGAGCAGAACCCGTCGGCGCGGCGATCCGCGCTCACGCGAACCACCAGGCGTTGGCCCGCAGGGCCCGGGCGATCGTCGCTCTGCGCCCCGCGGGCGCGGGCGCGGCGTCCGGGCCGAGGTACGTCCGCCAGAGGGCGAGCGCGCGCGACAGATCCTCGCGTTCCACCGATCCGGGGGTCGATGCCGAGAGTGCTCCGGCGAGGACGCGGTGGGCGGGGTCGGCGCCTGTGAGGGCGGTGTCGGCCGGTATCGCGATTCCCGTGGGCGGCGGTGGCGGCGCGGCGAGCACCGCCGCCGGTGGCGCCGGTGGGCGCGAGGGGCGTCGCCGGGGCTGTGGGCGTCGTCTCCGGGGCCGGTCGCGGAGGCGTCGCGGGCGGCGTCGCGGGCGGCGTCGGTCGCGCCGGGGTCGCCGGCCGGGTCTCCGGCCGTGGCGCGGGCGCGGGCTCCGGCGCCGGCAGCGGGGCCTGCGCGACCGCGGGCGGCGCGGGCCCGGACGGGACCGAGACGGGCGGTCCCGGCGCCTCGGGCGGCGCCACGGGCTCCACGGGGCTGGTCGCACTCACCGCGGGCGCGGGTGCCGGGGGCGGCGCGGGCTCGCGCGCGGGGCCCTGCGGGGCGGTCGCCGCCGACAGGCCCGGCGGCGGCTCGGACGCGCCCTCCAGCGCGGAAGCCCCGGCGAAGCCGACGGTGGCGGCGGCGATTCCCAGCAGGATGAGGGCCAGGGCCTGCCGGGCGCGGGTCATCAGGTGCTCATATCACGGGCCCCGGATCCCCGGGGCCGAGGTCCTACAGGCTGGCCCAGCCCCGGTAGTCCTCGTCCGGGTACGGGCTGGTCGCGGCGGTGGAGGCCGTGGGCGGCGCGGTGGTGGTCGAGCTGGTGAGGCGGTCGGTGCTCAACGTCGGTGCGGTGCTGCTGTGCGGCGCGCCCGAGGGGCGCTCTGCGAGGGACGCCACGAGGGACCTCCAACTCGGCGTGGTCGAGATGGCGCGACGCTACCGGGTGGCTCGGACGACCGGACCACCATCTGTCCCGACGGATGTCCCTCAGTGCGGGATTCCGGCATGAACGCACGGGAACTGAAGTTATGTCGTTATAGGGGTCAGAGGACATCTCCCCCCACCTCGGCACGCTCCGGAGATCACCGCCCTCCCATCTCGGCGGATCGCACGGCCGGCCCGGGAAGGAGACCCCGCCGGTCCGGGTAGAGATTCCGGCCCGTGAGTGCCTCTCATGCTGGAAACATCCGTTCCCAGTACAAAATCCCCTCGCGTCTGGAAGGATACGTCCGTGGCACGGACTCGCCCTGGACTGACCCGCGACGCCATCCTGGCGGCGGCCCTGCGGATCATCGATGAGAGTGGCCTCGACGCCTGCACCATGCGCGCCGTGGCGGCTGAGCTCGGCGTCGAGGCGATGTCGCTCTACTGGCACGTCCCCGGCAAGGATGCGCTGCTGGACGGAGTCGTCGAGCTGGTCCTCGGCGAGGTCGACAGCGGGCAGGGCGCGGTGACGACCTGGCAGGAGTCGTTCGTGTCGTTCGCCCACACGTTCCGGGGCGTTCTCCGGCATCACCCCAACGTGGTCCAGCTGGTCGCCAGCCGGCCGATGACCGCCTACATCGTCGGCCGCGGCGATCGGCTCGAGCGGGCTCTCGGTCTCCTCGAGGCCGCGGGATTCGACCGCGGTCGACGGCCGTGCGCACCATGCGGACCGTGGTCCGGTTCGCGGTCGGACTCGACGCTGCTCGAGGCTCGGCGCGGCGCAGCAGGCTCACGCCGCCGCCCGCGAGCGAGCCCGTCGTGGCGGACCTCGTCGACGCCATCACGACCGACGATCCCGGCGGCCGTACTCGACCTTCGGGCTCGAGATGCTGATCGCCGGCACTGGAGGCGCGGCTCCGGCAGGGCATGATCCGGCGGCGGCGGCCCGAGGCCCGGGCGAGTCCCGCCGGTCCTGCATCTGCCGGCTACCCGGTCGTGGCGGTGCTGCGCAGGCCCCGGGTGTCCACCACCTCGAAGTCCCGGCCGCGGATCCGGCCCAGGTCGTGGAGGTCGTCGTCGTCCCAGCCCGAGCTGGGCGCGCCGCTGACGTACCAGGGTGATCCGTTGTCGGCGAGGATCATGCCGTAGCGCTTGAGCGCGACGAGGACCGCGCGGGCCTGGGGGCCGTAGCCCGCCAGCGGGACCGAGGCGCGCAGGCGCACCCGCAGCCCCATCGGCGGAAGTCCCGGGTCCGACGAGTTGGAGGCGGCGTGCCGTGCCGGGAAGATGTACGCGCGGCGGGTCCGTGGCGCCGTGAAGCGCAAGGCGTGGTCGATGCCGGTGCCCGCGACCTCGTCATAGCGTGCCAGTCCCGGGAGGATCGGCAGGCCCGCCGCGTCGGCGCTGGTCCAGCCGGCGGGCCGCAGGGCGTTCGATCCCAGGTCGAAGACCGCACCCGATCCGCCGCTCCAGCGGCCGCCCGCCCCGCGCCGCGCCGCGAAGATCTCGTAGAGGCGGCACGCGTCGCGATCGACCATCAGGATGTGTCGATCGCCGCCGCCCTCGATCTTCGGGCGCGCGGGGATCGGGTACGCGACCCGGTCCGACTCGTCGGCGTAGTCGAAGCGGACGCGCGAGCGCGGCGTCGACGCGCCCACGACGTTGATCGGGATGCCGTAGCGCCCCTGGTCGCTGAAATCCGGATGCAGGGCGTCGCCGAGGCCGATCCCGCGGATCAGCCGCGCGGAGTTCGCGGCCCGCGGCAGGGAGTCCACCGGCTGGTTCCACACGTTGCCGGGCGGCAGGATCGCGCAGTTCGGCGCCCCGGGCAGGGGCGTCGCGGAGGCCGGGCCGGCGCCAGAGCGCGGCGGCGGCGCAGAGCGGCGAGGATCGTCGGGATGCGCATCCGGTGAGTATCGGCGGCGGGGGGCCTGATGGGGAGGCCGTTCGGCGCCGATGATGAGGAGATGGAGCCGTCCTCGTCGTCTCTGGCGTTCTGGCGCGACCTCGGCGGCGCCCTCGCGTGCGCCCTCCTCGGGCTGATCGCGTTCGGATCCGGAGATCGCCGTGCCGGTGCTGCGCTGGATCGACCTCGCGATCCACGAGTTCGGCCATGTCGCCACCTACGTCTTCCCCGACCTTGTGACCGCGATGATGGGCTCGATCACCCAGGTCGCCCTGCCGCTCGCGATCTCCGCGTACTTCCTGCGCCGGCGCGAGCTCGTCTCGGGGATGCTCTGCCTGGCGTGGGCGGGGACCTCGGCGCGCGACGCGAGCGTCTACATCGGCGACGCGCCGTACGAGCGGCTGCCGCTGATCGGGGGCATGCACGACTGGGCCTTCGCCCTCGGCCCGGAGGGCTTCGACGCCCTGGGGTCCGCCGGCGCGGTGGCCGGCGTGGTCCGCGCGGCGGGTCTGGTGATGGTGCTCGCGGCCGTCGCCGGCTGCCTGGCCCGGCCCGCCGCTGACCGCCCGTCTCGCCCCCGGGGGGAGCGCCGGCCGATTAGAGTCCGGGCATGCGCATGCGGTTCGGCGTCTTCCTCGCCCCCTACCACGCCCCCGGCGAGAACCCCACCCTCGCCCTGGAGCGCGATCTCGAGCTGATCCAGCTGCTCGACGCGCTCGGCTACGAGGAGGCCTGGGTCGGCGAGCACCACAGCACCGGCTGGGAGACGATCGCCTCCCCCGAGCTCTTCCTGGCCGTCGCGGCCGAGCGCACCCGCCACATCCGCCTGGGCACGGGAGTGGTCAGCCTCCCCTACCACCACCCCCTGATGGTGGCCGACCGCATCGTGCCTGCTCGACCACCTGACGCGCGGGCGCATCAACTTCGGCGTCGGGCCGGGCGGCCACCTCACCGACGCGCGCATGCTCGGCATCCGACGCCGACCAGCTGCGCCCGAGGATGGCGGAGTCGCTCGACGTGATCGTGCGGCTGATCACCGATCCCGAGCCCTATCTCGGTGCGAGACCGAGTGGTTCTCGCTGACCGACGCGGTGCTGCAGCTGCGCCCCTACCAGGACCCCCACCCCCCGATCGCGGTCACGAGCATGGAGTCGCCCGCCGGGATGGTCCTCGCCGGGCGCCACGGCGCCGGCGTGCTCTCCCTCTCGGTGGCCGCGCGGCCCGCGCGGGCCGATCGACCTGGCCGCCCACTGGCGGCTGGCCGAGGAGGAGGCCGAGCGCACCGGGCGGACCGTGAGCCGGTCGCAGTGGCGCCTGGTGCTGCCGGTCCACCTCGCCGAGACACGCCGCGAGGCCATCGACGACGCCCGCGCCGCGCGGCGCCGCGTACCTGCTCGACTACGCCGAGGCGATCACGGGCCGCCCGAGCCCCGTCCCCGGACCGGCCGACCGGATCGTCGACCAGATGGTCGAGGCCGGGCACTGGGTGATCGGCACCCCCGACGACGCGGTCGCGGCGATCGAGCGCCTGCATCGAGCGCTCAGGGGGCTTCGGAGGGTTGCTGATCTGGGGCAACGAGTGGGCCTCGCAGGACAAGGTCCACCGCAGCTACGAGCTGCTCGCGCGCCACGTCATGCCCCGCTTCCAGGGCTCGCTCGCCGGGCATCGAGTCGTCGAACGCCGTCGCCCGGGCGCGCGCCGAGATCAGCGGCCGCGAGCGGGTCGCGGCGATCGAGGCCGCGCAGCTCGCCTACGAGGCGCGGCGCGGAGGCTCGAGCTCGGCCTGAGCCACAGGCGGCGGGGCCGCGGGGATGCTCGCGACCCTCCGGTAGAGCTTGACCCCGTTGCGCTCGTAGACCAGCGCCCACTTGCGGCTCGTGAGCAGCTGCCGCGCACGGGCGCGCAGCCCGATGACGTAGACGTCGCCGGGCTTGGGCTGCAGCCGCACGGTCGGCCGGTCGCGCGCCATCGCGCGCAGTCGCGGGCCGTCGGCCAGCAGCGCCCAGTCGGCGTTGCCGAGCCGCGGCAGGAGCAGGATCCGCCGCCGCGCGGACAGGTGCGAGCCGGCGTTGTTGGTGGCCGCGACGACGGCGTCGGGCGGGACGAGCGCGACCGCCTCTCTCATGGCCTTCGCCTGCGGGTCCATCGTGAAGGCGTTGCGCGGGCGTCCCCCCCATCCCCCGGGCAGCCAGCCCCAGAGGGGCAGCGGCCCCTGGAAGACCCCGGCCACGACCACCGCGCCGACGAGTGCCGACGCCACCCGTCGCGGGCGGGCCACCGCGGCCTGCAGGGCCGGCCGCCTTCTCCCCGGCCCGCAGGCGGGCGAGCCCGAGCATGGTCGCGGCGACGAACACCGGGGCCAGCGAGGACGCGTAGTGGTAGTCGACCGTCTGGGCCGGGCCGGTGCTGGCGAACAGGTTGATCAGTCAGCTGCGGCAGCGCCACCAGGGCGAGCATCGGCGCGGCCAGCGGCAGCAGGAGCAGGGGCACCAGCAGGGCCGAGCAGGTAGGCGAGGCGACCCGGCGTGGCGACGATCGCCAGCGCCTCCCAGGGGCGCGTGAGGAAGGTGAGGGCGATCTCCCGCGGCCCGTCCCCGAGCTTCGAGTAGCGGTCGATGTGGGCGTTCGACGACTGCAGGGCGAAGGCGGGCATGATCACGAGGACCGCGATCGCGACCCAGGCCAGGGCCGCCGACGGCCAGGATCGCCGCGGCCCGGCGCCGCTCGGGATGCCGGAACCAGAGCCATACGCGCGAGGGCCGCGATCAGGAGGCCGACCTGCTCCTGGCAGAGCGCCGCCAGGGTCGCGCAGACGCCGAGAGCGCCACCCAGCGCGCCTCCTCGGCGGCCCAGATGCAGAACAGCAGCAGCGGCGCCGGCGAGGGTCACCGGGTGGAAGTCGAAAGCGTCGCGTGCTGCACGGCGGGATAGAGCAGGTAGGCCGCCGCGCCCGCCAGCGCCAGCCGGTCGTCGCCGAGCCAGCGCCGCCCGAGCCAGAAGGCCGGCAGCGCGCCGCGTCGCGACGATCACCGCCTGGGCGACCAGGAGCATCTCGGGGCTCGACCACACCCACCAGAGCGGCGCGAACAGCGCCAGCACGGGGTCGACGTGCGCCCCGAGGCGCGAGAACTGGCGCCCGCTGATGTCCGTGGTCTCGAGGCAGCCGCCCCTCGGAGGTGCTCCAGACCGCCTGGACCATGTTCCCGAGGTCGAAGCGGCCGGTCGAGAAGCCGCGGTAGCGCAGCACCGACAGCCAGGAGAAGAGGGCCGCGTAGGCGGCCATCATCAGCCCAGACGGCGAGCGCGCGCCCGGTCGGCGAGCGCGCGCGGCGGCCACGACGGCGGGGGTCGCGTGCCGGGCGTCGGGGCGCAGCGGACGGGCGACCGGTGGCGTCCGGTGTCCTCCCGAGGCTCGGCCTCGATGCTCGGTCGTGCGGCCACACGCCCCCCTGGCGGGCCCCGGCGGGGCCCATCGACGCGCCGGGCGGCACTGTAGACGACCCAGCGGGCGTTCAGGAGCCCCCGAAGGCGCGGTTGAACTCGGCCCGCCAGGCGCCCGCCTGGTCGCCGAGGCGGTAGGCGCCCGGGCCGTTCGCGAGCATGCTGCGCGCCGGCCGGGGTCGATGCCGGCGAGCTGCCACTGGCAGTGCATCGGCCTCCGCCGCAGCCGGCTGCGCCGGCGGGGATCGCGCGCGCCGCCGTCATCATGAGGTGGAGGCGCGTCCGGGTCGGCGCCGAACCGCGGCCGCGTAGGCGCTGAAGACGCCGCGGGACCAGCGCCACTCGCGCGCGCGTCATCGGGGTCACGCCCGTCGGCGGCGAACGCGTGGTACATCTCGATCCAGACGCCGCCGGCGCGGGCGAGGGCCGGCATCACGCCGCGCCAGGTGGCGCGGTGCGGCTTGCCGTCGTTGCCGAGGTGGTGGTGGCGGCCCGCGGCCCGAGCGCGATCGAGGTGCTGAAGGCGGGGGCGATGTAGAGGTGGACGCGCTCGGCGTAGGTGCCGCCGCCCGGGTGCGGCCGCTCGGCGAGGATCTCCATCGCCACCGACAGCCGGGCTCCGGGGCTCGCCGGGGAGACGACCGGCAGGGGCGCCGGGCCGCGCTCGATCCGGTAGCCGTTCTTGGTGATGACCAGGCGGTTGTGCGACGAGACGCGGATCCGCTTGCCGCGAACCGTCTTCATGGAGTGCGTGATCCGCACCCGGCCGTCGTTGAAGCGGTTGCCGATCTCGTCGATCGCGACCAGGCCCGAGGTGTTGGGGGTCTCGGGATCGTCGATCTCGTCCTGGATCCGGTCGGCCATCGCCTCGGGGGACAGGTCCTCGATCTCGGCGGCCGAGACCTTCGCGATGCGGAACTGCGCGTCGCGGCCCTGCGGGTCGAAGATGCCGCCCGGGCCCGGGTCCTGGCGGAAGGCGCCGCGCTCGGCCGTGATCGGCGCCCCGGGGCCCGCGGGGTCGGTCAGCGCGCGGACGGCGTCCTGCTCGTCGTAGAGGATCGACATCCGGGCGGACGACGAGCGACGGTGACGCAGCCGCGGCGAGGGCGACGAGGGCGAGCGGGGCGGCCAGGCGGGCACGGCGGTTCACGGGACGGCTCCTTCACGCGGGACCCCCTCTTCATCGGCCGCGGAGGCCGATTGGCGTAGTCCCCTCGCGGCCGGCGCGCAGACCCCGACTTTCGGCGGCTGCGACAGGTCGTTCGTCCAGGCTCGGAATCGCTCGAAACGCCCTATTCTGAAGAGCTGTGTCTGGTGCGCCCGCAACCCTGCGCCGCGTCGTCCGGCGGGGGGCCCTCACGGCCGTGGCCCTCGCCGCCATGGCCGCTGCCTCGGCCACGGCGGGTGCCGCGGCAGACGACACGACCGTGATCGTCGGGGCGGGGTCGCCGCAGGAGGCTCAGGCGGTCGCGGCGGAGCTGCGCGCAGAGGGCATGAGCGTGACGGCCATCCCCCAGATCGGCGCCCTGCGGGTCGTGGGAGAGGACCTGCCGGAGGTCCGTGCGCTCATCGGCACCGATCCGCGCGTCGACTGGATCGAGCCCCCGCGTGAGCGGACCCTCTTCGTCATCGCGCCGCCCACCTACGACGAACTCACCGGCCGTGAGTACGGCTGGGGGGTGCAGTCGGTCGACGGAGCCGAGAGCGTCTCCCAGGTGCCCGGCGTGCTGCCCGTGAAGGTCGCGGTGATCGACAGCGGCATCGACGTCGGCCACGCGGATCTCGCCGGGCGCATCGGCCCCACCTACGACGTCCTCACCGGAGGGACCGGGGTGCGCGACTTCGTGGGGCACGGGACCTTCGTGGCCGGCCTCATCTCGGCGATCGACGACAACGGCCTCGGGGGGCGCGGGGTCGCCGGGGCCACCGTGGTGCTCCCGATCCGGATCACGACCACCGGCACCATCAAGAGCACCGACGCGGCGAACGGGATCCTGCGCGCCGTCGATTCGGGTGCCGGCGTCATCAATCTGAGCTTCGGCGGGGGCGTGCTCTCGTCGGTGGAGAAGGCCGCCCTGGCCTACGCGGCCGAGAAGGACGTGCTCGTCGTCGCGGCCGCGGGCAACAACTACCTGCTCGGGCAACGCCGATCCAGTACCCCGCGGCGGCCATCGGGGGCCTCAAGGGCGGATGGGGCCAGGGCCTCAGCGTGGCGGCGAGCGACCCCTTCGGGGGGCACGCGCCGCTTCTCGACCGCCAACGACTTCGTCTCCGTCGCGGCCCCCGGCGCGGGGGCGGGCGACTGCGGGGACGGCGTCTTCTCCACGATCCCCGCGAACCTGACGACCCTCTGGGACGGCGACGACAACAGCAGTTGCACCCGCGTGGTCGATGCCCTCGAGCACCAGCACCGGGCGCTACGGCTACGCCGAGGGCACGAGCTTCGCCGCGCCCCTGGTGGCCGGCGCCGCGGCCCTCGCGCGCGACGTCAACCCCGAGCTGACCGCCGAGCAGACCGCCGACGTCATCCGCCGCTCGGCCAAGCAGACGATCGGCACCGGCTGGAACCGCTACACCGGCGCCGGGGTGCTGGACGTCGCCAAGGCCGTGTCGCCTCGCGCGCACCTACGACACCGCGGCCCCGGTGCCGGCCCTCACCGTGACCCCCGGAGCCGCCGCCCTCTCGGTGACGTTCAGCGGACAGGACGCCGCGGGCCCGCTCGCCCCGGCCTCGGGTGTCGTCTCCTTCCGTCTCGAGCGCTCGACCGACGGCGAGACCTACTCCGCCACCGGGGCGGCGAAGCCCACGCCGGTGACGTTCGACGAGGCCGTGACGCCCGGCCAGACGCGCTGGTACCGCGGAACCGTCTGCGACGCGCTGCGCAACTGCGCGAGCGCCTCCTCGGGGCCGATCGTGGCGACCGCCGGAACCCCCAAGCCGCCGCCGGTGGTCATCACCAACACGCGCCCCGTGATGGCCCGGGTCACGGCCGCGCGCCCGGCCACCTGCCGGAACTGCGTCCGGGTGACCTTCACGGCGCAGGGCAGCGGCCCCCTCGCCTGGCGCGTGGGCCTCACCTCGAAGAACGCGGGCGTCAAGACGGCCCTGCGCACGGGAACGGCCCGCAGCGAGGGCAAGGTGGTCACCCTCATCCCGTTGTCGAGGGTCCCGCTCTGCCGGAGCCGCCTTTCCCTCACCCTCAGCCTGAGCTCGCCGTACGGCACGACCCACACCTCCCGCGCGCTCACCGTCACCGGGGCCTGCCGCCGAGGCTGACCCGCTCGGGGCCTCAGGTTCGCCGTCGCGGCTTCGGGGAGGTCGGGCGACGGACCGCGTCGAGGCGCCCGTTGCGCGGGTGCGCCATTTGGCGTCGACCCGACGCGTCATTTGGCGCCTCCGCCGGATCCCGGTCGGCAGCGCCGGCCGCCGGACTAGGATCGACCCATGCCAACACCGTCGGTCCTCGAGCGGTCCGTCGAGATCGCGGCGCCACTCGATCGGTCTTCGCGTTCCACCTCGACACGCGCAACGCCTCGCTCATCTCCCCCGCCGGCACCCGGATCGTCGGCAGTGGAGGGGAGCTTCCCGGTGATCGAGGGAGCTCTCGTGACCATGCGGATGCGGCAGCGGCCCATCCCCTTCGCCATGACGTGGCGCGTCCGGATCGACGAGGTCAGCGCACCCCATCGGGTGGTCGACGTCGCCGAGAGGTCGCCCTTCGCCGAGTGGCGGCACGAGCACATCTTCACGGCCCTCGATGACGGGCGGACCCGCATGACCGACCGGGTCACGTACCGGCTCCCCGGCGGACCGCTCGGCGTGCTGGCCGACCGCATCGCGGTCCGGCGCCAGCTCGCGTCCGCGTTCGAGGAGCGCCACCGGCGCACGCGGGCCGTCCTGGAGGAGCGCGCGGGAGGGCCGGCGCCGGGGTGAGCGGCGCCCGGCCCACCGTCGTGTGGTTCCGGCGCGACCTGCGGGTGGCCGACCATCCGGGGCTCGCGCGCCGCCGCGGACGCCGGGCCGGTGGTCTGCCTGTTCGTGCTCGACCCGGGGCTGCTGGGCAGGCGCCACCACGCGGCTCCGGCCCGCCTGCGGTTCCTCCGCGCCGGACTCGAGGCCCTCGACGCCGAGCTCGTCTCGCGCGGGTGGCCGGCTCGTGGTGCGCGAGGGCGCGCCCGAGGTGGTGGTTCCGGGTGTCGCCGCAGAGGCCGGCGCCGCATGCGGTGACCTACATCCGCGAGGTCTCGCCGCTCGGACGCGCCCGCGACGCCCGCGTGGCCGTCGGCACTGCGATGCCGCCGGCGTCGAGGCGCGGGAGACCGGGGGCGACCTGGTCGCCGAGCCGGAGGACCTGCCGGGCTCCTCGGGCGCGGGCTACCTCGTGTTCACGCCGTTCCACCGCGCCTGGCGCGCGCTGGCGCTCCCCGGCTCACATCCCCGCTCCGTCGAGCCTCTCGCGGGCCGCGTCTGCCGAGCTGCGGCCTCGCGCGCCTGCCCGCCGGGGATCCGCCGCTGGCCGCCGGACCCGCGGCGGCCAGGAGCCGGCTGGTCGAGTTCATCCGCGGCAGGGACGCCGACGCGCTACCCCGAGCGGCGCGACCTGATGGGCGAGGACGCCACCTCGCGCCTGTCGGCCTACCTGCGCCTCGGCATGTGCACGACGCGCCCAGGTCGGACGTGCCCTCGGGCTACCCGGCGGCGTGTCGGCGGGACGCGAGGCCTTCTGGCGCCAGCTGTGCTGGCGCGAGTTCTACCACCACCACCTCGCCCGCCACCCCGAGGTCGCGCGCACCGCGCTGCGGGCCGATCTGCGGGGCATCGCCTGGGACGACGATCCCGGGCGACTGGCCGCGTGGGCGGCGGGCGAGACCGGCTACCCGATCGTCGACGCGGGGATGCGCCAGCTGGCCGCAGACCGGGCTGGATCCACAACCGCGCCCGCATGGTGGTGGCCTCCTTCCTGGTCAAGGACCTCCTGATCGACTGGCGGCGCGGCGAGTCGGTCTTCATGCGCGGGCTGGTGGACGGGGATCCCGCCAGCAACAACGGCGGCTGGCAGTGGACCGCCGGCACCGGGACCGACGCGGCGCCCTACTTCCGCATCCTCAGCCCCATCCGCCAGGGCGAGCGCTTCGATCCGGAGGGCGCCTACGTCCGGCGCTTCGTCCCCGAGCTGCGCGACGTACCGGTGGCGCGGATCCACGAGCCGTGGCGGATGACCGCGGAGGAGCAGCGCGGCGCCGGGTGTCGCATCGGAGGCGACTACCCGGCACCGCTTGTGGACCACCGTGAGCGGCGCGAGCTCGCGCTCGATCGCTATCGGCAGTCCCGGGAGGCGGCCGGCTAGATACCGGCCGCTGTCGAGTCGGTGGCTCCCCCATCCCTGGGTCACCCACCGGATGGGATATCGGCCGGCCGGGCCGGGGCCATGAGCCCCCCGGTGGCGGGTGGTACGGTCACCACGAACAGGGGAGCTGCCGAGGGGCGGCTGAGAGGAGGCGATCCGGCCTCGACCCTTGAACCTGATCTGGGTAATTCCAGCGAAGGGAGACTCACTCCGATGTCGGAGCTCGCGCTCATCGAGCGCATCGCCGCACGGACGGCCACTCCATCCCGGGCACCGCGCTGGGGATCGGAGACGACGCCGCGATCCTCGACCTCGGCGGCCCGGCGGTGGTCACCCACGACATGCTCGTCGAGGGCGTCCACTTCCGGCGCTGCGCACCACCGGCGCTGCGCGACCTCGGCGCGCAAGGCCCTGGCGGTGAACCTCTCCGACCTCGCCGCCATGGGCGCCGAGCCGGTCGCGGTGCATCGTGGGCCTGGGCCTGCCGCGCGGGCTTCTCGGCAGGCGGCGACGCCGACGCGCTCTACGGCCGGCATCGAGGAGATGGCCGCACGCACGGGGTCACCGTCGCCGGCGGGGACGTCACCGCTCGCGCCGGTCCTCGTGCTGGGCGTGACCGCGATCGGGCGTCCGTTGCGCCGGGGTGCGGCCGCTGCGCCGCTCGGGGGCCGTGGCCGGGGATCTGCTCTGCGTCACCGGGCGTCTCGGCGCGTCGGCCGCCGGCCTCGCGCTCCTGGAGGACCCGTCGCTGCCGGGCCGGCGACGCGGCCCGCGACAGCCTGGTCGGCGCCCACCTGCGCCCGACGCCGCGGCTGGCGGCCGGGCGCGCGCTCGCCGCGGGCGGCGCGCGGGCCATGCTCGACCTCTCCGACGGCCTCGCGCTCGACGCCGGCCGCGCCTCGGCCGCGCGAGTGGCCTGCGCGCCCGCATCGATCTGGCGCCGTCTGCCGCTCGCGCCGGGGGTGGCGCGCGGTCGCCGAGGCCCTCGGCCGGGACCGCGCCGTGACTGGCGGCGACCGGCGGGCGAGGACTACGAGCTGCTGGCCGCGGTGCCCGCCCGGCCGGCTCGCGGCGCTGCGCGGCCGCGCTCGACCTCCCGCTCACGCCGGTGGGACGTGCTGGTGGAGGGCGATCCCGGGCGTCGGAGCTGCGCGATGGGGCCGGACAGCTCGTGACCGTCGCCTCGGCCGGGGTGGGAGCACGATGTCTGAGATGCGGCCGGCGCCCTCCCTCGAGGCCCGCGACCTCACGCCTCTCCCTCGGGCGGACGCCCGGTGCTGGACGGCGTGACCTGCGCGTCGACGCCGGGGGAGTTCGTCGCGCTGGTCGGCCCCTCGGGATGCGGCAAGAGCACCCTGCTCTCGGTGCTCGCCGGCCTGATCGAACCCGACGCCGGGAGCGTCCTGATCGACGGGCTGCCCTCGGCCCGAGCGCCTCGGCCGTCTCACCCTCATGCCCCAGAGCGACGCCCTGATGCCGTGGCGGACCGTCCTCGACAACGTCCGCGTGGTCGCGCAGCCTGGCCGGGCGGCCCGCGCGCCGACGCCGAGGCGCGCCGCGCGGAGGACGCTCGCGCGCTTCGGGCTGGCGGGCTTCGAGGAGCACTACCCCCACGCCCTGTCGGGCGGGATGCGTCAGCGCGCCGCGCTCGCCCGGACCCTCCTCGGCGGCGGACGCGCGTCTGGCTGCTCGACGAGCCGTTCGGCGCGCTCGACGCCCTCACCCGTGCCGACCTGCGAGGGCGTGCTCGCCGACACGTGGGCGCGCGACCGGCCGACCGACCCTGCTCGTGACCCACGACCTCGACGAGGCGGTGCTCCTGGCCGACCGGGTGCTGGTCTGCGGCCCGCGCCCCGCGCGCGTGGTGGACGAGGTCGGCGTCGCCTCGCCGCGCCCGCGCGGCCTCGATGACACGGCGCTCGCCCGAGTTCGCCGCGCCCGCGGGCGGAGGTGCTCGCGACCCTGCGGGCGGCCGGGGCGCTCGCATGAGCACGGCCGAGCGCCTGCCCGCCGCCGGTCCCGGCGTCCGCCCCGGCGCGTCCGGGCGCGCCTGGATTCCTGCGCCGTCTGCCGCTCGCTGCTGCTGCCGCTCGCGGGGCTCGCTGGCGTGGCAGCTCGTGGTGTGGATCGCGGCTCCGCGCGAGTGGCTTCTGCCCTCCCCCGCCGCCGTGGCCGAGGTGCTCTGGACCGATCGCGAGCGCCTCTGGTTCCACGCCCAGGCGACGATCGCCGAGGCGGCGGTCGGCTTCGCGCTGGCGGCCGTCGTCGGGCTGGCGCTGGCGATGGCGATCGCCGGGCTCCCGCGCGGTGGAGCCGCGCGGTCTACCCCTGGCTGGTCGCCAGCCAGGCGATTCCGATCCTCGCCGTCGCGCCGCTCGATCGCGATCTGGCTCGACTACGGCACCGCCCAGGTGATGGTGGCCTTCGTCGATCGCCTTCTTCCCGGTCGTCGTCACCGGCGTCGACGGGCTGCGCGGCGTCGACCCGGCCCTCGGCGCGGGCCGTCGCGCACCCTCGGCGCCGGGCCGCGCCTGGACCTATCGGAACGTCACGCTCCCTGCGGCGCTGCCGGCGCTGTTCTCGGGCCTGCGCATGGCGGCGGTCTTCGCGGTCACGGGCGCCGTCGTCGCCGAGTACGTCGGGCGCCGACCGGGGCCTCGGCTACCTGTCCGAGTTCTCGACCGCCGAGTTCCGCACCGCCCGCAGCTTCGCCGCGATCGTCCTGCTCGCGCTCATCGGCCTCGGCTTCTTCGGCGCGGTGAGCCTCGCGGAGCGACTGGCCCTCCCCCATCAGCGCCACGCCGTCCGTCCGAACTGGAGACGCAGATGATCCGCCGCCGTGCCCTACTGGTTCTCACGATCGCCCTCGCGGCGAGCGGGATGGTCCTCTCCGGATGCGGGGACGAGGATCGGGGACGCCTCCGCACCGGAGCGGGTGAGCCTGATCCTCGACTGGTACCCGAACGTCGACCACGCCGGGATCTTCGGGGCGATCGATCGAGGACTACTTCGCCGACGAGGGCCTTGCGGTCGCGGCGACCGTGCCGAGCGACCCGGCGGCGTCGCTCAAGCAGGTGGGCGTCGGCCGGGCCGACTTCGCGATCTCCTATGAGCAGGAGGTGCTGCTCGCCCGGTCCGAGGGGGTGCCGGTCGTCGCGGTCGGCGCGCTCATCACGCACCCGCTGAACACGGTCCTGGTGCGGTCCGACCGGGGTATCGCGACGGCGCGCGACCTCGAGGGCAAGACCGTCGGGGTGGCGGGGGTCCCGTCGGACCGGCCCCTGCTCGACTCGGTGGTGCGCTCGGCTGGAGGCGACCCGTCGCAGGTGACGGTGCGGACCATCGGCTTCACGCTCGCGCCGTCCCTCGCCGCCGGAAAGGTCGATGCGGTCATCGGCGCCTATTGGAACGTCGAGCAGATCGAGCTCGAGCGGCAGGGTGTCGGGGTCTCCGCCCTGCGTCTCGAGGACAACGGGGTGCCCGACTACGACGAGCTCGTCGTCGTGACGAGCGACGACACCGCGCGAGCGCGGCCCGAGACCGTGCGGGCGTTCCTGCGGGCGCTCCGCAAGGGGCAGGACTGGGCCGCCACCGATCAGACGGGTGCGGTCGAGTCGCTCCTGGCCGCCAACGGGGACCTCGACGAGGAGACGGTGGCGGACCAGCTGGAGGTCACCGCGGAGCTCCTGTCGCCCCCCGACGAGCGGGCCCTCTCGATCGACCCCGCCGAGTGGACGCGCTTCGCCGCGTGGATGCGCGAGAACGGGCTGCTGAGCAAGCCCGTCGACGTCGGAAGCGCGGTCACGGCGCGGTTCCTGCCCGACGGGGACTGACGCCGCCCGCCCTCCCGGCCCCTCCCCGGGCCGCGGAGGGCCCGCGGGCCCGGGAGGATCCGGCGGGGAACCCGCGGCGCCCGGCTCCATCCACCGCCTCTGTGTGAACCAGCGCTGCATCGTCCGGATGCTCGGCGCGGTGGCGGGATCGGGCGCGTGCCGCTCCCGCAGCTCGCGGATCACGCCCCCGGGGCGCTCGCCCCGCGCGAAACGCCTCTCGGCCTCGGCCCGCAGGGCGGGCCACGAGTACGAACCCGGCCGCCGCCCGGCGCCAGGATCCTTGCCGACCGCCTCCAGATAGCCCCGCAGCGCCCTCTGCCGGGCTGCGTTCATGCACCCGGCGGCATCCCAGACCCCGGACAGGCTCACCACGAGATCCCGCCCCGCCCGCCTCGTGAGGAACTCGCGCGAGCGGTGCTCGGCACACAGCCAGACGCTCAACCCGAACGCCAGATGCAGACGCGCCCGCCCGCCGACCCCCGGTCCCATGCAGATCGCGCACGGCGGCGAGGATCCCATCCCCCGCGCCTTGTAGAGCGTTCGCGCCATACGCGCATCATCCGGTCCGCGGCGCAACCGATCAGCGCCGAGGCGCTCCGATCGAAGGCCGGGTCCGTGTCGGTGGATGCGTCAATTGGCGGGCGACAGCGGCGCCAAATGACGCATCCCCCCTCAGATCGGGATCTGCGCGCCCCCGAGGGGGTGGAGACGCCGGGAGACAGGGCGGGGGCCGAAGAGGTCGGCGAGCTGGTCGCGCTCGAGGGCCTCCTCGTCCATGAGGCGCTGGGCTCCGGCATGGAGCAGCTCGAGGTGCTGTGCGAGCAGTCCGGTGGCGCTCCTGAAGGCGTCCTCGACCAGCGTGTGCGCCGCCGCCTCGGCGCGCTCGGAGGCCTCCGCGCCCTGGGTGCCCGGCAGGCCGGACGAGAGGCTCTGGGAGGTGGTCCTGGCGCCCATCCCCATGTCGCCCACCATCCTGCGGGCCAGGGTCGAGGCGCGGATCAGGTCGTCCGCCGCGCCGCTCGTGAACTCGCCGAAGACCAGTTCCTCCGCCGCGCGGCCGGCCATGATCATCCCCATCCGCTCGATGCATTCCTGACGCGTCGCGAGGAACTTGTCCTCGGAGGGGAGCGCGATGGTGACGCCGAGGGCGACCCCCTGGGGGATGACGGTCACCCGCTCCACCGGGTCGCAGAGGGGCGACATGTGGCCCACCAGGGCGTGGCCCATCTCGTGATAGGCCACCAGCAGGCGCTCATCCTCCGAGAGGAGCCGTCCACGCCGCTCCGGGCCCGCCGCCAGGCGCATGAGGGCCCTGCGGAAGTGCGGCAGTGACAGCGAATCGGTGCCGGCCCGCGCCGCCTCGAAGGAGGCCTCGTTGCAGAGCGCGGCGAGGTCGGCTCCGGCCATCCCGACCGTGAATGCGGCGATGGTCTGGGAGTCGGTGCCCGGCGAGAGGGGGCGCCCGCGAAGGTGGACGTCGAGGATCTCCCGGCGCGCCTCCTTGCCCGGTAGCCCGACCGCGATCTTGCGGTCGAAGCGCCCGGAGCGCACGAGCGCCGGGTCGAGGTCGTCGAGCCGGTTGGTCGACGCGAGGACGACCACCGGGCGCGTCGGATGCGTGGCGAAACCGTCCATCTCGGTCAGGAGCTGATCGAGCGTCTGCTCGCGCTCCCCGCTGGACGCATGGCCGGTGCGTCGTCCGCCGACCGCGTCGATCTCGTCGATGTAGACGACCGACGGTGCGGCCTTGCGGGCGGCCGCGAACAACGCCCGGACGCGCTTCGATCCGAGCCCTCCGTAGACCTCGACGAACTCCGAGCCCGAAGCGCTGAAGAAGGGCACGCCGGCCTCGCCGGCGACGGCACGCGCGAGAAGCGTCTTCCCGGTTCCGGGCGGCCCGTGCAGGATGATCCCGCGCGGCAGTGTGGCGCCCACCCTCTCGAAGCGCGCGGGTTCGCGCAGCACCTCGGAGATCTCCGAGACCTCGTCGCGGATCTCGTCGATCCCGGCGACGTCGGCGAAGCGTGATGGGGAGCGCACGGGGCGCACGTTGTGCTTGAAGCGGGCGCCGCCGGCGACGCGCAGTGCCAGGGCGGAGACGACGACCAGGCCGGCCAGGAGGATCAGCGGCCCCCAGGTCTGGGCGAAGGCCTGGAGCTGGAAGCCGGCGCCCGACGAGCCGTCGACCGTTTCCGGGTCGGCGGCCGGGGCGATGACCCGGAGGGGGACGTCGCCCTCCTGCGCCGCATCGATGACGCGCTCGGTCAGTCCTCCGGGAAGCGGTGTGACGCGGTCGCTTCCCGTCGATGCGGACCACCAGGCTCTGGGCGCCGATGTTCCCGGTGAGCTGCGCCGATTCCGCCTGGCCGGTCTCGATCAGGGTGAGGGCGCGTGAGAGCGGGATGCTCGCGGGCTCCGCCGCTCCCGCGCCGGCCACCGTGCCGGCCAGGAGCACCGCGACCACGACGCCCGCCATCGCGCTCCACATCCACCTGCGCTTCGCCACACCGCGCTCCCTTCGGATCCGTCCGTGGAGTGAAGGAAAGCGGCCGGGGGCGTGGAGCAGAACCACCGGACGGAGGGCAGGTGGCGCCCCCCGAACGGGGGGATCACTACCATCGGAGACGTGAGCATCGGGCGCGAGGAATTCGAGGATCTCGTGGCGGAGGCCATGGACGCGATCCCCGAGCCCTTCGCGACGGCGCTCGACGAGGTCGCCGTCGTCGTGGAGGAGCACGCGCCGCGGCGACATGGGTGCCGCTGTACGGCCTCTACATCGGCGTGCCCCTCACGGAGGGGGGGATGCCCTCGGGCGTGCTCCCCGCGCGGATCGCGATCTACATGCACCCTCTCATCGACCACTACCCGGGCCGGCCCGACATGATCGAGCAGGTCCGGATCACCGTCCTCCACGAGCTGGGGCACCATCTCGGCTTCGACGAGGACGAGCTGGAGGATCTCGGATATGCCTGAGCGACCGTCCTGTCGGCGATACACGGCCGGCGGAGCATCGGCCGCGTGGCCGCCGAGCCCGTGGCGCGGGAGCTCGTCGAGGAGCTCCTCGACGCCGCCGTCGCCGCGCCGAATCACAAGGAGACCGACCCCTGGCGATTCGTCGTCCTGGCCGGGGAGGCCCGCCGCGACCGTGGGCGAGGCGCACGCCCGGGCCGTCGCGCGCGCGCGCGAGGGCCTCACGCCAGAGGGCCGCGCGAAGGAGGCCGCCCTGCTGGAGCGGGCACCCGTGGTGATCGCCTGCTGTCTCGTGCCGGGCGAGGATCCGGTGCGGGCGCGGGAGGATCGCGACGCGGTGGCCGCCGCGATCGCAGAACCTCCTCCTGGCCGCGCACGCGCGGGGCCTCGGCGCGATCTGGCGCACCGGGACGATGGCCGACGAGCCGGAGGTGTGCGAGGAGCTCGGGCTCGACGAGGGCGATGCCATCGTCGGCCTCGTCTACCTGGGCCACCCGTTGCCCGACGCGGCGGCCCCTGCCCCGGAGCGTCCCGGGGCGGATGCCTTCACGCAGTGGCGCGGCTGGTAGGCGCCGACCGGCGTGCGGGCGGGGCGCCGATCGGCGCCCGCCCGCACGCGGGACCTCAGGCGGGGCGCTCCGGGGCGTTCTCCAGCCCGGAGATCGAGAGGCTGGCCTCTCCGCCGTAGCGCTTGTTGAGGTTGATGATGATGGCCGTCATGCCCTCGAGGATGAGGGCGTTGGCCAGCGGGCCGGCGTCGAGAGCCCGGGTGCCCGGGATGGCGGCCGTGAGGGCGATGACCGCCTCGCGGGCCTCCTTGCTCTTGCCGCACACGAGCACGTCGGCGTTCGAGGTGGTGCTGGGCCTGGAGGCCGGCGGCCGGGAGGTTGTTGAAGGCCACCACGACCTTCGCCTCGGGCGCGAGGTCCTGGATCCGGTGCGCGCAGGAGGCGGCGCCCAGGGCCTCGCCCTGCTCGGCGATCGCGCCGCTCTTGCCGAACTTCAGGGCGTTGACGACCGAGATGACCACCTTGCCGGCAAGGGCATCGGCCATCGGCGGGATGGTGCGCCTCGATGCCCTCCCAGGGGATCGACACGACCGCCATCTCGCCCTCCTGCGGCCGCCGCGACGTTCTCGCGCGGCGTGAAGGTGCCCGACGGGCAGGGCCTCGGCGAGCGTCGCGGCGGCCTGGTCGGCCCGCTCCTGGCTGCGCGAGCCCACGATGATCTCGTGGCCCGCGGCCGCGAAGTTGATGGCGAGGCCGCGGCCGAGGTCGCCGGTGCCGCCGAAGATCGCGATCTTCATCTGGTCACTCATCTCCCGTCGTGATGTCATCGCCGACCCGTCGTCGGGCGGCGTCGAGGGTGTTCGCCAACAGGTACGCGATGGTCATGGGGCCGACCCCTCCGGGGACCGGGGTGAGCCACCCGGCCACCTCCGCCACCTCCGCGGTCGCCACGTCTCCGCGCAGCCCCGCATCGGTGCGGTTGATGCCGACGTCGACCACGGCCGCCCCCGGCTTGATCCAGTCGCCCCGGATCATCTCCGGGCGGCCGACCGCCGCGACGAGGATATCCGCCGTGCGGCAGAGCGCGGGGAGGTCCCTCGTGCGCGAGTGGGCGACGGTGACGGTGGCGCTGCGCGCGATCAGGAGCAGCGCCATCGGCTTGCCGACGATCAGGCTGCGGCCCACGACCACCGCCGTCGCGCCCTCCAGGGGCACGCCCGCGCGGTCGAGCACCCACATCACGCCCGCCGGGGTGCACGGCACCGAGCCCGGCTCGCCCGCGGACGAGGCGACCGAGGTTGACCGGCGCGAAGCCGTCCACGTCCTTGTGCGGGTCGATGCGGTTGGCGATCAGCACCTCCGACAGCTGGTCGGGCACCGGCAGCTGCACCAGCATCCCGTCGATGGCGTCGTCGGCGTTCAGCTCGTCGATGACCGCGTCGAGCTCGGCCTGGGTGGTTTCGGCGGGCAGGACGATCCGGCGGGAGATCATCCCGGCCTCCTCGGCCGCCCGCGCCTTGCCGGCCTGGTAGAGCTCGGAGGCGGGGTCGTCGCCGACCTGGATCCCGACGAGGCCCGGGCGCGCGGCCGTGGCGCTCGCGGAACCGCGCCACCTCGACCGCGACCTCCGCGCGCAGATCGGCCGCAGCCGCCTTGCCGTCGATGACGATCGCGGCCATCAGCCGACCTTCCTCATGGGCGCGGCGCCGGCCATCAGCCGCCGCTCGGCCCCGTCCTGCGCGAACCGCACCCTCACCAGATCCCCCCCGCCCTCGATCGCCGTGACCACACCCTCGCCGAACGTCGCGTGCAGCACCGAGTCGCCCGTCACCAGCGACGTTCCCCGCGCGGCGGGAGCCGCCGAGGCACCGACGCGAAGGTCTCCCGCGGCCGTCGCCCCCCCGGCGGCCCGGCGATGGCGTCGAGCGGGAGCTCCCCGAGGAATCGCGAGGGCAGGCGGTAGTCGCGCCCGCCGTGCATCGCGCGGCTCTCGGCGTGGGTCAGCACCAGGTGCCGGCGCGCCCGCGTGAGGCCCACGTAGAAGAGCCGCCGCTCCTCCTCGAGGGTCTCGGGAGTGTCGGAGCGCGAGTGGGGGAAGAGACCCTCCTCCAGCCCGGTGATCACCACGGTGTCGAACTCGAGGCCCTTGGCGTTGTGGATCGTCATGAGGGTGACCGCGCCCCTCCGACTCGTCGAGCGTGTCGGCGTCGGCCTGCAGGGCGATCCCCTCCAGGAATCCCGCCAGGGTGGCCTCGGCGTCGGAGTTGTCGTACTCGGCCGCCACGCGCACCATCTCCTCGAGGTTCTCGATCCGGCCCTGGGCCTCGAAGGTGCCCTCGCGCTCGAGGGCCTCGCGCAGGCCGGAGCGGTCGAGGACCTCCTCGAGGACGCGGTCGAGGGGCGTTCCCGCCGCGACGCGCTGGCGCGCATCGGAGACGAGCGCTCCGGTGGCCGCGACGGTCGCCCGCTGGCCGGGCGTGAGGCCGGAGACCTCGTCCGGGCGCAGCAGCGAGTCGGCGATCGGCAGGTCGAAGGCGCGGGCGAACGCCTCCAGCTTGGCGATGCACCCCGGCCCGAGGCCGCGCTTGGGAGCTCCGAGCATGCGGGCGAGGCTCACCCCGTCGGCCGGGTTCGCCACGACGCGCAGATACGACAACAGGTCGCGCACCTCGGCGCGCTCGTAGAAGCGGGGGCCGCCCGACGACCTGTACGAGACGCCGCGGCGCACGAGCTGATCCTCGATCGCCCGGCTCTGGGCGTTGGTGCGGTAGAAGACCGCGACCTCCGAGAGGCTGCCCCCGCGCCCGAGCGCCGCGTCGATCTCGCCGGCCACGACCCGGGCCTCCTCGTGCTCGTCGCGGCAGGAGGCGACCGTGATCGGCTCGCCGTCGCCCAGGTCCGTCCACAGGCGCTTGGGGTGGCGGTGCGGGTTGCGCTCGACCACCGCGTTCGCGGCGCGCAGGATCGTCCCGGTGGAGCGGTAGTTCTGCTCGAGCGCCACCACGTGGGCGTTGGGGTAGTCGCGCTCGAAGTCGAGGATGTTGCGCACGTCGGCTCCGCGCCAGGAGTAGATCCCCTGGTCGTCGTCGCCGACCGCCACGACGTTGCGCTGGGGCTCGGCGAGGGCCCGCACCAGCCGGTACTGGGCGTGGTTGGTGTCCTGGTACTCGTCCACCAGGACGTGCTGGAAGCGGGACTGCCAGCGGTGGCGCACGGCCTCGTTGCCCTCGAGCAGCTGGGCCGTGACCATGAGGAGATCGTCGAAGTCCATCGCCCCGTTCGCCCGCAGGGCGTCGGCGTAGCGGCGGTAGACGCGCGCCAGGATCTCGTCGTTGAACGACCCGGACAGGGCCGCCATCTCCTCGGGGCCCTGGAGCAGGCTCTTGGCGTCGGAGATCCGCGCCTGGACCGCCCGCGGGGCCACGCGCTTGGGGTCGACCTCCTCCTCGACCAGGCAGCGGCGGATCAGGCGGAGCTGGTCGTCGCCGTCGTAGATCGAGAAGTCGCGGGCGTAGCCGGCCTCCTCCGCCTCGCGGCGCAGGATCCGTACGCACGCCGAGTGGAAGGTGGACGCCCAGATCGACCGGGCGCGCGGGCCGACCAGTCGACCGATGCGGTCGCGCATCTCGCCGGCGGCCTTGTTGGTGAAGGTGATGGCCAGGACGCCCTCCGGCGGAACCCCCATCTCGCCGATCAGGCGGGCGACCCGGTGGGTCAGGACCCGGGTCTTGCCGCTACCGGCGCCCGCCAGCACGAGCAGCGGCCCGTCCCCGTGGAGGACGGCCTCACGCTGGGGGGGATTGAGGCCGTCGAGCAGGTCGGACACCCACGGATCCTACCGGAGGTGTCCGACGTCGCCCCTCGGGGAACATCCCCCGTCATGACCTCATCCGCCTTCGCACCCCACCCCCCGCAGGCCCGCCTCCTGGAGGGCCGCGCGGCCCTCGTCACGGGCGCCACATCGGGCATCGGCCAGGCTGTGGCGTGGGAGATGGCCGCCCACGGCGCGGGCGTCGCGGTGGGATTCCGCAGTGACCCCGGGACGGCGCGGGAGATGGTGGAGGAGATCACCGCCGCAGGGCGCACGGCCGTCGCCGTGCGCATCGAGGTCGGGGAGGAGGACTCGGTGCGGCGCGCCTTCTCCCAGGCTGCCGCGGGTCTCGGCGCACTTGACGTGGTGGTCTGCAACGCCGGGGTCGAATCGTCGAGCCCGCTCGTGGAGATGTCGCTCTCGCAGTGGCAGGAGGTGGTTGACGTCAACCTCACCGGCGCCTTCCTGTGCAGTCGCGAGGCGGCCCGCGGCATGATCGCCCGCGGCGGCGGGGTGATCATCGGCGTGACCAGCGTCCACGACCGGATGCCCTGGGCCGGCTTCGCCCACTACAGCGCCTCGAAGGGTGGACAGAAGCTCTTCTTCGAGTCGATCGCCAAGGAACTCGCGCCCCACCGCATCCGCGTGGCCTGCGTCGCTCCAGGGGCGATCGCGACGCCGATCAACCAGGAGACGCTCAGCGACCCGGCCGCACGTGAGGCGGTCGAGCGTCAGATCCCGATGGGCCGGGTCGGTGAGGTCGCCGAGATCGCGCGGGCGGCGGCGTGGCTGGCCTCCGACGCCGCCTCGTACGTCACCGGGGCGACGCTGGTCGTGGACGGGGGCATGACCCTCTTCCCCCCCGACGCGGGCTGAGCCACTCGGACGCCCACCTTCGGGCGGGTCGGGTCGGGCCTCGTGGGTGGGACGCGCCATTTGGCGTCGACGCGGTGCGTCAATTGGCGCCCGGCGAGCGCGCCGGGCCGTACGGGTTCCGCGGGCCGGCCCGTTCGGAGCTAGATGCCGGCCCCGGGGTTGAGGCCGAGGATGGAGGAGATCTCCTCCTGCGCGGTGGGCAGGCAGTCCTCATCGCCCTCGGCTCGCGGGGTGAGCTCGCGGCCGGCGCGGAGGTCGCTGAGGTCGCGTTCGAGCTCGCCGACTCGGCGCACCAGGCAGGCCATCGCCTCGGCGACAGGGTCGGGAAGCCGGGTGTGGTCGATGTCCGGGTGGTGGATGTCGCGTGGGACCTTCTGGCCGTTGACCACGACGGCGCGACCGGGGTTGCCGACCACGGTCGAGTTCGGAGGGACGTCCTTGACCACGATCGCCCCGGCTCCGACCTTGGCTCCCTCCCCGATGACAACCGGCCCGAGGACGCTGGCACCGGTGCCGACGATCACACCGTCCTGCACCGTGGGGTGCCGCTTGCCGACGTCCTTGCCCGTGCCGCCGAGGGTCACCCCCTGGTAGAGCGTGACGTCCTCGCCGATCTCGGCCGTCTCGCCGATCACCACGCCCATCCCGTGGTCGATGAAGAAGCCGGGGCCGATGCGGGCGCCGGGGTGGATCTCGATGCCGGTCAGGAAGCGGGAGGCCTGGCTGACGAGCCGGGCCGGGAGGCGGAAGCCGTTGACGTGCAGGCCGTGTGCCGCACGGTGCAGCCAGATGGCGTGCAGGCCGGGGTAGCAGAGGAGGATCTCGGTGAGAGATGTGGCGGCGGGGTCGCGTTCCCGGGCGACATCGACGTCGCGCTGGAACGCTCGCTTGGTGCCGCCAATCCGCGCGAGCAGCGAGCGCCGGGGCATGCGGGTTAGTATAAGCGCCCCCCGCGAAGAGGCGCCCCGCCCGCCCGCCGGATGATCATCCGTCCCCTTGCCGAGCTCGCCGAGATGGAGGCCCACGTCGAGTAGCGTCGCCGTCGCCGGAGCGTCCTGCCAGCCCGGACCCTCCCCCACCGCCCGTGCGCTCCGCCTCGAGGGGCTGCGCGCCGACGGGCCGGAGCCGCTGGGCCGGTTGCTGTCGCAGCTGAGCGACCCTCCCTGGGACGCCGAGGTCGCCGACGGCGACCCGCTCGGCGGCATGCTCGCCGTCGAGGGCTTCGTGCCCTACGCCCGGATGGCCGTGATGGCCCGCGCCATCGAGGGCCTCCCTCGCCCGCCCCACGTGTCCGGCGTGAGCGTCGTGCCGTACCGAAACGAGTGGGCGGAGGCGTTCGTCGCCGCCGAGGCCATGGCGATGGACGGCCTGTCGACCTTCACCGAGATGGGCCAGCCCACCGGCTACGAGGAGGCGGAGGGCTTCGACGCCTTCAGCGTCGCCCGCGACCAGCGCGACATGCTCGGCTTCGCCCAGGCGATGCTCCCCGAGGGCTGGATCAACTGGATGGGCGTCGTGCCCCAGAAGCGGCGCCAGGGCATCGGGCGGCTGCTGATCGCCGACCTCGCACGTCAGGTGGGCGAGGCGCGCGGCACGCACCTGGCGGCTCTGGTCGAGGTCGGCACCACCGGCGAGGGCTTCCTGCGGGCGCTCGGCTTCCGTCAGCGCGGAGAGCTGCGCACCCTCATGATCCGGCGGGCCTGAGCTCCGCGAGCAGCCTCAGGGCAGGACATCGGGCACGAAGGTCTGCTCGCTCATCGGCGGGCGCACGTAGCGCTGTCGTCGCGACGCGGGGGGAGCACGACCGGCTCGGGTGTGAGGTCCTCGTAGGGGATCACGCTCAGCAGGTGGGAGATGCAGTTGATGCGGGCGCGGCGCTTGTCGTCGGCCTCGACCACGAACCAGGGCGCCTGCTTGGTGTCGGTGTGGGCGAACATCGCGTCCTTCGCCCGCGAGTACTCGACCCAGTGCTCGCGCGATTCATGTCCATCGGGCTCAGCTTCCAGCGCTTGGTGGGGTCGTCGATCCGGTCCTGGAAGCGGCGCTCCTGCTCGGCGTCGCTCACCGAGAACCAGTACTTGACCAGGATGATCCCCGACCGGATGAGCATGCGCTCGAACTCCGGGCAGCTGCGCAGGAACTCGCGGTACTCCTCCTCGTCGCAGAAGCCCATCACCCGCTCGACGCCGGCGCGGTTGTACCAGCTGCGGTCGAGCAGGACCATCTCGCCCGCCGACGGCAGATGGGCGACGTAGCGCTGGAAGTACCACTGGGTGCGCTCGCGCTCGGTCGGCGCGGTGAGGGCGACCACCCGGCAGATGCGCGGGTTCAGGCACTCGGTGATGCGCTTGATCACGCCGCCCTTGCCGGCGGCGTCGCGCCCCTCGAAGACCACCAGCACGCGCAGGCCCGCGTGCTTGACCCACTCGTGCATCTTCACGAGCTCGACCTGCAGCCGGGCGAGCTCGGTCTCGTAGAGCGTCCGGTCGAGCCGGCGGATCTTGCGGGGCCTTCTCCATGTCCTTCGCCATCGCGCCCTCCGAGCGGGAGGGGCGGGCGCTACGCCTCGTCGAAGAGCGGCGTGCTCAGGTAGCGCTCGCCCGTGTCGCACAGGAATGTAACGATGGTCAGCCCGGCGTTCTCCGGCCGCCGGGCCAACTCGAGCGCCGCCCAGACGTTCGCGCCCGCCGCTGATGCCGACGAGGATCCCCTCCTCGCGCGCCAGGCGGCGCGACATGGCGAAGGCGTCCTCGGCGGTGCAGGTCAGCACCTCGTCGTAGACCGCGGTGTTCAGAACGCCCGGGACGAAGCCGGCGCCGATCCCCTGGATCTTGTGCGGCCCGGGGACGCCGCCCGACAGGACCGGTGAATCGGCGGGCTCGACGGCCACCGCGCGGAAGCCCGGCCGGCGCTCCTTCAGGACCTCGGCCACCCCGGTGATCGAGCCGCCGGTCCCGACGCCGGCGACGAGGATGTCGACGTCGCCGCCGGTGTCGGCCCAGATCTCCTCGGCCGTCGTGCGGCGGTGGGCCTCCGGGTTCGCCGGGTTCTGGAACTGCTGGGGCACGAAGGCGCCCTCGGTCTCGTCGGCGATCTCCTCGGCCTTCGCGATCGCGCCGCGCATGCCCTCGGCGCCCGGCGTGAGCACGAGCTCGGCGCCGTAGGCCCGCAGCAGGGTTCGCCGCTCGACGCTCATCGTCTCGGGCATCGTGAGGATGCAGCGGTAGCCCTTGGCGGCGCAGACGAACGCGAGCGCGATGCCGGTGTTGCCCGAGGTGGGCTCCACCACCACGCTCGCCGGGCCTGAGCAGGCCCTCGGCCTCGGCGGCCTCGATCATCGCCAGCCCGATGCGGTCCTTGACCGATCCGGCCGGGGTTCATCGATTCGAGCTTGCCGAGGATCTGCGCCCCGGCTCCCTCGCCGATGCGCCCGAGGCGCACCAGGGGGGTGCGCCCGATCAGCTCCGTGATCGAGTCAGCGATTGCTCACGCCCGGACCCTACCAGCGCGGCGCGGGGCGCTTCACGCGATCGCCCCGGCGATCGAGGAGAGGTCGACCTGCGGCCGCGCTCCGAGGTGCGAGATGACCTCCGCCGCCGCCAGGGACCCGAGGGTCGCGCATTCGGCCAGGCTCGCGCCCGCGGGCGAGCCCGTGGAGGAAGCCCGCTGCGTAGAGGTCGCCGGCGCCGGTCGTGTCGACCAGGGTCTCGACCGGCGAGGCCGGCACCTCGACGGTGTCGTCGGCGGTCACGACCATCGATCCGTGCTCCGAGCGCGTGATCACCACGATCTCGCTGCGCCCTCGCACGGCGGCCACGGCCGCCGAGAGGTCGCGCGTGTCGGTGAGGGCGAAGATCTCCTCCTCGTTGGCGAAGAGCAGATCGACGTCCTCCTCCACCAGGGCGCGGAACTCGGAGAGATGGCGCTCCACGCAGAACGAGTCGGAGAGCGTCAGCGAGACGCGGCGCCCGGCGGCGTGCGCCGCGGCCATCGCGACGCGGAACGACTCCTTGGCCCGCGGCTTGTCCCAGAGGTAGCCCTCCAGGTACAGGATCGAGGAGCTCGCGATCAGATCGGTGTCGACGTCCTCGGGGCCGAGCTCGACGGCTGCGCCCAGGTAGGTGGACATGGTGCGGTGGGCGTCCGGGGTGACCAGGATGTGGCTGCGCGCCGTCTCGGGACCGTCGGACGCCGAGGGCACGTCGAAGCGGACGCCGGCGGCGCGGATGTCGTGGCCGAAGATCGCGCCGAGCTCGTCGTCGCGCACCTTGCCGATGTAGGCGGCCCGGCTCCCGAACGAGGCGACGCCGACCATGCTGTTGGCCGCGGCACCGCCCGACATCTCGATCGCCGGACCCATCCGTCCGTAGAGCTCGGCGGCGCGATCCAGGTCGATGAGGGTCATCGAGCCCTTGGGCAGGCCCTCCGCCTCGAGGAACGCGTCATCGCAATGTGACAGGACGTCCACGATGGCGTTCCCGATGCCAACGACGTCGATCCCGGCTGCCTTCGTCATCCCTCTCCCTCCTCGTGGACCCGCGCGATCCTACCGACTGCGCGATGTGACGCCCCCGGTTACCGGGAGGTGAAGTTCCCACCGGATGCTCCACAGGCTGTTCAGAACGCCCGGGCGGGCCCGGAACGACCGGGCCGGCTACTTCTTGACGTAGGGGACGCCGACGGCCGCAGGCGGCCTCGGTCGTCCGACGATGCCCGCGACCGCGATCAGGGTGAGCACGTAGGGCAGCGACTCGAAGAGGATCGCCAGCGAGTCGGAGTAGACCGGCAGGCGCTGGGCGATCGCGCTCGAGGATCCGAACAGCAGGCAGGCGAGGAACAGCCCCTTCGGCCGCCAGTTGCCGAAGATCAGCGCCGCGAGGGCGATGAAGCCGGCGCCCGAGGTCATCCTCTCGCTGAACGAGTTGACGAACCCGATCGACAGGAACGCCCCGCCCAGACCGGCCAGGACGCCCGAGAGGATCACCGCCGTGTAGCGGATCCGGTAGACCGACAGGCCCACGGTCTCCGCCGCCTCGGGATGCTCGCCGACCGAGCGCAGGCGCAGGCCGAAGGCGGTCCGGAAGATCGCGTAGTAGGACAACGGCACCAGCGCGAGGGCCACCCAGATCATCAGGTTGAGGCTGCCGAACGCGTCGCCGAAGTACGGCACGCCCGAGATGAAGCCGAGCTCGACGTCCGGGATCGCCGGGATCCCGCCGGGGGTTCCCTCCGGCCCGTAGATGTCGATGAACAGGTACCCGGTGAGACCGGTGGCCAGGAACCAGACGGCGGTGCCGCTGAGGATCTGGTCGGCGCGCAACTGGATCGAGAGCACCGCGTGGATGGCCGCCAGCAGTCCGCCCGCGAGCGCGGCGAGAATGACGCCCGCGATCCACGAGTTGAACTTGTCCGCTCCGAGGATGCCGAAGAAGGCGCCCGATCAGGAGCATCCCCTCGAGGCCGATGTTCACGACGCCGCTGCGCTCGGAGAACATGCCCCCCAGAGCCGCGAAGATCAGCGGCGTGGCGAAGCGGAGCATGGAGGCGGTGAGCGCCGACCACACGACGACCGACTCGAGGTTGGACACGCTCGATTCGGTCGCCATCGTGCCGAGCGCGCCGAAGATGACGGCGATGCCGAGGGCGATGTAGCCGAGGCGGCGCTCGCCGCGCAGCACCGCATGGATCGCCAGGGCTGCCGCCGCGACGCCGATCACGATCGGGACCGCGGGCTGGCGGACCAGGAAGGGCGGGATGGCGACCAGCAGCGCGACGATTCCGAGCGCGATCGCGCCGATGGCGATCGCCCGGTCCCGTTCGGGGGCATGCGCGACGGCCCAGGCCTGCAGGCGCTCGAGCATGGGCGCCCGCGCGGGCCGCACGACGGCTTCCTGGGCCACGAGGTGGTTCACCTCGCGCTGCGGTCGTATGTGTCTGCGCGGGAGCCGCGGGAGCCGCAGGTGCGGCATGCCCCGCCGCTTCCAGAGGTAGAGGATGAGGACGTCGGCACCGATGAACAGCAGCACGAGCGCCTGGATCATCGTGGCCAGGTTGCCGGCGAGCTGTGGCGCGAACACATCCGGGTCGAGGCTGCGGGTCGAGGTCCCGTAGAGCAGGGCGCCGAACAGCAGCGAGGCGAAGAAGACGCCGACCGCCGTGTTGCGCCCGAGCATCGCCACGGCGATCCCGGTGAAGCCGATCACGTTGGTCTGGACGTCGAGCTGGCCGAGCCGGAACTGCCAGCCGAGCATGTCCATGGCCCCGCCGAGACCGGCGAAGGAGCCCGCGATCGCCATCGCCAGGAAATAGCTGCGCCCGACGCTGATCCCGCCGTAGCGGGCGGCTTCGGCGTTGCGGCCGACGGCCCGGACGCGGAAGCCGAGGGTCGTGCGCGAGAGGATCAGCCAGTAGGCGATCAGGCCGAAGATCGCCAGCGTGATGCCCAGGTGCAGGCCCTGGAGGTCGGCGTCGCCCCAGATCACCGGCAGCTTGGCGCTGTCGACGACGTCGTTGGAGATCGGCACCGATGCGTTCACGTCGTTCTGGAGGGGCCCGCCGAGCCCGAAGAGGTAGCTGCCGATCCAGTAGGCGATCCAGTTGAGCATGATCGTCGTGATCACCTCGTGGGCGCCGACGGTCGCCTTGAGGATGCCCGCGATGCCGGCCCAGACCGCGCCCGCGAGCGCCGCGAGCACGATCGCGAGGACGATGTGGGCGGGGCCGAACATGCCGGAGAACGACGAGCCCACCCACACCGAGACGATCGCGCCGACGGTCCACTGGCCCTGCCCGCCGATGTTGAACAGTCCGCACCGGAAGGCGAAGGCGACCGCCATCGAGACGAAGATCAGCGTGGTCGTGAGCAGCAGCGTCTGCTGCAGGTTGAAGGCCGCGTTCTCGCGGTCGGAGCCGCTGACCCAGGGGAAGAACCAGTTGAGCCCGGTCCCGTTGAAGATGCCCTTGTAGACGGAGAGCGGGTTGCTGCCGGTCACCGCGACCACCACGCCGCCCATCAGGAACGCCAGGACCGTGGTGGCCAGCGAGGTGAAGAACCCGCCTCCCGACAGCCAGACCGGGATGCCGAAGCCGCTGGGGTCCTGCGCGATCGGCTTCGGAGGGCCGGGCGGCGGCGCCGGCGGGGTGGTCGTGCTCACTTGGCGGTCCCGATGCCGAGCATCGCCTCGCCCAGCTCCTCGCGACCGACCCCCGGCGCGAACTCCGCCACGATCCGGCCCTCGAAGATCACCAGGATGCGGTCCGAGAGCGAGAGCACCTCCTCCAGCTCCAGCGAGACGAGCAGGATCGCCCTGCCCTCGTCGCGCTCGGCGATCAGGCGCTGGTGGACGTACTCGATGGCGCCGACGTCGATGCCGCGCGTGGGCTGGGAGGCGACCAGCACGGCCGGGTCGCGCGAGATCTCCCGCGCGATGATCACCTTCTGCTGGTTGCCTCCCGACAGCGAGCTCGCGTGCGTCTTGGGCCCGCCGCCGCGCACGTCGAACTCGGTGAGCAGCGGCGCCGCCGCCGCCTCGACCCGGCGCGGGTACATCCATCCGTGGCGCGCCGCGGGCGGCTTGTCGAAGTCGTGGAGCGCGATGTTCTCGGCGAGGCTGAAGTCCATCACCAGCCCGCGGTGCTGGCGGTCGGTCGGGATGTGCCCGACGCCCGCCTCGAGCACGTCGTGGGGGCTGGAGCCGGTGATGTCCTGCCCGTCGGCGGTGATGCGCCCCGATGTCGCGCGGCGCAGGCCGGTTATGGCGTCGATCAGCTCGGCCTGGCCGTTGCCGTTGACGCCGGCGACGCCCACGATCTCGCCCGCCGCGACCTGCAGCGAGAGCCCGCGCACGGCCTCGAGGCCGCGGTCGTCGTGGACGACGAGATCCTCGATCTCGAGGCGGGGCCGGCCGGGCTTGGCCGGCGACTTGTCGATCCGCAGCACGACGTCGCGGCCGACCATCAGGGTGGCGAGGCTCGCCTCGGTGGCGCCGGCGGTCGGCTGCGTCGCGATGAGGCGCCCCCGCCGCAGCACGGTCACCCGGTCGGCGATGTCCAGGACCTCGTTGAGCTTGTGGGTGATGAAGATGACGGACGTGCCCTGGGCGGTGAGGCTCCTGAGGATCTCCTCGAGTTCCTTGGCCTCCTGCGGGGTCAGCACCGCGGTCGGCTCGTCCAGGATCAGGATGTCGGCCCCGCGGTAGAGCGCCTTCAGGATCTCCACCCGCTGCTGCATGCCGACGGTGACGTCCTGCACGAGCGCGTCGGGGTCGACGGCGAGCCCGTAGCGGTCGGAGATCGCCCTGACGCGGGCCGAGGCCGCGGCCCGGTCGAAGAGGGGCCCGCGCGTGGGCTCGACGGCGAGCACGATGTTCTCCGCCACGGTCATGACCGGGATGAGCATGAAGTGCTGGTGCACCATTCCGATGCCGAGCGCGATGGCGTCGCTCGGGGAATCGATCTCCACGAGCTGGCCGCGGACCCGGATCTCACCCTCGTCGGGAGTCGTCAGCCCGTAGAGGACGTTCATCAGCGTGGACTTGCCGGCTCCGTTCTCGCCGAGCAGCGCGTGGACCTCGCCCTTGCGCAGATCGAACGACACGTCGTCGGAGGCCACCACGCCTGGATAGCGCTTGGTGATGCCCTTCAGATCCAGCACCAACTCCCCCGGCGCACCGTGCGCCGGGGGAGCGGTTCCGCCTGGGGCGGTCGGCGTCATCGCCGAGCCGCCGGCGTCGGTCCTACAGCTCCGACGGGACCGTGACGGTGCCGTCGATGATCTGCGCCTTGAGGTCCTCGACCTCGTCGAGCAGCGCCTGCGGAACCTCCGGGCTGGTCGTGCCGAGCGCGACGCCCTCGTTGGCGAGGTTGAACGTCGCGTCCTCGCCGCCCTTGAACGTCCCGTCCGCAGCGGCCTTGATGCTCTCGAACACCGAGGTGTCGACGCGCTTCACGGCGCTGGTGAGGATGTGGTCGCCGAGGTCCGACTGATCGCGGTCGACGCCCACGCCCCACACGCCCTCGTCAGCCGCGGCCGACAGGGCGCCGAGGCCGCAGCCACCGGCCACCTGGAAGACGACCTTCGAGCCCTTGGAGATCTGGTCGAGGGCCTTCTCCTTGCACTTCGCCTGAGCGACGAAGTCCTGCGAGTAGTCCACGAGGACCTTGATGCCCGGGACGGCCGCCTCGGCGCCCGCCTTGTAGCCGGCGATGAAGATGTTGACCGTCGGGATCTTGAGGCCACCGACCGCGCTGATGGCCTTGCCGCCCTCGGCGTCGGCCATCTTGGCCGCCATGTAGCCGATCAGGTAGCTGTTCTCGTTGGTGGCGAAGGTCAGGCCGCGCACGTTGGCGGGCTTGCTCTTGAGGGCCACGTTCGGGAAGTCGACGATCGCGAAGTTGTTGTCGGGGAACTTCTTGGCCACGGTGTCGATGGCGTCCGCCATCAGGAAGCCGACGCCGATGGTCAGGTCGTACTTGCCGCGCGCGAGCGTCGTCAGGTTGGCGATGTAGTCGCCGGCCGCGACGGACTCGATCGGGCGGCCCTCCACCCCGAGCTCCGTCTCGGCCCTCTCGAGGCCCTCGAGCGCGGACTGGTTGAACGAGCGGTCGTTGAACTTGCCGACATCACTGACCAGTCCGGCCTTGATGTCCGACGCCGGTGCCGCCGCGGTGGTCCCGCCCGCCGCCGATCTCGTCGTCGTCGCCGCATGCGACGACCAAACCGAGCGTCGCCGTCACGGCGACCGCGCCCTGCCAAAGCCTTCCAGCGTCGAGCTCTCATAACCACTCCTTGGATCGTCCCGGCGCGGTGGGTATCCCGCGCGGTCGGATGGGCCGTAGCGGGCTTATACAGGCTCGGACCGGACGGCGGGACGCCCTCGGCGGCAGCGGAGCCCCGGTGCGCCCTGACGGCCGTCAGTCAGCCCCGACCCTCTCGAGGATGCGCGATCGGCCGACGACGGGGGTGTCTCGCCCATCCGGATCGCGGCCTCGAAGGCGGCTCGGCCGGCCTCCATGTGGGCCTCATCGTCGGCGTGGAGCTCGGCGACCACCTGGCCGATGGCCACCGTGTCCCCGGGCGAGACCCGCAGCACGATCCCGGCGCTCGGGCTGACCGGATCCTCCTTGCGGGCCCTGCCCGCCCCCGAGGCGCACGGCGGCGACGCCGACCGCCAGCGCGTCGACGGCGGCCACGGTCCCGGCCGCGCCCGCCCGGATCTCCTCGATGTGGGGCGCGACCGGAAGCGGCGCGTCCGGGTCGCCGCCCTGGGCGCGGACCATCGTCCTCCAGCGGTCCATGGCCCGTCCGTCGGCGAGCGCGCCGGGCCGGGTCCGCGTCGATGCCCGCGAGGGCGAGCATCTCGCGGGCCAGGGCGAGCGTGACCTCCACCACGTCCGCGGGACCGCCGCCCTGCAGCACCTCGAGCGACTCGGCCACCTCCAGGCCGTTGCCGGCGGCGCGCCCGAGCGGGGTGTCCATGTCGGTGAGCAGGGCGGTGGTGCGGACGCCGTGCGCCTCGCCGAGGCCGACCATCGTGCGCGCCAGCTCCAGGGCCCGGTCGCGCTCGCGCATGAAGGCCCCGACCCCCACCTTCACGTCGAGCACCAGCGCGTCGGTCCCCTCGGCGATCTTCTTCGACATGATCGAGCTGGCGATCAGGGGGATCGACTCGACGGTGCCGGTGACGTCGCGCAGGGCGTAGAGCTTGCGGTCGGCGGGCGCCAGGCCGGAGCCCGCGGCGCAGATCACGGCGCCGATCTCGGCCAGCTGGCGCACGAACTCGGCCGCCGAGAGATCCGAGCGGAACCCCGGGATGGCCTCCAGCTTGTCGAGCGTGCCGCCGGTGTGCCCGAGCCCGCGGCCCGACAGCTGGGGCACCGCCGCCCCGCATGCGGCCACCAGCGGGCACAGCGGCAGGGAGATCTTGTCGCCGACCCCGCCCGTGGAGTGCTTGTCGACCGTCGGGAACGGGCACCGAGGAGAGGTCGAGCCGCTCGCCCGAGCGGATCATCGCGTCGGTCCAGGTGGCCAGCTCGCGCGGCGACATGCCGCGGAAGAAGATCGGCCATCAGCAGGGCGGAGGCCTGCTCGTCGGCCACCCCCCCGCGGGTGTAGGCGTCGAGGAACCAGCGGATCTGGTCGTCGGTGAGCTCCGCCGCCGTCGCGCTTGGCGACGATCACCTCGACGGCCGAGATGCTCATCGGCCCGCCCGCGCGGACACGTCGTCCGGTCCGAAGGCCCCCGGAAGCAGCTCTCCGAGCGTCGTCGGCTGGGCGCCCCGGGCCCGGCGTCGACGACGAGGTCGGCCCCGCCGTGCTCGTGGAGCAGCTGCCGGCAGCGCCCGCAGGGCGCGAGCGGCGCGCCGTCGCCGGCGACGACCGCCACCGCCACCAGGCGGCCCCCGCCGCGTGGCGGCGAGGTCGCTGACCAGGCCGCACTCGGCGCAGAGCGTCACGCCGTAGCTGGCGTTCTCGACGTTGCAGCCGCGCACCAGGCGGCCGTCGTCGGCCAGCGCCGCACGCACCGACCAGCACCCCCGAGTACGGCGCGTACGAGCGCTCGGTCATCGCAAGGCGCCTCGCGCGCGCAGGAGCGTCCCAGTCGACGGTCACGGGGCTCCCCCGCCGCCCTCGAGGACCGCGATCGCCGCCGGGCGCCTCGCGGATCTGCGCGACCCGCGCGAGCCGCGGGTGCGACTCCTCGAGCTCGGCGTGCTCGAGCGCCCAGGTGACGTGGTACGGCACGTGGACGCCCGCTCCGCCCAGCTCCAGCACCGGCGCGATGTCCGAGCGCACCGAGTTGCCGATCATGCAGAAGCCGGCGCGGCTCGGCGTCCATCGCGCCGACGACCCGCGCGTAGGTGGCGCGTGTCCTTCTCGGCGACGATCTCGATCCGCTCGAACAGCTCCGACGACCCCGGACGCCGCGACCTTCGACTCCTGGTGGAACAGGTCGCCCTTGGTGATCAGCACCAGGCGGTGGTCGCGGCCGAGCACGTCGATCGTCTCGGCGACCCCGTCGAGCAGCTCGACCGGGTGGGTCAGGAGCTCCTTGCCCAGCGACGATGATCCGCTCGATGTGGATCCCGTCGATGCGGTGCTCGGTGAGGGTCAGGGCCGTCTCGATCATCGAGAGGGTGAAGCCCTTCACGCCGTAGCCGAACACCGCGAGGTTGCGCCGCTCCGACTCGAGCAGGGCGGCCGAGGCGGTCTCGGCGTCGACCCACGGCGCGAGCAGCTCGACGTATGCCTGCTCGGTGACGTGGAAGTGGCCCTCGCTGTGCCAGAGGGTGTCGTCGCCGTCGATCCCGATGATCTCGATGGCCATGAGGCGATTCTAGGGCGCCCCCCGGAGGTCGCCCCTTCGGAACCGGCCCGCGGTGGTCTAGCGTTGGCCCATGACAATCGACTCAGACAACGTCCGCCGCGCACCGAAGGTGCTCCTGCACGACCACCTCGACGGGGGTCTGCGACCGCGCACCATCGTGGAGCTCGCGGCCGAGTCCGGCTACGACGGGCTCCCCAGCACCGACCCCGAGGAGCTGCGCGGCCTCATCTCGCGCGGCGCCAACCGCAACGACCTGGTGCTCTACCTCGAGACCTTCGCCCACACCGTCGCGGTCATGCAGACCCGCGACGCGATCGAGCGCGTCGCCGCCGAGTGCGCCGAGGACCTCGTCGCCGACGGGGTGGTCTACGCCGAGATCCGCTTCGCGCCGGAGCTGCACATCGAGCGCGGACTCGACCCTCGACGAGGTGGTCGAGGCCGTCATCGCCGGCTTCGCCGCGCGGCTCGGCGGGCACCTCCCTCACGATCCGCGTCCTCTGCTCGGCGATGCGCCAGCAGGCGAGCAGCGTCGAGATCGCCGAGCTCGCCCTGCGCCACCGCGACTCCGGCGTCGTCGGCTTCGACATCGCCGGCCCCGAGGCGGGCTTCCCGCCCGCCCGCCACCTCGACGCCTTCTCGCGGATCATGCGCGAGAACTTCCACATCACGATCCACGCCGGCGAGGCCTTCGGGCTGCCCTCGATCGCCGAGGCCCTGCACGTCTGCGGCGCCGAGCGGCTCGGCCACGGGGTGCGCATCATCGACGACATCTCGGTCGACGCCGACGGCGACCACCACCTCGGCCGGCTCGCGTCCTTCGTCCGCGACCGCCGCGTGCCGCTCGAGCTCTGCCCGTCGTCGAACGTCCACGTCGGCGCGGTCGCCGTCGATCGCCGAGCACCCGATCGGCCTGCTGACGCAAGCCTGCGCTTCCGCGTGACGGTCAACACGGACAACCGGCTCATGAGCGACACGACCCTCAGCCAGGAGTACGAGCACCTGGCCGAGGCCTTCGGCTGGGACCTCAACGATGTCCGGTGGACCACCATCAACGCCATGAAGAGCGCGTTCCTGCCCTTCGACGAGCGCCTCCAGATCATCAATCGGATCATCAAGCCGGGCTTCTCGATGCTGGGGGCCGACGGCTAGCGCGGAGGTGGTCGCGCCCCGGCCCGGGTGACGACGCCCGCGGCCAGGGCGCAGGCCCCGGCGAGCGCATCGCCCGGGGTCGCGCCGGCGCGCCGCGCGGCCAGCAGCGCCGCCGCGAAGGCGTCTCCGGCGCCGGTGGTGTCGATCACCGGTCCGGAGGGTGTCACGGCCGGTGCATGGACCGACGCGGCCCCCGGCCCGTGCCAGGTGGCCCCGTCGGGCCCCTGCTTGACCACGACCTCGCGGTGGTCACGCAGGAGATCGGGGACGACGACGCGCGGGTCGCGGGAGCCGCAGAGCACCTCGGCCTCGTCGAGGGTGACGAGCATCAGATCGACCCCCCGCACCAGCGCGCGGAACGCGTCCGGCCCCATCGCGGCGAGCGGCGCGGCGGAGGCGGGGTCGACCGAGGTGCCCACCCCCGAGGCCCGCGCCAGGCGCAGGGCCTCCACGGCGGCCGCGCGGCTGCCGGGCCGGATGAGGGCGTATCCGGAGACGTGCAGGTGGCAGCGGCCCCGAGCACCGCGGCGGGCAGGTCCCCGGGGCGCAGGCCCGCGTTGGCGCCGGCGTCCGGGAGCATCGTCCGCTCGCCGTCGCGGTCGACCAGGACCACGCAGGTCCCGCTCGCGGCCCCGGCCGCCACCGCGAGCGCCGGCACGACGCCGTGGTCGCGGAGGGCCTGCTCCGCCCCGGTCCCGAGCGCATCGTCGCCGACGCGGCCGACGAACACGGCAGGGACCCCGAGATGGCCGAGCCAGGCCGCGGTGTTCGCCGCGGAACCCCCCGGCCGCAGGATGATCTCGGCCGGGGTGTCGCTTCCCGTGGCGAGGGGGCCGGACATGCGGGCGATGACGTCGGTCATGACGTCGCCCAGCACCACGAGCGGTCCGCCGCCGCTCTCCGCCTCAGGGGGAGGCGAGGGCCCCCGCGATCCGCGCCGCGAGCGCCGCATTGCGCAGCACCAGGTCCACGTTGACCCGCAGGCTCTCCCCTCCCGTGCGCTCGTGGAAGCGCCCGAGGATGAAGGGCGTGACATCCTTGCCGGCCACCCCTGCGGCCTCCGCGGCAGCGAGGGCCTCCGCGAGGACGCGGTCGTGCAGGCCCGGATCCATCTGCAGCTCGGCCGGGAGCGGGTTCGACACGATCAGCGCCTGCGGGAGGCCGAGGGCCCCGCGGGCGCGGTGGATGGCGGCGATCTCCTCCGACGCTGTCCTGGCGCCACGGCACGGCGTGGCCGGAGTCGGCGAGGTAGAAGCCGGCGAGGCGGTCGGTGCCGTAGCCGAGCACCGGCACCGAGAGCGTCTCCAGCCGCTCCAGGGTGGCGCCCACGTCGAGGATCGACTTCACCCCGGCGCAGACGACCACGATCGGCGTCGCCGCCAGGCCGGCGAGATCGGCCGACTCGTCGAACGTCGTCGAGGCTTCGCGATGGACGCCCCCGAGGCCGCCGGTGGCGAAGACGGCGATCCCCGCGCGGGCAGCCAGATGGGCCGTGCTGGCGACGGTCGTCGCCCCGGGCCTCCCGCTGACCAGGGCCGGGCCCAGATCGCGCAGGCTCAGCTTGTCGACGTCGAAGCCCAGTGCGATCGCCTCGAGCGCCGCGGTGTCGAGCCCGACGCGCACCCGCCCGCCGACCACCGCGATCGTGGCGGGCACCGCGCCCTCTGCCCGCACCGCGGCCTCGATCTCTCCGGCGATCCGCAGGTTGTCCGGCCTCGGCAGGCCGTGGGCGATGATCGTCGATTCGAGGGCGACCACCGGCCGTCCGGCCGCCAGGGCGGCGGCCACCTCGTCGTGGACCGTGATCATCAGATGCGCGCCGGGTGCCAGACCGTGCGGATCTCGCAGAAGGCCATCGCCGTCCGCAGGTCCTCCCGCCCGCCGGTGCGCACGGTGCGCTTGAGGTTCTCGGCGGCCCGCTCCTCGAGGTCGGCGCGCGAGGTCCGGCGGCGCCCCGCTCAGGTCGATCAGGTCGACGTCGTCGTGGTCGGCGAGCCATGGCAGCAGCTGGGCATGCTCGCCGGTCAGGAGGTTGACGACCCCGCCGGGCACGTCGGAGGTGGCGACCACCTCGCCGAGGGTGCTGGTGACCAGCGCCGCGGTGCCGCCCGCCAGGGCCACGACCGCGTTGCCGGCCATGATCGCCGGGCACACCAGGCCGAGCACGCCGCGCACGCCCTCGTCGGGACACGCGAGCGCGCAGACGCCGAGGGGGACCGTCGTCGAGAGGTTCAGGAACGGCCCGGCCACCGGGTTGACGCCCGCCGACCAACTGGTCGAGCTTGTCGGCGAAGCCCGCCCAGTAGACGGCGGCATCGATCGCCCCCTCCACATCGACGCGCGCCGCGGCGGGGTCGATGCCGACCGACTCCAGCTCGCCGATGAGCTGGGCGGAGCGGCCCTCCAGGACCTCCGCGATGCGGTAGATGATCTGGGCCCGGTTGTAGGCCGTGCGCCCGTCCCAGCCCGCCTGGGCGCCGCGCGCGGCGCGCACGGCGTCGCGCACGTCCTTGCGCGAGGCCTTCGCCACATGCGCCAGCAGCCGGCCGTCGGGGGCGGTCACGGGTGTGGTGCGGGCCGACTCCGAGCGTGGGAACGCCCCGCCGATGAACAGCTTGTAGGTCTTGCGGACCTCGAGGCGGTCGCTCATGCGCCCACCGGAGAGAGCTCGAGGTACTCGGCCAGGCCCTGCCGGCCGCCCTCGCGCCCGAAGCCCGATTCGCGCACGCCCCCGAAGGGGCTCGCCGGGTCGAACTGGTTGAAGCAGTTCGCCCACACGACGCCCGCCCGCAGCCGCTGCGAGGTCCAGAGGATGCGCGAGCCCTTCTCGGTCCAGATCCCCGCCGAGAGGCCGTAGCGCGTGGCGTTCGCCTTCGCGACGGCCTCCGCCTCGGTGCGGAAGGTCTGCACGGCGAGCACCGGGCCGAAGACCTCCTCGCGGGCGATGGCCTCCGAGCCGCCCAGGCCGCTGACGATGGTCGGCGGGAAGAAGAGGCCCTCGCCGGGGATCGCGCGCTCGGGCTGATCGATCCGGCACCCCTCCGCGGCGGCGCCCTCGACGAAGCTGCGGATCCGCTCGAGCTGGGCCTGGGAGTTGATCGCCCCGACGTCGGTGTTCTTGTCGAGGGGGTCGCCGACGCGCAGGGTCTCGAGGCGCCGGCGCAGGCGGCCGAGGAGGTCGTCGGCGACGCCCTCCTGCACCAGCAGGCGCGACCCGGCGCAGCAGACGTGGCCCTGGTTGAAGAAGATCCCGTCGACGACGCCCTCCACCACCTGGTCGAGGGCGGCGTCGTCGAAGACGATGTTCGCCCCCTTGCCGCCGAGCTCCAGCGTGAGCCGGGTGCCGGTGCCGGCGAGCGCCCGCCGGATCGCCTTGCCCACGCCCGTGGAGCCGGTGAACGCGACCTTGTCGATGCCCGGGTGCGCGGCGAGGGCGGCGCCGGTGGTGCCCGGGCCGGTGACCACGTTCACCACCCCCGGGGGCAGCTCGGCCTCGGCGATCAGCTCGGCGAGCAGGAGGGCGGTGAGGGGCGTCGTCTCGGCGGGCTTCAGCACGACGGTGTTGCCGCACGCCAGTGCCGGGGCGATCTTCCAGGCGGCCATCAGGAGAGGGAAGTTCCAGGGGACGATCTGCCCGACCACGCCGAGCGGGCGCGCGGACATGCCCGGGACGGCGTACTCGAGCTTGTCGGCCCAGCCGGCGTGGTGGAACAGGTGCGCCGCCGACAGGGGCAGGTCGATGTCGCGCGACTCGCGGATCGGCTTGCCGCCGTCGATCGACTCGAGGACCGCGAACTCGCGCGAGCGGTCCTGCAGGAGGCGGGCGAGGCGGAAGAGGTACTTGGCGCGGGCGCGGCCCGGCAGGTCCCGCCACACGTCCTCGTAGGCCCGGCGGGCGGCCGCCACCGCGTCGTCGACGTCGTCGGCGTCGGCCTCGGCGACCTCCGCCAGATGGGCGCCGGTCGCCGGCTCGGTCGTGGCGAAGGTGCGGCCCTGGCGGGCGTCGCGCTCGACGCCGTCGATCACCAGCCCGTAGCGGGCCCGGACCTCGACCACGTCGCGCCCCTCGATGGAGGGCGCATAGTCGGCGAAGGTGCGGGCGAGGTCGGCCGTGCCGGCGTCGCTGCCGCGGTGCGGGGTCGTCGTCATCAGTCCGCCGGGAGGTCGTGGGTTCGGGCGTATCGGCCGGTGCGCGCGAAGCGGCGCTGCAGCACGATGTCGTTCAGGAGCGTCGAGGCGCCGATCCGGAAGCGATCGGGGGTGAGCCAGGCCGCGCCGAGCGTCTCGGACACGATCGCCAGGTACCCGAGCGCCTGCTTGGAGGTGCGGATGCCCCCTGCCAGCTTGAGGCCCACCTCCACGCCGGTCTGCTCGGCGAACTCGCGGATCGCCTCGGCCATGCAGAGGGCCACCGGGGCGGTGGCGCCGACCGGCAGCTTCCCGGTGGAGGTCTTGATCACGTCGCTGCCCGCGGCCATGGCGATCATCGAGGCCAGGCGGACCATCTCGTAGGAGCCGAGCTCGCCGGTCTCGAGGATCGTCTTCAGGTGGGCGTCCCCGCAGGCCTCCTTGGAGGCGGCCACCTCGTCGTGGACGACGCCGATCCGGCCCGCGAGCAGTGCACCCCGGTTGAGGACGATGTCGATCTCGTCGGCTCCGTCCTCCACCGCGCGACGGATCTCGTCGAGGCGGTCGGCGAGGTGGCTCTGGCCCGAGGGGAAGGCCCCGGCGACCGAGGCCACCTTGACCGTCGAGTCGCCCAGGGCGGCGCGTGCCTCGGAGACGAGCGCCCCGTAGACGCAGACGGCGGCGACCGGCGCCATCGAGGGGTCGTCGGGATCGGGATGGAGCGCACGGGCGCACAGGGCCCGCACCTTGCCCGGGGTGTCCGCGCCCTCCAGCGTGGTGAGGTCGATGCAGCGGGCGGCCAGGTCGAGGCCCGCCGCCTTGCTCTCGCGCTTCACCGAGCGGGACGCGAGCCGGGCCGCCCGCTGCTCGAGGGCGTACCCGTCGACCGCCGCCACGCGCACCGGCCCACCGAGCAGGGGCCCGGTGAGGATCGAACCGCGTATGTCACGACCGAGGCTCAGCACCCGCTGATCTTGGCACGCGCGGAGGCCCGCGTCAGGACAGGAGCGATGCGGTCAGTCCCGCGCGCACGTCGGCGAGCCGCGCCCGCGCCCGAGCGCGCGCCGCCACCACGTCTCCGTCGGGCACCGGCTCGACGGCCTCGCAGTAGCACTTGAGCTTGGGTTCGGTCCCGCTCGGGCGCACGATCACCCTGACCCCTGCCTCGAGGTCGATGCGCAGGACGTCGGCGGCCAGGGCGCGCACCGCGGTGGTGGCGAGCGATCCGACGTGCCCGGGCGGCGCCGCGATCAGGCGCTCCACGAGCGCCGCGCGCCGCTCGGACCCGCCGGGGCCCTCGTCGCGCAGCGAGAAGTTGTCGGTCACGTGCGCGCCGTGCAGGCGGTGCAGGTCGTCGAGGTCGTCGAGCAGGGTGCGGCCGGCCGAATGCGCCGCCGACGCCATGGAGGCGACCGCCAGCGCGGCGCTGATGCCGTCCTTGTCGCGCACCTCGGGGCCGATCGCGTATCCGATCGCCTCCTCGTAGGCCAGCACCTGGACGCTGGAGGGATCCTCCATCGCGGGGCGCGAGAGCCACTTGAACCCGGTCAGGGTCTCCGCGTGACGGGCCCCGTGGTGCTCGGCGACGCGCGCGAGCAGCGACGAGGAGACCACGCTCGACACGACCAGCCGGCCCGGGCCGGAGGTGACGGATCCCAGGAGCCAGTCGCCCAGCAGGGCGCCGACGTCGTCCCCCGTCAATTGGCGCACGCCCTCTGCGCCAAGTGGCGTGAGGACAGCGACGCGGTCGGCGTCGGGGTCCAGGGCCAGGCCGAGATCCGCGTCGCAGCGCCCCATCAGGGCGGCGAGCAGATCGGTGACCCCCGGCTCCTCGGGGTTCGGGAAGGGGATCGTCGGGAAGTCGGGGTCCGGCTGCTCCTGCTCGGGCACCGGGTGCACGTCGCGGTGCCCGGCGGCCTCCAGGAGTTCCGCCAGAAGCGCGCCACCGACGCCGTGCATGGCGGTCGTGGCGATGCGGATCGGGACGGCCGGGGGCGGGACCCGCGAGAGGGTCCGGGCCCGGTAGGCCTCGATCACCTCATCGGCCATCGGCTCGATCGCCCCCGCCTCGCGGTGGCCGGAGACCATGACGCCGTCCGCCACGACGGCGTCGATGGCCGCCGCGACCATGCCGTCGACCGGCGGGACGATCTGGGCGCCGTCGCCCATGTAGAGCTTCAGGCCGTTGTCGGCGGGCGGGTTGTGGCTGGCCGTGACCACGATGCCGGCCGCGCATCCCAGGTGGCGGATCGCGAAGACCCCGACGGGTGTCGGTGCCGGCGGGTCGTGGAGCACGACCCGGATGCCGTGCGCGGAGAGGACCTGGGCGCAGTCGGCCGCGAAGGCGCCGGAGCGGTGGCGGGCGTCGTGGGCGACCACCACCCCCCGGGAGGCGGCATCCTCCACCTCGGCCAGCAGGTGGCGGGCGATGCCGGCGGCCGACTGGCGCACCACGAGACGGTTCATGCGCATGGGACCGCCGCCCATGGCGCCGCGCAGGCCCGCCGTTCCGAAGGCGAGCCGGCCGGCGAAGCGCTCCGCCAGGCCCTCCTCGTCGCCGGCGCCCAGCAGCGCGGAGAGCTCGTCGCGCGTCACGGGATCGGGATCGAGGGCGATCCACCTCTCGACGCGCGCCCGCAGCCCGGACGCCTCCCCCGGCATCAGATGGCCGCGGTCACCGCGCGCAGCAGTTCCCCGAGACGCCCCACCGACGCGCGGCCGGTGGCCAGGACGTCGTGGTGGTCGAGCGCCTCGGCCGACATCCCGGCGGCCAGGTTCGTCACGAGCGAGACGCCGAAGACCTCGGCGCCGAGGTGCCGCGCGGCGATCGCCTCCAGCACGGTGGACATCCCCACGAGGTCGGCGCCCATGCCCCTCAGCATGTGGATCTCCGCGGGGGTCTCGTAGCTGCCGCCGAGCAGGCCGGCGTAGACGCCCTCGGGGATCCCCGGCGAGGCCGCGGCGGCCACCGCCCTCAGGCGCGGGCTGTAGAGATCCGACAGGTCGCAGAACCGGGCGGGGAAGCCCTCCGGCGGGTCGGCCCCCGACATCGGGTTGACCCCGGTCAGGTTGAGGTGGTCGCTGATCAGGACCGGCGTGCCCGGGCCGTTCGCGGCCACCAGCGATCCGGCGGCGTTCGTCAGCATCACCGCCCGACAGCCCGCGAGGACCGCCGCCCGGACGCCGTGCACGACGACGCCGACCGGATGCTCCTCGTAGAGATGGGAGCGCCCGGCGAGCACCAGCAGGGGCACCCCGGCCACGTCGACCGAGTGCGCCATGCCGCTGTGGCCCTGCACGACGGGCGCCGGGAAGCCGGGAAGCTCGTGCATCGGGATGCTCGCGCGCACGTCCCCCATCCCGTCCACCACCTGGGCCCAGCCCGAGCCGAGCACCAGTACGGCCCGGTGCTCCCCGAGCCGCTCGCGGATCGCGGCGCCGGCGGCCTGGGCGGTCGAGTACGGGTCGGTGGTCATCGGCGCACTATCGCATCCCGCGCGGAGGGCGTGGCCGCGCGCGCCCTTCAGCGCCGTCCGGACCCGATCCGGCGTGGGCAGTCCCTCGCCCCGCCATTGCCGCGCGACCGCTTTCGCGCGATGACAAGAAATGAAGGCGATCCATCCCGGTCATCGCCTTGCGACCAAGGGGCACGACCATGGTGGGAATGCATCTGGAGTGGGTCTACCCGGGCACGGAAGCCGACGACTACGAGGCGATCATCGCGCTGACGGGGATGAACGACGTCCCGCCCGGTGGGGCTGATCATGCACACGGCCGGGACGACCCGGACGGGCGGCTTCCGGTGTTCGACGTCTGGGAGTCACGGGACGACATCGAGCACTTCTTCGGCGAGGTCCTGATGCCCGCCGTGCATGCCGTGCTGGGGGCGAACCCCGAGCCGCCGACCATCACCGAGGTGTTCGAGCTCCGCGCCCTGGTGCGGCCCGGGTGCGCCTGACGTTCTGGCGGGGGCGATGCCGCGAGACGTGGACCCGTACGGAATGGTGCGTGCGGAGGCCCTTCCGCTCCGAAGGCGACGCGATGTAACATCGCCGCCTGCCGACACTGCCCCGGACCCCGGTGGTGTCGCTTCCGACCACGATACCGAGGGGCGCCCGGGGTGAGAGCCCACCATTCGCGAGTCCACGACGTCCAGGATCGCATCACGCGGGCTGCGGGCGTCTTCGCCGTCGATCGCGGCGACTTCTACCGCGACAACCTCGCGCGGCTCATGCGCCGGGCGATCGCGCTCGGCATCCGGCGCGAGCGGGTGATCGCCCTCTCGGTGCTCCCGGTGGAGGAGGCGGAGAGCCTCCTGCGCTGAACCGACCCGACCCGGCGCGCCCCCGCGGGGTCCGGTCGTCAGATGTGGAACATCGGCGCGCTCTCGAAGCGCGCCTCCCGCTCCTGCATGTCGGCGATGGTGAGGCCGGCGAGCAGCTCCGAGAGGGTGGCGCGCGCCTCGGTCCAGACGGTCTCGCTGCCATGGGCCTCGGCGTGGGCGCCGCCGGGGGGCGAGATGCGGCCGTCGACGGCCTCGACCACCTCGAGGATGCTGACCTCGGCGGGCAGGCGGCGGAACGAGTAGCCGCCCTTCACGCCGCGCTGGCTCTGGAGGATGCCCGCCCGGCGCAGGCCGGCGAAGATCTGCTCGAGGAAGTGGAGCGGGATCGCGCGCGCCTCGGCCACCTCGAGGATCGGCACCGGGCCGGACGAACCCCGCTGCGCGAGCTCGGTCAGGGCGAGGACGGCGGAGCGGCTCTTCTCGGTGATGGTGATCAGCGGAATCTCCCGTAAAACCTTGCCGTGTTCGGGAGTTTAGCCCAGTCGGCGGCCTGTGGCGGTCAGTCCTCCACCAGGAGGAGGTTCACGCAGCCCTCGCGCGTGATCGTGGGGGCGTGCGGCTTGCCCTTCTTCGCCCGCAGCACGTAGACGCGCTCGAGGCTGTCGATCCACGAGTCGAGGTCGCCCACCATCAACTCGTAGACGCACTCGGCGGTGTGGATGAGCATGCGCGGCCGTCGCCCGCCCGCGGGGACGCCGCTGGTCGGGGAGATCGGGAAGCGCTCGATCTCGGAGATGGCATCGAGCGCGATCTCGCGGCGCTTGGCGCCGAGGGCCGTGTCGAGGATCGTGGGCACGAACACGAGACGGTCGTCGGTGACGATCAGCGACCCGTGGCGCGAGAGCCAGCCGTTCTGCAGATCGGCCCCGCCCTGCTTGAGGATCTGCTCGTCGGGGCCGGGCTTGGGGGCGTGCGGCGTGCGGGGCAGTCTGCGATTCGGCTCACCCATGCTGGAGACCCGCCTGCCGCCGGAAACGCTTTCGGATCGTCATGTCTGCGCCACTCCTCGAGGGACCGGGATCACCCGGAGTGTATCCGCGCCGACCGGCCGGATCCGTCCGAGGCCGACGTTAACGTCACCAGGCAGCCACCTTCGCAATCGGGGTTCCCACGAACACCTACGACGCATGGCTCGCCGACTTCCGCGACCGACTCGCCCAGCACGACGCGGGCGTCGCGGCTCTGGCACGTGACCTGGCCTCCCGCACCCCGTGGACGGTACGGGCGATCGGGGGATCGGGCTTCTCCCCTCCCCCGCCGGCCGCCGGGCAGCCGCCCGACGTGCTGTGCGATCGCGGCGGCGACGCCCTGCCGCTGTGCTTCGAGGTCGAGCTGCCGGAGACGCTCGTGCGCCGCAGCACCGTGGGTCGCCTGCGTGCGCTGACCCTGAGCGGCCTCGAGCCGCGGGTCGTCATCGTGGGCGCGTCGTCGGGGCACGAGCGCCACATCGCCGAGGCCCGCCGCATGCTGCTGCGGGCCGGCCTCGCCCTCGAGGTCGCGGCCATCGCCCCGCAGGAGGAGACGATCACCGGGGCCGACTGGTAGGGGGCGCCGACCGGGTGCCGCGGCCGTCCTTCCCCCTTCGGCCGCGGAACCCGCCCTCAAACGGCGAGGGCGCCGGTCGGACGGCGCCCTCGCTCACTTCCCGCTCCCTGCGCTGGATCAGTTCAGGAAGGGCACCAGCAGGAGGGCCACGATGTTGGCGACCTTGATCATGGGGTTGATCGCGGGGCCGGCGGTGTCCTTGTAGGGGTCACCCACCGTGTCGCCGGTGATCGACGCCTTGTGGGCGATCGATCCCTTACCGCCGTGGTGGCCGTCCTCGATCATCTTCTTGGCGTTGTCCCACGCGCCTCCGCCGGAGGTCATGGAGATCGCCACGAAGATGCCCGTGACGATGACGCCGAGCAGCAGGCCGCCCAGCATCTCGCGGCCGTTGTTCACGCCGAAGATGAAGGCCGTGACGATCGGGAAGAGGATCGGGATGGCCGCCGGGAGCAGCATCTCGCGCTGCGCCGACGCGGTCACGATGCGCACGCACCGGGCGTAGTCGGGCTTGTCGGTGCCCTCCATGATCCCCGGCTTCTCCCGGAACTGGCGGCGCACCTCCTCGACCACCTGGCCGCCGGCCCTGCCCACGGCCTCCATCGAGAAGGCGGCGAACAGGAACGGCATCATGCCGCCGATGAACAGGCCGATGACCACGAACGGGTTCTCGAGGTTGAAGTTCGACCGACGCCGGCCTGATCGCCGATCGCCTCGCCTCAGCTCCTCGACGTAGGACACGAACAGCACCACCGCCGCGAGACCGGCGGAGCCGATCGCGTACCCCTTGGTGACGGCCTTGGTGGTGTTGCCGACCGCGTCGAGCGGGTCGGTGATGGCGCGGACCGACTCCGGCATGTCCGCCATCTCGGCGATGCCGCCGGCGTTGTCGGTGATCGGGCCGAAGGCGTCGAGCGCCACGACCACGCCGGTGAGGGACAGCATCGCCATGACGGCGACGCCGATGCCGTAGTAGCCGCCCAGCTCGTAGCTCGCGGCGATGGCGCCGCCGATCACGATGATCGGGGCGGCGGTCGCCTTCAGGCCCACGGCGAGGCCGGCGATGATGTTCGTCGCGTGGCCGGTCTCCGACGCCGCGGCGATCTTCTTCACCGGCGGCCAGATGGTGCCGGTGAAGTACTCGGTGATGCCCACCAGGATGATGGTCACGCCGATGCCGATCACGGCGCACCAGTAGTAGTCCATCCATGAGCCCGCGCCCGGGATCGCGTCGGAGGCGCCGTCCATCAGCCAGTAGGTGACGGGCAGGAAGCCGAGGATCGCGAGGATCGCCGCGACGCGCGAGCCCGGTGTAGAGGGCGGCGGTGACCGACCCGTTCGTCCTTCACCCGGACGAACCAGGTGCCGACGATCGAGGCGATGATCGACACGCCGCCGAGGGCGAGCGGGAAGATCAGCGCGTTCGCGAAGTTCGTGAGGAAGAGCGAGCCGAGGAACATGACGGCGACCGTCGTGACGGCGTAGGTCTCGAAGAGGTCGGCGGCCATGCCGGCGCAGTCGCCGACGTTGTCGCCGACGTTGTCGGCGATGACGGCCGGGTTGCGCGGGTCGTCCTCGGGGATCCCGGCCTCGACCTTGCCGACCAGGTCGGCGCCGACGTCGGCGCCCTTGGTGAAGATGCCGCCGCCCAGACGGGCGAAGACGCTGATCAGGCTGCGAGCCGAAGGCGAGGCCGACGAGCGGCTTCACGTCCTCGATGTCCTGGCCCAGGATGAGGAAGTAGCCGGCGACCGACAGAAGGCCCAGGCCGACGACCAGCAGGCCGGTGACCGAGCCGCCCTTGAAGGCGACGCCGAGCGCCGCGCCGAGCCCGCTCTTGGCGGCCTCGGCGGTGCGCACGTTGGTGCGCACCGAGACGTTCATGCCGATGAAGCCGGCGGCCGCGGAGGCGGTGGCCCCGATCAGGAAGCCGATCGCGGCCTTCCAGCCGAGCAGCGACGAGTCGACGGCCTCGCCGAGGAAGCCGATGACGACGAACAGGACCACCGCGACGGCGGCGATGATCGTGTACTGGCGCTTCAGGTAGGCCTGAGCGCCCTCCTGGACCGCCGCGGCGATCTCCCGCATCTGCTCGTCGCCGGTCGGCTTCTTGAGCAGGTAGACCGTGAGGCCGATGCCGTAGGCGACGGCCAGGAAGCCGAGCACCACGGCGAGCCATGCTGTGTTGTCCGACAGGAAGTCGGCCAATTAATCCCTCCGAGATCGGGTGAGGACGAACGCGCCGATACGCCCGATCTGGGGCCAGCGCTCCGGGTTCCGTCGATCGCCCGAGTTCGTGCCGATTCGGACGACCACGGCGGTTTTCTACCACACGGCCCGAGACGGCCGGAGCCCGGGAAGCTCTCAGCGGGGGCCTTCCGCCCGGGGCGTGCCCGGTGGCACCCAGAGGCGCGAGGCCGGCGTCGGGCGCGGCGGGCGGCGGCGGCCGGGCTCGTCCTCCGGGGAGTCCGGCGCCGCTCCTCGCTGGCGCGTGAGAAGGCCATCTGCAGCACGGCGAGCGGCTCCTGGAAGGGGCGCACCTGGGCGGCGCCGAGCTCGCGCTCGGCCACGCCCAGCAGCGCGCGCAGCGCCTCGATCGCCTGGCGCGCCTGGGCGAGATCGCGCGCGTCGTCGCCGGTCGGGCCCATCCCCAGCCGGACGCCGGCCATGTCGATGAAGGTCGCCATGCACTGCAGCAGGACGTCGCGCACCGGCGTGCGCGCAAGACGGTCGGCCAGCAGCGCGGCCATCTCCTCCTGGGTCGGCTCGCGCCCGCCCTGGGGCTCGACGTGCTCGTGGGGCTCGGTCATGCGCGGCACGCTCGACATCATCAGAACCTCCTCGGCGGAACGGCGGGTGCGATCGACGACCTCGGCGTGCATCGCGCGCACGTCGCCCAGCTCGGCGAGGCGGGCGATCTGGCGCATGGCGCCGTTGCCCTCGGACAGCATGACGGGGATCGTCGCCAGGAACGGGCGAGCCCGAGGGGCTCGTGCACCGGGGCCGACCACTCGAGCAGGGCCTCGATCGCCGCGGTGGTGGAGCGCTCCTCGCCGCGCTCGAGGTCGATCAGCCGGCCCTCGAGGCCGTGGCGCTTGGCGCGCCAGATGTTCTCCTCGATCAGCGCCGCGCGGGTGGACCGGCAGCGGCGCGGCCGGCGTCGAGGTCGGCGGCGAAGGCCGCGACGCAGGCCAGCGCCAGCGCGCGCGACGGCGAGCGCGTCGCGACATCTCGGTCTGGCCGTCGCAGATGCGCACCTCGACCGTGCCGAAGCTGTGGTGCGGGCGCACGCTCCACCAGATCTGGGTGCTCTCGACGATCGAGCCGGTGCGCTCGAGCAGGCTCGACGAAGCGCGGCGTACTCGTCCCAGTCGGCGAAGGCGTCGGGCACGCCGCAGCGCGGGAAGCTCTTGGTGAAGATCTGGGTGCGGGTGGAGTGCAGCCGGGTGGCCCGCCCGCCGAAGACGGCGCTGTTGGCCGACAGGGCGAGCAGCTCGGGCAGCACGCTGCGCATGGCGGTCGAGACCGCGACGGCCCGGTCGGCCCCGCGGACGCCCACGTGCAGGTGGAGCGACCAGGTGTTGTTGGTCCAGGCGATGTAGCCGAGCTCCTCCTCCACCCGCCGGTAGTGCGGGCGTGTCGATGATCCGCTGCTCGCTCCACGGGCTGAACGGGTGGACGCCCGAGACGCCGAGGGCGAGGCCCAGCGCGGTCGGCCAGCGCCAGCGTCGCCAGGCGTCCCTCGGCCAGCTCGCGCGCGGCGTCGGCGAACGTGGTGTGGCGGCCGGTGCGGATCTCGATCTCGCTGGCGATCAGCTCGCCGGCGAGGCGCGTCGCGCAGCGGCTCGGTCGGCCGCCGCCATCATGTCCTCGAAGCGGTTCGTCAGCGCGAGCGTCGCCGGGTCGAGGAGCTGGTACTCCTCCTCGATGCCGACGGTGAAGTCGGTCGACGCCTCGAAGCGCTCGCGGGACGCCGGTCGAGGATTGCCGGGAAGGGCGTCGCGATCAGCCATCCGTGGGCGAGCATAGCAACGGCCCCGCGGCCCTGCCCCCGGCCTCGGCGCGGCGGCGTCAGGTCAGGTAGAAGTAGAGCGCGTAGAGCAGCTCGACGGCGGGGCTCGAGGTGTGGACGGTCACGTCCGACGGCACCGGCAGCAGCGCGTCGGAGTAGTTGAAGATGATCTTCACCCCGGCGGCGACCAGGTCGTCGGCGACCTCCTGGGCGGCGCTGCCCGGCACGGCGAGCACGCCGACCATGACGCCCTCGCTCCGCGCACGACCGCGCTGGAGCTCGCGGTAGTGGCGCACCGGGATGTCGCCGAGCATCGTGCCGACGCGGCTCGGGATCGACGTCGAAGATCGCCGAGATGCGGAAGCCGTGGTCGGCGAAGACGCCGGAGGTGGCGATCGCCTGGCCGAGGTTGCCGGCGCCGAACAGGGCGATGTTGTGCTGGCCCGAGGTGCGCAGGATCTTGCGGATCTGCTCGATCAGCGAGTCGACGTTGTAGCCGACCCCGCGCTTGCCGAACTTGCCGAAGCCCGGACAGGTCGCGGCGGATCTGGGTCGGGTTGACGTGCGTGTACTCGGAGATCTCCTGCGAGGAGATGGTGCTCTTGCCCATCTTCTTGGCCTGCGTCAGCACCTGGAGGTAGCGCGAGAGCCGGGCGGCGACGCCCAGGGTGAGGCGGTCAGTGGCCATCGGTCCGGATCCCCTCGCCGGGACTTTGTGACATCTTGCGTCAAGTTACGGCCTCGGGCATGGCGATCCGCAAGTGCGCCACGTCACGAAGTTCGCGCGGAACCTGCGGTCCGGCGCGGCCTCAGCGCAGGGCGAAGGGCGCGCTCGCGCGTGCGCAGCACGCGCGCCGTCGGGGCCGCGTGGCGGTCACCCGCAGCCGGTAGCGCGCCGGCGGGGACGTCGAGGCCCGACGCCAGCCGGCGCGCGACCAGGAAGCGGTAGGTGCCGGCCGGCCACGCGCCCTCCTGCTTGGCCCCGGCCACCGGCAGCGGGGCGCCGCCGGCCGCGGGCAGCGAGCGCCAGCCGGACGCCGTGGACGCGCACGCTGCGCAGGCGCGCGTCCTCGCGGCGCAGGATGCCCAGGCGCACCCGCACCTCGGCGAGGCGCGCGTCGGCGTTCACCTCGGGCGTCCCGAGCGCGTCGCCGGGGCGTCGCGGCGGGGCGCGAGGGCGACCACGGGCGCGGTCGCGACGGTCGTGCCCGCGGCGGCGTCGCGGACGACGAGCCGGCCGGCGCGGCGCGCGAGGGCAGGCGCAGCGCTCAGGCGGCGCGGCCTGCGCCGGCGCCGACGGTCGACGGTCCTGGAGCGACGGTCTCGGCGACGCCGTTCGAGAACGCACACGACGGTAGCGGCCCGGCGACCGCGTCGAGGTCGGCTGCAGCGACGACCCGGGCGCGGGTCGTCCCCGGCCCGCGTCTCGCTGGCGACGATGGCCGGCTCGATGCGCACGCGGGCGCCGCGAGGGCGCCGCCGCCACGCCGGCGCCCTGGCGCTGCGACGCGACACCGGGCAGCGGCCGGGCGGCCTGGACCAGGAGCGAGCGCACCTGCCGCGGGGCCCGAGGTCGGGGTCGTCGACGCGCAGCCGCAGCGCGAGCGCGGCGACGCTCGCGCGGCCGCCGCGCTCGTGCCGGTGAGCGGTGCCGTCTGCGGGCTGCCGTCGGGGCCGCGCCCCGGCCAGGCCGCCGCCTGGTCGACCGCGGGCGCCACGAGGTCGGGCTTCTGGCGGCCGTCGACCGTGGGCCCCCACGACGAGAACGAGGCGACCCCGCCGGGGCCGCGCTCACGGGCTGGGGCCGGAGCGTCACGCGTGAGGCGCGGGCTCGTCCGCGGTCAGCCGCACGAGGGCGTCCCCCTGGCGCGCGCCGAGGCCGACGCACCGGCAGCGGCAGCCCGGCGTCGCCGGGTACGGCCGGGAAGCTTCGCGCGCCCGTCCTCGTCCCAGATCGCGACGGCGCGCGGCGCCGGCCGCGGCGGCCCGCGCCGCGGTCGCCGCGATCGGGCCGCTCCCGCGGGCGACGCACCACGAGGGCGCCGCTGCACGCGGGAGGCGCCGTCCGGCGCCCGGAACGCCTCGGGCGATCCCCCGGTCGAGATGCCCGGCGTCGTCGCGGAGGACCACGACGGGCAGCTCGGCGGCCGCCGGCTCGGCGCCCATCAGGGGGAGCGGCCCGAGGCGCGCCGCGGCGGGCCCGAGGCGCACGTCGAGTGTCGGCGGTGCGCGCGGTCTCCGGCGCCGACAGGCCGCCCACCGCGATCACCGTCGGGCCGGAGGCGGGCCCGCCCACCGAGCCGGGCCGCGAGAAGGTCGGGCCGTCGTTGCCGGCCGGCGCGACCACCGTCGCGCCGACGCGGTCGGCGGCCGCGAGCGCGTCGGAGACCGGGTCGGCGCCGCCGCCCGCGAAGCCGTCGGCGAGCCCGAGCAGGATGACCTCCGCGCCGTCGGCCGTGTCGCCGTCGCCGTCGGGGTCGACGGCGCGCTCGAGGGCCGCCAGGACGCGGTCGCTGCGGGCCAGGGGCCGCAGCCGCCCGCCGACCGGCCTCGGGCGCGACCACGCGGTAGGCGAGCAGGCGCGGCACCGCGGCCGGCGGCAGGCCCTCGAGGGCCGGCGGACCGGAGCACCAGGCTCGCCATCTGGGTGCCGTGCGCCTCCATCGCCGGATCGGTCCCGGAGGGGCCGGGGTCGGCGTCGCCGTCCACGAGGTCGGCGCCGCCGATGATCGGGAAGGTCGGGCCGATGCCCCCGCCGAGCCAGGGGTGGGAGACGTCGACCCCGGCGTCGATCAGGGCGATGTGCGCGTGGCCCGTCCCCCGCGACGGCGGGCGGCGGCACGGCGGCCGGGCGCGACGGTCTCGGGGGCGGGCGCATCCGCCGCGCCTGGGCCGGGGCGAGGAACGTGACCGGCACGACCGCGGCCACCTCCGGGAGCGCGGCGAGCGCCTCGAGGCGGCCGGCGGGCAAGTGTCACGGCGAGCGCGTCCACCAGCATCCGGTAGCGGAAGGTGACCGTGGCGCCGAGGCTCGTCGAGCGTCGTGGTCAGCGCCTCCTGGCGCTCGGTCAGCGCCGCGCGCGGCGGCGGCCCGGTCGGCGGGATCCGCTGCGGCGGCGGGCGGGTCGGCGCAGGATCAGGATGACCGACTCGGTGTCGCCGGGGGTCGGCAGCCGGGGTGCGCGGACGGCCTCGAGGGAGTCGCGCCAGGCCGCGGCGGCGTCGAGGGCCGGCGGTCCGGGCGGCCGGCAGGTCGCCCGATCGGGGCCGGCGCGAGCTCGGCGGGCGAGGTCGGCGCGCCGAGGGCGGACGGGGCGATCAGCGCGGACGCGCCGGCGATCATCAGGATCGGCGCGCGGTCGGGCCTCACGCGGCGATCCCCCCGGGCGGGGCCGAGGCGACCGCGTCCATGCCGAGGTAGTCGGGCCACGGCACCGGCGTCGGTGAACTGGGCGGCGGCGCCGATCATGGCGGCGTTGTCGGTGCACAGCGACGCGGTCGGGCACGGCCAGCCGCAGTCCCGGCCCGCTCGGCGCCCTCGGCCACCAGCTCGCGCAGGCGCCCGTTGGCGGCCACCCCGCCGCCCAGCGCGACCGCCGGCACGCCCTCGTCGAGCGCGGCGGCGATCAGCCGGTCGGCCAGGGGCCGCACGACGGCCTCCTGGTAGGAGGCGGCCAGGTCGGCGCGCACGTCCTCGGCCAGGGGCTCGCCGAGATCGCGCACCGCGTAGAGCAGGGAGGTCTTGACCCCGGCGAACGAGAAGTCGCGCGTGCCCGGCCCCGCGCAGCCCCACCGGGAAGCGGTGGGCGGTGCGCGATCCCCCGGCGGCGAGCCGCTCGAGCGCCGGGCCGCCCGGGTAGCTCGAGCCCGAGCACGCGGGCGCCCTTGTCGATCGCCTCGCCCGCCGCGTCGTCGATGGTCTGGCCGAGCGTGCGCGGCGCGCGCAGGTCGGTGACCAGGTCGAGGCGCGTGTGGCCGCCGGAGGCGATCAGGCTGACGAAGGGCGGGTCGAGCGCGATCGGCTCGAGCCAGGTCGCCGCGATGTGGCCGTGCAGGTGGTCGACCATGATCAGCGGCTTGCGGGCGCGCGTAGGCGATCGCCTTCGCGGTGGCGACGCCGATCAGCAGGGCGCCGATCAGCCCGGGCCGCTGGGTGACGGCGATCGCCGCGACGTCGCCGAGCGCGCAGGCCGGCCTCCGCGAGGGCCTGGTCGACCACCGCGTTCACCGTGCCCAGGTGGTGGCGCGCCGCCACCTCGGGCACCACCCCGCCGTAGGGGGCGTGGAGCTCCGCCTGGGAGGCGACCACGCTCGACGAGCGATCGCGCGCCCGTCGACGACCGCGGCGGCGGTCTCGTCGCAGGAGGTCTCGATCGCGAGGATCGGGCCCGCCGGCGTCACGTCACACGATCCTCGGGCCCGCCGCCCCGCCACATGATGATCGCGTCCTCGCCGTTGTCGGAGTAGTAGCCCGGCCGGATCCCGTGCTCCAGGAACCCCTTGCGACGATAGAGGTGGATCGCGGTGTCGTTTGACACACGCACCTCGAGGGTGAAGCCGAGGTGGGGCTTGCCGCCGGCCCGCTCGAAGAGCTCCTCGAGCAGGTTCGCCGCCGATGCCCTGGCCGCGCTGCGCCGTGCCGCACGCAGACGTTGAGGATGTGCCAGACGTCGGCGTAGCGCGACACCATCATGAAACCGAGGACGTCGCCGCCGCGGTCGGCCACCAGGTCGATGGTGCCCGGCCGCCCGAGCTCGGACTGGAACATCGCCCGGGTCCACGGCGTGTTCGAGCTCGCGGCCTCGATGGCGACGACCTGCGGCAGGTCGCCGTTGCGCATCTGGCGGATCTTGACCTTCGGCTCGGCGGGGCGCGGCCGGCCGCGGCTCATCGCCGCCACCTCGGCCGCCGCGAGGGCGCTCAGGCGGTTGACCTCCGCGTCGGGCAGGCGCGCGTAGACCGGCCGGGCGGGCAGTGCCGGCGCCCGCCGGCCACCCGGCGCACGAGCGCCGGCGGCGCTCAGGCGGTTGCCCGGCGCGCCCGGCGCGAGGATGTGCAGGTCGTCGCGGTCGAACGCCCGCCGTCGACGGCCGCGACCCCTCGCCGCCCACCCAGACCGGCTCGCCCAGCCGCGGCGAGCCGGTCGGCGAGCTCGCCGCGCCGCGATGGCCGACGGGGGCGACCAGCTCGGTCGAGCCGGCCTCCCGCCGGCGCGGTAGACGGCCGCGAAGAGCTCGCGGCGGCGCGCGTCCTGCACCGGCGACGACCAGCGGCGCCCTCGGGCAGGCTCGTGGGCGATGCCGAGCGCGAGCGCCTCGAGCGACGAGGCGCCGGTCACCGGGATGCCCAGCGCCTGCCCGAGGCCGAGGGCCGTGGCGAGGCCGATCCGCAGGCCGGTGAACCCGCCGGGGCCCACGCCCACGACGATGGCCTCCAGATCGGCGGCCTCGAGGCCCGCGGCCGTGAGCAGTCCGTGCACCGGCCTCCAGCACCCGGCGGCCCGAGCCGGGCTCGGGCGCCGAGCCAGAGTTCGGCGATCGGGCTCTCATCCCGAACGAGAGCCAGGCTCGGACTCGCGGTGGAGGTGTCGAGCGCGAAGGTCAGCAAGCTGGCGGCCGAGGTCGGAGCGTGCATCCGCACCCCGGGCCGTCAACAGTACCAGCCGTCCGATCGCCGCCCCCGTGGCGCAGTTCCACCTCCAGCCGGGGCTCCGGAAGGGCGGCGAGGATGGCGTCCGGCCACTCCACGAAGGCGATCGCGTCGTCTCCGACGGCCGCCCGCAGGAGCTCGGCCTCCTCGTCGTCGGGCCCGCCCAGCCGGTAGGCGTCGACGTGGGCCACCTCCACGTCGCCCCGGTAGCGCTGGGCCACCGTGAAGGTGGGGCTGGTGATCGGCCCGGTGACCCCGAGGGCGCGGGCGATGGCCCGCACCAGCGTGGTCTTGCCCGCCCCGAGCTCGCCGCGCAGCAGCACCAGGTCGCCGGGCTCGCAGCATCCGCGCCAGCGCGCGCGCCGAGCTCCTCGGTGCTCTCGGGGCCCGCGCTCTCCCAGCTGAGCGGCGCCTCGCTCAGAACAGGCCGAGCTGCTCGTCGTCGTCGGCGGCCCGCGCGGGTGCGGCGGGAGCCGGGACCGGCGGCGGCGCGGCGGGGCCGGCGCGGGGGCGCGGCGCCCGTGCGCTCCGCGTCCTCCGGCGGCGCCGCCACGGTGGCGGGCGCGCCGGCGAGGAGGCCGGGGATGCGGGCGAAGTCGGCCTCGAGGGTCGAGAGCATCGCCCGCGCGTAGAGCGCCGCGGCGGGGTGGTAGAGCGGATAGAGCAGCAGCGCGTGGCCGCCGATCTCGATCGGCAGCTCGTGGCCGTGGACCCGGGAGATGCCGTCCGGCCGCCCCGAGAGCAGCTTGGTGGCGAAGTTGCCGAGCGTGCAGACCAGGCGCGGGCCGGATCAGCGCGATCTGGCGGAAGAGGTGCGGCTCGCACTCGCGGATCTCGGCCGGCAGCGGATCGCGGTTGCCCGGGCGGCCGGCACTTGAGGACGTTGGCGACGAAGACGTCCTCGCGCGTCAGGCCGATGCCCTCGAGCAGGGTGCTCAGCAGCTTGCCCGGAGGCGCCGACGAAGGGGATGCCCTGCAGGTCCTCGTGGTAGCCGGGCGCCTCGCCGACGAACATCAGGTCGGCGGCGGGATCGCCGCTGCCGACGACCACCTGGGTGCGCCCCTCGCTGAGCGGGCACCGGACGCAGGAGACGACCTCGTCGCGGTGGTAGGCCTCGAGCTGCCGAGACCCGGTCGGCGCGGTCGGACATGTCGGCAGGCTAGCGCCGCCGTCGGCCGGACCATCCGGCGCTTGTGGCGCCGCGAGCACACGGAGTTACACTCCGCCCGTCGTTCGCGCACAGCCCGGCATCCCGTCCTGGGAGTTGGAGCAGAGGCGCCGGACGGAGGCCCGCTCCGCGGATCGCGTTCGCGTGTCCGGCGACGAACCGAAGCGGTCCCGTATGCCGTCGTCCCGCACAGAGCCCGCCCCTCCCCACCCCGCCGTGGTCCGCACGGTCGCCGGGCTGCGCGAGGCCGTCGCCGCGCTGCGCGCCGGCGGCCGCCGGATCGCGGTCGTGCCGACGATGGGCGCCTTCCACGAGGGCCACCTCGCCCTGATGCGCCGCGCCGGCGAGCGACGGCCACGCCGTCGTGGTGACCCTCTTCGTCAACCCGACCCAGTTCGCCCCGACCGAGGACCTCTCGCGCTACCCGCGCGACGAGGAGCGCGACCTGGAGCTCGCGGCCGGCGCCGGGCGTGGACCTCGTCTTCGCGCCCGGCCCCGAGGAGATCTACCCGGACGGCTTCGGCACCGCGATCGCGGTGGCCGGCCCGAGCGCCGGGCTGGAGGGCGCGGCGCGCCCGGAGCACTTCGGCGGCGTCGCGACGGTGGTCGCCAAGCTGCTGCTGGCGGTGCGGCCCGACCTGGCGGTCTTCGGGCAGAAGGACGCCCAGCAGATCGCCGTCGTGCGCCGGCTGATGAGCCGACCTGCACCTCGACGACATCGAGCTCGTGGTCGGGCCCACGGTCCGCGAGGCCGACGGCCTCGCGATGAGCAGCCGCAACGTCTACCTCGGAGCCCGACGACCGCGCGCGCCGCCACCGCCCTCCAGCCGGGCGCTGCGCGCGGCCGAGGGCCTCGCCCGCGAGGGCGAGACGCGACTGCCGGCCGCATCGAGGCAGGCCGCCCGGGCCGTCATCGCCGCCGAGCCCCGTGCGCGCTCGACTACGCCACCGTCGTCGATCGCGACACCTTCCAGCCGATCACGACCCTCGAGGGCCACGCCCTCCTGGCCATCGCCGCCCGGGTCGGACCGGTCCGGCTCATCGACAACGCCCCGCTCCCCACCCCATCCCGGAGGGCCGACGTGCCGCCACGTACCCGCACGATGATGAAGAGCAAGATCCACCGCGCCACGGTCACCGACGCGAACCTGAACTACGTCGGCAGCATCACGGTCGACACGGATCTGCTCGAGGCGGCCGACATCCTGCCCTACGAGCAGGTCTTCGTCCTCAACATCAACACCGGCGCGCGCTTCGAGACATACGCGATCGAGGGGCCCGCCGGCAAGGGGCGACATCTGCCTGAACGGCGCGGCCGCCCGGCTGGCGCAGCCCGGCGACCTCGTGATCGTCCTCACCTACGCGCAGTACGACGAGGCCGAGCTGCGGGGCTTCGAGCCCAGGGTGGTGCACGTGGACGCGGCGAACCGCCAGGTCGAGGTCGAGGCGCTCGAGAGCGTCCCGCGTCCTCTGGGAGCGGTGATGGGCACCGCCCCCTCGGCCGGCGACCTCCGCGCCCGCAAAGGCGGCGCCCGCCTGGTGATGCTGACCGCCTACGACTACCCGACCGCCCTCGCCCTCGACGCCTGCGGCCTGGACATCCTCCTGGTCGGCGACAGCCTCGGAGAGGTGGAGCTCGGCTACGACAGCACCCGCGCCGTCTCGCTGGAGATGATGGCCCACCACGTGCGCGCCGTCCGCAACGGCACCTCGGCCACGCACGTCTGCGGGGACCTGACCGCCGGCAGCTACGCGAGCCCCGGCCAGGCCGTCGCGAGCGCGCGCGTCCTGGTGGAGGCCGGGCGCCGACTCGGTGAAGCTGGAGGGCGGGCTGATCCCGCAGGTCGCGGCGATCATCGCCGACGGCATCCCGGTGATGGGTCACGTCGGCCTGCTGCCCCAGACGGCCGCCGTGTACCGGCGCGAGGGCACCACCCCCCAGGAGGCCGACCGCATCGCGTCCGAGGCCCGGGCCCTGGACGAGGCCGGCTGCTACGCCATCGTGATCGAGGCGGTCCCGCCGGCCCTGGCCGAGCGCATCACCGCCGAGGTGTCCTGCCCGACGATCGGGATCGCCGCGGGCGTCGAGTGCGACGGGCAGGTGCTCGTGTCGACCGACCTGCTCGGCCAGCTGCCGAACCCGCCCCGCTTCGTCGCTCCCAAGGCCGACGTGCACGGCATCGTCGTGGCGGCGGGCCGCGCCTTCGCCGACGAGGTCCGCGGCGCCTCCCGCGCCGGAGAGCGCAGGGCCGTGTGAGCCGCCCGATGGGCGGTGCCGAGCGCCGGGCGTTCCTGATGCACGGGACGCGCACCGGGAAGCTCGGCACCGTCCGGGCCGACGGCCGGCCCCACGTCGCCGCGGTGTGGTTCGTGCTGGACGGCGACGACATCCTCTTCATGACCGGCGCCGACACGCTGAAGGGCCGCAACCTGCGCCGCGACCCGCGCGCCACCTTGTACGTCGATGACGACGCCCCGCCCTTCGCCTATGTGCGCTGCGATGGCGAGGTGACGATCAGCGAGGACCTCGAGGAGATGCTCGGCTGGTCAACGCGGATCGCCGCCCGCTACATGGGGCCCGAGCTGGCCGAGGTCTACGGGCGGCGCAACGCCGTGCCGGGTGAGCTGCTGCTGCGCCTCACCCCCACCCGGACCGTCAGCGAGGCCGGGGTGGCGGACTAGCCGCCACCCCGGCACGCTCCATCAGTCGGCGACGGTCCGCTGGTAGGCCCGGATCGCCAGTGGCGCGCAGACGACGACGATGCCCACGATCCAGATCACGCTGTAGAGCACCGGGTGCTGCAGGGACCAGGCCGGATCGGCCCCGAAGTCGCCGCTCGGGTTGCCGAAGAGCTTTCGCAGGGCCTCGGACATGGCCGTCACCGGGTTCCACTCGGCGATCGTCCGCAGCACCCCGGGCAGGGTGCTGATCGGGACGAACGTGCTCGCGATGAACGTCACCGGGAAGATCGTCGTGAAGCCGACGCCCTGCACGGCCTCCACCGAGGGCAGCAGCGTCCCCATCAGCACGCCGACCCAGATCATCGCGAAGGAGAACGCGATCATGAGGGCGAAGCCGCCGAGCGCGCGCGCGACGCCGTCGTGGATCCGCCAGCCGACGATCAGGCCGCAGACCGACATCAGCGCGATCGGGATCAGCGAGCGCAGGAGGTTCGCGGACGCATGCCCGCCGAGGACCGCGCCGCGGGCCATGGGCAGCGAGCGGAAGCGGTCGATGGCGCCGTTGGTGCGATCCGAGGCCAGGGCGATCGCGACCCCGAAGGCCCCGAAGACGATCGTCTGGGCGAAGATCCCGCCCATCAGGAACTCCCGGTAGTCGCCGCCCGCGACGTCGATCGCGCCGCCGAACACGTAGGCGAACAGCAACACGAACATGACCGGCTGGAGCGTGGCGTCGGCGAGCGCCTCCGGCTGGCGGCGCATGTGGATCAGGCTCCGCTTGGCGACCACCCACGAGTCGCCCAGGACGTTCCCCCGCCGCTCCGCGACGGGCGGCACCACGACCGGCGGTGCGATGGTCGTCGTCATCCCGGCACCTCCACGGGGGCATCCCCGGCGATGTGCTCGCCGGTGAGTGTCAGGAACACGTCATCGAGCGACGGCTGGCGCAGGCCGATGTCCTCCACCTCGACGGCCGCGTCCTCGAGGGCGATCGCGAGCTGCGAGATCACGCGCGGCCCGCCCTCGGTGGGCGCGTGCACCGATCGCGCGGTCGCGTCGATCTCCGGCGCGGCGCCGGTGACGCGCTCGACCATCCCGGCCACGGCGCCGAGGCGGTCGGGCGCCACGACCGTCACGAAGACCTGGGCGCCGCCGACCTGCCGCTTCAGTTCACGGGCGTCTCCCCGGGCGATCACCCTCCCCCGGTCGACGACCACGATGTCGTCGGCCAGGCGGTCGGCCTCCTCGAGGTACTGCGTCGTGAGCAGGATCGTGGCGCCCTCGCCCACCAGGGTCTCGAGGACGTCCCAGAGCTCGTTGCGCGCGCGGGGATCGAGGCCGGTCGTCGGCTCGTCGAGGAAGAGGATCTCCGGTCGCGCGACCAGGGTCGCCGCCAGGTCGAGCCGGCGGCGCATGCCGCCGGAGTAGGTCTTGGCGAGGCGGCCCCCGGCGTCCACGAGGTCGAACTGCTCGAGCAGCTCGTCGGCGCGGGCCCCGGAGATCCGCCTGCCCAGGTGGTGGAGCTCGCCGATCATCACCAGGTTCTCGCGGCCGGTGAGCAGACTGTCGACCGTCGCGTCCTGCGCGGCGAGCCCCATCCGGCGGCGCACCGCCCCGGGCTCGGCGGTGACGTCGATCCCGGCGACGCTGGCGCTGCCCGAGTCGGCCACGGTGAGCGTGGTGAGCACGCGGACGGCGGTCGTCTTGCCGGCGCCGTTGGGGCCGAGCAACCCGCACACCGTCCCGCGCGGGACGTCGAAGGAGACTCCGTCGAGAGCGACCTTGTCTCCGTAGCGCTTCACGAGGTCGTGGACGGCGATGGCCGGTGAGGCGTTTCTGGTCATCGGGGAACCCTTGCAGGTCGGGTCGGGCGATGCCCGATGCGGCCGCGTTCCCCGCCCTCGACCGGCGCCGCCCGCCGAGCCCCTGAGGGGTCCGGCGGGCGGCGGGGCGGATGGGCTAGGCGCCGCTCCCGGCGGCGATCCTGCGGAGGTCGAGGGCCTCGTTGAGGACGGCCTCGTCCACGCCGTGCTCCCGGGCGACCTCGCGAAGGCCGCGGCCGCTGGCGGTCGCCTCCTTGACGATCGCCGCGCCCTTGTCGTACCCGATGATCGGGTTCAGGGCGGTCGCCACCTGCAGGTTGCTCTCCGCGAGCTCCTCGAGCCGCGGCAGGTTGGGCTCGATGCCCGCGATGCAGCGGTCGGCGAACAGCCGCGACGTGGTCGTGAGCAGATGGATCGAGCCGAGCAGGTTGCGCGCCATCAGCGGGATGCGCACGTTGAGCTCGAAGTTGCCCTGCATGCCACCGATGGTGATCGCCATGTCGTTGCCGATCACCTGGGCGGAGACCTGGAGGACGACCTCCGGGATGACCGGGTTGACCTTGCCCGGCATGATCGACGAGCCCTTCTGCAGCTCGGGGAGGAACACCTCCGCAAGGCCGGCCCGCGGGCCGCTACCGAGGATCGCGAGGTCGTTGGCGATCTTGGTGAGCGACACCGCCACCACCTTGAGCGCGCCGGAGACCTCGACCAGGCCGTCGCGGGCCCCCTGCGCCTCGAAGCCATCGGCGGGCGGGGCGATCGGCAGACCGGTGTCGGCGACCAGGCGCGCCCGGACGCGGGCGGCGAACTCGGGGTGGGTGTTGAGCCCCGTACCCGCGGCGGTGCCGCCGAGCGGGAGCTGGCCGAGGCGCTTGGTGGCGTCGGAGACCCGATCGCGGCCCTGGCGGATCTGGGCGGCGTAGCCGCCGAACTCCTGGCCGAGCGTGACCGGGACGGCATCCATCAGGTGCGTGCGGCCGGTCTTGACGATGTCCTTCCACGCCTCGGCCTTGGCGCCGAGGGTGTCGGCGAGGTGGTCGAGCGCGGGCAGCAGCCGGTCCACGACCTCCTGGAGGGCGGCCGCGTGGACGGCCGACGGGAACACGTCGTTCGAGCTCTGGCCGAAGTTGACGTGATCGTTGGGGTGGACGCCCTCGCCCGCGAGGTTCGCGATCACCTCGTTGGCGTTCATGTTCGACGACGTGCCCGAGCCGGTCTGGAAGACGTCGACCGGGAACTGGTCGTCGTGCTTGCCGTCGGCGACCTCGGCGGCGGCCGCGGCGACCCTCTCGGCGATGCCGGCGTCGATCAGGCCCAGTTCACCGTTCACAAGGGCCGCGGCCCCCTTGATCCTCCCGAGCCAGCGAACGACGGGAAGCGGCACGCGCTCCCCCGACACCGGGAAGTTCTCGACTGCCTTACGGGTTTCCCCGCCCCAGAGCTCCGCCACCAGATCCCCCTCGCTCGACATCGAACCGACGCCCGATCCTACCGTGGGGAGATCAGGCCGAATGTCCCCCGAGCGCTCCGAGCGCGCGCAGGATCTCCATGGCGGCGAGGGTGCCCGTCTCCAGGTACTCGACCCGCAGGTGCTCGTCGGGGCCGTGGATGCCGTCGTCGGGCAGACCGAAGCCGGTGAGGACCGTCGGGATCCCCTTCGCGGCGAGCACCGCGACCACCGGCAGGGTGCCGCCCAGGCGCACGGGGGCCGGCCGCCAGCCGGTGGCGCGCTCCATGCCCTCCGAGGCGGCCACGAGCACCGGGTGGGCGGGATCGAGGACGGCGGGCAGGGCGAGGCCGAGGTCCTCGATCTCCATCTGGGCGCCGTCGGGCAGCGCGTCGCGCAGCAGGCCGTCGAGGGCAGCCGCGATCGCCGGCGCGTCCTGCCCCGGCGCGAGGCGCACGGAGAAGGTCGCGGTGGCCTCGCCGGGGATGTTCGTCTTGACGGCGGCCGGCTCCCCGCAGGCGAGGCCGTGCACGTCGAGCGAGGGGGAGGCGAGCGTGCGCATGTAGAACCCCTCGGCCGCGCCGGCGTCGGCGGGCCGCAGCCCGGCGTCGGCCAGGGCGTCGGCGCCCGGCGGCAGGTCGCCCCAGGCCTCGACCTCCCCCGCCCCGGCCGGGGCCACGCCCGCATAGAGGGCGTCGGGCAGGCGGCCCTCCCGCGGGGCCACCGCCGCCAGCACGGCCATCATCGCGTGGGCGGCGTTCATGGCGGCGCCCCCGAAGAGACCGCTGTGCGCGTCGGCGGCGGCCGAGCGCACCCGGATGCGCCGATAGACCATCCCCCTCACGCCGGTGCAGATCGCCGGCCGGCCCGGGGCGATCATCGGGCTGTCGAAGATGATCGCGGCGAGCGCGGGCTCGGCGTCGGCGGCGAAGTGCTCCAGCGCCGAGTCGCCGCCGCACTCCTCCTCCCCCTCCACGACGAACGACGCCCGCACCGGAAGCTCGCCCGCCGCCGCCAGGCGCTGGACCGCGGCGAGCAGCATGAACAGGTTGCCCTTGTCGTCGCTGGCGCCGCGGGCGTAGAGGTTGCCGTCGCGGACGACGGGCTCGAACGCCGGGGTCGTCCACAGCTCCGGGGGACCCGGCGGCTGGACGTCGTAGTGGCCGTAGAGGATCACCCGCGGCGCCGATCGGGTCGCCCGAGCTGGCCGGGACCTCGCCGAGCACGAGCGGCTGCCCCGTCCCCCGCCGGATCTCGGTCTCGCCCCCGGCCCGGCAGATCTCCTTGGCGACCATGGCGGCCGCCAGGTCCATGTCGCCTGCGTGCTCGGGCGATGCGCTGACGCTCGGGATGCGCAGCAGCGCGTCGAGGCGTTCCATCTCCGCGGCGGTCATCGTGGCAGTCTATGGCGATGCCCGCGGTCGATGTCTCCACCTTCCAGATCACCACCGAGCGGCTCGTGCTGCGACCCCCGCGCGAGGAGGACTTCCCGGGATGGGTCGCCTTCGCGGCCGACCCCGCGGCCATGGAGTTCCTCGGCGGCGTCCAGGCCCCGTCGCTGGTCTGGCGCACCTTCGTCGGCGCCGTCGGTGGCTGGCACGTCCAGGGCTTCGGGATCTTCTCCGTGATCGAGCGGGCCACCGGCGAGTGGGTGGGGCGGCTCGGCACCATCGAGCCCTTCGGCTGGCCCGGGACCGAGGTGGGCTGGGGGATCGTCTCCTCGCGCTGGGGGCGGGGTTACGCCACCGAGGGCGCGGCGGCCGCGATGGACTTCGCGGTGGACCGGCTGGGGTGGAGCGAGGTCATCCACTGCATCGAGGAGGGCAACACCGCCTCGGAGCGGGTTGCCGAGAAGCTCGGTTCGGCGCGGCTGCGGACGACCCGCCTACCCCCTCCCCAGGAGGTCGAGGTCGTGGTCTGGGGCCAGAGCGCCGCCGAATGGCGGGCTCGAAGGGGCTAGCCCCCGAGGCGCAGCGTGGCGGCCAGCAGGCGCGCGACGAGCCTCCGGACAGGAGCGTCGTGCTGGTGCGCCACTTGGCGTCGACGCGACGCGCCGATCGACGCATCCCTCGCCTCGGCGATGCGGCGCGCCTGGGTGTCGCGGGCGATCTCGCTGTGCATGTGCGGATGCAGGTGCATCGTCGGCCTCCGTCTCGCGGTGCGATCTGATGCGATGACGGTACGAGTGCCCGCGGGGTGGGCGAATCGGTGGCCGGTGCCTACTCCGTGCCCGGCGTGTGCCCATCTTGGGCGTCCGCGTCACGCATCGCCGCGGCGGCCTCGGCCCGTGTGCCCACCCCCAGCTTGCGCAGCACCGCGCCCACGTGGTGGTCGACCGTGCGCTCCGAGATGACCAGGCGCTCGGCGATGCGGCCGTTGGTCAGCCCGTCGGCGAGCAGCTCGAGCACCTCGCGCTGGCGCGCCGTGAGCCCGTGGGGCTCGGCCGCGGTCTCGGGGCGCGGCGGACGCGGGACGGAGGCGACGCCCGCCTCTCGCAGCCGCGCCCGCAGCACCGCCGCCGGGCGGGCGGCCCCCAGCCGGTCGAAGGCGGCGAGTGCCGCGAGCAGATCGGCCTCGTCCTCGGAATCGGTCAGGGCGTCGGCGGCGTCGTAGGGGCAGCCGAGCTCCTCCCAGGCCGCGGCGGCGCCGCGCGGGTCGCCGAGCATCGACAGGCGGTGGGGGTCGCCGACCGCGGAGACGTCGCGATCGAGATCGCCGGCCCGCCACGACCAGAAGAGGGTCTCCGACGCCGTCCGTGTGTGGCTCGATGCGGAGGTGGCATCGAGCGCCACGCGCGCCGCGGCGGCATGCCGGCGCAGCGCCGGCCGGTCACCCTCGAGCCAGGCCATCTCGGCCAGGGCGCACGCACCGGGGATCAGCCGCTGCGCCTCGTCGGCCACCCTCGCGCGCTCCCACGCGTCGGCCAGCAGTGCCCCGCCCTCGGGATCGCCCCGCCTCACGAGGAGCCTCCCGAGGGCGACCATCCCGGGGTAGGCGCTGATCGTGGGGTGGAAGGCGTCGATGGCCATCACGGCCCGGCCATCCTCGTCGGCACCCGCCCAGTCGCCGGTCTCGAGCCGGCTCCAGGCCCGGATGCCCAGGAGGTACTGGTCGTAGAAGCGGAGATCGTTCGCGCGGGCGAACGCGAGCCCGCGCTCGATGATGGGCAGGGCCTCGGCGTAGCGGGAGTACATCACGCGACCCCAGGCCAGGTTGACCAGGGCGCGGATGGCGTGGTCGTGCATGCCGTCGGCCGTGGCGATGGCGATCGCCTCCTCGAGCATCTGCGTGCCGCGGGCGTCGTCCGACTCGACGCACGAGGTGCCGACGTTGTTGAGCGCGTGGGCCAGGGTCTCCCGATCCCCGAGCGCCCGCGCCATGTCGATCGCGCGCCCTCCCCACTCCACGGCCTCGTCCGTCCGCCAGGCGAGCATCATCAGCTGCGAGAGGGTGCTGTACGCCATCGCGAGGCCCGGAGCGGGGCCCAGGGGCTCGAGCAGGGCGATCGCCCGCCCGGCGGCGGCCTCCGACTCCTCTCGCCGACCCGCCCACCACAGCAGGCGCGACAGCCAGCGCTCGTCCTCTCCGGCCTCGGCCGTCTGTCCGAGGCCGGTCCGCAGCCCGAGCGCCTCGTGCCGCGTGTCGAGCGCCTCCTGGGGCAGACCGGAGAGGTAGGCCTCGAACGACAGACCCTCCAGCAGCTCGGCGCGGGCCGCGGGAGGAAGGTCGTCGGACTCCTCCAGTGCCGCGCGGTAGTGCGCGGCGGCCTGGATGTGGGCGCCGGCCGCCGCAGCGATCCTCGCCGCGGCGGGCGCGGCCGCCAGGATCGCGTCGCGGTCGCCCGCCCGGCGGGCGTGGTGGACGATGCGCGCCGGGTTGACGCCGGGGTGGCCGGAGAGGGCGCCCAGAACCCGGCCGTCCAGCTCGCGGCGGCGCATCGGCGAGAGCTCCTCCTCCACGCTCGAGCGGGCGATCTCATGGCGGAAGCGCAGCGCCGCGCCGTCGAGCTCGAGCATGCCGGACGCCAGGCACTCGTCGGCCGCTGCGGAGGTCTCCCCGCCGAGCAGCGCACCGACGAGCCAGGTCTCGGCGCGTCCCGGGACGACGCTCACGATCTCGAGCACGCGCCGGGCCTCCGGGGACAACCGCCGCGCCCGGGCCAGGACCGCGTCGCGCACCGATCCGGGCACCTCGTCGCCCGCGGAGGCGAGCACCTCGGTGAGGTAGAAGGGATTGCCACCGGTCATCCCGTGCAGGCCCTCGGCCGAACGCCCCGCCCGCGCCGCCAGCGCGGCCACGGCCTCCTCACCGAGCGGTGCGAGGTCGATCCTCCGGACGACACCGCCCGGCAGCTCCCCGAGCGCGGCCCGCAGACGGTCGCCGGCCTGGTCGGGTCGGAGGGTGACCAGCAGGGTCCCGGTGGTGGTGCCGACGCGCCGCCCGAGCAGCGCCAGCAGATCGAGGCTGGCCTCGTCGGCCCAGTGGACGTCCTCGACGACCAGCACGCGGGGTGGGGCGGCATCGAGCTCATCGAGCAGGGCGGCCACCAGGTCCTCGCGGCGCCCCTCGTCGCGGATCGCCTCCGACAGCGCGCCGCCCGCCTGGCGGGCGATGTCGTGGAAGGGGCCGAGCGCCCGCGGCGTCAGCAGCGGATCGCAGGCCCCGACGAGGAACAGCCGCCGCCCGCCGAAGACGCGCGGCACCTCTGCGAGCAGCGACGACTTGCCGATGCCGGCCTCGCCGGCGACCAGCACCACCCGGCCGCTTCCGGATGCCGCCTCCTCCAGGGCCTCCCCCACGGCGGCCAGCGCCCCGTCGCGTTCGAGCAGGTCCATCGGCCGATCGTAGAGCAGGGCCCCCGCACGGGGACAGGCGGAGTGGCCCGCCGGTGGGCGGTGCGCCAATTGGCGCATGAGGCATGCGTCAAGTGGCGCACCGGGCCACGGGGTCCGGTACTCGAGGGCCGACCGGCCCTCGGTCAGAGCCCCGTCAGCCTCCGGTCTGGGCCTTCGTGCGGGCCTTCTCGAGGAGGTTCTCGAACTCGCTCAGGCGCTTGGCGGCGGTCGCGTAGTCGCCGGCCGACCAGGCGGTGCGGTAGGCCTCGTAGGCCGCCGCCGCGTCGCGGACGATGTCGCGGATGTCGGTCGGCAGCACCGGGGTCCCCGGAGTCGCGCCGCCGTCCCCGTTCGCCTGGGCGCCGAGTGCGCGCTCGAGGGCGTCGAGGAAGGTGGCGCCCGAGAAGATGCGCCCGTCCCCGAGGGACACGACCACCTGCCAGAGCGTGGGCAGGCTGTCGGCCGAGGTGTCGAGGTAGAGGGGCTGGACGTAGAGCAGGCCCTCCCCGATCGGGACCACGATGGTGTTCCCGCGCAGCACCTGATCGCGTCGCAGGCCGATCTGCGCGGACAGATCGGCGTCGCGGGCGACGCTGGCCACGAACGTGTCGACCGAATCGAGCGCGTCCTCGGCCACGTCGAACCGCAGCAGGCGCAGCTGGCCGAAGCGCTCGGGATCGCTCTCGGCGGTGAGCCAGGCCGAGAACGCGATGCCGCGTCCCTCGGTCGCCGGCTTGAAGTAGCGCAGCAGGAGGAAGCGCTCCTCCGACTCCCCCGGAAGCACCGCGTAGCTGTAGCGGGCAGGGGAGACGATCCTCTTGCCCTCGGTGCCGCTGCCGGTGGTCTCGACCGTCGGCGACCAGGCGTCGTCGTTGGCGAAGAAGCGGTCCACGTCGGTCACGTGGAAGCGGTTGAGGGCGGCGGCCTGGTAGTCGAACTGGTCCTCGCCGTAGCGCAGATGGGCGGCGATGCCGGCCGGGATCTCGGAGCGGTCGGAGAAGAGCTCCGGGTAGACCCCGCGCCAGGTCGCGATCAGGGGGTCCTCCTCGTCCATCACGTAGAGCTTGGTCTCGCCGCTGTAGGCGTCCATGACCGCGGTGACCGCATGCCGCTGGTACGAGACGCCGTTGAAGTGGGCGGCGTACGGGTAGCGGTCGGTGCGCGTGTACGCGTTCTGCATCACGTACATCCGGCCGCCCTCGGCGACGAACCACGGGTCGTCGTCGAGCGTGAGGAACGGCGCCAGCCGGGTGAGGCGCGCCGGAAGATCACGGTGGATGAGCAGCTTGGCCTGGTCCGTCTCCACGCGCGAGAGGGCGTTCCAGAGCTGACGGCCGCCGCCCACGTAGGGCAGGCCCCCGAGCTCGAGGGTCAGTGCGAGGCGGTTGGCGCCGACGTCGATGCCCGCGCCGGTCCAGGTGGCCGGGCGCTCGTCGGTGAACCCGTCGGGCTGGTCGGTGTTCACGATGGCGAAGGGCATGTCGCGCTGGGCGCCGTGGTAGATCTCGGGCCGCTCGAGCGGCGGCGTCAGCCCGCGTGTGGGCAGGCCCCCCACCACGAACGAGGGCCGCCCGGACGCGTCGATCTGGTTGACCGGGGCCATGGCGATGCCGCGCCCGTGCGTGAACGAGAAGTGGCGGCGCTGGAAGTCGGCGATGGCCGGGTAGTCGACCTCGCGGCCGAACACGAACATGGTCTGCGGGACGCCGTCGCGGATGTACCGGTCGAGGTCGGCGTCCTGGCAGGTGTAGAAGCGGTTCAGCGCCTGGAGGCGGCGGCACGCGGCCAGAGCCGCCTCCAGGTCGAGGAAGCGCAGCGATCCGACGGAGGCGGGCGCGGCCTCGATGGCGGCCCGGCTGACGCCGCCCCGGCGGTAGGTGGCGCGCGAGGCCTCGACGGCGTCCAGGCCCGCGGCCGTCCGGGTCGAGTTCAGGGTGGCCTCGATGTTCGCCCGCTCCACCTGGAGGGTCGATCCGCGGAGCCCCACCGCGTCGTAGAGGGCGGTGCCGATCGGCGCCAGGATCAGCAGCAGGAACGAGAGCCCGGCGGCGGCCGCGCCGAGCGACCATGCCGGGATGCGATAAGGGGCGTCGTTGCCCCGCAGGGCGGCTGCCGCCTGCTGGTTGACCGAGCGGGTCAACGGGCCCGAGGGGCGCACGGCGACGGCGAGCGGGACGAGTGGGATGACCAGCACCAGCCACCAGGGGCTGGCGAAGACCACGAGGGCGACCACCACGGCGCCGAGGATCGCGACGCCCACGCGGACGAGCGTCATCGTCCGCGACGCGGCCAGTCGCCGACGTACCGCCGGCAGTGCCAGCGAGAGCAGTCCGATGCCGAGGAGCCCGATCACCACGGCGACGACGGTCGTCGTGGGGATGCCCACGTCGCGCACGGCACGCCCGGCACCGGCGATCAGCTCGTCCCCGCCGTGAACCGCCTCGTAGCGGCGGAACCAGACGAGAACCGCGAGGGCGATCAACGCGAGCCCGCCGTAGACCGCGCCGAGGACGCCGGCGCGCCGGAAGAGGGCCTGATTGAGGCCCAGGGGGGCCTCGACGGTGACCGAGTAGACCGTGACGGCGCCGATGCCCAGCAGGGCGACGATCAGGCCGCCGAGGATCAGGCCGGCGATGTCGCCGATCACCGGGGCCGTGAAGACGAAGAAGCTGACGTCCCGGCCGAAGACCGGGTCGGTGCGGCCGAACGGCACGGCCTCACCGGCGGCGAGGATGGCGTCGCGCTGACCGACCAGGGAGGGCACCAGCACCAGCGCGGCGACCAGGAAGACGCCCGCGCCCACGAGCCATCCGAGCCGGCGGACGGGCAGCAGGCCCACGCGACGACCGATGACCAGGCCGACGGGGATGGCGATCGCCAGGGCGATGACGATGCCGAGGCCCCCGAGCAGGAACGAGCTGCGGATCAGCGTCGAGTAGGCGCCCCCCATGCCCAGGCTGTCGAAGAAGGCCGAGGTGATCGTGATGTGGGCCCAGATCCGCAGCACCAGGTAGCCCACCAGGAGCACGGCGACGGCGGCGACCGCGATCGGGCCGATCCACGCCGCGCCGGGGCGGCGTGGTCCTTGCCTGCGGGGGAACGGGTGAACCTCGGCCACGTGGCACTCCTGATCGTCGGAGCGGTCCCGCCCCTCGCCCAGATTAGCCGAGCCCCGCCGCCGCGCCCCCGGCCACGGTCGGACGGGTCAGCCGGCGGCGATCAGCGCCACGCCCAGCGAGCGCGATGCCGGCCCCGGCCGCCTGCAGGCGGCCGAGCCGCTCGTGCAGGATCGTCCCGGCGAGGGCGACGGTGGCCACCGGGTAGAGCGACCCGAGCACGGCGACACGACGCTGACCAGCCCGTGGCTGGCTCGCCGGCGGCGAAAAGCAGGTTGGCCGCGACGTCGAGCGCACCCGACAGGACGACGATGCCGATCGTGCGCCGCGACATCGCGAGACCTCCCCCGGCGACGGCCACCGCCACGATCACCGCGAGCGGGGCCGAACCCAGCCGGGCGGCTGACGAGACCCCAGAGGGCGCTCGTCTCGGCCGCCTCGGCCAGCAGGGCGAAGAACGCCGCCGAACCCGAGCGCGGCGACCAGCGCGAGCCCGACGCCCCGTCGCGAGGCCGGGCCCGGAGCCCGGCCGGCCAGGGCGGCGCCCGCGAGCGCGATCAGCATCCCGGCGAACGCGAGGGTGCTCGGGACCCTTCCCGGCGATCAGGTCGACCGCCAGCGGAACGAGCGCCCCGAGGGCGCTCAGCGGGGCGATCAGGCTGATGTTCCCGACGCTCATCGCCCGGTAGAAGGCGACCAGGCCGACCACTCCGCTGATGCCGGCCAGGGCGCCGAAGACCATCTCCGACGCCGGCGGTACCCCGGGCCGCACGATCGCGAGCGCCGCCAGCGAGATGGCGAGACCGACGGCCTGCGAGAGCGCCACCACGGTCAGCGACCGCGGCCCGCCGGCTGGCGATGCCCCCGAGGAAGTCGGCGACCCCCCACGACAGGCCCGAGATCAGGCCGAGTGCGACCGCCAGCACGCCCGGGTGTCAGCCGCGGCCGTGCGGAGTGCTCAGGTCGAGCGCCGGCCCCTTCGGGACGATCCGCGTCGGGTTGATGGATCCGTGGGTCAGGTAGTAGTGGCGCTTGATGTGGTCGAAGTCGACCGTCTCGGCCACTCCGGGCACCTGGTAGAGGTCGCGCAGGTAGGGCCAGAGCGCGGCGTGGTCGACGATCCGCCGCAGGTTGCACTTGAAGTGGCCCACGTAGACCGACGTCGAAGCGGACGAGGGTCGTGAACAGGCGCCAGTCGGCCTCGGTGATGCGCTCGCCCACCAGGTAGCGGCGGTCGCGCAGCCGGCGATCGAGCCCCTCGAGGCGCCGCGAAGAGCGCGTCGAAGGCCTCCTCGTAGGCCTCCTGGGTCGTGGCGAAGCCCGCCCGGTAGACCCCGTTGTTGACGTCGCGGTAGATCGCCGTCGTTGACCGCGTCGATCTCGTCGCGCAGGTCGGCCGGGTAGAGATCGACCGAGGCGTCGCCCCACTCGTCGAACTCCGAGTTGAGCATCCGCATGATCTCGGCCGACTCGTTGTTGACGATGCGCCCGGTCTCGCGGTCCCACAGCACCGGGACGGTGACCCGGCCCGAGAAGGCGGGGTCGGATGCCCGGTACGCCTCCGAGAGGAAGGCGAAGCCGTTGACCGGGTCGGGTCCGTGGCCGGGCCCCTCGCGGAAGGCCCAGCCGCGCTCGTCGCGGACCGGGTCGACCACCGACATCGAGATCGCGTCCTCCAGCCCCTTCAGGCGGCGCACGATGATCGTCCGGTGCGCCCACGGGCAGGCCAGCGAGACGTAGAGGTGGTAGCGGCCCGGCGCGGCGCGGAAGCCCGAGGAGCCGTCGGCGGTCACCGTGTCGCGGAAGCGGCTGTCCTGGCGGACGAAGCGCCCGGCGTCGTCGGTCTCGGCCCCGAACTGCGCCCGCGCCCGGGCGCCGGAGCTCACGGGGGCCCGGCCGCGACCAGGTCGCGCCGACGCAGGGCGCGGCCAGCAGCACGGGTCGCAGGTACTCGCCGGTGTGCGATCCGGGCGTCGCGGCGATCTCCTCCGGCGCGCCCGAGGCGATCAGCTGTCCGCCGCCGGATCCGCCCTCGGGCCCGAGGTCGATCACCCAGTCGGCGCACTTGATCACGTCGAGGTTGTGCTCGATCACCACGACGGTGTTGCCCTGGTCCACCAGGCGCTGCAGCACCTCGAGCAGCTTCTCGATGTCGGCGAAGTGGAGGCCCGGTGGTGGGCTCGTCGAGCACGTAGAGCGTGCGGCCGGTGGCGACCTTCGACAGCTCGGTCGCCAGCTTCACCCGCTGGGCCTCGCCGCCCGGAGAGGGTCGTGGCCGGCTGGCCGAGGCGGACGTAGTCGAGGCCGACGTCGTGGAGCGTCTGCAGGCGCCGGTGGATCTTCGGGACGGCGGAGAAGACCTCCACCCCCTCCTCGACGCTCATGTCGAGGATCTCGCTGATCGTGCGGCCGCCGTAGCGGACCGTCAGCGTCTCCCGGTTGAAGCGCCGCCCGCCGCAGACCTCGCACGGCACGTGGACGTCGGGCAGGAAGTGCATCTCGATCGTGATCGTGCCGTCGCCCTTGCACGCCTCGCAGCGGCCGCCCTTGACGTTGAAGCTGAAGCGCCCGGGCGAGTACCCGCGCGCCCGGGCCTCCTGGGTCATCGAGAAGAGCTGGCGGATGTGGTCGAACAGACCGGTGTAGGTGGCCGGGTTGCTGCGCGGGGTGCGCCCGATCGGCGACTGGTCGATGTCGATGACCTTGTCGATGTGCTCGAGGCCCTCGATGCGGTCGTGCGCGCCCGGGCGGCGGGGCCGCCGGCCGAGCCGCCCGGCGAGCGCCTTCAGCAGGACCTCGTTGACCAGGGTGCTCTTGCCCGAGCCCGACACGCCGGTGACGCAGGTGAGCGCCCCGATCGGGAAGCGCGCGTCGATGCCGCGCAGGTTGTTCTCCCGCGCCCCGTGCACCGTCAGCCACCCGCGCGCCTCGCGCCGCACCGCCGGCACCCTCACCGCGCGCCGGCCCGACAGGAAGGCGCCGGTCGCCGACGCGGGCTCGGCCTCGATGTCGGCCACCGCTGCCCTGGGCCACCACCCGCCCGCCGTGCTGGCCGGCGCCCGGGCCCATGTCGACCACGTGGCCCGGCGCTGCGGATCATCTCCTCGTCGTGCTCGACCACCAGCACGGTGTTGCCCTGGTCGCGCAGGCGCTCGAGGGTGCCGATCAGCTTGCGGTTGTCGCGCTGGTGCAGGCCGATCGAGGGCTCGTCGAGGATGTAGAGGACGCCGACCAGGCCCGATCCGATCTGGGTGGCGAGCCGGATGCGCTGGGCCTCGCCGCCCGAGAGGGTGCCCGCGGCGCGGGCGAGGGTCAGGTAGCCGACGCCCACGTCGTCGAGGAAGCGCAGGCGCTCGCGGATCTCCTGGATGACCCGGGCGCCGATGAAGGCCTGGGTGTCGCTCAGCTCGATGTCGGTGAAGAAGGCCAGGGCGTCGGACACCGACAGCAGGCAGACCTCGTGGATGTTGCGGCCCACGACGGTCACGGCCAGCGACTCGGGCTTCAGCCGCGCGCCGCCGCAGGCCGGGCAGGGGCGCAGCGACATGAACTGCTCCACGCTGTCGCGCACCGCCTGCGACATCGAGGTGGTGTGCTGGCGCCGCAGCTGGGGGATGACGCCCTCGAACCAGCCCCAGCTGCCGCCCTTGCGCCGGCCCGCGCCGAGGAACACGCCGCTCGCGCCGGCGCGGGCCGTCGAGCAGGAGGGTCCGCTGGGCCTCGGGCAGGTCCTTCCAGGGCGTGTCGAGGTCGATCTCGTGCTGGGTCGCGATGACGCCGAGCAGGAGGTCGTAGTAGTCGGTGGTGCGGTCGGTCCACGGCAGGATCGCGCCCTCGCCGAGCGTGCGCTCGGCGTCGACGACCAGCTCCGGGTCGACCTCCGGCGTGAAGCCGAGGCCCGGTGCACTGGGGGCAGGCGCCGTGGGGCGAGTTGAACGAGAAGGTGCGCGGCGCCAGCTCGGGCAGCGACGCCCCGTGCTCGGGGCAGGCGAACTTCTCGGAGTAGGTCCACGAGCGCGGGGTCGCCCTCGCCCCGCAGCACCTCCTCGATCCGCACCAGGCCGTCGGCCATGCGGGTCGCGGTCTCGAGGCTGTCGCTGAGGCGCCGGCGCAGGTCGTCGCCCATCACGAGGCGGTCGACGACCACCTCGATGGTGTGGCTGAACTTCTTGTCGAGCGCGGGCACCTCGTCGAGCACGTAGGTCGTGCCGTCCACGGCGACGCGCGTGAAGCCCTCGGCGCGGATCTGCTCGAGGACGTCGCGGTGCTCGCCCTTGCGGCCCCGCACCAGCGGGGCCAGCACCAGGAAGCGGGTGCCCTCGGGCAGCGCGAGGACCTGGTCGGTGATCTGCTCCACGCTCTGCCCGGCGATCGGCCGCCCGCAGATCGGGCAGTGGGGCTCGCCCACCCGGGCGAAGAGCAGCCGCAGGTAGTCGTAGATCTCGGTGACCGTCGCCACGGTGGAGCGCGGGTTGCGGCTGGTGGTCTTCTGGTCGATCGAGATCGCCGGCGACAGCCCCTCGATGTGATCGACGTCGGGCTTGTCCATCTGCCCGAGGAACTGGCGGGCGTAGGCCGACAGGCTCTCGACGTAGCGGCGCTGCCCCTCGGCGTAGAGGGTGTCGAACGCGAGGCTCGACTTGCCGCTGCCCGAGAGCCCGGTGATGACGACCAGGTCGTCGCGCGGGATGTCGATCGAGACGTCGCGCAGGTTGTGCTCGCGGGCCCCGACCACGCGGATGATGTTGGCGGGCGAGGGGCGCTTCGAGGGCATCCGGTCAGTGTAGTCGGGAGGTCGGCGACCCCGCCGCGCGGACCCGGCCGGGGCCGGGCCGGACCCGGTCCCTGCTATCACCTCAACGGCACATCTGGTGTGCGCCCCTGCGCTTCAGGCGGGTGGAGGCACCGCCGATAGCGTGATCCGAAAGCCCCTGGCCGACGAATCGTCGTGGCGAGAACCCCGACGACGACCCCGAGGACTCCGCCGGTGCCCCCACTCCGTCCCCCCTCCCGTCCCCGACGTGCTCCTCCTCGCGCTGGCGCTGGTCGCCGCCGCCCTCGGCGGGGGCGTCACGACCGCCTCCGCGGCCGAGGCCGCGGCCCAGGTGCCCGACAACGTCGTCCCGCCCCTGGGGGGCGTCGAGAGCCCGGCGACCGTCCCCTACCGCGAGCTGGTCGGCGCCGCCGACGCCCGCAACCTGAACGCCGCGGTGGTCGACACCTCGAGCTACTGGGTCGCCGCGATCGACGACGAGGGCCACGTCATCGCCTCGCAGATCCCCCGTCCCAAGGCCGGGTCGCGACTTCGCGCAGTCCGACGCCCGACGCCTCGGGCGCATCGTCCGGGCTGCCCGGCGCCTTCGAGCTCGCCACCCACCTGCGCGAGGACGGCGTGGCCGTGCTCGGCCCCGCTCCCGCGACCGCGGGCGGCGCGGGCATGAGCGGCCTCACCCGCTACCTGCTCGTCCCCCTCGGCATCGCCGTGCTGGCGGTCATCCTGATCGGCGGGCATGGCCGCGATCCGGCGCTGGAGCCCCGGCGGGCGGGGCGGCGGCGGCGGGCGCTCGCGGCGCCGCGGGCCACGGCAAGATCCGCAAGAACGCCCAGGTCGAGCCCGCCGAAGGACCGCTTCGCCGACGTGGCCGGCTGCGACGAGGCCGTGGAGGAGCTGCGCGAGGTGGTCGTCTTCCTGAGCGAGCCCGAGCGCTTCGTGAAGGTCGGCGCCCGCATGCCGCGCGGCGTGATCCTCCACGGGCCCCCCGGGACCGGCAAGACCCTCCTCGCCAAGGCCGTCGCCGGCGAGTCGGGCGTCCCCTTCTTCGCGCTCTCCGGGTCCGACTTCGTCGACACCTTCGTCGGCGTCGGCGCCTCCCGGGTGCGCGACCTCTTCGCCACCGCGCGCAAGAGCGAGACCGGCGCCATCATCTTCTTCGACGAGATCGACGCCATCGGCCGCGCCCGCGGGGCCGGCATGTCCGGCGCCGACTCCGAGCGCGAGGGCACCCTCAACCAGCTCCTGGTCGAGCTCGACGGCTTCGGCGCCCGCGACCGGGTCGTCGTCATCGCCGCCACCAACCGCCTCGACATGCTCGACCCCGCCCTGCTGCGGCCGGGCCGCTTCGACCGCCGGGTGCAGGTGGGCCTGCCCGCCGAGGCCGGCCGCCTGTCGATCCTCAAGCTCCACTCGAAGCACATGCCGATCGGCGAGCCCGCGTCGCTCGAGGCGCTCGCGCGGGTCACCGCCGGATTCGCCGGCGCCGACCTCGCCAACATCGTCAACGAGGCCGCCATCATGGCCGCGCGCGACGGGCCGCGAGGTGATCCAGGGCACCGACCTCGACGAGGGCCTGCTGCGCGCCGTCGCCGGCCCCCAGAAGGCCGACCGGCGCATCGCCGAGGGCGAGCTCGAGGTGATCGCCTGGCACGAGGCCGGCCACTGCCTGGCCGCCGAGCTCTGCCCCACGCACCAGAAGGCCCAGCGGGTCACGATCCTCGCCCGCGGCGACGCCGGGGGCCTCGCCCTCTACGGCAGCCAGGACCGCGCCCTCACCTCCCAGCAGCACCTGCACGAGCGCATGGTCGTGGCGATGGCCGGCCGCGCGGCCGAGCAGATCGGCTTCGGCGAGATCTCCTCAGGGGCCGCCAACGACCTCGAGCAGGTCAACAAGCATGGCCCGCGACGCCGTGGAGAAGCTCGGCTTCTCGCCCCGGGTCGGGCAGATCATCACCTCGTCGGGCCCGCACCAGATCCCGCTCTCGGGCGAGACGCGGCGCGTCATCGACGAGGAGATCAACCGGATGGTCAACGCGGCCTACGCCGACGCCGTCGCCCTGCTCACCGACCACCGCGCCGAGCTCGAGGCCCTGGGCACCGCCCTCCTCGAGCACGAGCAGGTCGACCGCTCCGAGATCGAGGAGATCCTCTCGGACGTGACCGGCGGCGGCCGGCGGCTTCCCGCCCGCGCCGACGCCCTCCCCGGGCGCGCGAGGTGGTCGTCGACGAGTCCGGCGCCGAGCCCGCCCCCGTCCTCGCCCTGCCGCCCGCGGTGGAGGAGCCGTCCGGGCGCGAGGCCCGCCGGCGCCTGCGCACGCCCTCGCTGCCGAGCGGCAGGCGGATCCGCTCCGGCGCGGAGGCCGCCGCGGCGACGGTCTACGCCATCACCCTGCCGAAGGTCCGCGGCGCCACCGGCCGCCGCCTGCGCCGCCGCAAGCGGGCTCCGATCGCCTGAACGGCCGCGCCGCCGCCCCGACCGGCGGCGGCGCACCCCCCGGTGGTGACATCATGCGTCGCGCATGCTCGACCTCACCTCCGACGAGCTCCTGTCCACCACCCGCAGCGTCCGCAAGCGGCTCGACCTGTCGCGCCCGGTCGAGCGCGAGCTGATCGTCGAGTGCCTCCAGCTCGCCCAGCAGGCGCCGAGCGGAGGCAACCGCCAGGGCGCGAGCTTCGTGGTGGTCACCGACCCCGAGCGCCGCAGGGCCCTGGCCGACGTCTACCGGCGCGGATGGGACCGCTATCTCTCCGAGGGGATCCTCGGCGGACCGCCCCGGCCGACCGACGATCCGTCCAAGCGGACGCTGCAGCGCAAGATCGGCAGCTCGGCGAAGTACCTGGCCGACCACCTGGCCGAGGTCCCGGTGCACGTGGTCCCCTGCCACCCCGGCCGCACCGAGGAGAAGCCGCTGGTGGCCCAGGCCTCCGCCTTCGGCTCGGTCCTGCCGGCCGTCTGGAGCTTCATGCTCGCCGCCCGATCCCGCGGCCTCGCCAGCGCCTGGACCACGATCCACCTCTTCTACGAACGCGAGGCGGCCGAGATCCTCGGCATCCCCTACGACGAGATCTCCCAGGTCGCGCTGATCCCCCTCGCGCACGCGGTGGGCACCGACTTCAAGGCCGGGGCCCGCGAGCCCCTGGACCGCTTCGTCCACTGGGACGCCTGGTAGCGGACGAGCCGGTCGCGCCCCGTCAGGGCGCCCTCAGTCTCCAGACGACGTCCCTCCCGGTCTCGGACGAGCCGCCCGGCCCGACCGAGCCCCGGCGCTCCACCTCCATGAAGCCGAGCCGCAGCGGCACCCCGCCGCTGCGCTCGTTGGCCTCGTCGTGGATGATCTCGACCGCGCGGGCGCCGGTCTCGAAGGCCAGGGCGACCAGGGACCGGCCGCGGCCGTCGCGTAGCCGTGGCCCACCCGACCGGGGTGGAGCCAGTAGCCGATCTCCCTCACGCCGCCGATGCGCGACATGAGCGAGCAGCTCCCGGCCAGGGCGTCCCCGGGAGCGATGATCGCGTAGTCGAAGTCGGTCCCCCAGCGCGCGTCGCAGTCGGCCCGGAAGGCGGCGGCGTCGGCTGCCGAGTAGCCGGGCCGGGCCCAGGCCATCCATGGCCCGACGTGGGCGAGCGACTCCGAGATCACGCGCCAGGCCGTCGCGGCGTCCACCATGCGCCAGCGGCGCAGCAGCACCCGCCCGGCGTCGATCTGGTCGGGTGCGTCCACGGCCCTCAGCCCCCGTCGGGCGGGTCCTGCTCCTCGCGCCACTTGTCGAGGAGCTGCTCGTGGCGCCGGCGGCGCTGGGTCTGCTCGTCCCAGGGGCCGTCCCCGGGGCGGCGCGGCCCGGCGGGCCACCCGTCGCCCCAGAAGGGGCCGGGGACCGGCAGTCCGTGCAGCGCGACGAACAGATCGTCCTCCTCGAGGCCGGGGGCCGCGAGCGAGCGGAAGACGATCTCCTCATCGCGCGGGTCGATCACCGCCGGCGGGCCCCCGCGGCGCGCCGCGCCGACTTGCGCGGCACGGGAGCGGCCCCGGTGCGGCGCGGCCGGTCGGGGCCGGCGACGCCCGGTGGCGCGGGGCCTTCCCCGGCCGCATTGCGCTCGAGCTGCTCGCGGCGCAGGTCGGCGATCTCGTCGCGCAGACGTGCGGCCAGCTCGAAGCGCAGGTCCTCGGCCGCGACGAACATCTCCTGCTCGCGCTCGATGATCATCCGCTCCAGTTCGGTCGCGTCGACCTCGGCGAGCGCGTCCACCTCGCCGCGCCGAGGGCGGCGCGGGGCCGAGGCCTCGTCGGTGAGCCCGAGCAGCGCGACGATGTCGCTGACGCCCTTCACGATCGAGGCCGGCACGATGCCGTGCTCGGTGTTGTGGGCGATCTGGATCTCCCGGCGGCGGTTCGGTCTCGCCGATCGCCGTGCGCATGGCCTCGGTCTCGCGGTCGGCGTACATCACCACGCGGCCCTCGCTGTTGCGGGCGGCGCGTCCGATCGTCTGGATCAGGGAGGTGGTCCCGCGCAGGAACCCCTCCTTGTCGGCGTCGAGGATCGCCACCAGGGTCACCTCGGGGAGGTCGAGGCCCTCGCGCAGGAGGTTGACGCCGACCAGCACGTCGAACTCGCCCAGCCGCAGCGCGCGCACGATGCGGATCCGCTCGAGCGTGTCGATCTCCGAGTGCAGGTAGCGGGCGCGGATGCCGGCCTCGGTGAGGTATTCGGTGAGGTCCTCGGCCATCTTCTTCGTGAGGGTGGTGACCAGGGCCCGCTCGCCGCGGTCGGCCCGGTCGCGGATCTCCCCCAGCAGGTCGTCGATCTGGTTCCTGGTCGGGCGCACGTCGACCTCGGGGTCGACCAGCCCCGTGGGCCGGATGATCTGCTCGACCACGTTCTCGGAGGAGCGCCGCTCGAAGTCGCCGGGCGTGGCCGAGACGAACACCAGCTGGTTCACGCGCTCGAGGAACTCGGGAAGCTGGAGGGGCCGGTTGTCGAGGGCCGAGGGCAGCCGGAAGCCCGCGTCGATCAGCGCCAGCTTGCGCGAGCGGTCGCCCTCGTACATCCCCCGCAGCTGGCCCATCGTGTTGTGCGACTCGTCGATGAAGCAGAGGAAGTCGTCGGGGAAGAAGTCGAGCAGCGTGTACGGCGGCCCGCCGGGCTCGCGGCCGTCGAGGATCCGCGAGTAGTTCTCGATGCCCGAGCAGAAGCCGAGCTCGCGGATCATCTCCATGTCGTACTCGGTGCGCTGGCGCAGGCGGTGGGCCTCCACCAGCTTGCCCGCGGCCTCGAACCCGCGCAGCTGCTCCTCGAGCTCGGCGCGGATCTCGCGGATCGCCCGGTCGATGGTCTCGGGCGGCGTGATGTAGTGGGTCGCCGGGATAGATCGCCAGGTGCTGCAGCTCGCCGTAGACCTCGCCCGGTCAGCGGGTCGTACTCGGTGATGCTCTCCACCTCGTCGCCGAACATCGAGATGCGGTAGGCGGTCTCGGCGTCGGCCGGCTGCACCTCCAGCGTGTCGCCCCGCACGCGGAAGCGACCCCGCTCGAGGGCGGTGTCGTTGCGCTGGTACTGGGTCTCCACCAGGCGGCGGAAGATCTTCTCGCGCGGGTGCTCCTCGCCCACCGTGAGGACGATCACCCGGTCGCGGTAGATCTCCGGCGATCCGACGCCGTAGATGCAGCTGACGGAGGCGACGATCACCACGTCGCGGCGGGCCAGCAGGGCGGCCGTCGCCGAGTGGCGCAGGCGGTCGATCTCGTCGTTGATCGACGAGTCCTTCTCGATGTAGGTGTCCGTGGCCGCGATGTAGGCCTCGGGCTGGTAGTAGTCGTAGTAGCTCACGAAGTACTCGACCGCCGCCTCGGGCAGCAGCTCGCGGAACTCGTTGCAGAGCTGGGCGGCCAGGGTCTTGTTGTGGGCGATCACCAGGGCCGGGCGCGCCGCCTGCGCGATGACCTGCGCCATCGTGAAGGTCTTGCCCGATCCGGTGACCCCGAGGAGGGTCTGGAACCGGTCGCCGCGGGTCGAGCCCGGCCGAGAGCTCCGCGATCGCCTGGGGCTGGTCGCCGGTCGGCTGGTAGGCGTCGGTGAGCCGGAATGGTGTCGTCGCCACCGGGACACAGTAGCGCCGCACCCGGCCGCCCCGTCCGATGCCCGGGGGGCCAACTCCGCGGGAGCATTCTTCGGCGATCGGGCCAAAGTGAGGACCCCCGCCCGCCGCCTATCTTCCACGTCGTGAGGTGAGGGCAACACGGGAGACGTCCTCACATCACGCAGGGCCCCGAGACCGGGACTCGGGGCCTCGCACCTCAGCCGGCGGCGCCGTACCAGGCGCCGCCGGCTGCCCCCATCTCCGGCCCGGGACCCACCCGGGCCCACCGCCCGGGGCTCCCGTCTCCGGGCGCTCCGGGCGGTGGCGGGATCACATGAAGTCGGACATGAACAGCGACTTCACCGAGGTCGGGCGGATCCTCAGCAGGACGCGCACCTCGTCCGGGGCCCGGAAGGGGTAGGTGTCCTGGTCGAGGTACTTCTTCGCCATGGCATCGATGTGCGCATCGGCGCCCTCGTGCGTGATCTCCTCCACCACGCCGCTCACGCAGACCGAGTCGTAGGGGTTGTCGGGATCGGCCGCCGACACCGAGACCCGCGGGTCGTTGCGCACGTTGGCGACCTTGGAGCGCCCCTCGGCGGTGTTGATCAGGACCGTGTCACCGTTGACGTCCACCCACACGACGCTTCCATGCGGCGCGCCGTCGGCACCCAGCGTGCACAGGTGCACGAAGGCCTGCTTCCGGAGGACGCCCCGCTCACGTTCACTCAGCTCCGCCATCTGCCTGCTCCTCCGTCATCGGGGTCGCGCGTCGGCGACCGTCGCCCTGATCTCTACAGGCTCGGCCCGCCCCCGCGCCCGGCGACATCGCGGGCCCGGCCCTCACGCCGGCGATAGGGTTCCGCTCGCCCCCCACCCCACCCCCGGAGGCCGGCCGTGCCCATCGAGCTCATCCACACCATGATCCGCGTGCTCGACGAGAAGAGGTCCATGGACTTCTACGGCGCCCTCGGGTTCGAGGACCGCGGGCGCAAGCGCGTGGGCAACGACACCGCCACGATCATCTTCATGGGCCTTCCCGGCGACGGCGACCGCCTGGAGCTGACGGTCAACGACGGCCGCACCGAGCCCTATGAGCAGGGAGAGGCCTACGGCCACATCGCCCTGACGCTCGCGGACATGGACGCCGAGCTCGCCGCCCTCGCCGAGAAGGGGATCCACCCGGAGAAGGAGCCCTACGCTGCCTACCCCGGCGGCTCGCGCATCTGCTTCGTCCGCGACCCCGACGGCTACCGGATCGAGCTCATCGAGCGCGGCCTGAACTAGGTCGCGCTCTCGCGCTCAGGGGTCGGCCCGCCCGTGGACGCGGGGCGCGCGTAGACCTCGACGTGATGGCCGTCGGGGTCGATCACCCTCGCGAAGGCGAATCCGCCCGGCGGGTTCACGTACGCGCTGATCGTCAGCCCCGCCGCGGCGAAGCGGGCGTGGGCGCCGGCGACGGCCTCGGCGTCCGCCACCTCGAAGCCGAAATGCCCGGTGGGCGCGAGGGGGTCGGCCGCCGGGCCCGCGTGGAGGGCGAGCAGCCCGCCCGCGCCGGTGGCGAGGATCGCGAACCCCGGTTCCTCGTGGACCGCACGATCGAGCCCGAAGTGCCGGGCGTAGAACCGCCGGGAGGCGGCGACGTCACGCACGGAGATCTGTACGTGGTTGAGCCTCATCCGCCGGCCCCGGCGCCCTCCCGGGAGGGGACGAACAACCGGTCGCCGTAGGCGCGCCGGTAGATCGGCACCGAGTCGAGCACGCGCGAGATGAAGTCGCGCGTCTCGCTGAACGGGATGTCCCCGGGGACCCGGAGGGTCTCGCCGCGCAGGCGCGCCTGCTCGAGCCAGTCGGCGAGGTTCGTCTCGCCGCCGTTGTAGGCGGCGAGCGCGAGGGGGACCGTGCCGTAGCGGTCGATCAGGTACCGCAGGTAGCGTGATCCGTAGGCGATGTTGACGTCCGGGTCCTCGAGGCGGTCCGGTGGCGGGCTCGGCCGGTCCGGCTGCTCGGCGACGAACCTCGCGGTCTCGGGCAGGACCTGCATCAGCCCCACGGCGCGCTGGCTCGAGCGCGAGTCGGGGACGAAGCCGCTCTCGGCGTTGATCACCGCGGCCACGAGCGCGGGGTCGAGGTCGTAGCGGGCCGCCTCGGCGCGGATCGCCTCCTCGTACTCCAGCGGGTACCAGAGGCGCGCGTACCAGGACGGCATCGCCTGGTGCACCTGGAACCAGGCGGCGCCCACCGCGATCCCGAGGAGCGCCAGCAGGACGAGCGTCACCGCGCGACGCCGCCGGCGGCGTCGGGAACCGCGGGCGGGCGGCGCCTGGGGAGCGCCGGCGGGACGATCGACCAGCGCCGTGCTCGGCCCGGGGGACTCGTCACTCATCATCGGGGGCCGCCTGACATGGCCGTCCAGCGTACTCGGCGTACCGGTCGGCGATCCATGCGCGCAGGGCGGCCAGGCCGCCGTCGTTCACGTAGGCGCGGTCGGCCCGCGCGACCTTCTCGTGCTCGGGGATCTGCGGGCGCGGCGCTGGTCGAAGTCCTGCCCGCGCGCCTCCACCCGTTCCCGCCGCACGGCGTCGGAGGCCGTGATCACGAGCACGGCGTCGAACTCGTCCTCCAGGCCCGCCTCGAAGAGGATCGGGACCTCGCAGACCAGCAGGGCCGGCGGCGGTTCCGCCGCCATCCGCTCCGCGATCCACTCACGCCGGCGCTCGCCGACCCGTCCGTGGACGAGCCGCTCGAGGAAGACCAGCCCCCCCTCCTCGGCGAACGCCCGCGGCCCGAGGGCGGCCCGGTCGACCGGCCGGCCGCGTCGAGCACGCCGTCGCCGAAGCGCGCGCGCACCGCCGCCACCACCTCGGGCTCGGCGTAGATCAGGTGGACGACGTCGTCGCTCGAGAGCGTCGCCGCCCCGCACCGCGCGAAGGCCGCCAGCGCCTCCGACTTGCCGGCGCCGATCCCTCCGGTGAGACCGAGGCAGGGGGGCGCCGGGTGGCGCCCCCCTGCCGGGTCAGGCCTCGGCGGGCTCGTCGCCCTCGGGAGCCTCGTCCGCCTCGGTGGCGGTCTCGGCGACCGGCTCCTCGGCCTCCGGCCTCGGCGGCTCCGAGCCTCGGCTCGGCCTCCTCGGCGACCGGCTCCTCGGCGACAGGGGCCTCGGCGGCCTCCGCCTCCGGGGCCTCGTCGACCCTCGGCGGGCTCCGTCTCGACGGCCTCGTCACCCTCGGCGGGCTCCGTCTCGACGGCCTCGTCACCCTCGACGGCGTCGTCACCGTCACCGGTCGCCTCACCCTCGACGTACTCCTCGCCCTCCTCACCCTCGGCGGGCTCGTAGCCGAGCCCTCCGGGATGTAGTCGCCGCCGACGTTCGCCTCGGCGTCGGCCACCGCGGCCGCGCGGATGTCGTCGGGCAGGTGGTGCTGGATCTCGTCGCTGTCGGCCACGCGCTTGAGGCTCAGCGAGAGGCGGCGCCGGTCGGCGTCGATCTCGATGACCCGGACGGCCAGCAGGTCGCCCTGGTTGACCACCTCGCGCGGGTTCTCCACGTGGTGCGCGGCGAGCTCGGAGATGTGGACCAGGCCCTCCACGCCGGCGTGGATCTCGACGAAGGCGCCGAAGGTGACGACCTTGGTCACGCGGCCCTCGACGACGTCGTTCACCTGGTAGCTCTCGATCACGCTCTGCCACGGGTCGGCCTGGGTCTGCTTGAGGCCCAGGGAGATCCGCTGGCGGTCGCGGTCGATGTCGAGGACCTTGACGTTGACCTTCTCCCCGATGGTGAGGACCTCGGAGGGGTGGTTGACGTGGCTCCAGGAGAGCTCGGAGATGTGGATCAGGCCGTCGATGCCGTCGAGGTCCACGAACGCGCCGAACTCGACGATGTTGGAGATGACGCCCTCCACCACCTGGCCGGGCTGCAGGTCGTCGAGGATCTTCTGGCGCACCTCGCGCCGCTCGTCCTCGAGCACCGCGCGCCGCGAGAGCACGACGTTGTTGCGGTTGCGGTTGAGCTCGATGACCTTGCACTCGAGCTTGCGGCCGAGGAACTCGTCGAGGTCCTGCACCCGGCGGATGTCGACCAGCGAGGCGGGCAGGAAGCCGCGCACCCCGAGGTCGAGGATCAGGCCGCCCTTGACGACCTCGATGACCGTGCCCTCCACGTGCTCGCCCGCGGCGGCCGCGGCCTCGATGCGCTTCCACGCCTTCTCGAAGCGGGCGCGCTTCTTGGAGAGGATCAGACGGCCGTCCGGGTCCTCCTTCTGCATGACCAGCGCGTCGACCCACTCGCCCAGCTGGACCTCGTCCTCGGGCTTGACGCTCTTGCGGATCGAGAGCTCGGGGAGCGGGATGACGCCCTCGCTCTTGTAGCCGATGTCGACGAGGACCTCGTCCTTGTCGATGCGGACCACCCTCCCGCTGACGACGTCCCCCTCGGAGAAGAGCGGGAGCGTCCCGTCGTAGTTCGGCACCATCTCGCCGTCGACCTCGATGTACTCGGGGCCGTCGAGGGTGCGGACGGGGGTGTCGAAGTCGAGGTCGATCACGGGTGCGTCGAGATCGATCTCGGCCACGGTGGCGGCGGGCGCCGGGGCCTCCGCCTCGGCGTCGGGCGTGGCGAGTTCGGGCTGGTCAGTCGTCATTAGGTGGGTTGTCCTCGTAGCGGAAATGGTTCCGGGCACGGACCGGGGTTCCGGGCGTGCCGGGGGCGGTGGAGTATAGACCCGCGGCCCCGCCGCCGGCGACCGCCGCGCGCGCCCGTGAGCCGGGCGGAATCGCCGGAAACTCAGAGGGCGGCGAGCACCTGGGCGATGTCGGGGGAGTCGAGCCGGCCGGCGCGGGCGACCCGCAGGCGGCCGTCGGCGCCGACCACCATCGCGGCGGGAACGCTGCGCACCGGGCAGCGACGCCGCGCGCGGATGCTCGGCGAGGTTCACGCGCACCACCTCGCGCTCGCCGGCCGCGCTCTGCAGGGCTCGCGCGCCACCGGCTCGCAGCGGGCGCAGCCCGGCGCGGTGAGCACCACGAGCCAGGGCCCGATGCCCGTCAGGCCGAGGTCGCGCGCGCACGTCGCCCTCGCCGCCGCCGCGGCGGGCGGCGAGCAGCAGGCGGTAGACCTCGCAGCCGATGCAGATGCCCGAGATCGCCGACACCAGGGCGAGGGCGGCGACCAGCCCGACGAGGATCCACCCGGCGAGGTCGAGGCCTGCGGCCAGCAGCACCAGCGCCGGCCGCGAGGAAGACCGCCGCGAGCATCTGGGAGAAGCGCACCGGGGCCGCGGGCTCCAGTTCGCCCGCCGGCGGGGCGATGCGCCGGAAGACCCAGGCGACCGGCGACCAGCGCGGCCCCGCGAGGCGACAGCAGCACCAGCACCAGGGCGACCACGACGGCCGCGGGGGCGTCGAAGAGCGAGCGCCTCCAGGCACAGCGCCCCGGTGATCGGCCTGGGCGAAACGCGGCTGGAGCGGGTGGACGGC
>CAWDII010000001.1:0-235000 GCA_963802325.1 uncultured Thermoleophilia bacterium | reverse complement strand
AAGCGAGTCTGAATAGGGCGCTTTAGTCGGACGCGGTAGACCCGAAACCGAGTGATCTATCCATGGGCAGGTTGAAGCGGGGGTAAGACCTCGTGGAGGACCGAACCCACGTCGGTTGAAAACGGCGGGGATGACCTGTGGATCGGAGTGAAAGGCTAATCAAACTCGGTGATATCTGGTTCTCTCCGAAATATATTTTGGTATAGCCTCCTGCGTTCAGTCGTGGTTGTAAAGCACTGTTTGGCCTAGGGGCCCTACCAGGTTACCGAAGTCAGATAAACTCTGAATGCCATGACTTTAGAGCAGGGGAGTCAGACTGCGGGGGATAAGCTTCGTAGTCGAGAGGGAAACAGCCCAGACCACCAGCTAAGGGCCCTAAGCGCTGGCTAAGTGGAAAACGTTGTGCGAGTGCACAGACAACCAGGATGTTGGCTTAGAGGCAGCCATTCGTCTAAGGAGTGCGTAATAGCTCACTGGTCAAGTGCTCGTGCGCGGATAATGTAACGGGGCTCAAGCCAGCCCCCGAAGCTGTGGGCTTCGTCTTTGACGGAGCGGTAGGAGAGCGTTCCTCGTGCAGTGAAGCGGCAGCGGTAAGCTCCCGTGGAGCGCGGGGAAGTGAGAATGCAGGCATAAGTAACGAAAGAGGAGTGAGAAACTCCTCCACCGGATGCCCAAGGTTTCCTGAGTAAAGCTAATCTGCTCAGGGTTAGTCGGGACCTAAGCCGAGGCCGACAGGCGTAGGCGATGGATAACAGGTTGATATTCCTGTACTGCGTCTTCCGCGCTATTACCGATGGGGGGACGGGGAAGGATAGGCGAACCGTGGCGATGGTAGTCCACGGACAACCCGGTAGGAGGGACCCTAGGAAAATCCAGGGTCCACATACTCCGAGAGGGGATGTCGGTCGGCGTAAGCCGGCAAGTCGTCGAGTCCATGCCTCCGAGAAAAGCCTCTAGGGAGTGGGAACGCACCCGTACCAAAACCGACACAGGTGGGCAGGTAGAGCATACCGAGGTGATCGAGAGAACCCTCGTTAAGGAACTCGGCAAAATTGTCCCGTAACTTCGGGAGAAGGGACGCCCCGGTAGAGTGACGGACTTCGCGTCTTGAGCTCGAGGGGGCCGCAGAGAATTGGCCCAACCGACTGTTTACCAAAAACACAGGTCTCTGCGAAGTCGTAAGACGACGTATAGGGGCTGACGCCTGCCCGGTGCCGGAAGGTCAAGTGGAGAGGTTAGCCCTCGTGGCGAAGCTTTGAAATCAAGCCCCGGTAAACGGCGGCCGTAACTATAACGGTCCTAAGGTAGCGAAATTCCTTGTCGGGTAAGTTCCGACCTGCACGAATGGCGTAACGAGTTGGGCGCTGTCTCAACGAGGGACTCGGTGAAATTGTAGTATCGGTGAAGATGCCGATTACCCGCCGCAAGACGGAAAGACCCCGTGAACCTTTACTGCAGCTTGATATTGGTGTTTGGGACATCCTGTCCAGGATAGGTGGGAGGCTGTGAGACCGTGACGTCAGTTGCGGAGGAGCCATCCTTGGGATACCACCCTGGATGTTCTGGGCTTCTAACGGAAGACCGTGATCCGGCTTTCGGACAGTGTCAGGTGGGCAGTTTGACTGGGGCGGTCGCCTCCCAAATTGTAACGGAGGCGCGCAAAGGTTCCCTCAGCACGGTTGGAAATCGTGCGTAGAGTGTAAAGGCATAAGGGAGCTTGACTGCGAGACTGACAGGTCGAGCAGGTACGAAAGTAGGCCTTAGTGATCCGGCGGTAGAGAGTGGAATTGCCGTCGCTCAACGGATAAAAGGTACTCCGGGGATAACAGGCTTATCCTCCCCAAGAGTCCACATCGACGGGAGGGTTTGGCACCTCGATGTCGGCTCGTCGCATCCTGGGGCTGGAGTAGGTCCCAAGGGTTGGGCTGTTCGCCCATTAAAGCGGTACGCGAGCTGGGTTCAGAACGTCGTGAGACAGTTCGGTCCCTATCTGCGGTGGGCGTTGGAGATTTGAGAGGAGTCGTCCCTAGTACGAGAGGACCGGGATGAACAGACCTCTGGTGTATCAGTTGTCGTGCCAACGGCACTGCTGACTAGCTACGTCTGGACGGGATAACCGCTGAAAGCATCTAAGCGGGAAGCCCACCTCAAGATGAGATCTCCCACCCCTTTAAGGGGGTAAGGCTCCAGGTAGACCACCTGGTTGATAGGCTGGATGTGTAAGCGCAGTAATGCGTTCAGCAGACCAGTACTAATCCGCCGAGGGCTTGACCAACACAGGAGCACACTGACGCCGCTATGCAGTCTTGAGGGTACGACCCTCATGATTTTCCGGTGGTCGTAGCGAGAGGGAAACACCTCTTCCCATTCCGAACAGAGCCGTTAAGCCTCTCCGCGCCGATGGTACTCCGAGTGAAGACTCGCGGGAGAGTAGGTCGCCGCCGGGATTAGATTGAATAGTCGTGCGTCGTGAGCCGTCGGATTTCCGGCGGCTTTCGTCGTTCCAGAGGGGCGTGGGGCGCGTACCGGGCAGAGGGCGCCGCGGGGGCGTATCAGGCGCGCTCGGGCTCGCACTCCGGCGGGCTGCTGGGCACCAGGCGGAGGCGGGGCGCCGGCAGGGCCGGGCCGCCGGCGACCGGAACGCTCGAGGGGGTCGATCGGCGCAACCGGGCGAGGAGGGAGGGCCGGCGCCGGGGGTGGGCGGGGATTGCACGTGAGTTGGCGCGGATTCGCGCGTCGGCGGCGGCCATCGCGGTCAGCTCTGAGTAGTTCATTCGCTCTGCCTCCTGCGCGTGTGAGTCGTGGTGGTCATCGTCGCGTGGCTGGACCATTAGGACAAATCGGGTTAGCGTTAGCAGCGATCATGGAACGCGATGGATGGCTTAGGGTCGAGGTCCGCCACCTGGCCGCGCTGCGCGCGGTGGCCCAGGAGGGCTCCTTCGGGGCGGCGGCGCTCCGGCTGGGCTACACGCAGTCGGCGGTGTCCCAGCAGATCGCGACGCTCGAGCGCGCGGTGGGCTCTCGCCTGGTGGAGCGGCCCGGCGGGCCGAGGAGGGTGTCTCTGACAGAGGCGGGTGGCGTGCTCCTGCGGCACGCCGAGCGGATCGTCGCCGGGATGGAGGCGGCATGGGCCGATCTGGAGGCCCTGGCGTCGGGTGGCGCGGGGAGCGTCCGGGTCGGCACCTACCAGAGCGTCGGGGCGAGGATCCTGCCGGCGCTGATGGGGCGCTTCGTCGATGAGTGGCCGGGCGTCGAGGTGGTGCTGACGGAGTCGGGGTCGGACCGCGAGCTCCTCGACCAGCTCGAGCGGGGGGAGATCGATCTCAGCTTCACCGTGCTGCCGCTGCCCGATGGGCCCTTCGAGGGGGTGGAGCTGATGAGGGACCCGTACGTGCTGATGGTGGCCGCGGACCATCCGCTCGCGCTGTCGGTGGAGGCGCCGGTGCTCGCCGATCTCGAGGAGTTGTCGATGATCGGCTTCCGGCATTGCATCGCGGGCGAGCGCACCGACGACTTCCTGCGCTCACAGGGGCTCGAGCCCCGGGTGGTCTTCCGCTCGGACGACAACGGCACGGTCCAGGGACTCGTCGGCGCCGGGATGGCCGCCGCGCTGGTTCCACTGCTGGCGGCCGACCAGAGCGACGAACGCGTCGCGATCCTCCCGATGGGCTCGGTCATCCCCGAGCGCCGTATCGCGATCGCCTGGCACCGCGACCGGGCGCTCTCCCCGGCCTCGCGCGCGTTCATCGACGTGACGCGCGCCCTGTGCCTCGATCTCCAGCCGGGCGTCGCGCCTCCCGTGTGAGCGGAGAGGGGGCTCCGGAGGCGCTGGTACGATCGCGCGGATGACCGATCCTGTGCCCGGGAACGAAGTTCTCGACTGCGTGATCGTGGGCGGCGGCCTGGCCGGACTCGCGTGCGGCCAGAGACTCTCCGCGGCGGGCCGCTCGGTCGCCGTGATCGAGGCCGGGGAGGCACCCGGCGGCCGCGCGCGCACCGTCTGGCATCGGGGCAGGCCGGTGGACCGGGGGTTCCAGGTCCTGTTCCGGTCGTACCCCCAGACGCGCGACCTGCTCAAGGCCATCGGTATGCCGCGCCGGGATCTGCGCCCGATCGACGGGGGCGCGGTCTTCATCGGTGAGGGGGAGACCCACCGGCTGGGGACCTCGAAGCTCGGCGCGATCCGGTTCGCGGGCCTCCGCCCGCGCGACCGCGCGTTGCTGATGAAGCTGGCCGCATCGGTGGTGGCGCGGCCCCCGGAGGCGCTGCTCGATGCGGTCGCCTCACGCTCGGCCGGCGAGTTCCTGCGCGACCGGGGCTTCTCCGACGACGCGCTCGAGCGCTTCTTCCGCCCGCTCTTCGGGGTGGTGACCCTCGACCGGAGCCTCGGGGCCGACGAGGGCTACTTCCGCTTCCTGATGTCGATGCTCGCGCGCGGTCCGGCGGTGATCCCGAGCGACGGGCTCGGCATGGTCGCCGAGTGGACCTCCGCGGCGATCCGGCAGGCCGGCGGCGCGGTGGAGCTCGGCACGCGCGTGGCCGGGTTCGAGACCGATCAGGACGGCCGGCGTGTGACCGGGGTCCGCACCGAGGACGGCCGGGTCGTCCGCGGCCGCCACGTGGTGCTCGCGGTCGATGCGCCCGCGGCGCGTGTGCTGCTCGCACCACTCGACCCCGCGGCGGCCGACCGCATGCCGCGTGAGGCGGCCTCGTCGGTCTCGGCCGCCTTCGCGCTGCGGCGCCCGCTCTACCGCGGCCGGTCGATCGTGCTGAACGCCGCGCCCGGCGCGCGACGACGGCTCGCGGGTCGATCTCCTGTGCCAGACGACCAACATCACGCGGCCGGGGGCGTCCGACGGCCCTCACATCCTTCTGGCCACACGGGTCACGACCGGCGGAGGAGGCCCCGACGGCCTGGTGGAGGCCGTCGGGGAGCTCGTCGGGCGCTGGGCCCCGCGGTTCGACTGGGCCGGGCTCGCCGAGCCGATCGGCGTCCACGAGCACCCCTTCGCCCAGTTCCGGCCCCTCGTGGGTGTTCGCGAGGGGCTTCCGGGCGTGCGCACCGCGGTCGAGAACCTGCTCCTCGCCGGGGATCTCACGACCCACCCCTCGATCGAGGGAGCGGTGTCGAGCGGCTTCCGGGCGGCGGAGATCGTTGACGCGCTGACGCCGTGAGGCTGGTCGGCGATCGGCGCGTCTTCAGCGTCGAGGACGTGACGGGGCGGCTGTCGGGGATGTTCGAGGGGCTGAAGTCGTTCTGGGTCGAGGCCGAGGTCCAGGATCTGCGCCCCGCCCGCACCCAGATGCGCTTCACGCTGCGCGGCGAGCATGTGCTCGACGCCTCGATGAACGGCATCGTCTTCGATCGTCTCGCGCACCGTCCGGCCAACGGCACGATGGTGCAGGCCTACGGCCGCATCGAGTTCTGGCGCCAGCGGGGGCAGATCTCGATGCGGGTCGAGAAGCTGGAGCTCGCAGGTGACGGCCTCCTGCGCGCCCGCGTCGACGAGCTGCGCGCCCGCCTCGAGGCGGAGGGCCTGCTGGCCCCGGCGCGCAAGCGGCGCCCGCCGATGCTGCCCCGCCGGGTGGGGCTGGTGACCAGCCCCGACGGGGCCGCCCGCGACGACGTGCTCACGACCCTCTGGGCCCGCTTCCCCGGCGCGGACGTGGTGCTCGTGAGCGTCCCGGTGCAGGGCGACGCGGCGCCCGGGTTGATCGTGCGCGCCCTCCGCCACCTCGACGCTCACCCTGATGTCGAGGTGATCGTCGTCGCCCGCGGCGGCGGCTCGCTCGAGGACCTCATGGCGTTCAACAGCGAGCCGGTCTGCCGCGCGGTGGCCGGATCGGCGACGCCGGTCGTCTCGGCCGTGGGGCACGAGCGCGACGTGACCCTCTGCGACCTCGTCGCCGACGTCCGGGTCTCGACCCCGACGGCGGCCGCGGCCGTCATCGTGCCGAGCCTGGAGGCCGTCGAGGCCCGGCTGGCCGACGCGTCGCTCGCGATCAGGCGCGGTCTCGAGAGGGCCGGCGCCGCGGCGGGCCGGGCCGTCGAGAGGCGCGGCGAGGCCCTCGTGCGCGCATTGCGCGCGAGCGGCGCCCTCGGTCGCGACCGGGTCGATCGCCTCGCTCCGCGTCTCACCGGCGCCCTGCTGCGCGCCGGCGCGGGCGCGCCGGCCGGGCTCGAGGCGCGCGCGTCCGCGCTCCGCCGGGCGGCCGCGGCGCGTGAGCAGGCCGCCTCCGGGCGCGTCGAGCGGGCCGCCGGGCTGCTCGCGCTGCTCTCGCCCGAGCGGACCGTAGCCCGCGGCTACGCGATCGTCCGCGACGCGGAGGACGGTGCGGTGATCGCCTCGGCGGCCGGCGTCGCGCCGGGCCGGGCGATCGTCATCGGCATGAAGGACGGCCGCATCGCCGCACGCACCGAGGAGGCGCCCGCATGACCGGATCCGGACCGCCGCCCGACGAGGCACCGCCCAGCTTCGAGGAGGCCCTTCGCCGCCTCGACGACGTCGTGTCGCGGCTGGAGAGCGGTGAGGTCGGGCTGGAGGAGGCGGTCGCCCTCTTCGAGCGCGGTCAGATCTACCTGGCCGCATGCCGGGAGCGGCTGGGGACGGTGCAGCGGCGCATCGAGGAACTGACCGCCGAGGACCTGCCGCCCGATGGCGGCCGGCCCGGGCAGGAGCCCTCGACCCCCTTCTGAGCCTGAACCCGGCGATCTCGCGGCGCTTTCGTCCCCCGCATCCACGATCCGCGCCGGATTCAGGCTGAGCGAGGCCCCGGGGCTACGATGGCCGGCGTGGACACCGACCCCCGCGCCGTGCGCGCCGAGCTCCCGAGCCTCGAGACCGCCGTCTACCTGAACTCGGGCGGCTGCGGGCCCCTGCCCCGGGCGGCGGCGCGGGCGCTGCACGAGGGGGCCGACGCCGCCCTCCTGCGGGTGCGCGGGAGCCTGGAGGCCTTCGAGGAGATGATGGCCGAGGCGGCGGCGACGCGCGCCGCGGCCGGCCGGGTGGTCGGCGCCCCCGGACAGGAGATCGCCCTCACGGCCAACACCACGACGGGACTCAACGTCGTTGCCTGGGGCATCGACTGGGCGCCGGGCGACGAGATCGTGGTGCCGGCGCTCGAGCACCCGGGTCTGACGGTCCCGCTCGCGGTGATCGCGCGCCGCTTCGGCGCGGTGATCCGATGGATCGATCCCGAGGGCACGGGGGAGGCCCTGGCCGCCGCCGTCGCCGCGGCCTGCGGGGAGCGCACGCGGCTGGTGGCGCTCTCGCACGTCTCGTGGGCGACCGGCGCGGTGCTCGACGTCGCCGGCGCGGCCCGCGCCGCCCACGCCGCCGGCGCCCTGGTGCTGGTGGACGGGGCCCAGTCGGCCGGGGCCATCCCGGTGGACGCGGCCGCCCTCGGGGTGGACGCCTACGCCTTCCCGGCCCACAAGTGGCTCCTCGGACCCGAGGGGCTCGGGGCCCTGTGGGTCGCCCCGGGGGCGCTCGCGCGGATCGACCTCGCGGTCTCCGGATACGAGAGCGGCGCCGGGCACGGTCCCGGGGGCGCGATGGCGCCTCACCCGGGCGCCGAGCGCTACGAGGTCTCGACCCCTCCGGCGGCGCTCCTGCCGGTGTGGCGGGCCTCTCTGGACTGGCTCGAGGGCATCGGGTGGCGCCTGGTCCACGAGCGGATCGCCCGGGCGCGGGAGCGGGGGAGGGCGGCGCTCGAGGCCATTCCCGGGGTGCGGGTGCTGACCCCCGCGGGCTCCCAGGCGGGACTCCTGACGTTCGTCATCGCGGCCCGCGATCCGCAGCGGGCATGCGCTGCGCTGGCCGCCCGGGGCGTGATCATCCGCTGGCTGGAGCGGCCCGCGGCATTGCGGGCGTCCTTCGGCTTCTACTGCGACGCCCAGGACCTCGACCGCCTGGTCGAGGGCGTCACCGCGATCGCGCGCGGCGACTGCTAGCGTCACGCTCGTGAGTCAGGACAGGCTGGTCATCCGGGGCGGCCGAGCGCTGTCCGGCACCGTCGTGCCGAGCGGCAACAAGAATGCCGCTCTGCCGATCCTCGCCGCATGCCTTCTCACGGACGAGGAGGTCGTGCTCGAGAACGTGCCCGACATCCTCGACGTGCACGTGATGCTCGCGCTGCTCGACGACCTCGGGGTGAGCGTGCGTGACGAGGGCCCCAACGCCCTCGCCCTGCGCGCGGACCGCGTGCGCACCACGCACCTCGACCCCGACCTCTGCCGTCGCCTGCGCGCCTCGCTGCTGCTGGCGGGACCCCTGCTCGCCCGCTGCGGCGAGGTGGAGCTCCCTCTCGCGGGCGGCGACTTCATCGGCCGCCGGCGCGTCGACACCCACCTGCTGGCCTTCCGTGGCCTCGGTGCCGAGTGCGAGGTCAACCGCAGCTACAAGCTGCGGCACACGGGTCTGCGCGGTGCGGAGCTCTTCCTCGACGAGGCCTCGGTGACGGCCACCGAGAACGCTCTGATGGCGGCGGTCATGGCCACCGGGCGCACGACGATCCTGAACGCCGCGAGCGAGCCGCACGTCCAGGACCTCGCCCGCTTCCTCGTCGAGCTCGGCGGGCAGATCGAGGGCATCGGCACCAACCGCCTGATCATCGACGGCGTCGACCGCCTCCACGGCGGGAGGTTCCGGATCGGCCCGGACTACATCGAGATCGGTTCGTTCATCGGCCTCGGGGCGATCACCGGCTCCGATCTGACCATCACCGACGTGCGCGCCAGCGACATGCGGATGATCAACCTGACCTTCGAGCGGATGGGCATCCGCGTGGAGATGGAGGGCGACACGCTCCGCGTGCCCCCGGACCAGTCGCTGCGGGTCGTCTCCGACGAGGGCGACGCCATCCCGAAGATCGACGACGGCATCTGGCCGGCCTTCCCGGCCGACCTCACGAGCATCGCGACGGCCGTCGCCACGCAGACGCACGGCACGGTGATGATCTTCGAGAAGATGTTCGAGAACCGGCTCTTCTTCGTGGACAAGCTCGTCGCCATGGGCGCGCGGATCGTCCTCTGCGATCCTCACCGGGTGCTGGTGAGCGGCCCGTCGCGCCTCTACGGTGAGCGGCTCGAGAGCCCCGACATCCGCGCCGGCATGGCGATGCTGATCGCGAGCCTCGCGGCCGACGGCGTGAGCGTGATCGGCAACGTCGGGCAGATCGACCGCGGCTACGAGAGGATCGACCAGCGCCTGCGCGATCTCGGGGCCGACATCGAGCGTGTTCGTGAGTGACTCGGACGCCGGGCGCGTGGCCGCCGCGGCCGCCGCCCTGCCCTCCGGGGGCAAGGACGTGCTCGCGGTCGAGGCGCAGGAGCTCCGCGGCGTCGAGGCGGCCCTGCGCGGCTGCTTCGGGTCGTTCGGATACCGCGAGGTGATGACCCCGGTACTCGAGTTCGCGGACGTGATCGAGCGTGCGCAGGAGGGTCGGCTGCGCGACACCTTCAGGCTCTTCGACGAGGCCGGCAGGGTCCTGGTGCTGCGCCCCGACCTCACCATCCCGGTCGCGCGCCTGGTGGCCACGCGCATGGCCGACCACCCCGGGCCGGTGCGCGTCTCGTATCTCGCCCGGGCGTTCCGCCCGCCCTCGCCTGGCCGCCCGCGCGCGTCCGAGCAGCGTCAGGCCGGCATCGAGCTGGTGGGCGAGGGGGGGCCCGGCGCGGACGCCGAGGCGCTCGCGCTGCTGGCCGGGAGCCTGCGGGCCGCCGGTCTCCACGGGTTGCGTGTCGCAGTGGGCGACGTCTCGTTGACGGCGGCGGTGCTGGACGGGCTCGGGGTGGCCCCCGGGACCCGTGACGAGCTGAGCGGCGCCCTCGCGGCCCGCAACTCGGTCGAGTGGCGGCGGCTGGCGGCGATCGCCCTCCCCGACGGGCCGGGCTCCGCGCTCCTTCGCGACCTGCCGTCCCTGCGCGGTGGGCGTGAGGTGCTCGCGCGGATCGCCTCCGAGGTGCCCGCGGCCGCGCCCGCGTGCGAGCGCCTCGGGCGGACGCTCGACCTGCTGGACGAACACGGCGCGGCCGACGCGGTGATCCTCGATCTCGGGGTGCTGCGCGACTGGTCGTACTACTCGGGGATCGTCTTCGAGGCCTACGCCCCCGGCGTGGGGGCCCCGATCGCCATGGGCGGCCGCTACGACGGGCTCGGCGCCCGGTTCGGTTGCGACCGTCCGGCCGTCGGCTTCGCGATCACCCTCGATCTGCTGCACCAGGCCCTGATCGCGGCCGGGCGCCGTGCCGGCCCTGCGGCCCCCCGGGCTCGTGCTCGCGAGCGGGCTCGACGCCGACCTCGCCGCCGCCGCGCGGCTGCGCGCCGCGGGGGTCGCGGTCGTGGCCCTCTCGGACGGGGCGGGCGACGCCGAGGCGCTCGCGGCCGCCGAGGGCTGGCGCTGGGTGGCGCGCCCGGCCCAGGGCGGTTACGCCGTGGTCGACCGGACGACGGGGCTGACGCGCGAATGCTCTCGACTGGAGGACGTGGCCGCATGGCGGGACTGAGGATCTGCGTCCCCCTCGGCGCGCTGTTCCCCGGCTCGGTGGACGTGCTCGAGCGGGCCGGCGTGGACGTCTCCCCGCTGAAGGACGCCGGGCGCCGGCTGATCCTGGAGAGCCCCACCGGCACGGTCTTCATCACGACCCGCCCCAGCGACGTCCCGACCTACGTCGAGAGCGGAGCGGCGGATCTGGGCATCGTCGGCAAGGACGTCCTGCGCGAGCGCGCTCCCGACGTCTACGAGGTCCTCGACCTGGGGTTCGGCGGCTGCCGCATGGTCTACGCCACCCGGGCGGGCGAGGACCCGACGCCGGCGGCCCTGGAGCACCTTGGCGTCGTGCGCGTGGCCACCAAGTACCCGATCTCGGCGACCGGCCACTTCACCGCGACCGGCCGGCAGGCCGAGGTGGTGAAGGTGAACGGATCGGTCGAGCTCGCCCCTCTGGTGGGGCTCGCGCACGGGATCGTCGATCTCGTGGCGACCGGGCGCACGCTGCGCGAGAACGGGCTGGTGGAGCGCGAGGAGATCTTCCAGTCGTCCGCGCGGCTGATCGTCAACCGGGCCAGCCAGACCCTGCATGGCGGAGGAGCTCGACGCGCTGGTGGCGCGCATCGGGGAGATCGCGTCGTGAGCGCCGCGCCGCGCCGCGCGCGCCTCCGGGCCGGCGGCACGCAGGTCCTCGCGCGCACGTTGCGCCCCGTGCTCGACGTCGCCGGCGTCGCGACCGGCGTCGCCGAGGTCCTCGAGGCCGTGCGCGCGCGGGGCGACGACGCCCTGGTGGAGGGCGCCCGCCGCTTCGACTGCCCCGACTTCACCCACGACCGCCTCAGGGTCCCGCAGGCGACGCTGGCGCGCGCCGCCGCCGCGCTGGACGACGACCTGCGGGTCGCGATCGGTGTCGCCGCGGCCCAGGTGCGGCTCGTCGCCGAGGCGACCCTGCCGGAGGACCGCAGCGTGCGCCTTCCGGCCGGTCAGCAGGTGCAGGTGCGGTCCATCCCCGTTGACGCCGCCGGGTGCTACGTGCCGGGCGGCCGCGCCGCCTATCCGTCGAGCCTGATCATGGGAGTGGTGCCGGCACAGGTCGCGGGCGTGCACCGGATCGTCGTGATCAGCCCGCCGGGGCCGGACGGCCGACCCGCCGAGTCGATCCTCGCGACTGCGGCCCTGCTCGGCGTCGACGAGGTCTACGCCGCGGGTGGCGCGGCCGCGATCGGCGCCCTCGCCTTCGGCACCGCCACCGTCGCGCCGGTCGCCGTGATCGTCGGGCCGGGGAGCCCGTGGGTGCAGGAGGCCAAGCGCCAGGTCGTCGGGACGGTCGGCATCGACGGCGTCGCCGGTCCGAGCGAGGTGATGATCATCGCCGACGGGTCGTGCGACCCCCGTGCGATGGCGCTCGATCTGCTCGCGCAGGCCGAGCACGGCGAGGACTCGCCCGCCGTCCTGGTGAGCGTCGACCCCCGGGTGCTCTCCGACGTGGAGGCCGAGTTGCGCGAGCTCGGTCAGGCGATCGGGCCCATCACGCTCGTGGAGTGTGCCAGCATGCCCCTGGCGATCGAGCTGGCCGAGGCCTTCGCCCCCGAGCACCTGGAGATCGCGACGCGCGACGCCGCGGCGATCGCGTCGAGCATCACGCGTTCGGGGGCGGTGTTCATCGGACCCAACTGCGCGACCGCGTTCGGCGACTACATCGCCGGATCGAACCACGTCCTGCCCACCGGGGGCGCCGCGCGCCACGCGTCCGCTCTCGGCCCCACCACGTTCCTGCGGAGGATGTCCGTGGTCGACATGACCGACGAGGCCGTCGAAGCGCTCACACCCCACCTCGCCGCGCTCGCCGATGCCGAGGGCTTCACCATGCACCGCCGCTCCGCCGAGGCGCGAAGGAGGCCCTCGTGAGCCGCCGGGCAGACGCGACCCGCACCACGGGGGAGACCGACGTCCGCGTCCGCGTCGACCTGGACGGCAGCGGCGCGTCGACGATCGCCACCGGCGTCGGGTTCTTCGACCACATGCTCACCCTGCTCGCCCGCCACTCGCTGATCGACATCGAGGTCGAGGCCCGCGGGGACCTCGAGACCGGCAGCCACCACACCGTGGAGGACGTCGGGATCACCCTGGGCCAGGCGCATCGCCACCGCGCTGGGCGACCGGTCGGGCATCGAGCGCTACGGCTCCGCCCTGATCCCGATGGACGAGTGCCTGGTGCAGGCGGCGGTCGACCTCTCCGGGCGCCCGTACGTCGCGGTGGACGTGCCGCTGCCGGCGATGGTGATCGGCGGTTTCGAGACCGAGCTGCTCGGGGAGTTCATCCGGGGCCTCGCGAACCACGCGGGGCTGACCGTGCACGTCCGCCTGCTGGTCCCGGGCAATGCGCACCACGCCATCGAGGGCAGCTTCAAGGCGCTCGCCCGCGCCCTCGCCCAGGCCGTGGCTCCCAACCCCCGCGTGGCCGGCGTCCCCTCGACGAAGGGAAGCCTGTGACGCCCGTCGTCGCGGTCCTCGACTACGAGATGAGCAATCTGCGCAGCGCATGCAAGGCCCTCGAGCACGTCGGTGCGGAGGTCCGCGTGGTCACCGGCCCCGACGGCGTCGCGGGCGCCGACGCGGTCGTGCTGCCCGGCGTCGGCCACTTCGGCGAGGCGATGCGCCGCATCCGCGCGGCCGGTCTCGACGTCGCCGTGCGCGACGCGGTCGAACAGGGCATCCCCGTGCTCGGCATCTGCCTCGGTCAGCAGCTGCTGTTCGAGGAGAGCGAGGAGAGCCCGGGCGCCGTCGGCCTCGGCGTGCTGCCGGGCGCTGTCCGTCGCCTCGCGACCGATCGCAAGCTGCCCCACATCGGCTGGAGCCGCGTGCGCTGGCAGCCGGGATGCGTCCTTGCCCCGGAGGCGGAGGACGACGCCTCCTCGACCTACTACTTCGTGCACACGTTCGGCTGCGAGCCCGAGGATCCCTCGCTGGTCCTCGGGCGCGCCGATCACGGCGTCGAGTTCTGCGCGGCAGCCGGCCGCGAGGGGGTCATGGGCGTCCAGTTCCACCCCGAGAAGTCGAGTGCGGCCGGCCTCGGCCTGCTCGGGCGCTGGCTGGCGGGCGTCGCCGCCCCCGGCCCGGTGGCCTCACTCTCGTGATCACCCTCTACCCGGCCATCGACCTGCAGGGCGGCCAGGCGGTGCGCCTGCGCCAGGGCGACTTCGACCAGTCGACCGCCTTCAGCGACGACCCGGTGGACCAGGCGCAGCGCTTCGCCGAGGACGGCGCCCTGTCGCTGCACGTGGTCGACCTCGACGGCGCCCGCGCCGGCGAGCCGGTGCACGCGGCACTGGTGGCGAGCATCGCCGCGGCGTTCCCCGGCACCGTCCACCTCGGGCGGCGGGCTGCGCTCGCGCCCCGCGATCGAGACGGCCCTCGCGACCGGCGTGAACCGGGTCGTGCTCGGCACCGCGGTGATCGACGACCACGACCTGCTGGCATGGGCGATCGACCGCCTCGGCGACGGCCTGGTCGTGGCCCTCGACGCGCGCCAGGGCAAGGTCGCCACCCACGGCTGGACCCAGATCACCGACCGCGACGCCGTCGAGGTGGCCACCGGCCTCGTCTCGATGGGCGTCCGCCGCCTCGCCTACACCGACATCAACCGCGACGGAACGCTCGGCGGGCCCGAACCTGGCGGCGATGCGCCGCCTGGCCGAGGCCGCCCCGCCGCTGCGGCTGATCGCCTCGGGCGGCGTCTCCTCGCTGGACGACCTGCGCCGGCTTCGCGACCTGGGCATCGCCAACCTCGACGGGGTGATCGTCGGGCGGGCCCTCTACGAGGGGCGCTTCACGATCGCCGAGGCACTCGAGGTGCTGGGCGGGGCCGAGGGTGATCCGCGTCATCCCGTGCCTCGACGTGAACGAGGGGCGGGTCGTGAAGGGCGTCAACTTCGTCGGGCTGCGCGACGCCGGCGATCCGGTGGAGCTGGCCGCGCGCTACGACGCGCGAGGGCGCCGACGAGCTGGTCTTCCTCGACATCGGCGCGAGCCACGAGGGCCGCGCGACGATCGTCGAGCTGGCGCGCCGCACCGCCGAGGAGGTCTTCATCCCGTTCACGATCGGCGGCGGGCTGCGCTCGGAGGACGACATCCGCGCGGTGCTGGCCGCCGGGGCCGACAAGGTCTCGCTGAACTCGGCGGCGGTGCGCGATCCGGGACTGATCGAGCGGGCCTCGGCGCGCTTCGGCGCCCAGTGCGTCGTGGTGGCGATCGACGCCAAGCGCCGCGAGGACGGCTCGGGCTGGGAGGTCTTCCTCAACGGGGGCCGCCTGCCGACCGGGCCGCGAGGCCGTCGCGTGGGCCGCGGAGGCCGCTGCGCGGGGCGCGGGGGAGGTGCTCCTGACGAGCATGGATCGCGACGGCACCAAGGACGGCTTCGACTGCGAGCTGCTGGCGGCCGTGGCCGACGCCGCGCCGGTGCCCGTGATCGCCTCGGGCGGGGCGGGCAGCCTCGAGCACTTCGCCGAGGCCGTGACCCGCGGGCACGCCGACGCGGTGCTGGCGGCCTCGGTGTTCCACGACGGGGTCTACTCGATCGCCCAGGTGAAGGCCGCCATGGCGAGCGCGGGTGTCCCGGTCCGCAAGTAGGCTGCGGGCGTGAGACTGATCCGCACCGACGCACGCGCCCGCCCCTGTGGCCGGCGCCCCCTACAGCCAGGCCGTCGCCGCGTCACCGGGCGAGATGGTCTTCGTCTCGGGCCAGCTCGGGATCGACCCGGGCACGGGCGCCCTTGTGGGCGAGGACGTCAACGAGCAGACGGTCGTCGCCCTCCACCATGTCGCCGCCATCCTCGCCGAGGCCGGAGCCTCGCTGAAGGACGTCGTGCGCACCACGGTCTACCTGACGGACCTCGCCGGTGACTTCCCCGCCATGAACGAGGTCTACGGGGCCGCCTTCGCCGGCCACGCCCCGGCGCGGGCGACGGTGGGCGTCGCGGCCCTCCCGCTCGGCGCGCGCGTCGAGATCGACGCCGTGGCCGTCATCGCCGCGGGCTAGGCCCGCGTGCGCGGCGCTACTCGGACCAGGTGCGGCGCTCGAGCAGGCTGTCGAGCGCGATGCGGTCCAGGTAGTCGGGGGCCTCGCTGATCGGGCGCGTCTCGTTGCCCGGCGTCTGGACCCACGCCTTGAAGCGCGCGTCCGCGGCGTCGAACGCCTCCTGCAGCTCGTTCAGCGTCAGGTGCTCGAAGTGCGCGAAGCGCTCCAGCAGGTCGTTCGCCACCGGGGCGACGGCCGCCAGCTTGCGGGAGACGGGGTCATAGGCCACGACGTGGATCCTAGTGCGGCGCGCGCCGCCGTGGCGGCCCATCCCCTGGTGGAGAGGGTGACACCCGTCCTCACCGGCGAGGTGAGCGCGGTGGGCGGCGTCGTCCGCGACGCCCTCGCCGGCCTGCCGCACGGCCCCGAGCTCGACCTGGTGGTGGAGGGCGACGCGGTCGCGGCGGCCGAGGCGCTCGGCCACGCGCTCGGCGCGCGGGTGGTCGCGCACCCTCGCTTCGGCACGGCCCACATCGAGCTGCCCCACGGCGGCCACGTCGACCTGGTGAGCGCGAGGACCGAGACCTACGCCGCCCCCGGGGCGCTGCCCACGGTCGGCCCCGGGGATCTGCTCGACGACCTCGCCCGGCGCGACTTCACGGTCAACGCCATGGCCCTCGGCCTCTGCGGGACGCGCGCGCGGCGTGCTGGTCGACCCGCACGGCGGGCGCCGACGATCTCGGCGCCCGGGTGCTGCGCGCCGTGCGCGCCGACGCCTTCACCGAGGACCCCAGCCGCCTCGTGCGCGGCGCCCGCTACGCCGCGCGCCTCGGCCTGACCCCCGACCCCGCCACCGGAGGCCGCCGCGCGCGCCGCGCGCGCCCGTTCTCGACCCGGCGTCCTCGCGCGTGGCGGAGGAGCTGCGCCGCGTGCTCGACGAGGACGGGCGCGGGCGAGGCGCTCGCCCTGCTGCGCGGGCTCGGGGTGCCGTGGATCCGCGCCGGACGCGGGCCCGGCCATCGCGGCGCTCGACGCGCGCCGCCGCGCACGCGCACGCCCCCGGTGTGCCGGGATGGGCGCTGCGCCTCGGCGCCGCGGTGACCCCGGAGGCCCTGGAGCGGATCGCGCTGCCCGGCTGGGCGCGCGCGATCGCGGCGGAGGCCGAGGCGGGCGCCGCCCTCGCCGCCCGCCTCGGCGCGCGCCACGGCGCCGTCGGAGATCGACCGCCTGCTGCGGGCCGCCTCGCCGGCCACGGCGATCGGCGCCCACGCGCACGGGGCCCCCGCGGTGGCGGCGCTGGTGGGCGTCCGACCTCGGCCCGAGCGTGAGCGGCGCCGACCTCGTGCGGCACGGGCGTGCCGCCGGGCCCGGCCATCGGCCGCGCCCTCGCCGAGGTCCGCGCGGCCGTCCTCGACGGCCGGGTCGGCGGCCACGACGAGCAGCTGGCGCTGGCGCTGCGGATCGCGCGGAGAGGGCGCATGAGCGACCTGGAGCTGATCGAGGTCGCGACCGGCGCTCCGGCGCGGGCCGTGTTCACCACCCGGCGGGGCGGGGTCAGCACCGGCGGCTTCGCCGCGCTCGACCTGGGGCTGGACCGCGACGATCCGGACGACCGGGTGCGCGAGAACCGCGCGCGGGTCTGCGCCGCGCTCGGCATCGACCCCGAGCGGGTCGCGATGGGCCGCCAGGTGCACGGCGCCGGGGTGCGCGAGGTGAGCGGGGGCGAGGGCGGCTTCCTCGGGCACCTGCGCGACTGGCCCGAGGGCGACGGCCTGGTGACCGCGACTCCGGGCACGGCCCTCGTGGTGCTCGGCGCCGACTGCCTGCCGGTGGCGATGTGGCGGCGCGACGTCCCCCGCGTGGCGGCGGCCCACGCCGGCTGGCGGGGGCTGGTGGCGGGCGTGCTCGAGAGCACGGTCGCCGCGCTCGGCGCGCCCGGCGCGGCGGGGGCCGCGATCGGCCCCGGCATCGGCCCCTGCTGCTACCCGGTCTCGGCCGAGGTGCGCGAGGCCTTCGCGGAGCGCTTCGGCCAGGCGGTCGTCGTCGGCGGGGCCGTCGACCTGGCCGGCCGCCGCGCGCGTCGCCCTCGCGTCGGCCGGGGTGCCCGCCGGGGAGATCACCTCGGTCGGCGCCTGCACCTCGTGCGACCGCGAGCGCTTCTACTCGTACCGGCGCGACGGCGCGGGCACCGGCCGCCAGGCCGCGGTCGTCTGGCCGGTGGCCGCGTGATCGACGCCGACCGCCTGCGCGAGGTGCTCGCCGAGACCCGGCGGCTGCTCGACGAGGCCGCGGCCCGGGGCGGGCCGGCCGGCGGGGTCCGTCGAGCTGGTGCTGGCCGGCAAGTACCTGCCGGCCGAGGACGTGCCGGCGCTGATCGCCGCGGGCGTCGAGGTGGTGGGGGAGAACCGGCTCCAGGACCTCCAGGCCAAGTCCGCGCTGGCCGCAGGGGCGCCTGACGTTCGACTTCATCGGCCACCTCCAGCGGCGCAAGGTGCGCGACGTGCTGCCGGCCGTGCGCCTGATCCACTCGCTCGACTCGTTGCGGCTCGCGCAGGAGATCGCGACCCGCTCGGAAGGTCCCACGCGGGTTCTCGTCGAAGTCAACGTCGCCGAGGAGCCAACCAAAGGTGGTATCGTGCCGCCCCAACTTCGGGCGTTCGTTGATGACGTGTCGGCCCAGACCGACCTCGTGATCGGTGGTCTCATGGCCATGCCCCCGTCGCACAGCGATGCAGAGATGAGTCGTCCCCATTTCGCCGCGGTGCGGAGGCTGGCCGACGATCTCTGCGCGCGAGTGGGCCGGGCGCCACGACTTCCGCGATCTCTCGATGGGCACGAGCCAGGATTACCTCGTGGCGGCCGAAGAGGGCGCCACCAAGGTCCGCGTCGGTCGCGGGCTCCTCGAGCGCGTTCAGACAACCACTCAGGGACTCTCGTAGATGGCCGTCACCGACCTCTGGCACCGCACCCTCGTCTACTTCGGCATGGCCGACGAGCCGGACGACTACGCGGACGAGTACGACGACGAGCCCGACCGCCGCGACCGCGACCGCGAGCGGCGCGCCGTCCGCGCACGAGGACCTCGAGCGCACCTACCGCGAGCGCCCCAACGTGCGCCGCCTCGGCCCGCGCCGGCGCGACAACGAGTTCGACGACATCTTCGCCGAGGAGACGCGCACCAGCTCGCGTCCGGTGATGCGCTCGGTCGAGTCGCGCCCGCAGCCCTCCGAGGTGCACCTGGTCGTCCCCAAGAGCTTCAACGACGCCCAGCAGATCGCCGACAAGTTCAAGGGCACGATCCCGGTGATCCTCAACCTCCAGAGCGCCGAGACCGACCTCGCCAAGCGCCTGATCGACTTCTCCAGCGGGCTCACCTACGCCCTCGACGGCGGCATGCAGCGCGTCGCCGACAAGGTCTTCATGCTGACCCCGCGCAACGTCGAGGTGTCGGCCGAGGAGAGGGCCCGCCTCCTGGAGAAGGGCTTCTTCAACCAATACTGACGGTGGGTGCCTGGCCGGCCAGCTATCGGGCTCATCGGGGCGGGCGCCATGGGGCGGGCGCTGGTCGTCGGCATGGGCCGGGGCCGGCCCGAGGTCACGGGCCGCCTGCTGATCGCCGACGCCGTGCCCGCGGCCGTGGAGGCGGCGGTGGCCGACTCGGGCGGCCGCCCCGCCACCCTGGCCGAGGCCGGGCGCTGCGACCTGGTGTGCGTCGCGGTGAAGCCGAAGGACGCCGAGCAGGTGCTCGGCGCCGTGAGCGCCGACCCGCACCCCGGTCGCGTGATCCTCTCGGTGGTCGCCGGGCTGGGACCTCGACCGGCTGGCCGCCGCGGCCCCCGGTTCGCCGCTCGTGCGCACGATGCCGAACCTCGCGGTGCGTCACGGCGCCGGGGTGGTGGCGACGGCGATGCGCGGCGTCGACGACGCCCGCGCCTCCGCGATCTCGCGATCTGCTCGCGCCGCTCGGCGCCGTGGTCCCGCTGCCCGAGTCGCTCTTCGCCGCGGCGACGGCGCTCGCCGGCAGCGGCCCGGGCCTCGTGGCGGTGGTCGCCGAGGGCATGGAGGAGGGCGCCGTCGCGGCGGGCCTCAGCCGCCTCCAGGCGCGCGAGATGGTGGGCGCGGTGCTCGCGGGCACGGCGGCCCTGCTCGCGGACGGCACCGATCCCGCGCTGCTGCGCCAGCGGGTCAGCTCGCCCGCCGGGACCACCATCGCCGGGATCGCCGTGCTCGAGCGCGGCGCGGTGCGCGCCCACGTGGCCGACGCCGTCCTCGCCGCCGCCCGGCGCGCGGAGGAGCTCTAGTGCCACGGTGGTGCCGCCCCCGGGCCGGTGCGGGCGCGCGAACCCCCGACGCGCGAGACTAGGCGCAGATGGACAAGGTCCAGACCTACGTCGCGGCGCTCTTCACCGTCTTCATCATCCTCATCCTCGTGAGGATCCTGCTGTCGTTCATGCCGATGGCGCCGGCCTCGCGGGCGGCCCGGGCGTTCTGGGACTTCGTCCACCAGAGCACCGACTGGTACCTGAACGTCTTCCGGCGCATGATCCCGCCGCTGGGCATGTTCGACCTCTCGCCGATGGTCGCGATCATCGTCCTCTACATCCTGCGCAGCTTCGTGCTCTCGCTCCTGGGCTCCTTCTGAGCGATCCGCCCCCCTGGCTCACGGTGGGCCGTGACGGCGTCGTGGTCGCGGTGAAGGCGGTGCCCCGCTCACGCGCGACCCGCGCGGTGGGCCTCCAGGACGGCGCCCTGCGCGTGCAGATCGCCGCACCGCCGCACCAGGGCCAGTCGAACGCGGCCCTGTGCGCCTACCTGGCCGAGGCCGCCGGCGTGCGCCCCTCGGCGGTCCGCGTGCGGCGCGGATCCGGCGGTGCGCGCAAGCTGATCGAGGTCGACGGCGAGCCCGCCGCGGTCGCCGGCCGGCTGATCGCGGCGCTGGGAGCGGTGGGGGCCGTGGCGTGAACTCCACGCGGCCATCGACACGCGATGCCGTGATGCACGCCATCCACCGGCGTCAACGCCGGCAGACGCAGGCCCGCTGGTGGCGGTTCGCCATCCTCGCCGCCATCGTCCTCGTCATCGACCAGGTGTCGAAGTTCCTGGTGCGCATGACGCTCGAGCCGCGGGAGAGCGTCGAGGTGCTCCCGGGGTTCTCGCTCTCGCGCGTGGCCAACGAGGGCATCGCGTTCGGCCTCTTCCCGGGCCGCCAGGCGCGTCGTCGCCGTCCTCACCCTGGTGGCGCTGTCCGCCATCGCGATCGCCCTCGCGGGGCTGGTGGCCCGCAACGCCATGGTCGCCGCCGGGGCGGGGATGCTGGTCGGCGGAAGCCTCGGCAACCTCATCGACCGGCTCCTGCACGGCGCGGTCACCGACTTCATCGATCCCGCGCGGTGGCCCGGGACGTCGCCTTCAACCTGGCCGACTGCGGCATCACCATCGGGGCCGTCCTGATCGTCGTCGGCCTGATCCAGGACGGTGCGGAGGATGAGCAGACTGAGTGAGCGACCGCGATCCGCACCCGCTGCGGATCGTCGTCGGCCCCGATCTCGCCGGGCGCCGCCTGGACGCCGGTGTCGGGTCGATCGAGCGGGTCGGCAGCCGCGCCGAGGCGCAGCGGCTGATCGACGCGGGCAGGGTGCTCGTGGACGGGGAGCCGCGCCCCAAGCGCCACCTCCTCGGCCGTCGGCGAGGTGCTGGAGGTGCGTCCCACGCCGGCGCCGCTGTCGGAGCTGGTGCCCGAGGCCGTGCCGATGACCGTGCGCTACGAGGACGAGCACCTGCTGGTGGTCGACAAGCCGGCCGGGGTCGTGACGCACCCCTCGGCGGGGCACTCCGGGGGCACGCTGGTGCACGGCCTGCTCGCGCACGCGATCGCCGGCGGCGACGACCCGACCCGACCCGGCATCGTCCACCGCCTCGACCGCGACACCTCCGGCCTGCTGGTGGTGGCGCGATCCGAGCGGGCCCACCGTCGCCTGCAGCGGATGCTCCGTGAGCGGGCGATCGAGCGCACCTACACCGCCCTCGTGCACGGCGCGACGCCCCCGGCGCTCACCGATCGACCGCCCGATCGGGCGCGATCGCCGGATCCGCACCCGGATGGCGGTCAGCGACCGGGAGGAGGCGCGCGAGGCCGTCACCCACGTGCGCCGGCTCGAGGATCTGGGCCGGTTCACGCTGCTCGAGGTGCGCCTCGAGACCGGGCCGGACCCACCAGATCCGCGTACACCTCGAGTCGGTCGGCCACCCGGTGGTCGGCGATCGGGTCTACGGGCGGCGCGAGGAGACGCTCGGCCTCGAGCGCCAGTTCCTGCACGCCTCGCGGCTCGCCTTCCCGCACCCGAGACCGGCGAGCCGGTCGAGGTCGAGAGCCCGCTCCCGCACGACCTCGAGCTGGCGCTCGGGCGCGCGCGCCGGATGGCCGGCGACACCCGTCCGAGCGGGCCCGGACTCAGGCGCTAAGATGCCTCACCGCTCCACCCACTGACCCCTCCCCGGCGCACCAGGCCAGATGGCGGTGCTCGGGTCGTTTCGCGTGTCCACACGCAGACGGCCCGCGTTCCATCTGCCCGCGCCGGCGCACCGCACGACGTCAACCGTTCGCAGCAAGGGAGTCACCCATGCCCACGATCACCATGAAACAGCTGCTCGAGTCGGGGGTCCATTTCGGACACCAGACCCGGCGCTGGAACCCGAAGATGAAGCGCTACATCTTCGGTGAGCGCGGCGGCATCTACATCATCGACCTGCAGCAGACGATCGTCCTGCTCGAGCAGGCCTGCGACGTCGTGCGCGACATCTCGCAGCGCGGCGGATCGGTGCTGTTCGTCGGCACCAAGAAGCAGTCGCAGGAGGCCATCGCCGATCAGGCCAAGCGCTGCGGCATGCCCTACGTCTCCCACCGCTGGCTCGGCGGCCTGCTGACCAACTGGGGCACGATCTCCCAGCGGATCCGGCGCCTGCACGAGCTGCGCAACCAGAAGCGCGAGGGCCAGCTGGAGCTGCTGCCGACGCGCGAGCGCCTCGCCCGCGAGGGTGAGCTCGTGAAGCTCGAGACCAACCTCGGCGGCGTCGCCGACATGCAGCGGCTGCCCGACGCGGTCGTGATCGTCGACCTCAAGAAGGAGGCGATCGGCGTGCGCGAGGCGAACCGCCTCGGCCTCGCGGTGATCGGCCTGGTCGACACGAACTGCGACCCGGACGAGGCGACCTACGTGATCCCGGGCAACGACGACGCCATCCGCGCCTGCGGCCTGGTGCTCGGCGCCCTGGCCGACGCCGTCCTCGAGGGCAAGGGCACGCTGCCCACCTCCGGCATCCCCGCGCCCGCCGCGGAGGAGGCGCCTGCCGCCGCCGAGGCTCCCGCCGACGAGGCGGCGGTCGTCGAGGCGCCCGCCGCTGAGGCACCGGCCGAGACGCCCGCCGCTGAGGCACCGGCCGAGACGCCCGCCGCCGAGGCCCCGGCCGCGCCCGCCGCGGAGGTCGCCGAGTGAGCAGCAACATCAGCGCGAAGCTCGTCAAGGAGCTCCGCGAGAAGACCGGCGCCGGGATGATGGACTGCAAGAAGGCGCTCGAGGAGGCCGGTGGCGACCTCGAGGCGGCGACGAAGGCCCTGCGCACCAAGGGGCTCGCCGACGCCGCCAAGCGCGCCGGCCGCGCGGCCAACGAGGGCATCGTGGACAGCTACATCCACGCCGGCGGCAAGGTCGGCGTGCTGGTCGAGGTCAACTGCGAGACCGACTTCGTGGCGCGCACGGACGAGTTCAAGAGCCTCGTCCACGACATCGCCCTGCACATCGCGGCCCTCAAGCCGCGGTTCGTCACCGTCGCCGACGTCCCGGAGGAGTACGTCGCCTCCGAGAAGTCGATCTACGAGGCGCAGGCCCAGGACATCCCCGAGCACGCCCGCGAGCGGGCGATCGAGGGCAAGCTCAAGAAGCACCTGGCCTCCATCTGCCTGATGGAGCAGGAGTACGTGCGCGACCAGGGCGAGAAGAAGCCCCGCACGATCGAGGACCTGCGCGTCGAGGCGACGAGCAGCCTCGGCGAGAACGTCACGATCCGGCGTTTCGTCGTCTTCGAGCTTGGCCAGTAGCCCGAACGCCGAGGGGGACGCCCGGCCGGATCTCCGGCCGGGCGGCTCGGTGTTCCACCGGGTGGTCCTGAAGCTCTCGGGCGAGGCCCTGATGGGCGACGAGCCCTATGGCATCGACCCGGGGCGGATCGCCGGCATCGCCCGTCAGGTGAAGGACGCCACCGAGCGCGGCGTGGACGTCGCGATCGTGGTCGGCGCCGGCAACATCTTCCGCGGCCTGCAGGGCATGGCGATCGGCATGGATCGTGCGACCGCCGACTACATGGGCATGATCGCGACGATGCTGAACGCCCTGGCGATCCAGGACGCCCTGGAGAAGCTCGGCCTGACGACGCGCGTGCAGTCGGCGATCGCCATGCAGGAGGTCGCCGAGCCCTACATCCGGCGCCGCGCGATCCGGCACCTCGAGAAGAAGCGGGTGGTGATCTTCGCCGGCGGCACCGGCAACCCGTTCTTCACCACCGACACGACGGCGGCGCTGCGCGCGCTGGAGATCGGCGCGGAGTGCATCCTGATGGCCAAGAACGCGGTCGAGGGCGTGCTCGACGCCGACCCGCGCGTCGTGCCCGAGGCGAAGCTGATCCCGCGGATCACCCACATGGAGGCGATCGAGCGCGGGCTACGGGTGATGGACACCACCGCGCTCACCCTCTGCATGGACAACGGACTCCCGATCTTCGTCTTCAACATGGGCGACGAGCGCAACATCGGCCGCCTGCTCGAGGGTGAGCGCATCGGCACGATGGTCGCCACCGACACCCCGGACTAGGAAGGCTCCCGTGGAGGAACGACTGAAGGACGCGAAGCGCCGGATGCAGGGGGCCGTCGCGGCCCTCGGGTCCGAGTTCGCATCGGTGCGCACCGGGCGCGCCTCGACCGCCCTGCTCGACCGCGTCACGGTCGACGCCTACGGAACGCGGACGCCGCTCAACCAGCTCGCCACGATCAACGCGCCCGAGCCGCGCCTGCTCACGATCCAGCCCTTCGACCGGTCGATCATGCAGTCGATCGAGAAGGCGATCATGGAGTCCGACCTCGGCCTGACGCCCAACAACGACGGCCAGATCATCCGCCTCGCGATCCCGCAGCTCACCGAGGAGCGGCGCAAGGAGATGGTGCGCCTGGTCCACAAGATGGCCGAGGAGGGGCGCATCGCCGTGCGCAACGTGCGCCGCGACGTGCTCAACGAGATGAAGCGGGCCGAGAAGGACGGCGAGCTCTCGCAGGACGAGCTCAAGGGCGGCCAGGACGAGGTCCAGAAGCTGACCGACGCCGAGGTCAAGGCCATCGACGAGCTGATGGCCCGCAAAGAGGCCGAGATCCTCGAGGTCTAGCGGAGCGCCGATGGCTCCGCGCGCCCCGATGACGCTTCTCACCCGCCTGCGCACGGCCCGTTCGGTGCTCGGGCTCGGCCGCGCGCCGCGGCGTCGACCGGCCCGCGGGCCTGACCGAGACGCCCGAGTCGATCGCCATCATCATGGACGGCAACGGCCGCTGGGCGCGCGAGCGGCACCTGCCGGTGGGCGCCGGGCACCGGGCCGGCGCGAAGGCGCTCAAGAAGGTCGTGCGCGCCGCCTCCGACGCCGGGGTGAAGGACCTGACGGTCTTCTCGTTCTCCACCGAGAACTGGACGCCGCCCGGACGCGGAGGTCGGCGACCTGATGGGGCTCTTCTGCGAGCTGATCGATCGCGAGGTGCCCGAGCTGAACGCCGAGAACGTGCAGATGCGCTTCATCGGCCGCCTCGAGGAGCTCGACGCCGACCTGCGCGCGCGGATCGCCGCGGCCGAGGCCGAGACGGCCGGCAACACCGGCCTGCGCCTCTTCGTCGCCATGAACTACGGCGGCCGGCGCGAGATCGCCGACGCCGCGCGGCGGTTCGCCGCCGAGTGCGGGCCGGAGGCGGGGGAGGCCGAGTTCGCGCAGTACCTCTACGCGCCCGAGATGCGCGACCCCGAGCTGGTCATCCGCACCAGCGGCGAGCAGCGCCTGTCGAACTTCCTGCTGTGGCAGAGCGCCTACGCCGAGCTGCACTTCTCCGAGCGGCTCTGGCCGGACTTCGGGCCCGAGGACCTGGACGCGGCCATCGCCGAGTACGGGCGGCGCCATCGCCGCTTCGGCGGGCGCTGACCATCACGGCTCCGAGCGGCTTGACGAGCCGTCTCATCATCGCGGTGCCCGGGGTGATCGTGGCCATCGCCGTCGTCGCCCTCGGCGGGGTCGCCTTCGCGGCGGCCCTGGCGATCATCGCCGCGCTCGGGTCTCTACGAGCTCTACAGCCTCACCGCCGCCGCCCGCCCCCTGCGCTGGGCCGGCTACCTGGGCGCGCTCAGCCTGATCGCCCTCGCCTGGGCGATGGACGACCCCGAGCACGGTGTGCTGCTCGGCCTGGGGCTGAGCGTCTTCCTGGTGGCGGTCGCCGCCCTGATCCTCCCGCGGCGCGAGGACATCACCGCCCGGATGGCGACGACGCTCCTCGGGGTGGTCTACCTCGGCCTGCCGCTGGCGATCCTCGTGATCATGCGCGAGCTGCCCGGACGGGGCCGCGGCCGTCGTCAACGTGCTGGTGGGCGTCTGGATCTTCGACACGGCCTCCTACGTCGGCGGCCGGCTGTGGGGCAAGCGGCCGATCGCCCCGCTGACGTCGCCCAAGAAGACCGTCGAGGGCGCGGTCGTCGGCCTCGTCGTCGGCGACCTTCGCGGTCTGGGTGGCGGGTCTCTACATGGACTGGATCGGCGGCTGGCAGTCGCTGATCCTCGGGCTGGCGATCTGCCCGGCCGCCTTCCTCGGCGACCTGTTCGAGTCGGTGCTCAAGCGCGACGCCGGCGCGAAGGACTCGGGGCGCCTCCTGCTCGGGCACGGCGGCGTGCTCGACCGCTTCGACGCGCTGCTGTTCGGCGCGGTCGCGGCCTACTTCGTGACGATCTGGCTCGTCTACTGAATCGGCGCGGCCGTGCCGTGGCGCGGGCGGGCGAGTAGGTTTGGCGCGTGAACCTCGAGCTGCTCAGCGAGCTCTGCGAGACGCCCGGCGCGCCCGGGCCGCGAGGAGCGCATCCGCGCCGTCGTGCGCCGTGAGCTGGAGCCGCTCGCCGACTCGATCGAGGTCGATCCCGCTCGGCAACCTGATCGCCCGGCGGGCCGGCGGCGGCGGGCCGCCGGCTGATGCTCTCGGCCCACATGGACGAGATCGGCTTCATGGTGACCCACGTCGAGGACGGCGGGTTCCTGCGCCTGATCCCGCTCGGGCGGCTTCGACCCGAAGACGCTGACCGCCCAGCGCGTGATCGTGCACGGGCGCGAGGACCTGCTCGGGGTGCTCGGCACCAAGGCCGTCCACCTGATGAGCGACGAGGAGAAGCGCAAGGCGCCGGCGCTCGACGACTACTTCGTCGATCTCGGCCTGCCGGCCGAGCGGGTGCGCGAGCTGGTGCGCGCCGGGGACGTCGTGACGCGCGAGCGCGCGATGGCCCGCCTCGGCGACCTGGTCACGTGCAAGAGCCTCGACAACCGCGCCGGGCCTCTACGTGATGATCGAGGCCTTCCGGGCCCTCGCCGAGCACGACTGCGAGGTGGTCGCGGTGGCGAGCGTCCAGGAGGAGGTCGGGCCTGCGGGGCGCGCGGGTCGCCACCGCAGCGCGTGCGGCCCCGGATCGGCCTGGCCATCGACATCACCCTGGCCAACGACGGCCCCGGCGCGAAGCCCCACGAGCGCATCACCGACCATCGGCGGCGGCGCGGCGATCAAGGTCTACGACACCAGCGCGATCGTCCCGAGGGAGGTGGTCGACCACCTCGTGGCGGTCGCCGAGGAGCGCGGCATCCCCATCCAGCTCGAGGTGATGGTCCGCGGCGGCACCGACACGCGTGAGCTCGGCCTCTCGGGAGACGGCGCCCCCGCCGGCTGCGTCTCGATCCCCACCCGCTACGTGCACCAGGTCGTCGAGTCGTGCCACCCGGACGACCTCGACGCCTGCGTCGCGCTGGTCACCGCCTTCTGCGAGACCGCCCACACCCTGGTGGCCTGAGCCCCGCGCGGGCGCCGGCTTCTCCGAACCGGATGTCGACCACGCCGGCAGCGGCGAACGGCGGTCGTGGCGCCACCGTCCGGGCCCTCTGAGCCCCACCACGGGGCCGGGAGCCGGCCGGTGGGCCTCCGCCGGTTCCCCGACCTGACGTCCCGCGTGCGCGCTGACCGGTCAATCGATCCGGTGGCAGAGGTCCAATCGGCCATCTGGACGCGGACCCGACAACCCCTCGTCCCGGCTCGCCGCGGCGTCGGTGGAGGTCGATTGGACCACCGCTCATCGGCCAATCGCACTGCCCCGACGATGCGGGTCGGGCGCGAAATCGGCGCAGTCGGAGTCCCACGCGTCGGCCGTCGGGCGGCAGGATCGGTCCATGGCGAGAAGCTTCTACAAGGAGAAGGGACTCGGGGGCCGCCCGGCGTGCGCGATCTGCGTCGGGGCCGGGGAGGGGGAGCGTGCGGCGCTCCACCTTCCGTGCGGGGTCAGCGTCTGGCTCTGTGCGCCGCGCACCGTGCGCCATCGTTCGTGACGCGGCGGGCGGGGCGGGATCTCGAGGCCAGCCTGCTCCACGTCTGGCGGTCGGCGGGCTGTCTCACGGCCTCGCGGTCCCGGGCGCTCTCGCTGCATCGGGCCCGCCTCGCCGCCGGGTGCGCCGGCCGGAAGGGCCCCGGGCTCCTACTCGTGGCCGGGATTGCGGCGGGAGGCCGAGGCGGCCTTCGCGGCGGGCGAGCCTCCGGGCGCCGTCATCCGTCGCCTGCGCGAGCGCGAGGCGGGCGGGGCCGCGCGGTCCGCCGAGCGTGCGGACCATGCGGCGCTGGTTCCGCGAGGGGCGCTGGCTCGGCGACCCTCCTGCCCCGCGGCGCCCGGCGGCCGCCGGGCCGCCGGGTCCGCCGGCGCGCCGTCAGCCGAAGGTGAAGGCGAAGGCCCGGGTTCCGGGGGCCAGCTCGATGCGGATCCGCCCGGCGACCGGGCCCGGCAGCTCGAGCAGGCGGTAGAGCCGGGGGCCGTCACCGTCAGCGTCCCGCCCGGGCCCAGGTCGGCTCCGGCCTCGGCATGCCGTCGGCGGCGCGGCCGTCGAGCGAGCACCCGCCCGGCGCGGTCCTCGCCGTCGCCGTCGAGCACCAGGTAGACGCCCTTCGCGCGGAATGCCAGCTCGATCGCGGCGCCGCTCGCCGGCCCGCGCGCCCTCGTCGTCGATGGTCCACTCGCCGTCGAAGGCGATGCTGGTCGGCGGGCAGACGTCCGGGGCGGCGTGAAGCGCGTCGGCAGCATGGGCCGCACCCTCTGGCCGGCGGCGAGGCGCTGGATCCGCGCGGCGCCGACGTAGGTCTCGGGGGTCTGCTCCCGGCCGTCCGGGCGGCGCCTCGGCGCCCGGCGCCCGGCGGCCGCGGGCTCGTCGGCCGGCGACGCCGAGCAGCGCGGCGGACGAGGCTCTCGGTGCGCGCCTCGTCGCCCTCGCCGATGTGGAGGTCGCGCACGTGCCCGTCGCGGTCGATCAGGTAGGTCGCCGGCCAGTAGCGGTTGCCGAAGGCGTCCCAGGTCGCGAAGTCGGGATCGAGCGCCACCGGATAGGTGATGCCGAGGTCGCCGACCGCGCCGCCCGACGTTCCCGGCGTCGGCCTCGAAGCGCGAACTCGGGCGTGTGGACGCCGAGCACCGTCAGGCCGTCGTCGCGGTAGCGCTCGTAGAGGGCCTCGAGGTGGGGGATCGTGCGCAGGCAGTTGATGCAGGAGTAGGTCCAGAAGTCGAGCAGCACCACGCGCCCGCGCAGGCGCCGCGAGGGTCAGCGGCGCGTCGCCGGTGTTGAAGGTCGCCGAGATCCCGCGCAGCTCGGGCGCCGGGCCGGCGTCGGGCAGGCCGAGGTCGCGCTCCGCCGGGATCCGACCCGCGCGCGGCGGCAGGAAGGGCGGGATGTCGGTGGGCGCGCCGCGCGCGCAGGCCGGCCAGCTGCTCGCGCGACCTCCGGGGTGCGCTCGAGCGCCTGCAGGGTGTCGGTGTACGCGGGCACGTCGCGGACGACGTAGGTCGTGAGCCGGGTGTCCACGCCGAGGGCGATCATCACGCCCGCGGCGACCATCAGCACCCCGAGCGCCGGCCGCACGGCCGCTCCGCCGCGGCCCCGCAGCCGCCCGAGCAGGCGCTCGCCCCCCGACGGCCACCAGGCACAGGGGCACGACCGCGCCGATCGGCGTAGGCGGTGAGGACGGCGAAGGCCGACGCGCCCGGCGTCGCCGGTGGCGGCGACGGCGGCGATGGCCGCGAACACCGGTCCGGCGCACGGGGTCCAGACCAGGCCCGAGCGCGACCCCCACGAGCAGGCCCCCGGCGAGGCCCGAGCGCGCCGCGCGGGATGCGCTCGCCGAGGCGGGCGACGGGGGCGAGCGCGGCGGCGACCCGCTCGCCGAGCGCCGGCACGAGCAGTGCCGCCCCGAAGGCGATCAGGGCGGCGATCGCCAGGTTGCGCAGCGCCTGCGGGCTCAGCCCGATGCTCCGCAGGGCGGTCGTCAGGGTGAGGGTGAACAGCACGAACGGCGGCGACGAAGCCGACGGCGATGCCGGCGACACGGCGCGGGCCCGCCGCCGCGCCGATCCCGCCAGGACCACGGGCAGCGCCGGCAGCACGCAGGGCGAGAGCGCCGTCACCACCCCGGCCAGGAACGCGACGGCGAGCAGGAGGAGCACGAGCCCAGGCTACCCGCGAGATCTTAAGGCACCCTTACCACGGGCGCGGCGGGGTCCTCGCTACACTCGACCGGTGGCACGCGTTCTCGTCCTGGGCTCCACGGGTTCGATCGGGGTCCAGGCCCTCGAGGTCATCGACCGGGCACCCGATCTGATGGCCTGCGGCCTCTCCTGCGGCCGGCGCGTAGCCGAGATGGCCGCCCAGGCCGCGGAGCGCGGCATCGCCCACACCGCGGCCGCGGCGGGCGGCGGGAGCCGTCCCGTTCGACCCGGACCTCGCGCGCTCTGATCGACGCCTGCGAGCCCGACATCGTGCTCAACGCCCTCGTCGGCGCGGCCGGCCTGCGGCCGACGCTCGCGGCGCTGGAGCGCGGCATCACCGTGGCGCTCGCCAACAAGGAGAGCCTCGTGGCCGGCGGCGACCTGGTCGCCGCCGCCCGGGCGCGCACCGGCGCCGCCCTGGTACCGGTCGACTCGGAGCACTCGGCGCTCTTCCAGCTGCTCGAGGGCGTGGCCGCCGGTCGCGTGCGCTCGGCCGATCCTCACGGCCTCGGGGGGTCCGTTCCGCGGCCGCCCGGCCGATGAACTGGAGGGGGTCACCCGCGCGGACGCCCTGCGCCACCCGACCTGGACGATGGGGGCGAAGATCACGATCGACTCGGCGACGCTGATGAACAAGGGCCTCGAGGTGATCGAGGCGCACCACCTGTTCGACCTGCCCTACGACCGCATCGAGGTCGTCGTGCACCCCCAGTCGCTCATCCACGCGATGGTGCGGCTCGACGACGGCAGCGTGCTCGCCCACTGCGGCCCGCCCGACATGCGCGTGCCGATCGGCCACGCGCTGCGCCACCCCGCCGCCCCGCCGCCGGGCGAGCCCATGGACCTGGTCGGGCGCCGCCTCGACTTCGAGGCCCCGGACGAGGGCGCCTTCCCCTGCCTCGCGCTGGCACGCGCCGCCGGCGTCGCGGGCGGCACCGCGCCCGCCGTGCTGAACGCCGCCAACGAGGTGGCCGTCGCGGCCTTCCTCGACGAGCGGATCGGGTTCATGGACATCGCCGCGCGTCGTCGGCCGCCGCGCTCGACGACGTGCCCGCGGGCCCGGCCGACTGATCGAGGCCGTGCTGCACGCCGACGACCGCGCCCGCCGGGCCGCGACCCTGACCGTGGAGGGTGTTCCCGCGTGATTCCCGATCTCGGCGATCTCCTCAACCTCGTCTACTTCGTCGTCATCCTGATGGCGCTCGTGCTGATCCACGAGGCCGGCCACATGGTCGTCGCCAAGTGGTGCGGCATGCGCGTGGAGCGCTTCTCGATCTTCTTCGGCAAGCCGGTCGCCTCGTTCACGCGCGGCGAGACCGAGTACGCCATCGGCTGGCTGCCGCTCGGCGGCTACGTGAAGATCAGCGGGATGACCGTGGGCGAGGAGATCGCCGACGAGGTCAAGCACCGCGCGTACACGGCGAAGCCCGCCTGGAAGAAGGTCGCGACGATCCTGGCGGGCCCGGCGGTCAACATCGTCCTGGCCATCGTCATCTTCGCGGTGATCTTCTGGATCGGCATCCCGACCGCCGACGCAGACGACCTCGGTCGCGAGCGTGACGCGCGACTCGGCCGCCCAGCACGGCCGGGCTGAAGCCGGGCGACCGGATCCTCGCCGTCAACGGCGTCGCGGCCGACGGCGACGCCGAGCGCGTGCGCACCGAGCTGCAGTCGGGCGCCGCGGGCGAGACCGTGCGGCTGTCGATCGAGCGCGACGGCGCGCACGATCGAGCGCACCGGCGAGCTGCAGGTGCTCAAGGACGCGAGCGGAGATCCCCTGACCAATCCCGAGACCGGCCGGCCGCTCACGGGCCTCGGCTTCATCTTCGACGCAGGTCGAGGGCCCGGCCGTCAGCTACGGGCCCGATCGAGGGGCTCGCGAAGGGCTGGGACTTCACCTGGTTCATCGTGAAGACCAACGCCGAGGTGATCGGCGACGCCTTCATCACCAGCCAGGCGCGCGAGCAGGTCTCGAGCATCGTCGGCGTCGGCGCCGTCTTCAACGAGGTCGCCGACAACGGGCTGATCGACGTCCTCCAGTTCATCGGGGTCATCAGCCTGGCGCTCGGCATCTTCAACCTGCTGCCCGATCCTGCCGCTGGACGGCGGGCACATCGTCTTCGCCGTCGCCGAGAAGGTGAAGGGGTCGGCGTTCAGCGCGGCGACCTACGGGCGCGCCTCGTTCGTCGGCTTCGCCATCGTGATGCTGATCTTCGTGATCGCCCTCCAGAACGACATCGGCCGGCTCACCGGCGACGGCTTCCAGATCGACCGCTAGCGCGGGACGGCGCCCGCCCCCGCGCGGGGCGGGCGCCGTCGCCGTGCTACTCGTCCCAGGCCTGCACGATCGTCTGCCGGGCGATGAGGCCGCCGTCGAGCTCGGCGATCGTCATGCAGACGACGCGGGTGCCGTCCGGGTAGCGGCAGCGGACCGTGTGGGCGATGCTGCCGCTCGCCCTCCACGAGGTCGCGCACCTCGTGGATCATCTCGCGGGAGCAGGTGTCCTCGAGGTAGGCGACGACCTCGCCCTTGCCGTGCAGCACGCGGGGGCTGCTCGGCGGGGTCGTGCGGTCGATCGACCGTGACCTCGGCGTCGTCGGCGTAGAGCCGGGCGAGGCCGGCGGCGTCGCGCGACTCGGTCGCCGTGCGGATCGTCTCCAGGATGCTGTGCGTGGCGGTGCTCATGTTCGGATCTCCTTCGTGTGGGTGTGGCATGCAACCCGCGCACCGGGTCAGGGGCGGGCTTCCAGGACGAGGTTCACGGGGGTCTCGGCGGCCCGGCGCACGCGCGAGAAGCCGCCCCGGCGGATCACCTCGGTGAGGGCCGCCTCGCCGGCCTGCGCGCCCAGCGCGGCGCGTCCGTCCTGGGCGAGCGAGGCGGGGGTGCAGATGAGGGTGCTGGCCGAGTAGAAGAGGCGCCCGAGCGGGTTGAGGTTGTCCTCAACGCGGTCTCCGGCCATCGGCTCGACGACCATCCAGGTGCCGTCAGGGGCGAGGGAGTCGCGGACGTGCCGCGCCACCGCCGCCGGGTCGCCCATGTCGTGCAGGCAGTCGAACATGGCGACCAGGTCGTAGCCGGCGCCGGAGAAGGCGTCGGCCGGGGCGACCGTCGAAGGTCACGCGGTCGTCGACCCCGGCGGACCGCGCGGCCTCGCGGGCGTGCGCGATCGAGGCCTCGTGGTAGTCGAAGCCGGTGAAGGTCGAGGTTGGGAAGGCCTCGGCCATGAGGATCGTCGAGGCGCCGTGGCCGCAGCCGACGTCGGCGACGCGGCGCGCCGCGGCGAGCGCGTCCGCCGACGCCGTCGAGCGCCGGGATCCATTCGTCCACGAGGTGGGCGGCGTACTGGGGCCGGAAGAAGCGCTCGGTGCCCTCGAACAGGTCGTGGTGATGCTCGTGCCAGCCGAGGCCCTCGCCGCTGGCGAAGCGCTCGGCCACCGCGGCCGACGCCCTCCAGCGCGCCGAGCACCACCTGGCAGGCGCCCGGCACCGGTCGGCCCCTCGGGGTCGGCCATCGCGAACGCCACCTCGTCGCTGATCGCGTAGCGTGCCGTTCGCCGGGCGCGTAGTCGACGTAGCCGCCGGCGGCCATCGCCGCGCAGCCACTCGCGGACGTACCGCTCATCGGTGCCGCTCCGCTCGGCCAGCTCCTCCGAGGTCACCGGGCCGGCGCCCGGCGATCGCCGCCCACAGCCCGGCGCGCTCGCCGACGACGATGAGGCCGGCCCCCAAGGCCGCGCCCAGTTCGTCGACGACCCGGCCCATCAGCTGCTCGAGCTTCTCCTGATCCACCGTCATGGTTCTCCTCCATCGGTCGGTGTGTCGTGGATGCAGCGTCGCACCCCGCCCGTGAGCCGGCCGTCACGCCGCGCGTCATCGCACCGTCAACGCGCGAGGCGCGCCGTTGACGGCCCGCCGGAGCGCGCGCATGATCGGCGCATGCTTCGCGCCCGTCTGTTCGGTGGGCTCGCCGTGTGGGTGGACGACCGGCCGGTGCCGGAGATCGGCGGCGTCAAGCCGCGCTCGCTCTTCGCGTACCTGCTGGTCAACGCCGGCACGCATCCGCGCGCGCGCCTGGCGGGACGCTTCTGGCCGGACGTGCTCGACACCAGCGCGCGCGGATCGCTGCGCAGCGCCCTCTGGACCATCCGGTCGGCGCTCGAGGAGGTGGGCGGCGGCGCGCTCCTGGCTGGCCGACCGCCTCGGGGCGGGGCTCGATCCGGCTGCCGGGATCGAGGTCGACGCCCGCGAGGTGCAGCTGCCTCCTGGCCCGTGGCGACGAGACCTCGCTGCAGCAGGGCCGTCCTCCTCGGCGCGGAGCCCCTGCTGCCGGACATCCCCGACGAGTGGGTGCTCGAGGCGCAGGACCGCCACCGCGACCGCATGATCGACGCGCTCCTCGCTCTGGCCGACGCCGTCGGAGGAGCGGGAGGACCTGGCGCACGCCCTGTCGTTCACGCGGGAGGCCCTGTCGCGCGACCGCCTGCGCGAGTCGGTCCACCGGGCTCTCATGCGGCGCCTGGCGGCGGCGGGCGACCGCGCCGGGGCGCTCTCCGCGTATCGGCGCTGCCGCGAGACGCTCGCCGCCGAGCTCGGCATGGCGGCGTCCGCCGAGACGCGCGCCCTCGCCGAGGAGATCCGAGCAGGCACGGCGTCGCCCGCGCCACGTGCCCCGCGTACGGCCGGTTCTGCGCCGGGGTCCAATTGGCCGAGGACTCCGGGTTCAATCGGACCGGCACCGGCGACGGCCCGCCGCGCCCTGGGTCGGCCGGCATGGTCGGCCGCGGCGCCGAGCTGGCGCGCTGCCGGGCGGCCTGGGAGCGCGCGAGCGTCGGCCGGGGCGGCGTGCTGCTCATCGAGGGTCCCGCGGGCGTCGGCAAGAGCCGGCTCGCGGCCGAGCTGCGGGCGGATGGCCGAGGCCTCGGGCGCGCGCGCGGCCGTCGGTCACGCCCTCGACATCGACGAGCGACCCCCCTTCGGCCCGTGGGCCGACGCCCTGCGGCAGCTGGTGCGCGGCAGCGCAGGCGCCCCCCGGCGCGGTGCTCTGGCCCGAGGACCTCGCCCGGCTCTGCCCGTCGGTGGAGGCCGCCTGGGGCCGCCGCCCGGCGCCGTCGCCCGCCGAGCCCTCGCTCGGGCAGGCGCGCCTCTTCGAGGCCGTCGCCGAGGCGCTCGAGTGGTGCGCGCGCGGCGCGCCCGCTGCTCGTGGTGCTGGAGGACCTGCACCGCGCCGACCCCTCGTCGCTCGGCGCTGCTGGCCCACCTCGGGCTGGCGCTGCAGGGCACGCGCGGTGCTCGTGGTGGTGAGCGTGCGCAGCGGGGTCGCCGTGAGTGCGCTGGACCGGGCCCGCGACGCCCTCGCGCGGCGCGGCGGCCTGCTCGACTCCGTGCTGCTCGGCCCCCTGGGCGCCGAGGACGTCGCGCGCCCTGGCGCGCCGCGAGGCCCCGGGCCTCGACCCGGACGCGGTGGCGCAGGTGACGGCGGCGGCCGGGGGCAACCCGCTGCTCGCCCTGCACGCGGCGCGCGCGGCCGCCGCGGGCGGTGACCCGGAGGAGGGCCTGCGCGACACCGTGCGCGGACCCCTCGCGGGGCTCTCGGGGCCGGCCCGCGATCTGGTCGCGGCCGCCGCCGCCGCCGGGCGCGCGCTGAGCATCCCGGAGGCGGTCTCCCTGCTGGGGTCCGACGCCCTCGACGACGCCGTGGCCGAGGGCGTCGCGTGCGGCCTCCTCGACCCGGGCGCGGGCACGGACGTGGCGTTCACGCACGACCTGGTGCGGCGGGCCTGCTACGGGGAGCTCCCCGCCGGCCGCAGGCGCGCCGCCCACGCCCGGCTCGCGCGGATGATGTCGGCACCTCCCGGGCAGGCCCCCGGCCGAGGTGGCCCACCACCTGCGCGGGGCCGGCGACGACGAGCGGGCGCGCGTCCTACCTGGTGGCCGCGGCCGGTTCGGCGCGGGCGCTCGGCGCCCTCGACCAAGCGGCGGGCTATCTCAGCGAGGCCGCGGGCTCGCGCCGCCTCGGGCGGGTGCCCCGGCCGCGGAGGCCGAGGCCTGGCTCGCGCTGGCCGAGATCGAGGCGTGGCGGGGCGACCAGCCCGGCGATGGACGCCGCCTTCGCACACGTGCGCACGCTGCTCACCGTGGCCGGGCGACGTACGCGGCCTGGCCGCGGCGCTCGCCGAGCGGGCGCGCTGGCTGCGGACCACCACCTGCTACCCGGAGGAGGCCTTCCGCTCGAGCCGCGAGGCCATCGAGCTGCTCGACGCCTCGGGGGTGGACGCGCCCGAGACGCGCCTGCTGGCCATGGCGGGCATGGCCTGGGGCGAGGCGGTCGCGGGCGACCCGGTGCGCGCCGAGCGGATGCTGGCCGAGATCGAGGAGCGGCTCGCCGGCCAGGACGCCGTTCTGCACGCCGAGCTCGTCATGGCGGGGGGCTTCGCGCTCGTGCGCTCGGGCAAGGGCGCCCAGGCGCGCCGCCGCTGCCGCGAGGCGGCCGAGCTGGCCGAGCAGGCGGGCCGGCCGGCGCTCGCCCTCGACGCGCGCATCGGCGAGGCGGCCTGCGCGGCCGCCCAGGGGCTGATCGCCGACGTACTCGAGATCCTCGCGCAGGCTCCCGATCCCGCCCGCACCGGCCCCGCGCTGGCCTGCCAGAGCTGGGCCGGGTCGGCGCACGCCCTCTCGCGGCTCGACCGCCACGACGCGGCGGTGGAGGCCGCCCGGGAGGAGCTGCGGGTCGCCGAGCGCTTCGGCAACGCCGACCTCGAGGCCGCCGCGTCGGCCGACCTCGGCGTGGCGCTGCTCGCCGCCGGCCGGCCGGGGGAGGCGCGGGCAGCCGCTGGAGGCGTGCCTGGCGACGGACGACGCGCGGGTGGCCGCGCGCCGCGCTGCGGCTGGCGGCTGGCCGAGGCGGCGCTGGCCGACGGGCGACCCCGCCGTCGCGCGGGCCCACCTCGACCGCTTCCCCTTCGAGCCGGTGGGGGCGGGCGACGACCCCGCCGGTCTGGTCGCGCGGCTCGACCGGGTCACCGGCCTGGTGCTGCTGGCCGAGGGCGCGCGGGAGGAGGGCATGGCCCATCTGGCGGCGGCGGAGGAGCGGTGGGAGCGCCTGCTCGACGCCGTGCGCCCGGAGGCTGCGGCGGGGGAGGAGCTGCTGTCGGTGATGATCGACCTCGGCCGGCCGCCGGTCGCCGGGCTGAGCGACCCGGCGCGCGAGCTCGCGCGCGTCCGCGACGACCGCGCCCGCGCCGCGGCGGCGGGCTGTCGCGGGGGACCGCCCCTGATGCCGCGCTTCCGCGAGTCGATCGTCTGCGAGGCCCCGCCGGCGGCGGTGTGGCGGCTCGTCCACGACCCGGAGCGCATCGCCGAGTGGATGGCCGACACCGAGCGGGTCGAGCCGGGCGAGGACGGCACCGTGGTGCGCTACCTGCACGGGTGGCCCGACTTCCCGATGCCCACCCGCGTCGAGAGCCGGGCGGAGGGGGCGCGGGTGGTGATCTCGTGCCTGGTGTCCGACATCGACTTCCGCGTCTCGCTCGCGCCCGACGCGGCGGGCTGCGCGGTGGAGATCGAGGTCACGATCCCCGAGGCCGAGGCGTCATCGCGAGCCGGCGATGCGAGCCCTGGTCGTGGCGTCGCTGGCGCGCCTGGCCGACCGGACGGCGGCGCGGGGCACGCCGCTCGGCTAACGTCCGTGGGGTGACGACGGACCGCAGGATCTCGCGCGCGTGCCGGGTGGGCGACGTGACCGTGGGCGCGGGCGCCCCGGTGGTGGTGCAGTCGATGACCAACACCGACACGGCCGACGCCGCCGCCACCGCCGCCCAGGTGGCCGAGCTGGCGCTGGCCGGCTCGGAGATCGTCCGCATCACGGTCAACAACCGCGCCGCGGCGGCGCCGGTCGCCGAGATCCGCGACCGCCTGCGCGACGAGCACGGCGTCGATGTGCCGCTGGTCGGCGACTTCCACTACAACGGCCACACGCTGCTGCGCGAGTTCCCCGACTGCGCCGACGCGCTCGCCAAGTACCGCATCAACCCGGGCAACGTCGGCCGCGGCGCCCGCCACGACGCCAACTTCGCGACGATGGTGCAGGCGGCGATCGACCACGCGCAAGCCCGTGCGGATCGGCGTCAACGCGGGCTCGCTCGACCCCGAGCTGCTCGACGCGCTGATGGACGAGAACGGCCGCCTGGCCGATCCGCTGCCGGCCGACGCCGTGCTGCGCGAGGCCATGGTCCAGAGCGCGATCACCTCGGCCGAGGCGGCCGAGGAGCTCGGACTGGCGGGCGACCGTATCGTCCTGTCGTGCAAGACGAGCCGGCTGCAGGACATGGTCGCGGTCTACCGCGACCTGGCCGGGCGCTGCGAGTATCCGCTGCACCTGGGGCTCACCGAGGCCGGCATGGGCAGCAAGGGCATCGTCTCGACCACGGCCGCCCTCGGCATCCTGCTGCAGGACGGCATCGGCGACACGATCCGCGCGAGCCTCACCCCCGAGCCCGGGCGGCGATCGCTCGATCGAGGTGCGCGTCTGCCGCGAGCTGCTGCAGAGCCTCGGCCTGCGGGCCTTCCGGCCGGAGGTCACGGCCTGCCCGGGCTGCGGGCGCACCACGAGCACGGTCTTCCAGGAGCTCGCCCAGTCGATCGAGCGGCCACCTCGACGCAGCGCATGGCGGGCTGGCGCGCCGAGCGCCCGGGGGTCGTCGACCTGAAGGTCGCCGTGATGGGCTGCATCGTCAACGGCCCGGGGGAGAGCCGCGCGGCCGACATCGGCATCAGCCTGCCCGGCACCGGCGAGTCGCCGCGCGCCCCGGTGTACGTGGACGGCGAGAAGGTGGCGACGCTCGAGGGCGCCGGCCTCGCCGACGAGTTCATCCGGATGGTCGAGGAGTACGTCGAGGCGCACTACCCCCGGGCCGGGGCGGGAGTGGTCGCCTAGTAGGAGCGGGCGACGATGGCGTGCAGGGGGCCCTCGAGGTCGTCCGGCACGCCCCCGTCGGGGGTCTGCAGGCAGCGCACGCTGATGGCGTGCTCGGCGAGGCGGTCCTCGCCGTCGTCGCCGACGAGCTCCCACGGGATGCGCGCGAAGCCGGTGCGCCCGGCTTCGATCGCCTCGTCGATGCTCGACACGGTCGCGATGCGCGCGTCGCGGAACGCGGTGGCCTCGGCGAGCAGGTTGGCCTGGATCTCGTCGAGGAGGCCCGCGACCGTCTGCGCGATGCCCTCGACGGGAACGGCGGCCTTCGTCCGGATGTCGCGGCGCACCAGGGTGACGGCGCTCTCGGCGAGGTCGCGCGGACCGATCTCGATGCGAACCGGCACGCCCTTGAGCTCCCAGTCGGTGGCCCTGCGGCCGAACCCGGTCGCCACCTGCTCGTCGAGGCGGGCGCGCACCCCGGCGGCGTTCAGCTCGGCCACCAGCCGCCGGCCCTCGGTGGTGACGGCGCCCGTGTCGTCGTCGCGCACGACCATCACCACGGCCTGGACGTGCGCGAGCCGCGGGGGAACGCGCAGGCCGTTGTCGTCGCCGTGGCACATGATCAGGCCACCCACCATGCGGGTGGACGTGCCCCAGGAGGTGGTCCAGCAGTGCTGGAGCGTTCCGGTGTCGGCGAGGTACTCCATGCCGAAGGCCTTGGCGAAGTTCTGGCCGAGCTCGTGGCTGGTGCCCATCTGGAGAGCCTTGCCGTCGCCCATCATCCCCTCGCAGGTCATGGTGTTGACGGCCCCGGCGAAGCGCTCGCGGGCGGTCTTCACCCCGACCAGGACGGGCATCGCGAGCTCGTTGACCATGAAGTCGCGGTAGGCCTCGAGCAGGATCCGCCGGGCGTAGGCCGCGGCGTCCTCGCGCGTCGCGTGGGCCGTGTGGCCCTCCTGCCAGAGGAACTCGGTGGTGCGCAGGAAGACGCGCGGGCGCAGCTCCCAGCGCACGACGTTGGCCCACTGGTTGAGCAGCAGCGGCAGGTCGCGGTACGACTGGATCCATTTCGCCATCAGCTCGCCGAAGACCGTCTCCGAGGTGGGGCGCACCACCAGCGGCTCCTCGAGGGGCTTGCCGCCGGCCACGGTCACGACGGCCAGCTCGGGGCTGAAGCCCTCGACGTGCTCGGCCTCGCGGCGCAGATACGACTCCGGGATGAACAGCGGCAGGTAGACGTTCTCCGCGCCGGACGCCTTGATGCGCGCGTCCATCGCCGCCTGCATCCGCTCCCAGAGGCCGTAGCCGTAGGGGCGGATCACCATCGTGCCCCGCACGGGGCCGTTCTCGGCGAGCTCCGCCTTGGCGACGACGTCCTGGTACCACTGGGCGAAGTCGTCGCTGCGGGACGCGAGTATCGGAGCCTTGGCCATCGGCGCCGGATCTTAGTGGAGGCGCGCCCGCGCGACAGGCGGCCGTCCGTGCGGTAACCTGCCTGCTCTCGGGGCGTGGCGCAGCCTGGTAGCGCACCCGGCTGGGGGCCGGGCGGTCGGAGGTTCAAATCCTCTCGCCCCGATTGTTCTTTCCTCGACGTGGGCCGGTCAGAAACGCCACACGGCGCCGCTCGATTCCGATGGGTGCCCAACGCGCTCACCATCGCGCGCCTGGCGGCCCTGCCGGTGCTGCTGGCGGTGCTCATCCGCGAGGAGGGCTCGACCTCGACCCTGGCGTGGGTGATCTTCGCCGTGGTGGCGGTCACCGACTTCCTCGACGGCTTCCTGGCGCGCCGGCTCGGGGCGGAGAGCCGCTTCGGTCGCATCGCCGACCCCCTCGCCGACCGGCTGCTGGTCGGCGTCGGCCTGGTCGGAGTGCTGCTGCTGGGCGGCGTCTCGCCGGTGGCGCCGGTGATCCTCATCGTGCGGGACGTGGTGATCATCGCCGGGGCCGTCTTCCTGCTGCGCCGGGGCGTCGATCTGAGGGTCGACATGGCCGGCAAGATCTCGTCCACGCTGACGATGATCGCGACCGGCACGGCGATGCTCTTCGACCAGGCGTGGGTTGACCTGGTCGTCTGGCTCGCGGTCATCGTGGCGCTCGGCACCTTCGCGAACTACGTCCGGCAGGCCGCCGCCATGATGCGCGCGCCGGGGGATGCCTCGACCCGACCCTGAGGGTTCCCCCTCCGGGTCGCTATGCTGACCCTCCACCTGACGAGGAGCCCCGATGGACGCCCACCCCGACCTCAGCAAGCTGACGGACGCCGCAGCTCAAGGATCTGATTCGCAGCCTCGCGGAGGAGGAGCGGGAGGTCTCCAAGCAGCGACGGCTGCTGCACGGGCGCATCGAGCTCCTCAAGGCCGAGCTCGTGGGCCGACTGAAGGGCCGCGACGAGGGCGAGATGCTGTCGGTGGTCGATCTCGACGCCCTCAGCCGGATCCTCGCCGGACGGCTTCCCGACCTCGACCAGCTCCAGGGCGACTGACCGCCCGAGCGGCGGCGGCGGGCCGGCCGGGAGGGCCACGCGATGTACTGCTCCGAGTGCGGTTTCCATCAGAGCGAGGCGCACAAGTACTGCGGCCGCTGCGGTGCGCTGCTCATCGTGGAGAACCAGGGCACGGGGGAGATCACCGGGCCCATGGCGATCAGCGACGAGGAGGCGGCCTCGGGCGTCTGGAAGGGCCCGGCGCTCGACGGCCCGACCCTCGCGGTGCGCTCGGGCGGCCCGGCCGGGGCGATCTTCTCCCTCGACCGTGAGACGGTGACGATCGGGCGCGAGCCGTCGGCCGACGTCTTCCTGGACGACGTCACGGTCTCGCGCAACCACGCCGTCATCATCACCGGCCCCGCGGGTGCCGCGCTGCGCGATCTCGGGAGCCTGAACGGCACCTACGTGAACCGGCGCAGGATCGATGGCGACGAGAAGCTCGAGGACGGCGACGAGCTCCAGATCGGCAAGTTCCGGCTGACCTTCCTCGTCGGGTGAACCAGCCGAGCCTCCTTCCGGACGACGGCCTCGCCGGCCGACGACGGCGCCATCACGATCGGCGCCGTCTGCGACCTGCTCAAGGCCGACTTCCCGTCGATCTCGATCTCGAAGATCCGCTACCTCGAGGACCAGCGCCTGATCACGCCCAAGCGCACGGCGGGCGGCTACCGGCTCTACAGCCCGCTCGAGGTGGAGCGCCTGCGCACCATCCTGCGCCTGCAGCGCGACGAGTTCCTGCCCCTGCGCGTGATCCGCCAGGAGCTCGAGTCGTCCACCTCGGGCGCATTCAGCGTTGCCAACCAGGCCAAGCAGCTCAAGCGCGCCCAGCTCGCCGAGCCCGCGCCGACCCGCCGCTACGGCGCCCAGGAGATCGTCGCCACCACCGGCGCGAGCCCTCAGCTGCTGAAGGCGCTGGAGGAGTACGGCCTGGTGGGCGGCCACGGGCCCGACAGCTACGACGAGACCGACCGCGAGGTGGTCCAGACCGCCCTGGAGCTGGCGAGCTACGGTGTCGAGCCGCGGCACCTGCGCCTCTTCCGGGTCGCCGCCGAGCGCGAGGCGGGCCTCCTGCAGCAGCTGCTCACCGTCGGCCTGCGCTCGCGCAACCCGGAGCGCCGGCGGGAGGCCCTCGATTCGCTCGAGAGCCTCGCGGCCCTCGCCTCGCACATGCGCCACCTGATGCTGATCTCCGAGCTGCGCGAGATCGCCAGCCAGTGAGTCCGGGGACCCGTCCGGCCGCCTTCGACATCGACGGGGCGATCCGCCGCATCCCGGACCACCCGCACGCGGGCATCCTCTTCTACGACCTGATGCCGCTCTTCCAGAGCCCCGAGGGGCTCGCGGCGGGGGTCGGCGGGATCGTCGAGTGGGCGCGCCCGCGGGCGCCCGAGCTGATCCTGGGGGTGGAGGCCCGCGGGTTCGTGCTCGGCGGCGCGATCGCATCGGCACTGGGCGTCGGCTTCGCGGCCGCGCGCAAGCCGGGCAAGCTGCCCGGGGCGACGGTCCGCGAGAGCTACGACCTCGAGTACGGCAGCGACGCGCTGGAGCTGCACCGCGACGCGGTGCGGCCGGGACAGGCGGTGCTGTTGCACGACGACCTGCTCGCCACTGGCGGGACCGCCCTGGCGGCGTGCCGGCTGGTGGAGGGCCTGGGCGGCGTGGTGGTGGGGGTGGCGGTGGTGGCGGAGCTCACGTTCCTGCCGGGGCGCGAGCGGCTCTCCGGATACGACGTGATGTCCCTGGTGACCTACGACAGCGAGGTGGCGGAGTCGTGAGAGGTCTGATCGGAGTCGACATCGGCGGGTCGGGCATCAAGGCGGGCATCGTCGATTCGCGACGCGGCGTGCTGATCGGCGACCGCGTCCGCGTCGACACGCCTCAGCCGGCCGACACCGAGGCGGTCGTGGCGGCCACGGCGGAGGTGGTGGCCCGTCTCGGCCCCGACTCCGGGCCGATCGGCATCGGCGTGCCCGGGGCGATCGTCGGTGGCCGCGTGATGACGGCCGCGAACATCGACCCGAGCTGGATCGGGGTGCACGCCGAGGCCCTCTTCTCGCAGGCGATCGGGCGGGCCTGCGTCGTCCTGAACGACGCGGACGCCGGCGGGATCGCGGAGATGCGCTTCGGCGCGGGCCGCGGCGTCAAGGGCGTGGTCCTGTTCCTCACCCTGGGCACGGGCATCGGCTCGGCGCTGTTCGTCGACGGAGTGCTGGTGCCCAACACCGAGTTCGGGCACATCGAGATCCGCGGCAAGGACGCCGAGCTGCGGGCCTCGGCCGGCGCGCGGGAGCGCAGGGAGCAGTCGTTCGCCCAGTGGGCGCCCGCTGCTCAACGAGTACCTCGAGCGCATCGACGCCCTCGTGTGGCCGGACCTGGTGATCCTGGGCGGGGGCATCTCGCGCAAGGCCGGCAGGTTCATCCCGCTGCTCGACGTCCGCCCGCCGGTGGTCGCCGCAGGCGCTGCAGAACGAGGCCGGGATCGTCGGTGCCGCCCTGCGGGCCCGCCAGGTGCTCGCGCCCCCGCGGGCTCCGGCTAGGCGCGCCGCGTCGCCGGCGCGGAGTACCCGGGCAGGATCTGCACGGTGACCGTGCCGACGCCCGGGAGTCCGAGGGCCGCCGCCGCCGCCTGAGAGAGCTCGAGATCGCGGCCGCGCACGTAGGGGCCGCGATCGTTGACGCGGACGGTGACGACGCGGCCGCCGTATCCGATGCGCAGCAGCGTTCCCAGGCGCAGGGTCCGGGACGCGGTGCTGAACGCGTTCGGGTCGTAGGCCTCGCCGCCGGCCATGCGCTCCCGGGTGAACCCGGGTCCGTACCAGGAGGCGACCGCGGTGAATGTGGGCAGCTTCCCGTCGGCCGGGGCGCCCGCGGCCGGGCCCGACGACGCCGATCCCCGGGTAGCGCGCGGGTGGTCTGCGGGCCTGCCGGGGCGGGCTCGGAATCGACCGCCGTCGCCGGTCGCCGCGTCGACGGGCGCGTCGCCGGGGAGGTCGCGGTTCTCGAGGAACGAGGTGGGCAGGCCGCGGGTCGATCCGGTCGGGGCGGCCGCCGAGGCCGCGGGCGCGGCGAGGGCGGTGGGCACGGCGAAGCCGCCGCCGGTCGTGAGCGTGGCCGCGGTGGCGGCGCGGGCCTCGCGCGCGAGGATGCGCTCGCGCCGCACGGCCGTCTCCAGCCGGCCGTCCACCACCTGGCGCTCCACGCCCAGCAGGCGCCGCTCCTCGACGAGGCGGTCCTTGCGCCGCTGCATCGCGGCCTCCGAGGCGCGCAGCTCCGCGGTGGCGGCGCGGTAGTCCTCCACCAGCCGGCGGTCGCGGGCGCCGAGCACCTCCAGCAGATCGAGCCCGGCCTGGGCGCTCGTCGAGGTCGCCACCGGTGAGCACCTCGATCACGGGGCTGGGCTCGGGCATCGCATAGAGGGCGGTGAGCCGGCGCTCGAGGCCGCTCGAGCGCGGCGCGGTGGCGGGCGCGCGACAGGTCGAGTCGCGCCCGGCTGCCGGCGAGGGCGCTCTCGGCGTCGGCCAGGCGCGAGGCGAGCGAGGAACCGCGTGCGTCCAGGGCGGTCGCCCTCCGCCCGCAGGTCGTCGGCGGAGGGCTCCGCCGCGGCGAGCGGGGCGCAGCACGAGAGCGGCGGCGGCGATGGCCGCCAGGCGTCGTCCGTGCGGGAGCAGGGGGCGATGGCGCATCACCCGTCCCTATCGGTCGCCGCGCCCCCGGTCTGGAACGCCGTGACGCGCTCGCCGGGCGCCGCGCTACCCCTGGCTGATGTAGGAGCGCTCCAGGTGGGCGATCAGGGCGTCCGAGCCCGAGCTCGACGCCCGGTCGCCCGGCGCATCAGCTCGCGGGTCGGAAGGCGGGCCCCGTGGCGGTGGACGCGCTCGCGCATGAAGCCGAGGATCTCGCCGAAGCGGCCCTCCGCGACGGCCCGCTCGAGGCCCCCGAGCTCGACCTCGGCCACCTCGGCGAGCTGGGCCGCGTAGAGGTTGCCCAGCGTGTAGGTGGGGAAGTAGCCGAACAGGCCGTCGGCCCAGTGGATGTCCTGCATCGCGCCGAGCGCGTCGCTGGGCGGGCGGATGCCGAGCAGCTCCTGCATCCCGTCCGAGAACGCGCCCGGGAAGGTCGGCCACCTGCAGGTCGCCCCGGATGCAGGGCCAGCTCGAGCTGGAAGCGCAGGACGATGTGGAGGTTGTAGGTGACCTCGTCGGCCTCGACCCGGATCAGCGACGGGCTGCACGACGCGCGCCGCGCGGTGGAGGAGGCTCGCGTCGAGGCCGGTCATCGCCTCGGGGAAGAGGCGGCGCATCGACGGCTCGATCTGCTCCCAGAAGGCCAGCGTGTGGCCGATCTGGTTCTCCCAGAAGCGCGACTGCGACTCGTGGGCGCCCAGGGACGGGGCGTCGTAGAGCGGGGTGCGCACGACCTCGGCCGGGAAGCCCTGCTCGTAGAGCGCGTGGCCCAGCTCGTGCAGCACCGCGCTGATGCTCCCGATCGGGCTGTCGGGCATGAGGCGCGTGGTGAAGCGGACGTCACCGCGGTGGGGCGAGCCCGTGAAGGGGTGCGCCGACTGGGCGATGACCCCGCAGGACTGGTCGAAGCCCACCAGCCGAGCGATCTCGTGCGCGATCGCCATCTGGCCGCCTCGGGGCCCCACTCGCGCGGGGGCAGCTCGACCGGCGGGCTGCTCCGGCGGCCTCGGCGCACGAGCGGGGTGAGGCGCGCGCGCAGGTCGGCGAAGACCGGCTCGAGGTCGGCCGCCCGCGCGCCCGGCTCGAACTCGTCGAGCAGGGCGTCGTAGGGCTCGTCGCCGACGCCGATCGCCTCGGCCTCGCGGCGCTTCAGCTCGACCACCTGGCTCGAGCGGGCCGGCGTAGGCGGCGAAGTCGTCGGCGGCCCGGGCGTCCGCCCAGGCGCTGACGCAGCGCGAGCAGGCCTCGCTGATCTCCCGCACGAGCGACTCGGGCACGCGCAGCGCCCGCTCGCGCTCCCGGACGGCCAGGCGCAGCATGCCGCGGGCGTCGTCGCCGGAGTCCGTCGCGCTCCTGCGAGCGCGGCGAGCGCATCGCCGACGTCCGGGCGCACGATCTCGCGGTGGCGCAGGGCGGCGAGGGTGCCCATCTGCCGGGCGCGCCCCTCGGCGCCGCCCGGGGGCATCAGGGTCTCGCGGTCCCAGCCGAGCAGCCCGGCGGCGCCGGCGAGGTCGGCGAGCGTCCCCATCCAGTCGCTGACGAGAGCCCACTCGGGTGAGGTCGGGGCGCCGGCATGGCGGGGATACTAGACCGGGCCCGGCGGCCCCCGCCGGAGTTGGTCGCGGGCCGCGTATCCTGGCCGGGTGAGCGCCGCCCCCGACCGACCCGTCCCCGCATGGCTGCGGTGGTGGGAGGACCTGCACATCGTGGCCCAGGTCGCGGTCGTGCTGCCCCTCTCGGTGATCCTCTGCTGTGGGCGGCGCACGTCGCCCTGCTCAACCAGCCGGTCGGCCGGGGGCTCGCCTACGGGGTCGTTCTGGGGCGCCCTGCTGACGGCGGCGGTGGTCGGGGCGAGCCGCTCGGAGAAGGCCCGCCGGACGCGCTGACCCGGCGGCGGCGGACCTCGAGGGATCCGCCGCCGGTCCGGTTCGCCGGGTCCGGGCTCAGGAGCCGGTGGCGGCCGCCTGGAACTCGCCGATGGTCGTCGTGACCTCGGGAACGAGCGCCTGGCACGGCGGCGAGGTCCCCGCTCGCGGCGGCGTCGAGGAAGCGGCGCAGCACGTCGCTCACCTTCGGGCCGGTGGCGGCGAGGCCCGCGCGCTGCTTGTCGAGCTGCGCGATGCCGAGCGAGTAGCCCTCGAGCTTCGCGATCGCGGCGTCGAACGTGTCCAGGTTCTCCTGGGCGTCCGGGACCTTCGACTTCAGATCCTCGATGCCGGTGCTGGTGGACAGCACGGTGCCGAACGCCTGCAGCGCGCGCGGCCGCGGCCTGCACGTCGGCGACGTAGGCGTCGGTGCCGACGGCCGCGGTGGACGTCGTGTCGGTGGCGGGTGCCGTCGTCGGTGGCGGGCGCCGTGGTGGCCGACCCGGTCGTGTCCGTCGAGGTGTCGCCGCTGCCATCGGTGCCGCAGACCTTCAGGCCGAGCTCCTTCGCCTTGCCGTCGGCCTCGTCACCGATGGCCTGGGCGTCGGTCGCGATGTCGGTGAGGACGGTCTCCGGGTCCTCGCCGCCCTCGATGCGCGTCGATCGGCGGTGTCGAGGGTCGCCGACTGCTTCTCGAGGAGCACGATCGCCTCGTCGAAGGTGCCCGAGAGCTCCGAGGGCGGCCTCGAGCTCCTTGAGCTTGTCGAGCTGGCTCTTCTGGAGCGGGACGATCTCCTTGAGGGAGGTGAGGTACTCCGAGGGGGAGGTCGGGTCGGTGAGCGTGTCCGACTTGCGTGTTGTAGTCGGCGCAGATCGCGTCGGCCTGTGTGCGGAACTCATCCGCGGTGAGAGTGTCGGAGCCCCCCTCCGCAGCCGGCGATGAGGGCCACCACACCGAGCGTGGCGAAGCCGGCCAGCGGCCGGCGGCGGGCGAGGGGCATACCGGATCTCCTTGACGAGAGGACGCTGCGGCAGGCTATCGGCGGGTTCCGACGGACACGACCCCCCGTATGGGGGGCCCGGTACACTGGCGGGAGTCGTCCAAGGAGCGCGCCGCATGCCCGTCGAGAAGTCCGTCATCGACGCCCTCAACGTCCACATGGGCCGGGAGTTCGAGGCCCATCTGCAGTACCTGTCGGTCTCGAGCTGGTTCGACGGCGAGGGGCTCCCCGAGCTGACGCAAGTTCTTCGCCGCACAGGCGGCCGAGGAGCACGTGCACGCGATGAAGTTCCTCGCCTACGTCCAGGACGTCGGCGGCCCGGTGGTCATCCCGGCGCTCGCCGCGCCCAAGCCGAGCTTCGAGAGCGCCGAGGAGGCCGTGGCCGGCTGCCTCGAGTGGGAGGAGAACATCACCGCCCACATCCACGCGCTGGTCGACCTCGCGATCGGCCAAGCACGACCACGCCGACCCAGGTCTTCCTGCAGTGGTTCGTCACCGAGCAGGTCGAGGAGATCGCCACGATGGGCGAGCTGCTCCAGGTGACCAAGCCGCGCCGGGCGAGGCCAACCTGCTGCTGCTCGAGGACTACGTGGCCCGCCTGGCGAGCGCCCCGGCCTGATCCGGGCGGCGGCGTGACGGTGGACGCCGCGGCGCTCGCCTCGCGCCCTCTGCGCGGCGACGACTTCCGCGCGCGCGCGGGAGATCGTCGACGACTGGTTCGGCCATCCGGTCGGACTGGTCATGCACCGCCTCTTCTTCGACCAGCTCGGGCCCCTCGGGCGTCTGGCTCGAGGACGACGCCGGGGCGCCGGTCGGGCTTCCTGCTCGGGCCTGGTGAGCGAGGCCGAGCCCGATCTGGCCTACGTGCACATGCACGTCGTCGACCCCGCCTGGAGGGGCAGGGGCGTCGGCGCGCGTCTCTACGGCGACTTCTGCGCGCGCGCGCACGCCCGCGGGTGCCGCCGGGTGCGCGCCCTCGCCGCGCCCGAGCGCGAGGCCTCGCGCCGCTTCCACGAGCGGCTCGGCTTCACCGGGCGTGATGGCGCGAGGACCACCTGGGCGAGGGCCTGCACCGGATCGTGTTCGAGCGCGGATTGCCGCTACTCCGCTAGCATCGCGATCCGGTGCAAGACGGCGACATCGGAGGAGCGTCATGGCTGAATCGACCCCGCACGACGACCGGCGCGAGTTCCAGCCGCGAGGACGTCGAGCTCCCGGCGCGCGTCGCTCGTCGACGGCGAGATGGTCGAGGCGCAGAGCGTCAACCTCAGCGAGGGCGGCGTCCTGCTGGCCGGCAGCGACTTCCCGTCGGCGTCCCAGGTGAGGATCGAGATCGAGCTGGCGGAGATCGGCTGGCACTCGCTGGACGCCGAGGTGGTGCGCAACGACGGTGGGCGGCGCGCTGGCGGCGCGCTTCGCCGAGGTCGCGACCGAGGGCGGCCGCGAGGCGATCCGCGCCTTCTTCGCCTCCCGCCTCTCCGGCTCGTCCGAGCCGGCCGTCATCGACTGAGGTCGAGGCCGGCCCGGGTCGCTCAGGCCTGGAGGTCGATCAGCGATCCGCTCGTCGGATCGTCGGGGTGGCCGTCATCCGCATCGTCGCGGCGCTGCCGGCCCCTGCGCCGCTCGCGCTCGCGCTCGCGGCGGTCGATGCGCGCGCCGGCGCCCGCCTCGGGGATGCCGCTCGGCGTGGGCCCGGTCCTCCCTCTCGCCGTTGACCACGACGATCCCCGCCTCCGCTCCGCGGTGGATGACGGTCTGCGCGACCCGGGTCGCCTCGGCGATCCCGGCGGTGACGACGCCGTTCAGATAGGGCATCGGGAACTCGCATCTGATCGGGTTCCCCGCCATCGGCAGGTCGCCGCGAAATCCTGAGCGCGACCGGGTTCCCGAGGGGGGTTATCCCCCAGACGGGTGATGCCGATAATCGGTGCAGAGCGACCCCGGATCACCGCGCCAGGATGGCGCCACGGGATCGCCTGAACACTGACGACCTGGCAAGGAGGCCTCGCCGTCCCGACTCACCGACCCGCTCACGGGAGATCCCCGCCTGCCCGGGCGCCCCCGGATGCGTCCGGCGGCCGCCGCATGGTGCCTCACCGTCCTCGCGCTCGGCTCCGCCGCGGCCTCGGCGGCGGCGGCTGACGCGCCGCCCGCGCGCAGCGACTCGGTCCTCGTGCGCGTGGACGCCGACGCGTCCACCGGCGAGCGGGCCGCCGTGGCCCGTGCCCTCGACGCCGACTCGACGCGCGCCCTCGTGGCGGGATGGCGGGTCTACGACGCTCCCATCCGCGGTCACCCTCGCGCAGGCCCGCGACCGCCTGGCCGGCGCCGAGGCCGCGGAGGCCGTGCAGCTCGACAGCCGGCTGCAGCCCCTCGAGGCCCCGGACGACACGCACTTCGCGCTCGCAGTGGGCGCTGCCGGCGATCGACGCGCCCGCCGGATGGGACGCCTCCACGGGTGCGGCGCCGGTGACCGTCGCCGTGATCGACACCGGTGTCGACACGAGCCACCCGGACCTCGCCGGCCGCCTCTGGCACGAACCCCGACGAGATCGCCTCGAACGGCATCGACGACGACGCCAACGGCTACGTCGACGACGTCGGCGGGCTGGAACTTCTACGACTGGACCAACCAGGTCTACAGCGCCGTCGGACGGCGACAGCCACGGGACCCACGTCGCGGGCATCATCGCCGCCCGCCGGGGCAACGGGGCCGGCGTCGCCGGTGTGGCCGACAACGCCCGCATCATGCCGCTCAAGTTCCTGAAGCCCGGAGGCGGCTACACCTCCGACGCGATCGTCGCCATCCAGTACGCGACGGCCGAGGGCGCCAGCGTGATCAACGCGTCCTGGGGCGGCTCCGGCTACTCGCAGGCGCTCTGCGACGCGATCGCCCAGGCCGGCGATGCGGGCGTGCTGTTCGTCGCGGCCGCCGGCAACGCGGCCACCGACAACGACGTCACCGCGATGTGGCCGGCCAACTGCCCGGCGGCCTCCCTCGTCAGCGTGGCCTCGACCACGTCGGCCGACGGCCTGTCGTCCTTCTCGAACCGCGGCGCCGTCCAGGTGGACCTCGGCGCGCCCGGCGAGCGACATCCTCAGCACGATCCCGGGTGGTGGCTACGGCTACAAGTCGGGCACCTCGATGGCGGCGCCGCAGGTCGCGGGCATCGCCGCGGTGCTCGCCGGCCTGCAATCCCGGGTATCGCCCCATGGCAGGTGAAGGCCGCGATCGGCGGCGGCGGCGATCCGCTGCCGTCCCTCGCGGGCCTCACCTCCACCGGGCGGCGGGCCGACCTGACGGGCGCGATCGCGCTCGCCGGAGCCGGCGTGGGTCCCGACACGACGCCGCCCGACCCCTTCGGCGCTCTGTCGCCCGCCGAAGGGCTTGCAACCTCCAGCGCCACCCCGGTGTTCCGCTGGAGCCCCTCGAGCGATGCCCAGAGCGGCGTGATCGCCTACCGGCTGACCCTCGACGGCGCCGTCGTCGCCCAGGTCGGACCGGGGGTCACCCAGGCCTCGGCGGGCTCGGCGCTCGCCGAGGGCGTCCACCGCTGGAGCGTCACGGCGGTGGACGGCATCGGCAACGTCCGCGACACGGCCGTGCGCACGCTCCTGGTGGACCGCACCGCCCCGACGGCCCCGGCGCCCTCGACGCCGGCCGACGGCGCTCAGGTCGCGGGCCCCGAGGTCACCCTGGGCTGGTCGCCCTCGGCCGATCCGGTCAGCGGCGTCGCCGCCTACCGGGTGCTGGTGGACGGGGCCGGTGTCGCCTCGGCCGGTCCGGGGGCGCGCTCGGTGGTCGTGCGCCTGGCGCCGGGCCGCCACACCTGGCAGGTGCTCGCCGTGGACGCTGCCGGAAACCAGGCGTCGAGCGCGGTGAGCAGCTTCGCGATCGCCGGCGCAGCGGGCGGCGAGCAAGGCCCGGGTCCGGCCCCTGCGCCTCAGCGCGCCCGCCCGGATCGCCTCCGGCAGCCGCCCGCTGCTGCACCTCCAGCTGACCCGCGGCGCCCGTGTCACCTTCACGGTGCGGCGCGCCGACGCCGCTCGCCCGCTCGCCGGCTTCACCCGCCGCGCGCGGGCGGGCGGCACCGACGTCGCCCTGCCCGTGGGCATCGCCCGCCGGCTTCGCTCGGAGGGGACCTACGTGGTGCTGGCGCGGGCCCCCGGCGGCTTGAGGGACAGCGTCCGGCTGACCGTGGGGTAGCCCCTCGGTCTCACCCCACCCGCCAGCCCAGGTCGAGCCGGTCCCCGTGCACGACGGCGTAGATCGGGCGCGGGCGGGTGGGGTGGAAGACGATCGAGAAGAGCTCCCCCTCCGAGAGGGCGAGCTCCTGGGGGAGGCGGCGGAACGTCACGGCGCTGCGCACCCCGGCCTCATCGGCGAACACCGCCTCGTAGCGGAGCCCCACTCCGCGCTTCTCCAGCCGGGGGCGCTCCACGCAGCGGGCGCCGATCATCGCCGGGAACACCTCGCCGCAGGCGGGGCAGGTGAGGTGGACCGTCCGGCCCCCGGCGTCCGGCACCGGGCAGCGGCTCGCACAGGAGGGGCAGGGGAGCTCGCGCATCCCGCGGCGGCGCGGGTGGTTCGTCGTCGGCGGTGGCGGCCCGCCGCAGGTCGTAGCGCCGGCGCAGTGCGGGATCGCCGAGCACCTGCCAGGCCCCGTTCACCCGCTTGGTGATCTCCTCGGCCCGCTCGCGCTGGACCGGGTCGCGGAAGCGGTCCGGGTGGAACGCGGCCAGCAGGAATCGCCAGGCCTCGCGCACCTCGTCGGCGCCGGCGCCGGGCGCGACGCCGAGCGCCTCGTAGTGATCGTCGTCGCTCACCGGGACCCGGAGCATGACGGATCCAGCGGAGGGCGCCGAGTGCGCGTAGGCTGCCGGTGTGGAGGAACGGCCCCCGATCGGCGCCACTCTGCGAGAGTCGCGCCTCCGCCAGAACCTCGAGATCTCCGAGTGCGCCGCGTGCGACACGCATCCGGGAGCGCTATCTGGTCGCGATCGAGGACGGCCGCTTCGAGTCGCTTCCCGATCCGGCCTACGTCAACGGGTTCGTGCGCGCCTACGCCGCGCACCTGGGCGTGATCGTCGACGGGCCGGTGCGGGAGCTGCCGTCGGACCATCTGCTCTCCCCGCTGCCCGGCCGCCAACGGCCGATGCACGTGCGGGCGACGCGCGCCACCGCCCGCGGCGCCGGGCGGCGCCACTGGTGGACCTCGCCCAGGGCGCTCGTGCCGCTGCTGGTCGTGGGCGTCCTGGTGGTCCTGTCGCTGCTCGGGGTGGTCGACCTGCCGTTCGTCTGATCGCGGACGCTCCTCAGGACCTCCCGTCGGCCGGCTGGCCGGAGCGCCACCGGATCCACTCGAGCCGCGAGCGCAGCGAGGTCGCCATGCCCTCGACGTCGGTCACCGCGGCCTCGACGCGCGCCAGATCGGCGGCGTCGAAACCTCCGATCTGCTCGCGCGCCTCGGCGAGGTCGGCGGCGATCGCCCGTAGGCGGGCGTCGATCGCCGCCAGGGCGTCCCCGGCGCCGACCGCCCCCCGCGGCGCGCTCGTCACGGGCGCCGGCTCGAGCCCGCTGCGGCGTAGGGGTCCGACAGGGCGGGGTTCGTGAGGAACCGCCTGTCGGTCAGCGTCCGGAGGAACGCGACCAGGTCCGAGCGCTCGCGCGCGGTCAGGGTGATCGCGTCGATCAGCGTGCTCTTGTGGGGGTTGAGCCGGCCGTCGCCCGCGTCCGGCCCTGTGGTGATGTTGCGCCCGCCGTCGGCGTAGAACCGCACGACCGCCTGGAGGGTCGCGATGGAGCCGTCGTGCATGTACGGGGCCGTGACGGCGACGTTGCGCAGGGTCGGCGCGCGGAAGGCACCCATGTCCCGGTCGCGGCCGGTCAGCTCGAACACCCCGCGGTTGGGGGTGGGGAACGCGCCGGTGCCGCCGACGTTGTAGAGCCCGGTGTTGTGGAACGGCGTGTCGATGACGCGCTTGCCGACGTGGACGGTCTGGTCGTTGAAGTTGAAGCTCGTGTGGCAGTGGCTGCACTCGGCCCTCTCGCCGAAGAACAGGTTCTTGCCGCGGGTCTCGGCCGGCGTCAGGCGCGCCCTGCCGGTGAGAGACCGGTCGTAGCGGCTGTCGCCCGAGATCATCGTGCGCTGGAACGAGGCGATCGCCTTCACCACGTTGGTGAGCGCGATCGGCTGGGCCTGCCCGGGGAAGGCGACCGCGAACATCGTGCGGTAGCGGCGGTCGCGGCTGAGGCGGCGCAGCACGGCCGCCTTGTTGGCGTCGGTGATGCCCATCTCGATCGGCCTCTCGCCCAGCAGCGGAACCTCCATCTGCTTCTCGAGGGTCACCAGGGACGGGTTCGCCCAGGTGAGCGTGGCGTTGTAGACGACGTTGGCCAGGGACAGGGCGCTGCGCGGATGCATCTCGCCGGTCGATCCGATCGACCGGGCACGGCCGTCGGTGAAGGCCAGCGCCTGGAGGTGGCAGCTCGCAGCAGCTCTGGCGGCCGTTGCCCGAGAGTCTCTTGTCGTAGAACAGGTAGCGGCCGAGGGCGACCTTGGCCCGGGTCATGGGGTTCGCGGCCGGGACCCTGGGCGTCGGGAATCCTGCGGGCAGGTTCCAGGTCCAGGTGCCTGCGGTGGCCGCGGCCGCCGCGGGCGTGGCGCCTGGACCGGACGGCGCCAGGGCGATGCAGACCGCCCCGAGTGCGATGGATGCGGCGCCCTGGCGCGTCCGGATCCGCGCGAGGCGCCGCAGGGCTCCCGCCGGCATGCGACGGGAGCCCTGCGGCCGGCTCATCGGGCGATCGCCGTGAAGACCGTCTGGCCCGAGCCGCCGTTCAGCGAGGATCCGCTGCCGGTGCCGTCGGCCTTCCAGTCGATCTTCATCGCGCCGAACACGCCGCCGCACTCGGGGTCGGTCGCGCCGGACATGCAGCCCGGGGCGCCCGCCTTGTTGACGGTGATGTCGTTGCCCGCGAGGAGCGCCTTCAGGTCGAGGGCGATCTTCTGGGTCTTCGGGTCGAACTTCGCCAGGCGGATCGCCATCCGGTTCGAGTGGCTGCAGGAGGCCGTGGCCCCGGTCGCCGGGTTGCCGACGCAGCCGGTGCTGCCGAGGTGCACGAAGAACGCCTTCGAGGCCCAGGTGCCGGTGGCGCCGGCGGGGTCGATGACCTCGATCTTGTTGAACTTGCGGCCCGACTGCCACGACCAGTTCATCGCGGCGAGGTCGAGCGGGGCCGGGGCGGCGGTGATGTCGGTGTGGTTCAGGACGAAGGGCACGCCCATGTACATCTTCACGCCGACGTACTCGCCCTCGGGCACGGTGCCGGTGATGGTCGCGTTGATCTTGGCGTCACCCTCGGTGCACGAGCCCGCGCCGTTCTCGAGGTCGATCAGGCTGACCCGGTTGCCGCCCTTGGTGAGGTTGTAGGCCGTGTTCTTTCCGAGCGTCAGCGGCACGGAGGTCTTGTTCTTGCGCGTGAGGCGGACGTTGGAGATGTAGAAGCGCAGGTCCTGCAGCGCGGCCGTGGTGTTGCCCGTGCCGAGCCCCGTGATCGGGCTGGCGCAGGAGACCGGGGTGGTCCCCGCGACGGCGGCGAAGCTCAGCTTGACGGTCATCGTGTGGTGCTCGCCCCCATGGGCCGAGGCCGTGGCGGCGGTGGCGCCGGCGGTGATGCCCGCGGCCGTGAGGGCCGAGACCGCGATGGCGGAGAGACGTCGGGATCGCTTCATGTGGAGTGCTCCTGGTCGCCGGCCCGTCGAGGGCCGGAGTGGGAGCGGTCCCGGGGCCCGCGGGCCGACGGATCGGCGGGCGGGCGCGGCGGGGCCGCGCGAGGTGTGATCGCGTGTCCCGTCGGGCCGACCGTCTGGAGCGGGCTCTCCTAGAGAGCGATGAGCGCGCGCCCGGGTACGGCCCGAGGGAGGGCCGCCGCCGGGGGGCCACGCGACGTGCGCGGGCGGTGCCGCCATTGGGAGGCGACGAGCGTGACATCGCGGAGCGTCTCGCCGACGGGACGCGCGAGCGACCGTCGCCTCGGGGGCGACAGGAGGGCGCGGGCGATCGTCATCGCCCGCACCAGCAGGCGCTGCCCGACCGTGAGCGCGGCGAGGAAGACGAGTGCGATCAGCAGGTGGATGACGGCCGCACCCGCCGTGATCAGCGGGGCGTGCCCGGCGTGGCCGGCGGAGAGGCCGAGCGCCCAGGGGGCGGCGTGGAGCAGCAGGTGGAGTGCCGCCTGGCCCATCGCGAGGACGGCGAGGAGCGCCAGCGGGCTCCAGGCCCGGAAATCGGGCACGCTGCGGCGGCTCGCGCCGGGAAGGAAGGCGAGGGTGATCGCGCTCGAGCCACAGAAGGGGCGCGATCGGCAGCAGGCGCGCGTCGCCCACGGTGAGCGCGTGACCCATCAGCGTGGCCGACAACGCGCCCCCGGCGAGCGCGGCGCGACGGAGCGCGCGTGCGATCACGGGACTCATCGCGCTCAGCCTATTCCCGCGCGCCGGCAGGTGCTGTTGTCGAGAGGGGTCGCGCCCGGGTGCCGTGTGTCCCTGACCGGGCCTGGATCGGGGCTCAGGCCCCGGGAGGCTCCCGCCCTGGCGAGTGGTCGCGCAGGGAGCCGGCGTGGGCGCGCGCGGTCGGATCGCGGCGCGACTTCACGATGCTGGCGACCGTCGTGATGGCCAGGACGACGCCGATCACCGTCAGCGAGAGTCCGGTCGAGATCTCGGGGATCGCGTCGTTGCGCAGGTGCAGGTAGTGGAGGACGAGCTTGCCGCCGATGAACGCCAGGATCAGCGCGAGACCGGTGGACAGGTAGACCAGCCGGTCCAGCAGCCCGGACACCAGGAAGTAGAGGGCCCGCAGTCCCAGCAGCGCGAAGGCGTTGGCCGTGAAGACGATGTAGGCCTCCTCGGTGACGCCGAAGACCGCCGGGATCGAGTCGAGCGCGAACAGGAGGTCCGTCGTGCCGATCGTGAGGAGCACCAGGAACATCGGCGTGAGCATGCGCCGGCCGCCGACCCGGGTGAGGATCCTCCCACCCTCGTAGTCCTCGGTGATCGGGAGACGGCGGCGGGCGAGGGCGACGAGCTTGTTGTCCTCGACCGTCGGGTCCTGGTCGCGGTGCCGGAAGAGCTGGACGGCGGTACCCAGCAGCAGGAGGCCGAACAGCAGGAACATGAACGAGAAGGCCGCGAGCAGGGCCGCCCCGAGGGCGATGAAGATCGCCCGCAGGACCAGGGCCATGATGATCCCGAAGGTCAGGACCCGCTGCTGGTGCTCGGCGGGCACGGCGAAGGTCGCCATGATGATCACGAAGACGAAGAGGTTGTCGACCGACAGGCTCTTCTCGACGACGTAGCCCGCGAAGTACTCGGTGCCGTAGTCCCAGCCGGCGATGAACCCGAACACGACGCCGAAGGCGATCGCCACGCCGATGTAGAAGACCGACCAGGCCACCGCCTCGCGGAAGCCGACCGTGTGCGCGCGGCCGCCGGCCGTCGCCGTGAGGTCCAGGGCCAGCAGGCCGAGGATCAATGCGATCGTCACCGCCCAGGCGACGAGGGTGACGTCGAGCACGACAGGAGTGTCCCAGATGCCCCGCACCCGGGGCCCGGCACCCGTCCGGCGGCGACGTGCGGGCCGGGGCGTCGCCGATCGGCCCTTTCTGGCGGCTTGGGCTCCCCGGCGCGCGAGACCTCACCTCTCCCTAACGGGCTGCGCACAGTTCGCGCACCACCCGGGACATAGCCTCGACCGCGATGCCGAGACGTTGGACCACCGCCCTCATCGCGGGCGCCGCCGCCCTCAGCGCGGGGGCCCCCGCCGCCGCCCTGGCCGAGATCGCGACGCGCTCCGACGGAGCCGGCCGGACGATCACCTTCGACCTCCAGGCCGCCGGCGTCGATGTCGACGGCTATGCCCAGCTGCTGTCGCAGGCGCTGCACGGCGATGAGATCGGGGCGGTGACCGTGCGCGTCGTGCCCGACTCGGCGATCGCGGTCGAGTGCGGCGCGGGGGCGGCGGCGTGTTACGAGCGCACCGGCAGCAACGCCCGGATCATCGTGCCCGCCGTGACCGCGGCCGCCGTGCGCGACTCGCTCGTGCACGAGTACGGCCACCACGTCGATTCGACCGTGCGGCATCAGCCGGGCACCTGCGCCGACGGAACCCCGCGTTGGTGGGCCGCCCGCGGCGCGGCGGCGGCACTCGCCTCGGGACAGGTGCGCTGCGACTACGGCGCCGGGTGGGAGCGCTCGTTGGCCGAGGTCTTCGCCGAGGACTACCGGGTGCTCAACGTGGCCGGCGCGATGAGCCGCGGGACGCTCGGCCAGCCGGGCCCGGTCGTCCTGGAGGCTCTGCGCCAGGACCTCGCCGCTCTCGGCCAGGGTGTTCCGCCGCCTCCTCCGGGGACACCGGCCGAGCCGTCTCCGCCGCCCGGCCCGTCGGGAGGAGCCGCCGACCCGCCGCTGCTGCGGCGCGGCGCCAACCTCACGCGTTCGGGCCGCCTGTCGGCCGGCCAGGTGGCGAAGATCGGCTTCCGGTTGACGGGGCGCCATCGCGTCGCCCTGGTGGTGCGCCGGCGCGGCGCGGCGCGCGGCGACTTCGCCGTCGTGCTGCGGTGCGGTCGCGGGGCGGCCCTCATCGGCGACGGCCGCCGCCGCTCCGCCGTGACCGTCAGCGGACGGGTCGGGCCCGGCCGCTGCACGGCCACCGTGCGCGCAGGCCGGCGCGGCCTCGACTTCGGGGTGCGCCTGCGCGTCCAGCGCTGAGCCGGGCGGCGGCGCTCCGCTCGTCTCGGCCGGCGGCCGCCGCCGCGCTACCCTGCCGGCGTGGGCGGAGCTGAGGGATTCGAGTACTCCGAGCGGGACGACGGCAGCGTCGTGATCGTCCACCGGGGGAGGGTCGCCGCAACGCTGCGCGGTGCCCGGGCCGAGGAGTTCCTCGCCGAGGTCCACACCGATCCCCAGCTCGTCATGGCCCGCTGGACGGGGAACTACAGGCACGGCAACGAGCGGGTCGCGAAGCGGCACCCACGTAATCGTCGCTGATTCCCGCGAGGCGAGCTCCGCGCGCAGCTGCTCCGGCGTGACGCCGGGCGCGCTCCGGGGGCGTTACCCTGCCGTCGAGACACCGGTGCCGCTGGGCCGACCGCGTCGGACCGACGCGGTGCCGAGTGCGCGCCGACCTTTTCGCCTGGGGGGACTTCCGATGCTCGAGCTGCGGCCCAACTGCGAGCTGTGCGACGCCGATCTGCCGCCCGTGTCGGCCGATGCCCGGATCTGCAGCTACGAGTGCACCTTCTGCGCCGGCTGCGTGGAGGGCGTCCTGCGGAACGTGTGCCCGAACTGCGGCGGCGGCTTCGTCGCCCGGCCGATCCGGCCGCGAGCGGCATGGCGGGAGGGGACGGGACTGGCGCACGACCCGCCGGGCACTCGGCGGGTGCGCCTGCGTTACCCGAGGTCGGAGGTGACGGCGCTCAGCGAGCGTCTCCACTCCACGCCGCCCTCCGAGCGCTGACGGGGCGGACGCCCCTCGCGCCGCTGAAACGTTCGCGGGCCCCGATGGACCATGCCGAACGGGGCGCGCATGGCGCGCCCGGCCCTGTCCCGAAAGGATCCGCCCGTGCCCCAGGCCGAGACCGACTTCTCCCATCTGCGCGCGATCGTCGTCAACTGCACGCTCAAGCCCTCGCCGGCGCCCTCGAACACCGACGCCCTCGCCCAGAACGCGATCGCGATCATGCGGCGCCACGGCGTGACGGTCGACGAGGTGCGGGCGGTCGACCACGTGATCCCGCCGGGCGTTGACCTCGACATGACCGAGCACGGCTTCGCGCGCGACGACTGGCCCGCCATCCAGGCCCGCGTGATGGACGCCGACATCCTGATCCTCGCGACCCCGATCTGGCTCGGCGACAAGAGCAGCGTCTGCACCAGCGTCATCGAGCGCCTCTACGGCTACTCGGGCGAGCTCAACGACCAGGGCCAGTGGGCCTACTACGGCCGGGCCGGGGGAGTGGTGGTGACCGGCAACGAGGACGGCATCAAGCACGTCGCGATGAACGTCCTCTACTCCCTGCAGCACCTGGGCTACGTCATCCCGCCCCAGGCCGACTGCGGCTGGATCGGCGAGGCCGGGCCCGGCCCGAGCTATGCCGACCCCGGCAGCGGCGGGCCCGAGAACGAGTTCACCCGCCGCAACACCACCTTCATGACGTGGAACCTGATGCACCTGGCCTCGATGCTGAAGGCGGCCGGAGGGATCCCCGCCCACGGCAACCAGGTCTCGGAGTGGAACGCCGGCACGCGCTTCGACCATCCCAACCCCGAGTACCGCTGACGCCCTCGGGTGGCCGGATGCCGCCGCCGGTGTCCGTGCCCTCGCGGACGCGGGCCGTCGGCTCACCACGCTCTCCAAGGGCTCCGCCGGCATCGTCGAGTATCCGCCCGGGACGGCCGCCGACGGTCCGGCCCGTCCTCACACCAGGTCGGGGTCCTGCATCACCTCGACCAGCGACGGCGCCCCGTGCGCCAGGGCCCGCGCGATGGCCGGCTCCAGATCCTCGCGGCGCTCCACCCGGATCCCGAGCGCGCCACACAGCTCGGCGTAGCCCGCGAACGACGGGTTGTGGAGGTCGGTGGCCCAGACGTCCCAGCTCCCCGCCCTCTGCTCCTTGCTGATCTTGCCGAGCTGGCCGTTGTTCAAGAGGATGTGCGTGATCGGCATGCCGTACTTCACCGCCGTCGTCAGCTCGCCCATGTACTGGCCGAAGCCGCCGTCACCGGTGACGCAGACGATCGGCCGCTCCGGCGCCGCGCACCAGGCTCCCATGGCCGCCGGGTAGCCGAAGCCGATCGAGCCGAGGTAGCCGCTCATGAGCACCGACTGCCGCGAGCATTCGAAGTAGCGCCCGAACGAGTAGGTGTTGTTGCCGACGTCCACCGCGATCACGGCGTCCTCGGGCACGAGGCGGCTCATCACCGCGAACACCGAGGCCGCCGAGAGGCCGCGTCCGTGGTCGTCGGCCTCGCGGCGCGACTTCTCGGCGCGCCAGCCGGCCCAGCGCCGCGCGATCTCCGGGCGCCGGTCCTCGGGAGGCTCGTCGCCCTCGAGCGCCTCGAGCAGAAGTCCGGCGGTGACGCCGATCTCACCCTGCAGCGGGACATCCACCGGATGGAAGCGGCCGAGGGCGATCGGATCGCTGTCCACCTGGATGATCGGCAGCTTCGGTGTGATGCCGGTGTGGTTGGAGAAGGAGGCGCCCATCACGAGCAGCAGGTCGGCCTCGTTCATGAACCAGCTCGCGATGGGCGTGCCGCTGCGGCCCAGCACCCCGCACCCCAGAGGATGGTGGTCGGAGACCAGGCCCTTCCCCTTGAAGGTGGTCAGCACCGGCGCGTTCAGCCTCTCGGCCAGCGCGCATGACCGGCTCCATCACGAAGCGCGCCCCGTGTCCGACGATGATCACCGGCCGGCGCGCCACTCGCAGGCGCTCGGCGGCGCGCTCCAGCGCCGCGTCCGGTGGATGGATGGCCGGCTCGCCGACCCGTCCCTCCGGGCCGCGCGCCACGGCGCCGTCGGGCGCCGGGCGCGTCTGAACGCCGTCCGGGAAGACAAGGTGCGAGACGTCGCGGCCGACGATCGCGTGCTTGAGGGCCAGCGCCATCAGCTCCGCGTGGCGGCTCTCGGGATGGACGGTCTGGCCCCAGGCGGCCACGCCGCCGTACGCCGCGCGCAGGTCGACCTCCTGGAAGGCGCCCGGGCCGAGCACCTGCAGGTCGACCTGGCCGGTCAGGGCGAGGATCGGCGCTCGGTCGACCTTGGCGTCCCAGAGCCCGGTGAGCAGGTTCGTCGCGCCCGGCCCCGCGATCGAGAGGCACGCCGCCGGCCGGCCGGTGAGCTTGGCGAAGGCCGAGGCGGCGAAGCTCGCGGCGCCCTCGTGGCGGATGCCGACGAAGGTGAGCGCCCCGGCCTCCACCTGGCGGCGGATCGCGTCGGCGAGGCCGAGGTTGGAGTGGCCGACCATCCCGAAGACGTGGGTCACTCCCCAGGCGACCATCGTCTCGACCATCAGGTCGCTGACCGTGCGCGCGTGCGGGGCCTCGGGCGGGACCGCGACCCAGACCCCGTCGTCGCGCACCTCCACGGGGAAGGTGGCGACCGCCCTCGTCCTCGTGCCCGCCGGGGGCCTTCCCGTCCAGCGGGCAGTAGTCCCACCCGTGCCAGGGACAGCGCAGCCAGCCGTTCTCGATCGACCCCTCGCCGAGCGGCCCGCCCTGGTGGGGGCAGCGGTTGTCGAGGGCGCCGTACCGGCCCTCGTGATGCGTCATCGCGAGGCTGCGCCGGCCGGCCGCGACCGTGGTCACCCGGCCCTCGGGGAGCTCGCCGAGGCCGAGCACCCGGTACCAGACCGGCGGTCGTGGCTCGCTCATGGCGTTGCCCTGCGTCGGGCGATCACTCGGGGCGGGCATCGCTTCTCCAGTCGGTCGGCCGGCGCGGAGGCCGGATCGCCATGGGCGGGACGAAGGGGTGGCTTGCACGTCGGCCGCAGCACCCGGCAGGGTGGGATCTTCGGAGGCGGCGCGGGCTCCGAGGAGGGTGGCCGCCGCGAGCGGGAAGATCACCACCGACAGGAGCCCCGCTCCGATCAGCGCCGCGCTGGTGGCCTCGCCGATGACGCCGAGCTCCACCCCGATCATCGACGCCGCCACGATGAACGGGCAGCGACGTCGCCTGGAGCAGCCCGCGCGATGGCCGAGCGACGGGTGCCGATGAGCCCGCGGTAGAGCAGGGCGGGCAGACCGCGGACGAGCAGGAGCGCCACCAGGAAGAGCGGCACCCGCAGGAGCGTCGAGGCGCTGGCGGTCAGCGCGTCGAGATCGAACGTCGACCCGACGCCCACGAAGAAGACCGGGATGAAGAAGCCGAAGCCCGCGCCCTCGAGCTTGGTGTGGAAGTGAGGATGCGTCATGAGGGCGTCCCGGTCGACGAGCGACAGGATGGCGCCGGCGGTGAAGGCGCCGAGGATCACCTCGAGGCCGAGGTTCTCGGCGAGCGCGACGAAGGCCGCCATCAGGAGGAACGCGCCGCGCACGCGGATCTGCGCCGTCGTGTCCTGCAGGCGCACGAGCGCTCTCGAGAGCCGCGTCGAGCGCTCGAGCCCGAGCAGGCCGGCGACCGCGACCGCTGCGAGGACGGCGAAGCCGCCGAGCAGCAGGAGCTTGGTGCCCGTGCCGGTGGCCTCGCGGGAGAAGAACAGGGTGAGGAGGATGATCGTCGCGAAGTCGGCGATCGAGGCTGCGGCGATCGTCAGCTGGCCGAAGGGGCTGGCCGACCTCGCCCGCGTCCTTCAGCAGGGGGACGACGACCCCGAGTGAGGTGGCGGAGAGGATGATCGCGACGATCAGGCCGTTCTCGACCTGGCCGGCCGCCGAGAGGGCGACGCCCACGGCGAGGGCGATCACGAAGGAGACGGCGAAGCCGATGCCCGCCAGCCGCAGCGGCCGGCCGCGGAGCGCGCTCGAAGTCGATCTCCAGACCGGCGAGGAAGAGCAGGAAGGCCAGCCCGAAGAGGGAGAAGACGCGGATCACGGCGTCGGTCTCGACCCACCCGAGGACGGCCGGGCCGATGACGATCCCCGCGACGATCTCGAGGACCACCGAGGGAAGCCGCAGACCCGGCAGGAGGCCGATCGCCAGCGGGGCGAGCAGCGCCACCGCGGCGATGGCCAGGAGTCCGGTGAACGAGAGATCCTCCACGAGCCGCCCTGTTTCTGGATCCGCGAGTAGTGGGTGGTCTCCGACGTCCGCCCGGCGTTACGTGGACGGCCGGCCTCGCGCGGAAGAGGGCTCGCCGGCGCGGCCGGCACGGCCCAATCCTCGGTCAGCGACTCTTCCAATCGCGGAAGGCGTCGAGCAGCGCATCCATCGTCTTCGGTGGAACGTCATCCTCGGTCAGGCCCGCCGCGCCCACGATGGTCGCCTGGACCTGGGCGAGGTAGTCGCGGCAGGGCGGGCAGAGCGAGAGGTGTTCCTCGAATCGCGCCCGCTCGGACGGGCTGAGCGCGCCCTCGATGTAGTCGGACATCAGTTCGACGACCTCGATGCAGGTCACCCCGCCCGGGCCGCGCGGTTCCTCGCTCATGCGACCCCTTCCACGGACAGGTGGGCATCGAGAGCCCGGCGGACCCGACTGCGGGCGCGATGGAGGAGAAGGCGCTGATTGCCGTCGGTCAGCCCCATCATGCCGCAGACCTCGCCGGATTCCATGCCCACGACGTCGCGGAGAGTGATCACCTCCCGCTGGACGGGAGGCAGCGACTCGATGGCCTCGGTCGATGAGCTGGCGCGTCTCCCTCGCGAGCATCCGCTCCTCGGGGGCGTTCCAGGGCGGGGGCACGACGGCCCATCCGCCGGGCCAGCGGGGCGCGCCCGCGGGCCGGAAGTGGTCGGCGGGGACCGCCGGCTCATCGTCCTCGAGCTCCCGCGCCAGGAGCGCCGAGAAGGGAACGGTGCGCGCCTCGCGCACCCCTCGGGTGCGGGCGCGGTTGGCGAGGATGGTGAAGATCCACGTCTTCACGGACGAGCGGCCCTCGAACGAATCGATGCCGCGTATCACGGCGAGCCACGTGTCCTGGACGATCTCCTCCGCGACCGCCCGGTCGCGGAGGAACACCCCGGCGTAGCGCAGCAAGGCCTGGTGATGGCTTCTCACGAGCCACGCGAACGCCTGCTCCTCGCCGCGGCGCAGCGCCTCCACGAGCTCCGGTCCATCGGCGTACCCGGTCGGCCGCGCCGGGGGACCGTCTCTGAGCGGTGCGGGGGGCATCGCGCGACCCTATTCCCGGATGCCCGTGGCGCGACAGCCCTTCGGGAGCCGTTCGGGGCGGGCGGTGTAACGCCGTGGCGGGCAGTCGGACCGCAGGGTGCCCGAATCAGTCGTCCAGGAGGAAAGAGATGTCCCCGATCAGTGAGGAGCTCGGAGGCCCGGCCGTCGTCACGCCCGGGCTGCAGGCCGCTCTCGCGGCCGCCCAGATCCACGACGCCGCGATGCGGATGCTCGTCTACCAGTGCACCACGTGCACCGGCCAGTTCGACGAGGCCACCGTCGAGGCGATCCTGAAGCGCGCGGCGGCCAACGAGCACGGGGAATCCATCACCCCGGAGCTCGAGGCCGCGGTGCGCATGGCACGCATCCGCGACGAGGCGCGGGCCCTGCTCGTCTACCACTGCCAGACCTGCAGGGGCGAGTTCGACGAGGCGACCTATGAGGCCGTCATCAAGCGCGCGGCGGCCAACACCCACGGTGAGGCCATCACGCCTCTCCTGGAGTCGGCGGTCACGATGGGCTCGTAGCCCTCGGTCCGCCGGGCGCGGCGCGCGCGATCCCGCCGGCGACGTGCCGCGCGGGGCCGCGGGCCGCCTGGCCCGCCCCCCTCCATCGCACGGAGTGCCACCCATGATCCCAGCATCGCAGGGCCTCGACCGCCTGGTGCCCGGCGCGTCCTTCCCCGACCTCGACCTGCCCGACCACACCGGGCGGCCGCGCACGCTCGCCGGGATCGCCGGGGGCGATCCCCTGGTGCTGTTCACCTCGCGCGGCTGGTTCTGTCCCAAGGAGCAGCGACATCTGCGCGAGGTCACCGCGCTCCAGGACGAGTTCGAGGTGGCCTACTCGCGCATCGTCGTCGTGAGCGTCGACCCTCCGGCCGAGCAGGCGGCGTTCCGGGTCGGGCTGGGCGCGCGTTTCACCTTCCTCTCCGACGCGGAGCGCCGCTGGATCGAGCGGCTCGGGCTGCGCGAGACGACCGACACGGTCCACGACCCCTACCAGCCCACTGCGTTCTCGCTGCGCCCGGACCTGACGATCCACCGCGCCTACAACGGCTACTGGTACTGGGGGCGCCCCACGATGGAGGACCTGCGGCGCGACATGCGGGAGATCACCCGTGAGATCCGCCCCGACTGGCGGGTGCCCGAGTGAGGACGGGCTCGTCGCGGCTGGTGTGGGACGGCGTGCGGCTGTCCGCCGACCGCGGCGCTCCGGGCCGTCGCTTCCGGGCCGACCCCCGTTGCCTCGCCGGATCGCCGGTCGCCGGGGCGTGGGCGCACGTCTGCGCCCTGTCCGACGATGCCGCCCGGGTGCCGTTCGACGACCCCGTCGTGCAGCAGGCCCGCCGCGATGCGCTGGCGTGGTGGATCCCGCTGCTCGGCGACGCCCTCATCTGTATGACGACGCTCGCGCTCGACCCGGTGAACTATGGCGGGGCCATCACGGTCGCCCGCGATCCGCGCGCCTTCGACTCGGATCCCTTCGCGCGGATCTTCCCCGGCACGACGGTGCGCACCGACCTGTTCGCGCCGGTCGCTCCGCCCCCCGGCCCGGCGATCGAGCGCTACTCGGGTGTCGCATGGCCCGGCGGAGGGTTCTGAACTCCTGCTACCGCCGTGAGGAGGCGGACAGGTCGCGAGACGGAATCTCGTGGGCCCGCGTGACGAGGATCGCGCTCAGGACCCCGTCATCTGGCGCCGGCGTATCCGGGGTTCGGCCGACTCGGTCCGCTCGGGGGCCGAGTCGGGGAGGCGCCCCGCACGAGCCCCGTATCTCCGCCCGAGCGGGCCTGCGGTGACGCCGTGGAGGATCACGCTGAAGAGGATGGTCCACGCGCCTGTCGTGGCGATGACCGACGCCATCTCCGGGGCGGCCGACTCGAGCTCGATGACGACCACGAGGACGAAGACGACCGACGCCATCCCGCGCGGCCCGAACCAGCCCATGAACGCCATCGACGCGGGTCGCAGGCCGGTCCCCAGGAGTGAGATCGCGACGGGGACCATCCTCACGAGAGTGAGGCTGAGGGCCGCGTAGGCGATCGGGTGCCAATCCGGGCCGTCGAGCAGGACGGGCCCCGCGAGAAGCGAGCCGAAGACGACCCAGACGAGCACCCCGAGCACCTGGCCGGCCGTGTCCGTGACCCCGGTGCGATCCCGCATCGCCCCACGTGTGAGCGCCCCGAACGCGAGCCCACCGACGAAGGCCGCGACGAAGCCGTTGACCCCGAGGGCCACCGCGCCCACGTACGAGAGGGTCGCGAGCGCCAGCACGCCGATCTCCTCGGATGCTGCGGTCGTCGTGCTGCGGCTGCGGCCCCAGAGCAGCAGCAGGCTGCCCAGGCCCCCGACGGCCACTCCCACGCCGACCCCGAGCGCCAGGTCCACGACCGCGTGCCGTGCGGCCTCGGAGAGGATCGCCGTCGATCCCGACGTGGCCTCGTCGGCGACGACCGCGATCATGAAGAAGACGATCGGGGTCGCGAGCCCGTCGTTCAGGCCGCTCTCGACGTTGAGCACCCGCCTCACCCGCGCCGGGACGGCGCGGTTGCCGAAGACCGCCAGCCCGAGCGCCGCATCCGTGGGTGCCAGGACCGTGGCCAGGAGCACGCAGGCCGCCCAGCTCAGCTCCGGCAGGAGTCCGCTCGCGGCAAGGGTGCCGGCGACGATCGCCAGCGGTAGCCCGATCAGGAGCAATCGAGCGATGAGGCCGGCGTCGCGGCGCGCCCCGCGGACGTCCACGGTCGAGGCGTCGGCGAAGAGAAGGACCGCGAGTGCGCTCTCGGCCAGCAGCTTCGTGCTCTCCGCCCCGAGCGAGAGGGGCAGGATGTCGAGGCCCTCGGTGCCCAGCGTGATGCCCGCGATCGTGAAGACGATCGCCGAGGTCACCGAGAAGTGATCGAGGCGCCGGGCGACCGTCGCGTAGAGCACGAAGACCAGGAGCAGGACGGCGAGGCCGGCGGCAGCCTCGTTCATGGGCGCCGCGGTGGGCGAAGGGCGCGAGGGGCGATGGACGCGCTCCAGGTCGATCGGGACGCGGTCTCAACGCGGTCCCGCGACGATGTCACAGGGGCTCGCCCGGCTCGGCGCCACCGGCGGCCAGCTCGGCGTCGAGGGCCACCGCTCCCAGCCGCGCGGGCGCATCGCGACGCACGCAACGAAAGCCGATGTGGCTCATGCCGGTATCGATCATCTCGGGACGGCGTGCCGCGGGCCGGTACCGCATGCAGTAGCTGTCTGCGCAGAGGAACGAGCCACCCTTGATCACGCGCCGCGGAATGCGGAACTGGGGCTGCGCCGGGTCGTAGCTCGCCTCCATGTCCGTGCCGCGGGGGTTGTGTGGCACGCAGCACGGCTTGTGGGCGTCCTCCGGGTGGCGGGCCGTGTACCAGTCCGTCGTCCACTCCCAGACGTTTCCGGCCATGTCATGGAGGCCGTAGCCGTTCGCCGGGAACGAGCCGACCGGCTGCGTCGTGCCGTACCCCTCGGCGGGGCGCCAGGGGAAGTCGCCGTGCCAGAAGTTCGCGAGCCGCTCGCCGGGAGCTTCGCGCTCGTCACCCCAGGTGAAGACGGCGCCGTCGAGTCCGCCGCGCGCGGCGTGCTCCCACTCGGCCTCGGTCGGAAGATCCTTGCCGGCCCAGGCCGCGAACGCGGCGGCATCCTCGTAGGCGACGTGCACGACGGGGTGGGCGTCCAGCCCCTCCAGCGACGAGTGGGGCCCATGCGGGTGCCGCCAGCAGGCGCCCGGGGTCCACGTCCACCACTGGCTCAGATGGCGCAGATCGACCGGTCCGGGCGTCCGCGTGAAGACAAGCGATCCCGGAACCAGGTTCTCGGGCGGCGCACCCGGGAAATCGGCCGCGTCGAGCGGCCGCTCGGCGACGGTGACGTACCCGGTCGCCTGGACGAACGCCCCGAAGTCGGAGTTCGTGACCTCACAACGGTCGATCCAGAACGCGTCCACGGCGACGCTGTGCACGGGCGCCTCCTCGGAATAGTGGCTGTCCGACCCCATGCGGAACGTGCCACCAGGGATGAGGACCATTCCCTCGGCTGCTGTCATGCGCCCGACCCGTCCGCGAGGATCGTGTCCCCCCCTGCGGGGATCGGGCGGCGGCCGATGCGGGCCTGGATGGCGACGGCCGTCGGCGCGCCCTCGTCCGGACGTTCACGCCACCCCCGCCGGCTCGCCGACGAGGCGGTCATCGCCGCGGGCCGCCCTGGGCCGATGACCAGAGCCTCTGCTGAGCGGTTCCGAGGTCCCCGAGCTGGTAGACCGCAGCGCTCTCGACCCCGAACCCGAAGGTGGCGAAGGGTGCGGCGACCATCGCCTCGACCTCGTCTTCGGGTCCCAGTCCGACCGTCACGTGCGGGTTGTAGTTCGTGCCGACGTGGTCAGGGACGAAGGTCTCCACGTACGCGGCCGTCGGGAGGATGGTGGGCGTCTGAGGTGCGCCGGCGAACGCCGCGGGGCCGCCGCCCCGCTGCGAGAACGGAGCGACCGCGACGATGATCGACTGCTGCAGGTCGAGCAGCGCTCGGCTCGGCGCGATCGTGATGCCGACGAGCCCGAGCTCCTGCCAGGGCAGGTAGTAGTAGCCGGTTGCCTCGAGCCCCAAGGTGGCGAGGTCCACCTGCTCGAAGACGGCCGCCACGGCCGCCTCGACGGCGTCGAGGTCCGCAGTGCGGACGAAGCGCTGCAGCACGGTGATGTGCGGCGCATGGTCAGCGTCCAAGGCGAAACCCGCGGGAAAGCCGGCGCGCAGTTGACCATTGGCAGCCGAGGCCGTCTCGACCATGGTCCGGTCGGGGTCGAGCAGTACGTCGATCGCGGTGAGGCTCATGGTGCCGCTCCAGCGTACGTCGTGGCCGAGCAGGGGCCACCCGGCGGATCGACACCCGCCGGGTGGCCCCTCACTCAGGAGATCCGGTTTCGGATCAGTGGTTCGCGCCGCTGCCCGCGGTTTCCAGCTGCGCCATCACGGCGTCCAGGTTGAACGCCGCCGGCTTCTGGCGTGGCGGGTACCTGACGAAGTTCTCGATCTGCTCCGACACCGTCGCCTGCATCTTGTACATGACCCAGGCGTGGTCGAAGATCCAGTCCCAGTACGTGTTCGAGTTCTCGTCCGCGCGCTCGAACGGGTCCTGGCGCAGGTTGAACATCTTCGGGAGGCGCAGCTTCACGAACGGCTCGGCCCAGGTCTGCATCCTCGTCGCCCGCTGTTCCATGAGGACGGCCTTGTAGTCGTCCATGCGGATGGCGAGGATCTCGCCGTCGTCGCTGATGTAGAAGAAGTACCTCCTCGGGCTCTCTGTCGCCTCTCCGGTGAGGTACGGCAGCATGTTGAAGCCGTCGAGGTGGACGTTGAAGGTCTTGCCGTCGGCTGTGTGGCCGTCGAGGAGCTTCTCGGCGATGTCCGGCTCGCCGGCCGCTGCGAGCACCGTGGGCAGGATGTCCTGATGGGAGACGATCCCGTTGAGCACGGTTCCGGCGGGGATCTGGCCGGGCCACCGCAGGAACGCCGGGACGCGCCAGCCGCCCTCCCAGTTGGTGTTCTTCTCCGAACGGAAGGGCGTGATGCCGGCGTCCGGCCAGCTGTTGTAGTGCGGGCCGTTGTCGGTCGAGTACATGACGATCGTGTCCTCGGCGATCCCCAGCTCGTCGAGCTTGTCGAGCATGATCCCGACGTTCTCGTCGTGGGCGACCATCACGTCGTTGTACTCGCCCTGTCCGTTGCTCTTGCCCTTGTGCTTGTCCGCCGAGTGGGTGCGGAAGTGCATGGCTGTGGTGTTCCACCACATGAAGAAGGGCTTGTCCGCCGCGTGCGCCTCGTCGATGAAGCGAAGGGCGTGCTCGGTGACCTCGTCGTCGATGGTCTCCATCCTCTTCCTCGTCAACGGGCCGGTGTTCTCGATCCGCTGCCCACCGGCGCCGTCGGCCCACGAGTGCAGCACTCCGCGCGGCCCGAAGCGCTTCTTGAACTCGGGGTCCGTCGGATAGCTCTCGAGCTCGGGCTCTTCCTCGGCGTTGAGGTGGTAGAGGTTGCCGAAGAACTCGTCGAAGCCGTGCATCGTCGGCAGGAACTCGTCCTTGTCCCCGAGGTGGTTCTTCCCGAACTGGCCGGTGGCGTAGCCCAGCGGCTTGAGCAGCTCGGCGATGGTCGGGTCCTCCGGCTGCAGACCGACGTCTGCTCCTGGCATCCCGACCTTGGTCAGGCCGGTGCGGATCGGGTTCTGGCCGGTGATGAAGGCGGCGCGTCCGGCCGTGCAGCTCTGCTGGCCGTAGTAGTCGGTGAAGGCGACGCCCTCGTTGGCGACCCGGTCGATGTTGGGCGTCCGATAGCCCATCTGACCGCGGCTGTTGTAGCTGATGTTCCACCAGCCGATGTCATCGCCCCAGAGGATCAGGATGTTCGGTTGTTTCCTGGCCACGCTCTCACTCCCCATTCCTCGTTGGACGAATCCGAGGATGATGCTGACCGCTCATGTTTCGAGTGCGGCCTCCCCGGCGAGCCTGTCGCCTCGGCAACTGCACGGGTTCTGCGCGTTCACACGACCTCGCTCCGGTGCGAGATGGCGTTTGCGGACCAGGAAGAGGATCACCCCGGGCGCCGCCGAGGATAAACCATCCGAGGAACGTCCGATACGCGGTCTCTGACACGCCCGCCGACACGTTCACGACGAACCGCATCCCTGCGGAGGGCCGGTCTCTGGACTCGACACACACGGCCGTCACCCCCGAGGCGCGGGCGGCAAGGAGCGGCTCGTGGAAGCGTGGCGGCGTCCGAGTGATGGACGAGGGTGGTCTGATGTACCCCGTCGCGCCATGAAGGCAACAAAAAACCCCGCCGGAGCGGGGCTTTTGACCTGCCTGAGTAGCGCATACGGGATTTGAACCCGTGTTACCGCCGTGAGAGGGCGGCGTCCTAGGCCCCTAGACGAATGCGCCACGGACCGACTTCGACCGGAGTTGATTGGGGGAGGAGGATTCGAACCCCCGCTACCGGGGCCAGAACCCGGCGTCCTACCGCTAGACGATCCCCCACCACCGGACGGGCCGTTGGCGATCGTACCAAACCTCGGCCTGCGTCGGCTCGACCTGAGCGCTCCGGCGCGGCGCTCTCGCTACTGCGCGCCCGCGACCTCGGCCCAGTCGCCGTAGAGCGCGGCGTAGCGCCCTCCCGCCTCGACCAGTTCGTCGTGCGTGCCCTGCTCGGCGATGCACCCGCCCTCCAGCACCACGATGCGGTCGGCGTCGCGGATGGTGGAGAGGCGGTGGGCGATGATGATCGCGGTGCGCCCCTCGAGGAGGCCGCGCAGGGCGTCCTCGATCAGCTGCTCGGCGCGCAGGTCGACCGAGGAGGTGGCCTCGTCGAGGATCAGCAGCCGCGGGTCGGCCACCAGCGCCCGGGCGAAGGAGATCAGCTGGCGCTGGCCGGCCGACAGTCCCGAGCCCTTGTCGTTGATGCGGGTGCCGAAGCCCTCGGGCAGCGACTCGATGAAGCCGGTCGCCCCGACCGCGTCGGCCGCCGCGCGCAGCTCCTCATCGCTCGCCTCCGGCCGCCCGAAGGCCAGGTTCTCCGCGACGGTGCCGGCGAACAGGTGGCCCTCCTGGGGGACGATCGCGAGCTGGTCGCGCAGGGAGCGCATGGTCACGCCCCGCAGGTCGTGCCCGTCGATCAGCACCTGACCCTCGATCGGGTCGTAGAAGCGCGAGACCAGCTTGGCGAGGGTCGACTTGCCGGCGCCGGTGGTGCCCACAAGGGCGACGGTCTCGCCGGCCGGGATGATCAGGTCGAGGTCGGTGAGGACGGGCGTGCGGTCGTAGGCGAAGGTGACGCCGCGCAGCTCGATGCGCCCCTCGATGCGGGGCAGGTCGACGGCCCCGGGCGAGTCGGCGACCTCGGGGTCGGTGTCGAGCACCCCGAAGATCTTCTCCAGGGCGGCCATGGCCGACTGGAAGGTGCTGTAGAGCTGGGAGAGCTGCTGGATCGGGTCGAAGAAGCTCGACAGGTAGCCGACGAAGGCCACCATCACACCGATGCTGACCTCCTGGTCGAGCACCCGGGTCGATCCGAAGTACAGGATGATCGCGGTGCCGATGCCCGACAGCAGCTCGACGCCCGGGAAGTAGGTGCCCGAGAGCCGGATGGTGGACATGTTGGCCTCGCGGTACTCCTCGTTGACGCGCCGGAAGACCTCCTCGGAGGGCTTCTGGCGGCCGAAGCCCTGCACGACGCGGATGCCCGAGAGGGTCTCCTGGAGCGTCGCGAGGACATCGGCCACGCGCTCGCGGGTGCGCCGGTAGGCGCGGGTGGAGTAGACCCGGAAGAGGGCCGTGGCGACGGCGAGCGCCGGGAAGATCACGAACGTCAGCAGCGCGAGCTCGACGTCGTAGGTGAACAGGATCACCACGACCCCGATGAAGGTCAGGCCGTTGATCACCAGCGAGGTGAAGCCGTCGGTGACCAGCTGCAGGAGCGCCTCGATGTCGCTGGTCAGGCGGCTGACGGTACGGCCCGTGGGTGTGCGCTCGTGGTAGCCGAGCTCGAGGCGCATCAGGTGCCGGAAGGTGTCGGTCCGCAGGTCGAGGAGCACCCGCTCGCCGACCCAGCTCGACAGGTAGGTCTGGTAGTAGCCGGCGAGCCAGCCGATCAGGCCGGCCACGACGAAGAGGCCGACGGCCAGCAGCAGGACGCCCTTGTCGCCGGCCGTGATGCCGTGGTCGATGGCGAACTGGGCGAGGGCCGGGATCGCGAGGCCGCTCGCGGTGACGACGATCATCAGGGCGACGGTGGCGAACGCCCGCGCCCGGTAGGGCCGGAAATAGGGGAGCAGGCGGCGCAGCTTGTGGCGCGCGACGGGCGGCTCTGCGCGCTCGGCGCGGGCGAGGCCGGGGGCGGCGGCGGTGCTCATGCGTCCCGCGCGATCAGGTCGGGGCGGGCGAGGCCGCCGTCGTGGATCTCCCGGTAGACCTCGCTCGAGTCGTAGAGCTCGTCGTGGGTGCCGCGGGCGACGATCCGGCCGCCCTCCAGCACCACGAGCTCGTCGGCGAGCGACAGCGTGGAGAGGCGGTGCGCGATCACCAGGGTCGTGCGCCCCTCCATCACCGTGGCGAGGGCCGTCTGGATCTCGCGCTCGGTGGAGGCGTCGACCGAGGCGGTCGCCTCGTCGAGGATCAGGATGCGGGGGTCGGTGATGATCGCCCGGGCGATCGCCAGGCGCTGGCGCTGGCCGCCGGAGAGGGTGAGGCCGCGCTCGCCGACGACCGTGTCCATGCCCTCGGGCAGGGCGTCGATGAAGCCCTCGGCCTGGGCCATCCGCGCGGCCGCCCGCACCTCGTCGTCGCTCGCCTCGGGCCGCCCGTAGGCGATGTTCTCGCGCACGCTGGTGGAGAACAGGAAGGGGTCCTGCGAGACCATGCCCACCGCGTGGCGCAGCTCGTCCAGGCGCAGGTCGCGCACGTCGGCGCCGTCGATCAGGACCCGCCCCGACGTGGCCTCGTAGAAGCGCGGGATCAGCTGGGTGAGGGTGGTCTTGCCGGATCCGGTGGGACCGATCAGGGCGATCGTGCGCCCGGCGGGCACGTCGAGGTCGATCGCGGTGAGGACGGAGGGCGACTCGGGCGTGTAGGCGAAGCCGACGTCCTCGAACCGCACGTGCCCCCGGCCGACCGGCATGGGGAGGGGCTCGTCGGCCTCGAGGATCTCGGGCACCGCGTCGAGCAGCTCGAAGATGCGGGTGCCGCCGGCGATCGCGCGCTGAGCCTGGCCGACCAGCATCCCGAGCGAGCGGAAGGGCGCCATGAGCATGGTCAGGAAGAGGTAGAAGGCGACGAACTCGCCGAGGCTCATGCTGCCGTCGATCGCGAGGATGCCGCCGTACACCAGCACCACTCCCAGCCCGAGCACCGGCAGGAACCCCATCAGCGGCTGGTAGAGCGAGCGGATGCGGGCGGCGTCCATGCTCCGGTCGAAGGCCCGCAGGGCCGTGGCCCCGAAGCGGTCGGTGCGGTCCGACTCGCGCCCGAAGGCCTTGATGACGCGGATCCCGACGGCGCTCTCCTCGGCCATCTCGGTCACCTCGCCCACCCGCTGCTGCACGTCGATCAGCACCGGGTTCGACCGCCGGGTGTAGCGCCAGGCGACCACCAGCAGCGCGGGTCCCATCAGCAGCGACAAGAGGGCAAGCGACCAGTTCATCCAGAGCAGGATCCCCGTGATCAGGATGAGGGTGAAGGCCTGCATGAACAGGAAGATGAGCCCGTAGCCGAGGAAGAAGCGCACGGTCTGCAGGTCGCTGGTGGCCCGCGACATCAGCTGCCCCACGGGCATCCGGTCGTAGTAGGCCAGCGACATGCGCTGCAGGTGCGAGAAGAGCCGCGCCCTCAGGTCGAACTCGACCGCCAGGCTCACCTGGCCCGAGACCCAGCGGCGCAGCACGCCGAAGACCATCCGCACGACGGCGACCGCCACGACGGCCCATACGAGCGGAGCGAGCGCACTTCGGTCGCCGCCCACGAGCACGTCGTCGATCACCCGGCCCGTCAGGTATGGCAAGGTGACGCTGCACGCCATCAGGCCGACGGCGCTGATGGCGGTGACCGCCACCTTGCCGGCGTACGGCGTCAGGAAGCGGAGAAGTCGGAGGAGTACTCTCAAGGTGATTCACTGGTGAACGATAGGGAAGGCCACCTGAGCACACAAGGACGCACGGCGCTGCTGGACGCGCCGCTCCCGGCGCCGCCGCCGCTGCCCACCGCGTACTCGGTGCCCAACGTCAGCGAGGGACGTGACGCCGCGACGATCCGGGCGCTCGCCGACGCCTGCCGGCGTCCGCGGGTGCACGTCCTCGACGTGCACTCCGACCCCGACCACCACCGCAGCGTGATCACCCTCGCGGGCGAGCCGCTCGCACTGCAGGAGGCCCTGGTGTCGCTTGCGGGGGAGTGCGTCGACCGCATCGACCTGCGCCGGCACCGCGGGGCCCACCCGCGCACCGGCGCGCTCGACGTGGCTCCGATCGTGGCGCTCACCGAGGACGACATCCCGTTCGCGTCGGAGATCGCCCGCGGCCTCGCGGGCCGCCTGGCCGCCGACCTGAACCTGCCGGTGTTCCTCTACGGAGCGGTGGCCACCGACCCCGACCGCGTCCGCCCGCGCGACTTCCGCCGGGGCGGGCTGGAGGAGCTGACCCGCGCGGTCGAGGAGGGTGAGATCGTCCCCGACGCGGGCCCCCCGCGGATGCACCCGAGCGCCGGAGCGGTGCTCGTGGGCGTGCGCCAGCCCCTGATCGCGCTCAACGTCTGGCTGCCGGAGGGCACGCTGACCGAGGCCCGGACGATCGCCGCCCGCGTGCGCGAGGCCGGCGGCGGCCCCCCGGGGGTCCGCGCGCTCGGCCTCTACCTGCCCGAGGCGGGGATGGCCCAGGTGTCGATGAACATCGAGGACCGAAGGGCGGCTCCGCCGGCACTGGTCATCGCGGCCGTGCGCGCCGAGGCCGAGCGCCTGGGTATCGAGGCCGGCGACGCGGAGCTCGTGGGGCTCATCCCCGGCGACGCGCTGCGCGGCGGGCCCTCTCCGGCCGCCCTCGGCATCGCCGGGTTCCGCCCGGGCCAGCTGCTGGACCTGCACATGCCCCGCCACCGGACGGCCGCCTGATGGCCGCCAAGCGCAAGCGCCGCAAGGGCGCCGGCCCACCGCCGGCCGCGAGCCCGCGCCGCACCGCCCTCGAGGCGGCGTCGCCCTCGGGCAAGGTCGCGCCCAAGCGCCACTCGGCCGCGCCGGTGCCGGCGTCGCCACGTGGCGTGTTCCTGCGCGCCGGCCTCGTCGCGGCGGTCTTCTATCCGTACCTGGTGCTGTTCGCCGACGAGAGCCCCGTGACCGCCCTGGTGATCGCGCTGATCGCGTTCGCCATGATGGTCCCGCTCGGCCTCTTCCTCGACCGGGTCCGGTACAGGCGCCAGATGCGCCGCTACGAGGAGAAGCGGGCCGGATCGGCCAAGCGGTGAGCGGGGGCACGCGCCGCGCGTCGGCGCCCAAGGGGACGCGCGACGTCCTCCCGGCCGAGAGCCGCCTGCGCCAGCGCGTCATCGACGTCGCCCGCGACGCCCTGGAGCGGTACGGGTACTCGCGCATCGTCACGCCGACCTTCGAGGAGACCGAGGTCTTCGTGCGGGGCGTCGGCACCAGCACCGACGTCGTGCGCAAGGAGATGTACACATTCCAGGACCAGGCCGGCCGCAGCCTGAGCCTGCGCCCGGAGGGCACGGCGCCGGTCGTGCGCGCCTTCGTGCAGCACGGCATGCACAAGCTGCCGCTGCCCGTGAAGCTCTGGTACCTCGCACCGATGTTCCGCTACGAGGCGCCCCAGGCCGGCCGCTACCGCGAGCACTGGCAGTTCGGCGCCGAGGCGATCGGCAGCGCCGACCCGCTGCTCGACGCCGAGGTGATCGCGCTGCTGGACGGCATCTATCGCCGGCTCGGGCTGACGGGCCTCCAGTTGCGCCTCGGCAGCATGGGCGATCCCGAGAGCAGAGGCCCCTACCGGGCGCTGCTGCTGGAGTACCTCGAGCGCCACCTGTCCGAGCTCGACGCCGACGCCCAGGAGCGCATGCGGGTCAACCCGCTGCGGCTCTTCGACACCAAGAACCCCCGCGTGGCGGCGGTGATGGAGCACGCGCCGAAGCTGCTCGACCACCTCTCACCGGCCGCCCAGGCCCACCGCGAGAGCGTGCTCGAGGCGCTCGGGCGGCTCGGCATCGCCTACGTCGAGGACCCGGCCCTCGTGCGCGGCTTCGACTACTACACGATGACCGTCTTCGAGTTCACCAGCGACGCGCTGGGGGCGCAGAGCGCGGTGGGCGGGGGAGGGCGCTACGACGGCCTGGTGGAGGGCCTGGGCGGGCCTCCGACCCCGGGCATCGGCTTCGGCGCCGGCATCGAGCGGATCGTCCTCGCGCTCGAGGCCCAGGGGGCCGACGCCGGCCCCGAGATCGATTGCTACGTGGCCGTGCTCGACGATGCGCTGCGGCTTCCGATGCTGCCGGTGCTCGAGCGCCTGCGGGCGGCGGGGCTGCGCTGCGAGAGCGACCTGCGCGGACGCAGCCTGAAGACGATGATGAAGCACGCCGCCACGCTCGGCGCGCGCTACGCCGTGATCGTGGGCGACCGCGAGTACGCGGCCGGCATCGCGACCGTGCGCGACATGGCCGCGGGCGGTCAGCGTGAGATCCCGTTGGGTGAACTCGTGGAGGAATTGACGCTTTGATCGGTTCGCAGCGCTATCGGAGCCACACCTGCACCGGGGCCGCGGAGGCCCTCGGAGAGAGCGTGCGGGTCTCCGGATGGGTCCATCGGCGCCGCGATCACGGGGGCGTGGTGTTCATCGACCTGCGCGACCGCTCGGGGCTGCTCCAGCTGGTGTTCCACCCCGAGGCGGGGGGGGAGGTGCACCGGGCGGCCGGCGCCCTCAGCCCGGAGGACGTCGTGTGCGTGAGCGGAGAGGTGATCGCACGCTCCGCCCAGACGGTGAACCCGGCCCTCGCGACCGGCGCGGTGGAACTGCGCGTCGAGGGCCTCGAGATGCTGTCGGAGGCCGATCCGCTGCCGTTCTCGGTGGAGGACGAGAGCCAGGAGGCCTCCGAGGAGTTGCGCCTCACCCATCGCTACCTCGACATCCGCCGCCCCCGGCGCCTGCGGGCGCTGGAGATGCGCAGCCGCGTCTCGTCGGCGATGCGCCGCGTGCTGGAGGACGAGGGCTTCCTCGAGGTCGAGACGCCGGTGCTCACGCGCTCGACGCCCGAGGGCGCACGCGACTTCCTGGTGCCGAGCCGCCTGCAGCGCGGGTCGTGGTACGCGCTGCCCCAGAGCCCGCAGCTCTTCAAGCAGCTGCTGATGGTCGGCGGGATCGAGCGCTACTACCAGATCGTCCGCTGCTTCCGCGACGAGGACCTGCGCGCCGACCGCCAGCCCGAGTTCACCCAGCTCGACGTCGAGGCGTCGTTCGTGGAGCCCCAGGACGTCCAGGACCTGATGGAGCGCGTGCTGCTCGAGTCGTTCGCGGCCGCGGGGGTCACCGTGGCCACGCCGTTCCCGCGCATCACGCACGCCGACGCCGTGCGCCGCTTCGGCACCGACCGCCCGGACATGCGCTTCGGGATGGAGATCCTCGACTGGACCGGCCCGGCCGGGGCGTCGGGCTTCGGCGTCTTCGAGGGCGCGATCGCCGCCGGCGGCGTGGTGCGGGGCCTGGTCGTGCCGGGCGCCGGCCCCGCCGTCAGCCGCAAGGTGGGCGACGAGTTGATGGAGGAGGCGCGCGAGCTCGGGGCCAAGGGCCTCGTGTGGGCGGCCGTCGAGGAGGGCGGCTCCCTGCGCTCGCCGGTGGCGAAGTTCCTCGGCACGATCGCCGCGGACCTTGGCGCCGGGCCCGGCGATCTGATCGCCCTGGTCGCCGACGCCGAGCCGGTGGCGCAGTCGGTGCTCGGCACCCTGCGCCTGCGCTTCGCGGAGCGCAACGGACTGATCCCCGAGGGCGTCTGGAAGCCCATCTGGGTCGTCGACTTCCCCCTGGTCGAGTGGAGCGCGGCCGACGGCCGCTGGGACTCGACCCACCATCCCTTCACCGCGCCGCGTCCCGAGGATCTGGAGCGGCTCGAGTCGGACCCCGGCTCGGTCCTCTCGCAGGCCTACGACGTGGTGCTGAACGGCCTCGAGATCGGCGGGGGCAGCATCCGCATCCACGACCGCGCCACCCAGGAGCGGGTCTTCTCGCTCATCGGCCTGTCGGCCGAGGAGGCCGAGGCCAAGTTCGGCTTCCTCCTGACGGCCCTGCGGCTCGGCGCCCCGCCCCACGGCGGCATCGCCCTCGGCCTCGACCGGATCGTGATGCTGCTGGCCGGCGAGCGGTCGATCCGCGACGTGATCGCCTTCCCGAAGACGGCGACGGGTGCCGACCCGCTCACGGGCGCGCCCGCCGCGGTGGACGCGTTGCAGCTGCGCGAGCTCGGCGTGAAGCCGGCCTGAGCCTCAATCCGTCGATCTCGCGGCGCGGATGCGCGAGATCCCTCGCGTGGATGCGGGATCCGCGGCCACCCGAGGGGTCACCCTCAGGGTGCGGCCCCGGATCCCGCCCCACGCGGGGCTCTCACGCCCCGCATCCACGATCTGCGACGGCTTGAGGCTGAAGCCCGGGGCGCACCCGGCGGCCGGCGTGCCGGGATCAGACGCCGAACAGCCGCCGGGCGTCGCCGCGCAGGTCGGACGAGAGGCTCACCAGGGCCTCGCTGCCCCCGGTGCCCAGGGGCCAGGACACGCGCACCTGGCGCCGGTCCTCGAGCTCACCGAGGGCTCCCATGACGGTCAGCATGCCGCTGCGGCCCGGCTCCAGCCCGAGCTCGCCGGCGATGGCCGCGACCGACACCGACACCTCGCCGTCGTCGCGCGCGCCGTCCTCGAGCCAACGGGCCACGAGGAGCATCTCCAGGCGATCGGCGGCACCGTCGTCGCTCACCCGGGCAGGCTACCGCGGCGGGCGGGGGCGGGGCCCTCGGCCGGGATCAGGCGGCGGCCGCGCCGCCGACGCCCGGGAGCACCGACACGCGCTCCATCGCCAGGAGGGTCCCGGCGGGGGTGATCAGCTCGATCAGGTGGTGGCTGGCCGTCGTGGTGGCGGAGGTCACCAGGACCCCGGTCAGACGGCCGGTGAGGGCCGTCAGGCACGCGTCGAGGGCGGCCTGCTGGCCGCACGACAACGGGGCCATGCCGGGCGAGAGGGTGTAGGTGGGAAGCGGGGCGGGAACGAGCACCGGGCGGCTCCAGGGAGGCGTGGGCTGCCTATCGAGGGTCACCGACGCCGATACGGAAGCCAAGGGCTCATGGACCACATGCCCATGCCGATTTCCGCCCGGCGTTCAAGCCTGCGTCCCGTCGTGCCGACTCACCGGAGTAGCGGCTAGACTCGGAGGTGCCCTGCTGTGTTCGCCACCGGCTCACATCTTGAGCCAATACGAGTGATGAGGGAAACGGCTTCGCGGTCACGTCTTGGCGTGTCCGGGTCGGGTCCCACCTGCTACCGCAGGTTCAAGTCACAGGCCGGAGCGGCATCGCGGGGCACCATGCCCGGTCGCTCATGAGGCGCATCACCAGTGTCGGCGCGGCCCTGGCGGCCTCGTGCGTCCTCGTCGCCGGTTGCGGCGGAGGAGGCGGGGGCTCGGCGGAGTCGCCGGAACCTGCCGCGACCGCACCCGTCGCGAACGCGGCGCCCGTCGCCGTCGCTGCGGTCGGCCTGGGAGGAACGGTCACCGCCGGTCCGACCACCCCGAAGCCCGTCGCCAAGGCCCTCGAGGGCAGTGGCGTCGTGGTCGTGAGCTTCGTCGTGAAGGGCGCGGCCGACGACGACAGCGTCGCGGCGGCGCTCTCTGAGGTCCGCTCGGACGCCCGTGCGAGCAAGGGCGTCGCCTTCTTCACCTACACCGTGGGCAAGGACGCGTTCGGCGACCTGGCCGACCGTCTCGGCATCGCCGGCACGCCGTCGGTGGCCGTGATCGGCCGCGACCGCACCCTCGTCAACCTGTGGACCGGCCTCGTCGACGCCGAGATCCTGCGCCAGTCGGTCTCGGACGCCGCCGACACCGTGGCGGCCAACCCCGGCGCCCCCGCCGCCGGCACCTCGACGACCCCCGCGCCGTGACCGGCTGACACACCTCCGGAGGGACCCCGGCTCCGGCCGGCGGCCCTCCGGACACGCCCGGGAGCGGGGGAAAGGCACCGTGGTAGCCTCAGCCGGTGCCTCCCTATCCCCCTGAGGTGATGCGCCACCTGGCGTCCCCCGTGGGCGCCGGGGCCGTGGGTGCACCGGACGCCGTGGGGGAGTCGGGGAGCACCGCCTGCGGGGACCTCGTGCGCATCTCCCTGGAGATCGGCGCCGGCAGGATCCGCCGCGCGGGATTCGAGGCGTTCGGCTGCGGCGCGGCCACGGCGGCCGCCAGCGCGGCGTGCGCGCGCCTGGAGGGGGCGTCGCTCGACGACGCCATGCGGCTCTCGTGCGAGACCCTCGACGCCGATCTCGGCGGCATCGGGCCCGCGCGCCGCCACGGCGTGGAGATCGTGGAGGACGCCGTCGCCCGCGCCCTCGAGTCGTGGCACTCGCGCCGCCTGGGCGCGCACGGCATCCCGCAGCGCGCCGGGCGGGTGGCCGTGGCGATGAGCGGTGGCGTGGACAGCGCGGTGGCCGCGATGCTGCTGCGCGACGCCGGATACGAGGTCGTCGGGGTCACCATGCGCCTCTGGCACGATCCCTCGGCGGCCGCCGCCGAGCGCTCGTGCTGCTCGCCCGAGACCGTCCGGCTCGCCCGCGCCGGCGCCCACGCGCTCGGCATCCCGCACCTGACCCTCGACGTGGCCGAGCGCTTCCGGGCGGGCGTGGTGGACGACTTCATCGCCGGCTACCGCGAGGGCCGCACGCCCAATCCGTGCGTCACCTGCAACGGGCGGGTGCGTTTCAGCGTGCTGGCCGACGCGGCCGCCCTGGTCGGGGCGCGGATGATGGCCACCGGCCACTACGCCCGCATCGAGCGCGACGCCGGCGGCAGGCCCCTCGTTTCCCGGGCGCTCGACCCGGGCAAGGACCAGAGTTACATGCTGGCGATGCTCGACCGACCCACCCGTGAGCGGCTGCTCTTCCCGCTCGGCGACCTGGTCAAGGACCGGGTGCGCGCGATGGCCCGCGAGGTCGGCCTGCCCGCGGCGGACGCCGTGGAGAGCCAGGAGGTCTGCTTCGTCGGGGAGGGCGGCTACGCCCCCTTCCTGGAGCGCACCGGCGGGCTCACCTCGCGTCCCGGGCCCCTCGAGGACGCGGCCGGCCGCCGGCTCGGCACCCACGGCGGCTACTGGCGCTTCACCGTCGGTCAGCGCCGGGGGATCGGCATCGCCGGGGCCGAGCCGCTCTACGTGCTCTCGACCGACGCGGCCCGTAACGCGGTGGTGGTCGGCCCGCGGGAGGATCTGGCCGTCCACTCGGTGGAACTCGACCCGGCCCGTGTCCACGGCGAGCTCGGCCCGGAGCGCCTCGACGTGCGCCTGCGCTACCGCGGACGCCCCCTCCAGGGACGCGTCCGCGCCACCGCCGCCGGGGTGCGGATCGACCTCGAGGACCCGGCCGACGGGGTGGCCCCCGGGCAGACCGCCGCCCTGTACCGCGACGGCCGTCTGGTTGGGGCGGGTACCATCGCGGCGTCGCAGTCAGACGAAGCCCCGCACGGGAGGCGCACGTAGTGGAATGGTCCGATGTTCTGAAGCTCGCCCTGTCGATCTTCCTGGTGCTCACGGGCGTCGGGCTCGCCTACCTGTTCGTGCGCATGGCCGGCGTCTTCGCGCGGCTCGGCGTCTCGGTCACGCGGGTCACCGACGAGGTCGTCCCCATCCTCAACAAGGCCCAGACCACGGTTGACGGCGTCAACCTCGAGTTGCTGCGCGTGGACGAGATGATGAAGACGGCCGTCGGCGCCACCAAGGGCGCCGAGCGCACCGTGCAGACCGTCTCGAGCGCCGTCACCAAGCCCGTGCGCAAGCTGACCGGCATGGCCGCGGGCGCCCGTGAGGCCGTCGCCACCCTGCGCGCCCGGCGCGCCGCCGACGCGGTGCTGCCCATGGCGCCGCTGCCGCCTCCGCCCGTCGCGCCGGCCCAGCCGTTCGAGAGCGGCTCCACTCCGCCCCCGCCGCCCGCCGCCGCTCCGCCTCCGCCTGCCGCGGAGCCCGACGTGCGCCACGACAGCCCCTACTGATGGGACGCCTCATCAAGATCGGAGTCGCCGCGGGCGCCATCGGTTGGCTCCACTCGATCGGCGCTCTCGATCCGAAGCTCTGGATCGACACGATCAAGCGCGAGCGCGAGCGCATTCCGGGCCAGATCAAGGAGGCCCTGGGCGCCGGTAAGCGCGCCGCCGCCCAGGCCGAGGAGGAGCTCGACCGCGAGGTCCGCGACGCGTTCCGGAGCGACTGAGCGCCCCCGGGGCGCTTCACTAGACTCGACCGAATGACCACGAATCAGATCCGCGCGGCCTTCCTCGGATACTTCGAGAAGCAGGGCCACCTGCCCATCCCCTCGGCCTCGCTCATCCCCTTCGAGGACGACCCCTCGGTGCTGCTCACGATCGCCGGGATGCAGCCGCTGAAGTCCTATTTCCTGGGGGCGGGCGACCCTCCGTCGCGGCGCATGACCAGCTCGCAGAAGTGCTTCCGCACGAACGACATCGATCAGGTGGGGCACACCGCCCGGCACCTGACCTTCTTCGAGATGCTCGGCAACTTCTCGATCGGCGACTACTTCAAGGACGACGCCATCCGGTTCGGGTGGGAGGTCTCCACCGAGGTCTTCGGTCTCGATCCTGAGCAGATCTGGATCACGGTCTTCGAGGGGATGGATGGGGTGCCCGGCGATGACGAGGCGCTCGAGCGCTGGGTCGAGCTGGGCGTGCCGCGCGAGCGGATCCAGCGCCTGGGCGAGGCAGACAACTTCTGGAAGGCCGGGCCCACCGGTCCGTGCGGCCCCAACACCGAGCTCTACCTCGACCGCGGCGAGTCCTTCGGGCCCCCCGGCGGACCGGTGGTGGGCGGCGACCGGTACCTGGAGTACTGGAACCTCGTGTTCATGCAGTACGACCGGGCCCTCGACGGCACGCTCTCCTCGTTGCCGGCCAAGAACATCGACACCGGCGCCGGCCTCGAGCGGATGGCGGCCATCCTCCAGGACGTCCCGTCGGTGTTCGAGACCGACGGCTTCCGCCCGCTGATCGCGTGGGCCGAGCGCGCGTCCGGCCGCACCTACGGGGCCGACCCGCGCGACGACCGTGCCTTCCGGGTGCTCGCCGACCACGGCAGGGCGATGACCTTCCTGGCCTCCGACGGCGTGCGCCCCGGCAACGAGGGGCGCGACTACGTGCTGCGCCGGATCATCCGCCGCGCGGTCAGCGAGGCCGGGCATCTGGGACTCGAGCCCGCGGCGATCGCGGCGCTGGCGGCGCCGGTGGTGGAGGGGTGGGGTGAGGCCTACCCCGAGCTGCGCGAGCGGGCGAGCGACGTGCACGACGTCCTCGGCGAGGAGGCCGAGCAGTTCGCCCGCACGCTCACCCAGGGGCGCCGGCTGCTGTCGGAGGTCATCGACCGCTCGCGCGGCTCCGGCACGGTGGGCGGCGACGATGCCTTCCGCCTTCACGACACCTTCGGCTTCCCCCTCGACCTGACCCTCGAGGCCGCCCACGAGGCGGGCCTGGGCGTCGATTCGGAGGGCTTCGAGCGGCTGATGGAGGAGCAGCGGGTGCGCTCGCGCGCCGGCGGCGGCGCCGGGGCGGACGCCTCCGGGATCGGCGACCGCGTCGCGACGGTCGCCCGCGAGGCGACGGTCAGCGAGTTCGTGGGGTGGGACGCGACCACGATCGATACGCGGATCATCGCCTGGGAGGAACTCGGCGACGGCTCGGCGCTGCTCAAGCTGGAGAGCTCGCCCTTCTACGCCGAGGGCGGCGGCCAGGTGTCGGACATCGGCGAGATCGCCGGGGCGGGCGGACGCGCCGTGGTGACCGACGCCTTCCGCCTCGGCTCGGATCAGGTGCTGCGGGCGCGGCTGGAGGAGGGCTCGCTGGAGGTCGGCAGCGAGGTCACCGCGGCGGTCGACCTGCCGCGGCGGCGGATGATCCAGGCCAACCACACAGCGACGCACGTGCTCAACTGGGCGTTGCGGGGGACCCTCGGCCAGGGCGTGCGGCAGGCCGGCTCCTACGTCGGCCCCGACAAGCTGCGGTTCGACTTCACCCACCGCGGGCGCGTCGAGCCCGACCAGCTCGCGCGCATCGAGGGCATGGTCAACTCCCGCGTGGCCGAGGACCAGCCGGTCGGCTGGGAGGTCATGCCGCGCCAGGCCGCGACCGATCGCGGGGCCATCGGCCTGTTCGAGGAGAAGTACGGCGAGCACGTGCGGGTGGTGAGCGCCGGCGACTTCTCCCAGGAGCTCTGCGGTGGGACCCACGTCTCGCGCACCGGCGAGATCGGCCCCTTCGTGATCGTGTCGGAGGCCTCCACCGGCGCCGGCGCCCGGCGCATCGAGGCCCTCACGGGCATCGCCGCCGTCGAGTGGCTGCGCCAGCGCGAGCGGGCGCTCCTCGATGAGCTGTCCGCCCGCGATGAGCGGATCCGCGAGCTGCAGGCCGAGCTCAAGAAGGCCAAGACCACGCGCACGGACGTCGGGGCGCTGACCGACGGCGCCGTGACGGTGGGCGGCGTGACGGCGCTCGCCGTGCAGGTGGAGGCCGGCGACATGGACGAGCTGCTGGCCATCTCCGACCGGATCAAGCAGAAGCTCGGGGCCGGGGCCGCGGTGGTGCTGGGGGCGGTCGCCGACGGGAAGGCGCTGCTGACCGCCAACCTCACTCCCGAAGCGGTGGCGGCCGGGCTGTCGGCGGGCGCGATCATCCGGGAGATCGCCCCCATCGTCGGAGGAGGGGGAGGCGGCAAGGAGGCGATGGCGCGGGCGGGCGGCAAGGATCCCGCCGGGCTGCCCGACGCCATCGCCGCCGCCCGGGCGATCCTGACGGCGCCCCGGGGGGCGTGAAGGTTCTCGCGCTCGACCATGGGTCGGCCCGTACCGGCGTCGCGGTCAGCGACCCGACGGGGACGATCGTGCGGCCGCTCGCGGCGATCGCCCGGGTGGACGCCCCGGCCGGCCGCCGCGAGCTCGACGCGGTGATCGCCGCCGAGGCGCCGGAGCGGATCGTGGTGGGCGAGCCGCGGTCGCTGTCGGGTGAGCGCGGTCCGCAGGCGCGCGCCGCCGCGGGTTTCGCGGGACGGCTGCGCGCCCGTGCCGGCGTGCCCGTCGATCTCTGGGACGAGCGCCTGACGACGGTCGAGGCGTCGCGCAGGGGCCGTGAGGGCGGCTCGCGCGCCGACATCGACAGCCTCGCCGCCTGCGTGCTCCTCGAGGCCTATCTGGCGGCGCGCGCGTGAGTCGCGGCCGCGACTACCGCCGCTACGGCAAGCACGAGCGCCCGCACGGCGGCCGGACCTTCATATGGCTGGTCCTGATCGTCGTGATGGTGGCGGCGGCCGCGCTCGCCCTGATACGGGCCTCGGGCGACGACGAGGCCGCGGTGGTCGAGCCGAGCGCCACCGCACCCGCCCAGAAGCTCCTGGTCCGCGAGGGCCTGCGGCGCGAGGACGTCGCCGGGATCCTCGACGCCGAGACCGGGATCGACGGGTCGCGCTATCTGGCGCTGACGGCCGCCGGCGCGCGCGGCCGGGCCCTCGCCAAGGCCGACCGTCCGACCTCGCTCGAGGGCTTCCTCTTCCCGGCGACCTACGAGATCACCGCGGCGACGAGCGCCCAGGAGCTCGTGGACCTGCAACTCGCGGCCTACGCCGCGAACACGTCGGGGATCGACTACGCGTTCGCGCGCAAGAAGAACCTCACCCGCTTCGACGTCCTCACGATCGCCTCGATGATCGAACGAGAGGTGGTGGTCGCCTCCGAGCGCCCGCTCGTGGCCTCGGTCATCTACAACCGCCTGAAGGCCGGCATGCTCCTGGGGATCGATGCGACCGTCCAGTACGCGGTCGGTGAGTGGAAGACCGAGCTGACCGCCGCCGACCTCGCGATCGACTCGCCCTACAACACCCGCCGCTTCGCCGGGCTGCCGCCCGGGCCGATCGCGAGCCCCGGCGCCGACAGCATCCGCGCCGCCGCCCGCCCCAAGCAGACCGACTTCATCTACTACGTCGCGCGCAACGACGGCAGCGGCCGCCACTACTTCTCGAGCAGCGCCGAGCAGTTCGAGATCGACGTCCAGCGCTCGCGCGCCAACCAGGGGTGACGATCGACGGCCGCACACGGGTCGCCGGGATCATCGGATGGCCGGTCGAGCACTCGCTGTCGCCGGCGATGCACAACGCCGCGTTCGCCCATCTCGGTCTGAACTGGATCTACGCGGCGTTCCCGGTCGAACCCGGCGCGGGTGCCCGAAGCGGTCTTAGGGTTGGCGGCCGCCGGCTGCGCCGGGCTGAACGTGACGATCCCCCACAAGCAGGCGGTCATCGACTGCTGCTCGGGTGTCTCCGACGCCGTCGCGGCGATCGGGGCGGCGAACACGCTCGTTCCCGACGGCGCCGGCGGCTTCCGGGCCGACAACACGGACGCCGCCGGATTCCTGCGGGCGCTGGACGAGCAGGCGCCCCTCGACCTGTTCGGGCGTGACGTGCTGGTGATCGGGGCGGGCGGCGCCGCCCGGGCGGTCGTCTTCGCACTGCGCTCGCGCGGCGCCCGCGTGCGCGTGGCCAACCGCACGCCGGCGCGCGCCGCCGAGCTGGGCGACCCCGTGCCGTTCGTGCCGCAGGCCCTCGAGACGGTCGCGGCGCAATCGGTGCTCGTGGTGAACACGACGAGCCTCGGCCTCCACGGCGATTCGTGCCCGCCGGAGCTGCCGCTCGCCGGTCTCGGGCGCGACCAGGTGGTGGCCGACATCGTCTACCGCGTCGGCGGTACGCCCTGGCTCGCCGCCGCCGCCGGCCGCGGGGCGCGGACGGTCGACGGCCTCGGGATGCTCCTGCACCAGGGCGCCGCCGCCTTCGAGCAGTGGACCGGCCAAGAGGCGCCCACCGAGGTGATGCGCGCGGCCCTCGGGTAGCGGGAACCGGCGTGGCCGGCGCGCACGGGATTGATCGGGGGGCGGATCTGTCGATAGGGGGGTAGGGCGCCCGCGCGCCTCCCCCGGATCATGCCGTCGACCCTCAGCCCACGCCTGCTCGCCGGATTCGGCGCCCTCGTCCTCCTTGCGACGGCCCTGGGGGTCTTCGCCCTGTCGCTGATGGGCGACCTCAGCGACAGGGCCGACGCGGATCAGCGACAGGAACATCCCCGAGCTCACGACGACCGGCGGCGTGCAGACCGCGGTGCTCGAGTTCCGCCAGATCCAGCTGGAGCATCTGCTCGAGCCGGCGCCCGTCGCCAAGGCCCGGCTCGAGGCCGACCTGCTCGACGTCGCGAGCGCGGTGGTGGGAGGCCTCGAGGAGCGCGGCCGGATCGCCCCCGAGGCCGAGGAGCGCGAGGCCGCCGCCGATCTGATCGCGATGTGGCGCCGGTACGTCTCCCAGAGCGCGCCCGCCCTCGTTCTCAGCCGCACCGGCGACGAGCGGGGTGCGGCCGTGGTGCTGAACGGCGCCGCCGCGGCGACGTTCGATCGGATCGACGACGGGCTCGCGGAGCTCCACGCGGGCGAGGAGGAGGAGGCGGTCGCGACCAGCGCCGACGGGAGCCGCAGCTACCGGGCCGCGCGCAGGACCTTCACCGCGACCGTCGGCGCCGGTGTGGCGACGGCCACCATCCTCGGCCTCTGGTTGCTCGTCATCCGCCCACTGCGGCGGGCCGCGGCGGCGGAGGGCTTTCGGCGCGAGCTCCACGAGGGGCTCGAGATGGCCGACGCCGAGGACGATGCGCTCGAGGTCACCCGGCGCGCGCTCGGCCGGGCCTGCCCGCGGACTCCCGCCGAGCTCCTGCTGGCCGACTCGAGCCAGTCGCACCTCTACCGGGCCCTGGTGGCCGGCCCCGACCCGGCCGGGCCGGGTTGCGCCGTCACCGCGCCGCGGGGCTGTGCCGCGGTGAGGCGCGGGCAGATGACGGTCTTCGCCTCGAGCGAGGCCGTTGGTGCGTGCCCCCGGCTGCGCGACCGCCCGGGCGGCGCCTGCTCGGCCGTCTGCACCCCGGTGGCGATCCTCGGGCGGACGATCGGCGTCCTCCATGCCACCGGCCCCGAGGGCGCACCGCCGTCGGCGGCCGTGCGCGACCTGCTGGACGCGACCGGCACGCAGATCGGATCGCGCCTCGGCGTGATCCGCGCGATGTCCCAGAGCCAGCTGCAGGCGTCCACCGATCCGCTCACCGGGCTTCTCAACCGCCGCAGCCTCGAGGACCGCGTGAGGGACCTGCGCAGGGTCAAGACCCCGTTCGTCGCGGCCATGGCTCGACCTCGACCACTTCAAGCTGCTCAACGACTCCTATGGGCACGAGACCGGCGACCGGGCCCTGCGCCTGTTCTCACGCGTCCTCGCCGAGACGGTCCGGGTGCAGGATGTGGTGGCGCGCCACGGCGGGGAGGAGTTCGTGGTCGTCTTCCCGCGCTGCTCCGCGCACGAGGCCGGCGACGTGCTCGAGCGCCTGCGCGCGGGTCTGCGGTCCGCCCTCCTGACTGCCGAGCTGCCGGAGTTCACCTTCAGCGCCGGCGTCGCCGAGGCTGCGCCGGAGGAGCCCTTCCACGACGTCCTGCGCGCCGCCGACGAGGCGCTCCTCGGGGCCAAGCGCTCCGGGCGCGACCGGGTTCTGATCGCCTCCTCGATCCGGGGCTGAGCGCCGGAGCACGAGGCACCCGCGTGCCGCTCGCCCAGGCCGGCGCTCCGTGGGGAGGTCCAATTGGACCTCGGGTGATGGTCCAATCGGACCTCCGCCCGCGCGAGCGCTTGGCGGTGCGGCCGCGGGGCGGGGGCGGCCCCGTGGGCGATGCCCCATCAAGCGATTCGCCCGAGCGGCCGATTCCAATGGGGAACCGATCTTCCGTCCCAGAGGACGTGCCCTGCCTCTCTTCTCGAAGCCCGCGACTCCCCCTCGGGGGGGTCCGCCGGCGCCTCCCGCGCTTCCCGCCCCGCCCGCCTCGCCCGTGCCCCCGGCGTCCCGCGTTCCCGCGCCGGGGCCGGCCCGGCGGCGCGGCCGCCGGTGGGCCCGCCCGCGGCTCCCCGGCCCGCCGGACCCATGCGCCCGGTCGGGCCCGCCGCGGCCCGTCGGCCCCCCGGCACCGGTCGTGGCGGGCGTGCCGGCCGTCCGCTCCGGGGCGATCAGGATCCCGCGCGGCGAGCCCCTCGGGCAGGTGCTGGTGCGCATGGGCGCGCTCTCGCCCCAGGACCTCGACGCCGCGATGGCGCGCCAGAAGGAGGACGGCCGCAAGCTCGGCGAGATGCTGGTGGCCGAGGAGCTGGTCACCCGCGACCAGCTCGCCCGCGCGACGGCGCTGCGGATGGGGGTCGGCGTGTTCACCCTCGCCGACGGCGTCGACCCGTCGGTCGGGCGCCTGATCGACGAGAAGAGCGCCCGCCGCTACCAGGCGGTGCCGGTCCGGCTGGAGCCCGACGGCCGCCTGCTGGTGGCGATGGCCGATCCGTCGAACGTCTTCGCGATCGACGATCTGCGCATCCTCACGCGCCACGAGATCCGCCCGGCGCTGGCGAGCGTCGAGGAGATCCAGACCCTGCTCGGCCAGACGTCGCGGCTCGACGCGGTGGTGGCCGACCTCGTGCAGGAGAGCGGGGGGGACGACGACCCGCTCGACCAGGCCGACATCTCCGACGCCTCCGACGACGCCCCGGTGGTGCGGCTGGTCAACTCGCTGATCGCCCGGGCGGTCGATGAGCGGGCCTCCGACATCCACTTCGAGCCGCAGGCCAAGGAGATGGTCGTCCGCTACCGGGTGGACGGGGTGCTGCGCACCGTCACCGCGGTGCCGTTCCGGCTGGCGGTGGGCGTGGCGAGCCGGATCAAGATCATGGCCGACCTCGACATCTCCGAGCGCCGCGTGCCACAGGACGGCCGCGTCGGCCTCACCGTGGGCGGGCGGCCCCTCGACCTGCGCGTCGCGACCCTGCCGACGGTCTACGGCGAGAAGATCGTCATGCGCATCCTCGACAAGAGCAACGTGATGCTGCAGCTCGCCGAGCTCGGCTTCGCGAAGGACGTGCTGGCGAAGTTCGAGCAGTGCTACCAGCGCCCCTACGGCGCCGTGCTGGTGACCGGGCCGACCGGCTCGGGCAAGTCGACCAGCCTCTACGGGGCCCTCAACCAGCTGAACTCGACCGACAAGAACATCATCACGGTGGAGGATCCGGTCGAGTACCGGCTACCGGGGATCAACCAGGTGCAGGTCAACCCGAAGGCGGGCCTGACCTTCGCCGCGGGTCTGCGCTCGATCCTGCGGTGCGACCCCGACATCGTGATGATCGGCGAGATCCGCGACCGCGAGACCGCCCAGATCGCCGTGGAGTCGGCGCTCACCGGCCACATGGTGCTGGCCACCATCCACACCAACGACTCGGCGGGGGCACTGACGCGTCTCACCGAGATGGGCGTCGAGCCCTTCCTGTCGGCGAGCGCCGTCGCCGGGATCCTCGCCCAGCGCCTGGCCCGCCGCCTCTGCAGCCACTGCAAGCAGCAGGCGATGGTCCCCCAGTCGACGCTGCGCGAGCTGGTGGACGTCTCGATCCTGCCGCCGGGGCTGCCGGACCCGGTGCCGGTCTTCCGGCCGGCCGGCTGCCCGCGCTGCCAGGAGACCGGCTACCACGGACGGGTGGGCGTCTACGAGATGCTGGTGATGAGCGAGGCGATGGAGCGCCTGACCGTGGCGGGCGCCTCGGGCGAGGAGATCGCCAAGCAGGCCCGCCGCGAGGGCATGCGGACGCTGCGCGAGGACGGCCTGCTGAAGGTCCTCGCCGGCCACACGAGCATCGAGGAGATCGCCCGGGCGGTCGGCTGAGGCGCCCATCCGGGCTCAGCGCACGACGACCCGGGCGGCCGGAGTGGGTGAGCGGCGCTGCACGATCACGGTGCCGCGGGCCTTCGTGGGCCTCGCGCCGCCGATCCGCACGACCACCGGCAGCGAGAGGCCGAGCCAGCCGCGCGGCGGTCGCACCGCGATCACGACCGATCCCGTGCGGGCGCGCCCGGCGGGCAGCCTGCGCACGAGGGCCGGGGCACGGCGGGCGCCGTGCGTGCGGCGCGGCGGCACGAGCGACACCTGGCCTGCGGCGCGCCGGGGCAGGGTCACAGCGAGCGTGAGGCGCAGGACGCGGCCGTTGCGGCGCACGGAGCTCACCCGCACCGGGATCGCCTTCGCGCGCCTGGCCGCCTTCGGCACCGGGGCGCCGCCCGCGCCGGGGGCGCCGGGGGAGGCAGGGGCGCCCGCGGCGGGGGCGTCGGGGGCACCGGGGTCGAGGCGGATCCAGCGCGCCTCGGACGGGCGCCCGGAGGCGTCCACCAGGAAGAGCATGTAGTAGCCGGGCGGGGCGATGCTCGGATCGGCGGGCGAGGTGAGCGTCAGCGCTCCGCCGGATCCGGACATCGCCAGGCGCACCGAGCGCTGGTCCATGTCGGTCGCGTGCGTCACCGAGGCCGGGCGCATGAGCACGGCGTGGTCGATGGCCGGGCCGCTCGCCGTGACGCCGAACGGGGCCCCGTAGCGCACGGCCGCCGGCGCGGATCCGATCGCGGGGCGGACGCCCGAGGCGAGATAGGGCGGCGAGTAGAGCTCGCCGCGGCGCATCGCGACCGGGTTGTGCGAGGCCCGGTCGTCGCCGGCCGAGAGCACGCGGCCGTCGGGCAGCAGGACGGCGGTCGAGTGGTACGTGCGCTCATCAACCAGCGACCCCGCCGGGCTCCAGCCGCCCGAGGTGGGGGTGAACCGCTCGGCGCTGAACACCGGGCCGACGTAGAGGCTGCCGTTGCCCAGGCCGCCGCCCCCACCCACGGCCAGCAGGGAGTCGTCGGGCAGGATCGCCACGTTCAGGTGGCTGCGCCCGGCCGAGAGGCCCGGTCCCGTGCGCCACCCCGCCGCCACGTCGTTCAGGTCGAGGGTGACGGTGCTCGCCTGGGCCGAGGGCGTGACATTGAGGTTGGACCCACCGACCAGCATCACCTTGGAGGGCGCGCCCGCGGACGAGGGCATGAGCACGGCGGCGCCCCAGAGCCGCGGGCTGGGCAGGTCGGGGACGTCCTTCCAGCTCCAGTCGGAGGTGGAGAGGATCATCGTGTCCGAATCGCCGGGGCCGGCGATCAGCACCTGCGTCCCGGCGGGGGCTCCGGCGATCGTGGAGTCGGGGATCACGACGGCGTGCGGGTAGTAGGACATGTTGCGGCGCGTCACCACCTGCAGCGTCCCGGCGCCGTCGATCCGGGCCGCCGGTGTGAAGAGCTCGACGTCGGTGTTGCGGACGTTGGCGCCGGTCTCGTCGGTGCCGCTGAAGATCAGCGCGGTGCCGTCGGGCAGCGTGGTGACCGTGGGGTACCAGCGCCCGTGCGGCATGTCGGGCTGGCGCGTCCAGGTCTCCGACCATGGGTCGAAGGTGAAGACCCACGGGGCGCCCTTGAAGTCACTGTCGGGGCCTCCGCCGGGCTTGGGGTAGGCCAGGTTGCCTCCGGCCACGAGGATCCGTCCGTCGGCGAGCGCGGCGTGTCCGGAGCAGAAGAGGTTCGCCGGGCGCGTGACGCCGTCGTCGTAGCGGACGCGCGGGGCGTCCACGCGGCGGCTCTGGCGCGTGACCGGGTCCCACAGGTAGGCCCGTCCGCCCTCCTCGTGGTCGTCGGCCGGCGTCAGCCAGAGCACCTTGCCCGTCGGGAGGACGATCTGGTGGATCGGCCAGGAGGCGACCCCGAAGGGTGCGCTCCAGCCGCCGGTCCCCGCCGTCTGGGTCTCGAACGCCCGCGCGCCCCGGCCGGGGCGGCGGTCGGCCGGGCAGGTCGCGGAGTGGGTCCGCCGGAAGGCCGCGTTGCGGCAGGCGGCCCGCCGGCGGGCGTCGGCCCGCGCGTCGGCCCTGGTGGAGTGGTGCGCCCCCGAGCCCCCCGGCTCGAGGGCGACGATCCGCGGGTCGTCGGATCCGAGGTCGGCGCGCGGCACGCCGACCGCCGCCGTGACCGCCGCCGCGAGGGTGGCGGCGATGCACAGGAGGCCGATGACCCGGCTCCGGCGCACAGACTCCCCACCCCGTCGAGGCCCGGTCATTCCCATTCCTCCTGGCGCGATATCCGCGCCGTCTCGCCGCTTCCAGGGGACGATCATCCGACGGCTCCGGCGACCGGCGCACTCACCGAAGGTCTAGGTCGGGTGGCGGAAAAACGCCGGGATCAACGAGTGCACGAGACCTACAGGCGAAAGGCCCTCCGGTCGATAGTCACCCTGTCGAGCCGACTCGCGGCGCGATGCCCCCCACGCGCGAAAGGTGTCCATGGTCAACTTCGCCGAGCTCATCACCAATGTGATCGCCAGCGGTGCCAGCGACCTCCATCTGTCGGTCGGAGCGCCCCCCGTCATGCGGCTGAACGGCGAGCTCGTGCGCCTCGGCGACGCGCCCCTCACCGCCCAGGACACCCGCGAGCTCGTCTACGGGCTGCTGAACCAGGACCAGCGCCAGCGCCTGGAGACCGACCTCGAGATCGACTTCTCGTATGCGGTGCCGGGCAGGGTGCGCTTCCGTGTGAACGCCTACTACCAGCGCGCGTCGCTGGGGGCGGCCTTCCGCGTGGTGCCGAGCGGGCTGAAGACCCTCGAGGAGCTGAGCCTGCCGCCGGCGCTGCGCGAGTGGACCAACAAGCCGCGCGGTCTGGTGCTGGTCACCGGTCCGACCGGCTCGGGCAAGTCGACGACGCTCGCCTCGCTGATCAACGAGATCAACGAGAAGCGCGCCTGCCACATCATGACCGTCGAGGACCCGATCGAGTTCCTGCACCGGCACAAGCGCTCGATGATCAACCAGCGCGAGGTGGGCGCCGACACCCTGTCGTTCGCGAACGCCCTGCGCAGCGTGCTGCGCCAGGACCCCGACGTGATCCTCGTCGGTGAGATGCGCGACCTCGAGACCATGCAGATCGCCCTCACCGCGGCCGAGACCGGCCACCTGGTGTTCGCGACCCTCCACACCTCGGACGCGCCGCAGACCATCGACCGCATCATCGACGTCTTCCCGCCGCACCAGCAGGAGCAGGTGCGCATCATGCTGGCGAACGGGCTGCAGGGCGTGTGCTGTCAGCAGCTCGTGCCCACGCTCTCGGGCAGCCGGACCGTCGCCTGCGAGGTGCTGATGCCCACGCCGGCCGTCCGCAACCTGATCCGTGAGGGCAAGACCCACCAGATCTACTCGGTCATGCAGACCGGCTCGGCCCACGGCATGCAGACGATGGACTCGACGCTCGCCACGCTCGTCCGCCAGGGCGTCGTCACCCTCGACATGGCCATCGAGCGCGCCGGCCACGCCGACGAGCTCAAGCGCCTGCTCGGGATGGTGAAGGCGGCATGAGCACCACGTTCACCTACAAGGCGCTCGATCGCACGGGCGCCCCCATGACGGGCGAGATCCTCGGCGACTCGAAGGCCGCCGTCGCGGCCCAGCTGCGCCTGCGCGGCCTGACGGTGACCGACGTGGACGCCAAGTCGACCACCCCGACCGTGGAGGAGCTGCTCGACCGCTACCGCGGCCTGAAGGCGCGCCACGTGACGGTCATGGCGCGCCAGCTGGCGACCATGATCTCCAGCGGCCTGTCGCTGCTGAGGGCCCTGTACGTGCTCGAGGAGCAGACCGAGGCTCCCAAGCTCAAGCACGCGATCGTGGCGGTGCGCCACGACGTGGAGGCGGGCCTCGCGCTCTCGCAGGCGCTCGCCAAGCACCCCAAGATCTTCAACGACCTCTTCGTCGCCATGGTCCGCGCCGGCGAGACCGGCGGAAACCTGGAGGAGGTCCTCGAGCGGGTCGCGATCCAGCTCGAGAAGGACGACCACCTCAAGCGCACCGTGCGCTCGGCGATGGTCTACCCGGTCCTGATCGGCGTCTTCGCCGTGCTGGTGCTGATCGGGATGATCCTCTTCATCATCCCGGTGTTCGCCAACATCTTCAAAGACCTCGGCGGCGAGCTGCCGGCGCTGACCCAGCTCATGATCACCCTCTCCGATGCGATGCGCTCGTACTGGTACCTGATGATCGTGGTGCCGATCGTCCTGGTCGCCATCTTCCGCAAGTGGAAGTCGACCGAGCGCGGTCAGTACATGTGGGACTCCCTCAAGCTGCGCGCCCCGATGCGGGTGGGCGACATCGTGCGCAAGATCGCGGTGGCCCGCTTCGCCCGGACGCTCGGCACCCTGACGGCGTCCGGCGTGCCGATCCTCCAGGCCATCGACATCACCGCCAAGACGGCGGGCAACCGCGTGATCTCCGACCCGATGGCAGAGGTGGCCGAGCGCGTCCGCGAGGGCCAGCCCCTGGCGACCCCGCTCGCGCGCACCGGCGTCTTCCCGGTGATGGTCACCCAGATGCTCTCGGTGGGCGAGGAGACCGGCGCCGTGGACACCATGCTCCACAAGCTGGCCGACTTCTACGACGATGAGGTCGCCACCGCACTGAAGTCGCTCACCTCGATCATCGAGCCGATGATGATGATCGGCGTCGGCTGCATCGTCGGCGTGGTGGTCATCTCGATGTACCTGCCGATGTTCAAGATCTTCGAGCTGGTGCAGTAGCCGCCGACGAGGCCCAGGTGGGCTCCCGGGTCTCCGCGATCCGGGCGCCCCCCGGGATCCGGCCCGCGGGAGGGGCCCTCGCCCGTGCACCGATCGTTGCAGCCGGCTCCGGCGGCTCAACTCATGCGCCGCGAAGGCCGATCAGGTGTGGGTGGCATCTGTTCCGTGTGTGCTGACACGCCCCCCCGGCCGGGGCGCCGGCATCCCGCCTGCGTGTCGCGGCCGGGGCGGATGAGCACGCCGCCGATGGGCCGCGCCCGGCGCCTGGGCCTTCTGGCGCTGACCGCCGCCGCGTCGCCGCTCCGGGCATCGCCGCCGGCGCGGACCCGGACACCACCCCGCCGGTCGTCGTCGTGTCGGGCGCGACCGGCGCCTGGAGCAACGGCGCCTCGGTCACGGTCACCGCCTCCGCCGACGATCCGGGGTCGGGCGTCGCCACGGTCGAGTACCGCACCTCCACCGACGACGGGTCCACCTGGAGCTCGCCCGCCGTGGGGAGCTCGGTGGCCGTGTCCGCCGAGGGCGCCACCCTGGTCCAGTTCCGCGCGACCGACAACGCCAGCAACGTCTCTGGATGGAGTAGCGCCACCCCCGGCGCGGGGGGCAGCGTGCGCCTGGACCGCACGGGACCGACCGCGCCCGGCACGCCGCCCGACCAGGCGGTGGGCGTGATCGCGTGGCTGGACGCCTCCGACGCCTCCACCGTCACGACCTCGGGCGGCGCCATCAGCCGCTGGGCCGACCGCAGCGGCCTCCTGAACGACGCGACCCAGACGACGCCCGCCAACCGGCCGACCTACGTCGCCGCCGCCCAGAACGGCCGGGCCGTGGCGCGCTTCGCGAGCGGCGGCGGCCAGTGGCTGACCCTGCCCTCGCTCGCCCCGCGCGCGATCCTGGTCTCGGGACGCAAGCAGGCGCTCGGCAACTACAACGTCATCATCGGGGCCAGCGGGGCCAGTGACTCGTACCTGGCCTTCGGCACCTCCGGCGGCCTCGGCAACGCCATCGCCCAGAACGGATCCGGCGCGGCCCTGTCGCCGAGCGCCAGTGAGGCGTCCTGGCAGGTGCTGGGCGGCGTCGACGACGGCTCCGCCATCACCGCCTACCGCAACGGAGCCGCCGGCACGCCCGCCTCGACCGGGGGCGCCACCTGGGCCGTCGACGGCATCGCCGTTAACCCCACCGCCGGCTTCCGCCTGGCCGGCGACCTGGGCGAGGTGGTGCTGTTCGGCCGGGTCCCGTCGGTCGCCGACCGGCAGCTGATGGAGGGCTACCTGGCCTGGAAGTGGGGCTCGCAGGCGAGCCTGGCCGGCGGGCACCCGTACGCCGCCGCCTCCCCCGGGGCCTACGGCGGCTCGTCGTCGTGGAGCACCTCCGGCCCGCGGACCGTGACCGTCAGCGGTTCGTCGGACGCCCTGTCGGGCGTCAGCTCCTACGACTACCGCACCAGCGCCGACGCGGGCGTCACCTGGAACCCGCCCCAGTCCGGCTCGAGCGTGTCGGTGGACAGCGAGGGCACGACCATGGTGCAGTTCCGCGCCGACGACGCCGCGGGCAACGTCTCGGCCTGGTCGCCCGCGGCCGGCACGGCCGCCGCCACCATCCGCATCGACAGGGTGGCGCCCTCCGTGTCGGTGTCCGGGGCGACCGGAGCCTGGACGAGCGCCGCATCGGTCACCGTCACGGCCACGCCCACCGACGCCTCGTCGGGAGTGGCCACCACGCAGTACCGCACCTCGCTCAACGGCGCCGCCTGGACCTCGGCCACCACCGGCTCGTCGGTGGTGGTGAGCGCCGAGGGCGAGACCCTGGTCGAGTTCCGCGCCACGGACGTCGCCGGGAACGTCGGTGCCTGGACCACCGCGACCAGCGGCGGGGCCGGCAGCGTCCGCATCGACCGCAGCGGACCGGCGAGCGCCCCGACCGTCTCGGGGGCCACCGGCGCGTGGAGCTCCGCGGCGTCCACCACCGTCACCGCCGCCGGCGCCATTGACAGCGGCTCGGGCATCGGGGGCTACGAGTCGCGGAGGTCGACCAACGGCGGCAGCACCTGGTCGGCCACCGCGGCGGGGGCCTCGGCGGTCGTCAGCGCCGAGGGCGAGACCCTGGTGCAGTTCCGCGCGCTGGACACCGCCGGAAACGCAGGCCCCTGGAGCACGGCGACCTCCGGCGGGTCCGGGTCGGTGCGACTCGACCGGACCGGCCCGGCGGCGCCGTCCACCTCCGGCGGGTCCACCAGCTGGGTGAACGCGGCCTCCGCGACGATCGCCGCCAGCGGCGGCGCGGACGCGGGCTCCGGCAACGCCGGTTACCAGTGGGCGTCCAGCACCGACAGCGGGTCGACGTGGGGAGCGTCCCAGTCCGGGGCGAGCGCCGTGGTGTCCGCCGAGGGCGAGACGCTGGTGCGGTTCCGGGCGCTGGACGCCGTGGGCAACGCATCGTCCTGGGCGGCATCTGCGACCGTGCGGCTGGACCGTGGCAACCCCACCGTGGCGGCGTCCGGGGCCACCGGGGCCTGGACGAACTCCGCCACGATCACCGTCACCGCGACGTCGGCCGACTCCGTGTCGTCGGTCGCCTCCACCGACCACCGCACCTCGACCGACGGCGGCTCCAGCTGGTCCACGCCGGCGGCGGGCGCCTCGGTGGCGGTCACCGCGGAGGCCGTGACCCTGGTGCAGTTCCGCGCCACGGACGCCGCCGGCAACGCGAGCGCCTGGACGGCGGCCACGGCGGGAGGCAGCGGCAGCGTGCGCATCGACCGCACCGCGCCCGGCGTCTTCCAGAGCGGGGCCGACGGGCTGTGGTCGACCGCGGCCTCCCGGACCGTCGCGGCCTCGTCCTCCGACGGGGCCTCGGGCGTCGCGGGCACGCAGTACCGCACCTCCGACGACCTCGGCTCCACCTGGGGCACCACCACCTCGGGAGCATCGACGACCGTCACCCGCGAGGGCGTCACGCTGGTGCAGTTCCGGGCGACCGACGACGCGGGCAACACCTCGGCGTGGACGACGGCCGCCGCGGGCGCCGCGGGAGCCGTGCACCTCGACCGCACCTCCCCGGCGGTGACCGTCTCGGGGGCCACCGGTACGTGGTCGGCCGCCGCGAGCCTCACGGCGAGCGCCGCCGCCACGGACGCCGACTCCGGCATGGCCGGCTATCAGTCGCGCACCTCGGCCGACGGCGGCGCCACCTGGGACGCGCCGCAGTCCACCGGGTCGGTGACCGTGACCGGCGAGGGCACGACGCTGGTGCAGTTCCGGGCGACCGACAACGCCGGCAACACCTCTCCCTGGAGCGCCGCGACGGCCGGTGGGCCCGGCTCGGTCCGCATCGACCGGACCGCCCCGGTCGTGACCGTGAGCGGGGCCGACGGCTCATGGACGAACGCCGCATCGGTCACCGTGACCGCGGCCGCCGGCGACTCCGGCTCGGGTGTCTCCGCGCAGGAGTCGCGGACCTCCCTCGACGGCGGCGGCACGTGGAGCGCCCCGGCGGGCGGCGCGGCCCTGACCCTGACGGGCGAGGGCGAGACCCTCGTGCAGTTCCGGGCCACGGACGGCGCGGGCAACCTCAGCGGGTGGACGGCGGCGAGCCCGGGCGGCGCGGGCAGCGTCCGCATCGACCGGGCCCCCCCGGGGTCGCCTCTCATGATCGTCACCCCGGACACGGGCGTCGCGACCAACTCCAGCGCGGGCGCGGTCACCATCGACACCGCGCCGGCCACCGGCGACACGCGCTCCGTGCGGGTGGTCATCACGCAGAACGGCCGGCTGGTGCACGACGGCGCGTTCGGGACGGTGCGCGACCAGGGTCTCTCGGACTCGGTCACGTACACCTACCAGGCCGTGGCCTACGACCGGCTCGGCAACGTGTCTCCCGTGAACACCTCGGTCGTCACCACCCCGGATCGCACGCCGCCGACCCAGCCGGTGGCCCCGGACGCGACGGGCTGGCCGCCGCGGCTGGAGTGGGGCTCCGCCTCCGGGTCGACCGTCCTACCGCGTCCTGCGCGACGGCGTGGAGGTGGGCTCCGCCTCGGCGGCGGCCTTCACGGACCCCGACGCCCGTGATGTCGCCCCGCCGGTCCCGCCCGGCGGCGTGGCCGCGGAGTCGACCGACGACGGCGTGCTGCTGAGGTGGATGCCCGTCGCGGACCGCGGCACCCTGTACCGCTACCAGGTGATCGCCACCGACGACGAGGGCAACGCCACCGCGTCGCCCGAGGTGCAGCTGGAGTTCGACGGCCGGCGGCGTGACCTTCGAGGTCGCCCGGAACGGATCCCCCGTGGCCACGACCACCGCCGCCCTCGCGGCGGTCACCCCGGCCTCGGTCGTGACCGCCCTGGTGCCGCTGCCGCCCGGCGTCCACGACCTGACGGTGACCGCGATCGATGCGGCGGGCAACCGCTCGGAGGCGGCGCGGCTGACGGCGCGCGGGCCGGATCCGGGCCCCACCACGCTGACGGCCCGCGCGTCGAGCTCCTTCGCCCGCCCCGGCCAGGACATCACCTTCACCGCCCGCGCACCCGCCCGATCCCAGGTCCGCTGGGCCTTCCCGGACGGCCGCGTGCTGACGGGGCTCCACGTGACCCGCGCCTTCCGCGCCGGGTCCGTCACCGCGCAGGTCACGGCGCGCATGCCCGACGGCCTCACGCTCAGCACCCAGGTCACCGTCATCGTGGACGGGACCGTGCCGGCCCTCGATGCGAGGATGCTCGGCCGCTCACTGCGCGTCCTGCCGCAGGACACCACCGGGCTGGCGTCGCTGACCGCCCGCATCGGCCGGGGCCCCGCCCGCCCCATGAAGGGCACGATGCTCCGCATCCCGGAGGGTCGTCACAAGGTCGAGCTGGTGGCCACTGACGCGGCGGGCAACACGCGCCGCATGACCGTGACGGCCGTCGTCGACACGCGTGGCCCCACCGTGAAGGCCCGTGCCAGCACCCGTCCGGGCGCCGCCGTGGGGCGGATCACCTGGTCCGTCCGCGACGGTGCCTCCGGGCCGCAGGGTGCCCGGGTCAACGAGGGCCGCTCCATGGGCGCCAATGGCACCACCGACGTCCCGGCCGGGCGGGTGGCGGTGCTGGTGGCGACCGACCGGTACGGGAACATCACGCGGCTCGCGGCACCGGTCCCCGCTCCCATCCGACTTGCCGGCCTGAGGGATCCGGGCCTGCAGGGCCGGCGCGGCGACCGCCTGCTGCCGGGCGGTGCGACGCTGGTGGGCATGCGGGCGGTCGTCCTCACCGAGGCACGTGCGCGCATGGTGTGGGCGGGCGTCCTTCGCGGGTCGGCCGGATCCGGCCGCTACGACGGAGCGTTCACCAAGGCCGTCGCGCGCTTCCAGGCGCAGCGGCACGTCCGCGAGCCGGCCGGCCGCGGCGTGCTGGGCCCCGCCACGCTGCGGGCCATGGACCTCCTCGCCCGCTGGGGCGGCTGGGGGGCCTCCGCCGGCAGGGGGTGATCCCCGCCGGCGTGACCCCCTCCGGCCCGCCCGTGTCAGACGGGGGCGCCGGCCCGGCGGAAGCGGAAGTCGTCCCGCGGGGTCCGCGTGATGATCCGGCGCCACTGCCACGCCCGCAGCAGCGTGCGGACCTCGGCCTCGCTGGGGGCGGGGGCGTCGCCCACGACCGTCGCGGAACCCGCGCTCTGGAGTGCGTCCTCGAGCGAGAAGCGCCCGTCGGGGTGATCCGCGATCAGCACGTCGAGAAAATCCTGCCGCTGTTCGGTGCTCAGCATGGCCCGGCCTTTCGTCCGTGTGGGCGGGGCCGGGTCCCCCGTGCTGCCGAGCCTCGCCGAAGCTCCGCCTCGGGGCCATCCGGGCCGCCCCGCCCCTCGGTTGCGGCATCTCCGCAGGGCCCCCGCCCGCGGTGCGGCCTACGACACCTCGTGGCAGGCGCGGCAGCGCGCCTCATAGCGCTCGCCGGAGCCGATCTCGATCGTCGAGCCGGCGGCGGGCGCGGGTGATCCGTCGGCCTCGAGGCGCTGGCTGAGAGTGGCCGGACCGCCGCAGCACAGGCAGACCGCCTGGAGCTTGTCGATGAACTCGGCCCGCGAGAGCAGGGTCTGGATGACGGGCCAGGGCTCGCGGCGGTAGTCCATGTCGAGCCCGCTGCACACCACGCGCACCCCGCGGGCGGCCATCTCATCGACGACCTCCAGGATCTCCACCGGGAAGAACTGGATCTCGTCCAGCCCGAGGACCTCGACATCGAGATCGCGGATCCAGTCGAGATCGCTGGTGCGGTGCGCCGTCATCCGCCGTCCGGCGTGGGTGACGAGCTCGTCGGCGTCGTGGCGGGTGTCGGAGGCGGGGCGCACGAGCTCCACGCGCTGACTCGCGATCACCGCCCGCGTCAGCCGGCGCAGCAGCTCCTCGGACTTGCCCGAGAACATGGGACCACAGACGACCTCGACCCAGCCGCCGGTCCGCGGGATTGTCTGCATCATCACGGCCGTGATCCTACGGGCGGCCTCGGCTGCACCGGCCCGGCCCGGCGCGGCGCGCCGTCTCAGCCTCGATCCGGCGCAGATCGTGGATGCGGGGCGTGAGAGCCCATCGCGCTGGGGCGAGATCGACGTGTCCGTCCACCACGGATGCTGCCCCGCTGGACGCCTCTCGGATCATCCGCTCCTCCTGATCCACGGCCAGGGGATCTCCCGAGATGCGGCGGTGAGATCGCCCGCCTTCCGCCTGATGAGTGGCCGGATACGTGGGCGCCTGCGCGGCGTCCGTCAGAGTCAAGCCGAACCCAGGAGATGAACGACATGACCAGCACCTCACCACGCAGACGGCGCGCGCACATCGCCTCGGCCGCGTCGGCGCTCCTTCTGATCACCGGGGCCTCCGCGGCCGGGATCGGGTCGGCGGCGGAGGCGGCTCCCGGCGACTCGATCGTGGCCGTCGCGACCGGCCAGGCGACCCCGAAGCCGACCGACGGGCGCAGCAACGCCTCAATCGTGGCGGCGGTCGCAAAGGCCCGCGCCCTCGCCATACCGCGGGCGATGATAAACGCCCAGGTCCAGGCGGCGCAGATGGCCGCCGCGGCCGGTCTGACCCTCGGTCCGGTCACCCAGGTGAGTCAGGACGGTCTGGCCGGCCTGACCTACTTCAACTACAACCAGTTGATCTCGACGCTCGGCCCCAACCGGTACTGCGGGCCGACGGAGACGCGCAGTGTGAGGCGCGTCGCCGCCCCGCCCCCGCGGGTCGTCCTCCCCGCGCCCGTTCGGGGCTCATCCCCGGCCCCGTGCCCGCGAGCGCGCTGGGACTGTCGGTGTTCGACCGACCGCCCTCTGCGCAGCCGCACCCGGGCGCCCTGGTCGGCTTCGTGAACGGCGTCTACGAGGAGAGCGTCCGGCTCGCGCTGGCCAGTCCGTCGGGGCGTGAGATATGGGTGGCGCGCGCGCCGGGGGACTACGTGGTGATCGCCGACACCGTCCCGGGTGGGCCGACCGGCGCCGGCGCCGAACCGGCGGCGGCTCTGGCCCGACGCGGCGGAGTCTTCCTGGGCGGAGGCGGATCGGGGGATGGGTGGTACATGACCGGCCTGGTCGCCGACGGCTACACGCTCGCGTCAGGAGGCGGGCGCTCCGTGCCCATCCGTGACAACGTCTTCCTGTTCGAGGGCGGCACACCCTTCTCGGAGGTCACTGTGAGCGGGCCCGCGGGGGCCCGGATTCTGCGCTGATCGTGGGGATCAGGCCAATGAGACCGCGATCTCCTCCAGGAGGTCGAGCGCCGTCTGCATGCCGGACTCCATGCCCGATTCGATGTGCGCGTCCCGGTGCTCCCGGCAGGAGTGCTGCACGAGGCAGGTGAGGGTCGTGTGCCCGTCGTGCCCGGTGAACGTGTTCGTCACGAGGGCCTCGCCGTCGGGCATCCCCTCGTAGACCTCGGTGTTGACGATGCGCCGGTCCGGGACGATCTCCCGGTACTCGCCGTGGAAGCCCACCTCGAAGCCGTCCGGGGTCACCATCACGTAGCGCCACGTGCCGCCGACGCGCAGGTTGACCTCCGTCACGGTCGCCTCGCCGTGCCCGGCGGGCCACCAGCGCCGGATCAGCTCGGGCGTGGTCCACGCGCGGAACACGAGATGCGGCGGCGCCGCGAACTCGCGCGTGATCAGGATCTGCTCGTCGGTGGGGAGCGTGACCGTCGCGGTCCCCGTCGTCCTACCCGTCACCGTCACGTCGTCCCTCCTCGTTGAGTTCCTCCAGCACGGCGTCGAGCCGCTCGAAGCGCTGCGACCACGTGCTCTCGTAGGCCGCGAGCCAGTCGTGGACCGGCTTCAGCGCGGGACCGTTGAGCCGGTACAGGCGCCGTCGGCCCTCGCCCCGGACGTTCACGAGCCCGACCTCGCGCAGCACGCGCAGGTGCTTGGACACCTGCGGCTGGGCCAGGTGCAGCAGCCCGACGATGTCGTTGACCGGGCGCTCGCCCGCGGCGAGGACGTCCAGTATCTGGCGGCGGCGCGGCTCGGCGATCGCGTTGAACGCATCCGCAGTGGTCGCCGCCCGAGCCATGCCCGGAATATATACCGATAAAGGAATATGTCAAAGGGGCCATGCCGCGCGGGGTGGGAGGGAGGGGCCGGCCGGGTGGCTACGGTGCGCGGGTACGCGTTCTCCCCGATTGACGTCCGCGGCGCACGCGCTTTCCTGGGTGGGATGGCATCGACACGCGACCAGCACATGAAGGGGCGCCAGGTCGCCGTGACGGTGGCGGTCGCCCTCGTGATCCTCGGCTGCACGAGCGTCGTGATCGGGCTGGTGGGTTCGCCCTGGTTCTTCATCGGCGGCCTCGGGGCCCTCGGCCTCGGGGCGGTGCTGCTGAAGTTCGGGGAGTCCGCCGACTGGTGGCCGGGACTCCGGGTGAAGGGGTTCTGAGGGGCCGGCGCGCCGTCGTGCGAGACTTCGGTGTCCCGCACGCGAGAGAAGGATGACGGCCACGGACCCGATCGACGACAGGATGGGCTTCTCCGACCTCGGGCTCGGGCCCGAGCTCCTCGGCGCGCTGGCCGTGCTGGGGTACGAGGAGCCGACCCCGATCCAGCGCGAGACGATCCCGCCGCTGCTCGAGGGGCGGGATCTGCTGGGCGAGGCCGCGACCGGGACGGGCAAGACGGCGGCCTTCGCGCTGCCGCTCCTGCAGAGGATCTTCGCCGAGGGTGAGCGCGGGGTGCCGCGGGCCCTGGTGCTGGTGCCGACACGCGAGCTGGCGATGCAGGTGTCGGAGGCGATCCATCGCTACGGCCGCAGTCTCGGGGCACGGGTCGTGCCGGTGTTCGGCGGGCAGCCGATCGGGCGCCAGTTGCGCGCCCTCGAGCACGGCGCCGACGTGGTCGTCGCGACCCCGGGCCGGGCGCTCGACCACCTCTCGCGCGGGACGCTCCAGCTGGACCGCCTCGCGGTCGTGGTCCTCGACGAGGCCGACGAGATGCTCGACATGGGCTTTGCCGAGGACATCGACACGATCCTGGCCAGCACTCCCGAGGGCGCCCAGACGGTGCTCTTCTCGGCCACGATGCCGGCGCGCATCGGTGCGATCGCCCGCCGCCATCTCACCGATCCGGTGCGGGTGCGGATCGCGCGCGAGCCCGCCGCGGCCGGCGAGGCCCCCCTGGTGCGCCAGAGCGCCTACGTGCTCGCGCGCGCCCACAAGGCGGCGGCCCTCGCGCGGGTGCTCGACGTCGAGGCCCCGGCCGCGGCGATCGTCTTCTGCCGGACGCGCATCGAGGTGGACCAGCTGGCCGACACGCTCAACGGGCGCGGCTACAGCGCGGAGGCCCTCCACGGCGGGATGTCGCAGGAGCAGCGCGACCGCGTGATGGGGCGCCTGCGAGCCCGTACCTCCGACCTCCTGATCGCGACCGACGTCGCGGCCCGCGGACTCGACATCGAGCAGCTCACGCACGTCGTGAACTACGACGTGCCCTCGGCGCCCGAGGCCTACGTGCATCGCATCGGCCGCGTCGGCCGGGCCGGCCGTGAGGGCGTCGCGATCACCCTCGCGGAGCCCCGCGAGCACCGGATGCTGAAGAACATCGAGCGCCTCACCGGCCAGCGGATCCAGATCCTGAAGGTGCCGACGGTCGCCGACCTGCGCGCCCGCCGCCTGGAGATGGTGCAGGCGACGATCCGCGAGACGATCCTCCAGGACGACCTGGACGGCTTCCGCGTGGTGGTCGAGACCCTCACCGACGAGTTCGACGTGATGGAGGTGGCGCTCGCCGCCGTGAAGCTCGCCCACGCGGGCGCCGGCGGCGCGCTCGAGGGCGACGAGCAGGACATCCCGGAGGCCGCCCCCCGTGACGAGCGCCCTCCGCGCGACCGCCCGGAGGGGCCGGGCCGCGGCAAGCCGCGCCCCCGGGACCGTCGTGCCACGGGCGACACGACCCGCCTGTTCATCGGCGCCGGGCGCAGTTCGGGCGTGCGGCCCGCCGACCTGGTGGGAGCCGTGGCGGGGGAGACCCGGCTGACCGGGCGCGACGTGGGCGCGATCGAGATCTTCGACCGCTTCTCCCTCGTGGAGATCCCGGCCGGCGCGGCCGACGAGGTCATCTCGGCCCTGAAGGCGAGCACGATCAAGGGCAAGAAGGTGCGGGTGAAGAGGGAGGGCTCAGCCTGAGGCCGGGCGCCGGCCGGCCGGGCGCTATCCTCGCGACCGCCGGTTCGGCGACGGGGGAGCGGATCGCGATGGGCAGGTGGTGGACGGGCGGCATCGTGACGGCGGCGATCGCCGCGGTGTCGGCGTGCGGCGGCGCCGGTGATGCGGCGGCCCCCGTGATCCCCGAGCAGATCGGGGTCGTGCGGGAGTTCCAGGGCGAGTTCACCGCCGGCTCCCGCACGCAGGCGCTGCGCACCTGGCTCCTGGACGAGGCCGACGGTGGCCGGCGGGCGCGGATCCTCCGCGAGGGCGCCGAGGACTTCCCCGACACGAGCTCGCGGCTCGCGCCGTCGGGCGCAGAGCAGCTCCTGTCCACGCAGACGCGGATCGTCTCGGTGAGCTCGACGCCCGCGGGCGCGATCCTCGCGCCGCCCCCCGTGCCGGTGCCGCTGTCGACGGCCCGCACCTCGTTCAGCCTCGACTTCTACCGCGAGCTGGTGCGCATCGGCGAGGCCCTCGAGGTGGAGGGGTCGGCGACGGGAGGCTGCACCGACTACACCGCGCCGCTGGTGACCCACGCCCTCGGCGTGCTCGACACGGTGACGGCCCGGGAGATGGCGGCGGTCACCACCCTGGACGGCTCGGCGTCGGCCGTCACGATCCGGCTCTGCGGCCCCCGGTACGAGCTGAGCCGGGTCACCGCGCCGCCGTACCGGCTCGCCACCTCCGACGGCGTCGTCACGACGTCGCCCGCGATCGAGTACCGGCTGACGCCCGTCCGCCGCCGCACGGCGACCGAGCAGCTCGTGGCGGACACCTTCGACCTCTCGCGGGTCTATCCCGGCGCCCGGGTCATCGCCGATGCAGTGACCGGCTCCGTGTCGCCCTAGGTGTAGTTCCCACGGACGTTGTTGAGAAGGGCGTCCATGGGGGTCAGGCCGCCGAGGGCGGTGTGGGGTCGGCGCCGATTGTAGGTGTCAACCCATGCCGCCAGGCAGGCCAGGCGCTCGGCGTTGGAGCGGTACAGGCGTAGATAGGCCCACTCCTCGATGAGGGTCCGGTTGAACCGCTCGACCTTTCCGTTGGTCTGGGGCCGGTAGGGCGCGATCACGACATGGCGTGCGCCCAGATCGGCCAGGGCGCCGGAGAAGGCCACCGACTGGCAGTAGGCCATCGCGCGATCGGTCATCACGCGCTCGATCGCCACGCCGTGGCGCGCGAGGAAGGCCGCCGCCCGGCGCAGGAACCCAGCGCAGGTGATCGCGCGCTCGTCGGTGTGCACCTCGACATAGGCCAGGCGGGTTCGGTCATCGATGGCGGCGTGCACGAAGTCCAGATGGCGCCCTGAACGGGCCTGGTTGGGCCGGCCGGCCTCGCGGCCAAGCAGCCGGTGGCCGCCCCCATCGGGGATGCGCGCCAGCCGCTTGACGTCGATGTGCACGAGCTCTCCCGGGCGCTCGCGCTGGTAGCGCACGATCTGGCGTGTGGGCCGGTCGTAGTCGGCCAGGCGACTGTGCCCTGCCCGGCGCAAGATCGCATAGACGCTCGAGCGGGCGATCCCCAGCGCATAGGCGATCCGGTGCGGGCCCCAGCGGCGCTCTACGCGGAGCCCGAGCACGCGCTCGACCCGTGCCGGGTCGGCCTGGTGAGGGCAGCGGTGCGGGCGCGAGCTTCGATCCTCGAGTCCCTGGGGGCCCTCGGCGCGAAAACGCGCCCGCCACTTGTAGGCGGTGGCCGCAGAGACCCCCATCGACTCGGCGGCCACCCGCACCGGCCACCCGAGCACTTCGATCCGCTCGACCAACAGCATCCTGCCAAGCGGCGTCAGCTTCGCCTTACGATGAGCCACGAGGGCCTCCTTCGGTTGGAACCTCGACAGCTCCAACCGTCTCGGAGGCCCTCGCCTCTCAACAACCTTCCTGGGAACTACACCTAGGGTCCGGATTCAGGCTCAGTCCTCGCCGGCCTGCGTCTCCTCGAGCAGCCGGCGGGCCGCGGCCTCGGCCGCCCGGCGCCGCTCGAGCGCCGCCCGGACGTCCGTCTCGGCGGCCTCGAGTGCCGCATCGGCGGTCCGCGCCGCGGTCCGCCCCGCGGCGAGGGCCGCCCGGGCCGCGGCGAGCTCTCCCTCGAGGCGGTCGCACTCCAGGACGAGCCGCGTGGTCTCGGCGTCGGCGGCCGCGGACTGATCGCGGCGCGCGTCGCGCTCCGAGGCCGCCACGCGCTCGGCCGCGCGGGTCTGCTCGAGGGCGGCGGTGGCCGCCTCGAGCGCTCCCGCCCGCTCGACGTCCCAGTCGCGCCGCGCGGCCTGCGCGGCGCGCTGCGACTCGCGGCGGGTACGGGCGACGGCCATCTCGTTCACCGGTGGCGCGGGGCGGCGGCGGGAGCGGGGGAGGGCCGTGCCGGGCCCAGCGCGAAGGGGCCCTCCAGATCGTCCGGTCCGGGGTCCTCCACGAGGCGCCCCCGCTGCAGATCCTCGGCGCGGGCGGGCGAGCGGGAGGCGAATCGCAGGGCGGCGTGGATCTCCGGTCCACCGGGGAACGCTCCGAGCGCCGCGGCCTCCGCCGTCTCGGCCTCGCGCAGGGTCGCCGCGTCGGCGGTGCCGTCGAGCATCCTGCGCTGCACCGACGCGAGCAGATCCTCCGCGTCCATCAGCGCGGCCAGGCGCGCCGGGTCCTCACGGGCCAGCCGGTTGAGCTCGGCGGCGATCCGGCTGGGGCGTCGCAGGCGGCGCACGCGGTCGGCCTCCGCGCGCAGGCCCTCGGCGCGCAGTTCCTTCACCAGGGCGTCGCGGGCCTTGGTGAACATCGCCGGCGGCGCGGCGTAGAGGGCGTCGATCCGGTCGTCGGGTGCGGTCATCGGGCGGCGCGCATCTGCCGTCAGGAGAGGTCGGGCTCGGGGGCGTGCTCTGTGTCGCGGGTGGGGTCGACGTGGGCGAAGCCCTCGGGCCCGGCGGCGGTCGGCGCCCCGCAGCGCCTGCACGGGGGCTCGCCGAGGGCGGCCCAGTCGGGGACCGGCACATGGTCGGCGTCGAGGTCACAGGAGGCGACGACGCGTGCGCGGTGCGCGAATGTGCCGGCGGATCGGCCGCGCGCGAGCCGCTCGCCGCACTGCGCGCAGCGCAGTCGCGCCAGGGCCTCAGCCGGAATCGAACCCACGTGCACCGCCTCGGTCGCCGGTCGTCGCCACGACGGTAGCGCGTCGCCCCGGTGCGCGTCCCGCGTCACTGAAGGCGGCGATCGGGGCGTGAACCGGGCGGAACGCGACGCTGTGCACGGGGCTCGAGCTTGGGGCGGGCGGGCGCCCGCCCCCTGCTCAACTGCCTCGCGACGGTGCCGATCTATGTGGCGAGCGGGCGATCGCCCGCTCGCCAGGGCACCGTCACGACTCCGGGGGCACGATGAACGCCACGTCCACGACCCAGCTCCCGCGCGACGGGGGCGCCCTCGTGGGCCGCCGGTGGCCGGCGGCCGTCGCGACCCCCGCCATGGCCGCCGCCTACGACGGCGCCCTGGAGGGACTCGACCCGCGCATCGTCGCCGAGGTCGTCGCATCGCTCTCCTCCAAGGGGCGCGCCGCGCCTCCCCCCGGCATCCTGCGGGCGGTGGTGCTGTCGCATCAGGAGTCGGCCGCGACCACGATCACCGTCCTCGCGGACGCCCTTCCCGATCCGGTCGGCGCCGACGACTCACGGGCCGGTTCGTTCGCGGCCCTCCTGATCGCCGGGCTCGGTCTCGCCCTGGCGGCGGCGTCGACCGGGGCCGACTGGATGAGCGTCGCCGAGGCGGGCCGCACGACGGGGGTGTCCGGTTCCGACGTGCGCGGCGGCCGGGTGGTCGCGCTGGCGGGGCTGCTCGCCCTCCTCGCGGCGGCCGCGGGGATCCTGTGGCTCTGGCGCCGCTCCCCGGTCGCGCGCGTGCGCTCGGCGCTCGGCCTGCTGGCCGCCGCCGGGGTCGCGGCGGTCTTCGGCGCGATGACCGGGGTCATGCGCGTGAGCGAGGTCGGAAACCGGGTGCTCGTTGACGCCGGATCGGGAGCGGGAGGTGTGGCGCCCGATCTCCAGAGCCTGGTCACGGTCTCCACCGCCCCCGCCGCGTGGGCCGCCCTCGGCCTGTCGCTGGTCGCGGTGGCCGCCTCCCTCTACGGGCTGCTGACCCACCGGGGCGCCTGAGGCTCAGTCCGCCGCCGCGGAGCCCCCGAGGAATGCCCGGAGCTCGGCGTTGAGCGCGTCGGCGCGATCGAACATGGGGACGTGGCCGGCCCCGGGGATCACGACCACCCGCGCCCTCGGCAGCACGCGGGCGATCCACTCCACACCGCCGATCGGCACCACGGCATCGCGCGCGCCGAGCACGACCAGCGAGGGCATGGGGGGCTCGCTCGCCACTCCCGGGTCCCCGCGCCGGGCGAGGATCTCCTGGGCGGCGTCGAGCAGGGCCACCGGGGAATGGCCGGCCACGTCCGCCATCACGGCGAGGGCGGCTCCCGGCGACAGGCCGGCGAGCGTCCGCACCATCGGCAGCACGTTGCCGGCGAGCCCGGCGGACGCCGTCTGAACCGGTGGGGAGATCAGGACGAGCCGGCCGATCGATTCGGGCATCGCGGCCGCGACGCCGAGGCAGACGAGCGCGCCCAGCGAGTGCCCGACCAGGGCGGGCCGTTCGAGGTCGAGGCGCTCCACGAGCCGCCCGATCACGACGACGGCGTCGGCGAGGCGGAAGCGGGGTCCGCCGATCCGGTGGCCGAAGCCCGGCAGCTCGGGGACGATCACCCGGTGGTCGCGGGCGAGCGCGTCGGCCGTCGTCCGCCACCAGCGGGGGGTGGCGCCGAGCCCGTGCACCAGCACGACGGGAGGCCCCTCGCCGGACGTCTCGTAGCCCACCAGCTGGCCGGCGAGGCGCATCTGCGCGCGCTCGGTACCGGGACGCGCCGGGGCGGTGCGCGGATGTGCGGCCGGCCGGCGTGGCCCCCGGGGGTCCGGGCCGTCCTGTTCTCCTGGCGGTGTTCCCATCCGGCCAGGATGTCACGGCGCCCGCCGGCGGCCCCGGCGGATCAGTGACGAACGAACGGGGGGCGCGGACGGTACGGTGGAGGGGTCGGGACGCGTGCGGCCTCCGCACGGTCCATCCGCAGCAAACCGCCCGAGGAGGCGAGATGTCCGTTCACCTGACGCCCGGCGAGATCGCGACGATCCTGGAGGTCGAGCCCCACGTCGTGGAGCACGCCGCCGACGAGACCGCCGTGCCGGTCTACCAGGGGCGCATCGATCGGGTGCTCCTCACCGAGGCGCTGATCGCCGCGGACCACCACCTCGCGCCACTCGCCCGCGAGCGCCTGGTGCGCGACGGGGACATCTCTCCCGCCTGAGCATCGCCGCAGGTCAGATGCGGCTCACGGCCCGCGGTGCGTGCTCGGCGCGGCCGCGGATGCCCAGGAGCATGCGCCGGTCCATCGTCGAGCCGATCGGCTCGACCAGGGCGGGGCCGAACATGAGCCGGGTCCTCAGGTCGTCGGAGGTCGCGCAGCGGTAGCGGCTCACCACGCGCGTGAGGCCCGGCGCGGTCTCCTCCACGAGGAAGAGCCAGCTGGCGGCGACCCAGGGGCGTCCCTCGGCGCGCGCCCGCTCGTCGGGGCCCGCGTAGGCGACCAGGTGGCGCCCGGGGTCGACCGACACCACGCGCAGAGGGGGCGCCGTGGGGTGCAGCAGCAGGTCGTCGCCCTCGTGGAGCTCCCACTCGGGGTGCACCCGCTCGGCGTCGCGAAGCGCGCAGCCGACGAGGTTCTCGAGCCAGGAATAGCTGTAGAAGCCCGCGCGGTCGGCGCCGACCTGCGCGACCCAGGGCCACACGCGGCGGGCGGGCGCCGCGACCTCGACCGCATGGGTCCAGCCCCAGCGCGGCTCGGGCACCAGGTCGTCTCCGGGGTGGTGGCGCTCGACCACCTCCGCGCCCGCCCCCCAGCGCGTCCTCTGCGGGCGCTGCATCGGCGTGAGCAGCGACGCCCCCATCCGCCCGGCGCCGCCGATGCCCGTGAGGACGTCGCGCCAGTCGTTGGGGCGCTGGCGGCGCTCGGCGCGGGCGGCGAGGTTGCGCAGCTGGGCGCTCTGCATCAGGTGGTGCACCGGACGCACCCAGGCCGCGTGCGCGCGGCCCGAGCGCGGGAACGCGACCCGCGCGCGCACGAGCAGGCGCGTCGCCTCCCCGCCCAGGGGCTCCAGGGCGAAGGCCCAGGTGGCGTGCCAGTGGCGCTCGGGCCGCGGTGCGGCGAAGGGGCGCTGGTGGCCGGCGTCCACGTCCCAGAGCCCGCCCAGCACCAGCGCGCGGCCCTCGTCGATCGCGAGCACCTCGAAGCCGCCGTCGCCCCGCGGCCGCGCGGGGATGACATCGCCGACCGCGAGGGCGGCGAGCTCGGGATGGAGCTCGCGCGCGCTGCGCACGCCGCCGTTGTCGAAGAGGTCGATGGAGTACCAGCCGCCCCGCCCGCAGCCCATCTGCACGAGCCAGGGCCAGACGCATCCGGGCGCCGCGGCGATGGCGGTCGCGTGCGTGGTCTGCTCGGTGGCGTCGGGCAGCAGGTCGTCGCCGGGCATGGGCCGCGCGTGCGGCCCGAGGTCGCGCTCGAGCCCGCCGAGGAGGGCGCGCCGCACGATGCGCGAGCCCGGCCCGATCAGCCGGAAGTAGCGGCGGAAGCGCCGCAGCGACTCCACATCGGTGGCCGCCGCCCGTACCTCGACGCAGATCGTGGAACCCCCGCCCGGGCAGGGCGTCACCCGGATCGCCCACGCCACCCTGACCCGGCCGGGCTCGGCGAAGGCCGCGAAGGCCTCCGCGCCCTCGACGTGGTCGAAGGGGATCACGCGCTTCCACACGGCGCCGACGGCGCCGAGCACGACCTCCCGCGGCGGCGCGTCGACGAGGACCCCGAACCCCGGCCGGGCGGGGGTGGAGACCAGTTCGTCGATCCGCAGCCGCGGGTCGGCCTGCTCCCCCCGCAGGCGCCCGGGCAGGCCGCGCAGGGCGAAGAGCGCGCGGATCACCGCCGAATCGCCGAGGTCGCCGTGGCGCACCCGCTCCCACGCGACCTCCGGCGCCACCGCGACGTCCACGGCGTCGAGCTCGACGAGGTCGGGGTCCGGGATCAGGCGCGCGAGGGCGGTCATGCCGGGTCTCCGGGCTCCGGGCCCGCGGTCGGGGGGTCATCGTTCTCGGCCGCCGCGGGCGTGGCCGCCGCGTCGTCGGGGCCGGCCGCGACGGGCCGCCCGCCGCCGCGGCCGCGGGCGCCGAGGACGACCATGGTCGCGCCGCTCGCCAGGAGCACGATCCCCGCCACGAGCAGGCCGATGGCGATGGGCAGGAGGACGTCGATCCGCACGCCCAGCTGGACGTCGGCCGCGACTCCGGGCGCCGGATCGGCGTTCATCACGACCAGCATCCAGCGGCCCCCCTCGACCTCCCATTCGAGCACGCCGGGGTCGTTCCCCGTGGCGCGGGCGGCCCAGAAGGCCTGGGCGCCGGGCGGTGCGGGCGCCCGCGTGCCGGGGATCTCGTCGTAGCGCGCGCGGAACGGCTCGAAGTCGACTTCGGCGACCTCACTGCGGGGGACGTCGCGCAGATAGGCCTCGACGTCGGCGAGGGGGCCGATGCCCACGAACAGGGGACCGGTCCCGGCGTCGCGCACGGTCACGCGCACGCGGGCCAGATCGCCCAGGTCGCTGATCCAGCGGGCGTCCTCGGGGTCGCTCCCCAGGTCGATCTCCTGGGAGGCGATGGCGTATCCGTCCGTGCGGTAGACCTGGCCGGCCGAGGTGAAGAAGCCGTCGGCGTCGCGCTGGGTCTGGTGGACCCACAGCAGCGTCCCTCCGGCGGCGCCCAGCCCCAGGCCGACCAGGGCGAGGATCGCGCCGATGACCAGGAGGACGATCCTGCCCCCGCTCATCGTGCCCGAACGCGGTGGCTGTGTGGTCATGGGTCCAGGCTAGCCCCGGACCCCGGTGCCGCGTCAATGGCCGGGCCCCTGTCCCGGCCTGCGGATTCCCCACACCCTCCGGCGCGGCGGCCCCGATGGACGCTTCCCGGACGGAGGCGAGCATCGCGGTACGATCCGGCTGACCCGAGGAGGGGACGACCAGATGCCCGCGCCCTATCGATCGATCGCCTGTTGCGTCTCCGCCGATCCGGCGTGCGAGGGCGTCATCTCCGAGGCCCGCGCGCTGCGCGCGGGCTCACCGGGCGACCTGTACCTGGTGACCGTGGTCGGCCCGGCGCACACCTCCCTGGCGGGGCCGTTCTCGTACTACACCGACCCTCCGGGCGTGCTCGAGGACCGCGCCGCGGAGTGGCTGGCCGAGAGGGTCGCCGCCACCCCGGGAGCGATACCGGTCGTGCTCGACGGGTATCCGCCGCGCGCGGTCTGCCAGTGGGCCGCCGCGAACGGCATCGACCTGATCGTGGCCGCCGCCCACCGGGGCTTCGTCGAGCGCACGCTGCTGGGGGGCTTCGCCGCCTATGTGGCCTACCACGCGCCGTGCCCGGTGCTGCTGGCACGACCGCCGGCCGCGACCGGGGGTGACGCGGGCGCCTGACGGACGCCGCGGCGCTGCTGCCGGGCGGGTGCGGCCTTCTACCGAGACCCCGCTCAGAGGCCGCCCCGATGCCCGCGCCCGGCCACGTCGGGAGGGTTGAGCGACACCTCAGAGGAGGCGGATGATGCCCACCCGCGGACCCCGGCCCACCAGCGGCCTTCGCGCCGTGCTCGTGCGCGACGCGATGACCAGCCCGATCGTCACCTGCACGCCCGACGTCCCGATCGAGGAGGTCGCCGAGCTGATGGCGCACAACCGGATCCACAGCGTCGTCGTGCTCCAGCCGGCCACCGACGACGCGGCCCCCGCCCACCGCCGGTGGGGGGTGCTCTCCGACCTCGACCTGGTCACCGCCGTTCCCTGGGGCGCCGGGGTGCCCGGATCCGGCGCCGGCGCCGTCGCCGCCTCTCCGCAGGTCGTGGTGCGCTCCGACGAGACCCTCGCCGCCGCCGCCGCCATGATGGGCGAGTACCGCACGGCGCATCTGCTCGTCACCGAGGAGGGCGTGGACGAGCCGGTCGGAATCCTCTCGGCACTGGACGTCGCCCGCGCCCTCGCCGGCGCCGCCCCGGCCCCGGCGCAGGCCCGCGACCCGGTGAGCCCCGGCGACCGGCTGGTCGTCGCGCCGCACCGCCAGGGCGACCGCCCGCGCGACGCCGAGGTGCTGGAGGCGCGCGGCGCCGGCGGAGGCCCTCCCTACCTGGTGCGCTGGCAGGACACCGGCCGGGTGTCGCTGCACTACCCCGGCTCCGACTCGACCGTGGAGCACATCGCGACGACCTGACCCCGGAGCCCCTTCCGGTTCGCCCGGGCGCGCCGGACCGTCCCGTCCCCCGGTCACGGAGGGACGGGACTGCGGGTACGCCGAAGCGCGTCCGGGAGAGCCCGGATGCACCTCGGCGGCCCCGGAGGGAGTATCCGGCCGGGTCCCCGGTCCCTCCGGGGCGAGCGAGAGGAGGCGGGCGATGTCCGATGCCGGACAGGTGCAGGTGGAGGACGCACGGTGCGTGGAGTGCGGCGCGAAGCCCGAGCCCTCGCAGGCCGGTGCGCCCGCCGATGAGGCCGTCGAGCCGATCACCCACTGCGAGTGGTGCGGCGCGGAGTACCCGGTCCCCTCAGGGGCCTAGCCGACTGGGCTCTCTGCGGGGAAACCGAGCCCGTCCTGCGCGATTGCGCCGATGTGGGCACCCGGTGCCCGGAGCAGGATCCGTCCGTCCACAGCGGGAGGAGGTCCACATGATCATGTTCATGGCGCTCTACCCGGTCGGGAGCCTCGGTCGCATCCTCCGGGTCTTCGGCAGCGGCTCACAGGAGGCAGGACGATGACGACTCCCGCACCCACCGCGCTCGAGGTCGCCGAGCTGCGCTCGCTCACCGTCGGCCGCGAGGTCCCCGAGGTCGCGCACCGCCTGCAGTCGATCGTCGACCGCATCGCCTCCGGCGGATCGATCGACGACGACGACCGGGCGCTCCTCGCCCGCATCCGCCACGAGTACGGCCACGAGCTGGCCGAGCTGCTCGACCCCGAGGACTGACGGAAGGGGGCCGGGGCGCATCGCGCCCCGGCCCCCTTCCCGTCGTCACCCCCCGCGGCGGCCCGACGACGACTCGCAGCGGATCTCCGAGAGCGGGATGAGCCGCACGCACCCCGGCGCGACGCTGTTGGACTCGCGCACCACCACGGCCCACCACGACTCCGCGCCGCGGTGGACGGCGTAGATCGCATCGCCCCGCAGGCGCACGTGGCGCTCCTCCTCCCACGCCTCGGCGGTCACCGAGATGTGCGGCAGGGGCATCAGCGCCGGGGGGAGCGCGTCCCCGAGGACCCGGCGGCCGCGCTCGGCGGCCAGGTCGACTGCGGTCGGGATGTCCACGTCATGCCTCCTTGATGGGGACGACCCGCTCCCGGGAGCGGGTGAGGGGCCAGTCTCGGGCCCGCACGGTCACGGTGTCGAGGGCGGCGCGACGACGCCCGGCACGGACGGGTCGTCGTCCGGCGGGCGCAGGTCGATCACCGGACGGGGCACCGGCCGCCCGCCCGCCAGCCGGTAGACGTCGGCCTCGTCCAGGGTCTCGCGCTCGAGCAGCGCTCCGGCGAGGGCGTCGAGGGCTCCGCGGTGCTCCTCGAGCAGGCGCACCGCCTCCTCGTGGGCGCTCTCCACGATCCTGCGCACCTCCGTGTCGACCAGCTCACGCGTGCGCTCCGAGGCTCCGCCGGCCTCTCCCGGCGCGTCTGCCGGGTAGTCGAGTACCACGGGGCCGAGGGCGGCCGACATCCCCCAGCTGACGACCATCTGACGCGCGATCCGCGTCGCGATCTCGAGATCGGATGCGGCGCTGGTGGTGAGGTCGCCGAAGACCACCTCCTCGGCCGCCCGCCCGCCGAGGGCGCCGATGATGCGCCCCCGCAGGTAGTCGGAGGTCTCGCCGTAGCGGTCGGCCTCGGGGCTCTGGAGGGTGACGCCGAGCGCCTGGCCGTGAGGGACGATGGAGACCTTGCGCACGGTGTCCGCGCCGGGCTGGACGACCCCGAGCAGAGCGTGGCCGGCCTCGTGGAAGGCCGTCCGGCGCTTCTCGTCGGGTGAGATGACGATGCGCCGCTCGGCCCCGAGGAGGATCCGCTCGAGCGCTTCGGTGAGATCGGCTGCGCCGACCTCGTCGCGCCCACGGCGCACCGCCGTCAGGGCGGCCTCGTTGACCAGGTTGCGCAGGTCGGCCCCGACCATGCCCGGCGTGGCCGCGGCGGTGCGGTCGAGGTCGGCGTCCGGGGCGAGCCGCACGCCGCGCGTGTGGACGCGCAGGATGGCGAGGCGGCCGGCGCGGTCGGGCGGGTTGACGGCGACCCGGCGGTCGAACCGGCCGGCCCGCAGCAGGGCGGGGTCGAGGATCTCGGGCCGGTTGGTCGCCGCCAGCACGATCACCCGGTCGTCGCCCGTGAAGCCGTCGAGCTCGGTGAGGATCTGGTTGAGGGTCTGCTCGCGCTCGTCGTTGGCCCCCGGGCGCCCCGAAGGCCCCCTCGCCCGGCCGATCGCGTCGAGCTCGTCGATGAAGACGATCGCCGGCGCCGCCTTCTTGGCCTGCTGGAACAGGTCGCGCACGCGGCTGGCGCCCACGCCCACGTACATCTCGACGAACTCGGACGCCGCCAGCGAGAAGAACGGCACGCTCGCCTCTCCCGCGACCGCCCGCGCCAGCAGGGTCTTGCCCGTGCCCGGGGGTCCGTACAGCAGGACGCCGCGCGGGGTGGTGGCCCCGATGCGCTCGTAACGCTCCGGCCTGCGGAGGAAGTCGACGATCTCCAGCAGCTCCGCCCGGGCCTCGTCGATGCCGGCGACGTCGTCGAAGGTCGTGGTCTGGGTCGAGCCGGTCATCGTGCGCGGGTGGGCGCGCCCGAAGCCTCCCAGGCCGCCGCCGGCGCCCCCGCGCCGGAACATCATGAACAGCAGCCCGAGGATCAGGATCATGGGCAGGAACGTCACGAGGTCCAGCAGCGACGAGCCGCCGCTGTCGGCGGGGAGCACCTCGAGGGCGACCCCCTCGTCCTCCAGGGTCGCGGTGAGGTCGTCGCGCGCGAAGGCCGGGCGCTCGGTCCGGAAGCGGCCGGAGCCGGCGGCCTCGGTGAGCTCGCCCGTCAGAGAGTTCTCGCGCGCGGTGACCGTCGCCACCTGTCCCGCCTCGACCCGCTCGCGGAACTCCTGGTAGGTCACGGCGTCGCCGGGCGGCTCGGACAGGAGGGTGCCGACGATCAGGAGGGCGACGACGGTGGCGACGGCCGCGACGATCCAGACGGCGGGGCGGGGAACGCGGCGTTCGTCGTCGGGCGGGGTCCGGCCGGCCGGTGGGCGCGAGGGACTCACGGGCCGATGCTCGCCGCCGGGGCGTGTCGGCGCATCCGGGCGGGGGCGGCCGGGCGTACGGGGAATCACGGAACCCCGGCGGGTACATCCGGGGTGCGGGCCCACGCGGGCGTCGGCACGACGCGCGGCAGGGCGCGGGCGAGGGCGAGGCCGATCATGGCGACGGCCCCGCCGGCGACGACGTCCAGCACGTAGTGGTTGGCCGTGGCCACGACCGCGAGCGCCATGGCCGTGACCATGATCAGGGCGAGGGCCCGGGCCGTCCGGCGGCGCGTGGAGCGCCAGATCACCACGCCGACGAGGAGGTTCCAGCCGAAGTGCAGGCTCGGCATCGCGGCGTAGGGGTTCGTCAGGCTCGGCGGCTGGAGGGTGCGGTACGCGTCCGAGCGCTGGGTGACCGTGTCGACGAGGTCGAGCATCCCCAGCCGCGGCGGTGCCAGCGGGACCAGCGCGAAGATGACCAGACCGATCGCCCCCGAGATGAACATGGCGTTGCGCAGGAGGTAGTAGCGGTCCGGGAGCCGGACGAACAGCAGCACGAGCGTTCCGGCGACCACGGGCCAGTGCCCGAAGATGTAGACCCAGTTGGCCAGGTTGACGAGGGCCTCGTGGCTGAGCGCCGCCGCCTGGGCGGGGGCCTCCCAGTCGACGTGCAGGAGCCGCTCCAGGTCGATCAGGGTCCGCGCGTTGCCGCTGGCGGCGGCGAACGCCCCCTGCGTCAGGCCGCGGACGCCGAAGTACGCGACGGCGGCGCCCGCGACGAGGGCGATCTGCACCATCAGGGGCCACCACCCCGGGAACCGGGAGACCCGCCGCGGGACGGGCGGGCCGACGGGCCCGGGCGCCGGGGCGCCGGTCACATGGCCACGCCGCCGTTGACCGAGAGGACCTGGCCGGTGATGAACGCCGCCGACGGCGCGGCGAGGAACGCCACCGCCTCGGCGACCTCCTCCGGCAGCCCGATGCGACGCATCGGCGTTGCGCGGATCGCGCCCTCGACGATCTTCGCGCCGACCGGGTCGTCGCGCAGGCGCTCCTCGAACGGCGTCCGGGTCACGGCGGGGGAGACGCAGTTGACGCGGATCCCGTCGCGGGCGACCTCGCGGGCGAGCGACTTCGAGAAGGCCACGACGGCCGCCTTGGCTCCGGCGTAGACCGCCTCGCCCCAGCCCCCGACCCGGGCGGTGTCGGAGCTGATCGACACGATCGCCCCGCCGTCGGGGGCCGCGCGCAGGCCCGGCAGCGCGGCCCGGCATCCGGCGAGCACCCCGATGTAGTTGATCCGCACGATCTCCAGCCATCTCTCGGGGTCGGTGTCGGCGAACAGGCCGGGCACGTCCCATCCCGCCCCGTTGACCCAGACGTCCATGCGCCCGTGGCGCTCCAGCACGATACCGGCGACGCGCTCGGCGGCCTCGGGGTCGGTGACGTCGTGCTCGAGCGCCTCGACGCCCGGGCCGATGGCCGTGGCCACCTCGTCGCGGCGCGGGTCGCGGTCGGTCAGCACCACCCGCGCGCCGCGGGCGCGGAGAACCGTGGCGATCGCCCGGCCGATGCCCCCGGCTCCGCCGGTCACGACGGCGACACGGCCGTCCAGGCGCGTGGCGTCGGTCATGAGCGTCCCTCGGTGGAGAAGGCCTGGAACGTGCCCTGCCCGCAGGCGACCATGCCGCCGTCCGCGTCGCGGACCTCCGCCGAGGCGACGACGAGCCGCCGCCCCTGGTGGAGCACCCGGCCGACGCCGATCAGCTCACCCGGCAGGGCCGGCGCCACGAAGTTGAGCTTCATCTCCACCGTCGCGCACCCCTGCCCCTCGCCCAGCCGCGCCAGGATGGCGAGGCCCATGGCCGCGTCGAGGAGCCCGGCGACAACGCCTCCGTGCGCCGTGCCGTAGGCCTGGAGGTGATCGGCGCGTGACCTCCAGCTCGAGCTGGGCCGAATCGGGATCCGCATGCGTCACCCGCATGCCCACCAGGTTGTAGTACCCGCACGAGTTCCAGGTCTCGAGCAGATCGGGCGCGGGGTTCATCGGCGGGCCTCCTGGGTGTGGGCGGATGGTGCGTCGAGCGCCGCCGCGACCAGCCGGGCGATTGCGGCCCGGTCGGGCTTGCCCGAGGCGAGCGACGGCAGCTCGTCCACCGCGACGATGGCGCGGGGGATCTCGTGGGCGGCGAGGCGTCCGGCGCAGGCGGCGGGCAGGCGCCCGGCCACTCCGGCGGGGGCATCGGAGCGGACCGTGATGGCCGCGCCGAGGCGCGTGAGGCCCTGGGAGTCCTCGACGCCCAGGACGATGGCGTGGGTCACGTCGGGGTCGTGGAGCAGCTCGGCCTGGACGCGCGAGGGAGTCACCCAGAAGCCGCCGATCTTCACCACCTCGCCGATCCGCCCGAGGAAGGTGTGGCTGCCGTCGGGCTCGCGCCGCACCAGGTCGCCGGTCCGCAGCCAGCCGTCCTCGATCGCGTGCCCGGTCGCCGCGGGATCGCCGAGGTATCCGGCCATCACCGACGCGCCCCGCACCAGCAGCTCCCCCTGGCCGGCCGGCTGTCCCTCGACGGGATCGATCCTCAGGCTGAACCCGGCCACCGGCCATCCGACCGTGCCCGGGCGCGGTGCCCCGGGGCGGTCGGACAGGTAGAGGTTGGTGGCCTCGGACGAGCCGAGCCCGTTCACCAGGCCGAGGCCCAGGTGCTCGCGGACCTCGTGCCAGACCCGCGCGGGAAGGTGCTCCCCCGCCGAGACCGCCAGGCGCACCCCGGCGAGCGCCCCCGCCGGGATCCGGCCCTCGGCCGCGTGGCGGGCCAGGCGCGCCCACCAGGTCGGGACCCCGAAGACGGCGTTCACCCCGCCGAGGGCGACGCCCCGCACGAGGGCCTCGGGGGAGCGGTCCATCCCGTCGATCCAGGCACACGCGCCCCCGCCGAGCGGGAAGTAGCACGAGTTGCCGAAGCCGTAGCTGGTGGCGAGCGCCGCCACCGACCAGGTCACGTCGCCCGGCCGAAGCCGGATCACCCGGGCCCCGTAGGTGGCCAGGCAGGCGTGGATGTCCCCGTGCCGGTGCACGGCCCACTTCGGGGGTCCCGTCGACCCCGAGGTCAGCAGCATGTAGCAGGGGTCGTCGCGGCGGGAGTCCACCGGGCCCGGATCGGGCAGGCCTCCGGAGGCGGCCGCCTCGATGTCGTCGGGGGAGACCCACAGCGCCCCCGGTGGAGCCCCCTCGGTGTCGGAGATCACCATCCGTGGAGCGGCACGGGCGACCGCGTCGTCGCGGCGCTCGGGCGCGGTGAGCGGGCTCACCAGGGCGCAGACGGCGCCGATGCGGGCCGCGCCGAGCATCACCGGCAGCCACTGCGGGCGGTCGGCCATCACGATCGCGAGGGTGTCCCCGCGCCGCAGGCCGGCCCCGGAGAGGGCCGCGGCCGTGGACCCCACGCGTCCGGCGAGCTCGCCGAGGCTCCAGTCGAGCCCCGGCGCGCGAACCGCCGGCTCCTCCTCCCGTCCTGCGAGACGCCGGTCGAGGAGGAGGGCCGACAGATTCGTCACCGCGCGGTGGTCCGCCCGCTAGCTGACGGTGAAGCCGGTGTACATACCGCCGGCGAAGTGGCCGGGCAGGTTGCACAGCAGCACGTAGTCGCCCGCGGGGAGGGTGACCGTGATCGAGCCGGTCTCGCCGGCGGGCAGGTCGGCGACCTCGCCGGGCGCGCCCTCCTCGCTGGCCTCGCCGTTGGCCTCCTTGAGCGCCTCGGCGCCGTCGGGGGCGGGGACCACGACCATCTCGTGCAGCAGCGCGCCCTTGTTCTCCACCGTGAAGGTGGTCGGGCCCGCGGGGACCTCGGCCGGCTCGGCGACCAGGGAGAACTCCTCGGGGCTGCCGAGCGTCACGGCCACCGCGGACGCGGTCGCCGCGGCGGTCTCGCCCGTGGTGGGGGTGGTCTCGTTGGTCTCGGGCGACGCCGTGACGGCGGCGGCCGTCGAGGTGTCGGCGGCGCTCTCGTCGTCTCCGCCACCACAGCCGGCGACGGCCAGGGAGGCCGCGGCGAGCATGGCGGCGGCGGTCATGAGTGTCGATCTACGGCGCATGGTGCTCCTCGGTTCGTCCCGATGGCTCGGCCGTGGGCGGCGCCCGGCGGCCGCCGCCCAGGCTCGCGGTGGGGACCGGGCGGGGCATCGGGGTTGCGACCGGGGCGATTGCGGCATTGCCGCAGCCCCGGACGGATAGCGTAGTCCTATGCGCGATGACATCTGGACCCTCGTGCGCTTCCTGCACGTCCTCGGTGCGGCGACCTGGGTCGGGGGCATGGTCGCCATCGGGGCGGTGGCCGTCCCGGCGGCGCGGGCCGCCGGCGACCCCGCGGCCGGCCGGCGCGTGATGACCTCGGCGGGGCGGCGCTTCGGCGCGCTCGGCGCCGTCGCATGGGGCGTGATCCTGCTCTCGGGCTTCGGACTGCTCCACCACCGCGGCCTGGGGGTGGGTGACCTGCCCGACTCCGACTACGGCCGGCGCCTGCTGGCCAAGATCGTGCTGCTCCTGGCGATGGGCGTCGTCACGGTGCTCCATGCCCTCTGGCAGGGCCCCCGCGCCCGGCGCGAGGAGGAGGCGGGCGATCTGGAGGCCGCCCGCAGATGGAGGCTCATCGGCGCAGGGTTCGACGGCTTCCTGCTGCTCGCGGCCCTCGCGACCCTCTGGCTGGCGGTCTCGCTGGTCCCGTGATGCCGGGGAGGGTCCCGCCGGCCGGGCCGGACGGCTCACCCCCGGGCCGCCGGAGGGCTACGGTTCGCGTGCAGGCCCCGGCGCCATCGCCCGTGACGGGCGCCCGCGCGAGGCCGAACGACGACCAGGAGTGCCCGCCCGTGAGATCCGCCATGCCGCGCCGCCGCCGCCCTTGCCGCAGCTCTCGCCCTCGTCGCCGGCTGCGGAGGCTCCTCGGGGGATTCCTCTGCGACCACGGCCGGAACCGGGCACGACGGTCACGCCGCCACCGCGTTCGAGGGCGGCACGATCTCACCGGTGCGGGCGGCGCCCCCGCTGCGGCTGCGGGACGTCGACGGCCGTGCGGTGGACATCCGCGACCTGCGCGGCGACCCGGTGCTGGTCACCTTCGTCTACGCGAACTGCCCCGACGTCTGCCCGCTGATCATGGCCAACCTGCGCAGGGCCCGCGAGCAGGCCGGCGCCCTCGGCGCGCGCACCCATGTCATCGCCGTGTCGGTGGATCCCGTGGGGGACACCCCGCCGGTCGTGCGCCGCTTCCTGAAGGCCCGGGGCGTCGAGGGCTTCGTCGACTATCTCATCGGCAGCCGCGCCGAGCTCGAGCCGGTCTGGGACGACTGGAAGGTCGCCCAGCAGGTGCCCAAGGACGATCCCGAGCTGATCGAGCACTCGGCCCTCATCTACGGGGTCTCCTCGAGCGGGAGGCTGCTGACGGCCTACCCGGTCGGCTTCACCCCGGACGCCATCGCCCGCGACCTGTCGCTGCTGGACGCGTCGTAGACCGCATGCCCTCGGCCCGCACCCGTCCCCTCGCGGCGCTCGTCGCCGTCCTCGGCGGGCTCGCCGTCCAGGCGGCCACGGCGTTCGCGGCGGCCGGCGGCGGCAGCGGCGGCTTCGGGGGCGGCGGCGGTGGTGGCGGTGGCGGTGGAAGCGGCTTCGGCGGAGGCGGAGGCGGGGGTCGGGGAGCGGTGGGAACATCGGCTGGGGCGGCACGCTGGTGGTCTTCGGCGGGGTCGCGGCGGTGCTGGTCTTCAGCGTCGTCACGCAGAAGCGCAACGCCACCTGGAGCCGTGCCTACGCGAGCGCACGCGACACGGTCACCGCGGCGCGCCGGCGCGCGCGCGGCCAGGAGATCGAGGGCACGGCGATCATCGCCGCCGCCGACGATCCGGCCTTCGCGTCCGAGCGGGTCCGGCGCGAGGCCGACGTGCTCTTCCGGGCGATCCAGGAGGCATGGGACCACGACGACCGCGATGCCCTCGCGGCCCTGGTGGCGCCCGATCTCATGGCGGAGTGGCGTCTGCGCCTCGAGGACTTCGCCGGCAAGGGCTGGCGCAACCACGTGGCCGTCCGTTCGTGCGAGGTCGAGTACGTCGGCATCACCAACCGCTCCGAGGATGCCGAGGACCGGGCGGTGGTGAGGGTATCCGCCCTGCTCGACGACTACGTGCTCGATGCGGCGGGGAGCGCATCCACCACGACGGCAACACCTCCGGCGAGACGCATCTGCGCGAGTACTGGACCCTCGGAAAGCGCGATGACGACCGGTGGACGCTGCTGTCGATCGAGCAGGACGCCGAGGGCGAGCACCAGCTCGGCGCTCCCCTCGAGGCCGACCCCGCCGAGGACGCCCGGCTGGGGGACCGCATCCGGGTCGAGGCGGCGGTGGCCGATGCGCTTCCCGCCGGCACGGCGCCCTCGGAGGTCGATGACGACGACGCGCGCAGCGCCGTGGCCAAGGCCCGCGACCTCGCGGTGGCCGACGCCCGCTTCGACCCCGACATCATCGAGGCGGCGGTCCGGCGCGCGGTCGCGGCCTGGGCGGAGGCGGTCGACGGCGACGACACCGCGTTCGCGCACCTCGCCCAGCCGCGGCTCCTGGAGGAGCTGCTGTACCCGCCGAGCCAGGGCCGGAGCCTGCGCGTGGTGGTGCGGGCTCCCGTGGTCACGTCGGTCACGCTCACCGCCCTCGACACCGACGCCGTCCCCGCGACCGCCACGGTGCGCATGGGCCTCGAGGGCGTCCGCTACGTCGAGGACCGCAACACCCTCGACACGGTCGCCGGGTCCAAGGACGGGCGCTCGCGCTTCGACGGCACCTGGACCCTCTCCCTCGACGGCCCGGCCGACGCGCCATGGCGGGTCAGCGCCGTCCGCGACGACGCTCCGCCGGCCGGGGACTGAGCCGAGGAGGCGGGATGCGCGCGATGCGGATCGAGGCGCCGGGGGTCCTGCGCACGGCCGAGGTCGCCCGAGCCGGAGCCCGGCCCGGGCGAGCTCCTGGTCCGCGTCCATGCGTGCGGGGTCTGCCGCACCGACCTGCACCTGCTCGACGGCGAGGTGGCGATCCCCCGGCCGCCGGTCACCCCCGGCCACCAGATCGTGGGCACCGTGGTGCGGCGCGGGCCCGATGTCGCCGGCGACGCACCCGGGCCGGGCGTGCGGGTCGGGATCCCGTGGCTGGGATGGACCTGCGGGCGCTGCCGCTACTGCCTCGAGCGGCCGCGAGAACCTCTGCGACCGCGGCCCGGTTCACCGGTCGCGACATCGACGGCGGCTTCGCCGAGATGGCCGTCGCCGACGCCCGCTTCTGCTTCCCGTTGCCCGCCGGCTACTCCGACCTCCAGGTCGCCCCGCTGCTCTGCGCCGGGCTGATCGGCCACCGGGCGCTGCGCATGACCGGCGACGCCCCCCGGCTCGGCCTCTACGGCTTCGGCGCGGCGGCCCACGTGATCGCCCAGGTGGCCGCCTTCGAGGGCCGGCGCGTCTTCGCGTTCACGCGGCCCGGAGACGGCGAGGGGCAGGCGTTCGCCCGCACGCTCGGGGCCGAGTGGGCCGGTGGGTCCGACGCGGCCGCGCCCGAGCAGCTCGACGCGGCCATCATCTTCGCCGCCGCCGGCGAGCTCGTGCCGGTGGCGCTGCGCGCGCTCGCCAAGGGCGGCGTCGTCGTCTGCGCCGGGCATCCACATGTCGAGATCCCGGCCTTCCCCTACGAGATCCTGTGGGGCGAGCGCACGATCCGCTCGGTCGCGAACCTCACGCGTGAGGACGCCCGTGGATTCCTGGAGCTGGCCCCGCGGGTGCCGGTGCGCACCGAGGTGCATCCGTACTCCCTCGAGGAGGCCGGCCGGGCCCTCGAGGACCTGCGCGCCGGCCGCTTCACCGGGGCGGCGGTGATCCGGCTCTGATCCGAGCCGGTGGCGGACGCTAGGGGCCGGCCGGCGAGCTCGCGGTCGCGACCGCGAGCGGCATCTCGGGCGCCAGCAGCGACGGGTGCGGCTCGGCGATGGCGCCGCGGCGGAAGACCAGACGCGGACCGAGCCAGGCGAGCGAGAGAGCGCCGACCGCGAGCGAGGTCGCGAGCGCGGTCGCCTGGATCGCCATGCTGAAGGCGAAGGCGGTGCTGCTCGGGATGCCGAAGGCGAGCACGAGAGCGGGGATCAGCAGGATCTCGCGCGTGCCGGCGCCACCGGGGGCGGCGGGGACGATGCCGGCGAGCACGGTGACCGCGAAGGCGAGCGCGGCGGCCTGCGGGCGGCGCGCCGATCGGCGGCCAGCAGCGCGGCCAGGCTGAGGATGCGGGCGATCAGCGCGATCGCGCCGAGGATGGCCGCCGATGCGGGCGGCGCCGGTGTCGCGGAGCACGCCGGCGCCCTCGCCCATGCGCGAGGCGGCGCCGCGCAGGCGGCCGGGCAGCAGGCGCGCGATCCAGGCGGCGGCGCCCAGGCGCCAGGCGATCGCGACGGCCGACGATGACGACCATCGCCCCGATCGCCGTCCAGCGCAGCTGCCCGGCGGGGCCGGGCAGGGGGGAGGCGACGGCGATCGTCAGCACTGCGGCGCTGGCGAGGACGGCGTCGATCGCCTTGTAGCCGGCGATGCCGCCGGTGATGCGCCATCCGCCGGCGTCGGCGCCGACCGGGTGGCGGCGCACGAGGCCGACGCGCACGGCCTCGCCGAGGTTGGCGGGCAGCAGCTCGCACGAGGCGCGCGCGATCCAGTGGAGGCCGAGGGTGGTGGGCAGCGGGATGCCCGCGCACGCCGCCGGCCTCATGGCAGACGGCCCACATGATCGCCCGAGATCGTCTGCGCGAACGACGTAGAGCGCGATGCCCGCACGCGAGCATCTGCGGGTCGGCGCCGGAGAGGGCCGCGACGGCGGAGCCCGGATGGACCTGCGTCAGGCCGATGACGGCCACGGCGGCAAGGATCAGACCCATGAGCGCGACCGCGATGGAGCGCGGGCCGCGGCGTCGGCGGGTGGCGACGGCGGTGGGGGAGGTGGGTGAGCTCAGGAGCGAAGTGGGCGACTGCCCGCCGGGGACGGTAACAGGCGCGGGTCTGTTCGTGCTCAAGGCCGGGTCCTGGCAGGCGCAGCTGTTGCGGTGGGAGCCGCATGGGTGGACCATCGGTCGATGGGGATGACCGTCCGTCGACGGGCCGGTCGCCGCCCGCCGCGCGCGGCAGGGTCCCGCGGCCCGGCCTGTCGGCTGGCGCCCGCTGCTCCTGCAGGTCGCTGCTCGTGGCCGGGGCCGCGCTCGTCGTACTTCGCCGTGCGCGACCTCACGCAGGGCAGCACGCGCCGCCGCCGTGGACAACGCCGGGCGGATCGTCTCCCTCGAGCGCGCGCTCGCGCATCGACGTGGGAGCCCGGCCTCCAGGCGCTGATCATCGAGCACGACTGGCTCGTGAACCTCGCCAACTGGATCTACATCTACGGTCATTGGCCCGTTATCGGCATCACACTGGTCTGGCTGTTCCTCCGCGCCCCCGGCGAGTACCGGATCTTGAGGAACGCGATGTTCATCTCGGGGGCGATCGGGCTCGTGATCTTCGCCCTGTTCCCGGTCGCGCCCCCGCGGCTCGGGCGTCCTCGACGTCGTCGACACCGTCACCCAGCGCTCCGAGCTCCTACCGCACGCTCCAGCCGCCGGGCCTGATCAACCGGTACGCGGCGATGCCGAGCCTGCACTTCGGCTGGAACCTGCTGGTGGGCATCGTGATCTGGAGGGTCACCACCGGGCGCGCGCTCAAGGTCGTCGCCGTGGTCATGCCGGTGGCCGATGGCCTTCGCCGTGGTCGCGACCGGGAATCACTACGTGGCTCGACGCCGTGGCCGGCGGAGCCGTGGCGCTGGTCGGCCTCGCGTGCGCCCTGGTGATCGCCGCGCCCTCGGCGGAGCGCTCGGGCCGGGTCGGCGCGTGAGCGCGCCCGCCCTCGTCATCGCCCACCGCGCCGCGAACTCCGCGGCGGCGCTGGCGGCGGTCGGCCCCGGGGTGGACGTGGTCGAGGCCGACGTCCACCTGTTCCGCGGGCGGCTCGAGGTGCGTCACGCCAAGACCCTGTGGCCCTCGTCGGTGCTCTGGGAGCGCTGGTACCTGCTCGAGCGCGACGGAGCCGCGCCCGCTCGCTGGGCGAGCTGCTGCCCCTGATCCCGCCGGGTGTGCGCCTGATGCTCGATCTCAAGGGCCCCGATCCGCGGCTGGCCCGGGCGGTGGGCGCCGAGACGGCCGGCTTCGCGGCCGAGCGTGGGCTGATCGTGTCGGGGCGCGTCTGGCGGACCATCGATCGCATGCGGGCGCTTCGAGGGCGTCCGGACGCTCCACTCGGTGGGCAGCCCGCGCGAGCTGCGCGCCCTGCTGGGCCGTCGCGGCCCGCGCGATCCGGAGGGGGTGTCGATCCATCAGCGCCTGCTCACCCCGGCCGTCGTCTCGGCCCTGCGCGAGCGGGTCGATCAGGTCTGGAGCTGGCCGGTGGACGACCCCGTGACGGCGGCCGTGCTCGGGGCCTGGGGCGTCACGGGCTTCATCTGCGACGCTCCCGCCGCCCTCGGGGCCTGAGCCTGGCACGACCCCCGGAAGGGCGTGCGCTCATCCGCAGCTCTCGCCCTGGCCGCTCGTGGCGGGGCGGGTTCCGAGCGTCACCCGCACCGTGCGCGCACCGCCGTCGGGGTCGACCAGCCGGAGGGTGACGGCCGCGCCCGGGGCCGCGGCGTCGATGGCGTCCTGGAGGTCGGACGCGTCGGTGACGCTCGTGCCGTCGACCGCCGTCACGACCGGTCCGCCGACGCAGATCTGCCTGCCGCCGGCGCTCGCGAGCGTGCGCCCGCCCGCGAGGCCGGCCTTCGCGGCGGGGCCCCCGGCGACGACACCGGTGATCAGCGCGCCGGTGTCCGCGCCGACGCCTTCGAGTCCGGCGACCGCTCCCTCGACCGTCGCGGTGCTGACGCCGAGCCAGGCGTGCGCCACCGAGCCGTCGGCGCTCAGTTCCGTGGCGATGCGCGCGGCCGTGTCGACCGGGACGGCGAAGGCGACGCCGACGTTGGCGTTCACCCCGGAGTCGGCGATCTGGGCGGGGATGCCGATCAGCCTCCCCCCGGCGTCGAGCAGCGCGCCGCCCGAGTTGCCGTGGTTGACGGCCGCGTCGGTCTGGATGGCGCCTGTGATCGTGAATCCGTTGGGGGCCTCGATGCTGCGGTCGAGGCCCGAGACGATTCCCGCGCTGGCGCTGCCCTGGTAGCCGAAGGGGTCGCCGATGGCCAGCACCGGCTCACCCACCGCGAGGGCGGACGAGTCTCCGAGGGGGATCGGATCGAGGTCGGCGGCCGGGACGTCGATGTCGAGCAGGGCGATGTCGGTCGACTGATCCGTCCCGACGACCGTGGCCGGGACGGTCGTCCCCGACGCGAGCTCGACCGTCACCCGGGTGGCGCCCTCGACGACGTGGTCGTTGGTGAGGATGCTCCCCTCGTCGTCGATCACGACTCCGGAGCCCTCCGCCGTTGACGTCCCGTCGGCCGGGCCTCCCTGCGTGGAGGCGGGGACGGTGGCGGTGATCGAGACCACTCCCGCCCGCCGGCGCGCGTAGACCGCGCTGAAGTCGACGGCGGTCGCCGCGGGCGTCGTGGGCGCGGTCGTGGCCGGGCCGTCGGTCGCCGTCACCGTCGAGCTCACCGGCGCACCGGACGGATCGTCTCCGGATCCTCCGAGCACGGCGACCACGCCCCCGCCCACGAGCGCCGCCACGAGCGCCACCACGGCCGTCGCCGCCAGGCCTCCGCGGTGCGTGTGCCGGGTCGGTCCTCGGGGATCCATCTCGTCCTCCGGTGCGGGTCGGGGCGTGCGGCTACGGACATCGAACCCGACGGACATTAGAGCCGGATGTGCGCCGCCTGTGCTCCGGGTGGGGGACCGCCGGCCCCCGCTGGCTACCATGCCGCCCGTGGACGAGCGCAACGGGCACGCCAGCATCGACCCTGCCGACCTCGAGGTGTGCCTGCGGGTCCTCGGTCGGGCCGACGCCCTGTCGTCGGACGATCCGGCGGCGATCGCCATCCGGCACGCGACGGCCGGCCTCTACAAGGCGGTGCGCAAGCGCCGGCGCGTGGCGGCGCGCGAGGCGGTCCTCGCCGCCGACGGCGCGGTGGATGCGGCGACGGCCACGGCGGCGCCGGGGCGCATCGACGACGAGACCCAGGGCCTGCCCCTGACCCCTCGCGCCGTGGGCGACTCGGCGGGGACGCTTCTGCGTGCCCGCGCCTGCTACGTCTGCAAGGTCCGCTACACGCAGGTCGACGCCTTCTACCACCAGCTGTGTCCCGACTGCGCCGCCCTCAACCACCAGCGGCGGACCGCGCGCACCGACCTCACGGGCCGCACGGCGCTGCTGACCGGCGGTCGCGCGAAGATCGGCATGTACATCGCCCTGCGGCTGCTTCGCGACGGCGCCCACACCACGATCACCACCCGCTTCCCGCGCGACGCCGCGCGGCGCTTCCGGGGTATGCCCGACAGCGCCGAGTGGCTGCACCGGCTGCGCATCGTCGGCATCGACCTGCGCAATCCCGCGGCGGTGGTGGCCCTGGCCGACTCGGTCGCCGCCCGCGGGCCGCTCGACATCCTGATCAACAACGCGGCCCAGACCGTGCGGCGCTCGCCGGAGTCGTACGCCCTGCTCGCCTCGGCCGAGGCGGCTGAGCTGCCCGAGGGCCCTCTGCCCGAGATGCTCGTCCTCGGGCCCTCGGGATCGGGGGCGCCCGCCGGGCTGCCCGATCCCGGCACGGACCACTGGGCCCCGACCCCGCATGCGCTCACGTCGCTGGCGATGACGGCCGGATCGGCCTCGTTCGAGCGGATCGCCGAGAACCGGGCGATCGACGCCGGCGGGCTCGTGCCCGACCTGCACCCGGTCAACAGCTGGATCCAGCGCGTCAACGAGGTCGATCCGGTGGAGATGCTCGAGGTCCAGCTCTGCAACATGACCGCGCCCTTCATCCTCGTGAGCCGCCTGCGCCCGGCGATGGCCGCCTCGCCGGCGCGGCGGACCTACGTGGTCAACGTCAGCGCCGATGGAGGGCCAGTTCAGCCGCGGCTACAAGGGGCCCGGCCACCCTCACACCAACATGGCGAAGGCCGCCCTCAACATGCTCACCCGCACCAGCGCCGGGGAGATGCTGAGCGACGGCATCCTCATGACCGCGGTCGACACCGGCTGGATCACCGACGAGCGGCCCCACCCCACCCGCATGCGCCTCGCCGAGGAGGGCTTCCACGCCCCCCTCGACCTGGTCGACGGGGCGGCGAGGGTCTACGACCCGATCGTCCGGGGCGAGGGCGGAGAGGACCTCCACGGCTGCTTCCTGAAGGACTACCGGCCCTCCCCCTGGTGATCTCGGGCGGCACCCGGGCGCGCCCCGGGCTCGTGCGCGCCGGTTCAGATCCTCCGCTCGACGGCCGAGTGGGAGTGGCGTGCGAGGAAGAGCAGAATGGTCGGATGGAGCGACGACCGTGAGGACACGCCCGCTCGAGGCGATCGAGATCGCATGCCCGACGTGCGGCCTGATCGCCGAGCTGTACCGGCCACGCGGATCGCGCCGGCCGAAGCTGTGTTCGTGCCCCAGCCCCGAGCGGGTGAAGCCCTCCACGCGGCCCCGCGTCTGCGAGACCTGCCCGACGGTGCTCAACCGCTACAACCGCGGAACGCAGTGCGGCGCCTGCCGCAAAGCCCAGGACGAGGGGCGACCCCTACCCTTGTAGGCATGGCCGGGCCCGACTACCTGCGGGAGATCCTCACCTCGCGCGTCTACGACGTCGCGCGCGAGACCGAGCTGGAGCGCGCGCCCCTGCTGTCGGCGCGCACCGGCGGCGACGGTCCTGCTCAAGCGCGAGGACAACCAGCCCGCCTTCTCGTTCAAGCTGCGCGGGGCCTACAACCGGATGGCCCGCCTCTCGGCGCAGGAGCTCGCCCGTGGCGTGGTCGCGGCCTCGGCCGGCAACCACGCCCAGGGGGTGGCGCTGTCGGCGGCGCGTCTCGGCTGCCGGGCGGTGATCGTGATGCCGGTGACCACTCCGCAGGTGAAGGTGGACGCGGTGAGGGCGCTGGGGGGTGAATCGGTCGAGGTCGTGCTCCACGGCGACTCGTACTCCGACGCCCAGGCCCGGGCCGACCTGCTCGCGGCGGAGCGCGGCCTGGTCTTCGTTCACCCCTTCGACGATCCGGACGTGATCGCCGGCCAGGGCACCGTGGCGATGGAGATCCTGCGCCAGCACCCGGGGCCGATCGACGCGATCTTCGTGGCGGTGGGCGGAGGCGGGCTGATCGGCGGGATCGCCGCCTACGTGAAGGCGTTGCGCCCCGAGATCCGGGTGATCGGCGTGCAGACGCTCGATTCGGACGCGATGGCCCGGTCGCTCGAGCAGGGAGAGCGGGTCGTCCTCGCCGACGTCGGACTGTTCAGCGACGGCACGGCGGTGCGGCAGGTCGGCGTGGAGACCTTCCGGCTCTGCCGCGCGTTCGTCGACGAGATCGTGCGCGTCAACTCGGATGCCGTCTGCGCGGCCATCAAGGACGTCTTCCAGGACACCCGCAGCATCCTCGAGCCGGCGGGGGCGCTGGCGATCGCGGGGCTCAAGCACTGGGTCGCCCGCACCGGGCATCAGGGTGGCTGCCTGGTGGCGGTCGCCTGCGGGGCCAACATGAACTTCGACCGCCTGCGGTTCGTGGCCGAGCGGGCCGAGATCGGCGAGGCGCGCGAGGCCGTGTTCGCCGTCACGGTGCCCGAGGAGCGCGGGTCCTTCCTGCGCTTCTGCGGAACCCTCGAGGGCCGTGGCATCACCGAGTTCAACTACCGGATCGCCGACGGCGAGCAGGCGCACCTGTTCGTCGGCGTGCAGATCGGCGGCCGCGACGACGCGGTGAGGATCGCCGAGGGGCTGCGCGCGGGCGGCTTCCCGACGCTCGACCTCACCGACGACGAGCTCGCCAAGCAGCACCTGCGCCACATGATCGGCGGGCGCTCGCGCCGCGCGCGGGACGAGCTCCTCTACCGCTTCGAGTTCCCGGAGCGCCCCGGAGCGCTGCTGCGCTTCCTCTCGGCGATGAGCCCCAACTGGAACATCTCCCTTTTCCACTACCGCAACGAGGGGGCCGACTTCGGCCGCATCCTGGTCGGCATCCAGGTCCCCGCGCCCGAGATGGAGGAGTTCCGCCGCTTTCTCGGCAGCATCGGCTACCCGCATCGCGACGAGACCGCCAATCCCGCGTACCGCCTCTTCCTCAGCGGAGGCCCCTGACGTCCTGATAGTGCGTGCGGTTGGTCTCATGGCCGGCGGATTGCTTTCCTGAACTCATGCATCTCAGTGGTATGCCGAATTGAGGTGTGACGCCCGGCGCGAATGCCGGGGAGGATCGCAACCAGGGAGACCGACCCATGATGAGCTCGTACCAGGTGACCGTGAGGCGCCGCGGCGTCTCGCCGCTGACGCTGACCATGCTCGTCGCGGCGCGTTCGCGCGACGAGGCCGGCGGGATCGCCGCCGCCCTCGCCGAGAACGCAGCGCGGCGGGATGTTCGAGGCCGGCCGCGTGAGGTCCGCAGGACCGCTCGAGGTGGGCGTCCCGGTGGACGCCTGATGTCCGGAACGACCTGAGCGGCGCCCCGCGAGGGGCGCCGCTCAGGGAGGGGGCCTCCGCCCGAGGGCGTCGAGGCCGGGCCGCGCGATGGGGATGAGCGCGGGGGGGAGTGGGAGTACCCTGGGGCCGCCGTCCGGCCGTCCGTGGTTCCACGGTCGCGACGGCGAGCCATGTCGAGCGAGCGGGGAGGGATGGTGGCCGAGACGCCTGAGCAGTACGGGTACGAGCGCGGCACCTGGGACCGGGCCATCGGGGGCGCCCGCACGGACTCCCGGGCGATCTTCGGGAAGGTCATGTTCCTGGTCGCCGTCACCGCGGGGTTCGCCGCGGTGGGGGCCTACATCGGGCGCGACCTCTCGGGCGGCTGGGCGCTGGTCGCGTGGATCGGGGCCCTCGGGCTGACGATCGGGATGAGCTTCGGGCGGCGCCGCGAGGCGGCCACCGGGTTGCAGATGGGGATGCTGTTCGGCGTCGGGGCCCTGCTCGGCCTGGCCATCGGGCCGACGCTCCAGTCGTACGCGAGCCTGGAGGGCGGCAGCACGCTGATCGCCCAGGCCGCCGGCCTGACCGCGCTCTTCATGGGCGTCATGGGCGCGGTCGGGTATCTGACGACCCGCGATCTCACGGCCCTCGGGCGCATCTCGTTCATCGGCCTGATCGCCCTGCTGGTCTTCGGGATCGTCGCGATCTTCGTGAACATCCCGGGCGAGGACCTGATCTGGTGCATCGGCGGCCTGGTCGTGTTCGCCGGCCTCACGATCTTCGACTTCTGGCGGCTGCGCCGCGCGGGCGAGGGGGACGTCGCGCACATCGCGCTGTCGATCTTCCTCGACGCGTTCAACGTCTTCCTGTTCATGCTGCGGCTGCTCGGCGGCTCCCGCAGCTAGTTCGGTCCGTCGACGACGAACGCGCCGGACGGGGGTGACCCGTCCGGCGCGTCGCCGTTCACGATCCCGCCGGGGTCAGACGGTGAAGCGCGACACCAGCTGGCTGAGGTCCTGCGCGGCGGCGGCGAGCTCGGCCGCGGAGGCCGAGATCTCCTCGCTCGCGGCGGAGGTCTCCTCGGTGGACGCCGAGACCTCCTGGGCGGCCGCGGCGTTCTCCTCGCTGACGGCGGCGGTGGTGCTGATGCCGTCCTGCACCTCCTGGGAGCCGGCCTCCAGCTCCTGGGCGGCGGCGGCGACCTGGCTGACCTGCGTCGACAGACGCACGACCAGCTCGCGGATCGTCTCGAAGGACTCCCCGGCCGCGTTGACGCGCTCGGCGCCGGTGCCGACCTCGGCACGGCCGGCGGCCATCGCCACGACGGCGCGCTCGGTCTCGCTCTGGATCTCGCCGATCAGGCCGGCGATCGAGCCCGCCTGCTGCTGGGTCGACTCGGCGAGCTTGCGGACCTCCTCGGCCACGACGGCGAAGCCGCGGCCCTGCTCGCCCGCCCGGGCCGCCTCGATGGCGGCGTTGAGGGCCAGCAGGTTGGTCTGGCTGGCGATGTCGCCGATGGTGGAGACGATGTCGCCGATGGCCTGGCTCTTGGTGCCCAGGGCCTCGACGACGGCGGCCGCGTCGGCCACCTTGGCCTCGATCGAGGCCATCGCCTCGGTCGCGGCGCCGACGGTCTCGGCGCCCGCGAGCGCCGCCCGGTCGGCGTCGCTGGCCACGCCGGCTGCGACCTGGCCGCCCTCGGCGACCTGCTCGATTCCGTGGGCCATCTCCTCGACCGCGCGGGTGACGCGCTGGGTGGCGGTCGCCTGATCGCTGGCGCCACGGGCGACCTCCTCGACGGTCGCGGCGATCTGGCCGATCGCGACGCCGGTCTGCTCGGAGGCGCGGGCCATCTCCTCGGCCGTGTTGGCCTGGCTCTTGGCGGCCTCGACGACGCGGGCGACGATCTCCCGCAGCGAGTTGGTCATGGTGTCGAACGAGCGCGAGACGACGCCGATCTCGTCGCTGGCGGTGGAGCCCAGCTGGACGGTCAGGTCGCCCTCGGCGGCGGTCGCCGTGGCCTGCTCGAGGCGCTGCAGCGGACGCACGATGGAGCGGGTGACGAGCAGCGCCAGGCCGATGGCGAGCAGCACGCCGAGTGCCGACGTGATGATTCCGATCGACTTCGCCCTGGCGCCGGCGCTGGTCGCAGAGGCGATATCGGCGGCACGTAGCTGAGCCACGCGACCCTGGATCTCGATGAGGCTCTCCCGAACCTTGCCGACATTCTCATCGGCCTGCTTGAGCCCGGCGACGGCGGCCTTGCGGTCGCCGGCGATCACCGCGGGGAAGACCTCCTCGTTGACGGCCGCGTCGTGCGCCTCGTCGGCGGCCTGGGCCTTCTGGGCGATCTCGGCGATCGTCGGATCGCCGATCGCCTCCACCGCCTTGGCGCCTTCCTCCGCGCGGGTCACGGCGGCGTTGAAGTCCTCCGCATAGCGCTGGTCCATCGTGGCCACCGCCATCGACTGGGCGCGCATCTGATCCTGCGTGCCGCTGATCTGCTGCGCCGCACCCTCCGTCGCACGGTCCCACCGCTCGGTGCCCTCCCAGCCGCTCTCGGCCGACGACGAGAGGATCAGTGTCGTGCCGATCGCGGCAAGGAAGACCGCGATCGTGAGGGCGAAAGCGGCGCCCAGGCGGCGTCCGATCTTCATGTTGGACAGCCAGGACATCCGTGTCTCTCCTCATTCGCGGGACGACAGCGCTCATGCCGGGAGCCCGGGGTTCGGTGGATCCGATCCGGGTCCCGGCGTTCACGACGCCGAGAAGTCATGGTCAGTTTCGGCCGGGGCGCGTACGGACCTGAGCGATGCGCCCTCGGCTGCGAGAGACACCTCGGTCCGTCCAGCCGCGACCGGGCCCCGGCCGATCCCGTCCGTCGACGACGAACGCGCCGGACGGGGGTGACCCGTCCGGCGCGTCGCCGTTCACGATCCCGCCGGGGTCAGACGGTGAAGCGCGACACCAGCTGGCTGAGGTCCTGCGCGGCGGCGGCGAGCTCGGCCGCGGAGGCCGAGATCTCCTCGCTCGCGGCGGAGGTCTCCTCGGTGGACGCCGAGACCTCCTGGGCGGCCGCGGCGTTCTCCTCGCTGACGGCGGCGGTGGTGCTGATGCCGTCCTGCACCTCCTGGGAGCCGGCCTCCAGCTCCTGGGCGGCGGCGGCGACCTGGCTGACCTGCGTCGACAGACGCACGACCAGCTCGCGGATCGTCTCGAAGGACTCCCCGGCCGCGTTGACGCGCTCGGCGCCGGTGCCGACCTCGGCACGGCCGGCGGCCATCGCCACGACGGCGCGCTCGGTCTCGCTCTGGATCTCGCCGATCAGGCCGGCGATCGAGCCCGCCTGCTGCTGGGTCGACTCGGCGAGCTTGCGGACCTCCTCGGCCACGACGGCGAAGCCGCGGCCCTGCTCGCCCGCCCGGGCCGCCTCGATGGCGGCGTTGAGGGCCAGCAGGTTGGTCTGGCTGGCGATGTCGCCGATGGTGGAGACGATGTCGCCGATGGCCTGGCTCTTGGTGCCCAGGGCCTCGACGACGGCGGCCGCGTCGGCCACCTTGGCCTCGATCGAGGCCATCGCCTCGGTCGCGGCGCCGACGGTCTCGGCGCCCGCGAGCGCCGCCCGGTCGGCGTCGCTGGCCACGCCGGCTGCGACCTGGCCGCCCTCGGCGACCTGCTCGATTCCGTGGGCCATCTCCTCGACCGCGCGGGTGACGCGCTGGGTGGCGGTCGCCTGATCGCTGGCGCCACGGGCGACCTCCTCGACGGTCGCGGCGATCTGGCCGATCGCGACGCCGGTCTGCTCGGAGGCGCGGGCCATCTCCTCGGCCGTGTTGGCCTGGCTCTTGGCGGCCTCGACGACGCGGGCGACGATCTCCCGCAGCGAGTTGGTCATGGTGTCGAACGAGCGCGAGACGACGCCGATCTCGTCGCTGGCGGTGGAGCCCAGCTGGACGGTCAGGTCGCCCTCGGCGGCGGTCGCCGTGGCCTCCTCGAGGCGCTGCAGCGGACGCACGATGGAGCGGGTGACGAGGAAGGCCAGGCCGATGGCGAGCAGCAGGGCGAGTGCCGACGAGACGATCTCCGATCGACTTCGGCGCCCTGGCGCCGGCGCTCGTGGCCGACGCGATGTCGGCGGCACGGAGCTGGCTCGACCCGAGCCGCGATCTCGCCGAGGCTCTCGCGGACCTGTGCCGACGTTCTCATCGGCCTGCTTGAGGCCGGCGACTCGCGGCCTCGCGGTCGCCGGCGATCACCGGCTGGGAAGACCTCCTCGTTGACGGCCGCGTCGTGCGCCTCGTCGGCGGCCTGTGCCTTCTGGGCGATCTCGGCGATCGCCGGATCGCCGATCGCCGCCACCGCCTTGGCGCCTCCTCCGGCGGCGTCACGGCCGAGGCGTTGAAGTCCTCCGCATAGCGCTGGTTCCATCGTGGCGCACCGCCATGCGACTGGGCGCGCATCTGGTCCTGGGTGCCGCTGATCTGCTGCGGCCGCGACCCTCCGTCGCGCGGTCGCCAGCCGCTGCGGTGCCCTCCGCAGCCGCTCTCGGCCGCGGAGGACGAGGCCCAGGGCCGCCCCCGATCGCCGCCAGGAAGACCGCGACGTGAGGACGAAGGCGGCGCCCAGGCGGCGTCCGATCTTCATGTTGGACAGCCAGGACATCCGTGCGCTCTCCTCGTTCGCGGGTACGACGGCGCGCACGCCGGGACCCCGGTTCGGTGATCAGAACCGGGGCCCGGCGTTCCCGGCGCCGAAAGGTCACCCGGGTTTTCGGCCCCCCGGGGGCGCGACCTGAGCCCCGTGGCCCCGCGAGCGGGAGAGACCCCCTAGAGCAGCCCGCACATCCGGGCGGTGTTGGGCCACGGGTGGAACCCGCGGGTCGCGAGGGCGCGCTCGGCGGTGCGCATCTGCTCCTCCGCGGTCCAGTTGTCGGCCGTCCCCTTGGAGCGGTAGAGGCCCGGGGCGTAGGTCTGACTGGAACTGGCGGTCCATCTGCAGCCCGCCGTAGTAGCCGTTGCCCGTCGCGATGCCCCAGGTCCGGTGCGACTCGTGCTCGGCGATGCACATCCACGCGTCGTAGTGGGGGATGCGCTGCGACAGCGGCCGCTCGTCGGCGCGCAGCTTCTCCGAGCGTCCGGCGAGCCAGCGCGCGATCGCGGTCCAGCGCTCGAGCTGAGCGGTCCGGGTCTCGGGGGTGGCCGCGACGCGTGGCGGCGCGGGCGCGTCGATGCCCAGGCGCCGGGCGTGACGGAGCACGGCGGCGTGGCCGCGGGCGAGCCGGGGCGAGGCGATCGCCGGCCGCCGCCGCGGGGCGGGGCGCTCGTCGACCGCCAGCGCGAGCTCTCGGCGGTCCGCCAGGAACGCCACCACCTGGGCGAGGCGCCTCTCACGCGTGACGAGCATGTCGAGCGAGGTGCCGGCGCTGGCGCTGGAGCGCGCGTCGCGCGGGCCGGTGACGAGCCCGAGGCGCGCCGTGTGGGTGCGTGCCCGGGCGCTGAGGCGCTCGATGCGCGAGCGCAGGTGCGCCTCGTCGATGACGGGGGGCGGGTCGGGCAGGAGCGCCGCGACCAGCTCGGTGGGGGTGGGCTCGGCCGATTCGGCCGGGGGCGGGGCGAGGAGCGAGGCGCCCGCCGGGATGGCCGCCAGGGCGACGGCCAGGGAGAGGATCGTCTTCATTCGGTGCCTTCTGCAGGGAACGGGCCCGCGCGATCCGTGCACGGGACCGGCCGGGGCGTGTTCGGCCCCCGCCGGGTTGCGGGCGAGAGCGAACGTCCGGGGCACCGGGCGCTCGCCTGCGTCGCGTCGGCGTCATGCCGTCCGCGTGGTTCGCTCCGCGTTTCCCTGAAAGGACGGAGGCGTAACCTCGACCATCGAAGCCGACGCAAGCCGCGTGCACAAGACCCCGTTCGTCATGAAGGCGGCGCGCGCCGCCTGCTACGGGTGCACTAGAGTGCCGCCCGTGGCCGATGAAGACGCACGAAAGCGGCGCGAGCGCTTCCTCAAGGAGCTCGCCGCCCGCGACCTCTACGCATGGTTCGGGATCCCGGCGGATGCCGGTTCCGACGCCATCAAGGCGGCGGCGGAGGTCAAGCGTCAGGAGATCTCCCACACGCCGATGCCCCAGCACACGCGCTCGATCGAGAAGGCGTTCTGCGATCAGGGCGAGAAGGCGCTGCTGCGCCCGGACGTGCGCCGCGAGTACGACGCCCTCCTGAGATCGGCCGCCTCGCCGGTGCGGGTCGAGACGAGCGCGTCACGGGCCATCGCCGAGCGCGAGGAGCGACTGCGCGTCGCGCGCGACCGCATCCAGCACTACGGCGGCGATGACGCGCGGATGGCCGCGGGCCCGGCGATGTTCTTCTCGAGCCCCGAGGCCAAGGCCGAACTCGAGGCCGAGCGGGGTGCCGCCGCGACGATCTCCGATCCCGCCGCCGCCCTGAAGGCCGCCCGCCGGGCCCGGGTGGAGGGCGCGGCGATCCGGGGCCTCGCCCTCGCCGAGCGGGCGCACGCCCTGCATGTCTTCGCGGGGTCGCTCAACACGCTGGGCGGCGCGCGACGCGACGTCGGCGACATCGCCGGCAGCGAGACCGTCCTGCGCGAGAGCGTCGCCCTCCTGCCGACGGTGCGCGAGAACGCCCCCGGGTGGATCGCCCTCTCGGCCACGCTGCGCGCGCGCGGCGACCTCGCCGGTGCCGAGCAGGCCGCGATGAAGATCATCGAGGACGACGAGGACGACCCCTACGGGTGGCGCGCCCTCGCCCTCGTGCTCACCGACCGCGGCGAAGCGCTCCGTGCGGGCGACGCCTGGGAGCGCTCGGCGTCGCTCGGGCTGGACGTGCCCGGCGTGCTGGCCGGCCTCCAGGTGCTCCGCAAGGACTGCCTGGCGCGCAACGACCAGCTCGGTGCCGCCAACATCGAGGACCGGATCGCCCGGATCAGGCGGGGCTGAGCTCCGCGCCCGTCCGCCAGGCGGGGCCGCGGTGCAGCAGGGGGCCCTTCTCGCGCAGCCAGGCGCGGGCCGCGTCGTGTCCCGGGAAGGTCGCCGCGACGAGCTCCCAGAAGGCCGGGGAGTGATCGGGGCGCAGGAGGTGACAGGCCTCGTGGGCGATCACGTAGTCGAGCACCCGCTCGGGGGCGAGCATCAGGCGCCACGAGAAGGAGAGCGTCCCGCGGGTGGAGCAACTCCCCCAGCGTGAGCGGGTGTCGCGGATGACCACCCGGCCGGCGCGGGCGCCGAGGGCCTCGGCGGCACCCCGGGCGCGCGGGCCGATGACCCGCGCCGCCTCGGCCCGGTACCAGGCCTCGACGATCGTCCCGGGCTCGTCGTGCGGCCGTGCCGCCACCACCAGGCGCGATCCCTCCCGCGCCGCGCCGCGGCGCCCTGTGGCCGGGCGCACGACCAGCTCGAGCATCTCGTCGAGGTGGGCGAGACGGTCGCCGTGGGCGAGCGGGGGCGGTCCCGGCGCCAGCCGGGCGCGCTGTTCGTCGACCCAGGGTTGCGACGCCCGCAGGAACGCGTCGATCTGGCGCCCGGACGCCCGGCTGGGGACCGTGAGGCGGACGCCCCCCGGCGCGACGCGCAGGGTCATGCGCCGGGCCCCGCCGTGGCGGACGATCCGGCAGGGGTATGGCTGCTCGCGCTGCTCCACCGGTGGCTGACGCTAGCATCGGCGCGATGCGCCGCCCCCGGGTCGACCTCTCCCTCCTGGCCGTGGCGGCGGGAGGAGCCATCGGCACGTGGGCACGGCTCGGGCTCGCCGAGGCGCTGCCGACCGAGCCGGGGCGCTGGCCATGGGGCACGTTCGCCGCCAACCTGATCGGCTGCGCGCTGCTGGGCTACGCCGGCACCCGACTGCTGGAGCGCCTTCCCCCCAGCACCTACCGGCGCCCCCTGGTCGGCACCGGGCTCTGCGGGGGGCTCACCACCTTCTCCGCGCTGCAGCTCGAGGTGGTGGAGCTGGGACGCGACGGCCACGCCGGCCTCGGCGCTCTCTACCTGGGCGTCTCCATGACCCTGGGGCTCGTCGCGGTGCTGCTGAGCACCGGGTTGGTGCGGCGCGCCCGGCTGCGGTCCGCATGAGCGGGCTGTTCGTCTGGCTCGGCGCCGGCGCCCTCGGCGCGGCGGGCGCGGTGGCGCGCTTCATGCTCGACGGAGCGGTCGCCCGCAGGGCGGCGGGCGACATGCCCTGGGGGACGCTCACGGTCAACGTGCTGGGATCCCTGGCGCTCGGGTTCGTGACGGGTGCGGGATTCGGAGGGGATGCCCGCTTCCTGGTGGCCGGGGGCCTGATCGGCTCGTTCACGACCTTCTCCACCTGGATGCTCGAGACCGAGCGGCTGGCGGAGGAGGGGGAGGGCCGGCTGGCGCTCGCCAATCTGGTCGTCAGTGCGGCGCTCGGGCTCGCCGCGCTGGGCGCGGGCTGGTGGCTGGGGGCCCTCCTGTGAGCGGCGAGGGCCTGAAGATGGTCGTGCACGCGGGCGAGGCCGGCCGGGTGGACGGCCGTCTGGTGAGCGACGCCGCTGATGGACCGCATCGCCGCCGCCGCGGTCTCCGCGGGCATCCTGCTGCGGGGGGCCGAGGGCTTCGGGGCGCACCACCGCCTGCGGACCGACCGCCTGCTGAGCCTGTCGGAGGACCTTCCGCTGGTGATCGTGGCCGTCGATGCCGCCACCCGCATCATGCCCCTGGCGGCCGGGGTGATCGAGATGCTGCCGCGCGGCCTGGTCACCCTGGAGCGGGCGGCGTTTCCCGGGGTCCAATTGGACGACGACCCGTCGTCCGATTGGACCGACCCCGAGGCGAAGCTGACCGTCTACTGCGCCCGCGGTGAGGAGCACGCCGGCCGCCCGGTGCCCGATGCCGTGGCCGAGGCGCTGCGCGCGGCCGGGCTGGCGGGGGCGATCGTCCTCACCGGGGTGGACGGCATGATGCGGGGCGAGCGCCGCCGGGCCCGGGTGTTCTCCCGCAACCGGGGCGTGCCGGCCATCGTCGTCGCGGTCGGGGCCACCGAGAGCGTCATGCGGGCCCTGCCGGCCGTGCGGGACATCGCCGGAGAGCACGTGGTGACGCTCGAGCGCGTGAGCATCCTGCGCCGCGACGGCGCCGCCGTGGGGCCGCTGCCCACGGTGCCGCACCGCGAGGGGCCCGGGGTCGAGCTCTGGCAGCGCCTGACGGTGACCGCCGGGGAGAGCGACGGCCGGGGCGGGCGCCCGTTCCATGCCGCCCTGATCGACGACCTGCGCGCCATGAGGGCGGGCGGTGCGACCGCCCTGCGCGGTTCGTGGGGACACACCGGCGAGGGGGCGCCCCACGCCGAGCGGCTGCTGGCGATCCGCCGCCGCAACCCCGTGCTGGTGACGCTGATCGCGCGGCCCGCCGAGATGGTGCGCCTCTGGCCCGTCGTCGAGAACGCGACCGCCCGCGGCGGATTGGTGACGTGTGAGCTGGTGCCGACCGTGCGCGTCGTGGGAGATTGAGGGAGTACCCGTCCGACGACGTACCCGAGGAGCGATCCGTGGATCTCAGCAAGCTGACGGACCAGGCCAAGAAGATGATCGATGACCGCGGCGGGATGGACGCCCTCAAGGAGGACGCCATGGAGCTGAAGGACATCGCCACCGGCGAGGGCAGCCTCACCGACAAGGCGAAGGCCGCGGTCGAGGCCGTCAAGGACCCGGGGGCGGACGGGCCCGCCGAAGTGAGCCACGCGGGCCCTCCGGCGCCGCGCCGGGGGGTCCGCTAGGCGGTGCGCAGCTCCGACGCGGGAAGGTCCTCGGGGAGCGGGATCTCCTGGGGCGCCAGCGGGTCGGGATCGTCCCAGTCGCGGTAGGCGAGCCCGTCGCGGCCCTCGTGCGCCCCCGCCGCGCCGAGCGCCAGAACGCTGCAGACCCCCGGGCCGCGGTTGACGAGCCTCCGGCGCACCTCGGGCGCGATCCGCATCACCTCGTCGGTGCCCAGGTCGTGCCCCTCGCCCTCGATCTCGACGGTGAGGGTGCCCCGCAGCACCACGAAGACCTCCTCCTGGCGCTCGTGGGCGTGGATGCGCCCGCGCTCACCGGGGCGCAGCACGATCTGGTTCATGCCGAAGCTCGAGACCCCGAGTGCCCGTCGCAGGCCGACGAAGCGCTCGGGCGAGTCGTGGTCGAGGCGTGTCACGCTGGTGCCGGTCTCCATCGCAGCAAGGATAGACACGTTGACACTCCCAGGACGCCCGAATAGCTTGCCCCGCGCCGTGGGGGCTTCCTTGGGACGGGTCGAGACACACAGAGTCGTCCTCTTCACCGCGGACCGTCCGCTGGCGCTCGACTCGGGAGCGACGCTCGGTCCGGTGGAGGTCGCCTACGAGACCTACGGCACCCTCGACGCCGAGGGCTCGAACGCGGTGTTCGTCTGCCACGCGCTGACCGGCGACGCGCACGCTGCCGGGCACCACGGCGATCCCACCCGCACCGGCTGGTGGAACACGATCATCGGCCCCGGCCGCCCGCTCGACACGGACCGCTTCTTCGTCGTCTGCGCGAACCTGCTCGGCGGGTGCCAGGGCACCACCGGGCCCTCGTCGATCGATCCCGCGAGCGGCCGGCCCTACGGCCTCCGGTTCCCCCTGATGACCGTGCGCGACCTGGTGCGGGTGCACCGTGCGCTGACCGCCCATCTTGGGATCGAGCGGCCGCTCGCGGCGATCGGCGGGTCGCTGGGGGGGATGCAGGTGCTGCAGTGGGCCCTCGAGGCCCCCGACGAGCTCGGCGCCGCGCTGATCATCTGCGCCAGCAGCCGGCTCTCGGCCCAGAACATCGCGTTCTCCGCCGTCGCCCGCGAGTCGATCATGGGCGACCCCGACTTCCGCGGCGGCGACTACTACGCCGACGGCTCGGCACCCGACCGCGGCCTGTCGGTCGCGCGCATGCTCGCCCACATCACCTACCTCTCCGAGGAGTCGATGCGGCGCAAGTTCGGCCGCCGGATCCAGGACGCCGAGGTGCCGCGGTTCGGCTTCGACGTCGACTTCCAGGTGGAGAGCTACCTCCAGTACCAGGGCGCGGCGTTCCTCAAGCGCTTCGACGCCAACAGCTACCTGTACCTGTCGCGGGTGATGGACTACTTCGACGCCTTCGCCGACCCGGTGGCCACGGCCCGCGCCCTCGCGGGGACGGACACCCGCTTCCTTGTGATGTCCTTCGACAGCGACTGGCGTTTCGACACGAGCCACTCCCGGGAGATCGTGCGCACGCTGGCCGCCCACGCCGCCCAGGTCACCTTCCGCGAGATCGAGTCGCCCTACGGCCACGACTCGTTCCTGCTCGACGTCCCGGAGTACCACCGTACGGTGGCCGGGTTCCTCGACCGGGCGATGCGGGAGCGCGGGGCATGAGGCCCGACCTCGCGGTGGTCGCATCGATGGTCTCCGACGGGTCGCGCGTGCTCGACCTCGGGTGCGGCGACGGCGACCTGCTGGCCGAGCTGATCCGGGTCCAGGGCTGCCGTGGTCAGGGGGTCGAGGTCTCCCCGGACGCCTTCCACGCCTGCATCGCCCGGGGCATACCGGTGGTGCAGGCCGACATCGACGCCGGGCTGCCCGACTTCGACGACTCCTCGTTCGACGTCGTGGTGCTCTCGCAGACCCTCCAGGCCACCCGGCATCCGGCCCGGGTGCTGCGGGAGATGATGCGCGTCGGGCGCGTGGGAGTCGTCTCGTTCCCCAACTTCGGCCACTGGCGCGTGCGGGCGTACCTGGGTGCCCGCGGGCGCATGCCCGTGAGCCGGTCGCTGCCCTACCCCTGGCACGAGACGCCCAACATCCATCTCTGCACGCTGCGCGACTTCGAGACGCTCGCGGCCTCCGAGGGGCTGCGGATCGGGGAGAGGCGCCTGCTCGACGCGGACGGGCGGGCGGCACCCGCCCTGGCCGGGCGCCGGCCCAACCTGCTGGCCGCGGGAGCCGCGTACCTCCTGACCCGCTGAGACGGTGATGGACTCCCTGCGCGCATTCGCCGACGCCGTCCAGGCGTTCGGCGAGCGCCTGGCCGCGGTCCACTGGACCTTCCTCGCGCTGGCGGTGGGGTTCAGCCTGCTCAACCTGGTGCTCCGCTCGCGCGCCTGGCAGGCGATCCTGCGCGCGGCGCTGCCGGACGAGACCGTCCGCTACCGCACGGCCTTCGGCTCCTACTGCGCCGGCGTCGGCGTGAACGCCGCGCTCCCGGCCCGGGCCGGGGACCTGGTGAAGGTGTTCCTGGTCAAGCGCAGCGCCCCGGCGGCCCGCTACCCCGTCCTCGTCGGGACCCTCGTCGCCGAGACGCTGTTCGACTTCGTCGTGGCCACGGGTCTGCTGGTCTGGGCCCTCTGGGCCGGGATCCTGCCGGGGTTGCGCCTGCCGCGGGTGCCGGCCTTCGACCTCTCGCTGGCGCTCGCCCACCCGTGGATCACGGTCGTGCTGGTGGCGGTGCTCACCGGAGCGGCGGCTCTGCTCGCGCGGCGGGTGCGGGCGTTCTGGGGGGAGTTCGGCAAGGGCCTCGCGATCCTGCGCACCCCGGGGCGCTACCTGCGCTCGGTGGCCGGCTACCAGCTTCTCGGGTGGGGATGCCGGGTGGGCGGCGCCGCTCTACTTCCTCGCCGCCTTCCATGTGCCGGCCAGTCTCGAGGGCGCCCTGATCGTGCAGGTCGCGGCGAGTCTCGGGAGCCTCTTCCCGGCGACCCCCGGCGGGCTCGGACCCAAGCAGGCCCTCCTGGTGGTGATGCTCGCCGGCAGCGCACCGCGCACGGACGTCCTGGCCTTCAGCGCCGGCATGGAGATCACGCTGCTGGTGGCCAACGTGGTGCTCGGCCTCACCTGTCTCGCGCTGATGATGCGCAACCTGCGCTTCCGGCAGGCCGTCGCCGACGCGCGCTCCGACCGCGGGGGTGCCGCCCCCGGGTAGGCTGACCCACGCGTGCGACCGGCGGGCGACCAGGGGGCGGAGATGGCGAACGACTTCGAGGTGGGCGTGGACGTGGCGGTCCCGGCCGACGCGGCCTGGGCGCTCGCCGGGGACCCCGCGCGGGTGGGCGAGTGGTTCGGCCCGGTCGTGGAGTGCGAGGTGACCGGCGACGTGCGGCGCGCCACCATGGCCCACGGCGCCGTCCTGGTGGAGCGGCTGATCGACCGCGACGAGGCCGGCCGCTCCTACTCGTACACCGTCGTCTCGGGCATTCCGGGGCTCACCAGCCACCGCGCGACGGTGCGCGTGGTCGAGGCGCCCGGCGGCTCACGCGTGCTCTGGCGCCAGACGGCCACCTCGGACGCCGAGGGTTACGACATCGAGGCCCGGCTCGGCGGCGTCATGACGACCGGCCTGGAGAGCCTGCGCGACATGCTCGAGGCCGGGGCGGCCTAACCCCGGGGGGAGGGCGCCCGCACGGCGCGCGCCTGCAGGGCGGCGGCGATGTCGGCGACCCGCAGCAGCCCGACCAGCCGCTCCCCGTCGAGCACCAGGGCGCTCTCGACACGTGCGCCCTCGAAGGCCGAGAGGGCGGCGGCGAGGCTGTCGCCGGCCGCGAGCACCGGCACCTCGAGGCGGCCGAGCATCAGCTCCCGCGCCGGGCGTGAGGCCCACTGCTCGGCGGGCACCTCGTCCAGCACGCGCAGCGGCAGCATCCCCAGGACACGGCCGTCCTCCATCACCGGGATCCCCTCGTGGGCGTCCCGGCCGGGAACGAGGTGGGCCACGGTGTCGAGCGTGTCGCCGGGCGCGACGCTGACCGGCTCGGTGCTCATCATCTCGCCGACCCGGAGCAATCCCGGCGCCGTCGCCTGGACGTAGCGCGCCTCGGCACCGGCGGCCTGCAGGACGAACCAGCCGATGAAGGCCAGCCAGATGCCGCTCACCGCGTCCTGGAAGGCGACCAGCACGAAGCCCAGGCCGATCAGGGTCATCGCGAGGAACCGTCCGATCGCGGCCGCCGACAGGGTCGCCTTGGTCAGGTCGCCCGAGCGGGCCCAGAGGGCGGCGCGCAGCATCCGGCCCCCGTCCAGCGGCAGGGCCGGGATCAGGTTGAAGACCAGAAGGGCCAGGTTGGTGAACCCGAGCCAACTGCAGACGCCGTCCACCGATCCGGGGATCCCCGGGATCAGCGCGGCGCCGACGAAGCCGCCGCCCAGCAGCGCCGACACCGCCGGTCCGGCCGCGGCGATCCGGAACTCGGCGCCCGCCGAGGGGAACATGCCCGCGAACCGGGCGACGCCGCCGAACATCCAGAGCGTGATGCCGTCGATCTTCATGCCGTCGCGCAGCGCCTGGAGGGCGTGGCCGAGCTCGTGCAGCAGGATCGAGCCGAAGAAGCCGAGCGACGCCACCACGGCCATCGCGAAGTGGGCGTTGTCGCCGAGGTCGGGGTTGGTCTCGGGGAAGATGCCGGTGGCGAGCGTCCACATCAGCAGCGCCAGGAGGCCGAGGACGCTCCAGTTGAGGCCGATCGCGATCCCGGCCACGCGTCCCAGGGAGAACGTGGTCCTCATGCGGGGTCTCGGTGGTGGCCGGCGAGCACGGGTTCAGTGTAGGCCCTCTGCGCGGGCGGGCGCGGGCGCCGGCGAACTGGTCGGCCGGGGGGTGGACCACCCCGCGACGGGACGGTGCGGGTCCTGCCGGCGCCTCGCACACTGGTCGCGGATGGTCTGAGAGCCAGGGAGGCGCGGATGGGGCGGCGACGCACGGATGCGATCAGGGTCGTGGTGGTGGCGGCGGCGATCGGCGGGCTGGTGACGGCCCTGGCCCTCATCGCCCTCGGGGCGGCCACGGGGGTCGGCCTGGCGAAGGCCGGCGACGGAGGGACCGCCGCCGCCGACGTGCGGGCCATCTACCGGGCCGCGTCGCCCGCGGTGGTCTCGGTCTCCACCGACGGCCGCACCGGTTCCGGCTTCCTGGTGGACGGTGAGGACCACATCGTCACCAACGCCCACGTCGTGGGCGACTCCACCCAGGTCCTGGTCGCGATCGGGGGCCGCAAGGTGGGCGCCCGCGTACGCGGCGTGGAGCCCTCGGTTGACCTGGCCGTTCTCGAGCTCGACGTCCCCGCGGGCGATGTCAGCCCGCTGGCGTTCGCCGATTCGGCCGATCTGAGGGTGGGCGACCCGGTCGTCGCCATCGGTGCCCCCTTCGGCCTGCAGGGGTCCCTGTCGAGCGGCATCGTCTCGGGCCTGCGCCGTCAGATCGACTCCCCCAACGGCTTCGCGATCACCGGGGTGATCCAGACCGACGCCGCGCTGAACCCCGGCAACTCGGGCGGCCCGGTGCTCGACCTCTCCGGCAGGGTGATCGGCGTCGCCACCCAGATCGCGACCGAGGGCGGCCGCAACGAGGGCATCGGCTTCGCGGTCCCGTCGGACGTCGTGCGCCGGACGGCCCTCGCGATCATCGAGACCGGCCGCGCCGGGCTGCCCTACCTGGGGATCGTCGGCGAGGACGTCGGAGACGGCGTCCGCCTCGAGGGAGTGCTCGAGAGCGGCCCCGCCGTCGGGCTGCTGCGCCGCGAGGACGTCATCGTGAGCCTGGACGGGGAGTCCGTGGCCAGCAACGCCGGCCTGGCCGCCCGGCTCGCGGGACACGGGCCCGGCGACATCGTGGACGTGGGGGTGAGGAGGGGGGAGCGCACCCTCGAGGTGACGGTCACCCTGGTCGCGCGCCCGGCGGCCGGCCCCTGACCGGGCGGCCCGGCTCTCCGATCAGCGGCCGCCGGGGTCGAGCAGGCGCAGCAGGGCGTCGCAGGCCCGGCTGACCGGGACGTCCACGCCCAGCCGCGCGCCCTCGCGCACGACCGATCCCACGAGGGCCTCGCGCTCCAGCCGGCGCCCCGCCTCCAGGTCGAAGAGGGTCGAGGAGCCCCCGTGCGCGGGAAGCCGCCGGCGCGCATCGGCCACGTAGGCCTCGGCCGCGCCGGGCGCGACGGGCACGCCCGCGGCATGCGCCACCGCGACGACCTCCCGGCCGAGGGCCAGCATCAGCTCGACGGCGCGCGGATCTGCCATCACCCTGCCCACCCGGGCGCGCCCGAGAGCCGTGACGGTGTTGAGCGCCACGTTGGCCACGAGCTTGGTCCAGAGAGCCTCGGCCGGGTCCGCATCGACCCGCGCCGGGACCCCGATCGCCTCCGCGACCGCCGCGAGCGCCGCGCCGGCGGGCCCGGCGCCTCCACCGGCGAGCAGGTCGCGCAGGCGACCGGTGGACGGGTCGCGGCTCGGCCGGCGCACGACGTGGCCGGGCGCCAGGCGCTGGCATCCGAGGTAGACGGCCACGCCGCCCACCGCGGCGGCCGGGCAGAAGCGGGCGAGCACCGCGGGATTGCCGACCCCGTTCTGCATGCAGAGCACCACGGCGCCCGGCGCGAGCGCCGGGGCGAGCGCCGCCGCCGCCTCCTCCGTGTCGTGGCTCTTCACGCAGACCAGCGCCAGGTCGACGGGGGCGGCCTGGCGCGGATCACCGACGGCGTCGAGCGCCACCATCCGCTCATCACCGTCGTCGGTCAGCCTCAGCGGCGCGGCGCGCAGCGCCTCGAGCGTGGCACCGCGGGCCAGTACCGACACCGGCCAGCCGGCCTCGGTGAGCCGGGCGGCGATGAAGCCCCCGATCGCCCCGGGCCCCACCACCAGCGTCCGCGGAGGCTCAGAGATCGAGGCCGAGCTGCTCCTGGCCGGCGACCGGCGGCGGCGCCGGCCGCGGGGGAGGGGCGACGGCCGGGAGGTCCACCACGCGCCGCGGCTCGGCGTCGCGGGCCGCGTCCACCGCGAGGCGGTCGGCGCGCTCGTTCGCCTCGTGGCCCGCGTGGCCGCGCACGATCTGCGTGCTCACCACCCGATGGCGCGCGAGCTCGAGGATCATCCGCTCCCAGAGGTCGCGGTTGGCGACCGGCTGCTTGGCGGCGGTGCGCCAGCCCTTGCGCTGCCACCCGGCCAGCCAGCCCTTGGAGATCGCGTTGGCGAGGTAGGTGGAGTCGGTCACCAGCCGTACCTCGGAGCCCTCGGGGACGGCGCTCAGCCCCTCCAGGGCGGCCATCAGCTCCATGCGGTTGTTGGTGGAGGGGTACTCACCGCCGGTGAGGACCGTCTCGGCGCCGTCGGGCGCGGTGAGGATGGCGGCCCAGCCGCCGCGCGAGTCGTCGGTGCCGTTGCCGGTGCAGGCCCCGTCGGTCACCAGGGTGTAGGTCTCGGGCATCCGTGTACCTTAGCCAGCGCTCCGAACGGGGCGACGGCACGGGCGACGGGGGAGACGGCATGGGCGACGGCCAGCAGGTGGGAGAGGGCTTCGACCTCGCGGCGGAGGACTACGACGAGGTCCTGATGCACAACCGCCAGGGCGCCCGTCGACTGGTCGCCGCGCTGCCGGAGGGGCGCTACGACGAGATCCTGGACGTCGGCTGCGGCACGGGGTTCGTCAGCGAGGAGATGATCACCCGGTTCGGCACGTCCCGCGTGACCGGGGTGGATCCGTCCGCCGGGATGCTCGAGCGCTTCCACGAGAAGCTCGCCGGCCTGTCGGTCGACGCGACCCTGATCCAGGCCGGGGTGCACGAGATGCCGGTCGCGGACGCCGCCTTCGACGCCGTGGTGAGCGGCATGGCCTTCCACTGGTTCCCCGAGAAGCCCGCCGCGGTCGCCGCGATGGCCCGGCGCCTGCGCCCCGGCGGTGTGCTCGGCATCCTCGCGGCCGGCACCGGCACCGACGAGGAGTTCCGCCTGATCCTCGAGGGCATCGAGCCGCCCGTCCCGCGCGGGTGGGTCGATGTCTTCCCGCTCATCCACCGCTCCTGCAGCGAGCTCGCCGAGTACATGGAGCAGGCCGGCCTCGAGGTCGTCGACGTCTGGGAGGAGCGCCGGGTGCGCCGGGTCTCGCCGGAGGCCTACATGGCGCGGATCAACGCGGTGGCGAGCCACCTGTCGGCCGGGATGGACCCCGAGGAGGCCGCGGCGCACGGCGCGAGGGTGATGCAGGGCCTCGTGGACGCCGCCGGGCCGCGCGGCTTCGAATACGCCTTCGTGAAGCTGTTCGGCATCGGCCGGCGCCCGGCCTGAGCGCCCGCCGGCGCCCCCGCGGGGGCGCCGGCGTACGACCGATTCGGCGGGAAAGTGGAGCGCTCCTAAAGGGAATGCCCATGTCGCTCGATGATGGGTGTGAACCGCGAGGGCCCGCGTCACGGGCAGGAGGCTCGCGGACGTCACGTTCTCATGGAGGAGACATATGCTTGATCGACTTCGCCGCCGCAGGGGCCAGGAGGGTTTCACCCTCATCGAGCTCCTCGTGGTGGTCATCATCATCGGCCTTCTGGCCGCGATCGCCATCCCGGCGTTCCTCGGCCAGCGCAACAAGGCCAATGACGCCGCCGCCAAGTCGCTGGTTCGCAACGGCGCGACCGCGATGGAGGCCTACTTCTCGGACGGCAACACCTACGCCGGCGCCACCGCCACGAACCTCGGCACGATCGAGCCGAACATCGTCTGGCAGACCACGGCCGCCGACGCCGCCTCGGATCAGGTCAACTTCGGCACCCCGACCGCGACCACGTTCACGCTCTCGACGGTGAGCAAGTCCGGCACGACCTACAGCTACGCGAAGAACCTCGGCGCCGCCGCCGGTACCTCGACGGTCAGCCGTACCTGCAACCCGACCACCGCCTGCACGTCCAACGGCGTGGCCGGCAAGTGGTAACAGCGCCTCACGGCGCCTGATCGAACACGGGCCCGTCCCTCGCGGGCGGGTCCGCGGCTCTTCCCTTCACCCCTTTGTCCTCCCTGGTCTCGGGATCGCCGAGCCAGGCTTCACTCGACGCAAGGAAGCGCTCGTGGCCTCGCTCGAACGGACTCGAGACATGATCGACACTCGTCGCGCACCCGGCACGAATCGGTGTGCCCGGTGACGCGGCCCTCGGCCGTAGCGTCGCAGGCCATGCGTCGATCCCGTCGTCTCGCCGTCGCCCTGTCGGTCTGCACGCTGGCCGCGCCCGTCGTGGCCCAGGCCGCCGACCCGGCGACGCCCGCGTCCGCGGCCCCCTCGCCGTTCAAGGCCGACCGGCTCTCGAGCCAGCCCTCGGGCCTCACGCCCGACAGCGTCACGAGCCCCGTGCGCTACCCCGACCAGTCGATCGTGCTCACCTGGGGCGACGTGCCGAAGGCCGCCGGCTACCAGGTCGAGGTGGCCGACAACCCCGGCTTCAGCAACACGGTCTGGTCGGCCGACACGTTCCAGCCGATCGCGGTCCCGGAGATCCTGCTGCCCGACGGCGCCTACTGGTGGCGCGTCCGGGCGGTGGACGCCGCCGGCACCCGCGGCATCTGGAGCGACGTCGCGCGCGTGGCCAAGACCTGGCCCAACACGATCGGCGGCTCCCGCATCAGCGCGACCCCGACGGGCGCCTCCGCGAGCTTCACGGCGCTCAACCCGTACCTCTTCTGGAATCCGGTCCCGGGCGCCAAGAGCTACGACGTCCAGGTCTCCCCGGGCAACCAGTTCAACAACGTGGTCTTCACCGGGACGAACCTCCCGGAGCCCTTCGCGACCCCCGGCGCCGTCGGCGCGCTGCCCGACGACGTCTACAGCTGGCGCGTGCGGGCCCGCGACCCCAACGACAACCTTGGCCCCTGGACCGTCGCGTCCACCTTCACCAAGGAGTGGACCCGGCCGACCCAGCTCACGCCGGCCGACGGCGCGACCACGGGCAACCTGCTGCTGGCATGGGAGCCGATCGACGGCGCCCAGCAGTACCAGGTCCAGATCACCGATCTCGAGCACAACTACGTCGGCGCGCACCTGAAGGTCGACGCCGTCACCTCGGCGAACGGCTTCGTGCCGACCCTCGCCGAGCAGCAGGCGAGCACGATGACCCACGGCGACATCTGGTGGCGGGTCCGCCCGATCATCGACGGCGTCTACGGCAAGTGGACGGCCGCCCCGGACCGCCAGATCGACTGGCAGGCGCCCGCGGGCGCCGGCTCCGCCGCCGTGCTGAGCTCGACCGGCGACAGCGACACCGGCCTCTCGCCGATGCTGAGCTGGACCCCGGTCACCGGCGCGAACATCTACCGCGTCAACATCGCCGCCGACGCCGGCTTCACCAACATCCTCGAGAGCCAGATCACCTCGAGCACCTCCTGGGTCTCGCGCGTGCCGCTCCCTGACAACGAGATCGACACCGGCTACTACTGGCGCGTCGTCTGGGGCTCGGGGACGCTGGTGGACGCGCCCGGGTGGATGGTCGACGAGGACCTGGTCGACAGCGCGCAGTTCCGCAAGCAGACGCGCGTGACGCTCGGCACGCCCGCCTCGGGCGGCGTCATCAGCGAGTCGCCGCTGCTCAGCTGGGGCTCGGTGCCGGGCATCGCCAAGTACGACGTCGAGCTCAGCCAGGACGGCCAGTTCCTGCCCGGCGCGACCCGCAGGGCGACGATCTTCGGCCTCGGCGCGGTCCCCGGTTCGATGGCCAACGAGGAGAAGCGCCTGCCCGAGGGCACCTGGAGCTGGCGCGTCCGCGCCGTGGACGGGGGCGACGAGGGTCAGAGCTGGAGCCCGGTCGGGCAGTTCACGCTCGCCTCGGCGCGCCCCGTCCAGAAGGCGCCCAACGACGGCGCGACCGTCGTCTACTCGCCGCTGATCCAGTGGACCCCGGTCTCCGGCGCCTGCGCCTACGACGTCCAGGTCGCCCGCGACCCGAGCTTCGGCAGCGACGCCGAGGCCGCGATGCTGACCACCGCGCAGACGGCGCTGGTGCCGCCCAAGGCGAAGATCACCACGCCCGGCCTCCACTACTGGCGCGTCCGCGCGGACTACTGCGGCGACGTCAAGGGCCAGTGGTCCCCGACCCGCAACTTCCGCAGCGTCTTCCCCCCGGACTTCAACCTCAACACGATCCCCGTCGCGGGTGGACTACCGCACCCAGGTCGTCGTCGGCGGCCAGCTGAAGAACAACGGGGCCGGCGTCACCAAGGCGCAGCATCCACCTCGAGCGCCGCCTCTACCCGAGCGACACCTACCGGCCGGCCGGCGTCATCACCACCGGCCCCGGCGGCCGCTTCCGCTTCGCCCTGAGGATGAACCGCTCGGCCGACTACCGCCTGGTCTGGCGCGAGACGCGACGCGAACCCGCAGGGCACCGCCGCCTTCGGCATCGACGTCACCCCCCGCGTCACGTTCCGCCTCGCGGCGACCCGCGTGGTGCGCCGCTCGGGCCTCCTGGTCAAGGGCAGCATCTACCCGAAGCGGCCGGCCGTGATCCAGATGCGGACCGCCGACGGCTGGCAGACGGTGCGCAAGATCGAGCCGAAGCGGCGACCGCTTCGCGGTCACCGTGCCGACGGCGCGCTTCGACCCGGGCACGCACCGCCTGCGCCTCTGGGTGCCGAGCGACGCGCAGCGCCGGTTCGCAACCACCGCGAGCCGCCAGCGCGGCGTGCTCGTCTACGACAAGTTCGTCATCCGCTGATGCTCCTCGGCGCCCCCACCGCCTACTGGGCGATCGTCGCCGGGATCATCGGCCTCGCCCTCGGCTCGTTCGCGACGGTCGTGGCCTCGCGCTGGCCCGCGGGCGGCTCGCTGGTGAGCCCGCGCTCGCACTGCACGAGCTGCGCGCGGACGCTCACGCCCCTCGAGCTGGTGCCCGGTGCTGTCGTGGGTCGCGCTGCGCGGCCGCTGCCGCGGCTGCGGCGCGGGCGTCTCGTGGCGCTACCCCGCCATCGAGCTCGCCAGCGGCGCTGCTCGCGGCCGGCGCCATCATCGGGCTTCGGCCCGACGTGGGAGGGGCTGTCGGCCGCGCTCCTGGGCGTCGCCCTCGTGCCGGTGGTCGTGATCGACCTCGAGCACCACCTCATCCCGGACATCATCGTCCTGCCGGCCGCGGCCCTCTGCCTCGCCGCGGCGATCGCCGCCGACCCCCGCGAGTGGTGGGTGTCGGTGGCGGCCGCGCTCGGCGCGTCCGGCTTCCTCTTCCTCCTGTGGCTCGTCCACCCCGGTGGCATGGGCCTCGGAGACGTCAAGCTGGCGCTGCTCCTGGGCGCCGTCCTCGGCGCGTCGGTCATCCCGGCGCTCCTGGTCGCCTTCGCCGGGGGCGCCGCCCTCGGAGTGGTGCTGCTCGCCCGCTTCGGGTCGCGCGCCCGGAAGATGGCCGTTCCCTTCGGTCCGTTCCTCGCCGCCGGCGCCCTCGCCGGCCTGTGGTTCGGCCCGGCGATGATCGGGTGGTACGCCGAGAGACTCGGCTAGCCATGACCTGTCTGCCTCCCCTGCCCTCCCCGACACGGACGTCAAGACCATGAGCACCGTCGTAGCCCTCGACATCGGCTCCAGCTCCATCGCCGGCGTCGAGCTCAAGACCGCACGCGAGCGGGTGACCCTCGCCAAGGCCGCGGTCGAGCCCCTTCCCCCGGGGCTCGTCCACGACGGCGAGATCGTGCGCCCGGATGAGCTCGCCGCCGAGATCAAGCGCTTCTGGCGCACCGCCCGCTTCTCGGGCAAGCGCGTCCGACTGGGCGTCGCCAACCAGCGCGTGGTCGTGCGGACCATCGAGCTGCCGTTCCTCGACGACGACCGCGAGCGCCGTGCGGCCGTCGAGTTCGAGGCCGCCGAGCAGATCCCGATCCCGCCCGACCAGACGGTCGTCGACTCGCAGCCGGTGCTGCGGTTCGCGAACGAGGCCGGCGAGCGCGAGCGCCACGTCGTGGTCGCCGCGCACCGCGACATGGTCGAGGGCCTCGTCGGCGACGGTCCGCCAGGCCGGCCTGCAGCCGACGGGCATCGACCTCGAGGCCTTCGCGATCCTGCGGGCGCTGCTGCCGCCGCCGATGGTCATCGACGAGGGCTCCTCCGACACGCCGGCCGATCGCCGTCTGCCACGTCGGGGCGGAGGTCACCAACATGATCGTGTCGGTCGACCGGCGCTGCCACTTCACCCGGCTCGTCGGGTTCGGCGGCAGCCACCTGACCACGGCGGTCGCCGAGCGCACCGGCCTGCCCGCCGAGGAGGCCGAGGCGGTCAAGACCGCGTGCGGCCTGCTCGGCGACCCGCTCGACGGCTGGGACGCCGACACCGTGGCGGAGGTCCGCCATGCGCTCGCCCTCGGCACCCGGCCGCTGGTGCGCGAGATCAGCCGCTCGCTCGACTACTACCGCTCGCAGAGCTTCGCGCGGCCGATCGGCCAGCTGGTCATCTCGGGCGGCACCTCGCTGTGCAACGGCATCGACCGCTACCTCCAGCAGGGCCTCGGGATCCCGGTCGTGATCGGCGACCCCCGCCGGCCAGCTCGACGACGGCCGGCGGCCTCACCCCGGATCTGGCCGCCCGCGCGGCCGTCGCCCTCGGCCTGGCGCTCGACGCGCCGGAGCGGTCATGAGGGCGGTCAACCTCCTCCCGCAGACCCAGCGGCGCACGCCCGGCTTCGCCGGGATGCGGACCCCGCTCGCCATCGCCGGCGCCGTCGTGGTCGTCCTCGGCGGCATGGGCTTCTGGGGCTACTCGGTCCACGCCGAGGTCGGACTCAGGTCAAGGACCAGGTCGCGCACGGCGTCCGCCGAGCGCGACGGCCTGCGCGACCAGCTCGGCGCGTTCCAGCAGGCGCAGGCCCGCGTGGCCGCGCAGGCGGTGCGCCGCGGCGCGGTCGTCGGCCTGGTCGAGGGGCGCGTCAACTGGGAGCGGCTCGTCCGCGACCTGTCGGCGGTCATGCCGCGCCAGGTGTGGCTCACCAACCTCAAGGGCGAGACCGACGCCGCGGCGGCCACCGACCGCCACGGCGGCCACGGCCCCGCAACGTCAACAACGCGGTCGGTGCCGCGCGGCATCCACCTCGACGGCTTCGCCTACACCCAGGACCAGGTCGCGCTGCTGATGTCGCGCGTCGTCCACCGTGCCGGGGCTCGGTGAGCCGCGGCTCGCGACCAGCGAGACCCAGGACCGCGGCGACCGCACGGTCATCCACTTCGTCCTCGACATCCCCATCGACCAGCGCGCGCAGGACCGGCCCGACCCTCACCCCGGTGACGGGCAGCCGGCCGCGGCCACCACCGGAGTGACGCCATGAAGGTCAGCAAGCGCGACCTCGTCCTGCTCGCCGTGCTCGGCGCCATCGCGCGTCGTCGGCGGCTTCTACTGGTTCGCGCGTGAAGCCGGCCAAGGCCGACCTGAGCGCGCAGCGGGCCAGCTGGCGCAGGTCCAGTCCGAGACCGGCGGCCTGCGCGACACCCTCTCGCGCCTGTCGGCCTCCAAGGTGAGCGCCGCCAAGCTGACGGCCGAGCGCCTGCGCCTGGCCAAGGCCCTGCCCGACGCCACCGAGACCCCGGGCATCGTGGTGCAGCTGCAGCGGCTCGCCGACCGGTCGAACGTCGAGCTGACCTCGATCAAGACCAACAGCTTCAGCGACTACGGCGTCGATCCGCGGGACCGAGTTCGAGGTCCGGGTGACCGGCCGCTTCTTCGACACCGACGACTTCCTCTACCGGCTCCACCGCCAGGTCGCGGTGGACGAGAAGGACCGTCCGATCGTGGGCGGCCGCCTCTTCGCCACCACCTCGGTCGACCTGACCCTCGACCAGAGCGAGGCGCAGCACGTCGGGCCCGCTGAAGGACGACGACAAGGTCGTCGCCACGATCAAGATCGTCGCCTTCTCGAGCGTCCCCGGCGGCGCCGCCAGCGCGACCGCGGCGACCCCGGCGACGGCCGTCGCGGCGCCCGCGACGGGCACGGCGACGGGCACCGCCCAGACAACCGCGACGCCCTCCGGAGGTTCACAGTGATCCGCCGCCACCTCGTGCCGGCCGCCGCGGTCGCGGCCACGGCGCTCCTGCTCGCCGGATGCGGCGGCGGAGGGGGCGACGGAGCGTCCGCCCAGGGCGACGTGCCGTCTGCCGGACGCCTCGCTTCCGGTCGCCTCGGGCGTCGGCGCCGACCAGTCGGCCTCCCTGGCGATCGCCGCGCTCGGCATCACCCGGCTCGGTCGACACCGTCGGGCCTCGGCCAGACCCTCGCCGGCTACGACAGCTTCGGCGCGCCGCACGACGCGTTCGCCCAGCAGGTCAACGACAACGGCGAGCTCGGGCTCGGAGGCGGGCACCGGCGCGACGGTGCCGGCCGACACCCCGATCAACAGCGACCCGCTGGTCGCGGTGCCCGGCGACCCGCCACCGGCGGCCGACCGACGACGCCGGGCACCGCCGACCCGGGCGCCGGCGCGCCGGTGCAGAACCCGCGGGCCCTCGAGGCCGACTTCGACATCTCCGGCGAGCCCGTCGTGGCCCGCGAGGGCGACGCCATCCCGCCCGACACGCAGCAGTTCGTGGTGCGAGACGATCGGGGCGAGCCAGGTCACGCTCAAGCTGAGCGGCGGCCTGCTGCCGGACGGCAGCGACACGGTCACGCTGGACGAGGGCGAGTCGATCACCCTCTACAACGCGACCGCCAAGCGCAGCTACAAGATCAAGCTGGTGGACGTCCGCGCGGTCTGATCCACCGCGGGGACGCTGCCCGGCGGGCAGCGTCCCCGCGGCGTCCCGTCCCCGGCGCCGGGCGGTGCCCCGATGCCGCGCCACCGCCGTGCTCAGCGGCGGCCGAGGTCCAGGCCGTGCAGCGGGGGCGCCTCGAGCCCGTCGCCCACGCGCGCGCCACCGCGTCGGCGAGCCAGGCGACCGCGTCCTCGCGGGCAGCGTCCACGTCGACGATCGCGATCACCCGGGTCACCCCGTCGTCGCCGTCCTGGCGCACGACGCGGGGCTCGGCGTCCAGGGGCCGCCGGCGCGCGCGGTGGCGCCCGCCGAGCTCGTGCAGGGCCGCGGCGACGGCGTCGGGATCGCGGGTCAGGAACTCGAGCCGGTGGCGGCGGTGGCCGTCGGGAATCAGGCGCACCGCGGTGATCTGGCCGTTGGGCACGATCATCCGCTCGCCGCCCGGGCCGAGCAGCACGGTCGTCCGCAGGCCGAGGGTCCGCACCTCGCCGGTGTAGCCGGTCGGCTCGAGGCGGACGATGTCGCCCACCCCGTACTGGTCCTCGAAGAGGATGAAGAAGCCGGCGATGACGTCCACCAGCAGGCGCTGGGACGCGAAGCCGACCACGATCACCACCAGCGCCCCGCCGCTGAGCGCGGCCGCCGCCGCCGCCGCCGGCGAGGGCGAAGGCGATCGCCACGAAGGCCGCGACCAGGACGACGTAGCGCAGGCTCGTGGCGAGCGCCGAGACCGCCGTCTGGCGCTGGCGGGCGCGGGGGCCCTCCGATGCCCGGCTGCGGGCGACGAGGCGCGGCACGATCCAGCCGATCGCCATCAGCAGGACCGCCGCGACGACGAGCACCACGCCCACGAGGGTGAGGCGGCCGGCCCACTCCGGCAGGCCGAAGATCGCGGCGGGGGGTGCGGGCACGGCGGCGATCATAGCCCCGGCGGTCCCTCGTCCTGGACGGTGAACGCCTGGACGCCGACGATCGCGAACACCCGCATCCCGGCCATCTCCCAGAGGTGGCCGTCCTCGGGGCCGAGGCGCCGCACCTCGACCGCGTCGCCCGCGAGCGCCGCGTCGATCAGCGCGGCCTGGTCGCCGCCGAGGCGGGCGCGGAGCGCCTGCAGGTCGCGCATCGCCGCGGCGCGCTCGCGGGCGGTCATCCGCGCCGGCACCGGCGCCGGCAGCGGGCCGTCGTGGCTGCGCCAGCGCGTCAGCCGGGTGAGCAGGGCAGGGTCCTCGTCGGGTCGCCGCACGGCCGGGCGCGGGGGTGCCCCGGGGCCGGCCGGGCGCCGAGATCCGGCCTTCGTCGCCGGGCGCGCAGCCGGCGCACCGCGCGGGCGGTCGCCAGCCACCTCAGGGCCCCGCGTGTCCGCTCCACGATCGCCATCGCCCGCTCCTCGCGGATGCCCGCCCGCGGCAGGTGTGGGTGAAGACTGCCACGCCGCCCCGACGGCCCCGGGGTGACGATCAGGGCGGACGGGGGCCGAACCGGTCCGAATGGTCCATTACACTCCTCCGTCGTGCCACTGACCTACCGCACAGCCGGGGAGTCCCACGGCCCCGCGCTCTTCGCGGTGCTGGAGGGCCTGCCCGCCGGCCTCCCGCTCGACCCCGAGGACATCGACGCCGACCTCGCGCGCCGCCAGCTCGGCCACGGCCGCGGCGGGCGGATGAAGATCGAGACCGACCGCGGCGAGCGTGAAGTCGGGCTGCGCCACGGGCGCACGATCGGCAGCCCGATGACGCTCGAGATCCCGAACCGCGACTTCGCCAACTGGGAGGCCGACCGGATGGCCGTCTGGGCGCCCGCCGAGGACGTCCACGTCGATCCGATCACCTGCCGCGCCCGGGCCACGCCGACCTGGCGGGGATGCTCAAGTACGGCACCGACGACCTGCGCCCGATCCTCGAGCGCGCCAGCGCCCGCGAGACGGCCGCGCGCGTCGCCGCCGGCGGCGTCGCGAAGGCCCTGCTGCGCCGCTTCGGCGTGGAGATCCGCAGCCACGTGGTGCGGATCGGCCCCGAGGCCGTCCCGCTGCGCGACGACCTCGCGCTGGCCGACTTCGAGGGCGTCGACGAGAGCCCGGTGCGCTGCCTCGACCCCGAGGCCTCCGCGCGCATGGTGAGACCATCAAGGCGGCCGGCCAGGACCACAACACCGTCGGCGGCGTCTTCGAGGTCTGGGCCTTCGACCCGATCCCCGGCCTCGGCTCGCACGTCAGCGGCGACGCGCGCCTCGACGGCCGGCTCGCCCAGGCGATCATGGGCGATCCAGGCGATCAAGGGCGTCGAGATCGGCGACGGCTTCGAGCTCGGGCGCATGCCCGGCAGCGAGGCCCACGACGAGATCTTCCACGACCCCGAGCGCGGCTACTTCCGCCAGACCAACCGCGCCGGCGGCATCGAGGGCGGCATGACGCACGGGGCGCCGCTCGTCGTGCGGGCCGCGATGAAGCCGATCAGCACGCTGACCCGGCCCCTGCGCTCGGTCGACATCGCCACCAAGGAGGCCGACCAAGGCCTTCAAGGAGCGCACCGACTCTGCGCCGTCCCGGCGGCGGCGGTCGTCGCCGAGGCGGCCGTGGCCTTCGTGCTCGCCCAGGCCCTGCTCGAGAAGTTCGGCGGCGACCCCATCGACGACCTCGACGCCGCCGTCGAGCGCTACCGGGTCGAGATCGCGCAGTAGCCGTGGCGCGCTGGCTCGTCTGTCGGGTTCATGGGGGCCGGCAAGACCTCGGTGGGCCGCCGCGTCGCCTCGCGCCTCGGGCGTCCCTTCGTCGACGCCGACCGCGCGATCGAGGAGCGTGCCGGGATGCCGATCCCCGAGATCTTCTCGCGCCGCGGCGAGCTGTGGTTCCGCGCACCGAGGAGACGGTCATCCGCGAGCTCCTCGCCGGCGAGCCGGGCGTGCTCGCCCTGGGCGGCGGCGCCCTCGAGAGCGCGCGCACGCGCGGCCTCGTCGAGCGCACGGCCGACGTGGTGTGGCTGCGCGCGAGCGTCGAGGTCGCCTGGGCGCGGGTGAAGGACTCGGACCGCCCGCTCGCCTCCGACCGCGCCCGTTTCGAGCGGCGCGGCACTGGCGCGCGAGGAGACCTACCGCGCCGCGGCCGACCTGGAGGTTGACGCCGACGTCCGGCCGACGACGTCGCCGCGCGCGTGGCCGCCTGGGCGCAGCGCGGCGCGACGGGGGAGCCGGCGTGAGCGCGACCGTCCCCGGCCCCGGCGCTCTGGGCCGAGATCGGCGGCGCGCGCTACCCGGTGCACCTCGGTGGCGGCCTGCTCGACCAGGTCGGCGCGCTGGTGGCCGAGCACGCGCCGGTCGGCGCCGTGCTGCTGGTCAGCGACGGCAACCTGCCCGAGTTCTCGCGCCGCGTCCGCGCGTCGCTGCAGGAGGCGGGCATCCGGGTCATCACGACCACCGTGCCGCCGGGCGAGGCCTCGAAGACGCTGTCGCAGGTGGAGCGCATCACGCGGCTCGCCGCCGAGGCCGGGCTGCGCCGCTCCGACGCGGTCGCCGCGCTCGGCGGCGGCGTCGTGGGCGACCTCGCCGGCTTCGTCGCGGCCACCTACCAGCGCGGCGTCCGGCTGGTGCACGTGCCGACCACGCTGCTGGCGATGGTCGACTCGTCGATCGGCGGCAAGACCGGCGTCGACCTGCCCGAGGGCAAGAACTACGTCGGCGCCATCTAGCAGCCCGACCTGGTCGTGATGGACACCGACGCTGCTCGCCACGCTGCCGCCGCGCGAGCTGTCGTGCGGCTTCGCCGAGGTGGTCAAGTACGGGCTGCTCGACGGCCCCGAGCTGTTCGCGCTGGTCGAGGGCTGGCCGGCCCTGCCGGGCCCGGCCGACGAGCTCGCCGGCGCTGATCCGCCGTTGCGTCGACCACAAGCTGCGCATGTGGTCGCCGAGGACGAGCGCGACCTCGGCATGCGCGCCTCCCTCAACCTCGGCCACACCGTCGGGCACGGCATCGAGGCCGCCGCCGGCTACGACCGCTACCGCCACGGCGAGGCGATCTCGCTCGGCCTGCTGGCGGCGCTGCGCCTGTCGGAGGGCACCGTCGGCCTCGACGCGTCGTGGCGTCAGCGCGTCGCGGCGATCCTCGAGCGCCACGGCCTGCCCACCCGGCTCGACCCCGAGGTCGCGACTCCGCGCGATACTCGAGGCCATGGGCCGCGACAAGAAGGCCGATGCCGCGCGCGCTCAACATGGTGATGGTCGCCGGGCCCGGCGACGTGCGCCTGCGCGCAGAGTCCCGCCGGGCGACCGGGTCGTGTCGGCGATCGAGGAGTTGCGCAGGTGAACCATCCGCTGCGGATCGCCCTGCTCCACGGGCCCAACCTGAACATGCTCGGCCGCCGTCCGTCGGCGCACTACGGCACGCTGACCCTGCGCGAGCTCGAGGACCGGGTGCGGGGCTGGGGGCAGGAGCGGGGCATGAGCGTCGGCTGCTTCCAGACCAACCACGAGGGCGCGTTCCTCGAGCACGTCCACGGCCTCGCCGGCCTGGTGGACGGTGCCGTGGTGAACCCGGGCGCCTGGACCCACTACCAGTGGTCGATCCGCGACGCGCTGGAGGTGATGGGCGCGCCGTTCGTGGAGGTGCACCTCTCCGACGTCGAGGCGCGCGAGCCCCACCGGCGCGTCTCCGTGGTGCGCGACATCGCCTCGGCCGCCGTGTGGGGCAAGGGCCCCGACGGCTACCGCGACGCGCTCGACCACCTCGCGCAGGTGCTCTCGTGAGCGCCCCCTACCCGGACCGCCAGGAGCGGCTGCTGGCCGTGCTCGAGCGGCGTGGCCTGGGTGCGCTGCTGGTCACCGAGGCGGCCAACGTCCGCTACCTCACCGGCTACGTCGGATCGAACGGCATCGCCGTGATCGGCGCCGGCGGCCGCGTGCTGGTGACCGACTCGCGCTATGCCGTGAGCGCCACCGAGCAGGTCCAGGGCGCCGAGGTGATCATCGGCCGCCGCGACCTGCTGGCCGACGTCGCCGGGGCGGCGACCGGCATCGCCGGCGGACGCCCGGTCGGCGTCGAGGCCGACGACCTCACCGTCACCCGCCACGAGCGGCTCTGCGAGATGCTCCCGGACGCCGCGATCACCACCACGCGCGGCATCGTGGAGGATCTGCGTCAGATCAAGGACGCCGACGAGGTGGCCACGATGCGCGAGGCCGCGGCCGTCGTCGACCGCGCGCTCGCGAGGGTCCTCGCGGGCGGCCTGGTGGGCCGCACGGAGCGGGAGGTCGCCTTCGCCCTGTACGGCGCGATGCTCGACGAGGGCGCCCAGGAGCCCAGCTTCGCCACGATCGTCGCCTCCGGTCCGCGCGGGGCGCGGCCGCACCACGTGCCCGGCCGTGACGCGATCCCGGCCGACACCCTGGTGGTCATCGACATGGGCGCCGTGGTCGGCGGCTACTGCTCGGACATGACGCGCACCGTCGCGACGGGCACCCTGCCCGCCGCGCCTCGCCGAGATCTACGCCGTCTGCCTCGAGGCGCAGGAGGCCGCGCTCGCGGCCGCCGCGCCGGGTATGACGGGCGCCGAACTCGACGCCGTGGCGCGCGCGCGGATCGTCGCGGCCGGGTACGGTGACGCCTTCGGCCACGGGCTCGGGCACGGCGTGGGCCTCGTGATCCACGAACGACCGGGCGTGAGGCCGGAGAGCAGCGACGCGCTGAGTGCCGGCATGGCCATCACCATCGAGCCGGGCATCTACCTCGAAGGCGAGGGAGGGGTCCGGATCGAGGATCTGATCGTGTTGAGGGAGGGTGGGAGCGAGCGGCTCTCGCACACCTCCAAGGAGCTGAGGACCGTCGCGTGAGATCGACCAGGGGGCGCAGATCATGATCACCACCAACGACCTGAAGAACGGCTACGTGCTCGACATCGACGGGGAGCTCGTGAGCGTCGTCAGCTTCCAGCACGTCAAGCCGGGCAAGGGCGGGGCGTTCGTCCGCACCAAGCTCAAGAGCATGACCTCGGGCGCGGTGGTGGAGCGCACCTTCCGGGCCGGGGAGAAGGTGGAGCGGGTCACCACCGAGAGCCGGACGATGCAGTTCCTCTACCGCGACGGCGACCAGCTCAACCTGATGGACAACACGACCTACGAGCAGATCCCGGTGACCTCCTCCCTGGTCGAGAACGACGACCTGCTCGCGCCGAACACCGACGTCCAGGTGCTGTTCGTGCGGGACGCCCCGATCCGGGTGGAGCTGCCGACCTTCGTCGAGCTCGAGGTCACCCAGACCGACCCGGGCGTCAAGGGGGACACGGTCTCCAACGTCCAGAAGCCGGCCACGGTCGAGACCGGGGCCGTCATCGACGTGCCCCTGTTCGTCAACGAGGGCGACCGGCTGAAGATCGACACCCGCACCCGGGCCTACTCGGCGCGGGCCTAGCAGTGAGCTCAGGATCATCGAAGGGGGACATGTGACGCCAGGATCCGACGTGGTCGGCTATGTCGATGCCACGCTGCGCGACCTCGCCCCGTTCCCGTGGGGCACGTCCGTGGGCACCGACGACCTCGCCGCCGCCGCGGCCGCCCTCTCCGAGGTGGGCGCCCGGGTGCTCGAGGCCCTCGACGCCCGCTGTGCGCGCGCCGCGCTGGAGGCGCGCTCCGAGAGCCCGTGGGACCGCCTGCGCGCGGTGCTGCGCGAGGCCGGGAACACCCCCGTCGGCGTCGTCGTCGGCGCGCGCAACCTCTGGGGCGACCGCCCCCTGGCGCCCGACATCGTGCGGCGCTTCGTGCTCTGCGCGGTCGATTCGGGCGCCTCGCGCGTCCGCGCCACCGACCCCCTCAACGACCCCGAGGCGCTCCTGCCCGTGGCCCGGGCCTGCGAGGAGGCGGCCGCCGAGTTCGTGCCGACCCTGATCGTCGGGCCGGCCCCCTCGATGGACGACCCGCGCTGGATCGCCGAGGCCGTGGCCCTCGCGCAACTGCCGGGCGCGGCGACCCTCTGCCTGTCGGACGGCGCCGGCCACATCTCGCCCTCGGCGCTCGGCCGCCTGGTCGAGGCCGTGGCCGCGGCCACCGGCCTGCCGATCGAGGTCCAGGTGCAGGCCCCCGGCGGCCTCGCGCCGCTGTCGGCCACCGCCGCCGTGCTGGCGGGCGCCGCCTCCGTGCAGGCGTCGGCGGGCCCCGTCGCCCTGGTCTCCGCCCGTCCCTCGGCCGAGACGCTGCGCGCCGCCCTGGTCGGCGGCGAGCGCACGCTCGACTGCCAGGCCTCGGCGCTCGACCGTGCCGCCCGCGTGGTCGGCCCGATGCTCCCCGCCGACCGCCTGCGTCAGGCCGCCGCCGCCGTCTTCGGCCCGGCCGTCGCCGTCCCGCCGGCCCTCGAGCCCGGACTCATCTCGCGCCTCGGGCGCCTGGGCCTGTCGCGCAGCCTGGTCGCCGTGGCGACCGAGTCGGCCGCGGTCGCGCGCGACGTCGGCGCGGCGACGCTCGCCTATCCGCTCGGGTCGGCGATCCTCGCTCAGGCCGCCCGTCACGTGATCGAGGGTCGCCGCTGGGCCGAGATCGAGCCCGAGCTGGTGCCGATCGCCCTGGGCCGGGCGGGCCGCCTGCGCGGCCCGGTCTCCGAGGCCGTGCTCGCGGTCGCGACCGCCCATGATCCCGGCCCGCCGGAGCGCCGCGACCTCGCGGCGGTGTCCGACGAGGCCCCGCAGGGGCTCTCCGACGAGGATCTCGTGCTGTGGGCGATGTTCGCCGAGGGCACCGAGCAGGTCGTGGCGCGCCGCCGGTCCCTCGGGGCCGAGGCCGCCAACCGCCCGGGCCAGCCCGCCATCGACCGCGACCTCCTCGACACGCTGGTGGGCGTGGTGGAGGCCTCCGACGAGGCCGAGGTGACGGTGGAGGTCTCCGGAGCGCGCGTCACCGTGCGCCGCGCCGCGCCCGCGCCGGCGGCCGGCGCCGGCGCGCCCGCCGGCGGCGGTGAGTCGTCCGGCGCCGCGGCCGACGCCGACGACGGCCTGTCGCGCGTCACGAGTCCGATGGTCGGCACCTTCTACCGCCGCCCCGGGCCCGACCAGGAGCCCTTCGTCACCGAGGGCCAGAGGGTCGCCGCGGGCGACACCCTCTGCCTGATCGAGGCGATGAAGCTCTTCAACGAGATCGTGGCCGAGGAGGGCGGCGTCGTGAAGAAGATCTGCCTCCAGGACTCCGATCCGGCCGAGTTCGGGCAGCTGCTCTTCCTGATCGAGCCATGAAGCTTCTCATCGCAAACCGCGGGGAGATCGCGGTCCGCATCATCCGCACCGCGCGCGAGCTCGGCATCCCGACGGTCGCCGTGTACTCGACGGCCGATGCCGACACGCTCGCGGTCGACCTGGCCGACGAGGCCGTCTGCATCGGCCCCCCGCCGGCGCGCGACTCGTACCTCAACATCTCCAACGTCCTCGCCGCGGCCGAGATCACCGGCTGCGACGCGGTCCACCCGGGGTACGGCTTCCTGGCCGAGAACGCGACCTTCGCCCGCGCCTGCGCGAGCGAGGGGATCGTCTTCGTGGGGCCCTCGCCCGATGTGATGGAGCGGATGGGCGACAAGATCGCCGCCAAGGACGCCGCGCGCGCGGCCGACCTGCCCGTGCTCGGCGGCTCCGACGGTCCGGTCTCCGACGTCGCGGCCGCCCTGGCGGCGGCCGAGAGCGCGGGCTACCCGGTGCTGCTCAAGGCGGCGGCCGGCGGCGGCGGCAAGGGCATGCGCCGCGTCGAGCGCCCCGGAGACCTGGCGCAGGCCTTCGAGGTGGCCCAGCGCGAGGCGGAGGCCGCCTTCAGCGACGGCAGCCTCTACGTCGAGCGCCTGCTGGAGGGCGCCCGCCACGTCGAGATCCAGGTCATGGCCGACGGCCAGGGCGGGGCCCTGGTCTGCGGCGACCGCGAGTGCTCCATCCAGCGCCGCCACCAGAAGCTGATCGAGGAGGCCTCGGCGCCCCACCTGCCGGCTGCCACGCGCGAGGCCATGCAGCAGGCCGCGCTGCGCGCCGTGAAGGCGTGGGAGTACCGGAGCGCCGGCACCCTCGAGTTCCTCGTTGACGCCGCCGGGGACTTCTTCTTCCTCGAGCTGAACGCGCGCCTGCAGGTGGAGCACCCGGTCACCGAGCTGGTGACCGGCCTCGACCTCGTCGCCGAGCAGCTGAACGTCGCCGCAGGTGGCCTGCTGTCGCGCACCGGCGTCGCCGAGGCGAACGGCCATGCCATCGAGTGCCGCATCAACGCCGAGGACCCCTCGCGCGACTTCCGCCCGGGCGCCGGGCGCCTCGACGACTTCCGCATCGCCCAGGGGCCGGGCATCCGCGTCGACACCCACTGCGAACCCGGCGAGAACATCCCGCCCCACTACGACAGCCTGCTCGGCAAGCTGTGCGTCTGGGCGCCGGACCGCCCCCGGGCGATCGCCCGCCTGCGGCGCGCGCTGGCGGAGACCTCGGTCACCGGGATCCCCACCACGCTCCCGCTGCTCGCCGACATCGCCCACGACGCCCCCTTCGTGGAGGGGCGCTACACGACCTCCTACCTCACCGAGCGGGAGGCCTTCCTGCCCTCGCTGCGCCCCGCCCGGGTGGCGTGACCGCTCCGGCCGGCGGCGGCGCCGACCGCGAGGGTGGACGGCGCGCGGCGCGGCGCCAGGCGGTGGTGCTCCTCTACCAGCACGACGTGACCGGGATGGAGCTGGAGGAGCTGGAGGCCAACACCGAGCGCGACGGCGTTCCGGTGGACCCCTTCGCCCGCGCGCTGATGGAGGGCGTGGCCGCCGACCCGGAGAGCCTCGACGCCCTCATCACGGGCGCCTCGCAGGGGTGGACCGCCGACCGGCTGGCGCCCCTCGAGCGCAACATCCTGCGCGTCGCCGTGCACGAGATCCTCGACTGGCCCGAGATCCCGACCGCCGTCTCCATCAACGAGGCCGTCGACATGGCCAAGAAGTACTGCCAGACCGAGGCCGCCGGCCTGGTGAACGGCATCCTCGGGCGGATCGCCGCCGAGCAGGCCGAGGTGGCGCGGTGAGCGGGGCCGGCCCGGCCGAGGAGCTCGCCGCCCTCGAGAGCGCGGCCGCCCGCCTGGAGGACGTCGCACGGCGGATCGCCGAGGGCGAGGCGGGCACCGACGAGCTGCGCGCGCTGGCCGACGAGGCCCTGGCCCTCGGCGCGGAGATCACCGAGCGCCTGCCGCGGGCGCTGCGCCACGCCGGGCCCGGGAGCGACCACGGCCCGGGCTGACGAGCTCCTCGACCCCCGGGTGCAGGTGGCCGTGCGCCCGCCGAGCGACCCCGAGGCGGCCGGGCACCAGGAGCTGCAGGGCATCGGCAGCGGCGACGACCGGCCGCCGATGGATGAGCTCGCCGGGCGCGCATGGCTCACGCAGGGTGCCTCCGTGCGCGGCGCCGAGCTCGAGACGCTCGGCCTGTCGATCTACGCCGGGCACCCCGAGCTGTCGCTGGTCAACCTGCCGACCGCCTTCATCGAGAGCGGCGTGAGGCTGCTGAAGGAGCTCGGCACCTACGTGCTCTCGGGCGGGGTCCTGGAGCCGGGCGACGTGATGCAGCTGCGGGCCGACCTGCCGTACCTGGTCGGTGTGGTCGAGGCGCCGCCCGAGGAGGGATCCGGCATGGCGACGCTCCGCGTGGTGCTCCTGGCATGAGCCGATCCGACGAAGGCCGCGCCCCGATGGCATCATCTGCGGCATGACGATCGGCGTCCACAGCGACCGGGTCCACCTCGCGGTGATCGTGGCGAGCACCCGCGAGGGCCGTTTCGCCGAGACGGTCGCCGACTGGTTCCTCGGCCTGGCGAGCCGGCGGCTCGACCTCTGGATCGACCCGATCGACCTGGCCCGCACCCAGCTGCCGACGCGCCTGCCGGCGCGCCGGCCCCGCGACGGGGGCTACTCGGACGAGGTGATGCCGTTCGCCGAGCGGATCGGGCGCGCCGACGGCTTCGTCGTGATCACGCCCGAGTACAACCACGGTTACCCGGGCGCGCTCAAGAACGCCCTGGATCTGGTCAGCGACGAGTGGCGCGCGAAGCCGATGGGCTTCGTCTCCTACGGCGGCGTCTCGGGCGGCGTCCGCGCCGTCGAGCAGCTGCGCCAGGTCGCGGTGGAGCTCCATCTGGTGCCATTGCGCGACGCGGTGGCGATCCCGACAGTCCGGAGGGCCTTCGGCGACGACGGCGCCCCGGCCGACCCCGACGGCCGGATCTCCGACGCGGTCGGCGTCATGTTCGAGCGCCTCGTGTGGTGGTCGCGCGCCCTCGCGGCGGCGCGCCGCATCCACCCCTACGACTGATCTCCCGGGGCGGGGTGGTGTCCGCGGCCCCGGCTGCCGATGAACAGGGTATGAACGACTACCCTCGCCCCCGCACCCGGTCGCTCGCCGCCAAGGCGCCCGACCGCTCCGTCCTGAAGTTCGGCCTGTTCGGCGCGGGCCTGATCGCCACGGCGATCCTGGCCCCCTGTGGCGCCCACATCGCCGGTTAGCCGCCCCCCCGGCCCCGCGCGGTCCCTCGCGCACGCGGCGGGGTTCAGCCGACCGGGTCGGCGGCGATGAAGCCCGGGCGGCTGATGAGCGCCTGACGCAGCGCCGTGAGGCGCGGGTACGCCGACAGGTCCAGCCCCGTGCGGGTCGTGCGGAACAACACCGGCGCGAGGGCGCAGTCGGCGATCGTGAAGCGACCGAGCACCGCCGCCGACGGGCCGATCAGCCCGTCCAGCTGCCGTAGCGCCGGCTGGATGTCGCGCTCCGCGGCGGCCGCGGCCTCCGGATCGGGATCGACCGCCCCGAGCCCGCCCTTGTCGCGCGAGTACCCGAGCGCCGGGGCCTCGTGCCGGAAGAAGGCCGCCCGGATCCCCGTGGCGAAGCGGTCGAGGAACTCGTCGACGAGGGCGCGCCCGCGCGGGTCGGCGGGGTAGAGGTCGTCGCGCCCCTCGCGGGCGGCGAGGTAGCGCAGGATGGCCTGCGACTCGCTCACCACGAGGTCCCCGTCCTCGAGGACGGGGATCCCCCCGACGGGGTTGAGCGCGAGGAACGCGGGCGGCCGCGGGCGGGTGAGCGCGACGGTGCGGCGCTCGTACGCGAGCCCCAGCTCGGCCAGCAGGAACCGCACCTTGAGCGCGTTCGAGGAGATCGGGTTGTCGTGGAGCACCAGCCCGGGCACCCCTTGACGATAGTCCTTGCGTTTCGGCCGCGCATGCGCGGGCCGCGTCCCCCGTCGGGGGCGTGCTCTAAGATCGTCCGATGGCCTCGACCGATCCGCGGTTCCCGATCCTCGCCGGGCTCACGAGCCCCACCGAGCTGCACGACATGACCGACGCCCAGCTCTCGGCCCTCGCGGCCGAGATGCGCGAGGCGATCATCGACACCGTCTCCCAGACCGGCGGGCACCTGGGCGCGAGCCTCGGCACCGTCGAGTTGACGATCGCGCTCCACGCCGAGCTGCAGTCGCCGCGCGACCGCATCGTGTGGGACGTGGGCCATCAGGCCTACGGGCACAAGCTGCTCACGGGCCGGCTCGACGACTTCGCCACCCTGCGCCAGCACGGCGGCATCAGCGGGTTCCTCAGCCGCGCCGAGAGCGAGCACGACGTCATGGGTGCCGGCCACGCCAGCACGTCCATCAGCTACGCGACCGGCCTCGCCGAGGCCCAGCGCCACGGCCGCCGCGAGGGGCGGGCGGTCTGCGTCATCGGCGACGGCGCCCTCACGGGCGGCATGGCCTACGAGGGGCTCAACCAGGCAGGTGCCCTCGGCTCGCCGGTCACGGTGATCCTGAACGACAACGGCATGAGCATCTCCGAGAACGTCGGCGCCCTCTCCAAGCTCTTCCAGCGCGTCCGCGTCGATCCGACGCTGACCAGGGTGCGCGAGGAGCTCGAGCGCGGCCTCTCGCGCCTGCCCGGCGCCAGCGAGCTCGGCGGCCACATCCGCGACGCCACCAAGTCGCTGTGGTTCGTCCCGGGTGCCCTCTTCGAGGCCCTCGGCTTCGCCTACATCGGCCCGATCGACGGGCACGACGTCGAGGGGATGCGCCGCGCCCTGCGGACCACCCTCGAGATGGACCGTCCCGTCGTCATCCACGCCAAGACGATCAAGGGGCGGGGCTACCCGCCGGCCGAGGCCGACGGCGAGGCCATGCACGGCGCCACGCCGTTCGTGATCGAGAGCGGCAAGGCCGCGACCAGGAAGGCGGTGGGCCCGCCGACCTACACCGAGGTCTTCGGGCACGCGCTGGTCGCCGAAGCCGAGCGCGACCCGCGCGTGGTCGGCATCACGGCGGCCATGCTCAAGGGCACCGGCATGCAGCACATGATGGGGCGCTTCCCCGAGCGCACCTACGACGTCGGCATCGCCGAGCAGCACGCGGTCGTCTTCGCCTGCGGCCTGGCGATCGCCGGCTACCGGCCGGTCTGCGCGATCTACTCGACGTTCCTGCAGCGCGCGTTCGACCCGATCGTCCACGACGCCGCCCTCCAGAACCTGCCGGTGGTCTTCGCGATCGACCGCGGCGGCCTGGTGGGCGACGACGGCCCCACGCACCACGGGGCCTTCGACATCGCCTACCTGCGCTCCATCCCCGGACTCACCCTGATGGCCCCCATGGACGAGGCCGAGCTGGTCACCATGCTCCACACCGCGCTGCGCCTCGACGGCCCGGTGGCGATCCGCTACCCGCGCGGCGCCGGGCTGGGCGTGCCGATCCCGGAGCGGCCCGAGCCGATGGAGATCGGCCGTGCCCAGGTGCTGGAGCCCGGCGAGCGGGTCGCCCTGGTGGGTTACGGGTTCGGAGCGGAGCTCGCGCGCGAGACCGCCGAGCTGGTCGCCGAGGGCCTGGGCGTGCGCCCGACGGTCGTCAACGCCCGCTTCTGCAAGCCGATCGACGGGGCGCTGATGCGCGAGCTGGCGGCGCGCCACGAGCTGATCGTGACCATCGAGGATCACGCGGTCACGGGCGGCTTCGGCAGCGCCGTGCTCGAGTGCATCGAGGAGAGCCCGGTCCCGGTGCTGCGCGTCGGCATCCCCGACCGCTTCATCGACCACGGCAAGAGGGAGATCCTCCTGGAGGATGCCGGGCTCACGGCCTCCCAGATCGCGGCGCGCGTGGTCCGCGCGGCCGGCAGGCCCGCCCGGATGCTGATCGCCGAGGGCTGACCGCCGGGGGGCGGGGCCGCGACGGCGGATCGCGCGGCTATCATCCGCCCGGATGCCTCGCTCACGACTCGACGTCGCGCTGGTGGAACGGGGCCTCTTCCCGAACCGCTCGCGCGCCCAGGCCGCCGTCATGGCCGGACGCGTCCGGGTCGACGGCCGTCCGGCCGACAAGCCCGGAACGGGGATCGCCGAGGGCGCCTCGCTCGAGGTCGCCGAGGGCACCGAGTACGTCTCGCGGGGCGGCGTCAAGCTGGCGAGTGCGCTCGACGCGCTGGGGGTCGAGGTGGCCGGGGCGAACGCCCTCGACCTGGGCGCGTCCACCGGGGGGTTCACCGACTGCATGCTGCGCCGGGGTGCGGCCCGCGTGATCGCCCTCGACGTCGGCTACGGCCAGCTCGCGTGGAGCCTGCGCCAGGACGATCGCGTCGAGGTGCTGGAGCGCACCAACGCCCGCTACCTCTCGCCCGGAGACCTTCCCTACGCGCCGGATCTGGTCACGTGTGACCTGTCGTTCATCGCGATCGGCACCGTCTGGGGCGCGGTGGAGCCGTGTCTCGCGCGCGGCTGGCGTGCGATGGTGATGGTGAAGCCCCAGTTCGAGGTGGGGCGCGACAGGGTCGGCTCGGGGGGCGTCGTGCGCGACGATGCGGCGCGGGAGGATGCGGTGCGCGGTGTGATCGAGGTGCTCGAACGCCACGGCGGGCGGGTGCTGGGCACCGCCGACGCCGGGTTGCCGGGCCCCAAGGGCAATCGCGAGGTCTTCGTCCACGCGATCGACGCGGGGCAGGGCGCATGAGCCCGAGCGTCCCGCGCGCCAGTTCCCACCCGATCTCGATCGAGGACGCGCACCCGGTCAAGCGCGTCCTGCTGCTCACGCACCGCGATCCCAGCGTGACGGCGCCGACGCTGCCGGCGGTCCTCTCCATCCTCGAGGACGCCGGCGTCGCCGTGCTCGTGCCCGCGGGCGAGGTGGTCAAGCACCGGATCCTCGCGCCCTACGCCTCCGGTGACGGGATGCGCATGCGCCCGGGCGGGGAGGACCTGATCCTGGTGCTGGGCGGCGACGGCAGCATCCTGCGGGCGCTCGCCCGCGAGGCCGGTTCCGGCGCCCCCGTGATCGGGGTGAACTACGGCCGTGTGGGCTTCCTGGCCTCGATCGAGCGCGAGACGCTCGAGCGCGACCTGCGCCGGGCACTGGCGGGCGAGTTCGTGGTGCTCGGGCTGCCGTCGCTGAAGGCCGACTGGGCCGACGGCGAGGTGATGGCGGTCAACGACCTCGCGCTCTTCCGCGGCGGCGACTCGCGCATCGCCGACCTCACCTACGCGGTCGATGGCGAGCTCGTCGCCACGGTCCGCTGCGACGGCGTCATCCTCAGCACCCCGGTGGGCTCGACCGCCTACAACCTGGCCGCGGGCGGCCCGACGGTCTCGTGGCGGGTCCGCTGCTTCGTCCTCAGCTTCATCGCGCTGCACCACCTCGACAGCCGCCCGCTGGTGATCGGCGCCGAGGAGCAGCTCACGGTCACCAACAGCGCCCTCGACGGCGATTGCGACATCCAGGCCGACGGGCAGAAGATCGGCGTGCTGCGGCCCGGCCGCTCGATCACGGTCAGCCTGGGAGGCTCCGAGGTGCATCTGGCGACGTTCCCCGAGGCATCCTTCTTCCGGCGCTACCGGGAGAAGTTCGGCCGGCCGTGATCCGCTCGCTCGAGGTCCGGGACCTGGTCGTCATCGAGCGCGCCGAGCTCGCCCCGGCCGCGGGCCTGACCGCGATCACGGGCGAGACGGGCGCCGGCAAGACGGTGCTCGCCCAGGCTCTCGCCCTGCTGACCGGTGCGCCGGCCGATGCCTCGGCCGTCCGGCCCGGGGCCCGCCACGCCCTGGTGCAGGCGACGATCGCCGTCCCGGACGGCTTCTGGGACCTGCTGGATGAGGAGGATCCCGCCCGGGCGCTCCGCGAGCTGGCCGAGGACGAGCGTGAGGTCGTCCTGGCGCGCCGCGTACCGGCCGAGGGCCGCGCCCGCGCCCTGATCGACGGGCAGGCCGCTCCGCGCGACGCCGTGGCCGCCCTGGCGCGCCATCTGATCCGCTTCTCGGCCCAGCACGAGCACCGCCGCCTGGTGAACCCCGCCAGCCAGCTGGCCGTGCTCGACGCGTTCGCCGGTCCGGGGGCCGTGGAGGGCGCCGAGCGCCTGGCCGCGCTGCGCCGGCGTCTGACCGCCCTCGACCGGGCGCTCGCGGCGTCGCGGGGGCGCCGCGAGGCGGCCGAGCGTGAGCGCACCGAGCTGGAGGGGCTGGTCGCCGATGCCGACGAGGCCGCCCTCGACCTCGCCGAGGAGGCCGACCTGCTCGCCGAGCGCGAGCGCCTGATGCACGCCGAGGGCCTCGCGGCCGCCGCGTCCAGCGCCGCGGAGGCCCTGTCGCCGAGCGACGACGAGGGGGGAGCGGTCGTCGCACTCGGGATCGCCGTGGCGGCGCTCGCGCCGATGATCGCGGTCGATGCGGCCCTCGCCGGCCCGCATGCCGAGCTCGTGTCGGCCCAGGCCCCCCTGCAGGAGGCGGGCCTCACCCTGCGCGCATACCTGCAGGACCTCGAGGCCGAGCCCGGCCGGCTGGCCCTCGTGGAGGAGCGCCTGGAGGTCTACAGCCGCCTGGGGCGCCGCTACGGACCCGGGACCGAGGCGGTGCTGGAGCGGGCGGCGCAGGCCCGCGAGGCCCTGGCGAGCCTCGACGAGGGCGCGGGCGACGTGCTGGCGCTCGCCCAGGAGCGCGAGGCGATGCTCGACGAGGCCCTCGAGGCCGCGCTCGCCCTGCGCGCGGCGCGCGCCGAGGCCGCCCCGCGGCTCGCCGAGGCCGTGCGCGAGCAGCTCGCCGACCTCGCCATGCCGCGCGCCGAGCTGCGGGTCGAGATCGTGGAGGATCACTCGGACCCGCCGGCCGACTCGTGCGTGATCTGGCTGCGGGCGAACCCGGGATTGCCCGAGGCGCCGCTGGCGGCGACCGCGTCGGGCGGTGAGCTCTCGCGGGTGCTGCTGGCCCTGCACGGCCTGGCGGCCGCGGGCGACGACGCCACCTGGGTCCTCGACGAGGTCGATGCGGGGATCGGCGGCGTCACGGCCACGGCCGTCGGGGCGCGCCTGCGCGACTTCGCCCGCAGCCGCCAGGTGGTGGTGATCACGCACCTGCCCCAGGTGGCCGCGATGGCCGACGCCCACTACCGGCTGGTGAAGGGCCTCGACGAGGGCGGCCGCGCGACCACCCGGATCGAACCCGTGGAGGGCGACGGCCTGATCGAGGAGCTCTGCAGGATGCTCGGTGCGAGCGCCGGGGACGAGGGCGCCCGCCGCCACGCGCAGGAGCTCCTGGCCCGCCGCCCCGCCTGATTCCCCGGAGGGTCCTCGTGCGGCCCCAGGGGAGGGGATCACGAGGGCCGCATGCTGACGGTGATCGCCATCCTCGTCGCCGTCCCACAGGGCCCCCGTCCGGCGGTCGTGCGCCATTTGGCGTCGACGCCATGCGCCATTCGGCGCGGCCCCTGACAGGCCGTCCGCACGGTGCGGGGTGACAGCCTGTCGTGGCCCCCTGCCGGGGGATGCGTGCGGGCCGACCGGGGCGCTATCCTCCCGCGGGTCGTAGCGCGGATGAGGAGAAGACGTGGTCGAGACTCCGGTGAAGTACGTGTTCGTGACCGGAGGTGTCGTCTCCGGGCTGGGCAAGGGCATCTCGGCGGCGTCCCTCGGGACCCTGCTGAAGGCGCGCGGGGTGAAGGTCTCGCTGCAGAAGTGCGACCCCTATCTCAACGTCGACCCCGGCACCATGAGCCCGTTCCAGCACGGAGAGGTGTTCGTCACCGAGGACGGGGCCGAGACCGATCTCGACCTCGGCCACTACGAGCGCTTCACGGACGAGAGCCTCACCCGCATCTCGAACGTGACCACCGGTGCGGTCTACGACGCGGTGATCAAGAAGGAGCGCCGCGGCGACTTCCTCGGGGCGACCGTCCAGGTCATCCCGCACGTGACCGACGAGATCAAGGGGCGCATCCGCCAGGCGGCGGCGAGCTCCAACGCCGAGGTCGTGATCGTGGAGATCGGCGGCACGGTCGGCGACATCGAGTCGCTGCCCTTCCTCGAGGCCATCCGCCAGCTGCGCAACGACGTCGGCCGCGAGCACGTCTGCTTCGTCCACGTCACGCTGGTGCCGTATCTCGACGCCTCGGGTGAGCTCAAGAGCAAGACCACCCAGCACTCGGTCAACGAGCTGCGGCGCATCGGCATCGAGCCGGATGTCCTCGTGCTGCGCTCGGACCGCGAGCTGACCGACGACATCCGCCGCAAGATCGCCCTCTACGGCGGCATCCCGATGAACGCCGTCATCTCCGCCGTCGACGCCGGCGACATCTACGAGGTGCCGCTGAACCTGGAGGCCGAGGGCTTCGCCACGGTCGTCTGCCAGCGCCTCGGGCGCGCCGTGGCGGCGCCCGACCTCACCGACTGGAAGGCCCTCGTCGAGCGCATCCACGCCTGTGAGGGGCGCGTGCGGATCGCGCTGGTGGGCAAGTACGTCCAGCTCCACGACGCCTACCTCTCGGTGGCCGAGGCCCTCAAGCACGCCAGCATCCATCACGGCGTCGAGCTGGAGATCGACTGGGTCGACGCCGAGGCGCCCGATCTGGACGCCCTCCTGGCGCAGGCCGACGGGATCCTGGTGCCGGGCGGCTTCGGCGGTCGCGGCATCGAGGGCAAGATCGCCGCGACCCGGTACGCCCGCGAGACGAAGACGCCGTTCCTCGGCATCTGCCTCGGTATGCAGATCGCGGTGATCGAGTTCGCCCGCCACGTCTGCGCGATGGACGGAGCCAACTCGAGCGAGGCCGACCCCGAGACGCCCTACCCGGTCATCGACCTGCTGCCCGAGCAGCGGGCCATCGAGGAGCGCGGCGGCACGATGCGCCTGGGCGCCGACCCGGTGCACCTGGTGGAGGGCACGCGCGCCCGCGCGGCCTACGCCGACCAGGCCGTCATCTACGAGCGCCACCGCCACCGCTACGAGGTCAACCCGTCGATGCACGAGGAGCTCGAGTCGGCCGGCCTGGTGTTCAGCGGCCGCTCGCCCAACGGGCGCCTGGTGGAGGTCATCGAGCTGCCCGGGCATCCCTGGTTCTGCGCCTCGCAGTTCCACCCCGAGTTCAAGAGCCGGCCGACGCGTCCGCAGCCGCTCTTTCGCGAGTTCATGGGCGCGGCGGCCGAGCGGGCACGCTCCCGCGAGGAGGCGTCGCCCCGCGAGCACGCCCCCCTCGGCGGGTGACGACGCGCGATCTGGCCGGGCTGCCCGAGGTGGCCCGGCTGATGGTGCGCCTGTGTGAGATCCCCTCGCCCTCCCGGGCGGAGGGCGAGGTGGCCGAGGTGGTGCGCGCCGAACTGCGGGAGCTCGGCGCCGACGTCCACGAGGACGGCGCGGCCGCGAGGCTCCCGGCGGGCTGCGGGAACATCGTCGGGCGGTTCCCGGCCACCGCGCCGGGGGGCGTGCCGATCATGTTCTGCACGCACCTGGACACGGTCCCGGTGTCGGGGCCGATCGAGGTGGAGCTGGTTGACGGCGAGCTCACCAACCGCCACGCGGCGATCCTCGGTGGCGACAACAAGTCGGCCGTCGCGGTCGTGCTCGAGGCGATGCGGCGGGTGGTGGCCGAGGGGCGCCCCCACGCGGGCGTCGAGCTGGTGTTCACCCCGTGCGAGGAGATCGGCCTGCGCGGTGCCCATGCGTTCGACCCCATGCCGCTGAACGCCCGCTTCGGCTTCGTCTACGACCACACCGGGCCGGTGGGCGACATCGTCTCGTCGGCCCCGTCCCTGCACCGCATCGATGCCACCTTCATCGGCCGGAGCTCCCACGCCGGTATCTCCCCGGAGGCCGGGCGGAGCGCCATCGTGGCGGCCGCGCGGGCGATCGGGCGGATGCCCCTGGGCCGGATCGACGCGGAGACGACGGCGAACATCGGGACGATCGACGGAGGCACCGCCACCAACGTGGTCGCCGAGCGCTGCACGGTGACGGCCGAGGCGCGCAGCCGCGACGAGCGCACCCTCGCGGTGCAGCTCACGGCGATGCTCGATGCACTCACCTGGGCCGCGAGCGAGTGCGAGGTCGACCTGGAGACCCGTGTCGAGAAGGAGTTCACGGCGTACCGCCTGGGCGAGGGCGAGCCGCAGGTGCGCATGGCGATGGAGGTGCTGAGCGGCCTGGGCTACACCCCCCGCCTGGTGGCGAGCGGCGGCGGCTCCGACGTGAACGCCCTCATCCGCAACGGCTTCCCCGCGGTCAACCTCTGCAACGGCATGATCGCGCCCCACACGCCCGACGAGCGGATCGCGCTCGCGAGCCTCGAGCAGATGCTCGAGGTGACGCTGGGGCTCATCGACGCGGCCCGCACCGCGCCGTGACCGCCGGCGAGGAGCGCCTCGCGCCCCCGATCCGCAGCACGCAGATCCACCGCGGCACGATCGTCAACCTGCGCAGCTCCGACTACCGGCGCCCCGACGGCACAGTGGTGAGGCGGGAGGTCATGGATCACCCCGGGGCGGTCGTGATGGTGCCGGTCGAGGGACGATCACGTGCTGCTGGTGCGCCAGCCGCGGGAGGCCGTCGAGCGCTTCACGCTCGAGCTGCCCGCCGGCAAGCTCGATGCGCCGGGGGAGGATCCCCTCGACTGCGCCCGGCGGGAGCTCGCCGAGGAGGTCGGCAGGGCCGCGGCCACCTGGCGCGACCTCGGTGGCTTCTACACCGCGCCGGCGATCCTGACCGAGTTCATCCACTGCTTCATGGCCACCGACCTCACCCCGGTCCCGGGGGTGGACGGTGACGATGACGAGGCGATCGAGATCGTCGAGTGGCCGCTCGCCGAGCTCGGCGCGGCGATCGAGCGCGTCTGCGACGCCAAGACGCTGGTCGGCCTGATGCGGCTCGAGCGGGAGCTGCGCTCTGGCGCGTGAGGACGACCTGGAGCGGGACATCGACGCGCAGCTCGATCCCGACGACGACACCGAGCCGGGCGGGGGTGCGCGCCGCGCGGCGGGCATCGCGCTCCTCGCGCTGGGTATCGGAGCGGCGATCCTGCTGGTGCTCCTGGCCGACGACCTGGTGGGGCATGGCCTCGTGCCTCCCCTGGTGTGCGCGCTCCTGGTGGCCGTCGCGGTCAGCGTGCTGCTGGCGGCCCGCCGCCGCGCCCCCGAGGATCCCGCCTCGGCCCGGGCCCTCGTGGTGATGGGCGCGGGCCTCGCCTTCGCGGCGCTGTCGGTCACCGCCCTGGTCCTGGCGCTCTACTCGAACTCGTAGCCAACGGGCGCGGAGCCCGCGCGCCGTGCCGAGACGCCCCGAAGGTGGCGTTATGCAGGCGTTTCGGGAAGTCGGTCCAATTGGACGGAGCGGCGACGTCCAATTGGACGCACGAGGAGAGCGGAGGTGCACCAGGCGCATCGAGCGCTGCATCGCTGGTCACCGGTGGTGGGGGAGGTGGACTCTGGGGAGCGCGGGACCGTTCGGGCACGCAGGCGGACCCGGGGCTCGCGCCCACAGCCTCCGACTGTGGCGCGCCGCCGGTTCAGGGGCTCCAGGTATCGCCCTCTGCAGGGGTTTCGGGGATTCGGTCCAATTGGACGCCGGCGCTCCGTCCGATTGGACGCGTGAAGACGACGGCTGAGCAGGTGCACGGATTCCCGCACTCCGGGCAGAGCGCTCCGGTCTGGATGGACGCCTCGTGGAAGAACCCCGGGAGCTCGGCCCGGTTGACGAACCCGGCGAGCTCCATGGCGCGCGCGATGTGGCAGCCGTCCGGCGGCGTCCATCCGAAGGCGAGGGCGTGCAGGGCGCCCGCGCGGGCGCCCCAGGCCAGCCGGTCGTCCAGGAGCGCCCGGTAGTGGCCCCGCCCCCGGGCCGATGGGGCGACCGCGGCGAGGTCGAGCAGGAGGAGGGTCTCGTGCCCGGCGATGCCGGCCTCTCCCAGCGCCCGCCCCACGCGCGGGTCGCGGTGGCGCAGGAGGCCTCCCGCCTCCTTCAGGCCCGCCGTGGCGACCCCGACGAGCCCCTCGGCGTCCACCGCCACCACGACCCGCCGCAGCGGGTCGGGCAGCAGGTCGCCGCGCTCGGCCCACCCGGGGCCGACGGCCTCCTGGGCGATGGCCAGCGCCTGCAGCAGGTCGGCATCGGCGAGCGGGCGGATCACGCGGGCAGTCTGGTGCGTGCGCGGGGGCTCGTCCAGGCGGGTCCGTCCGACACCCCGGATAACGTCCCGCGCCCATGTCGACCGCCAAGGGATATCCGCGCTGGCAGGCGGCGCCACCGACACTGCCGCACATCGAGGCGCAGAAGGCCGCCCGTGACGCCCGCGCTCCGCGCGATCCCCTCGCGGGCGAGCCGGCCGCGCGGACGGTCTATCGCCTGCGTCCGGCGGGGCCGGCGGCCCGCGGGGCGTCCGCCCGCCTGCGGGCGATGCTCGATCCCGAGCAACTGGCGGCCGTGGAGGGGGCCGGGGGGCGCGTGCTGGTGCTCGCCTCGGCCGGATCGGGCAAGACCCGGACGATCATCGCGACGCTCGCCCACCTGGTCGAGACCGGCACCCCGCCCGAGGCGATCATGCTCGTCACCTTCACCCGCCGCGCCGCCCGGGACATGATCGACCGGGCGGGCCGGGTCTCCGAGATCGACCTCGCCCCGGTGACCGCCGGCACCTTCCACTCGATCTGCCGGCGGATCCTGGCGCGGTACGGTCCGCTGATCGGCCTGCCGTCGTCGTTCACGGTGCTCGACGCCGAGGATCAGGCGCAGGTCGCCGCCATCGCCCGCGACGCGGTGCTCGCCGGGCTCGAGATCCGGCCCTCGCTGCCCAAGCCCGGCGTGATCGTGGGCTGGGCGTCGCTTGCGGCCGAGAGCGGGCGCACGCTCGAGCAGGTGGTGACGGACGCCAACCCGCGCCTGGGCGACCGGCTGGAGTTGCTCGCCGCCATCGCCGACGGCTACGCGGAGCGCAAGCGGGCGATGGCGGCCGTCGACTACGCCGACCTGCTGGTGCTGACGGCGCGCCTGCTCGACGAGCACCCACGCGTGCGCCGCCGGCTCGCCGAGACCTATCGCTGGATCCTGGTGGACGAGCTGCACGACACCAATCCGGTGCAGGCGCGCCTGGTGGAGGCGATCGCGGGGGAGGGGGGCAACCTGGTCGCCGTCGCCGATCCCGACCAGTCGATCTACTCCTGGCGCGGCGCCGATCCCGAGGTGGTCGCGCGCTTCGCGGCGGTCGAGGGCACGCGCGTCTTCCCGCTCCAGACGAACTACCGCTCGACGCCGGAGGTGGTCGCGCTGGCGCAGGAGACCCTGCCGGCCGGCAATCCCTTCGGCAAGAGCCTGCGGGCGTCACGGCCGCCGTCGGGCGCCCTGCCGGTGATCGCGCACCTGGCCTCGGTGCAGGACGAGGCCCGCTTCGTCGTCCAGCGGATCGCCGATCTGATCACCGCGGGCCGCGCGCCCGGGGAGATCGCCGTCCTCTACCGCGCGCACCACCACTCGGTCGATCTGCAGCTCGCCCTGTCGGAGGCCGGCGTCGAGTTCGAGATGTTCTCGGGCGCCCGCTTCGTCGAGAGCGCCCACGTCAAGGACGTGCTCGCCTTCTGCCGGCTGCGCCACAACCCCCGCGACGAGCTGGCCTGGAACCGCGCGCTGCGGCTGTTCGACCGGGTCGGAGAGTCGATCGCGGCCCGCACCTGGGCGACGATCGGCGCCGACGCCCGATCCGCTGGCGGCCGCCGCCGCGCTGCGCCCGAGCGGCCCGGCGTCGGCGAGCCTGGCCCGGTTCGCCGAGACGATCGGGCGTGTGGCCGGGTTGCGCCGCCCCGAGGACATCGTGCTGCTGGTCGCCCGCTCGGACTGGTACCGCGACCATCTGCAGCGCGCATACCCCAACTGGCGCGACCGCGAGGGCGATCTCGCCCGTCTCGCCGAGCTCGCCACCCGCTCGGCGGGCCTCGACCGCTTCCTCGGCGACCTGCAGCTCGCCGAGCGGGTGGAGGTCGACGAGGACGTCTCGGGCCCGGCCCGCCGGGTCGCGCTGTCGAGCGTGCACCAGGCGAAGGGCCTCGAGTGGCCGGTCGTGTTCGTGCTGCAGGTCGAGTCGGGCTCCTTCCCCTCGGGGTGGGCCGTGAGCGAGGGCAATCTCGACGAGGAGGAGCGTCTCTTCTACGTGGCGGTGACGCGGGCGGCGGACGAGCTCTACCTCTGCCGGCCGATCGCCGCGCGGCGGCCCTGGGACACCGGCGCGGACGCGGTGGTGATCAACTCGGGCCAGGGATTCCTCGATCGCGACCTCGGCCGGTCTGGTGGACGAGTGGTCGGTGCGCTGATCCCGGGACCCGGCCGGTCGCCGGCGCCCGACCCGGTGATCGTCTCGCGCCGCCCGCAGGGGCTCGTGCTGGTGCGCCAGGTCGACCACCAGGACCAGTGCGCACTGATGGCGGCCGGGCGTGGGGCAACGGCGAGTTCACGCGGATCGAGCCCTTCGGGCCGGTCGCCGAGGCCGCCGCGTGCCACGACGAGGGCTGGCGGGCGTGGGAGGAGGCGCCCCGGCGTGCGCGAGGGCGCGCCCGGTCGACTTCACCGAGATCGACCGCCCGACCCACGTCGCCCTCTACCGGCGAGGGGATCGCCGCCGCCCGGGCCCGCGATCCGCGCGCCGGGCCTCCTGGTGAGCATGCACGGCAGCGGGCCTCTACGAGGGGCGCGGAGGCCTCGACGAGGGCCCGCCGACGCCGCGCGCCGAGCGGGAGGCGGTGGTGCGCGGCCTTCCTCGCCGAGCAGGACGCGGTGCAGGCGCAGCTGCGCGCGCTCGCATCGGCGACGGCCCCGCGCTCGAGGCGTGGGCGTGGGCCGGCTACCGGCTGCTGCAGACCTGGGACGCCCTCAGCATCCACCTCACCTGGCGCGGCCTGCTCGCCGGGCGCGAGCTGATGCCTGCCTCAGGTGCCGCGTGAGGCGGGCGACCCGGGCCTCGACCTGCGGGTGAGGCCCGACGGGCCCGATGTCCTGCATCGTCTCCCCATGGCCGTTCTCGGGCGATCGAGGTCGCCCTGCCGGTGCGGGCGCGGGCGATCGAGGACCGCCCCTACGCCTCCGGCCTCGACCTGCTCGGGAGCCTGGCGGCGGCGCCCTGGGTCACCCTCGGCTTCAGGGTGCGGGCGGGGTGACCGGGCTGAGGGGCGCCCCTGTGTCGGGCGCCCCCGGGCCGGCGTGCCGCGCGGCCGGGCTGAGCCGGGCTCAGCCCGGATTCCGGTTCAGTCGTCCTGGTACTTGAACGACACCGACAGGCGGCTGCGGAACTGGTCGATCGAGCCGTCGTCGTTGATCGTCACGTCCTGCTTGATGACCTCGGCGACGCGGAGGTCGCGAAGGGTCTTCGCCGCGGTGGCGACGGCGGACGCGGTGGCGTCCTCCCAGGAGGCTTCGCTCGTGCCGACGATCTCGATGACCTTGTAGACGCTGTTGCCCATCGGGGGACATCCTTTTTCCGGGTCTGGACACGACGGCCCCGAGGGGCTGTGCTGCCAGTCTCACGAATGCGATGGCACCGGGGCAAGCCCCGGTGCGACTCAGATGACGATGGTCCCCTCGGCGCGCAAGCCGCTCGAGGGTCGCCGTGAGCCGCGCGCGCAGGTTGGCGTCGGCCGCCACGACCATCCGCGCCGCGCCCAGGGGCGCCGACGCAGAGCGGCCGCCCCGGCGCTCAGGCGCAGCCCGGCGTAGGCGCAGCAGATGGCGTCGATGCGGGCCGCGTCGGCGATCGCGGCCCAGTCGCCGTGGGCGTCGGCCGGAGTCCAGCCGCCCAGGTTGACGGCGCTCGCCAGCAGGCGCCAGGCGTCGAGAACCCCGGCCGGCCGCGCGCGACCGGCCCCCTTGGGCCGGAAGCGGGGAGCGCGCACGCCGAGCCACGCCGCTGCGGTAGTCGGCGAGATCGAGGGGCGGCGCCCCCGGCGGGTGGACCGCCTCCCACGCGATCTGGCGAAGCACCTGGTCGGGCAGGGCCTCGAGCGCCGTCCTGCCGGCGCCGGCCAGCGCCGGAGCCAGGGTCACCCCGCGCGCCCCGCCGAACACCTTCTCCAGACGTACGGCCGAGACCGGGAAGGCGCTGATGTCGCACCACGCCAGCACGCTCTCCAGATCGCGCCGGGCGCTGCCGGCAGGGATCTCGAGGGGCGCATCCACCACGACCAGCGGCGCGCCCTGGGCCTCCACGAGGGCGACGACCGCCTCGTCGCCCTCGGCCTCCTCGAGGGCCACCAGGCGTCCCGACGGGTCGAGCCGGGCGACCACCGAGCGGCGCGGTGACGGCACGAGATCGAGGTGGGCGACGAGATGGAGGCCGACGACATCGCTCATGGCCGCGCACGCTACCGCGGCGGGCCCGCGCTGGACGCACCGCCCCGGCGCCCACTACGCTCCTGCGGATGATCTCCCGGCCGACGACCTCCCGGAGTCCCGCGTGAGCACGATCCTCCTGCTCATCATCGCCCTTCTGGCTCCCTGGGTGGTGCACCTCGCCGCCCCCCGCCAGCGGCCGCTCGCCCTCGTCGGGGTGATCGTCGTGTTCCTGCTCTACGGGATCTTCGCCGAGAACCCCGTGCTGCGGTGGGAGCTGTGGGCCGGGCTCGCGGCCGGCATCCTGACGGTGCTGTTCCTGGCCGGCGGGGGCATCTCCACGGGACGCCCGCGCTCAGGGCGCTCGGGTCGCCAGGCGCGCGGCGGCGCCGGTTCCGGCTTCGACGATCCGAACGAGCCCACCGGCGAGATCTGATCCGCCGGGGCACCGCACGGGGACGCTAGGGGTCCGTCGGGTCGAGGTGCTTGGCGATCAGTTCCTTCGCCCGGTCCGCGTCCTCGAGCAGGACCAGGCCGCGGCGTAGCGCCTTGACGCCGCCGGCCTTGTCGCCGCTGGCGAGCAGGCTGATGCCGAAGGGCAGGAAGGCGTCGGCGTAGCGGGGGTCGAGCGACACGGCCCGCTGGGACGCCGCGAGGGCGGCGGGGATCACGTCGGCCCCCAGCAGCGCGTAGGCATGGAAGCCCGCCGCCGCGGGGTCGGTCGGATCCAGGCGCGCCGCGGCCGCGAACGCGAGCCGCGAGGGGCCGGGCTTGTCGAGCTCGGAGAGGGCGACGCCGCGGCCGAACTCGGCGGCGGCCATCGTCGCGTCGCGCGCGCGGGCCCGGTTGTAGGCGCCGAGGGCCGGCTTCCAGCGCTTGCCCTTGGCGAGCAGTTCCGCCTGGACCAGCTCGCCGGGCGCGCCGGCGCGCCACGCCTTGGGCCAGGCGAAGATGATCGCCCGGGCTTCGGTGAGCTTTCCGGCGTCGACCAGCTGGCGCGCCTGCGCGACGGCGTAGGCCAGGGTCCGGGGCTCGCGCTTCACGGCGACTGCGAGCGACTTGGCGAGATCGGGGGCGGTCTCCCAGTCGGGTCCCGCCTCGAGGGTCGCCGTGATGGTCGCCCCCTTGCGGACGAACTCGACCGGCACCCCGGTGTCGGCGGGAAGCGCGCGCAGCGCCGCCGACCAGGCGCCCGGCTCGGCCACGGAGCGCCCGGCGACCGACGTGATGACGTCGCCCCGGCGCAGCCCGGCGGCGGCCACCGAGCCCTTGATGCCCACGACGGCGACCAGCTGGCCGCCGGCGGTGGTGCCGGCCGCCCCTCGGAACGCGCGCCAGAGCGGCACCGTGTAGGCGTCGAACTGGCCGCGCGGAGGGGTGAGCTTGAGCTGGAAGGGGGCCTCGACCGCCGGGGACACGCGCCCCTGGGCGTCCGCCGCCTGCAGGCGGATTCGGTAGTTGCCCGGCAGCATCTGGAAGCCGGAGCTGTCGACGGCCTCGATGCGCAGGTACACACGGCCGGCGGCGCGATCGGCGGCGTCGGTGGCCGTCTGCACGACGCGCCCGCCGGAGGCGGCGATCACCTGGACGGTCAGCTTCGACGGCGTCGCCAGGCGCAGGCCGACCAGGAAGCGGGCGTGGCCCTGCTGGGCCGAGATGACCCGGGGCAGCCGGACCGAGTCGATCGCGGGCGCCGCGGCCGCCGGGGCGGTGGTGGTGGGAGCCGGCGCGGCCCCGGCGGACACCGGGACGGCGGCGGCGAGGGCGGCGGCGACGAGGGACGCCACTGTCACGGGACGCAGCACGCGGGGCACCCTAGCAGCGACCCCCCGGGCTCCCGGGCCGGACGGTTCCCGCGCCGCGTGGCGGCCGGAGTAGAGTGCCGCCCGTTCATGGCCGAGCTACTCGCCCCCCTCGAGGTGATCGAGCGAACCCGGCGTGGCGAGCCCGTCGACGCGGCGAGCGTCGAGTCGTTCGTGCGCTCCTGGATCGACCGCACCAGCGACGACAGCCTCATGGCGGCCTGGTGCATGGCGGGCTGCCTCACCGGCCTCGGGCGCGAACAGGTCGAGGCGCTCGCGCGCGCCCTGATCGCATCGGGCGACCGGCTGGAGCTGGGCGCCCTCGGCCCGACCGGCGACGTCCAGTCCACCGGCGGGGTCGGCGACACGGCGCCCCTGGTCGCGGCGCCCCTGGCGGCCGCGCTCGGGGTGCGGGTGGCGACCATGGCCGGCCGGGGGCTCGGCCACGCGGGTGGAGCCATCGACAAGCTGGAGTCGATCGCGGGATTCGAGGCAGACCTGCCGCTGGCGCGGTTCGTGCGCCAGGTCCGCGACGTGGGGATCGCGGTCATCTCGCAGACCTCGCGCCTGACGCCGGCCGGCCGCCGCCTGGAGGCCCTGCGCGATGCCACCGGCACCACGCCCGCCGCCGGCCTCGTCGCGGCCTCGGTCATGGCCCGCGCCATCGCCGGCGGCGCGGGCGCGATCGCGCTGCAGGTGACCACGGGCTCGGGGTCGCACATCACCTCCGCCGCCGATGCCGTGGCGGCGGCGCAGACGATGGCCGGCCTGGCAGAGCCCTGGGGCCGCCGGGTGCGGTGGATCGTCAGCGACATGAGCGCCCCCCAGGGCCGCTGCGTCGGCAACGCCCTCGAGGTGCGGGAGGCGGCCGAGGTGCTGCGCGGTGAGGGGCCCGAGGACGTACGCGCCATCGCCGCGGCGCTCGCCGGCGACCTTGCCGAGGCCGCGGGCGTCGTCGCCCCGGGGCAGGGGCGCTCCGAGGCCGAGGCCGCGCTCGGGCGACGGCCGGGCGCTGGCCTGCGCCGAGCGCTGGGTGGAGGCGCAGGGGGGCGACCCGGCGGTCTGGACCGATCCCGGCGCGCTGCCCAGCGCGCCGGTCCGGATCGACGTCGTCGCGCCCGCGGCCGGCTGGGTCGGGGCGATCCCCGCGCACGCGGTCGGCGAGATCGCGCGCTGGCTGGGCGCCGGCCGTCTGCACGCGGACCAGTCGATCGACCCGGTGGCGGGACTCGAGATCGTTGCCGTCGTGGGCCAGCGCGTCGGCGAGGGCGATCCGATCGCCGTGATCCACTCGCGCGACGACTGGGCGGGCGAGCGGGCGCGCCAGATGGCCGCCGAGTGCATCACGGTTTCGCCGGACCCGGTGGAGCGGGGACCATCGTTGATCGGGGAGGGTGGGGGCGATGCCGGAGCTGCCTGAGGTCGAGACGATCCGCGCCCAGCTGGCCGAGCGCATCCCGGGACGGACCTTCGCCTCGGTCGAGGTGTTCGACGCCAAGCTGGTGAGCCCCGAGGAGCCGGCGGAGTTCGCCGAGATGGTGATCGGCCGGCGCATCGAGGACGTCGGTCGCCGGGGCAAGTACCTGCTCATCGGGCTCGGCTCGGACGACACGCTCGCCGTCCATCTGCGCATGACCGGACGCCTGCACTGGAGCCCCGGCCCGCCGCCGAGGAGGAGCGCTTCCTGCGCGCGCGGTTCCATCTCGACGACGGCAGCACGCTGACCTTCGGCGACATGCGCCGCTTCGGCCGGGCCTGGATCGTCTCCGGTCCGGCGGCCGAGCGGGAGGCCTACTGGCGGGCGCGGGTCGGCGTGGAGCCGCCTGGAGCCGGGATTCACCACGCGCGTGCTGGAGGGCCTGCTCGCCGGCCGGCGCGGACCGATCAAGGCGGTCCTGCTCAACCAGTCGCTGGTCGCGGGCCTGGGCAACATGTACGTGGACGAGGCGCTCTTCCAGGCGCGGAATCCATCCGCTGCGCCCCGCCGGGTCGCTCGACGCCTCCGAGCTCCGTCGCCTGCACCGGGCGATCCGCGACCGGCTGGCCGCCGCCGTCGCGGCCGGGGGCGCGTCGATCGACAGCTACCGCGACTCGCTCGGCGAGAAGGGGACGATGCAGGACCTCCTGCGGGTGCACCTGCACGCCGGCGAGCCCTGCCCCCGATGCCGGACCACGATCCGGAAGACCCGGGTGGCGCAGCGCGGCACCTACTGGTGCCCCCGTTGCCAGGACGGAGCCGACGCCGTGGTGAGCGCGATCGAGGGCGTGCGCGTCGGCCACTGGACCGATGCCGAGGCCGGCACCGGCTGCACCGTGATCCTGCCCGCCGCCCGGCAGCGTCGGCGCCGTGGAGGTGCGCGGGGGCGGCCCGGCCACCCGCGAGACCGAGCTGCTCGGCCCGCTCTCGGCCGTCTCGGCGGTCACCGCGCTGCTGTTCACGGGCGGGAGCGCCTTCGGGCTCGACGCCGCCTCGGGGGTGGTGCGCTGGTGCGAGGAGCAGGGCCTCGGGCACGAGACCGGCATCGCCCGCGTGCCGATCGTGCCCGCCGCGGCGATCTTCGACCTGGGCATCACGGGCAACGCCCGCCGTCCCGGCGCCGCACGAGGGCTACGCCGCCTGCGCGGCCGCGGCCGCCGGGCCCGCACCCGGTGGGCAGCGTCGGCGCGGGCACCGGGAGCGACGGTCGGCAAGCTGCGCGGCCAGGCCGGCTGGTGCAAGGGCGGGCTCGGCGCGGCAGCGCGCACGCTCCACGACGGCGTCGGCGTGGCGGCCCTCGCGGTGGTCAACGCCTGGGGAGACGTCCTCGACGAGGCGGGTGGCGTGCTGGCGGGGGCCTTCGACGAGGAGCGCGGCTTCGCTGGTCGCCTCCGAGCGCGTCATCGACTCGCCGCCGCAGCACCCCCGCCTCGCCGCGCCCACGGCCACGACCCTCGTCTGCGTCGTGACCGACGGGCGCTTCACGCGGGCCGAGGCGGCCATGGTGGCGCGCATGGCCCACGCCGGGATGGCCCGTGCCGTGTCGCCGGTCCACACGCCGATCGACGGCGACGCGGCCTTCTGCCTGGCCACGGGCGCGCGCCCCGCGAGCGTGTTCGCCTGCGGCGTCGCCGCGGCCGAGGCCACCTCCGCGGCGATCCGCGACGCGGTGCGCCAGGCGACCGCGGTGCGCGGCGTGCCGACCTGCGGGGACCGCCTGCGGGCGATTCCCGGCTAACCTCCCAGCGCCGACCCCGACCGAGGAAACCCGCGCCCGTGCCCGACATCACCGCGCCCGATCGTCAACTTCGCCACCGACCAGGTGGGCGCCTACGGCGTGCTGGCGGTGTTCATCCTGATGATCCTCGAGAGCGCCTGCATCCCGGTGCCGAGCGAGGCGATCATGCTCTACGGCGGGTTCCTGGTCAGCCGGGGCGACGAGAGCCTGTTGCTGATCGTCGGCCGCCGGCGTCGCTGGGCAACGTGATCGGCTCGTGGATCGCCTACGGCGTCGGCCGCTACAGCGGCCGCGAGTGGGCGCTGCGCTGGCACTGGCTCCACATCACGCCCAAGCGCCTCGACGTCGGCCGACCACTGGTTCGCGCGCTACGGGTCGTGGGCGGTGCTGATATCGCGCTGCCTGCCGATCATCCGCACCTTCATCTCGCTGCCCGCGGGCATCGCGCGGATGCCGTTCTGGCGCTTCACCGTCCTCACGCTGCTCGGGTGCATCCCCTGGGTGCTGCTGCTGGCCCTCGCCGGCCGCGCGGTCGGCGACAACTGGGAGGACCTCCAGCACCAGCTCCACTACTTCGACTACGTCCTGGTGGTCGGCATCGTCGGCGGGCGCGGTCTACCTGGTGATCCGCCAGCGCCGCGCGCGGGCCGCGAGGCTCCCGGCGCTGGCCGAGGAGTAGCCCGGGCGGCCTAGGCGGCGTCCACGCCGAGCAGGGGGTCGAGCTCGCCGGCGTCGTGCAGGGCCTTCATCTCGTCCCAGCCGCCGATCGGCAGGTCGCCGATCAGGATCTGGGGGACCGTGTAGCGGCCGGTGAGGGCGACCAGCCGGTCGCGGGCCGGCGGGATCGCGGCGGTCGATGTGGATCTCCTCGAACGCGATCGCCCTTCTGATCGAGGAAGCGCTTGGCGCGGGTGCAGTAGGGGCACGCGTCGCCGGTGTACATCCGGATGTGTGGTGTGGTCATGCCGAAAAGTGTAGCGAGGCGGGCGAGCCGGGCGCCTTGCCACACTGCCCGGCCATGGCGACCTACGAGACCGAGGCGGTGGTGCTGCGGAGCATCCGCTACTCGGAGTCCGACGCCGTGCTCGCGCTGTCCACCCGCGCGCAAGGGCCGGGTCTCGGCGATGGCCAAGGGCGCGCGCAAGACCACCTCGCGGCTGGGCGGGCGCCTGCAGCCGGGGGTGCTGGTGCTCGTGAGCATCCACGAGGGCCGCGGCGACATGGGCACCATCCGCGCCGCGTCGGTCATCGACGCGCACGCCGGCCTGTGGACCGAGCGGCCACCGCCTGCAGGTCGGCGGCCTGCGTGCTGGAGACGGTCATGCGGGTCATGCCCGAGCACGAGGCCTCCGAGGAGGCGTGGAACCTGCTCACCCGCACGCTCGCCCTGCTCGTCGCGCGGCGCCCGCGCCGCCCGGGCCCGGCGCGGCTCGACCCGCTGGTGCTCGGCTGCCAGGCGAAGCTGCTGGTGGTGAGCGGGCTCCTGCCCCTGCTGACGGTCTGCGCCCGCTGCGGTGCGGGCCCGCCGCTGCCGGCCTTCTCGGCGGCCTCCGGCGGCGCGGTCTGCGACGCCTGCGGCGCGGGTGCCGAGCCGGTCGAGCCCGGGGCCCTCGACGGCCCTCGCGGGCCTGGTGGGCCGCCCCCTCGCCGAGGCGGCCAGGCCGTTCCCCGCGAGAGCGCCGCGGGGGTGGAGCGGCTGATCGGCCTGGTGCTGCGCGAGCACCTGGGCGTGCGCCTGCGCTCCGCCGCCCCGCTGTGAGGCGGGTTCAGGGCGGGGCCGGCACGCTCCGGCGCGAGCGCCGCCGCGCGACCAGCGCGAGGACGACGGCCCCGACCACCAGTACGCCCACCACGACGTAGCTCGCGCCGCTCAGCCGATCCTCGACGGCGTGCCACTGGTCGTCGAGCGCCCATCCCGAGGCCGATCAGGTCACGTTCCAGATGGCGCTGCCCAGGGTCGTGAGCAGCAGGAACCGCGGCAGCGAGTAGCGGGCGAGTCCGGCGGGCAGCGAGACGGTGCTGCGCACGAAGGGGATGGCGCGGCAGGCGAGCACCGTCGCCGAGCCCCAGCGGTCGAACCAGCGCTCGAGCATCAGGAGGCGCTCGGGGGTGGCGCCGAACCGGGCCCCGTGGCGCTGGAGCAGGCTCACCCCGCCCCGGCGGGCGGCGACGTAGAGGACGACGTTGCCGGCCAGCGACCCGGCGGTGGCGGCCAGCACGGCCAGGGGGAACGACATCGTCCCCTCGCCGACGGCGAAGCCCACGAAGGGCAGGATCGCCTCGCTCGGGAACGGGGGGGAAGACGCACTCCAGGAACATCAGGCCGAAAAGGCCGGCATATCCGAGGGTGCCGATGATCATCGATGACCCAGTCGCTCACGCTCGGCCGACGGTAGCAGCGTCCCCGCCGCAGGCCCCTGGCCGGAGGTCCAGGCCCCGAGGGGCCGATTTCACCCGGGGTGAAATCGGCCGCGGGGTGATGACCGCTCACCCCGGCCGCGCGGAGGGTGCGCTCGCCGGAACAGACACCGAGCCGTGGAGGGATCGGCGATGAGCGGGGCATACCGGATCACGGTGACGCGGCATCATGAGCGAGCGGTTCTGCCAGGGGTTCCCCGGGCTGAGTCCATCGCGCCGAGGCTGCTCGTACCATCCTGTCCGGCGATCCGCGAACGGCGCCTCCGCTCGACGACGTGCTCGCCCGGCTCGACAACCTCGGACTCGAGGTCGTCGCGCGTCGAGCACGCCGCCCGGCACCACCGCACACACCACCCTGGAGGCCTGAGATGTCACGCCTTGCCGCACTCGCCACGCACCGCCCCTGGCGGATCGTCCTGGTCGCGATCGCCTTCATGGCGGTCGCCGTCGTCGATCGGTGGTCCCGCTGACGGCCAACCTGACGAGCGCCGGGTTCGAGGACCCCGACACCGAGTGGGTCCAGGCGCGCGAGAGCCTCGAGCAGGCCAGCGGCGCCAACCCCGGCCCGGGCCTGATCGCGCTGGTGGAGCCCGGCGTCGGATGTGACCGCCGGGCGCGGGCCGCGCCGAGGTCGAGCGGGTCGCGGCCGAGGTCGCCGCCGATCCGGCCGTCGCCCAGGTCGTCACGGCGTTCAACGGCGGCGGGCGAGGCGCTCATCTCGAACGACGGCGACGCCTCCTACGTCGCGGCCTTCTTCACCCCGATCAGCGACGACGCGGCCGAGGACGCGCGCCGTCCGGATCCGCGACGCGCTCGCCGGCGAGCCGAACGTCCGTCTGGGCGGCGCGGCCGTCGTGGGCGAGGAGGTCGGCACGATCATCGGCGAGGACCTCGCCAAGGCCGAGATGCTCGCCTTCCCGCTGATCTTCCTGCTCTCGCTCTGGGTCTTCCGCGGCGTCGATCGCGGCCCTGCTGCCGTCGCTGATGGGGGCGCTCGTGATCTTCGGGTCGTTCCTGTCGATCGGCCTCTTCAACGAGGCGACGACCCTCTCGGTCTACGCCCTCAACCTCGCGATCGGCCTGAGCCTCGGCCTCGCGATCGACTACAGCCTCCTGATCGTCTCCCGCTACCGGGAGGAGATGGCGCTGCATGGCCCGGGTCGCACGGCGCCTGCGCCGCACGCTCCAGACCGCCGGCCGCAGCGTCCTCTTCAGCGCGGTCACCGTGGCCGCGGCCCTGGCCGGGCTGATGGTCTTCCCGCAGCGCTTCCTCTTCTCGATGGGCATCGCCGGCGTGATGGTCGCCATGGTCGCGGCCGCGGTCGCCCTGATCGTGCTGCCCGCCGTGCTCGCGCTGCTCGGCACGCGCATCAACTCGCTCGCCCCGAAGGCCTGGCGCCGTCACAGCGAGGAGGCCCACAAGCCGGTCACCTCGGGCTTCTGGTACCGCCTCTCGCGCGCCGTGATGCGCCGTCCCGGCATCGTCGCCGCGGCGACCTCGCTCGTGCTGATCGTGGTCGCCCTGCCGGCCTTCGGCATCAACTTCACCTCGGTCGACGCCAACGTCCTGCCCACCAGCGCCATCGCCCGCCAGGTGTCGGACATGATCGCGGCAGACTTCCCCGAGGACCGCAGCCAGCCGAACTACATCGCCATCGACGCCCCCGACTCGCCGGAGGCGAAGGCCGCCCTGACCGGCTACGCCGCCGAGCTCGCGCGCGCTGCCGGAGGTCGTGGCCGTCACGCCGCCGGCCGTGGTCGGCGACGGCACCTGGCGGCTGGACGTCTTCTCCGCCGAGGAGGGCCTCCCCGGAGTCCGCGCAGGCGCTCGTCGCGCGACATCCGCGCCACGCCGGTCCCCGTACCCGGTGCTGGTCGGCGGCCTGTCGGCGAGCTTCGTGGACCAGAAGGACAGCCTCGCCGCGCACCTGCCCTGGGCCATCGGCCTGATCGCCTCCACGACGATCATCGCCCTGTTCGTGATGACCGGCTCGGTGCTGCTGCCGATCAAGGCGGTCCTGATGAACCTGCTCACCCTCGGCGCGACCCTCGGCATCCTGGTCTGGGTCTTCCAGGACGGGCGCCTCGAGGGGCTGCTCAACTACGACAGCGTCGGCGCGCTCGACCTCACCCAGCCGATCCTGCTCGGCGCGATGGCCTTCGGCCTCTCCACCGACTACGCCGTGTTCCTGCTCTCGCGGATCAAGGAGGCCCACGACGCCGGCGCCGACACCTCCGACGCGGTGGCCCTCGGCCTGCAGCGCACCGGCCGCATCGTGACGGCGGCCGCCCTGCTCTTCGCGATCGCGATCGGCGCCTTCGCCACCTCGCGGATCACGCTGATCAAGGAGCTCGGCGTCGGCACGGCCCTGGCCGTCCTGATCGACGCGACCATCATCCGCGCCCTGCTGGTCCCCTCGCTGATGGCGTCTGCTCGGCAAGTGGAACTGGTGGGCCCCGGCCCCCCTGCGCCGCCTGCACGACCGGATCGGTTTCAGCGAGAGCGCCCCGTCCGACGGCGACACGGGGGCGAAGGCCGCGAGCGCCTGAGCACCGCACGACGAACGCCCCGAGGGCCCGGCATCCGCCGGGCCCTCGGCCGTTGACGCCAATTGACGCATCGCCTGCGCCAATCGCAGCGGGCGCGCCTGCGATGCGCGCGGCCTCACCGTCGCCGGCCCTCAGGCCCCTCCGCTACCGAGCGGCCGCGCCAGCAGGCCGCGCTCGCGGGCGCGGCGGACGGCGTCCTCCCGGGTGGCGACCCCGAGCTTGCGGTAGATCGCCCGCATCTGGGTCTTCACAGTGTTGTGGGAGACGTAGAGGGCGGCGGCGATCTCGCGCGCCGATCCGTCTCCGGTCAGGCGGCGCAGGACGGCGAGCTCGCGATCGGTCAGGTCCCCGGCATCCGGGGGCCCGGACGCTCCGGGGGGCGCGGGTCCCGCTCCGGCCCGCGATTCGAGGTCGTCGAGGAGCCGGCAGAGGTAGCGCGACCCCGTGCGCCGAGGCCAGCAGCCGGCGTGCCTCCCGCGCGCAGGCGAGCGCCTCGTCCGGGTCCCCGGCGGCCAGGTACACCTCCCCGCGCACGGTCACGGCGTGGGCCAGCTCGGTCGGGGCCCGCCCCCGGCGCGCGAGCAGCACGCCCCGATCGGCCTGCTCGCGCGCCTCGTCGAGGTTGCCCATGGCGGCCTCGCGCCCGCGCCAGGTTGACGTGCGCGCCGGCCGCGTGGGGGTACTCCGAGTGGCGCTCGTCCTCGGCGAGGGCGATCGCCTCGAGGGAGCGCTCCCGCGAGAGGGCGACGTCGCCGCGCCCGAAGTCGGTGTCGGCCAGGTGGCTCAGCGACACCAGCGCGAGCGCCGAGGCCTGGCAGGCGCGCCCCTGGTCGGCCGCCTCCTCGAGGATGGGGTAGGCCTCCTCGCCCTCGCCGGCGGCGTGCAGCGCGATGCCGAGGGCCATGCACGCCAGCGCGCGCCACCACGTCGCGGCGGCCGGGGTGATGGCCATCGCGTGGCGCCCCTCGGAGACGCCGCCGGGGGTGTCGCCGGCGAGCAGGCGCACCAGCGAGCGGGCCGAGGCGAGCCCGCCGGCCATGATCACGGGGTCGCCGGGCGCGCCGGGAACGGCCATCGCCGCCTCGGCCGCCTCCAGCCAGGGGCGCGCGTCGTCGGGGCGGCCGAGGTTGATCCGGATCAGGGCCTCGGCCATGCAGAGGCGCGGGTCGGAGCGCACCCGCTCGGGCGGCAGCAGGGCGAGCCAGCCCTCGGTCGTCGCGGTCCAGCCGCTGCGCTCGTAGCCGGCCCAGTTCTCGGCGATCAGGTCGGCCGCCCCGTCGAGGTCGCCGCCGGCCGCCGAGTGGCGGATCGCCTCGTCGATGGCGCCTGCCGCCAGGTGCCAGGCGGCGGCCCGCCGGTGCAGGCCGGCGACCTCGCCGGGCCGGCGAGGGCGAGCTCGTGGCGCAGCAGCTCGCCGAAGAGATGGTGGTAGCGGTACCACTCGCGCCGGTTGTCGAGCGGCACCAGGAAGAGGTTGGAGCGCTCGAGCTCCGCGAGCACGCGGGCCGACCCGGTGGTCTGCGTCACCGCGTCGCAGAGCGGGCCGGACAGGCGCCCCAGGATCGCGGTGCGCAGCAGGAAGTCGCGGCGCTCGGGGGTCTGCCCCTCGAGCACCTCGGCCGCCAGGTAGTCGACGACCAGGCGGTCGTCGCCGGCGAAGTCGGCGATGAACCCCTCGGCGTCGTCGCGGCCGCGCAGCGACAGGCCCGGCCAGGTAGAGGCCGGCGGCCCAGCCCTCGGTGCGGGTCCGCAGCGCGGTCACCTGGCCGGCCGGCAGGTCGAGCGCCGATCGCCCCCCGGAGCAGGCGTGGCCGCGTCGGCGTCGCTGAAGCGCAGCGTCGTCCGAGCGGATCTCGGCCAGGTCGCCCCGCGCGCGCAGGCGCGCGAGGCCGATCGGGGGGTCGTTGCGGCTCGTCATGACGATGCGCAGCGTGTCGGGCAGGTGCTCGACCAGGAAGGCGAGCGCCTCGTGGATCGAGGGCTCGGTGACGGCGTGGACGTCGTCGAGGGCGACGACCGTCCGCGACGCCGTCGCCGGGCACGGCGCCCAGCAGCATCGACAGGCCGGCCTCGCGCATGTCCGGGGCTCCCCGCGAGGGCGCCCGACGGCCTGCTCGTCGATCGGCACCCCGGCGCGCTGGAGGGCCTCCGACAGGTAGCGCCAGAAGCGGGCCGGGTCGTTGTCGGCGGCATCGAGGGCCAGCCAGGCGCAGGGGTGGTCGAGTCCGGCGAGCCACTCGCCGACGAGCGTGCTCTTGCCCCAGCCGGCGGCGGCGCTCACCAGCGTCAGCCGGTGGTCGGCCACCGCCCGCCCCAGCCGGTCGATCAGCCCGGGGCGCGGCGACCAGCCCGGGGCGCCGCTCGGGCGCCCGGAGCTTGGTCTCCAGCAGCGGGGGTGGGAGCGAGGGTCGCCATCGCGACCTATTGAGGCGCCTGGCGGGCGCAGGGTCAAGCGGAACCCGCGCGTCGCGCGCCGCTGCCGGTGGGTACACTCCCGCGTCGTGGCGGGGGCGAGCTTCCAGGACGTGATTTCGCGGCTGTCCGGGTACTGGGCGGACCAGGGCTGCCTGGTGACGACCCCGTACCACACCGAGGTCGGCGCGGGCACGTTCAACCCGGCGACCCTGCTGCGCAGCCTCGGCACCGACCCCTGGCGCGTCGCCTACGTCGAGCCGTCGATCCGGCCCGACGGACGGGCGCTACGGCGAGAACCCCTTCCGCCTGCAGCACTACTTCCAGTACCAGGTGCTGATGAAGCCGTCGCCGGACGACGTCCAGGACCTCTACCTCGGCTCGCTGCGGGCCCTCGGCATCAAGCCCGAGGAGCACGACATCCGGTTCGTCGAGGACGACTGGGAGGGCCCGACCCTCGGCGCCTGGGGCCTCGGCTGGGAGGTCTGGATGGACGGGATGGAGATCACCCAGTTCACCTACTTCCAGCAGGCCGGCGGCATCGACCTGACGCCGATCTCGGTCGAGCTCACCTACGGGCTCGAGCGGATCGCGATGTACCTGCAGGACGTGCGCTCGGTCTACGACCTCGAGTGGGGCCACGGGGTCACCTACGGCGACATCTACCAGCGCAACGAGGCGCAGTGGAGCCGCTACAACTTCGAGGTCGCCGACACCGAGGCCCTGTTCGCGGCGTTCGCGCCGCCACGAGGCCGAGTGCCTGCGCTGCCTCGACGCAGGACCTGGTGCTGCCGGCCTACGACCAGGTGCTCAAGTGCAGCCACTCGTTCAACCTGCTCGACGCGCGCGGCGTGATCAGCGTCACCGAGCGCGGCGCCTACATCTGGCGGGTACGGGCGCTCGCCGCCAAGTGCGCCCGGGCCTACCTCGAGACCATCCAGCCGCAGCCGTGGAGCCCGCCGGTGCCTGACCTGCTCCTCGAGGTCGGCTGCGAGGAGCTCCCCTCCAGCGCCTGCCGGGAGATCGTGGAGCAGGCGCCCGGCCTCTACGCCGCGGCCCTCGAGGCGCTCGGGCTGGAGGGCGGGGCGGTGAGCGTCTCGGTGGCGCCGCGGCGGTTCGCGATCCACGGCGCCGGCCTGCCGGCGGAGCTGGCGGCCTCGTCGCGCACGGTGCGCGGACCGGCGGCGAGCGCCGCCTTCGGCCCCGACGGCGCCCCGACGAAGGCCGCCGAGGGCTTCGCCCGCGGCCAGGGCCTCGCGGTCGCCGACCTCGTCGTCCGCGACGACGGCGGACGCGACTTCGTCTTCGCCGAGATCGCCCAGCCCGGCCGGCCGCTCGACGAGCTGGTCCCCGAGATCGCGGCGCGGATCGTCAACGGCCTGCGCTTCTCCAAGACGATGCGCTGGGGCGCGGGCACGGGCCTGCGGTTCTCGCGCCCGGTGCGCTGGATCGTCGCCAAGCTCGACGACCGCACGGTCCCGTTCGACCTCCACGACCTGCGCGCCGGCGACCTCAGCCAGGGGCACCGCTTCCTCGGCGCGCCCGCGACGATCGCGACGGCCGGCGCCTACGGCGAGACGCTCCGCGGCGCGGCCGTGATCGCGAGCCACGACGAGCGCCGGGCGACGATCCTCGCCGGCCTCGACGCCGCGGCCGCCGCGGCGGGCGGCACCTGGAGCGACCCGGGCGGCAAGCTCGAGGAGGTCCTGTTCCTGGTCGAGTGGCCGAGCGTCATCACGGGCCGCTTCGACGAGCGCCACCTGCGCCTGCCGGCGCGCGTGCTGGTCACCGCCATGCAGGGCCACCAGCGCTACTTCCCGCTGCGCGACGCCGCGGGCGAGCTGCTGCCGGCCTTCCTCGCGGTGTCCAACGGCGATCCGGCCCACGCCGCGATCATCACGCGCGGCAACGAGGGCGTGCTCGACGCCCGCCTGCAGGACGCCGAGTTCAGCTTCGACAAGGACCTCGAGGCCGGCCTCGCCGCGCTCGACGCGCGTCTCGACGCGATCGTCTTCCACAAGAGCCTCGGCACGATGGCCGACAAGCGCGACCGCCTGGTGGCGAGCGTCGCCGACCTCGCCGTCCGGCTCGGCGTGGACGACCGCGACCCGTGCCGCGGCCGAGCACGCCGCCCGCCTCGCCAAGGCCGACCAGGGCGCGGTGCTCGTGGCCGAGTTCTCGGAGCTCGAGGGCTACGTCGCCGCCGAGTACGCCCGGCGCGAGGGCATCGACGCCGCGCGTCGCCACGGCGGTCGAGGAGCAGTACCTGCCCGAGGGCGCGAGCTCGCCGCTGCCGGCCACGCGCGCCGGGGCCCTGCTCGCCGCCGCCGAGAAGATCGACAACCTCGTCGGCGCCTTCGCGGTCGACGAGGCCCCGACCGGATCGAAGGACCCCTACGGCCTGCGCCGCGCCGCGCTCGGGCTCGTCCGGATCGCGCTCGAGCGCGGGCTGGGACCTCGACCCCTGCGCCGCCGGCCACGGCGTCGCCTACGAGCTGCTCGCCGTCGCAGGGCGCCGAGCTGTCGCGTCCCGCTCGACGAGACGCTCGAGCGGATCATGCGCGTTCCTCGCCGACCGGCTCGCCTACCTCCTGGGCGAGGAGGGCGTCGGCGCGGAGGCGGTCGCGGCGGCGCTCGGCACGCGGCCTGGGGGGCGTCACGCAGGACCGCGCGCTGGGCGCGCGCCATCGATGCAGGCCCGCACGCGGCGACGAGCTTCGCGGCGGCCTGGACCGCCAGCACCCGCCTGAGCCGCCTCGCGCGCAAGGGCCCGTCCGAGGACGACGCCGGTGACCCCGGGCGACGACCCCGGCGAGGACGCGCTGCGCGCGGCCATCGCCGCGGCCCGCGAGCCGATCGAGGACGCGCACGGCCGGGGCGACTTCGCGGCCGCGCTGGCGGCGGCCGGGCCGCTCGCGGCCGCGGTCGACCGCTTCTTCGTCGACGTGCTCGTGAACGCCGACGACCCGGGCGTGCGGGCGCGGCGCTACGGGCTGGTCCGGGAGGCGGCCGGAGTGCTCGCCCGGGTCGCCGACTTCGAACGCGTGACCGACGTCGGGAGGCGTGCGGTGAGCACCGGAGTGATCACCAAGCGGGTGTACGACTTCTCCGAGGGCGGGCGCGAGATGCGCGACCTGCTCGGGGGCAAGGGCGCGAACGTCGCCGAGATGACCCGTCTCGGCCTGCCGGTGCCCAAGGGCTTCACCATCACGACCGAGACCTGCATCGAGTACCTGCGCGGCGACCACACCTTCCCGGTGGGGCTCACGCGCGAGGTGACCGCCCACCTGGCGCGCGCTCGAGGCGGCGGCCGGCAAGCGGCTCGGCGACTCGGAGAACCCCCTGCTGGTCTCGGTCCGCAGCGGCGCCAGGTTCTCGATGCCGGGGATGATGGACACCGTCCTGAACCTCGGGCTCAACGACCGGAGCGTGGAGGGGCTGGCCGCGCGCACCGGCAACCCGCGCTTCGCCTACGACTCGTACCGGCGCTTCATCCAGATGTTCGGCGACGTGGTGGCCGAGGTGGGCAAGGAGCACTTCGAGAAGGCCCTGTCGGCGATGAAGGCCGCGCCGCCGCGTCGAGCAGGACGTCGACCTCTCGGCCGACGACCTGCGCCATCTCGCCGAGGTCTTCAAGGACATCTACCGCGAGCACCGCGGCGAGCCCTTCCCCCAGGACCCGCGCGAGCAGCTCGACGCGGCCATCCGCGCGGTGTTCGAGTCGTGGGACAACCGCCGCGCCCGCGACTACCGGCGCCTCAACCGCATCGACCACGACCTCGGCACCGCGGTCAACGTGCAGCAGATGGTGTTCGGCAACACCGGCCCGAACTCGGGCACCGGGGTCGCCTTCACGCGCAACAACGTGACCGGCGAGAAGGCCGAGCCCTTCGGCGACTTCCTCATCAACGCGCAGGGCGAGGACGTGGTGGCGGGCATCCGCACGCCGCGCCCCCTGGCCGAGCTGAAGGACGAGATCCCCGAGGCCTACGAGCAGCTGATCCGCACGATGGACCAGCTCGAGCACACCTACCGCAACATGCAGGACGTGGAGTTCACCATCGAGGACGGTGCGCTCTTCATGCTGCAGACGCGCAACGGCAAGCGCAGCGCCCAGGCGATGGCGCGGATCGCCGTCGACCTCGTGGCGGAGGGCGTGCTGAGCGAGCAGGAGGCCCTGGTGTCGCTGGTCGAGCCCGACCAGGTGCGCCAGCTGCTGCTGCCCCAGCTCGACCTGGAGAAGGCGCCGGAGCCCCTGGCGCAAGGGCGTCAACGCCTCGCCGGGCGCGGCCGTCGGCGCGGTCTGCTTCACGGCCGACGAGGCCGAGCGCCTCGGCAAGGCCGGCGAGCACGTCATCCTGGTGCGCGACGAGACCACGCCGGACGACTTCCACGGGATGATCGAGGCGCAGGGCATCCTCACCGCCCGCGGCGGCAAGACCAGCCACGCGGCCATCGTCGCGGTGGGCATGGGCAAGCCGGCGGTCTGCGGCGTCACGGCGATCCGGTTCCTCGAGGACGGGTCGATCACGATCGGCGACGCCACCTTCCGCGAGGGCGACCGGATGACGATCGACGGCACCACCGGCACCGTCTTCGCCGGCGACGCGCCGCTCGTGCCGCCCGACCCGAACAACCCGTACCTGGCCCAGCTGCTCGAGTGGGCCGACCGCGCCCGCACGATGTCGGTGCGCGCCAACGCCGACACGCCCGAGGACGCCGCCCGCGCCCGCGAGTTCGGCGCCCAGGGCATCGGGCTCTGCCGCACCGAGCACATGTTCCAGGGCGAGGACCGCCTGCCGATCGTGCAGCAGATGATCATGGCCGAGGACGCCGCCGACCGGGTCGAGCTACCTGGCGCAAGCTGCGCGAGTTCCAGGAGGAGGACTTCGTCGGGATCTTCCGGGCGATGGCCGGCCTGCCGGTGACGATCCGCCTGCTCGACCCGCCGCTGCACGAGTTCCTGCCCGACCTGATCGAGCTCTCCGAGCGCGTGGCCGTGGCGAAGGCCACCGGCACGGCCCGACCCCGAGGCCGACGCCCAGCTCGCGCGTGGTGCGCCAGCTCCACGAGGTCAACCCGATGCTCGGCACGCGCGGCTGCCGCCTCGGCATCGAGTGGCCCGACGTCTACCGCATGCAGGTCGCGGCGATCGTGACCGCCGCCTGCCGGGTGAAGAAGGAGACCGGCGCCGCGCCGATCGTCGAGATCATGATCCCGCTGGTGGGCTTCGAGGAGGAGCTGCGGATCATGCGCGCCGAGGTGATCGAGGTCGCCGAGATCGTCCAGATCGAGCAGAAGCACCGAGGTCGAGTACGCCGTCGGCACGATGATCGAGCTGCCGCGCGCCGCCCTGATGGCCGCCGAGATCTCCGCGCCACGCCGACTTCTTCTCGTTCGGCACCAACGACCTCACGCAGACGACGCTCGGCTTCAGCCGCGACGACGCCGAGAACAAGTTCCTCACGCACTACCTGCAGAACAACGTGATCACGTTCAACCCCTTCGAGACGATCGACGTCGACGGGCGTCGGCAAGCTGGTCTCGATGGCGGTCACCGACGCGCGCGCCGAGAAGCCCGGCATCAAGCTCGGCATCTGCGGCGAGCACGGCGGCGACCCGGCATCGGTCATGTTCTTCCACGGCGTCGGGCCTCGACTACGTGTCGTGCTCGCCGTTCCGGGTCCAGACGGCCCGCATCGCCGCCGCCCGCGCCGCCCTCGGCGCCTAGCGCGTCGCGGCCGATGGGCGGCGAGCGACCGTACGAGCTGGCGAGCCTCGGCGACCTGCTCGAGATGATCGTCGAGGGCTGGACGATCTCGCGCATGCACTACGCCGACCGCTCGGACGCCCTCGGGCCCGCCCGCGGCCTACTTCGGCCTCACGCGCGGGCCCGACGAGTGCGCGCGGCGTCTTCATCCCCGACGACGGCCGGGCGTTCTCGCACCGCTCGCTGGTCGGCCTCTTCCGCGAGCACCCGGCGATCTGGAAGCACCGCTCGCCCGACACGATCGCGGCGCCCGGGCCCGACGGCGGCGTGCCGGCCGAGGAGTGGGGGAGCGTGCCCGACGCGCTTCCCCGACGGGATGGCCTTCGGGCCGTCCACCCTGCGCGAGGTGGTGAGGGTGGCGCAGGTGCAGTCGATCGCGGGGCTCGACATCGCCCTGGTCGCCCTCGAGCGCCACGACACGGGCGCGCGCCTGCAGTACATGTGCCACGCCTCCGATCAGCGCACGCGCGCCGAGATGTGCATGCTCGACGTGATCGCGGTCGACGACGCCGGGCCGGCTCTACCGGGTGGCCTGCGCGCAGACGTGCCCGATCGGGCAACCGGCTCGACGGGTCGCTGGTCATCGCGCCGCCGATCCCGGCCGACGTCCGCCGGCTGACGGTCACCGTGGGCACGGTGCTCGACGCGGCCGACGGGGCGCCGACCTCGGGGCCGTGGGTGTTCCCGATCCCGCTCGCGCCGCGGGAGTGAGCGCGCCGGCGGGGCTGCCGCGCGAGCCTCCGCTCGGGCCGCGGGCCGCGCGCGCCGCCGACGCGGTGCGGGTCCGCGCGGAGGAGCCCTGCCCGCTGCGCACCGCCTTCCAGCGCGACCGCGACCGGATCCTCCACACCACCTCGTTCCGGCGGCTGAAGCACAAGACGCAGGTGTTCGTCGCGCCGGCGGGCGACCACTACCGCACCCGGCTCACGCACACGCTCGAGGTCTCGGCCGTCTCGCGCACGGTCGCCCGGGCGCTGGCGCTCAACGAGGACCTGGTCGAGGCGATCGCGATGGGTCACGACCTCGGCCACGCCCCCTTCGGCCACTCCGGCGAGGCGGCACTCGACGCGGTCCTGCGCGAGCACCACGGGCGCCGGTTCGAGCACAACGTGCAGAGCCTGCGGGTCGTCGAGGTGCTCGAGCGCACCGGGCGAGGGGCTCAACCTCACCGACGCGGTGCGCGACGGGATCCTCCACCACACCGGACCCGGCCTTCCGGCGACGCTCGAGGGGCAGATCGTGCGCCTGCTCGACCGCGTCGCCTACGTCAACCACGACATCGAGGACGCGCTGCGCGCCGGGGTGATCACCTCGGCCGACCTGCCGCCGGCCGAGGTCGCGATCCTCGGATCGACCACCTCGGAGCGCCTCACGACCCTGGTGGGCGACGTGGTGGCCAGCAGCGCCGAGGGCGAGCGCATCCGCCAGTCGCCGGAGATCGGCGGCGCCTTCCTGCGCCTGCGCGCGTTCATGTTCCAGAACGGTCTACCTGGCCTCGCCCGCCGCCGACGAGGCCCAGCGCGCGCGCGGCGTCGTGCAGGCGCTCTTCGCCTGGTACCTCGAGCACCCCGACCGGCTGCCCCCGGCGCCCGAGCCCGATCTCGTGCGCCGCGTCACCGACTTCGTGGCCGGCATGACCGACCGCTACGCCCTGCGCCTCTACCGCGACACCTTCATGCCGAGCGAGGGTCCTCTCTAGCGTCTCGCTCGTGCGAGGCACGGGGTCCACGCCGGCCCGCGCCTTGCCGCCGCGAGGCCGCGTGCCCGATTATTGGCGCAGGGCGTGCGCCGCCCTTCGCGGAGCACGGGAACGGGAACGATGTGAAGGGGTTGGCATGGGGCTCGACGATCTGGTGAACAAGGCCAAGGATCTGGCCGAGAAGGGCAAGGACGTGGCCGGCGATCTGGCCGAGAAGGCCAAGGACGTGGCGGGCGACCTGACCGAGAAGGGCAAGGAGGTCGCCGAGAAGGGCAAGGACGTGGCCGGCGACCTGACCGAGAAGGGCAAGGACGTCGCGGGCAAGCTGGCCGAGGACGCCAAGGAGGTCACCGGGATCGCCAAGGGCGAGGGCTCGATCGGCGACAAGGCCAAGGCCGCGCTCGACGCGGTCAAGAAGCCCGGGGCGCCCGACCCCCAGTGACGCCGCCACCGCCCGCGCCCCTCGGGGCGCGGGCGGTGGGCGTCAGCGCTAGTCGGCGGAGACGACCCCGATCGGGCAGCTGACGCCGGTCCCGCCGAGGCCGCAGTAGCCGTTGGGCACCTTGGCGAGGTACTGCTGGTGGTAGTCCTCGGCGTAGTAGAACGGCCCGGCCGGGACGATCTCGGTCGTGATCGGGCCGTAGCCCCGCCCGGTGAGGCGCGGCTGGTAGGCGTCGCGGGTCGCCTCGGCGATCTCGCGCTGCGCGTCCGAGTAGGTGTAGATCGCCCGAGCGGTACTGGGTGCCGCGGTCGTTGCCCTGGCCGCATGCCCTGGGTGGGGTCGTGCCCCTCCCAGAAGAGCCGCAGGATGTTCTCGTAGCTGGTGACCTCGGGGTCGAACACGACCCGCACGACCTCGTTGTGCCCGGTCCGGCCCGAGCAGACCTCCTCGTAGGTCGGGTTGGGCGTGTGCCCGCCCGCGTAGCCGACGGCGGTGGTGTGGACGCCCCCGGCCGTCCAGAAGAGCCGCTCCGCGCCCCAGAAGCAGCCGAGGCCCACCAGCGCCAGCTCCATGTTCTCGGGGAAGGGCGGCTCGATCGAGGTGCCGAGCACGAAATGGCGCTCGGTGACCGGCATCGCCTGCTCCCGCCCGGGCAGTGCCTGGTCCACCGACGGGATCTCGGCCTTCATTCGCGAGAAGAGCCCCACGGTCCATCCTCCTGTTGCGCGCGGTCATCGACAATCGTAGGCCGGGTGTCCTGTCGGCGCCCCCTATCCTGTGCCCGTCGTCTGACAGGAGCCTTACGCAGTGCCGCTGATCTCCCCCGACAGCATCGAGTCGGTCCGCCAGGGCGTCGACCTGGTGGAGCTGGTGCGCGGGCGCGTCGAGCTGGTGCGCCGGGGAGGGCGCTGGTGGGGCCGGTGCCCGTTCCACGGGCCCGAGCGGACGCCGAGCTTCAGCCTGCTGCCGCCGGACTTCCGCCGCTACTACTGCCACGGCTGCGGGGTGAGCGGCGACGCGATCACCTGGATGCGCGAGCAGGAGGGGGCGGCGACGTTCTCCGAGGCGATCGAGTCGCTCGCCGAGCGCTTCAGCATCCCGGTCTCCTTCGAGGAGGAGACGCCTCAGGATGCGGCGCGACGGGAGGCGTCGGACCGCCGCCGCCGCCTGCTCGACCGGGCCGCCGCCTTCTATGCCGAGTACCTCTGGCGCGCCGACGAGGCCGCGCCCGCCCGCGAGTACCTGCTGGGGCGCGGCTTCGAGGAGGAACTGGTGCGCCGGCTGCGCGTCGGCTACGCGCCGGGGGGCGGGGCGGTGCTCGCCGGGCGGGCCATCAAGGAGGGCTTCCGCCGCGAGGAGCTGATCGACGCCGGCCTCGCCCGCAGGCGCGGCGGCCAGGTGGGCGACTTCTTCACCTCGCGCATCATGTTCCCGATCGGCGACAGCCAGGGGCGGGTGCAGGGCTTCGGCGGGCGCACGCTCGACCCCGCCGAGCGCGCCAAGTACGTCAACTCGCCCGAGGGGGCGAACTTCACCAAGCGCAAGCTCCTGTTCGGCCTGGCCGAGGCGCGGATCGCGGCCACCCGCAGCAAGTACTTCGTGGTGGTCGAGGGCTACACCGACGTCATGGGCCTGATGGCCGCCGGCATCGATTCGGCGGTCGCCTGCATGGGCACCTCGTTGACGACCGACCAGATCCGCCTCCTCCGCCGGTGGGCGCCGGAGGTCAAGCTCTGCTTCGACGCCGACGCCGCGGGAGAGCAGGCCGCCTGGCGGAGCGTCGAGGCCGGGGCCGACGTCAACCTCGAATGGTCGGCCGTGCAACTGCCGATCGGCCAGGATCCGGGGGAGATGGCGGCCGACGAGGCGGGCCGCGAGGCCCTCGCCCGCGCCGTCGCCTCCTCGCAGCCTCTGGTAACTTCCCTCATCCGCTCACGAGTGGCGAGGGCGGGCCGTTCATCACGGGAACGTGAGGCGGCCCTCACGGCCATCGCCGAGCTGCTTCGGCGGTTCCCCGACTCGGTTGAGAAGGACGAGGGGGTTCGCTTGACCGCTGGCCTGCTTCAGCTTTCCCAGGGCTTGGAAGAGCGTCTGCGCCAGGCGTCGCGCGGTGACGCGCCCGCGGCGGGGATCGTCCCGAGCGGCGCCACCTCGCCCGAGGAGATCAGGGAGCGGCGCTTCCTGGCGATGGCCCTGGCGCAGCCCGCCGCGGCGCGCCCCTACCTGGAGAGCCTCCCGCCGGCGGCCTTCCAGAGCGATGAGCACCGGCGCGCCTTCGAGCAGATCCGCTCCGGCGCCGTCGACCTCGACCAGTGGCCCGACGACCTGGCGCAGGTCGGCCTCGCCCTGCGCATCGAGCTCTCGGGCGCCGCGCCCACGACGGCCGAATTGCGCGAGGCGGCCTACCGCGTGGAGCTGCCGATGCTGGAGCGCCGCGCCGCCGAGATGCGGATGAGCGGCGACGAGCAGGGCCGGCTCGAGGCGCTCGACCTCGCCCGGCGGGTCCGCGCGGCGCTGAGGTCGGAAGGATGAGCACCGACGTATCGATCACGGTCCTCGAGGAGGTCCGCGAGCTCATCCAGGAGGGGCGCGAGCTCGGCGGGCTCTCCCTGGCCCGCATCGCCGACGTGGTCGAGGCCGCCGACCTCAGCGAGGAGCAGCAGGAGCGACTGCTGCAGGTGCTCGCCGAGCTCAACATCGAGGTGCTCGGGGAGGGCGTCGAGCTGCCCGGGAGCACCGGAGGCGGCGGGCCCCGGCTCGACCTGTCGGTCAAGGCCCACTCCAACGACCCCGTGCGGATGTACCTGCGCGAGATCGGCCGCGTGCCGCTGTTGACGGCCGCCCAGGAGGTGTCGCTCGCCAAGCGCATCGAGCGGCGCGACATGAACGCCAAGGCGACGCTGATCGAGGCCAATCTGCGCCTGGTCGTCTCCGTGGCCAAGCGCTACGTCGGCCGCGGGCTCGCGTTCCTCGACCTGATCCAGGAGGGCAACCTCGGCCTGATCCGGGCCGTCGAGAAGTTCGACTACCGCAAGGGCTACAAGTTCTCGACGTACGCGACCTGGTGGATCCGCCAGGCGATCACCCGGGCGATCGCCGACCAGGCCCGCACGATCCGCGTCCCCGTGCACATGGTCGAGACGATCAACCGCCTCTCGCGCGTCCAGCGCCAGCTGCTGCAGGACCTCGGGCGCGAGCCCACGATCGCCGAGATCGCCGCCGAGCTCGAGGTCACGCCCGAGCGCGTGCGGGAGATCCAGAAGGTGGCCCAGGAGCCGGTCTCGCTGGAGACGCCGGTGGGCGAGGACGAGGACTCCGAGCTGGGCGACCTGATCGAGGACCAGGCCGATCCAGAGCCCGGCCGACGCCGTGGCCCTGCTCCTGCGGTCGGAGGAGCTCGAGGGGGTCCTCTCCCAGCTGACCCACCGCGAGCGCAAGGTGCTCGAGCTGCGCTTCGGGCTGCGCGGCGAGGAGCCGCGGACGCTCGAGGAGGTCGGACAGCGCTTCGGCGTCACGCGCGAGCGCATCCGCCAGATCGAGGCGAAGACGCTGACCAAGCTCCAGGCCTACCGCGACACCGAGCGCCTGAGGGAGTTCCTGGACTAGCTGGGGGCGCGGGGAAACCGCATCGCTCCGGTGCCCGCGCCGGATGTCCCTGTGATCGCGCGGAGCGACGATGGATCCGACTCGATCAGGAGGCGGACCATGCGCTCGTCCATCCCGCCGCACCTCGCGCGGGGCGCCTCAGGCGCGCTGCTCGCGGTGGCCGGCGCCGGCATCCTCATGGGGATCATCACCGCGGAGGCGCTCTATCCGGCCGTGTACACCACCGGGGAGAGCATGATCAGCGACCTGGGCGCCACGGAGCCGCCCGACAGCGTCATCCTGCAGCCGTCGGCGGCGATCTTCGACACCACGATGGCCGTGGCGGGCGCCCTCGTCCTGGCGGCCGCCGCGCTGGCGCACCGCGCGACCAGGCGCCGCCGCCTCAGCATCCCATTGGCCGTCCTCGGCGCCGGGATCCTGGGCGTCGGGCTCTTCCCCGGCGACACCGCTCCGCATCCGCTCTTCGCCCAGATGGCCTTCATCGGAGGCGGGGTGGCGGCGGTGCTCTCGGGGCGCGTGCTCGGGGGCGCGATGGGCTGGATCTCCCGGGCGCTCGGCACCGTGACGCTGGTCAGTCTCGCCCTGGCGATGACCCTGCTCGAATGGGGCCCGGTCGCGTCCCTGGGCGAAGGGGGGATCGAGCGGTGGATCGCCTACCCGGTGGTGCTGTGGCTCGTGGCGCTCGGTGGGTACCTCTGCGCGCCGGCCCTACGGCCGGGTGATCAGGGCGAGCGCCTCGGCGCGGCGGGTGGAGCCCGCCACCTCGAGGGCGCAGCGCGCCGCCAGCGCGAGGCGGTCGTGTCCTCGGAGGGCCGGCGGGACGCCGGGCCGATCCATTCGATCCGCGGCGCCGGGCCGAGCAGCGCGGCCCGCTGCGCCCAGACCAGTAGGCGCGCGAGGGCCAGGGCCCCGGCGCTGACGCCCTCCGGCTCGGCCGCGGGCGGTGACGTAGGCGCGATGCGCCGCGACGCAGGCTGCCAGCGACAGGGCGTCGGGCGCGCCCTCGTGGTCGAGGTCGAGCGAGACCAGGAGGGCCGAGGGGTCGGCGCCGCCCTCGCCGGCGCCGGGTCAGGCCCGGGGCGAGGCGGACGAGCTCGCTCGCGCAGCCCCATCCCGAGGCCTCCGCCGCCACCCGGAGCTCGGGCTCGACCGCGCCGCACGAGCTCCGAGTGGTCATCGCAGAGGCGCAGCCCCACGGGGCGGGATCAGACCGCCGGGCGGCGGGGTGGCCTGGGCCTCGCCGGCGGGCGGGGCCTCGGTGAAGACGAACTCGTCGGGCTCGCCGCCCAGGCGGTCCTTGACCAGCCAGTAGGCGAGTCCACCGAGCACGAGCAGCATGAGGAACTTCTTCATGAGGGCTCCCTTCCTGGGAAATCGAGGGCCGAACCGTAGCGCATCGCCGGGCCTGAGCCAGGCTCAGCCTCGACGACCGATCGCGCAGCATCACCTTGCCGACGGTCTCGTCGCCGCCGACGACGCCGGTGGGCCTCGGCCGCATCCTCGAGCGCGAGGACGCGGTCGACGACCGGCCGCAGGCGGCCGTCGGCCAGCCGGGGCACGCCCCAGGCGGCGAACTCGGCGGCGAGGTCGGCCTTCTCGGCGGGCGTGCGGGCGCGGAGCGTCGAGGCGCGCACGGTCGCCTGCAGGGGCAGCAGGGCCGCGAGGTCGACCTCCACCCGGCGTGCCGCCCACCAGGCCGACCAGCGAGATGCGCCCGAGCCGCGCGAGGCAGCGCACGTTCTCGGCCCAGTAGGAGGCGCCGACCAGGTCGAGGATGACGTCGGCGCCGTGGCCGTCGGTGGCGGCCCGCGCACGGCGTCGGCGAACCTGCCGTCGCGCGGCCACGAGGCAGCGGCGCGCCGAGCGCCTCGACGGCCGGCGGCCTTCGCCGGTCCGCGCACGGTGCCGATCGACCGGGCCCCGAGCTCGTGCGGCCACCTGGATCGCCGCCGTGCCCACGCCGCTCGCCGCGGCGTGCACCAGCAGGGTCTCGCCCGCGCGCGAGCGCCGTCAGACGCCGCAGCGACAGCCAGGCGGTGAGGAAGACCTCCGGCACCGCCGCCGCGGCGGTCAGGTCCATCCCCTCGGGCACCGGCATCAGCTGCCCGGCCGGCACGGCCACCCGCTCGGCGTAACCGCCGCCCGCCAGCAGCGCCATCGCGCGGTCGCCGGGCGCCCAGCCGGAGACGCCCGCACCGATCTCGAGCACGGTGCCCGCGGCCTCGAGCCCGGGTATCTCGCTCGCGCCCGGCGGCGGCGGGTAGCGGCCCTCGCGCTGCATCAGGTCGGCCCGGTTGACCGCCGTCGCGGCAACCGCGAGAACCACCTCGCCCTCGCCGGGCCGGGGGTCGGGGACCTCCGCCGGCTGCGAGCACCTCCGGCCCGCCCGGGCGCGTGATGACGACCGCCCTCATGCGCGCCGCTCCCGGAGCCGGCCGAGCACGACCCCGCCGATCGCCCCGACGGCCGCGCCGACCGCGGCCGCGATCTCCGAGCCCATGGCCAGGCCCGCCACGGTGCCGAGCGCCAGCCCGATGGCCGTGCCGTAGGAGGCCCACGCCAGGCGCCGGGTGGAGCGGGCGCCCGGCATCAGGCCGAGCGCGCCGCGCGCGATCAGCGCCCCGACCTCGGCGGGGGCGTCCCAGAAGAGCATGTGCCCGGCGTCGATGGCCGTCTCGGTCAAGCCGGTCGCCCAGGTCGCGCCGCAGGCCGGCGCGCAGCGCGGCGCGTGACGTAGTCGGCACTGGGCCGCGGCGACGAGGGTCACCGGGCCAGGGTAACCGGCCAGCGAGGGCGCCGGACGGGCCATCTCGCCCCAGGCGCCGACCGCGGCCGGCCGGCAGTAGCGGAAGCGCACGCGTCCGTCGGGGCACGCCTCGAGGAAGGTCGCCAGGTCCTCCTCGACCGTGTCGCGGGCGTGCGGCGGGCCGCAGGGCCTCGCGGGCCGCGCGGGCCTCCGCGACCGATGCCCAGCCCTCGTCGGCGCGCGCCGCCTCCGCCTGCTCGCCGGCCCGGGGGGCGGGCAGGGCGACGGCGGGGTCGAGCAGCACGATGCCCCGCACCCGCCCGGGCGCGGTGGCGGCCAGGTGCAGCGCGAGCAGCCCGCCGAAGGAGTGCCCCACCACGAGCGCGCTGCCGATGGCCTGCGCGTCGAGCACCGCGAGCAGATCGGCGACGTGCCGCTCCGCGCTCCAGGGCGGATCCCAGGTGGAGCGGCCATGGCCCCGCAGGTCCGGCGCGATCACACGCGCCACGCCCAGCTCCTGCTCGGCCAGGCGCCGGTAGCGCGCCCCCGTGTTCGTGACGCCGTGGATCACCAGCAGGGGTGCGGCACCGGGTGCGCCCCAGGAGTGGATGTGCAGGGGCGCCATGCCGAGGATGTTCTCATCCAGCGCGCCGGTGGGCCCTCGGGCCGTGTCACGGGATGCGGGGTTCGCCCTCGGGAGATACCCGCGCCCGCGCCCGGTCGCGATGAATCGCCGTCGCGACGACGGCCGCGCGACGAGGGGGTGGGGTGGAGAAACGGGACATCGCCGAGCGCTTCTGGCTGCCCTTCACGCATGACGCTGGCCATCGTGGTCTACGGGACCCTCGGCTACACGGTGATCATCCCCGGGCGCGCACGCCGCTCGACGGCCTCTACTGGACCGTCCTCACGCTCGGGGGGGTCGGCTTCCGCGACACGCAGCTGGCGGGGCCCGGGCGCGGAGCTCTTCTCGATCAGCCTCATCGTGGGGCTGCTCGTGGCGGTGGTGGTCACGGCGGCGATCGCGCAGCGATCTGGTGGCCTCGGGCGATCTCGCCCGCGCCAGGAGGAGGCGGAAGATGAAGAAGAAGATCGAGACAGCTCGAGGACCACTTCATCCTGTGCGGCTTCGGGCGGGTGGGCCGCGCGGTGGTCGACGAGTACCGGCGCGCCGGAGTGGGCGTGATCGTGATCGAGATCGACCCGCGCGCCGCCGAGGAGCTCGACGAGCTCGGGCTGCCCTACCTGATCGCCGACCCGCAGAACGACGGCGTGCTGGAGGAGGCCGGCATCCACCGGGCCCGCGGCATCGTGTGCGCGGTCGATTCGGACGCGATCAACGCCTTCATCGCCCTGAGCGCGCGCACCCTCAACCCCGGCGCTGGTGGTGGTGGCCCGGGCGGCGGAGCCCGGGATCGGTCTCGAAGCTCACCCGGGTGGGCGTGGACCACGTGGTGTCCCCCTACACGCTCACCGGCCATCGGATGGCCGAGGACTCGATGCTTCCGCGCGGCACGCCCACTCCCGAGCCGGATGTGGTTTTGCCGTGATGGGGCGCGGGGTCCGCGCGGACGCCGTTCTGCGGCGCGGGGGCGAGTCTCCCGTCTGAGAATCCGTTGACCCGGACCGGCGAGGAGAGCATGCCCGCCCCCTACGCGAAGATCGCCTGCTTCATCGACGAGGACCCGGCCTCGGATGCCGTCCGCGCGGAGGCGGTCGCCCTGCGCGCGCTCTCGCCCGGGGAGCTCCACCTGGTGCACGTCGCCCCGACCCCCTGGCCGCTCTACGGAGATCTCTACGGCATCGCCTATCCGCTCGAGGACGCGGTCACCGCGGCCCGGCAGTGGATCGACGAGCAGGCGGCGCGGATCCCGGGGGCGATCCCCACGCTGCTCGAGGGCTGGGCGCCCGGTGCGGCGTGCGACTTCCTGCGCCGCCACGACATCGACCTCGCGATCGCCGCCGCCCACCGCGGGCGGGTCGAGCGCGCGCTGCTCGGCGGATTCGCGTCGTACATCGCCTACCACGCCCCCTGCTCGGTGCTGCTGGTCCATCCCGCTCCGGCCGGGGGCGGGTGAGGCGGCCCCCGGCATGAGCCCTGCCGGAGCGCCCGGGCTCAGCGTGGTCTTCCTGGGAACCGGGGCGCGCTGGCCGACGCCCGAGCGGGGCGTCGCGGCCGCGGTGATCGCGCGTGGACCGGAGCACCTGCTGGTCGACTGCGGCGAGGGGACCCAGCGCCAGATGATGCTCTCGTGGCCGGGCCTGCGCCGCCTGAGCGTTGTGCTGATCACGCATTGCCATCCCGATCACACGCTCGGCCTGCCCGGGCTGCTGGCCGCGCTGTCGCGCCAGGACGGGCTGACGATCATCGGGCCCCGGGGCATCGGGGCGCTGATGGACGGGTTCCTGGCCCTCGCCGGCCGGCTCGACTTCGCGGTCGAGGTGCGCGAGGTGGAGCCCGGCGGCATCGAGCGCCGCGACGGCTACCGCCTGATCGCGCTGGCGGCCCGCCACGATTGCCCGGCGCTCGGCTGGGCGCTCGTCGAGGATCCGCTTCCGGGGCACCTCGACGCGGCGGGCCTCGCCGCGCGCGGCGTGCCACCGGGCCCCGACCGGGCACGACTCGCCGCGGGCGCCGGCGTGGCCCCGCCCGGCACGGCTCCGGTCTCGCCCGGTGAGGTGACGGGCCCCGCGCGCGCGGGGCGGCGGGTGGTCTTCTCGGGAGACACAAGGCCGTCCCCCGGCATCGAGCGGGCCGCGACGGGGGCCGACCTCCTCGTGCACGAGGCGACCTTCCTCGAGCGGGACCGCGTTCTCGCGGACCACGCGGGGCACTCGACGGCCGCCCAGGCCGGGGCCCTCGCCGCCCGCGCCGGGGTGGGCCTGCTCGCGCTCACCCACCGCTCCACCCGCTACCCCCGCGAGGAGGTGCTCGCCGAGGCGCGGGCGGTCTTCCCGGAGACGGTCGCGCCCGTTGACCTCGACGCCATCGAGGTACCGCTCCCGGAGCGCGGGCCGCCCCGCCTCGTGCCCGGAGGCGGGGCGGCGGGTGCGACGGGGTGAGCGTCAGCTGGCGGCGAGCGCGACCGGATCGTTCACGAAGACGCCGGCCTTCACGCTGCCGATCAACTGGACCGGCTGCTCCGACCAGAGCACCGTGCCGCTCGCCTCGAGACCGTCGAGGAGCTCCAGGGGCAGGCCGCTCACCTCGATCGCCGCACCCCCGCACTGGGGCGGGAACGACTCGGCGAGGGCGTCGCAGAGGCGGGCCGCGCCATCGGCGTCGGCCACGATGAACGCCTGCACGACCAGGGGCCCACCGGTGGTGTCGGCGAGCACCTCCGCGACGCTCAGGCCGGTGGAGGGCAGCATCGAGCCCGCGGCCGGCGAGGTCGCGTCTGGCGGCGCCGGCAGGCGCGACGCGGCCGTCGTCGCGGCCGGCGGGGTGGTGGTGGCGGCGAGGGGCGCGTCGTCGCCGCAGCCCGTGAGGGCCGCGCCCAGCACGCCGGCCGCCGCGAGTGCGGCCCATCCGCTTCGAGTGATCCTCATCACGCCCCCCGTTCCGGTGCCGGTCATCCGTGTTCCGCCGCCGCGGCCGGATCCGTCACGCGGTCAGCCCGCCCGCGTCTCCGCGACGCCGCGGTGCTCGAGCTCGCGCCGGACCTCGGCGATGCGCTCGTGGAGGACGTTGCGCTCGGCCGACACCGTCCGCTCGTCATGGGTGAGCACGCCGAGGGATTCCTTGAGCTGCGACTCAGACAGGCTGCCGAGGTCGGCGGGGGCCAGGACGTGGTCGGGTGCCTTCATCCGGTGCCGGGTGCGCGAGTCGCCGATCCAGAGCTCGAACCAGACGCACGTCTCGCCGGTGCGCTCAAGGCCCCAGCGGTCGGCGACCTGCTCGACGAGGTAGATCCCGCGCCCCCCGGCCCGGCGTCGTCCGGGGCGCTCGCGCATGGGGGAGAAGCCGGGGCCCGGATCGGTGACCTCCACCCGCACCGAGCCGCGCTGCCGCGCGATGTGCACGGAGATGCTGTCATCGGGGCCGAGCCCGGCATGGCGGAGGCTGTTGCCGACGAGCTCGGTGACCAGCAGGGCGATGTCGTCGCGCGCGGCGCGCGAGATGCCATCGAGGGCGTCGACCATCTCCCGCGCTCCGCCCAGCGCCTCCGGGCGGGCCGGGAACCGGCGGTTCAGCTCGGAGTGAGCCGCGCGCGAGGGGCCGTCGGACATGCCCTCTTGTACCCGACGCGGACGACCCCCGCCACCTCATCGCGAGGGGCGCTCGCCGAAGATCGCGCTCTCGAGGGCCCTCAGCGCCTCGAGCCGGGACGAGCCCGTTGCGGCCCGGTCGGTGCTCCCAGGAGGGGCCGGGTCGGCCGGTACGGCCGCCGCCAGCCACTCGTCGTCGATGCCCGGGGGTGGCCCCTCGTCGTAACAGACCGTGTACCCCGCGGCGGTGATCCGGGCCTCGATCGCCGCCTCGTCCTCCCGGTCACCCATTCATCCGATCCTCACCTTCCGGCCGCGGTAGCCGCGGACCCGTTGGGGAACGTACGGCGGAGCACCCGCGTCGAGCATCGGTAGAAGCCCACGGCACGCATTCGTAGGGAGCCGCAGCCGGAGCCTCCGCATGCGGTCCGGGACGATTCGGCACGTACATGACGTGCCTCGCGCCTCGGAGGGCGACCCCGGCCGGGGGACGCGGGGCCCCCGAGCCCCCCGGCGACGTGCGGGCACGGGTGCGTCCCGGCGGCCCGATGGGTGGGAGACCCCCCCGGATGGGGGACGCAAGGCCCACCGAAAGACGCTTCTCCGGGGATCCGGACCCGTGTGATAGTCGCGCCGTGGACGGTCGCAGACCATGAGAGCGAAGGGCATCCGCGCCGGATCGCGCGCGCGCGGCCTCCGGTGGCCGGACCTCGTCCGGCGTGCACGGACGCGGATTCTCGGGCGGTCGCCCGGTCCCCGGCGAGCCCCCGCCCGACCCGAGGACCTCGGGCGCCTCCTGGAGCGCCTGAACCCCTCCGACCTGACCCGGGCCACCGGGCATGCGGTCATCCTCAACCGCCACCTGACCGCCCTCGGCCTCCCGGTCCCCCGGCTCCACGGCGTGATCGGGCGCGCGGGTGGCTGGAGCGCGTCCGGGGATCGGCCCGGTGCTCGGCGCGGAGGCCGCGGCCCGGTTCCTCGCCGGGGTTCCCGGGGAGATCGCCCTGCGCCCGTTCGCTCCGTCGCTCGGCGCGCGGCCGCGGGTGCTCGGGCGCGACGGAGCGGTCTTCGTCGAACGAGGAGGGCGCCGGCTCGATGCCGCGGTCCTCGCCGCCGAGGTGTGCGCGGATCCGTCATGCGAGCTCTTCATGGTCCAGGAGCGCGTGCTCCCGCACGAGCGCCTGCGGGGTCTCGTGCCGGGTACGGACGGTGGTCTGCCGCTCGCGCGCCTGACGACCTTCGTCGCGGACGACGGCGCCGTGCGGTTGCTGCACGCCTGCCTGATCCTCCCGGGCGCCGGGCGCGGGATCGCCGAGGTCGAGCCGATGACGGGGGTCCTGGGTGGGCCGGGTACCGCGCCGGGCGACGCAGACCGCCTTCCGGACTGGGAGGAGGCGCGTGCGCTGGCCCTGCGCGGCGCGCTCCTGCTCATGCCCCAGAGGAGCATCGCCTGGGACATCGCCCTGTCGCCGGACGGTCCCGTCGTCCTGGGTGCCGACAGCCGCTACCCGCGGATCGCGAGCGCCCGGTTCGACGAGGCGCTGCGGACGATGGAGCGGGCCCTCGCCCCGTCCGGGACGGCTCCGGGAAGGCGGGGCTCGTGAGACCGGGCATCGCGCTGCTGCGCGCACGCACGCTCCTGTCGGTGAGCGCCGCGGCCGCCGAGGGCTACGGCATGAGCCGCGTCCGCGCGGCGCGCACGGCGATGCGGCTGAGGCGTCGCAATGGATTCGATCTCGAGGGCGCGCTGCTGGAGGGCCTGCTCGATCCGGAGATGGACGAGCGGGTGCGCGACGCCCACATCGGCCGCACCATGCGGCGGGCCGCGCAGGACAGGCTCAACCCCGTCTCGCTCGAGCCCTTCACCGAGCAGAAGCTGGTCTTCTACGACTACTTCCGGGCCAGCGGGATGCCGGTGCCCGAGGTCTACGGGACGGTCGGCCCGCTCGGGGGATGGAGCCGTCTCACGGGGCGCCGGTTCTCGGGTCGCGACCAGTTCGCCGCCTTCATCGCGGGCCTTCCGGCGGACATCGTCATCAAGCCCTCGTTCGGCAACCGGGGCGACGGCGTGCGGGTGTTCGCCCGCGACGGCGAGGGCGGCCTCACCCGCCTCGACGGATCACCGGTGGACATCGCCGCGCTGCACGACCGGATCTGCGCCGGCGGCGAGGGCGAGGGCGGGCTGCAGATCGTGCAGCAGCGCATCCGCAACCATCCGGCCATCGAGCGGATCGCCGCCAGCACGGTCCTCCAGACCCTGCGGATCTCCAGCATCGTCCGCCCCGACGGGTCGGTCCTGGTGTTCGGGGGCGTCCTGAAGCTCGCCGTCGGCACCGCGGACACCGACAACTTCCACGACGGGGAGACCGGCAACGGCTACTGCGCCGTCTCGCTCGACGAGGGCGAGCTGGGGCCCCTGACGCTCCGCGCCCCGGGCGGCGTCGGACTGCGTCAGACCCCGGTGGTCGAGGCGACCGGCACCCGGGTCGCCGGCCTGCGCATCCCCTTCGTCCAGGACGCATGCCACCTCGTGCGCCGTGCCGCCCTGCTGCTCCAGCCGATGCGGACCCTCGGGTGGGATGTGGCCCTCACGGCCGACGGCCCGGTGATCCTCGAGGCCAACAACTGGTGGGCTCCCTTCGCGCCCCTCTCGTCGGAGGCCTGGGCGCTGATGCTCGGTGACGATGGACCGGGGTCGGCGCGCCGAGGCCGCCCGGGGCGCCCGGTAGGTTCCCCACGCGCGGGCACCGAGGGGTGGCGCGCCGTCGAGACCCCGAGCCGGGACTGAGCGGATGCGGCGCTGCGGATGGTTCCTCCTGTCCCTCATCCTCGCGCTGACCGCGCTCGGAGGGGCCTCTCAGGCCGCACCGGCCAAGCGCTGCCCGACCGGCAAGGTCCTGCGGGTCGCCAACGGCACGAAGGCCTGCGTCGCGGCCAGGGCGTTCCGGCAGCGGCCCACGAGGGTCTCGCCTGCCACGGCCCACCTCACCCGCAGCCTCGGTCGCCCGGCGGCGCTGCGCCTGAAGAACGGGAGGGCCGTAGCAAGCGTGGTCCCGCCCGCGCTCACCCGCTCCGTCCTCGGAGCGTTCCCGGCGCTCGAGAGCGACATGGTCGCCGCCCTGCGCTCCGCCCGGGCGGGCTCCTCCACCGCGCGCGAGCAGGCCGTCACCGTCACCCGGGGCAGCATCTCCCCGGTGACGGTCAACGCGGACGGCTCGGCGAGCGTCTCGGGCAGCATCTCCGCCAGCCTCGACGGGCCGGGGAACGTGGTCGCCGAGGTCGGCATCACGGCCAGCACCACCGGCGCGCTGGGTGTCGATGTCAGCGTCACCTTCGACGGCGCCGACGGTGCGCGCTCCAGCCGCGGCTTCGCCATCCGCGACCTGGTCGGCAAGGCCGCCCAGCAGTGCCCCACCGCGACGGGCGCCATCCGCTTCGAGGATCACTTCGGCGGCACGAGCCGGTCGAGCGAGAACTTCGACTCGACCCGGGTGAAGCTCGGCACGGTGCGCGAGGCGACGTCGGTCGATCTCCGATCGCAGGCCACCGCGAAGATGGGTCCCGACGCCCGTCTCGAGCCGTTCCCCTTCTCCGTGAAGGCCGCCATCGACTACTCGCGGACCGCTCAGGTGCTGGCGTTCTTCAGCGCGTCGCTCGCGCGTGGTCGCCTCCGGCAGCATGAGCGGCACGATGAACCCGCAGACCGGCCAGATCTCCGGCGCGAGCGTCTCCACCACGGTCCGCAGCTCCGGGTTCGGAGGCGATGCGGGGGCCGCCGAGGCGACGTTCCGCGGGACGCTGGAGAAGATGATGAACGAGGAGGGCGGGCGGGTCCTCAAGGGGCTCCGCGAGGTCGAGGCGAGGGCGCGCAGCGGCGCCTGCACCACGCTCGTCCTCGACCCCGCATCGCCCGGCGCCCTGAGGCCGAAGGCCACCACGCGGGTCACCGCGCGGCTCGAGACGAACGAGGGCGGGACCCGCGTCCCGACCGTGCGCTGGTCGGCCGTCGCCGCCAAGGGCTCGGTGACGCCCACCACCTCCAAGGCCCCCGAGCCGAAGCTCTCCGTCACGGGCGCCGCCTCGGGGCCCGAGACCGCCCGGATCACGGTCAAGGCCGTCTCGCCCGCCGGGATCTCCACCGGTGTCTGGGTCGGGACCGACGAGCAGTTCCCGGCCTCCTACTCGGGCACCGTGTCCTTCTCGGGCAGCCTGGGCGGAGGGCTCTCGGAGACCTGGCAGGGCACCTTCACCTATACGCGCACGAGCCAGGGCACGAACCCCGACGGCTCCCGGCAGGCCCTCTACGCCCTCACGGCCGCGAGCGTCGGGTCGCACGCCGGCTCGGGGACGTGCACGTGGAGCTCGGGCCCCGGCGGCACCATCAAGGCGGGCGACGTCGAGATCCAGGTGAACGCCGCCGGGGACTGGCGATCCGCCCTGCTCGTGGACATCGAGATGCCGGCGGTGCCCTTCCTCTGCCCACCGGCGCCGCCCAGCACCGGCACGCCGAAGGCCTTCCTCAACAGCCGCACCGTGACCGCCGGCCTGCGCCCCATGGACCCGGCCGGCGCCATCGTCGGCACGAACGTGACCGACACCCAGGCGACCGTCGTCAAGCCCTCCACCGCCAGCTGGAACCTGACGCCCGGGTCGTAGCCCCGAGGGTCGAGTGGGGAGCCGCGACACCCTCGATGGGGACGGTGGGAGTCGAACCCACACGAGGTTTCGCTCAGCGGTGTTTGAGACCCTGGCGCGTTGCGGCCTGATCGGCTTGGGCTAGGCGATCTAGAGTCGGGAAGGCGGGGTGCGCGCCACCGTGTGCGCCACACGGCCTAGCCGTCTTCGCGCTGGGTGCGCTTGGCCTCTTCCTCGAGTTGACCGAGTGCAGCCAGCTCTAAGACTTCGGTTCCAGCGACCGCGGCGTGGAGATGCTCGATTGCTGGATGGACGCGCGTGTCGAGAATGAGACGACCAAGCTTTCCGCCGTCGCGGGCAAGTTGTTGAAGGAAGCCGGCCTCCTCGGACAGGCGCCGCGTGATAGCCCCAAGCTCGTGGTACGCGGCGTCGATCGTGAACAGCGCCTCGTCCGTCATGAGGTCGATAAGCGCGATGCGGTTCTCTCGGTCGTCCCAGGCCCCCCGGCTGAAGGGCATCGGCTCCCATCCTGCCGTTGCGGCCAGGAACTGCTCGAGTGGGCGAATCGCTGCCACCAGTTCCATTCGGACTGCCTTCGCTGCGTTGCGGCTCGCCCGCCGACGCTCCAGATGGCGCGAGACTCGCGCGCGCTCTTCTCTGTTGCGCTCCTGCTTGGCCCGCGCCCACTCGATCAAGAAGACGCCGACAATCCCCACAACGGCTGCGGCGAATCCACCGACAAAGGTTGCCCAGAAAGTCTCACCGAAGCTCACTCAGTAGACGCTAGAGGCCGCCCCGGACGCCCGGCCGTGGAGGTGCTGTCAGGGGGCGGCGCTAAGCTCGCGTCCGTGAGCATGTCCAGCTGGGCACTAGCTCTGAGCATCGCCGGTTCGGTCCTGGAGTTCGCGGGCGTCCTGCTCATTGCCGACCGAGTGGGCGATCTCAGAAAGGGGGCCTCTAAGGCGCGCGCCGAGCTGCGGCAGAGAGCCCGCGAAAACGGGGACCGCCTGAGACCACTCCTTGGTCCAAGGCAGTACGCGGTCCCGGGCCTCGGTCGGACGTTCGAGGTCAGGGGTGCCGCGACGATGACGCTCTCGATGTCGGCCAATGTCGCGGGGACGGTTTCATCGGCCGGATCGGTTGACGAGCGGCTCGCACGTCACGAGCGGATGATCGGGGATCTCTTGGACGACGTCTCGGATCTGAAAGCGAGTCTTCCGGGGCGAATCCGTCAGGGCGCAAAGGACTCCCCGTGGGGCCTCACGTTGGTCCTGCTGGGAATACTGGTCCTGCTGCTGGCGAACGTCTTGAGCATCGCCGCCGCCTAACCTGTTGGCGTCGTTATCGGCTGCCCCTCACCTACTCCGCGCCGCCCTCCAAGTCGCCGAGCGGGTGCTCGACGGTCTCCAGGTTGGCCCACGTCTTCCACTCGTCGCGGTGGTGGTCGGCTATCAGGCCGGCCATTTCCTCGGCCATGCCCTCGAAGTGTCCAGCTGTCGGGCCGAAATCGACCCGCGCTGCCATCTCCAAGAGGTGCCGGGTCACCTCACGCCAGGCGCCTTGGGCGTCTCGAGGGTCCTCAGGCCCCACCTCGGAGAAGTCGATCGGGGCCATCCGCGCCGATGTAGTTCTTTTTCCCAGGCATTTCCGGCAGCGGCGGTGCGCGCCGAGCTCGTCAGGCTCCAGCACGAACCCGTCCGCGAGGCTGAGGCAAAGTGACCGGCCTTTGGCGCCGATCAGGTGCCGCACTGCGGAGCCGCGCCCACCCTCCTTGACCATTCACTCGAGCGCGGTGTCGATCAAGTCCAATCGCGTCTCTCGACCAGCTGGGGTTGCGGCGCGCCCGCGTCTTCGGTGAGGCTGGCTTCGGGACCGGCGAGACGGCCAGGTCAAAGCAGTCACTCGAAGTGGTCGTCGGCGACTGAATGTGCGCCACAGCGTGCGCCACGCGCGCCACAGACTGGCGGTGCTTGACGGGTCTTGGCGGGTCCGGCCTTGCCGGGCGCGCTCGCCTCAGATCGCTGTCGCCAAGCCGAAAAGCCCTATGGGGACGGTGGGAGTCGAACCCACACGAGGTTTCCCTCAGCGGTGTTTGAGACCGCCGCGTCTGCCGTTCCGCCACATCCCCCCGCCGCGAGTGTAGCCAGGGGCGCGGCGCGGGCGGGCCGCCGCCCATGGGTCGATGACCCGGCGCGGCTGACATGCGCCCCCCCGGGTGCGATCCTCGCGCGGCCCACCTCCGGGAGACATGTGCCGATCACCGCCCATCCGCGCGCCGCGCTCCTGTCGCTCGCCGCCGCGCTCGCCCTCCTCGCGGGGCTCGCTCCCGCCGCCGGCGCCCTGCCGGCCGAGACGCTGCCGCCGGGGTTGACGCTGTCGGTCCAGGACGACCACTTCCCGGTGGTCGCCGAGGCGCGGATCGGGGACAGGATCGACCAGCTGGCCTCCACCGGTGTGACGGTGACGCGCGTCAACGTGCTGTGGAACGACGTCGCCCCGAGCCGGCCGCGCGACGGGGCCGATCCGAACTCCACCGCCTATCGCTGGTCGCGGTACGACGCCGTGGTCGACGGGCTCGCCGCGCGGGGCATCGCGGTGATCCTGAACGTCTACCGCTCCCCGCCGTGGGCCAACGGCGGCCGCGGCCATCAGTGGGCGCCCAACCTCACCGACTACGGCGCCTTCATGAGCGCGCTGGCACGACGCTACGACGGCACCACCCCGGACCGTGCCGGGCGCACCCACGCCGTGGTCGAGATGTTCGAGGCGTGGAACGAACCGAACCTCCCGCGGTTCCTGATGCCCCAGTGGCGCACCGTGCCGGGCGGCCCGGCCGTGCCGGCCTCGCCGCGCATCTACGCCGGGCTGCTCTCGCGGGCCTTCGCCGCGGTCAAGGCGGTCCAGCCCGACGCCTGGGTGATCGGCGTCTCGGGCGGCCCGAACGGCTCGAACAACCCGCCCAACGGCTCCGTCGGCGTCGTCACCTTCATACGCGGCCTGGTCCCGTTCCACCCCCCGGCCGACGCATTCGCCACGCACCTCTACCCGGCGGCCGGTCCGGTGGCCTCGATGGCGATGCCCTCCTTCACCCGCCTCCCGGAGCTGATCGCGGAACTCGACGCCGTGCGCGACGGGCTGCCCCTTCTCATCACCGAGTTCGGCTGGACGACGATGGCGACCTCCGTGCGCGCGAGCCACGTGACCGAGGCCGAGCAGGAGGCCTTCCTGAGCCAGGCCGTGGACGCCCTCGCCGCGGTTCCGCGCGTCCGCCTGGCGGTGTGGTTCAACCTCCAGGACAACTCCGAATGGACGGCCGGCCTGCGGCGGATCGACTCGGCCCCCAAGCCGTCGTGGGAGACGTTCACGGCGCTGCCGAAGTTCCGGGGCGTCCCGGTCCCCGAGCCGCCGGTCCCGGCGCCCGCCGGATCGCCCGCTGTACCGGCGCCCGCGACCGCGGTCGCCGTGGCCCCGCCGCCGGCGCCACTCGCCGGTCCGGCGCCGGTGGCGAGCGCGTCGCTGTCGGCGCGGCGGCGTTGCGCACGCCTGTCGGCCGCCGTCAGGACGTCGACCGGGGCGATGCGCGCGGCCCGGCGGGCGCGGGCCGGGGCCGTCTCGCCGGCGGCCCGCAGGGCGGCCTCGGCGCGCCTGCGGGCGCTGACCGCGCGGCGTGCCGGATACCTCGCGGCGCGCGCGCGGTCGTGCCGCTGACCGGCCGGCTCCGCTAGGCGGGCTGGATCGTCTCGCCCGTGACCGGATCGCGGCGGGCGAGGCCCTCCTGCTGTGCGACCTCGATGACCTTCGCGGCGACCGTCGGGGCGACGCCGCGGTTGAAGACGCTCGGGATGATGTAGTCCTCGTTGAGCTCGTCGTCCGAGATGCAGGCGGCGATCGCCTCGGCGGCGGCGACCTTCATGGCCTCGCTGATCTTCGTCGCGCGGCAGTCGAGCGCGCCGCGGAAGATGCCGGGGAAGGCGAGGACGTTGTTGATCTGGTTCGGGTAGTCGGAGCGGCCGGTGGCCATCACGCGCACGTAGGGCGCGGCGAGCTCGGGCATGATCTCGGGCGTCGGGTTGGCCATCGCGAAGACGATCGGGTCCTTGGCCATCGTCTTCAGCTGCTCCACCGAGAAGGTGCCGGGGCCGGAGAGGCCGAGGAAGAGGTTGGCGCCGCCGACGGCCTCCGTGAGCCCGCCGCGGATCCCCTCCGGGTTGGTGTGCTCGGCGTACCACTCCTTCATCGAGTTCATGTTCTCGGTGCGGCCCTTGTAGATCGCGCCCTTCGAGTCGCAGCCGATGATGTTGGTGACGCCGGCGTTCATCAGGATCTTGGAGCAGGCGACGCCCGAGGCGCCGACGCCGCTCACGACGACCTTGAGATCGCCGATCTTCGTGCCGGTGATCTTGCAGGCGTTGATCAGGGCCGCGAGCACGACGATCGCGGTGCCGTGCTGGTCGTCGTGGAAGACCGGGATGTCGAGCATCTCCTTGAGGCGGTCCTCCACCTCGAAGCAGACCGGAGCCGAGATGTCCTCGAGGTTGATGCCGCCCCACACCGGCGCGATCGCCGCGATCGTCCGGATCAGGACCTCGGGGTCCTTCGAGTCGATGCAGATCGGGTAGGAGTTGACGTCGCCGAACTCCTTGAAGAGCATCGACTTGCCCTCCATGACCGGCATGCCCGCGGCCGCGCCGATGTCGCCCAGGCCGAGCACCGCCGTGCCGTTGGTGATGACCGCGACCATGTTGCGCTTGATGGTGTAGTCGAAGACCTTCGAGCGGTCGTCGGCGATCGCCTTGCAGACCCGGGCGACGCCCGGCATGTAGGCGATCGAGAGGTCGTCGCGGTCCTCGAGAGGGATGCGGGTGGTCATCTGGATCTTGCCGCCCTGGTGCATCCGGAAGGTGCGGTCGAACGACGAGAGCACGGTGACCCCGTCGAGTCCGCTCGCCGCCGCGACGACGGCCGCCGCGTGGTCCTCGTCGGACGCGTTGACGATCAGCTCGCGCACGACCGTCTGGAAGCCGCTGCCGACCAGGTCGATCGCCCCGATGTCGCCGCCTACCGCCCCGATCGCCGTGGTCAGCCGGCCCAGCAGGTCGGTCTGGCCCGCATCCATCTCGACGCGGAGGGTGACGCTGTACTGGGCGCTCGGCGTGACGGCCAACGGGTCTCCTTGCAACGGGCTGAAGTGGGCACTTCGGTCGGGATCGGCAGCATATCGGGCGCTCCCGCCGCGACGTATCCACACCCGCCACGGGGGAATCCCCGATGCCCGGCGTCCGCCCCGTGACGTAGCGTCGCCGGACCCGGACGAATGCGAGATTCCGTGAGATTCCGCCTCGATCTGAACGTCCCCGCACGCACCCGGATCGGCATGGCGGCGCTCGCCGTCTCGCTGGCGCTGCCCGGGGGAGCCGTCGCGGCGGGATGGACGCCGCCGCGCGCGGTCTTCGCGCCGGGCACCGCGGGGGTCGCCGACCCGCAGGTCGCCGTCGCGCCCGACGGCTCCGCGCTCGCGGTGTGGGGGCGGCCGGACATCAACGCCGGTCCCCTGCAGTCCGCGACCCTGGACCCCGGAGCCGCCACCTGGGGGCCGGTGCAGACCGTGCCGGGGTACAACGACTGGCTGATCAACGAGATCCACCTCCGGCTCGACAAGGGCGCCAACGCCGTCGCGACCTGGACCAACATCCATACGAGCGGCGGCGGCATCAGCGTGGCGACACGTCCGGCCAACGGCGCCTGGACGGAGTCGCAGGGCATCTCGACCGGCGCCTTCCCGGGTGCCCACGGCCTCGCGGTTGACCCGGATGGCAAGGCGATCGTCGTCTGGCCGGCGAACGACTGGGCCGGCGTCGGTCTCACGACCGGGCGGGTGAAGGCGCCGGGCGCGGCATGGGGTGCCGTCACGCCGATCAGCCTCGCACCGCCGCCTCCCGCGAGCCTCGAGGCCAACAACGCGGCCGACGTGGCGCTGGATCCTGCCGGCCGCGCCGTGGCCGGGTGGGCGCAGACGGTCGGCGGCGTGACGACGGTCCACGCGTCGTGGCGCCCCGCTGGTGGGCCCTGGAGCGCACCGCGGACCGTCGCCCAGGCCGGGGCGGGCGTGTCGGCCCTGCGCGTCGGCATCGACTCCGGGGGCGCGGCGACGATCGTCTGGGGAACCGGCACGGGCAGCGGGGGCGACGTCTTCGCCTCGCGCGCGCCGTGGAACGGCACGCTCTGGGAGGCGGCCTCCACGCTGTCCGGAGGCGCCGGGGGCTTCCCGGCGTCCACCATCGACCTCGCCGTGGACCCCGGCGGCAAGGCGATCGCGGTCTGGACCGAGTGGGGGAGGGTCACCGCGGCCATCCGCCCGGCCGGGGGTTCCTGGCTCGCGCGGCAGACGCTGAGCGGTGACGGCGGCGGGGACGGCGTCGTCGCGCTCGACGCCGCGGGCAACGCGGTCGCGGCCTGGCGGCGCGACACCGGCGGATCGTCCGTGGTCGAGGCCCGCACGCGCCCGCAGGGCGCCGATTGGAGTGCCTCGCGGGTCCTCTCGGCCCCGGGGAGGTACGGCACCGCGCCGGCGGCCTCGATGACCCCGGACGGCGAGGCCCTCGTCGTCTGGGAGCAGGGCGACGCGCTCAACGGGGGGGTCGCCTTCGCCGTCGAGGACCTCACGCCGCCCTCCATCGGGAGCGTGAGCGTTCCCGCGTCCGCGCTCACCGGGGCCGCCGTTGCGGTGTCGATGTCGGCGCCCGCCGATCGCTGGTCGACGGTGGACCAGGTCGGGTGGGACTTCGGGGACGGCCAGTCGGCGGCGGGCGCATCCGCCACCCACGCCTACGCCGCCCCGGGGACGTACCCCGTCACGGCGCGGGCCGTCGACGCCGCCGGCAACGCGACGACGGTGACGCGCCAGATCGTCGTGAGCGCACCGCCGGTTCCCCCCGCTCCGCCCACGCCCGGCGTCACCGGCACGATCGGCGGGGTCAGCGTGGGCCTCCCGGGCGCGGGTTCCGGGCAGCACGCCGGCCCCGGCCCCCGGCGCGTCGGCGCCCACGGTGGTCCCGAAGAAGAAGCTCACCCTCGCGTTCGTGGTCCCGGTGGCGCTGCGCGCCGGAACCCGGGCGATCATCCGCGTGACGCTCAACCGGTCGGTGAGGGGAGCCCTGGCGCGGGTGCAGCTGCGCCAGGGGGTGACCTACCGCACCGTGGCCCAGGGGCGCGTCTCGGGCCGCCGGATCCCGGTGGCGCTCACCTTCGCCCGGGCAGGCCGCTATCTGCTGCGGGTGCAGATCGTCGAGCGCGGCCGGCCGACGGTGAACCGCGTCCAGGTGCTGGTCGTGCGCCGCTGAGCGCGGGGCGGGCGGCGGGTATCCTGGCCGCGATGCCGGATACCGCCGCCCCGCCCACCGCGGCGCCCCTGTTGCTGATCGACGGCAACAGCCTGGCGTACCGCGCGTTCCACGCCCTTCCCGACACGATCGCCACCGACGAGGGCTTTCCGACCAACGCCCTCTACGGCCTCGCGGCGATGATGATGAAGATGCTCGCCGAGGAGCGGCCGGGGCGCGTGGTGGTGGCGTGGGACCCGAAGGGCAAGACCTTCCGGCACGAACAGGAGCCCACCTACAAGGCCAACCGGGCCGCGACCCCCGACCTCTTCCGGGAGCAGTCGGCCCACTTCCGCCCGCTGATGGAGGCCTTCGGCTTCGTCAACACCGAGCTCGCCGGCTTCGAGGCCGACGACGTGCTCGGCACGCTGGCGCGCCGGGCGGAGGAGGCCGGAGAGGACGTCGTCATCCTCACCGGCGACCGCGACGCCTTCCAGCTGGTCTCTCCCCGGGTGAGCGTCATGGCCACCGGGCGGGGCGTCACCGACACGACCCTCTACACGCCCGAGGCGGTGGTGGAGCGCTATGGCATCGGCCCCGAGCTGATGGTCAACTTCCGCGGGATGGTCGGCGACCCGAGCGACAACCTGCCCGGGGTCCCGGGCATCGGCGAGAAGGGCGCCTCGCAGCTGCTGCAGAAGTACGGGACGCTCGACGAGGTGCTCGCGCACGCGTCCGAGCAGACGCCCAAGCGGCGCGAGGTGCTCACCCAGTACGCCGACGACGCACGCAAGACCCGCGGGCTGGCGCTGATCCGCACCGACGCCCCGGTGGAGCTCGACCTCGCCGACGTGCCGCCCCTCGACTTCGGCCCCGAGCGCATGGAGGCGCTGCGCGATCTCTTCGAGCGCTTCCAGTTCGGCAGCCTCTCCCGCCGGCTGTCCGAGCTGGCCGACGGCGGGGCCCCCATCGCGGCCGCTCCGGCCGCCCACCTGGTCACGGTCGTCGCCGCCCCGGCCGCGCCGGAGGACCTGGCCATGCGCTTCGCCGGCGCGGGTCGCCTGGCGCTCGCCCTCTCCGACGAGGGCTGGGCGGTCGCCGGCGACGGCGCCGAGGTGGCGACCGGCGAGATGGGGGAGGGCATCGGCGCCGCCCTGGCCGCGTCCCTCGCGGGCGCCGCGGTCGCCTGCCACGACGCCAAGGCGGTGGTCCGGGCGACGGGCGACGCCCTGGTGCCCGAGCACGACACGATGATCGCCGCCTACCTCCTGGAGCCGCGCCGCCGTGGCTACCCGCTGGAGGAGCTGGCCGCCGAGGCGGGGCTCGGCGTGGAGGGGGAGCACTCGGACTGCGTGCGCGATGCCGCGCTCGTGCGGGAGCTCTCCGTCCGCCAGCGCGAGGCCCTCACGCGCGAGGGCCTGGACACGCTCTACAGGGACATCGAGCTGCCCGTGACCCGGGTGCTGGCGGCGATGGAGCGCACCGGCGTGCGCCTCGACGTTCACCGCCTCGGTGAGATCGCCGGCCGGGTGCGCGACCGCGCCGACGAGCTGCGCGACCGGATCTGGGAAGAGGCGGGCGGCGAGTTCGTCATCGACTCGCCCAAGCAGCTCGGCGAGGTGCTCTTCGAGCGACTCGGCCTGCCGACCTTCCGCAAGGGCAAGACCGGCTGGAGCACCGACCGCAAGGTTCTGCAGCTGCTGGCCGGAAAGCATCCGATCATCGAGTTGATCGGCCAGTACCGCGAGCTCACCAAGCTCGACAACACCTACCTGTCGGCGCTGCCCGACCTCGTCGACGAGTCGGAGCGCCTGCACACCACCTTCAATCAGACGGTGGCCGAGACCGGGCGCCTGTCATCGACCAACCCCAACCTCCAGAACATCCCCGTGCGAACCGCCCTGGGGCGCGAGATCCGGGGCGCGTTCACGACCGATCCGGGCTGGGTGATCGTCAGCTGCGACTACAGCCAGGTCGAGCTGCGCATCCTGGCCCACTGCTCCGGCGAGCCCGCGCTCGCCGACGCGTTCCGGCGTGGCGAGGACGTGCACCGCGCGACGGCCGCCGAGGTGTTCGGCATGGCGCCCGCCGACGTTGACCGCACCGCCCGCGACCGGGCCAAGGCGGTCAACTTCGGCATCGTCTACGGCATCAGCGACTTCGGCCTGTCGGAGCAGCTCAACATCCCTCGCGCCGACGCCCGCAACTACATCGACGCCTATCTGGCCCGCTATCCGCGGGTGCGCAGCTTCATCGACACGACGATCGCCGCCGCCGCGCAGGACGGCTTCGTCACCACCCTCCTGGGCCGTCGCCGGCCGATCCCCGAGCTCGGCGGGCGCACGGTGCAGCAGCGCCAGCTGGGGGAGCGCCTCGCGGTCAACACGGTCATCCAGGGATCGGCGGCCGACATCATCAAGGCGGCGATGGTCTCGGCCCACGCCGCGCTGGCCGCCGAGGGGCTGCGCGCCCGCCTGATCCTCCAGATCCACGACGAGCTGCTGCTCGAGGCCCCGGCCGAGGAGGCCGCGCGCGCCGGGGCGCTGGTGCGCGACGCGATGGTCGGCGCCTACCCGCTCGATCCGCCCCTGGCGGTCGACGTCGGCACCGGCGAGACCTGGCTGGAGGCGAAGAAGTAGGCCCCGACGACCCGTACCGGATCCTGCAGGTGGATCCCGAGGCGTGCCCGCAGGTGATCGAGGCGGCCTTCACCGTCCTGCGGGAGATGGTGCTGCGCAGCGAGGCCGACGACGCGCCCCGGCAGCTCGCCCGCCTGGGTGCCGCCCACCGCACGCTGTCGGATCCCGGCCGCCGCGCCGCGCACGATCTCGTCCGCGGCGTCGCGCTGCGACCGCTCGACGAAGAGCTCCTCCAGGAGGTCCTCACCCTGGCCGTCGCGAGCGCCGCCCCCGAGGAGGTGATGCCCCCGCGGTGGGCCCGCCGGGATGGACCCTGCCGCGGCGAGAGGCCTTCGTCACCTTCCACCGGGAACGGATGGACGGTCACGGGGAGCGGAGCCTGGTGGTCGTCATCGAGGGCCGGGCGGCGGGGGCCGGCCGCCTCACGCCCCGCGGCGACGGGGTGCACGAGATCGCCCTCTGGCTGGGCCGTAGCGCGCGCGGTCGCGGCGTCGATCAGGCCGCCCTGGAGGCCCTCGCCCAGGCGGCCCGGGCCGCGGGCGCGCTCACCGTGATCAGCCCGGCCGGTGGTCCGCGGGACCCTGGTCCCGGCTGAACGTGAGCGCCGGGTGGCGCACGCAGGCGAGCAGCAGGCAGAGGGCGCGCATCACCCCGGCGGCGAGGGACGGGGCGGGCCCGACGCCACCCGAGGCCGCCTCCCACCACCGCTCGAACTCGGGCATCGTGTCCCACCGGGGTCCGACGATCCGGTCGAGGGGCGCGGTGTCGTAGTTGGCCTGCACGTGCTGGAGCACGCCGAAGGCCGAGACCAGCAGGACCCCGACAGCGCCGGCGCGCACCGTCCGGATCACCATCCGCCCCGGGCGGAGTGCCAGGAGAACGGTCAGGACGGTGAGCACCCCGAGGGCGAGCCAGGGCAGCAGCTGCAGCCCGCCGTTCCAGTGGCGCAGGCTCGCCAGCTCCGCCGCCGTACCGGCGATCGAGAGCGCCGCGAGCCCGAGCAGCCCCCGCGCAGCAGGCCGGATGGGTCGCGCCCCGGCACGGCCGCGGTCGTCACGGCGTGAGCGTCGCCAGGATCGCCTCGAGCACGGCCGGATCGGGGTTGTACTTGGCCAGCTCGTCCTGGAGGTGGGGGAGCGTCGGGTCGGCGGTGTCGTAGGGCCGGTACTCCTCCACCTCGCGCGCCCACTGGGCGGCGTTCGGGATGCCGGCGGCCTCGAACGCCGCCACGAGCTCCTCGTTGGTGGCCTCGTTGGCCGAGACGGTACCGCCGGCCGCGGCCGCGGTCTCGCCGGCCTGGGTGCTCGTGGCGACCGCGGTCGTGGCGGGAGCCTCGGAGGCGGGGTCGTCCGAGCCGCCGCAGGCGGTCAGGCCGAGGGCGAGCGCGCCTGAGAATCCCCTGAGAGCCGCGGTCGTCGTCGAAACATTGGTATCCTCCCGGGAATGCCGTCTTTGCCCGCCGTCCACCCGCTCGCACCGCGTT